>NZ_JAFICD010000001.1 GCF_017833525.1 Duganella sp. 1411
CCAGCGTCAACACCAGCGGCAGCTACACGTCGCTGTCGAACCAGGCGAGCATCACCGCTACCGGCGCGCTGGGCATTTCGGCCGGGCGCGACGTCACCGACACCGGCGGCACCATCGTCGCCGCCAGCGCGGCGATCCAGGCCGGACGCGACATCGCCTTCAACACGCTGCAGACCGGCAGCGCCTATGTCGCCGACGTCAACGGCAACCGGCAGAACGACAGCAGCGTCACCTACAAGGTCGGCCAGATCTCCACCACCGGCGACCTGTCGCTCAAGGCGGGCCAGGACATCAAGCTGAGCGGTACGCAAGTGAACCTGGGCGCGACCGGCAACGGCAGCATGCTGGCCGGACGCGACGTTGCGATCGCCGCCGTCGTCGACGAGGTCAAGACGCACCAGGAAAACGACCCGGCCAGCAAGAGCTACAACAAGATCATCCACGAAGACCAGACGGTCGTGGGCGCCACGGTCGCCGTCGGCGGCAACCTGGCGATCAAGGCGGGCGACGCGGGCGCGGGCGGATTGGCGATAGCCGGCAGCAACATCGCCGCCGGCGGCGCCGTCTCGCTGGCCGCCAGTGGCGACGTCAGCATCACGCAGGTGCAGGAAAACCACCTGTCCGACGTGGCGGAACACCGCGAATCGAAGAGCACGTTCAAGAAGAGCAGCGACACGACCGCCGACTACAGCAGCGTGAGCAACGTGGTCGGCAGCAATGTGAGCGGCGGCGCGGTCACGGTCAAGTCCGGCAACGACATCGTCGTCACCGGCAGCCAGCTGACGGCGCAGGACGCGCTGACCTTGAACGCCGGTCGCGACCTGCTGGTATCGAGCGCCGCGCAGACGGGCAGCGAAAACCATACCGCCGAGCACAAGAAGAGCGGCTTCTCGCTCGACATCACCGAGGGCGTTGGCTACAGCAAGAGCCAGGACAACAAGAGCGGCCGCAGCGACACGGTCACGCAGGTGGGCAGCGTGCTCAGCGGCGGCAGCGTCAACGCCACGAGCGGGCGCGACACGATCATCACCGGCAGCACGGTGGTGGCCGACAAGGATATCGTCATCGACGCCAAGCGCGACCTGAGCATCGTCAGCGCCGAGGACAGCGTCGACAGCGAATCGACCAGCAGCAGCAAGAAGTCCGGCTCGATCGGCACGCGCTTCCAGGCGGCGGTCGGCACCGTCAAGACCACCAACGACGGCACCGCCGACAGCGTGACGCAGGTGGGCAGCCAGATCGCCAGCCTGGGCGGTGATGTGACGTTGAAGGCGGGCGGCAAGTACACGCAGACGTCGAGCGAAGTGAAAACGCCGGAAGGCGACATCGCCATCGTCGCCAAGGATGTGCTGATCAACGCGGCCAATAACATCAACAACAGCACCGATCACACGACCTACAGCAAGACGGCGATCGGCGGCACCATCACCTCGCCTGTGCTGGAGGCGGCCAAGAGCGTGGGCAGCATGGTCAAGGCGGCGCAGGGCACAAGCAATAGCCGCATGCAGGCGCTGGCGGCGCTGAACGCGGCGGCCGGCTTGAAGGATACGGCCAGTTCACTGATGAATGCGACGAACGCCGGTCTGCGCGTGAGCATCAGCCTTGGCAACTCCAAGAGCGAGAACAACGTCGTCTCGACCAGCAGCACCGTGGCCGGTTCGACCATCGCGGCCGGCGGCAACGTCAGCATCACGGCAACCGGCGCCGGCAAGGACAGCAACCTGACGGCGATCGGCAGCGACATCACGGCCGGAGGCAACGTATTGCTGTCGGCGGACAACGACGTCAGCTTGTTGGCGGCGGAAAACACCGTCAGTCAGCACAGCACCAACAAGTCGAGCGGCGCGAGCATCGGCATCGGGTTCGGCATCGGCGGCACCTCCAACGGCTTCACCATCGACCTGGCCGTCAGCCAGGCGCGTGGCAAGGCGGATGGAGACGACATCGGCTACACCAATACACACGTGAAGGCGGGCAACAACGTGACGGTGATTAGCGGTGGCGACACGACGTTGAAAGGCGGCGTGATCGCGGCCAACAGCGTGGTCGCCGACATCGGCGGCGATCTGAACATCGAAAGCCTGCAGGACAGCAGCAAGTTCGACAGCAAGCAAAGCAGTTCGGGCCTGAATGCCAGCCTGTGCATACCGCCGTTCTGCTACGGCGCCAGCACGGTGGGCGGCAGCGTCAGCAAATCGAAGGTGACCGGCGACTTCCTGTCGGTGCTGGAGCAAAGCGGCATCAAGGCGGGCGATGGCGGGTTCCAGGTGACGGTAGCGGGGAACACGGACCTGAAGGGCGGGTTAATGAGCAGCAGCCAAGTGGCCGTCGACCAGGGCAATAACGTGCTGATGACCGGCAGCCTGACGGCCAGCGATTTGCAGAACAAGGATGAGTATAGCGCCAGCGGATATTCGTTATCCGGTTCGGTCAGCGGACAGTTGGGAAATCAGACCGATTACAACAAGAGCTTGAGGGATAAGGGGTACACAGAAGAGCAGATGAAAGCTGTGCAGGGGCAGCCGACAGCTAGCGGGGGCTTCGGCTCGGCTAGCGGCAGCCAGAACAGCATCACACATAGCGGCATCAGCGGGGGCTTGGTTGTGATCACTGACCAGGTTAAACAGCTCTCGACCGGCAAGGATGGCGCTGGTGTGTTGGCAACTATCGACCAGACTGTAACGACGGAGAGCGCCGCGGCGAACGCAAGTTCACTCACCAAAGGCTGGGACGCCCAGCAATTGCAGAAAGAGGTGGACGCCCAAGTTGCGATTACAAAGGAGTTCAGCAAGCAGGCACCGAAGGCAATTGCTGATTTTGCGCAATCGCAAATAAAAGCGCTTGAGAAGGCGGGCGCAAGCGATGAAGAAATTGCCAAATGGCGCGAAGGTGGGGTGTATCGGATAGCGCTCCATACCGTGAGCGGTGGCCTGACTGGTGGACTTGGCGGGGCACTTGGATCAGCAACGGTAGCTGGCTCGGCTGACTATTTAGAAAAATTGCAGTCGATGACGATGAGCGCGCTGGTCGAACAGGGGCTGAGTTCCGGCACGGCGCAAATGTTTGCTCAGGGATTGGCTGAGGCGACGTCGCTTGCGATCGGGACGGGGGTTGGCGGCATCGGCGGCGGTGCGTCTGCTTTGGGAACAGATACCAACAATCGTCAATTACATTTGCAGGAAATCGCAAAGATTGAAACTCTCGCAAAGGAGCAAGCGAAAAAGACGTGCCGCGGCGACGCCGATTGTGAGGCAAAGGCTTATATTATGTGGGCAGATGCGCTGGAACGTACGGCGAAAGGGTTGGTCGATGAGAAAGAGAGCGCAAAAAACCTGGCATACATCCAGACATTAGCAGCAGCCTCGAACGATCCCAATAGCGAAGGGGCACGGGGTAGATTTGCCGAATATATGGATGTGCTGCGCATCGCGCAATCCCTCTTGACCTCAGATATGGGGAAAGTGATTGTGGTCAATGGGCAGACAGCGTCCGCGAATGGCAGCGTTCAAACCTACTTCAGCGCTACGCAAGCACAGTTTTTAGACAAATATGTCAATACACTCTTCAGCAGGGCGCCGGATTCTATTGTTGTGGGGGAGCAGGCGCGGGATAATACTCGTATCGAAGTCTTCGGAGCACAAAATGGGTCGGCCACACCTATGTATGTGGCTGAAGAGTTGCTGTTGGGAGGTGCTGTCGCCAATAAAGCCGTCGCCTCGTTAGGACGTTATTTTGCGTCCCTTGACGTTGGATTAGCTGGGACGGTCGGCACCTCTGCCGGCGGTAATATTAGCGCGCTAAAGATGACAGAAGAAAGCATGTCGTTAGGCGTTTCCGCAGGCCAGAGATCGGTTCTCGCCCAACTGGAAGGCCTGGCCAATAATAATGTTAGCGGAGATTTACGCGAGTTTGTGGCTAATAACTATTTTTCGAGTAACGGGTTTAAATCTTTGCAAGGGAAGTGTGGTAGCAACTGTTTTGATGGCGTGTATATAAAAGGCGATAGCGTTTATATTAACGAAGTAAAGCCATTGACTGCCGAAGGGTCAATTCAATTAAGTGGGCCTTCTGCTACTGGGCTTCCTGCTCAAATGAGCGATGATTGGATAAAGAACGTGTTGGGTCGATTGAAATTGTCGACAGATCCAGCCACCTTGGAAACTGCAAAAATAGTTCAAAAAGCTATTGATGATGGAAAGTTGATAAAAATGGTTACCGGAGTCAATAGTAAAGAAATGCGGGTTATCAAGATAAAATAAAAGGTGCGAAGAAATGGATTCAATGAGTCGCGAACAAAAACTTGTAGCACTAATAAAATTTGACGAACAATTCTTGCCTAGGTGGACTGATTCATTTAATAATAGGCGCGATAAGGTTCATCTCGGTTCTATCTTGCTTTCCATGAGTAATTATTGGCGGGCAAAAGCGATGTATGCATGGTTTGTTCAAGGCGATACGAACGCTTTCAGACAGCATTGTTACCTTGCTAGCAAGCTGACCTTGGCTAGTGTAGGGGAAAGTGGCGGGGCCACTTTCGAGCTAAGCGGAGATATCATGTTTGCTTTATTGTCGGATAACTCAGAGGTAGTCAAGTCAATGTCTGAAGTAGAGACGCCTCAACTTAAGGAAGAACGTAATAACCCGGAAAGTATACGGTCGCTTTTTTATATGCTCCAACTGGCAATTCGTGGAAGCGATGAAAAACTTGAAGAAATGATTGATAGTATCGCGAAAAAAGGAAAACGACATGCTCGCGAGGAAGCGTCAGCGGGAAAGGACTTCTTCTCGCTTTTACTTAAACGAGACCAAAGTGGGTTGGAGGATCTAATTCAAAAACATGCCCGTATGAAAAATCATGATGTCATTACCGACGGCTTTATGGCCTATCTTGGTACAGTAGAGGCAAAACTATGTTGGTATAAAAAAATTCCAGTGAAAATCGAAAGTCCCATGATTCCAGCGGAATTGATGCCTGTTGTGCCTCTTGATAATTATGACGATGTCTATGAATTTCTGAAGCCGGGTTGGATACCGCCGCAGCAAGGTCTAATCGGGAAAATTTCTCGTTGGTTTACATAAGAATGAATGCGTCGGAGTAGGTTGTCGAAACTTTTTTGCGGTCACGATTATGCTTGGAAGGGAGCAATCTCTATTTTTGGAGGTGGTTTAAAATGAAGAGGATTCTTTCCTGTCGTGACGTTTTCACTGGCGTTTTATCCGGCTTTCAGTCAGGAGACTATTGCACCGAGCGAGCTTCCTGGTGAAACGGAGCCGGACGCCAGAAGCTGGCTCTTCGATAATTTGGGGCGTTTCATTCTTAAAAAATCTACTGAGTGAGGCCGGTTGCGCTATCTATACCCATGTCCTTATACACAAGTCCAGCCTGCGCATCGCCGAGCCTGAAATCAACTTAGCTTGCCAATTTTCGCTTCTGCCCTTGTAAACTGCCGATTTTTCGCGCTTACTCTCGTCTTTTGGGTGACGCGTTGACAATGGAATCGGCAGACTGGGCTGCAACGGAATTTGCACAGCTGGACTTGGCGACGCGCGCCTCAACAGGCGAGTGAGGATATTGATGGAGCGGTTTGCAGCGGATCCGGCGGCGAGAATTCCCGAGGCGTGCGACGGTTGGGGTGAAACCATTGCGGCGTATCGCTTCCTTGGCAACGAGTCGGTCGACTGGCGCGACATCATGGGGCCACACTGGCAGCGGACGCAGTTGCGGATGCAACACGAGGCTGTGGTGCTGTGCTTGCAGGATACGACTGAACTCAATTTCAACGGTCAGCAGATCGAGGGGCTCGGCCCGTTGAGCTATGAAAGCCAACGGGGCATGTATTTGCATCCGACCTACGCAGTGACGCCTGCGCGCGTACCGCTGGGCGTGGTTGACGCTTGGATGTGGGCGCGTGAAAAGAGAAATGAAGATGGCCAGCGAAATGGGCCGAAGGAAAGCGCGCGCTGGGTGGAGGGCTACGACCGTATCGCCGAGATGGCGCTGGAGATGCCGGGAACGCGCCTGGTGTATGTGGCTGGCCGCGAGGCCGATTTGATGCCCTTATGCAGCGTGCAAAACACCTGGGCCATCCCGCCGATTGGTTGGTTCGTGCCGCGCACAATCGCTGCGTGCCCGATCACGGCAAGCTGTTCGATGTGACGACCCGTGAAGCGCCAATGGGCGAGATCAGCTTTACGATGGCCTCACGCCATGGCGTCAAAGAGCGGGTGGTACGACAGCAGTTATGGGCCCGGCGCGTGGAACTGGGCGCCGGCAAAGGCGGTGCCGTCACCGTTACCTGCATCGTGGCGCGGGAGGTGGGCGCGCCGGCAAGAACCAAGGCAGTTGAATGGCGCTTGCTGACCAATCGCCATGCCGGCTCGCTCGATGAGGTCAATGAATTGATCGATTGGTACAGGGCGCGCTGGGAAATCGAGATGCTGTTCGACATTCTGAAAAATGCCTGCCGAGTCGAAGCCTTGCAACTGTCCGGCGTTGACCGTTTGGAGCGTGCCCTGGCCATGTTCATGGTCGTGGGATGGCGGGTTGCATATCTGATGCGCCTGGGACGAACCAGTCAGGATTTGGACGCCGGGCGCTACTTCGATTGGGCCGAAATTAAGGCCGCCTACGTGCTGGCCAAGAAGCCCCAACCGGCCAGGCCAGACTTGAACGAAGTGATCAGGCTATTGCACAGCGAGCCGGCTTCCTGGCAAGGAAAGGCGATGGTGAACCAGGTGTGAAAGCGATCTGGAAGGGACTGACCAAGATACGACTCGTCGCTGAAGCGCTACGAGAAATGAACTCGGCGTACGACTAACGCCGAGTTGTGTATAAAGGCATGGGTAAGACCGAATTGGCGCGGTGTGCGGCGCGCAGTGGTATCGCGCTGACGGCCGACCAGATCAGCCACCTGACCAGCGACATCGTCTGGATGGAGACCGAAACCGTCATGCTGCCGGACGGCACCGTCGAGAAGGTGCTCGTGCCCAAGGTTTATCTGGCGCACGCCGGCAGCGACGCCGTCAAGGCCGGCGGCGCGCTCGTCACCGGCGCCGGGGTCACCATCGACACCAGCGAGGGCATCGTCAACCGTGGCGGCGTCATCGACGGCGGCAATGGCCGCACCGTGCTCATCGCCGGGCAGGACATCGTCAACCAGGGCGGCGCCATCAAGGGTGGCGATGTCGGCCTGAAGGCGGGGCGCGACGTCATCAATCAATCGCTCAGCGTCAAGCAGGAATACGCCAGCGTCAACACCAGCGGCAGCTACACGTCGCTGTCGAACCAGGCGAGCATCACCGCTACCGGCGCGCTGGGCATTTCGGCCGGGCGCGACGTCGCCGACACCGGCGGCACCATCGTCGCCGCCAGCGCGGCGATCCAGGCCGGGCGCGACATCGCCTTCAGCGCCCTGCAGACCGGCAGCGCCTATGTCGCCGACGTCAACGGCAACCGGCAGAACGACAGCAGCGTCACCAACAAGGTCGGCCAGATCTCCACCACCGGCGACCTGTCGCTCAAGGCGGGCCAGGATATCAAGCTCAGCGGCACGCAAGTGAACCTGGGCGCGACCGGCAACGGCAGCATGCTGGCGGGACGCGACATTGCGATCGCCGCCGTCGTCGACGAGGTCAAGACGCATCAGGAAAACGATCCGGCGAGCAAGAGCTACAACAAGATCATCCACGAAAACCAGACGGTCGTGGGCGCCACGGTCGCCGCCGGCGGCAACCTGGCGATCAAGGCGGGCGACGCGGGCGCGGGCGGATTGGCTATAGCCGGCAGCAACATCGCCGCCGGCGGCGCCGTCTCGCTGGCCGCCAGTGGCGACGTTAGCATCACGCAGGTGCAGGAAAACCACCTGTCCGACGTGGCGGAGCACCGCGAATCGAAGAGCGCGTTCAAGAAGAGCAGCGACACGACGGCCGACTACAGCAGCGTGAGCAACGTGATCGGCAGCAATGTGAGCGGCGGCGCGGTCACGGTCAAGTCGGGCAACGACATCGTCGTCACTGGCAGCCAGCTGGCGGCGCAGGACGCGCTGACCTTGAACGCCGGTCGCGACCTGCTGGTGTCGAGCGCGGCCCAGAGCGGCAGCGAAAACCACAGCGCCGAGCACAAGAAGAGCGGCTTCTCGCTCGACATCACCGAGGGCGTTGGCTACAGCAAGAGCCAGGACAACAAGAGCGGCCGCAGCGACACGGTCACGCAGGTGGGCAGCGTGCTCAGCGGCGGCAGCGTGAGCGCCACGAGCGGGCGCGACACGGTTATCACCGGCAGCACGGTGGTGGCCGACAAGGACATCAGCATCGACGCCAAGCGCGACCTGAGCATCGTCAGCGCCGAGAACAGCGTCGACAGCGAATCGGCCAGCAGCAGCAAGAAGTCCGGCTCGATCGGCACGCGTTTCCAGGCGGCGGTGGGCACCGTCAAGACCACCAACGACGGCACCGCCGACAGCGTGACGCAGGTGGGCAGCCAGATCGCCAGCCTGGGCGGTGATGTGACGTTGAAGGCGGGCGGCAAGTACACGCAGACGTCGAGCGAAGTGAAAACGCCGGAAGGCGACATCGCCATCGTCGCCAAGGATGTGCTGATCAACGCGGCCAACAATATCAACAACAGCACCGATCACACGACCTACAGCAAGACGGCGATCGGCGGCACCATCACCTCGCCTGTGCTGGAGGCGGCCAAGAGCGTGGGCGGCATGGTCAAGGCCGCGCAAGGTACCAGCGACAGCCGCATGCAGGCGCTTGCGGCGCTGAACGCGGCGGCCAGCCTGAAGGATACGGCCAGTTCACTGATGAATGCGACGAACGCCGGCCTGCGCGTCAGCATCAGCCTGGGCAATTCCAAAAGCGAGAGCAACGTCGTCTCGACCAGCAGCACCGTGGCCGGCTCGACCATCGCGGCCGGCGGCAACGTGAGCATCACGGCAACCGGCGCCGGCAAGGACAGCAACCTGACGGCGATCGGCAGCGACATCACGGCCGGCGGCAACGTATTGCTGTCGGCGGACAACGACGTCAGCCTGTTGGCGGCGGAAAACACTGTCAGCCAGCACAGCACCAACAAGTCCAGCGGCGCGAGCATCGGCATTGGGTTCGGCATCGGCGGCACCTCCAACGGCTTCACGATCGATCTGGCCGTCAGCCAGGCGCGCGGCAAGGCGGACGGGGACGACATCGGCTACACCAACACGCATGTCAACGCCGGCAACAACGTGACGGTGATTAGCGGTGGCGACACGACGCTGAAAGGCGGCGTGATCGCGGCCGACAGCGTGGTCGCCGACATCGGCGGCGATCTGAACATCGAAAGCCTGCAGGACAGCAGCAAGTTCGACAGCAAGCAAAGCAGTTCGGGCCTGAATGCCAGCCTGTGCATACCGCCGTTCTGCTACGGCGCCAGCACGGTGGGCGGCAGCGTCAGCAAATCGAAGGTGACCGGCGACTTCCTGTCGGTGCTGGAGCAAAGCGGCATCAAGGCGGGCGATGGCGGGTTCCAGGTGACGGTAGCGGGGAACACGGACCTGAAGGGCGGGTTAATGAGCAGCAGCCAAGTGGCCGTCGACCAGGGCAATAACGTGCTGATGACCGGCAGCCTGACGGCCAGCGATTTGCAGAACAAGGACGAGTTCAGCGCTAGTGGATTCTCGCTGTCGGGATCGGTAAGTGGATCGCTTGGTGACCAGAAGCCGCCGCCGGGGAAATTATCGGAAGATCAGCAAAAGGCTGCGGCGGCGGGCGGCAAGCCCACGGCCAGCGCCGGCGTTGGTTCGGCCAGTGGCAGCCAGAGCAGCACCACGTTTAGTGGTATTAGCGGCGGTTTGGTTGTTATTACAGATCAAACCAAACAACTTGCGACCGGGAAGAATGCAGAGGCTGCGGCTGCGAGTGTCAGCCGCGAAGTAACGACCGAGACTGCCGATGCAAGTACCCTGGCGAAAGGCTGGGATGCATCTCGGCTTCAGAAAGATATCGATTCGCAGGTCGCCATCACACAGGAATTCAGCAAACAGGCACCAAAGGCTATTGCTGATTTCGCCGATAAGCAAATAGAGGCACTGGTCAAGCGAGGTGCGACTTCGGAAGAAATTGAGAAGTGGAAAGATGGAGGGATATACCGCGTTGCATTGCACACGATCAGTGGCGCGTTATCGGGGGGGATTGGTGGGGCTGCAGGTGCTGCGACGGTTGCTGAGTCTGCGAAATTACTGAACGAACTGCAAACTAGTGCGATATCGCAACTTGCTGGGGCGGGCATGGGGGATGAAGCAGCGAAAGCAGTGGTGCAAGGATTAGGCGAGTTGATGTCTGCGGGCGTTGGAATGCTGGTCGGCGGCACAACTGGTGCAGCGAGTGCTCTCGGCACCGATACGAACAACCGGCAGATGCATTGGCAAAATTATTTGAAGGCGTCAGAAAATTGCCGTAGCAACACTGCGGCAGCAGGTTGTGGGACTATATTAAAGATGTCCGGTGTGGGCTCTCAAGTCTTAGGATTCATGGCGACTCCTAGTGCAAACGTAGCTGTCAACACGGATGCGCAAGGCACTGTCGTTAGTTATACGTTGTTGGATAAAATATCCAATCAACCTCTGGCGATCATGGAATCTCTGGATTTTGAAGCTTTCAGGAATGCTCCAGCCGGATTTCAAGCACTCATGTTGAGAGTGTCGCCCCAGTACTCGTTAGATATGGCATCAGCGATGCTGGAGGCTGCCTCGGGAAATACGGATAAGGCTGTTGTCGCGGGCATGGCCGTCATTACCTCTCCTGAGTATTGGCGTGATGTCGCCCTTGGCGTAGGCGGCGAAATTGTCGTCGGTGGGTCCCTAGGCAAATCAGTGGGTGCCAATGGAACAGCGAATGCCGCGACATCGTTGGCATTGAAGGAACAGCTAGCAGCAGAAAATCTCGCGAATATTGCCGCACAAGATAGTCGGCTAGCTAATGCGATAAACGGTAGTGGGACTAAAAATCCCAATTTCTCAATTGGAAATGGTACTGTAGCAGAGGCTGAGCAGTTGGGGAAAACTTGGGTCGGGGACGGTGCGAAACCCACAAGTGATGGCAGCGGTTGGATAAGTGCTGATGGGACTAGAGTCTATCGAACTCCCGTGGCAAAGTCTTCGGAATTTGCGACAACCGGAATTCAAGCTAATTTTGAGGTTTATCGTATAAACCCTGTTACTGGGGTGAAAGAGAAGATCTCGAATGGGCATTTAAATGTAAAAAAGGAGTAGCCATGAAGGCGGCGTTAAAAGGTTTGGCATGTGATGAAGTGAATGTTGAGAACTATATGCCTGATGAATCCGATTGCTTCAATATTAGGTTGGTAGCCCGAATTGGCCCTAGTGGGCAAGAGAGTAGTGATTATTTTGAGTTTTATGTTTGCACCCCTGAATGGATTAAGCGGAATAATTATTGTCCTTTTTGGGGAAGAAATCATCTTGTGGTCAACGAGTTTGATATTGTGACGATCCGCAATATGATTGAACTACTTATAAGTAATGCCGAGGCTGAAAATTGGGGCGATTTGGCTAAACAATTGGCTGCATATATGTCATGGGAATATGATGGGTATAAATCGTGATTTTTCGTAGTGGCGAAGCTGATTTTTGAAGGAGATTGCGGACAGCTTAAATTTTCACGGCGTCTATGCATACGAAGTCAAATCATTGTCCACGGAATTTTAATTTAATTAAGCGAGTCTTCTCCTGCCGGGCTTCCTACTCAAAAAGTTTGTGACCGGTGTGAATGAACCACCCAGATTGTCGAGGGGCCGTCAGCCGCAGCACCCTGATATCCGCCCTGATTCTGGCCGGTGCTGGAGGCAGACGGTTATGGACCTCCGAAAATATGCTGAAATGAACAAATGTACGTCTATGTATCCCTGTTGGTTTGGGTTTGTTCCAACGAATTTGGAACCCGTTAAAGCTAATTTGGAATATTGGGAAAAGATAGGCATGACGAGTGCAAAACGTTTGGCGGATAGTGCGCAATGCGGCGGCTATACCCGCCATACCGGCTTTCGCCCCGAAACTATCAAGGCAGCGCAAGGTGCAGATTCCGGGCGTTGAACTGTTCTCATCAGTTCGTCTGCGGGGCCGATTGCTCGTCCTCCGGCATTTAAGAAAGGGCATGAGTCCAGATACACTATGGTTTTCCACGCATGCCGCAGGAGGCCACAAATGAAAACGGTGAATTTTCCACCCGACCGTGCTCTGCCCGCACTCGGACAAGGCACTTGGGCCATGGGCGAGGACCCAACCCGCAAGCAACATGAGGTCCGCGCGCTGCAGATGGGCCTCGATTTGGGCATGTCCCTGATCGACACCGCCGAAATGTATGGTGAGGGTGGCGCGGAGCTGGTTGTCGGCGAGGCGATCGCCGGCCGCCGGTCCGAAGTCTACCTGGTCACCAAAGTCTATCCGCACAACGCCAACCTGGAAGGCACGCAAGCGGCCTGCGAGCGCAGCCTCAAGCGTCTGAAGGTCGATTGCATCGATCTCTATTTGCTCCATTGGCCCGGTTGCTTCGCCCTCGACGAGACCTTCGACGCCTTCGAGGCGCTGAAGAAGGCCGGTAAGATCAAGGAGTACGGCGTCAGTAACTTCGATCTGGAGGGCATGCAGGACGCCGCCGATTGCGGCGCCGTGGCGACCGACCAGGTGCTGTATAACCTGATGAAGCGAGGGATCGAGTTCGACCTGCTGCCGTGGTGCCGCCAACAGGGCATGCCGGTGATGGCCTACTCGCCGCTCGAATCGACCGGTCGCGAACAGGCTGCGCTGCTCGGCAATCCCGGCTTGCGTGCCGTCGCCGAGGCGCATGGCGTCACCCCTGCGCAGATCGCGTTGGCGTGGGTGCTGCATCAGGAGGGCGTGATCGCCATCCCCAAGGCCGTCGATCCTGTACACTTGCGCGCTAATCGCGCCGCCGCCGATATCCGCCTCTCCGCGGAAGACCTGGCGGCGCTGGACCGAGCGTTTCCACCGCCGCGCCGCCGCCGCGCGCTGGATATGCGTTAAACGACGAATCATTTATGCTAAACCGACTGAAACAACTGTTCTCGCCAAAAGACCTCAGTAAACACATCCTGCTCAACGCCTATTGCACGGTGGCCGACGCTCCCATGTCCGGCTTCCCGCACGTGTTGAATGTACGTCGCGACCTGTCCGATCCGGAATTGCAGCCGCATCTCAATGGCTTCATGAACCATCTGGCCGACGCCGGCCAAGGCAGCATGACGCGTGTGCGATACCACGTGATCCGCCATCTCCAACGCGTGCGCCAGCATGTCAGCCTGGCCGTGGAGGAGGGCGCGATGGACGGCTTCTCCGAATGGGCGCGGACGGCCAACGCGGTCGTGTTCATGGTCGATGGCAGCGTGCGCGATCCTCAGGGACGCATACTCTTGCCCGCCGCCGGGGACGATGGCGATCCGCAGGCCGTGATTCCGTACCCGCCTCAGGCCTGGCAGCGCAAGGCGCGCACCGACGAACTGCTCGCCGCCCGCAAGGTCGCGGTGCCGGCGGATCTGCCACCCTTAGTCTCCGAGCCGGAACTGCGTTTGCGCGCGCCGGAGGATGTTCTCAGAAGGATGCTGGCCTTGTTCGTGGTGGCGATACGCGCGGAGTCGCTGACGGGCGATACGCCTATCACCGCCGCCGATCTTCAACAACGGTTTCCACCCGCGTTTGCCGGCTTGTCCGATGCGGAACGTGCGTTTCTGGCGCAGGAAGCTCCCACGCAGCAGGAAATCACGCAATTCCTGTGGCGTTACGAGGCTATCTTGGTGCTGCAGTGGGCGTTGGGCCTGCAGGATGCCTTGCCGTTCCCGGATGCGATCTGTGACGTGTCGACGATCTCGCGTACCGCCATCGAGCGGGGAACCGAAGGTTTGCGCAAGCAGCCCGCGATGCGTTCCGCCGGTGAGCTGCTGGACGCGCTGGACCTGCACTATCGGCTGCATTGGGCCACGCGCCAGGCGTTGCTGAAGAAGTATCCGGCGCCTGCGGGCTTGAACGACGGCGTGCTGCAGGAGCGCCACCATGCCCTGAACTGGCTGGTGCGCTTCGAGGACCGCGACTGGGATGATGTCGATACACCGACATGATGGTTTAAAAAGTGCCCACGTCTGCTAGCATGAACGTTTTTCAAACGGATGAGGCCCGGGATGATCAACAAACGCTGGCTTGCACTGCTGGCCACCACCGCCGTGGCGGTTCCCAGCGTGCCCGCGCGGGCCGCCGTCGAACGTATCGAGGTAATCGAACGCACGCCTTTCGCCGCGGGCATGAGTTTTGGCGACGCCGGCACGTATGAAAAGATACGTGGCGTCGCCTACTACGCGCTCGATCCCCGGCTCAGGGCCAACGCCGTCATCGCCGATTTGAAGCACGCGCCACGCGACGCGCGCGGCCGGGTGGTCTTTTCCAGCGAGTTCATACTGTTGCGCCCAACCGGCGCGCAGCCCTCCAGTTTGATCTATGACGTCAACAACCGTGGCGGCATCGCGATCATGGGGCAGGTCAATGGCAGGAGTCCCGTCAACAACGATCCCACCACCGCAGCCGATGCGGGCGATGGCTTCCTCATGCGCCATGGTTTTTCGCTGCTGTTCTCCGCCTGGACGTGGGACGTGGCGCCCCAGGCGCCCGGTGCGCGGCCGCTGGTGTTCGCGCCGCCGGTGGCCCGGGGTATCAAGGGCAAGGTACAGAATGAATTCACGGTCAACGCGCCGGTGGATGTCGCTGTCTACGCCGGCCAGCGCGGCCTGACTTATGAGCCGGCCAAGCCGGACGACCCTCACGCGCAGTTGACCGGGCGCGCCCGGCCGGCCGACCAGCGTAAGGTTATCCCGCGCAGCAGTTGGCATTTCGTCGCGCCGGAGCGGAAGGGCGGCCCTGGCCGCGTGCAGCTGGATGGCGGCTTCCAGCCCGATACGATCTATGAGCTGACCTATGTGGCGAAGGATCCCTACGTCACCGGCGCCGGGTTGGCGGGCATACGCGATCTGCTGGCCTACTTCCGCGATACGCCGTTTGCGGGCGCGCCGGTGCCGAAGGCGGTGCTGATGTTTGGCATCAGCCAGTCCGGCCGCGTGATCGGCCGCATGCTGCACGACGGCTTGAATGTGGACGAATCCGGGCGCCTGGCGTTTGGCGGCGCCTACCTGCAAGTGCCTGGGGCGGGTGGGTCGGCGGGCTTCAATAGCCGCTTCGTACAGCCGACGCGTCATCCATCGATGATGGAAGAGCATGAGTATCCGGCGGACGCGTTCCCGTTCACCACCGCGCCGTCCCGTGATCCGGTGAGCGGCAAAACGGCATCCACGCTCGATTTGGCGCGTGACAGGCAGGGTAATTTGCCCAAGCTGATCTACGCGAATACGTCGACCGAGTATTGGAACCGCGGCGCGTCGCTGATCACCACCACGCCCGATGGCGCGCGTGACGTGGCGCCGGCGGACAACGCCCGGGTGTATGGATTCATGGGCGCGCAGCACTATGTCGGCCGCTCGCGCGTGCGCGCTCCGTTCACCGCTTGTGTATCCACCAGCAATCACTATTTGCCGATGCGGGCGTTGATCGTGGGGTTGGAGCAGTGGGTGGTCGACGGCAAGCAGCCGCCGGCCAGCGCCTATCCGCAGCTGGCCGATGGTTCGTTGACGACGGTGGCGGATTATCGCGCGATCTTCCCGAAAGGATTGGGGCTGACGCCGCCGGCGCAGAATCTGCGCGAGCCGAGGTTGATCGGCAATGGTGTTCCCGTCAAGCGTGGCGATGATTTTGAGACCCGCGTGCCGACGCCGGACGCCGACGGTAATGACAGGGGTGGTGTACGCTTGGTCGAGTTGCAGGCGCCGCTGGGTACGCATACGGGCTGGAATCTGCGCGCGCCGGAGACGGGGTTCGCATGGGCGACGTCGCGTTTCGATGGCAGCTTCGTGCCGTTTGCGCGGACGGAGGTGGAGCGCCTCGCGGCGGGCGATCCGCGGCCTAGTCTTGAGGTGCGCTATCCGACGCGCGATGATTTTGTCGCCGCTGTCCGGACCGCGGCGGAGCGGCAGGTGGCGGCGGGATTGCTGCTGCCTGAGGACGTGGCGCGCACGCTGGCCGATAACGTTGGCCTGTATGACCGGATCTTGGCGCGTGATCCTGCTGATCAGGACTGCTCTTACTTGTATCCACGTAGGGCGGATTAGGCGGAACGCCGTAATCCGCCAATGCATGCGCCCTCGAGACGCATGCATTGGCGGATTACGCTTCGCTAATCCGCCCTACGTGTTTCCGTGGTTTTTGGTCGCAGTGGAACCACTGCATCTTGCAGCACTTGCCGCATGTGCTGGTCATGTTTTGCCTGGTCTTCGTCGACGCGCGCCGTGCCGTCGCGGCGCTGATCCAATTCTTCCAGCGCTTGCGTGAGATAGGCTTCCTCGGTACCGAACCATTCCTGCGAGACCTTCTCGCCCAGCATGCGGTCGCGCAGTTGCTGCCGTTGCCGCTGCCAGCCGATCAGGCGATGGAGGTCCGGCATGGCACCGAAGTTTTGTGCCGCCAGCAGCTCGTCATGGGCGCTCAAATATGCGTGGTAGCTGGTCGCCAGCCTTCCGGCCTCGCGCGCCGCGTTGGCGGGCAGGTGCCGATTCAGATAGTCCAGCAGCGCCTGGAGACCGCCCCTGTCGCCAGCTCCAAGCAAATACGAATCCATCACCTTGCGTAGTGCGCTGTCGGCGATCAGTTCCTGGTTGTCGGTCAGCGCTATCTCCGACGACTGATCGACGCCGTTGGCGCGGCCATCCGCCATTGACGTGCGCCGTGGCGGCGCGGAGTCCGCCGCCACGGGCGCCGCCATCGCCTGCGGCGGCGGGGAGACGGCCGTCGGCTCGTCGCCCGATGACCGTCCCCAGAACAGCGCTGTCGCGCCGAGGATGCCGCCGGCCGCAGCCGACAGCATCACCGGCCAGCGCTTGTTGTCCGCCGCGTATGCCATCAGAACGTCGGCCAGCCGTTGGTAAAGAACAGGTCGCTGATGAACAGCACGCCGTTGTAGTTGGCTTGGCTGTCGAGGCGGTGGCGAACCATCGCGCCATTGCTGATCGATTCGCCGCCGGGGGCGATGAAGCGCGAGCCGCCCGAATCGAGCACGGTGCCGCCGCCGTTGCGCATGTCGACGCCATTCTTGTCCAGGTAAGGCCCGGTGATGCTGGTGGAGCGGCCGTAGGAGATGTGATAAGTGCTGTTTGCGCCGGCGCAGCACGAGCCTTTCGAGACGAACAGGTAGTAGTAAGAGCCGTTGGCGATGATGAACGGGTTTTCGATGCCGGTGCTGTCGTCGGCCAGGCGGTATTTCGTGCCGATGGGCTTGAGCGTGTTGGCGTCGACACGGGTGAGGAAGATGCCGTCCCAGAAGGAGCCATAGCTAAGCCACGGCTGGCCGGCTTTGTCGACGACGAAGTTGGGATCGATCGCATTGAAATTATCGCCGGGCGCCGACGTGATGACCGTGCCCTTGTCGGCCCAGTCGCCCTTGGCGATGCTGGTGGCGGTGGCCAGGCCGATCGCCGATTTCTGGTTGCCGAAGCTCGACACGGCGTAATACATGATCGCCTTGCCGTTCCAGACGTGGATATCCGGTGCCCAGACGGTTTTGGTGTTGCCGTTGTACTGGCCCCACCACGACAGGCCACCACCGAAGATGCTGACGCCTTGCGTCCACGCGCGGCCGTCCGGCGAGAATTTGACGCCGATGCCGGTGTCGCTGGTCTCGGTGATCCACCAGGTATTGCCCTCCTTGTAGATGCTCGGATCGTGCGTGACGACCGAGCCGGTGAGCGTCCAGGTGGCGGCGCCGGCGTTGAAGGACGAGGCCAGCGCCAGGCAGCCGAGCGCCGCCCACTTTTTCAGGTGGGTGAATTTATTCATGTTGTCTCCGGTTTTTATAGGTGTGTACTGCCGTCCCATGCTGTGCCAGCGGCGGCCCGCCGTCTAATGACTTTTTTCACATGGTTGATATTCCAATCTGTATCCCGACTACATATATATTTGTAGTCGTCTTACAGTATCAAGCCGCGTAAGAATAAAAAAGTTCAAATTCCAGTTGATGTTTACTGTAGTTCTGCTACATTTTGCATGGGAGACAGCATTTCCCTAAACATAACGATAAGGACACATGATGATCAATTCGACACAACGCAGTCTGATGAAATCCCTTTGCGCGGCAGGTTTGTTGAGCGCCCTGATGGCCGTGCCCGCGCATGCCGCGCTGAACGCGCCCGATACCTCGGTACAGATGTTCCGCTGGAAGTGGAACGACATCGCCAAGGAATGCACCAACTGGCTAGGTCCGCAGGGGTATGGCGCGGTGCAGGTGTCGCCGCCGACGGCGGCCGCCAGCCTTGGCACCTGGTGGGATGTCTACCAGCCGGTCAACTTCAATTCGCTCAAGAGTAATATGGGTACCGAGGCGGAGTTCCAGGCCATGGTCAACACCTGCCACGCGGCCAAGGTGCGCATCTACGCGGACGTGGTGGTGAACCATCTGGCGGCGGGCGCCGGCACCGCCACCGACGGTTCGACATGGAATTCGACCTCGCTGACGTATCCCTTCTTCAGCGGCAGCGATTTTCATCCGGCGTGCGACATCGCCAGCGGCGACTACGGCTCGCCGGGTAACCGCAACAATGTGATGTTCTGCCGCCTGAGCGGCCTGCCGGACCTGAAGACCGAGGGCGCGTACGTGCAAGGCCAGGTGAAGACCTATCTGAACAAGTTGGTGGCGATGGGCGTGGACGGTCTGCGCTTCGACGCGGCCAAGCATATGCAGCCGTCCGATATCCAGGCCATCATGAGCGGCGTGACGCAGACCACCACGTCCGGCGAGCCGCTGTGGGTCACGCAGGAGGTCATCCCGGACAGCAATGTGGTCCGATCGAGCTACTTCCCGAGCGGTACGCTGAACGAGTTCCAGTACACGTACGCGATCAAGGCCGTCTTCCGCAACGAGAATGGCGCCAGCCTGTCGCAGATCCGCACCATCATGGGCACGCCGGGCAACTGGGGCGGCACCTGGGGCTTTGTGCCGAGCGAGAAGGCGACGGTCTTCGTCAACAACTGGGATACGGAGCGCAATGGCAGCTCGCTGGTGGCCAGTAATTACGTCTCCGGCGGCACCAACGACACGCAAGGCACCAAGCGCTACGACCTGGCCAATATCTTCATGCTGGCGTGGCCATACGGGGCGGCGCAGCTGCATTCGGGCTTCCGCTTCACCAGCTACGATCAGGGGCCGCCGAGCGCCAGCCCGTTCGACGCCAACGGCGCGCCGCTGATCAACCAGCAGTGGGACTTCATCCACCGCTGGAGCGACATCTCGAACATGGTCGCCTTCCGCTCGGTGACGTCGGGCCAGGGCGTCGACAACTTCACCAACGGCAGCGGCAACCAGATCGCCTTTGGCCGTGGCGCCAAAGGCTATGTCGCCATCAATAACGACAGCGCGGCGTGGAACGCGTCGCTGCAGACGCAGCTGCCCGCCGGGACTTACTGCAACGTCGTGCACGGGCTGCTGAACGCCGCCGGTACCGCCTGCACCAGCGACAGCGTGACCGTCGGCACCAATGGCGTGATCAGCGTGAGCATTCCCGGCAATGGCGGTTCGGTCGTGCCGGCGGTGGCGCTGCACATCAATCAAAAGGTGGGCGGTGGCGGTGGCGGCGGCACGTGCACCACGGTGCCGGTGACCTTCCGCGTGGCGAATGCGAACACGGTGGTCGGGCAGAACGTCTACGTGGTCGGCAACCGCGCGGAGTTGGGCAATTGGGTGCAGGGCGCCAGCAACCAGCTGACCATCGAAGGCAGCGGCGCCAACGTGCCGTGGTCGCGCACCTTCCAGCTGCCGCCGGCCACGGCGATCCAGTACAAGTTCATGAAGTACGGCGTGAGCACCGTGTGGGAGAGTAACCAGTCCACCGCCAGCGGCAACCGCGAGGCGACCACGCCGGCGTGCGGCGGTTCGCTGACCCTGGACGCGGGCAGCTTCAAGTTCTAAGCGCTTAGTGCACGCTGGCTGGAACCGCTTTTTCCTGCTGTACCAGGACGAACGGGCTGACGACGACCGCCCACAGGTCGGCGTTGGCTTCCAGCCAGGCCTGCGCCTGCTCGTCGCTGACCCGGGCGAGCAGGCCGGCGTTCATCCACTGGCTGATGTTGGCCTTGTCGTCGTGCGAGATGCGCACGGCGACATCGACCAGATCGAGCGAGTTGGCGATCCACACCACGTTGCCGGCGGCGAAATGCTTGAGCAGTTCGGTCCACGGCAGGCGCGCGGTTTCGCGGTTGACTTTGAGGCGCAGTTCGGTGTCGTTCTCAGGTTTGGTTTGCATAATCTAGATAATCTCGATGGTCGGTTCGGGGCTGCCTTGCCACGTCAGCCGATAGGCCGCGCCTTTGCGCACGTTGCCCACCAGCGCGGGACGGAAGCAGGCCAGGTTGGTGCCGCCCGGGCGCCGCACGCTCGGGTAGATGATGCCCAGCGAGCCGCCGTCGAGCAGGCGTTCGGCCAGTATCTGCGAGTCGATATAGCTGTCCGGCGACAGGCAGCTGTCGTAGCGCGGCTGGCCGCGCAGATCGTGGAAGGTGGCGGTGAAGTCGGCCAGCATGCATTGATACTGCACGCTGTCGTCGAAGCGGTTGATCTCGGCGTATTCCACCGCCTTGTGGAAGCTCACTTCGGCCAGCGCGGTCTCGGCGTCGAAGGCGCAGTACCACGCGCCACGGCGGCTGTCGTTAAAGCGGCTGCCTTGCGGATGGGCGTAGGTGAAGGCGGCGTTGACGATGCGGAAGTTCGGCACGCCGAACACCAGTTCGTCGACGTTGATGCCGGCCGAGCCGCCGTTCTGCGTGCGCAGGCGCGCGTTGGTGGCGTTGTCAAGGTCGAACAGGTCGCGCAGCATGTCGTCGCTGTCGGCCAGCGGCGACAGCACGGAATCCTCCACGTCGGCGAACCGGGAAGGCAGCAAACGGCAAGTGTCGAACTGGCGCAGCGTGGTAAGGGGTGGAATCAGGCTGACCGGCACTTACAGTCCTCCGCGGCGCGCATCTAATAACTGACGCACGGTTTGCATCGCCAGCAGGCCGCCGCCCAGCATGTACGCCAGCGGCGTGCGGCCTTCAAAAATCTGGTTGTTGTTGGGCAGGTTGACCCATTCGTCGGCGAGTTTGTCGCCGTAGATGATGTGCAGCGCCTTGTAGATGCCCAGCAGGTAGGAGATGCGGGTGATGCAGTCCACCTCCAGCGTGCGTTCCGGGTTCTTTTTCCATTCGTATAAGGCGCTGCTCGATAGCCCGCCCAATAGCTGGCGGGCGTCCTCGTCGCGCACGTGCCACGTGCCGACGAGCTTGAAAAAGCCTTTGAGGGCCGACTTGGACAACCGCTCGCGCTCGGCCTTGGCATTCAGGTCCACCAAGACGGTCGGCTCGAAGCGGCTGCGAGGGTAAGCATAGGTCAGATTCATAGATCCTCCGGTAATGGAGTACTTATACTCCTTTTTCGGATGAATAGCAATCGGGGAGTGAATCGCGGGCCGCTCCCATCCGAGCGCGTTCGACCCGGACATCCTTACCAATCCGTAATGTATGCACGAAAGAAAACTATATTTTCAATACTAGACACGTAGCGATATAAGATATGAAATTAACGGAATAAGCGGAATTATATTTGATGGTGTTGCAGCAATTTACAAGCGATACACTATGATGCAAAAAACAAGAGGGGGTGTGAGAATTTGAGAGAATTGCGATAAGTTCAGCTCGATAGTATGCCCTTCGGCGGGTCAGCGGACGCGCCGCGACGCCGACAGGGAGGAAAAATTGCGAGATTTGAATCTGGAAGAATTGGAGTTGATTGTGGGTACCGGTGATACCACGGGGATTGTTTCCATCCCCGTCACCGGCCATGCGCCGACCCCGCCATCCCCTCCACCGATCACGATTCCACCGTGGGGGCCGCCGCCAGCGGTCCCTGAACCGCCGCCGCCACCACCACCGGAGCAGTGCGAAACCGCCCAGGCGGCACAGGATCGTGTCGACCAGAACAAGATCAAGACCGACGAAGGCTATACCAATCACGGTGTGCAGCCCACCAGCAAATCGGGCCTGACGATTGGCAATGGAATCGACCTGCAATCGAAGGACGCCACATGGCTGGCCAACGCCAATATTTCAGATGCCTCGCAAAAGGTGCTGGCGCCGTTTGCCGGCGCCGCTCCGGCGGATGTGCCCGGCTTGCTAAGCAAGTACGGCTCGCCCGTGGTGCCGGACGCCGATCTGGCGCTGATGTACAACAAGGCGTACTCCGAGATCTATCAGCATGTCACCGCCTCCTATAACGCGGCCTCCACCGCCTCCGGATTCGGCATTCCATTCACCCAGCTGCCCGCGGCGGCGCAGACGGCCATCATGGACCTGGGGTATCAGACGCCCAACCTGGCCAAGTATCCGAACTTCTGGAGCGATATCACCAGCGGCCAGTGGGATGCGGCGATCAACGAGTTGCGGAACTGGAGCGGTCCCGGCAACACCTCGCCCCGTAAATCGGAATTGGCGGATCTGCTGCAACAGGCCGTGAACGGGGGCTTGCTGCCCGGCGCGGCTTCCGGCAAATGCAACTAAAGGAAAATCCAAATGAAAAAAGTTAGTTTTGCCAGCCTGGCCACGGCCGCACTGATCGTGGCGTCCGCTCCCGCGACCGCCCAGACGGCCCCGGCGACGGAACCGGTAACCCAGGCCACCTACGTGCGTGACTGGACGGTCGACGGCACACGGGACCACCTGCTGTCGGCCGCCCAGCAGTTCTTCGGCCACGATAGCGCTTTTTATATTTCGCTGCCCCGCGAGGAAGCCAACAGCGAGCTGGTCGGCACACAGTTCGCCTATGCCTTCCACGGCATCCCGGAACCGGAAATCGATCTGGAAAGCGGGCATAAGCTGTTTGTCGGCGCCGATCCGGAATCGATCCGGGAAAAGGCGCTGGTGCTGACCGACGCCGATCGCTCAACCGTGCGCGCGCTGGCCATTTTGCATCGCAGTTGCGGCGGCAAGAAGCGCATGGATCCGCAAACCAGGAAAGCGACCACCTGCCCACGCGCGACCACGCTGACCTTTTTCGTGCACGACGGCGAGCGGCTGGAAGCGGCCGAACGCAAGGAGGTGACGAAATGGGTGCGTGCCGATGCGCGCCGCCACAACGAGAAGGTGAAAAAGCAGGCGCAGATCACCGACAGCAACCTGGTCCAGGCGATCCACGTCGAAATCAGAAAAGTTCACAATCAATAAATACCTCAAAAGGTTGATGCATGCACATAGTTAATTCGCTGTTCTCGAAAGAATACGATTTCGCAGCATCGACCGCTCCGCGCCTGGAGCTGATGATCGCCACGCTGCCGCGCGCCGGAAGCACCTACTTCTGTATCGAATTGTGGAAGACGGGGCTGCTGGGCGCGCCGCTGGAATACGCGAATTTCGGACTGGCCAAGGTCATGCGCGAGCGGTTGCCGGGCATCGAAGACCCGGTGGAATACTGGCGGCAGGTGCAGCGCTTGCGCACCGGCGGCAACGGCGTCTTCAGCTACAAGATGTTCATGAATATGTACCTGGACCATGGACGCCAATCGCCCGCCATGCTCAAGCGCTTCGCGCCGGACAAGGTGGTCTATCTGACGCGGCGCGACAAGGTGGCGCAGGCCATTTCCTATTCCAGGGCGATCAAGAGCAAGTCCTGGTTCGCCGGCACGGCGACCAAGGTCGCGCCCGAGTACGATCCGGCGCATGTGCGCATGAGCGAGCGCAGCATCCATCGCCAGGAGCGCTTCTGGGAGAAGGTGTTTCAATTAACGGAGACCACGGTGCTGCCCGTCGTCTATGAAGATTTCCTGGAGAACCCGGACGCGGTCAAGGCCAGGATCTGCGAATGGACCGGGCAGGCCATCGATCCGGGAAAATACCTGGATATTCCCAATCTGAGCCGGCAGGCCGACGAAACCAGCGCCGCCTGGACCCGCCGCTATCTGCAGGACCGCCAGCCATGACGCAGGCGGCGGCGCTGACGGTCAAGCAATTAAAGCCGATGACCTTGCCGGACGTGGCGCAGCTCTGCGCCACCAGCCGGGCGGCCACGCGGGCGATGGAGTCGGCCTACGCCGGCGCGTCGCCATCGCAGGACGCAGCCATCCTGCAATGGCTGGAAACGGACCCGGCCAACACGGGTAATTACGGTTGCCTCGACAGTCAAAGCCTGGTGCACGAACTGTCGGCCCATGCCATGCTGCGGCGCTGGCCCAGAAGCTACGACCGCCGCGGCATCGTCGAGCGGGAACTGTTTGCGCGGGCGCCGGCCGGGACGGCGCAGGCCTTGTTGGTCGACGGCTTGGACGGCTTCAAGGCCCTGCTATGCCGGCTCAGCGCCGACGCCGGCGGCGCCGCCGCCTTCCGCCGGCACCCGGTCAACAATGGCGTCGATGTGGCCGGCGCCATGGTGGTCTACCCGGATTACCGCGTGATCGATGAACAGCTGTCCCGCATCCTCGCCTTCCTGCGCACGCATGCGGACCGCCATCCCGCCTTCGCCGCCATCGTCGCCTATGCCAGCCTGTGCAATCTGCATCCGCTGCCGGATGGAAACGGGCGGCTGGCGCGCATGCTGTACAACCTGGTCATCCGCCGCGCGTTCCCGAACGCGTTCTACCTGCCGATCTACGAGCTCTCGGCGCTGTCGCAGATGGGGCTGATCATCCGCCTGCGGCAGGCCGACTACCACGGTAAATGGCTGCCGCTGATCGCGATGCTGTCGGGCGCGGTGTGCCGATTCGCCGCGCAACAGCCCCGCCCGCGCTGAATCATGGACAAAATAGACACCACGCTGAACACCGCTCGCGACGAACTGTTCCGCATCCAGGCGGCGCAGGCCGCGCAGCGTTTCCAGCAGCAATTCCTGGCAAGGCAGACGTTTCGCCGCGTGGACCTGCTCATCATCGCCGCGCTGGCGCTGATCGGCGTCCTGGTGGCGATGGCCTGCCTGGTCCGCGTGCCGCGGCACCATGCCCTCCACGGCGTGATCCGTCCCGCCGCCGAGCCTTTGCTGGTCAGCCTGAGCGCGGCCGGCACGGCCAATTCGCGCCTGGTCCTGCGCGTGGTGGAGGGGCAGCAGGTGGCGCAGGGCGCCTTGCTGGGCGCCGTGGTCACGGATCGCGACGGCGAGGTGGCGACCGCCCGCGCGCCGGTGGCGGGCACCGTCGCCCGCATCGACTGGGCCGAGGGCCACGCCAGCGCGGCGGCCGCGCGCATCACGCTCGAGCCGCTGTCGCCCGATTACGTGGCGCGCTACGAGCTGCCGCCCGAGCTCGGCCGTTTCGTCAGCCTCCATCAGAAGCTGCCGTTGGCGGCCGAGGCCGACGCGCGCGCGCTGTCCGGTGAAGTCGTCCGTGAATGGACGGCGCCGGGACACGGCGGCCAGCCGGAGGTGCTCAACATCGCCGTCAAGATCCTGCCGGACGGCCAGCCCCTGCATCTGAGAAACGGCGCCGGGATCACCGCCGTCGTCGATGAAACCAGGCTGCCGCTGATACGCATGCTGATGCCGGGCGCGGCCAGATAACGGGACAAGCCGATGAATTATTCGTTTTGGAAGCGCGCCGGACCGCCGGTGATCCGCCAGCATGACCAGTCGGAGTGCGCGTTGGCGTGCGTCGCCATGGTGGGGCAGCATCTGGGCCTGTCGTTGTCGCTCGACAGCCTGCGCCTGCGCTTTCCCGCCTCGGTGTTCGGTACCAAGCTGTCGGCGGTGGTCAACCTGTGCGCGGAAAGCGGCATGATGGCGCGCGCCGTCAAGCTGGAGGTCGACGAGTTGCCGCAACTGCGCACGCCGTGCATCCTGCATTGGAAGATGGGGCATTATGTGGTGCTGGTCGGGACTTCGGCGGACGGGGCGTGGGTGCACGATCCGGCGCTCGGGCGCAGCTTCGTCCCGTTGGCCGGGCTGCAAACGTTGTTTACCGGAATCGCGCTGGAATTGAGCGTGCGATCCAACTTCACGGTGCACAAGGAGGCCGACGGCGGCGCCAGGATCAACTGGATCAAGTTCGCCACCGCGGTGCAAGGTTTCCATGGCACGCTGGGACGCTCGTTGGCGCTGGCGGTGCTGCTGGAGTTGCTGTCGCTGGCGCAACCCATCGCCAGCCAGTTCATCATCGACCAGTCGGTCACCGGATCGGACCTGTCGCTCATCGCGGCGCTGGCCGGCGCGCTGGCGCTGCTCAGCGTCAGCGCCCTGGTGCTGGGGGCCGTGCGCACCTGGATCATCAGCGTGATCCAGGGACGGCTGTTCCTGTCGTCGACGTCAAACGTGTTCGCCCACCTGCTGCAGCTGCCCTCGACGTTTTTCGAGCGGCGCCGCCTGGGCGATGTGATATCGCGCTTCAACACCATCGGCAGCATCCAGAAAATACTGTCCACGCGCCTGGTCGAAGTGGTCCTGGACGGCACGGTCAGCATCCTCACGCTGGCGATATTGTTTGCCTACAGCGGCGTGTTGGGCGGGATCGTGCTGGTCAGCCTGCTGCTGCGGATCGGGGTCAAGCTGGCGTCCTATCCGGGCCTGGCGGAACTGAGCGCCAAAACGCTGATGATCAACGCCAAACAGCAGAACCGGGTGGTGGAAAGCATCCGCCTGGTGCACACCATCCGCACCGCCAACGCCCAGTCGCGGATGCTGTCGCGCTACCTCGACCTCGGCGTCAGCGGCCTGCGCGCCGACATGGCCGTGCAGCGGTACGAGATATGGGTCAATTTCGCCTCGTCGATGATTTCCTCGCTGGAAAAAATCACCGTCGTCGCGGTCGGCGCGCTGCTCGTCGGCCGCCACGTGTTCACCGTCGGCGCGCTGGTGTCCACCAGTTATCTGGCGCTGCAGTTTTCCGGCCGCTCCCACAATCTGATGGAATACCTGTTTCAGTTGCGCATGCTCAAATTGCAGCAGGGACGGCTGGCCGACATCGTGCAGGCCAAGCCCGAGGCGCATTTCACCAGCGGCTACGTCGGCCATCCCGGCCATCACGACCTGCGGTTGAAGAATGTTCATTTCCGCTATAACCCCAACGACCGCTGGATCCTCAAAAACATCTCGATGGAGATCCGCGACGGCGAATTCGTGGCCATTGTCGGGCCGTCGGGCGCGGGCAAGTCGACCCTGATCAATCTGCTCACCGGGGTGCTGTCGCCCACCAGCGGCGACATCGCGCTGGGCGGCGTCGACCTCGACAAACTGGGCAAGTCGCGTTTTCGCGAGTTGCTGGGCGTGGCGTTGCAGGATGCCGGTGTGTTTTCCGGTACCATCGCGGACAATATCTCCATGTTCGACGAGACCGCGGCCTACGAGGACATCGAAGCGGCCGCCAAACTGGCCTGCGTGCATGCCGATATCCTGGCGACGCCGATGGGATACAACACCCAGCTGGGCAGCATCGAATCCCACCTGTCCGCCGGCCAGCGCCAGAAAATCATCCTGGCGCGGGCGCTGTACCGCCGTCCGAGAATTCTGATATTGGACGAGGCCACCTGCCATCTGGACGTGCAGGCCGAGAGCGAGGTTCTGAGCAACATCGCCGCGTTGAAGATGATCCGCATCATGGTGACGCATCGTCACGGCGCCGCGCTGTTCGCCGACAGGATTTACGACGTGGCTCGCGGCGCCTTCGTTGCGGGCGCGCCATCGCCGCGCAGCGCCGCCGAATTAATGACCGTCAAATGAAAGGATGAGACGATGAAAGCACGGAACATGGGAACGGTGGTCTGGCTGACCGGCCTCTCGGGCGCGGGTAAGTCGACGGTGGCGGCGTCGCTGGAGCGGTATTTGACCGGTCTGGGTCTGCGCGCGTACGTGTTGGACGGCGACAAGTTGCGCGCCGGCCTGTGTTCGGATCTGGGCTTTTCGGATAGCGATCGCCAGGAGAACATACGTCGGGCCGGCGAGGCGGCGCGGATGTTGGTCGACGCCGGCGTGATCGTGATCGCCGCGCTGATTTCGCCGTTTTCCAGCGACCGCGCCGGCGTCCGCCAACGCTTCGGCGCGGGCGAGTTCCATGAAGTGTATTGCGCCTGTCCGCTCGCGGTGTGCGAGCGGCGTGACGTCAAAGGACTGTACCGGGCGGCGCGCGCCGGCCGCATTCCGCTGTTTACCGGCATCACGTCGCCTTACGAGGCGCCGACCGACGCGGATCTGGTGCTGCACACCGCCGTGGAGACGGCGGAGGAATCGACCGCCCGCCTGATCGCGTTCCTGCGGGCGCGCGGCGCGCTGCCGATGGCCATCGACGCTGCCGCGCTTGCGGGCTGACGGCGGCACCTCACTCTTTCATACGGGGCCATTCTGATGGAATACCAACAGCGACTGAACGGCAAGGTGCGCGCGCTGCACGCGTCCGGCAAAAACTATACGCAGATCGTGATCGCGATCGCGGTCACCTACGGCTACTCGCTGCCGATTGCGCATCGGATCGTCGACGCGGCGCTATGCCGACCCGAAAATGACGGGCTGTTGCGCCACCGCGCCGCCGAAGAGGGCGCCGATTTTCCGGATATCGCGGTCGGCGCCGACAATGCGCTCGATCTTGGCGATACCCGCGCCACGGTCGTCTTCGAGCAACTGGCGCCGCGCATCGTCCTGGTGGACGGCTTCATGAGCCCCGAAGAATGCGAGTTGATGTGTGAAATCGCCGAGCCGCGCATGCGGACTGCGCGGGTGATGTCCAAAACGACCTTGTCGGGCAACCTGCTGACGTCGGTGCGGGACGCGAACACCGCCTTTGTCCACGAGGAATCTCATCCGCTGGTCGGCACGATCGAGCGGCGCATCGCGACCATGACCGGCTGGGCCGGCGCGCGCGGCGAGACCTTACAAGTCCAGCGCTACCGCCAGGACGGGAAATACGTTCCGCATTACGACTTCTTCAGCAATAAATCCGTGAGCGAGACCCATGCCTTGTCGGTTGCCGGCCAGCGGCTGGCGACCTTGATCGTGTATTTACGCTCGCCGCGTTCGGGCGGGGCCACGTATATGGCCAATCTCGGCATCAAGATCGCGCCCCGGCGCGGCGCGGCGCTGTTCTTCAGCTACCCCGACGCGAGCGAGCGTAGTGGCACTTTGCACGGAGGCGATCCGGTGCGCGAAGGCGAGAAATGGATACTCACCAAATGGTTCCGCCAACGCCACCGGGCGTTGACGACGTCCGACGCGCACCCGGTCGCGGAGGAGGCTTAAACCGCCTCGGCATGCTCCACCAGCAATTGCACTTTTGTGACGCCGTTGTATTCGTTGGCGTCGAGGCGGAAGGCGACCTTGGCGCGCTCGCCCAGCGCGTCGACGTGGCCGAACCAGATGGCGTCGTAGCGCGAACCGTTCTTTTCCAGCAGCAGTTTGAGGTGGCGCTCTTTTAATATGCGCTGGCTGACGACGCGGAATTCGTCGCAGAACACCGGCGGGGCGAAGCCCTGTCCCCACACCTGGCCGGCCATCAGGTCGATGAAGGCGGTGGTGTAGTAGGCATCCTCCAGCGGGCCGTCGGTTTCGACGATGCGCTCGAGCTGCTGCTTGCTCAGCCACGCCTGGCCGACTTCCTCGAAGGCGGCGGCGAAGGCATCGAAGGCGTCGGCGCGCAAGGTCAGCCCGGCCGCCATCGCGTGGCCGCCGAATTTGTCGATCAGGCTGGGGGCCTTCTTGTAGACCAGGTCGAGCGCGTCGCGCAGGTGGAAGCCCGGGATGGAGCGACCCGACCCCTTGATCCAGCCGTCGGCGCCGGGCGCGAAGGTGATCGTCGGCCGGAAGAACTTTTCCTTGAGGCGCGAGGCGACGATGCCGATCACGCCCTGGTGCCACGATTCGTCGAACACGCAGATGGTGCTACTGTTGGCCGGCTCGTAGGCGTCCAGGTGCAGCAGTGCGGTGTCCTGCATCTCGGCCTCGATCTCGCGCCGTTTCAGGTTGATCTCGTTGAGCCGCTGCGCCAGTTCCCAGGCGCGGCCCTCGTCGTCGGTGATCAGGCATTCGATCCCGAGCGACATGTCCTCCAGCCGCCCGGCGGCGTTCAGGCGCGGTCCGAGCGCGAAACCGAGGTCGAACGGGCTGGCGGTGCGCGGCTCGCGCCCGGCGACGCGGAACAGCGCGGCCACGCCGGCGTGCATGCGGCCGGCGCGCATGCGCTTGAGCCCCTGCGCCACCAGGATGCGGTTGTTGGGGTCGAGCCGCACCACGTCGGCGACGGTGCCCAGCGCCACCAGGTCGAGCAGGTTGTCCAGCTTCGGCTGCGGTTTGTCCTCGTACGCGCCGCGCTTGCGCAGTTCGGCGCGCAACGCCAGCAGCACATAGAACACCACGCCCACGCCGGCGATATGCTTGCTCGGGAAGCCGCATTCGGGCTGGTTCGGGTTGACGATCACGCGCGCGGCCGGCAGCGTGTCGGCCGGCAGGTGGTGGTCGGTGACCACCACCTCGATGCCGCGCCGGTTGGCTTCGGCCACGCCGTCGATGCTGGCGATGCCGTTGTCGACGGTGATGATGATGTCCGGCCGCTTTTCGCGCGCCGTCAGTTCGACGATCTCCGGCGTCAGGCCGTAGCCGTATTCGAAGCGGTTGGGGACGATGAAGTCGATATTGGCGCCCATCGCGCGCAGGCCGCGCAGCGCCACGGCGCAGGCGGTGGCGCCGTCGCAGTCGTAGTCGGCGACGATCACCATGCGCTTGCCGGCGGCGATGGCGTCGGCCAGGAAGACGGCGGCGGCGTCGATGTGCAGCAGGCCCGATGGCGGGATCATCGCCGCCAGCTCGCTCGATAAATCCTTGATGTCGGTCAGGCCGCGCGCCGCGTACAGGCGCGCCAGCACCGGGTGGATGCCTCCCTGGCGCAGCATTTCGGATTCGCGGTAGGGGTAGGGGCGGGTGGCGATACGGGTCATGTGCGGACGGTGCTTAATAAAATGTTCAGGTTTTGCTTGCGCCAGAATTTGCGCTGCGCCAGTTTGGAGCCCGATACCGTCATCCACTCGTGGCGGTGGCTCATCACCAAGGTCACGCGGCCGACGCGGCCCTCCTTGAGCGCGGCCAGCAGCGGCGCGAACCACTCCAGTTCCAGGCGCTGCAGGCGTGCCAGCCAGTCGGCCCAGTCGCCGGTTTGCGCCGGCGGAATCAGTTCCGCCAGCACGACGGTGGCGTTGTTGGCCGGAGCGGCGAGCAAGCGCGCGACATCGGGCGCGCGCCGCTCGGGCGCGGCCAGCGCCTGCATCCAGGACGGCGCGCCATCGGCGGCGACCCACAGCGGCACCGCCGCCGGCGGGGTGGCCAGCGCGGAGCCGCCCCACAGCCAGAACGAATTGACCTGTTGCAGACCACGCGCGTGGCGCGCCTCGTTGACCGGGTGTTCGTGCCACAGCATCTGGATTTCGTTTTGCAGCTTGCGGTAGTCGCGCGCGCGCTCGCCCTCCGGCACCCAGTCGCTGATGTATTGGGTGGTGGCGGCGTCCGGCGACGCGGTGCGCAGGCCGGACCAGTCGTCGGCGCGGACGAACCACAGTCCCGGCGCCGCGTACAGCAGCGGCTTGCCCAGCTCCTCGAAGTAGGGGCGGGCGATGTCGTACAGGCTGCGCGATTCGGCCTCGGTCAATTGCAGCGCGCGCGGGTCCGACAGCAGCGAATGCGTACGCGAGATCTGGATGTTCGCCGGCTGGACGATGAACCAGTGGCCGGCGGCCGCCGCGGCGGCCAGTTCGGGGCCGCAACCGCGCATGGCGGCGGTGGCGACCGGCGCGCCGGTGTCGGGATGGTCGGGCGCCGGCGCCAGGCCCAGCGCGTGGCTCAGCCACGCCTCATGGGGCAGCACGCGGCTGTTGTTGTCGAATTTGGTGGTGCGCGCATCGCTGTGGCGCGATAGCAGCGCCGCCAGGGCGGGTGTTTGCAGGGCGCGGATCAGATCGCGCGCCATTTCCGGCGGGGGAAGCGCGTACGGCAGAACAAGGGTGATTTCAGTCATGCCGAGATTGTAGGGCATTGCGGCGGAGGCCGAAAAAATCTTTCGATTTCAGGTGGACCGAAAGTTGTCAAGAAAAAAATACAACATTCCTAATGGATATTGTAAATAAAATTAGACTCATGGATAAAAATCAATTGTCTAAAATAAAATTGATATGTATTATCTGCAACTTCGATGATATGCGGGCATCACTTCACACCGTGATGGCCTCCCCCGAGTCGGCGCCACCAACCACCCAACCCGCGTGGATGGCCGCCCTCCAGACCCATAACACCAAAAAGATTCTGAAGGCTTAACGACATGAGTTCGATCAACCTTGCTACCTCTATTCACATTTGCGAAGATACCGAAGGTACTTTCGATGTGCGCGACATCCTGGCCGGGGCCGGCTACACGGCAGGCGCCACGCTCAACGTGAGCGCGATGTATGTGGTGCTGCCGGACGGCACCACCTCGACCAAGAACACGCCACTGTTCGGCAAGGTTGACGCCGACACCATCTATGTCCGTCCCGGCCAGTGGGCCGCCGACTACAACGGCAAGTTCACCACCGTCGAGTTCGTTGTGGACCAGGGCGCCGGCAACACCGTGACCATGACCTTGCAAGTGATCGTCGACCCGGTCAATGACGCCCCCACCGGCGCCAACAAGACTTTCAACCTGGACAACGGCAACGCCGTGGCGCTGTCGCAGAGCGACTTCGGCTTCGTCGACAAGGTCGAGCACGACGCCTTCCAGTCCGTCATCATCACCTCGCTGCCGACCGCCGGCAAGTTGCTGCTCAACGGCGTGGCCGTGGCCGTCGACGCGGAGGTGTCGGCCGCCGACATCGCCGCCGGCAAGCTGGCCTTCGAGCCGAGCCAGAGCACCTCGGGCAGCTTCGACATCGGGTTCAAGGTCCGCGACGCGGGTGGCCTGGTCGGTTGCGGCGCGGCCGACACCAGCGCCACGCCGAACTACCTGACGTTCAAGGTGCCGCCGGCCCACCTGGGCGACTTCGTTTGGGAGGACGGCAACGGCAACGGCGTGCAGGACGCCGGCGAGGCGGGCATCGGCAACGTCGTGGTGCAACTGGTGGACGGCGCCGGCAAGGTCGTCGCCAGCACCACCACCGACGCCACCGGCAAATACCACTTCGATGTTGCCGCCGGCACCTACTCGGTGTCGGTGCAGGCGCCGGCCGGCTTCAAGCCCGTCGGCCAGCATCAGGGCGGCGACGACGCCACCGACAGCGACATCGACGCCGCCGGCAACACCGGGCCGATCGTGCTGACCCCGGGCGAGACCAACAACAAGGCCGACGCCGGCCTGTATCGTCCGGCCTCGCTGGGCGACACCGTCTGGTACGACACCAACCGCAACGGCACGCAGGACGCCGGCGAGGCGGGCGTGGCCGGCGTGAAGGTCACCTTGCTCGACGCCGCCGGCAACCCTGCCGGCGCCGCCGTCAGCACCGATGCCAACGGCCACTATCAGTTCAGCGACCTCAAGCCGGGCAGCTACAGCGTGCAGTTCGACAAGACCAGCCTGCCCGCGCACCACCTGTTCACCGCGCAGGGCCAGGGCGGCGACGCCACCATCGACTCGGACGCCGACGCCGCCACCGGCCAGACCGCGCAGGTGACCCTGGCCTCGGGCGACAACAACGCCGACCTCGACGCCGGCGTGGTGGCGGTCCAGGCCAAGCTGGGCGATACCGTGTGGGAAGACAAGAACGCCAACGGCGTGCAGGACAGCGGCGAGGCGGGCATCGGCAACGTGACCGTGGAGCTCAAGGACGGCGCCGGCCAGGTGGTGCAGACCACCGTCACCGACGCGGCCGGCCACTACAACTTCACCGCCGATCCGGGCAGCTACACGGTGTCGGTCAAGGCGCCGGCGGGCTATCTGTTCAGCGGCAAGGACGCCGGCACCGACGACGCGCAGGACAGCGATGTCGGCGCCACCGGCCAGAGCGACGCCATCGTCTTGAACGCGGGCGACGTCAACAACACCGTCGACGCCGGCTTGTACCGGAACGCCGCCGTGGGCGACCGCGTCTGGCTCGACGCCAACAAAAACGGCGTGCAGGACAGCGGCGAGGCCGGCGTGTGCAACGTCAAGGTCAGCCTGTTCGACGCCGATGGCAAGCAGGTCGGCGCCAGCGTCGCCACCGACGCCAACGGCAACTACCAGTTCACCAACCTCAAGCCGGGCAGCTACAGCGTGGTGTTCGACAAGGCGACCTTGCCGGAAGGCATGGCTTTCACGGCCGCCAACCAAGGCGCCAACGATGGCGTCGATTCCGACGTCGACGCCGCCGGCCAGTCGCACACCTTCACCCTGACCTCCGGCCAGGTCGACAAGAGCGTCGACGCCGGCGTGCTGGCGGCCGCCACCATCGGCGACCGCGTCTGGCTCGACAACAACGGCAACGGCCTGCAGGATAGCGGTGAAACCGGAAAATCCGGCGTGACCGTCGAATTGCGCGACAGCGCCGGCAAGGTGCTCAAGACCACCACCACCGACAACAGCGGCAACTACAAGTTCAGTGTCGAGGCCGGCACCTATGTGGTCGCCATCAAGACGCCGGACGGCTACACCGTCACCACGCAGAAGGTCGGCCTCAACAACGCCATCGACAGCGACGCCGACGCCGGCGGCAATCTCGGCAGCGTGACCGTCGCGGCCGGCCAGAACGTCACCACCATGGACGCCGGCCTCTACCAGAAGGGCAGCATCGGCGACAAGGTGTGGTTCGATACCAACGGCGACGGCGTCCAGCAAAGCGGCGAGGGCGCGGCCAAGGGCGTGGGCGTGACCTTGCTCAACGAAAAAGGCGTGGCCATCGCCAGCACCACCACCGACGCCGCCGGCCTGTATGCGTTCCGCGACCTCGGTCCGGGCAAGTATTCGGTCAAGTTCGCCGCCGTGGACGGCTATTTGTTCACCAAACAGGACCAGGGCGGCAACGACGCGCTGGACTCGGACGTCGACGCCAGCGGCAAGACCGCGCAATTCTCGCTCGCCTCGGGCGTCAACGACACCAGCCGGGACGCCGGCCTGGTCAAGGTCTCGAGCATCGGCGACACCGTGTGGGAGGATGTCAACTACAACGGCGTCAAGGACAGCGGCGAGGGCGGCGTCGATGGCGTGACCGTCAAGCTGTACGACGCCAACAACGTGCTCAAGGGCACCACCGTCACCCACGACGGCGGCCAATATGTGTTCGGCGGCCTGGCGGCGGGCAACTACAAGGTGGAAGTGGTCAACAGCACCGGCTGGTTCTTCACGAAGGCCAATGTCGGCAGCAACGCCACCGACTCGGACATCACCACCGTCTCCGGCAGCACCGGCCGCACCGACACGATCACGCTGGGCGCCGGCCAGAACCTCACCACCGAGGACGCCGGCATCTACCGCAAGGCCAGCATCGGCGACAAGGTCTGGCGCGACAGCAACCACAACGGCGTGCAGGACAGCGGCGAGGAGGGCATCGGCGGCATCAGCGTGTCGCTGTACGACAGCGCCACCGGCAAGCAGCTGGGCAGCACGATCAAGACCGACAGCAGCGGCCACTACAAGTTTGCCGATCTGACCCCGGGCAATTACTACCTGGTGTTCGACAAGACCAACGTGGCGTTCAAGACGTACAACATGAACGACTGGAAGTGGGGCGTCAAGAACACCGGCGGCAACGACGCCATCGATTCGGACGTCAACGGCGACATGGTTTCCAAGGTCAACGTCACCAAGACCGACAACATCAACCTGAGCTCGGGCGAGAACGACATGCGCTGGGACGCGGCCATCACGCCCATCGCGATCGACCTGAACGGCGACGGTATCCACACCATCGCCCGCGCCGACATGCACGGCAGCTTCGACCTGCTGGGCACCGGCAAGGCGATCCAGTCGGGCTGGCTGTCCAAGGGCGACGGCTTCCTGGCGATCGACAGCAACGGCAACGGCAGCATCGACAGCATTGGCGAACTGTTCGGCGGCACCGGCAAAGGCAGCGGCTTCGCCAAGCTGGCCAGCTACGACAGCAACGGCGACGGCGTGGTCAACGCGTCGGACGCGCACTTCGGCAGCCTGCTGATCTGGCAAGACGCCAACAGCGACGGCAAGACCGACGCCGGCGAGCTGGTCTCGTTGAAGGCCGCCGGCGTGACCGGCCTGACCGTCGGCTACACGGAGCTGCCGTTCCTCGACGCCAACAACAACCTGCATCTGGAGCGCAGCAGCGTCACGATGAGCAACGGCCACACGGCCGACATGACCGACGTCTACTTCAACGTCGCGGCCGCCGACGCGGCGGTGGCCGGCGTGACCCTGCCGACCATGGCCGACCTGGTGGGCGACGGCGCGCCGCCGGTCCAGCTGGTCGGACAGTGCCAGGACCACGCGGCGTACGCATAAGTTTCCCTAAGAGTTAGCAAACACCATTACTTTTTATAGAAAAATTATCATGAAAATCAAATTCAACGCCATCCACGCCGCCGTTTTCGCCGTCACCGTCGCCTTGTCGGGGGCCTCCTTCGCCGCCGGCACCTACAACTCCACGCCGCTCGACAACGCCGGCGGCCTGGTGGTCAACTTCGACGGCCAGAACTTCAACGGCACGCCTTTCGTCGGCATCCCGGTGCTGGAACTGACCAACACCGTCAATCCGCAGGACAGCTTCCTGGCGTTCTGCGTGCAGCCCAACGTCGATCTGCAGCAATACACCGTCTACACCGCCGGCCAGGCCAGCGTGAAAAGCGAAGTCAAGGCGCTGTACGAAACCTCGTACGCCAGCGCGATGAAGGACGCCGGCACGCAGAAGGCATTCCAGCTGGCGCTGTGGGAATTGGTGGCCGACGACGGCGACATCTACGCCCAAACCGGTTCGCAGTACTTCACCACCGGCGGCGATGAAAGCGCCGACGCCGCCTTCCACATGCTGGAAATGGCGGCCGAGCACACCGTGCTGAACAATATGTACAGCTACACCAGCTTCACCGGCATCGGCGCCAACGGCAAGGCCTCTCAGGAATTGCTGGGCGTGTCGATGGCCGCCGCCGTGCCGGAAGCGAGCACCTGGGCGATGCTGGGCCTCGGCCTGGGCCTGATCGGCTTCATGGGCCGCCGCAAGCCGGGCCAGGACCAGAAGTTCGCTTAACACGTTCGCTTAACATCGGCTTAAGCCGCGCCGCCATGGGTCGGCTGCGCGGCGATTTCTGGGGACAAGGTGAGGTGTTTCACCCATGAAATCGTATTTGTATGGCAAACTTCGGGCTCACACATCGTTGAGCCTTGTTGGAACCCATGAGTATAGTCAAGAATCTACCGTTTGAATGGCTGGTCGGCCTGCGCTACACGCGCGCCGGCAAGCGCAGCGGACGCAACAGTTTTATCTCCTTTATCTCCCTGATCTCCATGGCCGGCATCGGCCTGGGCGTGGCCGCGCTGATCGTCGTGCTGTCGGTGATGAACGGCTTCCAGAAGGAAGTGACCGACCGCATGCTGTCGGTACTGGCCCACGTGGAAGTGTTCGACATGCGCGGCTCGATGCCGAACTGGCAGGCCGAAGCCGCCGAGGCGCGCAAGAATCCCGAAGTGATCGGCGCCGCGCCGTTCGCCGAGACGCAGGGCATGCTGGTGCGCGACGACGTGCTGCGGCCCGCCATCATCCGCGGCGTGCTGCCGGAGCAGGAGCCCAACGTCTCGGACGTCGCCAAGCAGACCCGCCGCGGTAATTTCAACGCGCTGCAACCGGGCAGCTACAACATCGTGCTCGGCATCGAGCTGGCGCGCGCGCTGCACGTCAACCTGGGCGAGAAGGTGACGCTGGCGCTGGCCCAGGGCCAGCCGACGCCCGCCGGCGTGCTGCCGCGCCTGCGCTCCTTCAACGTGGTCGGCATCTTCGAGGCGGGCCACAACGAGTTCGATTCGGCGCTCGCCTTCGTCCACTTGGCCGACGCCGAAAAGCTGCTGCGCATGGACGCGCCGGCCGGCCTGCGACTGCGCCTGTCGGACATGCACCGCGCGCCGCAGGTGGCGCAGGACCTCAAGCGCACCATGTCCGGTGACCTGATCATGCGCGACTGGTCGAAGCTGAACGCCAACTGGTTCGCCGCCGTGCAGACCGAAAAGCGCATGATGTTCATCATCCTGACCCTGATCATCGCGGTCGCCGCGTTCAACCTCGTCTCCACCTTGGTGATGACGGTGACCGACAAGCAGGCCGACATCGCCATCCTGCGCACCTTGGGCGCCTCGCCGCGCTCGATCATGAAGATCTTCATGATCCAGGGCGCGCTGGTGGGCATCCTCGGCACCATCCTCGGCGTGACCGGGGGCGTGCTGGTGGCGCTCAACGTCGACGTCATCGTGCCGTTTATTGAACATTTATTGGGAGTGCAGTTCTTGTCGAAGGATATCTACTACATCAGCGCCGTGCCGTCGGACCTGCGCTGGCCGGACGTTTTCAAGATCGGCGGCGTGGCCGTGGTCCTGGCGTTCGTCGCGACGATCTACCCTAGCTGGTGGGCCGCCCGCGTCAAACCAGCGGAGGCGCTGCGCTATGAGTGATCCGATGACCAATCAACAACCGGTGGTGCTGTCCTGCCGCAACCTGGGCAAGACCTTCAGGCAGGGAAGCTACGCGGTCCAGGTGCTGGCCGGGATCGACATCGACGTGCGGCGCGGCGAACGGGTCGCCATCGTCGGCGCCTCCGGTTCCGGCAAATCGACGCTGCTGCATCTGCTGGGCGGCCTCGATACGCCGAGCACGGGCAGCGTGACGCTGCTGGGCAAGGACTTCGCGAGCCTGAGCGAATCGGCGCGGGGTGATCTGCGCAACGCCTCGCTCGGCTTCGTCTACCAGTTCCACCACCTGCTGCCGGAATTCTCGGCGCTGGACAACGTCGGCATGCCGCTGATGATACGGCGCGTCAAACGCAGCGAAGCGACCAGCGCGGCGCAGCAAATCCTCGCCCGCGTCAACCTGGCCAAGCGTGTCACCCACGTGCCGGGCGAGTTGTCCGGCGGCGAACGTCAGCGCGTGGCGCTGGCGCGCGCGCTGGTCACGCAGCCCGCCTGCGTGCTGGCCGACGAACCGACCGGCAACCTCGATCACGCCACCGCGCAGCAGATCTTCGAATTGATGCTGGAGCTGTCGCGCAACCTGGGCACGGCCTTCGTCATCGTCACCCACGACATCGAACTGGCGCGCCGCTGCGACCGCGTGCTGCGCCTGACCGACGAAGGCTTGAAACCCTACCAGGACTGACATCATGTGGATCGACACCCACTGCCACCTCGACGCCCACGAATTCGGCGGCGAGTCCGTCGAACAGGCGGAGAAGGCGAGGGCGCAGGGTGTCGGCATGATCGTCATCCCGGCGGTGGAGACGGCCAATTTCTCCATCGTCGCCCAGCTGGCGGCGAGCGTGGACAACGGCTGCTACGCGCTCGGCATCCATCCCATTTATGTGCCCAACGCGCGCGAGGACGACTTGCGCCTGCTGCGCGAGCAGGTCGAGGCGGCGCTGGCCGATCCGCGCTTCGTCGCCCTCGGCGAGATCGGCCTGGACTTCTTCCTCCCCATGTTGACCGAGCCGGCGATGCGCGAGAAGCAGATCTTCTTCTTCCGCGAACAGCTCAAGATCGCCCGCGACTTCGGGCTGCCGGTGCTGATGCATGTGCGCCGCTCGCAGGACGTGGTGCTCAAGCACGCGCGCCAGATCCGTCCCAATGGCGGCATCGCCCACGCCTTCAATGGCAGCTTCCAGCAGGCGCAGGCCTATATCGACCTGGGATTCAAGCTCGGTTTCGGCGGCGCCATGACCTTTACGCGCGCGCTGCAGATACGCCGCATGGCCGCCGAGCTGCCGTTGGAGGCGATCGTGCTGGAAACCGACGCGCCGGATATTTCGCCCAGCTGGATACACCCGGGGCGCAATAGTCCCGACCAAATTCCCCGCATCGGCGCGGTGCTGGCCGAGCTGCGCGGCATTTCCGCGCAGGAGGTGGCCGAGGCGACCAGCGCCAACGCGCGGGCGGTGTTGTTGCGGATGAAAGTTTCTTAGGTGATAAGTGATTTTGTGACATTTGGATAGAATTCAGAATGGGTTGGCAGTGCATAATCGCCAATATTTGCCTGTACCAACCCACGGAAATCCATATGAAACCAGACGTTCGCCTTGCCGCCGCCCTCCTGTTTGTCCCCGCCCTGTGTTTTGCCGATTCGAGCGAGGTCTCGGAACGCCAGATCGACGTGCCCAAGTGCAAAACGCCTGCGGCCAAGGTCGTCTTCACGGAGTTCAAATGCAAATCCGCCGATTGCTCGTCGGGCGCCGGCCAGCAGGACCCGCGGCAGTACCGCTGGTGGGAGCGTTCGGGCACGGTGGCGCAGCCGACCTACACCGGCGTCGGCACCGGCATGACCGAGATGCTGGCCACCGCGCTGACGCAGACCGGCTGCTTCGACGTGCAGGAACGCGCCGAAATGGAAGAAATCAACAAGGAGCTGGCGCTGATCGGCAAGAAGGTCGAAGCGGAAGCCGCCGACTACATGATCACCGGCTCGATCACCTCGCTGGGCTTCGAGCAGAGCTCGACCGGCCTGGGCGGCCTGAGCTTCCTCAAAGGCCCGCTGAGCATGCTGGCCGGCGCGGTCGATTACAAGAAATCCAAGGTCCACATGAACATGGACATCCGCGTGGTGGACGTCAAGCGCGCCAAGATCATCGCCTCCAAAACCTTCCAGGCCAATAACGAGAAGACCGGCTTCGGCGTCTCGGCGATGGGCTGGGGCGGCGGCACCGGCCTGGGCGGCAATCACGCCAGCATCAGCGGCTCGCCGCTGGAAGAGGTGGCGCGCGACCTGCTGGTCAAGTCGACCTCGTTCCTGACCGAGACCATCGCCGCCAAGAACATCAACGAGCGCGTGGCGGTCAAGGCGACTGACGTTTCCGTGAAATAAGCGTCCGCTTTTATCGGCTGTCACATTGAACGGCGGCGGGGCATCCCTGCCGCCGTTTGTCTTTGCTCGGGTTATTTTACTATTGTGCAAGTAATTGCTAAATGAAACTATAATGCTGGCCTCGATTTCTTTCGGCGCCACACAATGAATAAATTCCGCAAGGCTCTCATCTCCATGGCAGAAACTTGGGCGGCGAAGTCCGCTGGCGGGTCCGGGGCGTGAGCGTGTTGAACCGAGCGCTGGCGGCGCTGGACGTCTGGTTTGTCCGCCGCACGGGGTGGCTCGCCCATCCGCGCGCCGGCATGGTGGCGGCCGTGCTCATTCCCGTGCTGTTTGGCTTGATGTCGATGGTGATCGGTCAGGACGCCAATTGGGATTTGCGCAACTATCATCTATACAACGTCCACGCGTTGCTGAACGACCGCCTGGGCTTCGATCTGGCGCCGGCCCGTTTCCAGACGTATTTCAATCCCACGCTGGACTTGCTCTACTACGGCTTGAACCGTTTGTCGCCGCCGCTGGTGGTTGGCTTTGTCATGGGCGCCTTGCATGGACTGAATTTCGTGTTGGTGCTTGGGATCGCGCGCCAGCTGACCGGGGCGGGCGCCGACCTGCGCCTGCCGCTGCTGCTGGCCGCCGCCGCCGTGCTTGGCCCGGGCTTCCGTGGAGAGCTGGGCAACACCATGGGGGACAACACCACCGCGCTGTTCTTGTTGGGCGGCCTTTATTTGGCTTTGTCACGCTGGCAGGCGATGCTCGATCAAAACGTCAAGGGGACGATGGCCGTCCTGGGCGCCGGCTTGCTGATGGGACTGGGAACCGGATTGAAACTGACCAATCTCCCGTATGCGGTCGCGATGTGCCTGGCATTTCTTTGCGTTCCCTTGCCGTATCGCCGGCGATTCGCGATGGCCTTCCTGTTCGGCATCGGCGTGTCGGCCGGCGTGGCGCTGACAAGCGGCTGGTGGTTCCTCAAGATGTGGCAAATGTTCGGCAATCCGCTGTTCCCGCAATTTAATAACATATTCCACAGCCCTTGGGCGGCCGAGACTGGCGTTATCGATACGTCGTTTTTACCGAAGACGCTGCTTGAATATTTGCGCTGGCCGTTTATTTTTGCCAGCGATTTCCATCGCGTGACGGAGGTGGCGCACAGCCTGGTCATGTGGCCGGTAACCTATACGCTGTTGGCCATGTTTGGCGTGCTGGCGTTGCTGCGGCGTGTGCGTGGCGTGACATTGCCGAGCGTTGGTCCGCGCGGGCGATTTTTCCTGGTGTTTTGTGGCCTGGCCTATCTGGTCTGGATGCGTATGTTCAGCATTTACCGCTACCTGATCCCGTTGGAACTCCTGGTGCCGTTGATCATCTGGCTGCTGTGGCGCGGCATCGCCACATCGGCGCAGGCTGCGCACCGCCTGGCCGGCATGACGCTGGTGGTCCTGCTGCTGTGTGCCACCGCGACGCCGCAATGGGGCAATGCGCAGTGGGGAGCGCAGGCCTACAGCGCCGAGGTGCCGGCCTTTGAAGCGCCGGCGCAAAGCGTGATTTTCTTCGCCCAGCCGGAGCCCCCGATGGGTTGGATGGCGACGATGTTCCCGCCGCAGGTGAAATTCATCGGTGTCGACACCGGCTTCCCGGAATCGCCGGCGTGGCGCCAACGCATGCGCCAGGCCGTGGCCGAACGCAGCGGTCCGCATTACGTCATGCTTGGGGCGGTGAAGAACGAAAAGCTCGATACGTTGCGTAACAAGCTCGCCGCGGCTCAATGGCTGGGCTTGACCGACGATGCGGCCGGTTGCGCCAAGCTGGACTGGCTGGGGCGGGTGGTGCGCTTGCAGGTGGAACTGCGTCGGCTGCCCTCCGGCGGCTGCACCTTCGAACTGCCGCCACGGTATCGTGATATCGACCTGGCGACGCCAAATCGCGCCATCGTCGACGCGGCCGCGCAGCATTTGCAGCGCTTTGGCATCGCCGTCGATGTCGCCAGTTGCAACGTTTATCCGGCCGCGCTGGCCCGGAAGACGTATATGTACCAGCTGTGCAGGGCGATCCCCGCCATGACTGCGAATTGACGATGCTTTAGGATGGCACTGCGGAAACACATACTTTGATTGCGATCAAGGGCCGTCTCGTCGGCCTGAAATCCCCGTACAAGCTTGCTTAGTATCGTCGAACGAACGGCGCACTGGCGGGGTGGCGATGCGGATGGCGATTATCGGCTTTGCCGGCGGGGCGGCGTTCTTGCAGACGCGAGCGATGTTGCCCGCCATCTCGGTCATGGCGTGGGCTGTCGGATTTCTGTCGGCATGGCTGGCGCTTTGGCAGCTAGCAAGCAAGCGGCGGTTAATTGACGATGGCGCGCTTCGACATCGGGTTTGGGGAGCGACGCACGCTGTGCTGGTCGGCGCCATCGTTGGATTTTACTGGGCGGCCTGGCTGGCGCACGGGGTGTTGTCATCGCAACTGGCGAGCGCGGACGAGGGCCGCGATTTCACGGTGATCGGCACCGTCGACAATTTGCCTTATCGTTTCGCGCAGGGCGCACGCTTCAACTTTGCGGTGGAGCGGGTGCTGGATGGAGGTGGCGCCGCTGGGACGCCGCCGCCCGTGCCAGCAAGGGTCCCGCCGCGCATCGCGCTGTCCTGGTATGCCGGTTTCCGCGATCAGGTGACCGAGGTGGGGGACGTGCAACCGGGCGAGCGCTGGCAGTTGACGGTTCGCCTCCAGCGCCCCCATGGCAACGCCAACGAATACGGTTTCGATTACGAGGCTTGGCTGCTGGAGCAGGGCGTGCGGGCGACCGGCTATGTTCGGCCGCATCCCGCAAACCGCCGGCTGGATAGTTTCGTCTTCAGCGCCTCCAACCTTATCGAGCATGGTCGTGCCGCGCTGCGGGCGCGCATTCTGGCGGCGCTGCCGGACAAACCCTATGCCGGCGTGATCGTCGCGCTGGTGGTCGGCGACCAGCGCGGCATCGACCAATCGGACTGGAAGGTCTTCACCAATACCGGCATTGGTCATCTTGTCAGCATCAGCGGATTGCACATCACGATGGTGGCTGGTTTGTTCGCGCTCGCCGCGTTCACGTTGTGGCGGCACTCGTTTTTCACGCGGGCGCAATTGCCGCTGCTGCTGCCCGCGCAAAAGGTCGCGGCACTGGTCGGCGCGGCGGTCGCCTTGTTTTACGTGCTGTTGGCCGGATTTGGCGTGCCGGCGCAGCGCACCCTGTACATGCTGATCGTGGTCGCCGTCGCGTTGTGGCTGAATCGCATCGCCAGCGTGTCGCATGTGCTGTGCACAGCGCTCGGCGTGGTGGTGCTTCTGGACCCGTGGGCGGTTTTGTGGCCGGGCTTTTGGCTGTCGTTCGGCGCGGTGGCCGTGATCTTGTATTCGACTGTCGGCCGGACCACGCTGCGCCAGGCCCGCGGCGCGCCCGGCGCGGCCGACGCCTCGCAGCCGGGCGCGCCGACGTGGGGCGCTCGATGCTGGCAGGCCTTGCGCGTCGGCGCGCACACGCAGTACGCCGTCACGCTCGGGCTGGTGCCGCTGACGATGCTGTTGTTCGGGCAGGTCTCCGTCGTCAGCCCGCTGGCAAACGCGGTGGCGATTCCGTTGATCAGTCTTGTCGTCACTCCGCTGGCGCTGGTCGGCAGCATGCTGCCGCTGCCGATGGCCGGCTTCGTCCTCGGCTTGGCGCATCTGTTGGTGGAGTGGCTGACCATCTGCCTGCAGTGGTTCAGCGGCTTGCGGTTTGCCGTCTGGCGGGCGCCGACGCCGCCATTGTGGCTGTTTTGCTGGACGATGTTCGGCACCCTGTGGCTGCTGGCGCCGCGGGGTTGGCCGGCGCGCTGGCTCGGTCTGGCGACATGGATACCGTTGCTGGCTGCGGAGCCGTCGCACCCCGACCCTGGCCGCATGACCGTTACCGCCTTCGACGTCGGACAGGGCATGGCACTGCTGATCGAAACCAGCCATCATCGGCTGCTTTACGATACCGGCCCAAGCTACGGCCCCGAGATCAACGCCGGCGGTCGCGTCATCCTGCCGTATCTGCGGGCGCGCGGCATCGCCTCGCTCGACGGCATGATCGTCAGCCACAGCGACGCCGACCACTCGGGCGGCGCGCTGTCCGTGCTCGATGGCTTGCGCGTCGATTGGGTGCTGGCGTCGCTCATGACGAATCACCCGATCATGGAGGCGGCGCGCCGGCACGTGCGGTGTGCCGCCGGGCAGGCGTGGACCTGGGACGGCGTGCGCTTCGAGATACTGCATCCGCTGGGCGCCAGCTACGCGGACGCGTCGCTCAAGCCCAATGCGCGCGGCTGTACACTGAAGATCACGGCCGGCGGCAAATCGATGCTGCTGGCGGGCGATATCGAGGCGTTGCAGGAGTCGCAGCTAGTGCTGCGTGACCGCGAACGGCTGCGCGCCGATGTCCTGCTGGTGCCGCACCACGGCAGCGGCACCAGTTCGACGCCGGATTTTTTACAGGCCGTCAATCCGGCGGTGGCGGTTTTTCAGGTTGGCTACCGCAACCGCTACCAACACCCTAAAAAAGAAGTGTACGAGCGCTATGGCGAGCTGCAAATCCAACGCCTGCGCACCGATCAAACCGGCGCCCTGACGCTCGACTTCGGCCAGACGATCCGCATCGCCAGTTACCGCGAGACGCACGCCCGCTACTGGTACGGCCGCTAAGTTAGCCCGGTTCTCGTAGGGCGGATTAGGCGGAACGCCGTAATCGGCCATCTATGCGCCGCCGGTAACGCATGCATGGCCGATTACGCTGCGCTCCTAAGGCCTACCGGCAGGTAGGCCGCTTCATCGATGGGCCCCGGGGCGGTTAGCGGGCCTCGCCCGCTAACCGCCCTACGTGATTCCGGTGGACGCTCAGCCTCGGAGTGAATTAGAGCATCTCCACCAAGTTGCTTACCCGAAGTGCCGTTACAATTGGTCGATAATAACCAGACGGAGACCGCTTGTGAGCAAGCCCAAGCTGCATTTCGCCCATGCCAACAGCTATCCGGCCGGCGTGTACCGGCAGTTTTTCGATCGACTGAACGATCGATTCGACATCCAGGCGCTCGATATGCACGCCCATAATCCGCGCTATCCGGTCTCCGACTGCTGGCCGCTGCTGGTCGACGAGTACATCGCCGAACTGACCGCGCGTTACACCGAGCCGGTGATCCTGGTCGGGCATTCGCTTGGCGGCATGCTGAGTTTATTGGTCGCCCACGCGCGGCCGGACCTGGTGCGCTCATGGGAGACCAGTCAATCGGGCCACGCGCACACGCAGGCGCTGGTGGGCGGCCATTTCCGCCTGACTCCCGGTGGCCATCGGCGAGAAAGTCGAAGCGGAAGCGGCCGACTACATGATCACCGGCTCGGCGCGTGGCGGTCAAGGCGACTGACGTTTCCGTGAAATAAGCATCGCGCTTTATTGGCGGTATCGAACGGAGGCGGGACGAATCCTGCCGCCGTTTTTTTTCGTTGCGCTCCGAAAAGAGTAGCTTGGATCCTGATCAAAGGTCGTAGCGACGGGGTGAATGCGCCGCCCAGGGTTGCTTAGTATCGCTGTGGCGGTCAAAACAGATTTGACCGAATGCGAGAACGACGCGCGGGGGAAGCGATGCGGATGGCGACAATCGGCTTTGCGGCGGGGGCGGCGTTGTTGCAGACGCAGGCCGCGCGCTGCCCGTGGCCTCGCCTCCACGATTGCCGTTGCGTTAGGAGTCGTGTCGGCGTGGCTGATCGCTTGGCAGTTTGCGATCAAGCGCGGCTTGCCGGTCGGTGGCGCGCTCTGGCAGATTGGCTCACATCTGTCGGCTGGCGTGATCATCGGTCTTTGCTGGGCCGCCCGGGTGGCCCAAGGCGAATGCCGGTCCCGCCGCGCATCGCGCTGCCCTGGTATGCCGGTTTCCGCGATCAGGTGACCGAGGTGGGGGACGTGCAACCAGGCGAGCGCTCGCCGGCGCCGACAGCGGCGGCGAAGGGCTGCCGCGATCTACTCGCTGATCGGCACAGCCAAGCTGAACGCTGTCGACCCCGAAGCCTGGTTGCGCCACGTGCTGACGTATATTGCCGATCATCCCGTCAACCGGGTTGATGATTTCTTGCCCTGGAACTGCAATTTACCAGCAGCCCTCTGAGATCACGCCGCTTCCCAGCGGTGTGACGTTATCATCGATCAAATCGCCACGGCACTCAAGACGGCGCTGAGCGGACGCATACTGTCCAACAGACTCGTGGCGATTCAATGTACCAAAAGAGACTGAATCTTCATGGTCGCTGCCTTCGGCAGCGGCCCAGGTTTTTCGCCAACTATGCCGATTGTGTATGCCGTTATGAGAGCATTGGTACCTGGTTTATCGCCGCCGCCATCAGAGAATCCGTAGTATTGTACGTGCGCCTTTCCGTCTCCCGGGATGTCAAAACCCTGATTTTCGACTAGAGGACTTAAGATCCACGGCCTCGAGCCTGCTTTCTTGTATCCCTGCGACACGGTTTTGTGGAACGCGACAATGGAGTAAGCGAGGCTCCTGGTGTTATCGATCGGCGAGATCCAGTCATCACGACTCCGGGTTCCGTTTCCTCGTACGAGGATTTGTTGTCCAGTGAGGGCGTCACATACGAAAATCATGTTCTCCCACAGCGCCCTTACGGTGAACGTCAAGCGCACTGCCTGCCCTTGAGGAACAGTGAACTGTACACGTTGTGCGGGATCAACCCGTACTGGGCCATTAGAACAATCCTCCCCAGCAATAGCAGTACCATACAAAACGAAGCTAGCTGCAGCCACGACAAACATTGAAGCGAAGGTTTTTATGCTTAACATAAGTGAACTCCTAAAGGTAAGTATGGGCAGCTTCTAGGCTTGTTGGCGACCAAACTGCTGCGGAGGTGATTTGCCAGCCATAATAGTTGGTTACATAATCGACCTCCTTTTTGACGTGCGGTGGGGATGTGCAGCGAACCGGATAAATTTTAGGGTCCCGGTCCATGGGGCGGAATCCCGCGTTCACGGTACAGAACGCCTGCTCCTGGTCGTCGGCCGCAGCCAGCCGCACTAAGATGCGAGTTTGGCGCTGCGAGTTGCACGCGAAAAATTGACTAATTCTCCGTTCACATCCTTGATCACCTCCACGTCGGCCGGCGGTCTCATAAAGTAGAGCGCAGCACCCTCCATTTTCTCAAATGTTGGAGCCTCCTTCAAACCCGGGGCGATTCAGTTAGCCCGGTTTTCGTAGGGCGGATTAGGCGGAACGCCGTAATCCGCCATGAGCCGTCGACGGCGCTTGGCGGATTACGCTGCGCTAATCCGCCCTACGTGATTCCGTTGGACGCGTAATCCCGGAGTGAATTAGAGCATCTCCACCAAGTTGCTTACCCGAAGTGCCGTTACAATTGGTCGATAATAACCATACGGAGACCGCTTGTGAGCAAGCCCAAGCTGCATTTCGCCCATGCCAACAGCTATCCGGCCGGCGTGTACCGACAGTTTTTCGAGCGTCTGAACGATCGATTCGACATCCAGGCGCTCGATATGCACGCCCACAATCCACGCTATCCCGTCTCCGACTGCTGGCCGCTGCTGGTCGACGAGTACATCGCCGACCTGACCGCGCGTTACACCGAGCCGGTGATCTTGGTCGGGCACTCGCTTGGCGGCATGCTCAGTCTATTGGTCGCCCACGCGCGGCCGGACCTGGTGCGCTGCGTCGTCATGCTCGATGCGCCGGTGGTCGGCGGTTGGCGCGCGCTGGTCTGGCGCACCATTAAACTGCTCGGCAAGGCGTATGACGTGCCGCCGGCTAAATTCTCCAAGCGCCGCCGCAATACGTGGCCCAGCGCGGCGGCCGCGTACGAGCACTTCGCCGCCAAGGATATCTTCGCGGCTTGGGCGCCCGGCGTGCTGGCCGATTACATCGACAATGGCCTGAAACCGCATCCGGACGGCGTGCAGCTGCGCTTTACGCGCGAGATCGAGACGGCGGTCTACGCCACCTTGCCGCATCATTTGCCGAAGGTGGTGCGGGGACGCTTCCCGGTGCCGATCGGTTTCATCGGCGGCACCGATTCGTGGGAGACCAGTCAATCGGGCCACGCGCACACGCAGGCGCTGGTGGGCAGCCATTTCCGGCTGATCCCCGGCGGCCATCTGTTCCCGATGGAGACGCCGGCGGCGGCGGCCGACGCCACCGCCGACATGATAGCCGGTCTGCTGGACGAACAATCGACCGCCAATGGCGCTAAAAAAGTTCTTAAATACGGGTCTTTCGCGTAAAATCTCGTCCATTCGGCGCGGTAGCGCCCCCGGTAATTTTAGGAATACCTTGCGATGACGATTAAAAGCGATAAATGGATACGCCGGATGGCGGAGCAGCATGGGATGATCGAGCCGTTCTTCCCGGACCAAGTGCGCGAGCAGGACGGCCGCAAGGTCATCTCCTACGGCACCTCGTCGTATGGCTACGATATCCGCTGCGCCGACGAATTCAAGATCTTCACCAACATTAACAGCACCATCGTCGATCCGAAGAACTTCGATTCGAATTCCTTCGTCGACGTCAAAAGCGACGTTTGCATCATTCCGCCGAATTCCTTCGCGCTAGCCCGCACCATGGAGTATTTCCGTATTCCGCGCAGCGTGCTGACCGTCTGCCTGGGTAAATCGACGTACGCGCGCTGCGGCATCATCGTCAACGTGACGCCGTTCGAGCCGGAATGGGAAGGCTACGTGACGCTGGAGTTCTCCAACACCACGCCGCTGCCGGCCAAAATCTACGCCGGCGAGGGCTGCGCGCAGGTGCTGTTCTTCGAGAGCGATGAAGTGTGCGAGGTGTCGTACAAGGACCGTAACGGTAAATACCAGGGCCAGCGCGGCGTGACCTTGCCGAAAGCTTAATAGTTCTTTTTACTGTAGCTTCACCGGCAGGATCATCTCCACACACAAGCCACCACCCGCTCGGTTGGTGGCTTTTATACTTCCGCCGTGCGCTTCGATCACGTGCTGGGCGATCGCCAGTCCCAGGCCGTGGCCTTCGGCGCCGGCGTTACTGGATCGGAAGAAGGGCTGGAAGATGGTTTCCAGGTCGGCCGGCGCTACGCCCGGCCCGCGATCGAGCACGCGGATGCATAGCTGGCGGGCGTCGGGCAGGGCACGCGCTTGCAGCTGCACTTCGCCACCTTCGGCGCTGTGCTTGATGGCGTTGCGGACCACGTTTTCTATCGCGCGCCCCAGCAGGTCGGCCTGGCCGACCACCAGCACGTCGGCCTCGCCCTCGCGCACCACCGTGCGCTGCTGGCTGGCCGCCTCGTAGCTGGCGTCGTCGGCGATCTGCTCCAGTAGATCGGCCATGCTGATTTCCTCCTGGCTGGCCTTGATCGCGCCGGCCTCCAGGCGCGCCAGGGTCAATAACTCTCCCACCAGTTTGTCCATGCGGACGCTTTCGCGTTCGATGCGTTCCATCGACGCGGCGATCTTGTCCGGCTGCTGGTGCGCCAGGCCGATCGCCGCCTGCAGGCGCGCCAGCGGCGAACGCAGTTCGTGCGAGACGTCGTGCAGCAGGCGTGTCTGGCCGTCGATCAGATTGCGCAGGCGCGCCGTCATGCGGTCGAAGTCGCGACCGAGGTCGTTCAGCTCCGTGTGGCTTTTGCCGGACGCGCTGACGAAGCGCGGCGCCAGATCGCCACCGGCGGCGGCGTCGAACGCCTGCCGCAAGGCGCGGATCGGCCGCGAAAAATACCAAGCCAGCAGCACCGAGAACAGCAGGCTGGCGAAGACCGCCGCGACGATCGGTATCCAGGGCGTGAGCGGTTGAAGCCGGGGACCCATCGGGCCGCGCCAGTCGCCGCGCGGGCCTTGCATGCCTGCCGGCGCGCCGTTGGCGGCGTTGGCTGCCTGCGCCGGCGGCGGGTTGCCGGGACCGGGGCCGTCAGGCGGCGGTTCGCCAGGTCCGCCGGGCCGGCCGTCGACATTGCCGCCCATCGGCCTGTCCGGCGGCGCCATTTGCTGTTTGTTCAAGCCGGCGAGCAGCTGCCGCGATTCGCTGTCGAAGCCCCGCTGGCGTTCGGCCCACGGCAGGAAGAGCAGGTAGCGATTGCCTTCCGGGTCGTACACCTGGCGCACCACGCGGCGTTTGCCGTCGTCCTTGAGCAGGGCGCGCGACTCGCGCAGCATGGCCGGGCTGACGATTCGGCCCAGCATTTCGTGGCCATGATCGTCGACCGCGTAGACGCGCCGGCGGTCCATATTGTCCAGCATGCGCCGCAAGGCGTTGGTGCCGCCGTATTCCAGCGTCGCGGCGGCGGCGTTGATGGCGATTTCCGCCGGCGGGCTGGTGTCGATGTCCGCCGGGGTGGCCTTTTGCTGGCTGCGGTCCTTGAGCCAGATGCCGCCGACGACGCCCACGGTCGCCGTCATCTGTGCCAGCAGTATGCACACGAAGAACTTCCAGAACAGACGGCCCACGGGCTACTCCTTGATCAACTGGTAGCCAAGGCGGTAGACGGTTTGCAGGCACGAGCGGCCGTCGGCGATGGTGCCGAGCTTGTGGCGCAGGCTGCTCAGGTGGACGTCGATATTGCGGTCGAAGCGCGCCAGCGGGCGCCCCAGGCCTTGCTCGGACAGGGTGTTCTTGCTGACCGGGCGGCCGGCGTTGCGCGCCAGGACCTCCAGCAGATTGAATTCGGTGCTGGTCAGTTCCAGCTTGGCGCCGCCCCAGGCCGCGCGACGCTGCTCCGGCCACATCGTCAGTTGGCCGACATTGAGCGCGGCCGGCCTGCCGTTGTCGGTCGGCGCGCTTTGCGCCCGGCGCAGGATGGCGCGGATGCGCGCCGTCAGTTCACGCGGGGTGCACGGTTTGGCGACGTAATCGTCCGCGCCCAATTCCAGGCCGACGATGCGGTCGGTGTCGTCGCCGCGGCCGGTGAGCATCAGGATCGGCAGCTGGCTGTTGGTGCGAATCCGGCGCAGCGTCTCCAGGCCGTTCATGCGCGGCATCATCACGTCGAGGATGGCGATCGCGTACTTGCCGGTGGCCGCTTCGGCCGTGCCGGCCTCGCCATCGTGCACGGCTTGGACCTCGAAGCCTTCCTGCTCCAGATACTCCTGGAACATGCCCACCAGCTCGATATCGTCGTCTATCAACAGGACTTTGCTCTTCATTTGCCGCGCATTTCTTTCTAAAAGGACTGCCAATCATAACAGCCCGGCCGCAGCCGCCAGCGGCCTTTTACCCCGTTTTACAACGTATTTCCCAAGAGTAAATCAACGCGGAATGGGTGCTTTACATCGATTTACGTTGTCTTTACGGTACTTAACGTGGGGCAACTAGAGAATGACGTCTCCGAATTCAAACAAGGATGGTTAGCATGAAAACGAAGAAAACCGGAGTACACAAGCGGCTGCTGGCCATGGCGATGGCGCTGCCATTGCTGGTCATTGGCGGCGCTGGCGCCAACGAGATGGGCGGCGAGCATCCGCCGATGATGCATGGCGGGCCGGATCGGGACGGTCCGGGGGGCGGCCCGCGCATGGATGGCGGCATGCCGCCGTTTATCGGCCCGGGCATGGTCGGACGGCCGTCCTTCATGCGCGGCGTCGAGTTGAGCGAAGCGCAGGAAGACAAGGTCTTCGCGATCCTGCACGAAGAAAAGCCTTATCTGCACGAGCAGGGCAAGGCCGCCGCCAAGGCGAACGAGGCGCTTCACGAGATGGCCGGCGCCGACAAGTATGACGATGCCAAAGCGGCGGCGCTGGCGCAGGCCGCCGCCACCGCCATGGCCAATATCGCCTTGCAGCGCGTGCGCACCGAGCAAAAACTGCTGGCGGTGCTCACGCCCGAACAGCGCAAGAAGCAGGCCGGTGAGCGGGATGGTAAAGACAAGCCGCGCCTGCCTCGCCCGTAAGGTTTTATGTAGCGTTCCCCTAAATCAAATAAGCGGAGAAAACTTATGTCGATTAATGCCCTCAGTTCCACCAGCGCGGCCAGCCAGCTCAGTTTCCTGAGCCGTGCGGGCGGCGGCAACGCCACCAACGCCACCGAAGGCGCGCGCCGACCGCCACCACCTGACGGCGGCGGCTTCGCCGACGCCATCGCCGAAGCGCTGAAGTCGATCGGCGTCACCGATACATCCGCCAGCGGCACCAGTAGCGCCACCAGCACCGACGCTGCCGAGTCGACCGACGGCACCGACACCGTGGCCGACGCGCTCGGCAGCTTCCTGCAAAGTTTGATGGGCGCGCTGCACGCGCAAAGCAGCGGCCAGCCCGAGGCGCCGCCGCCGTACAGCGAGGCGGCGGGCCAGGGGGGCGGCGGTCCCGGCAAGCTGGAATCGGATTTGCAAAGTCTGATCGCCAAGCTGGGCTCCGGCGGCACCGCCACCAGCGCCGATAGCGCCGATGGCACGGACGCGGTCAGCGACCTGGAGACGACTTTCCAGAATCTGTTGGACAGGCTTGGCGGCGGCAGCGCCACGGCCAGCGCCGACGGTACGGACGCCGGCACCAAACTGGCCGCCTTCCTGGAGGCGTTGTCTTCCAAGGTTGGCGGCAGTGGCGCCAGCGGCAACCTGGTCAACACCACGGTTTAACCGACACAGCAACGACCACCCCCGTCATCGCGGGGTGGCGATTCAACCATTCAAGCAGGGAGCAAGCATGGAACATCATGACGATCATCACGAGCACAGCTTGGCGGCCGATCTGGCGGCGATGCTTAATCTGAACAGCGACCGTCGCCAGACGTTGCGCTGGTTGTTGGCGGGCGCCTCGGCGCTGCCGATCATGGGTTGCGGCGGCGGTGACAGCACCACCGATTCCACCAGCACGGCAGCCACCACCACCACGCCGACGACGACCACGACCACGACCACGACGCCAACGTCCGGCTCGTGCTCGGTGATACCGGAGGAGACCGGCGGCCCGTATCCGGGCGACGGCACCAACAGCAATTCGAGCGGCGTGGTCAATGTGCTGACGCAATCGGGCGTCGTGCGCAGCGATATCCGCAGCAGCTTCAACGGAGCGACCGGCGTGGCGGCCGGCGTGCCGCTGACCATCAAGCTACAGATCGTCAATACCAATGGCAGTTGTGCTTCGCTGGATGGGTTCGCGGTGTACCTGTGGCACTGCGACCGCGATGGCAATTATTCGCTGTATTCCAGCGGCGTGACGACGCAAAATTATTTGCGCGGGGTGCAGGCGACGGACAGCGGTGGCGTCGTGACGTTCACGTCGATCTTCCCGGGTTGCTATTCGGGGCGGGTGCCGCATGTGCACTTCGAGGTTTACCGGTCGTTGTCGGCGGCGACCAGCGCGGCGAACCGGATCAAGACATCGCAGTTCAGCTTCCCGGTGGCGACCTGTAATGAGGTGTACGCCACGAGCGGCTACAGCGCCAGCGTGCGCAATATGGCCGCGATCAGTCTCGCAACCGACAATGTGTTCAGCGATGGATATTCATTGCAGATGACCACGGTCACGGGCAACGCCACCGATGGCTATGTCGCGACGTTGACGGTGGGCGTGGCCGCTTGATCGGATACACCTCGGAATCACGTAGGGCGGATTAGGCGGAACGCCGTAATCCGCCAATGCATGCGCCGCCGGCGGCGCACGCATTGGCCGATTACGCTGCGCTAATCCGCCCTACGTGTATCACGTTGTATCACGCGTCTCCGTAATGACTTCGCCGTTAGCGCCCGCGCATGGCCTCGGCGATCTTCTGGTCGGTCTTGTACTGACTTAGCGAATACACCGCCCAGATCGCCGCTGGCAGCCAGCCGATCACAGTCAGTTGCAGGATCAGGCAGATGATGCCGGCGAACGGACGGCCGATCGTGAAAAAGGTCAGCCACGGAAGGATCAGGGCAATAAGAAGGCGCATGCGTGTCTTTTCTCTCTAAAATTTACCAATACCGATTGGCCGGGCTACCCCGGCCCCCACGTCAGGCGTCCTGCTTGACGCAATCGACGAAGTAACCGCGCTTGCCGTCCACCTCGCGCTTGACCAAACCGTGCACGTCCGTCTCGAAGCCCGGGAAGCGCTCGTTGAAGTCGCGCGCGAAGCGCAGATAGTCGACGATGGTCTTGTTGAAACGCTCGCCCGGAATCAGCAGCGGAATGCCCGGCGGATAAGGCGTCAGCAGGATCGACGTGATGCGGCCTTCCAGCTCCTCGATCGCCACGCGCTCGATCTCGCGGTGCGCCATCTTGGCGAAGGCGTCCGACGGTTTCATCGCCGGGATCATGTCCGACAAATACATCTCGGTGGTCAAACGCGCGACGTCGTAGGCCTTGTAGAAGTCGTGGATCTGCTGGCACAAATCGCGCAGGCCCATTTTTTCGTAGGTCGGGTTGGCGGCCGCGAATTCCGGCAGGATGCGCCACATCGGCTGGTTCTTGTCGTAGTCGTCCTTGAACTGCTGCAACGCGGTCAGCAAGGTGTTCCAGCGGCCCTTGGTGATGCCGATGGTGAACATGATGAAGAACGAGTACAGTCCGCACTTCTCGATGATCACGCCGTGCTCGGCCAGATACTTGGTGACGATCGACGCCGGAATGCCGCTGTCGGCGAACTGGCCGTCGAGCGACAGGCCCGGGTTGACGATGGTCGCCTTGATCGGGTCGAGCATGTTGAAGTTCGGCGCCAGGTTGCCGAAGCCGTGCCAGTCGTCCTCGGCACGGATGACCCAGTCCTCGCGCGAGCCGATGCCTTCCTCGGCGAAGTTCTGCGGCCCCCACACCTGGAACCACCAGTCCTTGCCCCATTCCTGGTCGATCTTCTGCATGGCGCGGCGGAAGTCCAGCGCCTCCAGGATCGATTCCTCCACCAGCGCGGTGCCGCCCGGCGCCTCCATCATGGCGGCGGCGACGTCGCACGAGGCGATGATCGAGTACTGCGGCGAGGTCGAGGTGTGCATCAGGTAGGCCTCGTTGAAGGCGTCGCGGTCGAGCTTGACCGTTTCCGATTCGCGCACCAGCACCTGCGAGGCCTGCGACAGGCCGGCGAGCAGCTTGTGGGTCGACTGGGTCGAGAAGATCATCGACTCCTTGGCGCGCGGACGGTCCTTGCCGATCGCGTGCATGTCCTTGTAGAAGTCGTGGAAGGTGGCGTGCGGCAGCCACGCTTCGTCGAAGTGCAGGGTGTCGATCTTGCCGTCCAGCAGCTCGCGCAAGGTTTCGACGTTGTAAACCACGCCGTCGTAGGTCGACTGCGTGATGGTCAGGATGCGTGGCTTCTTGTTCTTGGCTTCACGGGCGAACGGGTTCGCCTCGATCTTGCGCATGATGCTTTCCATCGAGAACTCTTCCAGCGGAATGGGGCCGATAATGCCCAAATGGTTGCGCGTCGGCATCAGGAACACGGGAATCGCGCCGCACATGATGATCGAGTGCAGGATCGACTTGTGGCAGTTGCGGTCGACGACGACGATGTCGCCCGGCGCCACGGTCGAGTGCCAGACCATCTTGTTCGACGTCGAGGTGCCGTTGGTGACGAAGTAGCAGTGGTCGGCGTTGAAGATGCGCGCGGCGTTGCGCTCGGACGCGGCCACCGGGCCGGTGTGGTCGAGCAGCTGGCCGAGTTCCTCGACGGCGTTGCAGACGTCGGCGCGCAGCATATTCTCGCCGAAGAACTGGTGGAACATCTGGCCGATCGGCGACTTCAGGAAGGCCACGCCGCCCGAGTGGCCGGGGCAGTGCCACGAGTACGAACCGTCGTTGGCGTAGTGCACCAGCGCGCGGAAGAACGGCGGCGACAGGCCGTCCAGGTAGGACTTGGCCTCGCGGATGATGTGGCGGGCGACGAATTCGGGGGTGTCCTCGAACATGTGGATGAAGCCGTGCAGCTCGCGCAGGATATCGTTGGGGATGTGGCGCGAGGTGCGGGTTTCGCCGTACAGGTAGATCGGGATGTCGGCGTTCTTGTAGCGGATTTCCTCGACGAAGGCGCGCAGCGACTTGAGCGCGGTGTCGGTCTCCTCGACCGAGCCGGCCCCGAATTCCTCGTCGTCGATCGACAGCACGAAGGCCGACGCGCGCGACTGCTGCTGGGCGAACTGGGACAGGTCGCCGTAGCTGGTCACGCCCACCACTTCCATGCCTTCTTTTTCCATCGCATCGGCGAGGGCGCGGATGCCCAGGCCGGACGTGTTCTCAGAACGGAAATCCTCGTCGATGATGACGATGGGGAAACGAAATTTCATGCATGTCTCCAAAAAAGCAAGCCGCCCCTGACAAATGTGAAGGGGCGGACTAGGGCGCGACACTATTGGCTAGCGATCGCAGAAAAAAAATAAGAACGGGATTCTCGCAGAAATGCGCCCGCTGCGGGAAAAAAATATCATATAGAAAAAATGATCAAACCGCGCAGTAGAGTGCCTCACCGGTGTGACCGGCGTATTACAGGGGCGTGCGGGCTGGAGCGCTGAGCCAACCCCAGGGCAAAAGGGGGCGGACCCCCAGGGGTCCGACCCCGGCCGGCGGGATGCGGGTTGTTAATGCAACCAGGCGATAACGCCCAGCGCGATGCCGACGCCGGCCACCCCATACGCCAAGCCCATCATCCACTTTTTGCGCGTCAACAGGGTAATGGCCGCCAGCGAAATGGCGATCTGCTCGGCCGTGGTCGCCAGCGCCCACTGATGGTGCTGGTGCATGGCTTCGTCCGACTTATGGTTCCATTCCTTGGACGATTCCTCCCATTTCTCGGCCTCCTTGCGGATATCGTCCTTCTCGGCCTTGTAGCGGGCGACCTCGGCCTCATATTTCTTTGGGTCCACGCCCGGCAGGGTCATCGCCAGCTCGGCCAGGTTTTGCTTGCTGGACTTGGCCTGGTAGTAATTCCAGCTGTTGGCCGCCTGCGTCTTGTCGATCGCGGCGTTGTTCTTGAACAGCGCGGCGTCGTTCTGCGTCGCCCCGCCCAGATAGCCGAACGCGGCGCCGACGGTCGCCAGGATGGCGGTCATGACGGCAATGTTGTTTGAAAAACCATCGCTGCCGTGGGCGGCGTGTTCCACCGCGTGATCGTGCGGTCCGTGTACGTGAAAACCGTGGCCTGACATATGTTTGAATCCTTGATGAAGTTAGATTTTTCGACGATAGGTGACAAAAGCGTAGCGCAAACCGGCGGTGTCGGAGGTGTGCGGCTCGCGGGCGGTTTCTTCCCAGGTGGCCGGGTCGATTGCAGGGAAGAAGGCGTCGCAGTCGAAGGTTTCGCCGACCTCGGTGACGATCAACCGGTCGGTCAGGTCCATCGACTGCTTGTAAATCTCGGCGCCGCCGATGACGTAGCCCTCGGCGCCGCCCAGCAGCGCGACGGCTGCCGCGACCGACCCGACCGCCTCGACGCCGTCATGGCGCCAGGCGGCGTTGCGGGTGATGACGATGTTGCGCCGGTTCGGCAGCGGACGGCCGATCGAATCGAAGGTTTTACGGCCCATGATGATCGGATGGCCGGTGGTCAGGCGCTTGAAATGCGCCAGATCCTCCGGCAGCTTCCACGGCAGCGTGTTGTTGATGCCGATGCCGCCTTGCTGGTCGGTAGCGACGATGATGGTCAGTGTGCTCATGGATACTCGGTAAGGTTGGGTGAGAATGCCCGGTGGCTGGTATTATCGTTGAAATTGCGGTCCGCTTCCATGACCGTTGCGTAATTTGCCAGAGCGAGTAGCAAGCGTAAGCGCTGGCGCGAACACCTTATGAAACCGGCCTCACGGCCATACCGAGTACCTATGACGAATTTCGAAAAAACCGGCAGCCGTTCCATCCCGTCCCTGCAAGCGACCGTTGAAGACTATATCGAGCCGCGCAGCGGCGCGCGCCACATCCATCTGGCCAGCGACCAGCAGGAGCTGGTGTTCCTGGTCGCCTTCCCGACGGTGCCGGACGTCAGCGACGGCCGCGCCCACATCCTCGAGCACCTGTCGCTGTGCGGCTCGGAGCGATATCCGGTGCGCGACCCGTTTTTCTCGATGCTGCGCCGCTCCACGGCCACTTTCATGAACGCGTTCACGTACGCCGACCGCACCGTCTACCCGTTCGCCAGCACCGACCGCAAGGACTTCTTCAACCTGCTGGACGTGTATCTGGACGCGACGTTCTTCCCCAACCTGGACTACCTGAACTTCCTGCAGGAGGGCTGGCGCCACGTGCTCAAGGACGGCAAGCTGGCCTACCAGGGCGTGGTGTTCAACGAGATGAAGGGCGCCTTCAACGACCCGATGCGGGCGTTGTACAGCGGCATCGAAGGCACGCTGCTCGAAGGGACGACCTATGAAGTGGAATCCGGCGGCGATCCGCTGGTGATCCCCGAACTGACCCACGAAATGCTCAAGGAATTCCACGCCAGCCATTACCATCCGTCGCAAGCGGTGTTCATGACCGCCGGCGACATCAGCGCCGAGGAAATCCAGGAGCAGATCAAGCTGCGCGTGCTGTCCAAGTTGCCGGCCGCCGCGCAGGAGCGCATGCTGCCGCAACTGGCGCAGAGCTGGACCGCGCCGCGCGTTAACGAGGTGCGCATTCCGTCGCAACAGGCCAAGGCCGACGAATACGGCCTGCAGTTTTCGTGGCTGCTGGGCGAATCGACCGATCCGATGGCCTATTACAACGCCTACCTGCTCGACGCCGGCCTGCTGGGCGACGCCTCGTCGCCGCTGATGAAGGCCATGGAATCGGCCGGTTACGGCCGCCCATCGCGCCTGAACGGCCATGACGACGGCCCGCGCCAGCTGATTTTCCACGTCGGCATGGAAGGACTGACCGAGCCGCAGATCGAGAAGGCGCGCGCGCGCATCTGGTCCGCGCTCGAACGCGCGGCCAAGCAGGGCGTGCCGACCGACTCGCTGCAGGCGGCGCTGCGCGACATCCGCTACAGCCAGCGCGACACCGCCAACTCGCACATGCCGAACGCCTTGAGCCGCCTGCTGCACGCGCTGCCGGTGGCGATGCGCGGCGGCGACGTGTTCGACGCGCTCGACGGCGAAGTCCACCTGGCCAAATTGGAAGAGGCGATCCAGGACCCGAACTATTTCAAGTCGCTGGTGCGTTCGCTGCTCGACAGCCCGACGCGCTTGACCACCAGCGTGATCCCGGACGCCAGCTATTTCTCGGAGCGCGACGCGCTCGAGGCGGCGCAACTGGCCGCGCGCGAAGCGGCGCTGAGCGACGCCGAGCGCGCCCGCATCGAGGCCGAAACGGCGGCCCTGGACAAGCACCAGCAACTGCCTTCCAATTCCGAGGTGCTGCCGCGCATCCGTCCGTCCGATGTCAGCGCCCACCCGGCGCCGGCGCTGCCTTTGCCCGCGCCGCTGGCCGCGCAGGGCGCCCGCGTACTGCCTTTCGTCATTGCCTCGAACGGCCTGTCGTATGTGCGTGCCAACTACGACGTCTCGCATTTCGACGCCGCCGACTGGCCTTGGCTGCGTCTTTACGCCGACGTGGTCACCGAACTTGGCGTCGGCGACATGGATTACGAGGACGCCGATGCCTGGCGCCAGTTGATGGCGCCGTCGTTCGACGTCGGCCTGGACGCCAACCAGCAGCCCGGCGGCGCCTTGAACCTGGAGTTGTGGTTCGGCGCCAGCGGCCTACGCGAGGATCACGAAGGCATCGCCGAACTGATTTCGCGCACGCTGTCGGAAACGCGTTTCGACGAACACGAGCGCTTGGCCTTCCTGATCGACAGCGAGGCGCAGGATCGCCTGACCGGCCTGGCGCAGGCGGGCAACCGTTACGCCATGCTGGCCGCGACCGCGCCGCTGTCGCCGGTGCGCCGCTTCGACGACGTGGTCGGCGGCGCCGCGTCGCTGCCGTTCTACGGCAAGCTGCTCGAACAGAGCAAGACGCCGGAAGGCATCGCCGCCATCGCCGAGCGTCTGGGCGCGCTGCACCGCCGCGTGACCGGCGTGACGCCCATCGTGCTGTCGGCCGGCGCCGGCGACGACAGCGTCGACCTGGCGCACATGGTCAAGCTGCCTGCCTCGCAGGCGGAGGCGCCGGGTAGTTCGCCGGCGCCGGAGAGTTTGCCGCTGGCGGATGCGGCGCTGCACGCGGTCAGCCAGATCAATCACTGCGTGGTGGCCTGGCGCGCGCCGATGGTGCACGAAGCCGGCGCCGCGGCGCTGGCGGTGGCGGCGGAGCTGATGACGAATCAGCTGCTGCATGCCGCGTTGCGCGAAAAGGGTGGTGCTTATGGCGGCAGCGCGGGCTACGGCGGCGGCAGCGGCACCTTCGTCATGGCGTCCTACCGCGATCCGCGGCTGGCCGAGACCTATGCCGACTTCGACGTGGCCGTCGACCAGTTGCTGGGGAACGACTTCTCGCAGGAGGAACTGGAGGAAGCGATCATCTGCGTGATCAAGGGCCTGGACAAGCCCAATTCGCCGCACGAGCAGGTGACGCACGCGTGGAGTCTGCACCGCCGAGGCGTCAGCGAGGAATTGCGTCAGCGCTTCCGCAGCGGGGTATTGAATTGCACCTTGGACGATATCCGCGCGGCGGTGCGCACGTGGATCAAGGATGGCCAGGCCAGCCGCGCCGCGTTTGTCGGCGACCTGTCGCAGGACCTGGCGGGATTGAAGACGGTGGATCTGGTGGCGTTGGCCAACGCCGCTTAGACACCTTCGAAAACATCTGAAACACGTATGGGGAACGCCGCTTGCATGATCGATTACGCTAACAGCGATCCCATCTAAAACGCGTAGGGCGGATTAGGCGGAACGCCGTAATCCGCCATCGATGAGCCGCCGACAACGCATACATGGCGGATTACGCTACGCTAATCCGCCCTACGTGGTTTAGATGATTTCAGCTTTGGTGGAACTCGCGTATGTGTTCCGCCAGCGCCTGCGGAGCCTCGAGCGGAATCATATGCCCGGTATCCCCCGCCAGCATCCGCAAGCTGGCGTTAGGGAAGCGCGCGGCCATCTGCCGCAGATCCTCCGGCGGCACCAGATTATCCTCTTCCGCGCCGACGATCAGCACCGGGAATTTCAACTCAGCCAACCGCTCCATCAAATCCGGCCGGTCGATGGTCGTGGCAAATTGCGTCAGCAGCACTTCCTTGCCCAGATCGAGCGCCATCTGCTGGATCGGACCGACAATGGCCTCGTCATTCAAATGCGACGGATGCAGCAACTCGCGCAGCCGCTGGCGCGACATGCCGGTGTAGGCGTTCCGCTCCAACACGGCGACAATGCGCTCGCGCGCCTGCACCTCCTCCGGTTTGAGTCCCCTGGCCGAATTGGCGATCAACACCAACGATTTCACCCGCTCGGGATGTGCCACCGCGTGCTCGATCGCCAGGTAGGCACCCAGCGAAAACGCCACTAGATTGGCCGCCGGCGCGCTGTGCGTGGCGATCAGCTCCCGCATCTGCTGCCGCGTGCGGGCCTGATGCAACGGCACATAATTAAAATCGAACGCATCACCCAGCAGCGGCGTCAGTCTGGACCACGTGCGCTCGTCGCACAACGTGCCCGGAATGAAGTCCAGCCGCGTCATACCGCCATCGGCGCCGTGATCGGCGCGTGGTGCTGATAGCCTTCCAGCGAAAAGTCGGAAGGCTCGATCTTCTCCAGCCATTCCGGTTCGTACTTGCCGGTCTTGGCGAAGTCCGGCACGCGGTCGGAGATGCGCAGTTGCGGCGCCGCGAACGGCGTGCGGGTCAACTGTTCCTTGACCATGTCCATGTGGTTTTCGTAGATGTGCGCATCGCCGATGAAATAGCTGAACCAGCGTGGCGTGTAGCCGGTCAAACGGCCCACCAGATGCATCAGCGCCGCGCCTTCGGCCAGGTTGAAAGGCGTGCCCAGACCCAGGTCGTTCGAACGCACGTAGAGGCACATCGACAGCTCGCGCGTGGTCGGATTCGGGATGAACTGATACAGCAGATGGCAGGCCGGCAGCGCGACGGCGTCCAGCACCGCCGGATTCCAGCCGTGGAACAGGATGCGCCGGCTGCCCGGATTGTTGACGATGGTGTCGAGGCACTCGCGCAGCTGGTCGATCGATTTGTGCAGCAGGACCTTGGCCACGCCGGCGTCGTCGAACTGGGAGATCAGGCGGAAGCCGTTTTTCTGGGCGTCGGCGATTTGCGCCGGCTGGTCGAGCGCGATCAGCTTGAAGCCGGGCCACTGGCGCCATTGCACGCCGTAGACCGGGCCCAGGTCGTCCTCGCCGAGGCGATACGGATTGTCCAGCCATTGCTTGTTTTCGTTGGCGTTCTGGTCCCACACCTTGCAGCCCAGCGCGCGGAAATCGGCGGCGCTGCGGGAGGCACGCAGGAAGGCGCACAGCTCTCCGACCACGGATTTGAAGGCCAGGCGTTTGGTCGTCACCGCCGGGAACCCGTCGTTGAGCAGGTCGAAACGCATCATCGCGCCCGGCACGCTCAAGGTGCGGATGCCGGTGCGGTTGTCTTGCCAGCTGCCGGTGTCGAGCACGGTCTGGATCAGTTCCTGGTATTGCTGCATAAATTCTCCAACGTGAAGCGTGAGGCGGGGGCGCTGTCGCCCCTGAAGCTGGCTATTTTAGCAGGAGAGGGCAGGCGCCAGTGATCGCGTCGTTCAGGCCTCCATTGACTTGGAGGCAATCTAAGTTACCGCTGAGACTGTTTTCATTTTGCAACAATTTGACCTGGATCAAATTCAACGCGCAAAGAGGAATAGTAGAATTCTTTCGAAATATCCCCAAAAAATGGATAGACGTAATGCTGTATTTGCCTTTTCGCGAATGGCTATGTTTTCTCCACTTTTTTAAAAATTATTATTTTAACGACTGCATCGGGGGCTATTTTGAAAAACTTCGGACTATCCAAAAAACTTTATACATTTTCCGCCGCCTTGATATTCTTCCTGACATTGCTGGCGATCGTTTCGTGGTCGCAGCTGGGCGTGGTGGGGGAATTGGCGCGCGATGCGGGATTGATCAAGGCGCGCCAGCTGGAGCTGATCTCCAGCACTGAGCTCAGCGTCACCAAGGTGCTGCTGCAGATTCGGCAGGCGTTATTATTCCAGGATCCCGCCAAGATTAGCGCCGCACTGAAGGAAATCGCGGCGGAGCGGGAGAATATCACCAAGAACGATAATGAATTCCTGGTCGCGCTGCCGACCGAAAAAGCCAAGGTCGAGTTTCAAATCTGGCTCGATATGCAAAAGGTGACGTGGCCTGTCGTCATCGAGAATATGGATTTGGTCGCCAAAAACCAGACCCAGGAAGGATTAGTCTTTCTTTCGGCGCGGACCATTCCGGCGCTGGCCAAAATGCAGGATTGGCTGAACACCGAAAGAAGCCGGCAGGCCAAATATCTGACCGCGGAAGTGGCGGAGATCGAAAGCTCGGCCAACAAGACCGCGCTGCAACTGGTCGTATTGACTTTTTGCATCGGTGCCGGCTTGCTAGGGTTCTCCTGGTATATCTCGAAATTGCTGAATCGGCGTATCGCGACGTCGCAATCGGTCGCGGAACTGGTGCGTGACGGCGATCTGCACACGCGCCACGCGGATGGGGCCAATGACGAATTCACTCCGCTGCTGGGCGCTCTGGCGGCCATGCAGGATTCGCTCGCCACGGTCGTTGGCACGGTCAGGGAAAACGCCGAGTTCGTCGCGACGGCGTCGGCCGAAATCGCCCAGGGCAACGTCGACCTGTCGCGCAGAACCGAATCGCAGGCCAGCGCGCTGGAGCAAGTCACGGCGTCGATGGCCGCGCTGGGAACGACGGCGCAACAGAACGTGCAGAACGCGTCCGAGGCAAACCGCTTGGCGGTCAACGCCAGCGGCATCGCCACCGAAGGGGGCGAGGTGGTGGCGAAAGTCGTGTCGACGATGAAGGATATCAACGAGAGTTCGAAGGAGATCGCGGTTATCGTCAGCGTGATCGACGGGATCGCTTTTCAAACCAACATCCTGGCGTTGAACGCCGCGGTGGAAGCCGCGCGCGCCGGCGAACAGGGACGCGGGTTCGCCGTGGTGGCGACCGAGGTGCGCAATCTCGCGCATCGAAGCGCCGAGGCGGCAAAGCAGATCAAGGCGCTGATCGAAACCAGCGTACAACGTGTCGAACAAGGCGTGGTGCTGGCCGACGACGCGGGGCAGACCATGAGCAGGGTGGTGACGTCCATCCAGGATGTGGTCACGATCATGCAGGAGATCAGTGCCTCCGGCGCCGAGCAGGGTGAGTCGGTGGAGCAGGTGGGCAGGGCGATACTGGAAATGGACGCCAGCACCCAGCAGAACGCCGCGCTGGTGGAGGAAAGCACGGCGGCCGCTGAAAACCTGAAGATCCAGTCGCAGCAACTGGTCAGCGGCGTTTCGGTATTCAGGCTTGGCGCGGGGGACACGGCAAGAACGTCCTCCGCCAACGACGAGTATGCGCAACCGGGGCAAAGCAAGAAGGTGCTGCGTCTTCGTTGATCGCCGTGCCGCTCCGGTGGAGCGGTCGGCGCGGCAGGCGGATTTTCAGGCCTGAATCAGGTGTCAGCCGGGTTTGGATTTGCGTCCGCCCGGCTTTGCGGTTACTTTACCGGCCGCGCGGGCCAGTGATTTGGCGCCACGGCCGCCGGTGACGACGACCGCGCCTTTCGGCGCCGCAGGCTTGGCGCCGGTGCCGTAGATCCTGCCCGCGCCGGCCTTGCCACCACCGGAGCGTGCACCGCCGGCACCTTTGCCGGCCGCCGGCACCGGCGGGGTCCAGGTGCCGAGGGAAGCGTCGCCCCCGGCCGGCCGCGCGACGGCTTTGCCGGCCGCCGCACCACCGGCAGGGCCGGTGAACGGTCGCTTTTTCTTGGCCGGCGCCTCGGCCGCCGCCTTCTTCGCCAGCGCCGCCGCCACGCCTTTCGGGCCGGTTTCCGGCACGCGGTGGTCGGCTTCGAAGCCCGGCTCCTCTTCGCGCCGGATCACTTGCCCGGTCAGCGTTTCGATCGCCTTCAGGATCTCGACCTCGTCGGCGCACACCAGCGACACCGCTTCGCCTTCCATGCCCGCGCGGCCGGTGCGGCCGATGCGGTGGATGTAGTCCTCCGCCACGGTGGGCAGATCGAAGTTGACCACCTGCGGCAGCGCTTCGATATCGAGGCCGCGCGCGGCGACGTCGGTCGCCACCAGCAGTTGGACTTCCGCCTTTTTGAATCGCGCCAGTGCCTTCAGGCGCGCGGGCTGGGTCTTGTCGCCGTGGATGGAATCGGCCGAGATGCCATGCTCCTGCAGCATCTTGACCAGCGTTTCGACGCCTTTGCGCGTTTTGACGAACACCAGCACCTGGCCCCATTGCAGTTTTTTCAGCAGATGCAGCAGCAGCTCCGGCTTGCGGCGTTTGTCGGTCGGGATCAGCCATTGCTTGACCGTTTTGGTGGCGGTGTTGCTGGCACTGACCTGGATCGATACCGGGTCCTTCAACATGCCCTTGGCCAGCTTGCGGATCTCGTCGGAGAACGTGGCCGAGAACAGCAAGGTCTGGCGCTTCCTGGGCAGGGCCGCCAGCAAGATGTCCAGATCGCGCTCGAAGCCCAGATCCAGCATGCGGTCCGCCTCGTCCAGCACCAGCGTTTGCAGCAGCGTGAAGCTGATCGCGCCCTGGTCGTGCAGGTCCTTCAGGCGTCCCGGCGTCGCCACCAGCACGTCGAGGCCCTTGCGCAGCTTGGTGATTTGCGGCTCGATCGGCACGCCGCCATATGCGACGGCGGAGCGCAGCGGCAGGTTGCCGCCGTAGGTGCGGAAGCTTTCGTAGACCTGCTCGGCCAGCTCGCGCGTCGGCACCAGCACCAGGCAGCGGATCGCTTTGGGCTCGGTCACGCCGTCCATCGTCAGGCGCTGCAGGATGGGCAGCGCGAAGCCGGCCGTTTTGCCGGTGCCGGTTTGGGCGGCCGCCATCAGGTCGTGGCCGGCCAGTACGACGGGAATGGCCTGTTTCTGGACGGGCGTCGGCTGTTTGTAGCCCAGTGTGTCCAGCGTACGCTGGATTGGATCGATCAGGCCGAGTGCTTGGAAGGTCATGGTGTATGCAGTAAAACGAAAAGAGGGCGCAGTGTAGCCGGTTGTAACGGCGCGTGCGGAATTAGTTGGCCAGGGCCTTGGACCATAGCGACAGGATCTCGCGCACGCGGTCGTCGGCCATGTTCAGCAGGTTGTCGCCGACGTACAGCTCCACCGAGCTGCGGTCTTGCAGCGCTCCGTGGCTGGCGCCATTGAACAGCCACACGCCATGCTGCTCGGCGATGCGGTTGCGGATGTCGAGCGCGCGGTCGCGGCCCACCGGCAGATGCAGGTGCAGCATGCTGGCATGCGGGCGCGCCGGATTGGGCGTCAGCAGCGGATAGTCGCGCAGCGTTTCATAGAGCCACAGCGTGCGGCGGAAGTAATCGGGCATGGCCGCCAGCCGCGCGTCGAACTGCATCGCGGCCGCCACCACATATGGCGTGCGCTGATAGACATTGCCGCCCTGGCGGCGGTACCACTCCTGCGCCTTGGCGACGAACGGCGCGGGGCCAAGCAGCATGGCGCCGCCCATGCCGCCTATGCCTTTGTACAGCGACACGTAGACGGTGTCGAAGCCGGCGGCGATTTCGCCGGCGGGCCGGCCGTACGCGGCGGCGGTTTCCCACAGGCGGGCGCCGTCCAGGTGCAAATGGATCGCCTGCTGGCGGCAGTGGGTCTTGATGGCCGCCAGATCGTCCCAGGCCGGGCATTGGCCGCCGATCTCGCGCATCGGCAGTTCCAGCGTGGCCGCGCCCAGTTTGTCCGGGATGCCCTGCAGTTCTTCGAGCGTCCATGGACGGTTTTGGTCGCCGATTTGCAGCGCGTGGAAGTGGTCGAACAGTTGATGGTTGCCGCGCTCGTGGCGCAGGATGTGCGATGTCGGGTGCAGCGCCACCAGCTTGCTGCCGCGTTCTTCGCAGGCGATGCGCAGCGCGGTCGCCTGCGTCATGGTGCCGGTGATGCAGAACAGCGCCGCCTCGAAACCCAGCAGGTTGGCGATTTTTTGTTCGAATTGCTGGATCAGGGTGCCGCTGCCGTAGGTGTCGTGCGCCACGTCGTTGGCTTCGCACCACGCCGCCATGGCCGCGAACAGCTGGGCGGGCGAGGGCTGGCGATGGCCGGGAAGGTGGGTTTGGCAGCTGAGGCGCAGTTCGGCGTCGGTCAAAGTCGTTCTCCTGAAAGGTGAATGATAACCCGATCAGAGACCAACATCGTCAAATACACCTGATAGACACGTAGGGCGGATTAGGCGGAACGCCGTAATCCGCCAATGCATGAGCTGCCGTGACGCATGCATGGCCGATTACGCTGCGCTAATCCGCCCTACGTGTTGAATGTTCAACGGTCCGCCGAGTGCACGTGGTGGAACTGCAGCGCCGCCAGATTGGCGTAGATCCCGCCCAGCGCCACCAGCGACGTGTGGGTGCCGGTTTCGACGATTTTGCCGTCTTCCATGACGATAATGCGGTCCGCGCGCTGCACCGTCGCCAGGCGGTGGGCGATGATGACGGTGGTGCGGCCGACCATCGCCGCCTCCAGCGCCTTTTGCACCAGGCGCTCCGATTCGGCGTCGAGCGCGCTGGTGGCTTCGTCGAGCAGCAGCAGCGGCGGGTTTTTCAGCAGCGCGCGCGCGATCGCGATGCGCTGACGCTGGCCACCCGACAGGCGCACCCCGCGCTCGCCGAGGAAGGATTTGTACCCCTGCGGCAGGCGTTCGATGAATTCATGGGCGGCGGCCAGCTTGGCGGCCTGGATCACTTCGTCGTCGGTGGCGCCGGCGCGGCCGTAGCGGATGTTTTCCATCGCGTCGGCCGAGAAGATCACCGTATCCTGCGGCACGATGCCGATGGCGTCGCGCAGCGCGTGCAGCTCGAGCTGCGTGATATCGACGCCATCGAGCTTGATGCTGCCGCTTTGCGGATCGTAAAAACGCAGGAACAGCTGGAACAGCGTGGTCTTGCCGGCGCCGGAAGGGCCAACCACGGCCACCGTTTCACCCGGCTTGATATCGAGCGACAGGTGGCCCAGCGCCGCCGTCTCCGGACGCGAAGGGTACGAGAACGTGACGTCGTGCAGGCTCAATGCGGCGCCGTTGGCGGCGCGCGGCGGCAGCGCCAGCGGCTTGGCCGGCGACTGGATGTTCGATTTGACGGCCATCAGCTCCAGCAGGCGCTCGGTGGCGCCGGCGGCGCGCTGCGCCTCGCCCATCACTTCGGACAGCGCGCCGATGGCGCCGGCGACGATGGACGCGTACAGGATGAACTGACCGAGGTCGCCGCCGGTCATGTCGCCCGACAGCACCGCGTGCGCGCCCAGCCACAGCACGAAGACGATGGTGCCGAACACCAGCACGATGGCGATCATGGTCAGCAGCGCCCGGGCGCGGATGCGGCGCATCGCCGTCTTGAACGCGCCTTCGACCGAGGCGCCGAAACGGTTCGCTTCAATGGTCTCGTGGGTGAAGGCCTGCACGGTCGGCATGGCGTTGAGGATCTCGCCGGCCATGGCGGAGGCGTCGGCGACGCGGTCCTGCGAGTCGCGCGACAGCTCGCGCACGCGGCGGCCGAACATCACGATCGGCAGCACCGTCAGCACCAGCAGGCCGATGATGATGGAGGAGAGTTTGACGCTGGTCACGAACAGCATCACCAGGCCGCCGACGAACAGCAGCACATTGCGCAGCGCCATCGAGATGCTGGTGCCGACGACGGCCTGTATCAGCGTGGTGTCGGTGGTGATGCGGGACAGGACCTCGCCGGTCTGCGTGGTCTCGAAAAACTCGGGGCTCTGCGTGACGACGTGCTGGTACACGGCGCTGCGGATATCGGCGGTGACCCGTTCGCCCAGCCAGGAGACGGTGTAGAAGCGCGCGGCGGTGGCCAGCGCCAGCACGGTGGCGACGCCGAACAGCGCCAAAAACACCAGGTCGACATGCTTGATGCTCTTGTCGCCGGTGCCGCCGAAACCGAGGTCGATCATCTGCTTGAAGGCGGCGGGAATGGCCAGCGTGGCGCAGGCGGCCACCACCAGCGCGATACCGGCCATGAGGAATTGACGTTTGTACGGGGCCAGGAACGGCAGCAGGCCGCGCAGCGTGGACAGGCTGCCTTTCTTTTGTTCCCGGGTGACGTTGGGCGCGACTGCGGACGGTGTGCTGGCGGTGGTGCTGTTGGTCATCGTGTGGCTGCGGTTTCGGTAAGTATGCTGCGGGTTGTACTCATATAGACACTACATTTTCATCGGGCCGGCATAACCGGTCAGTTCCAGATAGGCGCGGCCGGCCGGTTTGCCATCGCGGCTCAACGTCACCGCGCCTTCCCAGTACACCGCGCCGGTCGAGCGGCGCGAGTCGAGCTCCTGATCGTCCTGCAAGGGCACGATCCGCCACACGAATTTTCCGGTGGTGAGCATGCTTTCGACCGGATACTCGGCATGGGTGCGGGGCGAGCGCCAACGCCGTTGCGCGGCAAAATCGACCTGCTCCGGCGAGAACTGCGTGATCTTACCGGATGCGTCGCGCCATGTCGCGTGCGACCATAGTTTAGCACCTGTCTTGTCACGCAGCTGGAAAGCCATCAGCGCGCCGCCGTCGTCGAGGTTGGCGCCTATCCAATCCCAGCCCACGGCGGACGAATCGCCGCCGAGGATCTGGCTGGACCACTCGTGATCGAGCCAGCTGGCGCCGGTGACGGCGACCGCCTTGCCGCCGCGCGTGACGGTGCCGGTGGTGGTCAGTTGCGGCTCGCTGTAATAATAGCTGGCCTGCTCCGGGCGCGGCCCCTTGCGCGAGTAGCCACGCTCGCCCTGCGCCAGCACGGGCTGCGATGGCGCCAGTTTGAGGTTCAGCGCGAAGCTGGCGCCGTCCACGCGGATGGCGTAGCCGCCGTCGGCGTTGCGCGTCATGCGCCAGTCGTCCAGCTTCACATCGGCGTCGCCGACTTTGGCGTAGGCGATGTCGAAGCCTTCGCGCGCGCTGCGCTGGTCGTGCAGTAGTTTGCCGTGGGCCGGGTCGGAGACGGCGGCGTGGCCGATGATCAGCTGCTTGGGCGCGAACTTGCTGGGGTTGGCGCGATCGTGTTCGGTGGCGCTGCGGAAGAAGGTGACCTGGAAGCCCAGCGGCTTGCCGTCGGTCGTTTTGAGCCAGCCGGTGACGTACCACCACTCGGTTTTATAGTCCGGATGGGCGCCGTAGTCGGCGGGGAAGCGCAGCGCGGCGCCGGCCGGCAGCGGCGTCACCGGCGCGAATTCCGGCGCCGCCGCCTGCGAGGACAGGCCGCACAGCAGCATCACAAACAGCAAAAATGAACGCATCACCAATCCTCCCTGACCGCGCGTATCGGCCCGCCGGACAGCGACTGGCGGCCGGCCAGCAGTGCCGTCAACGCGGCGGCGGCCAGCAACAGCCCGGCGACGACCGCCAACAGCCCCCACGGCAAGTGCAGCCGCATGGTCCAGTGGAAGGACTGCGGGTTGACCACGAAAACCAGTATCAGGCTGATGACCCAGCCCAGAGCGAAGCCGGTGGCGATGCCCAGGCCAGTCAGCGCGCCGCCCTCGATGGCCAGGATAGACAGGATTTGCCGGCGCGTGACGCCGACGTGGCGCAGCATGCCGAACTCCTTGGAGCGCGCCAGCGTCTGCGCCGAGAAGGTGGCGGCCACGCCGAACAGGCCAATGACGATGGCGATCGCCTCCAGCAGATAAGTGATGGCGAAGCTGCGGTCGAACACCTGCATGCTTCGTTCGCGGATCTCCGATGGCGCGGTGGTCTCGAGCGCGGCGGCGAACGGCAGCCGTTTCAGGGCCTGCTCGGTGTCGGCGGCCTTGGCGCCCGGTGCGAGCCACAGCGCGGCGTTGCTGGCCTGCAGGTCGCCGGTGATGGCGCGGTAGTCGCTCAGTCGCATCTGAATCGAACCGGTGGGACGGGCGTAATCGCGCCATACGCCGGCCACCTGGAAGGCATGCGGCTTGCCGTTGAGGGGAATTTCCACCCGTTTGCCGACCCTCATATCGTATAAATCGACCATCGCCTCCGAGACCCAGACCGGCGGCGGTGCGCCCGGCGCCGGCGCTTGCGTGGGGCCGACGATGGCCAGGTATTTGGCGGGGTCGCGGGCGTCGACGTTGCTGGCCAATAGCGCCACCGGTGGACGGCCCGGCGCCAGCGAAATGCCCCGCACGCGCAGGAAATCGGCGCGTTGCACGCCGGGCAGGGCGGCGATGGCATCCTGTTCCGGCGGCCGCAGGCCGGCCGTGGTGCCGCCGCCGACGGTGTTGACGTAGATGTCGGCCGGCAGCACCTGGCGCAGCCAATCGTCCAGCGACACGCGGAAGCTGGCCACCATGATGGCCATGGCGACCATCAGGCTAAAGCTCGACAGCACGCCACCGAGCGCGATGCCGGCCTGGCTGGAGGCGTTCGACAGGCGCGCCAGCGTCAGCGTCAGCACGGGGGAGGCGCCGGGCCGGCTGGCGCTGGCGGCGCTCCAGCGCTGGTGCGCGAGGCGGAACACGATCGCCGCCAGGCGCGGCATCAGCGCGATGACGCCGATCAGCAGCAGCGCGATCGACAGATAGCCGAACAGCGGCAGCTCGAACACCGGCGGCGCTTGCGACAGCAGCGCGGCCAGCGCGATGCAGGCCAGCGCCGGCCAGGCCGTGGCCAGGCGCGACATGGCCGCTTCCTCGGTGCCGGATTTGAGCGCCACCGCCGGTTTGGCGCGGGCGGCGTCGATGGCCGGCGCGGCGCAGCCCAGCAGCGACACGCCGACGCCGAGCGCGAAGTAGATCGCCGCCGCCACCGGCGTGAAGTGCACCGTCGGCTGCACGCCGGAGAAGAAGCCCGCGCCCAGGTCGGCGCCCATGAAGTGCAGCGCGGCCGCCGCCAGGCCGTAGCCGGCGCCGATGCCGATGGCCGATCCGGCCACGCCCAGGCTCAGGCCTTCGAGCAGGATCTGGCGCAGCAGGTGGCGGCGGTCCATGCCCAGCACGCGCAGCAGCGCGAACTGGCTGCGGCGGCGGATCACCGACAGCGCCTGCGTGGAGAACACCAGGAACGCGCCGGTGAACAGGGCGACCAGCGCCAATACCGTCAGGTTGACGCGGTAGGCGCGGCTCATGCCTTCGTTGCGGCTGTTCTGTTCCTGGTCGTTGGGCTGGTTGACGCGGAAGCGCCCCGGGTAGTCGCGCTGCAGATCCTGTTCCAGCCGCGCCTTGAAGGCGTCGCGGTTGACGCCGTCGCGCAGTTTCAGGTCCACGCGCGACAACTGCCCCAGTTTGTCGAAGCGCCACTGCGCCGCGCCCAGGTCCATCACGCCGATGCGCTGGCCGGGGCGCGCGCTTTGCAGCGAACCGGCCACGCGCAGGCGCAGCTGGTCGACGCCGACCTGCAGCGTGATGCCGCCGGCGGCCGGGTTAAGCCACTGCTGCGCGGCGGGCGACAGGAAAATCGTATCGTCGGCGAGCGTGTCGAGCGCGTCGCCGTTGGCCGGCACGCCCATCAGGTCCGGCGCGACGAAGCCGGCGCGGAAGACGTCGATGCCGATGATTTTGAGCGCGGTGCGCTGGCCGGGAACGGAGGCGTCGAATTCCAGCACCGGCGAGGCCACCGTGACGCCGTCGCGCCGCGCCAGCAGCGGATAGATCGCCTCGTCGAACACCGGCTCGGTGCCGCGCACCTGCACGTCGGCCACGCCGGACAGGCCCTTGATCGCCGACGAGAACTCGTTGAATGCGGCGGCGTTGATCAGGTGGATGGCGAAGCCGAGTGAGATGCCGACGGCGATGGCGGCGATCGCCACCAGCGCCCGCACCGGGTGCGCGCGCCACTCGCCCAGCAGCAGCCAGCGCGACAGGCGGCGCATCGACGCCGCCTCGCTCGCGGACGCGGCGCCGGCGCTGTTTTCGGTTGTGCGAACCTGGTCGGACATCGAATCGGACATCAGTGGCCGCACTCCACCGCCAGCGATTCACCGGCGCGTTTGGCGCGCAGCCTGGCCTTGGCCAGATTTGCGGGGGAGGCGCCGCGCGCGTCCTCGTCGGCCCATTGTTTGGCCAGCGCGAGTTTGGCGCAGCGCTTGCGTTGGGCGGCGGCGCGGCGCGCGGCGCGTTCGGCTTCGAGGGCTTCGCGTTCCTCGGTTTTCTGGCGCGCCTTGCGCAGCGCGGCCGATTCCGTTTGCATCCGCAGCAGGTCGGCCGAAGCGGCGGCGCCGGCCGGCGTGGCGGGCACGGCCGGCATGGGCGACGCCGCCGCGCCGGCCGGGCAGGGCATGTCGCTGTAGCTGACCTTGCCGTCCAGCGTGCATTTATAGACGCTTTGCGCCTGCGCCGCGAAGGCGGCCGCGCACAGCACGGCGGCGCAAGGGGCGCGAAGATGAGGGTTCATGGCGGTCCCGTTCATAAAATTTTCCCGGGATTCATGATACCGAGCGGGTCGAGCGCCGCTTTGATGGCCCGCATCATGTTCAGTTCCACCGCCGATTTGTAGTGCGCCAGCTCGTCGCGTTTCAGCGCGCCGATACCGTGCTCGGCGGAAATCGAACCGCCAAAGGCCACCACGCTGTCGTGCACCACGCGGTTGACCTTGTCTTGATTGGCCAGAAAATCCTCGTTGGAAACACCTTCCGGCGGCGCCACGTTGAAGTGCAGGTTGCCGTCGCCCAAGTGCCCGAAGCACACCAGCTGGCAGCCGGGGAAGGCCGCCTGCAGTTGCGGCGCGGTCACGGCGATGAAGTCGGCGATGCGCGACACCGGCAGCGAGATATCGTGTTTGATGTTTTTGCCGGCCTTGGCCTGCGCCAGCGGAATATGCTCGCGCAGCTGCCACAGGCCGGCCGATTGCGCCTCCGACGTCGCCACCACGGCGTCGGTGACGACCTCGCGTTCGAGCGCGGCGCCGATCGCGCGCTCCAGCAGCTCCACCGCGTGTTGTTCCGACTCGCTGCTCGACAGCTCCAGCAGCACGTACTGCGGGTGGGCGTCGGCGAAGGGCTTGGGCAGTTGCGGGAACTGCCGCGCCACCAGCTCCAGGCAGTAGCGCGACATCAGTTCGAAGCCGGTCAGGCTCGCGCCGCAGTGGTCCTGCATCAGCACCAGCAATCGCAGCGCGTCGGCCGGCGAGGGCAGCGCCGCCAATGCGGTGATGCTGGCCTTGGGGCGCGGGTACAGCTTGAGCACCGCGCCGGTGATGACGCCCAGCGTTCCCTCGGCGCCGATGAACAGGTCGCGCAGATCGTAGCCGGTGTTGTCCTTGCGCAGACCGCGCAAGCCGCTCCAGATCTCGCCCTGCGGTGTGACGACCTCCAGGCCCAGACACAGCTCGCGCGTGTTGCCGTAGCGGAGAACGGCCGTGCCGCCGGCGTTGGTGGACAGGTTGCCGCCGATGGTGCAGCTGCCCTCGGCCGCCAGCGACAGCGGGAATAAACAGCCCTCGGCGGCGGCGGCCTCCTGCACCTGCTGCAGGATACAGCCGGCATCGACGGTCATGGTGCGGTTGACGGCGTCGATCTGGCGGATGGCGTTGAGCCGCGCCAGCGACAGCACGACGGCGGTGCCGCTGGCGTCCGGAACGCTGCCCAGTACCAGGCCGGTGTTGCCGCCCTGCGGCACCAGCGGCACGCGCCAGCGCGCGCAGGCCTTCACCAGCGCCGCCACCTGTTCCACCGAGCCGGGACGCAGCACGGCGGCGGCCTTGCCGGTGAAGCGCCCGCGCCAATCGGTGAGGAAGGGCGCGATGTCGGCTTCCGTGTCGAGCACGTGGGCGTCGCCCAGCAGCGATCTGCAGTGAAGGAGAAACGCCATCATTTGACGGTGGTGCCCTTTATCTTGTCGAGCAATTCCTTGGACAGCTTCTTGGCCGCCTTTTTATACGGCCGCAGATACATCACCGCGCACACGAAGTACACGCAGACGATGGCCGCCTCGCCCCAGGCCAGCCAGGCGGACATGCCGTCCTTGTCGCTCCAGCCGCGCACCACGCCCTCGGTGAAGTACAGCAGTATCATCATCGAGGTCCACTGCAAGGTGTAGATGTCGCGCTTCCACACGCCGTACAGCGGCAGCAGCAGCGGCGCCGCCTTGAGCACCAGCCAGGAGCCGCCCGGCTTCAACGGCGCCAGCACCGTCTCCCACAACACGCACCAGACGATCAGTAAAACCAGGCTGCCGATGGCGCCCCAGTGAAAGTACTTATGCATCGCGTTTTGCATTTTGCATCCCCGTTTACAGCTTAGTTTGCGGCTTGGTTGGCGGCCCGATTACGCGGCGGCGCGTAGCTTGACGGCCGTTTCGGCCAGCCGCCGGCCCAGCGCCAGCGCCAGGCGTTTCTCGTCTTCGGTGATGGTCTTCTTGCCATCGAGCCCGGACCAGTGGCTGGCGCCGTAGGGCGTGCCGCCGCTGGCGGTGGTCATCAGTTCCGGATTGGTGTACGGCAGGCCGAGCACCATCAGGCCGTGGTGGAACAACGGTATCATCATCGACAGCAAGGTCGATTCCTGGCCGCCGTGCAGGCTGCCGGTGGAGGTGAACACGCAGGCCGGCTTGCCCGCCAACGTCCCGGCCAGCCACTCGGTGGCGGTGCTGTCCCAAAAATACTTCATGGCCGCGGCCATGTTGCCGAAGCGCGTGGGCGAACCCACCGCCAGGCCGGCGCAGTCGCGCAGATCGTCCAACTCGACGTAGGGCGCGCCCTCGGCCGGCACGTCGGCCTCGGTGGCCTCGGTCACTGTCGAGACCGCTGGAACGGTGCGCAGGCGCGCGTCGCAGCCCGGCACGCCCTCGACGCCCTGCGCGATCAACTCCGCCAATTTGCGCGTGGCGCCATGACGGGAGTAAAACAATACAAGAATAATCAGATTAGGTTGGTTCATCGGCGGTATTATAGGGCGCTTTCGCTGGGGCTAACACTGGCATCTGATTATCGCTCATGTACGCAAAATATATTCATCCGATTCTTCTCTACATATTCCGCAGCTGCCGCGGCGGCATCGAGACCATGCGCTCCTTGTCCTGGCCGGAGGTGCGCGACCTGGTGCTGTTCGCCCACCGCCGCCTGCGCGAGGAAAGCCTGCCGCAGGTAGCCGGCAGCCTCACTTTCACCACCGTGTTCGCGCTGGTGCCGCTGCTGACCATCGCGCTGGCGATCTTCACCACCTTCCCGCTGTTTAACACCTTCCGTACCTCGCTGGAGGCGTATTTCGTCCAGAGCGTGATGCCGAAGTCGATATCGAGCACCATCCTCAATTACCTGACGATGTTCGCCTCCAAGGCCACGCGGCTGTCGGCGGTGGGCGCGGTGGCGCTGATTTTCACGTCGATCGCGATGATGAACCTGATCGAGCGCGTGTTCAACCGCATCTGGCGCGTGCGCGGGGAGCGCAGCTGGACGCGCCGCATCCTGGTCTACTGGGCCATCATCACGCTGGGGCCATTGCTGATCGGCGTGTCGCTGACGCTGTCGTCGCAGGTGTTCATGGCCACCGTCGATTTGTTCGGCCGGGTGCCGGTGGTGGGCGCCATCATCTACACGACGGCGTCGCTGGCGCTGACCACGGCCGGCTTCACGTTGCTGTATCTGGCGGTGCCGAACCGCGACGTCGACTGGCAGGACGCGGCCTGGGGCGGCCTGGTGGCCGGCCTGGCGTTCGAACTGGCCAAGCGCGGCTTCGCCATTTTCATCACCCAGTTCCCGACCTATTCGAAGATCTATGGCGCGCTGGCGGCGCTGCCGCTGTTCCTGCTGTGGGTCTACGTGTCGTGGGTGATCACGCTGATCGGGGCGCTGCTGGTGGCCGCGCTGCCGGTGGTGAAGTACGAGCGCTGGTGGCACGAGGCGCAGCCGGGCGGAGAATTCGTCGACGCCATGGCGATCATCAAGGTGCTGTACGTGGCCTGCAAATGCGGCGACACCGCCCTGGTGGGCGCCGGCGCGATCCGCCTGCGCACGCGCCTGGGCTTCGACGAGATGGACAATCTGCTGGAAAAAATGATGGCCGAGGGCTGGGTGGGGCGGGTCAAGGTGGAGGCGCCGCCGCGGGTCCAATGGGGCAAGCGCGTCAGCGACGGTGCCGATCATTGGGTATTGCTGGCCAACGTGGAGAAGCTGACCCTGGCCGAAGTCTACCGCCTGTTCGTCTTCGGCGGCATGGCGGTCAACGCCGGCGTGGTGGCCGACGGCGACGACGAGCGCGATTTGCAGGCGGCGCGCGAGGCGGCGACGTTGGCGCGCGAGGTCGAAAACGCCGTCGAGGCGGGGCTGGGCAAGACGCTGGCCGAGCATTTCGGACCGCTCGACTGTCGATAGTGCTTGAGCTTTCATTTTTGGAATGCTATATAGATAATATTCCAAAAAACGGGAGGCGCGTCATGTTGAAAATGTCGGCGGCGGCGGTTTTGTTCGGATGCGCGGCGATGGCGTCGGCGCAGCATTTACATCCGCCCGGCCTGGGCGAGCGCGCCGGCGAGGCCAGCATCGCGGTCGACATCAACGGCGCCGGCCAGGTGGCCGGCATCATCGAGGAGGAGAGCGGCCGCCAGCGCGCGGTGCTGTGGGATAAGCGCCTGATCGAACTGGGCACGCTGGGCGGCAGCGACGCCTACACCCGGGGCATCAACGCCGGCGGCGACGTGGTCGGCACGGCGCAGAACAGCGACGGCCGCTGGCGCGCGTTCGTGCGCCGCGCCGGCCTGCCCATGCGCGACCTCGGCACCCTGGGCGGCGGCAGCAGCTACGGCATGGGCATCAACCGCGCCGGCCAGGCGGTGGGTTACGCCGACACCAGCGACGGCTACTTCCGCGCCTTCGCCACCGACGGCGACGGCCCGCTGGTCGATCTGGGCACGCTGGGCGGTAAGATCAGCTACGCGGCCGGCATCAACCGCCACGGCGACATCGTCGGCACGGCCGCGCTCAGCGACGGCTACCGGCGCGCCTTCCTGTACCGGCCCGGCGCCGGCATGACCAACCTGGGCACCCTGGGCGGGCGCTCCAGCAGCGCCACCGCGATCAGCGACAACGGCATCGTGGTGGGCGCGTCGGAGACGGCCGACCGCAGGTGGCACGCCTTCATGCATGACGGCCATAAGATGGTCGACCTGGGTGCGCTGATCGGCTACGGCAGCAGTTTCGCCACCGCCGTCAACGCCGCCGGCCACGTGGTGGGCAGCGTGCGCATCGGCGACGAACGGCGCGCCTTCGTCTACCGCGACGGCAAGATGACCGTGCACCCGGGCGGCTACGGCCTGTACCTGGTCAACAGCATCAACGCCGAGGAGCTGGTGATCGGCGCCAAGTACGTCGCCAAGCGCTTCGAGGCGGCGACGATGCGTTCCAGCCAGCCGGCGGTGACCACGCGCGGCGGCCAGGATCTGGTGACGCTGGGCGCGGTGGTGATCACGGCGGCCTTCGGCATTGTTCTGTACCGGCGCCGCTATCGCGGCATCGCGCTGCGGGTCGAATCGCCGCTGGGACACAAACCGGCAAGAATGTTGTGATTTGCTTATCCGCAGCGCTGGATTTTTTGCCGGGCATAGGCTACATTCGCTATAAGGCTAGAACAACTACAACCCCCATTCACACTGCCTATATCTCAGCGACAGGACGGCCAAAATGAAAGTCTCCGAAATTCTTCAGGTAAAAGGTAGCATTCTTTATACCATCTCGCCTGACCAGCCATTGGCGGACGCCGCCAACACGATGGCCGAGAAGGACATCGGCTCGCTGGTCGTCATGGAGTTCGGCGATCTGGTGGGCATGCTGACGTTCCGCGAAGTGCTGCGGGCGCTGCACGACAACGCCGGCACGGTCGGCGCCGGCACGGTGCGCAAGCACATGGACGACCACCCGATCACCGTCACGCCGGACACCGAGGTCAACGAGGTGCGCCGCATCATGCTGGAAAAGCACGCGCGCTATCTGCCGGTGATGAACGCCAAGACCATCCTCGGCGTGATCTCGTTCTACGACGTCGCGCGCGCGGTGCTGGAGGCGCAAAGCTTCGAGAACCGCATGCTCAAGGCGTATATCCGCGACTGGCCGGCCGAGACGGCGGACCAGCATCCGGACTAAGCGCCGCGCAAGCGGCAACAAAAAAAACGCCATGGGCCTGCGTCCATGGCGTTTTTTCATTCGTCAATCCGGGGTCAGGTCCACCATTTCTACACGAACCCGGCGCTACGCCCCTCATGCGCCGTTAGACGGATGAGCACGTGTAGAATTGGTGGACCTGACCCTGGAGTTTTGAGCCCGGAGTTTCAGGCGGCACCTTCGAGGGCGTCGTTGCTGAGCCAGTCGTCGAGGGCGGCGGCCGTCATCGGCCGCGCGAACAGGAAGCCCTGCGCCAGCGGGCAGCCCAGCGCCTGCAGGATCTGCGCCTGGCGCTCGTCCTCGACCCCTTCGGCGATCACCGACAGGCCCAGGTTGCGCCCCAGCTGGATCACCATCTCGGCGATGCTGCTGCCGCGCGCCGAGCCGGTGATCTCGGTGACGAAGGCGCGGTCGATCTTCAAGCGGTCGATCTGCAGCCGCTGCAGGTACGACAGCGACGAGAAGCCGGTGCCGAAATCGTCGATGGCGATGCTCACCCCCGTCTGCTTGATCTGCCCCAGCATCTTGATCAGCATGTCCGGCTCCTCCATCGCCATCGATTCGGTGATCTCGAGCTCGATGTATTGCGGCGGCGCCTGCGTGTCCTCGAGCGCCCGGCGCAGCATGTCGAGGAAGTGCGGGTGGCGGAACTGCACCTGCGAGACGTTGATCGACATCATGAAGTCGTGGTGCCCGGCCTTGCGCAGGTCGACCAGCTCGCGGCAGGCGGTGCGCATGACCCATTCGCCCAGGTCGATGATCAGGCCCGAATACTCGGCGATCGGGATGAAGCGGTCCGGCGAGATGAACTTGCCGTCCGGCGTCTGCCAGCGCAGCAGCGCCTCGGCGCCCACCGGCCGCCGCGTGGCCAGGTCGATCTGCGGCTGGTAGACCACGAACAGCTGGTTCTGGCCGAAGGCGGTGCGCAGCGCGTGCATCATGCGCACCCGCTCGCGGATCTCGACGCCCATGCTGCGCGAGAAGTAGAAGTGGCCGGCGCGCTGCTGCGATTTGGCGCGCTTGAGGGCGATGTCGGCGTCCTTGAGGGCGTCGGCGCCGCTGCCTTCGTGCTCGGCCAGGCGCACCAGCCCCAGGGTCGCCGACAGTTGCACGTCCTGGCCGTCGATGCTGAAGGCGCGCTGGAACAGCGCCAGGATCTTGCCCGGGTTGACCTGCGACGAGTCGCCCACCAGGCAGAAGATGTCGCCGCCGATGCGCGCCACCGTCAACTGGCCGCCCAGCTCCGATTGCAGCCGGCCGGCCACGGCGATCAGCAGCATGTCGCCGAACTGGTGGCCCAGCGCGTCGTTGGTCTCGGCGAAGTGATCCAGGTCGACCAGCGACAGCGTCGATTGCTCGCGCGCCGGGCCGGCGATGGTGGCGTCGAGGATCTCGACCAGGCGGGTGCGGTTGGGCAGCTTGGACAGCTGGTCGTAGAAGGCGGCGTTGTGCAGGTGCGAGACCAGCTCGACATTGTCGAGGCCGACGGCGACGTTGCCGCAGAAGACGTCCAGCAGCCGCTCGTTGATTTCGGTCGGCTCGCGGCAGACCTCGATGAAGGCGACCGAGTCGCGGCTGGCCTTGCCGGCGAAATACAGGGTCAGCGAGTCCGGACGGTAGATGTTGCGCCGCTCGCGCAGCGCCAGCTCCATCGCCTCGTGCACGCGCGGCTCGCGCGCGGCGGTCAGGACGGTGTGCTCGAGGTCGGCGTAGCGGCCCGACGTGGCCACGACCACCAGCTCGTGGACGCTTTCGTCGCGGCATTCCTGCACGCACAGCACGCCGCTGGTCTCCTGGCACAGCAGCGCGCCGATCTGCGCCAGCACGCCGTCGGCGAAGTTCTTCACGCCGTGCAGGGTCATCAGCTCGGTGCTGGCCTGGACGATCTGGTTGAGGCCGCGCCGGCTGTCGTTGATCTTGCGGATCTGGTCGTACGAGCGCACGGCCGACGTCACCGTCGTGAACAGCTTGATGCGGGTCAGCTCGGACTTGGTCTTGTAGTCGTTGATGTCGAAGTCGCGGATGGCGTCGATCTCGGGCGCGTAGCCGGGCTGGCCGGTGCGCAGGATGATGCGCACGTCGGTCAGTTTGAGCGTTTCGCGGATGTAGCGCACCAGGTGCAGGCCGGCGTCGTCCTGTTCCATGACCACGTCGAGCAGGATGACGGCGATCTCCGGCTCGCTGGCGAGCAGCTCGCGCGCCTGGCTGGCCGAATACGCGTGCACGAATTCGAGCGGCCGCTGCTGCATGTCGAGGTTGCCGAGCGCGAAGGTGGTGGTCGAATGGACGTCCTCGTCGTCGTCGACGATCATGACGCGCCATACATTGCGCGCGCCGGGGGTCTCGGGGGTCGCCGGATGCTCTTCTAAGAATACCAGATCGTCTTGATCATCCTTGGCCGCTGCGGGCTCAAGTGGCGTGATCGGTGGGGGCATGTGTAGCTTCTCCAGGATTGCTCGGTGTTCTTGTAATCAAGTATATAGCGGATTGTCAAAAAGAACGCGGATTTCCCCGGGCTTTGGACGTAACGTTGCGTACCCGTGTGCAACTAGCGTGTTGCCTGTGACTTACATGCCACGCATCGGCCGCTCATCCCATGCTTATTTGCCACATACTTGTCATGGTTGATGCCATTTTACCCAGCAATACTTGCGCTGTGGAAATTATTATCGCCGCCGGCCGCTGGGGGCGGCTGGCTGGTAGAATGAGGAACTTTCCACCTTTTTCCGAAGATTCTCTTCCTATGTCCGGCAATACATTTGGCAAATTGTTTTCTGTAACTACTTTTGGTGAGTCGCACGGTCCGGCGATTGGCTGCGTGATCGATGGTTGCCCACCGGGTTTGCCCCTGTCGGAAGCGGATATCCAGCCGGAACTGGACCGTCGCAAGCCGGGCACGTCGCGCCACGTCACCCAGCGCAAGGAGCCCGACACGGTCGAGATCCTGTCCGGCGTCTACCAGGGCGTGACGACCGGCACCCCGATCGCGCTGCTGATCCGCAACGAGGACCAGCGCAGCAAGGATTACGGCAACATCGTCGACAGCTTCCGTCCCGGCCACGCCGACTACACCTACTGGCATAAATACGGCGTGCGCGATCCGCGCGGCGGCGGCCGCTCGTCGGCGCGCCTGACGGCGCCGGTGGTGGGCGCGGCGGCGGTGGCTAAAAAATGGTTGAAACAGCAATACGGCACCGAGTTCCTCGGCTGCATGAGCCAGCTGGGCGACATTCCGGTGCCGTTCCAGGACTGGTCGCACGTGCACGACAACCCGTTCTTCGCCGCCAGCGGCGACGCCGACCTGATCGCCCGCATGGAGACGGCGATGGACGAGCTGCGCAAGGCCGGCGACTCGATCGGCGCGCGCATCGACGTCATCGCGCGCAACGTGCCGGTGGGCCTGGGCCAGCCGATCTACGACAAGCTCGACGCCGACATCGCCTACGCGATGATGGGCATCAACGCCGTCAAGGGCGTGGAGATCGGCGCCGGCTTCCAGTCGGTGGTGCAAAAGGGCACCGAGCACGGCGACTCGCTGACGCCGCAAGGCTTCATCGGCAACAACGCCGGCGGCGTGCTGGGCGGCATTTCGACGGGGCAGGACATCACGGTGTCGATCGCCATCAAGCCGACCTCGTCCATTCGCTCGCCGCGCGACTCGATCGACAAGGACGGCAAGCCGGTGGTGGTCGAGACGTTCGGCCGCCACGACCCGTGCGTCGGTATCCGCGCCACGCCGATCGCCGAGGCCATGCTGGCCCTGGTGCTGATCGACCACGCGCTGATGCACCGCGCCCAGTGCGGCGACGTCAAGGTGTCCACCCCCGACATCACGCTGTAAGCGGTGCCGGCGCTGTATCCGGCGCAGGCACTGGGCTTCGCCTTATTCCTGTTCTGCTATTACGCGCACGCGGGCACCTGGAGCACCTACGCGACGTTGTTTTTCGCCAACAAAGGCATGAGCGTGGCCCAGATCGGCGTGCTCATGTCGATGATCCAGGTGCTGCGCATCGTCGGCCCCAACGTCTGGGGCTACGTCGCCGACCATTACGACCGGCGCGTGCTGGTGCTGCGGCTGGCCGGCTTCGCCGCGCTGGCGGCGTTCTCCGGCTTCCTGTTCGGCGCCGGCTTCGCCCACTTCATGCTGGCGATGATCCTGTTGAATCTGTTCACCAGCGGCCAGGCGCCGATCTGCGAGGCGCTGATGCTGTCGGAGATGCGCGGCGACCTGACCTTCTATGGCCGCATCCGGATGTGGGGCTCGATCGGCTTCATCGTCGCCGTGACGTTGGCGTCGTACGCGCTGGAGCACTACGGCATCGCCACCTTGCCGTGGGTGGCCGCCGCGCTGCTGGTGCTGACCATCGCCGCCGCCTTCCGCCTGCGCGACGTGCCGCGGCGGGAGCACAAGGAGGCGCCGCTGCCGCTGATGACGTTGTTGCGCCGGCGCGAGGTGCTGGCGTTTTTCACGTCGACGGCGCTGATGGTGGCGGCGCATACGTCGCTGTACACGTTTTATTCGCTGTATCTCGAGCGGCATGGCTACAGCAAGACGGTGATCGGCGCCATGTGGTCGCTGGGCGTGACGGCCGAGGTGCTGTTGTTTTATTTCCAGTCGTCGTTGCTGAAGCGCTGGGGCGCGATGCGCATGATGTATCTGGCGCTGGGCGTGGCGGTGGCGCGCTTTGTGATGATCGGAGCGGGGTCGGATCTGCTTTGGCTGCTGATCGTGGCGCAGCTGCTGCATGCGGCCACGTTCGCGCTGCATCATTCGTCGTCGGTGATGACGCTGCAGCGCTGGTTTTCGGGGCCGTTGCAGGCGCGCGGGCAGGCGCTGTATATGAGCATCTCGTATGGCATCGGCGGCTCGCTGGGCGGGCTGTTTCTGGCGCAGTGGTGGCAGAGGGCGGGGCCGGCGTCGGTGTATTACGTGGCGGCGGTGATGTCGCTGGCGTCGGCGCTGGCGGCGGTGCTGTCGTTCAGGTGGCAGCGAACGCGCGATACGGCTTGGTCTTGCGCGGAGACACGTAGGGCGGATTAGGCGAAGCCGTAATCGGCCATCTTCGAGCCGTCGGCGGCGCATGCATGGCCGATTACGCTTCGCTAATCCGCCCTACGTGTCTCCCCGACGTGTCTCCCCGACGTGTGTCCCCGGTTTGTCTCCCCGGTTTCTCCGCCGGCGCGGATCACACCCGGCCGCCGACCACTTCCTGCGCGTGGCGCCGTTCCACCGCGCGCACCACCAGCGTGCGCAGGTCGTTGAGCAGCGAGAACTCGGTCTGGCTCAGTTGTATCGGCGGGAACGACTCGTCCCAGTCGCCGTACAGGAAGCCGGCCGGCTGGCCATTGGCCGACAGCGGCAGGATGACGAAGCTGCGCGCCTCGGCCAGCGAGCTTTTCCACCACAGCGGCAGCTTGGCGGCGAACTTGGCGTCGCGCGCGTTTTCGATGAAGATCACGCGGTCGCTATTGAGCGCGGCGTGGAACACATTGGGTTCGTAGGCGTCGTCGAAGGTCATCGCCGCCAGCAAATTCCTGGTCCCTTCGCCGAAGGAGATCTTGGCCGCGTAGTGGCCTTCCTTGCGGTTGCGCACAAACGCCACCGCGCGCGAGAAATCCAACCCCTTGTACACCGTCTCGAGCGCGATCTGCACCATCTGGCCCGGGCTGGCCGTGTCGAGCATGTCGCGCATGTCGGCCAGGCCGCTGAGCAGGATCTTGTTGCCGGCCGCGCGCTGGCGCGTCTTGGCCAGCGCCTTGGCGCGCCGTTCGGCGGGACGCGACAGCGGGGCGATGGTCAAATCGTTGGCCGCCACCACCTTGGCCTGCTCGATGGCGTGCATCAGATTGGCCGGCGCCACGCCCAGCATGGCCGCATAGCTTTCGGTCAGCCGCGCGACGGCGTCGTCGCCGGCCGGGTCGTCGTGCCACAGCGATTCGGCGCACATGGCCGACATCGTCGACAGGCCGGCGATCCAGTCCGACGCGCTGACCTCCGCGCCTTCCGCGGTCGGCGCCAGCTTGCGCATGCCCTTGATCAAACTGGCCGGCAGGCCCCAGTGCAGGGCGGCGGCGTGGCCGATCTCCTCCATGCTCAGCCCCAGCACCTCGGGGGCGACGTCGTCGACGCCGCGGCCGTCCTGCTCGGCCAGGCGCTGCAAGTCGGTCCAGCGCTCCGGCATATAGAACGTCATCATCATGCGGCCCAGCGTGTGCAGCATCGAACACACCACGGCCGCCTCGCCATGCGGGCTTTCGGCGGTGTAGGCGATCTGCTGGGCGACGATCCCCGCCAGCACCGCCTTTTCCATTTCGATGTGGGCGATGGTGGCGTCGCTGGAGGTCGTGGCCAGCTCCTCGATCAGTTTGAGGCCGAGCGCGAGATGGCCGATGGTCTCGGTGCCCAGCACCAGCACCGCCTTCGAGACGGTGGAAACGTGCTGGCCGAAGGCCGAGTACATGCCGCTGTTGGCCAGCCGCAGCACCTTTTGCGTGAGCACCGGGTCCGACAGCACGGTGCGGGTCATGTTGAATTCCTGGTCGTCCTCGCCGCGCATGGCGCTCAGGATGGCGGTGATGGCCTTGGCGAAGCCGGGCATGTCGCCCTGGCGGCGCGTGCAGTCCCACAACTGGGCCAGCGTTTGGTCGCCCAGCGGCGTGCCGGCTTTGAAGCCGCCGGTCATTGCGACACCTGCCGCAGGTCGGCCGGCACCACCTTGACGTGGATGCTTTCCTTGAGCGCGGCCAGCGCGACGTTGGCCGGCATCGGCTTGCCGGTCAGGTAGCCCTGGATGTACTGGCAGCCGCGCTGTTCAAGGAAGTGCAGCTGCTCCTCGGTTTCGACGCCCTCGGCCACCACCGACAAGTCCAGGTGCTTGGCCAGGTCGAGCACGGCGTTGCAGATGGCGCCGTCCTTTTGCGAGTCGGGCAGGTCGCGGATGAAGGCGCGGTCGATCTTGAGCACCGAGATGGGAAAGCGCTTGAGGTAGGCCAGCGACGAATAGCCGGTGCCGAAATCGTCAATCGCGATGCGGGCGTTGCGCTCCGCCATTTTGGACAGGATCGATTCGGCGTGGACCGGATCGATCATCAATGTGCCTTCTGTAATTTCCAACACCAATTGCCCACCCAGTAGGCCCGAGAACGCGATGGCGTCGTCGAGCACGTCAAGAAACTTATCATTACGGAATTGCCGTGGGCTAATATTAACAGAGATGTAGAGCGGGCGTTTCGCCACCTCCTCGAACTGCTTGAGCTGCACGCAAGCGGCCTTGAGGGCCCAGGCGCCGAGCAGGTTGATCAAGCCGTTGGTCTCGGCGATCGGGATGAAGCGGGCCGGCGGCACCATGCCCAGGGTCGGGTGCTTCCAGCGCATCAGCGTCTCGAAGCCCTGGATCTCGCGCGTTTTGGTGTCGACGATCGGCTGGTAGTAGAGCAGGAACTCGCCTTCGCGCACCGCCTGGAACATCGCCGCCTCGAGCGAGATGTCGTGCGCCGGCGGGCCGGCCTCGGACGGGCTGTAGACCACGCAGCGCGCCTTGCCGGTCTCCTTGGCGCGCGACATGGCGGCGTCGGCCAGCGCCACCAGCCGCACCTCGTCCTCGGCGTGGGTCGGATAGACGGCCACGCCGACCGAGGCGCCGATGTAGATGGTGTGGTGGTCGATTTCGAACGGCGACTGCAGCGTGGCGATCAGGCGGCCGGTGACCAGTTTGATCTGCGCTTCGGTGGCGGTGCCCGGCAGCACGGCGACGAATTCGTCGCCGCCGACGCGGGCCAGGGTGTCGCTGTCGCGCAGCGTCTTGCGCAGGCGGGCGGCGGCCACGCGCAACAGCGCGTCGCCGGTCGGGTGGCCCAGGCCGTCGTTGACCTTCTTGAAGCCATCGAGGCCGATGGTGGCCACCGCGAAGCCCTGGCCCGAGCGGCGCGCGTTGGCGATCACCATGCGCATGCGGTCCGACAGCAGCAGGCGGTTGGGCAGTTCGGTGAGCGCGTCGTGGGTGGCCATGTGGCGCAGCCGTTCCTCGGTGGCGTGCTGGATCGTCATGTCGCGCCCGACCACCAGCAGCCCGGCGACGTCTTGCGGGTCGACGTAGCGGGAGATGCGCAGTTCGTGCCAGACCTCGGCGTCGGGCGTCTTGACGCGCACCTCGATCAGGCGCGCGGTGCCCGACTCGGCGGCGTCCGCCAGCGCGGCCGCCAGCGGCGCCTGGTCGGCTTCGCATACCAGCGTGGCCAGCGTGCCGCCGGCCAGCGCGGTCGGGCGCGCCAGCAACGCGGTCGCGCGCCGGCTGGCGAAGATGATGTCACCGTGCCGGTCGAGGCGGAAAACGACATCGCCAGCCTCCTCCATGAGGTGGTCCGCGAGGTGATCCGCGAGGTGATCCGACTCGTGGCGCGCATCGCGCGCAGGCTGTGATGGATGGGTGGGGTGCATCGCGGTTCTACGCTTTCAAGTTATTCATGTAACAATTGGGATGCATTTGTCTAGCAAAACCAGAACGAAATGTATCATTGATGAGTTCGGATTTACATGAAAAACGGCAACATTCCTTCGAGTTTTACTCATTTCTATTGAGAAACCTCTAAAGATGTGCTGTCAGAGCGAAGAAAGGCCTGCCGGCGGGCCGGATAATGCCTTCCTGGAGGCCGGGCGAGCGCTTGCCCGGCAGCGTGGTTTGCGCTAGTCTGAATTGTCAAATCGACCCCAATATCGCACGCGAGGAGATCTTGCCGTGAACACCGCCATCGATCCTTTTCTGGACAACCCTTTCGATACCCATCAGGTGCGCAACACCGTGGCGCCGCTGGAGAATTTCAATTTATTCACGGCCGATCCGGCGTTGGTCGAGGCCGTGCGGCGCGAGGGCGGCGGCGCGCAGGCCGAGGCGCTGCGGGCGCTGGGCGAGCAACTGGGCCGCGCCGGGACGCTGGAGCTGGCGCGCCTGGCCAACCAGTATCCGCCGACGCTGCACAACTTTGACCGCGCCGGCAACCGCATCGACGAGGTGGAGTTCCACCCCGCCTGGCATAGCCTGATGAAGCTGCTGATCGAGAACGGCGCCCACGCCTCCCCATGGCTGGGCGGCGAGGGCGCGCAGGTGGCGCGGGCCGCCAAATACCTGATGTTCGGCCAGGTGGAGAACGGTTCGCAATGCCCGGTGACGATGACCTACGCGTCGGTGCCGGCGCTGCGCCAGGCGCCGGCCATCGCCGCCAAATGGCTGCCCAGGATACTGTCGATGGAATACGATCCGCGCTCGCTGCCGGTGGAGCAAAAGCGCGGCGCCATCATCGGCATGGGCATGACGGAAAAGCAGGGCGGCTCCGACGTGCGCGCCAACACCACCCGCGCCGAGCCGGTGCCGCCGGAGCAAGCGCGGGCGATGTTCGGCGACGAGGGCGTGGATGTGTATCGCATCGTCGGCCACAAATGGTTCTTCTCGGCGCCGCAAAGCGACGCCCACCTGATCCTGGCGCAGACCGGCGACGGCTTGTCCTGTTTTTTCCTGCCGCGCTATTTACCGGACGGCGGCCGCAATCGGATCCGCGTGCAGCGCTTGAAGGACAAAGTGGGCAACCGCTCCAACGCCTCGTCCGAGGTCGAGTTCACCGGCGCCTACGGTTGGCTGGTCGGCAAGGCGGGACGCGGCATTCCGACGATCCTGGAGATGGGCAGCCACACGCGGCTCGATTGCGTGCTCGGTAGCGCCGGCGCGATGCGGGCCGCGCTGACGCACGCGCTGCACCACGCGCGCGGGCGCTCGGCGTTCGGCAAGCCGCTGTCCGAGCAGCCGCTGATGCAAAACGTGCTGGCCGACCTGGCGCTCGAATCGGAGGCGGCCACCGCGTTTTCCATGCGGCTGGCGCGTTGCTTCGACCAGGGCGGCGACCCGGCGCAGCAGCTGTTGGCGCGCATCCTGACGCCGGCCGGCAAATACTGGATCTGCAAGCGCGGCCCGGCCTTCGGCGCCGAGGCGATGGAGGTCGTCGGCGGCAGCGGCTATGTGGAGGACGGCCCGCTGGCGCGCCTGTACCGCGAGCTGCCGGTCAATTCGATCTGGGAGGGTTCCGGCAACGTGATGTGCCTCGATCTGCTGCGGGCGTTCGGCAAAACCCCGGCCGCGCGCGAGGCGCTGGCGGCGGAACTGGAGCTGGCCGGGGACGGGGAGGGCGCAGGCCACGGCGACTACGTGCGCTACACGCAGGCGCTGCTGGCCGATGTGAGCCAGCCGGTGGCCGACGAATTCGGCGCGCGCCTGCTGGCCGAACGCGTCGTGCTGGCGGTGCAGGCCGGCCTGCTGCTGCGCCACGCGCCGTTGTACGTGTCGTCGGCGTTCGTCGCCTCGCGGCTGGCGCGCGAGCCCGGCGGGGCGTTCGGACGCCTGCCGGCGGGCGTGGATTGCGCCGCGATTCTTGGACGGGCTCTGGTGCTGCCCTAGTATAATGACGGCATAACCGTCTAAAAAGAGCAAACAATGAAACAAGACCCGCGCTTTCCCAATCTGTTCATCACCGACCACCCGCTGATCCAACACAAACTGAGTCACATGCGCGAGAAGGATACGTCGACCCGTACCTTCCGCGAACTGCTCAAGGAAATCACGCTGCTGATGGGTTACGAGATCACCCGCGACCTGCCGCTGACCACGCGCACCATCGAAACGCCGTTGATGACGATCGACGCGCCCGTCATCGCCGGTAAAAAACTGGCGATCGTGCCGATCCTGCGCGCCGGCATCGGCATGAGCGATGGCTTATTGAATCTGGTGCCGTCGGCGCGCGTGGGCCACATCGGCGTGTTCCGCGACCCGGACACCCACCAGCCGGTCGAGTATCTGGTGCGCCTGCCGGATCTGGTCGAGCGTACCTTCATCCTGTGCGATCCGATGGTCGCCACCGGCAATTCGGCGGTGCACGCGGTCGACGTGCTGAAGTCGCGCGGCGTGACCGATGAGCAGATCATCTTCCTGGCGCTGGTGGCGGCGCCGGAAGGCATCGCGGTGTTCCAGAAGTCCCATCCGGGCGTGAAGATCTATTGCGCCTCGCTCGACTCGCACCTGAACGAACACGCCTACATCATCCCGGGCCTGGGCGACGCGGGCGACCGCATCTTCGGCACCAAATAAGCGGCCATGGCGACCCCTGTCGATCCCGATTTCCGCGCGCGCCTGGCGGCGCTGAACGAAAAGTTCGCCGTGACCGTGCCGGTGACGATGGAAAAGATCGCCGCTGCGCTGGCCGCCTGCCAGACGGAGGCCGAGGCGGGTGCGCCGCCGGCGGAGGCGACGCTGCGCCAGCTCCACGAGCTGCTGCATGGCGTGGCCGGATCGGCCGCGACCTTCGGCTTCGCCACCCTGGGCCGCGAGGCGCGGCGCATCGAGCACACGCTGCGCGAGGTGATGGCCACCGGCACCGGCTGGGACGCCGTGGTGCCCGAGGTGGAGAAATACCTGCGCTGGGCCGCGTGTGACCCTCACGCAACGATTTACGATTGAGACGTGCGCTTGATGTAAATCAAACCAGTTATCATTTAGTTGTCTATAGTGACAGTTACACACCACGCACAAGAGAGCGAAGTGCCGGTGGAAGGCCCGAAGTTTTCGGTTTTTCTACCAAAAAAAGCGACGGTTTGCATTTATTTTCGTGAACACGTGCTTTTCTCTTGTAAATGGGTATAATGCGGGATCGTTTAGATTCAAGAGTAGTGCAGTTAGTCTGTCATTTCTTTCTTGCCTCAAACGATATCACGGGCGCAAGCCCAACTTAACTGAAATAGGAATTGTAATGGCAACTGGTATCGTAAAATGGTTCAATGATTCGAAGGGCTTCGGCTTTATCACCCCTGACGAAGGCGGCGAAGATCTGTTCGCTCACTTCTCGGCGATTCAGTCCGCAGGCTTCAAGTCGCTGCAAGAGAACCAACGTGTTTCTTTTGAAGTGACTGCTGGTCCTAAGGGCAAGCAAGCTTCGAACATTCAGCCTCTGTAATACGCTGAATCAAACGAAATAAAGAAATCCTCGGTATCCGAGGATTTTTTTTCGTCCGCGTTTTTGTGAATCGAACCGCTAGACTATCTCGTGCGGCGCGTGAGGAGAGTGGCCACGTAGGGCGGATTAGGCGGAACGCCGTAATCGGCCAGGAGCCGCCGACGACGTCACTGTTTGCCCGACCGCCTCCAATAGTCCGCCTGCGCATAGGTATGCCGCAGAAAATCGACAAACGCCCGTATCCGCAGCGGCAAATGCCGGCGCTGCGCGAACACCGCATAGATATCATTGCCCGGCGCCGCATGCTGATCGAGCACCGTCTGCAGCTTGCCCGCCTCGATCTCGCTGCCCACTTCCCACATCGACCGCCACGCCAGCCCCTTGCCGGCCAGCGCCCAATCGTGCAGCACCTGGCCATCGTTGCTGCCCATGTTGCCGTTCACCTTCAACACCACGTTCTTGCCGTTGTCGCGGAAGGTCCAGCCGCGCTGGCTGCCTTCGCTGCTGATGGCCAGGCAATTGTGCTTGGCCAGGTCGGCCAGCGTCTTCGGCTCGCCGTGGCGCTTGAGATAGGAGGGCGCGCCCACCACCACGCGCTCATTGTCGGCCAGCTTGACGCTGACCAGGTTGGAATCGGCCAGGCTGGCGATGCGGATCGCCACGTCGATGCCTTCGCCGACGATGTCGACCACGCGGTCGCTCATGTTCAAGGTCGCCGTCACGTCGCGGTGCTCGCTGAGGAAGGAGGGCAGCAGCGGCGCCACATGCTGGCGGCCGAAGCCGGCCGGCGCCGAGATCATCAAATGCCCGGTGGCGTGCGCGCTGCGTTCGGCCACCGCCGTTTCGGCCTCCTCCAGCTCCGCCAGGATGCGCTGGCAATCCTCCAGGAAGGCCGCGCCCTCGTCGGTCAGCGCCAGCTTGCGCGTGGTCCGCTGCAATAGCTTGACGCCCAGCCGGCTCTCCAGCGCGTCCAGGCGGCGCCCGATCATGGCCGGCGCGATGCCCTCGGCCCGTGCGGCGGCCGATAGGCTGCCCCTGGCGACCACTTCAACGAAGGTGGAAATTTGTCTGAACTGGCCCATGACGTGGCGTGCCCCTCACTTGTGATAAAAACGCATAGATGAAGTGATTTTTAGTCTCGTTTGCATAACTTATCAGTGAATATACTGTAAAACAGAACGCCGCGTAACCGAGCAGCCACACTAAAAGATTCAGGCGCGCGCAGGCATCGACAGTGCTTATAATTTGGTATGGAAGTTAATATTTTCTTACGGAGACTTATCCCATGACGCAGTCCACCATCACCTTGCCGGCAGGCATGCAAATCACCGGCGAGATCAAGCCCGGCTACGAAAACATCCTGACCGCCGACGCGCTGTCGCTGGTGGTCAAGCTGACGCGCGAGTTCGAAGCGCGCCGTCAGCAGCTGCTGGCCGTGCGCGTGGAGCGCGCCAAGCGCCTCGACGCCGGCGAGCGTCCGGACTTCCTGCCGGAGACCGCGCACATCCGCGCCGGCGACTGGAAGATCGCGCCGATTCCGAAGGCGCTGGAATGCCGCCGCGTGGAAATCACCGGTCCGGTCGAGCGCAAGATGGTCATCAACGCCTTCAACTCGGGCGCCGACAGCTACATGACCGACTTCGAGGATTCCAACACGCCCAATTGGGACAACCAGATCACCGGCCAGATCAACATGTTCGACGCCGTGCGCCGCACCATCTCGCTCGAGCAGAACGGCAAGTCGTACAAGCTCAACGACAAGATCGCCACCTTGGTCGTGCGTCCGCGCGGCTGGCACCTGGATGAAAAGCACGTGCTGGTCGACGGCAAGCGCATTTCCGGCGGCATCTTCGACTTCGCGCTGTTCATGTTCCACAACGCCAAAGAGCAGCTGGCGCGCGGCGCCGGCCCGTATTTCTATCTGCCGAAGATGGAATCGCACCTGGAGGCGCGCCTGTGGAACGACATCTTCGTCATGACGCAGAACGAGCTGGGCCTGCCGCAGGGCACGATCAAGGCGACCGTACTGATCGAAACCATCCTGGCCGCGTTCGAGATGGACGAGATCCTGTACGAACTGCGCGAGCACAGCTCCGGCCTGAACGCGGGCCGCTGGGATTACATCTTCTCGTGCATCAAAAAGTTCAAGCTGGACAAGGATTTCTGCCTGGCCGACCGCGCCAAGGTGACGATGACGGCACCGTTCATGCGTGCCTACGCACTGCTGCTGCTCAAGACCTGCCACAAGCGCAACGCGCCGGCCATCGGCGGCATGGCCGCGCTGATCCCGATCAAGAACGATCCGGAAAAGAACGAGGTCGCGATGGGCGGCGTGCGCAACGACAAGGCGCGCGACGCCACCGACGGCTACGACGGCGGCTGGGTGGCCCACCCGGGCCTGGTCGAGCTGGCGATGACCGAGTTCACCAAGGTGCTCGGCGACAAGCCGAACCAGATCGACAAGCAGCGTCCGGACATCGACGTGACGGCCGCGCAGCTGCTGGACTTCAAGCCGGAGGCGCCGATCACCGAGGCCGGCCTGCGTTACAACATCAACGTCGGCATCCACTACCTGGGCAGCTGGCTGGCCGGCAACGGCTGCGTGCCGATCCACAATCTGATGGAAGACGCGGCCACCGCCGAAATCAGCCGCTCGCAGGTGTGGCAGTGGATCCGCTCGGACAAGGGGGTGCTGGAAGACGGCCGCAAAGTCAGCGCCGACATGGTGCGCGCGATGATACCGGAGGAGTTGGCCAAGGTGCAGCGCGACGCGCCGGGCGGCGATGGTCCGACGTATGTGCGCGCCGGCCAGATTTTCGAGCAGATGTCGACCTCGACCGAGTTCGCCGAGTTCCTGACCCTGCCGCTGTACGAAGAGATTTAACCGCGGCGTAACCCGCAAGGCCAGGCGGGGTCGTACCCATTCGGGTACGACCCCTTTATCCGGTGTGCGGGTTAAAAATCATTTTTCCACAAGCGCAGCGCGGTGAAGGTGGCCAGCGCGGTGTCGATGCGATCGAGCCGTCCGGCCTTGACCAGTTGTTCCGCGATGGCCGGCTCCCGGTAGCGCAGGAACGGGTTGGTCGCCTTCTCCACGCCGATCGTGCTCGGCACCGTCGGCAGATTGTGCTCGCGCTTGTCGGTCTCCACTTTCACACGCTCCTGCAGCGCCACATTGTCCGGCTCCACCACGCGCGCGAAGCGCAGGTTGGACAGCGTATATTCGTGGGCGCAGTACACCTTGGTATTATCCGGTAGCGCGGCCAGTTTGCCGAGCGAGCTGATCATCTGCGCCGGCGTGCCCTCGAACAGGCGGCCGCAGCCGCCGGCGAACAGCGTGTCGCCGCAGAACAGCCAGGTCGGCTCGTCGGCGGACGGTTCGCGCACGTAGGCGATGTGGCCCATGGTGTGGCCCGGCACGTCGAGCACGGACAGGCGCAGCGCCAGGCCCGGCACGTCGAACTGCTTGCCTTCGCCGACCGGCAAGGTGACGGCGGCGATGGTCTCGTTGCGCGGGCCGAAAACGGGAACCTGATAATGCTGTAATAATTCGGGAACGCCGCCGATGTGGTCAGCGTGGTGATGGGTGAGTAGAATGGCGGTGAGCTTGAGTCCGTTTGCCTTCAGCGCCGCCAGAATCGGCTTGGCGTCGCCGGGGTCGACTACGGCGGCATGCACACCATCATGTATCAGCCACAGATAATTGTCGTGGAATGCTGGAACCGTCAGAACACTGAGAGCTTGGTTAGAAGATATGGTCATTGGATCGCAAAAGGCTAGACATGGATAAAGCGGGATCGGAGCAATCCATTATAGCGCTGGAAGGCTGGCTGCAAACGCCCGCGGGTGTGTACTTGCGTGCGTGGGAACAAACATGTCTCGATAATTTAACAGCCGATATCTTCGGATTCAACGCGGTGCAGATCGGCATGCCTCAAATCGATGCACTCGCGGCCAACCGCATGCCGTACAAATGGCTGGCCGACCGCAAAGTGCGGCCGCCGGCCGCGCCCGCCGCGCCGCCGGTATCGACCCAAGGCGCGCCGGTGGTCGAGCCGGCGCCGCCGCCGCGTCCGGTCGCGCTCACACTCGATTACACCGAGCTGCCGTTCGCCTCGCAAAGCATGGACCTGGTGGTGCTGCCCCACGTGCTGGAATTTTCCACCGACCCGCACCAGGTGCTGCGCGAGGTCGAGCGCGTGCTGATCCCGGAAGGCCAGGTCATCATCTGCGGCTTCAACCCGGCCAGCCTGTGGGGCGCGCGGCATGTGATGCGGCGCGTCGGCGGCACCTCCTTCCTGCCGCGCACCGAGGAGCTGATCACTATGCCGCGCATGAAAGACTGGTTAAAATTATTGAACATGAGCGCCAGCCAAAGCCATTTCGGCTGCTACGCGCCGGCCTGTCGCACAGAAAAATGGCTGAACCGCTACGCATTCATGGATAATGCCGGGCCACGTTGGTGGCCGTTCTTCGGCGGCGTCTATATCGTGCAAGCGATCAAGCGCGTCAAGGGCATGCATCTGATCGGTCCGGCTTGGACCAAGAAATCGGCGACGGCCCAGGTGGTCGTCCCTGCAACAAATAAAAGGCGGGAATAGCAGTATGGATAAGGTGGAAATTTTTACCGACGGCGCGTGCAAGGGCAATCCTGGCCTGGGCGGCTGGGGCGCATTGCTGGTGGCGGACGGCGCCGAGAAGGAAATCTGCGGTGGCGCGCGCGACACCACCAACAACCGCATGGAATTGCAGGCGGTGATCGAAGCGTTGAGCGCGCTCAAGCGCCCGTGCACGGTGGTGCTGCACACCGACAGCCAGTATGTTCAAAAAGGCATCAGCGAATGGATCCACGGCTGGAAGGCGCGCGGCTGGAAGACCGCCGCCAGGGAGCCGGTCAAGAACGAGGACTTGTGGAAGGCGCTGGACGCCGCGCAAACGATGCACACGGTCGAATGGCGCTGGGTGCGCGGCCACAACGGCCACCCGGGCAACGAGCGCGCCGACATGCTGGCCAACCGCGGCGTCGAACTGGCGCGCGGCCGCTAGGCTGATGAGCCGCCTGTTATACTTCTCCGCTTGACCGTAGCAACCACAGAGTACTTATGCGCCAAATCGTTCTCGATACCGAAACCACCGGTATCAACCCCAAGCTGGGCAACCGCATCATCGAGATCGGCTGCGTCGAGCTGTACAACCGCATGCTGACCGGGAATAACTTCCACGTCTACATCAATCCGGAACGCGAATCGGAAGAGGGCGCGCTCAACGTCCACGGCCTGACCACCGAGTTCTTGCGCGACAAGCCGAAGTTCCACGAGATCGTCGAGCAGCTGCGCGAATACATCCAGGGCGCCGAAGTCATCATCCACAACGCGCCGTTCGACCTGGGGTTCTTGAACCACGAATTCCGCCTGCTCAAGCTGCCGGACTTCTCGACCCACATCGGCGGCGTCATCGACACGCTGGTGCACGCCAAGGAACTCCACCCGGGCAAACGCAACTCGCTCGACGCGCTGTGCGACCGCTACGGCGTATCGAACTCGCACCGCAAGCTGCACGGCGCGCTGCTCGACGCCGAACTGCTGGCCGACGTCTACCTGTCGATGACGCGCGGGCAGAACAGCCTGGGCATGGATGTGGAGGAGGAGGTCGTCGTCGGCGGCGCGCTGCTCGAACCGGTGCCGCTGGCCGACATCATCTTCCTGCCGGCCTCGGCGGACGAACTGGCCGCGCACGAGGCCACCTTGGCGGGACTGGACAAGGCCGTCAAAGGGCAGTGCATCTGGAACGCCACGCTGGCGCCGGCCGCTTGATCGGGAACATGGCCCCCAAGCTATGTTTGTCCGATAGACAATAAAAGCTGGAAAATTTATAATGAATTTGCTGCAACTTTGACATGCCGCATGCTGCGCTGTCCGGGTTGCCCTCCCAACCCTATCGGAGCAAATTCTTATGAAGAAATTTATCTCGGCCATCGCCTTGTCGGCACTTGCGTTCAGCTCGGCCTACGCGGCCGCCATCCCCGGTCTGTACAACACGGGCGCCGGCGCGCCGGGTTCGGTCGACCAGAATTACGCGCTGGTGGTGGCGGCGGGCGACACCAACAGCGATCGCGCCTATATCAGCCAGGATAGTCAAGTGCGCGGCGAATGGCTGGCCAACGATGCCACGTCGAAATGGATCACGCCGACCAACTTTGCCAGCGCCTCGCTCGACCCGACCACGGCGGGCGAGTACATCTACTCGCTGGCCTTCAACCTCACCGCCGAGCAAGCGGCCGGCGCCAGCTTCCAGGCACGTTACGCCGGCGATAACGAAGTTTCGGTCTACCTGAACGGCCGGCTTATCTCCGGCGCCTCCAGCTTCGGCTCGTGGACCGATTTTGGCGCCAACAGCGGTTTCCTGGCGGGCGGCAACGGCCTGCAATTCATCGTGACCAATTTCGCCCAGGCTGCCGGCAATCCGACGGGGTTGCGCGTCGAATTCCTCAACTCGTTCGTCCCGGGCGCGGTGCCCGAGCCGGAAACCTACGCCATGATGTTGGGCGGCCTGGCGCTGCTCGGCGTCGTCGCGCGCCGCAAGCAACGGGCTTGATTGCATAATTTTCGCATAGCCCCTTCCATTTTCGGGAGGATGTATGCGATAATTCGCCCCGCTTCGGGAGGTTAGCTCAGGGGTAGAGCACTGCATTCACACTGCAGGGGTCGCAAGTTCGAAACTTGCACTTCCCACCAAGAATACGTTTTAGATGAAGGGCTTACGAGAGATCGTAAGCCCTTTTTTGTTGTGCTCGAGAAAAGTGCGGAAAATAGTGGCGGCAGCTGGCGAATGGACGAGATCAAGCCCCTGACTTTTAGCGGTTTTTTTATTGACGAGCAGCTTGTTTTGACAGTAATCATCCTGCCAAGATCGCGCGCGCGCGGCGTCGTCCGTTTGTTCGAGAAGCGCCAGTAGTTCGGCGACGATGATTGAGACAGATTAAACGAGACGCGGGGGGCGGGGGCCTAGGATGATCGGACGCGCTTCCCCGGTGTCGTGCGCATGGGCCGGTTCCGGCTCCGGCGGCGCCATCGGCGGCGCATCCGATTCATTCAATAGGGAGAATGCGATGTTAACCGATAGTGAAATCAGGAAGGACGTCGAGAACGAGCTGGCGTGGGACGCCGACATCGCCGCGCGCGACATCGGCGTGGCGGTCAGGGACAAGATCGTCACGCTCAGCGGCTTTGTCCGCAGCTATGCGCAGAAGGTGGCCGCCGAGCGCGCGGCGCAGCGGGTCGTCGGCGTGGCCGGCGTCGCCGACGAGATCGAGGTGCGCCTGCCCGGCGAGGGCCGGCTCGACGCCGACATCGCGCGCGAGGCCGTCTCCGCGCTCAAAGTCCAGCTGCCGCATTCGGCCGACGCGATCCAGGTGGTGGTCGACGGCGGCGTGCTCAAGCTCGAAGGCGAGGTCGAATGGAATTACCAGCGCGAGCGCGCCGAGCAGGCGGTGCGGCGCGTCCGCGGGGTGCGCCAGGTGTCCAACCAGATCAGGCTGCGCCCGAGCGTGGCCACGGCCGACGTCCAGCGCAAGATCGTGGCCGCCTTCCACCGCAACGCGGCGGTGGATGCCGAACGCCTGCGGGTCGAGGCCAGCGGCGCCACGGTGACGTTGCACGGCAGCGTGCGCTCCTGGGGTGAGCGCCAGGCGGCGGAACGGGCGGCCTGGCTGGCGCCCGGTGTCGCCCATGTCAACAACCTCATCAGCATCGACCCGGCGCTGCCGCGGTGACGGCGTCGCGCCCGGCCCCGGCGCTCGTTCAGGCGCCGGCCGCCGGCGCGCCGCCGGCCGTGGCCTCGGCCCAGTCCAGTATGGCCCGCAACCGGGGCGGCAGCAGCGCGCGCGCGCCGGCGTAGGGCAGCCAGCGGAACGCATGGTGCTCGGCGCGGCCGAGTTGCGGATTGGCGCGCAGGCGCACGGTGTCGCTGGCCGCTGCCGCCAGGTAAAAGCGCGCCACCTTGCCGCGGCCGTAAGGCGGCGTTTCACGGAACGCGCGCCCCCACGGGTAGCTCAGCGCGGCCAGCGAGGTTTCCTCGCGCACCTCGCGGCGGGCGGCGTGCCAGGCGCTTTCCCCCGGTTCGACCTCGCCTTTGGGGAAATCCCAGTAACGGTAACTGCGCAGCAGCAGATACCTGGGGCCGGCCGGCCCGAGGTGGCGGATGACCATGCCGGCGGACAGTATGGGGTGTTTCATCGGTGGCTGGGGCCTCCTGTATCCCGGTTTGAGCCGGCCGCGGCGCCATGGTTCCGCCGGGGAACAGCCCGGCGGCGATGCGTGGCGCGCTTTGATCTGGATCAAGGCCGGCGCCGGGCGCAAGGCGCTAGCATGGTTCGCACGGCGCGTATGGCCGACAGCGGGCGAACCTGGAGGGAATATGGGGAATATGGCGGGCACGGCAGGCGATAGGGCGGCGGCGCGCGGGCGCATGCGGGCCATGGTGCTCGAGCCCGGCGCCGGCGCGCGGTTGTGCGCGCGCGAGCGCCTGGTGCCGCGCCCGCATGGCCACGACGTGCTGCTGCGGGTGAGCGCCTGCGGCGTCTGCCGCACCGACCTGCACCTGCTGGACGGCGAGCTGGCGCCGCGGCGGGCGGCGTTGGTCCCCGGCCACGAGATCGTCGGCGTCGTGTGCGCGCTCGGCAGCCGGGCGGCGCAATGGCGGGTCGGCCAGCGGGTCGGCGTGCCGTGGCTGGCGCACAGTTGCGGCGCGTGCGCGTTTTGCCGGAGCGGCCGCGAAAACCTGTGCGACCGCGCCCGCTTCACCGGCCTGGACCGCGACGGCGGCTACGCCGACTACGTGGTGGCCGACGCCCGCTATTGCCTGCCGTTGCCGGCGCGCTACGACGACGTCCACGCCGCGCCGCTGCTGTGCGCCGGCCTGATCGGGTACCGCGCCTACGCGATGACCGGCGCGGCGCGCCGGCTCGGCTTGTACGGTTTCGGCGCCGCCGCCCATATCGTCGCGCAACTGGCCGTGGCCCAGGGGCGCGAGGTGTACGCCTTCACGCGGCCCGGCGACGCGCGCTCGCAGCGGTTCGCGCGCGCGCTCGGCGCCGTCTGGGCCGGAGCGTCGGACGGGCCGGCGCCGGTGCCGCTGGACGCGGCCATCCTGTTCGCCGCCGACGGCGCCCTGGTACCGTCGGCGCTGGCCGCCTGCGCCAAGGGCGCGACGGTGGTGTGCGCCGGCATCCACATGAGCGAGCTGCCGGCCATGCCGTACGCGCTGCTGTGGGGCGAACGCTGCCTGCGCTCGGTGGCCAACCTGACGCGCGCCGACGGCGCCGCCTTCATGCGGCTGGCCGAACGGATCGATCTGCGCACCGCGCCGGTGGTCTACCCGCTGGCGCGCGCCAACGACGCGCTGGCCGATCTGCGGGCCGGCGCCTTCGACGGCGCGGCGGTGCTGGTGCCGCCGCCATGCTGAGCGGCGGGGCGCCGGTGGCGCGCCAGCGGCGCATGGTCGCCGCGCTGGCGGAGCGGCTGCGCGGCGAGCTGGTCGAAACCCATATCTCGTGGGTGTTGCTGGCGGGCGAACACGCCTATAAATTCAAGAAGGCGCTGCGCAACAGCTGGCTGGACTACGGCGACGCCGCCGCGCGGCGCCGCTGTTGCGAGGAGGAGTTGCGCCTCAACGGGCGGCTGGCGCCGGGCCTGTATCTGGGGCTGGCGACGGTGACCGGCGACGCGCGCCGGCCGCGGCTCGACGGCGCCGGCGTCGCGCTCGACTACGCGGTGCACATGCGGCGCTTCGACCAGCGGGCGCTGTGGACGTCGCGCCTGGCCGACGGCGTGCTCGGCGCGGACGAGGCGCGGCGCTTCGGCGCGGCGCTGGCCGACTTCCACGCCGGCGCGGCGCGCGCGCCCGCCGGCGCGCCGTGGGGCGGGGCGGCGGCCATCGGCGCGCGCAGCGGCGCCGATCTGGCCGAGCTCGGCGCGCTGTTGGCGCCGGCGTCGCCGGCGCGCGCCACGCTGGCGGCGTTGGCCGCCTGGCTCGACGCCGCGCGGCGCCGGCTGGCCGGACGCTTCGCGCGCCGCCGCGCCGGCGGCTGGGTGCGCGAATGCCACGGCGACCTCCACTGCGGCAACATCGTGACCCTGGCGGACCGGGTGCTGGCGTTCGACGGCATCGAATTCAACCCCGCCCTGCGCTGGACCGACGTGCAGCAGGACCTGGCCTTCGTCTGCATGGATCTGCAGTGCCATGGCCGCGACGACCTGGCGGCGCGGCTGCTGGACGCCTATTTGCAGCGCGGCGGCGATTACGACGGTGCCGTGCTGCTGCCCTATTACCGCTGCCAGCGGGCGCTGGTGCGCGCCAAGGTGGCGCTGCTGCGCGGCGGGCAGGCCGAGGCGCAGCGCTATCTGGCGTGGGCGCTGCGCGCCACCGTGCCGGCGCCGCCGCTGCTGGTGGCCACCCGCGGCCTGGCCGGCAGCGGCAAGTCGACCTTGTGCGACAGCCTGGTCGAGCCGCTGGCGGCCGTCCGGGTGCGCTCCGACGTCGAGCGCAAGCGCCGGCACGGACTGGCCCCCGGCGAGCGCGCCGGCGCCGCGCCCGGCGCCGGCCTCTACACCGAGCGGGCCGACCGGTTGACCTACGGCTGGCTGCTGCGGCTGGCGTGCCGGGTCGCGGCGGCGGGCGCGCCGGTGCTGCTGGACGCCGGCTTCCCGCGGCGCTGGCAGCGCCGGCGGCTGTGGCGGTTGGCGCGGCTGCTGCGGGCCCGCTGGCTGCTGCTCGACGTGCGCGCCGCGCCGGCGACCTTGGCGGCGCGCCTGGCCGCGCGCGCCGGCGATCCGGCCGAGCCGTCCGACGCCGGCGTCGAACTGCTGGCGTATCAGCGCCGCATGCGCCAGCCGCTGCTGCCCGGCGAGCGGGCCCACGCGCTCGCCGGCGACGCCGGCGCCGGCTGGAACGTGGCGCGGGCCGTGGCGCTGGCGGCGGCGATCCGCGCCAGGACGGCGGGGCCGGCGTGACGGCCGCGATGGGCGCGCCGGCGCCCGATCAGCCCGGACTGAGCGCGGCCGAGGCGGCCGCGCGCCTGGCCGCCGACGGACCCAACGAGCTGCCGGCCTCGCGCCCGCTGGGCATGTGGCGCTTGCTGGTCGAGGTGGTGTCCGAGCCGATGTTTTTGCTGCTGGGCGCGTGCGGCGCGATCTACCTGCTGCTCGGCGACCGCGGCGAGGCGTTGTTGCTGCTCGCCTTCGTGGTGGTGGTCGTCGTCATGACGTTCGTCCAGAAGCGGCGCGCCGAGCACTCGCTCAGCGCCTTGCGGGTCTTGTCCTCGCCGCGCGCGCTGGTGGTACGCGGCGGCCGCCAGCAGCGCATCGCCGGCCGCGAATTGGCGCGCGGCGACATCGTGCTGCTGGCCGAGGGCGACCGCGTGCCGGCCGATATCGAGCTGCTCACGGCGTCCAACCTGACGGTCGACGAATCGATGCTGACCGGCGAGTCCGCGCCGGTCGCCAAGCAGCCGGCGGGCGAGGGCGGCGGCGCCGGCGCGGGCCGGGTGTATGCGGGCACGCTGGTCACCAACGGCACGGCCTCGGGCCGGGTGGCGGCGACCGGCCCGCGCAGCGCGCTGGGCCGGATCGGCGCGTCGCTGTCGGCGCTGGGCGGCGGGCCGACGCCGATCCAGCGCGAGACGGGCCGGGTGGTGCGGCAAGTGGCCGTCGGCGGCCTGGGCCTGGCGGCGGGCCTGGGACTGGTCCATTGGTGGCTGCGCGGCGACTGGCTGCGCGCCCTGCTGGCCGGGCTGACCCTGGCGATGGCGGTGTTGCCCGAGGAATTGCCGGTGGTGCTGACCTTGTTCCTCGGCCTGGGCGCGTGGCGGCTGGCGCGGCGCCAGGTGCTCGCGCGCAGCATCCCGGCCGTCGAGTTGCTGGGCGCGACCAGCGTGCTGTGCGTGGACAAGACCGGCACGCTGACGGCGAACCGGATGGAGGTGGCCCGGCTGTGGTCCGAGCGCGCGCGCCATGACGGCGCCGACCTGCCGTTGCCGCCGGCGCTGCACGCGTTGCTGGAGTACGCGGTGCTGGCCAGCCACCGGCTGGCGTTCGATCCGATGGAGGCGGCCATCGGCCGGGCCGGCGCCGGTTGGCTGGCCGGCAGCGGGCGGCTGCACGCCGACTGGCGCCTGGTCGACGACTACCCGTTGTCGCGCCGGCTGCTGGCGATGTCGCGCGTCTGGCAGGCGCCGCGTGGCGACGGCTATCTGATCGCGGCCAAGGGCGCGCCGGAGGCCATCGTCGACCTGTGCCACCTGGACGCCGCGCGCGCGGACGCCATCGCGGCGCAGGTCGCGGCCATGGCGCGGGACGGCCTGCGCGTGATCGGCGTGGCCAGCGCCGCCTTCGCCAGCGCGCTGCTGCCGGCCGACCAGCACGCGTTCGATTTCGTCTTCCTCGGCTTGCTCGCGTTGGCCGATCCGCTGCGGCCCGAGGTGCCGGCCGCCGTGGCCGAGGCGCACGCGGCCGGCATCCGGGTGGTGATGATCACCGGCGACCATCCGGCCACGGCGCTGGCGATCGCGCGCCAGGCCGGCATCGCCGCCGACGGCTGCCTGACCGGCGAGGCGCTGCGCGGCCTGGACGATGGCGCGCTGGCGGCGCGCCTGGCCGGCACCAGCGTGTATTGCCGCATCGCGCCCGAACAGAAGCTGCGCCTGGTGCGGGCGTTCCGCGCACGCGGCGAGATCGTCGCCATGACCGGCGACGGCGTCAACGACGCGCCCGCGCTCAAGGCGGCCGACATCGGCGTGGCGATGGGCGCGCGCGGCACCGACGTCGCGCGCGAGGCGGCCGCGCTGGTGCTGCTGGCCGACGATTTTTCGTCGCTGCTGGACGCGGTCAGGCACGGACGGCGCCTGTACGCCAATCTGCGCAAGGCGCTGGTGTTCATCGTCGCCGTGCATGTGCCGATCGTCGGCCTGTCGGTGCTGCCGGTGCTGGCCGGCTGGCCCATGCTGCTCATGCCGGTGCACATCCTGTTCCTGCAGCTGATCATCGATCCGGCGTGCTCGATCGTGTTCGAGGCCGAGCCGCTCGAGGCCGACGCCATGCGCCGCCGCCCGCGCGACGCCGCCAGCCGCCTGTTCGACCGGGAAATCCTGCTGCGCGGGCTGGCGCAGGGCGGCGGCTTGCTGGTGCTGCTGACGATGCTGTACCTGCAGGTCCGTTGGCGCGGCGGCGCGCACGAACTGGCGCGCACGGCCGTCTTCGTGGCGTTGGTGGGCGCCAATGTGTGCCTGATCCACGCCAATCGCAGCTGGCGGGGCGCCTGGGAACGTCCCGTGTTCGCCAACCGCTACTTTGTATGGGGCGGCCTGGGCGTGTTGCTGTTGTTGCTGCTGGCGTTGGGCGTGGCGCCGCTGCGGGCGGTGTTCGGCCTGGTGCCGCCCGACCCCGGCGCGGCGCTCGGCGGCCTGGTGGTCGCGATGCTGAGCCTGGCGTGGTTCGAGACCGTCAAGCGGATCGCCGCCCGCCGCGCGGCGCGCGCGTGACGGCGGCGCCGGTGTCTTGGGCTAGTGGGAGATCAGCACCGGCAGCGTCATGTCGCGCAGCACCGTGCGGGTGGTGCCGCCCAGCAGCGTCTCGCGCAGGCGGCGGTGGCCGTAGCCGCCCATCACCAGCAGGTCGCAGCCGCGCGCGGCGGCCGCGCGCAGCAGCGCCGAGCCGGCGTCGGCGCGCGTCGATTCGGCCACCACGTCGACCCGCACGCCATGGCGCGACAGATACAGCGCCATGTCGTCGCCGGCCCGCGCGTCGTGCGGCGCCGGCCCGGCGTCGTCGTCGAGCGTCAGCAGCGTCACGCGTCCCGCCGGGCGCAGCAGCGGCAAGGCGTCGGTGAAGGCGCGCGCCGCGCGCGGACTGCCGTCCCAGGCCAGCAGCGGGTGGCGGCCCACCGGGCCGGAGCGGGTGCCCTGCGCCGGCACCAGCAGCAGCGGCCGGCCCGCGTGCAGCAGCAGCTCCGGCGGCAGCGGGCGGATGGCGCCGGGCGGCACGGCGCGGGCGTCGGCCTGGCCCAGCACCAGCAGGTCGGCATGGCGCGCGCTCAGCAGCAATGCGCTCTCGGGGTCGTCGTCGACCAGGTACAGCGAGCGGCGCTCGACGCCGGCCGCGGCGGCCCTGCGCTCGAACGACGCCAGCGCCGCCTGCGCCTGGCGGTGCCATTGTTCCCGTGCCGTCGCCAGCGGCGCCGGGGCGGCCGGGTCGCGCGGCCATTCGGCGTAGCGCGACACGCCGGTGGCGGCGACGCCGGTCAGGTGGGCGCCGGTGGCGCGCGCCACCTGCGCCGCCAGCGCGTAGCGCGCCGCGGCGCGGGGCGAGCGGTCGCAGTGGACGGCGATGGTGGCGTAGCCCATCTCGCGCTCCTCAGTGCGACAGCAGCACCGGCAGCGTCATCGCGGCGAGCACGGTGCGCGTGACGCCGCCGAGCACCATCTCGCGCCAGCGCAGGTGGCCGTAGGCGCCCATCACGAGCAAGTCGGCGCCGAGCTCCGCCGCAAGCGACAGCAGCGCCTCGCCGACGCCCTGGCCCGCCGGCGTGGCGCGCTCCAGCACCTCGGCGTTGACGTCGTGGCGCGCCAGAAACAGCGCGATGTCGGCGCCGGGCTGGGCGCCGTGCACGACGGATTGGCGGCCGGGATCGAACACGGCGACGGTGACGCGGGCGCTGCGCCGCAGCAGCGGCAGCGCGTCGGTGACGGCGCGCGTGGCCGGGCCGCTGCCGTCCCAGGCGACCAGCGCGTGGCGTTCCAGCCGCCGCTGGCTGCCGGCATGGGGAACGACCAGCACCGGCCGGCGGCCGAACAGCGCCAGGTGCACCGGCAGGCCCGGGCCCGCCAGCAGACCGTCTTGTCCGGGGGCGCTCTGGCTCAGCACCACCAGATCCGCATACCGGGCTTGCAGCACCAGCCCGGTCTGGGGTTCGTCGTCGGTCAGGCGGCTTTCATGGCGCAGCGCGGCGGCGCGCGCTTGCCGCTCGAAGTCCTCCAGCGCCACCGTGGCGTCCTGCCTGGTCCGATCGATTTCTTCCTGCAGCAGGGCGGCGGCAAGCATGATATCGCCGCCGCGGCAGTACTTCGTGATCAGCCCGGTCGTCGCGGCGCCGACCAGGTGGGCATCGTGCTGCGATGCGATTTGGGTGGCCACGGCGACGCGTTCGGGCGCCGTCGGCGCGCCGTCGACATGGACCAGTATGGTTTTGTAGGACATGGCCAACTCCGATGAGGGGCGACAACCCGCCGCGCCCAGTCTTCGATGGTAGAAAAACCGATCGATGCGGGCCTTGCGCCAGATCAAAGCGACGTTGGGATTGCCGGCGAAGGCGCGGCGTTCAACAGCCTTCGGACGGGCTCGACGCATCCAATGCGGCGCCGCCGTGCCGCGGCGCGTCCGGCGCGGCCAGCCAGGCGTGGAACTGCGCGGCCGGCAGTGGCCGCCCATACCAGTATCCCTGGCCCAGGTCGCATCCCATGTGGCGCAGCAGCGCGTGCTGGCCGGCGCCCTCGACGCCCTCGGCGACCACCGCCAGCTGCAGGCTGTGGGCCATCGCGACGGCGGCGCGGACGATGGCCGCGTGTTCGGGATTGTCGCACACGCCCAGCACCAGCGAGCGGTCGATCTTCATCTCGTGCGGCCTGAAGTGGCTAAGATAGCTGAGCGATGAGTAACCGGTGCCGAAGTCGTCGATCGAGATGCGCACGCCCAGCGCCTTGAGCTCGCGCAGGATGTCGCGGTTGTGTTGATTGTCGCCGAGCAGCATTTGTTCGGTGATTTCCAGGCATAGCCGGTGCGGCGGCAGTGCCGAGGACGCCAGCGCCCGGGCGATGAGCGGCATCAGGTGGTTGTGCCGGAACTGCGCCGGCGACACGTTGATGGCCAGTTGCGGGCCGCCGCCCGGCCAGCCCGCCGCCGCCGCGCAGGCGGTGTCGACGACCCAGGCGCCCAGCGGTGCGCCGAGGCCGATGTCCTCGGCCAGCGGCAGGAATTCGTCCGGTCCCAGCAGGCCCAGTTCCGGATGGTTCCAGCGCAGCAGCGCCTCGGCCGCGTGCGGCGCCAGCGAGTCGAGCGCGACGATCGGCTGGAAATACAGCTCGAATTCCTGGCGCTCGAGGGCGCGGCGCAGGTCGGCGCCCAGGCGCAGCCGCCGCTCCATGCCGCGCGTCATGTCGTGGTGGTAGAACTGGATGTTGCCGCGGCCCTCGGCCTTGGCCTGGTACATCGCGCTGTCGGCGTAGCGCAGCAGGCTGCGGGCGTCGTCGGCGTGGTCGGGGTAGAGGCTGGCGCCCAGGCTGATGCCCACCCGCAGCTCGTGGCCGCCCATGTGCACCGGCTTCAGGCATTCCTGCTGCATCTTGGCGGCCACGTGGACGACGTCGTTCAGGGCCTGGATTTCCGGCAGCAGCACGACGAATTCGTCACCGCCGAGCCGGCCGACCATGTCCGAGCCGCGCATCGCGCCGCGCAGGCGCTGGGCGACCACCCGCAGCAGGTCGTCGCCGGCCTCGTGGCCGAGGCTGTCGTTGACATGCTTGAAATAGTCGATATCGAGGAACACCACGGCCAGCCGCTGGCGGTGGCGGCGCGCCAGCGCGATCTGGCGTTCCAGTTCCTCGCTGATGGCGGCGCGGTTGGGCAGGCCGGTCAGCGGGTCGTGGTGGGCCAGCCGCGCCAACCGTTGTTCGGCCCGCTTGCGCTCAGTGATGTCGTGCAACTGGAACAGCAGCGTGCCGGCGTCGGACGGCTGCCGCATCAGCGACACGCTCACCAGCGCCCACACCTCGGCGTCGCCGACCGCCAGGCGCTGCTCGAACTGGACGCTGGCGGTGCGCCCGTCGCGCAGCGTGCGCAGCAGCGGCGCCGCCGTGGCTTCGCCGGCGCTGAAGTCGTCGAGCCGGCGCCCGGCCAGTTGCGCCGGCTCGGCGCGCAGCAGGCGGCACAGCGCGTTGTTGACCTGCAGGAAGCTGCCGTCCGGCGCCGCCAGCGCCATGCCGCCGGGCGCCAGGTCGAAGGCGTTGCGGAAGCGCTCCTCGCTTTGGCGCAGCTGCTGGGCCGCCGCCTCGCGCGGGCGCGTGTCGCGCAGCACCATGACCGCGCCCAGCAGCTTGCCCTGGGCGTTGTGGATCGGGGCGGCGGAGTCTTCGACGGGCTGCGGCGCGCCGTCGCGCAGCAGCAACAGCGGCGTCGGCAATGGCGACGGCGGCTGGCCCGCCAGCAGGCGCCGCAGCGGCGAGGGCAGCGCCGCGCCGGCGGCGTCCTGCAGCCGCACGACAGTGTCGATGTCGTGGCCGCGCACCGCCGCCAGCGTCTGCCCCAGCAGCCGTTCGGCGGCCGGATTGAGAAAGCGCAGGCGCGCGGCGGCGTCGGTGACGATCACGCCGTCGGCCACCCCGCGCAGGGTGGCGTCGTACCATTGCAGGGCGTCGCGCGCCTGGCTGTCGTCGCGGGCCTTGGCCAGCACCACCTCGATTTGCGCATACAGCTCGCGGATATCGACCGGCGTGGCCAGGTAGGCGTAGGGATGGGCCCGCAAAGCGCTGCCGACGGCGCCGGGCGCGGTGTCGGCGCTGAGGAACAGCACCGGGATTCCCAGCCGCCGGTCGATCGCCTCGGCCGCGTCGATGGCGCCGGTCTCGCCTGGCAAGGCGGTGTTGAGCAAGATCAGGTCCGGGCGCGATGCCTCGGCGGCGGCGATGGCGGCGGCGCCCGTGTCGACGCGGCCGCAGACCCTGTAGCCCAGCGAAGCGAGCTGGCCGCACAGGTGCGCGGCGACCTGCCGGTCGTGCTCCGCCAGCAGGATGGTGCGCGGCCCGCCGCCCGCCGCCGATACGTTGTCTGCCGCCGCCATAGCTCCTCGCTGGTCTGGAATGGTCATCGCCCGCCCGCCGGGCGCCGGCGCCGCCGGTGCGGAGCCGTCCCCTTGAGGTTGGACCGCCGCCGTGCCGGGGGATTCCCTCGCGGGTGGCTTTTCGCGCCACGGCGTGGCCGCGCCTGGTTGCCGCCGGCCCGGCGGCGCGCGCCACTTTGATCTGGCGCAGGAAACCCGCGTGGGCGGACGCCTATAGTGGTCAGCTTACCCACGACTTTTGAGGAGAAACGCCATGATGACGAGCAATTTGTCCCGGTTCAACCCCGTTGCCGCCCTATCGCTGTTCGAGCCGCTGCGCGCGCTGGACGATCTGATGCGCGACAGCGGCATGGAGTGGTTCTGGCCGGCCACCGCGGGGTCCGGCGGCATCCGCCTGGATGTGCGCGAAACCGATCAGGCCTTTGACGTGGAGGCCGAGCTACCCGGGTTGAAGAAGGACGACATCAAGGTGGCCATCGATGGCCGCCAGGTGTCGCTCAGCGCGCAGGCCGCGGCGGAACAACAGCAGCAACGCGACGGCATGTTGTGGCGCGAACGCCACGCCGGCCAATGGTACCGCAGTTTCACGCTCCCGCACGAGGTCGACGAAAGCCAGGCCCAGGCGCGCTATGAGGACGGCGTGCTGCGCCTGACGCTGCCCAAAAAGGCCGGCGCCGGCGGCACCCGGCTGGCGATCCAATAGCGCCAGCGGAGCAGCCGCCATGCACACCCCACAACTACCGGGCACGCGGCGCCGCGCGTGGACCCGTCCCCATCCCTGGCGCGACCTGGCCGAGGCGTGGCGCGGGGCGCGCTTCCGGCATCTGGTGCGCCGGTTGAACGAACAGATACGGATCGACCTGAGCGAGACGCCGCAGGCCTACACCGTGCTGGCCGCGCTGCCCGGCGCCCACCAGGGCGATATCACGGTCGCGCTTGAAGGCAACGTGGTGCGCATCAGCAGCGCCGCGCGCGCCGAACACGCGCAGCACGACACGGCCAGCGTGCTGCGGCGCGAGCGCTATGTCGGCCGGCGCGAGCGCACCTTGACGCTGCCGCAGGCGATCGACGCGGGGCAGGCGAGCGCCGAATACCGTCATGGCATTTTGAAGTTGGTGTTGCCGAAGGCGGGCGCGCCGCGCGGCACGCTGGTGCCGGTGCGCTAGCCGTGGCCCGGTATCTCGACAGTCGCGTGATGGATCTGCCGCGCCACCGGCGCCGGCAGTCTGCGCCCGCCGGCCTGGTTTTGGCTGGCGCTGCCGGTCGTCATGCTGCTGTTGTACGCCATGCTTGGCGCACGCGGCGCCCAGCCGCTGCCGTACAGTGATTTCAAGCGCCTGCTGTACGCCGGCAACGTCAGCGAGGTGACCATCGCCGACGACGCGATCAGCGGGACGCTCAAAGCCAACGGACTTGAGCAGGTGCTGCGGCACGAGACGCTGGGCCGGCTCCAATGCACCAACGGCCAACCGTGTCGCTTCAGCACGATCCGTGTCGCCGACCCGGCCCTGGAGGCGGACCTGGAGGCGTCCGGCGCGCGCTTCGCGGGGCAGGCGACAAGCGACTGGCTGCCGACCTTGCTGTCATGGATCGTGCCGCTGGCCTTTCTGCTGTGGATGTCAGGCATGGTCGCCAAAAAATCGGGCATGCCGGCCGGATTGGTGTTCGATGTCGGCAAAAGCAAAGCGCGCGTCTACGTTGCCAGGATACCGGCGTGACATTCAACGACGTGGCCGGCATCGACGAGGCCAAGGACGAATTGGTGGAGGTGGTCGCTTTTCTCAAGGATCCGCAGCGCTACCGTCGATTGGGCGGCAAGATCCCGAAGGGCGTGTTGCTCGTCGGCCCGCCCGGCACCGGCAAGACGCTGCTGGCCAAGGCGCTCGCCGGCGAGGCGGGCGTGCCGTCTTTCTCGATCAGCGGGTCGGAATTCGTCGAGATGTTCGTCGGCGTGGGTGCGGCGCGGGTGCGCGATCTGTTCACCCAGGCGCAAGAAATGGCGCCGTGCATCATTTTCATCGACGAGCTCGATGCGCTGGGCAGGGCGCGCGGCGTCGCCGGGGTCGCCGGTGGCGGCTACACCGAGCAGGAGCAAACCCTCAACCAGTTGCTCGTCGAGATGGACGGATTCGATACGAACAAGGGCGTGCTGATCCTGGCCGCGACCAATCGCCCCGAAATTCTCGATCCCGCGTTACTCAGACCGGGGCGCTTCGACCGCCACATCGCGCTCGACCGGCCGGATTTGAAGGGACGCGAGAAGATCCTCGCGGTCCACGCCAGGCAGGTCAAGTTGTCGGCGGACGTCGATCTGGCCGTGGTTGCCGCGCGCACCGCGGGCTTCGCCGGCGCCGACCTCGCCAATCTCATCAACGACGCGGCGTTGTTGGCGGGACGGAGTGCGCCACCAAGATCTCGATCATCCCGCGCGGCATCGCCGCGCTCGGCTATACGCAGCAGCTCCCCACCGAGGACCGCTATCTTCTGAAGAAAGCGGAATTGCTGGACCGGTTGGACGTCCTCCTGGGCGGACGCGTGGCCGAGGAACTGGCGTTTGGCGACGTGTCGACGGGCGCGCAGAACGATCTGCAACTGGCGACCGACATGGCGCGGCACATGGTGACCCAGTGCGGCATGAGCGAGCGGCTCGGCCTGGCCACGTTCGAACAGGCGCCCGCCGTGTGGACGTCTCCCCCGTCCGCGCCGGATAAAAAAGGCTATAGTGAGCGCACGGCGCGGGCCATCGGCGCCGAGATCGCCGCGCTGCTGGGCGCCGCGCACGCGCGCGTGACCGCCACACTGACCGCGAAGCGGCAGTTGCTCGATGCCCTCGCACAAGTATTACTGGACAAGGAAACCGTTGACCGGGTGGCGCTCGATGCGTTGCTGGGTCAACGCGACACGGCGCCGGTGCGGCCGGCGGCGGACCAGCGATAGAAGCGTTGTTTGATCAGCTCGACCGTGATGAGATAGACCAGTACCGTCGCGCCCAGCATGAAATAAAAACGCGCGGGCGGCGGCACCAGGCCGAAATAGCCGCCCACCGGCGTGAATGGCATGAGCACGGCGATGGCCACGACCGCCAGCGAGGTCGCCGTCAGCAAGGGGTGCGGATGGCTGTTCAGCGGATTGCCGCGGGTGCGGATGACAAAGATGACCAGCACCTGCGTGCAGAGCGACTCGACGAACCAACCGGTTTGAAACAGCCTTTCGTCGGCGTGCAAGACCACCAGCATGATGTAGAAGGTGAGGAAATCGAACACGGAACTGACCGCGCCGATCACGAGCATGAAGTTGCGCACGAAATGCAGGTCGAGCGCGCGCGGCAGGCCGACTTCCCCGTGATCGACCTGGTCCAGCGGGATTGGCACTTCCGAGATGTCGTACAAGAGGTTGTTGAGCAGTATTTGCGCCGGCAACATCGGCAGGAAAGGCAGGAACAGCGACGCGCCGGCCATGCTGAACATGTTGCCGAAGTTGGAGCTGGTGCCCATCATGATGTATTTCATGATGTTGCCGAAGGTGCGGCGCCCCTCCAGCACGGCCGCGTGAAGCACGTTCAAGTCCGGTTCGAGCAAGATCATGTCGGCCGCCTCCTTGGCCAGGTCGGCCGCCGAATCGACCGACAAGCCGACGTCGGCCGAATGCAGCGACGGCGCGTCGTTGACGCCGTCGCCCAGGTAGCCCACCACATGGCCGCGCGCCTTGAGCGCCAGGATGACGCGGTTCTTTTCGGCGGGATTGATGCGGCAGAACAGGTTGGCGGTGGCCACCCGCACGCGCAGCGCGTGGTCTTCCATGCGCGCGATTTCCCCGCCGGTCAGCATGCCCCGCACCGGTATCCCCAATTGGGCGCACACGTGGCGCGTGACCAGTTCGCTGTCGCCCGTGACGACCTTGATCGCCACGCCGAGCCGCGCGAGCGCCTCCAGCGCCGGGGCGGCGCTGGCCTTGGGCGGATCGAGGAAGCAGGCAAAACCGGCCAGCACCAGTTCCGTTTCATCGCCGACCATGGCGTGCGCGCGCTCGGGCGCGACCTGGCGCCAGGCGATGCCGAGCACCCGCAGGCCGTCCGTTTCGAGCGCATGGTACTGTGCCCGGATGGCGGCCAAGGCGGCTTCGTCGATGGCGCGCTCGTCGCCGGCGCCGTTCGCTTCGTAACGGGCGCACAGGCCGACGATGTCGTCGGGCGCGCCTTTGACCACCAGCCAGCGGGTGGCGCCGTTGTCGATCAAAACGGAGACGCGCCGGCGCTCGAAATCGAATGGTACCTCGTCGATTTTTTTCCAGGAGCCCATGTCGATGTGCTGGTGGCCGAGGATGGCGTCATCGAGCGGGCTTTTCAGCCCGGTTTCAAAAAAACTGTTGAAGTACGCCAGTTCCAGCACGCGTTCGCTGGGCCGGCCCAGCGCGTCGATGTGCCGTTCCATCTCGATCTTCGCCTCGGTCAGCGTGCCGGTCTTGTCGGTGCACAGCACGTCCATCGAGCCCAGGTCCTGGACCGCCGTCAGCCGCTTGACGATCACGTGCTGTTTTGCCATGCGCAGCGCGCCGCGCGCCAGCGTGACCGAGACCACCATGGGCAACAATTCCGGCGTCAGGCCGACAGCGAGCGCCACCGCGAACAGGAACGATTCGAGCCAGGGCTTGTGGAACAACGTGTTGACCAGCAGGACGAACAGCACCATCAGGACCGTCAGTCGCATGATCAGCATGCCGAAGCGGCGGGTGCCGGTCTCGAACGACGTCGGCGGGGACTGCGCCGAGATGCTGTCGGCGATGCCGCCGATGGCGCTGTCGGGGCCGGTCTTGAGCGCCAGGATCCGCGCGCTGCCGCTGATGACCGAGGTGCCCATGAATACCGCGTTGGTCGCCTGCGCGATGTCGGTGGCGGTGGCGGGCGGCGTGTCCGGGCGCTTTTCGACGGGATACGATTCCCCGGTCAGCAGGGCCTGCTTGACGAAAAAATCGCGTGCCTCGAGTACGCGCCCGTCGGCCGGAACCATGTCTCCGGCCGCCAGCAGGACGACGTCGCCGGGGACGACGTGGGCCGCCGGGATCGTCGATGCCTTGCCATCGCGCATCACCAGGGCCCGCAGCGACACCGAAAGACGTAATTTCTCCGCGGCCGCGTTCGCTCGATACTCTTGAACGAAGTCCAAGCTGACACTCAACAGGACGATGACGCTAAGGATGGCGAAGTTGGTGTACTCCCTGGTCATGGCCGACACCGCACTGGCGCCGAGGAGGATGAGGACGAGGGGATTCTTGAAGCGGGCGAGATAGCGCACTATGAGCGGCCGGTGCTTCCGTTGTCGCACCAGGTTGGGGCCGTACCGGGCGAGCCGGGCCTTGGCCTCGCCTTCCGTCAGGCCGTCGGCGTCGCGCGCGCACAGGGCCGCTTCGGCCGGTCGCGGTGCCAGCCACCACGGCCCGGAAAGGGGATCTATCGGCATGCCGGCACCCTTGCCGCTGGCGCTAAACGCCGACCGGGAACGTCTCCGGCGCCTCGCCCAGCTTCCAGGGACTGGTCAACTCCAGCGGTTCGAGCGCGCGCGTGGTGTCGAAATGCAGTATCGCGTCGAACTGTTGCGACAGGTGGGCATGGAAATAATGGCTTTGCCGCTCCGTCTCCGGACGGTAGATGACGCCAATGGCGCGTTCGAGTGCCTGTTTCCACAGCGCCCGGCTGGTTTCCGTATCGTCGCGCAAGGGCAGCATGAAGCGCGGGATGCCGGTGTGGTGGAACAGCGATTCATACGCGCCCGGGAGGGCGGGGCGCGCCCGCTTGCGCTCGGCCGGCGCGTCCCAGTCGGATGCGGCGGTGACGGTGCCTTCGTAGGTTGTCAGGCCGATCAGGAATGCCTGTTCGCGGTAGCGCTCCCGCGCCAACTGGCCGAGGGTCCATTCGCCGCAGCGTCCCGCCTCGGTGGCGCGCGCGTCGCCCACATGCGAGTTGTGTGCCCAGACGACGATCTTGGCGGGCAGGTCCCGCGCCGGCGCGCGCAGGTGCGAGGCGAGCGCCTCGAGCGTGCCGGCCATGTGATGGTCGCGCAGGTTCCACGAAGAGACATGAGCGCTGAACATGGTGCGGTAGTAGCGTTCCGCGTTCATGAGACGCGCCTTGTCGATCAGTTCGATGAGCGCGTCGTAGTCGTCGCCGGCGCCGGTCAGCACATGGGCCGACGCCGCGACCGAACCGATTAATGCGGGAGGCCAGGCATGGCTTGTCATGGTCAAACTCCTTGTGATGTGGGATGGCGGGGACGGCGCGCGCTTCGCCTGGAAGCCGGCCGGGGGATCGGCCAGGGCGAGCACGCCATCCGGATCGACGGCGCCACATCGTATCTTGACCGCTTGTTGCGTTGTCGAAGGCATGGTTTTCTCCTGCGCCTAGGACGTCTGGCCGTCCGGGTTCCGCGTGGCCTCGCGCCGGGCCATGCGCAGCAGCCGCGTCACTTCCTCGTCGCTGGTCTGCCCGAAGTCGTCATACCATTGGCCGACCGAATAGAGCGGCTGCGGCGTACGCAGACATATCAACGCGTCGACCTCGGGAGCCAGTTCTGCGCAGGTATCATTTGCCGCGACCGGCACGGCGACGATAATTTTCGCCGCGTGCGCGCGGCGCGCCAGCCGGACCGCCAATTGCATGGTCGAACCCGTGGCAATGCCATCGTCGACCAGGATTACGACCTTGTCTTGCAACTGCGCGACCGGCCGGCCGGCACGGTACAGCGCCTCGCGCCGCGCGATCTCGAGCCGTTCATGCTCGACGAGCGCTTCGATCGCCTCGGCTGGCACGCCGAACATGGCGATCTCACCGGTCTTTAGCAGGCATGGTCCCTCGGCCGCGACAGCGCCGATCGCGTACTCGGGATGGCCCGGCAACCCAAGTTTGCGCACTGATATGATGTCGAGCGGAACCTCAAGTGCCCGGGCGACTGCGAAGCCGAGCGGCACGCCGCCACGTGGAAGGGCCAGTACGATGACATCGGGCCGCCGGGCGTACGCACCCAATCGCCGCGCGAGCAAACTACCGGCCTGAAAGCGATTTCTGAACAGCTTTTTCATGGGCATGCCGTTGTCTCAAGTCGCGCGTTCCACGATGTGTCTCCGGGATGGCATCGAACCGCTTGCCCTGTGGCCAGAAGACGTAGGCGAGGGTAGGCTGGGGCGGGGCGTTCATCGGCGCGCAAAGGTTGGACCGGCGCCACCGGCAATCGTGCGGCGCAACCTGTCGCCTATGGGCGGCGCCACCACCGTCGATTGGCGCCAGCACACGCGATTGAGGCATATCAAACTTGGTCCTTTCGACAGACCTAAGCTGGCAGGCATTGAGCGATGGAGCGTGCCCGTGGTCGTCGGCCTCCTTTGAGCGAAAGAATATACAGGGCGCAGGCGTACACCTCACACGTCCCCATCAATTTTCAAGGGTACGGTTCTCGTGCCCGCCGCTACCAACGAAGGTACCCATCCATGAAAACGCTATCCATACAGATGTCCGTGGTGCAGAACTGTTCAGTTTCCGAATGTGTCTACAACGCGGCCAACGGTTGCCATGCCAAGGCCATTACCATCGGCGACATGGGCAACCCAGCCTGCGACACCGCTCTTTGCCTGTCGGTTCCGGCCGCAGGGTGGGGCGCCACCGACTCCCGCCCGGCGGCCGGCGTCGGTGCCTGCAAGGTCGATACTTGCAGGCACAACCAAGACTACGAATGCACGGCCGAGGAGATTTCCGTCGGCCACAGGCTCGCTCTTGTCCATTGCCTGACGTACGCGGCCCGCTGAAAAAATACACTTTTGCTTGATCTGGATCTGGTTCGGTGCCGCATGCCTGATCCTGGCGCGCCCGGCACGCAGCGCCGCCAAGGCGTCGGGTCGACCGGCAGGCAGAAGCTTGCCGTCGCGGCCGACAATTTCCATGTCATTTTTCTTCAGATAAGCGGGGTCGCGCGCCAGTTGCGGAATGATCTCGTTTCGCTCAATACTGCTGGGAACATTCCAATAGGGCTGGAAGTCCAGGTAGCGCATCTGGGTGACAAACACCGGGGTTGGCGTGCCCGCCGCCTTGCCGACAATGACGCGCATTTCCAGCGCCGGGCTGATGGCCTGGGCGGCGATGTCGAATGCCCACAGCCTGAAGGCCGGCAGGTTCACCACGACGAGCCGGCCCGGCCGGAGGGCAGGCAGCCAGCGCAGGCGCTCGAGGGTCAGCCCGAGCTGGCGAACCCGGGGCGCGAGGGGCACGGCCAAGGCCTGCATGGTGGCCGGTCCGAGTTCACCATCTTCCACCAAGCCATGGCGTGACTGGAAACGTTTGACGGCTTCCGCGAGCCCGGCCGAATATTGCTGTGCGTTGCCACCGTCGACGCCGGGAACCAGGTCTCCCAGCAGGTTGCGTGAGTTCTTCAACGCGGTAGTGGGCGGGGGATAATCCATGCTCGGGCGCGCTGCGCAGCAACGCCAACGCCCGCTCCGCCTGCCGTCGTTCGGCGCCCAGCCAGATGGTTTCGTTTCCCGCCGCCTCATACAGCCGACGCACCAACGCGGCGTTGGCAGGGCGTGTCGCTATTTCCTCCGATATCGGCCCGACGGTCGCCGTCATCGGGCTTGGCTGCGTTGGATCGGCGGTTTTTGCCCGCATATCCGCGGTGATGGTTAGCTGCAGCAGCAAGCCGCAAACAACGCTGGATAGATTCGGCATGAATTGACCGGGTGGCCCATTGATATGGCAGCCGCCGGAAGCGGCGCAGCTTCCCTCAACCGCATGATACGTTGACACCTTGGTCACCGATGATGGGTTGGACTGGCACACCCGGTACGAGTTCAATCGATCATCGGCAGCGGTGGCAGGAGCTGCCCATCTTATAGTGGGGACTTCGTTCCGGCTCAGCTGTTCATCAGCGTTTCCAACAGTCGAAGCCCGTCGGGCCAGTCGCCAAGCCCGCTGGCCGCGTTGAGATGTCCGCGCGGTCCAACTTCGACCAGTTTGCTTCCCCACGCGGTTGCGCAAGCGCGCGTATGGTCGATGCCGCCATACGGATCGTCGCTGCTGGCCACGACGACGGTGCGAAAGGGCAGTGTCTGCATGGGCAAGGGCGCGAATCCGGTCGTGGCGGCATGGGGAAATGCCGCGGCGGCCGGATCGGGCACGGCCACCAGCAACGCGCCGCGTATCCTTCCCGTGTGCCGCGCAGCCCAATGCGCCACCGCCAAACAGCCGAGGCTGTGCGCCACGAGGATGGTCTCCCCGCCGATCTCCACCAGCTGCCGCTCCATCGCCGCCACCCAGTCATCGCAGACCACGCGGTCCCAGTCCCCGACCGCAAGGCGCCGCCAATCGGGATGCGCCACCTGCCACCTGCTCTGCCAGTGCGACGCACCGGAGTTGCCGATACCTGGAACAACAAAAACGGGATAGTCCATCTGTCAAATCTCCATCAGTGAATGAGGACACCAGTGTAAAAGGCAACGGATTCTGGCAAAATCACAATTCAAATGAATTAATGGCCAGGGACGCTCGAAATGAAGGAAATAGCAGGCGCTGACAAATGAAAGAAAAGCGGATCGTGTTGGATAGGCTCGACTGGCGCATCCTGGAGACATTACAGTGCAACGCCCGCGTCACCAATACCGAATTGGGTAAGCGGATCGGGCTTTCGCAGCCGGCGGTCACGGCGCGTATCAGGCGGCTGGAGGAGCATGGTGTCATCGAAGGCTATGCGGCGCGCGTGAACCCCGGTCTGGTTGGCCGTGGCATCGCGGCGATCGTGCGCATCCGTACGACGCACGCCGAGATCAAACGTTGTCTGAGCGCGTTCGCGGCGATGCCGGAGATCGTCGAGGCGCATCGGATCACCGGCGAAGATTGTTTTTTCGTTCGGATTCTGGTCGAAGAGATGAGCCAACTTGAAGCCGCCGTCGACGCGCTCGCCAAGTTCGGACCCGTGACCACCTCGGTGGTGCTGGCGAGCTATCCGCCTAAGCCTATCCGCGGGCCGGAGACGTGACTGTCGGACCGGGGTGGCCTATGCCGCGCCCGACCACGCCAATATGGAGACGGTTGGTTCGATGGCGACACGCGCCGGCCGGGCACGCACAGCTACCTCAACACGATGCGGAACACGGAACCGCCACCATCGCCGCGCTGGTAGCTGGCGCGCCCGCCGTGCGCCTGCGCGATGGCCCGCACCACCGCCAGACCCAGGCCGCTGCCGCCGCTGGCGCGCGCGCGCGAGTCGTTGCCGCGCTGGAAGGCCTCAAACACGTGCGCCGCCAGGTCGTCCTTCAGCCCGGGGCCGTCGTCCTCGACGGCAAGGTGCAGCGCGCCATTGTCGACCCGCGCCTCGACCAGCACGCGGCCCGGCACGGCGTAGCGGCGGGCGTTGTCCAGCAAGGCGAGCAGCACCTGCCGCACGCGCGTGATGTCGCACACGACATCGACATCGTCCAGCCGCAGTTCGAGCGCCAGGCCGGCCTGGCGCAGTCCCGGGCCCATCAACTCGGCCAGCTCGCGGATCTCGTCGGCGATCGGCGCCGAAGCCAGGCGCATGGTCAGGTGGCCGCCGTCGGCCAGGCTGAGCGTGCGCAAGTCGTCGATCAGCCGCGACAGGCCCTCGACCTGTCCCAGCAGGCTGCGAAATTGCGCCTCGTCGGGCGCGAACACGCCTTCGGCCAGGCCTTGCAGGCGTCCGCGCAGGATCGTCACCGGCGTGCGCAGTTCGTGGGCGATGGCGGCGTTCCACGTGACCAGTTCGTGCGCGGTGCGCTCGAGCCGTTCGGCCATCGAATTGAAGTCGTCGACCAGCGCGGCCGTCTCGCCGAGCGAACGGTCGCCGGCGACGGCGCGCGCGTGCAGCTCGCCGCGCGCCACGCGGCGTACGCTGTCGGCCACCGAGTTCAGCGGCGTGAGCAAGCGCCGGGACAGCCTTCTGGCCGCCACCACGGCCACCGCCATGGCCGCCAACACCAACAGGCCCATGAAGACCCACTCGGGCCAGGTGGGAATCAGGTTTTCCGGCGGCGGCAAGCCCGATTCCGGATAGAACATGATCCACAGCGTGTAGAAAGCGTACAGGCTCACCATCACCACCAACGCCATGCCGACCCCCACGGCGCCCATCGACCACAGGATCTGGCGGCTCAAGCCGGGTTCGCGCATCACGTCGGCTCCACCATGCGGTAGCCGACCCCGCGCAGGCTGAACGGCATGCCGGCGACGCCCGCCTCCTCCAACTTGCGGCGCAATTTGCTGATGTGACTGTCGACGGTGCGCTCCAGCGCGTCGCCTTCCGGCAGGCAGCTGGCCAGCAGCTCGGCGCGGCTGACCACCCGCCGCGGCGTGCGCGCCAGGTAGACGGCCAGGCGGAACTCGGTCAAGGTCAGCGGCAGCGGCGTGCTGGCGCCATCGGCGACGACACGCGCCTGATGGGTGTCGAGGTCGATCTCCAGCGGGCCGCAGCGCAGCATGCCGGCGTTGCCGCCGTTGCCGTGGCCGCCGGCGCGCGCGCGCCGCAGCACCGCGCGCACCCGCGCCACCACCTCGGCCGGGTTGAAGGGCTTGACCACGTAGTCGTCGGCGCCAACACGCAGGGCCAGCAGCTTGTCGAGGTCCTGGTCGTGCGCGGTCAGCATGATGACCGGCGTGTCGCCGCGCCGGCGCAGCTCGGCCAGCACCTGCCAGCCGTCGGGCTCGGGGATCTTCACATCGAGCAGCACCAGGTCCGGCTTGAGCGCCAGATGCTGGCGCAGTCCCTCGCGGCCGTCGCCGGCGCCAACGCCGCGCAGGCCGTCGCGCGCCAGGTAGGCGCGGATGATGTCGACGATCTCCGGTTCGTCTTCGATGATCAGTACCAGGCCGTCGTTCAGACGTGCCGGGGCGGGAGCGGGTGGGTTGGGCATCGGCCGTAATAACAGTGCGTGAAAGATGGGGGTGAAAGCGGGCAATTTACCGGATTCGCGGCGGTCTTGCGAGCCTTTCCGTCCGTTGGGCAACTATTTTACGCCTCCATACAATCTCCACATTCGCTGCATCCAATCCTCATGCGCCACGACTAGACTGGCCGGCTGCCGATTAACCACTGTTTTTCAGGAAGTAGCCAAGAGTATGACGATGAAGAGGCAAGGCCTTACCCGATCGCTGGCGCCGGCGGCGCTGGTGCTGTGCACCGCGTGCGCGCTGGTGGCGTGCGGCAAGCAAAACGCGCCGGAAGTGGCGCCGGCGCCGGCCGCGCCGCTGGTCTCCACGCTCAAGCTGGCGCCGGTGACGCTGACGCTCGACGACGAATTGCCCGGCCGCGTGGCCGCGCTGCGCACCGCCGAGATCCGGCCGCAGGTCGGCGGCATCGTGCTGCGCCGTTGGTTCGAGCAGGGCGCCGAGGTCAAGGCCGGGCAGCCGTTGTTCGAGATCGATCCGGCCGCCTTCAAGGCCGAGCGCAACGCCGCCGCCGCCGCGTTCGAACGCGCCGAGGCGGTCGCCGCGCGCGCCCGCCAGCAGGCCGCGCGCCTGCAACCGCTGGTGGCGGCCGACGCCGTCAGCCGCCAGCTGTACGACGATGCCGTGTCGGCCGCGCGGCAGGCCGACGCCGATGTCGCGCTGGCCCGGGCCACGCTGGCGCGGCGCGCGCTCGATGTCGGCTACGCGCGCGTGAAGGCGCCGATCGCCGGGCGGGTCGGCCAGGCGCTGGTGACCGAAGGCGCGCTGGTCGGCGCCGGCGACGCCAATCCGATGGCGCTGGTGCAGCAGATCGACCGCGTGTATGTCGACGTGCGCCAGCCGGCCGCGATGCTGGACGCGATACGCGCGGCGGCCGGCGGCCAGCACAGCGCCGACGTCGCCATCGTCGGCGCCAACGGCCGGCCGCTGGCCGTCAAAGGCCGGATTTTGTTCTCGGGCATTAACGTCGACGCCGCCACCGGCGACACCGTGGTGCGCGTCGAGGTCGACAACCGCGCGCGCCTGCTGCTGCCCGGCATGTATGTGCGCGCCCGGTTGCCGCGTGGCGGTCCCGCGTCGCAACTGCTGGTGCCGCAACAGGCGCTGCTGCGCGACAGCGCCGGCAAGCCGCGGGTGTGGGTGGTCGACGCCAGGCAGCGTGCCAGGCTCAGGCCGGTCGAGGCCGGCCCGCTGGTCGGGCGCCAATATGTGCTGCGCGCCGGCGTGGCCGGCGGCGACAATGTCGTCGTCGAAGGACAGGAGCGCCTGCAGGAGGGCGCCAAGGTGGTGGCCCGCCCGTGGAAGGCCGCGCCGGGCGCCGGTGCCGCCACCGTGGCCGCCGCCGCTGCCCGCTAATTGGACAGGATAGACCATGCCCCAGTTTTTTATCAACCGCCCGGTGTTCGCCTGGGTGGTGGCGCTGTTCATCATCCTGCTCGGCCTGATCGCGATTCCGCAATTGCCGATCGCGCGCTTTCCGTCGGTGGCGCCGCCGAGCGTGACCATCAGTGCCAGCTACGCGGGCGCGTCGCCGCAGACCATGAACGACACGGTGGTCGGCGTGATCGAGCGCGAGCTGTCCAGCGTCAAGAATTTGCTGTACTTCGAATCGTCGACCGATACCTCCGGTTCGGCGTCGATCACGATCACCTTCAAACCCGGCACCGATCCCGAGCTGGCCCAGGTCGACGTGCAAAACCGCATCAAGACGGTCGAGGCGCGCCTGCCGCAGACGGTGCGCCAGAACGGCCTGACGGTCGAATCGGCGTCGTCCGGTTTCCTGATGATCGTCGGCCTCAATTCCAGGGATGGCAAGTTCGACGACGTTGACCTGGGCGACTACATGGCGCGCAACATCGTCGAGGAATTGCGCCGCATCGACGGCGTCGGCAAGATCCAGCTGTTCGGCGCCGAGCGCGCCATGCGCATCTGGGCCGACCCGGCCAAGCTGGTGTCCTACGGCTTGTCGATGGGCGACCTGAACGCGGCCGTCGCCGCGCAGAACGTGCAGGTCGCGCCGGGCCGCGTGGGCGCCGAGCCCACCCTCGACGGCCAGCGCGTGACGGTGCCGCTGACGGTCGACGGCCAACTGCCCGATCCGCGCCAGTTCGCCGCGATCGTGCTGCGCGCCCGCGCCGACGGTTCCAAGGTCACGCTGGGCGACGTCGCCCGCGTCGAGCTGGGCGCGCAAGGCTACGGCAACGCCACGCGCGAGAACGGCATGGTCGCCACCGGCGCGGCCGTGATCCTGTCGCCCGGCGCCAACGCCGTCAGGACCGCCGACGCGGTGCGCGCGCGCATGGCCGAGCTGGCGCCGTCGCTGCCGGCCGGCATGCGCTACTCGGTGCCGTTCGACACCGCGCCGTTCGTCAAGATCTCCATCGAAAAGGTCGTCCACACCTTGATCGAGGCGATGGCGCTGGTGTTCCTGGTGATGTACCTGTTTTTGCAGAAGGTGCGCTACACCTTGATCCCGGCCATCGTCGCGCCGATCGCCTTGCTCGGCACCTTAGCCGTGATGCTGGCGGCCGGCTACTCGATCAACGTGCTGACCATGTTCGGCCTGGTGCTGGCGATCGGCATCATCGTCGACGACGCCATCGTGGTGGTCGAGAACGTCGAGCGCATCATGGCCACCGAGGGCCTGCCGCCGAAGGAGGCCACCTCCAAGGCGATGCGGGAGATCACCGGCGCCGTGGTCGGCATCACGCTGGTGCTGACGGCGGTGTTCATCCCGATGGCGCTCGCCGGCGGCTCGGTGGGCATCATCTACCGCCAGTTCACGCTGTCGATGGTGGTGGCGATCCTGTTCTCGGCGCTGCTGGCGCTGACGCTGACGCCGGCGCTGTGCGCGACGCTGCTCAAGCCGGTCGCGCCCGGCGAGCACGCCGCCAAGGGCCGCTTCTTCGGCTGGTTCAATCGGGGTTTCGAGCGCATGACGGCCGGCTACGAGGGCTGGGTGGTCAAGCTGGTCCGGCGCAGCGGGCGCGCCATGCTGCTGTTCGCCGCGATCGTCGGCGCGCTGGCGTTCGGGTTCGCCAACCTGCCGTCGTCGTTCATGCCGGAGGAGGACCAGGGCTACTTCATCACCTCGATCCAGCTGCCGGCCGACGCCACCACCGGGCGCACGCTGGACGTGGTCCAGCACTTCGAGCGGCATCTGGCCCAGCGCCCCGGCATCGAGAACAACCAGTCGATTCTCGGCTTCAGCTTCTCCGGCTCCGGTGCCAACTCGGCCATGGCCTTCACCATGCTCAAGGACTGGGACCGGCGCGACGGCGCCAGCGCGGCCGAGGAGGTGGCCATGGCGGCGGAGGCGATGGGCCGCATCAATGAAGGCAGCGCCTACAGCGTCATGCCGCCCGCGATCGACGAGCTGGGCAATTCGTCCGGCTTCGCGCTGCGGCTGCAGGACCGCGCCAACCAGGGCCATGCGGCGCTGGTGGCGGCGCAGGACAAGCTGCTGGAACTGGCCGCGCACAGCGCCCTGGTGACCGGCGTGTATGCCGACGGCCTGCCGTCCGGCGCCAGCGTGCGGCTCGACATCGACCGCCAGAAGGCCGAGGCGCTGGGGGTGTCCTTCACCGCCATCGGCGAGACCTTGACCGCCGCCATGGGCTCGACCTATGTGAACGACTTCGTCAACAACGGCCGCGTGCAGCAGGTCATCATCCAGGCCGACGCGGCGGCGCGCATGCAGGTCGACGACGTGCTCAAACTGTACGTGCGCAACGCCGGCGGCGGCATGGTCGCGCTGTCCGAGGTCGTCACGCCGGTGTGGACCACGGCGCCGCAGCAGCTGCTGCGCTACCAGGGCTATCCGTCGCTGCGCATCACCGGCGCCGCCGCGCCGGGTGCCTCGTCGGGCGCCGCGATGGCCGAGATGGAGCGGCTGGCGGCGCAATTGCCGCCGGGCTTCGCGGTCGAATGGAGCGGGCAGTCGCTGCAGGAGCGCGGCTCGGCCGCGCAGGCGCCGATGCTGATGGCGCTGTCGATGCTGGTGGTGTTCCTGGTGCTGGCGGCGCTGTATGAAAGCTGGGCCATCCCGCTGTCGGTGATGCTGGTCGTGCCGCTCGGCCTGGTCGGCGCGGTGGCGGCCGTGCTGTTGCGCGACATGAACAACGACGTGTTCTTCAAGGTGGGCATGATCACCATCATCGGCTTGTCGGCCAAGAACGCGATTCTGATCGTCGAATTCGCCAAGCAGTTGCACGCCGAGGGCAAGGGACTGGCCGAGTCGGCCATCGAGGCGGCCCGGCTGCGGCTGCGCCCGATTCTGATGACGTCGCTGGCGTTCGGCCTGGGCGTGGTGCCGCTGATGCTGGCCACCGGCGCCAGCGCCGAGACCCAGCACGCCATCGGCACCGGCGTGTTCGGCGGCATGATCAGCGCCACCGTGCTGGCCGTGTTGCTGGTGCCGGTGTTTTTCGTGGTCGTGCTGGGGATTGCGGAGGCGCTGGGGCGCCGCTTCGCCGGCCGCGGCGCGCCGCCGGCCGTCCCGGCTGTTACCACTGACAAGGATTGATATGAAATACCTGGTTTTACCCGGCCTGCTGCTGTCGCTGTCGGCCTGTACGCTGGTGCCGCCGCTGCAGCGCCCGGCCGCGCCGCTGCCGGCCCGCTACGACGACGCCGTCGTCGAGGCCGCCAATGGCGCCGACCTCGGCTGGCGTCAAATCTTCACCGACGCGCGGCTGCGGCGCCTGATCGAACTGTCGCTGGAGAACAACCGCGACCTGCGCATCGCCACCTTGAATGTCGAGGCGGTGCGGGCGCAGTTGCGGCTCGCCGGCGCGGCCCGCCTGCCGTCGGTGTCGGCCAGCGGCGGCATGACGCGCCAGCGCGTGCCGGCCGACGCCGGCGGCGCCACCAGCGGCGTGCAGCAACAAGACAGCGCCGGCATCGGCCTGAGCGCCTTCGAAATCGACCTGTTCGGCCGGGTGCGCGCGCAGTCGGAGGCGGCGTTCGCCCGCTATCTGGCCAGCGAGGAGGGGCGGCGGGCGGCGCACATCGCGCTGGTCGGCGCGGTCGCCGACGCCTATTTTGCCGAGCTGCTGGCGAGCCAGCAGCTGCAACTGACCGCCAGCACGCTGGCAGACTGGCGCGCGTCGCTGCGGATCGCGCGCCTGTTGCAGCAGGCGCGCCAGAACAGCGGGCTCGATATCGCGCAGGCGGAGGGGCAGGTCGCCACCGCCGAAGCCGACCTGGAGGCGCGCCGGCGCGCCGTGGCGCAGGCGCGCAACGCGCTCGAGCTGTTGGTCGGCACGGCCGTGCCGGCCGACCTGGCCGACGCCGTGCCGCTGGAAACGCAGGCGCTGCCGGCCGCGTTGCCGGCGGGCCTGCCGTCCGACCTGTTGACGCGCCGCCCCGATATCCTGCAGGCCGAACAGGCGCTGCGGGCGAGCAACGCCGACATCGACGCCGCCCGCGCGGCGTTTTTCCCGCAGATCTCGCTGACCGCCTCGCTGGGTTTCGCCAGCCCGTCGCTGGCAACGCTGTTCGACGGCGCCCGGCGGACCTGGAGCTTCAGCCCGCAAATCACGCAGCCGCTGTTCCAGGGCGGCCGCTTGCGGGCCGAGCTGGACCTGGCCAGGATACGCAACAGCGCGGCCGTGGCGGACTACGAGCGCGTCGTTCAAACGGCGTTCAGGGAGGTGGCCGACGGCCTGGCGGCGCGCGCGACCTACGGCCAGCAGATCGCGGCGCAACTGCGGACTGTCGCCAGCGCGGAGCGGGTGCGGGAGCTGTCCGACCTGCGCTACCGCGCCGGCCAGGACGGCCGCCTGCAGTTGCTCGACGCCCAGCGCAGCGCGTATGGGGCGCGGCTGGTGCTGCTGGAGTTGCGGCGCGACCAGTTGCGCGCCACGACAGCCTTGTATAAAGCCTTGGGCGGGGGTTATCGGTAGGGCCGGTCGGCGGCCCGGTCCAGCGTGGCGGAGACGGCGCAGATCAATTGACGCAGCGTTTCATGCCGCCGGCGCGCGCTGGAGCGCTTGCTCGATGCCATGGCCAGCAGGTCAGGCGGCGCCAGCGCGGCGCAGGGCAGGTGATAGTCGCCGTCCTCGCGCGGCTGGGCGCCGCATTCGCGCCAGAAGGCGTCGTAGTCGGCGTATACCTTGCCCTCCCTCAATGCGCTGCGGACCGTCCGGTTGCGGTTGCCAACCAGCCGCATGCCGGCGCAACCGAAGTGGCGGCCCATCGCCGAAATCAGCTTGATGAGCAAACTTTTCGGACGCAAGCCATGCAACTGGCGCGTTGCCTCGCGCACCAGCGACAAACCGGCGTCGTTCTTGGGGCCCTGCAGGCAGCCGATGCCGATTTCAGTGCCGGCCATACCCTGAAGGAAGGAAAACGCGCAGGAATACACCAGCGCCTCGCCATGCCATAGCTGCAACGTCAGTTCGCCCTCGCGCTCCATCGGTTCGATGGCGCGCAGCACCACCCTGAACGGGACGCCGGATTTGCCCGCCACGTTGCCCAGCTCGACACCCGTGCGCGCCGCCTGCAAGACCAGCGGCCCCCAACCCTGGCGCAGGATCGAATGGTAGTGGCCGATGAGCACGGAGGTGCGCTGTGCGCTGTTGAGCGTGGTGGAAAGATAGGGCCGAAACGCCTTGCCGACCAGGCGGGGCCTGGCGGCCACCAGTTCGCGAAACATGGGGTCGGAATTGAGCAAACCCAGCCATCCATGGGTGGCGTGGGGATGGATCACGCTTCGAAGCGCCAGCTTGATCAGTTCACGCAGCCGGGCCAGCGGCGTGCCCCCGTGCGCCCCCGAGCGCAGGGTGATAGGCGAAGAATAATTGGTCATCATGTTTGTCTCTACCGACGATAAAGTTCGGCAGAGTACGTCCACCATGCGAACCTTTGATGGGCGATGTGTGGAGAAACGGTGGAGGGATGAAATCTCTTCCGACAGCCTGGGCGGCCTCGGCCGCGATGTGCGCCACGCCACAACCGTAGGCCAAGAAACAACAGCCGACTGAATCTATATGAATCGACTTGCTTCATAGAAATTGCTGTCATACACTTGCAAGCGCGTCCCACCGGTTTCGTTCCCGTGGACGCGCACCACCGGCCACGCACCCGCCGGCTTCCCATAGCCGCAGCAAGATCCCGCAGCCAACCTCTCCGACGAGGCACAACATGAACGCACTCCAGAACCTCAAGATCGGCACCCGCCTCAATTGTGGCTTCGCCCTGTTGATCACGCTGCTGATCGCGCTGGCGGTTTTCGGTCTCAACCGCATCCACGCCATCGACGCCGACACCGAGATCATCGTGCATGACCGCTACGTCAAGGTTGCATTGGCGCACACGATCGAAAACGAGGTCAACCGGCAGGCCAGGGCGCTGCGCACCGCGCTGATCGCCATGGACGACGACATCTCGGTGCGCGAACTGGCCAAGATCAGCGATTCGGCACCGATCATCGGCAAGGCGCTCGACCAGCTGCAAACGATCATCCACAGCGAGCAGGGCAAGGCGGCGCTGCAGGCGCTGGTGGCGGCGCGCGCCACCTTCCAGGACCACGAACACCGTTTGATCGAGCTGATCAAATCGAAACAGGCCGACGCCGCCCACGATTACATGCTCAAGGAAATCATTCCGCCGCAAACCGTTTATCTGGGCGCGATCGAGGCGTTCGCCCAGACCCAGGTCAAGGGGATGGATCAATTCGCCGAGGAAGCCAACCAGATGGCCGACCGCGCCAGCACGTGGATGATCGCGCTGTCGGTGGTGGCCACGCTGCTGGCCCTGGTCACCGCCCACTTCTTGACGCGGTCGATCGTGCTGCCTTTGCGCCGCGCGCTGGAGGTGGCCAAAACCGTCGCCGGCGGCGATTTGCGCACCCGTTTCGACACCTGCGCCAAGGATGAGACGGGCCAGTTGCTGCTGGCCCTGAAGGAGATGAACGACAGCCTGAAGAACATCGTCGGCCAGGTGCGCGCCGGCACCGACACCATCGCCACCGCGTCGACCCAGATCGCCAGCGGCAACCAGGACCTGTCCTCGCGCACCGAGCAGCAAGCCGGCGCGCTGGAGGAGACCGCCTCGTCGATGGAGGAGATCACCAGCACCGTGCGCGAGAACGGCGACAACGCCCGCCACGCCAACCAGATGGCCGTCTCCGCCTCGGACGTGGCGGTCAAGGGCGGCGCGGTCGTGGCGCGCGTGATCGACACCATGGGCTCGATCACCGATTCGTCGCGCAAGATCGTCGACATCATCGGCGTCATCGACGGCATCGCCTTCCAGACCAACATCCTGGCGTTGAACGCGGCCGTCGAGGCGGCGCGCGCGGGCGAGCAGGGCCGTGGCTTCGCGGTGGTCGCCACCGAGGTGCGCAACCTGGCCCAGCGTTCGGCCTCGGCCGCCAAGGAGATCAAGGCGCTGATCGGCGACTCGGTCGAAAAGGTGGAGATGGGCAGCCAGCTGGTCAACCAGGCCGGCACCACGATGGACGAGATCGTCGCCAGCGTCAAACGCGTGACCGACATCATGTCTGGCATCGCCGTCGCCACCCAGGAGCAGAACACCGGCATCGAGCAGGTCAACCAGGCCATCACCGAAATGGACGCCGTCACCCAGCAAAACGCCGCGCTGGTGGAGGAGGCGGCGGCCGCCGCCGAATCGCTGCAAAACCAGGCCGTCTCGCTGGCCGAACTGGTCAGCGTGTTCAAACTCGACGCCGACCGCCCGGCCGCGCCGGCGGCACCGGTGGCGAAGGCCGCCGGCCACCGGTCGCTGCGGCTGGCGTCGGCCTAGCCCTTCGCGCGGGATGCTTGCCGGTCAACCCCCGACCGGCGGCGCCCGCATGCGCGTACGAGAGCGCCTCCCGGTCTAGCCGCCGGCACACCCGGCATCCGGCGGGGGCTTATTTGTAGACGCCGCAGCCGACCAGCGTGTCGTCGACTTTCTCGAAATACGTCGATTTCGATTCGATCGCCTTGCTCACCGGATTCGGCCATTTGTAATCGATCCAGCCCTTGCCCTTGGTTTTGGCGGTGTCGATCATCTCCTTCATGAAGAACTTGTCGTCGGCGTCCTTCAGGTTCATTAAATCCTTGCCGATCAGTTTGGCATTGGCGCCGTGGGCCTGCACCTTGCCGTTGAAATCGATGACGAACACATACAGGTCGCGGTCCTTGAACTGGCCGGCCTGATCGTTGAACGCGGCGTACGCCTTCGCCGGCCCGTTCGCTTTCAGATACTCGACGGCGCGCTGGACCATCGCGGTCGCCTCGGCGGCCGTGCCGCGGCCGTCGGCCGCCCAGCCCGGAACATGGAGGGCCAGCACGCAGGCCGCGACGGACATCGATTTGAGCAATTGTTTCATTTTCGTCTCCCGGAAAGGTCGTCTGTGTTGATCGTCTTCGATTGGTGCCGGCGCCCACGCGGCGGGGCCGGTGTTGAACGCTGATCCCATCGTAGCCCGTCCGCGCGGCCGGAAGTGTCATTGCGCGGACAATCGGCGCCGTGGCCGGCGCGATGTTGCGACAAGACAACAGACGCGCGCACGAATAGCGGCGGGCTAAAAAACCGCCCAATTGTCACGGGCCCGACAATTGCGCTCCGACAGCGATGCTACGCTAGGGTTTGACTTACGCTTACGTAAACGTCAAAAAATGTGTTTCAGATAAGAAAACATAACGGAGACAAAACATATGAAGCTTACGCAGCTGTCGCTGGCCGCCGCCATGCTCACCGCGGTCATGGCCGGCGCCACCGCCCAGGTCAGCAACGACGCGGTGAAAATCGGCGTCATCACCGATCTGTCCGGCCTGTATTCGGACCTGTCCGGCCAGGGCTCGATCGCCGCCGCGCGCATGGCCATCGAGGACTTCGGCAAGACCGTGCTGGGCAAGCCGATCGAACTGCTCACCGCCGACAGCCACAACAAGGCCGACGTGGCCGCCTCCAGGGCGCGCGAATGGATCGACCAGCAGCACGTCGACGTGTTGATGGACCTGGTGCCGACCAACGCCGCGCTGGCGGTGATGGACATCGCGGCGCAAAAAAACAAGCTCGCCATCGTCGTCGGCTCGGCCTCGAGCGTCATCTCCAACGAGAAGTGCACGGCCACCAGCGTGCACTGGATGTACGACACCTATTCCAGTTCGGTCGGCACCGGCAAGGCGCTGCTCAAGCGCGGCGGCGACAGCTGGTACTTCCTCACCGCCGACTACGCGTTCGGCAAGTCGCTGGAAAAGGACGTCTCCGACGTCGTCACGGCCGCCGGCGGCAAGGTGCTCGGCGCGGCCCGGCATCCGTTGAACAGCAACGATTTTTCCTCCTTCCTGATGCAGGCGCAGGCCTCGAAGGCCAAGGTCATCGGCCTGGCTAACGCCGGCGGCGACGCCGTCAACGCCGTCAAGCAGGCCGGCGAGTTCGGCATCGCCACCAAGGGCGTGGTGGTGGCGCCGCTGTTGATGTTCATCAGCGACGTTCACGCCATCGGCCTGAAATACGCGCAGGACATGTACCTGACCGAGGGCTTTTATTGGGACTACAACGATGGCACGCGCGCCTGGTCGCGGCGCTTCTTCGCGATCCAAAAGAAGATGCCGACGATGGCGCAGGCCGGCATGTATTCGGCCGTGACCCACTATTTGAAGGCGGTCAAGGCGGCCGGCACGGACGACACGGCCGCCGTCATGACGAAAATGCGCGAGCTGCCCGTCAATGACGTTATCATCCCCAAGGGCACCTTGCGCGCCGACGGCCGGATGGTGCACGACATGCTGCTGCTGCAAGTGAAGAAACCGGCCGAGTCGAAGTCGCCCTGGGACTACTACAGGGTGGTGGACGTGATCCCCGCCAACGAGGCGTTCAGGCCGTTGGCGCAGTCCGGTTGCGCGCTGGTCAAAAAATAGGCCCCGGCCATATGGAGAGTTCTATGCAGGAACAATTAAGTTATGTGCACGGCGCCCACGACGTGCCGCTCATCGGGGTGACGATCGGCCCCTATCTTGCCTCGATCGCGGCGCGCCACGGCGACAGCGACGCGGTCGTCGTTCCCCATCAAAACGTGCGCTGGAGCTACCGCGAGTTCGACCAGCGCGTCACCCGCGTGGCCGCCGGGCTGCTCAAGCTCGGCCTGTCGCCGGGCGACCGGGTCGGCATCTGGTCGCAGAACTGCGCCGAGTGGGTGCTGGTGCAGTTCGCCACCGCCCGGGCCGGGTTGATCATGGTGAACATCAATCCGGCCTACCGGCGCTCGGAGCTCGAGTATGTGCTCGACAAGGTGCAGTGCAGCGCGCTGATCCTGGCGCCGGCGTTCAAGTCGAGCGACTACATCGCCATCGTGCGCGACGTGGTGCCGGCCATCCACCACGCCAGGCCGGGCGGCTTGCACTCCGAACTGCTGCCGCATCTGCGCCACGTGATCCGGCTCGGCGACGAACGCACCGCCGGCATGTACAACTTCGGCGAGCTGCTGGCCGAGCCCAGCGCCGAACAGCTCGCGCAGCTGGCGCGGGTCGAGGCGGGGCTGCAGTTCGACGACCCGGTCAACATCCAGTTCACCTCGGGCACCACGGGCGCGCCCAAGGGCGCGACGCTGACCCACCACAACATCCTCAACAACGGCTTCTTCATCGGCGAGGCGATGCGCTTGGGCGGCGACGACCGGCTGTGCATCCCGGTGCCGCTGTACCACTGCTTCGGCATGGTGCTTGGCAATCTGGCCTGCGTCACGCACGGCGCCGCCATGGTCTTCCCGGGCGAGAGCTTCGAGCCCAAGGCGGTGCTGGAGGCGGTGCAAGCAGAACGCTGCACGGCGCTGCACGGCGTGCCGACAATGTTCATCGCCATGCTCGACCATCCGGAGTTCGGCGACTACGACCTGTCGACGCTGCGCACCGGCATCATGGCCGGCTCGCCGTGCCCGGAGGAGGTCATGAGCCGCGTCATCGGCACCATGCACATGAGCGAGATCACCATCGCCTACGGCATGACCGAGACCTCGCCGGTCAGTTTCCAAAGCTCGGTCGACGACCCGGTGGCGCTGCGCGTGGCCACCATCGGCCGCGTGCACCCGCATCTGGAGGTCAAGATCGTCGACGGCGCCGGCCGCATCGTGCCGCGCGGCGTCAAGGGCGAGCTGCTCACGCGCGGCTACTCGGTCATGCTCGGCTACTGGGGCGACGACGAGCGCACCCGCGAGACCATCGACGATGCGCGCTGGATGCACACCGGCGACCTGGCCGTCATCGACGAGCAGGGCTACGCCACCATCGTCGGCCGCTCGAAGGACATGGTCATCCGCGGCGGCGAGAACATCTACCCGCGCGAGGTGGAGGAATTCCTGTACCGGCACCCCAAGGTGCGGGACGTGCAATGCGTGGGCGTGCCGGACCGAAAATACGGCGAGGAGCTGTGCGCCTGCGTGATCCTGCGCCCGGGCATGCAGGCCGACGCCGACGACATCCGCGCCTTCTGCCAGGGACAGATCGCCCACTACAAGGTGCCGCGCTACGTCGTGTTCGTGGACGCCTTCCCGATGACGGTGACCGGAAAAATCCAGAAGTACCTGTTGCGCGAGCAAATCACCGGCGACCTCGGGCTGGGCGTTTGAGGCCGCGTTCCTGGCCGAGGGAGTGATCCGGAATGATCAGTTTGTACCATTGTGTCGCCGCGCGATCGTTCAGGCCCTTGTGGGCGCTGGAGGAACTGTCGCTGAACTATGAGTTGAAAATGCTCGCCTTTCCGCCCAGGGTGATCGACAAGAACTATCTCCAGCTCAATCCGCTCGGCACGGTGCCGCTGCTGTGCGACGGCGACGTGCGCATGACCGAATCGGTCGCGATCTGCCACTACCTGGGCGCCAGGTACGGCCCTTCGCCCCTGATCGTCGATGTGGAGGAGCCGGATTACGGCGCCTTCCTCAACTGGCTGCACTTCGGCGAAGCCACGCTGACGTTCCCGCAAACCATCGTGCTGCGCTACGACCGGCTCGAGACGCCCGAGCGCCGCCTGCCGCAGGCGGTGGCCGACTACCGGCGCTGGTTCCTCGGCAGGTTGCGGACGCTGGAGCCGTTGCTGGCCGGGCGGGAGGGCATTTGCGCCGGCCGCTTCACGATGGCCGACATCTCCGTGGGGTACGCGCTGTTGCTGGCCGAGTATCTGGGGCTCGAGCCGGAGTTTCCGCCGTCGGTAAGGTATTATTGGCAGCAGTTGAAGCAGCGGGACGGGTACGGCAGGGCGCGTGTCGCGGAGCTTGTCGCGGCCGAGGCGCAGGGCGTCGATACCGTTCCCGCTCCATTGCGGTCGCCGTAGGCAGAAACCTGGAACGTAGAAGATGGCGAGTGAGCAGATCAAAGAATTCATAGCTTCCTCCTTGTGGGGCCGCAATTTGACGGCGGAGCAGCTCGGGCGGGTACTCGGTGACACATCCGAGTTGATGGCGGAAGGCGGCCGGACGGTCTGCCACCGTGGCGTGCGCGCCGAATACTGGTATGGCGTGGTCGAGGGCCTGGTGAAGGTCTCGAACGTCACGCGGGATGGGCGGACGACGTCGTTGATCGGCATACCGACGGGGGGCTGGTTCGGCGAGGGTTCGGTGTTGAAAAATGAGATCCGTCCCTACGACGTGGTGGCGCTGCGCGCGAGCCACCTGGCGCAGGTGCCCGCCGCGACCTTCCACTGGCTGCTGGGCTGCAGCCTGCCGTTCAATCGCTTCCTGATCGAGCAGCTCAACGCGCGGCTGGCGCAGTTTGTGATTCGCGTGGAGCATTTCCGTTCGTCCGGTCCGGAAAGGCACGTCGCGCACTGCCTGGCCGAGCTGTTCAACGCGGAGCTGTATCCGGGCACGGCGGCCATGCTGCGGATATCGCAGGAAGAAATCGCGTTGCTGGCCGGGGTATCGCGTCAGCTGGTGAACCGCGCGCTGCACCGGCTGGAGGACGCCAGGCTGCTGCAGGCCAGCTATGGCTCGATCCGCATACTCGACATCGAAGCGCTGCGCGCCTTCGCCTCCGAGGCGCATGATCGATCTGGAGACACGTAGGGCGGATTAGGCGGAACGCCGTAATCCGCCAATGCATGCGCCGTCGAAACGCACGCATATCACCTCAAGGCTGCGTACAGGTGAAATTAACGGCCAGCTTACCCGCCTGCGCATCGTTGGCCGGCCCCGTATAGCGCGGATACTGCGGATATGGGCAAAGCGGCCTACTCAACTCCGCCTTGCCATCCACCGCGAATCTGGAAGCGACCAGCGTCCCCGGCGCGGTATTCTTGTCGACCCAGTTATCCAGCGCGGTCAGCAAATCGCTGGTATCCGCCCCGGGCCCACCGGCGCAATGATCCACCGCCGGCGCCAGATAAAACTGCGCAAACTCCGCCACCGCCGCCGGACTTCCAAAGCGCGTCTGCAAGCCCAGGTAATACTCGGTCGTCGACTTGTAGCTCAACGCCGCGTCGTTGGTGCCATGCCACAAAATCAGCTTGCCCCCGCTGTTTTTAAACGGACGCAGGTCGGTGCTGGTGGCCGAGTTGAGCGCCTCCAGCGCATAGAGCGCATTCTGGTTTTGATCGAACGCCCCATACGTCAGCGAATTGGCACTCGGACTGCGCGCCAGATAATTCTTCACCGTCGTGTCCTGGAACAGGAACTGCAAGGCCCCCTGGACGTTGCCGCCTCCCGTCACCCACGCCGGCCAGGCGCCCGGATCGTCCTCGTTGCCGCTCAATTGCCAGCCGGCGTTGCGATAGGTCGGACTGCCGCTGAAGACGGCCGGCGTGGTCCACGATTCGACCACGGCGAGCTGCGCGTCGGACAGGCATGAATCGCCGTTATCGGTGCCGCCGGCACAACGCAGCGACGCCGGGCTGAAATCGCTGGCGCTGCAAGCGGCGGGATTGGAGACCATGCCGTCGACGATGCCGTCCTTGCCGTCGCAGGCTTCGCGCACCGACCGCGCCAGCAAGGCCAGTTTGGCGTTGGTGAATTGCCCGCCCGGCGCCGCCAACGCCACCGCCGTCCGGTTGAACGCGCCCATGAAGCCGACCCAGTTGTAGGCCGGCGCGCGCGCGATGATGCCGTCGAACAGGTTCGGGTAGCGCTGCGCCGTCATCAGCGCCTCGCGCCCGCCGTTCGAACAGCCCTCGAAATAAGCGTGCTTCGGCGCCGCCCCATACGCGGCCTTGACCATGTCGAGCGCCGACGACATCACCGTCGGAATCGACAGGCTGCCGAATAGCTGCGCGGCGTTCGGATCGTTGAGCGCGAACGAGGCGTCCACCGGCGAGCCTTGGTGGCCGGAGTCGCTGTTGACCGTCGCATAGCCTTGCCGCAGGGCGGCGAGGTTGAAGCCGCTTGCATCCGGGATGGCGCCGTTGTATCCGCCGCCACCGCCGTAATACAGTTTGCCGTTCCAGCTGTCCGGCAGGCGCAGTTCGAAATTCAGGCTGGGGTCGATCTTCGCCGTAATCTTGCAATAGGCCGGCGTCGGCGAGGCCGCCGCCACCAGGGTCGCGGAGCCGATCGTGGCGCCGCTGATGGCCTTGCCTTTGAGCGCGTCGCATGCTTGCTGGGCCGTGTTCTGGCGCATGTCGGGGGCGATGGCCGCGCCGTCGCTGCCGCCACAGCCAGCCAACAGCAACGAGGCGCAAGCGGCGGCCGGGGTGAGGAAAGCCTTGATGTACTGTGTCATTCGATGTCTCCTGTTTTTTTATATTGAATCGCCAGGTGGATCCGGATCAGAAATTGTGGTGCACGCCCACGCCGTAGTAGTTGTAGCTGCCCAGCGCGTTCGGGCTGGTCAGCGGCGGCGTTTTCTTGTTCGAGAGATCGGCGTAGAGATAGGTGCGTGCGGACAGGTTGTGTTCATAGCCGAGCGACGCCTGCTTGATGCGCGGCGAGCCGTCCGGGGCCTTCTGGCCGTAGCCCAGCAATATCTTTCCGACGCCCACGTTGTAATTGGCGCCCAACAGCCAGGCTTTGGTGTCGGGGTTGGCGGCCAGCGTGTGGCTCTGGTCCTGCTTTTGGTAGGAGCCCATCAGTTTCAGGTCGGGAATGGGACGGAAGGAGGCGGCCACGGCCCAGATCTTGGTCTCGACGCCGTTGCGCTCGTAGGCGGCCATCGCGCCGAAGCGGCCCAGCGTGTAGGTCGCGCTGGCCGAGTAGGGCGTGGCCGACGGCACGCTGTTGGCGGGGTACTGCGGCGCCAGCGCGGTGCCGCGTCCGATGATGGCCGGATTGCCGTTGGCCTCCTTGGCGCCGACCGTGAGGTTGAGCTGGAAGCCGTTGAACAGCGGCGAGTTGTAGAACACGGCGTTCGAGATGCGGTTGCGCGAGTTGCCCGCCGGCCCCAGCGGATCGCTGGTGTAGCCGGCCACGTGCAGGTCGGACTGGAAGCCGGGACCGATGGCGCCGCCGGGCGAGCCCGCCACCACCGTCGGCAGGCCGTTCCACGGCTCGAACGGAATGCTCGACTCCTGGTACGCGGTCAGGCCGCGCCCCAGCCGCACGGTGCCGAAATCGCCCTGCAGGCCGACCCGGCTCTGGCCCTGGAACAGCGGACGCGAGCCCGATTCGACGGTGCCGGTGTCCGGCTCGAAGCGGATTTCCAGCTGAAACAGCGCCTTCAGGCCGTTGCCCAGATCCTCGACGCCGCGAAAGCCCAGTTTGTTATTGTCGCGCTTGGCCACTTGCGCCGTTGCCCCCGTGACCTTGGCGATCCCGGTGTCCAAGGTGCCGTAGACGGCGACCGACGATTGCGCCTGCGCGCCGGCCACGGTTCCGACTACGCCCAGCAATGTCAGTGTCTCCAATATTTTTTTCATTTTATTTGTCCATTGATGAAAGATGGTGCCGATCCGAGGTTCATGCGCGGCGGCCCGCGGATCGCGTTCAGGCCGGTTTTTCCAGCGTATGCGAGATCCGTCGCCAACTTTGTCATGCTGAGGACAATGCCGATTTTTTATCGATGCGTGACAACACGCCGCCGCCGGAGACGTTGTAGAACTCCATGTCCATTGGTTTAGGCAAGATATCCGTAGGAAATGGCAAGCGTTTTCCAGGTGGTCGACGTCATACTCCCGCTAGATAACCTTTCACTGGAGATACACATACCATGAGCACACTCAATGTCAACGGCAGCCCGCGCGCCATCGATGTCGATGGCGACACGCCGATCCTGTGGGCGCTGCGCGACACGCTGGGACTGACGGGCACCAAGTTCGGCTGCGGCGCGGCATTGTGCGGCGCTTGCACCGTCCACCTCGACGGCCAGGCGATACGCTCGTGCGTCACGCCGGTCTCCGCCGCCGAAGGCAAGCAGATCACCACCATCGAAGCCGCCACCGACGGGCACGACCGCGTCGGCAAGGCCGTGCACGCGGCTTGGGTCAAGCACGACGTGGCCCAGTGCGGCTACTGCCAGAGCGGCCAGATCATGAGCGCGATCGCCTTCCTCAAGTCGCTGCCGCGCGGGAAAAAGCCGACCGGCGCCGAGATCGAGTCCGCCATGGCCGGCAATATTTGCCGTTGCGGCACGTACGACCGCATCCGCGCCGCCGTCGCCGACGCTGCCCGCACTCTCGCCTAAAGGAACCATCATGCTGACCAATTTCAATCCCAAGGAAATGCCGCGCGCGCTGCAAAACATGCTCGAGCGCGACCAGGGCCCGGCGATGGCCAGTCCGCCGCGCCGCGCCTTCCTCAAAATGGCCGGCTTGTCCGGCCTGGCGCTGGGGGCGTTCCCGGGCCTGGCGCTGGCGCAGGGCGGGGCCGAGACCGCGCTCAAGCCGACCGAGCAGCCGCTGGCCTTCGTCCGCATCGCGCCCGACGGCGTCGTCACCGTCACCATCAACCGCCTCGAATTCGGCCAGGGCGTGCAAACCGGGCTGCCGATGATCCTGGCCGAGGAGCTCGACGCCGATTGGGCGCTCGTCACCAGCCGGCTCGGCAGCGACGACCCGGCCTATATCGACCCGGTGTTCGGCATCCACCTGACCGGTGGCTCCGGCGCGATCAAGCACAGTTACACGCAATACCGCGAACTGGGCGCGCGCGCCCGCGCCATGCTGCTGACGGCGGCCGCGCAGCGCTGGAACGTGGACGTTGCGACCTTGCAGACCCGTTCCGGCAAGGTGCTGGGCCCGGGCGGACGCCAGCTCGGCTACGGCGAACTGGCGCAGGCCGCGGCCGCGCTGCCGGTGCCGCAAAAGGTGGCGTTGAAGGACCCCAAGGACTTCCGCATCATCGGCCACGCGACGGGCCGCATCGACGCCAAGGCCAAGAGCAGCGGCAGGCAGGCGTTCGGCATCGACACCCGGCTGGAAGGCCAACTGACGGCGGTGGTGGCGCGGCCGCCGGTGTTTGGCGCCCGCCTCAAGTCGGTCGACGACGGCGCCGCGCGCGCCGTCAAGGGCGTGCGCGCCGTGCTGCGCGTGCCGCTCGACCGGGGCGCCGAGGGCGTGGCCGTGGTGGCCGACGGCTACTGGTCCGCCAAGCGCGGCCGCGACGCCTTGAAACTGGAATGGAACACGGGCGACGTCGAAAAGGTCGACAGCGAAAAGCAACTGGCCCAATACCGGGAACTGGCCGGCCAGCCCGGCGCGCGCAAGTTCGATGCCGACATGGCGCCGCTGGCCGGCGCGCCGCTGACGATCAAGGCGGACTTCGTGTTCCCTTATCTGGCGCACGCGCCGATGGAACCGTTGAACTGCACCGTCAAGCTCGACGACGGCGCCGCCCAGCTGTGGGTCGGCACGCAGATGCCAGGCCTCGACAGCGCCGCCGCCGCGCGCGTGCTGGGCCTCAAGCAGGACAAGATCACGATGAACGTGGCGGTCGCCGGCGGCGGCTTCGGCCGGCGCGCCACGCCGAGCAGCGACTTCGTGGTGGAAGGCTGCCAGATCGCCAAGGCCGCCCGCGCTGCCGGCGTGGCCGCGCCGATCCGCACCGTGTGGAGCCGCGAGGACGATATGCACGGCGGCTACTACCGCCCGATGCACCTGCACCGCGCGCACATCGGCTTCGACGCCGATGGCAACGTGCTGGCCTGGGACCACGCGATCGTCGGCCAATCGATCACGGCCGGCTCGCCGTTCGAACCGTACCAGGTCAAGAACGGCATCGACGGCACCGCCACCGAAGGCATGCGCGATCCCTATCCGTTCCCGATGCGGCTGACCGTGCACCATCCCAAGCTGAACGTGCCGGTGCTCTGGTGGCGCAGCGTGGGCTCCAACCACACCGCGTTCGTCATGGAAACGCTGGTCGACGAGATCGCGCGCATGACCAAGCAGGACCCGGTGGCCTACCGCATGCGCCTGCTCGGCGCCAAGCACGCGCGCCACCGCGAAGCGCTGCAACTGGCGGTCGACAAGAGCGGCTACGGCAAGTGGCGCCTGGCGGCCGGCAGGGCCTGGGGCGTGGCGGTGCATGAATCGTTCGACAGCGTGGTGGCCTATGTGGTGGAGGCGTCGGTCAAGGACGGCGAACCGGTGCTGCACCGGGTCACCGCCGGCGTGCACTGCAACCTGGCGGTCAACCCGCGCAGCATCGAGGCGCAGGTGCAGGGCGGGGCGGTCATGGGCTTGTCGATGTGCTTGCCTGGCGCGGCGATCACGTTCAAGGACGGCGTCGTCGAGCAAAGCAATTTCAGCGACTTCACGGTTGCGCGCATGACCAACGCGCCGGCCATCGATGTGCATATCGTGCCGAGCGCCGAAGCGCCGACCGGCATCGGCGAGCCGGGCCTGCCGCCGCTGGCGCCGGCGTTCGCCAACGCGATCGCCCGCCTGACCGGCAAGCCGCTGCGCGACATGCCGTTCAAGCTGGCTTGAGTGAATGCGTGGGGGTCAAGTCTAACATTCATACACGGCCTCATCCCTCACGCGATTCCTCACGGCCTTTTTTTTCCATTGCCGCGACCGCACGGCTCACTGTTTGGACAGACACGCCAAAATGCGCGGCGATTTGATTCATGGAAAACACCGTTGATCGATAAGCCTGCGCCATCGCCACATCGCGTGGTGAATATTTCGAGCTATACTCTTCAAGCGACATCGCGAGCGCGCGCCTTTGCGTTCTGACGATCTCCGCGGATACCAGCTCGGCGGATTTCCGGTGTTCCGCGATAAATGAATCGTCGCCAAGAATAGATTGAAAGCAGACATTCTTTAGCGGACTTTCCGCGTTGATTCCCGCCATCACAAAGTTTCGATAGGCGTCCTTAGCGGTCGGATAGTCGGGGCCAAAGCTGGCCAGCAGCCAATCAATCGTCAGCCAGGACGGTGCTGACTCGCTCATCATATAGCGGTAGCTGCTCCATTCCCATTTCTCCGGCGCATCCACGATACCAGCGCGGACGGGATTCAAGACAATGTAACGCGCCAGTTCGAGTAAATAGCTCTCCTTTTGTACCAAAACGGCGTGGTAGCGGCCTTGCATCACATGCCCGACCAGGTCGTGGCGACGATTGAAGTGTTGCGAGTAAGCGCTATTTAGCAAACGCATGCCTTGACCAAGATTTCCTTCGGGCGTCTCGATGAGCAGGTGAAAGTGGTTCGTCATCAGGCAAAACGCATGGACCACAAAATGAAATCGTTGACACATGCGTTCAGCTTCGACAAACCACGCAAGACGATCTGTTCTGTCGCGAAAGATATTTTCGCGTCGGTTGCCGCGGCAAGTGACGTGATAGAGAGCGCCGGGAAATTCTAGTCTGAGTGGTCTGGCCATTCGCTCAATCTAACAGGCGATCACGGCGACGCGCTGATCGAACGCAGAAGAGAAGTAGTTATCGCTCGATTCAATAATACCTCCCTCCGATACGTCAGCAGACCGAGGTCATGTATGAATGTTAGACTTGACCCCCCGTGAGCATCTAGCCGGCGGCGATTTGCCGGAGCGCCGCCACCAGATGGTCCAACTGCGCCGGCTGCGTGAACAGCGCCGGCGTTACGCGCACGCAGCTGCCGCCCACCGGCCCGTGGCGCGCCACGGTGAAGATGCCGAACTGGTCCATCAGACGCCGCGCCAGCGCGACGTTCTGCTCGCGCGTGCCTTGTCCGCGCAGCCGGAACGACGTTACCGTGCCATACATGCCGTCCACGTCCGGCGTGAGGATGTCGACGTTGCCGAGCGGCCGCACCCGGCCCACCCAGTAGTCGCGTAGATAGCGCAGCCGCGCGCCCTTGGCGGCGGTGCCGATCTCCTCGTGCAGCCGCAGCGCCGCCGGGATCGTCATGACGGCCGCCGAGTTGAGCGTGCCCGAGTGCACGCGCGAGCGGATGTCGTCGCGCTCGTAGTCGCGGTCGCCCAGGTGGACGCCGATGTCGGCCAGCCGCTCCTTGCGGATGTGGATGAACCCCAACCCCAGCGGCGCGCCTATCCATTTATGCAGGTTGCCGCCGACGAAATCGGCCTGCAAGTCCGGCAGGCGGTAGTCCAGCTGTCCCCACGATTGCGCGACATCGACGATGACGTCGACCCCGCGCCGCTTGGCCATGCGGGTGATGTCGGCGACCGGAAACACCAGGCCGGTGCGGTGGCTGATGTGCGTCAGCAGCAACAGCCGCGCGCGCGGGTTGGCCCGCAGCGTCCGCTCGTAGGCGTCCAGCACGCCCTGGCGCGTGGCCGGCTCCGGCACCCGGACGATGGCCACGCGCGCGCCGCGCCGCTCGGCCAGGTCGTTCATCGCGTATTGCATGGCGTCGTAATCGAGGTCGCCGTACACGGCGGTGTCGCCCTTGCGCAGCGGCCGGTAGTTGGAGATCAGGTTTTGCAGCGATTCGGTGGCGCCGCGCGTGAGGGCGATCTCGTCGACCGGCACGCCCAGGTGCCGCGCCAGTCGCAGGCGGATCGCCTCGGTGCCGTCGCCGTCGAAGCTCTGGCGCAGCAGGCGCGAGTTGTCGCGGTTGAGGGTGTCGATGTTGCGCTTGAAGTCGTCCGCGACCGGCCTGCCCATGATGCCGTAGTAGGCGTTCTCCAGGTTGACGAAGTCGGCGCTGACGTCGTAATGCGCGGCCACGGCGCGCCAGTGCGATTCATCGTCGGCGGCGGCCGGCTGGGCGTAGAGCTCTTGGGAGGCGGCCAGCGCCGCCACGGCGGTGCCGTGCAGGAAGGCGCGGCGGGTCAGCGGGTCGGTCATGGGGATCTCCGTCGGTGGTGGCGTCACGTCATTGTACCGCCGCGGCGCCTTCCGTCTGGCTGGCGCCCACGACCGTTCTGTAGCGCCTTGATCCGGACTGTCACAAACCCATTGCGCAGGTCACTTGCGATTGGGCATCCTGCCGGCATCGACCGCTCCGGCCCCCTCGACGGCGCCACCGAGCCGATGTCGAATAAATAAAATAATAGTGGGGAGACAATCTGATGACGGCCAAGAAGGCACACCGGATCGCGTTGCTGTTCAACGCCAACAAGACCTTCGACCGCGAGGTCATGTCCGGCATCGCCGGCTATCTGGGCGGCACCCGCGCGCCCTGGGATCTGTTCCTGGAGGAGGACTTCCGCCTGCGCCTGTCCGGCATCGAGCAGTGGCGCGGCGACGGCGTCATCGCCGACTTCGACGACCCGACGGTGGCGGCGGCGCTGTCGCGATGCCGGGTTCCCGTGGTGGGCGTGGGCAGCTCGTACGCCGGCGACGCCGACTATCCGCACGGCGTGCCGTACGTGGCGACCGACAATTTCAAGCTGATCAAGCTGGCGCACGGCCACCTGATCGATAGCGGGCTGCGCCGCTTCGCCATGTTCAGCCTGCCCGAGGCGGTGGAGAACCGCTGGGCGCAGGAGCGCGAGCGGGCCTTCCGCGCCTTGATGCTGCGGGACGGCTTGGAGGTCGAGATCTTCCGTGGCTGCGGCACCAGCGCGCCATCGTGGGACGAGGCGCTGCAACGCCAGGCCGCCTGGCTGCGCGGCCTGCCCAAGCCGGTCGGCATCATCGCCGTCACCGACGCGCGGGCGCGCCAGTTGCTGCAAGCCTGCCTGAGCGCCGGCATCAAGGTGCCCGAAGAGGTGGCGCTGATCGGCATCGACAACGATCCGCTGGTGCGCATGCTCACCAGGATACCACTCAGCTCGGTGATCCAGGGGGCGCCGGAGATGGGGCGCCGCGCGGCCCAGCTGCTCGAGCGCATGCTGCACGGCGACCGCGTCGGCGAGGCCCGCATCCTGGTGCCGCCGGCCGGCATCAACGTGCTGGCGTCGAGCCAGCACCAGCCGGCCATGCATCCCTACGTCATGCGCGCGCGCTATTTCATCGCCCGCTACGCCTGTCAGGGCATCAGGACCACCGACGTCGCCGACTACGTGGGCGTGTCGCGCTCCTCGCTCGAAGCCCATTTTCGCCAGGCGCTCGGATGCAGCGTGCACGACGAGGTGTTGCGGCTCAAGCTCGACACCGCCAAGAGCGGCCTGGCCAGCGGCGCGCGCAGCATCGCCGACGTCGCCCTGGCGTGCGGTTTCGGCTCGACCCAGTATATGCACCTGGTGTTCAAGCGCGAACTGGGCTGCACGCCGTGCGCCTACCGCGATTGGGCGCTGGGCGAAAGATTCACCACAACGAAGAGACAAGCATGAAGTTCATCAGATTTTCCGTGTTGGCCGCCGGCGTGATGGCGGCGCTGGCGAGCGCGTCGGCGGCCGAGATCGGCCTGACGATCGAAGCCGCCACGCCGGGGCCGGTCATCAGCAAGTACGTCTACGGGCAGTTCGCCGAGCATCTGGGCACCGGCATCTACGGCGGCCTGTGGGTGGGGCCGGAGTCCCGCATTCCCAACACCCGGGGCTGGCGCAACGACGTCGTCGGCGCGCTCAAGGCCCTGCGGGTGCCGCTGGTGCGCTGGCCGGGCGGCTGCTTCGCCGACCAGTATCATTGGCGCGACGGCATCGGTCCGCGCGCCGCGCGGCCGGTGCGCGTCAACACCAACTGGGGCGGGGTGGAGGAATACAACAGCGTCGGCACCCACGAATTTTTCGAGCTGGTCGAGCAGCTCGGCGCCGACGCCTATGTCAACGGCAACGTCGGCACCGGCTCCCCGCAAGAGATGGCCGAGTGGGTCGAGTACATGACGGCGGACGGCAAGTCGAGCCTGGCCACGCTGCGCGCTGCCAACGGCCATCCGGCGCCGTTCAAGCTGGCCTTCTTCGGCATCGGCAATGAAGCCTGGGGCTGCGGCGGCAACATGAGCGTCGGGCATTACGCCGACGAGTACAGCCGCTACGCCACCTTCCTGCATCCCGGCGGCGGCAACAAGACGCAATTCATCGCCGCCGGCGGCCATGACGACGACACCAGCTGGAGCGAGCATCTGAGCGCGCGCCTACGCACGGGCCGTTTCGACGGCGTCTCCTTCCACTATTACACCTCGCCGGGCCCGGATGCCGACGGCAAGTACGGCGCGACCGGCTTCGGCGAGGCCCAGTGGATCAGCACGCTGAGCAACACGCGCCGCATGGACGATTTCATCACCAACAACGCCGCCAAAATGGACCTGCACGACCAGCACAAGCGGCTGTCCTTCGCGGTCGACGAGTGGGGCACGTGGTACGACGCCGAGGCCGGCAGCAGGTCGGGCTTCCTGGTCCAGCAGAACTCGCTGCGCGACGCCATGGTGGCCGCGCTCAACTTCAACATCTTCCACGCCCATGCCGACCGCGTGCGCATGACCAGCATCGCGCAGATGGTCAATGTGCTGCAGGCCATGATACGCACCGACGGCGACAAGATGGTGCTCACGCCGACCTACCACGCGTTCCGCATGTACGTGCCGTTCCAGGACGCGACCTCGGTGCCGGTCAAGCTTGAGCATAATCCACAGTACGCGTTCGGCGGCCTGGCCATTCCCGCCGTCAGCGCCTCCGCCGCGCGCGGCAAGGACGGCCAGTTGTATCTGGCGCTGGTCAACACCAATCCGGGGGAGCGGGCCGACGTCGCCGTCGACGTCGCCGGCGGCCGGGCCGGCTCGGCGTCCGGCACGGTGCTGACGGCCGCCGCGATGGACGCCCACAACACCTACGCGGCGCCCGCGGCGGTCAAGCCGGCGCCGTACGAGGCCAGGGCCGAAGGCGGCAAGCTGTTGCTGAAGCTGCCGCCCAAATCGATCGTGGTCGTCGCCGTGCGGTAGCCGCGGCGCGGCCGGTGCCGATCAGAACGCCGGCAGGTCGACGCGTCCCTCGACCATCAGTTTCAACGCCACGCCGGACGAGGGACGCGCCGGCGTCGCCGGCGCCGGCTGGCCGCCGCCTATCCACAGGTAGGCGGCGCCCGCTTCAACGCCACGGTTGCCCGCCGCGTCGACGGTGCTCAGCGCCTTGGCGTCGAGCGGGAACGTCACGGTGCGCTTTTCGCCCGGTTTGAGCGTGACGCGGGTGAAGCCGGCCAGCGTGCGGATCGGCGCCGCCGCGCCCGGCCGGGTGACATACAGCTGCACCACCTCGTCGCCGGCGCGCCGGCCGTCGTTGCGCACGTCGACGGCGACCGTGGCCGCCTCGCCGGCGCGCACCACCTTGGGCAGGCCCGCCTTGGCCGCATAGGTGAAGCGCGTGTAGCTCAGCCCGTAGCCGAACGGGTACAGCGCCTGCCCCTTGAAATATTTATAGGTGCGCCCCCGCATGCCGTAGTCCTTGAACGGCGGCAGGTCGGCGGCCGATTTGTAGAACGTCACGGGCAGGCGGCCGGCGGGGCTGAAGTCGCCGGCGATGAGCTCGGCCACGGCGCGGCCGCCTTCGCCGCCCGGATACCAGGCCTGGATGATGGCCGGCGCCTGCTTGTCGGCCAGGTTCAGCGCCATGGCGCTGCCGCTCAGGTTGACCACCACCAGCGGCTTGCCGACGGCGGCCAGCCGTTGCAGCAGCGCCTCCTGCGGAGCCGGCAGGTCGATGCTGGTGCGGTCGCCGCCGGCGAAGCCGGGCGCGTGCACCGTCATTTCCTCGCCTTCCAGTTGCCAGTTCAGGCCGCTGACGAAGACCACCAGGTCGGCCTCGCGCGCCGCGTCCAGCGCCGCCGTGTCGTCGAAGCTGGGTTTGGTCCATTGCAGCCGCTGCTCGCCGTCCCAGCCGCTCTGCCGCGCCTCGACCTCGATCCGGTAGACCTGGCCGGCCACCAGGTCGATCGAGGTTTTGGAGGTCGGCCAGGCGATGTCCCACATGTCGGCCACCATGCGGCCGTCGACGCGGATGCGGTAGCCCTGGTTGCTCTTCATGCGGAAATGGTGGGCGCCGTTCTCGCCGGCGCGCAGGTAGCCGCGCCAGCGCGTGGAGGTCTTGCGGTCGCGGTTGTCGGGCCAGCCCCATTTGAGGTCGGCGCCGGCGCTGTCCTCGACGGCGACCGGCGCGCCCTCCAGGTCCAGGTTGTCGAAGCGTTCGAGCTGGAGGCCGGGCAGGGCGCAGGACTGGTCGCGGCACAGCGCCGACGGCGGCACGTCCTGCAGCGGCGGCGCCACCCAGCCGGTGCCCTCGACGTGGGTCACCCGCGCCGCCGGGAACCTGGCGCGCAGGCCGGCCAGCACCGTGACCGGGCGCGACGGCGTGCCGCTGTAGTTGCCGACCAGCGCGTCGACGCTGTCGGCGTTCGGGCCGATCACGGCGATGCGGCGCGGCGCGCGCTTTAGCGGCAGCACGCCGTCGTTTTTCAGCAGCACCAGCGACTGGCGAGCCGTCTCCAGGTTCAGCGCCCGGTGGGCCGGCGTGTCGTAGTCCTTGGGGCCGATCTGCTTGAACGGCCGTTGCGCGGCCGGCTCGAGCAGGCCGAGGCGGATGCGCGCCTCGAGCAGGCGCAGCACGGCGCGGTCGACGTCGGCCTCGGCCAGCAGGCCTTGCCGCACCGCGCGCACCGTGGTGGCCGGGTTGGCCGTCGGGCTGCCGCCGAACTCGCACATCACGTCGGTGCCGGCCTGGATCGCCAGCGCGACCGCGCGCTCCGGCGTCGTGGTGTAGCGGTGCGCGCCGTCCGAGTGGATGTCGGCCACCGCGCCGCAGTCGGAGACGACGTGGCCCTGGAACTTCCACGCGCCGCGCAGGTAGTCGTTGAGCAGCGACGTGTTGGCGCAGGCCGGCACGCCGTCGACGGCGTTGTAGGCGCACATCACCGACAGCACGTGGCCCTCGGTCACGGCGGCGTGGAAGGCTGGCAGATAGGTCTCGACCAGGTCGTGGCGCGACGGATGGATGTCGTCGCGGTGGCGGTCCGCCTCCGGGCCGCTGTGCACGGCGAGGTGCTTGACGGTGGCCGAGACCTTGGGCGCGCCGGCGTCGGCGCCCTGCAGGCCGTGGATGTAGGCCACGCCCATGCGCGCGCTCAGGTAGGGGTCTTCGCCGTAGGTCTCTTGTCCCCGGCCCCAGCGCGGATCGCGGAAGATGTTGACGTTCGGCGACCACACCGTCAGGCCGCGGTAGATGCCGGTGCCGCCGTCGGCACCGACGGTTTCCAGGTACTTGGCGCGGAACTCGGTGCCGACCGTGTCGGCGACCCGCGCCACGAGGTCGTTGTTCCATGTCGCCGCCAGGCCGATGGCCTGCGGGAAGACGGTGGCGTTGCCGGCGCGGGCCACGCCGTGCAGGCCCTCGTTCCACCAGTTGTAGCCGGGGATGCCCAGGCGGGCGATGGCGGGCGCATCGTGTTGCAGCTGGGCGGCTTTTTCTTCCAGCGTCATGCGCGCGAGCAGGTCCCGGGCGCGCCGCGCGGGATCGGCCGGCGTTTGCGGGGTCGCCTGGTGGGCGAGCAGGGCCAATGCCAGGGCCGTGGCGGCCGCCAGGGCGGATTTGTGGTGACGTTTCATTGATTTTCTTGACCGGCTGGTTGATGTCGGCGCGATGTTAGCACCGTCGATTCAGGCCAGCGGCCGCGTCGATTCTCGTTGCGATAAATTGTTGGCGGAATTGATAATTTTTGTAACGCGGCGTCATATAAATCACCAGACGGTCGAACAATATTTTGCAACCGACTTTGGCGCCGTGCCGGCGGCATGGGGGAGGTGCTAGCATCGCAGCGCTAAGCGATGCCACTAAAAGTAATAATATGGAGACCAGAACGATGCGGTATTTTGTAACGAACGAGCCGGGCAAACCGGTTGCCGTCCAACTCGGAAAACTCGCCGCCGCCTGCGCGCTGGCGCTCGCCGCGCTGGGCGGCGTGCACGCGCCGGCGCACGGCGCCGACGCCCATCCCGGCTGGCCCGGCGCCGGCCAGCTGTTCGTCGGCACCTGCTACCAGCCAGTCGACCGCAGCCGCGAACAGATCGGGCGCGACATCGACCTGATGAAGCAATCGGGCTTCAAGGTGGTGCGCATGGGCGACCTGTCGTGGGACTATTTCGAGCCGTCCGAGGGCAAGTTCGAATTCGCCGAGTTCGACTGGATCATGGACCGCATGCACGCCGCCGGCATCCAGGTCATCCTCGACATCCCCGGCCAGCCGGCGCCGCTGTGGCTGCACCACCGCTATCCCGGCGTCGACCTGGTCAGCCAGCAGGGCACGCGCCTCGACCCGGCCGAGCGCTACATGGACAATAACAGCGATCCCGACTACCAGCGCCTGCTGACCCGCCTGGCCGACACGCTGACCAAGCGCTACGCCCACCATCCGGCGCTCAAGATGATCGGCTACAACAACGAGATCGGCAACGGCTACCTTTCGTACTCGGAGGCGGACCGCAAGCGTTTCATCGTCTGGCTGCAAAAGAAATACGGCACCATCGCCGCGCTCAACAAGGCCTGGGCCACGCAGCGCTGGTCGCGCAAGATCAACGTCTGGGACGAGGTGCGCCTGCCGTACGCCGACGGCCCCGGCCCGTTCGAGCGCCAGCTGGACCTGCGCCGCTATTGGTCCGAGGTCAACATCGGCGTGCTCAAGGGGCTCGACGCGGTGCGCCGCAAGAACACGCCGGACAAGCCGGCCATGTCCAACCTGTGGGACAGCGCCGGGCGCAAGGGCTTCGACTACCTGTCCACCTACCGCGGGTACGCCAACTACGGCGCGATGGGCTTCTATCCGGGCGAGCCGGTCGGCGCCGGTTTCGAGGCGCTGATGATGAAGGCCGGCATGTCGACGCCGATCTGGTTCAACGAATTCACCGCCGGCGGCCCCGGCTACTACGGCACCAAGGGGCGCTCGCGCATGTGGGCCCACTTCGGCCTGTTGCTGGGGTCGCAGGCGGCGATGGCGTGGACCTACAACAGCCACCTGGGCGGCGAGGAGCAAGCGCTGTTCGGCCTGCTCGACCATGACGACCGGCCGTCGTGGAAGCTGGCCGAGTTCGCCACCATCGCGGCCGACTTCGCCAAGCTGGAAAAGCTCGGCTTCCCGCGCATGACCGCGCCGAAGGTGGCGTTCGCCTACTCATTCGACAATATGCAGGCGACCAACCCGGCCGGGCCGCAGGCGACCAACTCGGTGCGCCAGTATCTGACCACGCCTTACATGACGCAGGCGCACAACGCCTTCGCGCCGCTGTTGAAGGACAACATCGACGCGGCCGTCATCAACATCGCGCACGAGGACCTGGGCCGCTACAAGCTGCTGGTGGTGCCGGGCATGTACCTGCTCGACCGCGCCGCCACGGAGGCGATCCGCAAGTTCGTCGGCGATGGCGGCACCGTCATCATGACCGCCGTCTCGGCCAAGGTCGACGGCAACAACCAATGGCACGCCACGCCGTTGCCGGGCGGCCTGACCGACGTCTTCGGCCTGCGCACAAACGAGTTCTACAACGGAGGCACCCTGGTCACCCGGATCGGCGACGAGGAGGTCAAGGGCTCGAACGGCCACTACGAGGTGCTGGAGCCGTCGACCGCCGAGACGCTGGCGCGCTTTTCCAACGTCGACGGCACGCCGCCGTCGATCACCGTCAACCGCTACGGCAAGGGACGGGCGATCTATGTCGCCACGCCGGCCCAGCGCGAGATCATGGGGCCGCTGTACCGCCAGCTGTACGCCAGCCTGGGCATCGTGCCCGGACCGAAGACGCCCGACGGCGTCTACGCGCGCGCCGTCGACGGCCGCGTGCTGTATGTCAACACCACCGCCGAGGCGAAGGACGTGGCGATCGATGGCGCCATGACGGGCGTGCTCTCGGGCAAGCAGTTTTCCGGCACGCTGCGGCTCGAGCCGCTGGGCGTCGACTTATTGGGGAAATAATCCATGAAACGAAACGCACTCGTTGCGGCGCTGGCGTTGGCGTTCGCGCCGACGGCCATCGCCGCCACCCCAACCATTCCGTATGCGACCGAACACGTCATCGCGCCGGGCGATACCGACGCCGTGATCGCCGAGAAGGCGGCCAAGGTGCTGCCGCGCCCGAACCAGAGCGCGTGGATGCGGCTCGAGCGCACCTTCTTCCTGCACTTCGGCGTCAACACCTTCAACCAGGTGGAGTGGGGCAGCGGGCGCGAGGACCCGGCCATCTTCAACCCGCCCGCGCTGGACGCCAAGCAGTGGCTGCGCTCGGTCAAGCAGCTCGACGGCAAGATGCTCGTGCTGGTGGCCAAGCACCATGATGGTTTCGCCATGTGGCCCAGCCGCTACACCGGGCACTCGTCGGCGGCCAGCCCCTGGCGCGGCGGCAAGGGCGACCTGGTGCGCGAGGTGGCCGACGCCGCGCGCGCCGACGGCGTCAAGCTGGGCATCTACCTGTCGCCGGCCGACCTGTACCAGTTGCGCACCAACCCGGTCAACCCGGCCGGCTACTACGGCAACGGCAGCCCGAAACTGAAAACGACGATCCCCACCGATCCCGCCAGCTTCAAGGGCGACCCGTCCAAGGGCCGCGCGCCGGCGCCGGGCTTCAAGTCCTACAGCTACGAGGTCGACGACTACAACCGCTACTTCCTCAACCAGCTGTACGAGCTGCTGACGCAATACGGCCCAGTGCACGAGGTCTGGTTCGACGGCGCCAATCCGGACCCGAGCGTGCAACAGGCCTACGACTACGGCGCCTGGTACGACCTGATCCGCAAGCTGCAGCCCGACGCCGTCATCATGGGCAAGGGGCCGGACGTGCGCTGGGTCGGCACGGAAAGCGGCTACGGCCGCACCACCGAGTGGAGCGTGGTGCCGCTGCCGACCGCGCCGGGCGATTTCACCTGGCCCGACATGCACGGCGACCTCGGCCACCGGGCGCAGCTCACGCCGGGCTCGCACCTGTGGTGGTATCCGGCCGAGACCAACGTCACGATGCTGGCCAACGGTCAATGGTTCTGGGCGCGCGACAAGCGTCCGCGCCCGGTCACGCAGCTGGTGGACATCTACTATTCGTCGATCGGCCGCAACGGCAACCTGATCCTGAACCTGTCGCCCGACAACCGCGGCCTGGTGCCGGACGACCAGGTCCAGGCGCTCGGCCAGATGGCGGAAATCGTCGACACCACCTTCGCCACCAATCTGGCCGCCGGCGCCAGGGTGACGGCCGACCAGGCGGCGCGCGGCCACGGCGCCACGTCCGCGCTGGATGGCAAACTCGACACCTGGTGGGAGGCTGCCGGGCGCGACGGCGGCGCGCTGACCTTGACCATGCCGAAAGCGGTCAAGTTCGACGTCGTGTCGCTGCAGGAGGCGGTCGACCGGCGCGGACAGCGCATCGAATCGTTCGTCATCGAGACCTGGAACGGCGCCGCGTGGGTGGCGGCCGAACCGATCGCCTCGGATGCGCTGACCACGGTCGGCCACCGGCGGCTGGTGCGCCTGCGCGCGCCGGTCAGCACCGACCGCGTGCGGGTGCGGATCACCGGCGCGCGGCTGCATCCGACCCTGGCCGAGGTGGGACTGTATCTGCAATCGACCGATCTGCTGCCGCCGGTTATCGCCGAGCGCGACGCCGACGGCAAGGTGGCGCTCAGCCATCCGGCCGGCGGCGCCATCGTCTACACCACGGACGGCACGGCGCCCCGTGCCGGATCGCCCGTCTATGGCGCGCCGCTGGCGGTGGCGAGCGGTGTGGTCAAGGCCGCGCGGGTGCTGCCCGGCGGCCGGCTCGGCGTCGTCGGCACGCGCGATTTCATAGGATTGTCGCCGCGCGGTTGGCAGGTGGTGGTGGCCGATGGCGACGCCGGCAACGCGGCGCTGGCCATCGACGGCGATCCGGGCACGTATTGGGAGGGGCAGTGGACGGCCGAGACCAAGGCGCCGCGCGCGGTCACGGTTGACATGGGCCAGCGGCGGCGGATCGCCGGCGTGGTGTATCTGCCGCGCCAGGACGGACAGCTTAACGGTACGGTGGAGAATTTCCGTTTCGAGGTCAGCGAGGATGGTGTGCGCTGGACGACCGCCATCGAGCGTGGGACGTTCGCCAATGTGCGCAATAATCCGGATTTGCAGCAGGCGCGCTTTGCGCCGGTGCGGGCGCGCTATTTCAGGTTCACGGCGCTGGATGATGTGTGGCGCAATGGCTGGACCAATGCGGCGGAGTTGTCGGTTATTCCGGCCGAGGGGGAGTGATTGGGGGAGGTGAGGGGCCGTTGGCGGCACTTCGATGGCGGATTACGCTTCGCTAATCCGCCCTACGTGATTCCAGATTGATTCGGGTGCGGCGGGGGGGCTTCCGCGCTAGGTTGCGTGCGGTGGCCGCTCCGTCGCGGAGATACGTAGGGCGGATTAGGCGGAACGCCGTAATCCGCCATCGACGAGCCGCCAACACGCCCGCGTTACCCGTTCGCTTCTTACTTCGCGCTTTCCTCGACGATGGCCAGATCCCACGGCGCCAGCGTCACCTTGTCGTTCGACCCGACCCGCCCCGACGTCAGCAGGTTGGTGCCACCCCGGTGCCGGTAGTCGAAGCTCACTTCCTCGCCCGAATAGTTGAAGTAGTAATGCACCGCGCGACCGAAGCTGTTGACACCCGAACGCGCCCGCACCTTGGCCGGCAGCTGCTGGTCCGGTCCCGTCAACCCCGCCTCCTGCAGCACCGAGCGCACCACCTCCGTCTGCAGCTTGTCCGACAGGTAGGTGCCCTCGTAGACCACCTTGCCGGCGCCGTACTGGTTCGACGTGATGGCCGGCCAGCGTCCGAAGAACGGGTGGTCGTAATAGGCCAGCGCCTTGGCCGTGTCCAGCTGCAGGAACTCGGCCCAGTGCCGCACCGTGTTTTCGCCACCCGTCTTATACGGATCGTCCTTCAGCTTGAGCGGCTGCGCCAGGTTGGAAAACTCCTGGTAGTGGAAGCCGAGCGCCTCGCGCAGCGGCCCAGGCGCCATGGTCCAGCGCACCGCCGTGTTCTCGTTGGTGAAGCCGCTCTTGAAGGTCATCAGCACGCGGCCGCCCTTGCGGATGTAGTCGTTGATGCGCGCCAGCAGCGCGTCGTCGGCCACGTACAGCGACGGCACGATCAGCACCTTGTACGCCGAGAAGTCCTGCGCCTCCGGGAACACGAAGTCGGCGCTGACGTTCAGGTCGTACAGCGAGCGGTGCAGCTGGCGCACCAGCGAGCCGTAGTCGGCCTTGCTGCCGCCGCCGCCCCATTGCGAATCCTTGGCGAACGGCATGTCGTTGAGGGCGTTGAGCGAGTCGCGGCTCCACAGGATGGCGACGTCGCTGCGCAGCTTGAGGTTGGCCAGGCGCGGGCCGATCTTTTGCAGCTCATGGCCGGTGCGGCTCATCTCCGCGTAGGCGCGGTTCGGCTCGAGGTCGTGCGACAGCACGCCTTTCCAGTAGGTTTCCTGGTTGGCGTGGATCGACGCCCAGTGCCAGTACTCGACCATGTTGGCGCCGTTCGACAGGTGCGTGTAGACGTCCTCGCGGAACTGGCCGTCGTACGGCGGGTACTGGAACGAGGAGCTCCAGTCGGTGGTCTGGGCGTTGGTCTCGATGACCAGGAAGTTGCCGCGCTTGAGCGCGCGCGTGAAGTCCGCCTGCAAGGTCTGCTGGGCGCCGTCGTACTGCTCCTGCGGCGACCAGTGGTAGATGTTGACGCCGGCGACGTCCAGCGCGGCGGCCACCGCGCCCTCGTTGACGTCGCTGTGCATGGCGCCGGCGAAGTCGTGGGTGACGAACTGGCGCGGCGAGGCGTGCTCGCGCACCAGCGCCGATTGCCAGCTCAGGAAGTCGGTCACGCGCATCTGGCTCCAGCGCGACCATTCGAGCTTGTAGCCGGTGCTTTGCGCGCCGTCGGCGGTGGGCAGGTCGGCCCAGCTGTGCAGGTCCTGGCCCCAGTAGTTCAGGAACCAGGCCTTGCTGAGGTTTTCGGGCGTGTCGAACTTTTTCTCCAGGTAACGCTGGAAGCCGACGAACACGTCGTCGTTGCTGGCGCCGTAGCTCGACGTTTCGTTGTCGACCTGCCAGCCGATGACGGCCGGGTTGTCCTTGTAGCGCGCGACGATGCGGCGGATCAGCCGTTCGGCGTAGAAGCGGTAGGCCGGGGCGTCGGTGTTCATGTTCTGGCGCATACCGTAGTTGTTGCGCACGCCGTTGGACTTGCGCGCCAGGATCTCCGGATGCTGGCGCGCCATCCACGCCGGCAGCGAGTAGGTCGGCGTGCCCATGATGACCTTGATGCCGGCCTTGCCCATGGCGTCGATCACGCGGTCCATCCAGGCGTACTCGAAGCGGCCGTTCTCCGGCTCCCACAGGCTCCATGTCGATTCGCCCAGGCGCACCACGTTGAAGCCGGCCGCCTTGATCATCGCCACGTCCTTGTCGAGGCGGTCGGTGGGCATGTATTCGTGGTAGTAGGCGGCTCCGTACAGGATGGTTGGAAACTCGGGCGGCGTCGCGCTGGGGGCGCGCACCGTGGCTGGCGCGGCCAGCGCGGCGGAGGCGATCGCCAACGACGACGCTACGAGTAGAACTGTTCGCTTAAGCAGCATGAAATCTCCCTGGTGAATGTTGGTCCGTCCGCCGATGCGCCGCCGGCGGCCGTTTTCGTAGGGCGGATTAGGCGGAACGCCGTAATCGGCCATGCGTGCGTCGCCGGGACGCATGCATGGCCGATTACGCTGCGCTAATCCGCCCTACGTGGTTTAGAGGAACTCTTGGTTTGGCGGTCATTTTGACGGCCTGCCCCACCGGCTGCAATTACTAAGTTCACCAACCGCCGCAATGATTTTGCGGGGCACGGGGTTGCCAGATTGTGTGATTTTGTTGTCCGGACTGGTGATTTTTGGACTTGTTGCGCTCGGGTGTCGTGAACAGAATGGCCGCTTGCATCTTGTACCAAGACCATAAAAATTGGAGACAGCCCGAATGAACACCCTTCAAAGGACGGCCATAGCGGCCGGCGTGGCGCAGTTTCCCGACGATTGCCAATCCCTCATCGATCCACGCATATGAAAAAATTAAACCGCTTGACTGCCCTGTGCGCGCTGTCCTGGCTCGCCGCCAACGCCGGGGCCGCCGCGCCGTCGGCCACCCCCTACCTGCTGCAGAAGGACGGCCGCCATGCGCTGATCGTCGACGGCAAACCGTTCACGATGGTCGGCGTGCAGACGCACAATTCCAGCAACTACCCCGACGCCCTCGGGCAGGTATGGGACGCGGTCAGGGACGCCCACGCCAACACGCTGGAGATCCCGGTGGCGTGGGAGCAGATCGAGCCGGTCGAGGGCAAGTTCGATTTCAGCTATGTCGACACGCTGGTCGAGCAGGCGCGCCAGAAGCAGGTGCGCCTGGTGCTGCTATGGTTCGGCACCTGGAAGAACACCAGTCCGCAATACACGCCCGAGTGGGTCAAGTTCGACAACGCGCGCTTCCCGCGCATGCTGGACAAGGACGGCAAGGTGACCTATTGCCTGTCGCCGCACGGCGAGGAAACCATGAAGGCCGACAAGCGCGCCTTCGTCGCCCTGATGACGCATCTGAAGAAAATCGACGAGGCGCGCGCCACCGTCATCATGGTGCAGGTCGAAAACGAAGTGGGCACCTACGGCAACGCGCGCGACTACGGGCCCAAGGCGGAGGCCGCGTTCAGGCGGCAGGTGCCGCCGGCGGTGCTGGCACATAAGAAGCCGCCGGTCGCCGGCGCGGCCGCCGGCACCTGGACCGAGGTCTACGGCCCCTACGCCAGCGAGTATTTCCACGCCTATGCGATCGCCAGCTACATCGAGGAGATCGCCAAGGCCGGGCGCGCCGTCTACAACCTGCCGATGTACGTCAACGCCGCCCTGCGCGACCCGCTCGAGCCGATGGCGCCGTGGAAAGGCAATTTCGCCAGCGGCGGGCCATCGTACGACGTGATCGACATCTACAAGGCCGCCGCGCCGCATATCGACGTCGCCGCGCCCGACCTGTACGCGTCCGACTCGGACCGGGTCGCGTCCAACCTGGAGCGCTTCCAGCGCGGCGACAACGCGCTGTTCGTGCCGGAGATGGGCAACGCGCCGGTCTACGCGCGCTACGTCTACCAGATCCTGGGGCGCGGCGCGATCGGTGTGGCGCCGTTCGGTGTCGATTATGCCGACTACAGCAATTATCCGCTCGGGAACAAGCTGACGGACAAAACCATGGTCGAGCCGTTCGGCAAGATCTACGCGGCGTTCCGCCCCATGGAGCGGCTGTGGGCCGGCTGGGCGCTCGAGGGGCGCACCCGGGGCGTGGCCGAGAGCGACGCGCGCAAGCCGCAGACCATGGCGTTCAAGGACTGGGGCGTGACGGTCTCGTTCCGCCAGTGGCAGATGGGCGAGCAGCCCGAGTCGGCCGACATGAAGGACATCCCGGCCGGCACCGAGTCGCCCAGTGGCGGCGTGGCCGTGGCCCAGATCGGCGAGGGGGAATTCATCGTGTTCGGGCAGCACGCCCGCGTCAAGTTCCACGGCACCGGCGCCAACGCCGGCAAGCCGGCCATGTTCGCGCGCGCCGAGGAGGGGCGTTTCGACGCCGACGGCAAATGGGTCATGCAGCGCAACTGGAACGGCGACCAGACCGACCATGGCCTGAATCTGACGGGACGCCCGACCGTGCTGCGGGTCAAAATGGGCACCTACTGAGCGCGACGCCATGTATATCTCCGGGAGATCCGAGAAGGCCATCCGCGGCACGCCGCCGCGCCGCCACCGGCGCGTTAGAGCGCCTGTCCGAGGCGCTTTTCCAGCTGGCCGCGGAAGGTCCGGCTGACTTTGGCGCGTCCGCCGTGCTTGAGCACCACCTCGAACTCGCCGTGCGAGATCGATTCCAGATGCAGGATGCTCTCGAGATTGACGATCGCCGAGCGGTGGATGCGCACGAAATGGGCCGGGTCCAGTTTGTCGGCCAGCAGGTGGATGGGCGCGCGGTACAGCGTCGCCTTGCCGCCGATGTACAAATTGACGTACACGCCCACCGCCTCGATCCAGTCGATGTCGGCCGCCTTGACGAATTGCGTCGTGCCTTCCGACTTGACCACCAGCCGGTCCCAGCGCTCCGGTTCGGCGGCGCCGCTCTGGCGGCGTTCGTCGAGCCGCTTGCCGATGCGCGTCATCGTCGCCTCGAAGCGTTCGTCGCTGAAGGGCTTCAACAGGTAATCGAGGGCGTTGGCCTCGAAGGCGTTGATCGCGTGGTGGTCGTAGGCGGTGACGAACACCGTGACGGGCATGCGGTCCAGACCGACGGCGTCGACCACGCTCAGGCCCGACTGGCCGGGCATCTGGATGTCCAGGAACACCACGTCGGGGCGCCGGCTCTCGATCAGCCGCACCGCCGAGTCGCCGTCGGCGGCCTCGATGATCTCGGCCACGTTGGCGACGTTGCGCAACAAGTCGCCGAGGCGGCGCCGCGCGGGCGCCTCGTCGTCGGCAACCAGGGCGGTCAATGGCTTCATCGATGGCGTGGGCATGCTTGACCTCTTTCTATATGGCGAACGGTAATGAAATGCGCGCTTCGGTGCCGCCGCTGGCGTGCCGCCCGACGTCGAACTCGTATTCTTCCGCCGAGTACATGGCCGACAGCCGATCGCGCGTCACGCTCAAGCCCAGTCCCTGCGGCGCCGCCATGTGCCAGTCCGGCGGCAGGCCGACGCCGTCGTCGGTCACGCGGATGTCGACCCGGTCGCCGGCGCGCCGCGCCGAGACGGACACGCGGCCACCGGTGACGCGCCCGGCGATGCCGTGCCTGATGGCGTTTTCCACCAGCGGCTGCAGCAGCAGCGATGGAATGCACGCCTGCTCGACGTCCGGCGCGATGTCCAGCGTGACCCGCAGGCGGTCTTCGAAGCGCATCCGGTGCAGCGCCAGGTAATGGTCGAGGAAGGCCATTTCCTCGGCCAGCGTGACTTCCTGGCGGTTGCGCGTGGCCAGCGACAGGCGCAGCAGGTCGCCCAGGTGCTCGATCATCTTGCGCGCCAGCTTGGGCTCATGTTCGACGTAGGCGGAAATGCCGTTGAGCGAATTGAACAGGAAATGCGGGTCGAGCTGCATGCGCAACGCGTTGAGCCGGGTCTCGAGGAAGCGGCGCTCCAGGCGTTCGAGCTTGAGCGCGTCGACCACATGGTGGCGGTAGTATTGGTAGGCCTTCAGCGAGCCGAGGATCACGCAATGTACGAGCACGGCCCATAAAAACCAGTCGAGCACGCCGATCATCTCGACCCACGGGTTCCAGCTGTTGAGGCCAACGACATACTCGAGCGGCGCCACGATGATGGTGTAGAGCGCCGGCAGCGCGATCCCGAACAGGATATGGGCGGCCAGCATTTGCAGCGGCGGCTTGCCGCTGGCGGAGAGCCGGTCGTCGAATTTCTTGATGAGCGGCGCTAACAATCCCCACAACCACCAATTGATCATGCTGGCGAGCAGCGCCTTGTAGCCGTTGCCGCGCGCGAGATAAGGTATCGCGAACACGAGCCCCATGGCCGACCAGGCGCCGACGGCGACGAGCAGGCGCGTTCTCCGACGTTTCAATATGCATCCTTCCGTTGTGACTTGGAATTTTACCGCAATCGATGGGAGGTTCAGCGCTTGTTTTCGTTGCCAATCAGGTATTTCAGCTGAACTGACTTTCATTTTGTCATGAACAGGTCATTGTCGAGAAATAGACTAGGCGCTTCACTATTTTTCGAGCACCAGTCCCATGAACGAACACGGCAAAAGCAAATCCCCGCAGACCATCACCGCAGCCGGCGACGCGCCGCGGCCACAGCGCCGCACCTTGCTCAAGATGGGCCTGGCCTCGGCGTCCGGCCTGTCGGTCGGCGGCCTGCTGGCCGGTTGCGGCGGTGGCAACAGCGACATCGGCAGCGCCGGCGGCGGCACCGCGCCGGTCGTGGTGCCGCCGAGCACGCAGATTTCCAGCTTCGCGCTGGCCGTGTTGCCGGACACGCAGTTCTACTCGCGCTACGCCACCTCGTCGGAAAGCAGCCAATACCAGCGCCACTACGGCAACGAGCCGTTCGCCGCGCAGACCAACTGGGTGGCGCGCAACGCGGCGGCGCTCAACATCCCGTTCCTGATCCATCTGGGCGACGTGGTCGACCAGGTCGGCAAGCCGGAGCAGTGGAAGGTGGCCGACAGCGCCATGCAGGTGCTGGAAGTGGCCAAACTGCCGTACTCCATCCTGGCCGGCAACCACGACGTCGTCAACGACCTCGACTACACCGGCGACCAGAGCAAGGGCACGGACGCGCAGCGCGTGCTGGCCAACGAGCCGTACCTGCAATGGTTCGGCACCAAGCGCGCGCAGCGCCAGGCCACCTTCGGCGCGCGCGACAGCAGCGGCTTCCACGAGTACCACATCTTCACCGCGCAGGAGCAGAAATTCATGGTGCTGTCGCTGTCGTGGCGCATCTCCGACGCCGGTATCGCCTGGGCGCGCAAGGTCATGGCCGACAATCCGACCCTGCCCGTGATCCTGGTCAACCACCAGCTGCTGAACATCGCGGCCGACGCCCTCAGCCCGCTGGAAACCGACTACGGCAAGATGCTGTGGGAAAAACTGATCCGCGACAACGACCAGATCTTCATGACCTTGAACGGCCACCACCATGGCGCCGCGCACCTGACCAAGACCAACAACTTCGGCAACCCGGTCGAGGAAATGGTGGTCGACTACCAGATGGACTACCAGGGCGGCAACGGGTTGATGCGCCTGTACGAATTCGACCTGACCAACAACCAGATCAAGGTGCTGTCGTTCTCGCCGTGGGTGCCGATGAAGCCGGCCGACACGCTCAACGCCTTCGACCGCGCGGTGCTGACCGAACCGAACGAGGCGTTTACCATCAACATCAACTTCGCCAAGCGCTTCGCCCGTTTCAACACCACCTTTGGCACCGGCAAGGCGACGGTGGCGTCGTCGCTGGTCGAGCAGGCCAAGGCGATCGTACTCAAGGGCTACACCGAGCCGGCCGTGGTCGCGCCGGTGGCGCCGAAGGACGCGGACGACTATCCCAAAGTGGCATCGACGGTGGCGCACTGGCGCTTCTTCGGCGGCGCCGAGGGCACGTCGGTGGCGCCGGGCGCGCGCATCGCCGACGTCACCGGCGCCAATCCGTTGACGCGGGACGCGCTCAACAAGGGCGGCATCGTCGGCGCCGAGGCGGGCGACATCGTCTGGAGCAGCGACCGCCACCGGCTGTCGTCGGCGCCCGGGTCGGTCAGCTTCATCAACACCGACAAGAACGTCCCGCGCCTGAGCTATTTCGTCACCGATCCGTCGGCCGCGATCAACGCCCAGACGTTCGCCAAGACCGGCTACACGATCGAAGCGTTCGTCAAGATCAACCAGGCGTGGGACAAGACCAAGCACGCGTGGATGAACATCATGACGCGCGACGGCAAGCGCGGCGACCTGGCCGGCTTCGACGGCGGCGATCCGGAGTCGCCGCCGCTGCTGTTCGCCATCTCCAGCCTGCGCGAAGTGCAGTGGGAAGTGGTGCCGGACGTGAGCGGCGCGCGCGACGCGATGGCCAACTGGTCGGGCGAGATCATCGCCGGCACTTGGGTGCACATCGCCATCGTCAACGATCCGGTCACGCACGACACGATCATGTACGTGGAAGGCGCGCCGGTGCTGCGCAACAGCAGCAACGTGGTCGGGCTGGCGACGCTGTCGGCGTCGTCGCAGTGGGTGGTCGGTGGCGGCTCGTGGGATGGCGCGCGGGCGGATGGCTTCTTCGGTAATATCGGCGAGGTGAGGGTGGCCGCCGCCGCGCTGGCGCCGGCGCAGTGGTTGACCGCGCGGCGAACGGTGTAACCACCTGAAGGACCATGTAAGGTCATCTAAAACACGTAGGGCGGATTAGCGAAGCGTAATCCGCCATGCATGCGCCGTTGGCGGCTCAAAGATGGCGGATTACGGCGTTCGCCTAATCCGCCCTACGTGTATCCGTTGTCCGTCATAAATCCGCGAGCGTGGCCCGGGTACGGGCGGCCTGTTCGCGTAACGCTTGCCGGGTCGGCTCGTCCATCCGTTTGATTTGCAGATACACCATGTTGAGCCGGTTGTTCTTGCCCAGCGATTCGCGATTGCGGTCAAAGAAATCCCAGTACAGCGCGTTATAGGGGCAGGCCTTCTCGCCGATCCGCGCCTTCTTCTCGTAGTGGCAGCCCTTGCAGTAATCGCTCATGCGGTCGATATACGCCGCGCTGGACACATACGGTTTGGTGGCCAGCAGGCCGCCGTCCGCGTACTGGCTCATGCCCAGCGTGTTGGGCAGCTCCACCCACTCGAACGCGTCGATGTACACGCCCAGATACCATTGATGCAGCTGGTACGGCGACAGCCCGGCCAGCAGCGAGAAATTCCCGATCACCATCAACCGGTTGATGTGGTGGCTGTGCGCGTGCTCGAGCGACTGGCCGATCGCCGTCGCCATGCAGCGCATGCGCGTCTCGCCGGACCAGAACCAGTGCGGCAGCGGCGCCGTGTGCTTGAAGACGTTGAGCCGGTCGTAGCCCGGCATCCGGTGCCAGTAGACGCCGCGCACATACTCGCGCCAGCCGAGTATCTGGCGGATATAGCCTTCGGCCGACGCCAGCGGCACGGCGCCGTCGCGCCACGCCGCCTCCACGCGTTCGATGACGGTGCGCGGATCGAGCATCTTGCTGTTCATCGCGAACGACAGCAGCGAATGGAACAGGCGCCAGGCCTTGAAGCTCATCGCGTCCTGGAAATGGCCGAAATGCGGCAGCGCGTGCTTGACGAAGCGCTCCAGCTGTTCCAGCGCCTCGTCGCGGCTCAGCGGCCAGGCGAAATCGTCGGCGTTCGGTTGGCCGAAGCTGCGGGCGCCGGCCGCCTGTATCGTGTTCCATAAGGCGCTGTGGTCGTGGCGCCCGCGCAGGTCGGCCGGCTCCCATGGCATGCCTTTCCAGGCTTCGCGGTTGTCGTGGTCGAAGTTCCACTGGCCGCCGGCGGGCTTGCCGGTCTCCGACACCAGCACCTTGTGGCGCAGGCGCATGTGGCGGTAAAAGCGCTCCATCAGCCAGTTCTCGTGGCCGTCGAACAGGCGGGCCGCCTCGTCGCGGGCGGTGTAGAAATGTTCGGTGTCGTCCATCGTCGACGGGATGGACAGGCCGGCGGCGTAGTCGGCCAACTGACGGTCCAGGCGCCATTCGTCCGGCGCTTGCCAGTGGAAGGCCGCCGCGTTGTAGCGCGCGATCAGGTGATCGAGGTTGGCCGGCAGCGATTGACGGTTGTCGGCATCGTCGATGGCCAGATAGTGGACGCGGTGGCCGTCGGCGCGCAGCCGCCGCGCCATGTCGCGCATGGCGGCGAAGATGGCGATGATCTTTTGCGCGTGATGCAGCACGTAGTCGGTTTCCTGACGGACCTCCATCATGACGAAGACCACGTCGTCGCGCGCCTGCGCGAACCAGCTGTGCCGGCAATTGAGCTGATCGCCCAGGATCAGCTTGAGTGTGGGTTGGCTTGTGCGGTTCATGCGGACACCTTAGAGGATGCGCAAACCTCCGTCCAGCGCGCGCATCGCGATCCGGCATCAAAAATGGTACAAAGACGGTTCAATTACTTCTGATTTACGTAGGGCGGATTAGGCGGCACGCCGTAATCGGCCATTGATGAGTGGCCGGCGGCGCATGCATGGCCGATTACGCTGCGCTAATCCGCCCTACGTGTTTCCGCTGTCACGCGCGGTGCATCTCAGGCGCGGCCCAGCACCGCGGCCGCCGCCATCAACTCGTCGATCAACGCCAGCGAGCTTTTGCCCGACAGCGAATGCGGGTCGAACTCCGCCGTTGCCGAGTAGCGCAGCAGCGTGCCCGGATTGAGCTTGTTCAAATTGGTCTGCCCCATGGTCCAGCCGGAGTAGCGGCGCTCGCAGATCTCCTCGTAATGCAGCAGCACCACGTCGGTGTGGCGCGTGTCGCGCAGGATTTTTCCGTACAGGCGGTTGACCTGGTCGCGCCCGCCCTCGATCACCTGCAGGTACGAGCGGTCGCTGTGGCATAGCACGCCGGTGATGCCGTGCTTGGGGTTGTAGGCATGCGATTGCTGCATGATGGCGGTGACCGCGCCCGTGTGGGTGTCAACGGCCGCGCGGCTGGCGTACAAGAGTCGGACGAGCATTCGTATTCTCCGGTGATATCAGCGTTTGATCAGTGACAGGAACTCGCGCCGCAGCGCCGGGTCCTTGAGGAAGGAGCCGTGCATGACGCTGTTGATCATGCGCGCATCCATATCCTTGACGCCGCGCCACTGCATGCAAAAGTGGTCCGCCTCCATGATAACGGCCAAGCCGTCCGGCTGCATCTTTTCTTGCAGCAGATCGGCCAGCTGCACCACCGCTTCTTCCTGGATCTGCGGCCGGCTCATGATCCAGCTGGCCAGGCGCGCATATTTGGACAGGCCGATCAGGTTCGAGTGCTGGTTCGGCATGACGCCGATCCAAACTTTACCGATCACCGGGCACAGATGGTGCGAGCAGGCGCTGCGCACCGTGATCGGGCCGATGATCATCAACTCGTTCAGGTTGGCGGCGTTGGGGAACTCGGTCACCGGCGGCATATCGACGTAGCGGCCGCCGAACACCTCGGTCATGTACATCTTGGCGACGCGGCGCGCGGTGTCCTGCGTGTTATGGTCGCTGACGGTGTCGATGACCAGGCTTTCCAGCACCTTCTGCATATGGCCGCTGACCTCGTCCAGCAACTGATCCAGCTCGCCGGGCTCGATGTAGGCGGCTATGTTGTCGTTGGCGTGAAAGCGCGTGTTGCTGGCGACCAGACGCGCGCGGATGCGCTCGGAGGCGGTGGTGGTGGCAGGGCGATATGCCGGTGGCTGCTCGGTGGTCATGCGGTAGTCCAATCAGAAATTCAAATAAAAAAGTGCGGCGGCGGTTGCGATGCGGTCAAAAGCCGTCGGGCAGCGGCAGGCCCTCCGCGTACGCCAGCCGTTCCAGCGCCTGCTCCATCATCACGCGCGCGTGTCCGGCGCTGCGGGCGAGGTCTTCGTGCAGCGCCGCGTCGGCCGCGTTGCGGGTTTGGCATTGGAGGCTGTAGCGTTCGAAACTCGCCAGCATCGTCAGTATATCCGCCAGATGGCGCGGGCACTCACAATTGATGCTGGAGGAGGATGCCGCCAGCGCCGCCAGCGCCTGGTCGTCGAGGCGGCGCGGCGCCGCCGCCGTGGCCGGGCCGGGAGGCGGCCGCGCCGCGCCGGTCAGCGCGGTGCCGCATAAGACGGCCACTTCGGCGGGGTCGGATGGCGCGCGCGCCACCAGACAGCCATGTTCGCGCAGGCGGCGCACGGTGGCGCTGTCGCAGAAGCGGTACAGCACCACCACCGTGCGCACCTGCATCGCGCGGCGCGCGGCCTGGATTTGCGGCAGCGCGTCGGCGCTCATTTCGGACGATTCGATCAGCAGCACGTCGGCCGTGACGCCGGCCATGGCTTCGGCCGCGCCTTCGAGCTGCGCGCAGCTGGCGACGATGTCGAGCCCCGGCGAGGTGCGGATGGCGCTTAGCCGGCGCGCCAGCGCGGCGCCGGCGACGGCGAGCGTCAGCGTTTGCGTGGCGGCTCCCGAAGGCGTCGGGGAGGGCGCGGCGCCGGCCAGGGCGATCAGTTCGTCGGCGTCGAGCCGCGCGACCGTGCCGATCGCGTGCCCCTGGTCGACCACGCGTTTGAGCAGGCCAAGCCGGCGGACTTGGTCGGCCGAGTACAGGCGCTGGCCGTGCGGCGAGCGGTCGACGTCGGAGACGCCATAGCGGCGCTCCCATACCCGCAGCGTTTCCACCGGCAGGCCAGCCAGTCGCGCCGCCACGCCGCTGCGGTAGCCGGTGGGCTTCGTTTCTGGTTTTTGTTCCTGTTCCGGTTTTGGCATGTCGGTCCCTTTTTGTGTGTTGTGATTCGCATTTTAGCAGTTTGCGGGTCACTGTGTGGTTTGAACCGATATTGAACCGGCTTAAATGTGCTTTCGGCTTCTTTCGACTCCAGCTTCTCCTTATACTCGGGCCTTGGATACGGTGTTGGCGGCTCTTGGCGGATTACGCCGTGCCGGCTAATCCGCCCTACGTGGAACTCGTCATAATTTATTAAGGAAGTCATTGTCATGCCTCATACGCGCCTTAACGTGGCGGTGGTCGGGGCCGGGTTGGCCGGCTTGTCTTGCGCGCGGCATCTGCAAAACGCGGGCTGCCGTGTGACCTTGTTCGAGAAGGCGCGCGGACCCGGCGGCCGCATGAGCACCCGCCGTGCCGACGGCTGGCAGTGCGATCATGGTGCACAGTATTTCACGGTGCGCGACAACGCCTTCCGCGACGAGGTCGCGCGCTGGGAGGCGGCCGGCGTGGCCGCGTTGTGGGAGCCGAGGATTGCCGTTATCGGCGGCGGCAAGGTGGAGCCGGACAGTGTCGCGCGCTTTGTCGGCGTGCCGCGCATGAGCGCTCCGGCGGCCTGGCTGGCGGCCGGCCTGCAGGTGCACAGCGGCGTTACCATCACACATATGCATCACGAGGCGGAGGGCTGGCGCCTGCATTCGAAGGAGCAGGGCTTGTACGCCGAGCCTTACGACGCGCTGGTGCTGGCGGTGCCGGCGCCGCAGGCGGCGGCGCTGCTGGAGCCGCTGCTGCCACTGACGGCGGTGCAGGCGAGCGCGGTCGCCATGCTGCCCAGTTGGACCTTGATGCTGCGTTTCGCGCGTCCCTACAAGCCGGGCTACGACGCCGCTTTCATCAACGACGGGCCGCTGCGCTGGATCGCGCGCGACAGCTCGAAACCCGGCCGCACCGGCAGCGAGGTGTGGGTGTTGCAGGCCGGCGCCGAGTGGAGCGCCGCGCATATCGAGGACGACGAATTGACGGTGACGGCGCTGCTGCTGGAGGCGTTTGCGGCGCTCGGCGGGCCGGCGCCGGATGCGGTCACCGCGCACCGCTGGCGTTACGCCAAGGCCGGCGCGGCGTCGTCGGGGCAGGCGGTGTGGCTGCCGGCGGTGGGGGTGGGCCTGTGCGGCGACTGGCTGGGCGGCGGCCGGGTGGAAGACGCCTGGCTTAGTGGACTGGCGCTGGCCGCCAAGGTGTTGACTAAAACTCCGTGCTTGCCGTGAGCGAAAGGCTGCGCGGCGCGCCCAGCACCAGATAGCCGCTGCCCTGCGCGCCGCCGGCCGAGGCCCAGTAGCTCTTGTCGGTCAGATTGTCGACACGCGCGCGCAGCGTGTAGGTTCGCCCGTCCAGATCCATCTCGAAGCGCGCGCCCGCGTCAAGCCGGTTCCACGACGGCAGGTTCTGGGTGTTGGCGGCGTTGACCGCCTGCGACGCCGTATGCAGCGCGCGCGCCGACAGGCTCAGGCCCGGCACGCCCGGCACGTCCCAGTCGACGCCCAGATTGACCTGCGACTTGGGCACGCCGATGACGTCCTTGCCGTCCGTCAGGCCGCCGGCGGTGCGCCGTTGCGAGGCGTCGAGCCAGGTCACGCCGCCCAGCACGCGCAGGCCGCGCAGCGGTTCGCCGAAGGCCGAGAGCTCGGCGCCACGGTTGCGCTGCTCGCCGTCGATGCCGAACACCTTGCTGGCCGGGTCCAGCACGCCCTGTGGCTGGGTGGTGGTGAACAGCGCGGCGTTGGCGCCGAAGCGGCCGCCGTCGTACTTCGCGCCCACTTCCTTCTGGCGCGATTTGTACGGGGCGAAAATCTGGCCGACGTTGACGGCGGTCGATCCGGCCACCGCGCCTTGTTGCAGGCTCTCGATATAGTTCGCGTACAGCGACAGCCGTTTCGACGCCTTGTAGACCAGCGCCGCGATCGGCGTGTTCGCGCTTTCGCTGTAGTCGGCGTTTTGCTTGCCGGTGTTGTAGGCGTAGCCTTGTTGTCCGATGCGTTGGTGGCGCACGCCGACCGTCAGCAGCACGCGGTCGTCGAGGAAGCCCATGCTGTCGGCCAGCGCGCCGCTGACCAGCTTGACCTTGTTGGTGGTGCGCGGATCGGACAGCGCGTTGCCGAATGTGGTCAACTGCGGCAAGGCCAGCGCCGCCGGGTTGTACAGCGACGTCGCCTGGTAGGCCGATGTGGCGTAGGCGTTGCGCGAATCGAGCTCGAAGCCGGTGGTGGTCAGCGCCAGCTTGTGGCTCACGGCACCGGTGCGCAGCGCCGCGCGCAGTCCCAGTTCGCCGGTTTGCACATGGTCCTCGCGGGCGTTGTCGAAGCGGCGGATGTTGCCGGCGCCGGTGGCCGCCGTCAGGTTCAGCGTGCTGGCCAGGCGGTTGAGTTCATGGCCGCGCCGGCCGCCGAACGAGGCCCACGCCACCACGTCCCTGGCCACGTCCCATTCTCCGCGCAGGGTGCCGAAGACATCGCGCTCGCTCGAGTAGTCCCACGGCTGGCCGAAGTTGGCGCCGCCGTCCGGCGCGGCGGGCACCGCCAGCCCGGCGGCGACGTTGACGGCCGGGCGGGCGTTGCGCATCCGGCTGTCCTGCCAACCCAGGTCGGCCGACAGCCGGAACCCGCGTCCGCGATAGTCGGCGCCCAGCGCGGCCAGTTGCAGCTCGCGGTGTTCGTCGTCGACGGCGGTGCCGCCCTTGCGCTGCACGGCGTTGAAGCGCACGCCGACGCGGTTCTCGTCGCCGAAGCGGCGCGCGATATCGGTGGCCAAATGGGTTTGCCGGCCCGATTGCAGGCCCGCGCTGATTTCGGTCAGCGGTTGGACCGGCGCGCGCTTGGGCAGCAGGTTGATGGCGCCGCCGATGCCGCCGCCGCTGGGCGAGGCGCCGTTGAGGAAGGTGTTCGCGCCCCGGAAGACCTCGACGCGCTCCAGCAGTTCGGCGGCGATGTACTGGCGCGGCAGCACGCCGTTCAAGCCGTTGTAGGCCAGATCGTCCGAAGGCACGGGAAAGCCGCGAATGACGTACAGCTCCTGGTAATTACCGAAACCGCGCGCCACGCGCACCGACGGATCGCTTTGCAGCACGTCGGCCACGCTGCGCGCCTGCTGGTCCTCGATGAAGCGTTGCGTGTAGTTGGTGCTGTTGAACGGCGTGTCCATGCTGTCCATGTTGCCAAGCAGGCCGACGCGCCCGCCCTTGGCGACCTGGCCGCCGGCGAATGCTTTCGACAGCCCGGCAGCCGAGGCGTCGGCGCTGGCGCTGATGACGACCGTTTGCGGTTCGGCTTCGGTTTGCGCCTGCGAGGGCAGGGCGTACAGCGAGGAGAGGACGCACAACGTCAGCGGCTTTAATACAGGAGGCATGGAAAGGTCTGTGGATGAGAATGATTGTTATTATCATTCAAATCCACGGAGCTGTACACTCCCACTTATGGGATAGCCGGCGGCGCCACGCCCTGGACGCCGGCCAGGCCGAGGATGGTGAGCATGACGTTCTGCGGTCCGGTGTGGGCATTCTTCGGCGACCACCACTCGTTCTTTTCGGAGTGGTAGCCACCCGAGCTGCCGCCGCCGGACATCGTGATGGCCGGGATGCCAAGGCTCATCGGCAGGTTGGCGTCGGTGGAGTGGGCGCTGTCGAGCGCCGCCGGCCGGCCTTGCGCGGTGGCCGCCGCCAGCGCCAGTTTGACGATGGTCGAATCCTTGGCCATCTGGCCGGCGGGCCGGTCGCCGATCAGTTTTATCTCGGCGGTGATGGCCTTGCTGTTCCAGCGTTGGTTGGTGTCGTCCACGCCCTGCTGGATCGCCGCCTTGATCTGTTGTTCGACCTTGGCCAGCAAGGGCGCGTCGGCCGAGCGGATGTCGATCAGCAGGCTGGCCTCGGCGGCGATGCTGTTGACCGATTGCCCGCCCTGGACCACGCCGACGTTGAAGGTGACCTTGGGTTCGGCCGGCACGCGCACCTCGTCGATGCGGGCGATGGCGCGGCCGGCCGCGTGCACCGCCGACGGCAGGCCGAAGCCTTCGTAGCTATGGCCGCCCGGACCGCGCAGCGTGACCTTGAAGCGGCGGCTGCCGGTACCGATGTGGGTGACCGGGTCGCCGTCCGCGCCCAGCGCCGGTTCCAGGCCGACGAAGGCCTTGATGTCCTTGCGTTGGTTGAACAGGTGCTTGACGCCTTTCAGATCGCCCAGGCCTTCCTCGCCGACGTTGGCGCAGACCAGGACGTCGCCCTCGGTGGCGATGCCGGCGTCGCGCATGGCGTTGACGATGGTGAGCATGGCCGCCAGCGAGCGAGCGTTGTCGGCGATGCCCGGCGCGTACAGGCGGCCGTCCTTTTCGCGTACGGTCAGGTCGGTGCCGGCCGGGTAGACCGTGTCGAGATGGGCCGCCAGCACGATGGTCGGACCTTTGCCGCTGCCGCGCCAGGTGCCCAGCACGTTGCCCGCGTCGTCCAGGTGCACGTCGCGCAGGCCGGCGGCCTTCATGCGCGCCAGGTAGTCGGCGGCGCGCGCGCCTTCGGCGAAGGTCGGCGCCGGGATGGCGTTGATGGCCAGCGTGTTGGCGGTGGTGGTCGGCTCGTTCTTTTCGATATAGGCCAGCGCCTGTTTCACCGCCGGCTGCGCGGCGATGCGCGCCATGCCGCGGTCCTGGTCCTGGTTCTGGGCCTGGTTCTGGGCCTGGGCCTGGGCCTGGGCCTGCAGCGCGAGCGTCAGGGCGGTGGCGGCGATGGTGAGCAGCAGGGGGCTTGCGGGCATTGGGGTCCTGTTGGTTAGTGGAGGGTGGCGATCACCGCCAGCAAGCCGTCGACATCGAGCGGCTTGACGAAATAATGGTCGAAACCGGCGTCCCTGGCCAGCTCCTTGTCCTCGCGGCGGCCGTACCCGGTGACCGCCACTAGCGTGGCGTTGGCCGTTTGCGGCAGCTGGCGCAGTCCGCGCGCCAGGTCGTTGCCGCTGATGTCGGGCAGGCCGATGTCGAGCAGGCACAGTTGCGGCCCGATCGCCTGGGCGATCTCCAGCCCGGCGTGGGCGGTGTGGGCCACGAAGACCTCGTGGCCGACCGTTTCAAGCAGCAGCTGCAGCGTTTGGGCGGCGTCGATGTTATCGTCGACCACCAGCACCCGCAGCCTGGTTTGCGGCTTGGGCACCGGCTTGGCCGATGGCGGCGATTGCGGGCCGGCCGAACCGGGCAGCGTGATGGTGAACGTGCTGCCTTTCTGGTCGCCGCCGCTGTCGACGGCCACCGTCCCGCCGTGCAGTTCGACCAGCGTCTTGACCAGCGCCAGCCCCAGTCCCAGCCCGCCCTGCGAGCGGTCCGGATTGCGGTCGGCCTGGGCGAACAGCTCGAACACGCGGCCGCGCAATTCCTCCGACATGCCGATGCCGTTGTCGCTGATGATCATCTTGACCCGCTCCGTCTCGGCGCGCACCTGCAGGCGGATGGTGCCGCCGGCCGGCGTGTACTTGGCCGCGTTGTTGAGCACATTGACCAGCACCTGCACCAGCCGTTTATGGTCGCCCATGACTTGCAGCGGCGTTTCCGGCAGCGCCAGCTCGAAGCGGTGCTGCTTGGCGCGCATCATCGGGTCGGCCTGTTCGACGGCGTCGGCGATGACGTCGGTCACGTTCAGCGGCACGCGCGTCAACGTCACCAGGCCGCGCGTGACGCGCGAGACGTCGAGCAGGTCGTCGACCAGGCGCGTCATGTGGGTGACCTGGCGCACGATGATGCCGGCGGTGCGCTCGACCGCCTGCGGGCTGGCGTTGCCGCTCTGGAGCAGCTGGGCGCCGGCGCTGATCGGCGCCAGCGGGTTGCGCAGCTCGTGCGCCAGCATCGCCAGGAATTCGTCCTTGCGCTGGTCGGCCTGGCGCAGCTGGGTCTCGGCCTGCAGGTGCTGCAGCTCCTTCTCCTGCAGCGCGGCGGCCATGGCGTCGAGCGCGCGCGCCAGTTCGCTGATCTCCTCGTTGCCGTAGGCGATGCCGCTGCGCGCGCCCAGCGAGCCGGAGGCGATGCTGTTGGCGGTGGTGGCCAGCCGCTTGACCCGGCGCAGCACCAGCACGTCGCCGACGAACCACGCCGCCAGCAGCGCCAGGATCAGCGTCGCCGACAGCGCCAGCAGGTCGAGCTTCTGGTCGCGCCGCGCGGCCCGGGTGATGTCGTCGGCCGGGATGCCGATCGTGACGATGTAGTCCGACAGCCCCTTGGCGCCGACGCGGGCGAAGCGGTGCAGCCGTTCGACGCCGTCCGGCCCGGTCAGCAGCACCGGCTTGCCCGGTTCGCCGGCCATCGCCGCGCGCATTTCGGGCCACACCTGCTTGCCGTACCATTGTTCCGGATGGGGCTTGCGGGCGATGATCAGGCCCTCGGAGTCGGCGGTCATCAGCAGCGAACCGGGTGGCAGCTGGATATCGGCGACGAAGCGATCGAGCTTGGTCAGGTCGAGCGCGGCGAACAGCACGGCCTGCACCTGCTGGCCCTCGTCGAGCAGCGGATAGGTGAGGTTGACGGTGTGCTTCTGGATCACCCGGCCGAAGACGTAGCCGCCGGCGACGAAACGGCGCAAATGGACGGCGCGGCGGAAATGCGTGCGGTCGCCCAGGTTGACCGGGGTCTTGGACGGGATGGCGCTGCAGGTGACGTCGCCGTTGAGCTGGATCAGGCCGAAGTTGGCGTAGTCGGGGTTTTGCCGCTGTATGCCGGCCAGCAGGCGGCTGCAATGGGCCTGGTCGCCCGTCAGATCGGGCACGCCGGCCAGGTCGCGCAGGATCTGGCGCGCGCTTTCGATCGATTGGGCCTCGTTGGCGGCGGCCAGGTTGGTCAGCCGCTGCAGATTTTCCTCGGCCACGCGGATGGCGTGTTCGCGTTCGCGCACGCCGCTGACGATGGTCATTACGGCGATCGGCGCGATCGCCAGCGCCACCAGCAAAATCAGCCGGCCGCGCAGCGTATTGAGTTGAAAAAGGAGGAAGGCCACAGCGGCTCAGTGGGCGCGGTAAAGCGCGTTGCCGAATTCGACGATGGACAGCACGCCGCGCCGCAGCGTGGCCACGTCGTCCGAGATGTAGCCGAGGCGGATGTGGCCCGGCACGCCCAGCGCCTCGCCCGGCATCACCGCCACCGAGCGCTCGGCCAGCAGCCGCTCGGCCAGCGCGTTGGTGTCCATGGTCAGCCGCGAGACGTCGGCCCACAGGTAAGGCCCGGAGGCGGGAGCGTGCATCGTCAGCCAGGGCAGGCCGGCGGTCAGCTCGAGCACCAGGTCGCGTCGGGCGCGGTAATCGGCCATCATGCCGGGCGGCTCGTCCGATTCGAAGGCCGCCGCCAGCGCCAGTTGGGTGAGCATCGGCGCGGCGGCCGTGATCGGGCCCTGCAAGGTCTCCATGGCCGTCACCAGCTGCGGCGGCGCCACCGCGAAACCGGCGCGCCAGCCCATCATCGCGTGGCTTTGCGAGGCCGAGAACAAGGTGACGACGCCCAGTTCGCGCCAGTCCGGGCGCGAGGCCAGGCTGACGTGGGCGCCGTCGAAGATCAGCTTCTCGTAGCTTTCGTCGACGATGGCGCGGGTGCCGGTGCGCTTGAGCCACGCGCCGACGCAGTCGATTTCGGCCGGCGTGAGCACCGCGCCGGTCGGGTTGTGCGGGTTGTTGATGATGAGGATGGCGGCCGGCGGCAGGCAGTCGAGCAGCTCGGTGGTGATGACGTCGGGCAGGTCGACCAGCACCGGTTGCAGCCCCAGCAGGCGGCTGGTGGCCACGTAGGCCGGCCAGTGCGGTTTGAAGATGATGACCCGGTCGCCCGGATCGGCCATCACGTACAGCGCCTGGTACAGCGCCTGTTTGGCGCCGTTGGTGACCAGGATGTCGGCCGGCGTGGCGTCGATGCGATTTTCCTTGACCAGCTTGGCGGCCAGCCGCGCGCGCACCGCCGCGTCGCCGACGACGGCGGTGTAGGCCAGCGCCGGCTGGCGCAAGCCCTCGCTGACGGCTTCGAGCACCGTCGCAGGGGCCTGGAAATGCGAGATCGCGATGGAAAAATCGATCACCTCCTCGCCGCCCGCCTTCATCGCCTCGACCCGGCCGTGCATGGCCGTCGTCGCGAGCGGCCTGGAACGGGCTATGCGTTGGGAAATTTCCATCTTGATATCCCTGAGGCAATTGTTTCGATAAATTATTTTACTGCACTTATACCGGGAGCAACGCACGGATGGCGTGCTCTGGTGTCGAATGGTATCCTTGCCAAGTTAACCATGAAGGATTGTATGAAGTTCCCAACAAAAGCAAGCGCAATAAATCCCGCAACGATCGCCGGCGCCGCCGCGCTGGCCCTGGCCCTGGCGCCGGCCGCACAGGCGCAGGACATCATTAAAATCGGCCACGTGGCCGCCACGTCGGGCCCGATCGCCCACCTGGGCAAGGACAACGAGAACGGCGCCCGCATGGCGGTCGAGGAGCTCAATGCCCAAGGAGTGGTCATCGGCGGCAAAAAATACAAGATCGTGCTGCAGGCGGAAGACGACGCCGCCGATCCGAAGCAGGGCACGGCCGTCGCGCAAAAACTGGCCGACGCCGGCGTGCAGGGCGTGATCGGGCACGAGACGTCCGGCACCACCATTCCGGCCTCGCGGATTTACCACGACGCCGGCATCCCGCAGATTTCGCCGTCGGCCAGCAATCCGCAATACACGCGCCAGCGCTACAACACCGCCTTCCGCAACATCGCCAACGACGAGCAGCTGGGCGCCGCGCTGGCGCGCTACGCCGTGCAAAGCGTCAAGGCCAAGCGCATCGCCGTCATCGACGACCGCACCGCCTACGGCAAGGGGCTGGCCGATGAATTCATCAAGAACGTCAAGCGCGGCGGCGCGGCGTCCGGATCGGCGATCGTCTCGACCCAGTTCACCAACGACAAGGCCACCGACTTCAGCGCCATCCTCACGGCGATCAAGGCCACCAAGCCGGATATGATTTTCTTCGGCGGCATGGACGCGGTGGCCGGCCCGATGCTGCGCCAGATGAAGCAACTGGCGATCCCGATCAAGTTCATGGGCGGCGACGGCATGTGTTCGGACTCGGTGCCGAGGTTGGCCGGTGACGCCATGAGCGACGGCCAGGTGATTTGCGCGGAAGCGGGCGGGGTCGAGCCGTCGCAGGAAAAAGGCATGGCCGATTTCCGCGTGGCGTACAAGAAGCGCTATGGGATCGAGGTGCAGACGTACGCGCCGTACACCTACGACGCGCTGATGACGATGGTGGCGGCGATGCGCAAGGCCGGCTCGCCGGAACCGGCCAGGTATCTGCCGGAGCTGGCCAAGATCCAGTACAAGGGCGTGACCGGCAATATCTCGTTCGACGCGCGCGGCGACGTGCGCGATGGCGTGCTGACGATTTACACGTTCAAGAACGGCCGCCGCGACAAGCTGGCGGTGGTCAAGTAAGGAGACACGTAGGGCGGATTAGCGAAGCGTAATCCGCCATGCATGCGCCGCCGGCGGCCCAAGATGGGGGCTTACGCGCCCGGTGGCGGACCGCCGCCCGGCCCCGGCCCGCCCGGCCCCATGCGCGGACCGAAACCGCCGCCTTCGCGCTCCGTCGAGCCGCCGGCGCCGCCGAAGCGGTACGACAATCCCAAATAAAACACCCGCCCGTCGAACCGGCGCGTGCTGGTCTCGCGCAGCGTCGCGCTGTTGATCACCGTTTCCATCTTGTTTTGATTGAACACGTCGGTGACGGTGGCCACCAGGCTCAGTCGCGGCGTCACCGCCTGGCGCGCGCTCAGGTTGAGGGTGCGGTTCGGCGAGCGGTAGCCCTGGCCCGACAAGGTCTTGCCCATCATCTGCAGCGCCATCTGCAGCTGGGTGGCGGCGCTGAGCTGGTAGTTCAAGCGCACCCGCCCGCTCAGCGAATTGGCGGTGCGCGTGCTGTAGGCGCCCGTGTCGTCCTGCGTGCGTTGCTGGCTGCGCGCCAGGTTGCCGCTGCCGTTGATCGTCAGCGTGGGCAGCAGTTTGCCGCTGATCGTGAATTCCAGCCCGCTGGCGTGGCTGCCTTCGCCGTTTTGCTTGGTGGTCAGCAGCACGTTGTTGGCGATGAAGTAGCGGTAGTCGACGATGGCGTCGGTGTCCTCGCGGTAGTAGGCGCGCAGGTTGGTCTCCAGGCCGGCCACCTTGGTCTCGTAGCCCACCTCGAACGAATCGGTCTTGGTCGGCATCAGCTGCGGATTGCCGGCCGAGACGTTGAATTCATCGCGGTAGACCTGGTAGGGATTGAGGTCGTTGGCGCCGGGGCGGCGGATGCGGCGCGCGTACGCGAAGCGCAGGTTGGCCGTGTCGTTGACCTTGTAGGTGGCGAACAGGCTGGGGATGAAGTTGACGTAGCTGTTCTTGTCGTCCGTGCCGCTTGTGATCTGGCGGATGTCCATGTCGGTGTATTCGGTGCGCAGGCCGGCCAGCGCGCCCCAGTTCTCGCTCAGGCGCATCTGGTAGGAGCCGTACAAGGCGAACACCGTCTCGTCGACCTCGAAGCGGTTGCTGCGCGCCGGGTTGACGATGGCGACCGATGTCAGCGGATCGATATCGGTGTACAAGGTGTCGAAGGTGCTCGTGGTGCGGGCCGCCTTGTAGCCGGCCTTGGCCGAGCCGCCCCACAGCGGGCGCTCGTAGTCGCCGGTGAAATCGACCACCTTGATGGTGGTGTCGCTGTGCTGGAAGGCGCGCGTGTCGGCGATGCCGGGCGTGGTGTAGTCGTTGGCGTAGTTGCTGTCGTTGTCGTTGTCCGACGACGACACGCGCAGGTCGATCTTGAGCGTCTCGCCGGGCAGCTCGCCCTTGTGGTCGTAGCGTCCGCCCCAGCTATAGTTCTTGCTGTCGCCGTTGCGCACCGTCGAGCGCGTGTAGTCGCTGGCCGGGATGAAGGCGGTGGCGCCGTTGGCGTAGACGTCGGTGGCGCGCTGGTCGTTGCTGCGGCCGTTGTAGGTGGCGCTGGCGGTCAAGGTGTCGGTCTGGTTGAGGTTGTAGCTCAAGGTGCCGTTGGCGCCCAGCATGTCGTTGAGGCCCTTGCCGACCGACGACTGGCTGCTGTGGACGAAGCGGCCGGTGACCGGATCGAGGCGGTCGCGGCTGACTTCGGCGGTCGAGTCGCGGCCGTCGTGCCGCACGTTGAGGCCGCCCTGGAAGCCCCAGGCGCCCTCGTTGTAGCTGCCGTTGACGGCGCTGTTGTAGCGGCCGTCCTTGCCGGCGTTGGCGTTGACGGTGGCAAAGCCGCCCGGCTTGCGGTTGCGCCGCATCACCAGGTTGAGGATGGGGCCGCCGCCGCCCTCGTTGCCGAACTGGGCGCCGGGGTTGTTGATGACCTCGACCGATTCGATATCGTCGGCGCCCATGGCCTGCAGCGCGGCGCCGCGGTTCTCGCCCTGCAGCATGGCCGACGGCTTGCCATCGACCAGGATCTGCACATTGGTGCTGCCGCGCAAGGAGACGGTGCCATCCGGATCGACGGCCACCGACGGCACGTTGTTGAGGGCGTCGGCGGCGGTGCCGTTGGTGCTGGAGACGTCGGATTTGACGTCATATACCTGGCGGTCGATGCGGTTGGTGGGGCGTTCGCCGGCGACGGTGACGGAGGGCACGACGGCCGCTTCCTTCGGTTTCGCCGTGACCGGCTTGGTGTCGGCCGTGGTTTGGGCCAGCGCGCCGAGCGGGGCGGCCAGCAGCACCCCGAGGGAGCCGCCGGTCAGGCACTGGGACAGGAGTTTCTTTTGTTTCTTTTGCATTATGCTGGCGGGCCGCCGGGCGGCGCCGTCTTATTCGACGTTGGAAGCCTGCTATTTTACAGAAGGCCGCCGCCAATTATTTCCATTTACAAATCTTTACCAATATGAAGCTTGCGTGAAGGACGGGCCTGGGCTAGGCGGCAACGGCCCGGCGTGCCGGTCCCTCCTTCGGCATACCCGAACCGGTGCCCGGCGCGATAAAATGGTGCCAAGGAGAATGACTATGGCACAAGGTATTGCACGCATCGGCAGGGATACTTATCAGACGGCGATCGAGGTCGGCGGCCACGCGCTGACCGGCGACGAGCCGGCCCGCAACGGCGGTGCCAACACCGGCCCGGCGCCTTACGATTTCGTGCTGGCCGGGTTGGGCGCTTGCACCGCGATCACGCTGCGCATGTACGCCGACCGCAAACAGTGGCCGATGGAGGCGGTGGACGTGGCGCTGCACCTGGCGCCCGACGCCGACGGCGCGCTGCGGATCAAGCGCGTGCTGACCTTCCACGGCGCCCTCGACGCCGATCAAATCGCCCGCATGGCGGAAATCGCCGAGAAGACCCCCGTGACGCTGACGCTCAAGGGCGGCGTGCGCATCGATACGACCGTCGGCTGACACACCCCGTCCACCATCCCGCTGTTGAACCAGATCAGGGAATCTGTCGGCCTGAAGTGGAACCAAATCGCGCTTCGCCTCGTCTAACCGTGGCAAGTTGAGCCATACCGATGGTTTTTGTTCGATTTGATGTTCTTACCCAAGGGCTTGATATGAACCTGACTACACATCTGGCGGGACTGTTCGGCGTCGCCGCCAGTCTTGGCGCGTCCGCCGCGCCGCAAGCGGCCGACACCGGCATCATGCAATTTCCCAACGTAACGCTGGCCGCGCAGGCGCCGCCGGCGCAGGGGCGGGCGGCGCCGCCGGGCGGCGGCGCCATGGCCTACAAGGACCCCGCGACCGGCAAGCTGACCGGCCCCACGCCCCAGCAGGCGGCGGCATTGGCCGGCCCGCCCCGCGCCGCCGCCACCGCGGGCGCCACGCCGAGGCCGTCGCTCAGGCGGCTGCCCAACGGCGGCGTCGCCATCATGCTCGACGAGCGCCACCAGCGCCACGCCGTCGCGCACAAGGATGCCGACGGCAAACTGGGCGAGACTTGCGAACCGGCAGGCCAGGCGGGAGGCCATGATGAAAAATAAACTGATCGCCATCTGCGGCGCCTTGGCCATGCTGTGCTGCTCGGCCGGCTGGGCCGCCGCCACCCTCACCATCGTCAACGGCGATCCGGCCGGCGTCGGCTTCAACGATCCGACGCCGGTGGCGCCCGTCGGCGGCAACGCCGGCACCACCTTGGGCGCGCAGCGCCTCAACGCTTTCCAGGCGGCCGCCAGCATTTGGGGCGCGACGCTCGACAGCAGCGTGCCGATCCGCGTGCTGGCGACCTGGGAGTCCCTGGCCTGCAACGATACCGGCGCGGTGCTCGGTTCGGCCGGCGCGTTGCAGGTGTTCGCCAATTTCCCCGGCGCCCCGCAGACCAACGCCTGGTACGGCGAGGCCGAGGCCAACAAGTTGACGGGCGTCGACAACGACCCCGACACCCCCGAGATCCGGGCCCGCTTCAACGTCAACCTCGGCCAGCCGGGATGCCTGACCGGCTTGCCGTTCTATCTCGGCCTGGACAACAACCATGGCGACAACGTCGATCTGGTGGCGGTGTTGCTGCACGAGTTCGGGCACGGCCTCGGCTTCCAGACCTACACCGACGACGCCACCGGCGAGCTGCTGCAGGGTATCCCCAGCATCTGGGATTACTTCCTGCTCGACAATTCCACCAACAAGCTGTGGAAGGACATGAGCGACGCCGAGCGGGCCGCGTCGGCCACCCGCGCCGGCCGGCTGGTCTGGAACGGCCCGGTCGTCACCGACGCGGCGCGCATCGTGTTGCGGCCCGGCACGCCGTTGCTGACGATCCTGTCGCCGGCCCGCGTGGCCGGAATCCAGCGGGTGGGCGTGGCCCAGTTCGGCCCGCCGCTGGCCAGTCCGGGCGTGACCGGCGAGGTGATGCCGGTGGTCGACACGCCGCCCGACACGGGACTGGCCTGCACGCCGTTGGCGCCGGCCAACGCGCGCGCGGTGGCCGGCAAGATCGCGCTGATCGACCGCGGCGTGTGCCCGTTCGTGGACAAGGTCAAGAATGCGCAGAACGCCGGCGCCATCGGTGTGATCATCGTCGACAACGCGCCCGGCTCGCCGCCGCCGGACCTGGGCGGCGACGATCCCGCCATCGTCATTCCGGCCGTGCGCATCACCTTGGAGGACGGCCGGGCGCTGAAGGCGGTGCTGGCCACGCGCTCGCGCACCCGTTCCGGCCTGGTCGCCAACCTGGGTGTGAATCTGGCCGTGCGCGCCGGCACCGATCTGGCGGGCAGGGTGCTGATGTACGCGACCGACCCCAATCAGCCAGGGTCGTCGGTGTCGCACTACGACATCAGCGCCATTCCCAACCAGCTGATGGAGCCGGCGATCAACCAGGACCAGCCGCACGCGGTCGCACCGCCGCGCGACCTGACGTATCCCTTGCTGCGCGACATAGGCTGGTGATCGCGAACGCGCCGGCCGGCCGAAACCGCCGGGCGGTGCGTTGGCGTACATACCAACATGGCTGCCTTGTCTACTCTTTCAGCAGTCCCGCTGAATAGAAAGAGTGTCATGGCAGCCCCGAAAAACAAACAAATCAACGACGTCCTGCGCAAGGTGTTCGGCATGGAGTCGCTGCGCGACGGCCAGCGCCACGTCATCGACAGCGTGCTGGCCGGCCAGGACACGCTGGCCGTCATGCCCACCGGTAGCGGCAAGTCGCTGTGCTACCAGTTGCCGGCGCGGCTGATGAAGGGCGTGACGGTGGTGGTGTCGCCGCTGATCTCGCTGATGAAGGACCAGGCCGAGAAGCTGGAGGAGGCCGGCATCGCCAGCGCCGCGCAGATCAACAGCAGCCTGTCGCGCGGCGACGAGCTGGCGGCGCTGGAGGGCATCGAGAGCGCCAACAAGGACATTATCTTCTGCACGCCGGAGCGGCTGGTGACGCCGGACTTCCTGGCGCTGCTCAAAAACAGCGACATCGCGCTGATGGTCATCGACGAGGCGCACTGCATTTCGCAATGGGGCCATGATTTCCGCCCGGCCTACCTGGAGATCGGCGCCGCCCTCAACGCGCTGGGCCGCCCGCCGGTGCTGGCGCTGACGGCGACCGCCACCGACGAGGTGATCGCCGACATCCGCGCGCAGCTGGGACGCCCGCGCATGGCCGTCATCAACACCGGCATCTACCGCCCCAATCTGCACTACCGCGTGCGCCAGGTGACCAATCCCGGCGAGAAGTGCGCGCAGGCGCTGCAACTGGTGCGCGAGACGGCCGGCGTGGGCATCATCTACGCCGCCACCGTCAAGGCGGCCGAGGAAATGCACGAGATGCTGCGCAACGCCGGCGAGAGCGTGACGCTCTACCACGGCAAGCTGAAAGCGGCCGAACGCAGCGAAAACCAGAACCTGTTCATGAGCGGCGAACGCCGTGTGATGGTGGCCACCAACGCCTTCGGCATGGGCATCGACAAGACCGACACGCGCTTCGTGATCCATCTGCAGGTGCCCGCCAATCTGGAGGCCTACTACCAGGAGTCCGGCCGCGCGGGGCGCGACGGCCTCGATGCCGAATGCACGCTGCTGTACTACCACGCGGACAAGCGCCTGCAGCAGTTTTTCCTGATCAAACACTATCCATCGGCCGAGGAGTTGAGGGCGGTGTACGAGGCGGCCGCCGCGTCGGAACAGCCGACCTTCACCGAGGCCGACCTGAAGCCGCGCCTGGAGCAGCTGCCCGCCAGCCAGTTGAAGATCTGCCTGAAGATGCTCAAGGATGGCAAGCTGTTAAACCGGAACAGCAAGCTGGCCTACCTGCTGGCGAAACAGCCGAAAGGCCCGCCCAAGGCGGCGGACTTCGAGCGGATGGCGCAAGTGTATGTGGACAAGCATGAGCGCGACCGCGAGGGGCTGGAGCAGATGGTGGCCTACGCGCAGAGCGGCTACTGCCGCTGGAAGCTGCTGCTGGATTACTTCGGCGATCTGGCGCCCGGCTTCGAGCGTTGCTGCAAGTGCGACAACTGCCTGTCGCCGCCGTCGATCCAGGAAAGCGGGCCGCTGCTGGCGGGCGAGCCCGAACCGGTAGCGCCAACGCCGCCGCTGCCCGGGTTGTTGACCGCTACGGGATCAGTTCAAACAGCAGCAGCTGCGTGACCTGGTCCTTGCCGAAGTTATCGTCCGAGATCAGCACCACGCTGGCGTGGCCGTTCGGCAGCGCCGGTCCCAGGGAGATGCCTTCCAGGTTGTCCACCCGCGGCATCTTGAGCTGGTTCAGGTCCAGCACCAGGCGCTTTTTCAGCATCGTATAGGAGGCGCCCTTGAGCGTGGCCAGGTTCTGGATGTCGCTGGCGCCATCGGTGCTGATCTCGTAGATGCGGACGTAATCCTGATAGCTGCCGTCGTCGGCCTGGACGCCGGAGCGTTCCATCGCTAGCAGACGGGTGTCGCTCAGGGCCAGGATCTCGGAGATGCCGTTGTCGGCGAACTTGCCTTTGCCGGGGACGGCGGGAATCGGTTCGAGCGGGTAGGCGAACTGGCCGAGCACCTTGCCGTCGCGGGCGAAGCGCGTGATGCGGTTGACGGCGCCGGTTTGCGGATTGGGCAGCGGGCCGTCCTGGATCATCGGCCCTTCCATCGACACCCATAGCGTTTTGCCGTCCGGGGAAAAGCTCAGCCCCTCGAAACTCTGGTTGTTGCGCGGGCCGGATTTGCCGTCGGCGGGGACGTCGAACATATCCGGCAGCGGCAGCTCCGACATGAAAGCGCCATCGGGCTTGGCCTGCCGCACGAACGGCGGCAAGCCGGCGGGGGCGTCGCCCTCGCTGGTGTACCAGATGCTTCCGTTCTGCGGATCGACCCGGATCGCTTCCAGATCGGGCACCACGCCGCCATGCCGCCTGAAGTTTTCCTTCGACGGATAGGCTTTGCCGTCCGGTTGCAGCAGCGTGACGACACTGGTCAGCTCGACCGACTTGAACGACTTGTCATCGTACGCGAGCCGCGCGCGGTAGTAGCGGGCCGGATTGTGCTCGGAGCGGTCGTCGGAGATCATCACCCAGTCGCCATGCACGGCGTCGTAGTCGATGCCGGACAGGCCGCCCACCATCGTATCGCGGAACTGCACGCGCCACGGCAGCCGCTGCTCGCCGATAAGGCGCATCGACGAGACGGTATCGGGCGTGGTTTTGGCAGTCGGCAGCTGGGCGCAGCCGCCCAGCGCCAGAAGCAGGGAGAGCGAGCCGGCCAGGGTTCGGAGGGAGCGGCGCGAGGGGTTTTGGGCCTTCATATTCTCTTGTCGTAAGCAGCAAACCCAGCAGTATAACGTGAGCCGGTGCTAGCCCCGCCGAACGCGCGCCATCAGGCCCGCCGCGAGCGCCAGCAGGACCGCGATCCACGCCGCCAGCGCCGCCAGTTGCGCCGGCGCGGCGGGCGCCTCCACCAGCGCCGCCGAGGCACTGAAGCGCGGCACCCGGTCGAAATCGCGGAAGCCGTAGCCGCCCAGGCAGGTGGCGGGGCAGGGGTGCTGTTCGTCGCCCAGCGCCGCCAGCTGGATCGCGCGCTGGAAGTAGTCGCGCAGCCGCTGCTGGTGGCGCCGCACCTCCGCCATGAATTGCTGATGGCGCCCGCCGTCGTTGCCGGCGATGGCCGACAAGGTTTGATACACCAGCGTCACGGGGCTCAATACGATCGCCTGGTCGAACAGGTTTTGCTGGCGCAGCCTGGCCTGCTCGAACTGGCGCTCGACGCCGGCCATGACCCGCTCCAGCTCCTGCGCGCGCTGCAGCCGCGTTACGGTCGACGATACCTTGGACAGCGGCGTGGCGGCCGGCTTCCATTCCGGATGGCTGTCGTAGAAGCGCGCCAGGCTGCCCAGTTTATCGGCGTTGACCTGGTCGCCGGCGTCGCGCAAGGCCTGGACGTAGCGCTCCCGCACCGGCACCGGCGCCCCCAGCTGGATCGCCGCCGTCATCGCGCCGGGCAGCAGCACCGCCAGCATCAGCCAGGCGCCGAAGCCGGCGAAAGCGGCCGTCATCCGGTTGCCGCACACGGCGCAGATGACGATGGTGACGGCCGCCCAGAACATCGAATACAGCAGCACCACGCCGGCCCATGCCGCCAGCGCGGCCAGGCCGGCGCCGTCGGCACTTATCGCGCCGGTGGCGAGCGCCGCGCCGCCGGTGGCCAGCACCAGCAGCAAGCTGGCGGCCAGCGTGCGCGCCGTGACCTGCGCCGCCAGCATGCGGCCAAGGCGTACTCCTTGCAGTTTCAGGGCGCGCAGCCGGTGGCTTTCGCGGTCCTGCGTCAGCACGGAGGTGCACAGCGCCAGCAGGATCAACGGCCACAGATAGACCACGAAGAACATCAGGTCGAAACGGCCGACCGCAAGGCGGCCCGGATGTTCGATCTCCAGCGCGGTGCGTGTCGATTCCATCGATTCGGCGCGCACGCGGACGTAGGCCGGCAGCAGGTCGGCCTGGCCTATCGCCAGCGCGGCGCCGGCCACGGGAGGCTTGCCGGCGAATCCGACGTGTTCGCGAAAGGCGTAGCCGCGCACATCGATCGGTGTCCGGTACCATTGCAGCGCGCTGAATTCGGGCGCCGCCGGGTCGGCGAAGTAGCGCCGCGCCAGCGCGATGGCATCGGCGCGGGCGGTGATTTCCTGGGCAGTGGCGGCGGCCACCGCCTGGCGCTGGTGGCGTTCGAAGCGCGATCCTTCGAACAGGCCGAAGCCGGCCAGCGCCAGGGCGGCCAGCAGCAGCGCGACGGTGCCGCGCTCGCGCAGCTGGCCGCGCAAATCGTAAGCGATCAAGGTGAACATCTGTGTCATCGTAAGTTTCCGCTGCGGAGATGGCGCAAGCCGGCGCCGCACAGCAGCAGGCTTGCGATGAAGAGGGCGATCAGGGGCAGGCCCTGGCGCAGTGCCAGCGCCTTCAGGTCGAGCGCCGCGAAGGTGAATCTGAAAGTTGGCACCTTGTCCCACAACGCTTGGTCGCCGTCGTGGCGCACGCCGTCGCGCTCGGGATGCTCGGTGATCGCCTGGTTCAGCACTTCCTGGATGCGGCGCCGTTGCTGCTCCGCGCCGTCGATGAACTGCAAGTGGTGGTTGGTGTCGCTGCCCGCCGCCGCGCTGGACAACCCGGCCATCGCCACCGCCGGCGACAGCCAGCCGGCCAGCGCCGAGGCGTCGCTTTGGCGCCGCATGGCGTCGAACAGGCGGCCGTAATGTTCGTCGAAGATGCGGTCGCCGTGGTGTTCGCCGCGTTGCAGGCTGATGCCGGCCCAGTTGACCGGCAGGTCCTTGACGTCCTTGACGCCGTATTCGCGCAGCAGTTGCTGCTTGTCGCGATTGGCCTGTTCGGGGTCGTCGGGCATGCCGAGCGCCGCATCGAGGCCGGCGCGGAACTGCTGCATGGTCGGCAGCGGCGCCGCCATTTGCGACAGTTCCACCGCCGCGCGCGGGACCACCAGCGTGGTCGCCGCCCATAATCCGATCAGGATGGCCAGGCTGGCGCGCAGCGTCGGCGCGCGCGCCGAGACGGCGGCGATCAGCGCGGCCCAGGTGCACAAATAGATCAAGTAGCCGACGCCGAACAACGCCATGCGCATTACGCCGTCGCTGAACGGACTGCGCGCCTCCAGCGTCCATTCCAGCACGCCGACGGCGACGCAGGCCGGCAGCACCAGCACCATCGCCAGGCAAAGCAGCACGGCGCCGCGCGCCAGCGCCAGGGCGCCCAGCGGCGCGGCGTTGATGCGCAGCGCGGCGAGCGTGCCCCGTTCGCGCTCCGCCGCGAACATGCCGAAGCCGAGGAAGATCATCGCCATCGGCGCCAGCACCTGCAGCACGAAGGCGGGATTCAGGCGGAACTGGCGGGTGACGCCGGGTTCGTCGTTGGCGGGGCGGTACACCAGTTCATTTTGCTTGTGCGCCTCCAGCCACACGCTGGCGCCGACGTAGTGCTCGACGCCGGGGTCGAGCGCGGCCAGCGCCGACAGCGGCTTGAACACGTAGACGCCGTAATGGGCCGCCGCGTGCGGGTATTTTTTGCCCTGCTGCGACCAGCGATGTTGCTCGGCCTGTTGCGCGACGGCGCGGCCATCGAGCGTGGCGCGCAGCTCCATCGACGACAACAGCGCCGCGCACGCGGCCAGCGCCAGGCCGACGCCAACCACCAGCCACACGCGCCAGTCGCGCCGTCGCTCGCGCCAGTCGGCCTGCCAGGCGCCGTGCAGCGCCCGCAGCCAGCCGCGCGGGCGGTGCCGGTCCAGCGCCTCAGGCGCGGCCGGCGAGGATGCCAAGGTAATTGCGTTCAAGTTCGCCTGCATTCAAATCTCCCAATTTCCATTCACCGGCCAGGCGGCCGCCCACCAGCATGCCGCAACGGTCCGCCAGCTCCTGCGCCCGAAACAGGTCGTGCGTCGCCATCAGCACGGCGGCGCCATCGTCGGCCAGCGCCCGCACCAGCGCGCCGAAGGTCACGCTGGCTTCCGGATCGAGGCCGGAGGTCGGCTCGTCGAGCACCAGTACCTGCGCGCCCTTGGCCAGCGCCATCACGATCCCCACTTTTTGCCGCATGCCCTTGGAATAGCCGGAGGCCAGCCGGTGCCACGCGTGTTCCGGCAGCCCGGCGCGGTCCAGCAGGGCCTCGATCTCGTCGCGCCGGGGCTTACCGCCCAACAGGCGCATGAAGAATTCGACGTTTTCGACACCGGTGAGGCGTTCGTACAGCGCCACGTTTTCCGCGATGTAGGCCGCATGCCGGATCGCCGCCTTCGCGGGCGGCAGCGTGGAGCCGGCCAGCCGGATGGTGCCGGCGTCGGCGTCCACAAACCCCAGCAGGCAGCCGATGGTGGTGGATTTGCCGGCGCCGTTGGGGCCGAGCAGCGCGTAGATCTCGCCTTCCTTGACTTGCAGGTCGAGCCCATCGACCACGGTCCTGCCTTCGTAGCTTTTGCTCAGTTTTTCAATGTGTATCATCCGTGCTCCCTGATTGGCCTTAGAAGGCGTAACGCATTTCCGCGAACAGCGTGCGCCCCGGATAGGGATGCATCTGATAGGCGTGATAGTTGGTGACGTTGTCGATACCGACGGCCAGTTCGGTGCCGCCGGCAGGTTTGAACAGCAGCCGCGCATCCAGCTGGCTGACGCGCGAGATGGCGCCGTAGACGTCCGTGTTGTAGTCCGCGTTGTTGGTTTCGTTGAACTGCGCGCCGGAATAGCGGTAGGTCGCCGAGGCGCTCCACGTCGCGCCCGGGGCGTAGGTCAGCGTGGTTGCCGAGCGCACGCGCGGCACGCGGGTCCAGTTCTTGCCCACGGACGGTTGGTAATTGGCGTTTTCCAGTATCGTCGATTTGCTGAAGGCGATATTGGCGTCCGCGCTGAGCCCCGGCACGCCCAAGCGGTCGACTTGCGCCACCAGTTCCAGCCCGCGCGTGCGCACCCGGCCGACGTTTTGCACGTTGGTCACGTTGGGGAAGACGGTCAGATTGAGCTGGCTCCAAATGGCGTCGCGCACGTCGTCCTGGAACAGCGAGGCGCGCAGCGTGCCGAAGTCGTGCCGTTGTTCGCCCATCAGTTCGAGCGCGTTCGAGCGTTCCGGTTTCAGATTCGGATCGTTGACGACGATGGCGCTGCCGACGGCGGTTCCCTGGAACAGTTCCGCGACGGTGGCAAAGCGCGTGCCACGGCCGGCCGACAGCCGCAACGTGGTGTCGGCCGCCACGTCCCAGCCCAGCGAGAGTTTGGGCGACCAGGCCTGGTCGCTGCGGCGCGGGTAGTTCAGCGCGGTGCCCGGTGCGCGTTGCGCGCCGTTGGTGGCCTCCCACGATTCCGCGCGCAGGCCGAACGTGGCCTGCCAGCGCGGCGCGAAACGCCACGCGTCCTGGCCGTAAAGCGCCACGATGCGCGTCTCGCCGCCGATGAACTGGGTCTCCGGGCCGTCGGCATCGCGCCAGTCGGCGCTGGCGCGCGTCGATTGTTTGAGTTTGTAGTCGTCCGCGTGCAGGCCGACGGCCAGCGTGTGGGCGCCGCCGGTCCAGTCGCCGGCCGTGGGCGAGTAGGTGGTTTGCAGATCGACGGAATTGAAGCCGCTGCCGTCCCGCACCACTGCGTTGCCGGCGCCGCGGGCGGCCGCGAACGGATCGGCGCTGCCGGCGTTGCGCTGCACGTCTTCCATGATGCGGTAGGCGCTGGCCGACAGGCTGGCGTTCCAGCCGGCGCCGTTGCGGGTCTTGACGGTCACGCCGCTCTGGGCGTGGCGTTCGTCGCGCGTGTAAGGGGCGAAGGCAGCCACCGGCAGCACGAAGACATTGGCGCCGTCGGTGACGCGTCCGGACCAGACGGTGTTGCCGGCGGCGTCGCGCAGGAAGCTTTGATTGCGGGTCACGCTCTCGTTGCTCCACCAGGCGATGAAGCCTTCCGCGCTGACGGTCCGATTGAAGTCGTAGCCGAAAGTGGCTTTGGCGGTGTTTTGTTTGGTGTGGTCGATGGCGCCGGCGTTGGCGCCGAAAATCGCCCGCGTGGTGCCGAACGGGCCGTTGTCGTAGCGGATGCCGGTGACCGGCGTCGCCGCTCCCGCGCCCGCGCCGGCCGGCGTGGCGAAGACGCCGGCGCCATTGGCGGTGGCGGTGTAGTAGCCCATTGGCTGACTGGTCGAGTCCTGATGGTTGACCATCAGCTTGTACCACAGGCCGGACGCCAGCCGGTCGCCGATCAGCGCCGAGCCCTGGTAGTTGCGGTAGTGGTCTTTGAGGCCGTACTGGTCGAAGGACTGGTCCTGCATCGCCATCCGCACCGAGCCTTCGAATTTGGTCGGGCGGCTGGTGGTGATGGCGATCGTGGTGCCGATCGAGTTGCCGGGATAGAGGGCGGAGAAGGGCCCATACAGAACCTCGACGCGGCTCATTTCCTCCGGCGCGATCATGTTCCAGCGCGGCGCGTCGAAGCGGCCGAGGAAGTTCGACAGCAGGTAGCCGTCCATCGTGACGAGCGCGCGCGGCGCCTGCGTGGTGGAGAAACTGCGCCCGCCGACCAGCGCGTTGCGGTCGCCGCTATAGCGCTTGCGGATGGTCATGCTGGGCATGTTGCGCAGCGCGTCCTCGGGATTGAAGATGTTTTGCTGCTGCCGCAGTTCCTCCTGGGTCTTGGTGACGCTGGTGACCGGCAGGTCGGGATCGAGGCTGGCGCGGGTGCTGTTGATGGTGACCGTTTGCATGGCCGCGTCGGCGTCGGTTTCGTCCGCGTTGGCATATGCGCACGCGGACAGGGCGAGCGAGATCGCCGCGGCCAGCGGCCGTGTTGTTGTTTTCATTATGAGGGAGCGTAAAAAGGGATCAGGCGGGTTCGGGTTCGGCGTGTGCTTCGTCTTCCCGGCTCCAGTCCGGGAACGGATCGGCGTAGCCGCGCCATGTCAGCATGCCGGCGGCGAATTCGACGTCGGTGAGCACGCAAGCGTTGAAGGCCGCCTCGATGGCGGCGCGGTCCATGCGGCGGCCGATAAATACCAGCTCGTTGAGCCGGTCGCCATACGGTTCCTCCCAGATCGCTTCGATCGCCTGCCGGTCCGGATCGCCCGGCGACGGCCAGTTTGCACTGTCGCTGGCGGCCCACCATTGTCCGACCGGCTCCACGGCGGCGATGCGGCCGGCGCGCGAATACGCGACCGCCCAATCCGGCCGGCTGGCGAGCCAGATGTAGCCCTTGGCGCGGATCAGGCCCGGTAGCGCCTCGTCGAGGAAGGTGTTGAAGCGGGCCGGATGCAGCGGCCTGCGGTTGCGCAGCACGAAGCTGTCGATGCCATATTCCTCGGTTTCCGGCGTGTGATGGCCGGCCAGCTCGCGCGCCCAGCCGGCCATCTGGCTGGCTTTTTCCAGGTCGAATTTGCCGGTGCCCAGTATCGTATGCAGCGGCACGCTGCCTTTTTCCGCGTGGATGATGGTGGCCGTCGGGTTCAAGGCCTTGATGACGGCGCGCACCTCCGCCAGATGTTCCGGCGAGACCAGATCGGTTTTGCTGACGACGATGACGTTGGCGAACTCGATTTGCTCGGACAGCAGCGCGGCCAGCGTGCGGTCGTCGCCTTCACCGGCTGTTTCGCCGCGCTGGGCCAGGAAATCGGTGCTGTGGTAGTCCTTCAGCAGGTTGAGCGCGTCCACCACCGTGACCATGGTGTCGATGCGGGAGATGTGATTGAGCGAGTGGCCGTGTTCGTCCTCGAAATCGAAGGTGGCCGCCACCGGCATCGGTTCGCCGACGCCGGTCGACTCGATCAGCAGATAGTCGAAGCGGTTTTCGGCGGCCAGTTTGCGCACCTCCAGCAGCAAATCCTCGCGCAAGGTGCAGCAGATGCAGCCGTTGCTCATCTCGACCATTTTCTCCTCGGTGCGGGACAGCGCGGCGCCGGCGTTCTCGGCGCCTTTGCGCAGCAATGAGGCGTCGATATTCACTTCGCTCATGTCGTTGACGATGACGGCCACGCGCAAGCCTTCGCGGTTGGCCAGCACGTGATTGAGCAGGGTGGTTTTGCCGGCACCGAGAAAACCGGAAAGCACGGTGACGGGAAGCCGGTAATCCGGATGGCCGGAGCGGGAAGGAATAGACATGTGGACAGCTCGCTGAAAAGGCGCGGACGCGCAGGGTTGTGCAGGATTGTTAATGCAATTGAGTTGCATAATAAATCCGTTTGAAAGTTAATGCAACCCGGTTGCATTAACTATTTTCCCGTCGTTTTACTTTTTCGGTGCGCAGTGCGGGCAGGTGCCCTTGATGAGGAAGTCGATTTCCTGGCTCTGGAAGCCATCCGGCAGCTTGATTTTTTTCGGCAGCGCGACATCGGTGAAGCAGGTCACTTCTTCGCATTTGGTGCACTGGAAGTGCGCGTGTTCGTGCGAATGGTGGCCGGCGCCGGCGCTAAAGCGCCAGACCTGGTCGGCGCCGGCGATGCGGTGCACCAGCTCATTCTCGGTCAGCCATTCGAGCACGCGGTACAGCGTGACCGAATCGAGCGCCTCGCCGGACAGATGGTCCTGGATTTCGTGGTGGGTCAGCGACTTGTCCTGACCCAGCAAGAAGTCGAGCACAGTCACGCGCTGTCTGGTGACGCGCGCGCCGGTGGCGCGTATCAGCGTTTCTGCCTGGTCTGTGGTGGAGGTTTGCATCATGCCGCGATTTTACCAGTTCCGGCCGGGCGCCGCATATCCGGCCGGAGCGGTCAATCAAAGCTAACCACTGCCACCAACAATGGCTTACCTAAGAGACACGTAGGGCGGATTAGCGAAGCGTAATCCGCCACGCTCCGTCGGCGACGTGCTATCCCAGCACGATGGTAGCCAGCAATGTCAGGCCAGCGCCTCGGCCGGGCCGAAGAACTCGTAGTGGGTTTGCGCCGCCGGCACGCCCAGTTCCAGCAGATGCGATTTGACGGCCTTCATGAACGGCGTCGGCCCGAGGAAGTAGGCGTCGACGTCGCGCGTGGCCGGCAGCCATTCCGCCAGCTGCTGCCGATTCAGATAGCCGGTGGCATGCGGCTGGGGGCCGGCGTCGCTGGCGCTCTCGTAGCAGTAGAAGCGCCGCAGCTGCGGATGCTCTTGCGCCAGCGCGTCGACCTGGTCGCGGAAGGCGTGCACGCCGGCGTGACGGGCGGCGTGGATGAAATGGACGTCGCGGCCGGTGGACAGCGCCGTCGTCAGCATCGCCAGCGTCGGCGTGATGCCGACACCGCCGCTGATCAGCACCAGCGGCTTGTCGCCGTCCTTCAGCACGAAGTCGCCCGACGGCGGGAACAACTGGACGCTGTCGCCGACGCTGACCTGGTCGTGCAGGAAGTTCGACACCACGCCGCCCGCTTCGCGCTTGACGCTGATGCGGTAAGTGGCGCCGTTGCCGGCCGCCGACAACGAATACTGCCGGCGCGCCTCCTCACCGTTGATGGTGACGGCTATGCCGATGTACTGGCCCGGTTTGTGGGCGACGACGGCGCCGCCGTCGGCGGGACGCAGGACGAAGGAGGTGATCTCGTCGCTTTCGGCTTCTTTGGACACGACCTTGAATTCGCGCGCGCCCGTCCAACCGCCCGGCGCGCGGGCGTTTTCGTCGTAGACGCTTTGCTCGGCGTCGGCCAGGATGGCGGCCAACTGGCCGTAGGCGGCCGCCCAGGCGTCGATGACGGCGTCGGTCGCCACCTCGGCGCCGAGCACCTCGCGGATCGCCTTGAGCAGCGAGGCGCCCACCAGCGGATAGTGCTCGCGCTGGATCTGCAGCGACACGTGTTTGTTGACGATGGTCGACACCAGCGGTCCCAATTGTTCCAGGCGTTCGATATTGCGCGCATACATCAGCACCGCGTTGGCCAGCGCGCGCTGCTGGTTGCCGTCCTGCTGGTTGGCCTGGTTGAACAGCGGCTTCACCTGCGGGAAGTCGCGGAACAGCGTCAGGTAGAAATGGCGGGTCAGCGCCTCGCCGCCTTGTTCCAGGATGGGGACGGTCGCGGTGATGATGGCTTTTTGTTCTGCGCTCAGCATGGTGGTCTCTCGTTGTTGGGAAGTGGTGATTTAAAGAAGTATAACGTATGAATGTTTAAAGCGGATGAGTCATTTTGTCCAACTCGCCGCTAGCCGATGAGAATGAGAAGTGTTATCATCTTCGCCTTCGACGCCAACCTACCACGCTTATGTCCGATTTCGCCTTGTCCGCCGCGCGCCCTGGAGCGCATTTCCCCCTGACCGCGATGGCCGCGGCGATCGCGCTGCTGGCGGCGCCGGTCGCGCTGCACGCCCAGGAGGCCGCCGCGCCGATCGAATCGATCCAGGTCACCGGCAGCTGGCTCGGTTCGGGGCTGCAGAACAGCGTGAAAAACTTCCCCGGCGCGCGCACCGTGGTCGGCAAGGAGGAGATCGAGGATTCCGGCGCGCTCGACATCGGCGACGTGCTGCGCCGCATCCCTGGCGTGCAGGCGACGGATAATTCGGGCACGGCCGGCAGCGCCATTTCGCTCAACATCGGCGTGCGCGGGTTGACCGGACGCTACTCGCCGCGCTCGACCATCCTGCTCGACGGCATCCCGCTGGCGGTGGCGCCGTACGGCCAGCCGCAACTGTCGTTCGCGCCGGTGAGCCTGAACAACATCGAATCGATCGACGTCGTGCGCGGCGGCGGCGCGGTGCGCTACGGCCCGCAAAACGTCGGCGGCATCATCAACTTCCGCAGCCGCGCGATTCCGGACGGCCCCGGTGTCAGCGGCGACGTCTCGGTGCGCTACAACGACTTCAGCGAGGTCGGCCACAGCCGCCAATACAGCGCCTTCGTCGGCGGCACGCTCGACAGCGGCCTCGGCGTCGCGCTGATGTATTCGGGCATGGACGGCTCCGGCTGGCGCGTGGGCAGCGACGAAAAGGTCAACGACGTCGCGCTCAAGTTCCGCTACAAGATCGACCCGCAAAGCGAGGTGTACGGCAAGCTGACGTACTTCGACGTCAACTCGCGCACTCCCGGCGGCCTGACGGTGGCGCAATACAACGCCAACCCGTTCCAGAACACGCGCCCGACCGACTTCTGGAATGGCGACCGCAAAGGCGGCGACGTCGGCTACCTGAACACGTTGTCGGCCACGCAGGAGGTCGAAATCAAGGCGTACTACAACGAAAGCTTCCGCCAGAGCGCGCTGATCAACGTCGCCCGCACGCAGCTGACCTACCAGCCGCGCAACTACCAGGTGCTGGGCATCGAACCGCGCTACACGCAGCGTTTCGCCGCGTCCGGCATGACGCACGACGTCACGGTCGGCTACCGCTTCCTGCGCGAGCGGGGCGACGACAACAACTACGTGCGCAACGTCGCCACCGGCGTCGACGGCGCCACCGCCACTTTCGACAACAGCACCGACGCGCACGCGGTGTATGTCGACGACCGCATCGCGCTGGGGGCGTGGCGGGTCACGCCGGGCGTGCGCTACGAGCGCATCCGCTCGCAGCGGGATGACATCGCCGGCCACAACACCTTCGAATCGAACAACAACAAGGCGCTACCGTCGCTCAACGTCGCCTATCTGGTCAACCGGGCGCTGACGGTGTTCGCCAACTACACGACCTCGTTCGGACCGGTGCAGAACACGCAATTGAACTCGCAGACGCCGTCCAATCCGCTCAAGCCCGAGCTGGCGAAGACGGCCGAAGTGGGCGCGCGCTGGAAGAGCGCGGCCGTCGGCGCCGAGGTCACCGCCTTCAAGCTCAAGTTCGACAACCAGATCATCCAGGTGCCGGGCATCACGCCGGCCACGTTCCAGAACATCGGCGCGACCAACCATGAGGGCATCGAAACGGCGGCCGACTACAGCTTCCGCGACGGCGCGCTGGCCGGCCTGAACGTCTACGCCAACTACACGTACACCAAGGCGATCCAGGAATCGGGCGCGACGTCGGGGATGGATGTGCCGTTCTACTCGCGCAACACGGACACGGTGGGCGCGCGCTACCGGGTCGGCGCCTTCACGGCCAATATATCGAGCACCCACCAGGGCAAGCAATACTCGGACGCCGCCAACACGGTGGCCGAATCGGCCAACGGCGGCGTGGGAGAGATACCGGGCTTCCGGCTCTGGAACGCGCAGCTGGGCTGGAAGCTCGCGGGCAAGCCGGGCTACGAGATCATGGCCGGCATCAACAATCTGTCGGACAAGCGCTACTACACGCGCAACGTCGACGGCAACGCCGGCCGCATGGTCGGCGCCCCGCGCACCGCCTACCTGCAACTGCGCGCCACCTACTAAAGCAACTCCGGGGTCAGGTCCACCATTTCTACACGGCCTCGGCGCTACTATCTCTTTTGCGGCCGTGCGTTCCAGTTTTTTACTGCGCGGCTCGCGGTTGTGGGTGAAATTTTGAAGTGATGCGCTATCTCTTTGAATGAATAGGCGTTGCTGGCGTAAGCGTGCGCCATTGCTTCGTCGCGGTTGGCGTGCTGGTCTTGGTAGGCCTGCAGCGATAGTGCCTGAGTCCCCCGTTGGGAGCGCGATATCCCGCTCATGTCCGGTGCCGGATGGGTTACTTTTACGCGTTCGATGAAGTTGTCGTCGCCCAGCAGCAGCTGATTCCTGGTGCCGGATAGGGGACTCGCGACGCCGACGCCATCGAGTACAAACTGCCTGTATGCCGACACCGCGCTGGCGTGCTCGTCGCCGAATTTTTTCAAGGTGAAGGTCGTGTCCAGCCAACTAGGCGGAGGCGCGCTGCCCAAGGTGAGTTGATAGCTGCTCCAGGGCCAATGCGCCGCGTCGGCAACCAGCTTGGCGCGCACCGGATTGAGCACGATGTATCGCGCTAACTCCAGCAGGTAGCTCTCCTTCTGGACCAGAATCGCATGGTATCGTCCCTGGAAAACGTGGCCCACCAGATCGTGGCGACGGTTGAAATATTGCGCGTAAACACCGTTCAGCTGCCGCATCCCGTCCGACAAATTGCCGTCGATAGTTTCCAAAAGAAGGTGGTAGTGGTTGGTCATCTGGCAAAAAGCATGGACCACGTAGTTTGCTTGCGCGCAGACATCTGCCAGCGTTTGCAGCCACACCGCACGGTCGGTGTCGTCCAGATAAATATTCACTTTACGATCGCCTCGCGAGGTGATGTGGTAAAGCGCGCCTGGGTATTCGATTCTGAGGGGCCGGTTCATTTTGTGACGATAGCCAGACCTCCGCCGCCGCGTTTGCGACGGATCAGTTACCCAGCGATTTTTCAGCATTCCGGCCCGCGCGCCCGCGATAGCGATGAGCCCGTGTAGAAATGGTGGACCTGACCCCGGAGTGCGTAGGACAAAGATGACATTTTGCAATGTTCATAACCTACATTGGACTACAAGGTGGTCCTATACCGACGAGTTAGCCCTGTGGCTATAGTGTCATCAACGGTGCAGCAAATTGGCCACCGCGATCCACACGACATCATTCGAAGGATCAACAAGACACTTGAGGCAGATACCATGAACGCTTTCGATACCACTTCCGCAACTCGCTCCATCAACGTTGGCGCCGCTCCGCAACCGATCAGCCTGATCGGCGCGCAACAGAACGATTTGCTGCGCGCGCTGTCGCGTGACGATCTGCTGGCCCTGTTCAGCGATCTGGAATTGGTTGCGTTGCCGGCGGGTAAGCACCTGTTCGATTATGGCGACAAGGTCGAGTACACCTACTTCCCGACCAACGCCATCGTGTCGCTGCAGTACGTGATGGAGGACGGAGCGACCACCGAGATCGCCGTCGTCGGCCGCGAGGGCGTGGTCGGCGTGGCGCTGTATCCGACCGAGCGCGCCAGCTATTCGGCCGTCGTCGAGGCCGATGGCTATGGCTATCGCCTGCGCACCGAAACCCTGCGCGAAGCGTTCTATGCCGGCGGTCCGCTGGCCCAGCAACTGATGCGCTACACCAGCGCCATGTTCGCCCAGTTGGCGCAAAGCGTGGCCGGCAGCCGCCACACCAGCATCGAGCAGAAGCTGTGCCGCTGGTTGCTCGAACGCCTGGACCGCTCGATGACCAGCGAACTCAAAGTGACGCAGGAAATGATCGCCAATATGCTGGGCGTGCGCCGCGAAAGCGTGACGGGCGCGGCAGGCAAGCTGTCCGAAGAGGGTTTGATCACGTACCGTCGCGGCTGCGTGACGGTGCTGGATCGGGCGGGAATGGAACGCCGCGCCGGAAGCTGCTACCAGGCAAGCCGCAACAAGGCGGCGCAGGTCGAACAGCGGGCGGCGTGAAACAAGGTGTGATTAATTAGTGCAGGACGCGGGAGGCGGGCGGATTCACCAGGAATCCGCTGAACTCCACCCGCGCGACAGGACGGGCGGCCAAGTGATCGAGCTTGCGCTGCACCAACTTATGCCAGGCGCTGGCCCAACGGGCGGCCAGTTGCGACTCCTCGGCCGAACGCGCGTACAGCGTTCTTTCCACAGCGATTTTCTGTCTGTTCAGGGCGCGGGTGGCGGAGGTCAGAGTAGTCATGGCGGTATGTCTTACGGGCAAGTGGTTGAGAAGTTCGCAAGCTTATTTTGCCGCGCTCGCCGCTTTTTGAATGTGCGCCAGTTCACCCATAACGCCGAGAAAACGAACTCTGCCGTGTAAAATACGCGCACTGTTGCGTTTTCACCTCTTCTTTCCTCCTTATGTGGTCATCCAATCTTTCTAAAAATGCATTAGCCGGTCTGACCACGTCCTTTGCTTTAGTTCCAGAATGCATCGCTTTCGCGCTGGTTGCCCACCTCAATCCGCTGACCGGGCTGTATGGCGCCTTCTTTATTTGTACGTTGACGGCCGTTTTCGGCGGCCGCCCCGGCATGATTTCCGGCGCGGCCGGTTCGATGGCGGTCGTCATCGTCGCGCTGGTGGCCCAGCACGGCCTGCAATATTTCCTGGCCACGGTTGTCTTGAGCGGGCTGATCATGTTGCTGTTCGGCGTCCTCAGGATGGGGAAACTGGTCAGCATGGTGCCGCATCCGGTGATGCTGGGCTTCGTCAACGGCCTGGCGATCGTCATCGCCTGGTCGCAATTGCAGCATTTCAAGGCCGACGGCCGGTGGCTGCACGGCGCGCAGTTGGCCTGGATGTGCGGCCTGGTGGCGCTGACGATGCTGATCGTCTATTTCCTTCCCCGCTTGACCAAGGCGGTGCCGCCGGCGCTGGTGGCGATCGTCGGTGTCGGCCTGCTGTCGGAGGGCTTGCACCTGCCGGCGCGCACGCTGGGCGACATGGCGCAAATCGCCGGCGGCCTGCCGGTGTTTCAAATTCCCGCTTTGCCGATGACGATGGAGACGCTGCACATCGTGCTGCCGTACGCCTTGCTGATGGCGGTCGTGGGCCTGCTGGAAACCCTGCTCACCTTTAATCTGACCGACGAGATCACCGAAACCCGGGGTTTGCCGAACCGCGAATGCGTGGCGCTCGGCGCCGCCAACGTCGTCTCCGGCCTGTTCGGCGGCATGGGCGGCTGCGCGATGATCGGACAGACCATGATCAATCTGAGCTCCGGCGGCCGCACGCGCGTTTCCGGCGCCGTCAGCGGCATCATGATTTTATTGTTTATATTGTTTTTGTCGCCGCTGATCGAGCGGATTCCGCTGGCCGCGCTGGTCGGCGTGATGTTCGTCGTGGCGCAGCAGACGTTCGCCTGGGGCTCGCTGCGCGTGCTGGGCAAGGTGCCCCGGCATGACGCGCTGTTGATCGTGGTCGTCACCTGCATCACCGTCGCGACCGACCTGGCGGTGGCGGTGCTGTGCGGGATCGTCATCGCCGCGCTCAGTTTCGCCTGGCGCCATGCGCGTGAAATCCGCGCCGACGTGGCCGAGGGCGCCGACGGCGTCAAAACCTATACGCCGCACGGCACCTTGTTCTTCGCCTCGATCGCGCATTTCAACGATTTGTTCGATCCGCCGGGCGATCCGCAAAAAGTGGTGCTCGATTGCCGCTATCTGCGCCTGGCGGACCACTCGGCGGTGGTGGCGGTGTCCACGCTCCACGAGCGCTATGCCAAGGCCGGCAAGGCGCTGGAAGTCCAGCACCTGTCGAAGCGATGCGAATTGCTGCTGCATCGCGCCGGCGTGGTGGTTACCGCCTGAATCAGTAGAAGTAGGGCGTCTTGCCCGCCCATTCGCTTTTGCCATAACGTTTGTGCAGCAGCGTGAAGGCGCGCTTGGACAGCGACTTGGCGTCGTCGTCCAGGCAGCCGCCGCGCGTCGACTGCACCACCACATGCAGCAGCCATGGCAGGTCCGGGTCGTTCGGCGCCTTCACCGCCCGCTGCATCACATGCTCGCCGAGGAAGCCGGTGGCGGTTTTCAGGGCGCCCAATTGCGCCAGCTCCTTGTCACGCGCGGCGACATCGCCGGTTTGCGGCATGGCCGGCGCCTTTTCCAGCTTGACGTCCTCCGAGTATTCCGCTCCCGCCTTGGCTGGCATCTTGCACCACATGCTGGCGGTGGCGTCATCGGCCGGCTGCAGCGAAATGTCGCCCGGGACGTAGGCGCCTGCCATCGGCGTCAGATTGTAGCGGGTGGCGTTGAGCATCATCCAGTGGCGTTTTTCCTGCGCGTCGGGCAGCGCGCGGTACTTGCGCATCACCGGCGCCAGTATCGTCGAATTTTGCTCGACCTGCTGCGCGGCCTTGACCGCTTCGTCGCCCTGGCCGAGCAGGTCGAAACGCATCCATGCGGCCACGCCGATGCGCGCGCGTAGTATTTGTGGCAGGCGGGTGTCGGCGCCCAGCGCGTACAGGTCGGCCGCCGCCAGTCCCGAATTGAGCCAGCGTTGGCCGTCCGCCGCCAGCGTTTCGGGCTTGAGCGGCGCGGCTTTGGCCTGCTCGCCGGTGTCGGCGTCGTATTCGTTGTTCTCCTTGCGCATCAGGTACGCGGCGGCTTCCGTCGGCGTGGCGGCGATGGAAAAGCGCTCCTGCAGAAACAGGTTGCGCGCGCTGGTCGATTCGCGGTTGGACAGCGCCGCCTCGCTGATCGCGCGGGCTTTTTCCGGCTGTTGGCTCAAGCGGTAGTGGCGCGCCAGCGCCAGCCGCAGCGTGGCATATTCCGGCGCCTCCGGCTGGACCTGCAGCATGGCCTTCTCCAGCTCCGGCGTCAGGGTCGTCGACAACATGGCGACGGCCATCAGCCACACGCGGGCCTGCGGCGCGTTACCCTTTTTGAGATGGCGCGCCCATTGATCGGCGGCGTGCGCGCGTTCCGCCGCGCAGGTCGGCGCGGCGCCGGCATCGACGCACTGCACGCTCAGTATCCAGTCGACGAAACCGTAGGCGGCGCGCAGCGCGACGCGGTCGTCTTTCTGGCCCGGCTGCGGCGCTTGCAGCAATTGATCCGCCAGTACCGCCCAGTCGCCCAGGTGGTCGTCGACGTACGGATCGGCGCGCGCATCGTCCAGCAGTTTGCTCAGGTGCGCGAATTGCGTCTCCGGCGTCAGGCGCGCCAGCATCGAACGCCCGATGACGCGGCTGTCCTCGTGGCGCTCCTTCAGTGCGGGGTCGGCGACGATGCGGTCGATGCTGGCCTGGATCGCGGCCATTTTCCGCTGGTCCGACGCTTGGCGCAGCGCGGCGGCGGCCGGCGTTTCCGGTTTCGCCTCCTGTTGCGCCTTCCAGCGCTCCTCGTCCGTGCCCGGAACAAACAGCGCGGCGCGCGCCTGCGAGCGCAGGCTCAGATAGGCGCCCCACGGTTGCATCGGGTGCTTGTCGGTGGCGCCGATCTTGGCGAACAGCGAGTCGCTGAGCGCATAGTTCTGGCTGTAGAACGCGGCCGACGCCAGCTGGTACTCGCGCAGTTGGCGCCAGTACAGCGCTTCGGTCGCCGGCAGCATTGCCGGTGGCGCGACGACCGGCTTCGGCTGGCCGTAACCGCGGCGCTGCGCTTCCGGATCGTCGCCGCAGGCCTTGAACACTTGCCGCTGCGCCGACACCCAGTCGGCAAGGCGGGCCGGCGTCGCGTCGGCGCGCTTGACCAGCGCCGTCAACGTGGTGGTGGCGAAGGTGTAGCTGGCGCCGGGGCAGTTCAGATAGCTTTCGAGCACCAGATCCTTGTCCCTGGGTGGCGACATCTCGCGCTTGAGCCCCACGGCCACCGCGTCGCGCCAGGCGACATACACTTCCCGTCCCGGCGCGCTGCCGGTCCAGCCGCCCTGGCGCAGCGCGAGCAGGTCGGCCAGGCCCCCTTTCGGATTGGGCGCCGACTTCAATCCGGCCGGGCCGAGGACGACGTCGCGCCAGGCGGTGTACAGGTAGGCCCGTTCGTAGCTGGGCAGCACCACGCCGAGGGCGCCGGCCTGATAGCGGTCGACGGCGATGTCGCTGCTATTGCGTTTGACGTAGCTGTCGCGCGGCACGTCGCTGCTGGCGACCGCGTGGGACCCGGCGAGCAACGCGGCGGCGGCGAGGATGAAACGGGGTATGGAGCGCAATATCATGGTGAGGCCTTGGGTTGTGGAGAGCTGGCCGTCGCGCCGCGCTTCCATGCGTAGCGGTCGAACCAGTAGGTTTTGCGATAACGTTCATGCACCTGCGGCGCGAACGGCTCCTGCGGCGAGAAGCCGGCGCTGCCGGCGCGGCAACTGGCGTGCAGCGTGGCCGGCGATTGTTCGATGATGGCGCGCAGGGGCGCGTTGTCCCGGCCCATGCGGAAGAACATCGGCACCACTTCGTCGGCGGCCAGGCCGTCGAGCCATGCGGGGGAGCGGCACCACCAGGCCAGCGCGGTCACGCTCAGCTTGACGTCGGGCGGCAGCTGTGCGCGCACCTGGCGCACCAGCGAGCGATAGAATTCGCGCTGCGACGGTTTGGCCTCCATGTCGAGCTGCACCCAGCCCGAGGTGCTGGCGCCGGCCGCTTCCAGCATGGCGCGCACAATCATCGCGCGGCGCGATTCGATGTCGATCGGGGGATTGACGGTGCTCACTTCAACGTGCAGCACCGGCGTGACGCGCGTCGAGGCGGGCATCGCGGGCCAGCGCTGGCGCGGGCGGGTGAGGGCGGTGTCGCCGGAGAGCAGGATGTGACGTTGCAGGACGGCCGCTTCCGGCGTCGACCACGCCGGCAGGCGCGCCCCGTCCCAGAGCCAGGCCACGGCCGGCGCGGCGTCGGCGGCGCCGGCATGGCATAGCAGCGCGGCTAGCGCCAGAAGCAGCGGGGAGAGCGATTTGCGTGTCATTCGGTTGAGCGTTGGGTTGGATGGACCGCCGGGGCGGCCCACACTGACTACGCTTCACCGGGCGTCTTCAGGTTGCTGAAAACGCCATTTTACACAAATGTTATTTGATTTACTACTTGGCCTCGAGCGCGTTGATGGCCGCAGCGACGCCCGCGCCGTAGGCCGGATCGGCCTGCGTGCAGTTGTAGATATGGCGTTCCTGCACCGGCTTCGAGACGCCGTGGATGGCCCGCGCCGTGTTCTCGAACAGCAGTTGCTTCTTCTCGTCCGTCAGCAGGCGGAACAGGTTGCCGGGCTGCGAGTAGTAGTCGGCGTCGACCCGGTGGTCCCAGTGCGCGGCCGCGCCCTCGATCGACAGCGGCGGTTCGGCGAACTGCGGTTGCTGCAGCCATTCGCCACGGCTGTTCGGCTCATACGAGGTGCCGGCGCCGTGGTTGCCGTCGGTGCGCATGGCGCCGTCGCGGTGATAGCTGTGGAACGGGCATTTCGGCGCGTTGACCGGGATCGCGTGGTGGTTCACGCCCAAGCGGTAGCGCGCCGCGTCGCCGTACGAGAACAGGCGCGATTGCAGCATCTTGTCCGGCGAGAAGCTGATCCCCGGGACCACGTTGGCCGGCGAGAAGGCCGACTGCTCGACGTCGGCGAAGTAGTTTTCGGCGTTGCGGTTCAATTCCAGGACGCCGACATCGATCAGCGGGTAATCCTTGTGCGGCCAGACCTTGGTCAGGTCGAACGGGTTGTATGGCACCTTGGAGGCGTCGGCTTCCGGCATGATCTGCACCGCCAGTTTCCAGCGCGGGAAGTCGCCGTTTTCGATGGCGTCGAACAGGTCGCGCTGCGAGCTTTCGCGGTCCACCGCGACCACCGCCGCCGCCTCGGCGTCGCTGAAGTTGGCGATGCCCTGCTGGCAGACGAAGTGGAATTTGACCCAGAAGCGCTGGTTGTCAGGGCTGATGAAGCTGAACGTGTGGCTGCCGAAACCGTGCATGTGGCGGTAGCCCTTGGGGATGCCGCGATCGCTCATGACGATGGTGATCTGGTGCAGCGCCTCCGGCAGCAGCGTCCAGAAGTCCCAGTTGTTCTCGGCGCTGCGCAGATTGGTCTTGGGGTCGCGCTTGACGACGTGGTTCAGGTCCGGGAACTTGAGCGGATCGCGGAAGAAGAACACCGGCGTGTTGTTGCCGACCACGTCCCAGTTGCCTTGCTCGGTGTAGAACTTGACGGCGAAGCCGCGGATATCGCGTTCGGCGTCGGCCGCGCCGCGCTCACCGGCGACGGTGGAAAAGCGCATGAAGATCTCGGTCTTCTTGCCGATCTCCGAGAACAGCGCCGCCCGCGTGTATTGCGTGATGTCGTGGGTGACGGTGAAGGTGCCGAAGGCGCCCGAGCCCTTGGCGTGCATGCGGCGCTCGGGGATCACTTCGCGCGCGAAGTGGGCCAGCTTCTCGAGGTGCCAGACGTCCTGCAGCAGCACCGGGCCGTGCGGACCGGCGGTCTGGGTGTTCTGGTTGTCGACGACCGGCGCGCCCGCCGCAGTGGTAAGGTTTTTCATGTACGTCCTTCAGCAAATGAAGATAAATGGAAACTTCCAGCATAACCAAGGCGTTGCTTTTGCGCAGCTCTCTTTAGGGAGAGCCCAAAACAAAAACGCCCGACTGTTGAGTCGGGCGTTTAGGGTACTAATATGACTGCCGCGTTGAACAGCGGCAATTCATATTCATCATATTACTTGCTTGGGTAGGCCAGGTCGGCGCGGCGGTTCTGGGCGCGGGCGGCGTCGTCGGTACCGGCGGCTTTTGGCTTCTCTTTACCGAAGCTGACGGCTTCCATCTGGCTGTCCTTCACGCCTTGCGATTTCAGCGCGGTGATGACGGCCTGGGCGCGCTTCTGGCCCAGGGCCAGGTTGTACTCGGCGCTGCCCTGGTCATCGGTGTTGCCTTCGACTTTGATCGAAATGTTAGGGTTCGCGGCCAGGAACTTGCCGTGGTCGGCGATCACCGCGTCGAATTCCGGCTTGACGGTGTACTTGTCGAAGTCGAAGTAGACGCTACGGTTTTTGTAGATCGAGCTGTTCGGGTCCAGGTAGGCTGGCAGCGCGGCGGCGGCCGGTGCGGCCACTGGCGCTGGCGCGGCAGGAGCCGGTGCCGGGGCGGCGGCGACTGGTGCCGGGGCCGGAGCGACGACAGGAGCTGGGGTGGAGCAGGCGCTCAGCAGGGCTACGGTGCAGGCTGCCAGCAGGATGTTGGTTTTTACGTTCATCGAAATACTCCCGAATTGTATTTTGTTATTGACACATTGGTGTAGTGAGGCTGTTCAGCCAGCCGCGAGCGGTATTATATAAGTATTTTTCTACTAGAAATTGGCTCAATGCATTATTTTTTCAGCCAACGTGAGAATGGTGACATATCCCGGCCCGATTCGACGTACCAGGCGCGCCGCGCGATGTCGAATTGCGCCCCCAGCGCCTTGACTTCGTCCTTCTCGTGGAAGCTTGCGGTCAGATACTGGCGGCCCGACGGCGCCGCCGGTTTGGCCTCGTTGCGGGCGATGGCGGCGTCGGCGGCCGGCGCCGATTGCTGCAGGCGCATGGCGGCGATGAAGGCGCTGCGCCGGGCCGGGTCGGCCGGCGAGAGCAGCGTCAGGCGCGCGCGCGCGCGGGTGGCGCCCACGTAGAACAGGTTTTCCTCGTCGCGCTTGGGCTGCGTCGGGTTGGGGAACTCGTCGTCCTGCAAAAACGGCAGGATCACGTGCTCGAACTCCTTGCCCTTGGCGTTGGCGACGCATTCGATCAGCACCGCCTTGCGTTCGCGCTTGCGGCGGATGAAGGCTTCGCGGGCGTTCATCGCGCTCCAGAAGTCGCGCAGGCTCTGGCCCGAGGCGGCGGCCGATTCCAGCAGGCCGGCCACCGACTTGTTGACCACCCCGGCGTCGTACGGCCGCACGAAGATGCGGCGCGCGGTGGCCACCAGCTTGACCCGTTCGCACAGCTCCGTCAGCACGGCGGCCGCCGGCGTGGCCGGGTCGAGCGCCGTCAGCCAGGCGATGGCGTCGATGACGGCGCGCTTGGTGGCCTGGCTGGCGACGTCGCGGTAGCCGCCGTCGCCGCCGCCGCCGCTGCGGTCATCCTCGATCAGGAACAGTTCCCCCAGCAGCGCCGGGTCCTTGAGGATCTGCGCCTTGAAGTTGTCCAGCCGTCGCGAAGAGAACTTCATTTCGCTAAAGGCGGTCATGGCGTCGACGATGGCGCCGCGCACCTGGTCCGATTTGACGGCGGCGAAGTCCTTGAGGGCGATGGCCAGCATGCCGCGCAAGAACAGGATCTCGTCGCGCTGCAGGTAGCCGGCCATGGCGGGCGTGCGGTAGTCGATGTCGGCCTCGATCAGCGCGTTCTCGATCGCCATCGACTGGTGGCGGTCGCGGATCAGGATCGCGCAGCCGTCGTAGGCGTGGCCGTCGGCCTTCCACTGGCGCACCGCCGCCACCGCCTGCTGCGCGCAGTCGGCCGGCGTGGCGTAGTGCGCCTGCCGGATCTGCGTGTGCGTCGGCAGGCTCGATTCGACCGCCTTGTGTTTGAACTCGGCCATCGCGTACGCCAGGTGGGGGCCATGGCGGTAGCTGTAGGTGAGCGGATAGCGCGCCAGCTTCGGATAGCGTTCGGCGAAGCGGCGGTTCAGGTATTCCTCGCTGGCGCCCAGTTTGGCGTGGATCACCTGGTCCTTGTCGCCGGCGCCGACGAAGAAGCATTGCGGCCGGCCGATCAGCGCGTCGAGGATGCGGAAGGCCGCCTCGTTCAGATCGTGCAGTTCGTCGCACAGCACCAGCCGGTAGTCGGGGAAGCGCTCGGCCAGGCGGCCGCCGGCGTCCAGGTTGCAGGCCAGGTCGTAGGTGGCGTCGAACGGGCCGCGGAACACGGCGCCGGCGCCGCCGTCCAGGCGCAGCGTTTCGTATTCCACCGTCGTCAGGTAGTCCGACAGCGGCACGCCGAGCAGCTCGGCGATCTCGTCGAGGCCCATGTACTCGACGTCGGTGGCCAGCGCCATCGTCGCCTTCAACCCCAGTTGGACGTCGAGGAACTGGCTGAGCGCGATGCTGTGGGTGTGCAGTTCCAGGCCGTCGACGCGGCCGGCGTAGCGGTCGCCGGCGCGGTCGACGGCGGCCAGCGCGTATTGCTTCAACTGGCGCGCCTCGGCGCACAGGCGCACGTTGTCGCCGTCGATGGCGTCCAGCTGGCGCGCGGCGAAGTCCTCGAACGTCAGCACCGCCAGGCGCGCCACCAGCGCCTGCGGCACGCCGACGTCGATCAGGCGTTGGCGCATGACGTCGCGCGCCTCCGGCGTGAACGTCAGCGCCAGGATCTGTTCGGGCGCCAGTTTGCGCGCCAGCGCCTCGCCGATGCGGATCGCCAGCGTGGTGGTCTTGGCCGCGCCGGCGTTGGCGTCGACCAGCACGATCTTGTTCTGGGACAGCTGGATCGCCGTCTGTTCCGGCGTCGGAATCAGGCCTTGCGGCGTAAAGCGGGGGGAATTGGAGGATTCGGGTGCGTTCATCCGCTACATTATAGCGACCAGCGCGCGCATGCCGCCGCTCGTCGCGACCACCGGCGTCGGCACCGGCGTCAATCGGGCCGTCGCACCCTCGATGAACTGGGCGCTGAACACGCGCCGCTCGGCCTGCGATTCGTGGCGGTCGATGACGGCGCACAGCAGGTCGGCCGCCGCCGTGGCCATTTTGGGCATCGGCTGGCGCAGCGTGGTCAGGTTGTAGCTCAACCAGTTGGATGGTTCGACGGCGTCGAAGCCGGCCACCGATAGCCGCCCAGGCACGTCGATGCCCAGTTCGTGGCGGGCGCAATCGAGGCAGCCGATGGCCATCACGTCGCTGCCGCAGATGATGGCGTCGGGCACCCGGCCCATTTGCTCGATGATGGCCTTGAGGCCGGCGCCGCCGCTGCGGTAGTCGGACTGGCCGGGCACCACCACCGGCGGCGGCAGTCCCAGTTCGGCCAGGCGCTCGCAGGCGCCGCGGCGGCGTTCGTTGGCCACCGTGGAGTCCTCGGTGCCGGCGATGATGCCGAAGCGGCGGTGGCCGGCGGCGGCCAGGCGCGAGACCAGCATGCGGCCGGCTTCGAGGTGGTCGCAGGTGACGGTGTTGACGGCGCGCTCGCGCAGGGTGCGGTTGAACAGCACCAGCGGCATGTGGCGCCGTTCGAATTCGGCGATGTGCAGGTCGGTCAGGCGGGCGGCGGCGATCACGCCGTCGACCTGGAATTGCCAGACGTCGGCCAGCACGCGGTCGACGTCGGTCTCGCGCGCCAGGGTGAACAGCAGCACGCGCTTGCCGCGCGCGGTGAGCTGCTGGCTCAACTCGGCCAGCAGTTCCGGATAATAGAGGTTGGCCTGGTTGGTGATGATCACCGCGACCATGTTGGAGCGCCGCGTGATCAGGCTGCGGGCGGCGGCGTTGGGGATGTAATCGAGCAGCGAGGCGGCCTTCATCACCCGCGCGTAGGTCGATTTGGAGACGCTGGCGCCGGGCTTGAAGCAGCGCGAGACGGCCGATTGCGACACCCCGGCCACCAGGGCGACATCGTAGGAGGTGACGCGGCGGGCCTCGCGGGCGATGGTGGCTTTGTGTTCGGTGGCGCTGATCTCAACTGTCGGCTTGGATTTCGTCATTATCTTTTTATCATCGTGGTGACCGCCGCCTTGCCGGGTGCGCCGGTCGCGCTGTTCTGATTGCTATAGCGGTCACGTCGAGGATAATCAAAAACTTACTCTATAACAACAAATATCGTGTTTCCATGTGGAAATTACTTACGTGGTGTGGTGGCACAGCAATTTTCACTGATGAGGGCGTTTTTCTGATAGCATAACGCCCCTTTATCACGTGTGAAGGGGCGACATGGCCAATGCTTGCGGCGTCGATTTCGGCACGTCAAATTCCACGGTGGGCTGGGTGCGTCCCGGCCAGGCCGTGATGTTGGGACTTGAGGACGGCAAGACCACCTTGCCGTCGGTCGTCTTCTTCAACGCGGAGGACGAGCAGGTCACCTTCGGACGTGCGGCGCTGGCCGAATATCTGGCCGGCTATGAGGGGCGCTTGATGCGCTCATTGAAGAGTTTGCTCGGGACCAGTCTGATCGACGGTCAGACCGAGGTGGGTGGCCGCGCGCTGCCGTTCCGCATGCTGCTGGCCCAGTTCATCGGCGAGGTCAAGCAGCGCGCCGAGCGCTCGGCCGGGCGCGAGTTCACGTCGGCCGTGTTCGGCCGGCCCGTGCATTTCATCGACGACAGCCAGGAAAACGACCAGCTGGCCGAGGATACGCTGGCCGAGGTGGCCCGTTCGGTCGGCTTCAAGGACATCGCCTTCCAGTTCGAGCCGATCGCCGCCGCGTTCGACTACGAGTCGCAGATCGACCGCGAGGAACTGGTGCTGATCGCCGACATCGGCGGCGGCACGTCGGACTTCTCGCTGGTGCGGCTGTCGCCCGCGCGCGCCAAGAAAACCGAGCGGCGCGACGACATCCTGGCCAACGGCGGCGTGCACATCGGCGGCACCGACTTCGATAAATACCTCAGCCTGTCGTCGGTGATGCCGCTGCTGGGCTACGGCAGCCGGCTGCGCAACAACAGCGAAGTGCCGTCCAGCTACTTCTTCAACCTGGCGACGTGGCACACGATCAACCAGGCCTACACCAAGAAGATGTGGACCCAGCTGTCGGACCTGCTGCGCGATTCGGCCGAGCAGGAAAAGCTGGGCCGGCTGCAGCGCCTGATCGACGAGCGTGCCGGCCACTGGCTGGCGATGAAGGTGGAGGAGGGCAAGATCGCCCTGTCCGACGCCGTCAAGGTGCAGCTGGAGCTGGACCGCTTGTCGCCGGCCGTCACGCTCGAGCTCGATCGCGCGCAGTTCGACGACGCCATCGGCCATCTGGTCGGTTCGGTCGAGAACACCGTGCTCAAGCTGCTGGCCGACGCCGGCGTGGCGCCGGCCGACGTCGACACGGTATTCTTTACCGGCGGATCGAGCGGCGTGCGTATGCTGCGCGAGCGCATCGGCGCGCTGGTGCCGGGGGCGCGCAAGGTCGAGGGCGATCTGTTCGGCAGCATCGGCGCCGGCCTGGCGCTCGACGCGGTCCGCAAATTCGGCTAATAATTCGGCGAACAATCCGGCTAACAATCCGGCTAACAATTCGGCTAACCCAGGGACGCAAATGCTCGACAAATCCATCGTCATGCTCGACTTCGAGACCACCGGCCTGTCGCCCGCCATGGGCGACCGCATCACCGAGGTGGCGGCGTTGCGCATCGTCGGCGGGCGGGTGGTCGAGCGCTACGTCTCCCTGATCAACTGTAATGTGCGCATTCCCTCCTTCATCACCGGGCTGACCGGCATCACCCAGGCGATGGTCGACAACGCGCCGCCGGTCGGGCGCGTGGTGCCCGAGCTGCTCGATTTCATCGGCGGCGACGCGCTGTCGGCCCACAACGCCAGTTTCGATGAAAAATTCCTGCGCGCCGAGGCGGCACGGCTCAACCTGACGCCCGGCCACCAGTCGCTGGTGTGTTCGCTCAAGCTGTCGCGCCGGGTGTTTCCCAACCTGGCCAGCTACAAGCTGGGCAACCTGTCCGGCCAACTGGGCATCCGCTTCAAGAGCGCGGCCCACCGGGCCGAGTCCGACGCCGAGGTGGCGGCCGAGGTGCTGATCCACATCGGCAAGCATATCGGCGCGACCTACGGCATCGCCGGCGTCGATCCTGCTCTGCTCGTCTCAGTAAACAAGCTGGCCGCTGCCAAAGTGCACCAATTCTTGCAAAAACAGTCCCCTCAGTAAGTTTGCGCTGAAGCGATAGCATTTTATCATCACTCGTTTGATGGCGCTCAAATCTGAAGCCGCCGCCACGCTTACACTTTAGTCAACATAGTTGCAGTGTAGGCAAGGGGTGCGCGATGAAAAACCAGAGCTCCGCCAGAGATGGCTACGACAGTTATGTGTGGTACAAAGAGGCGGCCGAACGTGGTAACCCCTACGCGCAATTCAACCTCGCGATGGTCTATAAAAAAGGCCAGGGCGTCGCGCGCGACGACAAATTGGCGTTCCACTGGATGCAGCTGGCGGCGCAGCAGGGCCTCGTGTTCGCCCAAAACCATCTTGGCGTCATGTATTACAACGGACGGGGCGTCGCCAACAACGACAAGGAGGCGGTGCGCTGGTTTCGCGCCGCCGCCCAGCAGGGCGACGCGTCGGCCCAGCAAAATCTCGGCCAGATGTATAAAAAGGGGCGCGGCGTCGCGCGCAGCGACGAGATCGCGCTGTCGTGGTTCTACCGGGCGTCGGAACAGGGCATCGCCAGCGCGCAGACCTTGCTTGGCGAGGCCTATGTCCATGGCATGGGCGTGCGCCGTAACTTCTCTCTGGCGCTGGCGTGGTTTCGCAAGGCCGCGCTGCAAAACGACGCCAACGCCCAGCTCAATCTCGGCTTGATGTACAAGCACGGCCACGGCGTCACGCGCAGCGATACGCAGGCGCTGGCGTGGTTCCGGCAGGCCGCCGCGCAGGGTGACGCGGTGGCCCAGCGTCTGGTCGGCGTCGCCTATTCCGAAGGCCTGGGCGTCGAGGCCGACCAGTTGCGCGCCTACGCCTGGCTGTCGCGCGCGGCCGAGCAGGAGGACGCCGACGCCCAGTTCAACCTCGGCATCATGCTGGCCAACGGCAAGGGCGTCGACCGCGACGACGAGCTGGCGTTTTCATGGTACCGGCGCGCGGCCGAGTCCGGCCATGTGCTGGCCCAGTACAACCTGGGCGGCATGTATGCGCGCGGGCGCGGCGTCGGCCGCGACGAGCAGCGCGCGCTCGAGTGGTACCGCATGGCCGCCGAGCAGGGCGCGCCGAACGCCCAGTTCAACGTCGGCGTCATGTACGCCAACGGCCATGGCGTGGCCAAGGACGAGGAGCGCGCCGTGGCCTGGTACCGCAGCGCGGCCGAGCAGGGCGACGCCAGCGCGCAAAACAACCTGGGCGTCATGTACGCCAACGGCCTGGGCGTGGCGCAGGACGACGTGCAGGCGGTCAAATGGTACGGCAAGGCGGCCGAGCAGGGGCACGCGCTGGCGCAGTTCAATCTGGGCGGGATGTATGGCAACGGGCGCGGCGTCAAGCGCGACGAAGTGCGCTCCTTCATGTGGCTGACGCTCGCGGAGGAAGGTGGCGACGTGGCGGCCGCCAGCAACCGCAAGAAGGTCGAGCTGAACATGGCGCCGGAAGCGATCGCCCAGGCGTTGGAGCTGGCGCGCCTCTGGCGTGCGCAGCAGCGCAGGACGGCGCCGCGCGGGCGACCGCGTTGATTAGCGCTTCCAAGGTCAGTTTGCTTGAATCGCATATCCCTGCGAGCTACAATCCAATCTAAGTCACGTAGGGCGGATTAGCGCGCAGCGCGTAATCCGCCAAGCGCCGCCGACGGCTTAACGATGGCCGATTGCAGCGTTCCAGAAATTTCTCAATATGGATTAAAAATGACTCGTATGCATAATCCTCCGCATCCGGGCGAAGTATTGAAAGAGTATCTCGCGAACGTTAGCGTGACAAAGGCCGCGATGCAGATGGGTGTCGGGCGAGCCACTCTCCAACGGGTTGTATCGGGCGCAGGTGGCATTTCGGCAGACATGGCCTATCGGTTGGCGGCCGCCTTCGGTACCAGCCCCGAACTATGGGCCGGTATGCAACTGCAGTACGACCTGTATCAAGCAGGCAAGCTCAAGCGACCGAAAATCGAACGCATCGCGGGCTAGCCCTGCGGTTGCTGGCGGCGGTCGAGGAATAGGCTGTTGCCGTGGATTTTCTTTGCTTGCCGCTTCGATTCGGCCGCCGCCGTGGCGATCTGGTGGTGCGTGTAATACTGGCGCGGCTCGACGCGGATCGCGCCGATCGACAGACTCATCAACGAATAAAACACCTTCTTGCCCTGCCGGTCCTCGCTCAGATAGCCGCCGCGCTCGCGGTCCTCGATGCTGTAGAACTCCTGTACGTTGTGTTCGAAATCGGCCAGTATGCTCTCGCAGCGCAGCTCCCAATCCTCGCTTTGGAACAGCACCATGAAATCGTCGCCGCCGATGTGGCCGACGAAATCGCGGTTGGGGTCGCAGCGCTCGCTGAGCATGACGCCGGTCAGCTGGATCACGTCGTCGCCGCGGCGGTAGCCGTAGACGTCGTTGAACGGCTTGAAATGGTCGAGATCGACGTAGCAGGCCCAGAAGCGCGTGCCGCTCTCCAGCAGCCGGTCGATGTGCTCGTTTATCGGCACGTTGCCCGGCAGTTGGGTCAGCGGATTGGCGTAGCGCGCCGCGTTGATCTGCATCTGCGTGATCTCGCGCATCAGGTCGTGCCCGGTGCCCAGGCCCAGATAGCGGCCCTGGTCGGTGATGATGAAGCCGTTGAACAGGTGGTGGGCGTCGGCCTGCACCATGCGGAAGCTCAGCTCCTGCATGGTGGTGCCCTGGTCGGCGATCAGCGGGTTGCGGTCCATGAACTGCTTGCACGATTTCTTGCCGTACAGCTCGCGCTGATACGGCCTGGCGAAGTGGTCGATCATGTCGAAGCGGCTGATCAGGCCCAGCGGCGCGTCGCCGTCGACCACGGGGATGATCAGCAGCTTGGGCTCCTTCAAGAAGATCTCGTAGACCTCGTTGTTGGTCATGACCGGCGGCACCGCCTGCACCTGGTTCAACAGCTTGACGATGGTGGCGGCGTGCTTTTCGGCGCCGCGCTGCGGATACACGGCCACGCCGTGGCGCGCCAGCGCCTTGACCACCTCGGCCGACGAGGCGCGCGCCGGCTGCGGATGCGGGCGGCCCAGATGATAGCCCTGGCCGTAGGCGACGCCGACATCGCGTATCACCAACAGTTCGGCCTGGGTCTCGATGCCCTCGGCGATGACCAGCGTGTTCGATTTTTCGGCGATCTCCTGGATCGAGCGGACAAACTGCAGCTTGACGGGATCGTCGTTGATACCTTGCGTGAAATGCATGTCGATCTTGACATACTCCGGCCGCAACTCCGACCACAGGCGCAGGCTGGAAAAGCCCTCGCCCAGATCGTCGATGGCGATCTGGAAGCCCATCGCCCGGTAGTGCCGCACCGCTTCCCGCATCAGTTCGTAGTCGTAGGTCGGCTGGTTCTCGGTCAGCTCGATGATCACGCGCTCCGGATTGATGCCGATGTGCTGGATGTGGTCGAGCGTGTCGCCGTGGCGCGGCTCGCGCCGCAGCAGGCATTCCGGGCTGACGTTGAGAAACAGCTTGCCCGGCAAGTCGAGCTCGGCGAAGCGCTCCAGGATCACCTGGCTGCACAGGTGCTCGACCCGCGTCGTCAGGCCGGCGGCGCGCGCCACCTTGAACAAGTTCATCGGCGCGTGCAGCGGGCTGTCGGACGGGCCCCGTATCAAGCCCTCGTAGGCGATGATGTCGCCGGTTTGCATGTTGACGATCGGCTGGAACAGCGCGCTGAGCTGGCGGCGCGCGAGAATGTCGGACAGGTGCGCGCGCAACACGGCCTCCTCGTCCTCGCCGTCCAGGGGGATGGGCGCGGCGCCGGGGGCGGCGGAGGCGTTGCTACGGTGCAGCGTCTGGCTGGCGGTTTTCACGATTATCGCTTGCGAAATGTGGGTTTAACTGTACGATTCTATGACGCGTATATGACACCAGCGTGAAATCCGTCGCGTATTGCAATAAGTATTTCCGTGTCGCATTGTTGTCGCGCTACAATAGAAGCACCATGTTTTCACCAGGCCCGCCATGTACCGTGTCCACCATCGCTTCCATGTCTTTTGCCTGACGCTGCTGGGCGCCGCCTCGGCCGGCGCCACCGGGGTCGCCGTGCAGGTGCAGGACGCGGCCGGCAACGCGCTGCCCGACACGGTGATCTACGTCGAGGCCGAAGCCGGCCCGGCCGGCGCCAAGGCGCCCGCCAACGCCGAGATCGAACAGAAAAACTTGAAGTTCATGCCGCTGGTGACCGTGGTGCAGACCGGCGGCAAGGTGTTTTTCCCGAATAACGACCGGGTCCGCCATCACATTTACTCGTTTTCGGCGGCCCACAAGTTCGACCAAAAACTGTACTCCGGCCAGTCGGCCGCGCCGCAGGTGTTCGACAAGGCCGGCACGGTGGTCCTCGGCTGTAACATCCACGACAAGATGCTGGCCTACGTCAAGGTCGTCGATACCCCGTACTTCGCCAAGACCGACGGCGCCGGCGCGGCCCGCATCGAGCTGCCGGCCGGCGGCAGGTATGTGGTCAAGGCCTGGCACTACAACACCGCCGGCGGCGCCACGCCCGAGCAGGTGTTGACGGTGAAGGCGGGCGACGCGCTGTCGACGGCCGTCTTCAAACTGCCGATGAAGCCGCCGGTGGCGGTCGACACCACTTCCTCCGCTTATTAAAGGAACCGTCTGAGCATGCGTATGCGTTTTCGCAGCCTGGAGAGCCGGATCGTCACGCTGTTCCTGGTCCTGATCGTGGCCGTGCAGGTGATCGGCTTGATGGTGATCCAGCGCGGCATCGACAGCAACGCGCGCCTCGCCATCAGTGGTGAGCTCAATAACGGCACCAAGGTATTCCGCCGCCTGCTGGACCAGAATGCGCAGAACCTGCGCTTCGGCGCCCGGCTGCTGGCGCGCGACACCGCTTTTCTGGCCGCCATCGGCAACAACGACGAGGGCGACCGCGCCACCATCGAATCGGCGCTGGCCAACAGCGGCCGCCGCATCAAGGCGTCGTTGACGATGCTGATCGGCGCCGATCGCAAGATCAGCGTCTCGACCAACACCAGCCAGGCCGCCGGCCTGGAAAATATGGCCGTCAGCATGCTCGACGCGGCCGAGGCGGCCGACGGCGCCAACGGCATCGCCATCATCGAGCGCCGCCCGTACCAGATCGTCGTCATGCCGGTCAAGGCGCCGGTCACCATCGGCTGGATCGTGATGACGTTCCCGATCGACCGCCAACTGGCCAACGAGATGCGCGAGGTCAGTTCGCTGCACACCACCGTGCTGACGCGCGACCAGCACGGCAAATGGATGTCGGCCGGCTCTACCTACGTCGGGACCTCGGCGCAATCGGTGGTCGAGCAGCTGCAGGCCTTGCCGGCCGCGCCCACCGGGCCGTTCGACATCGAGGTGGAGACCGGCCGGTACAGCGCGCGCCTGATGTCGATCGGCGACGACAACGGCCAGACCGCCAGCGTGCTGCTGGCACGCTCGATCGACGAGGCCACCGCCGAATACGCGCGACTGGAGCGCTGGCTGATCTTCCTGACCGTCGGCGGCATCGCCATTTCGGCGCTGGCCATCATCTTCACCGCCAAGCGCATCGCCCAGCCGATCAGCGAGCTGGCCGACACCGCCAGGCGCCTGGAGCGGGGCGACTACAAGGGCCAGATCGACACCAGCCGCGAGGACGAAATCGGCGCGCTGGCCCACGCCTTCGATTCGATGCGCGAGGGGATCGCCAAGCGCGAACAGGAGATCCGCCGCCTGGCCTACTGGGACACGCTGACCAACCTGCCCAACCGCGCGCAGTTCCTGCTGCTGCTGAACGACGCAATGGAGGACGCGCGCAAACGCGAGGAGGCCGTGTTCGTGCTGATGATGGACCTGGACCGCTTCAAGCATGTCAACGACGTCATGGGCCACAATTTCGGCGACGCGCTACTGCGCCAGGTGGCCGGGCGCCTGCAGCTGCTGCTGGCCAACCGCCGGCAATCGTCGGCGCAGGTGGCGCGCCTGGGCGGCGACGAATTCGCGGTGCTGCTGCCTGCGTCGGACGTGGACGCGGCCCGGCGCATGGCGGCCGAAATCCTGCAGGCGCTGGAGACGCCGCTGTCGTTGGAGGACCAGATGGTCGACATCGGCGCCGGGCTGGGGATCGCCGGCTATCCGGTTCACGGCAGCGACGGCGAAGCCTTGTTAAGCATGGCCGAGGTGGCGATGTACGCGGCCAAGCAGCGCAACGACGGCGCCGTGGTGTATGACGCGGCGATGGACAAGTCCAGCGAAAAGAGCCTGTCGCTGCTGACGGAGCTGCGCAACGCGATCGAACGCAACGAGTTCCGCCTGCACGTGCAGCCCAAGATCATGCTCGATACCGGCAAGGTGGTCGGCATGGAATCGCTGGTGCGCTGGGCGCATCCGGTGCGCGGCAACGTGTTCCCGGACGAATTCATCCCGTTCGCCGAGCAGACCGGTTTTATCCGCGTGCTCACCCGGTGGGTAATGGAGAGGTCGGCCGAGCTGTGTCAGGAACTGGCCGCCCGCGGACATCACCTGAAAGTGTCGGTCAACCTGTCGACGCGCGACTTGCTGGACCAGGACCTGCCGGCCAAGTTCGGCGATCTGCTCGAGCGGCACAAGCTGTCTCCCGGCTCGTTCTGCCTGGAGATCACCGAGAGCGCCATCATGGACGACCCGGTGCGCGCGCAAGCGACGCTGGAGCGCCTCAGCGCCATGGGTGTGGACTTGTCGATCGACGATTTCGGTACCGGCTACTCGTCGCTGGCGTACCTCAAACGGCTGCCGGTCAATGAACTCAAGATCGACAAATCCTTCGTGCTCAATATGGAGCACGATGTCGGCGACACCAAGATCGTACGTTCGACCATCGACCTGGGGCACAATATGGGCCTGCGCGTGGTGGCAGAGGGCATCGAGAGCGAAGCCGTATGGCGGTTGCTGGCCGACCTGGGATGCGACCAGGGGCAGGGCTACTTCATGAGCCGTCCGATCCCGGGCGATCAGTTGATCGGCTGGCTGGAGAAGTGGCAAGCGCCGATTACCGTCTCCGATGGCATGGTCGGAATCACGTAGGGCGGATTAGGCGGAACGCCGTAATCCGCCAATGCATGCGCCGTCGAGACGCACGCATTGGCGGATTACGCTGCGCTAATCCGCCCTACGTGATTCAGACAACGGCCCATCCCCGTAATTTGCATTTCGTACAACGAATTCCGCAGAATATCGCACGTCCGCCCAGCGGGCGCCGCTCCGCGCATACAATCCTGCCATCCCATTCAGGAGCCAATATGCACCGCCTGTTAGCCACCATTTTCATCACGGCCGCCTGCCAAATCCCCGCGCTGGCCGCCGATTCCTCCCCACCGCCGTTCGCGCCCGGCGCCCACAAGCTGCAAAACGGCCGACCAAATGAACTAATGGTGCTCGGCTCATCGCACCTGTCGCAGATGCCGAAGTCCTTCGACCTCGCCCAACTAAGCCTGCTGAACGACCGCCTGACAGCGTGGCAACCGCAGGCCGTTGGTATCGAAGAAATCTCCGGCCTGCAGTGCGCCTTCATGCGCACCTATCCCGAGCGCTACGCCGATACAATCAAGACCTATTGCTGGGATCCGGCGGTTGCCAAGACCGCGACCGGCCTCGATGTGCCGGAGGCGAATGCGCAGGCCGAACATCTGCTGGCGGCGTGGCCGGCGGCGCCGACTCCCGGCGAGCGCCGCAAGCTGGCGTCGTTGTTCCTCGCCGCCGGCGAGCGCGCGTCCGCCTTGGTGCAATGGCTACGCTTACCAACCGAAGAACGGCGCGCCGGCGACGGCCTGTCCGACGGCCTCGCGTCGCTGCTGAACGGGCTTGCCCAGCGCCGGGACGAGAGCTATCAAATCGCCGCCGTGGTAGCCGCCCGCAGTGGGCTCGAACGGGTATATCCGATCGACGATCAATCGGCGGCCGCCCCGGGCGGTGATGAAAAGGCCTACGGCGCCGCCATCATGAAGGCCTGGGACAACCCGTTCAACGCCGCCCGCGCGCGGCAATCCAGGGAACTCCAAAGCCGCCTCGATACGCCGGCCGGTGTGCTGGCGATGTACCGCGCCTATAACGCCGCCGACGCCGCCGAGCAGACCTTCCGCAGCGATTTCGGCGCCGCGCTGGAGGAGCCGTCGCCGCAGCGTTTCGGGCGCGGCTACGTCGGCTACTGGGAGACGCGCAATTTGCGGATGGCCTCCAACATCCGCGACCTCATGACCGCGCGCCCCGGCGTGCGCGTGCTGGTGGTGGTCGGCGCCTCCCATAAGGCGTATCTGGAGGCGTACCTCGATCAAATGCACGACGTGCGTATCGTCGCCACCGACCGGGTGCTGCGCGCCGAATAAAACATGATCAGATCGCTTGCCTAACATTGCTAATTTGTCACAAAGCAAGCTATCATCGACCTGGCCGCCCGTCGCGGAACGGGCGCCATTGAACACCGGTGGTGGGCTTACCCGTTCCGCCGTTCCCGAATATTCTACGACCACGGAACCTCGAATGAAGCAATTGAAACGCGCCGCGCTGACGGCCGCCGTCCTGCTGGCGCAAGGCGCCATGGCACAAACCTGCGCCACCACCGGCGCCGGCCTGACCTATCCAGTCACCCGCACGGTCGACCAGACCGACGATTACCACGGTGTCAAGGTGGCCGATCCCTATCGCTGGCTGGAAGACGCCAACAGCGGCGACACCAAGGATTGGGTCGACGCCCAGAACAAGCTCACGCAAGGCTACCTGTCGCAGATCCCCGGCCGCGAGGCGATCAAGACGCGCCTGACCAAGCTGTGGAACTTCGAACGCTTCAGCGTGCCGTTCAAGGAAGGCGGGCGCTATTTCTACAGCCGTAACGACGGCCTGCAGAACCAGTCGGTGCTCTACACGATGAAAACGCTGGCCGACGTGCCGCGCATGCTGCTCGACCCGAACACGCTGGCCGCCGACGGCACCGTGGCCCTGGCCGGACTGGCCGTGAGCCCCAACGGCAAATACCTCGCCTACAGCACGGCGGCATCGGGCTCCGACTGGAACGAGATCAAGGTGCGCGATATCGACAGCGGCAAGGACGTCGAAGATCATATCAAATGGGTCAAGTTCTCCAATACGGCATGGCTGCACGACGGCTCCGGCTTCTTCTACAGCCGCTACGACGAGCCGAAAGAGGCGACCAAACTGGCCGACGTCAATTACTTCCAGAAGCTGTACTTCCACAAACTGGGCACGCCGCAAAGCGCGGACACGCTGGTCTACGACCGCCCGGACCACAAGGACTGGGGCTTCGGCGCCGAAGTGACGCAGGATGGCCGCTACCTGATCATCACCGCCTCGCAGGGCACCGAGAACAAGAATCGCGTGTTCTACAAGGATTTGACCCGCAAGGACGCGAAAGTCGTCGGCCTGCTGGAGGACTTCGACGCCGCCTATAATTTCGTCGGCAACGACGGCCCGGTATTCTGGTTCCACACCGAGCGCAACGCGCCGCGCGGACGCATCGTCAGCATCGACACGCGCAAGCCGGCGGTGCTGAACTGGCGGCAGATCGTGCCGGAGACCTCCAACACGCTGGTGTCGGCGTCCATCGTCAATCAGCAACTGCTGGTCGATTATCTGAGCGACGCGCACAGCCTGGTCAAGGTGTTCGACCTCAAAGGCAAGCCGCTGCACGATATCGAATTGCCGGGACTGGGCACGGCCGCCGGTTTTGGCGGCAAGCGCGTCGACACCGAGACCTTCTATTCGTACACCAGCTTCACCACGCCGACCACCATCTACCGCTATGACCTGAAGGCCAACCAGAGCAGCGTGTATCGCCAGCCGAAGGTGGACTTCGATCCGGCCGGCTTCGAGACGCGCCAGGAATTCTTCACCAGCCGTGACGGCACCAAGGTGCCGATGTTCATCGTCGCCAAGAAGGGCTTGAAGCTGGACGGCACCAATCCGACCTATTTGTATGGCTACGGCGGCTTCAACATCTCGCTGACGCCCGCATTTTCGGTCGCCAACCTGGCGTGGCTGGAGATGGGCGGCGTCTACGTCATGGCCAATCTGCGCGGCGGCGGCGAGTACGGCGAATCGTGGCACGAGGCGGGCACCAAGCTGCACAAACAGAACGTATTCGACGATTTCATCGGCGCGGCCGAATGGCTGATCGCGCACAAGGTGACGTCGCCGGCCAAGCTGGCCATCGGCGGCGGCAGCAACGGCGGCCTGCTGGTGGGCGCGGCGATGACGCAGCGTCCGGAATTGTTCGCCGCGGCGATCCCGCAGGTGGGGGTGCTCGATATGCTGCGCTTCCATAAATTCACGATCGGCTGGGCGTGGACGTCGGATTACGGCTCGTCGGACAACGCCGAGGAGTTCAAGGCGCTGGTCAAGTACTCGCCGCTGCACAACCTGAAGAAGGGCACCTGCTATCCGGCCACGATGATCACCACCGCCGATCACGACGACCGCGTGGTGCCTGCGCACAGCTTCAAGTTCGCCGCCACCGCGCAGGCCGACCAAGCCGGCGCCGCACCGATCCTGATCCGCATCGACACCAAGGCCGGCCACGGCGCCGGCAAGCCGACCACCAAGCAGATCGAAGAGGTGGCGGATCGCTGGGGCTTCCTGAGTCACGCGCTGGGCATGGACAAGGTGGCGCCGGCGACGCAAACCACCGCGTCGGCGGCGGTCAAGCCGGCGGCGGGCCCGCGATGAGGGCCGCGCCAGCCGCCGGGCCGCTGCTGCTCGCCCTCTTGATGCTGGGCGCGGTGCCGGTGGCGCCGGCGCTGGCGCAATCGAACAATCCCGCCGGCGCGCCGGCCGCCAAGTCGGTGTCCGACGTCACGCGCGGCCTGCAATCGCAACCGGGCTTCATCGACGTCTGGCGCGACGCCGCCAAGGGCAGGGTGCTGCTCTCGGTCGCCATGCTGGAGCAGCCGTTCCTGCTATTGAGTTCCCTGCCTTACGCATTGGGCTCGAACGACGTCGGCCTCGATCGCGGCCAGGCCGGCGACATGCGCATGGTCCATTTCGAAAAGCACGGCGCCAAGCTGTTCCTGGTTCAGGACAACACCGGCTACATCGCCGCGTCGGCGGACAAGGACGAGCGGGCCGCCGTCACGGAATCGTTCGCCAACGCCGTGCTGTGGTCGGGCGACATCCTGGCCAGCGACGGCGGCGCGCACCTGGTCGACTTCTCCGGCTTCCTGCTGGCCGACCGCCACGGCATCGCCGCCCGGCTGACGGCCGCAAAACAGGGCGCCTACGTGGTCGATCCTGGCCGCAGCGCGGTTCTGGCCGAGCAGGCCAAAGCCTTTCCCGACAATGTGGAACTCGAATCGCTGCTGACCTTTGCCGGTGCGGGCCAGGGCGAATACGTGCGCCAGGTCGCCGCCGATCCGGCCAGCCTGTCGATGCGCCAGCGTATCAGCATGGTGCGCCTGCCGGCGGCCGACGGCCAATCCGGCTGGCGGCCGCGCATCTATCATCCGTTCTCCGGCGGTTTCGATGTCAGCTACTACGACTTCGCCACGCCGCTCTCCAGCAGCATCGACGTGCACTGGCAGGTGCGGCATTGCCTGGAAAAGACCGATCCGACGGCGGCGGTCGGCACCGTCAAAAAGCCCATCGTCTACTACGTCGACCGTGGCGCGCCGGAGCCGGTGCGCAGCGCGCTGCTGCAAGGTGCCTCGTGGTGGGCCAGCGCGTTCGAAAAGGCCGGCTTCAAGGATGCCTACCGGGTCGAGCTGCTGCCGGAAGGCGTGGACGCCATGGACATCCGCTACAACGTCATCCACTGGGTGCACCGCGCCACGCGCGGCTGGTCGTACGGGAACGCACTGGCCGATCCGCGCACCGGCCAGATCATCCGTGGCGCCGTCACGCTGGGATCGCAACGCGTGCGCCAGGACATCCTGATCGCCGAAAGCCTGCTCGCGCCGTACGGCAAAAACGCTCCGGCCGACAAACACAAACTGGCCGAGGAAATGGCGCTGGCGCGCCTTAGGCAGTTGGCCGCGCACGAGGTCGGCCACACGCTCGGCTTCGCGCACAACTTCGCCGCCAGCCGCATGGCGGGCGGTAACGGCTCCGTGATGGACTATCCGCACCCGCTGCTGAAGCTCGACGCGCGGGGCGAAATCGACTTGGCCGACGCGTATGGCGTGGGCGTCGGCCCCTGGGACGACTACATCGTCAAATATGTCTACGGCGATTTCGGCGGCGGCGCGCAGGAGCAGGCCGCCCTGGCCAAGCTGCGCGGCGACGCCAGGGCGGCGGGCATGTTGTACTCCAGCGACCAGGACGACCGCACGCCGGGCGCCAGCCACCCGGACGGCCTGCTGTGGGACTTCGGTCCGGACTCGCTCAAGACCTGGGATCAACTGGGCGCGGTGCGCCAGCGCGCGCTGCAGACCTTCTCGGTCGGCGTGTTGCCCGATGCGCGCCAGATCGGCGAGCTGGAAGCGCGTCTGGTCCCCGTCTACCTGCTGCAGCGCTATCAAGGCGAGGCGGTGGCGCGCCTGATCGGTGGCGGCGATTTCGATTACACCACCGGCGGCGACGTCAAGGCCGGCATCGGCAAGGCCGGCGTCAACATCACTCCCGCCGCCGTGCAGCGCCAGGCGCTGAACCGCCTGGCCGACAGCCTGCGCGCCGAATATCTGGCGCTGCCGGCGAACGTGCTCGATGTGCTGACGCCGCCGGCGATGGGGCATGACCGGGGCCGCGAGTACTTCGCCACCCGCATGGGTTCCGTGTTCGACGCCTTCTCGATCGCCGAGGCGGGGGCCGCGCAAACGACCGGCTTCCTGCTGGACCCGGGCCGCGTTAACCGTCTCTCGTGGCAGCATGCGCGGGACGGGCAGCAGCCCGGCGTGCAGGAGGCGCTGTCGCTGCTGCTGCAAAGGACCTGGAAGCGTGAGCCGGTGCCGGCATCGGTGATTGGCGGCGAGGCGGTGCAACTGGCGGCCAATTGGGTGCTGCTCGACGGCGTGCTGAATTTACTGGACGGCGGCAAACTGCATCCGAACGTGGCGGCCGAAGTCACGCAGTCGGCGCGCGAGCTGGCGCAGTGGCTGCAAAAGAACCCCGGCAAAGGCGTCACGGCCACCAGCCGCAAGGAGGCGGCCGAACTCATTACCGCCTATTTGAGGGACCCGCGCAGCGTCAAATTGCGCGCCACGCCAGCGGTTCCGCCGGGCGCCCCGATCTGAGGCGGGACACGACCGGAGTTCGCGCGCGCACCAAAATGATGCCATTTTTCGGTGCGCACGGCGGTGGTGCGCGCGCGAGCACCAAAACAAAATACAGTTAAATCATAGACTTAAAATTTGCACCAAGTTGGAACAAATATTGCTTATACAGGTATTCGTTTTCAAATCGTGCATTATTTTGGGGAGTGATTTTGATGGGTTTACACAAAGACGGCGCCGATGCATTGTTCATTTTGCTAGGTGCCATCATGATTTTGGCGATGCACGCCGGCTTCGCTTTCCTGGAGCTTGGCACCGTGCGCAAGAAGAACCAAGTCAACGCGCTGGTCAAGATTCTGGTGGATTTCGCGGTATCGACGATCGCCTACTTCTTCGTCGGTTACAGCATCGCCTACGGCGTCAATTTCTTCTCGTCGGCCGACGTTTTGGCCGCCAAAAACGGCTATGAGCTGGTCAAGTTCTTCTTCCTGCTGACGTTCGCGGCGGCCATCCCGGCGATCATCTCCGGCGGCATCGCCGAGCGGGCGCGCTTCCACCCGCAACTGATCGCCACCGCGCTGCTGGTCGGCTTGGTCTATCCGTTCTTCGAGGGGATCGTCTGGAACCGCCGCTTCGGCATCCAGGATAGTCTGCTGCAGGCCTTCGGCGCCGAGTTCCACGACTTCGCCGGTTCGGTGGTGGTGCACGCGGTGGGCGGCTGGATCGCGCTGCCGGCGGTGCTGCTGCTGGGCGCGCGGCGTGGGCGCTATATGAAGAACGGCGCGATCGCCGCGCATCCGCCGTCGTCGATTCCGTTCCTGGCGCTGGGCGCTTGGATCTTGACGGTGGGCTGGTTCGGTTTCAACGTCATGAGCGCGCAGTCGCTCGACAAGATGAACGGCCTGGTCGCGGTCAATTCGCTGATGGCGATGGTCGGCGGCACCCTGGTCGCGCTGCTGATGGGGAAAAACGATCCGGGCTTTGCCTACAACGGGCCGCTGGCGGGGTTGGTGGCGGTGTGCGCCGGGTCTGACCTGATGCATCCGCTGGGGGCGCTGGTTACCGGCGGTATCGCGGGCGCCATCTTCGTCTGGATGTTCACGCTGGCGCAGAACAAATGGAAGATCGACGATGTGCTGGGTGTGTGGCCGCTGCATGGCCTGTGCGGGGCGTGGGGCGGGATCGCGGCGGGGATCTTCGGGTTGAAGGCGCTGGGTGGCGTGGGCGGCGTGTCGTTTGCCGCGCAGGTGACAGGCACGTTGATGGGCGTGGCGATCGCGCTGGCGGGCGGCTTCGCCATCTATGGCGTGTTGAAAGCCACGCTGGGCCTGCGCCTCGATCCGGAAGATGAATTCCAGGGCGCCGACCTGGCCATCCACCGCATCAGTTCCACGCCGGAGCGTGAATCGAATTGGTAGAGGTGGTCATTCGCCATGGCCGGTGGCGGCTCTTGGCGGATTGGCGCAGCGAAATCGGCCACGATCCGCCGGACAGCGACCGCGCAAGGAGGGCTGGCCCGCACGACACATTATCTGGCTTCGACTTTTCTGGCAACGTCCTCGAGGTATGCTCGTATCGTCCGTTCATGTGAAAACACATACGCGGAGAAGAAACGCATTATCGGATTCGGAACGCTGCCCCGTTCAGTAATCCTCAGCTGCGCTTTGCCGTTCTGCTCCGAGACTTCAAAAGTCCATGTGCCGGAAAATGGAAGATTGGCGTCGTCGATCCTCGATACCAGTCGTGTGTCTGCGAGCTCCTCGACAATTTGGTAGGGAATCTTTCCGTGAGCGGACTCCTCAACGTAGCGTGCCGCGCCGTCGCGGGTCATCGATTTGACGCCCGTTCGCCATTTGGGGTATTCCTCGTAGTTTCGCACCAGGTCATATACCGCTTTGACAGGAGCGTTATAGGCTCGCGTCATTGAAGTTTCATGGTCCTTGGCGGTACACATGCCAACGACAGTGATGACGATTCCAACCGCAAGAATTACCCCCAAGAATACCAATGCATACTTCATTGTTTCTCCTTGTTCTTCAGCGTTAGTTTGAATGTCGCCGCCGCGAGCAATTCAAGTCCTGCCAGGGCTTTCATTAATTCCGGCCCGCTTAGCACCGATAACAGGGCCGAGAGCCTCTCGGCCTCCAAAACCGAGCCCGCGCTCATGGCCTTCTGACCGGCTTCGCTCATTGGGGGGGGCGACGCCGTTGGCGAACGACCATATCGGTGCAGGAAAATTAGCGCTACACCGGAGCAAAGCAATGCCGACTCAAAACATTTTCAAGAAATCGACCAGCAGCGATTTGTAATCAACCCCGGTATCGCCTGCGAGAGTGGTGATGCACGGGCCACTAAGATTGCGCAGACAATGATCGCCCCCGGAAGGGGTGCCGTTGACGACGGTTTGTGCAATAACGATCGAGCGCAGGGTGTCATTGCAGTCGGAGTAGGTGGTGATCTGGCCATTAACGGTTGGCGTACCGGGCACGCCAGCGCAGCGCATCGCTACACGCCGCGTGTGAAATAATTGGTCGTTAAGCACCGATGACAGCGCGTCTATCCACGATACGGAATTTGTATGTAGCGCGGGATTGATAATCCAGTACTTATTGCCCATGTTGCCGGTGCTTCGCAATACCTGGTCTGAATCGCCAACCACGCTGATGTAAGGTTTTACGGTGATCGGATTGCACGGATGGTTGGTGCTGGAGGCAGCCAAACCGGGATCGAGATGGATCGATGGAGGGCCGGCCAGCGCACCATATCCGTCGAACGTGGTTGGCGATTCGCACCAGATGCGGTTCGTCATCATGCCACCATTGGAATGTCCGACCAAATAGATCTTGGAAATTGCCGGCAGCGTGGGATCCGTCCTGATCGCAGTCGCCAGCGACTGCAAGAATGCCACGTCGTCCTGGCCGGAGTCCATCACGTAGTTGCTCCACGTCCAGGCGTTGTAGCCGGGCTGTGTTTGCCCTTGCGGGAATATGGCCATTACTTTTTTCGATATCAGCCACGAATCGCCGGTCGGCGAAGTCATGGAGGTAACAGCGCCCGCGTCGTTTTTAATTCCCAGCTCGTACGCAAAGTTCTCTTTGCGTCCGCCGCCGCCATGCAAAAAAATCACCGCGACCTGCGCATTACTCGGCACATACATATCGATTGCATTAGGGAACCCACTGATCTTTTGGTTCGCCTTTACAGCCACCACGGGAACCTCCTTCATCGACGCAGTGGTATCGGTGCGGCCAACAGCGCTGGTCCCACCACCGCCGCAGCCCCCAATAAAAACAGCGAATGCGCTGAAGATCCATGCCCCGGCTATTGAGGCTGTGTGTGCCGTGTTGATTGTCATTGCTGCTATCCTTTCAGATTAGTATGCGATTTATTGCAGCCGCGTTGTTGAAACGTGGCGGATTAGGGGCCCACGTCGCGCGCGCGGGTTTTGAAAAAGTCCCAGATCACGTTGGTGGCGTCGATCTCGTCATAGCGCAGGCGTTCCAGCATCGGCATCTCGCCATTGCCGGGGCCGGGCCAGCCGTGGTCGGCCGAGGCCAGGCGGTAGAACCGCACCTCGCCGCCGGCGCTGCAGGCGTTGCTGATCTCTGTGGTCACATCGCCCCGCGTGGTCACGGTGGGCGCATCGCCGCAGCCGTCCACATGGCGCCAGAAATCGACCGCGTAGCTTACCGGTTTGAACGGTTTGGACTGCGCCCTGGCGATACGGCCCGTCGGGCTCATGCCGCCGTCGAAGCCGACCACCCGATCCTTCATGCCATGCATGATGAGGATCGCTACCGGTGCGCGCGGCGCCGGTTCGTCGCCGAACAGCGCACCCGCCACGACGGCCACGCCGGCTAGCCGCTGCGGGTAGGCGATGGCCACGCGGTGCGCCAGCATGGCGCCATTGGACAGGCCGGCGACGTAGACACGGGCGGCGTCCACCCTGGCCGTCCTGATCACGTCGTCCATGACGGCGCCGACAAAGCGCACGTCGGCGCTGGCGCTGGTCATGGCTTGGCCGCAACAGCCGCCAGCGTTCCAGGTGCCGCTGCCGGGCCGCCGGCCAATGCCGTTTGGCGCCACCAGGATCAACCCCTCTGCGGCGGCTTTGGCCTGCCAGCGCGCGATCATCGTTGCGCCGCTGCCGCCACCGCCATGCAGCAACAGCACCAAGGGAGCAGGTGCGCCGCCATGGCTGGCATCGAGCACCAGGTAGCTGCGCCGCGCCCCGCCGAACGTCAGCGTGGTCTCGATCACGCCCGGGATGGCCGTGTTGCGCTCCGCCATCCGATCGCGCAGGCGGGGGCGGTCAGGTTGCCGGGCAAAGGCACAGGCGGATGCCAGCAGCGTCAGCACCGCCAGGCTTGCGATCTTCAGTTTCATCCAAACTCCCTGGGTTGTCGATGATGGGAGCTTAACGGCGCGGCGTCGTGCCAGTACGACTGTGCCGTTGCGGAGCGTAACGAAGTGTAACAATGGCATATTGGGCTTTCCCGGAAAAACCAGGCAATTTACACTCGGCTGTACCTCGTTTATGGACGCATCTATGACACAGACCACCCTGATCGCTGTTGTCGAAGACGACCCTGAAATCCGCCCCTTGATTGCCGGCCTGCTGCAGCGGGAGGGCTTCGAGGTGGTGGCCTGTGCCGGCGGCAAGGACCTGGACCGCGCCATGGCCCACCGCCGCGTCGACCTGGTGATACTTGACCTGATGATGCCAGGCGAGGACGGCCTGTCGATTTGCCGCCGCCTGCGCAGCGGCCCGCTGGCGATGCCGATCATCATGGTCACCGCGAAAGGCGACGCGGTGGACCGCGTCATTGGCATCGAGCTGGGCGCCGACGACTACCTGGCCAAGCCGTTCGACCCGCGCGAACTGGTCGCCAGGACGCGCGCGGTACTGCGCCGCACCCGCGACACCTACCTGCCGCCGCAGCCCGCCGCCCGGCTCTACGCCTTCGCCGGCTGGACGCTAAACGCCGGTTCGCGCCGCCTGACCAATACGCAGGGTCAACCGGTGGAGTTGACCGGTGCCGAGTTCGACCTGCTGATGGTGTTCCTGACGCATCCGCAACGGGTGCTGAACCGCGATCAATTGTTGGACTGGACGCGTCGGCGCTCCGCCATGCCATTCGACCGCGCCATCGACGTCCAGCTGAGCCGCTTGCGGCGTAAGCTCGACAACGCCGAATCCGAGATGATCAAGACCGTGCGCGGCGGTGGCTATCTGTTCGCGCCGGCCGTGGAGAACCTGTGAGACAACCGCGTTTCGACACGCTGGCCGTGCGCATCGGCGGCACCGTGCTGGCCGGCGCGCTGCTGTTCCAGTTCGTGCTGCTGGCGGTAGTGTTCTGGCCGGGCGGCCCGGCGCGGCCGGTGTTCCTGCTGCCGTCGCCGAGGCAGGCGCTGGCCATGGCCGCCGCGCTGGAAAAAGCCCCGCCGGCCCTGCGCCCCGACATCGTGCGCGCCTTGAACAGCGACGCCTTGCTGGTTCGTCTGCAAGCGGCCGGCGCGGCGTCGGCCGGCGCACCGCCCAACCGCGGTTCGGCGCGGCTGGAGCGGCTGTTCGCCCACTACGCCGACGGTTTGGAGGGCAGGCCATTCCACGTCGAAGTGCGCCCCGGCGAGCGGCTCAACGCGGTCAGCGCGGACGATATCGGCACGGCGGCGCCGGTGAGCCTGGTGCTGACGCTGACGAGCGGCGACAGCCTGGTGCTGGAGCGCACTCGCGCTCCGGCGCTGCGGCGACTCATGGACCGCGCGCTGTTGATCGGCCTGCTTGGCTGCGCGATCCTGGTCGCCGTGCTGCTGGTGGCGCTGCGGCAAACGGCGCGGCCGCTGCGGGCGTTGAACGCCGCCTCGCGCCAGTTGGCCGCCAATCTGTCGATGCCGGACCTGCCGCTGGACGGGCCGGCCGAAATCAAGGACCTGTCGCGCGCTTTCAACGACATGAAGCACACGATACGCTCGCTGATCGACGACCGCACGCGCATGCTGGCCGCGCTGGCCCATGACTTCCGCACCTATCTGACGCGGCTGCGGTTGCGCGCTGAATTCATCGACGATGCGGACCAGCGCGCCCGCGCCGTCGCCGACCTCGACGAGATGAACATGCTGCTCGACGATACGTTGACTTTCGCCCGCGAAGTGTCGGCCTCGGGCGCGCCGGCACCGCGCTTGGTGGACCTTGCCGTCGAGATCGCGGCGCTGGTGGCGGTGCGGCGGGAGCTGGGGCAGGACGTCGAATGGCACGGGGAACAGGCCACGTTGCCGGTCGCCTGCGCACCGCTCGCTCTCAGGCGCATGCTGGACAACCTGATCGACAATGCGGTCCGCTACGCGCACGGCGCGCGGCTGACGGCGATTAGCGACGGTGGCGACGTGTTGGTGACGGTGGAAGACGACGGCCCCGGCGTGCCGGAAGAGGCGCTGCCGCGTCTGACCTTGCCGTTCGAGCGGCTGGAGAGTTCGCGCGCGCGCGCAACCGGCGGCAGTGGGTTGGGGCTGTCCATCGTGCTGGCACTGGCGACCAGCCAGGGCGGCAAGCTTGCGCTTGAAAACCGCGCGGAAGGCGGCCTGCGCGCGACGCTCCGCCTACCCGGCTATACCTTGCCGCCCCAGGGCGCGGACGGCCGCATCGCGCAGCTGATCAAACCGAAAATCAAATAAGTCCGCGGGAGGTTGGGGGATGTCAGGATAACATTGGAGGAGCCGCCTCCGTAGCCTTATGACAATACTCAACCGGCCTGATTCACATTCACCGGTGTATCACAACCAACAACGCCTTCGCTTCGGTCTTGCCGACGTTGCGGATGGTGTGCTGCTGGTCGCCGGGGTAGCGCGCCGTGCCGCCCAGCTTGACCTTCTTCTTGGTATTGCCGACCTCCACCTCCACCGACCCGTGCAGCAAGGTGACATGCTCCTGCGCGCCCGGATCATGTCCCTGCGACGCCAGCTCGCCGCCCGGCGCCAAGGTCAGCTCATACCACTCGTACTTCCCCGCCAACTCCATCGGCCCCAGGATGCGCAGCACGTAGCCGGCGTGGTTGCCGGGCAGGGTGGGAGTCTCGTGCGCGTCGAGCACGCGGATGGTCTCGGACTCCTTCTCCGCCGTCGCCAGCAGCTCGCCGATCTGCACCCCCAGCGCATTGGACAGCCGCCACGTGATGGCGATGGTGGGATTGGCCTTTTCGCGTTCGATCTGCGACAGCATCGATTTGGACACCCCGGCGATGCGGGACAGGTCCTCCAGGGTCAGGCCGCGCGCCAGGCGCAGGCGTTGCAACGCGGCGCCGACCTCGGGTGGTGCGTTCGTCGAAACAGGTGTTTTCATTGTTTTATTCGGCGGATAGGCTAAATTCTAAGTAAATCTGTCGGAAAAACGCGGTCAGAACCGCATGCTTCCTTCTTGCGCTGTTCACTGGTTCTCTGTAAGATTCGATATATTGAATTTGCGTTCGACATAACGGATTTCTCATAACGCAGTGAAAACGATCGTACCACATACAAGGACCATCATGAGCAACCAAGCAAAAAGCACCTTCTTCAGCGGCCTGCAGCAAAACCTGGATCAATTGCGCGATCAAGGCCTGTACAAGCCGGAGCGCGTGCTCGCTTCGCGCCAGGGTTCGGAAGTGGTGGCCCAGGACGGCCGCACCTTGATCAATATGTGCGCCAACAACTACCTCGGTCTGTCCGGCGAGGAGTGGGTGGCCAAGGCGTCGATCGACGCCACCGAAAAATACGGCTACGGCCTGTCGTCGGTGCGGTTCATTTGCGGCACCCAGACCGTGCACAAGCAACTGGAGCAGGCGATCTCCAAGTTCCTCGGCACCGAGGACACGATCCTCTACGCGGCCGCCTTCGACGCCAACGGCGGCGTGTTCGAGCCGCTGTTCGACGAGAACGACGCCATCATCTCGGACGCGCTGAACCACGCCTCGATCATCGACGGCATCCGTCTGTGCAAGGCGGCGCGCTTCCGCTACGCCCACAACGACATGGCCGACCTGGAAACGCAGCTGCAGGCCGCCGCCGACAAACGCCATAAAGTCATCGTCACCGACGGCGTGTTCTCGATGGACGGCACCATCGCCCAGCTGGACAAGATCTGCGACCTGGCCGACAAATACGGCGCCCTGGTGATGATCGACGAATGCCACGCCTCCGGCTTCATGGGCGCGACCGGCCGCGGCACCCACGAGCACCACAACGTCATGGGCCGGGTCGACATCATCACCGGCACGCTGGGCAAGGCCCTGGGCGGCGCGATGGGCGGCTTCACGTCCGCGCGCAAAGAGGTGATCGACATGCTGCGCCAGAAATCCCGGCCTTACCTGTTCTCCAACACGCTGGCGCCGTCGATCGCCGGCGCGTCGCTGGCGGTGCTCGAGCGGCTGTCGCAGTCGACCGAACTGCGCGACCGCCTGCACGAAAACACCGCCTACTTCCGCAAGGAGATCGAGCGTATCGGCTTCACCATCAAGCCCGGTACCCACCCTGTTGTTCCTGTGATGTTGTTCGACGCGCCCGTCGCGCAAAAATTCGCGGCACGAATGTATGAGCTGGGCGTTCTGCTCAGCGGCTTCTTCTACCCGGTGGTCCCGATGGGCCAGGCGCGCGTGCGTGTTCAATTGTCCGCAGCGCATAGCCGCGAGCAGCTGGACACCGTGCTCAAAGCATTCGAACAGGCGGGCAACGAGCTTGGCCTGCTTAAAAAATAAAACAATCGTCAGGAATCAACATGGAACAACAACGCATCCTCGTCATCGGCGCCAATGGCCAAATCGGCAGTGAACTGGTGGAGGCGCTGGCCGCCAAACACGGCGCGCAAAACGTCATCGCCAGCGACATCAGCCCGACCAACCTGTATCACGCGCAGCGCTACACGCCCCTCAATGTGCTGGACAAAGAGGCGCTGTCCACGCTGGTGACGGAGGAGGGCATCACCCAGGTCTACCAACTGGCGGCGATGCTGTCGGCCACCGGCGAGGCGGCGCCGCTCAAGGCCTGGACCTTGAACATGGACGGCCTGCTCAATATTCTGGAGGTGGCGCGCGAGCGCGGCATCATCGGCAAGCCGTTGAAGGTCTTTTGGCCGTCGTCGATCGCCGCCTTCGGCCCCAACACGCCGGCGTCGAACACGCCGCAAACCACGGTGATGGACCCGACCACGATCTACGGCATCAGCAAGCTGGCCGGCGAGCGTCTGTGCGAGTACTACTTCATCAAGTACGGCGTCGATGTGCGCAGCATCCGCTACCCGGGCATCATCAGCTTCAAGTCGCCACCGGGCGGCGGCACCACCGACTACGCCATCGCGATCTTCCATTCCGCGCTGCGCGGCGAGCGCTATGAATGCTTCCTCGGCCCGCAAACCACGCTGCCGATGATCTACATGCCCGATGCGATCCGCGCCACCATCGAACTGATGGAAGCGCCGGCCGAACAGGTCAAGGTGCGCTCGGCCTACAACGTGGCCGGCGTCTCGTTCAATCCGGAGCAACTGGCCGCCGCCATCACGCGCGCCGTGCCGGACTTTAAAATCGCCTACAAGCCCGATAGCCGCCAGGCCATCGCCGACACATGGCCGCAAAGCCTGGACGACGCCACCGCGACCGCCGACTGGGGCTGGAAGGCCCGCATCGGTGTCGAGGAGATGGTGGCCGACATGCTGGCCAACGTCGATGTCCGCCTGGGCAAAGCGGCTTAATCAACCACATTATAAAAAAGAGAGACATCCGATGGATATGAGCGTTTTCGATTTGTTCAAGATCGGCATAGGGCCGTCGAGTTCCCACACGGTGGGACCGATGGTGGCGGCCCGCCGGTTTCTGCTCGACTGCGCTCCGCTTGACGATGTCACCGAGGTGGCCGCCGAACTCTATGGCTCGCTCGCGCTCACCGGCATCGGCCACGCGACCGACAAGGCGGTGATCCTCGGCCTGATGGGTGAAACCCCGCAGGACGTGGTGCCGACCATGGTCGATGCCCGGTTGGCCGAAGCCGAAGCGGCGGGTGAACTGTGGCTGCTGGGAACCCACGCGGTGCCGTTCAAGCGCGGCAAAAATCTGGTGTTCCACATGGCCGAATCGCTGGCCGAACATCCTAACGGCATGCGCTTCACGCTGACCCGCGCCGACGGCGCCACCGTCAGCAAAGTCTATTACTCGGTGGGCGGCGGTTTTATCAAAGAGGAGGGCGAGGCGCCGCAGATGGCGGCCGGCACGGCCCCCGCCTCGGCGATTCCCTACCCGTTCGATACCATGGACCAGTTGCTGGCCCACGGCGAGGCGAGCGGCCTGACGATACCGAAAATGCTGCGCGCGAACGAATGCGTCAAGCGCGGCGAGGATGAACTCAACGCCGGCATCGACAAGATCTGGCATGTCATGCGCGACTGTATCGCGCACGGCCTGGAGACGGCCGGCCAGCTGCCGGGCGGCTTGAACGTCAAGCGGCGCGCGGCCAACTTGTGGACGCAATCGCAGTCCAGCGCCAGCCAGGCGAACCACCTGCCGCACGACGCGCTGCACCAGGTCAGCCTGTACGCGATGGCCGTCAACGAGGAAAACGCCGCCGGCGGGCGCGTGGTGACGGCGCCGACCAACGGCGCGGCCGGCATCATTCCGGCCGTGCTGCGCTATTACGCCGAGGATTGCAAGCCGAGCGACCCGGTCACCGGCATCCGCGACTTCATGCTGACCGCCGCCGCAATCGGCATGCTTTGCAAGCGCAACGCGTCGATCTCCGGGGCGGAAATCGGCTGCCAGGGCGAGGTTGGCGTGGCCTGCGCGATGGCGGCGGCGGGTTTGGTGGCGGCGCTGGGCGGCTCCAACAACCAGATCGAGAACGCCGCCGAAATCGGCATCGAACACCATCTCGGCATGACCTGCGATCCGATCGGCGGGTTGGTGCAGATTCCGTGCATCGAGCGCAATGGCATGGGGGCGGTCAAGGCGATCACCGCCGCGTCGCTGGCGTTGAAGGGCGACGGCACGCACTTTGTCAGCCTCGATGAAGTCATCGAAACGATGCGCCAGACCGGTGCCGACATGCAGGCCAAGTACAAGGAGACGTCGCTAGGCGGTTTGGCGATCCACGTCATCACCGTCAACCATGCGGCGTGCTAGCAGCAGCTGCCGGAACGCCTGTTCCGGCACCGGTTTGCTGAAGTAGTACCCCTGCATCTCGTTGCAGTGCTGCTGCTGCAGGAAATCGAGCTGCTCGGCCGTCTCCACCCCCTCCGCGATCGTCTTCAGCCCCAGGCTGCGCGCCATGTTGATGATGGCGCTGACGATCGCCTTGTCCTCGGCGTCGGTGCTGATATCGCGCACGAACGACTTGTCGATTTTGAGTTTGTACACCTTGAACTTCTTCAGGTGGCTGAGCGATGAAAACCCGGTGCCGAAATCGTCGATCGACATCCGCACGCCGCGCTCGTGCAGATTGTTCATCATCGCGATCGCGCCCTGCGGATCGTTCAACGCCACGCCCTCGGTCAGCTCCAGCTCCAGATACTCCGGCGGCAGGCCTTCCTCCTGCAAAATCTGCGTGATCAGCTCCGGCAGGTCGGTGTTGCGGAACTGCGTCGCCGACAGGTTGACCGCCATGACCAGCGGCTGCAGGCCGTCGTCGAGCCATGCGCGCGCCTGCCGCACGGCCTGGCGCAGCACCCACGCGCCGATCGGCAGTATCAGCCCGCTCTCTTCAGCGGCGGGGATGAATTCCATCGGCGACACCACCCCTAGCTCCGGTGTTGACCAGCGCAGCAGCGCCTCGGCGCCGATGATGCGCTGGTCCGGCAGCGAGACCTGCGGCTGATAGACCACCTGCATCTGGTCGCGCTCGAGCGCGTAGCGCAGCGCGTTGACCAGCTGCAGATGGCGCGCCGCGCGCTGCTGCATGGCGGCCGTGAAGAAGCGGAAGTCGTGCCGCCCCGCGTGCTTGACCTGGTACATGGCCGCGTCGGCGCGCTGCAGCAGCGTTTCCATGTCGGCGCCGTCGGCCGGATACAGGGCGATGCCGATCGACGCCGTCACCTTCAGGTCGTGCGTGCCGACCCGGAAAGGCTGGTCGATCAGTTCCATCAGCTTGCGCGCCACCTCGGCGGCGTCCTTCGATTCGGCCCTTTGCAGCACGAAGATGAATTCGTCGCCGCCGAGGCGGGCCACGATGTCGTCCTCGCGCAGGCCGTGGCGCAGGCGTTTGGCCAGCTCGCACAGCAGGCCGTCGCCGACGCTGTGGCCGAGCGAATCGTTGATGTCCTTGAAGTGGTCCAGATCGAGCATCATCAGCGCCATCGACTCGCGGTTGCGGCGCGCCAGCGCCAGCGAGTGCAGCGTGTGCTCCTGCAACTGGGCGCGGTTCGGCAGGCCGGTGAGCGGGTCGAAATGGGCCAGGTACTGTATCCGCTCGTCGGCCAGTTTGCGGTCGGTGATGTCGCGCGTGATCCCGAGCAGCATGCGCGGCTCGCCGTTGGCGCCGGTCATCGGCGCGGCGTGCGTCTCCAGCCAGCGCTGCCCCCCCTTGAGCCCCTGCACACGGAATTCAAGGTGGCCGTTCTCGCCGCCGATCACGCGCTGGTGTAGCGCGATGAAGGCATCGCGGTACTCCGGCAGGATCAGGTCCGTCAGCACGTGCTTCTGCAATTCCTCCAGCGATTCGGCCTCCAGGATATTCAGGCCGGCGCTGTTCATCTCCAGCAGGCGCCCCTGGGCGTCGACCACCTTGATGCATTCCGGTTCGGTCTCGATGATGGTGCGCAGATGCTGCTCGCTTTTGCGCAGCGAGGCCTCGGTCTGTTCGCGTTTGCGGTCGTGGTCGAAGTTCTTCAGCGCGAACTCGATGTCGAGCGCCATTTCGACGAACAGGTCGCGCACTTCGGCGTCGAACACGCCGGTTGTGGTGGAGTAGGCGGAGAAGAAGCCGACGATTCGGCCGTTGCGGCGCAGCGGCAGCGACGCCGACGCCGCCCAGCCGTAACGGGCGGCGCGCGCGTGCCACGGCGCCGTTTCGGGCGCGCGCAGGAAGTCCTGGCACCAGTAAGGCTCCCCCGCGCGGTAACTCAGTCCTATCGGACCGCGCCCCTCGGGCTGCTCCGCGTCCAGCGAGATGGCCAGGTTGCTCAGGTATTCGGTGCCCTCGCCGGCGCTGGCGGCGGGGGACACGGTGGCCGCCAGTCCGTCGGCCGTCGTGTCGATCACGCCGATCCATGCCATCGACATGCCGCCGTACGTCACGACGGCGCCGCAGATGTCGTCGAACAGTTCCTGCTCGCTGGTGCTGCGCAAGATGGCCTGGTTGCACTGGCTAAGCGCTGCATACAGGCGGCCGACGCGCTGCGAACGGGCCAGCGCCAGTGCGCGTTCGTCATCGAGCCTGGCCAGGTTGCGCTGCATGCCGGCCAGCCAGGTCCACACGCTCTCGCGCGCGTCGTCCCGCACCGGCAGCGTTTCGCTGACGTCGCCCCGTCCCAGGCGCTCGATGGCCGATCGCAGCTGGTCGACCGAGCTGCCCAAAGCCGCATCCAGATTGCGCTTGGCGCGCCACAGCAGCAGCGGCAGCATCAGCGCGAACAGCATGAAGGCGGCCCTGGCGAGGTTGGCCTCGGACGTCGCCGATTCGACTGCCCGCAGCGTGCGGCGCTCGACGCTGTCGTTCACCTGGGCGATCGGCCCCATGATCGCCGCCTTGGCCTGGTGATAGTCGTCGTCGTACAGCATCGCCAGGGCGGCGGTGACGGCCTGCGGATCGTCGCCGCCGAAGTCGCGCATCGCCAGCGCCTTGTTCTCGATGGCGGTGAGGCGGTCCGATTCGTCCTTGGCGCGGGTCAGCAGCGACAATTCGGCCGGTGTGAAGCTGGTCTCCTGTATGCGCTCCATCAGCGCCACGGGCTGGCCGGCGTCCCGCGGGCGCTGATGCTGGTCGAGGACCAGATCCCAATAGACGTTATCGTAGTTGTGTGGGCGCGGCTGGCGGCCGTCGCGGATGTCGATGATTTCCTGATAATTTTTTCGGTAGCGGGGATCGCCCGTGGCCACGTAGGTGCGCGCCATGCGGGTCAAATCGTCGGACGACTGCCGCAGTTCGGCCACCAGGGTGCGCGACGCGTAACGCAGCTCGTTGGCGCGGTCGACCCGCTTTTCGGTCCACACATATAGCAGAAAGGCCAGGGCGACGATCAGTAAAGCGCTAAAGCAGGCCCACAGCATGCTGGCGAAAGAGGCGGCTTTACGTTGGACGGATAACTTCATCATCATCGGGCGCGGCGACTGCGAAAAATGGAAACTGCGGGTGGAGTGGCGGCTCCAGTATATTGCCGGAACGACAGTCAGGCCAGCGCGCCGCGACGCAAGGGGCCCGCCGGGGGCGCCCATAACCATAAAACAACGACAATCGCCCCCGAAACGGCGAGGCGCACTATAATATCCGCTCGCTTTGTAACGTTCTGCCATTAGCTGCCAGCCAACCTTGTCAGCCCAACCGGACTTTTCTAATTTATGCAATACGTGTCTACCCGCGCCGCCGCATCGGCCGCTTCGTCGTCTCCCCAACAATTTTCGGACATTCTGCTGGGCGGCCTGGCCGCCGACGGCGGTCTGTTCCTGCCTTCGGCCTACCCGCAGGTGAGCGGCGCAGAGCTGGACGCGTGGCGCCAGCTGTCCTACGCCGACCTGGCGTTCGAGATCCTGCGCAAGTTCGCGACCGACATCCCCGAGGCGGACCTGCGCGCGCTGACCGCCAAGACCTACACCAAGGAAGTCTACCGCAACGCCCGCGCCGGCGAAAAGGCCAGCCAGATCACGCCTTTGCGCGTGTTGGAAGAGGGCGACAACGGCACCAAACTGGTGCTGCAGGCGCTGTCGAACGGCCCGACCCTGGCCTTCAAGGACATGGCGATGCAGTTGCTAGGCAATCTGTTCGAGTACACGCTGGCCAAGCAGAACGCGGAACTGAACATTTTCGGCGCCACCTCGGGCGACACCGGCAGCGCCGCCGAATACGCGATGCGCGGCAAGAAGGGCATCCGTGTCTTCATGCTGTCGCCGCACCAGAAGATGAGCGCCTTCCAGACCGCGCAGATGTTCAGCCTCCAGGACCCGAACATCTTCAACATCGCCATCGAGGGCGTGTTCGACGACGCCCAGGACATGGTCAAGGCGGTCTCCAACGACCTGCCGTTCAAGACCAAACAGAAGATCGGCACCGTCAATTCGATCAACTGGGCGCGCGTCGTGGCGCAGGTGGTGTATTACTTCCGCGGCTACCTGTCGGCCACCACCTCGAACGACCAGAAGGTCTCGTTCACGGTCCCGTCGGGGAACTTCGGCAATATCTGCGCCGGCCACATCGCCCGCATGATGGGCCTGCCGATCGACAAACTGATCGCCGCCACCAACGAAAACGACGTGCTGGACGAATTCTTCCGCACCGGCGTGTACCGCGTGCGCAAGTCGGCCGAGACCTACCACACCAGCAGCCCGTCGATGGACATCTCCAAGGCGTCCAACTTCGAACGCTTCATCTACGACCTGGTTGGCCGCGACGGCGAGCGCACGCGCGCGCTGTTCCACAAGGTGGAGACGCACGGCGGCTTCGACCTGTCGGGCAAGCCTGGCAGCGACGGCGACGAATTCAAGCTGGTAGCCAAATACGGCTTCAAGTCGGGCAAATCGACCCATGACGACCGCCTGAACACGATCCGCGACGTCGCCGACGATTACGGCATCGTCATCGACACCCACACCGCCGACGGCATCAAGGTCGCGCGCGAAAACCTGGAACCGGGCGTGACGATGATCGTGCTGGAAACCGCGCTGGCGGCCAAGTTCAACGAAACCATCCTCGACGCGCTGGGCGAGGACGCCGAGCGTCCGGAAGGCTTCGAGAACATCGAGGACCTGCCGCAGAAGTTCGTGGTCATGAAGCCCGACGTCGAGAAGATGAAGGCTTACATCGCCGCCAACACCGGCCTGTGATCATGAGCGCACAGCCGTCCAAACCGCAACCCCGGCCGATGCTGGCCGTCGGCGAGGCGCTGGCCTTGATGCTGGCCGCCGCGCGTCCGGTGGAGCAGGTCGAAACGGTGCCGACGCTGAACGCCAATGGCCGCGTCCTGGCGCAGGCGCAAGTGTCGGGCATGAATGTGCCGGGCATGGACAACACGCAGATGGACGGCTACGCGGTGCGCGCCGCCGATTGCGCCAGCGGCAACGCGGCGCTGACGGTGTCGCAGCGGATACCGGCCGGCCACGTCGGCCAGCCTTTGCTGCCGGGGACCGCCGCGCGCATCTTCACCGGCGCCCACATACCGGAAGGCGCCGACGCTGTCGTCATGCAGGAGCAGTGCGAGCTGGCCGGCGATGTGGTGACGATCAAGCACGCGCCCAAGCCGGGCGAATGGATACGCCGCGCCGGCGAGGACATCACCGACGGCAGCGTGATCCTGCCTGCGGGCGCGCGCCTGCGCAGCCAGGAGCTGGGTCTGGCCGCGTCGGTCGGGCTGGCGGAATTGCCGGTCAAGCGCAAGCTGCGCGTGGCCGTGTTCTTCACCGGCGACGAGCTGACCATGCCGGGCGAGCCGCTGGCGCCCGGCGCCATCTACAATTCCAACCGCTTCACGCTGCGCGCGCTGCTGGAGAACCTGGGGTGCGAGATCAGCGATTTCGGCATCGTGCCCGATTCGCTCGAGGCCACGCGTTCGGTGCTGCGCGAGAGCGCGCAGGCGCATGATCTGATCATCACCTCCGGCGGCGTGTCCGTCGGCGAGGAGGACCATATCAAGCCGGCGGTCGAGGCGGAGGGACAATTGAACATGTGGCTGATCGCGGTCAAGCCGGGCAAGCCGCTGGCGTTCGGCCAGGTGAAGGATGCTTTCTTCCTCGGCCTGCCGGGCAACCCGGTCGCCAGTTTCATCACCTTCCTGATGTTCGTGCGACCGTTCATTTTGCGCTTGCAGGGCGTATCCGGCCCGATCGCGCCGCGCGCGTTTTCGATGCGCGCCGACTTCGACCTGCCCAAGGCCGACAAGCGCAACGAATTCCTGCGCGCGCGCATCAACGCCGACGGCGGGCTCGAATTGTTCAACAACCAGAGTTCCGGCGTGCTGACATCGACCGTGTGGGGCGATGGCGTGATCGACAATCCTCCCGGCACCACCATCTCCGCTGGAGACATGGTCCGGTTTATTCCGTTTAGCGAGTTAATGTACTGATGGCTGTCACCGTAAAATTTTTCGCCAGCGTGCGCGAGGCCGTTGGCGCCTCGTCGGAAACGCTGGACCTGCCGGCGTCCGTGAAAACGGTCGGCGACCTGCGCGCCCACCTGGCCGCGCGCGGCGACACCTGGCGCGACGCGCTGGGCAGCCCGGCCTTGCGCATGGCGTGCAACCAGATCATGTGCGGCACCGACAGCGCGGTCGCCGACGGCGCCGAGGTGGCGTTCTTCCCGCCGGTGACCGGCGGGTGAACCGTCCGGATGATTTGTGAAACCCGCACAGCCAACCGGGGTCGGACCCTTTTGGGTCCGACCCCTTCGGTTTAAGGTTTGCGGGTTCGCTCGTGCGCCTCTGCCTCGCGGTAGCGGCGCCACGCGCTCCATGTGAACAGCGCGGCCGCGCCCAGCGCCCACGCGGCGGCGCTCAGATAGTCGTTGCGCGAGGTCGAGCCCTTGAACCATTCGACGGCGGCCAGTATCGCGAACAGCGGCACGGCGGCCAGCAAATAGCGTTTGATCCAAAAAATCGCGCCCATCATGTCTCCATTAATATTGTTCTTCATCTCGATCGTATCGGACCGTATGCATGCAGTCTAGTTTGACACCTTTTCGCGTCGCCGTCATCGGCGGCGGCCCCGCCGGGCTGATGGCAGCGCAAACGCTGGCGCAGGGCGGGGCATGCGTGGACGTGTACGACGCGATGGCCTCGGTCGGCCGCAAGTTCCTGCTGGCGGGACGGGGAGGGATGAACATCACCCACGCGGAGCCGTATGCGGATTTTGTCCCGCGCTACGCCGGCGCCGCCGCCGCGCTGCGGCCGATGCTCGACGCTTTCGGGCCGGCGGACGTGCGCGAGTGGGTGCACGGCCTGGGCGTGGAGACCTTTGTCGGCACCTCCGGGCGCGTGTTCCCGACCGACATGAAGGCCGCGCCGTTGCTGCGCGCGTGGCTGCACCGGCTGCGCGAGAGCGGCGTGCGCTTCCATATGCGTCACCGCTGGCTGGGCTGGCGCGATGGTGCCTTGCTGCTGCAAACGCCGGACGGCGAGCTGACGGTGCATGCCGACGCGGTCGTGCTGGCACTGGGCGGCGGTAGCTGGGCGCGCTTGGGATCGGACGGCGCCTGGGTGCCGCTGCTGGCGGCGCGTGGCGTGGACGTGGCGCCGCTGGTGCCGGCCAATTGCGGCTTCGACGTCGCCTGGAGCGAGCATTTCAGCAGCCGCCACGCGGGCGAGCCGTTGACCACCGTCGCCATCACGTCGACCGGCGCGGATGGAAAAAGCTTCCGCAAGCAGGGGCAGTTCGTGGTCACCGCGGGTGGGGTCGAGGGCAGCTTGATCTACGCCTTGTCGGCGGCCTTGCGCGAGCAGATCGCGGCCGATGGCGTGGCGACGATCTATCTCGATTTGCTGCCGGATTTGCCGGCCGCGCGCGTGGCGGAGGAGGTCACGCGTCCACGCGGGGCGCGCTCGTTGGCCAGTCATTTGCAAAGCCGGTTGGGCATCAAGGGTGTGAAGGCCGGGCTGCTGCGCGAATGTTTGAGCAAGGAGCAGTATGCCGATCCCGATTATTTGGGGCGCGCCATCAAGATGCTGCCGGTGCGGCTGTTGCGGCCACGCCCGCTCGACGAGGCGATCAGCAGCGCCGGTGGGGTACGGTGGGATGGGCTGGACGGGACGATGCTGAAGGCGGCGCCGGGCGTGTTCGTGGCCGGCGAGATGATCGACTGGGAGGCGCCGACCGGCGGCTATCTGCTGACGGCGTGCCTGGCGAGTGGCCTGGCGGCGGGGCGCGACGTCCTGGCCTGGGGCGCGAGGTGTACCGGGGAGGCACGTAGGGCGGATTAGGCGGAACGCCGTAATCCGCCATGTATGAGCCGTCGGCGGACCATGCATGGCGGATTACGCTGCGCTAATCCGCCCTACGTGTCTCCCGTCCTATTCCCAGGTAACATCCCCAGAGCCGCTGCGGTTCACATTACGCTGGTCCGGATTCCCCAACACCCGTATATCCCCGCTGCCGCGCAATGTCAGGTCGGCCGCCTGCTTGGCGAAGACATGGGTGGTGCCCGAGCCCTTCAGATCGACCGTCACCCGGTCCGCCGCCAAATGGCGCGCATCCAGGTCGCCCGACCCGGTCAACTGCGCATCGAGCGTCTTGCAGCTTCCCGACGACTTGATCTCGCCCGAGCCGACCAGCTCCAGCTCCACATGCTCGCTGCTACCGGCGTTCAACTGCAGATTGCCGCTGCCATGCGCGCCGGCGATCAGATTGCGATAGCGCCCGGAGAAAGCGACGTTGCCCGAGCCATGCAAGCGCAGCTCCAGCCTGTCGCCGCTAAAACCGGAGACCTTGGTGTCGCCGCTGCTGCGCACCGTGAGCTCCTCCAGCATCGGTAGCACCAGCTCCACCTGCAGCCGATGGCGCGGATTGAGCAGCATGCCCTTGGTGCCGATGTGCAGATCGCGCCCGTCCTGGATGGTCTCGATATTCTGCAGCGAGCGCTGCTCGCCGCGCACCTTCAGCGACGCCGTCGGTCCCTGGGTCAGGGTCAGGTCGATCGGCCCTTCGAGGACCACGGTGACCGCCATCGCGTCGACCTTCCTGGTCTCGCCGCCCAGCGAACGCCCGGCCACGCTGGTCGGGCTGGTGCTGCCGTAGGCCTTGAGCATGCTGTAGGTCACGCCGATCAGCACGAACGACAGCAGCAGCAGGCCGATTCCGATTTTTAGTAATGCGCGCATCCGATGTCTCCTTAGCGTCCGCGCAGCAGCGACATATTCATCGCCGCATAGCGCTTCAAACCGATCAACGTGTAGCGCGTCAGGACGATGCCGATCAGGCACAGGCCGATGCCGCCCAAGATCAGGCCGAAGCCGATCACGGTCTGCGTGGTGCGGGCCCCGCTGTCGAAGTCGGTGGTGATGTGCACGTCGCCCGACGCCACCGCGCCGGCGCGGTCGATCAGGCGGCTGGTGCGGCTGGTATCCTGGTCGGCGTCGTCGTCGGCGGCCGCTTCCGCCTCGCTGTCGGGCGCCTTCTTGACCTGGATGCCCATGTCGTTGATGGCGATGCGCCAGCTCTTGGCCTCGGCTTCCTCTTCCTTGGTGTCGAACCGCGAGTGGGTCAGGGCCATAACGTGGTGCAGCGGCCCCTCTAGCGACAACTCGTTCTGGCCGGACAGGCCGCTGGCGGTCAGCGCCACGCCGCCGATGTAGAACGCGAAGGCCGACACGTACACCACCAGCAGCATCGACGCGTACACCAGCGCCGGTATGACCATGAACAGGTTGAAAATCGCCAGGCCGACAAACGACACCATCACGCGGACCAGGTTGACCGGCGTTTTCTTTTGCTCAAAAGCATTTAAATGGGCGGTGGCGCGCAAGGTCATCGCGATCTTGCGCGGCTCGTCGAGTTCCTTGTAGACCTCGGCTTCGCTTTTGCCGGCCACCAGGCCGTCGATAAAGCGCTGCTCGTAGTAGGCCAGGGTCTTGGCCACCGTTTCCGGCGGCAGTCCCTGCATTGCCTGCTTGAGCGCATCGAGGTATTGCTGCTTGCTCATGGTGTGTTCCAATATACGTCTTTGTCGATGGTGCAACTGTACGCAGATGCGCGTCCACACGCCAACGCCATGTGACAGGCTGCGCAAATCGCGGGGCAGGCGACAGAATTCGGACACCAGATGGGGATTGCTCCAGGCTTGGGTGATTAATTTTTACGCAATATCCGGAGGTATGCCCTTGAGCAGCGCCGCCGCCGCCACGCCGCTGCGCACCGCCGTCTCCAGCGTGGCCGGATAGTCGCCGGCCGTGTAGTCGCCGGCCAGCGCCAGGCCGGGCAGGCCGCTGGCGTTGCGCGGACGCGCCAGTCCCGGCGTGCTGGCGTAGGTGGCGCGCTTCTCGGTGATGACCTTGAACCATGCCGGACGGCCCAGCTCGGGCCGCTGGAACGCCGCCGCCAGCTGCACCGCGACCGCCTCCGCCAGCAAATCCTGCTCCTGCGCGGCGACGCCGGCCGAGGCGCTGATCACCACCGCCAGCAGGCCGGCCTGGTCGGCGTCGAGCTGGCCGCGGTCGAACACGAACTGGCCCCACTGGTAATTGTCCGGGTCCTCCAGCAGCGCGAAGAACGGCAGCGCCAGCCGGGTGGCGGCGTCGTACTGCAGGTAGACGGTGGTGATGGCCTCGGGCTCGAACGCTGTCAACTGGGCGCACACGGCGGTGGTGTCGCATTCGGGCACGGCGTGCAGCAGCGCGGCGGCCTGGGTGGCGCCGGTGGCTAGCACCACGCCGTTGAAATAGGTGCTCCAGGTGCCGCCGACGGCCGCGCCGCTGACGTCGACCTGCCACAGCCGGCCTTCGATCGAGCGCAGCGCCTGCACCTTGGCGCCGGTGCGCACGGCGCCGCCATGCGCCCGCACGAAGCCCGAGGCGGCGTCCGGGAACAGCGCCGACAGGTCCACCCGCGGCAGCAGCATGTCGGAGGCGGCGCGTTTGCCGCCCAGGCTGTCGCGCAGCACGTTCAGGAACACCCGGGCCGAGGCGCGCTCGGGCGGCGTGTTCAGCGCCGCCAGACACAGCGGGCGCCACATCAGCTGGATCAGGCGCGGCGTCTGGTCGAAGCGCTGCAGCAGTTCGCTGACGCTGCAATCGTCGTTGAGGTGCCAGCCCATCCAGCGCGCCGTGCTCGAGAAGCGGGCCAGGCTCATTTTATCGGCGCGCGACAGGCCTTTGGCGCGCAGCAGCGCGGTGGCCAGATGCAGCGGCGCGGGCAGGCGCGGCGCGACGAAGTCCATGCCGCCGCCACCGGGCGGATAGCGCATTTGCAGCGGCAGGGTCAGCAAGGCCCGGTCGCGCTCGACGCCGACCAGTTTCATCAGGCGCAAGGTCTCGCTGTAGGCGCCGAGCAAAATGTGCTGGCCGTTGTCGAGCAGCTTGCGGTCGGTCTCGACGCGGCGCGCGCGTCCGCCGAGCGTGCGCGCCGCCTCGAACAAGGTGACCTTGAAGCCGGCCCGCGCCAGCTCGACGGCGGCGCTGCAGCCGGCCCAGCCGCTGCCGATGACGGCGACCGAACGGGAACTCGATGGTTCGGCCTTCGCGGCCAGGCGTTTTTCCTCCGGCGAGCCGGTCACGGCGTCGTCGTTAGCCACGAATATAGGTCTTCCAGGCGAGCCACAGTTTGCGGATGGGCGTGAGCGAGATGCGCTGCGTGAGCACGTGGTAGCCGTCGTTTTCCACTTCGGTCAGCAGGGTGCGGTAGATGGCGGCCATCATCAGGCCCGGACGCTGCGCGCGCCGGTCTTCCTTCGGCAGCAGCGCGAAGGCGTCGTCGTACGCCTGCTGGGCGCGGGCGGACTGGAACGCCATCAGTTTTTCGAAGTTCTCGCTGTGGCGGGCGTTGAGCAGGTCGGCGGCGGTGACGTTGAACTGCTGCAGCTCGTTGATCGGCAGATAGATGCGGCCCTTGCGCGCGTCCTCGCCGACGTCGCGGATGATGTTGGTCAGCTGGAAGGCGTGGCCCAGCTTTTCCGCGTACTGCAGCGTCTCGGGCTTGGTCGCGCCAAAGATGCTGGCCGACAGGATGCCGACCACCGAGGCCACGTGCCAGCAATAGCTGGTCAGCGCCGGATAGTCCAGATAGCGGGTCTGGTTCAAGTCCATTTCCATGCCGTCGATGATGGCCTGCAGATGCCGCTGCTCGAGCTTGTAGATGGCCAGGTGCGGCTGCAGCGCCTGCGTCACGGGATGGCTCTGCTTGCCCTCGTACATGTTGGCGATTTCCTTGCGCCACCACGCCAGCTTGATCCGGGCGACGGACTCGTCGGTGCATTCGTCGACGGTGTCGTCGACCTCGCGGCAAAAGGCATACAAGGCGGTGATGGCGCGACGACGCTCCGGCGGCAGGAACAGAAAACTATAGTAAAAACTGGAGCCGCTCTGGGCGGTCTTTTGCTGGCAGTAGTCGTCGGGGGACATGAATAAAAAAGCACGGGTGGACTATCGAAGCCGCTATTCTATAGTGTTCAGTGCATGGATGGGGGTTGGGTTATAGTCATCATTTCCATATTTGACGGAGGGGCGCGATGATACATATCCGGGAAATCGACCATATCGTGCTGCGGGTCGCCGAACTGGAACCGATGCTGCATTTCTACGGCACCGTCTTGGGCTGTCCGGTCGAGAAACGCCAGGACGCCATCGGCCTGGTGCAATTGCGCGCGGGCGCGTCGATGATCGACCTGGTCCCGGTCGACGGCAAGCTGGGCAGGATGGGCGGCGCCGCGCCGGGTGCCGAGGGCCGCAATATGGACCATTTTTGTCTGCGGGTGGAACCGTTCGACGAGGCGGCGATCCGGGCCCATCTGGCCGCGCACGGGGTGGCGGGTGGTCCGGTCGAATCGCGCTACGGCGCCGAAGGCGAGGGGCCGTCGATCTATCTGACCGATCCCGAGGGCAATGTGGTCGAGCTTAAAGGCCCGCCGGCATCCGGCTAGCGCGGCGGCGGCCGGGCGGATCGGACAGCACGCGGACGATGACGTTGACCGGGATCGCGCGCCGCACCAGAAATTCCGACGCGAATGCCTTGCCGTGGCTTTGCTGCAGGCGCACGCCCAGCTCCACGATCTTCGACGTTTCGGTGTCGGGGCGCTGCGACTGGCCCATGGCCAGCCCGAAATAGGGGTTATGTGACAACATGATTACACCTCGTAACTTTTCCCGGACCTTAACACAAGAAGTGGATATTGTGCAGTGGAAACGATTTAGTCGTGCGCGGCTTGTATTTACTGCTGAGCGCGTAACGCCATCAATAGTGATAGCGACATGAAATGATGGTTAAATCCTCGTCCGTGGCTTCGTAGACTAAACGATTGGTCTCATCGATTCGCCTGGACCAGAATCCGGAGAGGCTGTGCTTTAACGCCTCAGGCTTGCCGATGCCGGCGAAGGGATCTCTCCGCGCGTCCTTGATCAGATCATTGATGCGCTTCAGTGTTTTCCTGTCTTGCGTTTGCCAGTAGAGGTAGTCATTCCACGCCTCATCCGTGAATTTCACGTTGCGCATTTGCGTTCAGTCTGAATCGGGAATATTGACCAGTTCCCGAGGTTGAGCCCGGCCCGCGCGCGCCTGAGCGATTGATTTTGCCAAGTGCGCCGCATTGGCAGGTGAACTCAGCAAGTGAACAGTCTCCATGAGGCTGCTGTAATGGTCGAAGGACATGATTACCGCGTCCGGTGCGTCGCGGCGGGAGATGACGGTGACATCGGCATCCTCAACCACTTGGTCGATCACTGACCTAAGACTGCTGCGGGCATCGGAAAAGTTGATGATTCTCATTTTGCACTCCATTGCTTTCATAGTGCGCAGTAGCGCCGGGGTCGCTTCCACGCGACATGTACTAGCAATTGTACAGATTAAGTCTACACCACTGAGTCGAGTGGGGCCAGCAGAGCCGAGGTTCAGAACGCCAAGGCTCAGCACAACCCCGTACCACGGCTTGCATCTACTGCTGGCTTCGAGCGGCCGGTGCTGTTCCCATCGGCGACAAATGTTGCACGGTTGCCTAAACGGGCTTGCCGTGGGGGAAATCAAGCGACAGCGTGAAGCGATTTCACTACAATCGTTTTCAGGTCGGCATCCCCGTCCGTCCCGAGGAGAACACCATGCGTATCGCGCAATTCCACACCACCGATACCGAGGTCGGCGCGCTGGCGCTGCCGGCCGACGCCGATCTGCTGCTGGTGTTCGGCGCCCGCGCGCTGCTGCAATCGGCATCGCTGTTTCCGGCGCTGCGCCAGGCCTGCCCGGACGCCGTGATCGCCGGCTGCAGCACCGCCGGCGAGATTTGCGGCACCGAGGTGCATGACGCCAGCCTCGTCATCACCGCCGTCGGCTTCGCCGCCACCCGCGTCGCGCTGGTGGCCGCGACGCTGGAGCTGGCCGGCGACAGCCGCCAGGCCGGTGCCGCGCTGACGGCACAACTGCTGGGCGACCAACTGCGCCATGTGCTGGTGCTGTCGGACGGCTTGGCCGTCAACGGCAGCGAACTGGTGCAGGGCTTGCGCACCTCGCTGCCGCCCGGCGTCAACGTCACCGGCGGCTTGGCCGGCGACGGCGCGGACTTTGGCGTCACCGTCGTCATGGCCGACGCCCCGGCCGTGCCGCACCGCATCGCCGCCATCGGTTTTTACGGCGAGCGCCTGCGCGTCGGCTACGGCTCGCTTGGCGGTTGGGACGCTTTCGGGCCGGAGCGGCTGATCACGCGCGCCGAAGGCAACACGCTCTTCGAGCTGGACGGCGAGTCGGCGCTGAGCCTGTACAAGACCTATCTCGGCAAGCAGGCCGAGGACTTGCCATCGTCGGGCTTGCTGTTCCCGCTGGCGCTGCATCTGGCCGACGCCGACACCTATGTGGTACGCACCATCCTGGGTGTCGACGAGGGGGCGCAAAGCATGACCTTTGCCGGCGACATGCCGGTGGGCGCCCGCGCGCAGCTGATGAAGGCCAATTTCAACCGGCTGGTCGATGGCGCCATCGGTGCCGCCGAGGGCACGCTGGCCCAGCTGGATGGCCAGGCGCCCGAGCTGGCCATCCTGATCAGCTGCATCGGCCGCAAGTTGGTGCTCCAGCAGCGCATCGAGGAGGAGACCGAGGGCGTGGCCGAAGTGCTGGGCGCGCGCGCGACGTTGACCGGCTTCTATTCGTACGGCGAGATCGCGCCCCGCAGCGCGCTGACCCGCTGCGAGCTGCACAATCAAACCATGACCGTCACCACCTTCAGCGAGGAATAGGCCATGCATCCATTGCTGGCGCGCCAGCTCAAGAAGTACTGCCGCGACGGACAAACCGACCTGCAAGGCCTGAGCAAGGCCGTCGACGACGCCTATGCCAGCTTCGAGCATGACCGGCTGCTGATCGAAAACTCGCTGGAGGTGATGTCGCAGGAGCTGGGCAAGCGCAACCGGCAACTGGCCGAGCAGCTGGCGGACAAGCAGCGGATGATGGACCAGCTCAGCATCAGCAACGCCGAATTGCGGGAGTTGAATGGCAAGCTGGAGGCGACCCGCAACCAGCTCTTGCAATCGGACAAAATGGCGTCGATCGGCCAGCTGGCGGCGGGCGTGGCGCACGAGATCAACAACCCGGTCGGCTACATCCATTCGAACTTCTCCACCTTGCGGCGCTACGTCGCCAGCCTGTGCGACATGCTCAGCGCATACGAGGAGGCCGAGTCGGCCATCGCGTCGGCCGAGGTGGTGTCGCGGCTCAAGGCGATGCGCGCGGAAATGGACCTGGGCTATCTGCGCAGCGATATTCCGGAACTGATGGCCGAATCGACCGAGGGACTGGAACGGGTGCGGCGCATCGTCCAGGACCTGAAGGATTTCTCGCACGCCGACACGCAGAAGGAATGGCAACTGTTCAATCTGCATTTGGGCATCGACTCGACCTTGAACATCGTCGCCAACGAAATCAAGTACAACGCCGAGGTCGTCAAGGAGTACGGCGACATTCCCGACATCGAATGCCTGTCGTCGCAGATCAACCAGGTGGTGATGAACCTGGTGGTCAACGCCGCCCACGCGATCCGGCCGGGGCGCGGCAGGATCACCCTGCGCACGGGCGTCGATGGCGAACACGTGTGGTTTTCGGTCGGCGACACCGGCAGCGGCATCGCGCCGGACAACCTCAAGCGCATCTTCGACCCGTTCTTCACCACCAAGCCGATCGGCAAGGGCACCGGGCTGGGCTTGTCGGTAACGTACGGCATCGTGCAAAAGCACGGTGGGCGCATCGAGGTCGAGAGCGAGGTGGGGCGTGGCAGCACGTTCCGCGTGGTGCTGCCGATTGTGCAGCGCGACGCCGGCGGCGGCTGATCCGGCGTCGCCACGCCAAGGCTTCAAAGCTCCTTGCCTGCGGGTTTAGATATATCGCATCAGCCGCGTGTGGCCGCGCGTGAGGAGAAAGAAAGCATGAAACCGCAGGCCTTTTCGGTAGCCCTGCCACTTCGATGTGTATTTCTTGAATGTGTCGCTCCCGGTCATTTCGTACAATGCCCATAACTGCATGATGTGATACCGGTGATAGCTGCCGTTGGCGACAAGTCCGGTCAAGTCATAGGCGCTCCAGTACTTGAGGTCATAACGGTGGAGATTGTTTTCCAGGCTCTCGATTCCCTGAAGGAACAGCTCGGCGGCCCGGCGCGACTTGCCGGTGTCGGCGAGATCGTACAGGCCGACGAGCGAGGTGATAAAGCCGTTCAGTACGACGTTCGGCGCGCCGCCCGGATATTCCTCGAAGGCGATCCCGCCGTCAGGGTAGCGGGATTGCACGCCGCCTTCGGCGACCGCGACCTCGAACGGCTTCATCGCCTTGAGCGCCACGCAGAGATAACGGTCGTTCCCTGTCAACTCGTACGCCCTCGCGAGAACGGAGAGAATGCGTCCCTGTCCCAGCGCCGAAATCCAGGGCGGGGACAGGCGGATGTACGAGTAGATATAGGGAAAAGCGTAGGGGAACAAAAAGGAATCGTCGGTTTCTTCGCCATGGTTGATTATCCAATCGCTGACATGGAGAAACAGCTTCAGGTCGTCGGTTCGCCCGAATTTGATAAGACGCGAGTGTTGGTAGAGCGCAAAATGACAGATGAAGGTGATGTTGTATTGGAGCCCCGACGGATAGCGATAGCGGGGAATGCCGTCGCTGTCGAAATCGAACGCGTCATACATGCCAATTCGCACGTCTTTGAACCCGAGGTCGATGTAGTAGGCTTTCATCGGTGTGACCCTCAACCTTGCCGGATGGGTCCGGGGAATAAATCAGATGGTATTTGCTGATGCAAATCCACATGCCTTCGTCGAGCGCGCGCACTGGCATCGTCACAGTTTATGCCCGCTCGCTTATCCGTTGTAAGACATAGCCAGCGATGTGATCCGGCTCAAAGCTTCGTGAGCGCGGCGAGACTGTGATGAGTGGGCGAAAATCGATAAAATAAGGTCTTGTCGTTAGCTGTTGAGGTGAAGTCGTGCACTCTATTGCAGAGTCGGATTGGAAACACTTGCGGAAATTGCAGCCGGTGCTACTTGACCGCTATTGTCGTCAAATACTTTCGGAAGTCGAGAAAGCGGCATCCAGGCACGAGGAGGCGGCGCATCCGCGCTACCTGGCGGTGTGCAAGCTTATTCAGGAACGGGATCGCGAGCTTGGTCAAACATTTAATGACATGAGACGTTCCCAAGCCTTTTTAAGCATCTTATTGTTGCGACGAAATGGCTTGTTCACGGACGACGAATTTGCCGGTTTCGGCGACGAGACCAAGGATAAGATTGCATTTTTGCAGAGTCGCTGACGGCGTCCTCTGGCTGCCGGCACTCCGCTATAAAACCAGAAATCTCCCGCCTTTTTGCTCGAAATCTCGGCGAGAAACTTCGAAATGTCCGAATGTCGGCACCGACCCTCAGGGTTGTTTCGGTTGCCGTTTCATGCGTAGCGCTGCCCAGAACACGCCCAACCAGTCGCGCCTGGTCAGCTTGGGCCGGTGCAGGAAGACGTCGTATTCGGCCTCCTCGATGGCGTCCAGGATGCGCAGGCCGCCTTGCACCATCATCCTCAACTCGAAGCCGATCCGCCCCTTCAGCCGCAGCGCCAGCGGCGCGCCGCTCAGCATCAGCGCCCGCGCCCGATCCACCTCGAACTTCATCATCGAACGCCAGCGGGGACGGGCGCTGGCCTGGTCCAGCGCGCCCGGCAGGATGGCGTAGCGGTTCAGATCCTCCAGCGGGATATAGATACGCTCCTTCTGCAGGTCGATCGCCACGTCCTGCAAAAAATTGATCAGCTGCAGCGCGCTGCAGATCGCATCCGAATCGCGCAGGTTGCGCTCGTCGGCCGCGCCGTACAGATGCAGCATCAGGTGGCCGACCGGATTGGCCGAGCGCGAGCAATAGTCCAGCACGGCGTCGTAGGTCTGGTAGCGGCTCACCACCACGTCCTGTTTGAAGGCCGACAGCAACTCGTACATCGGCTGCAGCGGCAACTGGTACTCGCGCACCACCTGCGCCAGCCGCTCGAACATCGGCGCGTGGCCGCTGTCGCCGGCGGCGATGCGGTCGAGCGCGGCTTCGTAGGCGCTCAGCGCGGCCAGCCGCTGCTCCGGCATGGCATCGCCCTCGTCGGCGAGGTCGTCGGCGCTGCGGGCGAAGGCGTAGATGGCTTCGACCGCCGGACGTAGACGACTTGGTAACAAAATGGAAGCAACAGGGAAATTCTCGTAGTGATCAACTGACATACACACCCAGCCTAAAGCAATATTTTTAGATTAATGACGCAAAAGTCATTTGCAAACGAATTTGCTCGGCTTATAATTAATTAACGGAAAGTCATTTATTTCCAACCCGTAATGGTAGTGCCAACTACACTCTAGAGCAAGGAAAAGGAAAGTACTGTGGTCGCCCCCAAAATCCCGCGTCAGATTCCCCCCCTGTTAATCGCATTGCTGATGGCCGCCACGCTGTCGGCGTGCTCCAAACCCGCCGAAAAAACCGAGGACATCCGTCCCGTGCGCGCGATCGTGCTCAGCAGCAGCGACGTCGATGTCAACGCCGAGTTCTCCGGCGAGGTGCGCGCGCGTGTCGAGTCGCGCCTGGGCTTCCGCGTCGCCGGCAAGATCGTCAGCCGCAAGGTTGACGTCGGCGCGCTGGTCAAGAAGGGCCAGGTGCTGATGCAGCTCGATCCCCAGGACTTGCAATTGTCGCAAGCGCAGGCGTTGGCCGCGCTGCGTTCCGCTGAAACCAGCCGCGACCTGGCCAAGGCCGAACTGAAGCGCTACCAGGAGCTGCGCAGCAAGAACTTCGTCAGCCAGGCCGTGCTCGACGAGAAGGAATCGACCTTCAAGTCGGCGCAGTCGAACGTCGACGCCTCGCAGGCCGCCTACCGCGGCCAGTCCAACCAGGCCGGCTACGCGGCGCTGGTGGCCGACGTCGACGGCGTCGTGACCTTGGTGTCGGCCGAGGTCGGCCAAGTGGTGCAGCCCGGCACCGAGGTGGTGCGCGTGGCCAAGTCGGGCGAGAAGGAAATCGTCATCGGCTTGCCGGAGGATAAGGTCGAAACCCTGCGCAAGATTTCGGATGTGCATGTGCGGCTGTGGGCCGATCCGTCCAAGGCGGTGACCGGCAAGATCCGCGAAATCTCGCCGGTGGCCGATCCGGCCACCCGCACCTACACCGCCAAGGTGACCATCCCCGACAGCCTGGAGGAGGCCAAGCTGGGTATGACGGCCGTGGTCCAGTTCGCATCTAAGACGGCGACGCCGCAAATCAAGGTGCCGCTGACGGCGTTGTTCAGCGAGAAATCGGTCACCTCGGTGTGGGTGGTCGAGGGCGGCGTCGTCAAGCTGGTGCCGGTGACCATCGCCGGCGTCGCCGGCAACGACCTGGTGCTGGGTAGCGGCGTCAAGCCCGGCCAGACCGTCGTCACGGCCGGCGTCAACCTGCTCAAGCCGGGCCAGAAGGTCAAGATCCTCGGCAGCGAGGTGCCGGTGGCGAAACCCAACGCGCCGGCCGCGCCCGCAGTCGTCGAGGCCGCCAAATGAAGGAAGGATTCAACCTCTCACGCTGGGCGCTCGAACATATTCCGCTGACGCGCTACCTGATCGCGGTGTTGCTGATCGGCGGCGCGCTCAGCTACAGCAACCTGGGCCAGGACGAAGATCCGCCGTTCACCTTCCGGGCCATGGTGGTGCGCGCCAACTGGCCGGGCGCGACGTCGCTGCAGATGGCCGAGCAGGTCACCGACAAGCTGGAAAAGAAACTGCAGGAAACGCCGGGCATCGACGAGATCAGCAGCTACTCCAAGCCGGGCGAGACGTTGATCACGCTCAAGCTGCGTGAATCGACGCCGCCCAAGGACGTGGCGCAAGCCTGGTACCAGGTGCGCAAGAAGATCGGCGACATCCGCGGCACCCTGCCGCCGGACGTGCAGGGACCGTTCTTCAACGACGAGTTCGGCGATACCTACGGCTCGATCTTCGCGCTCTCCGGCGACGGCTTCACCTATGCCGAGATGAAGGATTACGCCGACTTCGCGCGCCAGCAACTGCTGCGCGTGCCGATGGTGTCCAAGGTCGAGCTGTTCGGCGTACAGGACGAGAAGATCAACATCGAGTTCTCGCACAAGAAGTTCGCCCAGCTGGGCATCCCGATCGAGACCATCGCCAACCAGATCGCCACCCAGAACACGGTCGAGTCGACCGGCGTGCTGGTCACGCCGACCGACAACCTGCAGGTGCGCGTCACCGGCGCGCTGAAGACGGTCAAGGACCTGGAGGAGCTCGAGCTGCGCGCCAACGGCACCACGTTCCGCCTGGGCGACTTCGCCACCATCAAGCGCCAATACCAGGACCCGCCGGGCGACAAGATGCGCTTCAACGGCAAGGAAGTGATCGGCCTGGGCGTGTCGATGGAGAAGGGCGGCAATATCATCGAGCTCGGCAAGCACATGGAGAAAACCGTGGCCGAGATGAAGGCCAAGCTGCCCGTCGGTATCGAGCTCGAGCGCGTGTCCGACCAGCCGGAGGCGGTCAAGGCCTCCGTCGGCGAGTTCGTCCACACGCTGATCGAGGCGGTGCTGATCGTGCTGGCCGTCAGTTTCGTCGCGCTCGGCCTGCACAGCAAGCCGTTCCGGCTCGACGTGCGTCCGGGCCTGGTGGTGGCGCTGTCGATCCCGCTGGTGCTGGCGGTGACGTTCCTGTTCATGCGCATGCTCGACATCGACCTGCACAAGATTTCGCTGGGGGCGCTGATCATCGCGCTGGGCCTGCTGGTGGACGACGCCATCATCGCCGTCGAGATGATGGTGCGCAAGATGGAGGAGGGCATGTCGCGCTTCGACGCCGCCACCTTCGCCTACACGTCGACCGCGATCCCGATGCTGACCGGCACCCTGATCACCGTCGCCGGCTTCCTGCCGATCGGCCTGGCCAAGTCGGCCGCCGGCGAGTACACGTTCTCGCTGTTTTCGGTCAACGCCCTGGCGCTGCTGATCTCGTGGGTGGTGGCGGTCACGTTCACGCCTTACCTCGGCTTTATCTTGCTGAAGGTTAAGCCGCACGCGTCCGGCGGCAACGACCACGACCTGTTCGACACGCCGGGCTTCCGCCGCTTCCGCGCGGTCGTCAACTGGTGCGTCGAATACCGCAAGACCACCATCGTGGTGTCGCTGGCGATCTTCGCGCTGGGCGTGTACGGCTTCAACTTCATCGAGAAGCAATTCTTCCCGGATTCGAGCCGTACCGAGCTGATGGTCGAGATGTGGACGCCGGAAGGCACCACCTTCGCCGCCAACGAGGCCCAGGTCAAGAAATTCGAGGCCTTCATCAAGCAGCAGCCGGGCGTGGTCAGCGTGACCAGCTACGTCGGCACCGGCAGCCCGCGTTTCTATCTGCCGCTGGACCAGATCCTGCCGCAGACCAACGTCTCGCAAATCGTCGTGCTGCCCAAGGATTTGAAGGCGCGCGCCGACTTGCGCCAGAAGATCGTCGATGTGTTCAAGAACGATTTCCCCGAGGTGCGCGGCCGCGTCAAGCTGCTGCCGAACGGTCCGCCGGTGCCATATCCGGTGCAGTTCCGCGTCACCGGCACCGACGTCGCCAAGGTGCGCGCCATCGCCGACCAGGTCAAGGACGTCATGCGCGCCAACCCGAACACGGTCGGCGTCAATGACAACTGGAACGAGTCGGTCAAGGTGCTGCGGCTGGACCTGGATCAGGACAAGATGCGCGCCGTCGGCGTGACGTCGCAAACCGTGATGCGGGCGGCCAACACCATACTGTCGGGCACGACCGTCGGCCAGTTCCGCGAGGACATCAAGCTGATCGACATCCAGATCCGCCAGCCGCTCAACGAGCGCAACACGATCTCGATCCTCAACGACACCAATATTCCTACCGCCAGCGGCAAGTTCGTGACGATCAGCCAACTGGCGCGCGCGCACTTCGTGTGGGAGCCGGGCGTGGTGTGGCGCGAAGGGCGCGAATGGGCCATCACCGTGCAATCGGACGTGGGCGACAACATCCAGGGGCCGACCGTCTCGAGCCAGATCGAGCCCAAGCTCAAGGTGCTGCGCGACGCGCTGCCGGCCGGCTACAAGATCACGATCAAGGGCGCGGCCGCCGACAGCGGCACCGCCGAGGCCTCGATCGCGGCCAACCTGCCGCTGGCGATCTTCATCATTTTCACCTTGCTGATGCTGCAGTTGCACAGCTTCTCGCGGGCGCTGCTGGTGTTCCTGACCGGCCCGCTGGGAGTGGCGGGGGCGGCGATGGCGCTGTTGCTGCTGCACCGGCCGCTGGGCTTTGTCGCCAACCTCGGCATCATCGCGCTGTTCGGCATGATCATCCGCAACTCGGTGATCCTGGTCGACCAGATCGAGCAGGACATCAAGGCCGGCCACGATCCTTGGACGGCGATCGTCGAATCGGCGGTGCGCCGTTGCCGTCCGATCATCCTGACGGCGGCCGCCGCCGCGCTGGCGATGATACCGTTGTCGCGCTCGGTGTTCTGGGGGCCGATGGCGGTGGCCATCATGGGCGGCCTGATCGTGGCGACCGCGCTGACCTTGCTGTTCCTGCCGGCGCTGTACGCGGCGTGGTTCCGGGTGAAGAAGCCTGTTAAAACCCATTAACGGCGGGGTCGTACCCCGTACGGGGTACGACCCCAAAACCGGCCGCTTTGCGGGTTTATTAGGCAAAAATAAGCGAAAAACAGCGGAATGCTGGTGATAGTTTAAAAATCACCACATTTCGCTAAAAAACCCGTTAGAATACCGCGTTGAAGTTGAAAGCTCCCACGGAAAATAGTGGGGCCAGGGCGACCGTTTTCACTTACGGGTCGCCCTTTGCTTTTGTGCAAACATGCCGCGAGGATGGCGAAATTGGTAGACGCACCAGGTTTAGGTCCTGACGCCAGCAATGGTGTGGGGGTTCGAGTCCCCCTCCTCGCACCAACTGTAATACTATTTTTTTGGACGATTTTTACATGGCAACTGCAGTCGAAACCTTGGGCAAACTCGAACGTCGTATCACGATCTCCTTCCCGCTGACCGAAGTGCGCAGCGAAGTTGAGAAACGCCTGAAAGTGCAAGCCAAAACGGCTAAGGCACCAGGCTTCCGTCCGGGTAAAGTTCCTCTGAAAATGGTCGCAGCACAGTACGGTTATCAGATCGAGACCGAAGTGTTGAACGACAAAGTTGGCCGCGCTTTCAACGACGCCGCAAACGAAAACCAGCTGCGCGTAGCTGGCTACCCGAACATCCAGCCGAAGGAAGACTCGCCAGAAGGCGTGCTGACCTTCGACGCGACGTTCGAAGTCTACCCGGAAGTGGTCGTCGGCGACCTGACCACGGTGGAAATCGAAACCGTCAAGGCCGAGGTCTCGGAAGCTGAAATCGACAAGACCATTGAAATCCTGCGCAAACAGCGCGTGCACTTCCACACCAAGGGCGAAGCCGGCGAACACGGCGACGGCGGCGAGCCGGTTGCCGCCAACGGCGACCGCGCCACCGTCGACTTCGTCGGTTCGATCGACGGCGTTGAGTTCCCAGGCGGCAAAGCGGAAGACTACCCGTTCGTGCTGGGCGAAGGCCGCATGCTGCCGGAATTCGAAGCCGCCACCGTCGGCCTGAAAGTGGGCGAGTCCAAGACCTTCCCGCTGGCCTTCCCAGAGGACTACCATGGTAAAGACGTGGCCGGCAAAACCGCCTCGTTCACCATCACGCTGAAAAAGCTGGAATGGGCGCACCTGCCGGAAGTCGACGCCGAATTCGCCAAGTCGCTGGGCGTGGCCGATGGCGACGTCGCCAAAATGCGCGAAGACATCAAAGTCAACCTGGAGCGCGAAGTCGCCGGCCGCGTCAAGGCCCGCAACAAGGAAGCCGTCATGGATGCGCTGGTCAAGACCGCCACCCTGGACGTGCCGAAGACGCTGATCGCGCAAGACAGCGAGCGCCTGGCCGAAATGACCCGCCAGGACATGGAACAGCGCGGCATGAACGTCAAGGACGTGCCATTCCCACAAGAACTGTTCGCTGAAAAAGCCGAGCGCCGCGTGCGCCTGGGCCTGATCCTGTCGCAACTGGTCGGCGAGAACAAGCTGCAAGCCCAGCCTGAGCAGGTCAAAGCGCAAGTCGAAGACTTCGCCCAGAGCTACGAAGACCCGCGCGAAGTGCTGAAGTACTACTACAGCGACCGCCGCCGCCTGGCCGAGGTGGAAGCCCTTGTATTGGAAGAAAACGTCGTCAACTACGTCCTGGGCCTGTCGAAGACTTCGTCCAAGGTTGTGGCCTTTGACGAACTGATGGGAAGCAACGCTCAAGCGTAATTCAGCACCGGCCGGAGCCGTGATGCGCACCAAGTTGGATGTAACAATTTGGTGTAATATTGCCTCTCCGGCCTAGCTGCTTCACAAGGAAATAGAATGACTGGTTTTAACCGTAATCCGGCGCTGGACACTGAAATGCTCGGCCTGGTGCCGATGGTGGTCGAACAAAGCGGTCGCGGCGAGCGTTCGTACGATATCTACTCGCGCCTGCTCAAGGAACGCATCATCTTCATGGTCGGTCCCGTCAACGACCAGATGGCGAACCTGGTGGTCGCGCAGCTGTTGTTCCTGGAAAGCGAAAATCCGGACAAGGATATCTCGCTGTACATCAATTCGCCCGGCGGTTCGGTCTCGGCCGGTCTGGCGATCTTCGACACGATGCAGTTCATTAAGCCTGACGTGTCGACCTTGTGCACCGGCATGGCCGCCTCGATGGGCGCCTTCCTGCTGGCCGCCGGCGCCAAGGGCAAGCGCTTCTCGCTGCCGAACTCGCGCATCATGATTCACCAACCTTCGGGCGGCTCGCAGGGCATGGCGTCGGACATCGAGATCCAGGCCAAGGAAATCTTGTATCTGCGTCATCGTCTGAACGCCATCATGGCCGAGCGCACCGGCCAAACGATCGAACAGATCGCCAAAGACACTGATCGTGATCGTTTCATGTCGGCGGAAGAGGCTGTAGAGTACGGATTGATCGACAAAATGTTGTCCAACCGGGCTTGATGCTTTCATCGCAGCATTGCTGCGCAGTATTGCTGTAAAACGCGCCCGGGCGAATCAATCGTTCGGGCGTTTCGTTTTTATTTCGGGTAGCATGTAGTGGTAGGCGGACTTTTCCGGAACGCCACACACGCTGCAACAGCAAAGCCATTCTGTAACTCAAAGAAAACTGCCCCATGTCAGACAAAAAATCCTCCAGCGGCGAAAAATTACTGTACTGCTCGTTTTGCGGCAAGAGCCAGCACGAGGTAAAGAAACTCATCGCCGGCCCGTCGGTCTTCATCTGCGACGAATGCATCGACTTGTGCAACGACATCATCCGCGACGAAACCTCGGCCATCGAGTCCGTCGCCGGCGCCAAGTCGGACCTGCCAACCCCGCATGAAATCAAGGACTTGCTGGACCAGTACGTCATCGGCCAGCAAACCGCCAAGCGCATCCTGTCGGTGGCCGTGTACAACCACTACAAGCGTTTGAAGCATCTGGGCAAGAAAGACGACATCGAACTGGCCAAGAGCAACATCTTGCTGGTCGGTCCGACCGGCTCCGGCAAGACCTTGCTGGCGCAGACCCTGGCGCGCATGTTGAACGTGCCGTTCGTCATCGCCGACGCCACCACCTTGACCGAAGCGGGCTATGTGGGCGAGGATGTTGAGAATATCATCCAGAAACTGTTGCAGAGCTGCAACTACGACGTTGAGAAAGCTCAACGCGGCATCGTCTATATCGATGAGATCGACAAGATCTCGCGCAAGTCCGACAACCCGTCGATCACGCGCGACGTCTCGGGCGAGGGCGTGCAGCAGGCGCTGTTGAAACTGATCGAGGGTACGATGGCGTCGGTGCCGCCGCAGGGCGGGCGCAAGCATCCTAACCAGGACTTCGTGCAGATCGACACCACCAACATCATGTTCATCTGCGGCGGCGCGTTCGACGGCCTGGCCAAGGTCATCGCCAACCGCTCGGAAAAATCGGGCATCGGCTTCTCGGCCAGCGTCAAGAGCAAGAAGGAACGCAACGCCAGCGAAGTGCTGCTCGAGGCGGAACCGGAGGATCTGATCAAGTTCGGCCTGATCCCCGAGCTGGTCGGCCGCCTGCCGGTGGTCGCCACCTTGTCGGAACTGACCGAAGAGGCGCTGATCCAGATCCTGATCGAGCCAAAGAACGCGCTGGTCAAGCAGTACGCCAAGCTGCTGGACATGGAAGGCGCCGAGCTGGAGATTCGTCCGGCGGCCCTGCACGCGATCGCCAAGAAGGCGCTGGCGCGCAAGACCGGCGCGCGCGGCCTGCGTTCGATCCTGGAACACGCCTTGCTGGATACGATGTACGAACTGCCCAATGAAACCAATGTCACCAAAGTGGTTATCGACGAGAATACGATTACCAGTGGCGCCAAACCTTTATTGATATATCAAGACCAGGCCAAGGCGTCTGGTGAGAATTAAATAACTTGTGCACACTTGCCTCACGCGGACGCAAAATTCATTTCGCATCCGTGAGGCAAGGCGGTACAATTTAAATCAATAAAAGAGCAGGCTTCATTCGAAAAGCCACGCGTGACAGCCGCTGTCGCGGGTGGCTTTTTTATTGGGTTGTTCTTTTAGAACGGGCTGGCCTCTTTGAAAAGACTCTTTTTTTTAAAGAATTATTTCTTGCAGTCTGGTCTTGTGATTCGGCTTATCAGCGCCCACATCATAATCACGCTTTCACATAAGGTACGCCATGACAACTTCCAAATTAACAGAGCAAACTCAACTGCCGTTATTGCCGCTGCGGGACGTTGTAGTTTTCCCGCATATGGTGATACCGCTGTTCGTAGGTCGCCCGAAATCGATCAAGGCGCTGGAAGCCGCAATGGAGCAGGGCAAGAGCATCATGCTTGCCGCGCAAAAAGCGGCCGCCAAGGACGAACCTTCTGCCTCCGATATCTACGAGATCGGCTGCGTGGCAAATATTCTGCAAATGCTGAAGCTGCCGGACGGCACCGTGAAGGTGCTGGTCGAAGGCGCCCAGCGCGCGCGCATCAACCGCATCACCGACACGCCGACGCACTTCGTGGCCGACCTGACGCCGCTCGACTCCGAGCTGGGCGACGATTCGGAAATCGAAGCGATGCGCCGCGCCATCGTTCAGCAATTCGACCAGTACGTCAAACTGAACAAAAAGATTCCGCCTGAAATCCTCGCTTCGCTGTCGGGCATCGACGACGCCGGCCGCCTGGCCGACACCGTCGCCGCGCACCTGCCGCTCAAGCTCGAGCAGAAACAGGTGATCCTGGAAATCTTCAGCGTCGCCAAGCGCCTCGAACATCTGCTGGGCCAGCTGGAAGGCGAACTCGACATTCTGCAGGTCGAGAAGCGCATCCGTGGCCGCGTCAAGCGCCAGATGGAAAAATCGCAGCGCGAGTACTACCTGAACGAGCAAGTCAAAGCCATCCAGAAGGAACTGGGCGAGGGCGAGGACGGCGCCGACCTGGACGAGCTGGAGAAAAAGGTCGCGCTGGCCAAGATGCCGAAAGAGGCATTGGACAAGGCCACCGCCGAGCTGAAAAAACTGAAACTGATGTCGCCGATGTCGGCCGAAGCCACCGTCGTGCGCAACTACATCGACACCCTGGTCAGCCTGCCATGGAAGAAGAAATCCAAGGTCAACAACGACCTGTCGAACGCCGAGAAAGTGCTCGAGGGCGACCACTACGGCCTGGACAAGGTGAAAGAACGCATCCTGGAATACCTCGCGGTGCAACAGCGCGTCGACAAGCTGAAGGCGCCGATCCTGTGCTTCGTCGGTCCTCCGGGCGTGGGTAAGACCTCGCTGGGCCAGTCGATCGCCCGCGCCACGAACCGCAAGTTCGTGCGCATGGCGCTGGGCGGCGTGCGCGACGAGGCCGAGATCCGCGGCCACCGCCGTACCTACATCGGCTCGATGCCGGGCAAGGTGCTGCAATCGCTGGCCAAGGTCGGCGTGCGCAACCCGCTGTTCCTGCTCGACGAGATCGACAAGATGGGCGCGGACTTCCGCGGCGATCCATCGTCGGCGCTGCTCGAGGTGCTGGACCCTGAACAGAACCACACGTTCTCGGACCACTACATCGAGGTCGACTTCGATCTGTCGGACGTGATGTTCGTGGCGACGTCGAACTCGTACAACATCCCGCCGGCGCTGCTCGACCGCATGGAAGTGATCCGCCTGTCCGGTTACACGGAAGACGAGAAGACCAGCATCGCCCAGCGTTACTTGTTGCCTAAACAGATCAAGAACAACGGTCTGAAGGAAGACGAGATCGCCGTCAGCGAAGCCGCGCTGCGTGACATCATCCGCTACTACACCCGCGAAGCCGGCGTGCGCTCGCTGGAACGCGAAGTGTCGAAGATCTGCCGCAAGGTGGTCAAGATGCTGCTGCTGAAGAAGTCGGAGAAGAAAGTCGCCGTCACGCCGAAAAACCTGGACAAGTTCCTGGGCGTGCGCCGCTACGACTTCGGCGTGGCCGAGAAAGAGAACCAGATCGGCCAGGTCGTCGGGCTGGCATGGACCGAGGTGGGCGGCGATCTGCTGACCATCGAAGCCGTGCAGATGCCGGGCAAGGGCGGCGTGATCCGCACCGGCACCCTGGGCGACGTGATGAAGGAGTCGATCGAAGCGGCCCGCACCGTTGTACGCAGCCGCGCCAACCGCCTCGGCATCAAGAACGAAGTGTTCGAGAAGAGCGACATCCACATCCACGTGCCGGAAGGCGCGACGCCAAAGGATGGTCCTTCGGCCGGCGCGGCGATGACGGTGGCGATGGTGTCGGTATTCACGGGCATTCCGGTGCGCGCCGACGTGGCCATGACGGGCGAGATCACCTTGCGCGGCGAAGTATTGCCGATCGGTGGCCTCAAAGAGAAACTGCTGGCGGCCCAGCGCGGTGGCATCAAGACCGTGCTGATCCCCGAGCAGAACGTCAAGGACCTGGCCGACATCCCGGACAATGTCAAAAACAAACTGGAAATCGTGCCGGTGCGTTGGATCGACAAAGTGCTGGAAATCGCGCTGGAACGCCTGCCGGAACCGCTGACGGAAACGGCACCGGTCGAGGCGGTCGCCGCCGCGGCCGCCAAAGCCGACGGCCAAACGGAAGTGGTAAAACACTAACTTTTGTTCGGTATTAGTATCTGGTATTGCCAAAACAGGCGCTTTTATAGCGCCTGTTTTTTATTTTGGCCCACTTTTCTACAGTGCAGAGCTTGACACGACACGGGGCTGGCTTGTTTAATACGGCCTGAGATTTTTCTCGGCCCTGACTGCGGTTTTAAATACCGGAGTTTAGCGGCTAAACGATATAACCTTTGTGACGGGGAATTGCTTTGAATAAGACTGAATTGATCGACCATATTGCCACTTCCGCTGACATCTCGAAAGCTGCCGCTGCGCGCGCGCTGGACGCGGTGATCGACGGCGTGACCACGACCCTGCAAAACAACGACAGCGTGACCCTGGTCGGCTTTGGTACCTTCTCCGTGAGCGAACGCGCTGCCCGCACCGGCCGCAATCCACGCACCAAGGAAGAGATCACCATCGAAGCAGCAAAAGTTCCTAAATTTAAAGCTGGTAAAGCTTTGAAAGATGCTGTAAACTAACGGACTTCGGTGAGCGGCTCATGCAAATGAGCAGTTCACTGGAAGAAAATGCGGCAAAACGGGGCGGTTAGCTCAGTTGGTAGAGCGGAGCCCTTACAAGGCTTAGGTCGGGAGTTCGAGCCTCTCACCGCCCACCAGTTTTGCGCAGTACAGGTAGTAAAATGTAGCACCCAGTGTTTTGTTGGAGCGGTAGTTCAGTTGGTTAGAATACCGGCCTGTCACGCCGGGGGTCGCGGGTTCGAGTCCCGTCCGCTCCGCCAACAAAATACTAATAGTTATAGCAAGACCCAAAGGAGCGGTAGTTCAGTTGGTTAGAATACCGGCCTGTCACGCCGGGGGTCGCGGGTTCGAGTCCCGTCCGCTCCGCCAAGAACAAGATACCCCGCAGCTTATAATGAGCTGCGGGGTTTTTCTTTTGTGCGGTTGAATATCGTGCTTGAATATCGCGGGTGTGGTTTTTATTATATTCGGCGGGTCGCGGATATATAACCCGCAGGGCCGGTCGGGGTCGTACCCCGTACGGGGTACGACCCCTTGCGTGCAGCGCCGGGGTGCGGGTCGCAGTACCGTTCCGCCATCATTTACCCTTGCTAAGGGCAGGGGGGCGCTGTAAAATCCGCCAACCGGAATTGGCGAACGCGAGTTCGCCTTTTTTGTATGTGCAAGTTCCACTCAATCCGAATTGGCAGACCATGTTTGAATTTATTCGTACCCATCAACGCTTGATGCAGATTCTCCTGGCGATCATCATCGTCCCTTCGTTCGCGTTAGTCGGTCTCGAGGGCTACAAAGGCTTCGGCGAGGACGCCACCACGATCGCCAAAGTCGCCGGTCAACCGGTGAGCCAGCAGGAATTCGACAACGCGCTGCGCAACCAGCTCGACAGCTACCGCCAGCGCATGGGCGCGCAGTTCGACCAGAAGATGTTCGACACGCCCGAGTTCCGGCAGAACCTGCTCGACCAGCTGATCGCCGAGCGCGCCATCGCCGCCGAGGTCACCCGCGCCAACCTGAGCGTCGGCGATGCCCAGCTGCAAAAGGCCATCACCGACCTGTTCGGCGGCCCCGGTACCTTCGACATGGAACGCTACAAGCAGATCCTGGCGTCCCAGGGCCTGACCCCGGCCATGAACGACGCCCGCATGCGCCGCGACCTGGCGCTGCAGCAGCTCGCCGGCGCCGTGCAAAACACCGGCTTCGCCCCGCGCAGCGTCGCCAAGACGCTGTCGGACATCGGCGCGCAGGAACGCGAAGTGCAGGAATTGCTGCTGCCGGTCGCCGACTTCGTGCCGCAGGTCAAGGTCACCGACGCCATGGTCAAGGCCTATTACGACAAGAACAGCAAGTTCTTCGAAGTGCCGGAACAGGCCAAGATTGAATACGTGGTCTTCAACAGCGACGCCGTGACCAGCCAGATCGCCGTCACCGACGCCGAGGTCGCCGCCTACTACAACGCCAACCAGGCCGCCTTCACGACGCCGGAAACGCGCCGCGCCGCGCACGTGCTGGTCGCGCTGAAGAAGGGTGCCAGCGCCGCCGAGACGGCCGCCGCCAAGGCCAAGGCCGACGCCATCGTCGCCGAGCTGCGCAAGAACCCGGCCGACTTCGCCAAGGTCGCCAAGGCCAAGTCGGAAGATCCGGTGTCGGCCGAGCAGGGCGGCGATCTGGATGTCGTCAGCAAGGGTTCGCTGCCGCCGGCCGTCGAAGCCGCCGTCATGAAGCTCAAGCAGGGCGAGATCAGCGACGCCGTGCAATCGGACTTCGGTTTCCACGTGCTGACCGTCAGCGCGCTGACGCCGGCCAGCGTCAAGCCGCTCGACGCCGTCAAGACCGAAGTGGCCGACGCGCTGAAAAAGCAAAAAGCCGCCAAGAAGTATTCGGAAATGGCCGAGACGTTCACCAACACCGTCTATGAGCAGTCCGACAGCCTCAAGCCGGTCGCCGACAAGCTGGGCCTGAAGATCGAAACCGCTGCCAACGTATCGCGCACGCCGTCGCCGATGGCCGGTCCGGCGCCGTACAACAACGCCAAGTTCCTGGCCGCGCTGTTCTCGAACGACTCGATCAGCAGCAAGCGCAACACCGAGGCGGTCGAGACCGCGCCGAGCACCTTGATCGCCGGCCGTATCGTCGAATTCAAGCCGGCGGCCAAGCGTCCGCTGGCCGAAGTGGACGCGTCGATCCGTCAACGCGTCACGATGGAAGAGGCTGCCAAGCTGGCCGCCAAATCGGGCGCCGACAAACTGGCCGCGTTCAAGAAATCGGGCGACGCCACCGGCTTTGGCGCGGCCAAGCTGGTATCGCGCGCCAAGGCCGATGGCATCAACGGCCTGGCCATGCAAGAAGTCATGAAGGCCGACACCACCAAGCTGCCTGCGTATGTGGGCGTGGACGTGCCGGGCATGGGTTACGGCATCTACCGCATCACCAAGGTGCAGCAGCCGGCCGAGCAGGATGTCGAGCGCCGCAAAGCCGAGGCCGAGCAGATCGGCGCCATCGTCGCGCAGCAAGAGATGTACGAGTACATCCAGGTGCTCAAGCAGCGCGCCAAGGTCAAGATCATCAAGCCGATCCAAACGACGACGGTCGCAGAAGTCAAGTAAGCTGCAGCGTCAAACAGAAAAAGCCCCGAACGTAAAACGTCGGGGCTTTTTTTATTGGCCGCCAACCCGCACGGCGGCCACATGGGGTCGGACCCGGCGGGTCCGACCCCGGCATCCGGGTTGCGGGTCAAATGGATCAGAAGGTGTAACCCACCCGCGCGTAGTAATACCCGCCATTGATGCCGATCGGCGAGAACGACGGATACTGCGTCACCGCCGCCGTGTTCAGCGCCGCGCGCGCCGCCGCCACATACTCCCGGTTGACCTTGTCCGGATACTTGTTGAACAGGTTGTTGGCGCCGGCCGCTACCGTCACCGCCTTGGTCACCCGGTACGACACCTCCAGATCCGTGGTGAACAAGGTATCGATCTTGGTCTCGAAGTAGTTGACGTTGTTGAGCGAGCTGTAACCCGACGACGGTCCGTATATCGATTCGCGCAGATTGACCGTCCAATCCCCTTTCTTCCACAGCCCGCCCAGGTTGACGCGCACCTTCGGCGACGAATTCTCCAGCGACGCGATGGCCGACTGGTCCAGCAACCGCTGCGGCAGCAGCTGCGCCGGCGCCTGGTTGACCTTGGTCACCGTCACCTTGTTGTAGTTGGCCGCCGCCGACCAGTCCACCCGGCCCAGGTCGCCGAAATTGCTGGCGTACGACAGCACCGCTTCGATCCCCTTGTTGCGCGTGTTGGCCGCGTTCGAGAACACGCTGATGCCGGTGCGCGTGACGGTCGGGTCGAGGATGTTGCCGTTGGCGCGGATGGCCGCCACCACCGCCGGCGAGTTGACCGTGTTGCCGGAGCCGAACAAGGTGCCGCTGCCGACGATGCGGTCGTGGATGCTGATGCTGTAGGCGTCGACCGTGACGGTGGCCTTGGGCACCGGATGGAACACCATGCCCAGGCTGTAGTTCTGCGACTTCTCCGGCTTGAGGCCGTTGATGCCCACCAGCGCGGCGGCCGCCGAGTTCGGCGCTAGCTGCACCGACGCCTGCGTCGGCGAGACGTTGGTGGCCGAGTAGTACTGCTCGGCCATCGTCGGCGCGCGGAAGCCGTTGCTGACCGTGCCGCGCAGCGCGAACGCCGGCGTGAAGTCGTAGCGGCCCGTGAACTTGCCCACGCGCGCGCTGCCGAAGTCGCTGTAATCCTCGAAGCGGGCGGCGACGTCGAGCTTCAGGTTGGCGATCGGCGAACCGGCGACGTCGACGTAGATCGATTTGTTGTTGCGGCTGTGGCTGCCGGCGTCGGTCAGCGAGAAGCCGGGATACGATTGCGAGCCTTCCTTGTAGCGCGAGGCGGCGTCGCCGGCGCCGATCTCGTAGCCGTCGCGGCGGTACTCGACACCGCCGGCCACCGACAGCGGCGAGGCCCAGCCGATGGCGAAGTCGTGGTTCACCTCCAGCGACGTGGTCCATTGCTTGGCGGTGAACGTGCCGGCGTGGAACTCGGTCGGCGAGGCGCCGGTGTCGTTGAACAGCGAGATGTTGCCGGAGTTTTTGACGCCGATCTCCGCCTCGTCGCGGCCGTAGGTGGTGCTCAGGTCCCAGTTCCAGCCGGCCAGCTCGCCCTTGGCGCCGCCGGTGAAGCCGTAGTCGGTCTCGTCCAGCGTCTGCTTCGGATTGAAACCGTTCGGATACATGCGCGGGATGCGGTTGGGCACGCGGTAGTTCTGGAACGAGTCGGCGGTCTTCTTGCCATAGGTGGCGATGGTGTACAGCTCGGTGCCGCCGAGGTCGATGCCGCCGTTCAGCGACAGCAGGTTCAGGTGGTAGGCGGCGTCGCCGGAGATCTTGTTGGCGTATGGATAGCCGTCGGCCTGCCTCATGGTCGGCATGGTCGCCAGGTTGGCGGCGCTGACCACGCGCGGATCGACGTCCGAGCGCATGCTGTGGCCGTGGTACTTGGTTTCGCCGGTCAGGTTCAGGTAGCTGCTGGCGGTGGGCTCGAAGCCGATGTTGAAGGCGGCGTCGCCGGTCTTGCCGCCCTCGTCGAAGTAGCGGCCGGCGGTGCCGGTCAGCGAGCCGCCCGAGCTGTCCTTCTTGAGGATGATGTTGATCACGCCGGCGATCGCGTCGGTGCCGTACTGCGCGGCGGCGCCGTCCTGCAGCACCTCGATGTGGTCGATGGCGGCCACCGGGATGAAGTTCAGGTCGGTGGCGGCGCCGCCCTGGAACGGACCGGCCAGCACGGCCAGGTTGGCGGTGGTGTGGCGGCGCTTGCCGTTGACCAGCACCAGCGTGTTGTTCGGGCTCAGGCCGCGCAGGCGGGCCGACAGCGTCATGTTGGCGGTGTCGCCGCCGAAGGCCTGGGCGGTGAAGGAGGGCAGGTTCTGCGCCAGCGCCTGGATCAGGTCGGGCTGGCCGGTGCGTTCCAGCGAACCGGAATCGAGCACCTGGATCGGCGATGCGCTGTCGACGGCCTTCAGGCCGCTGCGGCGGGTACCGGTGACGATGACCGCCTCGATATTGTCGCCGACCGAGGCCGGCGCGGCGGCGGGGGCGGCGGCCGCATCGGCCTCGGCGGCCATCACGTTCACGGCCGTGCCGGCGTACAGTGCGAGCATGACGGCTTGTGTCAACAGGCGTTTGTTCAGTTGCATCGGATGCTTCATTGGTGCCGCTCCTTCTGGTTTAAAAAAATCGGGCGCAAGGGTCCCCAGGCCCCATCGCGGGGCTTTCTTTTTTTCTTGGTTGAGTGGACGCCGGCCGCGTCGGGCCGGCAGCGCGACCGCTACGCCGACATGAAACTGGCGTAACGACAATTACCTAATCGCAAGATGCATGCCAAGATAGCTAAATGAAAGCTATGTAAATACTTTAGCTAACTGGGCGGGGAGGCCGCCGGGGATGGGGAATTTTTGTGCAGAAATCCGCACGCGCCGCTTTGTAACAAAGTTGTTACAAAAAGTGGAAGGGATGCACCGACATGGGGACGCCGTCGAATCGACACGTAGGGCGGATTAGGCGGAACGCCGTAATCCGCCATTGCGTGAGCCGTCGAGACGCACGCATGGCGGATTACGCTGCGCTAATCCGCCCTACGTGGATCAGTGGTCCGTCTGCATCAGCTTGGTGGCCGCCTGATCGAACGCGTTTGTGTCGATATCGTCAAGCTCCAGCACGGTCGCCTGTCCGAACTTGACGAAATTCCGGTCGATCGAACGCAAATACGCCGGGTCGTAGTGCCGCTCCAGCAATTCCTCGACCAGCGGCGCCATTTGCCCGCCTTCCGACATCGCCTGCCAGCGGCCGATCGTCTCGCGCCCATGCAGCGCCGTCAAATGTTCCAGCTGCTCGTTCAACAACGCCGGACTGACCAGGAAATGCTGGTAATCCTCCATCAGCAACCGCACCCGGTTGGCGCGCGACAAGGTCAGCGAGATGCAGTCCGACGCCCGCATCGTCTCCATCAGCGCGGTGGGCACGCGCAGGTTGCCGACCTTCTTGCTTTCCGACTCCACGAACACCGGCAGCGCCGGATCGAAGCGGCGCAGCTTGGCCCAGATCGCCGTCTCGAACGCTTTCTGGCTGGGCTGCGGCTGGCTGGGCAGGTCGCCCAGCACCGAGCCGCGATGGGCGGCCAGCTGTTCCAGATCCAGCACCTGGGCCCCGTGCGCGTCCAGCACCTCCAGCAGGCGACTCTTGCCGCTGCCCGTGGTGCCGCACACCACCTGGAAGCGCACCGGCGGCGCCACTTCCAGCGCGGCGTTGACGTGCGCGCGGAAGGCCTTGTAGCCGCCGTCGAGCTGCACCACCGGCCAGCCGATCTTGGCCAGGATGTGCGCCATCGAGCCGCTGCGGTTGCCGCCGCGCCAGCAATAGACCAGCGGCCGCCATTCGCGCGGCTTGTTCAGCCACAGCCGCTCCAGATGGCGGGCGATATTGGCCGCCACCAGCGCCGCGCCGACTTTCTTGGCCTCGAAGGAGTTAATTTGCTTGTACATGGTGCCGACGCGGATGCGCTGCTCGTCGTCGAGCACCGGCGCGTTGATGGCGCCGGGCAGGTGGTCGAGCGCGTATTCCGACGGGCTGCGCGCGTCGATGATGGCGTCGAAGCTGTCCAGCTGGCGGAGCACGTCGTCGATGCAGAGAATTTCCGGATACTTCATTTTGCCTTGATGGTTTTTTGCAGCACCGGCCAGATATTGGCCAGGATGGTGGGGTGGGCCTGGGCCAGCGGGTGCAGGCGGTCGGCCTGGAACAGCTGGGTCTTGTCGGCGACGCCGTCGAGCATGAAGGGCACCAGCGGCGCGTTGAATTCCTTGCTCAAGCTGCCGTACATGGCGAAGAACTTGTCTGAATAATCACGCCCGTAGTTGGGCGGAATGCGCATGCCGATCAGCATGACCCTGGCGCCGGCCTTGGCCGCGGCCTCGGACATGGCGCGCAGGTTGGCCTGGGCGGCGTTGACCGGCAAGCCGCGCAAGCCGTCGTTGGCGCCCAGTTCGATGACGACCACCGCCGGCTTGTACTTGTCCAGCAGCGCCGGCAGGCGGGTGCGGCCGCCACTGGTGGTCTCGCCGCTGACGCTGGCGTTGACGATGGCCGCGTCGATCTTTTCGTCCTTGAGTTTTTGCTCGGCCAGCGCCACCCAGCCGGCGCCGCGCGCCAGGCCGTATTCGGCGGACAGGCTGTCCCCGAGCACAAGCACGGTTTTTGGTGCAGAATAGGCGCTCGCCGCTGCCGACAACAAGAGCAGGGCGGCCACTGCGTGTACACTTAGTTTCTTCGATAAATCAGTTACCAACCTACCCAATACATTTCGCATGCCCGATTTCCCTAAAGCGTCTTCCAATTTCGTACCGGATGGTTCCGGCGGTTATAGTACCGCGAGTGTCACGGCGCCGGTTTCCCGGCACGATGGCGCCGCCATCGCCGTCAGCGGCCTGGCCAAGCGCGTTGCCGATGCCAGTGGCGAACTGACGATCTTGCACGAGGTGGATTTTACCGTGCAAAAAGCCGAGACGCTCGCCATTGTAGGCGCATCCGGTTCCGGCAAGTCCACTTTGCTCGGTTTGCTGGCGGGTCTGGACACGCCCAGCGCCGGCAAGGTGGTGCTCGATGGCGTCGACATTTACGCGCTCGACGAGGACGGCCGCGCCGCGTTGCGCAAGGAGAAGCTGGGTTTTGTGTTCCAGTCGTTCCAGTTGCTGGCGCATTTGACGGCGGTCGAAAACGTCATGCTGCCGCTGGAACTGAGCGGCGCCACGCACGCGCGCGAAAAGGCCGAGGCGATGCTGGAGCGGGTGGGCCTGGCCAGCCGGTTGAAGCATTATCCCAAATATTTGTCCGGCGGCGAACAGCAGCGGGTGGCGCTGGCGCGGGCTTTCGTCACCGAGCCGCCGCTGCTGTTCGCCGACGAGCCGACCGGCAGCCTGGATGCGGCCACCGGGGAGTCGGTGATCAAACTGATGTTCGAGTTAAACCGGCAGCACGGCTCGACCCTGGTGCTGGTCACCCACGACCAGTCGATGGCGGCGCGTTGCGGCCGCACCATCACCATCGCCGCCGGACGGTTGGTGTAGAGGAAATAGGCGAGTCATCGGCCATGCGTAGGCCGCCGGCCGCTCAAACATGGCGGATTACGCTACGCTAATCCGCCCTACGTGTTTCCGGTGCTACGGCGCGTCCAACGGGACCGTAATCCGCCATGCACGCGTCCCTGCGGCTCATCTCCCGTGATGCTGCACCATGCGGTTCAACGCCACGCGGATTGCCGGTATCAATTCCCCCGCGGTCAATCCGATCGGCCCGGCGCCATCGGCCACCAGCACATCGGCCGCCATGCCGTGCAACCAGACCGCCCCCAGCGCCGCCTCCCACTGCGGCCAACCTTGCGCCATCAAACTGCCGCACAAGCCGGCCAGCACATCGCCGGTGCCGGCCGTCGCCAACGCCGGATTGCCCGTGGTGTTGATGACCACCGCGCCGGTGGGCGCCGCGATGACCGTCCCCGAGCCTTTCAACACCACCACCGCGTTCAACGACGCCGCCAGTTCGCGCGCCGCCAGCACCCGGTCCGCCTGCACCTCGCCAACGGAACGTTCCAGCAAGCGCGCCGCCTCCAGCGGATGCGGCGTCAGCACCGCCGGCTGCTTGCGCTGCGCCAGCGCCTGGCGTAACGACGGCGTGGCCGCGATCAGATTGAGCGCGTCGGCGTCGGCCAGCAAGGCGCCTTCGCAAGCGATGGCGCGCACCAGCAAATCGGCGGCCGAAGACGACGCTCCCAGCCCCGGGCCGACCACCAGCGTGGCCGACTCCAGATCGAAATCGCCGGCGCCACGGCACATCAACTCCGGCTGGCCGGCGTCGCAGGGCAGCGGCTCGTCGACAAACAAGGCGTAGACCCGGCCCGCGCCGGCGTGCAGCGCGGCGCGCGCGGCCAGCAACGGCGCGCCGCGCATGCCGTGGGCGCCGCCGATCACGGCCACGTTGCCGTAACTGCCTTTGTGCGAACTATGCTGGCGCGGCCGCAAATGGCGCGCGAATAATTTGACGTCGTTGACATGCATGCTGGCCGGTGGAAACAGGCTGGCATCGATCTCCAGCCGCGACACGTCCACCAGCCCGGCGTAATCGCGCCCCTCGCAGGTGTGCAGGCCCGGCTTGTCGCCGATGAAAGTGATGGTGTGCGTGGCGCGGATGGCCACGCCGTCCGGCCCGACGATGGCGCCGGTGTCGGCGTCCAGCCCACTGGGCACGTCCAGCGCCAGCACCTGGCAGGTGAGCTGGTTCACGGATTCCACCAGCGCGCGCATGGCGCCGCCCAGCGGCCGCTTCAGGCCGATGCCGAACAGGCCGTCGACCACCAGGTTCCAGTCGGTGCCGGCCACCAGCGCGCCAGTGGATTCGGCCGAGCCGTCGATATCGGCGATATCGGCGAAGCGCACGTCGCTGGCCTGCGCCCGTTGCAGCGCCGTCGCGCGCTCGGCCGACGGCTCGCCCAGCGGCGGATAGTGCAGTATCGTCACCGTGGCGCCGGCGTGGGCCAGATGGGCCGCCGCCTCCAGCGCGTCGCCGCCGTTGTTGCCGGGGCCGGCCAGCACCAGCACTTTGGCGTGGTTGGTGGAGAAGGGCAGCATGTCGAGCGCGGCGTTGGCGCCGGACTGGCCGGCGCGCTGCATCAGCGCGCCGTCGGGCAGCACGGCGGCGGCGGCGTGTTCGATGGCGCGGATTTCGGCGACGGAGTAGAGTCTGTTCATCGTGCCATCTTAGCATCAAAATTTGTTGGATACCGCAGGATAGTCGCTTCCCACGCGCGCCGCCCACACACTACAATACACGCTTACTTTGGCGTGAAGAGGCAGGCATGGATTGGCAATTCTGGATCGACCGCGGCGGTACGTTCACCGACATCGTGGCGCGTCCGCCCGATGGCCGCCTGCGCACGCTCAAACTGCTGTCCGAGAATCCGGAACACTACGCCGACGCCGCCATCGCCGGCATCCGCCAGATGATGGGCGTGGCCAAGGGCAAACCGATCCCCGTCGAGCAGATCGGCGCCGTCAAGATGGGCACCACGGTGGCCACCAACGCGCTGCTCGAGCGCAAGGGCGAGCCGACCGCGCTGGCCATCACGCGCGGCTTCCGCGACGCGCTGCGCATCGCTTACCAGAACCGTCCGCGCCTGTTCGACCGCCACATCGTGCTGCCGGAGCTGCTGTATCAACACGTGATCGAAATCGATGAACGCGTCGGCGCCCACGGCGACATCGTCACCGCGCTCGACCTGAACGCCGCGCGCGCCGGCCTGCAAGCCGCGTACGACCAGGGCCTGCGCTCGCTGGCGATCGTCTTCATGCACGGCTACCGCTACCACGACCACGAAAACCAGGTGGCCGAGGCGGCGCGCGCGATCGGGTTCACGCAGGTGTCGGTGTCGCACCAGGCCAGCCCGATGATGAAGCTCGTCGCGCGCGGCGACACCACCGTCGTCGACGCCTACCTGTCGCCGATCCTGCGCCGCTACGTCGACCAGGTCGCGCGCGAGATGCCGGGCGTGAACCTGCAGTTCATGCAGTCGAGCGGCGGCCTGACCGACGCGCGCGCCTTCCAGGGCAAGGACAGCATCCTCAGCGGCCCGGCCGGCGGCATCGTCGGCATGGTGCGCGCCAGCCAGCTGGCCGGCTTCGACAAGGTGATCGGCTTCGACATGGGCGGCACCTCGACCGACGTGTCGCACTACTCCGGCGAGTTCGAGCGCGTGTTCGAAACCCAGGTGGCCGGCGTGCGCATGCGCGCGCCGATGATGAGCATCCACACGGTGGCGGCGGGCGGCGGGTCGATCCTGCACTTCGACGGCAGCCGCTACCGCGTCGGGCCGGACAGCGCCGGCGCCAATCCCGGCCCGTCCAGCTACCGGCGCGGCGGACCGCTGGCCGTCACCGACTGCAACGTCATGCTGGGCAAGATCCAGCCGCAGCATTTTCCGCAGCTGTTCGGCGCCGACGGCCGCCAGCCGCTCGACGCGGCGGCCGTGCGCGCCGGCTTTGCCGAACTGGCGGCGCGCATCGTCGCGGCCACCGGCGTCGAGACCAGCGCCGAGCAGGTGGCCGAGGGCTACCTCGATATCGCCGTCGGCAACATGGCCAACGCGATCAAGCAGATCTCGGTGCAGCGAGGCCACGACGTGACCGAGTACACGCTCACCAGCTTTGGCGGCGCCGGCGGCCAGCACGCCTGCCTGGTGGCCGACGCGCTGGGCATGAAGACGGTGTTCGTCCATTCGCTGGCCGGCGTGATGTCGGCCTACGGCATGGGGCTGGCCGACCAGAGCGCGATGCGCGAGGCGGCCGTCGAGGCGCGCCTGGCGCCGTCGCTGCGGCCCGACCTGGTCGAGCGCCTCGCCGCGCTGGGCGTCGCGGCGCGCGCCGAGTTGCGCCGCCAGGGCGTGGCCGACGAGCGCATCGCGCTGATACGCCGCGTCCACCTGCGCTACGAGGGCACCGACACGGCGCTGATCGTGCTGTTCGATACCGACGACAGCATGGTCGCCCAGTTCGAGGCCGCCTACCGCAAGCGCTATTCGTTCCTGATGCGGTCCAAGGCGCTGATCGTCGAAGCGGTGTCGGTGGAGGCGCTCGGCAAATCCGACGCCCCGGCCGAAAACGTCGAACCGGCGCCGCGCCGCCTTTCCGGCCTGGCGCCCGACGCCGTGGTGCCGATGTACACGGGCGGGCGCTGGCGCCAGACCGGCCTGTATCAGCGCTCGGCCACCCGCATCGGCGACATCGTCAAGGGCCCGGCCATCATCGCCGAGGCCAACGCCACCACCATCGTCGAGCCGGGCTGGCAGGCCGAGGTGTCGCCGCACGACCACCTGGTGCTGCGGCGCGTGGCCGCGCTGCCGGAGCGGCGCGCCATCGGCACCAGCGCCGATCCGGTGATGCTCGAGATCTTCAACAACCTGTTCATGTCGATCGCCGAGCAAATGGGGCTGCGGCTGCAGAACACGGCCTACTCGGTCAACATCAAGGAGCGGCTCGACTTCAGCTGCGCGATCTTCGACGCCGACGGCAACCTGATCGCCAACGCGCCGCACATGCCGGTGCATCTGGGCTCGATGGGCGAGAGCATCAAGACCGTCATGCGCGGCAACGCCGGCGCCATGCGGGCCGGCGACGTCTACATGCTCAACGATCCGTACAACGGCGGCACCCATCTGCCCGACGTCACCGTGATCTCGCCGGTGTTCGACGAGGCTGACGAGAACATCCTGTTCTACGTCGGCTCGCGCGGCCACCACGCCGACATCGGCGGCACCACGCCCGGCTCGATGCCGCCCGATTCGCGGGTGATCGAGGAAGAGGGCGTGTTGATCAACAACTTCAAGCTGGTCGACGGCGCCGCCGGCGGCGTGCTGCGCGAGGCCGAGACCCGCGCCTTGCTGGCCGGCGCGCGCTACCCGGCGCGCAATCCGGAGCAGAACCTGGCCGACCTGCGGGCGCAGGTGGCGGCTAACCAAAAAGGCGTCGACGAGTTGCGCAAGATGGTCGCGCACTTCGGCTTGGACGTGGTGCGGGCCTACATGGACCACGTGCAGGACAACGCGGAGGAGGCGGTGCGCCGGGTGGTCGGCTCGCTCAAGGACGGCGCCTACACGCTGCGCCTCGATAACGGCGCGCAGATCCAGGTGGCGGTGCGGGTCGACCAGGCCGCGCGCGGCGCGGAGATCGATTTCACCGGCACCTCGGCGCAGCTGGACAACAACTTCAACGCGCCGTCGGCGGTGTGCATGGCGGCCGTGCTGTACGTGTTCCGCACGCTGGTGAACGACGAGATCCCGCTCAACGCCGGCTGCCTGAAGCCGCTCAAGGTGATCATCCCGCCCGGCTCCATGCTCAATCCGCACTATCCGGCGTCTGTCGTCTCCGGCAATGTCGAGACCTCGACCTGCATCACCAACGCCTTGTACGGCGCGCTGGGCGTGATGGCGGCGGCGCAGGGCACGATGAACAATTTCACGTTCGGCAACGAGCGATACCAGTACTACGAAACGATCAGCGGCGGTTCCGGCGCCGGGCCGGGCTTCGACGGCACCAGCGTCGTGCAGACCAATATGACCAACTCGCGCCTGACCGATCCGGAGATCCTCGAGTTCCGCTTCCCGGTGCGGCTGGACAGCTACGAGATCCGCCGCGGCAGCGGCGGCGGCGGCAAATGGCGCGGCGGCGACGGCGGCGTGCGCAAGGTGCGCTTCCTGGAGCCGATGACGGCGGCGATCCTGTCGAACAACCGCATCCACGCGCCGTTCGGCATGGCCGGCGGCGAGCCGGGCGCGCTCGGGCGCAACAGCGTGGTGCGGGCCGACGGCGGCGTCGAGCAGCTGGGCCACATCGGCAAGATCGACATGCGCGCCGGCGACGTCTTCGTCATCGAAACGCCGGGCGGCGGCGGTTACGGCGAGCCGGATCGCTAACCCCGCCGGCGCCCGGGGCGCAGCTTACAGCGGCACGGGCGCGGCGCGGCCGGCCGGCAGCTGGTTGCGGAACATGGTGGAGAACATCGGCGTCAGGAAGCCGGCGCCGTAGCGGCTTAAATGGTCGTCATCGAAGTACATCGCGCGGTTTTTGACGACGGCGTCGCAGTGGTCCCCGGCGCACAGGTAGGGCAGCGGATCGAGGATGATGGCGCCGCACTGTCGGCGCGCCGCGTCCTGCGCCTCCCACACCAGCGCGTGGCGTTTGGCGTATTCGCCCATCGGCATGGAGATCGTCCGGGCCTGGCCCAGCACCATCGCATGGCCCAGCGTACCGGGGACGTCGATCCGCATTTCCGGAATCGGCCGCATCAGGTAGACCTGGTGGTGCCTGGCGATGGCGCAGGTGGTGTCGATCATGTTCTGCCGCACTTCCCGGTAAAACTCGGGGCTGCGCGAGGTGTACGGTTTGGTGAAATAGATATTCGGCACGCGCGCCTCGTCTTCCTCGTCACGCTCGTTGGGGCCCTCGGTGTACAGCGAGCTGCGATTGATGATCAGCACCGGCACCGAAGCGGGCACCGATTCGAACCGCCGCATCACCCACGCCATGAACTGGTCGCAATGGAAGCTGGGGTCGATGCCGCTGTGCGTGTTGAGCAAGGACGGGCAGCCGGACATGGACCAGCGCAAGGCCTGCGTGTCGCGGTCCGGCAGGGCGCTCTGGACGGCGTCGAACAGCGCCGACGCATGGCTGTCGCCGATGACGATGAGGCCCAGTTTCGATCCGCCCACCGCGCAGCCGCTGTCGTTGCCGTGCTTGAGGACTTGGCAATCGGGCAGCGAATCGCGTTTGTCCATCGAGGTCAAAAACATCTGGTGGGCTGCGGCCGGCAAGCGGGCCGGCAGCCCGCCCATCGAGGCGATCAGCGTGCCGGGCAACACCACGGCCAGGCAGGCGGCGGCCAACGCGGCGGCGCCGGCGCCCCGTGGCAGGGTCTCCAGCGGCCGGCGCATCCGCGTTTCGACCAGTTCGTACGACAGGTGTCCGAGCACGCACGTCAAGGCCAGGCAGGTGGCGACCAGCGCCGGGTTGGGGCCGTCGCCGTAATAATGGATGGCGACCACCAGCGGCCAATGCCACAGGTACATCGAATACGAGCGCTCGCCGATCCAGCGCAACGGCGTCCAGTTGGTGAGGATGGAGTTTTCCTTGGCCGCCACCAGCACCATCACCGTACCGAGCACCGGCACCAGCGCGCGCCAGCTCGGCCACACCAGATGGCCGAAGGCCAGGACCGCGTACGCAATGAGCGCCAGGCCGCCGAGTTCCAGGCCGTGGCGCAGCGCGGCCGATTGCGGCGGCCGCGCGGCCAGCAAGGCCACCAGGCCGCCGGCGATCATTTCCCACGCGCGGAACGGCAGCAGGAAGAACGCGGTGCCCGGTTTGGTGGCCGACATGTACAGGCACAGGCCCAGCGACAGCAGGCCGACCGCCGCCAGCAACGCCAGCAGCGCGCCCGGCGAAGGCCGGATTTTCCAGGTCGCCAGCATGGCGACCGGCAGCAGCATGTAGAACTGCCATTCGACCGACAGCGACCAGGTGTGCAGCAGCCAGATGCCGTGCGCGTGGGCGGTGAAGTAGCCGGCCTCTCGCCAGAATTTCATGTTCGAAAAAAACAGCACGGCGCTGCGGGCCTGTTCGCCGTACGAGACGAACTCCTCGGCGGACATGACGAACCAGCCGGCGACCAACATCGCCGCGCACATGACGATCAGCGCCGGCCAGATCCTTTTGGCGCGCGCCAGGAAGAAGCCCCAGAAAAACCGCAGCGGCGCGTCGGCGGCGCCGCCTTGCAGGGCGCGGGCGATGATGCCCGTCATCAGGAAACCGGAGATGACAAAGAAGATGTCGACCCCGACGTATCCGCCGTCGAAGCCAGCTATCCTGAAGTGGAACAGGATGACGGCCAGGACCGCCCATGCCCGCAAGCCGTTGATATCCGCGCGAAACCCCTGTTGGACTGTTTTTTTCATTATTGTTCCTGTAATGATAGTCAGTGACCATATTATTGTCTGAATTATTATTAATTTTACCATGTGTCAATTCCGGATGGCCGGAATATCGCGGTCCCGGGGATGGCTGGCCGATACCTTGGGGTGCGCCAGGCGATACCGCTCATCGCGGGCTTGCCCGGCGGGTGGCCGCTCAGTACAGTTTGGTTTTGTCCAAAAACGAGAGAGTGATGCGTACGCTATTCAGACTTCTACGCGGACATGGCACCCCGAATTCGGCGCTGGTGTCCGCCTTCGTCCTGTGCGGGTTGTACTTCGTGTCGTGGTATCTGATATCCCACTGGTCGGATTTTCCGGCGTCGCCGATTTTCTACCGCTGAGGTAGTCAGGCGCTGGTGGCGATACCGTATTTGCGCTGGGTGTGGAAATACTGCGCCTGCAGCGCCTCCAACGACGGATGGGCCGGGTCGATCTTGCGCATGCGCTCGAGCAGATAGGCGCATTGCTCGGCCAGCGGCACTTCCCAGCCCAGGTCGTCGAGCTGCTTCAAGATCGCCGACGCCGCCGCCGGCAGCAGCGACATATTGGCCGGCGCCTTGCGCAGGCCGGCGTTGAGCGTGTCGACCGCCGCGCGCAGGTCGCCCTGGCCGCGCATCGCCGCCGCGTCGGCCAGCAGCTCGCTGACCTGCATCTTGATCTGTTCGCCCATGCCCTCGGCCAAGTCGTGGCGGCCGGCCTTCTCGAATACCTGCACCGCGTCGTCCATCGTCACGCCGCTTTCGGTGTCGTTCATCAGGTTCAGCATGACGTTCGAGGCCTGCTGGTCGAGCTTGACGCTCAGGCAGCTGTGCACCAAGCCGATCTTCAGGCCGGTCGACAGCCCGCGCGCGTTCTCGATGGCGTGGACCGCCGTGGTCAGCTCGGTGGCGGCGCCGGCCAGGTTACCCGTCATTTCCTGCACCAGTCCGGCGGCGATGGCGCGGCAGGCCTCGGTGTTGGCGTTGCTGCGCAGCGAGCGCTCCATGTCCCGGATCACGCCGCTGGCCTGGTTGGCGTCGCCTTTCTTGACCAGCGTCTTGACCAGCCTGACGTGGTCCTCCGGGTCGCGGAACTCCGAATACTTGGCCTTGGCGACGACCTGCTTGAAGGCCTTCTCGGCGACGCCGACGTCGCCCGTCTCGAGCGCCACCTCGCCCAGGTGGCGCAGCCGGCGCACGATGTTGGGCGAGATGCCGACCGCGTCCTCCAGCACCTTCTTGGCCGATTCCTGCTGGCCCAGCGCCTCGTGGGTGCGCGCCAGCAGGTCGTAGGCGGCCATGAACTTGGGATGCTCCTCGAGCAGCTGCACCAGCGTGCGCTGCGCCTCGACGAACTTCTGCAGCCCGAACTGGCAGCGCGCCATGCCCAGGTGGGCCCACGCGGTGGGGCGGGTCAGCAGGATGGTCTGGTAGACGAATTCGGCCTCCACCAGATCGTCGATGGACACCAGCAGCTCGGCGCGCAGCCGGGCGTAATCGTTGGCGTAGCGGGGATGCTTGTCCTCGCCTTCCTTGCAGCTGGTGATGGCCTTGCGGATGCTGCCGGCGGCGAGCTGCTGGTACACCGGCCAGAACACGTCGCGCCGCTCGACCGCCTTGCGGATGCGTTGCAGCAGCGCGTCGACGGTGAACGGCTTGAGCACGTAGTCGGTGGGCGCCAGCTCGACCGCGCCGATCACCTTGCTGTAGACGCCCTCGGAGGTGAGCATGATAAAGATGGTCCACTGCGCGATCAGCTTGTGGTGGCGCAGGTCCTCGAGCAGCTGCTGGCCGTCCTGGCCGTTGTTTTCGCCGCTGCCGTTGCCCAGGTCGTACTCGCACAGCACGATGTCGTAGGGTTTTTTGGATAGTTGCCGGATCGCGGTGCCGGAGCTGACCGCGTATTCGATCCTGGTGATCGAGGCCTGGTTCAGCATGTTGTGCAGGCTGCCGCGCATGCCCGGATTCGGGTCGACGATCAGCACCGACAATTCGCTATATTCTGCCATGACACAAACCCCTGCTTATATTCGGTCTAGCATACCCCAAGGCAAGTCTAAATGTTACAGAAACCAAGTGTTTGATGCTGAAGAGCAGGGTTTTATGGGGGAAATTCGCGCTAAATGTTGCTTTGGCGGCAGTTTTTGGTCGGAAATGGCGCTGTATTGAGAGGCTGCTAACGGGTATAATGCGCGCAAAGGAACACTGCAAGAATTAGCCTCATGCCCCATCACCCTTTAATCCGCAGCCTTGCTGCATCAACCATCCTCCCAATATGTTGATTCTGCCGGGCTCCAACGCCCTGTCCGCATTCCGTAGCCAACGCCTGTTGACCCAATTGCAAGCCGCGCTACCGTCCGTCGCCGCCGTCCAGGCGCGCTATGTCCACTTCATCGATGCCGCCGAGCCGCTGTCGGCCGACGACACCGGCCGCCTGGCCGCGCTGCTGACCTACGGCGAGCCGGCCCACGCCGACAACACCGACGGCGCGGTCGAGGAGTTCTTCGTCATCCCGCGTTTCGGCACGATCTCGCCATGGGCCTCCAAGGCCACCGACATCGTCCACAACTGCGGCATGGGCCACATCAAGCGCGTCGAGCGCGGCATCGCGTTCCGCATCAACCTGAAGACCGGCATTTTGGGCAGCAGCATCGGCGCGCCGAAGAAGCTGTCGGACGAGGAAGTGCAAATCGTTGCCGCGCTGCTGCACGACCGCATGACCGAGTCGGTGCTGCGCTCGGCGGACGAGGCGGCCGGCCTGTTCCGCACCTTGGACGCCAAGCCGCTGGAATCGGTCGACGTCATCGGCATGGGCAAGAACGCGCTGGAGAAGGCCAACACGGACCTGGGCCTGGCGATGTCGGACGACGAGATCGACTACCTGGACGCCGCCTTCACCAAGGCCGGCCGCAACCCGACCGACGTCGAACTGATGATGTTCGCGCAGGCCAACAGCGAGCATTGCCGCCACAAGATCTTCAACGCCGACTGGACCATCGACGGCGTGGCGCAGCCCAAGTCGCTGTTCGGCATGATCAAGAACACCCACCAGCTGCAGCCGAAGGGCACCATCGTCGCCTACAGCGACAACTCGTCGATCATGGAAGGCGCCGAAGTGATGCGCTTCTTCCCGCAGGGCGAAGGCCAGCAGTACGCGCCGACGACGGAATTGACGCACACCTTGATGAAGGTGGAAACCCACAACCACCCGACCGCGATTTCGCCGTTCCCGGGCGCCTCCACCGGCGCCGGCGGCGAGATCCGCGACGAGGGCGCGACCGGCCGCGGCGCCAAGCCGAAGGCCGGCCTGACCGGCTTCACGGTCTCGAACCTGCTGCTGCCGGGCGCCGTGCAGGCGTGGGAAAACGATATCGACGTCACCGCGCCTGTTTCAGGTTACCGCGACACCAGCGCCGCCAAGGCCTACGGCAAACCGGACCGCATCGCCTCGGCGCTGCAGATCATGATCGAGGGCCCGCTCGGCGGCGCCGCGTTCAGCAACGAATTCGGCCGTCCGGTGCTGGGCGGTTACTTCCGCACCTACGAACAGAACGTCGGCAAGCGCTACGCCGGCGCCCCGGACGCCGTGTTCGGCTACCACAAGCCGATCATGATCGCCGGCGGCATCGGTAACATCTCCGGCCAGCACACGCACAAGAACGACATCCCGGTCGGCAGCCTGCTGGTGCAGCTGGGCGGCCCGGGCATGCGCATCGGCATGGGCGGCTCGGCCGCGTCGTCGATGGCCACCGGCACCAACACGGCCGACCTGGACTTCGACTCGGTCCAGCGCGGCAATCCGGAAATGGAACGCCGCGCCCAGGAAGTGATCAACGGTTGCTGGCAGCTCGGTGCGAACAACCCGATCATCTCGATCCACGACGTCGGCGCCGGCGGTTTGTCGAACGCCTTCCCGGAGATCACCAACGACGCCAAGCGCGGCGCGATCTTCGACCTGCGCAAGATCCCGCTGGAAGAAAGCGGCATGGCGCCGAAGGAAATCTGGTCCAACGAATCGCAGGAACGCTATGTGCTGGCGATCGCGCCGGAGAGCCTGCCGATGTTCAAGGCGCTGTGCGAGCGTGAGCGCTGCCTGTTCGCCGTGGTCGGCACCGCCACCGAAGAGCGTCAACTGAAGCTGATCGATCCGCAGCTGGGCAACGAGCCGGTCGACATGCCGATGGACGTCCTGCTGGGCAAACCGCCGAAGATGCAGCGCGACGCGCATCACGTGCAAAACGACTTCCCGGCAGTCGACCTGACCGGCATCGAGCTGGCGGAAGCGGCCAAGCGCGTGCTGCTGCTGCCGACCGTCGGCGACAAGTCCTTCCTGATCACCATCGGCGACCGCACCGTGGGCGGCATGTCCGTGCGCGACCAGATGGTCGGCCCGTGGCAGGTGCCGGTGGCCGATTGCGCCGTCACCGCGATGAGCTTCGAAGGCTATCTGGGCGAGGCGATGGCGATGGGCGAGCGTACTCCGCTGGCCGTCATCAACGCCGCCGCGTCGGGCCGCATGGCGGTCGCCGAATCGATCACCAACATCGCCGCCGCGCCGATCAAGGACATCTCCGACATCAAGCTGTCGGCCAACTGGATGGCCGCCTGCGGCCAGCCGGGCCAGGACGCGGCGCTGTTCGACACCGTCAAGGCGGTCGGCATGGAACTGTGCCCGGCGCTGGGCATCAGCATCCCGGTCGGCAAGGATTCGCTGTCGATGCGCACCACGTGGAAGGACGACGGCGAGTCCAAGGCCGTCACCTCGCCGGTGTCGCTGATCGTCTCGGCCTTCGCGCCGGTGTACGACGTGCGCAAATCGCTGACGCCGCAGATCAAGACCGACGCCGGCGACACCGCCATCATCCTGATCGATCTGGGGCGCGGCAAGAACCGCCTGGGCGCCTCGGCGCTGTCGCTGGTTATCGGCCAGCTGGGCAACGAGACGCCGGACGTCGACAGCCCGGAAGACCTGAAAGCCTTCTTCGCCGCGATCCAGCAGCTGAACGCCGACGGCAAGCTGCTGGCCTACCACGACCGTTCCGACGGTGGCCTGTTCGGCACCCTGACCGAGATGGCCTTCGCCGGCCGCGCCGGCCTGTCGATCAACCTCGACATCCTGACTTTGGAACAGGGCCATGGCGCCGACCAGGGCGACGCCAAGAACTGGGCCGGCCAGATCGCCGAACGCCGCAACGAGCAAACCCTGCGCGCGCTGTTCTCCGAGGAGCTGGGCGCCGTGATCCAGGTGCGCGCGGAAGAAAAGTCGCTGGTCATGGACGTGCTGCGCTCCTTCAACCTGGGCGCCTGCAGTCATATCATCGGCAAGCCGAACGACCGTGGCGCGATCGAATTCACCCGCGACGCCAAGGTCATATACAACCAGCCGCGTTCCGCGCTGCACCGCCTGTGGAGCGAAACGAGCTGGCGCATCGCCCGTCTGCGCGACAATCCGGCCTGCGCCGACGCCGAATACGACCGCATCCTGGACGAGGCCGAACCGGGCATGACGCCGAAGATCACCTTCGACCTGAGCGAGAACGTGGCCGCGCCGTTCATCGCGACCGGCGTGCGTCCGCGCGTGGCGATCCTGCGCGAGCAGGGCGTCAACTCGCACATCGAGACCGCGTACGTGATGCACCAGGCGGGCTTCAACGCCATCGACGTCCACATGAGCGACCTGATCGCCGGCCGCGTCAAGCTGGACGATTTCCAGGGCATCATCGCCGTTGGCGGCTTCTCGTACGGCGACGTGCTGGGCGCCGGCGAGGGCTGGGCCAAGACCATCCTGTTCAACGCCGCGCTGTCCGAGCAGTTCGCCCGCTTCTTCGCGCGCGGCGACAGCTTCGGCCTGGGCGTGTGCAACGGCTGCCAGATGATGAGCAACCTGAAATCCATCATCCCGGGCGCGCACGCGTGGCCGAAGTTCACCACCAATAAGTCGGAGAAGTTCGAAGCGCGCTTCGCGATGGTGGAAGTGCTCGATTCGCCGTCGATCTTCTTCAACGGCATGGCCGGCACGCAAACGCCGATCGCCATCGCCCATGGCGAAGGCTACGCGGACTTCAGCCAGACCGGTAACATCGCCGAGGCGGTGGCGGCGATGCGTTTCGTCGACCAGCGCGGCGCGGCCACCGAGGCCTATCCGTTCAACCCGAACGGCTCGCCGCAAGGCCTGACGTCGGTGACGACCGCCGACGGCCGCTTCACGGTCATGATGCCGCACGCCGAGCGCGTGTTCCGGTCGGTGCAGCAGTCGTGGCATCCGGAAGCGTGGGGCGAGGACTCGCCATGGATACGGATGTTCCGCAATGCCCGCAAATTTGTAGGCTAAATTCGTGGGCTAAATAAAAAAGAGCCGGGTCAAAAACCCGGCTCTTTTTTTTTTCGACGGCCTGTTTGTTGGGCGCTCAGGCTGCGCGGCGGCCTTGCTTGCGGCGGCTCGCCAGTCCAATCAGGCCCAGGCCGGCGGCCAGCATGGCGTAGGTTTCCGGTTCCGGCACGGGCGCGACCAGCAGATTGCCGCCAAAGTAACCAGGCTGCATGCCGCTCAGGTAGGGAGGGAATTCCAGGCCATTGGACTGGATATATGCCGAGGAGAGGAAGGTGACGCCCCAGGGCGTATTGACCGAGCCGGCATAGGCGTAGGAATCGCCGGTGCCGAAGTTGCTGGCGCCCACGTAGTAGACATTGCCGGCGGCTAATGTCACGGATGAAATGGCTTTGTAGCGGAAATCGCCGACCAAGGTGTCGCCGCTGGCCACGGCGGTCGAGGCGAGCAAGTTGCCGTTCTCGTCCCACAGGCCGACTTCGTGGCTGGTGGCAAAGCCGTCATGCTCCCAGTCGAAAGCGCCCAAGGCCGTCACCGACAACGGCGTGTCGGCCGTAAAGGTGTAGCCCAACGTCCATGGACCGTCACCGTCAAAGATCGCATAGTCGATGGGCGTGACGGCGGGACTTCCGGTGGTCTGCGCCTGTGCACTGCCGGCAAGGACACCCAGCAAAGCGAGCGCTATCACGCTGTATTTCGTCATCATCTTCATCATTTCCCCTGGTTTGTGAACATTCAAAAGCGTGGCATGTCAACGCGGCGGCGCCTGGCCGGCTGGGATGATTGCAATAATAACACTGACGTTGCAATTTGCGCACGTTTTATTATTGTATATTTCGTCTATGACAAATCGACTTGCGTAATAGTAGTGAGGGAGGAAGGTGTCAGTGGCGGCGCGTGTTTATTCGCCTCGCGATAGCTCAGCGGGGACAGCCTGGCTCTTTCCTCCGCGGTGAATTCGCGCACGGCTTGTGGATGGTGGCGCGCATAATCCCTCAGCGCCCAGCCGATGGCTTTCTGAATAAAGAATTCTTTTTCGTGCGCGCGTTGCAGTGAATAAGAAAAGAGCAGGGTGTGATTGGTTTTATCCCGCCATCCCAGCTGGTGCAATATCGCCACCCGCCGGAGCCACATATTCTCGTGAACAATGGCTTGATCCATGCCGTCATGCCGATACCGTAAAACTTTACTGATGACTGAAGCGAGGGCGTCCACGCTATCCCACCAGGATTTGGACGGCACCAACTCCATCAAGAACGGCAAATGCTGGATATCGAGTTTATCGCAATGCATCGCCAGTAAATCGATCGCGGCATACTGATATTCCCGCTCGGGCTGATTCCATATCTCCCGCGCAATATCGAGTAATTCCGTCGCGCCATTCGGTTGCCAGGTCTGATAAAACGCCTTGACGACCGCGCGGCGTGCCGGCGTAGCCACGCCGAGGAACTCGAATTGATCGCGCATATATGCCGCCATGGGCGCGCGGCGCGCGGGGTCGGCCGCTTCCCGCAAGGAGAGGGCAAGAGCTTCGATATGCGCAGTCATAGGCAGGCAAGGGCAAAGAGACGACGATTCAAGCCAAATATTAGCACGTAACCGCCAAAATCTAGCGCGGCGAGACTTCGTAGGGCGGATTAGCGGGCGAGGCCCGCCAATCCGCCCCGGGGGCCCATCGAACGAGCGTCCTCCTGCCGGAGGACTTGAGAGGCGGAACGCCGTAATCGGCCATCGATGGGCCGCCGATACGCATGCATGGCCGATTACGCTGCGCTAATCCGCCCTACGTGCATTTACGAGGATAGATAGCTGAATTCAAATTAAGGGGAGGGCGCTATGCATCTTCAGCGCACTACTGGCCGGACTAATTATCGGCCTCAGCCCGATAGATAAAAAGCGCCCTGAAAAAACAAAACGCCCGATAACTTCATCGGGCGTTCTGTCGAGGCGGGCGGCTGGGCCGCTCCGCTAATTAAAACTACCAGTCTTACTGGACCTTGGCTTTCTTAATCAGTTCGTCGCGGTAGGCGGCGATTTTCTTCTGTTGCAGCGCTTCGGCAACCTGGCCTTTAACTTCGGCCAGGGCCGGCAGTTTGGTGGCGCGCGATTCTTCCAGCTTAATCACGTGGTAACCGAATTCGGTTTTAACCGGGGTTTCGGTAATCGCGCCCGGCTTCAAGGCCACCATGGCGTCGGCGAAAGGCTTGACCAGCTTGGCGGGCGTCATCCAGCCCAGGTCGCCGCCGTTGTTGGCGGAACCGTCTTTCGACACCTTGGCCAGCTCTTCGAACTTGCCGCCGGCTTTCAGCTTGGCGATGATGTCCTTGGCTTCCTGCTCGGTCGCGACCAGGATGTGGCGCGAATGGTATTCCTTGTCGCCGACGGCGGCCTTGTACTTGTCGTACTCGGCCTGGATTTCAGCGTCCTTGACCGGGTTCTTCTTGACGTAGTCGGCCAGCATGGCGTTGATGGTGATGCTTTGCGCGGCGTTGTCGATGGCCGACTTCACGTCCGGCTTGTTGCCATAGCCTTGCTTGCTGGCTTCCTGCAGCAGCACTTCGCGGCCGATCAGTTCTTTCTTGACCATCTCGCGCAGTTGCGGGCTGTCAGGCTGCTGGCCTTGGGCCACCACCTGCTTGACCATCTGGTCCACCTTGGCGGCGGGAATAGCCTTTCCATTGACGGTCGCGACGTTTTGCGCGAAAACCGGGGCTGCAACGACAGCGATCAGTGCTAACAACAGACGGGCTGGCTTCAACATCATTATTAAATCCTATAAAAAAACAAGAAATTGCACTCGGCGGTGCATTGTACCAACGCAAAATCAAAAACGGCGCCCCGCAGGGCGCCGCCTTCTATAACATTACTGCACTTTTGCTTTCTTGACCAGTTCTTCCTGATACGCTTGCAGCTTCTTCTGGGCCAGCGCTTCCGAAATCTGCGGCTTGACTTCTTCCAGGGTTGGCAGCTTGGCTGGACGGATGTCGTCGACCTTGATGACGTGGAAACCGTTCGGGGTCTGCACCGGCTTCTCGGTCACGCCACCTTTTTGCAGGGCCACGAAGGCGGCCGAGAACGCTGGTGGGAAGGACGAAGGCGAGGCCCAGTCCAGATCGCCGCCGTTGGCAGCCGAACCGGTGTCTTTCGACGTCTTGGCCAGGTCCTCGAACTTGGCGCCGCCCTTCAGCTTGGCGATCACGTCGTTGGCTTCGGCTTCGGTCGCCATCAGGATGTGGCGCACGTGGTATTCCTTGTCGCCGGCCTGGGCGACGAAGCGGTCGTACTCGGCTTTGATGTCGGCGTCGGAGATCGGGTTCTTCTTGATGTAGTCGGCGATCATCGCGTTGATGATGATGGCCTGGCGGGCGTTGTCGATCTGTGCCTTGACTGCCGCGTCCTTGCCGAAACCTTGTTTTTCCGCTTCCTGCATCATCACTTCACGGCCGATCAGGTCTTTCTTGATCAGTTCGCGCAGTTGCGGCGAGTCCGGCTGCTGGCCCTGGGCCACAACCTGCTTGACGACGGCTTCGACGCGCGAGGTTGGGATAGCTTTGCCATTAACAACGGCAACGTTCTGTGCGAAAGCAGGCACGGCGATAACGAGAAGTGCAATCAGCAAACTGGCTGGCTTGAAAGTCATTATTAATTCCTGTAAGGGGAAAGTTTTAGCGAAATTGCCTGGAAGGAGTTGGATCAGCTATCTGTCTTTGTGTTCAATTATTCTGAAACCGATAGGACCGCTCCTAGCCGGGCGCTACATCATACTTCGGACGGAGCCAATGCGGTAATGGCCAATGCATGGATTTCTTTATGCATCATATCGTGCACGGAATCATACACGAGTCGATGTCTTGTGACGAGTTTCAGGCCCTCGAATTGTAACGAAACGATTCTGACGCTGTAATGGCCGCCGCCGGAGGCCGCGCCGGCGTGGCCGGCGTGCAGCGCGGAATCGTCTTCCAGCACCAGTTCGACCGGCGACAGCGCGGCCTGGAAGCGGCCGCGCATGCGGTCCATGCGGGTATCGCTCATGTCGGATCCTTCATATGGCGCGACAAATAAATCGTCTGCGCAACAATAAACACGAACATGATGGCCGTCGAGCCGAACGCCTTGAAGCTGACCCACGAGCTGGTGTCGCCTTTAAATAGCACGAAGGCGACATACCAATTGAGGCAGCCCATGGCGACGAAAAAACCGATCCATGCCCAATTGAGGCGCGACCAGATCAAATCCGGCAGCTCGATGATTTCGCCCATCGACTTGCGCATCAGATTCTTTTTAAAGACGAATTCGCTTATCAGCAAACCGGCCGCGAAGAACCAATAGACGATACTTAGTTTCCATTTGATGAATACTTCATCGTGCAAGTAAATCGTCAGGCCGCCGAAAAACACGAACATGCCCAGCGAGAACCACATGAGGAATTCGACCTTGCGCCCGCGCAGCTTCAGATAGGCGATCTGCGCCATGGTGCCGATGATGCCCACCAACGTCGCCAGCACGATCGGCGACTGGTCCGCCGTGACCGACCCGCCGGAGATGATGCCGCTCAAATAAGTGTTGATGAAGTGCTGGGAGGCTTCGGCGTTGGCGCCCGAAAGCTTGTAGGCCCCGAAGAACAGCAGGACCGGGAAAAAGTCGAACAGGAATTTCATGGTGTGTATTTATTAGCGTTTTAGTCTTGTGGATCGAAGCGCAACGAGGCCGAGTTGATGCAATAACGCAGGCCGGTCGGCGGCGGGCCGTCCGGGAACACGTGGCCCAGATGGGCATCGCATACCGCGCAAATGATTTCGGTGCGCAGCATACCATGCGTGCGGTCGGTTTTCTCGATCACGTTGGCCGGATCCAGTGCCTCGAAATAGCTCGGCCAGCCACAGCCGGAATCGAACTTGGCATCGGAACGGAACAGCGGCGTGTCGCAGCACACGCAGGTGTAGATGCCATGCTCGTGATGATCCCAGAATTTACCGGTAAATGCACGCTCGGTGGCGGCATGCCGGGTCACCTGGTATTCCATCGGGTCCAGCATGGCGCGCCATTCGGCATCGGTTTTGTTGACTTTAGTGGTCATGGATGAGTGCTCGCTTAAGAAGAACAGCTGACTTCAAGATGGCTTGCCCAGTCCGGCGGCAAAGCGGCGTAGTGGTCGTGCTCGGGCTGTTCGTCGTAGGGGCGCCGCAATACGGCCAGCAGGCGCTCCACCTCGGAAAAGTCCTTGTTTTGCGCTTTTTCTATGGCGACCTGGGCCAGATAATTACGCAACACGTATTTGGGGTTGATCTTGTTCATCGCAAGCTGGCGCGCGGTATCATCGCTGGCCTGGGCTTGCAGGCGCGCGCGGTACTGGCCGGCCCAGGCGTCGAAGGCCGGGCGGTCGATGAACAGGTCGCGCAGCGGTTCGTCGCCGCCGGCGTCGGCCGCCCGCAACCCGCCGAGGCGCCGGAAGAAGAGCGTGAAATCGACGCCGTTGGCCTGCATTAGCGCGAACATGGCGTCGAATAGCGCACGGTCGGCGTCCGCGTGTTGTTCCAGCGGGGTCAGCCCCAGCTTGGCATGCAGCAGTTCGTCGAGCTTGGCGGCGAACGCCGGCTGGTAGACGTCGAGCGCGGCCTGGGCGGCCTCGACTTCGCCGATCAGCGGCAGCAGCGCTTGGCCCAGAGCGTAGCAATTCCAGTGGCCGACCTGCGGCTGGTTGGTGTACGAGTAGCGGCCTTGCTGGTCGGTGTGGTTGCAGATATGGTCGGGATCGAACGCTTCCATGAAGCCGAACGGCCCGTAATCGAGCGTCAGGCCCAGGATCGACATATTGTCGGTGTTCATCACGCCGTGCATGAAGCCGACCGCCTGCCAGTGCGCGATCATGTGCGCGGTGCGGCGCGTGACTTCGCGGAGCAGGCCGACGTAGGGATTATCCTCGGCGCGCAATTCGGGGTAAAAGCGCTCGATGACGTAATCGGCCAGGATTTTGAGCTCTTCCGGCTTGTTGCGGTAGAACCAGTGCTCGAACGAGCCGAAACGCACAAAGCTGGGCGCCATGCGGATGACGACGGCCGAGGTCTCGATCGTCTCGCGCACCACCCCCTGGTCCGAGCCGGCGACCGACAGCGCGCGCGAGGTTGGAATGCCCAGCGCGTGCATCGCCTCCGAGCACAGGAACTCGCGGATCGACGAACGCAGCACGGCGCGGCCGTCGCCCATGCGGGAGTAGGGCGTCAGGCCCGCGCCCTTCCATTGCAGTTCCATCGGACCTTCGGCGGTGGCGACCTCGCCCAGCAGGATCGCGCGGCCGTCGCCGAGCTGGCCGGCCCAGACGCCGAACTGATGGCCGGAATAGACGGCCGACAGCGGCAGCGCGCGCTCCGGCACGGCGTTGCCGATCAGGATATCGGTGCTGTCGGCGAGTTGTTCGGGTGTGAGGCCGATCAGGGCGGCGGCCGGCTCGCTGACGGCCACCACGTAAGGCGCGGGCAGCGGCGTCGGAATCAGCCGGGTGTAAAAGGCGGGCGGCAAGGACGCGAAGGAATTGTCCAGCGGCAGATTGGCGGCAGTAATAATAGTATCCGTTCAAGTAGGCTCGGCGCGGCTAGCGCCGGTAAGTGCGGTGATTTTACCGCAGGCGACCGGTGCTGCATTGCAGCATCGAAATCCGTTGACGGTGCTTGTACCGCGCGTCCACACTTGTTTGCATAAATAACTATGTTTCGGAGAGTTCATGCCATCCCAGAATCAGGAAAGTCTATTGCTGGGCCAGATGATGAGTCAGCCCTTGCTGATCTCCAGCATTATCGAATTCGCGGCCCGGCATTACGGCAGCAGCGAGATCGTCTCGCGGGGGGGCGAGGGCGACCTGCACCGCTACACCTTCCGCGACTGCCACCAGCGCGCCAAGCGGCTGGCCAACGCGCTGCACGGCCTGGGCGTACGGCCGGGCGAACTGGTGGCCACGCTGGCATGGAACGGCTACCGGCACCTGGAAGCGTACTACGGCGTGTCCGGCTCCGGCGCCGTCTTGCACACGATCAATCCGCGGCTGCATCCCGAGCAACTGGCCTACATCTGCAACCATGCGGAGGACCAGTATCTCTTGTTCGACTTTTGCTTCCTGCCGCTGGTCGAGGCCATCGCGCCCCATTGCAAGACGGTCAAGGGCTTCATCTTGATGGGCGACGCCGACCGCATGCCGGCCGAGACCAGGATCGCCAACCTGCTGTGCTATGAGGACCTGATCAACGCCTACTCCGACGATTACGTGTGGCCGCAATTCGACGAGAACACCGCCTCCAGCTTGTGTTACACCTCCGGCACCACGGGCAATCCCAAGGGCGTGCTGTACTCGCACCGCTCGACGGTGCTGCACGCCTACGCGTCCGCCATGCCGAACGTGCTCAACGTCTCCTCGCGCGACGTCGTGATGCCGGTCGTGCCCATGTTCCACGTCAACGCCTGGGGCCTGCCGTACTCGGTGCCGCTATCGGGCGCCAAGATGGTGTTCCCGGGCGCCGCGCTGGACGGCAAATCGGTCTACGAGCTGTTCGAGAGCGAGCGCGTCACGTTCTCGGCCGGCGTGCCGACCGTCTGGCTGGGACTGATCAATTACGCGTTGCAAAACAAACTGAAATTCTCGACCTTCCGCCGCACGGTCATTGGCGGCTCGGCCTGTCCGCCGGCGATGATGAACACCTTGATCGACGACTTCGGCATCGAGGTCATCCACGGCTGGGGCATGACGGAAATGTCGCCGCTGGGCACCACCGGCGGCTTGCTCAGCAAGCACACCGAGTTGCCGAGGTCGGAGCAGCGCGCCATCCTGCAAAAGCAGGGGCATGCGATCTTTGGCGTCGACATGAAGATCGTCGACGACGATGGCAAGGAATTGCCGTGGGATGGCGTCAGTTACGGGCATTTGCTGGTCAAGGGGCCTTGGGTGATGGCGCGCTACTTCAAGGGCGAGAGCGGGGACGTGCTGCAGGACGGCTGGTTCCCGACCGGCGACGTGGCCATGATCGACGCGGACGGCTTCATGCAGATCACCGACCGCAGCAAGGACGTCATCAAGTCCGGCGGCGAGTGGATCGGCACCATCGATTTGGAGAACGTCGCCATGGCGCACCCGGCGGTGATGCAGGCGGCCTGCATCGGCGTGGCGCATCCGAAATGGGATGAGCGGCCGCTGCTGGTGGTGGTGCTCAAGCCGGGCCAGCAGGTCAGCCGGGAGGAGTTGCTCGCGCATTTCAGCGGCAAGGTGGCCAAGTGGTGGTTGCCGGATGACGTGGTGTTCGCGGAAGCCTTGCCGGTCGGTGGTACCGGTAAGATTCAGAAAAACAAACTGCGCGAGCAGTACAGGGATTACAAGTTGCCCACCGTTTGAGCGGCGGCGATGGAGTGATCATCTCAGCGGTGCGCCGCGGCCTGCGGCATAGACCGCTATCGTAGCGACGAGCGTTAAGGAGTTTCGTGCAAACGGCGGCCTCGAATAATTAGATTGGCGCCGGTTCGCCGGCCAGCCGCTCCATGACTTGCACAGCTTCCTTCGCCAGGCCGTCCGGTGTCGTGCGGTCTTTGCTAGTCACTACGCGGCTGGCAACGCCGAGTTCAAAATCGACCGTGTACCACTATGATTTGTCACCGAAGAAGGACCAATAGCGCAGCACCATTCCATGGCGCGGCAGGGGGATTGGTAGCTTTGGCATCACACATGGTTGGCATAAGCGCTGCTTTGCTGGCATGTACGCAAAGACGGGTGCCTGCGCGGGCAGGGCGGTGGACATGACGCTCAGTAGTATCGAGGCTAATGACGTGATGGATTTTAGTGAGCGGCTGGGCATCTCTTAAGCGGCCCCTCGTTCCTGCCGCCAGAGCGGCCACCCATCGCACTCCCTCTAGCAGTGTGCACATGGGTGGGCCGCGCAGCTCCTTGTAGCAAAAGCCCGATTTTCCGCCCTGTTTTTCCCTATTTTCCCCGCGATTGAACTATCGCCGCGCTTCCCGGTTTAAATATGACAAAGCAGAACAAAATAGGGGAGAAAATCGAATGAATACCACAGTGACCGTGCAGCTGCCCACCGACACCCTGCTCCAACTGATAGAAGAGCTGCGCCGCCGTGGCGGCTCGCAGGACATTTCGGAAGCCATGACGAAGGCCGTCGAATGCTGGCTGGAAGACCCGGCCAGATTCGCGCCGGGCGCGGACCCTGAGGACATGCACGGCTATCAATGGAAATCGCTGTTCCTTCCGCCAGGCACCGTGTTGAAATCGTGGAGCTACGGCGAAAACAACTACGCGCGCGTTGAAGGCGATCAGATCATCCACAATGGCCGCGCGGTGTCGCCGAACCAGTTTGCGCAATCGTTCGCCCGCTCGACGCGCAATGCGTGGCAGGACTTATTCATCCGCCGTCCGGCGACGAGACCTTCAAAATAGCCGGCTGCGCGATGAACTGATCGCGGCGGCAAAGCCGGCAGCCGCAACGCCAACCGCTACGATCCCGACTGGCTCCACCGCAGTGCCGCCGCTGCCGGTTGGATCGACGGCAAACTTGCCCGCGCCGCAGGCCCCGTCACCGGCAGGCCAGCCACCGCGCAACACGGACCGCGAGCCCGGATGGGACTATGCGTGAAAAATACGTTCAGCAATCATAGAATGCTGAAATCTGTCGCAGCCTGGAAACGATCGCCTTCCTGAGCCTGGCCGGCCCCGTCACCTCCACCTCGGGCGCCAGCCGCAAGAATTGACCGGCGCCATGCTCAAGCGACTCGACAGGAATCCGCAACGCCACCCGTCCATCCCGCCGCCGCGAAGGCCGCGCTTGCGCAACGGCACCCGCGACCGCGGCATTCAGATAACGCAGATTCTTGAGCCCAACCGGCGTCGCCAGCACGTCCGCATAGTCCGTATAAATCTCCGACTCGAAGCGCGCGACCGACTGCGCCCAATACCGAGCCAGATCGAACCGCTCCGGTGGCCGCGCCTTCTGCTCCAGCATCGTGGCGTGCTTCACGTTCGAGATCCGATACGTGTGTGGCTTGCCGTCCGTTGCGGCAACGAGATACCACGTACCTGCTTTCAGCACGAGCCCCAACGGATGCACGACCCGCTCGACCTTGTCGCGCCAGCTCTCGTAGCACATGCTCAGTTGCCTGTCCGTCCAGACCGTCTGAGCGACGATCGCCAGGTACGGCACCGCATCGGCCTCGCGATACCAGTCGACAGGGTCGAGGTGGAAGCGCGACTGCATCTTCTGCGCCTCCGTGCGCGACGATTCCGGCAGGGAGGTCAGCAGCTTGAGCTGTGCGCCCTGCAACGGCTTGTCGAGGCCGAGGTCGGCTGCGGGTCCGGCCAGGCCGCTAAGGAACACGACCTGTGCTTCGGAGGGCGTGAGACCGGTTAACCGCGTGTTCCAGCCGTCGAGCAGGTGGAAGCCGCCGGTGCGGCCGCGCTCTGCGTAGATCGGCACGCCGGCGGAGCTGAGCTGGTCGATGTCGCGATGAAGGGTGCGCACGGAAATCTCGAGCGCTTCGGCCAGCGCGGCGGCGCTCATGGGGCCCTGCGTCTCGAGCATCATTTGGATGGACAGCAGGCGGCTTGCACGCATGATCGGGCGGAATATATGACATTAGATGGCAGATATTGTATTCGATACTGAATGGCATTGAACTTAACCAAGGAGAGCGCCATGTCGTATGAATACCCACAAGTCGTCGAGCTGCGCCAATACACGTTGCACCCAGGGCGGCGCGATGCGCTGATCGATCTGTTCAACCGAGAATTCGTCGAGTCCCAGGAGGCGGAAGGGATGAGCGTGTTGGGCCAGTTCTGGGATCTGGATGATCCAGACCGCTTCATATGGCTGCGCGGTTTTGCCGACATGGCGTCGCGCGCGCGTGGGTTATCGGGCTTCTACGGCGGACCCGTCTGGGCGGCCCACCGCGATGCGGCGAATGCGACGATGATCGATTCCGATGACGTCCTGCTGCTGCGGCCGGCCTGGAACGCTGCCGGCTTCGCACACGATCCCGCGCGCAGGGCGGCGCACGATGACGGCACGGCGCCGCGCGGTGTAGTCGATGTGACCGTGTTCAACCTGAACGACGCCGCGGGTCCGGCGTTGCTCGACTTCTGTCGCGAGCGCATGACGCCAGTGCTGCGACGGGGCGGTGCCCTGGAGCAGGGCTGGTATGTCACCGAACCGAGCCCGAACAATTTCCCGCGCCTGCCCGTCCGCGAGGGGGAAAGCGTGCTCGTCGGCGTAGCCGTATTCAAGGACTTGGCCGCCTACGATGCGTTCCTGGCCGACGAGAGCTGGAAACGCGATGTGGCGCCCGTGTTGGCGCAATGGCTCAAGGGAAAGCCGGATGCCAGGAAGTTACTCCCGACAGCCCGCTCAGCCATCCATGCGTAAGGAGCACGCCATGAACGAATGACGATGGAGAGCCTCTATGATCCTGGCCACGCGCTGAGCATGCGGCGGCGCGACGAGTGGCTAGCCCACCAATCATGTTGCCTCTTTAGCTATTGCTGCCCAAAGATGTACGAAACAGCCTTGGTGACCGGCGTGTCGGGCACGAACACGCAAGTGTCGAGGGCGACGAATGCAGCCTCGTCAAGGAGTGCCCAACCGGAACTTTTTCGCAGGCGCACATTCATCGCATGCCCCCCTTCGGCCCCGATCTCGAAGCTCAACACAGTCGTCCCCATCATTTTTTCACGAAACCCTGCGCGCGGATAGCCCGGGTTTGAGCAGGTCGGCTGCGGAACGAGTTCTCGCCAGTGCTCGACCGGACGCAGCTTCGGTTTGGTTTCAAAGTAGTGGTCGACGACTACGCGCACTTGCTCATACGTAGATACTTCCTCAGGTGGCGAAATCGGAGCAGCATGGGAAGGTAGTTGACAGTTGGCCGGTTGCGGCTTATCGCTCGATCACTTGAACCACATGTTCGTGCGCGGTTCCAAAAATTCGGCGAACTCGACCGCCGCGTCTAACGACTCATTTCTACGACAGATAGTGATGATGAGATGTTGTCCAAAGACACAGCATAGCATCTTGCCCAAATGAAAAAATGCACAGATTCTCACGCTGCCATGCTTCGTGCCCCCAACTGTAGTAGTGCATGTCCTACGGCAGTCCTTTGTCAGCCGCCCGTTGGTGAGCGGGTGTTAAACGCCAACTGATCGGCGAAAGCCCGCTGATACGCGGGGCGCGCCTCGGCTCGTGCGACATAGGCGGCAAGCCGGGGAAATTCGTCCAGAATGCCCGATGGCCTGACCCGGAGCAGCACCGACGCCATCATCAGGTCGCCGGCGCTGAACGTGCCATCGAGCCATTCGACATCTCCCAGGTGCGCGGATAGCTGGCCCAGCCGATGACGGATGCGGTCTGCAATTAAGGGCAAACGTTCCTTACTCCATGGCTTGTCGCCCTCCGCAAACTTTGCGGTGGCGAGTTCAAGGATCGGCGGTTCGACGGTGTTGAGCGCGGCAAATATCCACGTGATCGCGCGGGCCCGGGCGTCGGCGTCGTCTGGCAACAAGCCCGGGTAGCGCGAGGCGATATGAAAAACGATCGCGCCCGTCTCGAACAGCGCAAGACCGCCTTCCTCATAGGTTGGAATCTGGCCGAAGGGATGAAGGGCCAAATGCGCAGGCTGCTTCATCGCGGCGAACGAAACAGGGCGCACCGCGTAGGGCTGGCCCGCTTCCTCAAGCGCCCAGCGAACGCGCGTGTCGCGTGCCAGCCCCATGCCGCCATCGGGCGAGCGTTCAAATGCGGTAATGGTGATCTTCATCGTATCTCCGTGTAATTGTAATTATGTGTGCCGCCTTGGCGTGCGTCGCGCCCGAAAATACTGTATCAAAATACAGTGAATCCTTGATGCGACCGACTAATGGTACGACAGATATTAAGGAGGCAAAAGCTGTTCTGAGTCGCTTGAAAAAGCGTAGCGAAGCCATCAAAAAACGAGAGAGGGAGAAGAAATCATGACTGAAGCTAAGGAAGGAGTTGATCTGCCTGATTGCGGCCTCACCGAATCCGATGTCGCTCTGTTGGCCGACGACGAAGAACTTGGGCTCGAGGACTTCGATGCCGCCGCCTACCTCAAGACGCCTGAGCATATCGCGGCCTATCTTACCCGCATGCTGGAAGGGGGCGATGACGGTATGCTCGCGTCCGCGCTGGGCGACGTGGCGCGTTCGGTGGGTATGGCAAAGGTTGCTGAGAAAACTGGCATCGGCCGCGAAGCGCTCTACAAAGCGTTGCGCGATGGCGCGACCCCTCGACTCAACACCGTCAACAAGGTAGTAAAAGCGCTCGGTATGCGCATGGTCATCATCGAAGCGTCGGCGTCTTAAACCGCCGCCGATGCTTGATCTGTAGTGATCTTTACTTCATCGCCCCAAACACCTTCCCGATCAGCTTGCTGCCAGCGCCCAGCGGATCGGCGCGGATGGCTTTTTCCTCCTCGCCGATCATCGTGTACAGGCCGTCGAGCGCGCGCTTGGTGACGTAACCCTCGACCGTCTTCTGGTCTTCCTGGATCAAGCCCATGGTCGGCGCCAGCGCCATCGTCGAATTGTATTGGGTGGACAGCTTGGAGCGGTCGGTGACCTTTTTGACGATCGGCAGGAACTGCACGGCCAGCTTTGCCGAGGTCTTGTCGCGGAAGAAATCGGTGACCGACGTCTCGCCGCCCGTCAGGATGTTCTTGGCGTCGGTGATGCTCATCGACTTGACCGCGTCCAGCAACAGCGGCTTGGCCATCGGCACGGCCGCCTCGGCCGCGTGGTTCATCTGCACCACCAGCTCGTCGAGCTTCTGGCCCTTGCCCGTCATCTGCAGCAGCGGGCGCGCCTGTTCGAGGATCTTCGGCAGCTGGATGCGGACCTTCTCGTTGTTCAGGAAGCCGTTCTCGGCGCCCAGCTTGGCCACCGCCAGGGTCGAGCCTTTTTCCAGCGCCGCCTTCAAGCCGCCGCTGGCGTCGGCGTTGCTCAGGTCGGACAAGGAGAGGGCGAAGGCGCTGGCGGCGACCAGCCCCAACGAAACAAGCGCGGCGGCGCGGATGGCGGGAACTGCGGACATGGTGGACCTCGATAAAGAATGCGTCGCCGGCGGCTGCCGGCACCACGCTACTTTACCCGACGCCGCATCATGCCGCCAGCGCCGGCATCTCGCGCGCCAGGCGCTGCAGCAGGCGGTCGCATTCGAACACGCTGAGCGTCTTGTGGCCGTCGCCTTCGCCCTCGATGTCGATCACTTCCTCCATCTCCCCGCGCGGGCCGTCGTTGACGCTGCTGTTGCGCATGATCTTGGGTGCCGTGAAGCGGCGGTTGTCGTTGACGGTCATGATGTTCTCGACCGCGTCGACCAGCAGGCCGTAGCGGTCCTGGCCGCGTTCGATGACCAGGATCTTGGCCTGCCCCCCCGGCGGCGCCGGCGCCATCTGGTACAGGCAGCGCAGGTCGATCACGCTGACCATCTGCTGGCGCAGGTTGAGCATGCCGCGCATGAACGGCGGCATGCCCGGCGTGTGGGTGATGGCGTCGGAATAGTCGATGATCTCGCGCACCTGCTTGATCTCGACCGCGTAGGTGTTCTCCAGCGCGAAGGTGATGTAGACCTGGCGCTGGTTGCGGCGCGCGCGCTGGGCGTCCTGGCCGGCGGCGCCCGGCTCGTCCTTCGGATACAGGTTGGCGTGGCCGGTGCGCATCGCCACGATCTCGGCGCTCGACAGGATCTGGCGGTGCTCGAGCAGGATGATGTCGCCCAGCTCGGGCTTGGAGATGCAGCCGCCGAACATGCCGGCGCGCGCCTTGCCCAGCATCGGGATCGGCATGATCTCCTCGCTGAAGAAGTTGACGATGTTGTCGACCGAATCGACCAGAAAGCCGATGGTGGCGTCGTCGATGCGGGCGATCACCACCCGCTGGTCGGGCAGGAAGGCGCGCGCGGGCGGCGCCGCGGCGCCCGCCGGCGCCGGCGACAGCAAGGTATGGAAGCACACCACGCCTACCGGGCTGCCGCGGAAGTTGATGCGGCCCAGGCACAGGGCGCTGGTCAGCACCGACGGCTGGATCTCCGGCACGCGGATGATTTCCTGGATCGCGCCCATCTCCAGCGCGAACGACGAGCTGCCGACGCGGAAGCTGACGCACTGGCGCCGCTCCCCCTGGTGCCGGCGCGCCGCTTGGCGGTGGGCGCCCTGCAGCGCCAGCACCTGCGGCACGTTTTCGATGCGCGCCAGCGCGGCCGGGTCGAGCACCTGCAGCAGCCGCGCGCCGTCGTCGAGCAGGATGGTGCCGGCGACCACGCCGTGTTGCTCGCCCGACGCGTAGCTCAGCGTGCTGCGCTGCTCGGCGCGCACCCGCAGGATTTCGCCGGTGGCGTGGAACAGGATGCCGACCAGCACGCCCTCGTAGTCGAGGATGGCGATCTTGTGCGACGGTTCGGCGGCCGGCGCGGCCGGGTGGAACACGCGCCCGAGGTTGACCACCGGGATGACGCTGCCGCGCAAGGTGAACATGCCTTCCAGGAACGGCGGCGACAGCGGCAGCGCGGTCATCTTGTCCGGATAGTTGACCACTTCGCGGATGCAGTGCGCGGGCAGGGCGAATTCATCGGGGCCGAGCACGAACGAGCCGAACAGCTCGGTGGGGCCGGCGGCGTCCGGCGTTGTTTGTTCAAGCATGTGCATGGCGGCTTTCCCGGTGATGGACGGCGATGTCTTCGATGCGGTATTCGCCGGTGGCGCAATCGATGGTGAGGGTGCGGCCGCTCTTGCCGCCGACGCGGCAATCGCGCACGTTCAAGCCGTACAGGCCCAGGTGCTTGCGGGCGGCCTCGGCGTTCTGCTGGCCGATCTGGAAGCGCGACGAGCAGCCGTCGAGCATCATGCCGCCGCCGGCCACCACCACTTCGATGTCGGCGTAGTCGGCGGCGCTGGCGCCCATCAGGCGCAGCAGCGACGGCACGGCCTGGCTGACGTAGCGCGCGCTCGGCTCCCATTGCTGGACGTCGGTCTCGGGCAGCAGGCAATGGGCCAGGCCGCAGCGGCCGCGTTTTTTCCACAAGAAGGCGATGCCGACGCAGGAGCCGAGCAGGGCTTTCAACTGCTCGGTGCGGCCGCCGATTTTGAGTTCGCCGATGCCGACGTGGCGGAACGGCCCGGCCGGCCGCGCCGCCTTCTGGTCCGCCTCGTCCGCCTCGTGCGCGGGGTCACGCGTCGAGCCGGGGAGGGTGTCGCTGGTCGTTGGTAAAAGTGCAATCATGGGGCTTGGGTATCGAGCGTATAGATCAGTGGCCGCTCGAACTGGCAGGCGGTCTCGAGGCCTGTGATCGATTCGGATTCGCCCAGGATCAACCTGGCTTGGGGCGCCATACTGTGGCGGACTTGCTGGAGCACGCTGCGCTGGTGGGCCTGGTCGAAGTAGAACAGGACGTTGCGCAGGAACACGAGGTTAAACGGTTGGTGCGCGAACTTTTCGGGCGCTTTGAGCGGCGTCAGCAAATTGTGCTGGGCTAACGTCACGTGCTGTTTCAACGCGTCGACCACCTGCAGGCCGTCGCCGCTGGCGGTGAAATATTTCCTGACCCAGTCCGGCTGCGTGGCCAGCAGGCGCTCGACCGAACGGCCGGCGTAGCGGCCGGCGCGCGCCAGCGCCAGCATCTGGCGCGAGATGTCGGTGGCCAGGATCTGGTAGCGGAAGCCCGGCGTGGCCGCCTGGAAGCGCTCGCACAGCATGGCGATCGAGTACAGCTCCTCGCCGCTGGCGGCCGCCGCCGACCACACCCTGAGCGTGTCGCCCGGCCGCTCGCGCCACCAGCGCGGCAGGAACTCCCGCTCGACGTACTCCCACACATGCGCGGTGCGGAAGAACTGCGTGTCGTTGGTGGTCACCAGATCGATAAAATGCGCCACCTCGCCGGCGTCGTCGCGCACCCGTTGCACATAGCCCTGGTAGCTGGCGATGTCGAGCTCGCGCATGCGCGGGCGCAGCCGCCGCTCCAGCAGCGAGCTCTTGCGGTCGGTCATGGCGATACCGGTGTGCTCGCGCACCAGCGCGATCAGCGCCGACAGCGTGGCCGGCTGGATGCCCGCGCCGCCGTCCACCCTCACACCACGAAGCCGGAAACGGTTTTGTTGAGCTCGCCGGCGCGCTCGTTCAGGCCCTCGGTCGAGCGGGCGATGCTGTCGCAGGCGGCGGCGGTCTTCTCGGCCTCCTCGGCGATGTATTGCACCGCCGTGCTCACCTCGCGCGCCGTCAGCAGCTGTTCGTTGGTGGCCTTGGAGATGTCGGAGATGGCCTGCGTGGTCTTGGCCACGCCGGCGACGATCTTGTCGAAGGCGTCGCTGGCCTGGCGCGAGATCTCGCTGCCGGCCGAGACGCGCTTGACCGATTCGTTGATCAGCTTGGAGATCTCCTTGGTCGCCTGCGAGGAGCGCTCGGCCAGCTTGCGCACCTCGTCGGCCACCACCGAGAAGCCCAGGCCGTGCTCGCCGGCGCGCGCGGCCTCGATGGCGGCGTTGAAGGCCAGCATATTGGTCTGGTTGGCGATCTCGCTGATGACCTTGACGATCTCGCCGATGTCCTCGGACGAGCGGTTGATCAAGTCCATCGCCTCGATCGACTTGGCCACCGCCTTGGCGCCGGCCTCGGCCTCGTGCTGGGTGTCCTTGGCCAGTGTGTCGGCGCTGGAGGTGTTGCCGGCGATGATGTTGATCGAATTGGTCAGGCCGTCGATGGAGGCGTTCATCTCCTCGACCGTGGCGCCCAGCGCCTGGGTACCCATGGCCACGCCGCCGGAGCGCTCGGCGATCGTGGTCGAGGCGTCGGCGAAGCCGTTGGCCGAGGTCACCACCTGGCCGATCACCTTGCGCAGGTCGGCGATCATCTTGCTGATGCCGCCGGCCAGGTGGTCGAGCGGCTCGTCGCCGTCGACCGTGATGGTGCTGGTCAGGTCGCCCGCGGCGGCGCGCTCGACCGATTCGAGCAGGCGCTTGATCTTGGCGCCGTCCGAGGCGGCCTGGGACGCCACGGAATCCTCCAGTTTCACTTGCGCGGTGATATCGGTGGCGAATTTCACCACCTTATACGGCTTGCCATTCAAATCGAGCACCGGATTATAAGTCGCCTGTATCCATACTGTTTTGCCATTATTTCCAATGCGTTTATAACGGCCGGAATCGAATTCCCCGCGATTCAATTTTTGCCAGAAGCGTTTATATTCCGATCCGGTCGCGTATTCCGGTTCGCAGAACATCCGGTGGTGTTCGCCGAGAATATCGTCGATGGTGTAGCCCATCACGTCGAGGAAGTTGTCGTTGGCGGTCAGCACATGGCCCGTCATGTCGAATTCGATCACTGCCTGCGCCTTGGAGATGGCGGCGACCTTGCTTTGGTATTCCGCGCTCTGCAGCTTGGTGTCGGTGATGACGGTGGCGAACTTGATGACCTTGTAGGCCTTGCCGTCGGCGCCGATGATCGGGTTGTAGGACGCGTTGATCCACACTTCGCGCCCGCCCTTGCCCAGGCGCTTGTAGTCGCCGCGGTCGTATTCGCCGCGGCCGAGGCGGGCCCAGAAGTCCTTGTACTCGCCGGTCTTGACGTAGTCGGGATCGCAGAACATGGCGTGGTGGCGGCCCTGGACCTCGGCCAGCGTGTAGCCGACGGTGGCCAGGAAATTTTCGTTGGCGTGCAGGATGATGCCGTCGAGGTCGAACTCGATCAGCGCCTGCACCCGGTTCAGCGCGGCGTTTATCGCCTGTAAATCCTGGTCGCCGGATTGAATCGCCTGGGTATGCGCGTCCATAAAGTTCCTATGTCTTAGATAATAATAATCGGTAGATAATGTTGCGCATCTGATCGTTTCGCCGGCGCCGGGTTATATTATTTCCTTTAATCAAGTTAAAAGACAAGCTGAGCCATTCAATTCCCCTTTGCCGGTGTACCTTATTTTCCACGCCCGCAGCGAGTTTCTCCGCGTTTAAAAGGGTTGCCGCCGCAATCAAAAGCGCCGCGCGCCGTCCGCGATTTCCGGTACGGTCGTTCTTTTTTGCGGTATAGTAGGTGCGTTCCGTTCACACAACAATAAGGAAGAGACATGACCGCTGAATATCACGTCCACGGCGCCGTTGCCGTCGTCACCCTCAACAATCCGCCCGTCAACGGGCTGGGACTGGCCACGCGCACCGCCGCCGTCGCCGGCATCCAGCGGGCGCTGGCGGACGACGCGGTCAAGGCGATCGTCATCACCGGCGCCGGCAAGGCGTTCTCGGGCGGCGCGGACATCAAGGAATTCAATTCGCCCAAGGCGCTTGCCGAGCCCAGCCTGCATACCTTGATCGCCACCGCCGAAAGCGCGACCAAGCCGGTGGTGGCGGCGATCCACACGGTATGCATGGGCGGCGGCCTGGAGCTGTCGCTGGGCTGCCATTACCGGGTCGCCATGCCCGGCGCGCAGATCGCGCTGCCGGAAGTCAAGCTCGGGCTGCTGCCGGGCGCCGGCGGCACCCAGCGCCTGCCGCGCGTGCTGGGGCTGGAGATGGCGCTCAACATGATCGTCTCCGGCACGCCGGTGGCGTCCGACAAGCTGGCCGGCACCGCGTTGTTCGACCAGGTGTTCGCTGCCGACGCCGACCTGCTGGCGTCGGCCATCGCCTTCGCCGAACAGATCGCCGACGTCCGGCCGCTGCCGAAGGTGCGCGAGCGCAAGGTCGACTACCCGAACCACGAAGCCTTCCTGCAATTTTCGCGCAACACGGTCAAGGCCATGGCCGGCCCGTTCCCGGCGCCGCTCGAATGCGTGGAAACGGTGGCCGCGTCGGTGACGATGAAATTCGAGGACGGCATGAAGTTCGAGCGCGAGCGCTTCATGCACCTGATCCAGACCACCGAGTCGAAGGCGCTGCGGCACGCCTTCTTCGCCGAACGCGTCGCCAGCAAGGTGCCGGACGTGCCGGCCGACACCCCGGTGCGCGCCATCAGGCAAGCGGCCGTGGTCGGCGCTGGCATGATGGGCGGCGGCATCGCGATGAACTTCCTCAACGCCGGCATCCCCGTCAAGCTGCTGGAGACCAAACAGGAGGCGCTCGACAAGGGCCTGGCGACGATACGCAAGAACTACGAAAGCACGCTGAAAAAGGGCAAGCTGACGCAAGAAAAGCTCGACCAGCGCATGGCGCTGGTCAGCGGCACCTTGTCCTATGACGACATCGCCGACGCCGATATCGTGGTCGAAGCCGTGTTCGAGGAGATGGGCGTCAAGGAGGCGGTGTTCCGCCAGCTCGACGCGGTGATGAAGCCGGGCGCGATCCTGGCAACCAACACCTCGACCCTGGATGTCGACCGCATCGCCGGCTTTACCGGGCGCCCGCAGGATGTGATCGGCACGCACTTCTTCAGCCCGGCCAACGTGATGAAGCTGCTCGAGATCGTGCGCGGCGCGCAAACCGGCAAGGATGTGCTGGCGACGGCGCTGGCCTTGTCCAAAAAGCTCAAGAAGACCGGCGTCGTCTCCGGCGTGTGCGACGGCTTCATCGGCAACCGCATGATCGAGCAGTACAGCCGCCAGGCCGGCTTCCTGCTGGAGGAGGGCGCGCTGCCCGAGCAGGTCGACAAGGCCGCCGAACAGTTCGGCTGGGCCATGGGGCCGTTCCGCATGGCCGACCTGGCCGGCAACGACATCGGCTGGGCCATCCGCAAGCGCCGCTATGTCGAAAAGCCGGAGATCAGCTATTCCCGGACCGCCGACCTGCTGTGCGAAATGGGCCGCTACGGCCAGAAAACCGGCGCCGGCTGGTACGACTACAAGCCGGGCGACCGCAAGGCCTATGCGAACCCGGAGGTCGACGCGATGATCGTCGCCCATTCGGCCGAGCTCGGCATCACGCGGCGCAAGATCAGCGATCAGGAGATCGTCGAGCGGCTGGTCTATGCGCTGGTCAACGAGGCGGCCAACATCCTCGAGGAGGGCATCGCGCTGCGCGCCTCCGACATCGACATGGTGTATCTGACCGGCTACGGCTTCCCGCTGTTCCGGGGCGGGCCGATGTTCTACGCCGACACCGTCGGGCTGCCCAACGTGCTCGCCGCGATCGACAAGTACGCGCGCGGCCACCACGGCGCGGCCTGGAAACCGGCGCCGCTGCTGGTGCGGCTGGCCGGCGAGGGCAAGGGTTTCAACGGCTGATACCGGTCAATATTCGGTCAACGTTGTCCGATGTTCACATGCCATGAAGAAAATTTAATGGCATGTGAGCATTTTCCCTAAAACGCCCGTATAATTCTCGAAAGCACAATTTCATCGAAGCCCTAAAAAACGGTTCGAGTCGCAGCGTGAGCAACAGGCATCCCCATCGATGCCCCACGTTACAACCCAATTCCCCATTTTTTAGAGGCATACATGAAACGCACCATCATCGCAGCGGCACTCGCAATCGGCGCATTGTCGACCGCCCAGGCGGCCGGCATCAACGGCCTGGCCAACACCGGCACCGGTGTCAGCGGCACGGCCGACACCCACTACACCCTCAGCTCGGCCAGCAGCGACACCGCGATCTCCGGCAGCGCCCCGATCATCACCTTCGACAACCAGTGGCCGATCACCCCATGGATGGCCAACGACGGCGTCTCCAAGTGGGTCACGCCGACCGCCAGCCAGGGGCAAAGCTTCGACGCGGGCAGCGCCGGCACTTACACCTATTCGCTGTCGTTCGACCTGAGCGGCTTCAAGGCCGACACCGCCAGCTTCAGCGGCCGCATGGCAGCCGACAACGCGGTTTCGGTCCTGCTCAACAACCAGCTGATTTCCAGCGCCACCGGCTTCACCGGCTGGAGCGGCTTCGCCTCGAACGGCGGCTTCGTCGCCGGCCTCAACAAGCTCGACTTCGTGGTCACCAACTGGGCGCAAAACGGCGGCAACCCGACCGGTCTGCGCGTTGAGTTCACCGGCAGCAACGTGACGCCGGTGCCGGAACCGGAAACCTACGCCATGCTGCTGGGCGGGCTGGGACTGGTGGGCGTCGTCGCCCGCCGCCGCAAGACAAAATAACTACAAGTGGGTTCAGCCTTGGCCGCCAGCGATGGTGGCCTTTTTTTCGTCCCGCTTTTCGTTACGGGGCGCCGCAGTTGTTGACGGCGGCGCGGCCGTTAAAGCGGTCCTCGACCCAGGCCGGCAGCAGCTTGGCCGCCTGGCCGACGACGGCCTCGTGGTCCAGTCCCGGGAACTCCTGGTAATCGACCGCGGCGCCGGCGGCGCACAGGGCCACGCGTTCGCGCTTGGTCAGCACCGGCGGTGTGGTGGTGTCGGCCAAGCCCTGGTAGATCTTGAACGGCATCAATCCCCTGGGGGCGAAGTTGTCGACCGCCGTCATCGCCGTCCACCACGCCGAGCCCGGGGCCAGCGCGCCCGGCACGTAAGCGTCCTTGACGCCGGCCGCCGCGCTCCAGACATCGAAACAGCCGCTGGCCAGCACCGGCAGCTGCTCCATCGCGTCCGGCGTGAGGAAATCGCGGTACTTCAGTTGCGGGAAATAGGCCTGGATGCCGGGCAGGGTCGAGATCACGTAACCGGCGTTCTCGGTGCTGGTCATCGAGTTCAGCGTCAGGTCCTTGATGCGCACGGCCGGCGCCATCAGCGCCGCGCCCAGGCCGGTGAATTCCGGCGCGTAGGTGGCGGCGATGTTTTCCGCCCACATCGTGGTCTGGCCGCCCTGCGACCAGCCGTACATGACATAGCGCCGCGAGGCGTTGGCCTCGCCGAACTTTTGCGCCACCCGCAGCATGTCGAGCGAGGCGCGTGCGTTCGGCTGGCCCGCCATGTAGAAGGCCGGGCCGGGCAGGCCCAGGCCCGGATAATCGCTCATGACCACCACGTAGCCCTTGGCCAGCAGCGCCTCCAGCGCCGGCGCGCGCTCGCGGCCGGCCTCCACCCGGCTGCGGCGCGACGGCGCGCAGGCGTCCGCCAGGCCGGCCGTCTCATGATTCCACAGCACGACGTCGCGCGGACCGTCGGCCGTCGTGCTCGGAATGTAGATCTCCCCCGAGACGTAAGCCATTTTGCCCGGTTGAATTTCCGAGACGTAGACCACGTCCCAGGCCTTGACGCCGGCCGGCGCGTCGGTGCGCGGCTGGGCCTGGAGGATGTCGCCGGCCAGCGCGCCGGCCGGGGGCGCCGCCGTGATGTCCCAGAAAGAGGTGCCGAGCGCCACTTCCTTGAAGCCGGCTACCGGCGCCGCGTGCGCGTTGTTGTCGCCGCAGCCGCTCAGCAGGGCGGCCGACAGGGCCGCGCCGCAGGCCAGTATCAGCGCCCCCGCCCGCAGGCCCGTTGTATGTATGCAAGTCATCGAAAGTCTCCTTTTATCGTTATGGATGTTATTTATCAGGTAGCCTGATATCATCGATGATACCGGCGGGGTGGCCGGGACGGCCCTCCCCGGATGCGGGGGGCGATGATCGTGGAGGTTGCATGCGAGAACAACATTCGTGGATCAAGATGGGCTGCGGCGCGGCGGGCGATGTGCCGCAGCCGGTGTATCTGGCGTTTAGCGGCGCGCTGCTGGCGCTGGGCGAGCTGGCGCGGTGGGCCGGGCCGGAACAGTTCCTGCGCGAGTCGTTGCTGATACTGCGGCGCTGCATCGGTTTCGATTCCGCGTGGTGGGGCGAGGTGTGCCCGGCGACGGCCGCCCAAGGGCCGCGCAACCTGATGCACGCCAGCATAGGCTTGAGCGCGGACTTTGCGCAGGAATGGAACCAGACGGTGGCGGCGTCCGACGGCTTCGCGCGCGCGTCGATGGACAGCCTGGGCGTCGTGGTGCGAGAGGGGGGCGAATGCGTGGACGATGGCGAGGAGATGGCCGCGTTTGTCGAGCGCCACGGCTTGCGCACCATCATGGCGGTCACCGAGGAGTTGCCGGGCAGCGGGCTGCTGTTTTTCGTCTGCCTGTACCGCAACTGCCCGCGATCGGCGTTCAGCGACCTCGAGAGCATGTTGTTCCTGGCGTTCAGCCGGCACCTGCTGCAGCTGTGGACGCACCGGCTGGCCGACCTGCGCGCCGCCAGCAAGGCCTCGTCGCTGGCCTCGCTGGCAATCTCGGACAGTCACGGGCGGCTATCGTTTTTGGGCGGCGGCGTCGGCCGGGTGCTGGGCAACGCCTGCCGGGATTGGCAGGGAACGATGTTGCCGGCGCAGGTGGTCGCGGCATTGGAGCGGGCGCCGTGCAGCATCGCGCTGGCCGGAAGCCGGCTGATGCTGGACCGCAGCGGCCCGTCGACGGTGCTGTCGCTGATCGACGATTCGGCGCGCGCGCTGCGGGTGACGCCGCGCGAGTTGAGCGCCGCGATGCTGTACGCGCGCGGCCACTCGCACAAGGAGATCGCCCGGCTGATGGGCCTGACGCCGGAAACGGTGCGCAGCTACCTGAAAAACGCTTACGGCGGCCTGGGCGTATCGAACAAACTCGAGCTGCTGGCGGCGTTAAACCCATAAATCACGTAGGGCGGATTAGCGCAGCGTAATCGGCCATGCATGCGCCGCCGGCGACCCACGACGGATCAGCCCGTGTAGCAATGTTAGACTTGACCCCCGAAAAAAAGGCCGGGCCTGCTTGAACAGACCCGGCCCTTGTGCGCTGAGCGCGCCAACCTTAGTCGTTGGCGTAGATGTTGTTGTCCTTGGTTTCGCCGACGAACAGCGCGCCGATTACCGCGGTGACCAGGGCGATGATGATCGGATACCACAGGCCGTAGTAGATGTCGCCCTTGAACGCGACCAGCGCGAACGAGATCGTCGGCAGCAGGCCGCCGAACCAGCCGTTGCCGATGTGGTAAGGCAGCGACATCGACGTGTAGCGGATGCGGGTCGGGAACATTTCAACCAGCATCGCGGCGATCGGGCCGTACACCATCGTCACGTACAGCACCAGGATGAACAGGATGCCGACCATCATCGGTTTGTTCATCTGCGCCTCGTCCGCCTTGGCAGGATAGCCGGCGACCTTGATCGCGGCGGCCACTTCCTTCTTCAGCGCCGCTTCGGCTTTCTTGCTGTCGGCGTCGAAGTTCAGGCCGTCAGGCGTCATGACGGCGTTGAAGGCCGGCACTTCCTTGTCGCCGATCTTGATCTTGGCGATGCTGCCGGCAGGCGCCGCTTCCTTGGTGTAGGCCACCGAGGCGTTCGACAGGATGCCGGTGGCGATGTCGCACGACGATGGGAACTTGGTGGTGCCGGTCGGGTTGAACTGGAAGTGGCACGATGCGGGATCGGCCACCACCACCACTGGCGAGTTCTTGAGCGCGGTTTCCAGCGCCGGGTTGCCGTAGTGGGTCAGCGCGCCGAACAGCGGGAAGTAGGTCGCCGCGGCGATCACGCAACCGCCCAGGATGATCCATTTGCGGCCGATCTTGTCCGACAGCATGCCGAAGAAGATGAAGAACGGCGTCGCCAGGGCCAGCGAGATGGCGGTCATGATGTTGGCGGTGGCGCCGTCGATTTTCAGCGTCTGCGTCATGAAGAACAGCGCGTAGAACTGGCCGGTGTACCACACCACGGCCTGGCCCATCGTCAGGCCGACCAGCGCCAGGATGACCACTTTGAGGTTTCTCCATTGGCCGAAGGCTTCGCTCAGCGGCGCTTTCGAGGTCTTGCCCTCGGCCTTCATCTTGGCGAACGCCGGCGATTCATTCATCGACAGGCGGATCCAGACCGACACGCCCAGCAGCAGCACCGACACCAGGAACGGCACGCGCCAGCCCCAGGCGTTGAACGCTTCCTCGCCGACGGCGGTGCGGGTGCCCAGGATCACCAGCAGCGACAGGAACAGGCCCAGGGTCGCGGTGGTTTGAATCCAGGCGGTGAAGGAGCCGCGCTTGCCGTTCGGCGCGTGCTCGGCCACGTAGGTGGCCGCGCCGCCGTATTCGCCGCCCAGCGCCAGGCCCTGCAGAATACGCAGGGCGACCAGGATCATCGGCGCGGCGATGCCGATCGCCGCGTAACCGGGCAGCAGGCCGACAATGAAGGTGGACGCGCCCATGATCAGGATGGTGATCAGGAAGGTGTATTTACGGCCGATCATGTCGCCCAGGCGGCCGAACACGAGCGCGCCGAACGGACGCACGATGAAGCCGGCGGCAAACGCCAGCAGCGCGAAAATGAAGGTGGTGGTGGGGTCGCCGACAAAGAACTGCTTGGCGATGATCGGCGCCAGCGCGCCGTATAAGTAGAAATCGTACCATTCAAAGACCGTGCCCAGCGACGAGGCGAAGATCACCTTGCGTTCTTCCGGAGTGATCACCGTCGATTTGGGCGGGTTGCGCAGGTCTGTTGTGCCTGATGGGGTTGCCATTTATGTCTCCTGTAATTTTTTGAACTTCATTAGCCGCGTTGTTTATTACTCTTACTACTCCGTCAGCCTGAGCGCAGTGTCACCCGCGAACCTTACGTCATGCTTGCTTCAAACTTACGCGAAACTGACAAATAGAATTGCGAACGGTCGTACTAAATATGCTATTCTGGCCCGACTAAAACAATCCACAGGAGATATCCATGATAGACGCCGTCATCGTTTCGACCGCCCGCACCGGGCTGGCCAAATCCTGGAAGGGCGCGTTCAACATGACCCACGGCGCGACCCTGGGCGGCCATGTGCTGCAGGCGGCCATCGCGCGCGCCGGCATCGAGGCGGGCGAGGTCGAGGACGTGCTGGTCGGCTGCGCCAATCCGGAGGGCGCCACCGGCGCCAATATCGCGCGCCAGATCGCGCTGCGCGGCGGCTGCCCGGTGACCACCGCCGGCATGACCATCAACCGTTTCTGCTCGTCGGGGCTGCAGACCATCGCCACCGCCGCCCAGCGCGTCATCGCCGGCGAGGGCGACATCTACGCCGCCGGCGGCGTCGAGTCGATCTCGTGCGTGCAGCAGGAAATGAACACCCACATGCTGAGGGAGGTGTGGCTGTCGCAGCACAAGCCGGAACTGTACTGGCCGATGCTGCAGACGGCCGAGACGGTCGCCAAGCGCTACAACATCAGCCGCGAGCGCCAGGACGAGTATGGCGTGCAAAGCCAGCAGCGCGCCGCCGCCGCCCAGGCCGCCGGGCTGTTCGACGCCGAGATCGTGCCGATGACCACGGTGATGGGCGTGGCGGACAAGGAATCGGGCATGTTGCTGAGCCGGGAAGTGACGATCTCAGCCGACGAGGGCATCCGCGCCGACACCACCTACGAGGGCGTGGCCAAGATCCGCAGCGCCGTGCCGGGCGGCGTCATCAGCGCCGGCAACGCCAGCCAGTTCTCCGACGGCGGCTCGATGGCCATCGTCATGAACGCGCAAACGGCCGCCGCCAAGGGCTTGATGCCGCTGGGCGTGTTCCGTGGCTTCGCCGTGGCCGGCTGCGAACCGGACGAGATGGGCATCGGCCCGGTGTTCGCGGTTCCCAAGCTGCTCAAGAAGGCCGGCCTGAAGGTCGAGGACATCGGCCTGTGGGAATTGAACGAGGCCTTCGCCGTGCAGGTGCTGTACTGCGCCGACAAGCTGGGCATTCCGATGGACCGACTCAACGTCAACGGCGGCGCCATCGCCGTCGGCCATCCGTACGGCGTGTCCGGCGCGCGGCTGACCGGCCACGCGCTGCTGGAGGGCAAGCGACGCGGCGTCAAATATGTGGTGGTGACGATGTGCATCGGCGGCGGGCAGGGCGCGGCCGGCCTGTTCGAAGTGGTGTGAGCATGCAGTCCAAACTGCTGTCGCGGCGCGACATCGACTTCATGCTGTACGAATGGCTGGACGTGGAATCGCTGACCAGGCGCGAGCGCTTCGCGGACCACAACCGCGAGACCTTCGACGCGGCCATCGACACGGCCGAACAACTGGCCGCCGACCTGTTCGCGCCGCACAACAAGAAAAGCGACAACCAGGAGCCGCACGCGGTTCCCGGCGAGCACTGCCTGAACGTCAGCATGATTCCCGACGTCAAGGTTGCGCTGGATGCCTATTCGGCGGCCGGCCTGATGGCGTCGGGCCAGGATTACGAGCGCGGCGGCATGCAGTTGCCGTGCGTGGTGGAAAAGGTGCTGGCGTGCTATTTCACCGCCGCCAACGTCAGCACCACGGCGTACACCTTCCTGACCACCAGCAACGCCGGCACCTTGCTCAAGTGCGGCACGCCGGAGCAGGTGCGGCGCTTTGCCGATCCGATGTTCGCCGGCCGCTATTTCGGCACCATGTGCCTGTCCGAGCCGCAGGCCGGCTCCAGCCTGTCGGACATCACCACCCGCGCCGAGCCCGATCCGGTCGACGGCGTCGACGGCGAGCGCCAGTACCGGCTCAGCGGCAACAAGATGTGGATCACCGCCGGCGAGCACGAACTGTCGGACAACATCGTCCACCTGGTGCTGGCCAAGATTCCCGGCCCGGACGGCAAGCTGATTCCGGGCGTCAAAGGCATTTCGCTGTTCATCGTGCCCAAGTTCCTGGTCAACGACGATGGTAGCCGGGGCGAGCGCAACGACGTGGTGCTGGCCGGCCTGAACCACAAGATGGGCAATCGCGGCGCGACCAATTGCCTGCTCAACTTTGGCGAGGGCCGGTTCAAGCCGCAAGGCAAGGGCGGGGCGGTCGGCTATCTGGTTGGCACGGCCCACCAGGGCCTGGCCAATATGTTCCACATGATGAACGACGCGCGCATTTGCGTCGGCCTTGGCGCGGCCGTGCTCGGGTACACCGGCTATTTGCACGCGCTGGACTACGCGCGCGGCCGCCCGCAAGGCCGGCATCCGGCGCAGAAAGATCCGGCCAAGCCGCAACTGCCCATCATCGAACACACCGACGTGCGCCGCATGCTGCTGGCGCAAAAGGCTTACGTCGAGGGCGCGCTGGGCCTGGTGCTGTACTGCTCGCGCCTGGTGGACGAGCAGCGCACCGCCGACACGCCGGAAGCGCGCGAACACGCCGGACGCTTGCTCGATTTCCTGACGCCGATCACCAAGTCGTGGCCGTCGCAATGGTGCGTCGAGGCCAACAGCCTGGCGATCCAGGTGCACGGCGGCTACGGCTACACGCGCGAGTACAACGTTGAACAGTTTTACCGCGACAACCGCCTCAACGCCATCCACGAGGGCACGCACGGCATCCACGGCCTGGATCTGCTGGGCCGTAAAGTCGCGATGCAGGACGGCGCGCTGTTCAAGGGCTTCGGCGCGGAGTTGCGGCGGACGGTGCGCAAGGTGCGCGGCAGCGTCGGCGCGCCGGGCGCGGTCGGCATCGACAGCGCGCAATTGCCGGCCGGCGCGGCCAACGACATCGGCGCCGAGCTCTTGGCGCACGCCGACGCGCTTGATGCCGCATGGCAATCGGTGGAACAAGTAACGCAGAGCCTGTATGCTGTCGGCGACATGAACAAGACGCTGGCCAACGCCAGCGCGTATCTGGAGGCGGTCGGCCACGTGGTGCTGGCGTGGATCTGGCTGCAGCAGGCGCTGCTGGCGGCGCGCGCACTGGACGGCGCCGGCGCTGCGGATGTCGATTTTTACCGCGGCAAGCTGCAGGCCTGCCGCTACTTCTTCCGCTGGGAGCTGCCGAAGGTGGCGCAGCAGCTGGAGCTGCTGGCCAGCATAGACACCACCACGCTCGACATGCGCGACGCGTGGTTTTAACAAGGAATATAAATGCTCAAACACATCGTGATGTGGAAACTGAAAGAACACGCCGAGGGCGGCGACCGCCTGGCCAACGCCGCGAAGATGAAGTCGATGCTGGACGCCTGCGCCAACCTGGTGCCGGGCATCCTCAAATTCGAGGCGGCGCTGGCCCAGCCGGGGCTGGAGGCGACCTACGATGTGATTTTGTATTCCGAGTTCACCGACAAGGCCGCGCTGGACGCCTACCAGGAGCACCCGGACCACGTGGCGATCAAGCCGTTCTTCGGCGCCGTGCGCGACCAACGCCAATGCATGGATTACGAGGTTTGATGATGACTATTCCCGCCACTTACCAGCGCATCGTCCTCACTTCGCGGCCGCAGGGCCCGGTCTTGCCTGAGAATTTCCGTCTGGAGACGGTGCCGACGCCGGCGCTGGCCGACGGCGAGCTGCTGATCCGCAATCACTACCTGTCGCTGGACCCGTACATGCGCGGGCGCATGAGCGCGTCCAAAAGCTATGCGGATTGCCAGGCGCTGGATGAAACCATGATCGGCGGCACCGTCGGTGAAGTGATCGCTTCGCGCAACGAACGCTACAACGTGGGCGATTTCGTCGGGGGCGTGCTGGGCTGGACCGAGCTGGCCGTCTCCAACGGCGCCATGCTGCGCACGCTCGACACGTCGCGCATCGGCTTGTCGTCGTATCTGGGCGCGGTCGGCATGCCCGGCATGGCGGCCTGGTACGGCTTCAACCAGATCATGGCGTCCAAACCGGGCGAGACGATCGTCGTCTCGGCCGCCAGCGGCGCGGTCGGCAGCGTCGTCGGCCAGCTGGCCAAGCTGCGCGGCTGCCGCGCGGTCGGCATCGCCGGCGGCGCGGAAAAATGCGCCTACGTCGTCGACGAGCTGGGCTTCGACGCCTGCGTCGATTACAAGGCCGGCAACCTGGAGCAGGATTTGGCGGCCGCCACGCCCGATGGCGTCGACGGCATCTTCGAGAACGTCGGCGGCGCAGTGCTGGACGCATCGCTGGCGCGCACCAACGCCTTCGCGCGGATCGCGCTGTGCGGCATCATCGCCGGCTTCAGCGGCGCCGATCTGTCGATCAAGAATTCGCGCCTGTTGCTGATCAACCGCCTGACCTTGCGCGGCTTCATCGTCACCGAGCACATGGAGTTTTGGCAGGAGGGCTTGCGCGAGTTGGGCGGCCTGGTCGCCGACGGCAAACTGAAGTTCCGCGAGTCGGTGGCCGAGGGCTTGGCGTCGGCGCCTGAAGCGTTCATCGGCCTGCTGGCCGGACGCAATTTCGGCAAGCAATTGGTCAAGCTGCTGTGATGGGTGAATTGTGTCACACACCCTACATTACTGATGTTGTCGAGTTGACCAATAAGCGGTAGCCTATGCTTGCACGACGTAACCCATGTACTCTATTGAATATAGGAAAAATATGAAGAAGATCGCCTTAGTGAGCTGCATGATGAGTTTGACTCTGACGGCCGCCTCCGCCGCCTTCGCCGCCGGCCCGAGCGCCGAGGCGCCGTTGAAGCCGACCGCGGGCAACAAGGTCAGCGGCACGGTTAGCTTCGAGCAGGGCGCCGACGGCTTGCGCGTCAAGGCCCGCATCGAAGGGCTGACGCCGGGCTTGCACGGTTTCCACATCCATGAGAAGGGTGATTGCTCGGCGCCGGACGGTACCAGCGCGGGCGGGCACTTCAACCCGTCCACCACGCAGCACGGCGACCCGGCGCACGCGATGCACCACGGCGGCGATTTCGGCAATCTGAAGGCCGACGACAAAGGCGTGGCCGAGCTGGATGTGACGGTGCCGCTGACGCAGATCAATCTGACCAACGGCAACGCCGCCAACGCCGTCGGCCGCTCGGTGATCGTGCACGCGGCGCCGGACGACATGGTCACCCAGCCGACCGGCAATTCCGGCGCGCGGTTGGCCTGCGGCGTGATTGTTGCGAAATAGGTTTAACGCCGCGTATTTAGCCATATGCCATCGGCGGCGGATGCATGGCGGATTACGGCGTCCCGCCTAATCCGCCCTACGTATCTCCGTGGCCATTCGTTCGTCGCCCGCAATGGTGAATGACATCGGAACCACGTAGGGCGGATTAGCGAAGCGTAATCCGCCAAGCGCCGTCCGCGGCCCCAAGAATCACCCCAACGCAGCCGCGATCGCCTTGCCCGCCGCGGTGGTATCGGCCGTGCCGCCCAAATCGGGCGTGCGCGCGCCGTCCTGGATGCACGACTCGATCGCGGCCACGATCGCATCATGCGCCGCCCGATACCTCGCCTCGCCATTGCCCAAAAAGTCCAGCATCATCGCCCCCGACCAGATCATGGCCACCGGATTGGCGATATTCTTCCCATAAATATCCGGCGCCGACCCGTGCACCGGCTCGAACAGCGACGGCCAAGTCCGCTCGGGATTCAAATTGGCCGACGGCGCGATGCCAATCGTGCCGGTACAAGCCGGTCCCAAATCCGACAGGATATCGCCGAATAGGTTGGACGCCACCACCACGTCGAACCGCTCCGGCGACAGCACAAAGCGCGCGCACAGGATGTCGATGTGGTACTGGTCGCGGCGGACCTCGGGATATTCCTCCCCCATGACGGCGAAGCGCTCGTCCCAATATGGCATGCTGATCGAAATGCCGTTCGACTTGGTGGCCGACGTCAGATGCTTTTTAGGCCGGGTTTGCGCCAGCTCGAACGCGTACTTGAGCACGCGGTCGACGCCGGTGCGGGTGAACACCGACTCCTGCAGCACGAATTCGCGCTCGGTGCCTTCGAACATCTTGCCGCCGACCGAGGAATATTCGCCCTCGGTGTTCTCCCGGACGATGTAGAAATCGATGTCGCCCGGTTTTTTGTTGGCCAGCGGGCAGGGCACGCCGGGCATCAGCCGCACCGGCCGCAGGTTCACGTATTGATCGAACTGGCGGCGGAATTTCAGCAGCGAACCCCACAGCGAGATGTGGTCCGGCACCGTGTCCGGCCAGCCGACGGCGCCGAAGAAGATCGCGTCGAAGCCCTTGAGCTGGTCGAACCAGTCGTCCGGCATCATCTTGCCGTGCTGCGCGTAGTAGTCGCAGCTGGCCCACTCAAAGCTGGTCCATTCGATGCCGATGTCGAAGCGCCTGGCGGCCGCGTCGACCACCCGTATGCCCTCGGGCATGACTTCCTTGCCGATGCCGTCGCCGGCGATGACTGCGATTTTGTGCGTTTTCATGCGGTTAATCCCTCCATTTGCCGATGCTTGACAGCATAACGCGGTCAGCCTCGTTTAAAATGTGGTCAATCGTGATCCCATAAAACACGATGGGTGAATAATGTCCTTGAATAAAAATATCGAAAACGGCGACCTGCGGGTGTTCGCCACCGTCGTGCGCAAGGCCAGCTTCGTGGCCGCCGCCGAGGAACTGGGCATGTCGCCGGCCTACGTCAGCAAGCGCATCGGCATGCTGGAGGCGGCGCTGGGCGTGCGCCTGTTCCACCGGACCACGCGGCGGGTGGTCGTCAGCGACGACGGCGAACAGGTCTACGCGCGCGCGCTGACGATCCTGTCCAGCCTGGACAGCCTCTTCGACGAGGTCGCCGAGCGGCAGGGCGTGCCGCGCGGGCAACTGCGTGTCAGCAGCAGCTTCGGCTTCGGCCGCAACGTCGTCGCGCCGGCGATCGCCCGGCTGGCGGCCGAGCACCCGGCGCTGCAAGTGCGGCTGGAGGTGTTCGACCGGCTGGTCGACATCGTCAGCGAGGGCTTCGACCTCGACATCCGCATCGGCGATGAGATCGCGCCCCAACTGATCGCGCGGCGCCTGATGAGCAACCACCGCATCCTGTGCGCGGCGCCCGCCTATCTGGCGCGGCGCGGCGCGCCGCAAACCTTGCGGGAACTGGAAACCCACGATTGCCTGCCGATCAAGGAGCGCGATTTGCCGTTCGGCGTGTGGCGCCTGCGTGGCGAGGGCGAGGAGGGCGTCGTCAAGGTCAGCGGTCCGCTGTCGACCAACCACGGCGAGATTGCGCTGCAATGGGCGGTGGCCGGCGCCGGTATCGTACTGCGTTCGCGCTGGGATGCGCAAGCGTATCTGGACCGGGGCGAGCTGGTGCAGGTATTGCCGGCGTACACGCAGGAAGCCAACGTCTGGGCCGTGTATCCGCAACGGCTGGCCAGCTCGGCCAAGGTGCGCGTGTTCGTGGACTTCCTCGAACAGCATCTCGCGTGCGACAATCGGGTTCCGACCCAACAGATGCCACACGAATGACAGCACACTACGATATCCGTTTCGGCGACTGGACCGTCCTCGACAAGGACGCCAAGACCATCCGTTTTGAGGTTTTCGTCGAAGAACAAAAGGTTCCGGCCGAGCTGGAAATGGACCACATGGACGCGCTCTGCCTGCACGCGGTCGCCTACGACGCCGCCGGCACGCCGGTCGGCACCGGGCGCTTGCTACCGGACGGCCACATCGGCCGCATGGCGGTGCGCAAGAGCGCGCGCGGCACGGGCGTCGGCGGCGCGCTGCTGCGGGCGTTGATGGCGCAAGCCAAGGCGCGCGGCGACCGGCAAGTAGAGCTCAGTTCGCAGTCGCACGCTGCGCCGTTCTACCAGCGCCACGGCTTCACGATCGAAGGCGACGAGTTTTTCGAGGCGGGCATCGCGCACATCAACATGCGCCACAAGTTCGCCTAGGCGGCAGACCCGTTGATCCCACCGACGACGTTTTCCACCTAATCCGCTGACCACGACAGGTCCACGTGATCCACGGGATCCACGTAGGGCGGATTAGGCGGCACGCCGTAATCGGCCATGTGCGAGCCGCCGACGCCGTACGTATGGGCTAATCTGTACTAGCGCAGACTTGGCCCGTTCACCGGCGTTCGATGACCGGCAGCTTATGCGCCAAGGCCGGGGGTAAGCCCGCAATCTTTATGCTGTCTGGCCACCCATTGAATGCTTGCACAAGGCGGCATCCTATAAGTTATCTAAAGTGGCAGCCTGAAGACACCATTCGCTGATGTCACCAGCAGGGCGCCGTTGGCATCGAATGTCAGCCCCATCGGCCGATTCAGGGCGCCACCGAAGGCGCCGAGCGTGTTGCCGGTCAATCCGCGCTTCCCAGCAACCGTCGTGACCTCGCCGGCGGTGCTAATTCTCCGTATGAGGTTGTTCTCCGTATCGGCGACATACACATTGCCCGCCTTATCAAGTGCGATGCCACGCGGACCATTGAAGCTTGCGGCGCTGCCTTGGCCGTCCGCATCGCCGGCAAGGCCGGTGGTTCCGGCCAGCGTGGTCACAACACCGGCTGGCGTGATCTTGCGCACATTGTGATTGAGCGAATCCGTCAGGTACAAATTGCCGCTGGCGTCGATGGCTATCGCTCTCAGGTAGCCGAAACGCGCCTGTGCCAGGCTGCCGTCGGCAGTGCCGGCATCCCAGGGCCCCAAAGTGCCTGCCAGCGTAATGACGTTGCCGTTGGCATCGACCTTGCGGATGGCATGATAGTCCGCGACGTATAAGGTACCGTTGCTATCAATCGCAATCCCATTGGTGCTGGAGAATCCTGCTTTGGCGCCTTGGCCATCAGCGGGCCGGCTGCTGTTTTGGTAACTGCCGGCCAAAGTGGTTACGACTCCGTCGTTACCGACCCTACGGATGGTGTTACGTACGGCGTCGGCTACGTAGGCGACGCCATCGCTGCCGACAGCGATGCCGGCGGGCTGGAAGAATGTCGCCTGCGCGCCGGTGCCATCGCCCGAATCCAGGAAGGAACCATGGCCGGGGTTGCCTGCCAGCGTGCTGGCGATGCCGGCCGCGCTGATCTTACGTATTAGCTGATTGCCGGTATCGGCGACAAAGAGGGTGCCATCGCTGGACAAGGCAATCGCTTCCGGCCGCGCGAAGCGGGCTTCGCCGGACGGACCGTCTGTGGTTCCAGTGCCAGCGCCGTCGCCGGTGATGGTGGTGACTTCTGCCGCTGGAGTGATTTTGCGGACACTGTTGATCTCCAGGCCGGGATTGGTATCCGTGACGTAGACATTGCCGGCGCTGTCGGCAACCAAGCCGTATGGCAAGTTAAATCGCGCTGCGGCGCCGATGCCATCGGCCGCGGCAGGCGCCAGCTGTGAGGCGGTGCCGGCCAGCGTCGAGACGACGCCTGCCGGGGTGATTTTTCGAATCGTGTGATTTCCTTCGTCAGCGACGAACAGATTGCCTTGCTTATCGATGGTCAAGCCGTTCAGGGAGCTGAAGGTGGCCACCGCGCCGGCGCCGTCGGCGGAGCCGTAACTGCTGCCGCCAGCCAGCGTAATTACCATCCCGGCCGGGGTCAACTTTCGGATCCGGCTGCCGACAATGCCATCGATATTGCTGCCAGCATCGGCGACATAAATCGCTCCGGCGCCATCCACCGCGATGCCACTGATGCTACCGAAACGCGCGGACTTGGCGTCGCCGTCGGACGTACCATGTGTCTGCGGGATGCCGGCCAGGGTGGTGACAGTGCCGTCAGGGGTGATTTTGCGGATTGTGCCCCCTCCGCCAACATAGACGCCGCCGCCGGCATCCACGGTAATCGCCAGCTTGGAGTCGAAGCTGGCGGCTGTTCCTTTGCCATCTGCCGCGCCGCAGGTGGAATTGCCGGCCAGGGTGGTCAACAGACCTGCGGGGCTGATCTTGTGTACCACGCAACCCTGGTCGGTCGCGTACAAGTTGCCCGTCGTGTCACGTGCCAGCGAGACGGCTTGCGACAGCGGCGCGGTGGCATCGCCGGCGGCGGCCGTCAATGCCAGCTTGTGCGACACGCCTTGTTGGGTCACCACGCGCAAATGAGTGTCGTCCGCCCGGTCGGACAGGTAGATGTCGCCATTGTCGTCCACAGCGATACCCTTGATCTCGGCGTAGCCATTGAAGCTATTACCTGCGATGGCGCCCGCCAGCAACGACTTGCTTGCCACGTTTAGTTTGGCGGCGGAGCTGGTGATGCTTCCCGCGCTGTTGCGCACGATAACCGTCCACAGGCTGCCATTGTCGCTCACCTGCACTGGCACCAGCGTATATTGCGCGGAAGTGGCGCCAGCCACGTCGCTACCGTTGCGCTGCCATTGGTAACTAAGCGGCGCTGCGCTGGCGGCAGTCACGGAAAAAGTAACGCTGCCGCCCTCGGGGGCCGAAATGCTCAACGGCTGGGCAGAAATGGACGGCGCGCTTAGCGCCGGAGTGGTGTTGGTGGGAGCAGAACCACCGCCACCGCCGCCGCAGCTGGCAACGGCAGCCAGGATCACGAGGGGTATCAGCTTGATGCAGGTCACCGGAAAATTTATTTTTCGCATTTCTCTCTTGAATATCGAATTGAACCATCTAAAAAATTAAGAATATACCAATGCATATGGAGTTAACCAGTATTTATGCTTTCCCAGGGAGCCAGTTTCTTTTCCTCAGCAGAATTTCGGGGTCGTAGCACGTCTCGACTAGGCAGCACGCGCCGACAGTGCAGCAGTAGGTTGTCGCCACTACGGGAAAATAGTATCGGCGGCATGCCAGGACCAGCAAAATTGCCTATGTAGCGGTCGATCTGCGCGGCTGTTAGCATTGCTCCGGCAACTGGCGTCGCCTGGACTACGCCGAAAGGACCGTGAGCGTAACTAAAAACACGCGAAAGCTCCCATTTACTGCCCTTGGTAGTCCAAAGGTGCGAATACAAGGCACGACCTTCCGGCACCTCAGCCGCAGCTCCATGCTTGGCGTGGAAGACGTGGGTGCCGGTCACCAGCGCGCCATACACCGTGTCGCCCTGTTTGAGCAGGTAGGTCTTGGCGTCAGTACCTGTTTCGCGGCGTACCCTGTGCTGCGCATCGCCACAGATATTCCTACGCACAGAGTCCACTAGCGCGGCCTTGCCCTTAATTGCACCGCCCATGTCGTGATAAAACTCAACGTCGGTAGCAAGGTTGGTTTCCATTGCCGCATAGTCGCAGCTGTTATAACCTTGCCAGAAGGCCTGCTCGGCAGCTTCTACTTCCGCGACGACGTTGGCGCTTGCGCTTGCTGCGGCCGGGAGCATCGTGAATAGAAGGGCAATGGTGCGAACGGATGTCATTGGTGCTGTCCCTGGTCATGTTTGAAAGACATCATAACCTTGCCTAGGGATAATTGTATAATTCTGGGGGTATATATGAATTTCCCGCGCTATTGTCTGGATTGGTAAATGCGAAACCGGTTGGTCGCATGTCAACTTCTGGCCGGTAGCGCCCCTTCGAACTCCAACTCATCTGACAGGTCAGGTCTGAGTTAGCACGGTCTATCCGCAGGCTTCACCGCAACCCGCCGCCGCGGCCGCATCAAACCCGCGGCCAGCAGCAGGAAAAACAGCAGCTGCACCTTGGGCACATCGAACAGGCTGTCAAACCCGCCCACCAGCAACGCCCCGGTCAGCGCCGCCAGGAACACCGCCGCATCCACCCGCCCGTGCCACGCGCTGCCCGCCAGCCGGCCGCCCGCGTACAGCAGCAGCAAGCCCATCGCCACCACCCCCAGCCAGCCCTGCTCGAAATACGTGTGGACATAAAAATTCTTGATATGCCACGGCAAGTGATCGCGGTCGCTGGTGAAAAACCACCCCGCCTGGCCCAGCGTGAAATCGCCGTTGCGCAGCAGTTCCGGCCCCCCATCGCGGGCACGCAGGCTCACGTTGTCGATGTCGACCACGCCGCCCTGGTCGCCGCTGGCCAGCTCCAGCTGCATCGGCGCGCCCATGCCCGGCAGCCGCGACAGCGCGCCGCCGCGCCGGCCCATGCCGGCGCTGTAGAACGTCATTTCATAGCGCCGCCAGCGGTCATCCGCTTGCACCAGCTTGAGCGTGGGCGACACGCAAGTCTGCGGATAGAGCAGCCAGCGCTCGCAGATCGCCAGCCACACCACGGCCTTGGGATCGCTGCGCTTGATGTCGAGCGTGAGCCGGTAGTTGGTGTCGGGCGCCAGGCGCACGTGCTGGATGTGGCGCAACACTTCGCTGTAGCCACGCGGATGGACCGGCGCCGCCAGGCGTAGATAGTTGTTGCCGACGATGTCGGTCTCATAGCGGAAACTGCCCGGCCGCAACCCCTGCGTGTTGCCCCAGTAATAAGTGCGCGGATAGCTGCCCAACCCGGCGCCGAACAGCGCGGTCGGCCAATCGTCCGGCATCATGCGCACCGCTTCGCTCCAGTGTTGGGTGCGCAGTTCCCAATCCTGCTCGACCGTACTCAGGCGTTCGCCCATGTAGGAGCTGCCCAGCACGGGGATGGCCATCGCCAGCAGCGCCGCCGCGCCGGCGCCGAAGGTGAGGTTGGCCCGGGCCACTTGCCACAGGGGCCGGTGGCCCGCCAGGCTGAACGCGCACAGCAGGCAGCCCAGTCCCACCACCCACGCCGCGTCCAGCGCTGCCGGCATGCCGCCCCAGTGCCGCGCCACCAGCAGGCAGGCCAGCGCCAACGCCGGGTAGGTACCGATCGCCAGCGCGGTGGCGCGCGCGCGCCAGGCGGGCGGGCCGGCCAGCGCGGCGGCGGCCGTCAACGCGGCGGCGCCGCCCGCCGCGGCCAGCGACAGGTAGGGCGCCTTGGCCCAGCCCGGCACGGACAGATTGCGCAGTGCGAGGAACAGCAGCAGGTCCAGCGCCAGCAGCGCGACGGCGGCGCCGGCCGCCAGTATCAGATAGCGCGGCCGTTGCATGCCGGCCGGGCGCGGCAGCCCGCCCACCAGCAGCGTCGCGCCGAGCAGCACCAGCAGCCCGCCCAAGGTGCGGTAGCCGCCCGTCGTGAACGAGCGCATCAGTAGAAAGCTGACCACCGCCAGCAGCAAGGCGACCGCGATCAGCACCAGCGGCCGCAGCCGCCCGGCGACCACGTGCGGTCCGCACACCAGGCAGCCGATGACGGCGCCGGAGCCGGCGTACGCCAGCCAGACGTCGCGCGAGAACGTGGTGAAGCCGGTGAACAGCCCGACCATCAGCAGCGCCAGCGCGGCGCACAGTTGCCAGCGCCTCGCCTTGCCCAGCAGCCAGCAGGCGACGAACGGGAAACTCAGCGCCAGGAAGGCGTCGAGCGCGGCGCCGCCGGTGTGCATGGCGGAGAACGACGCCGTGGGCCGGTAGTCGCTGGAGAAGTTGAGCAGGCCGGGAAACAGTCGGCGCTCCCAGCCCTGGATCAGCGCCGTGCAGAGCAGGCCCAGCAACATGCCCGGCACCAGCAGCGTGCGCACACGGCCCAGTTCCGGGCCGACGCTGCGGCTCAGCAGCGGCAACAGCACCAGCGCCCAAGCCAGCCCCTTGGCCACGCGCAGGCTGTTGTAGTGGCTGTTGTAGCTGGCGAAGGCGTTCAGGTCCAGCGGCGGCGCCGGCAGCAGGCCGCGCACGGTGGCGATGGCGGTGGCGGCGGTCACGGCGGCCAGCAGCAGCACGGCGGCCGGTGGCAGCTTGCCGGTGCGGTGGCAGGGCGCCAGCCGCCAGTAGCCGACCGCCGCCGTGGTCAGCAGCAGCAGGTCGAGCTCGTCGACATAGAACCAGCCGGTCCAGGTGCTCAGGTCCAGCCACGGCAGCGCGGCCGGCACCAGCAGCAGCCATAGCGCCGGGCGCCACCACAGCAGCGCCGCGTAGGCGCCGACCGCCAGCGCGGCCGCCTGCGGCCAGAAGGGGTAGTGGAACAGCAACGCGGCCAGCAGCGCCAGCGGCGCCATCGCCAGCAGGCGCCACAGCACGATGTGGCCGTCGCCGACCGTCGGTTGGCGCGCCTCCGTACCGCCGGCCGCGTGGCCGGCGGCGGACTCGTTCATGGCGCCGGGTCCTGCCATTTTCCGGCCGTGACGAGCAATTGCTTCAGGCCTGGCAGCGGGAAGCCGAGCGCATAGGCCTTGTGCGCGGAGTCGTTGGCTTCCTTGTATTGTTTGGTCTTGTAGTACGCCAGCCCGAGGTTGTAGTTATAGGTCGGGTCCTCCGGCGCTAGCGCGACCGCTTCGCGCAACTGGTCGCGCGCCATCTCCAGCTTGCCCAGCGCCATCAGGTAGGTCGCGTAGGTGGCGCGCACGGCCGGGTCGTCGGGCTGGAATTCCATCGCCCGCACGAAATAGCATTCGACCGGGAACATGGCCCCGGGTAGCTGGCTCACCTTGTCGCGGATGCCCACCCGGGCCATCGTCGCCAGCGCGCGCGGATGGTTGGGAATGGCGCGCAGCGTGTAGTCGATGTCGCTGCCGAGCGGGCCGGTGGCGCCGCGTATGCCCAGTTCCACCTCCTCCGGAAAGTGGTGCGGCTCGACCATGGCGATATTTTGCGCGTTGCCCGGATCGTTGTAGTCGAACGGGCCGAAGGAATTGGCGATCTGTCCGCACAGTTTTTTTGGCGCGGCCTGGGACGGCGCTGCCACGCCGGCCAGCAGCAGGGCCGCCAGCAGGGCCGGCGGCAGCGACGGGCGGACGCGCTTCATGCCGCCGCCGCGCCGGCCTTGAGCGCCACCGGGGCGCCGGCCACATCGTCGAGCAATTGCGCCAGCACGGCGCTGCGCGCGTGGCGCGAATGGGCCGCCACCACGGCGGCCGGCGGCAGCGGCGCGGTGCCCGCGCGCACCTGCGCCAGGAAACGCGGCAATGCTTGCATGATGTCCTCCTGTGAGTCGAGCGCGGCGATGGTGTCGATGCCGGACGCGCGCAAGGTGGCGGCGGTGTCGCCGCCGGTGTCGGTCAGCGCCAGGATCGGACGGCCGGCGCGTAGATATTCATACAGCTTGGCGGGGATCTGGTGGTTGCAGTTCGACGCCTGCAACACCAGCAGCGCGTCGACGGTGAGCATCTCGGCCAGCGCGGCGCGGTAGGGCTGGTGCGGCGCGATGGCCACCAGGTCCTCGATGCCGTGCGCGGCCAGCAAGCCCGCCAGGAAGGCGTCGTGACCGGTGGCGCGCAGCACCAGTTTGAAGTTGTCGGGCGCGATCAGGCCCTGGCGCCGCAGCGCGGCGAGGGCGGCGAACAGCGGCACCGGATCGCGTTCGGACGGGTAGATGACGCCGCTGTGCAGCAGCACCAGCGGCCGGCCGGCCGTCGGCGGCGCGGCGCTGGCGTGCTGTTGCGCGTCGAGGAAGTTTTCCTCGTCGTAGCCGTTTTCCACCAGCCGGAAGCGCTCGGCCGGCAGGTGCGGGAAGCGCCGCCGGTAGGTCTGGATCGCGCCCGGCGTGGTGCACACGGCCACCGTGCAGTGCTCGACCGTGCGCCGCTCTATCCACAGGTAGACCTTGCGCGTGAGCGGGTTCTCGGGATAGCCGACGTCGGTCATCGGATCGCGCAGGTCGGCCACCCACGGCAGGCCCGACAGGCGTTGCAGCACGTAGGCGATCAGGTGGGCGGTGGCGATCGGATAGGTCGACCACAGCACCTGCGGCCGGTGGCGGCGGATCAGCCGCAGCCCGGCCGGCACCGCACCCAGCAGCCACGACACCCAGCGGTCCGGCAGCGCCATCAGGCTCGAATAGCGCCCGCGCAGCGACAGGTGGCGCGCGGTGTCGAGCGCGAAGGCGCGGCACACTGGCACGTCGGCCGGGATTTCGCCCATCTGGTCGTCGCCGGGATTGCTGTAGGCGCGCGGATGGGCCGACAACAGCAGCGGCTGCCAACCCAATTCCGGCAGGTATTGCGAGAACTTCAGCGTGCGCTGGATGCCGCTGCTGCCGCGCATCGGCGGATAGTGGAAGGCGATCATCAGCACTTTTTTGGACGTTGCCGTCTCTACCATGTGTGCACCCAGTTGGCAGTCCAGTCGGCGACCTGGTCGCGCCACGCGCGCCGCGAAAACGTATGGTCGGCCTCGTCGAGTTGGTGGCGCGTGGTGCCGGCCCGCGCCAGCAGCCCTTGCCAGGCGGGCGAGGCGTCGGCCAGGTCGGTGAATTCCTTGGCGGTCAGGTCGGCGCCGCTGAGGATCAGCAGCACCGGCCCCTGGAAGCGCGTCCAGCTCGCCAACATGCGCGCGGGCAGGTCGGCCGGCGGCGCGTCGGCATCGGGTTGCGTGCGGACGCGGCTGGCCGCCAGCAGTTCCCACAGCGAGCGCCAGGCGGCGCCGGCGTCGAAGCGCCCGCTCAACAGCTTGCGCCACAGCTCGCCCTGCAGCAGGCGGCCCTTGTAATAATGCTTGAGCGTGGCGCGCGCGGCACCCGCCTCGGTGCGCACCCACGGATTGAGCAAGACCAGGCCGCGCACGCGGGCGTCCTGTCCGGCGTAAAACAGCGCGGCCGAGGCGCCGTCGCACAGGCCCCACAGCACCACCTCGCGCAGGCCGGGCACGGCCGCCATGAAATGGTCGACGGCCGCGCGCAGGTCCGGCTCGACGTCGCTGAAATCGCGCTGCGCGCCGTCGCTGTCGCCCATGCCGCGGTAATCGAAGCGTTGCACGGGGATGCCGCGCTCGGCCAGCGTGCGCGCCAGCAGCGTGAACTGGCGATGGCTGCCGGCGCGGTATTGCGGGCCGCCGACGACGATCAGCACACCGCGCGTGGCCGCTTTTTCCGGCAGGCTCAGCACGCCGTATAGTTGTTCCGTGCCGCAGCGGAAGGCCACGGCCTGTTCTTCATAGCGCATCGGCGTCCTCCAGGGCGAAGCGCGGCGCCAGCGCGGCGGTCGCCTCCAGCAGCGATTCGCAGGTGGCGATTTCCTGGCTGCCCCAGAAGGCCGGACCGTCGAGCCGGGTCACGTCGACTTCGACGCCGCGCTCGCGCAGCGTTGCCAGCGCCTTGTCGGTGGCCGGCGAGGGCGCGCGGCCCGGCTGGCCGATGTCGAACCAGTGCAGCGCGCAGCCGGCGCGGCCCAGCGTCGCCAGCTTGAGCGTGTCGATGGCCGCCGCCAGCGCCGGTGCCAGCTCGTAGCCGGCCACTTCGAGCGCTTCGCCGGCCGCCAGCCGCGCGCGCAGGGCGCTGGTGGAATTGTCGGACGCGCCCGTCGCGCTCACGCTCATCATTGCGCCGGCCGTGCGCAGGCGCAGGAATTGCGTCAGGAAGGTGGCGCCGTCGAGCACCGGCTGCCACAGGATCAGCTGGCGCGGCGCGTCGGCCGGGTCGGCAGTGGCCGCATAGTCCAGCGCCAGCAGCGCGCCCAGGCGCAGCCCCAGTAGCGCGGGACGGTGGCCGCTGCGCGCTTCCAGCCAGGCGCTGGCGTGGCCGACGTCGTCGCGCCAGCCGTCCCAGCGGGCGTCGGCGAAATCGCCGCCGCTGTCGCCGCAACCGTGCAAGTCGATGCGCAGCGTGGCGATACCCCGGCGCGCCAGCGCCAACGCCAGCAGCGCGGCCATGCGGCGCGACTTGTTCATTTCCTCGGCGAAAGGCGGCACGTAGACCAGCGCGCCCCGGCAGGCGCCCACGGCCGGCTGGTACAGGCAATAGCGCTGCCCGCCGGCGCCGGCACCGGCCTGCAGGAAGAACGCTTCGGCCGCCGGCTGGTTCATGCGGCCATCTTGTCGCTGATGAAGTCGGCCAGGCTGCCGACGGTGGCGAAGGTGTGGGCGCTGATGTCGTCGTCCTCGATGGTGATGCCGTAATGCTCTTCCAGCGCCGTCAGCAGTTGCACCACCGCCATCGAATCGAGTTCGGGGATGCTGCCCAGCAGCGCCGATTCGCGCGTGAGCGCCTGCGCGGCGGGGCCCAGGCTCAATACCTCGCCGAGGATGGTTTTGACCGATTCCAATTGCATACGACACTACTCCATAGTTTGTTCGATGGCGACGGCGGGGGCGGCCGGCGCCGGGTTGCGGTGCTCGGCGCGCCGCTGCCACGCGTGGTGCAGGCGGCGCAGTCCCGACCAGCGGTAACTGTTGACGTGGTACAGCGTGCGCACTTCGTCGCTCCAGCGGCGGTGCCACTCCATCACCTTGCCATAGAATTCAAGTCCCTTGAAACGACGTAGCGCAAACAAATGCTGACAAAGTTCCTCGAGCAGCAGGAAAGCCGGGCTGTATTGGCTGCCGAGCGATTCGTCGTAGGTGGTTTTGAGGATGATGACGCTGTCGCCGCCCTCGACGCACAGGTTGACGGCCACCAGGCGGTCGTCGAACCAGTAGCGGTAGACGGAGGCGTCGCCGCGCCTGGCCATGCCTTCGAGCATAGCGCGGTAGAAGCGGCCTTGCGCGTTGTCGAGGTGCACCGAGGTGCCTTCCTTCGACTTCCAGCCGGCGCTCTCGAGCCGGCCGAAATCGGCGACGGCGGCGGCCATGCCGTCGGCGTCGCGCGTGACTTCCATGCGCGTGGTCACGCCTTCCTTGAGCAACTTGGCGCGCTGTTTCTTCATGTTGGCGCGCAGGTTCTTGCCGCGCCCGTTCCAGTAGTCGGCGAACTCGCCCTGCAGCGCCACGCGCGCCGTGTCCAGATAGGGCAGCACGGTGATGCGCTCGCTGTCCGCCGGCTGGCGGGTGACGGCCGGATCGCACTGCGTCATGCCCAGCAGCAGGGCGCCGCCGGGCAGCGTGCGCAGCAGCGCGTCGAGCAGGCGCGGCAGGTCCTCTGGCGCCAGCGCGCCCGGCTTCTCCAGCCACAAGGTGACCGGCGCCTGCGACGGCTGGAAGGTTTCCCACACGCCGGGCCGGCGCGGACAGACGATGGTCATGACGGCAACACTGTCGTCTTGGCGCCACATCGCCAGCCACTCGTTGCCGTTGCCAAACTCGGTCAGCAATGGTTGCACGAACTCGGGCGACAGCAGCGGCGCGGCCGGGCCGGCGATGTTCAGGCCGGCCCAGGTGGCGGCGTGGTCGGCGAAGCGGGCGGCCGGCACCAGCGACCAGCTCATGGCTGCGCTCCGGCCGTCAGCGCCGCGCGGATCTGGACGATCATCCATTCCAGCTCGTCGTCGCGCAACTCCTGGTGGCAGGGGAATTGCATCACGTGGCGCGACAGCTCGACGCTGGCGTCGCACACGGCGGCGGCGGCATCCGGCCACAGGAACTCGCCGAAACGCAGCACCGGCACGGCGGCCCGCTTGAGCGCGGCGAACACCTGCCGGGGCTGCTCCACCCACAGCGGGAACACCCACGGATAGACCTTGTCCGGCAGCGCGGGAAACAGCGGCCGGCAGCCGGGCAGGTCGGCCAGCGCCGTCTGCAGGCGCAGATAGTGGCGCCGCCGCAACGCGCCCATGCGCCGCCGCGACACCAGCCGCAGCATCAGCCGCGAATACACCGACGAGCGCTTGTCGAGCCAGGCGGGATCGAAGCTGAAGCCGCCCTCGGACGAGCCCGGCGACAGCGGTTGCGCGCGCGCCGGATTGCGCGCCTTCATGCGTTGCCACAGTGCGTTCTTGAGCGCCATCGGCAGCGCCAGCAGGTGGCGCAGCGGCCCCAGGCGGTGGTACTGGCAACCTTCCTCCAGCGCGTTGATGGCCACCTTGGCCTCGAAACCGGCGCCGGCCGAGCGCAGCCGCACGCCGTCGAGCGCGTGGCGCGCCGACACCAGGCAGCCGCCCTCATATATAGGCAGGAATTTCATGCTGCTGGCGATGGCGTAGTCGCCGAACGAGCCCAGCGGCTTGCCCTGGTATTCGCCGAGGAAGGAATGGGCGCAATCCTCCAGCAGCCGCATGCCGTGGCGGTCGCAGAACGCGCGCAGCTTGTCGAGCGGCTGCGGAAAGCCGAAGTAATTAGTGGCCATCAACACCCGGGTGCGCGGCGTGACGCGCTGTTCCAGGTCGTCGAGGTCGATCTCGGTGTTGGCGCGGATGCGGTAGAACACCGGCCGCGCGCCCGACCAGATGACCGGCTCGATCATCGACGCGCAGTGGTAGGCCGGCACCAGCACCTCGTCGCCGGCGCCGACGGCCATCTCGCGCAGCGCCAGCGCAATGGCGACGCGGCCGCTGGTGACCAGCCGCGCCGGTCCGGCGTCGACGATGGAACGCACCGGCGGATGCCCGAGGTGCAGGAAGGAGGCGGCGGACAGCACGGGCGAGAGCGGAATCGGCGAGGCCGGCGGTGGCGCCGCTGCGGGCTGCGCGCCGCCAACGGCCGGCTGGAAACCGACATCCTGGTTGACATTCAACATGTTCAGACACTCCCCGGCCGGTAAGATTGGGAGCGACTCTGCGTTCGCCCCTCCGTTACCATTTAGACATTTTTCGAGTATAGCGCTCCTGCTTGGCCGATGCACTATTAATAACGAACGCTGTCGAATAGTGTTGTTTTCGTTGTAATTGAATATTTAAATGCTAAGCTTAGTGCCATTCTGATATCATCGTTCGACCTGTGGCCGGGTCCGGCCTTTTCCGCACAAACACGCCTAAGAGGGTGATATGAGCTGTGCTACGAGCTATCTGGTACATGATTTTATTTTCTCCTCGGCGGCCCGTGCGCCGGACGCCGAAGCGCTGGTCGACGGCGCCCGGCGCCTCAGTTACGCGCAGCTGGCCGCGCTGACCCGGCGCACCTGCGCGGCGCTCAGGGCGCGCGGCGCGCGGCGCGGCGAACGCGTGGCCGTGTACATGGAAAAGAATATCGAGCATGTCGCCGCGCTGTTCGGCGCGGCCGCCGCCGGCATGGTGTTCGTGCCCGTCAACCCGTTGTTAAAACCCGAGCAGGTCGCCTACATCCTGCGCGACTGCGACGTCCGGGTGCTGGTCACCAGCGCCGACCGGCTGCGCCAGCTGGCCCCCAGCCTGGGCGGCTGCGACAGCCTGCACTCGGTGCTGGCGCTGGGCGCGGCGCGGGCCGCCACGGCGGTCGCCGACATCGGCCAGATCGCCGTGCTGGACTGGGAGGCCGCGCTGGCCGAGGCCGACAGCATCGAGGCCGAGGCCGTCTTGCCGGCGCGCCGCATCACCGATTCCGACGTCGCCGCCATCTTGTACACGTCCGGCAGCACCGGCCAGCCCAAGGGCGTGGTGCTGTCGCACCGCAACCTGGTGGCCGGCGCCGCCAGCGTCGCCAGCTATCTGGGCAACAGCGCCGACGACCGCATCCTGGCGGTGCTGCCGCTCAGCTTCGACTACGGGCTGAGCCAGCTGACCACCGCCTTCCTCAGCGGCGCCTGCGCGGTGCTGATCAACCACCTGCTGCCGCGCGACGTGCTGACCGCCGTCGCCGCCGAGCGCATCACCGGCCTGGCCGGCGTGCCGCCGCTGTGGATACAACTGGCGGCGCTCGACTGGCCGGCCGATTGCACCTTGCGCTACCTGACCAATTCCGGCGGCGCCATGCCGCGCGCCACGCTCGACCAGCTGCGCGCCAGGCTGCCGGCGGCCAAGCCTTACCTGATGTACGGCCTGACCGAGGCGTTCCGCTCGACCTTCCTGCCGCCGGCCGAGCTGGACCGGCGTCCCGATTCGATGGGCAAGGCCATCCCCAACGCCGAGGTGCTGGTGCTGCGGCCGGACGGCAGCGAATGCGCGCCCGGCGAACCGGGCGAGCTGGTGCACCGGGGCCCGTTGGTCTCGCTGGGCTACTGGAACGACGCCGCCCGCACCGCCGAGCGCTTCAAGCCCTACCGCTCGCCGCTGACCGGGCTGATGCTGCCGGAGATGGCAGTGTGGTCGGGCGACACGGTGCGCCGCGACGAGGACGGCTTCCTGTATTTCATCAGCCGCGCCGACGAGATGATCAAGACCTCCGGCTACCGGGTCAGCCCGGGCGAGGTGGAGGCGGTGCTGTACGCGCAGGGCGAGGTGGCCGAGGCCGCCGCGCTGGGCGTGCCGCATCCGACCCTCGGCCAGGCCATCGTGGTGGTGGTGGCGGTGCGCGCCGGGCGCGCGCTCGACGAGGCGCGGCTGCTGGCCGCGCTCAAACCGCACCTGCCCAATTACATGCTGCCGCATAAGATCATCCTGGCCGACGCCAGCCTGCCGCGCAACGCCAACGGCAAGATCGACCGCAAGCTGCTCAGCACACAATATCTTGCCAGCTTCACGGCAGCGGCGGCATGAACAGCGTCGCCGCGATCCACGCGCCGCTGACGCAATTTCCGGTGCTCGATGATTGCCTGCAGGTGGGCGGCGTGCCGCTGACGCGGCTGGCCGCGCAACTGGGCCGCACGCCGTTCTACGCCTACGACCGCCATGCCATCACCCGCCGCGTGGCCGAGCTGCGCGCGGCGCTGCCTGCCGGCGTGCACCTGCATTACGCGATGAAAGCCAATCCGATGCCGGCCGTGGTGCAGCACCTCGCCGGCCTGGTCGACGGCATCGACGTCGCCTCCGGCGGCGAGTTGCGGGTGGCGCTCGACACTGGCGTGGCGCCGCTGGACGTCAGCTTCGCCGGTCCCGGCAAGAGCGACGCCGAATTGTCGTGCGCGGTGGCGGCCGGCGTGATCATCAACGTCGAATCGGAGGCTGAGCTCGATCGCATCGCCGCGCTCGGCCTGGCGCTGGGCGTCCGCCCGCAGGTGGCCTTGCGCGTCAATCCCGATTTCGAACTCAAGTCGTCGGGCATGCGCATGGGCGGCGGTTCGCGCCAGTTCGGCATCGACGCAGAGCTGGTGCCGGCGTTGCTGGGCCGGCTGGCGACGATGCCGGTTGACTGGCACGGCCTGCATATCTTCAGCGGCTCGCAAAACCTGCGCGCGGCCGCACTGCAGGAGGCCCACCAGCAAACCCTGGCGCTGGCGATGCGGCTGGCCGCGCACGCGCCCGGCCCGATGCGCCTGCTGAACATCGGCGGCGGCTTCGGCATTCCGTATTTTCCCGGCGAGCAGCGGCTCGACATGGCGGCGGTCGGCGCCAACCTGGCGCAACTGCTGCCGGACGTGCGGCGCGCGCTGCCGCAGGCGCAAATCGTCATCGAGCTGGGCCGCTATCTGGTCGGCGAGGCCGGCGTCTACGTCAGCCGCGTGGTCGAGCGCAAGGTCTCGCGCGGGCAGGTGTTTCTGGTCACCGACGGCGGCCTGCACCACCACCTGTCGGCCTCGGGCAACTTCGGCCAGGTGATCCGCAAGAATTATCCGGTGGTGATCGGCAACCGCGTGCAGGGCGAAGCGCGCGAAACCGTGTCCGTGGTCGGCCCGTTGTGCACGCCGCTGGACTTGCTGGCCGACAAGATGGAACTGGCCGCCGCCGGCCCGGGCGACCTGGTGGCGGTGCTGCAATCGGGCGCTTATGGTTTGAGCGCCAGCCCGGGCGGCTTCCTCAGCCACCCTGCGGCGCTGGAAGTGCTGGTGGGACAACAACAACGGGACGGGGCGGCATCATGAGCGGAATGTGCGGATGGATAGGGCAGGGCCGCGACGCCCCCGCCAACCGTGAGCTGGCCGAGGCCATGGCGGTCCCGCTGGCCGGCGGCGACGGCAGGCCGGCGCACATCATGGCGGGCACGGCCAGCGCCGTGGCCGGTGTCGGCGTGCAATGCTACGAGGAGGACGGCCTGCGCTTCATGCTGTGGGGCGAAGCCCGGCTGCGCGGCAGCGACGACATCGTGCCCGGTCCGGCCTGGAGCGCGTTGTGGCGCGGCCAGGGCGCGCTGGCGTTGTGCCAGGCGCTCACCGGCGCCTTCGCGCTGGCGGTGGTCGACGAGCGCGCCGGCGAGGCGCTGCTGGCCACCGACCACATGGGCAGCTTCCCGCTGCTGTATCAACAGCAGGGAGAAACCCTGGTGTTCGCCAGCTCGGCCCAGGCGCTGCGGCGCCACCCGCTGACGCCGGCCGAGATCGATCCGCAAGGCCTGTACAACTATGTGTTCTTCCACATGATCCCGGCGCCGGGCGGCATCTACCGGCACCAGCAACGGCTGCTGCCGGGCAGTTGCGTGCATTACCGCCAGGGCCGGCTCGAGCCGCACACCTACTGGCGCATGCGTTTCGACGAACGGGTCGACGCGCCGTTCCCGCAATTGAAGGAGGAATTCCGCCAAGTGTTACGTGACAGCGTGCGCGAGGCCACAGGCGGCGGCAAGGTCGGCGCCTTCCTCAGCGGCGGCACCGACAGCTCCACTTTGGCCGGCATCCTGTGCGAAACCGGCGGCGCGCCGGCGCAAACGTATTCGATCGGCTTTTCGGCCGACGGCTATGACGAGATGTCGTATGCCCGCCTGGCCTCGCGCCACTTCGGCACCGAGCACCACGAATACTATGTGACCGCCGACGACGTGGTCGACATCATCCCGCGCATGGCGCGCGCGTTCGACCAGCCGTTCGGCAACGCTTCGGCCGTGCCCGCCTATTATTGCGCGCGCATGGCGGCGGCCGACGGCGTCACCCGCATGATAGGCGGCGACGGCGGCGACGAACTGTTCGGCGGCAACGAGCGCTACGCCCGCCAGCAAGTGTTCGCGCTGTACCAGAAGGTGCCGGCGCTGCTGCGCGAGGGGCTGCTGGAGCCGGCGCTCAACCATTTTCCCGGGGCCGACCGGGTGGCGCTGCTGCGCAAGGCGCGCAGCTATGTGGCGCAGGCCTCGGTGCCGATGCCGGCGCGGCTGGAAACCTATAATCTGCTGAACCGCTACGGCGCCGCCGAGGTGTTCGAGCCGGGCCTGCTGGCCGGCGCCAACACCGGGCGTCCGCTGGACGAGCTGGCCGCCGCCTACGACCAGAGCGACGCCGACAGCCTGATCAACCGCATGCTGGCGCTGGACCTGAAGATCACGCTGGCCGACAACGACTTGCCCAAGGTGCGCCAGGCGTGCGCGCTGGCCGGCGTCGAGGCCGCGTTCCCGTTCCTGAGCGAATCGATGGTGGCGTTCTCGGCCCGCCTGACGCCGCGCCAAAAGCTCAACGGCCGCCAGCTGCGTTACTTCTTCAAGCAGGCGCTCGACGATTTCCTGCCGCAGGAAATCATCCACAAGGAAAAGCACGGTTTCGGCCTGCCGTTCGGCGTGTGGATGCAGCAGTATCCGCGCCTGCGCGAGCTGGCCGGCGACAGCCTGCAATCGCTGCGCCGGCGCGGCGTCGTGCGCGGCGCGTTCATCGACCGCCTGCTGGGCCACCACGTGCGCGAACACGCCGGCTACCACGGCACCATGGTGTGGGTGCTGCTTATGCTGGAGCAGTGGTACCAGCAACACCAGAGCCCACGGGATTGATGCGATGCGCGTGTGCCTGACCATCGATACCGAGTTCAGCATCGCCGGCGCCTTCGCCGACCCCGCGCTGCGCCCGGTCGGCGCGCAGATGGTGCGCTGCGACGTCGACGGCCGCTCGCAAGGCCTCGACTTCATGCTCGACTGCTTCGCCCGCAACGGCATCACCGCGACGTTTTTCATCGAAACCTTGCAGCGCCATTACTTCCGCGACGACCCGATGCGGCCGCTGGCGCAACGCATCGCCGCCGCCGGGCACGAGCTGCAGCTGCACGCCCATCCGTGCTGGGCCGTGTTCCAGCACGACGACTGGCCCGAGCGCGTGCGGGCCCAGCCGCGCCAGGACGATTTCGCCGGCCGCGACGAGGCCTCGACTTTGGAACTGCTGCGCCAGGGCCAGGCCACGTTCCGCGAATGGGGCCTGGCGCCGCCGCGGGTGTTCCGCAGCGCCAGCCTGCAGCACGACGCCGGCCTGTACCGCGCCCTGGCGTCCGCCGGCATTCCCTACAGTTCCAACATCGGGCTGGCGATCTACGACAGCGGCGATCCGCGCTACCGGCTGTACGGCGGACGCCACCTGCGCCACGGCGTGCTGGAGTGCCCCGTGCTGACCTTCAGCGACTGGCGCCTGCGCCGTCCGCATTTGAAAACGTTGTCGATCTCCGGCACCAGCTTCGCCGAAACCCGCACCTTGCTGCAGCGGGCGCGCCGCGCCGGCATGGAGCTGGTGGTGATCCTGACCCATCCCTTCGAATATGTGCAAAGCCGCGGCGCCGACTACCGCACCTTGCGCCGCCACGGCGTCAACCAGCGCCGGCTCGAACGCCTGTGCGCCTACCTGGCGGCCAACGCCGACCGCTACCAGGCCAGCGGCCTGGCCGCCGCCGCCAGCCAGCCGCTGGCGCCGCTGCCCGAGGATAACCGATTGCTGCGCGTCGCGCCGTGGCAAAGCGCGGTCCGCATGGCGACCCAGGTGGTGTACGACCGCTACGGTCATTGGGCGCTGGCGCGCCAGGGCGCGGGGGCCGCATGAGCTGGCGCCGTCTGTTCGCGCCGCTGGCGTCGGCCATCGCCCGCCGCCACGGCACCTGGCGCGGCCTGGTGCGCGCCGTGCTCGCGCGCATCGAGCTGGCCTGCGGCCGCCTGTCCGGCTTCCGCCTGCGCCAGCCGCACAAGGTGCGCCGCGCCGTCTTCATCTGCCTGGGCAACATCTGCCGCAGCGCCTTCGCCGAGCAGGTGGCGGCGCGGCTGGACATGGAGGTGGCGTCGGCCGGCCTGTCGACCCACACCGGCGCCGCCTCGCCCGACAGCGCGCTGCGGGCCGCGCGCCGCCACGGCTACGACATGGACGCCCACCGCGCCACCGACCTGACCGACTTCGAGGTCCGGCCCGGCGACCTGTTCCTGGTGATGGAGGTGCGCCAGGCGCGCGAGCTGCGCCGCCGGCTGGGCCCGCGCACCGACGTCGAGGTGGCGCTGCTGGGCCTGTGGTGCACGCCGCCGATGCCGCACCTGCACGACCCGTTCACGCTCAGCGACGCCTATTTCGACCAATGCTTCGGCCGCGTGCGGCAAGCCGTGCGCGGCCTGCAGCGCGCGCTGCCGCAATTGACGCGGCACCAGCCGCCGGCGGCGCCCGCCGATCCGGCGCCGGACGCGCGCTCCGCCGCCGCGCCGGCGCGCAGCGGGAGCGTCGCGTGAACCGCGCCTTCTCGATTTACCTGGACCTGGTGCGGGTGCTGGCCGCGCTGGCGGTGATCGTCTACCACTCCAATTTCCGCCTGCTGACCACCGAGAAGCTGCCGTTCAGCAACCACGGCCACGCGGCGGTGATCGTCTTCTTCGTGCTGTCCGGCTACGTGATCGCCTACATCACGTCCGAGCGCGAGAACACGCCCGTGTCCTACTGGTCGAGCCGGCTGTCGCGCTTCTACTCGCTGGCCTTGCCGGTGGTGCTGCTGACGCCATTGCTGGACCTGGCCGGCGAGGCGCTGGCGCCGCAGTTCTACACCGGCGGCACCACCACCTACGGCCTGGCCTGGCTGCGCATCCTGACCAGCCTGACCTTCCTCAACGAAGTGTGGCTGGTGTCGATCATGTCGTTCTCCAACGTGCCGTACTGGTCGCTGTGCTACGAGTTCTGGTATTACGTGCTGTTCGCCATCGTCACCTTCACGGCCGGCCGCACCCGCGTGCTGCTGGCCGGCGCCGTCATGCTGCTGCTCGGCCCCAAGATCCTGCTGCTGGCGCCGGCGTGGGTGGCCGGCGTGGTGCTGTTCCGCTGGCAATGGCTGCGCGCGCTCAAGCCGCTGCCGGGGGCGCTGCTGTTCGCCGCGTCGTGGCCGGCGTACTGGCTGTTCCACCAGTACGGCCTGACCGAGGTGGGTTCGGGTTGGCTGCTCAAGCTGGTCGGACCGCATCTGCATCAGCAAATGGCGTTTTCCAAGTTCTTCATGACCGACTACCTGCTGGCGCTGATTGTGGTGGCCAATTTCGCCGGCATGCGGGCGCTGGCCGACGTCGCCGCGCGGCCGCTGCGCGCCATCGAGCCGGTGATCCGTCCGCTGGCGGCCTACACCTTCAGCGCCTACATCCTGCACCAGCCGCTGATGCAGTTCTATGCCGCGCTGATCGACGGCGATCCGGGCCGGCCGTGGTTTTACGCCGGCACCATGCTGGCCACCTTCGCCACCATCGCCGTGCTTGGCAGCATGACCGAACAGCAGCGCCACCACTGGCGGCACGGAATCCGCAAGCTGCTGGCGCGCCTGTTCGACCGGCGGGACCGGCAGGTGGTGGCGCCGGCGGCGGGAGCGCCCCATGGCTGAGACCTTGTTGCCGGCCGTCGTGCTGGGCGTCGACACGCCGATCGGGCTGGCCATCATCCGCGATCTGGGCCGGCGCGGCGTGCCGGTGATCGGCATCGGCCACAGCGCCTCGGCGCTCGGCCTGCGCTCGCGCTACCTGGCGCGCGGCCTGGTGCGCGCCGGCGGTGGCGCCGACGGCCTGCTGCAACAGTTGCGCCAACTGAGCGCCGAGATCGGACCGGCCTGCCTGTTCGCGATCGCCGAGAGCGATATCAACGCGCTCAACCTCGCACGCGGCCTGCTCGACGGCTACCGCCTGCTGTTCGCCGACGCCGCGCGCATGGAGCGGGTGCTGCGCAAGGACCAGACCTACGCCGCCGCCGCCGCGCTGGGCATCCACGTGCCGCGCACCTTGCATCCTGCCTCGATGGAAGAGGCCGTCGCCGCAGCGCCCGGCCTGCGCTATCCGGTGGTGCTCAAGTGGGCCGATCCGAATAGCGTCGCGCCCGTGCTGCGGCGCGCCGGCCTGTCGCTTGACAAGTTGCGCTATTGCGCCGACGCCGAGGCCTTGCTGGCGGACCTGCGCCGCTACGAGGCGATCGGCATCTATCCGATGGTGCAGGAGTTCTGCGGCGGCTACGGCCTGGGCCAGTTCGTGCTGATGCGCGACGGCCGGGCCCACTGCCTGTTCCAGCACCGCCGCCTGCACGAGTGGCCGCCGGAGGGCGGCGTCTCGACGCTGTGCGTATCGCTGCCGCCGGGCGAGCACGCGGCGCTGATGGAACAGTCGGTGGCGCTACTGCGCGCGCTCGACTGGGAGGGCGTGGCGATGGTCGAATACCGCTACGATCCGCTGACCGGGCGCGCCGCGCTGATGGAGATCAACGGCCGCTTCTGGGGCAGCCTGCCGCTGGCGTGCCAGGCCGGCGCGGCGTTTCCGTGGTACGCCTACCAGATGTTCGGGCTCGACCGGCCGGTGGCGCCGGCGCCGTACGTCGCCGGCCTGCGCGCCCGCTTCATGGTGCCGGAGACCAAGCGGCTGTGGCGCGTGCTGACGCGCAAGCCGAGCGACGGCTACGTGCCGCCGGCCGGCGCGCTGGCCGAGGTGGCCGGCTACCTGTTCGACTTCGTGCGGCCCGGCACCCGCTATTTCGTGCACAGCTGGCGCGATCCGATGCCCTTGCTGAGCGACCTATGGCTGTCGGCGCGGCGGCGGCTGCGCCCGCTGCGCATCCCGCAACGGAGAAAAACATGAGTGTCGAGATCGACGCCGGCGCGCCGCCGGCGGTGGCGGTGGCGGTGATCATTCCGTACTACCAGCGGCAGGAAGGCATCCTGCGCAAGGCGGTGGCGTCGGCGCTGGCCCAGCGCGGCGCCCACCGTCTGACCGTCATCGTCGTCGACGACGCCTCGCCGGTGCCGGCGCGCGCCGAGCTGGCCGGCTTGCTGGCGCTGGAGCCGGAGCGCATCGTCATCGTCGAGCGGCCCAACGCCGGCCCGGCCGCGGCCCGCAACACCGGACTGCGCGCGCTGCCGGCCGGCACCGATTTCGTCGCCTTCCTCGATTCCGACGACGAGTGGATACCGGAGCACCTCGAGCGCGCGCTGGCGGCGCTGGGGCAGGGCAACGATTTCTATTTCTCCGACCACTACCAGTTGAACCAGACGGTCAGCGCGTTCCGCCGCGCCGGCCGCATCGATCCGGCGCAACACCCGGCGCTGGCCGGCGCCGACCAGTTGCACGCTTACCACGGCGACATGTTCGACCAGATCCTGAGCGGCAACATCATCGGCACCTCGACCGTCGTCTACCGCCACGCGCCGCTGTCGACCTTGCGCTTCCGCGAGGAATTCGTCTACGCCGGCGAGGATTATCTGTTCTGGCTGGAGCTGAGCCAGCGCACCAGCCGCATCGCGTTCTCGGCCCGCTGCGAGTGCGCGTACGGCGCCGGCGTCAACATTTTTTCCGGTTCCGGCTGGGGCAGCAAGACGTCGCTGTTGCGCCTGCACCACGAGATGAAGTTCCAGCGCGCGCTGTCACGCCTGTTCGAGCTGTCGGCGCCGCAGCGGCGGGCCAACCTGGCCAGCGTGCGCCGCTTGCGCCGCAGTTTTGTCGCCGACCTGCTGCACCGCGTGCTGCACCGGCAGGAAGTGTCGCCGTCGCTGCTGGGACGGCATTGCAGGGTCGATCCGCAGACCTTCATCTACGCGCTGCCGCTGGCGGTCGGCATCGCGTTGCGGCGCGAGCGCGGAAAGCAGCCATAATCGACACAACGAATATCCTGAGTGGAACGATGGCGTGGGGAGACGGCCACGATGCCTGCGGTCCAGGATCACTTGAAAGGAAGCTGTCATGGAGCAGTCATTCAATTACGAAAAGGCGTTCTCGCGCAATATCGGCTGGGTCACCGAGGCCGAGCAGGCCGTCTTGCGCACCAAGCGCGTGGCCATCGGCGGCGCCGGCGCGGTCGGTTCGTTCTACGCCAACACGTTCGCCCGGCTCGGCTTCGGCAAATTCGTCCTCGCCGACTTCGACACCTACGACATCGTCAACTTCAACCGCCAGCTGGGTGCGACCATGAGCACGCTCGGCCAGCCCAAGTCGGAAGTGATCCGCCGCATGATCCTCGACATCAACCCGGAGGCCGACATCCGCGTCTTTTCCGAGGGGGTGACCAGCGCCAACCTGCCCGAGTTCCTGCGCGACGTCGACTTCTACGTCGACGGGCTGGATTTCTTCGCCTTCGACGCGCGCCAGCAAACCTTCGCCAAATGCGCCGAGTTCGGCATTCCGTCGACCACCTGCGCGCCGCTGGGCATGGGCGCGGCCAGCCTGACTTTCCTGCCCGGCAAGACCACGTTCGAGCAATATTTCCAGTGGGGCGATTTGCCCGAGTTGGACAAGGCGATCCGGTTCATCGTCGGACTGGCGCCGGCGGGCTTGCACCGCGCCTATCTGGTAGTGCCGTCGGCGATGAACCTGAAGGAGCGGCGCGGGCCGTCGACCATCATGGCGTGCAACCTGTGCGCCGGCATTTCGGCGACGGTGGCGCTGAAGGTGATGCTGGGGCGCGGCGAGGTGCTGGCGGCGCCGCACGGCCTGCATTTCGACGCCTACCGCAACAAGCTGGTGCACACCTACCGGCCCGGCGGCAGCAGCCATCCGTTGCAGCGCCTGGCCATCGCCATCGGCAAGCGGATGTACAGCAAGATGCTGGCGGAAGCGTGATCCAATAAAATGAAGCGTCGATCTAAACCACGTAGGGCGGATTAGCGCAGCGTAATCCGCCATGGCATGCGTTACCGACGGCTCCTGCAATGGCGGATTACGGCGTTCCGCCTAATCCGCCCTACGTGTATCCGGGTAATTTAATCTGCCGCATGGCGCCAAACTGGTCGACGTGATCCAAGGCTAGTTCGTTTTTGGCGACGGGCGCGAGTTTGAATTCCACGGCGTTATCGCTTGGCGCGAATGCGAATCCGTAGTTCGTCGGTCAGCTCCGCGATGCTCGTCTTTGCCGATTGCCCGCCGTTGATGACTTCCATGATGAGTTTATACAGCCGCCTTTCCGCCTCGTTTTGCGGGCCGATCACGTCTTCGTCGCGCGGCATCAGGAATTTGGGTACGGTAGCCATGGAAGATTGATAAGCCGATTCGTCATCGCGCCATCAAGATATCACGATAGCGGATCGCGTGGCAGCTTGCCAGGGGTGACTCAAACGTCGCGCGTACGCGCCGCGTGCAGCGGCGTCAGCAGCGCCTTGTGGAACAGGTGGCGCGCCAGCAGCCACGGCGGCATGCGCAGCCAGTTGCCGCGCAGGTAAAGCAACTGCCGCGCCAACCCGCTCAGCGCTCCGCCGCAGCTGGCGTGGTCCGGCAGCAGCGCCCGCTCCAGCAGACCATCCATCAGCGCCAGCACCACCGGCCCCGGCCGCGCCACGGCGTTGCCTTCCAGAAGCGCCGCCGGCACCGGCGTGTGCAGCAGCCGCGCGGCGTGGCGCAAGGCGTAAAACAGCGGCCGCTGCAGCTGCAGCGCCGCCGCCCGTTCCTCCAGCCGCAGCCAGAATCCCGGCAAATCGCCGAATTCGTGCAACAGGCGGTCGATGTCGACCAGATTGCGCAAGCCGTGCTCGAACTCGCTCTCGTACAGCAGATGGGTGGCGCTGTGCAGCACCATGTCCACCGGGCCGAGCGTGTACAGCGCCGGCAGCGCGCCGCTGGCCGGATAGTCCGTCAGCGGCTCGGCGGCTGCGCGCAGCAGCATGGCGTCCGGCCGCGCCGCCGCCGTGCGCGGCAGGATGGCGTGGTGGACGTCGATCACCGTCTCGCGCCAGACGTGGCGCATCGGCGGCAGCTCGTGCATCCAGCGGCGGTAATAATGCTGGTCGTAGTCGTCGTGGCCCGAGCCGGCCCAGCCGTGCAGCATCAGCGCCGACTCGACGTCCGCCAGCGCCGCGTGCGGCACCAGGATGTCGATATCGGAAAAGATCCGGCCCTCGGCCGCCGCCAGCCCGGCCATCGCGTAGGCGGCGCCTTTGAGCAGGATCAGCGGCACGCCCAGTCCGGCCATCGCCAGCCGGATTTGCCGCACCTCCCAGCGCACCGCCCGCAGGTGGCTTTCGCCCTGTTGCCGGGCCCACTCCAACTGCCGCCGGACGGGCGCCGGCAACCGCTCCAGCACGCCTTCGCGCGCGGCGCGCGCGTGCAGGCTGGCCAGCAATTGCGCGCGCTCGGCCTGGCGCAGCACCAGGTCGCATTGGGCGGGGCTGTACGTGGCCAGCAGCGCCGGCGCGCGCAGCACCTCGATCAGCAGCGGCGTCACGGCGGCGGCACCAGTTGGTCGAACATGGCGAGCGCGTCGCCCAAATTGCTGTAGCAAAAATCGTAGCAGTCGCTGCGCTCGACCAGGTCGGCCATGGCGTCGAAGCCGCGCGCGCCCAGCAGGCTGTAATTGAAGGCGTTTTCGGCCGTGCGCATGTGGGCGCGCGCCTTGGCGACCGGGTGCAGCTCGGCCGCCGCGCCCGCCTCGTAGCGGGGGAAGACGATCCAGGCCGGCCGCGCCGGTTCCGCCAGGCGGGCGACGCTGTCGGCCGGCGCGCGCAGATGGGCCACCGTGCCCTTGCTGGTGTCGTGCACCGGCGGCGAGAACTGCGCGGTAGGCAACGCCGATCGCATCAGCGCGATCGAGCCGTTCTTCAGGCTGATGGGGCGCGGCATCGGATCGATGCGGCCGTCGTCGAGCCGCACCATGGTCAACTCGTCGGACAGCAGGCGCCAGCCGTGGTGGACCAGCGCCGCGCACAACGTGCTTTTGCCGGACCCGGGCGGCGCCGGCAGGATGACGGCGCGGCCGTGCTTTTCCACCACCGCCGCGTGCAGCACCAGATAGCTGTGCGCACGGCTGGAGATACACCAGTTCAAGCCCCATTCGAACATCGGATAGGCCTGCGCCAGCGGCAGCGGCTTGAACGGCGGCAGGCCGTCCGACAGCAGTTGCACCTGTGGCCGCAGCCAGCGCCGCCAGTTGGCCGGGCGCACCATGCGCAGGTGGAAATCGGCGTAACCGTCGTCGGGGCCGAGCGGATAGTCGGCGTACATCAGCCCGACGCCGCGCACCACGCTCGGTATCGTGCTTTGCAGGCGCGTGACGAAGGCGCCGGTGCGCAGGTACAGGCCGGCCCCGGCCAGGCGCGCGGCCAGCTGGCCGGGCGGCAACTGCGCCACCGTCAGCATACGACCTCGACCAGCGCCAGCCGTTCCAGCTGGTCAAGCAACGCCGGCACCTCGCCGGCGTCCTGCGCCAGCCCGGCCGCCAACAACGCGCGCGCCAGGGCGTCGGCGTCGGCCGGCCGCTCCTGCAGCGCCAGCAGCAGTTGCAGCGCGTCGGGGCCGATCAGGTGGGTGTCGCCGGACAGGTCGTTGTAAAGCACGCACTCGCCGTCCCACTGCCGGCGCCGCAACCGCTGGCCCGCGCTCAGGCGCCACGAGGTCGCCATGGTCATTCCATGGTGCTGGCGAGGTAGGCGACGATCTGGCTCGACCCCCACTTCTTGCCGCCGGCGATGGGCGTGTAGGTGCCGCCGAGGTTGGCGCCGGTGGCCTGCCACTCGCTCCAGATGGCGACCACGGCCGGCACCTTGAGGAACGACGTGCGGCCGGTGTAGGCGTTGAAGTAGGCCGCCATCAGGTACATGCCCACCTTGTCGCGGTCGCAGACCTGGGTCTTGAGGATCTTCATCAGCGGCAGGTTGCTGTAGGCGGCGGTGTTGGCCGCGCAGGGGAACACTTTGTTGAACGTCGCGCAGGTCGACGGCAGCGGCGAATCCTGGCCCGCCCACCACGACGGCAGGCGGCCCTTGCAAACCACCGCCTGGGTCGGCTTGCGGCTGGCCAGCCCGCCGGACATGGCGCCGGACGCCGACTTGCACATCGTCGCGCCCATCGCCGACGGGCTCTTCAGGGTCAGGATGACGCCGCTGGCGACGCCGGCGCCGGCCAGACGCCGGCGGCCGGGACGCGTCGGCGCGCCAGCCACCGGGACCGGCGCATCGCCTTGATTGTCTTGATGCGTTTGCTTAGCCACGTCTGCCATCCCCTGAGTTTTACTGGTCTGCGCCAGATCATGCAAGTTTCATTCCCGACACCGAATTCCGCTGCGCCCTCGATTAAAATCAAACACTTATGGCCGCTTCGATGGTAGCGGCGCCGAATCCGCCGGCGCCGTGGCGGCGACTGTAAAGAATCCCGACACCGCGACCGGCCTAGAAGAAGCTCTCCGGAATGATCAGGATGTCGCCCGGCCACATGCGGACATTGGCCGAGATGTCGCCGTCCTTGATCAGGTCGCTCAAGCGCACCGGCAACTTCTCTTGCTTGCCGTCGACCTTGCGCACGATGCTGGCGCGGTTGCCGGCCGCGAACTCGGTGACGCCGCCGACGGCGATCAGCACGTCCATCAGCGACATGTCGCGCCGGTACGGCAGCGACTGCGGCTTGGCGGCCTGGCCGATGACGCGGATCTGCTGGTCGTAGGTGCCGACGAAGCCGTTGACGATGACGCTCACGGCCGGCTGCTGGATGTAGCGCGACAGCGCCTTTTCGATGTCGCGCGCCAGCTGGCTCGGGGTCTTGCCGCTGGCCGGCAGATCCTCCACCAGCGGCGCCGTGATCTTGCCGTCGGGCCGCACCGGCACCGTCTGCGACACCTCCGGATTGCGCCACACGTTGATGCTGATGCTGTCGCCCGGACCGATCAGGTAGTCGACCTCGGGCGAGGTCTCGGCCGGGGCCGCCAGCGGCCGCTGCGACGCGCAGCCGGCCAGCGCCGCGCAGGCCAATACACAGGTCAACGCCAGCACGCGGCGCAGCGCGCGCCGGTGGAAAGTGGGGGTAGGGTGGGCGTTCACGGTCGTCCTTTAATGGAGTGCGGTGGAGAAAACTGGCACGGCGCTGGTTGGGCCGATATTTTCATTTTGACATGTCGTTTTGATCATGGCAAGAAAGTTATTGTGGCTTTTGGCGCAGCAGGTCGCGGATGTAGTTGGACGGCACGGCGTAGCCGATGCCGCTCGGCGCGCTGATCGCGTTCTCCTTGCGGCCCTTGACGTAGACCATGTTGAGCACCCCGAACACCTCGCCGCTGGCGGGGTCGTACAGCGGGCTGCCGCTGTTGCCCGGATAGGCGATGGCGTCGAGCTGGAACACCACCACGGGCGGGCGCCGCAGCTCCTTGATGGCGCGCGCGTCGAGCTGGCGCGACGTCACCGCCGGGCTGGTCATCGGCGTGATCGCCGCCAGCACCGCGCGGTGCGTGGCGGGGTGCAAACCGAGCACCATGCCCAGCGGGAAGCCGGTGAACGCCAGGTCCTGGCCCTCGGCGGCGCTGTCGGAATCGGCCAGCTTGAGCGCCGGCAGCGGCGTGCCGGCCAGGCGCAGGTGCAACAGGTCGTGTTCGGTGTCGCGTCCGGCCAACGTTGCCGGACGAAAGCGCACATTGTCGCCGTCGGCCACCACCACGCCCCAGCTTTCCTGGCGCGCCAGATCGGGCGCCTCGGGCACCACGTGGGCGTTGGTGATCACGCTCAGGCCGTCCCCCGTGACCCAGCCCGTGCCGCTGTAGACGATGGCCGGCGAGCGGGTCGGCTGATAGCTGCCGATGGCCACCACCGAGCGCTTGACGGCGGCCACCGTCTCGCGCAGGTCGGCCGCCGACGCTGCCGCCAGCGGCAACGTCAGCGAGGCCGCGAGCCACAGGGCGCCACGCCGGGCGTTGAACGGGGAGGGGAGTTTGGTCATGCGGGAAATCTACACCATCGGATAATTTTTGCAACAACGCGAATGTCCATTTATTGCAACGGTGTGGTCGAGTGTGTAAAAAATAATAACAAAGAAATGATCCGTTGTACTATGATTCATAGAAATGTTGTTTTGATAATCGACGCACCGGCCTTCCAGACCAGGATCGGCGCGCACTTGGCGAGGCAAGATGATGGCGGAATTGAGTGCATTGCTGCTGACGTTCCTGAAGGCGCTCGGCAAGTATCGCTGGTATGCCGTGGCGGTGGCCTGGGTGGTTGGGCTGATCGGCTGGGCGGTGGTGTACCGCATGCCCGACGAGTACCAATCGACGGCCCGGGTCTATGTCGACACCCAGAGCATCCTCAAGCCGCTGATGGCGGGCATGACCACCATGCCCAACATCGAGGAACAGGTGATGTTCATGCGCCGTACCCTGATCAGCCGCCCCAACGTCGAGCGCGTCATCCGCATGGTCGACCTCGACATCAAGACGCGCAGCGTCAACGACAAGGAACGCCTGATCGACGAGCTGACCTCGCAGATCAGCATCAGCGGCACCGGCAACGACGACATCTACACCATCGCCTACACCAACCCCGACCCCCGGCTGGGCAAGGACGTGGTGCAATCGCTGCTGACCATCTTCGTCGAGGGCAGCGTCGGCGGCAAGAAGCAGGATTCCGACAAGGCCATCTCCTTCATCGCCGAGCAGATCAAGAGCTACGAGGAAAAACTGGCGGCCGGCGAGAACGCGCTCAAGGATTTCAAGATCCGCCACATGGCCTTGATGTCGGGCCGCGGCGGCGACTACGCCAGCAAGCTGGCCGAGACCACCGAGCTGCTCAACCAGGCGCGCCTGGAGGCGGCCGAAGCCGAGCAGTCGCGCAACGCCATCAAGCGCCAGATCATGGGCGAGGAGCCGGCGCCGGTGCTGGGTGCGACCCCGAGCGAGGACGCCAACCCCGAGCTTGACGGGCGCATCCAGGCGCTCGAGAAAAACCTCGACCAGTTGCGCATGCAATACACCGACGAGCATCCCGACATCGCCGGCGCCAAGCGCCTGATCGAGCAGCTCAAGGCGCGCAAGCGCGAGGAGGCGTCGAAGAAGGTGCGCACCGCCGGCGCCAATTTCAGCCCGATGGTGCAGCAGATGAACGTGGCGCTGTCGGTCGAGGAGGCAAGGCTGGCGGCGCTGCAGACCCGGGTGCGCGAGTACAGCAGCCGGGTCGCCAGCCTGCGCGCGATGAGCACCGCCGCGCCCGAGGTCGAGGCGGAACTGGCGCAGCTCAACCGCGACTACGCGATCAACAAGGAAAACTACTCCAAGCTGGTCGAGCGGCGCGAGTCGGCGCGCCTGTCGGGCGACCTGAGCTCGGCGTCGGACATGATGACCATCCGCGTGATCGACCCGCCCAGCGCGCCGGTCAAGCCGGTCGGCCCCAACCGCGCGCGGCTGTGTTCGATGGTGTTCGCCGGCGCGCTGCTGGCGGGCCTGGGCTCGGCGCTGTTGCTGAGCCAGATCCGGCCCACCTTCGTCACCCAGCGCGCGCTGCGCGAGACCACCGGCGTGCCCATCCTCGGCAGCATTTCGATGGCCTGGACCGACACCCAGCGCCTCAAGCGACGCCGCCGCCTGTACGCGTTCGGCCTGGCCGTGACGCTGTTCTTCGGCGGTTATGGCGGGGTCATGGCGTCGGTGCTCTGGCTCCACCGTTAATTCAATCAGTCAGGCCGGCGCTTCGGTGCGCAACCTGGCCTGCTTCACCAGCGAAACCAGGAGTGTCCGTGAGCATAATCGAACGAGCCACCAGCCGCATGCACCAGGACGCGGCCGCGCGGCAGGCGCAGATGCAGGCCGCCGACCACGACGACGTGGCGGTGCCGCCACCGCCCGCCGCGCCACCGCCGCCACCGCCTGCGGTGCCGCCGGCGAAATTCCGGCCGGCGCCGGCGGGGCAGTCGCCCGCCGCCGTGTTGCGCGCGCGCGGCAACGGCAATAACATCGAGCTGGACGCGGCGCGCATGCAGGCCATGGGCTTCATCACCGCCGGCACCCGCACCCCGCTGATGGAAGAGGTGCGGGTGATCAAGCGGCCGCTGATCACGCGCGCCTTCTCGCCCAAGCACGGCGGCGACAAGCCGGCCAACCTGATCATGATCACCAGCTCGCTGCCCGGCGAGGGCAAGACCTTTTGCGCCATTAACCTGGCCATGAGCATCGCCATGGAGCTCGACCACACGGTGCTGCTGGTCGACGCCGACGTCGCCCGGCCGTCGGTGCTGCGCACCCTGGGCCTGCCGGGCCAGCGCGGCCTGATGGAGCTGCTGCTCGACGAGCGCGCCGACATGTCGGAGCTGCTGCTGCACACCAACATCGACGGCCTGACCTTGCTGCCGGCCGGCGCCGCCAACGCCCGCGCCACCGAGCTGCTGGCCAGCCAGGCCATGGCCAACCTGCTGCGCGAGATGGCCGGGCGCTACCCGGACCGCATCATCATCTTCGATTCGCCGCCGCTGCTGCTGACCACCGAGGCGCACGTGCTGGCCGCGCACATGGGGCAGATCGTGGTGGTGGTCGAGGCGGAAAAGACCAGCCAGCACGCGGTGCAGGAATCGCTGCGCCAGCTGGAGGGCTTGAACAACGTCAACCTGGTGTACAACAAGACCCGCGAGTTCCCCGGTACGGCGGCGTATGACTACCAGTACAATTATAGTTATCACAATGGTCAGTCCTGAGCGCCGCCGCGCGCTGGGCGCCGCCATGCTGCCACTGCCCACCGCGGCCGCGGTGGCGTTGCTGCTGGCGCCCGCGTGCCGGGCCGAGCTCAAGGTGGAGCCGTCGGCGCGCTTCCAGCAGACCTACACCGACAACGTCAGCCTGGCGCCGCCGGAGCAGGCGCGCGGCCTGTGGATCAGCGAGCTCACGCCCGGCATCGCCGTGCGCGACGACAGCCCGCGCCTGCAACTGCTGGCCGCCTACGAGGCCCACCTGTACGCCTATTCGCGCGACGACCCGGCCGCCAACCAGAGCTTGTCGCACCAGTTCAACGGCAAGCTGCACGCCGAGGCCGTCGCCGGCCTGCTGTACCTGGACGCCGCCGGCGCCTACCGCCAGCAGGCGGTGTCGGCGTTCGGCCCGCCGGTGGCCGACAACACCTACCTGACCGAGAACAGCGCCAAGGTCAAAAACTACAGCCTGAGCCCGTATTTGACGCACCGCTTCGGCCGCCTCGCGAGCGCCGACCTGCGCTACACCCACGACGTGGTCAGCGCCGACAGCGCCGGCTTCAACCACAGCAAGGCCGACAGCGTGCAGGGTTCGCTCGGCGGCGAGGTCGGCCCGCGCATCGGCTGGGGGCTGCAATACTACCGCCAGCGGCTCGAGGACGGCGTCGGCCCGACCACCATCAGCGGCAACGTCGGGCTCAACGGCTCCTACCTGATCGCCACGCCGCTGCGCCTGACCGCCAGCGTCGGCCGCGACCAGTACCGATACGAATCGCAGGCGGGCGACTCGCCGACCGGCAAGTCGTGGTCGGTCGGCTTCGGCTGGACGCCGTCGAGCCGCACCAGCGTGACCGCCAGCGTCGGCAAGCGCTATTTCGGCGACAGCTACCACCTCGACGCCGTGCACCGCACCCGCGCCACCGCCTGGAGCGTGCGCTACGCAACCGACGTCACCACCTCGCGCGACCAGTTCCTGCTGCCGGCGTCGGTGTCCACCGCCGATTTGCTCGACCGGATGTACGCCGGCGCCATCCCCGATCCGGCGCAGCGGCGCCAGGCGATCGACGCCTTCATCCGCGCCAACGGCTTGCCGCGCACGCTGACCGACAGCGTCAACTACCTGAGCAACCGCTACATCCTGCAAAAGCAGTTTTCGGCGTCGATGGCGTGGACCCTGGCGCACAGCGTGCTGGTGCTGAGCGTGACGGACGAGCGGCGCAACGCGCTGTCGTCGGTGCAGTCGGACAGCACCTTGCTGGGCAGCCGCTTTGGCAGCCTCAACGACAACAGCCACCAGCGCGGCGGCAACGCCACGTTCAATTACCGGCTCTCGCCGCGCAGCTCGCTGAACCTGTCGGCCAATGTCAACAAGGCCGATTCGCTGGTGCAGAACGCGACCAGCATCAACCGTGCCTTCCGGCTGGCGCTGAGCCGCCAGCTGGGCCGCCAGCTCGACGGCGACATCGAACTGCGCCGCCAGACCGGCAGCGTAGCCGGCGCCGGCGGCGGCTACCGCGAGAACGCCATCGTGTTTCATCTCAACCAACGCTTTTGAGGAGCCAGGCCCGCGATGTATGAGAAATATTATGGGCTCAGCGCCAAGCCGTTCCAGCTGCGCCCCGATCCGCACTTCTTTTTCGGCAGCCAGGGGCACAAGCGCGCCATGTCCTACCTGGAATACGGCCTGTCGCAGCGCGAGGGCTTCATCGTCATCACGGGCGAGGTCGGCGCCGGCAAGACCACGCTGATGCGCAATATGTTCAACGGCCTGCCGGCCGACGAGATCGTCGCCGCGCAGATCACCAACACCTACCTCAACACCGAGGACACGCTGCGCATGGTGCTGGCGGCGTTCGGCCTGCCGGCCGAGGCCGGCGGCAAGAGCACCTTGCTGGTGCGGCTGGAACAGTTCCTGCGCGACTGCGACAAGCAGGGCAAGCGCGCGCTGCTGGTCGTCGACGAGGCGCAGAACCTGACCGCGCGCACCGTCGAGGAGTTGCGCATGCTATCGAACTTCCAGTCCGACGAGCGCTCGCTGCTGCAGACCTTCCTGCTGGGCCAGCCCGAGTTCCGCACCACGCTCAACAGCCCCGAGCTGCGCCAGCTGCGCCAGCGCGTCATCGCCACCTACCACCTGGGGCCGATGAACGCCGACGAAACCCGCGCCTACATCGAGCACCGGCTGCAAACGGTCGGCTGGCGCGGCAACCCGTGCTTCACCGACGGCGCCCACGCCGCGATCCACGCCTACGCCGGCGGCATCCCGCGCACCACCAACCATGTGTGCGACCGGCTGCTGCTGATGGGCTTTCTCGAAGAGCTCGACACGTTCACCGAGGCCGAGGTGGCCACGGTGTTGCGCGACATCCGCGACGAGATGGCCGTGCCCGACGGTCCGGAGGCGGCGCCGTCGATGGAGTCGCCGGCCGGCGCCACCGACGTCTGGCCGCCCAGCGGCGGCACGGTTTCGCGCGGCACGATCGACGAGCGCCTGGTGCGGGTCGAGCGCTCGATGGTGTCGCTGCTGCACGTGCTGCGCAAACTGGTCGCCACGCCCGCCAACCTGCCACAGATGGACAACATCGAATGAGCCCCACCGACGACCACACGCCCGCGCGCAAGTTCCGTATTCTCTGCGTGGTCGGCGCGCGCCCCAATTTCATGAAGATGGCGCCGATCATGACCGCGCTGGCCGAGCCGACCGCCGGCTGCGAGGCGCGCCTGCTGCACACCGGCCAGCATTACGACGTCGCCATGAACCACCAGATCTTCGAGGCGCTGGGCATCCCCGACCCGGACATCAACCTGGAGGTCGGCTCCGGCAGCCACGCCCAGCAGACGGCCGAGGTCATGCGCAAGTTCGAGCCGGCCATGGACGAGGTGGCGCCGGACGGCGTGCTGGTGGTGGGCGACGTCAATTCGACCTTGGCCTGCGCGCTGGTGGCCAACAAGCGCGGCGTGCCGGTGTTCCATGTGGAGGCGGGCCTGCGCAGCCGCGACCGCGCCATGCCCGAGGAGATCAACCGCATCCTGACCGACCAGCTGTCGGACCTGCTGTTCACCACCGAGGCCAGCGGCCGCGACAACCTGCTGCGCGAGGGCATCGAGGAATCGCGCATCCACTTCACCGGCAACGTGATGATCGACACCCTGGTCAACAACCTGCCGCGCGCGGTGCCGGCCGCCAGCATCGCGGCGCAGGCCGGACGGCCGCAGTTCGCCGACGGCGAGGAGGGCTACGCCGTGCTGACCTTGCACCGGCCGTCCAACGTCGACCGGCCGGAGGTGCTGCGCAGCCTGCTGGAGACGGCGCTGATCGTTGCGCGCCGCACGCCGGTGATGTTCCCGCTGCATCCGCGCACGCGCGCCGTGATCGAGCGCGCCGGCCTCGGCGAGCTGCTCGACCAGCCGTCGATGCTGCCGCTGCCGCCGATGGGCTACCTCGAGATGCTGGGCCTGATGCGCGGCGCGCGCGTGGTGCTGACCGATTCCGGCGGCATGCAGGAGGAAACCACCGCGCTGGGCGTTCCATGCCTGACCTTGCGCGACAACACCGAGCGGCCGATCACGGTCGAGCAGGGCACCAACACCATCGTCGGCCAGGACCCGGGCCGCATCCTGGCCGAGTACAACAAAGTGCTCAGCGGCGCTGGCAAGACCGGACGGGTGCCGCGCTACTGGGACGGCCAGGCGGCGCGCCGCATCGTCCAGATCATGCAGCGCTGGCTGGCCGAGCGACAGGAGGGCGCGCGATGACCGCCATCCAGCTTCCGGTGCGCAACGCCATGACCATTGACGTCGAGGATTATTTCCAGGTGTCGGCGTTCGCGCCGCACATTGCCCGCGACAGCTGGGCCGAGCGCGAATGCCGGGTCGAGGCCAATGTCGACCGCATCCTCGCCATCCTCGACGATGGCGCCGTGGTCGCCACCTTCTTCACGCTGGGCTGGATCGCCGAGCGCTACCCCAGGCTGGTGCGGCGCATCGTCGACGCCGGCCACGAGCTGGCCAGCCACGGCTACGGCCACCTGCGCGCGTCGGACCAGAGCCACGCCGCGTTTTTGCAGGACATCAGTTCCAGCAAGGCCATTTTGGAAGACATCGGCGGCCAGGCGGTGTGCGGCTACCGCGCCCCCAGCTTTTCGATCGGCCCGGCCAACCTGTGGGCGCTGGACGCGCTGCAGCAGGCCGGCTACCGCTACAGCTCGAGCATCTACCCGATCCGCCACGACCACTACGGCATGCCGGACGCGCCCCGTTTCGCCTTCTACCCGAACGGCGACCAGGGCCTGCTGGAGGTGCCGATCACTACCGTGCGCGTGATGAACCGCAACCTGCCGGCCGGTGGCGGCGGGTATTTCCGGCTGATGCCGTACGCGATGTCGCGCTGGATGATGCGTACGGTCAATCGGCAGGACGGCCAGCCGGCCATCTTCTACTTCCATCCGTGGGAACTCGATCCCGGCCAGCCGCGTCCGCGGGGCCTGGAATGGAAGACGCGTTTCCGCCACTACGTCAACCTCGAGCGCATGGACGGGCGCATCCGCGCGCTGACGCGCGATTTCGCCTGGGACCGCATGGACCGGCTGTTCCTGGGGGCCGCATGAGCGCGCTGTCGGAACAGGCCCACCTCGCCAGGGAGCAGGCCACGCCGCTTCGGCTGGGCCTGATGGAGGAGGGCGACTGCGCGCGCTGGGACGCCTACGTCGACCAGTGCCCGCAGGCGACCTTTTTCCACCGCGCCGGCTGGCAGCGCGTGCTGCGCCAGGCGTTCGGCCACCGCACATGGTTCTATTATGTCGAGCGCGACGGCGTCATCGAAGGCGTGCTGCCGCTGGGCGAGGTGCGCGGCCGCGTGTTCGGCCACTGGCTGGGGGCGTTGCCGTTCTGCGTCTACGGCGGCATCGCCGCCAGCTCGGACCAGGCGCGCGCCATGCTCGACCAGGCCGCGCAGGCGCTGGCGCGCGAGCTGGGCGTCGGCCATCTCGAATACCGCAACATCGAGCGCGCCCATCCCGGCGATCCGGACTGGCTGGTCAAGCCCTTGTATGTCACGTTCCGCAAGGCGATCGTCGCCGACGACGAACAGAACATGAACGCCATCCCGCGCAAGCAGCGCGCCATGGTCAGGAAGGGCATCAAATTCGGCCTGCAAGGCGAAGTCGATCAGGATGTCGGCCGCTTTTACGCCGCCTACGCGCGCAGCGTCCACCGGCTGGGCACGCCGGTGTTCTCGCGCCGCTATTTCGCGCTGCTCAAGGAAACCTTTGGCGACGATTGCGAGGTGCGCGTGATCACCCATGACGGCGCGCTGGTGGCCGGCGTGCTCAGCTTCTTCTTCCGCGAACAGGTGCTGCCGTACTATGGCGGCGGGCTGGACAACGCGCGCGCGCTGGCCGGCAACGACTTCATGTACTGGAACCTGATGCAGGCCTCGGCCGCGCGCGGCATGCGGCTGTTCGACTTCGGCCGCAGCAAGCTGGGCACGGGGGCCTTCGACTTCAAGAAGAACTGGGGCTTCGAGCCGGAGCCGCTGGATTACGAGGTCAAGCTGATCAAGGCGTCGGCGGTGCCGGAGAACAATCCGCTCAATCCCAAGTACCGCATGTTCATCGCGATGTGGCGGCGCCTGCCGCTGCCGGTGGCCAACGTGCTGGGACCGCACATCGTCAAGAACCTGGGCTGAGCCGTGGAAAAACTGCTGCTTCTGGTGCACCGCATCCCGTATCCGCCCAACAAGGGCGACAAGATACGCTCGTACCATTTGCTGCGCCACCTGTGCGCCCGTTATCAAGTGTACCTGGGCGCCTTCGTCGACGACGCCGACGACTGGCGCCACGTGCCGCGCCTGCAAGCGATGTGCGCAGGCAGCCATTTCGCCGCGCTGCATCCGCTGCGGGCGCGGTTGCGCAGCCTGCCGGCGCTGGCCGGCGGCCGGGCGCTGTCGTGTGATTATTACCGCGACGCGGGGCTGCGGCGCTGGGTCGACGACACCGTGCGGCGCGAGGGCATCAGCCGCATCGTCTGCTATTCGTCGCCGATGGCGCAGTACGCCGACGCCCATCCATCGGCGCGGCGGGTGATGGATTTCGTCGACGTCGATTCCGACAAATGGCGGCAGTACGCGGCCGGCAAGCGCTGGCCGATGCGCCAGGTCTACCAGCGCGAGGCGCGCCTGCTGCTCGATTACGAACGCCAGGTGGCGCGCGCGTGGGATGCGTCGCTGTTCGTCTCCGCGCCCGAGGCGCAGCTGTTCCGCACGCTGGCGCCGGAGAGCGCCGCCCGCATCGGCCACTACAGCAACGGCGTCGATACCAGCTACTTCTCGCCGGCGCACCAGCTGCCGTCGCCGTATCCGCCCGGCGCGCGCGTGCTGGCGTTCACCGGCGCCATGGATTACTGGCCCAACGTCGACGCCGTCAGCTGGTTCGCGCGCGAGGTGCTGCCGGCGATCCGCGCGGCCGCGCCGGACGTGGTGTTCTGCATCGTCGGCTCGCGGCCGGCGCCGGCCGTGCAGCGGCTGGCCGAGCTGCCCGGCGTGCTGGTGACCGGCACCGTGCCGGACGTGCGCGCCTATCTGGCGCACGCCGCGCTGTGCGTGGCGCCGATGCGCATCGCCCGCGGCATCCAGAACAAGGTGCTGGAGGCGATGGCGATGGCGCGTCCGGTGCTGGTGTCGCCCCAGGCGCTGGAGGGCATCGACGCCGTGCCCGGCCGCGAGCTGCTGCTGGCCGACGATGCCACCACGCTGGCGCGCGCCGCGCTCGCTTATCTGGGCGCGCCCGATCCGGCCATCGGCCCGGCGGCGCGCGCCAAGGTCGAAAAAATGTATGGATGGGAAAGCAATCTGGCGTCCGTGTCCGACTTGCTGGAACAACGCCGGGCCCAGCCGTGGCCACGGAGCGCCTGACATGAGCGCGATTCCAGGCACCTCCCACAGCGCCGGCGCCACCCTGGGCAGCGCGCGCCGCGCCAGCCCCGGCGCGTCGAGCACGGTGGCCGTATGGGCGCTGTTGCTGACCTTGCTGCCGCTGGCCGCGTACTGGAGCACGGCGCTGTCCATCGTCGAGATCTGGGCGCGTTCGGAAACCTTCGCCCACGGCTACCTGATCGTGCCGATCAGCCTGTGGCTGGCCTGGCAGCGCCGCGAGCGCCTGCGGGCGCTGACGCCGGCGCCGTACTGGCCGGCGCTGCTGCCGCTGGCCGGTTGCGGCATGGTCTGGCTGCTGGCCGACCTGGGCGAGGTGCAGGTGGCGCGCCAGTACGCCTTCGTCGCGATGTTCCCGCTGACGGCGCTGGCTGTGCTGGGCCCGCGCATGGCACGGGTGCTGGCGTTTTCGCTGCTGTTCCTGCTGCTGGCGGTGCCCGTCGGCGACAGCCTGATCGAACCGCTGATGACGATCACCGCCAACTTCACCGTGGCCGCGCTGCGCCTGACCGGCATCCCGGTGCTGCATGAGGGGAACAACTTCCGGCTGCCTTCGGGATCGTGGTCGGTGGTGGAGGCGTGCAGCGGGCTGCGCTATCTGATCGCCTCGGTCACGGCAGGCGTGCTGTACGCCTACATGACCTATACCCGCTGGTGGAAGCGGCTGCTGTTCGTGGCGGTGGCGGTAACGCTGCCGATCCTGGCCAACGGCCTGCGCGCCTATATGATCGTGATGCTGGGGCACCTGAGCGACATGACGGTGGCGGTCGGGGTCGATCACCTGCTGTACGGCTGGCTGTTCTTCGGCATCGTCATCTTCGCGCTGTTCCTGATCGGCGCGCGCTGGCGCGACCGTCCGCCTGCCGCGACGCCGATGGCGTCGGCATCCAAGCCCGCCGCCGCGCCGGCGCCGGCCCGCATCGGCGCGATGGCGCTGGCCCTGGTGGCAGTGCTGGGCGTGTGGCCCGCCTACGCCGGCTATCTGCACCGGCCCGGCGAGCTGGCGCCGCCGACCGGCCTCGACAGCTTCCCCGCGCGGGCGCCGCTGATCCCCGCGTTCACCGAGTGGCAACCCGGCTTCGGCGCGCCGGCCGCTTCATTGCGCCGCTATTACGCGCAGCAGGACCGCAAAGTGGGCCTGTCGGTGCTGTATTACCGCCATCAAAGCGGAGCGAGCAAGTTGATCACGTCGACCAACCGGGTGACGCCGATGGTCGACTCGCCGTGGAACCTGACCGGCGGCGCGGTGCGCAACGAGGCGCTGGCCGTGCGCGAATGGACCTTGCACGGCGCCGGCGGCGCGCTGCTGGTGTGGCAGTGGTATTGGATCGACGGCCGCGCCACCACCAGCGACACGATGGGCAAGCTGCTGCAGATCAGGCAGCGGGTGCTCAGCGGCAGCGACGACGGCGCCGCCGTGATGCTGTTCGCGCCGCTCGACGACGCCGGCGAGCATCCGGAGGCGGCCCGCGCCGCGCTGCGCGCCTTCCTCGCCGACAACCTGGGCGCGCTGGACGCCACGCTGGCGCGGGTGCGCGCCCCCGCCGGAGCGACGCGATGATGCCGCCGCTGATCGTCCATCTGATCTACCGGCTCGACTTCGGCGGCATGGAGAACCTGATGGTCGAACGGATCAATCGCATGCCGGCCGGACGTTACCGGCACGCGGTGGTGGCGCTGACCGGCTACACCGCGTTCGCCGAGCGCATCAGCCGCGAGGACGTGGCCCTGTACGCGCTCGACAAGCCGCCCGGGCTGGCGCTGTCGACCCACGCCGCGCTGTGGCGCCTGCTGCGCAAGCTGCGCCCGGAGATCCTGCACACCTACAACTTGTCGGCCATCGAATACGCGCCGGCCGCGCTGCTGGCTGGCGTGCCGGTGCGCATCAACGGCGCCCACGGCCGCGACGCCGCCGACCCCAGGGGACTGAACCGCAAGCACCGGCTGCTGCGCCGGCTGATGATCCCGTTCTACGACCACTGCTACGCCAATTCGGCCGAGATGCTGGCCTGGAACCGCGACGTCATCGGCGTGCCGGCGCGCAAGAGCCGCCTGCTGCCGAACGGCATAGACACCGAACGCTACCGCCCGGCCATGGCGGCCGATCAGATCGGACCGCTGGAAAGCCACTTCGGCCCGGGCTGCCTGGTGATCGGCAGCGTTGGCCGCGTCGAGCCGGTCAAGAACCACGCGCTGCTGCTGGCCGCCTTCGCCGCCTTGCGCGCGCGCCGGCCAGACCTGGCCGGTCGGCTGCGGCTGGCGGTGATCGGCGACGGCCCGCTGCTGCCGGCGCTGCGCGCGCAGGCCGACGGCGCCGGCTTGAACGATGTCGTCTGGCTGCCGGGCAAGCGCGACGACGTCGCCGCCATCCTGCGCGGGCTGACCGTGTTCGCGCTGCCGTCGATCGCCGAGGGCACGCCCGGCGCCGCGCTCGAGGCGATGGCCAGCGGGGTTCCGGTGGTGGGCAGCGATGTCGGCGGCGTGCCGGAGGTGGTGGCCGACGGCGCCACCGGCGCGCTGGTGCCGTCGGGCGACCCGGAGGCGCTGGCCGCCGCGCTGGAGCGCTACGTCAGCGGCCCGGCGCTGGTGCACGAACACGGACTGGCCGCGCGCCTGCGCGTGACGCGCCATTACGGCATGCAGGCGATGGTGGCTGCCTACCAGGCGCTGTACGACGAACTATGCGAACGAAAACTTAAACTCAAAAGGCGGGTGGCATCATGTGCGGAATAGTCGGCATCATGGATATAGGCGGCAAGCGCGAGATCGACCGCGCGGTGCTGTCGCGCATGAACGAGACCCAGCATCATCGCGGCCCCGACGAGGCCGACCTGTACCTGGAGCCGGGCATCGGCTTCGGCCACCGGCGCCTGTCGGTGATCGACCTCGCCGCCGGCCTGCAGCCGCTCGGCAACGAGGACGGCTCGGTGATGGTGTGCTTCAACGGCGAGATCTATAACTTCCGCGAGCTGACGGTGGAACTGAAGGCGCTGGGCCACGTGTTCCGCACCCGCTGCGACACCGAGGTGATCGTCCACGCCTGGGAGCAATGGGGCGAGGCCTGCGTGCACCGCTTCCGTGGCATGTTCGCCTTCGGCCTGTGGGACCGCAACCAGCAAGTGATGTTCCTCGGGCGCGACCGGCTCGGCGTCAAGCCGCTGTATTACTGTTTGACGACCGACGGCTTCCTCGCCTTCAGCTCGGAGCTGAAGGCGCTGGCGTCGCTGCCGGACCTGGAGCGGCGCATCGACCCGCGCGCGGTCGAGGATTATTTCGCCTACGGCTACATCCCCGAGCCGCGCACCATCTACCAGGGCGCGTTGAAGCTGGCCCCCGGCCACACGCTGACGCAAAAGGTCGGCGCGCCGCTGGCCGCGCCGGTCAAATTCTGGGATGTGCCGTTCGCGCCGCACGCGCCGATGGCCGGCGCCGACGTCGAACACGAATTGATCGAACGGCTGCGCGAGGCGGTGCGCATCCGTCTCGTGGCCGACGTGCCGCTGGGCGCCTTCCTGTCCGGCGGCGTCGATTCGAGCGCCGTGGTGGCGATGATGGCCGGCATGAGCGACCAGCCGGTCAACACCTGCACGATCGGCTTCCAGGACCCGGCCTTTGACGAATCCGATTACGCCGCCCAGGTGGCGGTGCGGCACGGCACCGACCACTACACCGGCAACGTCGGCACCGACGACTACGCGCTGCTCGACACCTTGGCAGGGCTGTACGACGAGCCGTTCGCCGACAGCTCGGCGATTCCGACGTACCGCGTGTGCCAGCTGGCGCGCCAGCGGGTGACGGTGGCGCTGTCCGGCGACGGCGGCGACGAGAACCTGGCCGGCTACCGCCGCTACCGATACGCGATGAATGAGCACCGCGTGCGCGGCCGCATTCCGGCCGGCCTGCGCAAGCCGGTGTTTGGCCTGCTGGGGCGCTGGTATCCGAAGGCCGATTGGGCGCCGCGCGTGTTCCGCGCCAAGACCACCTTCGAGGCGCTGTCGCGCGACCTGGTGGAGGGTTACTTCCATGGCGTCACGCTGATGAGCGACGCGATGCGCGCGCAATTGTTCTCCGATCGCTTCAAGACCGGCCTGCAAGGCTACCGCGCGATAGAAGTCATGCGCGGCCACGCCGACGCCGCGCCGACCGACGATCCGCTGTCGCTGCTGCAGTATCTGGATCTGAAGACCTATCTGCCGGGCGACATCCTGACCAAGGTCGATCGCGCCAGCATGGCGCACGCGCTGGAGGTGCGGGTGCCGCTGCTCGACCACCAATTGGTCGAATGGATCTCCGGCCTGCCGCCGTCGCTCAAGCTGCAGGGCGGGGAGGGCAAGTACATCTTCAAGAAAAGCCTGGAGGCGCACCTGCCGCACGACATCCTGTACCGCAAGAAGATGGGCTTCTCGGTGCCGCTGGCGGCGTGGTTCCGCGGCCCGCTCAAGCAGCGCGTGCACGACGCGCTATTGGGGCCGTTGTTGAGCGACAGCGGCATGTTCAACGCCGACTACCTGCGCCATCTGCACGAACACCACCAGGCCGGCCTGCGCGACTACAGCGCGCCGATCTGGTCGTTGCTGATGTTCGAGGCCTTCCTGCGCAAGGAGTTGCGGGCATGAGCGCGGCCAGCGTCAGGGCCGGCGCCGTGGCGGCGCCGCTGCGCATACTTCATGTGTTGGACCATTCGATCCCGCTGCACAGCGGCTATACCTTCCGCACCCGCGCCATCCTGCGCCAGCAGCGCGTGCTGGGCTGGCAAACCTTCCAGATCACCGGCCCTAAGCAGGGCGCCAGCACGCAGGACAAGGAAAGCGTCGACGGCCTGGATTTCTACCGCACGCCGGCCGCGCGCGGCTTCAAGGCGCGCCTGCCGGCGCTGCGCCAGTTGGCGGTGATCGACGCGCTCGAGGCGCGCCTGCTGCAGGTGGCGCGCGAGGTGCGGCCCGACATCCTGCACGCGCATTCGCCGGCACTGAACGCCATCGCCGCGCTGCGCGTGGGCCGCCGCCTGGGCATCCCGGTGGTCTACGAGATCCGCGCGTTCTGGGAGGACGCCGCCGTCGACCACGGCTCCAGCAGCGACGGCGGCCTGCGCTACCGCGCCACGCGGGCGATGGAGACCTACGCGCTGCGCCGGGTCGACGCCGCCACCACCATCTGCGAAGGCCTGCGGGCCGATATCGCCGCGCGCGGCATCGCGCCGGGCAAGGTGACCGTCATCCCGAACGCCGTCAACATCGCCGACTTCAGTGTCGGCGGCGCGCGCGACGAGGCGCTGGCCGCGCAACTGGGGCTGGACGGCAAGGTGGTACTGGGCTTCATCGGCTCGTTTTACGCCTACGAAGGCTTGCACATCCTGCTGGAAGCGCTGCCCGGAATCATCGCCCGCCGTCCCGACATCCGGCTGCTGCTGGTCGGCGGCGGCGCCCAGGAGGCGGCCCTGCGCGCCCAGGCCGAGGCGCTGGGCGTGGCCGGCCACGTGGTGTTCACCGGCCGCGTGGCGCACGACCAGGTGCAGCGTTACTACGACCTGACCGACGTGCTGGTCTACCCGCGCGTGAAGATGCGCTTGACCGACCTGGTCACGCCGCTCAAGCCATTGGAGGCGATGGCGCAGGGGCGTTTGCTGGTCGCCTCCGACGTCGGCGGCCACCGCGAATTGATCGAAGACGGCCGCACCGGCGTGCTGTTCGCCGCCGGCGACCCGAAGGCGCTGGCCGACCAGGTGCTGGCGCTGCTGGCGGCGCCGCAGCGCTGGGAAGCGTTGCGCGCCAGCGGCCGGCGCTTTGTCGAACACGAACGCAATTGGGCCGCCAGCGTGGCGCGCTACGTCGCGGTCTACAACAGCGTTCATCCGGGCGTCGACGCGGAGCGGGCGGCGTGATGGAGGCGCCGGTGCACATCGCCTTGATCGGACCTTTGCCGCCGCCGCCCGGCGGCATGGCGAATCAAACGTTGCAATTGAACGAGCTGCTGCTGCGCGACGGCCACCGGGTCGAACTGGTGCAAATGAACGCGCCATACGCCCCGGCCTGGGCCGGCCGCATCCCGGTGCTGCGCGCCGGCGTGCGGCTGTTGCCTTACCTGTGGCGGCTGTGGCGCGTGAGCGGCCAGGTCCAGCTGCTGCACGTGATGGCCAATTCCGGCTGGTCCTGGCATTTGTTCGCGGCGCCGGCGATCTGGATCGCGCGGCTGCGCGGCTGCCCGGTGGTGGTCAACTACCGGGGCGGCGAGGCCGACGCGTTCCTGCAGCGCGCCGCCGACTGGGTCGGCCCCAGCTTGCGCCGCGCCGCCGCCCTGGTGGTGCCGTCCGGGTATCTGGAGGCGGTGTTCCGGCGCCACGGCTTCGATAGCATCGTGGTGCCGAATGTGATCAACCTGGAACGCTTCGGCGCCGCCGACGCCGCGCCGCCGGCAAGCAGGGCGCCGTCGGTGCTGGTGGCGCGGCACCTGGAACCGATCTACGACAACCAGACCGCGTTGCGGGCGTTCGCGCTGCTGGCGGCGCGCTATCCGGCGGCGCGGCTGGTGATCGCCGGCAGCGGACCGGAGGCGGGCATGTTGGCCGCGCTGGCCGAGCATCTGGGCATCGCCGAGGCGGTGCGCTTCACCGGCCGGGTCGACAACGCGGAAATGGCCGCGCTGTACCGCGAGGCCGACATCATGCTCAACCCCAGCCTGGTCGACAACATGCCCAACTCCGTGCTGGAGGCGCTGGCCGGCGGCGTGGCGGTGGTCAGCACCGATGTCGGCGGCGTGCCGTATTTGGTCGAACATGGCCGCACCGCCTTGCTGGTGCCGCCGCAAGACCCGCAGGCGATGGCGGACGCGATGTTGAAGCTGTTGGCGGAGCCGGAGCTGACGCGGCGGCTGCGCCAGGCCGGCCTGCAGCTAGCCGCGCAGTACACTTGGGCGCAGGTGCGTCCGCGCTTGTTGAAGGTTTATCACTCGGTTATCGACAACGCCGGCAGGGCGGGCAGCCCCGCCGCCGCCGGCAGGAGCGAAATATGACTACCATCTCAAACACCGGCGCGCCGGCTTCGACGCCGCTGCCGCCGCGCAGCTTGTACACGGCGGTCGTCTCCGGCCTGCTGTTTCCGTTGCAGGAGCAGATCAAGCGCCACTCCACGGTGCGGGTGCGCCGCCGCATGGACGATACCGAGTACTGGCCGCCGGAACGGCTGGAGCGCTTGCGGCTGGAACGCCTGCGCCGCCTGTTGCTGCGGGCGCAGACGCAGGTGCCGTACTACCGCGCGTTGTTCGCCGAAATCGGCTTCGACGCCCGGCGCGACGTCCGCTCGCTGGCCGGACTGGCGCGCCTGCCGCTGCTCGACAAGGCGCTGATACGCCGCCACAGCGCCGGTCTGCGCGCCGAAGACGCGGGCGAACTGGCGCGCTTCAATACCGGCGGATCGAGCGGCGAGCCGTTGATCTTCTATATTGGCAAGGAGCGCGTCAGCCACGACGTCGCCGCCAAATGGCGCGCCACGCGCTGGTGGGACGTCGACATCGGCGACCCGGAAATCGTGGTCTGGGGCTCGCCGATCGAACTGGGCGCGCAGGACCGCGCCCGCGCGGTGCGTGACCGCGTGATGCGCACCATGCTGCTGCCGGCGTTCGAGATGTCGGAGGCGAACCTGGACGCCTTTGTCGCCCGCATCCGCGCGCGGCGCCCGCGCATGTTGTTCGGCTATCCGTCGGCGCTGTCGCACATCGCCCGCCACGCCGAGTCGCGCGGCCAGCGCATGGACGACCTGGGCATCCGGGTCGCCTTCGTGACGTCGGAGCGGCTGTACGACGAGCAGCGCGCGCAGATCGCACGCACCTTCGGCTGCGCGGTGGCCAACGGCTACGGTGGCCGCGACGCCGGCTTCATCGCCCACCAGTGCCCGCACGGCGGCATGCATATCACCGCCGAGGACATCATCGTCGAAATCGTCGACGACGAGGGCCGGCCGCTGCCGCCCGGCGCCACCGGCGAGATCGTCGTCACCCACTTGGCCAGCGGCGATTTTCCGTTCATCCGCTACCGCACCGGCGACGTCGGCGCGCTGTCGACGCGCCAGTGCGGCTGCGGCCGCAGTCTCCCGATGCTCGAGGAAATCCAGGGGCGTAGCACCGATTTCCTGGTGGCGCAGGACGGCACCGTCATGCACGGCCTGGCGCTGGTGTACATCCTGCGCGACATCGAGGGCATGAAAGGCTTCAAGATCATCCAGGAATCGCTGCAATCGACGCGGGTGCAGGTGGTGATCGACGTGCCGCTCGACGATGCGTTGACCGGCCATATCACCCATGGCGTGCGGGCGCGGCTCGGCGCCGGGGTGGCCGTCGCCGTCGAACGGGTCGAGGCGATCGCGCCGGAGGCCTCCGGTAAATTCCGCTACGTCGTCAGCAAGGTCGACGCGGCGCGCCGTTACGGAGCCGCCGCGCCATGAGGGATTTGCTGGTCACGCTGCTGGTGTTCGGATCGCTGCCTTATATTTTCAAGCGGCCGTCGTTCGGGGTCGTCATGTGGATCTGGATCAGCGTCATGAATCCGCATTCGCAGGGCTGGGGGTTCGCCCGCACGTTCCCGTTCGCGGCGGTGATCGCGGCCACCATCGTCGCCGCGATGGTGCTGCACAAGGATAAATTCCGGCTGCCGGCGCACCCGGTCACCTGGGTGTTCCTGGGGTTCATGGGGTGGATGAGCGTGACGTCACTGTTCTCGATCCACGGCGTCGACGTGGTCACCACCCAGTGGATCAAGGTGTACAAGATCTTCGGCATGACGGCGGTGGTGATGATGTTGGTGCGCACGCGCCAGGAAATCGAGTGGCTGGTGTGGACGGTGGTGGTGTCGCTGGGGTTTTATGGCGTCAAGGGCGGTATTTTCACCTTGCGCAGCGGTGGCAACTTCCGCGTCTGGGGGCCGGAGGGCACGTTCATCGACGGGAACAACGAAGTGGCGCTGGCGCTGGTGGTGGTGATTCCGCTGATGTACTACCTGATCGGGAACATGCGCACCCGCTGGGCCAAGGGCGCGCTGCTGGCCGCCATCCTGCTGTGCGCGCTGGCCTCGCTGGGATCGTATTCGCGCGGCGCGGCGCTGGCGATCGGCGCGATGACCATCGTGCTGTGGCTCAAAAGCCAGAACAAGGCGCCGCTCGGCGTGCTGTTGGCGCTGGCCGTGCCGCTGCTGGTGCTGCTCATGCCGTCGCAATGGCATGAGCGCATCGATACCATCAACACCTATCAGGAAGACAGTTCGGCCATGGGGCGCATCAACGCCTGGCGCATGGCCTTCAACCTGGCCAACGACCGCCTGCTGGGCGGCGGCTTCGAGATCTACGACGGCCAGGTGTTCGCCCGTTACGCGCCGATTCCGCTCGACGTGCACGCGGCGCACAGCATCTATTTCCAGGTGCTGGGCGAGCATGGGTGGATCGGCCTGGCGCTGTATCTGGCGCTGGGGGTGATGGTGTGGCGCACCGGCGCGGCCATCGTGCGCCAGGCCGCCGGGGTGGCGGAGCTGCAATGGGCGCTGCGGCTGGCCACCATGCTGCAAGTGAGCCTGGTGGGCTTCGCGGTCGGCGGCGCGTTCCTCAGCCTGGCGTACTTCGACGTGCCATACCTGATCATGACCGCCATGGTGGCGACCAGGATGATCGTCGCGCGCCAGGCGACGCCGCAACGTCCGCTGGCGGCGCGCCGCGCGGATCTGCACGCCGACGCCGGCGTGGCGCCGACATGAGCGCCGGCGCCAACACCGCCGCCGACGCGCGGCCGGCGCCGCCGCGTGGCGGCTGGCCGGTGCGGCCGCTGCTGCGGTTGCTGTCCCCGGGCGGGCGGCGCGGCCTGAGCATCATGATCTACCACCGGGTGCTGGCCGCGCCCGACCCCTTGTTCCCGGGCGAGATAGACCGCGAGGCTTTCAGCCGTCATTTGGGCTTGCTGAAGTCGTCGTTCAACGTGCTGGCGTTGCAGGACGCGGTGCGGCTGGCGCGGGCGGGGCGCTTGCCGCCGCGCGCGGCCTGCATCACCTTCGACGATGGCTATGCCGACAACGCCGTCGAGGCGCTGCCGATCCTGCAGCGCTTCGGCCTGACGGCGACGTTCTTCGTCGCCACCGGCTTCCTCGACGGTGGCCGCATGTGGAACGATACCGTGATCGAGCTGGTACGGCGGGCGCCGGGTGCGTTGTTCGATGCGCGCACGGCGGGGCTGGGCCGGCTGCCGCTGGGCGACGTGGCGGCGCGGCGGGCCGCCATCGGCACGCTGATCGGCCATCTGAAGTATCTGCCGATGGAGGAGCGCCTGGCGCTGGTCGAGCGGCTGGCCGGGGAGGCCGATTACGCGCTGCCGCAAGATCTGATGATGAGCAGCGGCCAGGTGCGCCAGCTGCACGCGGCCGGCATGGGCGTGGGCGCGCACACGGTCAACCACCCGATCCTGGCGGCGATTCCGGCGCGCCAGGCGGGCGACGAGATCGCCGCCGGCAAGCAGCGCCTGGAGACCTTGCTGGGGGCGCCGGTGCCGCTGTTCGCCTACCCGAACGGCAAGCCGGATGTCGACTACCGCGCCGAACATGTCGGCATCGTGCGCGAACTGGGCTTCGAGGGCGCGGTGTCGACCGCGTGGGGCGGGCGCTGCGGCGACCTGTACCAGCTGCCGCGCTTCACGCCGTGGGACCTCGATGCGCCACGTTTCCAGCTGCGGCTGGCGCTGAACCTGGCGCGGCGCGCACAACGGGTGCCTTCGTCCGGCTCCTAGCGACAATTCAGCCTCCTGCAATACCTTTACTGGAGCAATCCATATAATTAATTATTATCTAGAGCGATTGACACATATTTTTTGCCATAGCATGAACGGAAAAACAAAAGTGCCGGACTGAATACCTTATCTCCTCCTGGCCGTCCTAAGCGGGCCACCGTACAGAAAAAAATCTCGTCCAGGCCCATACTGACGACTTAATGCACTTCTGAAAGTCTTTGGTATAATTTCCTTGAGTTTCGGCAATTTCCTTTGCCGGCGACCTGCGGCCAAGGAGGGCGATGATGGAACGGGTAGTGGTGGTCGGCGCCTCCTCGGGAGGTATTCCGGCACTGGAGGCGATCTGTGCGGAGTTGCCTTCGGACTTTTCCGCGCCCATGCTGATCGTCATGCACGTGCCGCCGCAAGGCAATGACCTGGTCGACGTCCTCGCCAAACGTTGCCGCCTGCCCGTGGCCCACGCCATCGACGGCCAGTACGCCGAAGCCGGCGCCATTCTCGTCGCCGCACCCGGCCTGAACCTGACCATCGTCAACGACGACGGCAAGGCCAAAGTCAGATTGACCGACGGCGGCAATCCCAACCTGATGCGTCCAGCCATCGATCCCTTGTTCCTGTCGGCCGCCCAAGCGTTCCAACATCGCGTGGTCGGCATCGTGCTGTCCGGTTTCCTCGACGATGGCACCGAAGGCTTGCGCGCGATCAAGGCGGCCGGCGGCGCCGCCATCGCCCAAGACCCGCTTGACGCGCTGTGCCCGGACATGCCGGCCAGCGCGATCCGTCAGGTGGCGGTCGACTCCATCCTGCGCGCCGACAGCATCGGCCCGGCCTTGTCCGCGCTGGTGGCCACGCCCGCGCGGCGCGCGCCGGCGCCGGCCACGGAAGCGCCGGGCCGGATGCCGCCACGTCAAGGTCACGGCATCGATCTGGGCGCCGCGCCTATCCTGGCGTCGTCGGCGCTGCCGAAGAAGTAGGCGGTAACAATCAGCCGGCGGCCGGCTCGGACGGCGCCGCGGCGATGGCCGACACCTGTTCCAGCGGCAGGCGGCGCGAGCGCACCGCCGGTTTGTTCGGATAACCCACCCGCAGCACCATATACAGCGTCGTGCCCGGCGGCAGCGCGGCCGCGCTGGCCCGCTCCAGCGCCTGCGCCTCGGCGCGCGACTCCTCGGGGACGGTGCCGTCGGCCAGCCGGAAGACCTGGTCCGGCACCACATAATAAGGTTGTACCGCCAGGCCCAACTGATTGAGCCGGGTCCACGCCCGCAGCAGCAACCGGCCGGCGTCGAGCGCGCCCTGGCGGCCGGCGGCACCGGTCACCAGCAGCAGGGCCGGGCCTTTGCGCACCAGATCGGCCTCGATGGAGGCGAACAGCTTGTACAGGCCGACGCGGTTGAGCATGGCCATCCGCGGCCAGCTGCGCGTGTACGACAGCATCGCCTTGGCGCCCGGCGGCAGGAAGAAGGTGGCGACGTCCAGGCCGTCCCCGCGCGCGGCCTCGGCCTCGGTCATCCTGAGGCTGGCGTCGAGCGCGATGTGCGCCAGGCGGTTACGAAAGCGCAACGACGAGCCATCGCGCACCAGCCCGGCCCAGCGCTGTACCGACGCCGGGTCGACCAGCAGGCGGCAGCGGGCCTCGCCCTGCGCCAACGCCGCCATGTCGGCCGCCGTCTCGTCGGGCAAGGCGCGGTCCGCATACGGCAGGCGGTTGGTGTGGCGCCCGAACAGCGGGTGGGTGCGCCAGCCGGCCGGCGGCGCGCCGGGGGCGGTGGCGTCGATGCGGCAGCGGAACACGCAGTGTTTGTCTTCGTCGGGCGGAAAGATGGCGATATCGTACAGTTGACAGCCGATCGCCTCGGCCATGCGCGTGACGTTCTCGATGACGCCGCCGAAAGTCAGCAGCGTCGCGGGACTGTCGATCCCGAACGCGCCCTCGTTGTCGCCGTGGCCGGCGAACATCAGGCGCAGCGCCGCGCCGTCCCAGCGAAAGCGCCATGGTTGCATATTGTCCGGCGAGGCCGCCCAGCGGGCCGCCTCCAGCAGGGGTTCAATGACTTGCTTGGTTACGCTCATCTTGAAGAGAGGTCTCCACGGTTGACTGTTGCGGGCCGGACCACCCGCCAGCTTCGGGGTGGCGGTGGTTCCCGTGGTACGCCGCCACGGGAGCCGCCGCCGGGCACATCAAGCTTGACGACGACGATTGACCGCATGCACGCCCAGCAGGGCCAGCGCCAGCAACGCCAGCGAGCCCGGTTCCGGCACGCGGTTGAAGTCGCTCACGCCGGCCGCGTTGATGGCGACCAGGCCGTTCGGCCCGAACACCGGGGCCTGGGTGGTGTTGTTGAAGGCATTGAACATCAGGTCGTAAAACGGCACCGGATCGACAAAGAACAATTTGCCCTGGGGCGTCAGGTTGAAGGTGGTGTTCGCGTTCAGCGCGGCGCCCAGCAAGCTGTTGAATGACGAGGTGCCTTGCACCAGGTCGCCGAAAGCGAGCGGGATGTCGTCGGCCGTGCCGTCGATGGACGATTCGTTGGCCAGCGTCGCCTGGTGGAACGTATTGGCGTTGCCCGGATCGGCGTACATGTTGAAGCTCAGTTCGGTCAGCGTGTTGATGCTGTTGGCCTGGTTGATGGTCCCGGTGGTCACCACGTCCTTCAGCGTGAAGGTCAGATAAATGCCGTAATTGAAATTCAGGCCGGTGATGTTCGCACCCAGGTTGGAGCCGTTCAGCACGAAGGTGCTGTAGCTGAGGTAACCGGCCGCCTCGTGGGTGTTGCCGATGGTGTGCAGCAGTTGCGACGCCGCGCCGTACATGGAGTCGACCGGGATCGGTCCGACCGGACCGCCCAGCCCCAGCGCCGACGGATCGATCGCGAAGACGGGCGACGCCTGCGCGGACGCCATGCCGAGGGCCAGTGCGATACCCGAAGCGATGAGCGACAGGCGCTTGCTAAAGTTTAAGTTTTTCATTGATGCTCCCCTTGTTGATATGCCTCGTTGTTGCGCGTAACCGAGAGATCCGGTCTAGTGTCACATAAGCATGATTCGGGCCAGCATTTCATTTCACAAATACTTTGTTTAAAATCAATTGGTTAGGCGGGTTGTCCGTTTGCGGAAAATCAAGACTGTAAAGAAAATCGACACTTCTTTCGCTGTCAGTTGATGTCGCGCAGACGGTTGACGATACCGGCCTCTTCGCGCTGCGAGAAGAACAGCGGATACAGCGAGCGCTCGCCGCCGGCCGCCTGCTTGCCCTTGCCGCCCCACAGCGCGGTCTGCTCGCTCATGTAGGCGAAGCTGACCCAAAGCAGGCAGGCGGGCGCGTCCACGCGCGGGTTGCTCTTCAGCTCGCCCAGCTGCTTGAAGCCCAGCATCTGTTGATAGAAGCGGCGGTGGCGCGGATTGACCTCGATGAACAGGTCGGAACAGCCGTGCACGTCGCGGCCGTACATGATGCCCAGATTGAACAGTGACGCCATCAGCGCCTGCGATTGCACGGTGGGATCGAAGGCGAGCTTGGTCAGTTCGCACACCTTGCAGCCGCGTGCGCGGAAGGCGTCGATCTCCTCCTTGAAGATCTGGTCGGCCAGGATGCCCATCGGCGAATCGAGTCCCAGCGTCAGCGTGCCGACCACTTCGCCCTTGTGGGTGGAGGTCAGCGTGACGCGGTTGGGGTCGTCCGACAGCGTGTGGGTGCCATAGCCGCGCCACGAATACATCTTGTTGATCAGCACGCTGGCCTTGTTGCGCCCCTCGGGGGTGTCGACCATGCGCAGGCCGAACACCTTTTCGTCGATCACCAGCTCCACCGCGTTGCTGGGTACGTCGTCGGCGATGTCGGTGAGGTCGTGGGACAGCACCGCGCCGCCATCGTTGTTAGGCGATGTCATCTGCTCCTCCTGGAAGTGGTGTGCTCCGTCGGGCGATACAGGCTGCTTTGCGGGGCATCCGTTGTAATATTGATCATCATAGGCGAAACTTTCGACATGGACAATACTGGCCGCGAGAAACCCGGTTCATGCGCGCTGCGGCGGGCCTGGTGTGAGCTTTTCCGCCACAGGCGATGTATTTATTTTAACTTTCCCCGCTGTTCGGGGGTATAGTTCTGATGCTGTCGTTTTTACATCGAATCGCGGAGGAGGCGGGCATGTCCATCTTTAGCAGAACAAATAGCCGCGGCGGCGCCGTCGCCGGCGCCTGCGTGCTGCTGGCCGCGCTGACGGCCTGCGCCAAGCAGCCCACCGCCGACGAGCTGATCGCCGAGGCGCGCCAGATGCAGGGCAAGCGCGACCTGCAGGGCGCCATCATCCAGCTGAAAAACGCGCTGCAACTCAATCCCGGCAACACCGCGGCGCGCCTGCTGCTGGCCGGCGTCTACAACGACGCCGGCGATCCGCTGTCGGCGGAAAAGGAGGCGCGCAAGGCCGTCACCCTGGGCCTGGACCAGGCGAAGGCGATGCCGGTGCTGGCCGAGGCCCTGCTGCGGCAGGGCAAGTACGCGGCCATGCTGAAGGAAACCGCGCCGGCCGAAGGCGCGCCGGCGCCGGAGATCCAGCTGCTCCGTGGCCGGGCCCATCTCGGCCTGGGCGACCTGCCGGCGGCGCGGCAACAATTCGACGAGGTGCTGCGGTCGCGGCCCAAGGATGTCGGCGCCACCACCGGCCTGGCCCAGGTGGCCGCGCTGGAGCGCGACATGGAGCGGGCCGACCTTTATGCGGCGCAAGCGGTCGCCGAGCATCCGGACGACATCAACGCCTGGATGGTCAAGGCCAACCTGGAGCGGGTGCAGGGGCGCACCGAGGCCGCCGAGAAGGCGTACGACGGCGCCCTCAAACTCAACCCCGCCGACGGCGACGCCCACTTGCAAAAGGCGTATCTGTACATCGACGCGCGCAAGTTCGACGCGGCCGCGAGCGAGCTGGCCCTGTACAAGAAAGTGGCCAACGGCAGCCTGTTGCTGCCCTATACCCAGGCGCTGCTGGCCTACCGGCAGGGCGACGCGGCCGCCGCGCTGGGACCGCTGCAGCAAGTGCTGAAGGTGGCGCCCGGGCACCTGCCGTCGCTGCTGCTGGCCGGCGCGGTGCAATTCAAACTGGGGGCGATCGCGCAGGCGGAGTTGCATCTCGCTAAATATCTGGACGGCGACCCGGGCAACCTGAGCGCCCGCAAACTGCTGGTCTCGACCTTGCTTCAGGCCAAGCGCCCGGCCGACGCGCAGGTGGTGCTGGCGCCGGCGTTGAAGGCGCCCGATCCCGACGCCTATGTGCTGGCGCTGGCCGCCGAGATCGCCACGCAGAGCGGCGAGTTCGCCCAGGCCAGCGCGTATTACGAGCGCGCCAGCGCACTGGCGCCGAAAATGGCGGCGTTGCGGACCTCGCTGGGCTTGAGCCTGCTCGGCGCGGGCGACCCGAAGCGCGCCCTGAGCGAGCTCGAACGCGCCACCGCGATCGACACCGGCTCCTTGCCCATCGGGCTGGCGCTGGTGCGCACCGCGCTCGGCCTGAAGCGCTACGACCAGGCGCTGGCCGGCGCGCGCAAGCTGGCGGCGGCGCATCCGGCCAACGCCGACGTCACCTTCCTGACCGGCGCGGCCGAAGTGGGCCTGCACCAGGCGGCGGCCGCGCGCGCCAGCTTCGAACAGGCGCAGCGCCTGCGCCCGCGCTACTATGAGCCGGTGGCCAGCCTGGCGCTGCTCGACGTGGCCGAAGGCAAACCGGACGCGGCGCGCGCGCGCCTGGTCGCCTATCTGGAGCAGGACAAAGGCAATATGGATGCCATGACCGTGCTGTCGGCGTTGGCCGGCCAGCGCGGCGACGCGGCCGAAGCCACCGCCTGGCTGGAGAAATCCCTGGCCGCCCATCCGGACGCGGTCTATCCGGCCTTGCGCCTGGCGACCAACCTGCTGGACCGCCGGCTGACCGACCGCGGCCTGACCTTGGCGCGCAAGACCAGCGCCGCCAACCCCGGCAACACCGACGCGCTCGACGTGCTGGGACAGGCCCAGCTTTCCGCCGGCAAACCGGTCGACGCGGTCGAGACGTATAGCCAGATGATCAAGCTGCTGCCGGCCTCGGCGCTGGCGCGCTACCACCTGGCCGGCGCGCAGGCGCAAGCGGGCAAGGACGCCGACGCCATGGCGTCGCTGAAAAAAACGCTACAGATCGAACCGGGCCACCTCGAGGCCAAGCTGGCGCTGGCCGGGCTGGCGGTGCGCTCCGGCGACGTGGCGCAGGCATTGACGCTGGCGCGCGAGCTGCAGCGGCAGCGGCCCAAGTCGCCCGCCGGCCTGCTGCTGGAAGGCGACCTGCTGGCCAAGCAGAACAAGCTGGCACCGGCCACCGCCGCCTACGAGCGGGCGCTGGCGCTCGCCCCGGACGCCGTGGTCAAGATCAAGCTGGCCTACGTGATGTCGACGGCGGGCAAGGGCGCCGAGGCCGAGCAACGGCTGGCGCGCTGGATCAAGGAGGCGCCGTCGGCGCCCGATACGGTGGGGCTGCGGCTGTACCTGGCGCAGCTGGGCATCGCCGGCGAGCGTTACGCGCAGGCGGCCGCGCAACTGGAGGCGGTGCTGGCGGCCGAGGGCAAGGCGGGCGCGCCGACGCCGGCCGTGATCGCCGAGGCGACCAACAACCTGGCCTATGTCTACCAGCAGCTCAAGGACCCGCGCGCCTTGCCCACCGCCGAAAAAGCGCTGGCGCTGGCGCCCGCCGACCCGGCCGTCATGGACACGGCCGGCTGGTTGCTGGTCGAGCGCGGCGACACCGGGCGCGGCGTGCCGCTGCTGCGCAAGGCGGCCGCGCTGGCGCCGTCGAGCGCGGTCCACTACCACCTGGCGCAGGGCCTGTTGCGCGCCGGCGACAAGCCGGGGGCGAAAAAGCTGCTGGAGGACCTGCTGGCCGGCGACGCCCATTTCCCCCAGGCCGACGGCGCCCGCTCGCTGCTCAAGCAGCTGTGAGCGCGCCGGCGCCGCCCGCGGCCCAGCGCTGGCCGTAGACGGCGCCCGGCGGCGTGTCGGACAGCGAGTTCACCAGCGACAGGATGCCGGCCTCGGTGCTGCGGCAGAAGAAATACGGGTACAGCGAGCGCCGCGCGTCGCGGCTGGCGGCCGCCGCGGTGCCGCCCATCCTGGCGATCTGCGCCCCCATGAAGTCCAGGCTGATGCGCAGCAGGTGGGCCGGCGCGTTGACGCGCGCGTTGTTGCGCATCTCGGCGGCCGGCTCGAAGCCCAGCATCTCCTCGTAAAAGCGCTTGTGGCGCGGATTGACCTCGATGAACATGTCGGTGCAGGCGTAGATCTTGACCGCGTACAGATAGATGATGTGCACCAGCGCGGCCAGCGCCAGCTTGGGGTGGGCCAGCGGGTCGATCGCCAGCTTGGTCACCTCGCACACCTTGGCGCCGGAGCGGCGGTAGGCGTCGATCACCTCCTTGAAGGTGGCGTCGGCCAGCATGCCGTGGGCCGAGTCGGCGCGCAGGGTGACCGTGCCCAGCAGCTGGCGCGGCTCGGCGGCGGTCAACGTCACGTGGTGCGGGTGCGCCTCGAGCGCGTGCTGGTCGCCATAGCCGCGCCAGCGGTACATCTTGTTGACCAGCATCGCGGCCGATTGCCGTCCCGCCTCGGTGTTGGCGAGGTGGATGCCGAAAGGGGTGAGCGGGCCGGTGGTGCTCCAGTCGGCCGGCAGTTTGGCCAGCACGTCGGGCACGATGGCGGGGCCATAGTACTCGGCGTTGGCGCAGGGTGGTCGGGGCGATCCCGCGATATTTTTCATCCGTGCTTCCCATCTTCCGCGCCGGACGTGAAATCGTTGTCCGGCAGATTTAACATATTGCCGCGCAACATAATAGCCGTGTTCGCTTCAACCAGCTTGCAAGCTGATAGCTATCGTGCGGGCAATTTCCATTGGGAATTTTTAACGCATCGTCCGTAGCAAGCCACGGACGACGTGCCTGAGCTTGAGATGCCGCACGGCAAACAGGCTGCCGTACAGTGCGCTGACCAGGCGCCAACCGGCGGCGTAGGCGGGGAACCCGTCCAGCGCGCAGGTATATAGATATTGACGAACCGCTTCGGCGGTTTCGGACTGCAAAGTTTGTTGCTGCTCTACATCGAACCGGGGGCCGCTGCGGCGCTCGACGCAGTGCAGCGCGCGCAGCGCGTATTCCATGTTGCGCCGGTTGTGCCGCATGCCCGACGCGTTGTCGGCATGCCAGCGGTATTGCGTAATTGCATTTGGAGTATATATGAAATCGCCGTCAAGCAACAAGCGGATGAAAAATTCGCGGTCCTCGCTGACCCGCAGCCCCTCGTCGAACAGGCCGGCGTGGCGCGCCGCCGAGCGCGCCATAAGCAGGCTCGATGGCTTGATGAAGTTGCCTTTGATCAGGCGCGGCAGCGCGGCGCGGTCGATCCGCAGGCAGTCCGAGCCGGGGATCGGCTGGCCGAAGCGGCGCGACGGGTTGTCCCAGAAATCGTCGTACAGGCGCGGCTGCACCACGCCGTCGACCAGCAGGCGGCCGGCGCCGTATGCCGCCAGCGCGTCCGGCGCGGCCGCCAGCGCGGCCCGCAGCGCGGCCATGTGGTCCGCCTCCCAGACGTCGTCGGCGTCGAGCAGGGCGATCCAGTCGCCGCCGCAGGCGCGGATACCGGCGTTGCGCGCCACCGGAATGCCGCCGTTGGGCTGCTCGAGCAGGCGGCCGTTGCAGGCCGGATTGGCGGCGAACCAGGCCCGCACCACGGCGCCGGTGTCGTCGCGCGAACCGTCGTCGACCACCAGCACTTCGTCCGGCAGCGCCGACTGGCGGGCCACGCTGTCGAGCGCCTCGACGATGTAGCCGGCGGCGTTGAACGCGGGGATCACCACGCTGAAGGTCATGGGCGCGCGGTCAGCCGGGGTTGCCGGGTTTCTGGTACAGCGCGACGTAGATCTGGCGCCGCAGGCCGCGCTCGCGGCGCATCAGCAGGTCGATCGCGCGCGCCAGCCACAGCATGCGGGGCGAGCCGCGCACGCGGCCGTAGGGATCGCCGACCGAGCCTTCCCAGGCGCGCGTGAAGCCGGCCTCTGCGAAGCACTTTTGCAGCTGCCACTGGCTCAGCGGCGTGATGTGGCCGTCGCGCGCGTAGTCGTCCTCGGCGAACCACTGGAACGACAGGTCGCGCATGAACATGGCGACCGAGGCGGCGGTGTCGAGGTTGGGCGTCGACAGCAGCAGGGTGCCGCCGGGCTTGAGCACCTGGAAGCACTGGCGCGCGAAGTGGCGCGGGTTTTCCAGGTGCTCGATGATCTCCAGCGCGCAGATGTGGTCCTCGCTGGCGGCGCGGCCATCGGAAAAATTCTGGTTCAGGTCGCAGGTGAAGAAGGGGATGGCGCCGTGCAGGCGGAAGTTCTCGCGCACGTAGTCGGTGGCGGTGACGCGGTAGCCGGCATCGGCCAGGCGCCGGCTCATGGCGCCGCTGCCGGCGGCCAGCTCCAGCACGCCGGCGCCTGGCGCGGCGTGGCGGCGGAACTGTTCGAAGGCGAATTCGTGCAGGCCGGGCAGCGCGTGGATCGGCAGCCCCTGGTAGGCCACGTGGCTCTTGTCGCTGGCGGCGGTGGCGCGGTAGTGGTCGACCAGCACGGTCGCCTTCAGGTCGGTGTCGGCGGTCATGATGTCCTCGGCAGGCGCAACGGTAGGCGCAGGAAGTGGCGGGTGTAGCTCAGGTATTGCAGGCCGCCGGGCTGGCGCAGGCTGCGCCAGTGCCACTCGAGCGCCTCGCGCCAGCGCCCGCGCCCGAGCGCGCGCACCGAGTGGTCGTGCTGGGCGCCGGACAGGTGGCGCCGGACCAGCCGCGCGATCGCCGGCGGCGGGTTGGCGGCCAGCATTTGCTGGTACAGCGACAGGTAGAACTCGAAGTAGGCGTCCGACTGCGACAGCGAGCCGCCGGTGACGTGCACGCGGAACGTCGGCTGCTCGAGGGTGACGATCGTCTTGCGGGCCAGGCCCAGCTTGAAGGCCAGCCAGGTCCACTCGGCGTACGGCTGGTAGTCGGCGAAATACTCGGGCCCGACGCTGTCGGCGCGGTACAGCGCGTTGCCGTTGGTGAGCCAGTTGGCCTCGAACAGCATCGCCAGCGGCTCGCGCTGCACCTGCGCCAGGTGGTGGTACAGCAGCGCGTCGACGCCCTCGAAGCGGCGGTAGGCGTTGGTCACCACCAGGTCGGCGTCGGGGCGCTCGCGCAGCGCGGCCAGCCGCAGGTCGGTGGCGCCGGGCAGGTACTCGTCGTCGTCGTCGACCATCGAAAAATACGGCGTGTCGACCATGCGCCGGCCTTCCCAGACGGCGTTGGGCGCCGACGGCATGTGGACATAGGCGTAGCGCACGTCGGGCTGGGCGCGCAGCCAGGCGCACACCCCCTCGTCGTAGCGGCGGCCGTTGACCACCACGATGATCTTCACCGGCAGCGCCGACGAGGCGCGGATCGAATCGAGGCAGCGGCCGATCTCCATGCGGCGCGACAGCTCGGCCGTGGTGGGCACGATCACGGTGACCTGCGCCGTCACCTGCGCGGCCGGGGAAGCGTGGGCCGTCATGCCGGCAGCACTTTCAGGCGGCGCAGGCAGAAGCGCTCGGCGCCTTGCGGGCGGGCGCTGACGAACCACAGCGCGAACACGGTGGCCACGTACACCAGCGCGCCGGCGCCGGAATCGGTCAGCAGCCGCAGCCACGGATTGACGCCGGCCAGGCGGGCGTCCAGCCACGCCACCGCCAGCGCCATGACGGCGACCCCGGCCACCGGGCGCCAGACGGTGCGCAGCACCTCGCCCCAGCCGAACTTGAGCAGCCGTTTGGTGGCGCTCATCTCCAGTATCACGTCGACCAGCTGCGCGGTCAGATACGCGTAGCCGGCGCCGACGATGCCGTAGCGGCGCATGAACAGGTACAGCGCCGGGAACAGGATCAGCAGGTAGCAGGTCTGCACGATGGCCACCTCGTGCGGCCGCCCCAGCGCCAGCCACACCGAGGCGTTGTTGGTCTGGGTGGCGGTGATGGCGCCGCTGACGGCGAGGATGGCGATCAGCGGCACCGCCTGCTGCCACTTGTCGCCCAGCATGGCCTGCACCAGCGGCTCGGCGACGCAGGCGATGCCGATGCCGACCGGCAGGATCAGCAGGGTGATCATGCCCAGCAGCCGGAAATACGAGGCCGAGATCAGCGCCGGCTCGGCCATCTTGGAAAAGCCGGGAAAGGTGACCCGGTTGATCGGCGCCACCAGTTCGGTCGACGGCAGGTTGGAGATCTCGTACGACACCGTGTAGACACCCAGGCCGGCGGCGCCGAAGTAGCGGCCGATGATGAAGGTGCAGCCGTCGTGGCGCAGGAAGCCGAGCGCGTTGTTGAGCAGCATCCATTTGGAGAAGTGGAACAGCTCGCGCATCGCGCCCAGGCCGAAGCGGGGCCGGTAGGCGTTCATGATGTAGCTCATCGCCACGGTGATGGCGCGCCCCAGGCACATGCCCAGCAACAGCGCCCAGTACGAGTGCAGCAGGTAGGCGGCGCCGATGGTGACGACGAAGGTGCCGAGGCGGCGCACCATGATGAAGTTGAACTCCTGGCGGAAGTCGAGCTCCTTGCGGAAGTTGACCACGCCGACGTTGCCGAACGCGTTGATCAGGTACATCAGCGACAGCACCCACATCACGCCGACCAGGCGCGGCTCGCCGTAGAAGCGGGCCGCCGGGTGCGCCAGCGCGACCAGCGCGGCGGCGCAAAACACGCCGAAGATCACGTTCAGCGTCCAGACGGTGTCGTAGTGGCGGCGCTCGGCGTTTTTCTTCTGGATCAGCGCCAGGTCGAAGCTGAACGCGCCGAGCACGTCGAGCAGGCCGCCGATGGCGGTGGCCATCGCCACCAGGCCGAAGTCGTCCGGCGCCAGCAGGCGCGCCAGCAGCAAGGTGCTGACCATGCCGATGCCGCGGTCGACCAGGCGCGCGGTGATCATCCACACGATGCCGGTGGCCATGCGTTCGTTAATGTGCGTCATGCGGCGCGGAACCCCGGTTGGAAATGGCGGCGGCAACGTTCTTGTGGCTACAATTCGTTGTCATTTTTGCTTATTAATAAGCTATTATCATGATTCTCGCGTAAGCATTTGAGCGAGTCAAGCCTGGCATGGAGACGACCACGACCGGTGGTCGCCCGTGCGGCGCCCCCAATTCTCGTTTCGGTCAGGAGCAGCGATGTCGCAACCCGCCGTGTCGGTCGTTATTCCGGTGTTCAACGCCGGTGATTTTTTGCGCGAAGCGGTGCTGTCGGTGCTGGGGCAGCAGCCCCTGGACGGGCAGCCGCTGCCGGTGTTCGAAGTGGTGGTGGTCGACGACCGCAGCACCGATCCGGCGACCCGCGCCGTGCTCGACGAGATCGCCGCGTGGCCGATGGTGTCCGTGTTGCGAAATCACCACTCGAAGGGCGCGGCCGGCGCGCGCAACACCGGCATCGAGGCCGCGCGCGGCGAGTGGATCGCCTTCATCGACGCCGACGACATCTGGTTCCCGCACGGGTTGGCGCAGCGCTGGCAGGTGCAGCGCCAGCACCCGGAGGCGCACTGGATCGCCGGCAAGATCAGCCTGTTGCGGCCCGAGGACGGGGCCTTCGCGCCGCTGGACCGGCTGACGGCGGCGTGCCCGGCGTCGCCGCCGCCGGCGGCCGTGCAACGGCTGCGCCGCCCGGTGGCCGAACTGGCGCGCGACTGCATCGTGATCCCGACCACCACGTTGATACGCCAGCGCCTGCTCGTGACCAAGGGCCTGTTCGACGAGCGCTTGCGGCGCGCCGAGGATTACCACCTGTGGTTCCGCTGCGCGCTCGACAACGACCTGTGGATGGTGACCGAGGAGGTGGCCTACTACCGCATCCATCCGGCCAGCCTGACCCACGGCGACGCGCCGCGCTTCCTGCTCGAGGACAACATGCTGCTGATGCTGCTGAACATGCCGGCGTGGCGTTCCTACCGCGCGCTGCTGCTCGGGCGCCTCGACATGGTGATGCAGGACCATTGCTACTTTTACCGGGGCCGGCGGCGCTACGCCGCCGCGCTGCGCTGCGCCGCGCGCTGGATCCGGCTGCGCCCGTTCCATCCGGGCGCGTGGAAGGAGCTGCTGGCCAGCGGCCTGCGCGCTGGCTGAGTTCGGCTCCGGGCCGCCGCGCCGGCGCCCGTGATTCCTAGCCGCAACCTTCGTCGGCAATGTGTCGCAAACGGGCCACGCCGCCGTTGTAATCACACAATGTGGTCAAAATGGTACGCACGAGTTTGTCATAGAGCGCGCGCCCCATCGGCTAGCGAAAAGCACGAAAAAGCTTTTTTTATCGCTTGCATTTTTTTGTCGGTTCGATAACTATTGGCCCTAGCGAACGATGGTGTAAAAATTATATCTTACCTGACGTTTTAATAATTATTTGTCAAGCGTAGCGGGTAGGCAAAACAGGTGGCGCGTCCTTACTGGGGTCTGCAATGGAAAACACGAATGATGTGGTAGCCGTCATCGGTCTGGGCTATGTCGGCCTGCCTTTGGCGGTCGAATTTGGCAAGCGTCGCGCCACGGTCGGCTTCGACCTGTCGGCGAAAAAGATCCAGCACTACCGCGACGGCGTCGACCCGACCGGCGAAGTGAGTCCGGCCCAATTGCGCGCCGCCGAGCGCCTGCGCTACACCGACGATCCGGCCGAGCTGGCCGACGCCGATTACTTCGTGGTGGCGGTGCCGACCCCGGTCGACAACGCCCACAACCCCGACTTCACGGCGCTGGCCGGCGCCAGCGAGACGGTCGGGCGGCACATGAAGAAGGGCGCCATCGTGGTGTTCGAATCGACCGTCTATCCGGGCGCCACCGAGGAGGTCTGCATCCCGCTGCTGGAGCGCCATTCGGGCCTGAAATGGCGCGAGGACTTCCACGTCGGCTTCTCGCCCGAGCGCATCAACCCGGGCGACAAGGAACACACGCTGACCACCATCCTCAAGGTGGTCTCCGGCGACGACGCCGACACCCTCGAGCGCGTCGCGGCGCTGTACGAATCGATCGTCACGGCCGGCGTCTACCGCGCCTCCAGCATCAAGGTGGCCGAGGCGGCCAAGGTCATCGAGAACACCCAGCGCGACCTCAACATCGCGCTGATGAACGAACTGGCGATCCTGTTCGACCGCATCGGCATCGACACGCTCGAAGTGCTGCAGGCGGCCGGCACCAAATGGAACTTCCTGCCGTTCCGTCCGGGCCTGGTCGGCGGCCACTGCATCGGCGTCGATCCGTACTACCTGACCCACAAGGCGGCCACGCTGGGCTACCATCCGGAGGTGATCCTGGCCGGGCGCCGCATCAACGACGGCATGGCCAAGTTCGTGGCCGAGAAAACCGTCAAGAGCATGATCGCGGCCGGCTGCTACGTCAAGGGCGCGCGCGTCAACGTGCTGGGCCTGACGTTCAAGGAGAACTGCCCGGACCTGCGCAACTCCAAGGTGGCCGACATCGTCGCCGAACTGAAATCGTACGGCGTCGAGGTGCACGTGCACGACCCGGTCGCCGCCAGCGCCGAGGCCTATCATGAATACGGCATCGAGCTCGAAGGCTGGGACCACCTGCCGCGCGCCGACGCCATCGTCGCCGCCGTGCCGCACCGCGAGCTGCTGGCCACGCCGGTCGGCGAGCTGCAGGCCAAGCTGACGCCGCGCGGCTGCTTCATCGACATCAAATCGGCGTTCGACACGGCCAAACTCGCCCAAGCGGGACACTGCGTCTGGCGCCTGTGATCATGGACGACCACAATCGAGGCGCGACGGCGTACGCCGCGCTGCTGCATGAGCTGCCATCGCGCCCGCGGCGCTGGCTGGTGACCGGCGCGGCCGGCTTCATCGGCTCGAACCTGGTGCAGGCGTTGCTGCAACTGGGCCAGCGCGTCACCGGCATGGACAACTTCGCCACCGGCCACCAGCACAACCTCGACCAGGTGCGGGCGCTGGTGGGCGAGGCGGCATGGGCCAATTTCGATTTCCAGCGCGGCGACATCCGCGTGCCGGCCGATTGCGCGCGCGCCTGCGAAGGTGTCGAGTACGTGCTGCACCAGGCGGCGCTGGGATCGGTGGCGCGCTCCATCGAGGACCCGGCCGCCACCAACGCCACCAACGTCGGCGGCTTTCTCAACATGCTTACCGCCGCGCGCGACGCCAAGGTCGCACGCTTCGTCTACGCCGCCTCCAGCTCCACCTACGGCGACCATCCGGCGCTGCCCAAGGTCGAGGAGCAGATCGGCCGGCCGTTGTCGCCGTACGCGGTGACCAAGTACGTCAACGAGTTGTACGCCGACGTGTTCGCGCGCTGCTACGGCATGGACTCGATCGGCCTGCGCTACTTCAACGTGTTCGGCCCGCGCCAGGACCCGAACGGCGCCTACGCCGCCGTGATCCCGCAATGGGTGGCCGCGCTGATCGCCGACGCGCCGGTGCGCATCAACGGCGACGGCGAGACCAGCCGCGACTTCTGCTACATCGACAACGTCATCCAGGCCAACCTGCTGGCCGCGTGCAGCACCGACCCGCAGGCCGCCAACCAGGTGTACAACGTCGCGCTCAACGAGCGCACTTCGCTCAAGCAGCTGCACGCGATGATGTGCGCGCTGCTGGCGCCGCGCTTCCCACGGCTGCGCGATCACACGCCGCAGTACACCGACTTCCGGCCGGGCGACGTGCGCCATTCCCAGGCCGACATCGACAAGGCCCGCAAGCGACTTGGCTACGAGCCCACCCACCGCATCGGCGACGGTCTGGCGGTGGCGATGGATTGGTATGTCGACCGTCTGAGCACCAGGTAGCAAACCAGAAGGGCGCGGCGCCGGCGGCAACGGCACCGACAACCCTCATCGTAGCAGTCCATGGGGATAGGGTATGTTGAAAATTTCAAATCACTACGTGTCGAAGGTGGCGGCCAGTCTGCTGTTGATCGAAATATTGATGTTGGTGGCGGCCTTCCACGCGGGCGCCGCGATCCTGCTGCTGCACGACGGCGTTGGCGCGCCGCCGCTGCACAATTTGATGGCCGCGGCTCTGACGTTCGCGCTGGCGATCGTGTTCAGCATGAGCACCTTCGGCATGTACCACCTCGACGCCATGCAGGGCTTCCGTCCGCGCCTGTTCCTGCAGCTGCTGCCGGCGTTCGCGATGGCCGTCGGCATCCTGGCGCTGGTGTTCTATGTGGCGCCCAGCCTGTACGTCGGGCGCGCCGTCCTGCTGCTGGTGCTGGCCATTTCGCTGGCCGGCGTGGTGCTGGTGCGGGCCATGTTCGTCAGCGGCTCGCAGTCCAAGATGCTGACCTCGCGGCTGATCTTCCTCGGCCACGGCGCCGTCGCCAAGGAATGCGGCGACCTGGCGGCCAACACCGGCAGCTACCAGAAATACCAGGTGGCCGGCTACGTCGCCACGCCGCACGAGGCCTGCTGCGTCAACGCCGGCGCGGTGCTCGACATGGACCTGGGCGACTCGCTGGTCGACATCGCGCGGCGCTATAAGGCGCGCGAGATCGTCGTCACGGTGCAGGAGCGGCGCGGCGGCGCCTTGCCGATCAAGGATCTGCTCGAGTGCAAGCTGCACGGCGTGCGGGTGATCGACGCCACCACCTTCTTCGAACGCGAAAGCGGCCAGATACGGGTCGACTCGCTGCAACCGAGCTGGCTGGTGTTCGGCGGCGGCTTCGACCAGAGCCCGGTGCGCATCGTCATGAAGCGCGTATTCGACCTGGTGGTCAGCGCCGTCATCCTGGCGCTGGCGCTGCCGGTGATGCTGCTGACGGCGGCGGCCATCCGCCTGGAGGACGGCGGCCCGGTGTTCTACCAGCAGGAGCGCGTGGGCAAGGATGGGCGCCGCTTCTTCATCCTCAAGTTCCGCAGCATGGGCATCGACGCCGAGAAGGCCGGGTCGCCGCAATGGGCGATGGTCAGCGATCCGCGCGTGACGCGCATCGGCAATATCATCCGCAAGTGCCGCATCGACGAGCTGCCGCAGCTGCTCAACGTGTTCAAGGGCGAGATGAGTTTTGTCGGCCCGCGCCCGGAGCGGCCGTACTTCGTCGACCAGCTCAACGCGCAGCTGCGCTTCTACCAGCTGCGCCACAGCATCAAGCCCGGCATCACCGGCTGGGCGCAGGTGCGCTACGGCTACGGCGCCTCGGTGTCGGACGCGATCCAGAAGCTGCAGTACGATCTTTACTACGTGAAGAACAACAGCCTGTTCCTCGATGTGCTGGTGCTGATCGACACCCTGAAGGTGGTCTTGTTCGGCGGCGGACGATAGTTTGCGGATGGAGGCACGATGCACGGCAGCATAAACAGCCTCAGTTACGGGTTGGCGGCGGGCGCCTTCGTGGCGTTCGGCGCATTGCTGCTGGGCGGCTGGAGCCGGCGCCGCCATGCCGGCGCGCTGCTGCTGGCATGTTTGTGCTGCGCCGCCTGGGCCGCGCTGATCGCCGCCGACGCCGCCGGCGTGGCCGGCGCCGAACGCTGGATCGATCTGCTGGAGGTGGCGCGCAACGCCGCCTGCAGCTTCTTCATTTTGCGCTTGCTCGGCTATCCGCGTGCCGACGGCCGGCGGCGCTGGTACGGCTACTGCGCCGGCTACGGCGCCGCGCTGTTCCTGGCGCTGCTGCCGGGCTGGCAGCTGGCGCGGGCCGACGGGCTGGCGCTATCGACGCTGCTGGCGGCGCGCACCATCATGGCGGTGGCCGGCATGGTGCTGGTCGAACAGCTGTACCGCCAGAAGGACGCGCAGAGCCAGTGGGCCGTCAAATACGCCTGCCTCGGCATCGGCGGCATCTTCGCCTACGATTTCTATCTGTACTGCGACGCCTTGCTGGTGCGCGGCGTCAGCGCCGACATCTGGGCCGCGCGCGGCGTGGTCAACGCGCTGACGGTGCCGCTGATCGGGGTGGCGGTGGCGCGCAGCGCGGCCTGGCCGAGCGGCATGCTGCTGTCGCGCCAGGCCATGTTCCATTCGGCCGCCTTGCTCGGCTCCGCCGCCTACCTGATGGCGATGGGCGGCGCCGGCTACTACCTGCGCTACGTCGGCGGCAACTGGGGCGGGCTGATACAGGTCGGCTTTCTGTTCGGCGCCATGCTGCTGCTGGCCGGCGTGCTGTTCTCGGGCACCTTCCGTTCGCGCCTGAAGGTCTTCATCAGCAAGCACTTCTACCGCTACGACTACGACTACCGCGAGGAGTGGCTGGGCTTCACGCGCAAACTGTCGCAACAGACCCCGGGTCCCGCCGAACGCGCCATCGAGGCGGTCGCGCAGCTGGTCGAAAGCCCAGGCGGCGCGCTGTGGATCTGGCGCGACGGCGACCACTTCGCGCTGGCCGCGCACAGCAACATGACGGTGCCGCCGGCGGCGGCGGGCGGCGGCGACCGCGAGCAGGATGCCGCGTTCTGCCAGTCGGTCGAACACCATCAATGGGTGATCGACCTCGCCGAAGCCGGGCAGCGCGCGCCGGTGCCGGCGTGGCTGGCGCGCTTGCCGCGCGCGCGGCTGGTGGTGCCCTTGCTGCTGCAGGACCGGCTGTTCGGCCTTCTGCTGTTGCAGGAGCCGCGCAGCGCGCTGCGCCTGAACTGGGAAGTGATCGACCTGTTGAAAGTGGCCGCCAGCCAGGTCGCCAGCTATCTGGCGCTGCAGGAGACCACCACCGCGCTGATGACGGCGCGCCAGTTCGAATCGTTCCACCGCATGTCGACCTTCATCGTCCACGACCTGAAAAACCTGGTGGCGCAGCTGTCGTTGATGATCCCGAACGCCAAGCTGCACCGCGATAATCCGGAATTTCAGCAGGATATGCTCGACACGGTCGACCATGGCGTGCAGAAAATGAAGCTGATGCTGCAAAAGCTGCAGCGCAGCGACGCGCCCGAAGCGGCCGGGCCGCTGGAGCTGGCGCCGCTGCTGGCGCAAATGGTGGCCCAGCGCGGCAGCGCCATGCCCAAGCCGGTGCTGCGCTGCGACGAGCCGGGGCTGTGCGTGATGGCCGCGCACGGACGGCTGGAGCGGGTGCTGGGCCATCTGCTGCAAAACGCCATCGAGGCCACGCCGCGCGACGGCGAGGTGGCGCTGCGGCTGCGGCGCGACGGCGACCAGGTGCTGGTGGAGATCAGCGACACCGGGCAGGGCATGACGCCGGAGTTCATCCGCGAGCGCCTGTTCAAGCCATTCGAATCGACCAAGGCGGCCGGCATGGGCATCGGCGCCTTCGAGAGCCGCGAATACGTCGCCGAGTTGGGCGGACGGCTGGAGGTGCACAGCGTGCCCCAGCGCGGCACCACGTTCCGCGTCGTGCTGCCGGGCTGGCGGGCGGCGGACGTGCCGGTAATCCAGGCAGCCTAAATACACGCAGCCTAAATAAACGCGGCCTAAATACACGCGGCCTAAATACATGCGGCCGGAAAGCCAGAGAGGTAAGAAGTGGCGAACAAAGCCAAGTTATTGATCATCGAGGACGACCTGGGGCTGCAAAAGCAGCTGCGCTGGAGCCTCGACCATTACGATATCGCGCTGGCGGACAACCGTTCCAGCGCGCTGGCGCAGCTGCGCCGCCACGAGCCGGCCGTGGTCACGATGGATCTCGGCTTGCCGCCGGACCCGGACGGCGCCACCGAGGGATTGGCGACCTTGCGCGAGATCCTGGCGCTGGCGCCGGACACCAAGGTCATCGTCCTGACCGGCAACCAGGACCACGCGCACGCGCTCAGCGCGATCGCCGCCGGCGCCTACGATTTCCACCAGAAGCCGGTCGATCCCGGCGTGCTCGGACTGGTGCTGCAGCGCGCTTTTTACCTGCACGGGCTGCAGCAGGAAAACGCCCGCATGCGCGAGGTGCGGACGGCATCCGCGCTGGCCACGGTCGTCAGCCGCGCGCCAGCCATGCAGAAGGTGTGCCGCAACATCGAGAAGGTGGCGCCGACGTCGGCCACCGTGATGCTGCTCGGCGAGAGCGGCACCGGCAAGGAGGTGCTGGCGCGCGGCCTGCACCAGCTCAGTCCCCGCGCCGGCCAGCGCTTCATGGCCATCAACTGCGCGGCGATACCGGAGACGCTGCTCGAGAGCGAATTGTTCGGCTACGAGAAGGGCGCCTTCACCGGCGCCGCCAAGCAGACCAAGGGCAAGGTCGAGATGGCGCAGGGCGGCACCTTCTTCCTCGACGAGATCGGCGATTTGCCGATGCCGCTGCAGGCCAAGCTGCTGCGCTTTTTGCAGCAGCGCGTGATCGAGCGGGTCGGCGGCCACGAGGAGATCGCGGTCGACGTGCGGGTGGTGTGCGCCACCCACCAGGACCTGAAGCAGCTGATCGCGCAGGGACGCTTCCGCGAGGACCTGTATTACCGCCTGTCCGAGATCGTGATCCCGATTCCGCCGCTGCGCGAACGCGCCGGCGACCCGACGCTGCTGGCCTACCACTTCAGGAACCTGTTCTGCGCGCAGGAAGGGCGCGGCCGCATCGAGTTCAGCCAGCAGGCGCTGGCGGCGATCGAGGCGTGGCAGTGGCCGGGCAATGTGCGCGAGATGGAGAACTGCATCAAGCGCGCCATCATCATGGCCGACGGGCCGCAGATCGTCGCCGAGGACTTGGGACTGGACGCGCCCGAACAGGCGGCGGACGATTTCAACCTGCGCCAGGTGCGCGACCGCGCCGAGCGCGAGGCCATCGTGCGCGCGCTGGTGCGCTGCGAGAACAACATCCTGCGCGCGGCCGAACTGCTGGGCGTGAGCCGGCCCACACTGTACGACCTGATGCACCGACATTCGATCGAACTGTAGTGTCAATGTTGTACAGTACGCCTTAACTTCAACATCTTTGAGACGGGGCGAATATGGCAAGCAAATCCAAACCGGCGGTCGGCGGTCAGTGCAAGATGTCGGCCAGCCTGGCCGTTCTGGTGGCGTCCGGCGGGGCGGCGCCGGTGTCGGGCGCATCGGATTTATTGACGGTCAAAAACCGCGCGCCGGGCCTGGCGCCGGTTTATCACGTGCTGGTCCGGTGCAGCGATTCGCACACCACGGCCATCGCCGGGGTCAAGCTTGCGCAAGGTTCGGGCGCGGTGAGGACGGCGCTGGTGCCGGCGGCCAAGCTGATGGAGTTCGTCCAGGATGAAAAAGTGGAGCGCGTGTCGGCGCCAAGACGGCTGCGGCCGCTGATGGACATCGCCGGACCGCTGGTCGGGGCGCCCGGATATAGCGCGCAAAACAATGTATCGGGCGCGGGCGTGATCATCGGGATCGTCGATACCGGCATCGACGTCGGCCATCCCGCGTTTGCCGGCCGCATTTTGAAGATCTGGGACCAGGAGATCGCGGGGCAGGGACCCGGGGCCGGCTTCAGCAAGCTTGGCCGCGTGCTGACCGGGGCGACGATCGACGCCAGCGCCGACCTGGAGGGGCATGGAACCCATGTGGCCGGCATCGCCAGCGGCGCGTTGCCGCCGTATAGCGGCATCGGCGGTGGCGCCGAGCTCATCATCGTCAAGACCAATTTCCAGAACAGCGCGATCGTCGAAGGCGTGCGCTGGATCTTCGACGAGGCGAAAAAGCTGGGCCGGCCGTGTGTCGTCAATCTCAGCCTGGGCGGCCACTTCGACGGCCACGACGGCGAGGACGACACCAGCGTCGCCATCAGCGACGAATGCGGCCCAGGCCGGCTGGTGGTGGCGGCGGCGGGCAACGAGGGCGGCGATCCGATCCACGCCCGCCAGCGCGCCGAGGCCAGCCACACGGCCTTGTTCGAGATTAAGGTGCAGCCGAAGAAATCCAACCTATCGGCGCCTTGGTTCCTGATCAACGGCTGGTACTCGGGCAAGGCCAAGTGCGAGGTGCGGGTGACCAGTTCCACCGGCGCGGCGACCGCCTGGCAGGGCTTGCTCAGCGCCGATCCGGCCGCGAAGACCACGATGCTGGGCCGCGACCAGGTGGTCGTGTCGACGCCCGATGCCGTGGCGCCCAACGGCGACAGGCAGTTCGTGGTGGAGGTGACGGGGCAGGGGGCGGTGCAGGGCGGCGTGTGGAAAGTGGAGGTGCGGCGTAAATCCGGCATTGGCACCGACGTCGACGTCTGGCTGTTGAGCGACCAGGAACGTTTTGGCTCGGCCGCGTTGGCCGCGCCGGTGTTCGATACGCTGATCGGCTCGCCGGGTGCCGGGCACGACGTGGTCACGGTGGCCTCGTACACCTCGCGCAACCAGTGGACCGACATCGCGGGCGCGGTGGAGACGGTGGGCTTGACCTTGGGCACGGTCTCCGAATTCAGCAGTCCCGGGCCGCTGCGCGGCGGCGGCTTGAAGCCGGACGTCACCGCGCCGGGGGCGATGATCGCGTCGTGCCTGTCGTCGACGTCCAATGTCGACAAGACCGACATCATCGCCCCGGGCTACCGCGTGATGGCCGGGACCAGCATGGCGACGCCGTTGGTCACCGGCTTATTGGCGCTGTTCCTTCAAACCCATCCCGCGGCGACGCCGGCGCAAGCCAAGGCGTGGCTGAAAAAGAATTCAGCCGTGCCCGGTTCGGCCGCGGGCGCGCATGATATAAAGTGGGGATATGGCTTGATCAAGGTGTAGAAAATGAGCGGTGCCAAGTATGACGCCGCCCTCAGCCTGGCGCTGGCGCGGCCGCATGAGGGCAATGTCGAGGTGTCGGTGCGGCTGCGCTCGCCACTGACGCCCGACGAGGTGGCGGCGTTCCAGCAGCTGGGCTTCTCGGACGCCGATACCCGCCGTCGGGTGCTGTTCGGCGCGCTGGCGCCCGACGCCTTGAGCGGGCTCGCCAAGTTGGACAAGGTCGCACAACTGTCGTTGGTGCAAAAGATGGCGCCTAATATACAGAAATTGTAGTCGCCGCTATTGCCCGGCGGGCGGCTGCCACAGCTCCACTTTGTTCCCCTCCGGATCGACGACCCAGCCGAACTTGCCGTATTCGGAATCGTCGGTCTTATCCAGCACCTGGCAGCCCTCGTCGCGCAGCGCTTGTAGCAGTGCGGCCAGGTCGTCGACCCGGTAGTTGATCATGAACGGCGACGTGCTCGGCGCGAAATGGCCGCTGTCGGCCGCGCCGATGGACCAGATGGTGCTCCCCTTGAACGGGTTGCCGGCCTGGTCGGCCCAAGTGAACGCCGTTCCACCCCAGTCCTGCACATCCACGCCCAGATGCCGCTTGTACCAGGCGCGCAGCGCCACCGGGTCCTTTGCGTGGAAGAAGATGCCGCCGATGCCAGTCACACGTTTCATAGGAGTCCCCAATTCGTCGGTATGCCCGTCAAACTTTAACACAGGTGCCCTGGCGGGGACAATTCGTTGATCAGCTCGTGTAGCAATGTTAGACCTGACCCTCGGAGGTGGGGTTATTACGCATTTTTTTGATCTAGATCACTATCGCCGACATATTTCATCACTGTATTATTGAATTGTTGCAACGCAGCGTAGTGCGGCGGCGCGGTGATCGAGGGAGTGATGATGCAGGTAATTTTGAGGGGCCTGATCGAGGACGACTGCGAGTCGGCCCTCACCAGCTGGCTGTCGCCGTTTTTTAATGTACGGGGCGTCACGATGATACGCGATGGCGATCGCGACAGTCCGTGGGCTTTGATCGACGTGGCCGATACACCCGAGCGGGTGTGGAGCGCCTGTCAGCGACTGCGCGGCGTTTTTCACAATGGCAAGCGCCTCCATTTATATATCCCGTTGCACCAGCCCGCCCACCAGTGCTTCTTACCTTGAGAGTAATCATGTATTCCAGAGTCACAGCCATGCTGCGCTATTTTAATGGCGCGGTGCCATTCCGGGTGGTGCCCGCGTTCATCACCACCGCTGTCCTGTTGCTGCTGTTGTGGTGGCCCTGCCCGCCGGGGCTGGACCCCAAGGCTTGGTCGCTGGTGGCGATCTTTCTTACCACCATCGTCGCCATCATTCTCAAAGTGATGCCGATCGGCGTGATGGCGCTGATGGCGATCGTCATCGTCGCGCTGTCGCAGGTGACGTCGCATACGTCCAAGGGGGCGATCGCGGACGCGTTGAGCAGTTTTTCGAGTCCGTTGATCTGGCTGATCGTGGTGGCCATCCTGATTTCACGCGGGTTGAAAAAGACCGGCCTGGGCAGCCGTATCGGGCTGGTGTTCATCGCCATGCTGGGCAAGCGCACGATCGGCATCGGCTACGGGCTGGCGGTGTGCGAGCTGGTGCTCGCGCCGTTCACGCCAAGTAACACCGCGCGCGGCGGCGGCATCGTCCACCCGATCATGAAATCGATCGCCAACTCCTTCGATTCGGACCCCGCGAAGGGCACCGAAGGCAAGGTCGGCACCTATCTGGCGCTGGTCAACTACCACGCCAACCCGATCACCTCGGCCATGTTCCTGACCGCCACCGCGCCCAATCCGCTGGTGGTGGACTTCGTCGCCAAGGCCAGTCACCAGAGCTTTCACCTGAGCTGGACCACCTGGGCGCTGTGCATGCTGCTGCCGGGCCTGGTGTGCCTGCTGGTGATGCCGCTGGTGATCTACCTGCTGTCGCCGCCCCAGCTGAAGGCCACGCCGGACGCGGTCCGCTACGCGCGCGGCGAACTCGATCGCATGGGGCAGCTCTCGCCGAAGGAAAAAGTCATGCTGGGCACGTTCGGTCTGCTGCTGGTGCTGTGGGCCAACCTGCCCGCCATGCTGCTGGGCCCGGCCTGGACGCTGGATCCGACGGTGGTCGCCTTCCTCGGCTTGTTCGTGCTGATCATCACCGGCACGCTGGACTGGGACGACGTGCTGTCGGAGAAAAGCGCGTGGGACACGTTGATCTGGTTCGGCGCGCTGGTCATGCTGGCCGAGCAGCTCAATAAGCTCGGCGTCATCGGCTGGGCAGCGTTGTCGATGAAGGACGCCATTGTCGCCAGCGGCATGGGCTGGTTGCCGACGGCCGCCGTGCTGCTGCTGGCGTTCGTGTTTTCGCACTACCTGTTCGCCAGCACCACGGCCCACATCAGCGCGATGTTGTTCGCCTTTATGTCGGTCGGGGCGCAATTGCTGCCGGCCGGGTATCTGGTGCCGTTCCTGCTGATGCTGACCGCCGGCTCGGCCATCATGATGACGTTGACCCATTACGCCACCGGCACCTCGCCGATCATCTTCGGCAGCGGCTATGTCACGCTGGGCGAGTGGTGGCGGGTCGGCTTCGTCATGTGCGTGCTGGAACTGGTGATCTTCGCGGTGATCGGCGGCGCCTGGTGGAAACTGTTGGGTTACTGGTGAACGGCATGGCGAACCAAGCACATTTGCCCGCGCGGCAATCATCGATTCCGCTGCCGCTCGCCATCGGCGCGCTGGCCGTCTGGCTGGGCTTGACGGTGGGCGGGCGCTGGCTGGAAGCGGGCGGGCGGCAACAGTCGCTGGCCGAGGCGGCCGGCGGCGGCGTCGGCTGGTCGTGGGCGCTGGCCGCCGCGTTTTCGGCGGCCGTGGCGCTGTTCGCGGCGCGGCGCCACGCGGACGGCCTCGACGCGCCCTGGCCGCTGAAATCCCTGCGGCTCGCCGCGCCGCCCCTGCTGTACGCGTTGTTGATGCTGTTGCTGGCTTGGGCCGGCGGCTGGCCGCCGCGCGCGGTGATGTTGACCGTGGCTTGCAACGCCGCGCTGGTGGCGCTGTCGGAGGAGTTGATGTTCCGCGTGGTGTTGCTGCAAGGCTTGCTGCGGCGCTACGCGGTCTGGCCCGCCGTGCTCGCTTCCTCGGCGTTGTTCGGCGTGGCGCACCTGGCCGGGGGCCTGGTCGGCGGCGACCTCGGCGGTGCGCTGTGGCAGGCCGGGGCGGCGTTTTTGCAGGGCGTGGCTTACGCGGCCATCCGCCTGCGCACCCACTCGGTATGGCCGATGACCGTGGTCCATGGGATGTGGGATTTCGCGCTGGTGACGGCGACACTGGCCGCCGCCGCGGAGGGCGAGGGCAGCATCCTGCCCGTGGTCGCGTTGTTGGCGGTATTGCCGTTGAGTTTGTACGGCGCCTATCTGCTGCGCGGCAGCCGGCGCGGTGCGTTGCGCGCGGACGCCAGCGGGGCGGCCCGGGCCCGTGGTTAGTGGATCAGCATCTCGTGCAGCGTGGCGTGGGCGTCGGCGTACAGCTTGACCACCGTCGACGTGCGCGTGCCGTAGCTCGGGCTTTCGATGCGCACCGCCGACAGCATCCGCTCCAGGTCGAGCGGCACGCCGGTCTCCGGCAGGCGCTGGTCCGGCGCCGGCGCGGTGTCGGCCAGCATTTCGAAGAAGGCCTCGTCCGGCGCGCCCAGGCACAGCAAGCTGGCGAATTGCGCCTTGGTCTTGACCACCTTCGGCCACGGCGCGTCGAGCAGCGCGTTCGACAGCCCGTACACGCCCGGCTCCAGCGGCTTGCCGTTACGCGGGTCGTCGTCGCCCTTGTTGGAGAACCAGATCAAGGTGTCCTTGTCGCCCAGCACGAGGTTGAAGCCGTTATAGGCGCCGGCGCCTTCGCGGATCGCGTCAACGTATTCCGCCGGCGTCATGCAGCCGGCCAGGTAGTCGGCCACCAGATGCCCGCGCGACGGCGCGTCGTCGCGGTGCTCGGACGGCGCGCGAATGTTGGTGATGGCGGCGAAGCGCGCCGCGCCGCCGCAGTCGGTCGGTTGCGTGATGCCCATCCAGCTGCCGCCGGCCTGCAGGTCGCGCCCGGCATAAATCTGCGGATGCTCCGGCCACGGCGCGGCCGGCGCGGTGGCGCGCTGATAAAATTCGTCGCGGTTGGCTGCGGCCACCAGCGGTACGCCCGGGATCACCCGCCAGGCAAAAACAATCAGACACATGGCTCTAAATCCGTAAAAACTTCGGTGTGGCGGGCGCCGCTGGTCCAGGCCGACAACCCGGCCCGTTCGACCGCGCTCTCCAGCGCGGCGGCGAAACCGTCCGGCGTGGCGGCGTAGACTTCCATCCACGTCTGCAAGCCGTCCCTGGCTTGCGGACGGCGCTTGAGCTGGCAGGCGACGCCGTGCGAGCGCGCCAGTTCGGCCTGCATCGGGACGACCGCCGCCCGCAAGGAGGCCGTGTCGGCTTCCTTGACCTGGTAATAAATGTAGAGGTCCATGCTAGAGGTCGAGCGGGTCCAGCGCGTACGGCATGTCGAGGAAGGCCAGGGCCGGGCCTTGTGCCGAGCCGAGCCGGACCGAGGCGGCCTCGATCGCGGCCAGCTTCATTTCGACCAGCGCGTCGACGCCGCCTTGGCCGTTGGGCGCGGCGTTGACGATCATGCCGCATGGCTGCTCGGGATCGGCCGTGGCGTAGACCTCGGCGCCGGCGGCGGCGGCCGGGTCGGGGATCGCGACCAGGGTGGTGCGCCGCTTGAGCTTGCCGAGGTACTGGCTGCGGGCGACGATTTCCTGGCCCGGGTAGCAGCCCTTTTTAAAGTTGACGCCGCCCAAGAGCTCCAGGTTGACCATCTGCGGGACGAACTGCTCCTGCGTGGCCTTGGCGATGCGCGGGATGCCGGCGTGGATTTCGGACAACTGCCAGGCCTGGTTGCCGCCGACGGTGAGGCGCTCGGCCAGTTCGGCCGCCACGGTTTGTGCCACCTCGGCCGTCAGCAGCCATTGGTAGCGCGCGGCGTCGAAGGCGTCGGCCACGCGGATCAGCGTGCCGAGCGGATGATCGAGTTTGTCGAACGGTTTGGCCGGCAGCGTGTCGAACCAGGTCCGCAGCACGGATTCGGCCAGGCCGCCGCCCAGGCCGAGCACGACCTGGTGGGCGGGCGCCTCGGTGGCGTCGCTGAGCTTGGTTTTGGCGCGCAGCACGAACATCGACAGCCGCTTTTGCACGGCCGCCTGGATATCGCGCGATAATTGCAGGAAGATAGTCGTCTCGTTGCGCCACATCAGGAACGAGGCCAGCAGGCGGCCCTTCGGCGAGCAGTAGCCGGCCAGGCGCGCTTGCGCCAGCCCCAGGTGCTCGACGTCGTTGGTGAGCTGGTTGTGCAGGAAACTGGCCGATTCCTCGCCGTCGAGCGCGATCAGGCCCAGGTCCGTGACGGGCGCGACAAAGCCGACCGCGAGCGTGGTGGACGTCAGCGGGGCGGACGGCGGGGCTAAAAGTTCATTCCAAGAAGACATAATTTCCAATAATTTGACGATTAAAGCATTATCATTACGGGCTCATTATAGTGATGTCCCGAAGATCGCGTCGGATGCCGTGCAAAACGCGGTGCTGGCGGTCCGGTCCAAGAAGTGGCAAGCTGTACCCGATTTCAGTTGATACAACAATCCGGCTCGAACAATGGCATTTATCAAAAAAATAATTACACTCGGCGTGCTGCTGGCGATCGCCGGCGGCGCCTACTTCATGTATTGGTCGCAGGCGCCGATCATCGTCGGCGACGTCAAACCGATCCCGTTCACCATCATTCCGGGCAGCGGCGCCCACGCGGCCGGCGAGCAGATGGCAGACGCCGGCATTCCGATGGGGCCCTTGCTGTTCAACCTGCTGGCGCGCGTGACCAACAAGAGCGGCCGGCTGAAGGCCGGTTCCTACGAGCTCAAGCCGGGCACCACGCCGCTCAAGCTGATCGACCAGCTGGTGCGCGGCGAGTTCGCGCAGGAACAGCTGACCATCATCGAGGGCTGGACCTTCCGCCAGATGCGCGCGGCGATCGCCGCCCATCGCGGCCTCAAGCACGACACCGTGTCGCTCAGCGACCAGGAGGTGATGAACGCCATCGCTTCCGAGTACAAGCAGCCCGAGGGCATGTTCTTCCCCGATACCTATCTGTTCGCCAAGGGCGCGAGCGACTTGCAGATCTACCGCCAGGCCCACACGATGATGCTCAACCGCCTGGCGGCGGCGTGGGAAAAGCGCGATCCGGCGCTGCCGTACAAGAACCCGTACGAGGCGCTGACGATGGCCTCCATCGTCGAGAAGGAGACCGGGCAGAAGTCCGAGCGCAACATGATCGCCGCCGTGTTCGTCAACCGGCTGCGGCTGGGCATGATGCTGCAGACCGATCCGACCGTGATCTACGGCATGGGCAGCAAATACGAGGGCAACATCCGTAAAAAGGATCTGGAGACCGACACGCCGTACAATACCTATACGCGCACCGGCTTGCCGCCGACGCCGATCGCCTTGCCGGGCGTGCAGTCGCTGGCCGCCGCGCTGGCGCCGGCCAAGTCGCAGGCCCTGTATTTCGTCTCGCGCGGCAACGGCACCAGCAAATTCTCCGATAACCTGACCGACCACAACCGGGCAGTGAATCAGTACCAACGATAACCACTACATGACTCAACATAGCGGCAAATTCATCACCTTCGAGGGCATAGACGGCGCCGGAAAATCGACCCACATCGCGTTCGTCGGCGAGTACATCAAGTCGCGCGGCATCGCGCTGGTCAGCTCGCGCGAGCCGGGCGGCACGCCGCTGGGCGAAAAGCTGCGCGAGCTGGTGCTGCACGAAAAAATGCATCTGGAAACCGAGGCGCTGCTGATGTTCGCCAGCCGCCGCGAACACATCGCGCAAGTGATCGCGCCGGCGCTGGCCGACGGCGCCTGGGTCATCTCCGACCGATTCACCGACGCCAGCTTCGCCTACCAGGGCGGCGGGCGCGGCATGGACCTGGCCAAGCTCGAGGCGCTGGAGCAGTGGGTGCACCCGCATCTGCAGCCGGACCTGACCTTGCTGTTCGACGTGCCGCTGGACGTGGCGCGCGCGCGGCTCGACGCCACCCGGTCGCTGGACAAGTTCGAACAGGAAAAGGCCGACTTCTTCGCCGCCACCCGCAACGAGTATCTGCGCCGCGCGACTCAGTTCCCGCAGCGCTTCCGCGTCATCGATTCGACCCGGCCGATCGCCGAGATCCAGGTCGAAATCAGCGCGATCCTTGATGAATTACTTTAATTTCACGGCCCAAGCCGTTGTATTGAAACAGAAATAACAATGAGCAACTCCATCTACCCGTGGCAAGAATCGTCGTGGACCCAGCTGCAGCAGCTGCGCCAGCGCATGCCGCACGCCATCCTGTTCCACGGCGCCGCCGGCATCGGCAAGTCCGATTTCATCGAGCGCTTCGCCCAGGGTTTGCTGTGCGAGGCGGTGCTGCCCGACGGCCATGCCTGCGGCCAGTGCGCGTCGTGCGGCTGGTTCGTGCAACAAAACCATCCCGACTACCGCCGCGTGCGGCCGGAGGCGCTGGAGGACGAGCCCGCCGCCGAGGGCGGCGAGGAGGGCGATGCCGAGACCAAGAAGACGGCCAAGTCGGCCAAGGCGCCGTCCAAGGACATCAAGATCGAGCAGATCCGCAACCTGGCCGATTTCATGAACATCTCGACCCACCGCCAGGGGCTGCGCGTGGTGGTGCTGTATCCGGCCGAGGCGCTCAACATGCCGGCCTCGAACGCCTTGCTGAAGACGCTGGAAGAACCGCCGCCCGGCACGGTGTTCCTGCTGGCGTCGAACAGCCTCGACCGCTTGTTGCCGACGATCCTGTCGCGCTGCCGCAAGTTCGCGCTGCCGATGCCGAGCCACGCCGAGGCGCTGGCCTGGCTCAAGGCGCAGGGCGTGGCCGACGCCGACAGCTGGCTGCGCGAGCAGGGCGGCGCGCCGCTGGCGGCGATGGCGCAGGCGGAGACGGGCAACCGCGACGAGCTGGAGGTGTTGCTGCAGCTGTTGGCGCGTCCCAGCGTCGAAGGCGCGCTCAAAGTTGCTGATAAACTTCAAAAAGTGCCGCTGAGCGCGCAGGTTTCGTGGTTGCAACGCTGGCTTTATGATTTGTTTTCCTACAAACTCGCAGGTAACATCCGTTACTATCCACGCTACCAGAAAGAGCTGGCCGGGCTGGCGGACAAGATCCACGTCAGCAAGCTGCTGGCGGCGATCAAGGGCGCCAACGAGCGCCGCGCGACGTCCGACCATCCGCTCTCGCCCAAGCTGTTCCTGGAGGATATGTTGCTTGACTATGCCGCCTGCTGCGCCTGAAAGGTAAACGATGTCCGCTGCCAGTCCCGTCGATCCGAACACCGTGCCCGTGGCGCGGCCGACGGTGCTGTCGCTGGCGATCAAGGAAAAGGCGGCGCTGTATGCCGCCTACATGCCTTTCCTCAAGAACGGCGGCATGTTCGTGCCGACACAGAAGCCCTACAAGCTGGGCGACGAGATCTACCTGATCCTGGCGCTGATGGACGATACCAACAAGTACCCGATCGCCGGCAAGGTCGCCTGGATCACGCCGCCCGGCGCGCACAACAACAAGGCGCAGGGCATCGGCGTGCATTTCCCCGACGACGAGAGCGGCCAGCGCGCGCGCCTGCGGATCGAGGAAATCCTCGGCGCCGCGCTGCGCTCGTCGCGCGCCACGCATACGTTGTAGCGTCCGGCCCGGCTTCAACCCGCACGGCCGTGGGGTCGTACCCGTCGGGTACGACCCCATGGCTGCGGCGCAGGCGTCCTCTTCAAGCATGTCGGGGGGCGTCCGCCGGGGTACAATACCGGTATGTTTATCGACTCCCATTGCCATATCAATTTCCCCGAGCTGGCCGCTCGCATGCCCGAAATCCTGGCCAAGATGGCCGACAACAAGGTGACCCACGCGTTGTGCGTGTCGGTCGACTTGCCGGATTTCCCGCAGGTGCTGGCGCTGGCCAAGGAATATCCACACATCTACGCCTCGGTCGGCGTGCATCCCGACTACGAGGACACGCCCGAACCCAGCGTCGACCAATTGGTCGAGCTGTCCAACCATCCGAAGATCATCGCCATCGGCGAGACCGGCCTGGATTATTTCCGCCTGCAGGGCGACCTCGAGTGGCAGCGCGAGCGCTTCCGCACTCACATCAAAGCTTCAAGAATCACGCGTAAGCCTTTGATTATCCACACCCGCGCGGCCAGCGAGGACACCATCCGCATCATGCGCGAAGAGGGCGCCGGCACCGAGGCCGGCGGCGTCGCCGGCGTCATGCACTGCTTTACCGAATCGCTGGAAGTCGCCCGCGCGGCCATCGACATGGGCTTCTATATCTCGTTCTCGGGCATCGTGACTTTCAAAAGCGCCAAGGATTTGCAGGCGGTGGCGCTGGAGCTGCCGCTCGAGCGCATCCTGATCGAAACCGATTCGCCATATCTGGCGCCGATGCCGCACCGGGGCAAGATGAACGAGCCCGGCTTCGTGGCCCACGTGGGCGAATACATCGCCAAGCTCAAAGGCATCCCGGTGGAGCAGGTGGCGGAGCAGACTTCCGCCAATTTCTTCAAATTATTCAACGTGGTAGCGTGAGAAGCTCATGTTGATTCTACAACCACTCCGCCGCCGTTTTCTACTGGGAATGCTTGTCGTCGCGGCGGCCCTGCCGGCGGCGGCCGTCGAGCAATCGGACGATGAGGTCGCGTTCTTCCGCGCCGCCCAGCTGGACAACGTTTCGGGCGTCAAGAAGGTGCTGGCGCGCGGGCTGAATCCGAACACGCGCGATCCCAACGGCGAGACCGGGCTGATCGTCGCCATGCGCTACGAGGCGGTGAGGGTCGGCACCTTGCTGATGGATCAGCCCGGCATCGACCTGGAAGCCAAGGCGCCCAACGGCAACACGGCGTTGATGATGGCGGCGTTCCGCCAGAACAAGCCGGTGGTGCTGGACATGATCAAGCGCGGCGCGCAGGTCAATCAGAAGGGCTGGACCGCGTTGCATTACGCGGCGGCGGCCGGCAGTGTGGAGATCACCAGTATTTTGCTGGAGCACCACGCCTACATCGACGCCGAATCGCCGTCCGGCATGACGCCGCTGATGATGGCCGCGCGCGAAGGCCAGGAGCAGGTGGTGGAATTGCTGCTGAAGGAGGGCGCCGACGCCACGCTGAAGGACGGCGGCTTCAAGCTGACGGCCGCCGAGTTCGCCACCAAGGCGGACAAGCCCTGGATCGCCAAGACCATCGACGCGTTTTTGGCGGCCAAGGACAAACGCTAGCGACTGCCCAGCAACCGGTCCAGATAGCGCGTGATGACGTCCGAACTGGCCGACGGCGCGCTCATGTGCGGGCAGTGCCCGACGTTGGTGATGACCTCGAGCACGCTGTTCGCCAAGTGTTGGTGCAGATATTCGCCCACTTCGCGCGGCGCGATCAGGTCGTCGCTGCATTGCAGGATCAAGGCCGGCACGGTCGACTTCGGCACATCGGCGCGGTGGTCGGCGGTGAACGTCACCCGGGCGAAATGGCGGGCGATCTCGCGGTCGTTGGCTTGGAAGCGGACCAGCAACTCCTTCGCCAGCGCCGGTTGCGCCGGCGCGCCCATGATGGTCGGCGCCATGACCTTGGTCCACTCGAGGTAATTGTCGTCCATCATTTTCAGCAAGCCCTCGATGTCCTCCGGGTTGTAGCCGCCCACGTAGTCGTCGTCGTTGATGAAGCACGGCGACGGCCCCACCATGACCTGGGCGACGAATTTTTCCGGTGCCTTGATCGACGCCAGCATGCCGATCATGGCGCTGACCGAGTGGCCGACGAAGATCACCGGCCCGCTGGCGAACTCATCGATGATTTCCAGCATGTCGTCGGCGTAGCCGTGCAGCGTGCCGTACTTGTCGCGGTCGTAGGCCGACAAGTCGGAGTCGCCGCTGCCGACCAGGTCGAGCAGGATGACCTGGTAGCGCTCGGCGAAAAACGGGTACAGAAAGCGCCACATGGTCTGGTCGCAGCCGTAGCCGTGCACCAGCATCATGGAGTAGCACCCATCGCCGTGGCAGTGGACGTTGTTGCGTTCTTGAAGCGACATGGCTCACTTTCGGGCGGCGGATCGCTATAATATAAATGCCTGTACTTTTTAATAAGTTCTTTAACGGAAACCCGGAACTGGCAGGGGTTTCCCGCCTAGCTCCCCCCTTTATACGTAGACAATCTTCACGATAATAGGTTCACCGTATTGCATCAAAGCACAATGCGCCACAACCAAGGGAAACCATGCTGAACGAACGCGAAATCGAAAGCTGCTATCTGGGGCAATTCATTCCAGTCCACTACCATCACAACATGCTGATGGATCAGAACCGCATGCACGGCTTCAAGTCGGCGATCGATTACGCGGTCAAGCCGGGCGCCAAGGTGCTCGAGCTGGGCGGCGGCACCGGCGTGCTGTCGTGGTTCGCGGCGGCCAAGGCGGACAAGGTGTATTGCGTCGAGTTCAATCCGGACATGGTCAAGGAAGCGCGCAAGATGCTCGCGCTCAATCCCAACGGCGAGAAAGTGGAAGTGGTCCACGCCGACGCCTTCGAATATCTGCCGCCGGAGCCGGTCGACGTCGTCATCTGCGAGATGATCCATGTCGCCATGCTGCGCGAAAAGCAGGTCGAGGTGATCGAATCGTTCAAGCGCCGTTATCTGGAGCGCTTCGGCGGCCCGCTGCCGGTGTTCTTGCCGGAGGCGGTGATCATGGCGGTGCAGCCGGTGCAACAGGAATATGATTTCGAGGGCTTCTACGCGCCCATCGTCCAGTTCCAGGAGACCAACGTGGTTTACCCGGGCACGGTGGAGGCGGCGCCGCCGGCCGTCTACAGCATCATCGATTTCAACCAGCCCAACGAGCTCGCCTATGCCTGGCAGGGCAAGTTCGTCATCGAGCGGGCCGGCGAGATCAGCGCCATGCGCTTTGTGACCAAGAACGTGCTGGCCGTCGTGGCCGAGCGCTCGACCACCATCGATTGGTTGAATCACTACATGACCTTGCCGCTGGCGACTCCGGTCAAGGCGAAGCAGGGCGATGTGCTGCAGGTCAGCTTCCAGTACCGGGCGGGCGGCTCGATCCCGTCGCTGCAGGCCGCGCTGCGCGCCGAAATCCTCCACGATACCGTGACGCGGCCGGCCGGCGTGATCGCCGCCTACGCTTAAAAAGTCCCCACGAAGGTCGTTCCGCGGCGTATATTTCGTCTTTTACAGAAAGAGATATATGGAACAGAACGACCAGCGCTACCTCATCCAGCAAAACAAGATCGCCGACGGCGAGACCAAACCCCCGGTGTTCGCCAAGGTCATGCGCGGCAAGGATGGCGCGTTCGAAGGCGTGTCCTTCATCAAGTCCAAGGAAAAGGCGTCTATCCTGACCATCGAGCAGGCCAACGAGGCGATCGCCTGGGCCGCCAAGAAGAAACCCAACGCCCACGAGTACGTGACCAAGATCATCTGCCTGGGCCAGTAGCGGCCTTTGCTTCCTCGCCGTTTATCCCCCGATTCCCGCGATTGATCGCCGTTATGCGCAGTTGGTCGCACGGGAATTGCCCGCCGCGCCGCGTCGTTCTACAGTGACAGCATTGACAATCGCATCACTGGATCGGGAGCGTCTCATGCTGAGTTTTGTACTGTGGCTGGTTTTGCTGTTTCTGTGCTGGCCGCTGGCCTTGCTGGCGCTGCTGCTATACCCGGTGTTTTGGCTGATCACCTTGCCGTTCCGTCTGATTGGCATCGGCGTCGAGGGCCTGTTCGAGCTGCTGCGCGCCGTGGTGCTGCTACCCGCGCGCATCCTGGGCGGCTCGCCGGGCCGATGAGTTGATTCGAAGGCTAATTCACCGCGCCGCGTGGGCCGATCCGCCGTCGTTCCACGTAGGGCGGATTAGGCGGCACGCCGTAATCCGCCATCTACGCGCCGCCAACACACGTCAACAGCTGCCAACGATCAGAAATCGACCTTGAAACCGGCGCCCAGCGATTTTTGCGCGTAGTTATAGTCGATCAAACTTTCACCGTAACCGCTGAAAAATTGCACATACCCTTTCAGGTTGGCCGACAGCGGGAATGCCCAGCCGGCCTGTATGGCGCCGTGGCTGGTGTGGAAGTTGCGCCGCGCCGTGACCGACAATTCATGGCCGTCGAAGCGGTAGGAAGCGCTCAAGTCGCCATGGCCGAGGTAGTCGGTGATGTCGATGTTGTCGTTGTCCGAGCGCGCGTTGTCCAGGCGCCGCCACAGGCGGAAGTTGACGCCGAAGTTCCCTTTCTCGGCGCCCACCTGCGCGTACACCCGGTTCCAGCTGCGCGACAGGGTCGAGGTCTGGCCGTTCGACTGGTGCACCAGGCCCAGCGTCAGGAAGCGGACGTCGACGCCGCCCAGGTTCAGCGCCAGCGGCGTGGTCAACATCAGCTCAGGCTGGTAGTTGGTCTCGCGGAACGGGCTCGATTCGGACTTGTTGTAAGCCTGCCAGAAGCTCTCCTGCGTGTAACCGAACCACAGGTCGACCGGCCAGCCGAACGCCTGTTCGATCATCTTCATCTTGAAGCTGAGTTGGTACATCAGCTCGACGTGCTTGGATTTGAGTCCGTCGGGCGAGAATTCCTGGAACGGCGTATCGTTGTTACTGGTGCTGTAGTTGGCCAGCAGCAGGTAGCTGTCGCGGTGCGGGCGGAAGTTGAACACGCCGCGCTTGGCCGAGCGGTCCAGCTCCCACCATTGCACCATGCGCGAGACCTTGTCCTGCGGCGGAATGGTGGTCAGCTCGGCGACCTTGGCCGGGACCGCGGCGTCGGTCTTGGCCGGCGGTTCGCCCGGCTGGGTGCTGGCCGGCATGACCAGGGCGTTGACCAGTTTGCTGTCCTTGCCGGGGTCGGGCACGCCGACGGCAGCGCCGCCGGCGGCCAGCTTGCCCGGCGTAGTGCGGGCCAGGCCGTCGTAGCAGGCGAGGCGGGCGCTGGCGTCGCCCAGTACCGCGCAACGGTCGATGCGGAGTTCGAGATCGGAAGCTTCGGGCGCGGCGGCCTGTGCTAAAGCCAGAGCCGGTCCCATGCCTAAGGAGAGGAGAAGGGCGGTTTTACGTCGGACAGTCATGCATTTTTTCCAGGTGAGATGTAAGCTTGCAGTTTATTACACAGACTACATTACTTGCCGTTAGGTATGTCGCACATTAGGAAAGTATTTCAGGACTTGATTTCGGCAACTATCGCCGCACTTGAGACTACCAAGGCTTAACGACACTTCGTGTTCAAGGAGATTTGTGATGACCCGCAAGACCCCCATCGAGCGTTACCGCAACATCGGCATCAGCGCGCACATCGACGCTGGCAAGACCACCACCACGGAACGCATCCTGTTTTATACCGGCGTCAACCACAAGATCGGCGAGGTGCACAACGGCGCCGCGACGATGGACTGGATGGAGCAGGAGCAGGAGCGCGGGATCACCATCACCTCGGCCGCCACCACCGCCTTCTGGAAAGGCATGGCTGGCAATTTCGCCGAGCACCGCATCAACATCATCGACACGCCGGGCCACGTCGACTTCACGATCGAGGTCGAGCGCTCGATGCGCGTGCTCGACGGCGCCGTCATGGTCTATGACGCGGTCGGCGGCGTGCAGCCGCAATCGGAAACCGTTTGGCGCCAGGCCAACAAGTACAAGGTGCCGCGCATCGCCTTCGTCAACAAGATGGACCGCGTCGGCGCCGATTTCTTCCGCGTGCGCGATCAGATCGCCAACCGCCTCAAGGGCGTGGCCGTGCCGATCCAGATTCCGCTGGGCGCCGAGGATAACTTCCACGGCGTCGTCGACCTAGTCAAGATGCGCGCCATCAACTGGGACGACGAGAGCCTGGGCGTCAAGTTCACCTACGAGGACATCCCCGAGCACCTGCTGGCGGTGGCCCGCGAGTGGCACGACAAGATGGTCGAGGCCGCGGCTGAGGGCACGCCCGAGCTGCTGGAAAAATACCTGGACGGCGGCGAGCTGAGCGAGGAAGAGATCAAGACCGGGCTGCGCCTGCGCACCATCCGCAACGAGATCGTGCCGATGCTGGCCGGCAGCGCCTTCAAGAACCGCGGCGTGCAGGCGATGCTCGACGCCGTGGTCGAATACCTGCCGTCGCCGGTCGACGTGCCGGCGATCGCCGGTACCGACGAGGACGACAACCCGATCGAACGGCATCCGAACGACACCGATCCGTTCTCGGCGCTTGCCTTCAAGATCATGACCGACCCGTTCGTCGGCCAGCTGACGTTCTTCCGCGTGTATTCGGGCGTGGTCAATTCGGGCGACACGGTCTACAACCCGACCAAGAGCCAGAAGGAGCGCCTGGGCCGCATCCTGCAGATGCACGCCAACGAGCGCAAGGAGATCAAGGAGGTGTACGCGGGCGACATCGCCGCCGCCGTCGGCCTGAAAGGGGTGACCACCGGCGACACGCTGAGCGCGCCGGACCACGTCATCGTGCTGGAAAAGATGATTTTCCCGGAACCGGTGATCTCGCAGGCGGTCGAACCGAAGACCAAGGCCGACCAGGAAAAGATGGGCATCGCGCTGAACCGGCTGGCGCAGGAGGACCCGTCGTTCCGCGTGCACACGGACGAGGAATCGGGCCAGACCATCATGTCCGGCATGGGCGAGCTGCACCTGGAGATTCTGGTGGACCGCATGCGGCGCGAGTTCAGCGTCGAGGCCACGGTGGGCAAGCCGCAGGTGGCCTACCGCGAAACCATCCAGAAGGCGGCGAGCGATGTCGAAGGCAAGTTCGTCAAGCAGTCGGGCGGGCGTGGCCAGTACGGCCACGTGGTGCTGACCCTGGAGCCTATGCCGCCGGGCAAGGGCTACGAATTCGTCGACGCCATCAAAGGCGGCGTGGTGCCGCGCGAGTTCATTCCGGCGGTCGACAAGGGGGTGCAGGAAACCTTGCGCAGCGGCGTGCTGGCCGGCTATCCGGTGGTCGACGTCAAGGTGACGTTGACGTTCGGCTCGTACCACGATGTCGACTCGAACGAAAACGCCTTCCGCATGGCTGGCTCGATGGCGTTCAAGGACGGCATGCGGCGCGCCGACCCGGTGCTGCTCGAGCCGATGATGCAGGTCGAGGTGGAAACGCCGGAAGAGTTCATGGGCAACGCCATGGGCGACCTGACGGCGCGGCGCGGCATGGTGCAGGGGATGGACGAGATTCCCGGCGGCGGAGGCAAGATCATCCGCGCGCTGGTGCCGTTGGCGGAAATGTTCGGCTACTCGACGACGTTGCGTTCGCTCACGCAGGGGCGCGCCACGTACACGATGGAGTTCAAGCATTACGCGGCGGTGCCCAAGCACATCCTCGACCAGATCGCGGTGTCGTCGAAGGCGCGGCATTGAGCGTGGGCTGTGTAACCACGTAACCACGGAAACACGGAAATACGGAAATACGTAGGGCGGATTAGCGTAGCGTAATCCGCCATCTATGCGCCGTCGGCGACTCAAAGATGGCGGATTACGGCGTTCCGCCTAATCCGCCCTACGTGCCTCTACGTACCTCAATCGAATACCTTCAACTTAAGCTGGATCGACAGCGCGCCATACAACCGGTCCTTATACTTCGGCACGAAGGCGACGTTGACCCCCACGCTTTTATATTCAAAACTGGCGGTCGGAATCGCCGCCGGGAACCAGCCGCCGTCCCGCATCTTCGGATAGCCGTTGAATCCGCCCACCACCGCACCCAACCGCACCGGCCCGACCTTGAACGGCTGGTAATACACGCCGATATAGTTCGAATACGCGCGGTCGCTGTTATAGAACCGCCCGGCGGTCGCCGAGGCCACCGTCGAAAAACGGTATTCCGCGCCCAGGCCCGGGTTGCTGTCGTTCAAATCCTTGTTCCGGTCGAAGTGGTACGAGTAAAACCCCGCGTTGAGCCACACCTCCTTCAGCGGCGCCGCTTCGATGGTCTCGAAGGTGTCGGCCACGGCCGCTCCGGACAGGCAGGCCAGCAGCGGCAAGGCCACGCCGGCCGTCATGAAACTACGCAAACTCTTGATCATCCGAAGCTTTCTTCATCGTTGTTGAGGACGATGGATTATAGCGAATGATTTGATTGCCCCGGCATTGATCTGGATTAGAGACTAAAAGATTTCTCCATTGCAAAATAATTGTTCCAAATTTAACAGGGGACAATCATGAATCGCTTCAATCTGATGACTTTCACGGCCGCTGTCGCGCTGGCGATCTGCGCCTGCGTGTCGACCTCCAGAGCGGGAGGCGAACCGACCGCGCTGATGTCGAAAGCGGCGCCGCTGTACCTGGCGGCGCGCGCCGGCAACTAGCGCCAACCGTGCGGCCGGGGGAATGGCCGCCATTTAGATCTTTTTATTTGGACACGCTAAGATTATCATCTATTTAATCTTTAGCACTATAATCTGGCCGCCAAAACTCGTTTGTGAACCTCATGATTTCTCTCGCCCGCCTGCTGCCGTTGTTGCTTGCCTTGCCCTTGATGTTGGGAGGTTGCGGCGCCGCGATGAAGCAGCGCATCGAAGCATGCAAGACGGGCGACTGGACCCAGATCGGCCGCACCGACGGCCTTGACGGCGCGCCGCCGACCTTCGCCGACCGCAAGGATTTCTGCGACGACCACGGCGACGACAAGAAGCCGGCGGCGGCCGACGCCGGCGCGCGCTACACGGCCGGCTGGGAGCAGGGCAACCGCGAGATGTGGTCCGCCGTCGGCGCCATCGACGGCGCTAAGGGTTTGCAGTCGCAGTACGCGGTGCGCGCGGCCGGCGACGAGGTCCGCAAGCGCAAGACGCCGTTGAACCAGGCGGCCTACGAAGAAGGCTGGTTGAAGGGCAACTCGCAGTATTGGGAAGACATCGGCAAGCGCGAAGGCACCGAGGGTAGGCCGCTGGCACAGAAAGAGGCCAACCGCGCGCGCGCCGCCGCCGCGCAGTTGCGCTTCGACGAAGCGGCATACACCAACGGCTGGCACGCGGGCAACCGCGCCTTCTGGCACGAGGCCGGCTTGACGGACGCGCGCAACGGCACGCCCGACAGCCGCTTCAGGGATCGCGCGGCGGCCGCGCGGGACGCCGGCGTGCAGGTGCAGGAAGAGGTGTACCGCGGCGCCTGGAACGCGGAGATCGTCAACTATTGGCGCAACCTCGGCGCGCAAGATGCCGTCAGCGGCAAGGAATTCGGCGTGCGCGGAAAAGAAGCGCGCCAAAAAGGGCTCAAGGTATTCGAGTCCGAGTACAGGCAAGCCTGGGAAAGGCGTTTGGCCGAGCACTGGCGCCAGGCCGGTCTGGAAGACGGCTACGGAAAGCCGTTCATGCTCGAGGAGCGCATGGCCAGCGCCGCGCGCGACGGCGTGTTTGTCATACCGTCGACGCGCGACATCTACACCAAGGCATGGGAGGAGCAAAACGCCAAATACTGCGTGCCGGACAACGCCTTCGAGCGCGGGCGCGCCAATACCGGCATGGCGGTGGAGGTCTGCCGCGTGGAACTGCGCAACCAGTTGAAGCGTGCGTATGTCAGCGGTCAGGATTTTGAGGTGGCGGCCGCGAAACGCGCCCAGGCCCTGAGCGACGCGAATGATCTGGAAGGGCGGTTATACGATGCCAACCGCCGCCTGGGGCGCCTGGAACGCGACATGCGCGCGGCGCAGGACGCGAAGGACCGCGCGGTCAACGAGGAATCCAAGAAGCAGGACCGCCGCCGCGAGCAGGAAAGGCGGGAGCTGATCGATTACATTCGCCGCCTGGAGTGGCAGCTGGATGAAGCGCGCCGCTGGGTCGAACGGCACGACATGCAAATGCAACGCCTGCGCCGCGAAATCTATTAAAAGCGGCTATCGAGTGCGCGCCGTGCTGGCCGTCCCGGTCGGTGGACCGGGACGGCCAACGGGGCGTTAGCCGGCCAGGTTGCGCAGACCTTGTTGTGGCCGCTTGTCCATCAGCAGCGGCAGCAACTGCGTGGCCAGTTCGTGCAGTTCCGAACCACCGCGCTCCCGTATTTTGTTGACCTGCGCGACGATCTGGTCGTTGGCCAGCGTGTACTCGACGGTTTTCAGCATCTCGATGCGGTTGCGTATGCGCCGCAGCTCGTCGACCGACCCCGGCTCGGCCGTCAGATGGGTTTCATCCACCAGCGCCAGCAATACCTCGGTGATCAGACCGAGCTGTTTGCCGTACGAGGCGACGCTGTTGAATGCCTTTTCTTCGATGGCCGCGTTGCCCGCGCCCGGGGTGATCCAGTGCGAGAACCAGCTCAGGTCGGGGTCGATCTGCTGCATCACGCCCCCGCTCCATGGGAAGTGAATTTGTGGCGACCAGGTCCAGAACGAATGGGGGGATGTCATGGCGGAACTCCTTGAACTGTAGGTTTTAATAGGTGTTGGACAGCTGTGCCCAGCTTAGTTCGAAATACATAAATGACAATTGATGTGTATTAGAAGTAAGTCATCTTTCCGCGACCGCCTCTGCGGCACCGCACAATTTTCCGGTTGCGTTTTTTGCATGGGTTGTTATCATTCGGCGGGTCAGCCCACAGGAGCCGCAATGACCGCATCGACCACGCAGCACCCCAATTACGATCGCTTGATTGCCGCCGCGCGCGGAGCGGGGCCGGTGACGGTCGCCGTCGCCCATCCTTGCGACCACCACGCGTTGGAGGCGGCGCTGCAGGCGGCCGGGATGGGCTTGATTCATCCGATCCTGGTCGGGCCGCAGGCGCGTATCCAGAAAGCGGCCGACGACGCCGGATTCGACATTTCAGCACTGACTATCATCGACACCCCGCACAGCCACGCGTCGGCGGCGCGCGCGGTCGAGCTGGTGCGCGAGGGCAAGGCGCAGGCGTTGATGAAGGGCAGCCTGCACACCGATGAACTGATGGGCGCCGTGGTGGCCGCCGACACCGGCCTGCGCACCGCGCGCCGCCTCAGCCACTGCTTCGTGATGGACGTGCCGGGACGCGCCGAGCCGCTGATCATTACCGACGCCGCCGTCAACATCAACCCCGGGCTGGCCGAGAAGGCCGACATCGTGCAAAACGCGATCGACCTGGCGCTGGTGCTGAAGTTCGATCCGGTCAAGGTGGCGATCCTGGCCGCCGTCGAGACGGTGAGCGCGAAGATGCCGTCCACCATCGACGCGGCGGCCCTGTGCAAGATGGCCGACCGCGGCCAGATCACCGGCGCCATCCTGGACGGCCCGCTGGCGATGGACAATGCCATCGATCCGGAGGCGGCGGCGATCAAGAACCTGGTGTCGCCGGTGGCCGGGCGCGCCAACGTGCTGATCGCGCCGGATCTGGAAGCCGGCAACATGCTGGCCAAGAGCCTGACCTTCATGGCCGGCGCCGGCGCGGCCGGCATCGTGCTGGGCGCGCGCGTGCCGATCATCCTGACCAGCCGCGCGGACTCGGTCGAGGCGCGGCTGGCCTCCTGCGCGGTGGCGGTGCTGCTCGCGCACAGCAAGGCGGCCGTGGCCAGCGCCACCGGAGCTTGACGCGATGGCGCCCAACGACTGCATCATCGTCATCAACGCCGGTTCGTCCAGCATCAAGTTTTCGCTGTTCGACGGCCCGTCGCTGCAGCCGGCGCTGCGTGGAAAAATCGAGAACCTGTACGCCGGCGTCACGCGCTTCACCGCCCGGGACGAGCAAGGACGCACGGTCGGCGAGCAAAGCTGGCCCGACGCGCCGATCGACCACCAGGCCGGAATGCGCTTCCTGATCGAGTTCGCGCGCACGCATCTCGACGGCCGCCGGGTGGTGGCGGTGGGCCACCGCATCGTCCACGGCGGCGTTGCCTACAGCGGCCCGCGGCTGCTCGACGAACACGTGGTGGCGGAACTGGACCAACTGGTGCCCCTGGCGCCGCTGCACCTGCCGCACAACCTGGCGCCGGTGCGTTCGATGATGGCGCTGGCGCCCGAGGTGCCGCAGGTGGGCTGCTTCGATACCGCCTTCCACGTCGGCCAGCCGCCCGAGGCGCAGGCGTTCGCGCTGCCGGCGCGGATCACCGACCTTGGCGTGCGGCGCTACGGCTTCCACGGCCTGTCCTACGAATATATCGCCAGCCGCCTGCCGCAGGCGGACGCTGGGCTGGCGGCGGCGAAGGTGGTGGCCGCGCACCTGGGCAACGGCGCCAGCATGTGCGCGATGTCGGCCGGGCGCAGCGTCGCCAGCACGATGGGTTTCACCGCCGTCGACGGCCTGCCGATGGGCACCCGCTGCGGCGCCCTCGATCCGGGCGTGGTGCTGTACCTGATCGAGGAGCTGGGCATGGACGTGGCGGCGGTCCAGAAGCTGTTGTACCAGGAATCCGGCCTGCTCGGGGTGTCTGGCATCTCGGCCGACATGCGCACGCTGGAGGCGAGCGCCGACCCGCGCGCCAGGGCCGCCATCGCGCTGATGGTCTATCGCATCGGCCGCGAACTCGGTTCGCTGGCGGCCGCGCTGGGCGGGCTCGATGCGCTGGTGTTTTCGGGCGGCATAGGCGAAAACAGCGTCGCGCTGCGCGCCGCCGTGTGCCGCGGCGCCGCCTGGCTGGGCGTGCGGCTCGACGCGGCGGCCAACGAGGCCAACCCGCGCGGCGTGGCCCGCATCAGCGCCGCCGACAGCAAGGTCGCGGTGTGGGTGGTGCCGGCCAACGAGGAGTTGATGATCGCCCGCCACACGCTGGCGATGCTGGAGGATCTATGAATACTGAGACTGTTTTCCCGATTTTGGCGGGCAAGCGCGCGTTGGTGGTCGGCGTGGCCAACGAGCACTCGATCGCCTGGGGTTGCGCGCTGGCGTTCCGCAAGGCGGGCGCCGACGTCGTGCTGACCTATCTTAACGATAAGGCCAAGCCGCATGTGGCGCCGCTGGCGGCGCAAATCGATGCCCGCTTGCTGCCGCTGGATGTGACCCAGCCCGGGCAACTGGAGGCGTTGTTTGCGACGCTGTCGGCCGAAGGCAAGCTCGATGTCCTGGTCCATTCGATCGCTTTCGCGCCCAAGGCGGATCTGCAGGGCGGTTTGCTCGATTGTTCGCTCGACGGCTTTTTGCAGGCGATGGATGTGTCCTGCCATTCGTTCGTGCGGATGGCGAAGCTGGCGGCGCCGTTGATGACCGATGGCGGCACCCTGTTCGCGATGAGCTATCACGGCGCCGACAAGGTGGTGCCGAACTATAACGTCATGGGGCCGGTGAAGGCGGCGCTGGAGGCGTCATGCCGCTATCTGGCCTACGAACTGGGGCCGCGCGGCATCCGCGTGCACGCCATGTCGCCCGGACCGCTGCGCACGCGGGCAGCCTCCGGCCTGAAGGATTTCGACCGCCTGCTCAACGACGCGGCCGCGCGGGCGCCGCTGGGGGAATTGATCGACATCGACGATGTCGGCGCGACCTGCGCTTTTCTGGCCTCGCCATACGCCCATCGGCTCACCGGCGGCACCGTGTACGTGGACGGCGGCTTGAATATCCTGGCCTGACGGCGCGAGCTAGGCCTCCAGCGCGCGCCGCGCCAGGAACGCGTGGATCTGCGCCACCACGGCGGCGCCTTCGCCGACGGCGGCGGCCACCCGCTTGGTCGAGTTGGCGCGCACGTCGCCGATCGCGAACACGCCCGGCACGCTGGTCTCCAGGCTGGCCCGGGGGCTTTCGAGCGAGCAGCCCGGCGCGTCGTAGCCGGTCAGGATGAAGCCCTTGGCGTCGACCTGCACGCCGCAGTCGTCCAGCCAGCCGGTGTTGGGATCGGCGCCGATGAACAGGAACAGGCGGCGCACGTCGTAGTCGGTTTCCACCCCGCCGCGGTTGTCGCGCACGCGCACCTGCCGCAGTCCATCCTCGTCGCCGCCCTCCAGCGCGACGATCTCCGAGTGGGTGTGCAGCACGATATTCGGCGTCGCCTCGATGCGCTCGATCAGATAGCTCGACATGGTCGACGCCAGGCTGTCCCTGCGGATCAACATATGCACCCTGGAGGCGAAGCCGGACAGGAACACCGCCGCCTGGCCGGCCGAATTGCCGCCGCCGACCAAAACCACCTCCTCGCTGGCGCATAGTTTGGCCTCCAGCGGCGAGGCCCAGTAGTACACGCCCTTGCCCTCGAATTGCGTCAGGTTGGCCAGGGAAGGGCGGCGGTAGCGCGCGCCGCACGACAGCACCACGGTGTGCGCTTGCAGCCGTTGCAGGCTGCCGCACATTTCCACTTGCAGCGGATGGCTGTCGCACAGCAGACGTCCCGCCGGCGCCGGTATCGCCAGTTCGACGCCGAATTTACGCGACTGCACGTAGGCGCGGCCGGCCAGCGCACGCCCGGATATCCCGGTCGGGAAGCCCAGGTAGTTCTCGATCCGCGCGCTGGCGGCGGCCTGGCCGCCGTACGCCCGCGTCTCCAGCGCCAGCACCGACAAGCCCTCCGAGGCCGCGTACACCGCCGTCGCCAGTCCGGCCGGGCCGGCGCCGACGACGATCACGTCCCACACCTGATTGGAGTTCAGCTCCGGCAGCGTGCCGAGACAGCGCCCCAGCTCCACCGTCGACGGATTTCTCCGCACGCTGCCGTCCGGGCACACCACCAGCGGCAGGTCCCCGGGTGGCGGCTGGTAGCGGTCGCACAGCGCGCGCGCCTGCTCGTTGTTTTGCGGGTCCAGCACCTTGTTCGGGATGGCGTTGCTGTTCAACCAGCCCTGCAGCGCGTGCACGCGCGGATGGCCCGGTGTTGCAATCAGCACGACGCCGCTGGCGCCGTTTTCCATCAATTCGACGCGCCGCAATATGAAGGCGCGCACGATCCGTTCGCCAAGTTCGGCCTCCGCCACCAGCAGCGCGCGCAGCGATTGCGTGGTCAGCACCAGCACCTCGACCGCGCCGATCGCGTGGCCGTTGACCAGCGACGGCGCGTTAGACAACTGGCTCATTTCGCCGGCGAATTCGCCCGGCAGATGCTCGGTGATCAGCGAGGTGTTGCCCAAGCCGTCATAGCGGCTGATGCGGATTTTCCCGCTCAGCAGAACGAACAGGCCGAAGGTGCCGCGGCCCGCTTCGAACAGCATTTCGCCGTCGCGGTAGCAGGCGCGCGCGCCGAAGCGTTCGATGCGCCTGATCTCGGCGGCGTCGAGTTTGGGAAGCGCCTGGCCGGCGCGCGATTGGAAGGTGTCGTGGGTCGTCATGGTCACAGTCTAACGCGATTAAATGCTGCACTGCCAGATTCTAAAGGAAGAGCGGGCGGTGATCATCATTGTGATTCTTTGAGCGGGCGATGATTTTTATGCGCAAGTGACTACTAGAATGCGATCACAAGCTGATCATAAAACACCGGCCGGATCCACGGCCGAGAAGACGGGAGACCCAAGTGAGTATCGTGAACAAGCATTCGAATCAAACCGGCAGCCGCACCACCCAGCGTGTCATCGTAGCGGCGGTCGCCTCGGCCGTCGCCTCCATCCTGGCCAGTAACGCCGCCATGGCGCAATCGGCGGAGGCGCCCGCGCCGGCTTCGCAGCCAACTTCGCAGCCAACCTCGCAGCCGGCCGCCGTGCCGCGCGCTCCGGACGATGCGGCGCCCGCCGTCGTCACGGTGGTGGGCACGCGCAAATCGGTGGCGTCGGCGATCGACCGCAAGATCCGCAACTCCACCGTCTCCGACTCGCTGGTGGCCGAGGACATCAACCAGTTCCCGGACAAGAACGTCGGCGAGGCGCTCTCGCGCATCACCGGCGTGCAGCTCACGCGCGACTTCGGCGAAGGCTCGCAGATCTCCATCCGCGGCGTCGAGCCGAATCTGAACCGGGTCGAGGTCAACGGCATGTCGGTGCTTGGGACCAACGGCGGCGCCGGGCGTGGCGCCGAGCTGCGCGAGCTGGCCTCGGAGCTGATCTCCTCGATCGACGTCTACAAGGGCAGCACCGCCGACCTGACCGAGGGTGGCGTCGGCGGCACCGTGGTGATCACCACCCGCAAGCCGCTCGACTTCAAGAAGTTCACGATGGCCGGCACGCTGTCGGGCGAACAGGCGTCGAGCCGTGGCGGCGTGCAGCCGCGCGCCAGCCTGCTGATCGCCGACCAGTTCCTCGACGGCCGCCTCGGGCTGATGGCCAACGTGGTCTACGACGACGTGCGCACCCGCAACGACTACACGCGCAACACCAGTTGGCGCTTCCTGCGCGACTGGGACTTCTCGCCGGAGAAGACCGTCGTCTCGCGCGACCCGATGGTGGCGGGGATTTCCTCCGTCGCCGGCTGCTCGTCGTCCGCCTTGACGGCCGCGCAGAAGACCGCCTGTAACTCGCAGTGGTACGACTATTCGCCGGGTGTGCCGCGTTACGGCATCTGGACCCGCGACCATAAACGCTCCTCGGCGGAACTGACGGCGCAGTACAAATTCAGCAACGAGCTGAAAGCGTATGTCAGCTATCAGGGCAACCGGCAGGACCAGCGCCTCAACGACCGTAATTTCGGCACCGAGTTCGGCGCGGTGGAGCGCCTGGCCAATGCCGGCGTCGCACCGACCTACAGCGCCAAGGGTGTGCCTACCGGCGGCAGCTGCGTCGCGGCGCCGACCAACGCCACGCCGGCCGGCATGACCGTCACCAATCACTACGTCACCGATTACACGGTGGGTAACTGCACTTATGTCGCTGGTCAGGGCGCCCAGGGCGCCTTCAGCACCTCGGCGCGCGATTTCGATCTGAAGATCGATTCCAGATACGTCAGCTCCGGTTTCACCTATAAAAAGGGCCCGCTGGAGGTCGAGGGGCTGGCCGGCACCTCGCGCTCGAACTACCACAACGAGACCAACAGCATCGTGTTGACCCAGAACGCGCCGGGCCTGAAGGTCTCGCTCGACAAGCAGGGCATGCCACACTTCACCTTCCCGCAAGGTTATTCGCCCGACGACAGCAGCTCCTATGTGCGCGCCGAGCTGCAGTACCGGCCCTACGAAACCAAGAACGACGAAGACCAGGCCAAGCTCGATTTCAAGTACCGGCTGTCGACGCCATTCTTCAGCAAGGTCTGGTTCGGCGTCCAGGCGCGCAAGGCGTCGGCCCAGCAGTATAAAGGCGACCCCTATAAGCTCAGTAGCGGCGCCGACCCGGTTAGCACGGCGGATGACATCAACGTCGGCGGGGCCAACGCGAACCAGACCCTTACCTATGATCCGAACAACAAGACGGGTGTGATTCGCGCGCCCGATATCATCAGCGCCGTTAATGCGCCCAGTTCAAGCGGCTACCTGAGTGCCGCCCAGATGGCGCAGTTGGTCGACGCCGTGCGAGGCCGCTCGCCGGGAACCTTCTTCAGTGGCTACGACAAGGTTAGCAACATCCCGAGCAGCTGGATGGCGCCGGTCTACAGCCAGGCGGCGCAATTCTTCGCTCCCTCCAAGTTCAACTTCGACACCATTTACAACGGCTTGGGCACCGACGGCAACATGCACCCGCAAGTGCCGGCATATAAGGTCGAAGAGCGTATCAGGTCGGCCTATCTGCGCGTCGACTTCGACACCGAACTGTATAGCCACCAGGTCTGGGGTAACGTGGGCGTGCGCTATACCGGCACGCGTGACAAGTCCACCGGCTCGCAGACCTATGGCGTGCGCATGGCCAACCCCAGTAGCGGCAGCGGCTATTCCGACTACCTGTTCGGCACCAGCATCGCCTCGGTCGAGAATACCTACCACGACTACCTGCCTAGCCTGAACGTCATGGGTTGGGTGGTGCCGGACCAGTTCATGGTGCGATTCGGACTGTCCAAGGTGATGTCGCGCCCCAGTGTCGACCTGCTGGTGCCTAACGCCCGCTGCATCCGCGGCAGCGGTCTGGCGGTGTTCGGCGGCGACGGCGACGACGATTGCACCGCCGGCAATCCGGACCTGAAGCCATTCCGCGCCAAGAATACGGATTTGAGCTTCGAATATTATCCAAGCGCCGACAGCCAGGTGAGCGTGGGTTTGTTCAAGAAGGATATTGAGAGCTACATCCTGGAGAAGCAGATCGTCAAAGGCGTGGACCTGTTCAAGAATGGTGAACGGTTCGACGTCACGCAGGCGATCAATGGCAAGGGCGCCACCACCAAGGGGATCGAACTGACGGCGCGCACAGCCTTCACCTTCCTGCCAGGCTGGCTCGGTGGTTTCGGCGGCGACGCCAACTACACCCGCATGACGTACAAATACGCGCCGGGGACCGAGCGCCTGAACATCCTGGACGGCACGGTGCTGCCGTATGCCGGACTGTCGAAAAACAGCTACAACGTCGCGCTGTGGTATGACCTGGGGAAAATCAACGCACGTCTCGCCTACAATTACCGCGACCGGTTCTACACGGGTAGCAATGACGTTTCGGGCAATCCCAACTTCCAGGAGAAGACCGGTTTCCTCGACGCCAAGTTCCAATATCGCTACAATGACAACATCACGTTCTCCCTCGAAGGTAAGAACTTGACCGACCAGGCGCAGACCACCGACGCCGGCGACACGTTCCGCGTGAACGAGTTGGCATGGTCCGGTCGTCGTTACTTCTTCAGTGTATCGATCAAAAACTAAGGGCACCCATGGCGCAAGCGTTTATTGCGCGCGGACTGAGAACGGCGGCCTACATGGCCGCTGTTTTTTCGTTCGCGCTCGTCGCATCGGCGGCGGAACCGGTATTCAACAACCCGCTGGTCAAGCAGCGGGCCGACCCGCAGGTCGCGCTGCACAGCGACGGCTACTACTACTTTACGGCCACGGTGCCGGAGTACGACCGCATCGAACTGCGGCGAGCGCGCTCGCTCAACGACCTTGGACGGGCCGAGGCCAAGGTGGTGTGGCGCAAGCATGCCAGCGGCATCATGGGCGCGCACATCTGGGCGCCGGAGATGCACCACATCGACGGCAAATGGTATATCTACTTCACCGCCGGGCGAGCCGACAAGATCTGGGAGATCCGCCTGTACGTGCTGGAAAACAGCTCGCCGAATCCTCTGGAAGGCGAATGGAAGGAGCTGGGGCAGCTCAAGACGGGCTGGGAATCGTTCGCGCTCGACGCCACCACCTTTGCGCTCAATGGCAAGCGCTATTTGCTATGGACCCAGGTCGCGCCGGAAGCGGCCTCGCACGCCACCAACATCTACATCGCCGCGATGGACACGCCGTGGTCGATCAAAGGGCCGGCGGTGATGTTGACCAAGCCGGAATATGATTGGGAGAAGGTCAAGTACGCGGTCAACGAGGCGCCGGCGGCGCTGGTGAAAAACGGCCGGGTGTTCGTCACCTACTCGGTCAGCGCGACGGACGCCAACTACGCGTTGGGATTGTTGACGGCGCCGGCGAACGGGGACCTGCTCAAGCCGGGCACCTGGAGCAAGTCGCCGAAGCCGGTATTCGCCACCAGCGAAGCGAATGGCCAGTACGGGCCGGGGCACAACTCGTTCACGACCACGCCGGACGGCAAGACCGATATACTGGTCTACCACGCGCGCAATTACCGCGACATCGTCGGCGACTCCTTGAACGATCCGAACCGCCACACGCGCGCGCAAGTGCTGCATTGGAACGCCGACGGCACGCCGGATTTTGGCGAGCCGGTAGCCGATTGACCACTGTTCCACGTAGGGCGGATTAGGCGGAACGCCGTAATCCGCCATCTATGAGCCGCCGACGGCGCATGCATGGCGGATTACGCTACGCTCTTAAGGCCTACCGGTCAGGTAGGCCGCTTCTTCGATGGGCCCAGGGGCGGTTAGCGGGCCTCGCCCGCTAATCCGCCCTACGTGTCTCCACGAGTCTGTCAAGCCAGCGTTGGCGGTATTCGGCCCAACCGGCCAGTTCCAGCGGTGTGGCCACCGCGCTGCGCACCGCCGGCGCGCTGCCCCAGTGGTGCAGCATCCAGCCGCCGCACGTGGTGCCGCTGGTGTCGTCGGTGCTACTGATCTGCTGATGCGGGCGCAACGCCGCCAGCAAAGGCGCGAACCACGGATTGCCCGTGTAGCTGCCTTCGACCACCACCTCACCTTCAACCCCCAACTGGCTCAAACAGTAGTCGCTCATCAAAACGCAATACAGCGTGGCGAGCGCGTAACGCTGCCGCTTGTCCCGCGGCGCCTCGCCGACAATCTCCCCGACCCGCCCCGCGAACGGACCGCCGGCCTGCGAGTAGCAGGGCAGCGCCATCGTCTGCTGTTCGATCATCAACCGCAAATCCTCTTCGCCGCAGACCTCCGGATCGCGGCCGGCCAACTCGCCGAACTCGCGCCCGCCCATGAAGCGCATGCAGGCCACCGCCTGGCCCATGGCGTTGCTGTTGGCCAGCATGTCGGCCTCCTCGCGCAAGCCTTCCAGCGGCTTGCCCGGCGCCGCGGCGATGACCCAGGTGCCGGTCGACAGCACCGCCGGCGGCTCGCCTTGCCCGCCAGCGGCGCGGGCGAAATGCCGCAGCAGCGATGCGTTGCTGTCGTGGATGCCGCACAAAACCCGGCACTCGACCGGCAAGCCGGTTTGCCGCGCCAGCTCCGCCTTCAAAAAGCCGAGCGGCGCCCACGCCGGCCGCAGCGGCGGGAACAAGCCGTTCCATCCCATCCGCTCGACCAACGACGAATACTGCTGGCGCGCCGGCTGCCACAGGTCCGTGTGGCAGCCCAGCGAGGTGACTTCGCTGGCGGCCACGCCGCTCAAGCGCCATGCCCAATATTGCGGATACATGAGGATATGGCGCGCGCGGCGGAATTGTTCCGGGAAGGCCTGCGCCTGCCACGCCAGCTGCCGCCCGAGATTCAGGCCGGCCGGCAGCCCAGGCGAATAGGTGGCGGAGTAGGGCGGCCGCTGGCCGGCGTAGTGCGCTCCTTGCTCGGCAGGCATCTCGAACTCGTAGTCGAGCACCGGCAGCACCAGTCCTTCGTCATCGACCAGCGCCGCCGTGGCGCCGTGCGTGACGCTGACGATGGCGCCGACGCGCGCCAGCCCCGAAAACTGCTGCATCCCATCCAGCATCCAGCTCCAGATACGGTCGGTGTCGTGATGCGGATACGGACCGCCACTCAATATGGTGTTCGGACTGCGGCGCTCCGCCAATACCGCGCCGTCGGCATCGATCAGCACCAGCTTGACGTTGGTCTTGCCGATATCGAGGACGATGGTGGCTTCTATCGGCAAGGTCATTTGGCGGTCCTGCGGCCGCGCAGCAACCGTGGCAGGGCGATGGTCGCCAGCAGCAGGATGCCGACGACGATGGTCATGTAGATGCCGGGAATATTGGCCAGCGACAGTCCGTAGGTCACGGTGCCCAGGGTCAGCACCGCCAGCATCACGCCGCCGATGGTGCCGGCACCACCGGCGATGCTAACGCCACCCAGGATCACCATCGTGATCACTTCCAGTTCCCAGCCCATGGCGATATTCGGCCGCGTGCTGCCGATGCGGCCCGTCAGCAGGTAGGCCGCCAGCCCGGCCATCGCGCCGGTCAGCATGAACAGCACCAGCCGATAGCGGTCGACGGCGATACCGGAGAAGCGCGCCGCGACCGGATTGTTACCGATGGCGTAGATGCGGCGTCCCCAGGTCGTCGCGTGCAGCATCACCGCGAACAGCGCGGCAAACACCAGCAGGATGATGAATTCGCGTGGGATGAAGCCGAAGAAGTAGCCCTGGCCCCAGTCGGCCATCACTTGCGGATAACCGGTGAACGCCTTGTCTCCCAACACCACGCTGGCCAGCCCGCGGAACAGCGACACGGTGCCGATGGTGACGACGATCGACGGCAGCCGGAAGCGCGTGACCATGATCCCATTGAGCCAGCCGCAGGCCGTGCCGCTGGCCAGCGCGATCGGCAGCAGCAGTTCCGGCGCCACGCCGCTGGTGTGCGCCAGGCCGATCGCCACCGACGACAGCGCGAGAATGCCGGACACCGAGATGTCGATCTCGCGGCAGATGATCAGCAACGCCATCGGCAAGGCGATCAGTGCCTTCTCGCTGAAGTTGAAGGTGCCGTCGGCCAGGTTGTACAGGTCGAGGAAGTGCGGCAGCATGATGGCGTTGGCGGCGAAGGCCGCCACCAGCAGCAGCGCGAGCAGGCTTTCCCAACGTCCCAGCAGCGCGCCGAGGCGGAAGCCGGGACGGTCGGCGATGATATAGCGGGAGGAACCGGCTTTTTCAGGAGCGTCGGCGGTATTGGACATCACGGTACTCGTATTCACGCAGCGCTCCCGGTCGCGTTGGGTTTATTCAAATGCAGCGGCAGGATCTGCCGGCCGATTGGTCTGCCGCCACGGGCGTTGATCAGCACCGCCGTCAGGATCACGACGCCGGTCAGCGCGCTTTGCCAGAACGGCGATACCTTCACCACCGGCAGCGCGTTGCCGATCACGGCGAGGAACAAGCCGCCCAGCACCGCGCCGGCCACGCTGCCGCTGCCGCCGGCGATGCTGATGCCGCCGATGACGCACGCCGCGATGACGGTGAATTCGAAACCGTAGGCGATTTCCGTGTAGGCGACCGCATAGCGCGCCACCCACAGGTAGCCGCACAAGCCGGCCATGGCGCCGGACAGGCCGTACGTCCACATCAAGCGGCTGGCGATCGGTATGCCGACGTAGCGCGCCGATCCCGGCTCGTTGCCGATGGCGTACAGGTCGCGGCCGAAGCGGCTGTGCCGCGCCACGTACCACGCCGCCAGCACGGTGAGCCCTGCGATCCACACCAGGTGCGTGACGCCGAACAGGCGCGCCAGCGGGAAGGCGATGAAGTCGGCCGGCATTTGGTGCGACGACACCCAGGCGCCGCCGGACAGCACGAACACCAGGCCGCGGTAGACGCTCATCGTGCCGAGCGTGACGACGATGGGCGCCAGATCCAGATAACCGATCAGGTAACCGTTGATCAGGCCAAGCAGCAGGCCGATGGCCACGGCGGCCAGCATCACCAGCGGCAGCGGCAGATCGGGAAAGCGCGACGCCAGCAGCGCCGACATCATGCCCGCCAGCGCCAGGCTGGAAGCGACCGACAGATCGACGCCGCGCGTGACGATGACCAGCATCTGCGTCAGCGCCAGCATGATCAGCAGGGTGCTGTCGGTGAGCAGGTTGGCCAGGCTGGATCCGGTGACGAACACCGGCGCCCGCGTGCCGACCAAAATAATCAGCGCGATGGTGCACAGCGCAAGCTGGACCTCACGCATTTTCAGCAGTGTCTTCATACGCATTCCTCCACCGGCAGCGCGCAGCCGGAGGCGGCGGCCACGATATTCTCCGGCGTGGCGTCCGCGCGGTCGTAGATGTTTTCAATCCGGCCCTGGTGCATGACGACGATGCGGTCGGCCAGCCCCATGACCTCGGGCAGTTCGGAAGAGACCAGGATCACCGACAGGCCTTTGCTCACCAGCTCACCGATAAAGCGGTGCACGGCGGCCTTGGAGCCGATGTCGATGCCTTTGGTGGGCTCGTCGAGAATGATCACTTTGGGATCGGTCGCCAGCCATTTGCCCAGCACGACCTTTTGCTGGTTGCCGCCGGAGAGTTCGGAGACATTCTGCGTCAGGTGCGCCGCCTTCAGTTCCAGCTGCTCGGCGTAGTGGCGAGCGATCGCGGTTTCCTGGGCGCGGCGTCCACGCAGGAAGAAGCCCACCTTCGACAGGATGGGCAGCGTGATGTTCTGCAGGATGGGCAGCGACAAATGCGCGCCCTGGTGCTGGCGGTCCTCCGGCACATAGGCGATGCCATGGTTGATGGCGTCGGACGCGCAGGTGACGCAAATGTCCTTGCCATCGAGCCTGACCGTTCCGCGCACGGCGGTGCTCAGGCCAAAGATGGCGTGCATGACCTCCGAGCGGCCGGCGCCGACCAGGCCATAGAAGCCGAGGATCTCGCCGCGCCGCAGCGAGAAGCTGACGTCGTCGAACTCGGTCGGATGGCACAGGTTTTTCACCTCCAGCAGCACCTCGCCGGGCGTGACGTCGGCCTTGGGATAGGCCTGTTTGACGGTGCGGCCCACCATCAGCGCCACCAGTTCCGGCTCGGTGACGTCGGCGATCGCGCCTTCGGCGATGAACTGGCCGTCGCGCAGCACCGTGTAGCGGTCCGCCACGGCGAAGATTTCGTCGAATTTGTGGGTGATGAAAATGATCGCCGTGCCGGCCGCGCGCAGCTGGCCGATGATGCGATACAGCTCGTGGATTTCGCGTTGCGACAGCGAGGCCGTCGGCTCGTCCAAAATCACCACGCGCGCATCCTGCGACAGCGCGCGGGCGATTTCGACGAAGTGGCGCTGCGCCACGCTCAAATCCTTGACGCGGGCGCGCACCGGCAGGTTCACTTCAAGGCGGGCGAACAGCTTCTCCGCCTCGGCTTCGATCTTGCTCCAGTCGATGCGCCCGGACGCGCCTTTGCATGGCTGGCGGCCGACGTAGATATTCTCCGCCACGGTCAGTTCGTCGAACATCACCGTCTCCTGGTGCACCGCCGTCACGCCGGCGCGCATCGCGTCCTGCGCGCTGGCGAACTTGATCGGTTTGCCGGCCAGTTCGATCACGCCTTCGTCGGGACGGTAGATACCGGTCAGGGTTTTGACCAATGTTGATTTGCCGGCGCCGTTTTCTCCGATCAGCGCCATGACTTCACCCGCTCGCACCGACAGCGCCACGTTGTTCAACGCGACGATGCCGGCAAAGCGCTTGCAGATCCCGGTCAATTGCAGGACCGGGCTTGTATTCGTATTCATAGGACTCCAGCTCAGAAGATCTTGGAGAACTTGTCGACGTTCCCTTTGTCGTAGGTGAATGGCGGCGCCATTGCGCCTTCACCGTTGGCGTCCAATGCGATGCTGCCCATGCGGCCGGCCGAGACGCTGCCGCCCGGCTTGGCGGTGGGCTGGCCCTTGACGAAGTCGTAGGCGGCGTAGGTGGCGGCGTAACCGAGATCGATCGGATTCCAGATCGCGAACTCGCGCACCGCGCCGCTCTTGACATGGCCCGCCATCTCGGACGGCAGCCCCAGGCCGGTGACGAACACCTTGCCGACCAGGTTCTCGTCGACCACCGCCTTGCTGGCGGCGTTGATGCCGACGGTGGTCGGAGCGATGATCGCCTTCAGGTTCGGATTGCTGCGCAACAGGCCGATCGCCTCGCGGTAGCTCTTGTCCGACTGGTCGTCGCCGTAGACGGTGGCGACCAGCTTCATTTTGCTGAACTCGGGCTTTTCCAGCGCCTTCTTCATCACGCCGATCCAGATATTCTGGTTGGTCGCCTGCGCCGACGCCGACAGGATCGCGATCTCGCCCTTGCCGCCGATGGCGTCGGACGCCATCTGGATCTGCTTCAATCCGATCAGGTCAGCGTTGGAGGGATTGAGCTGCATCAGGCGGCCTTCCGGCGCCAGGCCGCTGTCGAACGAGATCACCTTGATCCCGCGCGCCATGGCCTTTTTGGTGATCGGCACCAGCGCGTTCGGATCGTTGGCCGAGATGACGATGGCGTCGACCTTCTGGCTGATCAGGGAGTTGATGATCTCGATCTGGCCCTCGGCGCTCGGCGTGGTCGGGCCGGTGTAGATGATCTCGACGTTTTTCAGCTCCTTGGCGGCGTCGTTGGCGCCGGTGTGGGCGGCGTCGAAGAAGCCGTTGCCCAGGCTTTTGACGACCATGGCGATGCGCATGTTCTCATTTTTTTTCTCGCCGCAGCCGGCGATGGCCGTCAACAGGCCGGCGGCAACGGCCGCCAATACGATCTTCCTGCGCTTCAATGCGATACCTCCGATTGGTACATCGCGGCCGACTGGTAGTCGAACGGTGGATTGAACGGGCTGGCGTTGTGCTGGGCGGGAATCGCTTCCGGCTCCACGGTCACCACGCGCACGCCGGACTGCTCGAGCAGCTGCACCGCCGAATCGGAGGCGTAGGTGTCGGTGATGACGGTCGATACGCGGTTCAAGCCGCACAGGATCAGGCCCGCCTTCTTGGCGAACTTGGAGCTGTCGACCAGCACGATCAGTTCCTCGGCCTGCGAGATCAGGCGCTTCTCGGCCTGGATCAGCAGCGGGTCGGCCTCCATCAGGCCAAGCAGCGACAGGCCGTAGACGCTCATGAACATCTTGGCCGCGTAATGGTGCTGGGTGATGTCGTTGTCGAAGGGGCTGAGGATGACGTTCTGCTCGCGATAGACCTTGCCGCCGGGGACAATGATCTCGTTCTCGCTCGATACCAGCAGGCGCTCGGCCATCAGGAAGGAGTTGGTGAGGATTTTGAGGTGCTGATCGACCAGGAATTCGGCCATCATGAAGGTGGTGGTGCCGCCGTTGATGATGATCGTTTCACCTTCGGCGCACATGCCGGCGGCGTGGCGCGCGATGGCCCGTTTGCGCTCGGCGTAGCACTGGATGTTGTGCTGGAAGGTCTCGCTGGTGAGGGTGAAGCTGCGTTTTTTCTGCTCCAGGTTCGCGGCGCCGCCACGGGTGCGGGTGAGCAGACTGCGGGCGGCGAGCCAGCTGATGTCGCGGCGCACGGTGGCGGGGGAGGCGCTGAGCCAGTCGACCAACTGCGGCACGCTGGCCGTATTGTGTTCGGCGAGCAACTTCAGCAAACGTTTACGGCGCTTGTGATTTACCATTCCTGTCTCCTTTTTTTTCGCCACTACTACCGTCGCTGCCGCAGTTTTCTGGGGGACCGATCCGGTGTGTGGCTTTATTAATTACTAAGACTAAACATTTCAAAATCTTCCGTCAATCATTAGTCGATCAAATATTTGATTGTTTCCATATCGATTTCGCGATCCAATCACGTTTCGATCATCGATATGATTATTTCCCACTTGGTCATCATCTTGAGCGCTTGCGCATTGACACCCATGCGCCGCTGATTTCTACTGGTCACAGTTGCCAAAAGCGGTAAGGGCAAAGATGAACGCACAATCAAACAACGGAGATCAGTAAATGAAAGTAACCCAGCAGCAAGCCCCGATCACTTCTCTGTGGGACGACAAAGCTGCGGCAGCCATGAGCGAGCCGGAGCTGTTGCTATACCGTTCGAACCTGCTCGGTTCGGACCTGCGCATCACCAATTTCGGTGGCGGCAACACGTCGGCCAAGGTGATGATGGCCGATCCGCTCAGCGGCGAGCAGGTGGAGGTGCTGTGGGTGAAAGGCTCCGGCGGCGACCTTGGCAGCATCAAGCTCGATGGTTTTTCGACGCTGTACATGGATAAGCTCAACGCCCTGAAGTCGCGCTACCGCGGCCTGGCGCTCGAGGACGAGATGGTGGCCTATCTGCCGCACTGCACCTTCAACCTGAATCCGCGCGCCGCCAGCATCGACACGCCGCTGCACGCCTACATCGACCGCAAGCACGTCGACCACATGCACCCGGACGCGGTGATCGCGATCGCCGCCTGCGCCGGCAGCCAGGCCCTGACGCAAAAAATCTTCGAGGGCGAACTGGGATGGCTGCCGTGGCAGCGTCCAGGCTACGACCTTGGTCTGAAACTGGAACAAGTATCGAAGGCGCAGCCCAACCTGAAGGGCATCATCCTCGAAGGCCACGGCCTGTTCACCTGGGGCGACACCGCCAAGTCCTGTTACGAGACGACGCTGGCGATCATCAAACGCGCCGAGGAATGGCTGGCCGCGAATTCGAAGCAGCCGTCGTTCGGCGGCCAGGCGATCGAACCGCTGCCGTCCGAAGAACGCAGCGCCCTGGCGGCCAAGCTGATGCCGCTGCTGCGCGGTAAAATCAGCCGCGATGAATACAAGCTCGGTCACTTCGACGACAGCGCCGCCGTGCTGGAATTCGTCTGCAGCCGCGATCTGCAGCCGCTGGCGGCCCTGGGCACCTCGTGCCCGGACCACTTCCTGCGCACCAAAATCCGTCCGTTCGTGATCGACTTCGATCCGCTCAAGCCGGACTTCGACAAGCTCGTCGCCGGTCTCGATCAGGCGCTGGAGGAGTACCGCGCCGGCTACGTCGCCTACTACGAGCGCTGCAAGCACGATAACAGCCCGGCCGTGCGCGACGCCAATCCGATCATCTACCTGATCCCCGGCGTCGGCATGCTGTCGTTCGCCAAGGACAAGGCCACCGCGCGCATCGCCGGCGAGTTCTATGTCAACGCGATCAACGTGATGCGCGGCGCGAACGGCGTCGACACCTATGTCGGCCTGCCGGAGCAGGAAGCCTTCGACATCGAATACTGGCTGCTGGAAGAAGCGAAGCTGCAGCGCATGCCCAAGCCGAAAAGCCTGGCGGGCCGCATCGCGTTGGTCACCGGCGGCGCCGGCGGCATCGGCCAGGCGGTGGCGAAACAGCTGCTGCAGGAAGGCGCTTGCGTGATGTTGACCGATATCGATCCGGAGGCGCTGTCGCAGGCGCACGCCGACCTGGCCAAGTCGGCCGGCAAGGATAGCGTCGGCAGCATCGTCGCCAACATCACCAGCGAGGCGGAGGTGGAAAGCGTGCTGCAGGCGGCGTCGCTGCGCTTCGGCGGCGTCGATCTGCTGATCTCCAACGCCGGCATCGCCTCGTCGGCGCCGCTGGAGGACACCACGCTGGAAATCTGGCAGCGCAACCAGGACATCCTCGTCACCGGCTACTTCCTGGCCAGCCGCGCCGCGTTCCGCATCATGAAGCAGCAGGGCCTGGGCGGCAGCATGGTGTTCGTCGCCAGCAAAAACGGCCTGGTCGCATCGGCTGGCGCTTCGGCCTACTGCACCGCCAAGGCGGCGGAAATCCACCTGGCGCGCTGCATCGCGCTGGAAGGCGCGCCGCACGGCATCCGCGTCAACGTCGTCAATCCGGACGCGGTCATTCGCGGCTCGCGCATCTGGGACGGCAAGTGGAAGCAGGAACGCGCCCAGTCGAATAAAATCGAGGCCGACGACGTCGAGAAGTTTTACCGTGACCGCAGCATGCTGAAACTGAGCGTCCTGCCGGAGGATATCGCCGAAGCGGTGTACTTCCTCGCGAGCGACAAGGCTGGCAAGAGCACTGGTAACATCCTGAACGTCGATGCCGGCAACGCTGGCGCGTTCACGCGCTAAGCCACATTATAAAAATAACGAAGGAGACCTTTTAATGAGCACCATCATCGACAGCGGCCGCGTGGCCGAACACAACGCCAAGCTGCGCGCCAATCTGGACGAGGACTACGCCGCGCTGGGTGGCATGCTGGCCCGCCGTGGCCAGGACATCGAAAAGCTGACCGCGCAAGCGCAAAAGTTCGCGGTCGCCTTGCCAAGTTGGGGCGCCGGCACCGGCGGCACGCGCTTCGCCCGCTTTCCGGGCAAGGGCGAGCCACGCAATGTGGTCGAAAAGCTGGAGGACTGCGCCGTCATCCATCAGCTGACGTGCGCCACCCCTGGCGTATCGCTGCACTTCCCATGGGATAAAACCTCGGACCCGTCGGCGCTGCGCCAGCAGGCCGAGAGCCATGGGCTGTACTTCGACGCCGTCAACTCCAACACCTTCCAGGACCAGGTCGGGCAGGAGCACAGCTACAAATTCGGCAGCATGACGGCGCACAGCGCGGCCACGCGCGCCCAGGCGGTCGAGCACAATATCGAATGTATCGAGTTGGGCCGGGCGCTGGGATCGAAGGCGCTGACGGTGTGGGTGGGCGACGGCGCCAACTTCCCGGGGCAGCATAACCTGCGCGGCGCGCTGGAACGTTATCTGGATAGCGCGCGCGCCATCTACGCAGCGCTGCCGTCCGACTGGAACATGTTCATCGAGCATAAGCTGTTCGAGCCGGCCTTCTACGCCACCACCATCGCCGATTGGGGCACCAGTTTCGCCTGCGCGCAGACGCTGGGCGAAAAGGCCAAGTGCCTGGTCGACCTGGGCCACCACGCGCCGAACACCAACATCGAGATGATCGTCGCGCGGCTGGCGCAGTTCGGCAAGCTGGGAGGCTTCCACTTCAACGACAGCAAATACGGTGACGACGACCTGGATTCGGGCAGCATCAACCCGTTCCAGCTGTTCCTGGTCTTCAACGAGCTGGCCGATGCGGCGGAACGCGAAGGCGCCTCGTTCGCGCCGGCCTACATGCTGGACCAGTCGCATAACGTCACCGATCCGATCGAAAGCCTGATGAACAGCGCGGTCGAAGTGCAGCGCGCCTTCGTCCAGGCCAACATGGTGGACCGCACCGCCTTGCGCCAGTATCAGGAAGCCAACGACGCCTTGCAGTCGGCGCAAACGCTCAAGCACGCGTACCGCACCGATGTCAGCGCGATTTTGGCGATGGCGCGCCTGCGTTCGGGCGGCGCCATCGATCCGGTGGCGTGCTATCGCGCCAGCGGCTATCGCGGGCAGGCGGCCGAGCGCAGGCCGGCAAAGGCGGGCGCCAGCAGCAGCGGTATCGTCTAAGCGGTGGCCCCGACAATCAAGGGGCCGCGCGATCAGCGCCGCCCGGCCACGCCCGCCGCACGGGCGGTTTGTGTCGCGTTGTCACTGCTATGGCCTGGCGCCGGCCTGGCGGCGGAGCGCGGGCCGGTGCTGTCGGACCGGCTCGCCGATGTCGCCGCCCATCTGGCCAATCCGCCGGTGGACGCCCGTCCGATGGTGCGCTGGTGGTGGTTCGGCCCGGCCGTCGTCCAGTCGCAGCTTGAGCGGGAACTGCTGGCGATGAAGGCCGGCGGTTTCGGTGGCGTCGAGATCCAGCCGGTCTACCCGATGGAGCTCGACGACCCGGCGCGAGGCATCCGCAACGTTCCCTATCTTTCGCCGGAATTCCTCGATTCCGTCGGCTTCGTCAACCGCAAGGCGCGGTCCGAGGGCATGCGCGTCGATATGACCCTGGCCAGCGGCTGGCCTTATGGCGGCCCCAATGTGCCGGTCGCGGAGTCGGCGGGGCGCCTGCGCGTCGCCGTCGCCGAGGTGGCGCCCGGCGAAACCACGGTGGCGCTGCCAGCCATCATGAGCGGCGAGAAGCTGCTGGCCGCTTTCGTCGGCGCGGGCAACGCCAAGCAGTACGACGCGGCGGCATTGAAAATGACGGAGCTGCCTGCGGGGCCTGGCCGCGCGGCGGTCGCGCCGGCGGCCGGTGCGCGCGTCATGGTGTTCTACATCGCCAGCCGCACCGGCCAGCAGGTCAAGCGCGCGGCGCTGGGCGCCGAAGGGTTCGTGCTGGACCACCTGAGCCGCAAGGCGATCGATCATCATCTGAACACCGTCGCCGAGCCTTTGCTGAAGGCCTTTGGCGACCAGCCGCCGTATGCGGTGTTCTCGGACAGTCTGGAAGTCTACGGCACCGACTGGACCGACGATTTTCTCGAGGAGTTCCAGCGTCGGCGCGGCTATGATCTCAAGCCGCATCTGCCAACGATCTTCAGCGGGGCCGGTCCCGATGCCGGCGCGCTGCGCCACGATTGGGCACAAACGCAAACGGAGCTGGTCAACGAACGCTATCTGACGCCGGTCAACGACTGGGCCCAAGCCCATAAAACGCAATTCCGCTCGCAGACCTACGGCGAGCCGGCGGTCTCCATGTCGAGCAACCGCCTGGTCGCGCTGCCGGAAGGCGAGGGACCGCAGTTCCGCACCTTCTCCTTCACCCGGTTGGCGACATCGGCCGGGCACCTGTACAACAAGCCGGTGATCTCGGCCGAAACCTGGACCTGGCTACATTCGCCGGCCTTCAGCGCCACGCCGCTGGACATGAAGGCGGAGGCGGACCGCATGCTGCTGCAAGGCGTGAACCTGTTCGTCGGCCACGGCTGGCCCTACACGCCTCCCGGGCTGCCGGAGCCCGGCTACGCGTTTTATGCGGCGGCCGTGTTCAACGATCATCAGCCTTGGTGGAACGTCATGCCGGATGTGACGGCGTATCTGAGCCGCACCAGCTATCTGCTGCGCCAGGGACGGCCGGCCAATGACGTCGCCGTCCTGCTGCCGAACGACGACGTCTATGCGTCGCTGACGCCCGGTAAAGTGTCGCTGTCGGCGGAGATGCACAAACACGTCACGCCCGAACTGACCGAGCAGATACTCGACGCCGGCCATAATCTGGACTATGTGGACGCCGAATCGATCCTCGCCCTGGGCGTCGGCCACCCGGTGCTGGTGATGCCGCACGTGACGCGCCTGTCGCCGGAGGTGATGGCCAAGCTGTCGGATTACGTGCGCGGCGGCGGCAAGATCATCGCCGTCGGTGGCCTGCCGTCGCTGGCCCCGGGTTTTGCCGGCGCGCAGAGGATCACATCGCAGGTCGTGGCGGCCTCCCAGGCCTTACAAAACACACCTGGCGTGACGCTGGTGGCGGACGACACGGCGGTTAGTGCGGCGCTGGCCAAGGCGGTGACGCCGGACCTGAAGCTGGCGTCGCAGTCGGCCGATGTCGGCTTCGTGCGCCGCAAGCTGGCGGACGGCGACATCTACTTTATCGCCAACACCAGCAACCGACAGGTGCGCACCACGGCCAAACTGCGTGCGACGCGCAAGTCCGCCTCCTGGTGGAATCCGCATGATGGCACGACCAGCGCAGCCCAGGTGACGCCAGCGCTGGAGCTGGATATGGCGCCATACGAGTCGCGCGTCCTGGTTCTGAGCGACGGCGACGCGGCTGCCGCGGTGGCGCCACGCAAGCCCTCCGTGGTGTTGGCGGATTTGAGCCGCGACTGGCAAGTACGCTTTCCCGGCGCGCAGCCGCAATCGATGACGCAACTGCGGTCGTGGACCGACGATTTCTCCAGGCGCTTCTTCTCCGGCGTCGCCGTCTACAGCAAGGATGTGGAGCTCAGCGCATCGCAGCTGAACGGCGCCGCCATTCGCCTCGACTTCGGCAAGGGCACGCCGCTGGAAACCACTCCCAAGGTTCCAGCCGGTATGCGCGCGATGCTCGATAGTCCGGTCCGCGAGGCGGCCGAGGTCTACGTCAACGGCCAGCGGGCCGGTTCGGTGTGGCATCCCCCTTACGAGCTGGATATCACCAGCCGGCTGCGGGCGGGCGTCAACAAGATCGAAGTCAAAGTCGCCAACCTGTCGCTGAACGCGCTGGCGGGCCAGGAACGTCCGGATTACCGGCTGCTGTCGGCGCGCTACGGCCAGCGCTTCGTCCCGCAGGATACCCACCTGATCGTCCCCACGCCGTCCGGCATGCTGGGCCCCGTGCGGCTGCTGGCGCAACCTGACAAATGAGAACCTCCATGAATACCACCAAGTGGATACGCCTGGCGCTTGCCGCGATCCTTGCCCTCGGCATGGCCGGCGCCGGCGCCAAAACCTACAACGCCGGCAGTTACGGCGCCAAGGGCGATGGCGTCACCCTCAATACCAAAGCGATTCAAGCCGCGATCGACGCCGCCGCCAAGGATGGCGGGACGGTGGTGCTCAGTCCCGGCACCTATCTGAGCGGATCTATCTTCGTTAAAAACGGCGTCACGCTGCAAGTGGACAAAGGCGTCACCATCCTCGGTTCGCAGCGGATCGAGGACTATCCCGTCATGCCGACCCGGATCGCCGGTATCGAAATGAGCTGGCCGGCGGCGCTGGTCAACGTCTATGAGCAAAAGAACGCCGCGATCACGGGCGCGGGAACCATCGACGGCGACGGCAAGATCTTTTGGGACAGCTACTGGACCTTGCGCAAGACGTATGAACCGCGCGGGCTGCGCTGGGCCTCGGACTACGACGCCAAGCGTCCCCGCCTTATCCAGGTGTTTAATTCTTCGCAGGTGAAAGTGGGCGGCGGCCTGCTGCTGCGCCGCTCGGGATTCTGGACGCTGCACATCTGCTATTCGACCGACATTACCGTCGATGGCGTCGTCATCCGCAACAACGAAGGCGGACGCGGACCATCGACCGACGGCATCGATATCGACTCTTCCAAAAAGATACTGGTGCAGAACGCGGACATCGCCGTCAACGACGACGCTTTATGTATGAAAGCAGGGCGTGATTCCGACGGCCAGCGCGTCAACCGCCCGACGGAGGATGTGGTTATCCGCGACTCCATCGTGCGCGACGGCGCGGCCGGGGTGACGTTCGGCAGCGAGACGGCGGGCGGCTTCCGCAATATCGAAGCCTACAACATCACGGTGCTCGACAAGGTCCCTGTCGGCATCCTGTTCAAATCGGCGCACACGCGTGGCGGCTTCGGCGAAAATCTGCGCCTGCACGATTTCACGATGAAGGGCACGCCGGTCGTCATCCGCATCACGATGAACTGGAATCCAAGCTACAGCTACGCTGAGATCCCGAAAGACATCAAGGACTATCCGCCGTACTGGAAAGCGTTGGCCACTCCGGTGCCGAGGGAGAAGGGCATCGCGCATTTCCACGACGTTCGCATATGGAACATCCAGGCCACCGGCGCCACCACCGCGTTCGAGGTCGATGGCTACAAGGAGGTGCCGCTGGACCGCTTCAGCCTTGCCAATCTGGACATCGAAGCCGAGAAGGGCGGTCATATCTACGACGTCAAGGCCTGGAAATTCACCGAAACGAAGCTGCGGCTTAAACAGCCGGTCGCCATCGAGGACGCATCGGCCGTCAAGGGACTGCCGGCCGGCAGCGCGGTCGTGGGACCGGCACCGCCAAAGGAAGACCCATCCAAGAAGAGTTTTGAAGAACAGGACAAGACATGATGAATACCCGCTATTTGGTTTTGGCGGTGCTTGCCGCGGTGAGCGGCTGCGCCAGCGTGAACGAGCAGCCACAATATCCGTTGCCGACGCCCGCCATGCAGGCCATCGTCGACAAGGACACCAGCCGTCATTTCGGCGACGCGCCGGCGGACGGCGGGCCGATGGCCACCGACCTGTCACCGGCACTGCGGGCGGCGGCGATCGACAAGGCGCTGCGCAAGGTGGCGGACTGGCAGCTGGCGCGCACCATGCCGCATCTGGACCGGATCTGGACCTCCAGTGTACTGTTCAGCGGTTTCATGGCGGCGTCGGAGGCCACCGGCGATCCGAAATATCGCGACGCCATGCTCGCCATGGCGAATCAGTTCGAATGGAAGCTGCGCACCCCGTATCCCAACGCGGACGATATCAGCGTCGCTCAGACGTATCTGGAATTGTACGAGCGGGATCCCGCGTCGGCACGCCTTGGCCCGACCAAAACGGAACTCGATATCCTGATTAACCTGAAAACGCTCAAGCCTGGCGATGACCGCTTGCCATGGTGGTGGTGCGACGCGCTGTTCATGGCGCCGCCGGTATGGGCGAAGATGTACAAGGCGACCGGCGATCGCAAATACCTCGACTACGTGCACGATCAATGGCGCAAGACCTACGATCTGCTTTACGACCAGGAAGATCATTTGTACGCGCGCGACGCCAGCTACATCGCCAAGCGCGAACCGAATGGCAAGAAGATCTTCTGGTCGCGCGGCGAAGGCTGGGTGCTGGGCGGCCTGGCGCGCACGCTGGACTACATCCCCGAAAACGATCCGCAAAAGCCGTTCTACGTGCGGCAGTTGCGCGAGATGTCGGCCCGTATCGCCGGGTTGCAGGGCAAGGACGGCCTGTGGCACGCCGGCCTGCTCGATCCCGGCAGTTATCCGCTGCCGGAGATCTCCGGCTCGGCGCTGTTCGTGTATGGCATGGCGTATGGCGTCAACAAGGGGTATCTGGACGCCAAGGTCTACCGCCCGGTGATCGAGCGCGCGTGGGCCGGCATCCTCAAACACGTTTATGCGGACGGGCGCCTGGGTGGCATCCAGCAGACCGGCGCCGAACCGGCGTTCTACCGGCCCGCGTCCAGCTTCAACTACGGCGTTGGCGGCTACCTGCTGGCCGCCGCCGAACTGAAAAAAATGGTCAACGGAGGCAAACAATGATCACAAGCGCGTTCCGCATGAAGCTCAAACCGGGCACGGTGGACGAATACAAGCGCCGCCACGACGTGCTGTGGCCGGACCTGGCCGCCGCGCTGAAGGAGGCCGGCATCTACGACTACTCGATCTTCCTCGACGAGGAAACGCTGCACCTGTTCGCCGTGCTGAAGCTCTCCGCCGACAACAAGATCGAGGCGTTGCCGGGCCAACCGGTGATGAAGCGCTGGTGGGACTACATGGCGGACCTGATGGAAGTGGAGCCGGGTAACCGGCCCCGCGAATGGCCACTGCGGCCGATGTTTTATTTCGCCTGAGTGAGCAGGCCGCGATCGCGCAGCCATTCCTCGGCGCGGCGTGGCCACAGTGACGAGGTGCCCAGGCCATCGCGCATGCCCATGCCGTGGCCGCCGTGCTCGAACAGGTACATCTCCGCCGGCACCTTGGCCTTGGTCAGCGCCTGGTAGAACAGGATGCTGTTTTCGACCGGGACGGCTTGATCGGCCTGCGTGTGGATCAGCAGCGTTGGCGGCGTGGCGGCGGTGACCTGCTTTTCCAACGACATCAGCTGGATCGCCTCGGAGGACGGCGTGGCGCCAAGAAGGGCCTTGCGCGATCCCGCATGCACGGCCGGCTCCTGCATCGAAATCACGGGGTACATCAGCATCAGAAAGTCCGGACGGGCGCTGACGGCGTCCATGGCGGCGCCGGTGCGGCCGGCCGGGTTGTCGAACAAGGTGCCGGCGCTGGCCGCCAGATGGCCGCCGGCGGAGCTGCCCATGACGCCGATGCGCGCCGGGTTGATGTTAAATTCGGCGGCGCGCGAACGCAGCATGCGCACCGCGCGCAGCACGTCCTGCAGCGGAGCGGGGTGGCCATACTCCTGCATGCGATACTTGAGCACGAAACTGGTCACGCCCAGGGTGCTGAGCCAGGTGGCATACTGGTCGCCTTCGCGCGCGGTGGACATGCGCACGTAGCCGCCGCCGGGGCAGATGATGACGGCGGTGCCGTTGGGGTGGTCGACCGCCGGGCCGATCATGGTCAGCGTCGGTTCGCTGACGTTGGAGTTGTAGCCGCCGCCGATTTTTTCGGGGCCGATGTCCGCTTTGGCGCCGGGCACTCCTTCCGGCCACAGTGGGATGACGGTGGGCGTGGCGTTGGCCAGGGTGGCGCTGACGCCGAGGATCAGGGTAATCAGGGTTTTTTTCATAGTGAAGAGAGTATCAGATGATGAATCGGATGGCATGCGCCGCGTTGCTGTTTTTCTCGGCCCAGACGGCGAACGCAGTGGATTTGTTTAACGGCCGCGATTTCAGCGGGTGGGAGTTGAAGACGTCGCCGGCGGCAGGCGTCGATAGCGTGTTCCGGATGCTGCCCGGAGGAGTGGTGGCATCGACCGGGCAGCCGTCGGGATTTTTGGCGACGTTGAACACCTACCGCAACTACAAGCTGCATGTGGAGTGGCGCTGGAGCGGGAAGCCGGGTAATGGCGGCATCCTGCTGCATATCAGCGATGGTCCGCTGGATCGGGTGTGGCCGCTCAGTCTCCAGGTGCAGACCAAGCGTGGCAACGCCGGCGATCTGCTGCCGATGGCCGGGGCCAGTTTCGCCGAGGCGTTGACGTCCGCTGCCGGTGCGGAGCCGCGCATCAAAGGGCATACGGCGCCGGATAGCGAGCGGCCGGTCGGGGAATGGAATGTGTGCGATATCGTCAGCCGCGATGGCAAGGTCGAGGTCACCATCAATGGCGTTTATCAAAATAGCGTCGCGGACAGTCAGCCGGCGTCGGGACGCATCGGGTTCCAGCTCGAGGGGGCGCCGTATGAGTTGCGTCATGTGGAAATTGTGGAGTTGAATTGATCGGTACGGCGTACTCCGTGACGGGGCGCCGCTTGCCTGAGTGTTGTATAAAAGGCGGCGCGCGCAAAAGCGGCCGCGCGGCGTCAGCGGTGGGCCGGCATTTTTCCTCGTTTGTAGGTAAAGTCCGGGATGTTGGTAGTCGGTGTAAACGGATTTAGTTCAGGCTGCCTATTGCGCAAGCGAACCACCAGATGATTGTCGGGTTTTTCGATCTTCATTCGAAAGAAATGTGCCACTCGGGCATTGACACTCCGGTTTTTTTAGAGATTGCGTTACGGATGTGTAATGTTAGTCAGATGACGTTAAAACGCAGCTATGATTAGGCCATCAATGGAAAGAGATCTGGCCATGAAAATTTCGATAAAATTTTTGATCATGTCGTTCGCCAGCCTGTTTTGTTTATCAGCTAACGCAGTTGACTGCCTGAAATATGAGCCCGCTGTCCTGGTATTAACCGGATCGCTCCACCGGGCCACTTTCCCCGGCAAACCCAACTTTGAAAGTGTCGTCAACGGCGACGAACCGGAGACCGGCTTTTACTTAACACTCAATCAGCCCATATGCACACAAGGAGATAGCGGCCCTGATCGCCAACCCCATGATGCTGTGAAAGAAGTTCAACTCGTCCTCACGAAAACACAGTACGCCACGCTACGGTCGAAGATCGGCGACCAGGTACAGTTGCGAGGACAGTTATTCTCAAGTTTTACCGGGCATCACCACGCTGACGTACTGCTTCGTGTCACACAATAGTCCTCGTTGCAGCACAACTCAATGCGGAGCCAGATTACGCCCCCAAGCCGCCGAGGTTTTTTACGCCAAAGGCATCAAGAGCGGGAGTACGTTCTACGCCAAGGTCGCCGAATTGATGATCATTCACGGTGAACCTGATGATGTGATATTGGACTCGGCATCATTTTAGTTGATAGTTGTGGCCGTTACTTTGCACGTGCACCCGCAATCGACAGATAGCTGAAATTGGTCGAATAACGGGCGATTGGAAAAATAAGGAACCTGTATGAAAAAACTGCTCTTCATCAGTTTCATCTTTTTCATATCTGGTTGTCCTGCTTCTGAAGCGCAGGACCTGCCTCCAGCGAATTATGAGAACTTGGGAGTATGCCCTTTCGAATGCTGCGAGTATCGGACTTGGACTGCTAACGATGATATTGCTGTGCATGAGAGGCGCAGCTATAAATCAGCTGTAGTATTCCATCTGCATACACAAGAGAAGTTCCATGCTCTGACGGGTGTCGTTGTGACCGAGAAAGCGGGTGTCGTTCGAATCGACAAGGCGGTTCACGACGGCTATGTCAAAGGAATAGACAAGCCGCAGCTTACGCTTAGAGCTGGTGATATTGTCTATATGCTGTCGCCCTTGGGCGAAGGCTTCTACCTTTTTTGGTATCGGGGCAAAGTCTACACAAGCGGCGTTGGTCTCGCCACGATGCCCGGCGCGGACGGAAAAGGGGCAAAAATGACTTGGTGGAAGCAGGTCGAGAATAAGGCAGGCAAGCGGGGCTGGACAACGTCCGACAAGTTCTCGAATGCGGACTCGTGCGGATGACTTAGCGCGAGCCGTGAATTTTGCAGCGAAGTCTGGTATAAAACGGCCAGAAGTGGAACATGGTGCGGGTGGCGCCAGCGGCGCCGGCCGCGATAGCCCAGATCCACAAACACCTCCTTGGGCTGGTGATCGGCGAGGTTCACATGGGAGTCATGCGGCATTCCGACTAGCGCTTGAGCCAAGCCTTCGGCACCGGCACGATGCAAATGTTCATGCTGCGACCATCCTCCGACAGCATCGCCGATTGAATCTCGATTCGCGTGCCGTCGGCGTTGAAGGTCGGGTGAGGGTGGTCCGCCGCCGTGGTTTTGTGCCCGGTGGTCAGCATGATCATCTCGCGCGTCTTGCGGTCGATCAGGTACACGCTGCGGCTGAAATCATCGCCGACCGCCCAACGTCCGTCCGACGATCCATGCACATGCCACAACCCGCTGCCGGACGGCGTCTGCCCCGCAATCGTCATTTCACGTGTACGCAGGTTGACGATGGCCAGCCCGCTCGGTTTCTCGCGCGTGCCGGTGATGCCCCAACCCTCGTCCTGCCCTGGATTGGCGCCCTGAACGCCGGTCGCCGGCGCGTCCACCCCGCCACCACCTTCGGCGATAGGCCGGTGCCCCATGATCGCCATCGCCACTTCATCCTTCGAGATCACCGCTTCGTGCGTGACCCATTCATACGGCGCTTCCGGATAGAGCGGGCGCAGGCCGCTGCCGTCGGACTTCACCGTCCAGGTGCGCTGCGGCGACTTGCCCCCGGTCTCCCAGCAAAAGACGATTTCGCCCGGATTCCACAGATTCGCCTGGATATGGCCGATCTGGAAAGGCACCGAGACCACATGTTTGACTTCGCCGGTGCGCAGGTTCATGCGCGCGATCCCGTTCGGCCCGGCGCCCATGCCACGTGGCCCGAACGCTTCCGCTATCTTCACGTCCGGCGCCAGGTGCCTGGCCGCCTCGCCCGGCCCGGTGCGAAAGTACGCCCATTCCTCTCCGGCGTCCAGCGCCATATCGCCGCCGGCTTCCAGCCCCGGCGCGGTGGTACCGCAAATTCGCTGATAGGCGCCGGCAGACTTGAGTTTGCCGGCCTTGCTGTCGGCCAGCAGCGTCGCCAGATCCACCTCGACGATCTGCAGGCGCTTCTCGTCGGCGTCCTTGCGCATGAAATAGAGCTTCATCGATTTGCGCGCCAGATTAAGCATGCCGAGGTAGCCACCCTCCGTGACCTGAACCAGTTCGCCGGTCCGTTCGTTGACGGCCATGGCCTCGCCCTCGACGCGCGCGGAGCGGAACACCAGCCACTTGCCGTCCGAGGTCCATTGTGGATGGGTGGGATAGATCTTGGAATCGCCGTGCGGTTTGCTGGTCAGGAAGGTGAGCATGGTGCCGGTGACCGGATCCTTGACGACCTTGCGCTCGGACGGAAAACGCGTCCCGATTTGCGCATGCGCGCCGCTGGAGAGGATGAGGGCCGCGCAAATCAGGGTCTTGATAATCATCGATAGCTCAAAACAGGTTGAAAGGTTACGATTGTCTGCTCATACCGATGCGGGCATTGCTCATTTTTCTGATTCTTTAGGCGCAAAGCACAAGGCCCGAAAAATCCTCGCATAGAATTGTCGCCATGAACAGATACCTCGCTTTTGTCCTCAAACTGTGCTGCGCCGCAGCAGTTCTGGCCTCTTCGCCGGCACTCGCGCAGACCCCGCCGCCTGCCGTCAATACCGATCCGCGCAACGCGCAGGTGGTGCTGCCGGAACCGGCCGATCCCAGCCTGCCTTCGCTGATATTGATCGGTGATTCGACTGTCCGCAACGGCAAGGACGATGGCCAGGGCAAGGGCGCGGCGGGCCAATGGGGCTGGGGCAATCCGCTGGCGTCGATGTTCGACCCGGCCAAGATCAACGTGGTCAATCGCGCCATCGGTGGGCTCAGTAGCCGGACCTACCTGACCACCAAACACTGGCAGCGCACCCTCGCATTGGTCAAGGCGGGCGACGTGGTGTTGATCCAGTTTGGCCACAATGACTCCGGACCGGTCAACGACAACGTCCGCGCGCGCGGCACGATCAAGGGAACCGGCGACGAGGTCGAGGAGATCGATAACCTGATGACCAACGAACGCGAAGTGGTGCATAGCTACGGCTGGTATCTGCGCACCTTCGTCGCCGATATCAAGGCGCGCGGCGCCACGCCCGTCATCTGCTCGCCGATACCGCGAAAAAGTTGGGGCGAGGATGGCAAGATCCGGCGCAGCCAGAATGAATACGCCGGCTGGGCCGAGCAGGTGGCACGCCAGCAGAAGGTCGGATTCATCGATTTGAACGGAATGATCGCGCGCCAGTACGACACCATGGGCCGGGACGCCGTGATGCGCTTGTTCCCGTTGGTGACGCCGGACGAGAACACCCACACCAATCTGGCCGGCGCCGAGTTGAACGCCCGCGCCGTGGTGGCCGGCCTCAAAGCCCTGCGTACGCCGGTCGTCATGACCGCGCTGAACACGGCCGGCATGGCCGTTCCGGCCGCCGAGGATGATCGTCCGGTGGTCGACGCCAGCAAGATCACCGGAGAAAAACCGCGCGATCCATCGTTACCCAGCCTTTTCCTGGTTGGCGATTCGACCGTCAAAAGCGGCGGTGCGAACGGCGCCATCGGCTGGGGGGAGCGCATTGCGCCGTTTTTTAACACCGATAAGATCAACGTCGTCAATCACGCGATCGGCGGCCGCAGCAGCCGTACCTTCTTTACCGAAGGCCGCTGGGACAAGGTGCTGGCGCAGCTGAAGGCCGGCGATATCGTCGCGATCCAGTTCGGCCACAACGACGGCGCCCGTATCGGCGACCCGGCCGGTAAAAATCGCGGCTCGGTGCCCGGCACCGGCCCGGAGACGGTGGAGGACACACGGCCGGACGGCGTCAAGGAGCAGGTTCACACATTTGGCTGGTATATGGCGCGCTATGTCGCCGACGCGAAAGCCAAAGGCGCGACCGTCATCCTGCTGTCGCCTGTTCCGCACCGCGACGTGTGGGAGCAGGGCCGCGACTTCGCGAACTATGCGCAGTGGGACGAGGAAGTGGCGCGCAAAAACGGCGCGCTGTTCGCCGACCTGACGATGATCGTCAGCGACGCTTACCGCAAGGCCGGCGCCGTGACGGTCAACGGCTATTTTTCCGACGCCCGCACGCATACCAATGAAGCCGGCGCGCAGTTCAATGCCGCGCGCGTGGTCGACGCCTTCAAAAGCTTGCCGGGCGACCCGCTGGCAGCTTATCTAAAACACTAACAACAACGAGACACAATACATGAAAGTCAAGCTTCTGCTGAAAAAGACCGCCATCGCCGCCATGCTGCTGCCGTTGGCATGCCAGGCCTGGGCCGAGACCAAGCCCGCCAACGACATGACCGCGCCGCTGCACCTGATGAAGGCCGACTATCCCACGCCCTATGGCAATCCATCGGTCGACGATGTGTCCAAGGTGCTGGACCGGGTTTTTACTTATCTGGACGCGGCCACGCCGACGCAGGCGATCAACGCCAAGACCAAAAAGGAAATCACCAATTTCAACCAGATCGATGACGACACCGTGTTCGCTCCCGGTGATTTTCGCCTGACCAGCTACGAGTGGGGCGTGACGTACGCCGGCATGCTGGCGGCGGGCGGCGCCACCGGCGACAAGCGTTACAAAGATTATGTGAACAAGCGCCTGACGCTGCTGGCCAATCTGGCGCCGGCCACGCTGGCGCGCATGAAGTCCAACCCGCAAAGCAAGTCGCCGGTGCGCGGTATGCTGGAGCCGCACGCGCTGGACGATATCGGTGCCGTGTGCGCCGCGATCGTCAAGGCGAAGCGGGAGGGCTTGCAGGCGGACGTCAAGCCGCTGCTCGATAGCTGCGTCACCTTCATCCGTACCAAGGAACATCGGTTGAGCGACGGGACCCTGGCGCGCGTGCGTCCGCAGGTCGATACGCTGTGGTTGGACGATCTGTTCATGGCCGTGCCGGCGCTGGCGCAACTGGGCAAGCTGACCGGCGACGCCAGCTACTATGACGATGCGGTCAAACAGGTGGAGCAGTTCTCGAAGCGGATGTTCAATGAGCGCAAGGGCATCTATATGCATGGCTGGGTGCAGGGCATGGACGTGCATCCGGAGTTCCACTGGGCGCGCGCGAACGGTTGGGCGGTGATGACCATGGTGGAGCTGCTCGATGTGCTGCCGAAGGATCATCCGGGATATCCGATGGTGCTCAAGCAGTTGCGGGCGCACGTCAAGGGGCTGGCCTCGTATCAGGATGGCACGGGCTTGTGGCATCAGCTGCTGGACCGGAACGATACCTATCTGGAGACGTCGGCGACGGCGATCTATGCGTATTCGATGGCCCGTGCGATTAATAAGGGCTATATCGATAAGATGGCGTATGCGCCGGCCGTGATGCTGGCCTGGAATGCGGCGGCGACCAAGGTCAATGCGAAGGGACAGGTTGAAGGGGTTTGCGTCGGGACGGGGATGGGGTTTGATCCGGCGTTTTATGCCTATCGGCCGGTGAACGTGTATGCGGCGCATGGATACGGGCCGGTGCTGCTGGCGGGCGCGGAGATTATCACCATGCTGAAGACGAATAAGTTTGAGATTAACGATAGTTCGTTGCAGTTGTTGGTGAAATGACCCGATGCATGCGTCGGTTGCGGCGCATGCATGGCGGATTACGCTTCGCTAATCCGCCCTACGTGGTTTAGAGTGGTTCAGTCAGAGTGGTTCAGAGTTCGACATCTTCGTGAGCAGTTCTTCCGGTACGGCTATCACCGTGCCGTGGCGTAGGCGCCGCGGCGTGCCTTCGTCGGGGAATTGCATTTTCGCTGTTACGTCTTCCCAGTGCACCAGGTCGCGCGAGCGCATGGCGCCATAATGCTTGGTCGTGTAGGCGTCGTAATACAGGATCACGTCCTTGCCGATCTGTAGCGCCGTCGGTCCTTCCACCCACAGGCCCGGCGGCGTGATGGGCGCACCGAGTTCGCCGAACGGTCCGCGCAGGTCCGGCGCCGCCGCGATCCGTAAGTGCTTCTTCGGCGGGTTGCGCGTTTCATCCTTGACCACCAGGTAGTTCTTGCCGTTCGCGCGCAAGAAGCTGGCGTCGATCACGCTGAAGCCGGGATCGTAGTACAGCCGCGTGGGCGCGTACGTGACGAAGTCGCGCGTCGTCGTGTAATACATGCGGTGATTGTATTTTTCCTCCGACGAGCCGTCCGTCGCGGGGAAGCGCCCCGGTATCGTCGACGCCCAGAAGATCAGGAACTCGCCCCGCTTGTCGTCGTAGACAATCTCCGGCGCCCAGGCGTTCAGCGAGCCCGGTTCGTGCGCCATCACCGGCACCTGCTGCTGCGGCGACCAGTTGACCAGGTCCTTCGACGAGGCATAGCCGATGTTGTTCTCGTTCCAGCCGGAGGTCCACACCATGTGGTACGTGCCGTCCGGGCCGCGCACGATGCAGGGATCGCGCATCAATTTGGAGTTGCCGACCTTCGGCGCCAGGAAGCTGCGGCCGCCGCCCAACTTGTCCCATTTGTAGCCGTCGGTGCTGCCGGCGAAATGCAGTCCGTCCTCGCCGTTGCCGGTGAAGTAGGCGAAAACGTAGGCGTCGGCCGCCTGCGACGCGAAGCTGGCGATCGCCAGCGTGATGCCAACGGCCAGCTGCCGCGTGATCTTCATATTATTGGTTTGCCTCGTCGCCCAGTGGGCGTTCGTTGGTGAAGGTGGGACTGGCCGGGACCGAGAACGAGGCCACCGGATCGGGATGGGTTGGATCGAAATTGCCGTAGCCGTCGGCGATGAAGGCGGCGGCGGGCACGCCACTGCGCCGCAAGCCGGCCAGCACCGCCTGCGCCAGCTCGTAGCCGCCGTAGTTGTTGTGGTGCGTGTTGTCGATGCGTCCCGGCTGTGGCTCGGCGAAGGCTTGTTTCGACAGCTCGGGACCAAGCGCCTCGTAGAACGGTTTGCTCATCGCATTGAGGTCGATGAAGGCGACGCCAAGCTCCTTCGCGGATTCGCGCGCCGCGTCGGCATAGTCACGCAGCGATGGCACGACCTGGCCCGCCTGGTCGAAATTGCGGCGCTCCATCGACGATACGATGACCGGAATGCCGCCGTGCGCGCGGATGGCGTCGACGTGCGCGCGGATCTCGTCCTTGTAGGTGGTGAATGGGCCGCCCTTGTTTTCCTTGATCTGTTTCTGGTCGTTGTGACCGAACTGCATCAGGACAGTGTCGCCCGGCCGCATCGCGCTGACGACTTTGTCCAGCCGCCGGCGCGCCAGCGAATCGCGGTAGGTTTCGCCGGATTCGGCGTGGTTGGCGACCGCGATGCCGGGCTTGAGGAAGCGCGGCAGCATTTGTCCCCAGCTGCTGTAAGGTTCGCCCGGCTGGTCGCAGACGGTGGAGTCGCCGAGCAGGAATAGCGTCGGCGTGGTGACCGGGACGATCTCGATGGCGCTGATCGCCGGCCTGGCGCCGTTGATTTCCAGTGTCAGGCGCTTGTCCCAGTTCCAGGCTTCCTGCACCGTTTCTCGCGGGGCCTTCAACTTGACGGCGCCGGCGGCGATGCCGTCGCCGGCCGGGATGCGCGGCGTACGGACGTTGACGGTGAAACTGCGTTTGACCACGGCGCCGGGCGCGGTCGCCACGTTTTCCAGCATCAGCCGGCGCAGTTCCGACTTGACGGTGGTGGTCGACGCGGACTCGCCGCCGCCGAAGGTGATCGTGACGTTGTAGTTCCCCTCGGGCAGATCGACGGAAAAGAAGAAGGGCTTGTCGGCGCCCAGGTGGCTGGTGCGCGCCTGGACATTGCGCACCATCGCGCCCGGCTCGAAGCCGAAGCCGCGTTTTTCGTCGTACGTCATGTCGGGTTGCACGGCGGTGTAGCCGGCGGGCGGTTTGCCGCCACCGAAAGCCAGACGCCAAGTGTCGGTGGCGGCGGCGTGCGCACCGCCGGAAGCGGCTAACGCCAGAATAGAAAACCCTGCCAGCAGCAGCGCCGAGGAGAGACGACGGCGTACCACCGGCAGGGAAGGAGTGCCCGGTTTAAACTGCATTAATTCGATTTGCCCAGCGTGACGCTGACCGGCGAGCGTACCCGCGCCGCCTGCGCCGCCACGTACTTCAGCCAGTCGTCGCGGGTGGCGAAGTCGCCGCCCCGGGTCCAGCCGGAGCCCACGTAATAGCGCAGCGGCTGGCCGGAGATGACCTTGGCCAGCATCAGCGTATTGAGCTTGTCTTCGGCGTAGCCTTTTTCGTCGGCGGTCGGCACGATGACGGCGGTACCGAAGGCGCCGTTAGATTTCTGTTCGATCCATTGGATCATCGAGCGGTCGGCCGGCACGGTCGACGGCGTGATCACCGCTTCCTGGCCCTTGTCGGCCGGGGTTTTGTTCAGTCCCACGGCGGCGGTCAGCTGTTGCGGACCGGTGAAGGTGAAGGTGCTTTCGATCTGGTCGAAGTAATGTCCGGCGTCGACGGTAAAGCGCTTGACTTCCGATACCTTGGTGCCGGCGGCGTCCCAGGCGTCGTAGTTCAATTCGAAGATGGCGCGCACCGGGCCGTTGGCGATGACTTTCCAGCTGGCGTAGTTCACGCTGGTGTACAGGGCGCCGCCGTCCCAAATGCCGGTGCCGCCCGCGCCGCGCGACTTGCCGACGTTGTACATGTCCATGCCTTCGCCTTCGTCATGGTGGTAATGATCGTGGCCCTTGTTGTACCAGCGGTCGACGATGGGATAGGCCACGCGCTTGTGCCAGATATCCATGCCGCTGGTGACCAGCACTTCCTTGCCGCTGCCCTCGGGGGCCGGCGCGGCCAGCGCGGGGCCGTAGGTACGGTGCCCGACCTTGTCGTTCTCCCATGCGAAATCGTCCAGGCGTTCCGGTATATAGCGGGCCGAGACCTTGCTGGGGAAGGGCGGCGCCATCGCCTCGATCTTTTCGACGGTGAAGGTGGCCTTCTTTTCGCCGGCGGCGAAGTTATGCTGGAAAATCAGGTCGCCATACGCGACGCCGATATTCTTCGGGTCCTTGGCCTGCGGTGCGACATTGGTGACCTGGTATGGGAGCACGTGGCCGGCGGCGTCCTTCACTTCAATATGCTGCAGCAGCGCGCCTGGCAGCACGCGATTGACCTCGCTCCACGGAATGGTGATCGTCTCCGATGGACGCGCCTGATCCAGGTTGTGCGTGACGGTGACGGTCAAACGCTCGGCGGCCAAGCCAGTGCCGGCGGCGGCCAGTGCGGCGGGTACAAACAGGATATGGCGAAGGTTCATGTATTTACCAGTATTTAAAAACGACGAAATGGAAGCGGGTATCTCCGAGACTGTACCGCATCTTGCAATTCGCTCAAAGCACGAATGAAACCGGCGCCATCGTCCGCTGCTTATTTTGATTTTCAGTTGCCGAAAGTATCGATATTCCGATCCAGCGTGTCAACGGTCCACGCGATCTAATCATGTTTGTGACTGAAGCTAGTAAAAGTTTGTAGGCCAAATTTCATTAAGTGTTCTGGTGATTTTCGTAATTGCGGACGCTTGATCGACATCGCAGAATGGTCAGACGCCCATCCGAGGCGTGATAACTATAAATCTAAGAGAGACAATTAAATGAGAACCAAGCACGTTGTAGCGCTGCTCGCGGCAGCGCTGTCGATCCCGCTCGTCTCTACGGCGGAAAACTACCACTGGGACTCGGTCGCCATCGGCGGCGGCGGCTTCGTCACCGGGGTTGTCCCTAGCAAGCTTGAACGCGATGTCGTCTACGTCCGCACCGACGTCGGCGGCGCATATCGCTGGGACGCCGCCAAATCGCGCTGGGCGTCGATGACCGACTGGATCGGCCAGGCCGATGTCGGCCTGCTGGGCATCGAGTCGCTGGCGGTCGATCCGCACAACGCGGCCAACGTCTATATGCTGGCCGGTACCAGCTACTTCAGCAACGGCAAGACCGCCGTGCTGCGCTCCAGCGACTACGGCAAAACCTTCACCGTCACCGACGTCAGTAGCCAGTTCAAATCCCACGGCAACGGCATGGGACGGCAGAACGGCGAGAAGCTACAGGTCGATCCCGGCTCGGGCAACGTGCTGTACGCGGGTACGCGGCGCGATGGGCTGTTCAAAAGTTCGGACTCCGGCGCCACCTGGAGCCGCATGCCCGGCTTCGAGGTCACCAGCACCCCCAACGACAATGGCGTCAGCTTCGTGCTGCTCGACCCCACCAGCGTGGACGGCGGACTGGCGCAGCGCATGTTCGTCGGCGTGTCGCGCTTCGATTCGGCGGGACCCAACCTGTATTTCAGCTACGACGCCGGCGAGACCTTCGTGCCGGTCGAGGGCGGGCCCACGGGCTTGATGCCGCAGCGCGCGGTCATGTCCCCCGGGGGGCTGCTATACATCACCTACGCCAACGGCGCCGGCCCGCATCCCGGCAACAACGAGCCGATGGACAATGGCCAGGTATGGGAATACGACGCCGTCGGCGGCAACTGGACCAACATCACGCCCCCGGGCTTCGCGCGGCCGTTCGGCGGCATCAGCATCGACCGCAACGATCCGAAACACCTGGTGGTCTCCACCATCAACACCTGGATGCCGCAGGGCGCCAACCAGTACGGCGACCGGATTTTCACTTCCAAGGATGCCGGCCGCACCTGGACCGACGTGGTGGCGCGCGGCTTCGCGATCGATCCCAAGGGCGCGAACTGGATCACCGACACTTCGATCCACTGGGCCGGTTCGGTGGAGTTCGATCCGTTCGACGGTAAAAAGGCGTGGGTGGTCTCCGGTAACGGCTTGTTCAAAACCAGCGACATCAACGCCAGCACCACCACCTGGGCGTTCGACGTCGCCGGGCTGGAGGAAACGGTGCCGTTCGACTTCCAGAGCGTTCCGAATGGTCCGCTGGTGTCGGTGATCGGCGATTTCGATGGCTTCATCAACGCCGATCCGGCGCAATACGGCGTGCGCCACTCGCCGCAGACCGGCACCACCACCGGCCTGGCGATCGCCGCGCAGGACCCGCGCATCATGGCGCGTGTCGGCAACGACATGTACTACACCACCAACAGCGGCTCGAGCTGGACCAAGTCGCCAGTGCTGAACGGCGCCAAGGGCAACCTGGCGCTGTCGGCCGATGGCTACGCCTTGCTGCACAGCCCCGCCGATTCGAACGTCAGCTATCGCTCGACCAACTTTGGCGGCAGCTGGGCGCCGATCTCCGGGCTCACGGCCAACAACGCGCGTCCGGTCGCCGATCCGGTCAATCCGTCGAAGTTCTACGCCTACGACAATGGCAAGCTGCTGGCCAGCGTCGATGGCGGCGCCTCGTTCGCGCTCAAAAGCAGCCTGCCCGCCGGCGGTTCCAACCTGATTCGTCCGGCTCCCGGACGCGAGGGCGACCTGTGGGTGTGCCTGAACGGCGGCGGGATTTCGCGCTCCACCGACTCCGGCGCCACCTTCGCCAAGGTCGCGACGGTGAACCAGTGCGACGCGGTGGGCTTCGGTAAGACGGCGCCGCAGGCCAGCTATCCAACCGTGTACCTGCACGGGACCGTGGGCAGCGTGCACGGCATGCTGCGCTCGACCGACGCCGGCGCCACCTGGGTGCGCGTCAACGACGCCGCCCACCAATACGGTGGACTGGCCAACGGCGGCATGGTGGCTGGCGACATGAACGTCTTCGGCCGGGTGTACATGAGCACCGCCGGCCGCGGCATCGCCTACGGCACGCCGGCGGTGACCGGTGGCGAAGTACTGGTGACGCCGGTGACGGCCGGCCCGCCGGTGGTGACGCCGCAACCGGTCAACGAGTGCAGCTACGTGGTTACGGCCTCCTGGTCCGGTGGCTACAACGCGGCGGTCCGTATCAAGAACAATCGTTCGACCGTGGTCAATGGCTGGTCGGTCAGCTGGACCTATACCGACAATTCGGCCGTCCAGGGCTTCTGGAACGCCGAGGTGACCGGCGCGCCGCCAACCTACACGGCCACGCCCAACCAGAGCTGGAACACGAACATCCAGCCCGGCGACACGGTGGAATTCGGCATGACGGTCAGCGGCGAGGCGATTCCGGTCGTCACCGGCGACGCTTGTAAATAAATTGGGATGAAGACGATGAAAAAAGTACTGACTGGTTTCTTGGCTGGCGCCGTTTTGACGCTGGCGTCGCCGGCGCAAGCCGCCGTGGTGAACTTCGACGACGTGAGCGCGGGCGGCAAGCTGTCGTCGCTCTCCAAATACAACCCGTATGCCGGTCTGACTTGGACCAACAGCTGGTACCTGGGTGACACCGCCGTCAACGGCTACGGCAATGCCGCCCATTCGGGCACGCAGTTCGTCTCCAACGGATTCGGCGTCAACAACCTGGGCGTCGGCAGCGACACCGCTTTCAACCTGAATGGCGCTTGGTTCGCCACGCCCGCCACCAATGGTTCGAAGGCGACGTGGATCAATATCAGCGCCTACGATGCGGCGAACCAGCTGATAGGCAGCACCGGGAATGTCGCCATCAACGGCAGCTACAGCTGGGTGCAAGCCAGCTTCGCCAATGTATCGCGGTTGACCATCACACGTGACAAAGGATGGTTTGTGATGGACGACCTCTCGATCTCCGCCATCGGCCTGGTGGTGGGGCCGGCCAACCCGGTGCCGGAGCCGGGTAGCACGGTCCTGCTGGCGGCCGGATTGCTGATGACGGGTTTTGCAGCAGCGCGTCGGAAGTCCTAACCAAGTAACCATGAAAGGTCACATGATGAAATCCTTTTTATCGATGGTGCTTTTCCTCCTCGCGCTGGGCGCGGGGCCGCTCGCCCAGGCCCAGAGTTGCGGTAGCGGGGGCGGTGCGACCGTTTGCCTGACCGCGACCGGTACGTCGGACAATATCAAACTGAGTTGGACCGTCAGCGGCGCCGTCACCGGCGTCCAGATCTACCGCGACATCGACAGCACCACGGCCGGCCGCGGCAGGCTGGCCATCCTGTCGGCATCGACCACCAGCTACACCGACACCACGCCGGTCCAGGGCACGACCTACTGGTACTGGATCAAGTTCACCACCAGCGCCGGCAGCTACGATTCCGGCGCGGCGACGGCGGTGCGCGCCGGCGCGGTGCGCAGCCTGACCAGCCTTCAGATGTCGAAGCTGATGTCGCCCGGCTGGAACATGGGTAACTCGCTGGAGGCGATCGGCGGCGAGACCGCCTGGGGCAATCCGGCGGCCAACCAGGCGCTGTTCAACGGCGTCAAGGCGGCGGGCTTCAAGAGCGTGCGGATTCCGGTCTCGTGGAGCCAGTACGCGGACTCCAACTACAACATCAGCGCCAGCTGGATGGCGCGCGTGACGCAGGTGGTCGACTACGCCCGCGCGGCCGGCCTGTACGTGATCATCAACGTCCACTGGGACGGCGGCTGGATGCAGCCTTCGTACGCCCAACAGTCGGCGGTGAACTCGCGCCTGAACAAGTTCTGGACCCAGATCGGCAATAACTTCAAGTACTACGACGATTATTTGCTGTTCGCCGGCACCAACGAGACCAATATCGACGGTGTGTACAGCGCGCCGACGACGGAAAACTGCACCGTGCAAAAGAGTTTTTTGCAGACCTTCGTCAATGCCGTTCGCGCCACCGGCGGTAACAACACGCAGCGGCACCTGGTGGTGCAGGGTTATCTGACCAATATCGACTACACGGTTGGCTGCAACGCCACGCTGCCGAGCGATTCGGTGGCCAGCCGCCTGATGATGGAGGTGCATTACTACGATCCGTACGACTTCACGCTCAGCGACAGCGACAACATCTGGCAGTGGGGCGCCAGCGCCACCAATCCGTCCGCCACCGAAACCTGGGCCAACGAGTCGTACACCGACACCCAGTTCCAGAAGATGAAGACCAACTTCATCGACAAGGGTGTGCCGGTGATCCTGGGCGAGTATTCGGCGAACCTGCGCAGCAATGTGGACCCGACCGGTAAATACCGCAAGCTGTGGAACCAGTATATTACCCAGGCTGCGTTCAAGCGCGGCGTGGTGCCGATGTATTGGGACAGCGGTTACACCGGCAACCACGCCTCGGGATTGTTCAATCGTTCGAACGGCACCCAAGCCTATCCCGATGTGATCAGCGGGATCGTCAACGCGGCGAAGTAATCAGGCCTCGACCGCCGCCTCCTGCGCCGCCATGCGCCAGCGCTTGTCGGCGTCGGCGGCGGCGTTGAGGTCGGGCGGGAAGTCGTCCACCCGCACCGACAGGTCGGTGAAGCGGGCGAAGTCCGACAGGGCCCGGCGTTCCTCCGGCGTCACCAGGCCCTTGGCGGCGGCTTGCGTGGTCCAGCGCTCCATCTCCGGCAGGCTTTGCGGCATGGCGTCCAGCTGGCCCGCGCGCACCGCCGGCTTGAGGCGATGCTCGATCGCCTCAACCTGCGGCAGCAGGTTGAACGCCAGTTCGCCGCAGGCCACCGGATCGCGCAGGTCGTCGGCCAGGAAACCGTCGGCCAGCAGCCGCTCGCGGCCCGCGCCGGCGGTTTGCATCGCGTTCGCCACGGCGCTGCCCAGTTCATCGGACGGCGGCGCGTACGGCAGGCCGAACGGGAACACCAGCAGGCGCGCCAGCACGGCGGCGGGGCGGTTGGGGAAGTTTTCCAGCACGCCGTCCAGCGCCAGCTGCGCCTTGTGCAGCGCGTCGCGCACCGACCAGTGGACGTACGGTGCGTCGGCTTGCTGCCGGCCGTCGTCCTCATAGCGTTTCAGCGTGGCGCTGATCAGATACATCTGCGACAGCGCGTCGCCGAGGCGCGCGGAGATGCGCTCGCGGCGTTTCAATTCCCCTCCCAATACGAACATCGACACGTCCGTCATCAGCGCGAACGCGGTGGACAGGCGGCCGATGGCGCGATAGTAGGCCGCCATGTCGCCGGCCGCCTGCTCCGGCACGGGCGCGGTGGCGCCGCCGGTCAGCCCGTACCACAGGCCGCGCGCGGCGTTGGCGCAGACAAAGCGCATGTGGCCGAAGAAGGCGGCGTCGAAATCGTGCAGGGCCTTGCGGTGGTCGCCGTTGGCGGTGGCGCGCATCTCCTTCAACACGTAGGGATGCGAGCGGATCGCGCCCTGCCCGAATATGATCAGGCAGCGCGTGAGGATGTTGGCGCCTTCCACCGTGATGGCGATCGGGATCTGCTGGTAGGCGCGGGCGAGGAAATTGCTCGGTCCCATGCAGATGCCTTTGCCGCCCAGGATATCCATGCCGTCGTTGACGACCGCGCGGCCACGCTCGGTGACATGGTATTTGGCGATGGCCGAAACGACGGCCGGCTTTTCGCCCAGGTCCACGGCCAGCGCGGACAGCTTGCGCGCCGCGTCCATCATGTACAGATTGCCGCCCATGCGGGCCAGCGCCTCCTGCACGCCCTCGAATTTGCCGATCGACGTCTTGAATTGGCGGCGGATGGCGCAATACGCGCTGGTGCCGCGCACCGCCAGCTTGGCCGTGCCGACGCTGGCCGACGGCAGCGAGATCGCGCGTCCGGCGGCCAGGCATTCCATCAGCATGCGCCAGCCCTTGCCGATCTGGCCCGGGCCGCCGATGATCCATTCCATCGGGATGAACACGTCGTCGCCGCTGGTCGGGCCGTTCTGGAAGACGGCGTTCAGCGGCCAGTGGCGGCGGCCGATCACCACGCCCGGATGGGTGGCCGGGATCAGCGCGCAGGTGATGCCGGTGCTGGAGCCGGCCGGCAGCAGGCCGTCGGGATCGACCACGCGGAAGGCCAGGCCAAGCAGCGTGGCGATCGGCCCCAGCGTGATGTAGCGTTTGTTCCAGGTGATGCGCAGGCCCAGGGTTTCGCGGCCCTCGAAGCGGCCCATGCAAACCACGCCGGTGTCGGGAATCGCGGCGGCGTCGGAGCCGGCGTACGGGCTGGTGAGCGCGAAGCAGGGGATTTCGGTGCCGGCGGCCAAGCGCGGCAAATAATAGTTCTTTTGTTCCTCGGTGCCGTAGTGCAGCAACAGCTCGGCCGGACCGAGCGAGTTCGGCACCATCACCTGCACCGCCAGCGCCGAGCAGCGCGTCGACAACTGCATCACCACCTGCGAATGCATGTAGGCGGAGAAGGCCTTGCCGCCGTATTGCTTCGGAATGATCATGCCGAGGAAGCCTTTGTCGCGCGCGTATTGCCAGGCGGGAGCGGGCAGGCCTTGCCAGACCTGGGTCGCTTCCCAGTCGTCGACCAGTTCGCACAAGTGGCGCACCTCGTGGTCGAGGAATGATTGTTCCTCGGCCGTCAGCGTGGGGCGCGGCAGCTTCAGGAACTTGTTCCAGTCCGGGCGGCCGGAGAACAGGTCGGCATCCCACCAGGTGGTGCCCGCTTCGAGCGCGTCGCGCTCGGTGTCGGACATGGCGGGCAGGATGCGCTTGAACAGTGCGAAAATGTGCGGTGTGACCAGGCTGCGGCGCAGCGCCGGCGTGGCGAGGATGACGGCGGGAACGCCGATCAGTATGACGAGGATTATCGCGAGGATCATATCGTGCTCCTTTATTATTGGAGCACCATACTGCGCGGGAAGCTAAATTACCGTGCGGTCACGCGCATAACGGGCGGGTGGGGCTGGGGACGTGGGCGGCGCTTGCATGGCGGATTACGCTGCGCTAATCCGCCCTACGTGGCTCGCCGTTATGCGGGCTTTTCCGTATTAATCATCTTTTGGTTGGGGTCGACATGAGCGCCTTGTCCGGACTGCCCGTGTTGATGCTCTGGCTGGAGAGGTAGCCCTGCGCGGCGTCCAGGCCGGCGTTGTAGCGTACCGTGTCCATGACGCTCTTGGTGTCGATCGTCCATTCCTTGGCGGCGACGGCGGCCGGTTCGACGCGCATTTCCGCAAGAATATCGTCGCGGCTGGCGCCGGCCGCCAGCTTTTGTTGCCAAGTATCGGCCCAGCTGGCTGTCGCCGGGTCGAGCGCGTTGCGCGCCAGGTTCTTCAGCACGATCTTGGCCTGCGGCGTGTTGCCGAGGTAGGCGTGCGTCAGCGCCGCCGACCTGGCGAAGGTGCCGACCTCGCGCGCGCCGCGCCAGGCGGTGAGCGCGCCTTCCAGCGCTGTTTCGCTCAGCTCGGATTGCCCCGCCAGCTCCGCGCGGTAGTAGGCGTACGCGGCGTCCGACGAATCGGAATTGAGCTCGCGTGCGTTCAGCAATTGCTGCTGCGCGGTTTGCAGGTAGGCCTGCGCCGTTGCGCCCTGGCTCTGTTGGGCCAAGCGCAGGTTGGCCAGGCCCGACAAATAAACGGCGTCGAAATTGGCGGCATTCTTAGCGATCGCCTGCGAAAGCCACGGCAATGCCTCGGCCGGGTTGCCGAAGGCGATACGCGCGCGGCTCAGCGTCATCTGCGCGAATTCGTTCTTTGGAAACTTTCCCGCCTCGCTGCTGATCTTGCGCAGCAGCGCTTCGCCGGCCTGCTTGCCGGGGCACGATTTCACGGCGGCATCGAGCATGACGAAATCGCTGGCCGCTTCCGGCAGCGCGCTGAAGTCGACGGTGGCAACCGGCAATTCAGGCATGTCCACTTGCAATACCTTGATCGAGGTGCGGCGGTAGCGCCACATTTCCGTGCCCAGCTGCGCGGCCTTCAGCCCGAAGGCGTCCTCGAAAGCCGGCGTGGCGGCGGTGCCCTGGTACACCGCGCCCAGGTATTTACCCAGGCGCGCGCGGTTATCTTCGGAAGACTGCATGTAGTGCATCAGTAGCCAGGACTTGGCGGCGAATTCCAGACGTACGCCGGCATCGCCCGCGTAGTTCCTGGCGTTGGCGAGGTTCTGCGTGAGCACGTCGGAGTAATCCAGGCTGTAGCGGTGGCCTTCTTCCAGGAAGTCGAGATATTGGGCGATGTTCGGTGGGGTTTTACCGATGAACATCTGCGTATCGGTGAAGCGCACGCTGGCGAAGTACTGCGCGAATCCGTCGATGAACGCGGCCGGCGAACGGATGTCCGTGTGGCGATAGATGAAGTGGCGGGTGTAAGCTTCGAAGATGTAGGCCAGCCCTTCGTTCTGCGACGTCTCGTCCAGGTGGAAGCCGAAGCCCTGAACGCCGGCCGCGCAACTGCTGTACAGGCCGATGGCGTCGGCCGGCAGGGCGGCGTCGATGCCGCTCAGGCCGGCGACGCGGTTCTGGTAATACAAGGTCAGCTTCTGCTCCGAGCCGTTGGCCTTGCGGTAAGGCTTGGTGTAGATGCGTAGCAGATAGTCGAGGCGCTCCAGGTTATTGAGCAACTCGGTGGTCGCTTCGCGCGCGGTGTCGGCGTAGACGACGAAATGCTGGCTCTCGGCGCGAAACCACGGCGACGCCTTCTTGTAGCTGGAGATGGTGACGCTTTGGGTGGCTTGCGGCGCCGCGCTTTGCTGGGCGGTGGCATGGGATGTCGCGATCAGGCCAAGCGCGGCCAGCGCGCCGGCGCGAATGGTGTTATACATAACTGTCTCGTGTGAAAAATTTTTCAATAAGATAGCACGATTTGTTGTATTTAATGGCGACATCTTTGTGAAGACATACGTTGCCGGCGCGCTGCGCTATGGGTTCGCGTTGGCACGGCGCCCACGGACAAGGAAAGGAACCTGCATGTCGGACTGTTGTTCTGGCGCTTGCGCATCGGCCAAGCCGGTGGTCGATCCGCGCTATCGCCGTATTTTATGGATCGCGCTGGTGATCAACGCGCTGATGTTCGGCGTGGAGCTGGCCGGCGGCCTGGCCAGCGACTCGGTCGCGCTGCTGGCCGACGCCGTCGATTTTCTGGGCGACGCCGGCAACTACGCGCTGTCCTTGCTGGTGCTGGGCTCGGCGGCGGTGTGGCGTTCGCGCACGGCCTTGTTCAAGGGCGCGACGATGGGCGTGTACGGCGTCTTCGTGCTGGGCAAGGCCGCATGGCATATCGTCTCCGGTCCGGTGCCCGAGCCGGTGATGATGGGCAGCGTCGGCCTGGCCGCGCTGATCGCCAACGGCACGGTGGCGTTGCTGCTGTACGCCTACCGGGACGGCGACGCCAACATGCGCTCGGTCTGGCTGTGCACGCGCAACGACGCCATCGGCAACATCGCCGTCATGCTAGCGGCGCTGGGGGTGTTCGGCACGCAAAGCGGCTGGCCCGACATTGGCGTGGCGCTAGTGATGGGCTGCCTGGCGCTAAGCGCAGCCCGCCAAGTCATCAAGCAGGCGCTAAGAGAAATACCGGCAACGTTAAAATCGTCTGAACCACGTAGGGCGGATTAGGCGGAACGCCGTAATCCGCCATCCACGCTCCGCCAACGGCACAAATCCGGCCTGCGGTTCAGACGTAAGGCTACTAGTTCAACTTGCCAGCCCCGGCCTTCGCAGGCACGCTGGTCTGCGCCGCCGCAGCCGTCTGCAGTGTGTACGCATACGGCGGCGTCCACAGATTAGCCGAGCTCGGCGCCGCAAACCCGCACTGCCCATCGATCGCGCTCGTGCCCGAGCGGTCGCTGCTAAAGATATGACCCGACGAGCGGAAGCCAATGAAGCTCTTGCCCTTGATCACCTTGCCGCAGAAATCCTCCACCTTCAAGCCTTCGATGCTGTAGTAGTTATTCTGCAGCAGCATGTTCGATTGATAGCGCGCGTCGCTGCCGCCTTCGAACTTGATGTCGGGATTGGTGGTCGTGGTGCTGCCTGTCACGACGTTGTTAAACATGTGCACCTGGCCAAAGCGGTTCAGCGGCAAACGCGTGGTCGCGCCGTTCCACCAGTTGCCCGAGAACGTCACGTGCAGGCGGCCCGCGTCGCTCCAGGCGCGGCCGGAATCGCCGTTGCCCACCAGCGTGGTCTTGTGGTGGTTGCCGAACAGGCTGTTGGCGATGGTGACGTAGTCGCTGCCGCGCACCACGTCGAGCGCGCCGTCGTGCCGGGTTTTATAGGAGCCGGTGGCGGTGGAATCGGGCGTGTCGCCATCGCTGATGGTCAGGTTGTCGATGTAGACATTCTGCGCGCGCCCCAGCGTGATGCCGTCGGCGTAGGCGTTGCCCGAGTCCTCCGGGTTGACGTCCCACGGCGTATCGAGCGCCAGGTTGCGGACGATGACGTTGCGGGTCCAGGTCGGATAATCGTCGCCGTCCTTGCCGTCGGCGATCCACTTCTTGAAATCCGATTCCGGATCGCCGCCGGGCGCCAGCGCCAGCTCGCCACCGATCAGCAGCGAGGTGCCGGTGATGCGCGCCGGCCGGCCCTGGGCGTCGTTGATGCCCACCAGCGTGGTGTTCGACGGCAGGTTGATCGAACCGCCGAACTTTTGATCGGAGTAGCTGGTGTATTCCTTGAACACGGTGTTGTTCTGGCTCCAGCGCAGATCGATATGGCCGATCACGCGGATGATCTTCGGCTCGTTGCCGGCCTGCTCGATGGCGGCGCGCAGCTGCTGGCCGTTGTAGACGGTGTAGACGCGGTTGGCGCTGGCCGAGCTGCCACCGGTCACCAGCACGTTGCCCTTGCGCGACCAGGCGTGCCAGCCGGCGGTGGGCGCGGGCTGGCGCTCGAAGGTGAGTACGCCGCCGGTCGGATCGGCCGAGGCGAACTGCCAGGTGGGCAGCTTGGGCGCGGCCATGTAGCTGGCCGGGTCGTGCAGGCCGCCGACCAGCACCGGCGCCGAGTAATTGCGCACGCCGTATTGCGCCGTTTGCAGCGGCGTGCTGGCGCCGACCAGCGTGGCGGCGTCGATGGTGGCGGCTTGCGCGGAATAGGCCAGCAGGATGCCGGCGGCGAGGATGGTGTATTTCATGGTTGTCTCCAATATGGAAGTAAGTGCGGCTGCGTTCTTTTGTGAACGCTTGCTTGTGTGCTCGCGCTACGATCCGTACCCGCGTGTCGGCGCCTTGCGTGAAGCAATGCGGAATCGATTTTCGATCTGAAAACCGATGCTGACGTCAGCCGGAGGCGATGGCGAATGGCCACGGCGGATCGCGACGGACGTTGTTCCAACTGGGTGGGTACGGACAAACATTCAGCATCCGGACAGCGATGGCTGAAACAGGCACCTTGCGTACCTGTCGCCGTTGCGAGGAGGGCGGTGGGCCGAGTTCGCGCAGGTCAAGGAACCGGCGCCGGCGAACCTTGACAGGTGCGGGACGGCGTCGATGGATTAATACTAATCCCGAAGAAAGAAATTTGCAATATTGGATTTATGCTACACAGTCGCACCGCGCGCTTGACCTTTCCACCGTGGGAGGGTCTATCTTTGGGCATCGCGGCACTATCAATGGCGCCCGGCGCCACGTCCAGAGGAGGGTCCCATGAGCGACATCGAGCATCGGCATCATCATGACGGGCATCGCGCGCCGTCCGAATCCGGCGTAGCGCAAGGCACGGCCTACACCTGTCCCATGCATCCGCAAATCAGGCGGCCCGCCCCGGGCAGCTGCCCGATATGCGGCATGGCGCTGGAACCGGCCATGCCCACGCTGGACGAGGAGGAGAACCCCGAGCTGGTGGATTTCCGGCGCCGGTTTTGGTGGACGCTGCCGCTGACGGTAGCGGTATTCGCGCTGGCCATGTTCGGCCATATGGTGTTCGGCGCGGCCTTGCCCGGCCAAAACTGGATCGAGTTCGCGGCCGCCACGCCGGTCGTCGTCTGGGCCGGCTGGCCATTTTATGTGCGCTGGGCGCGGTCGATCGCCACCGCCAGCCCAAACATGTGGACCTTGATCGGCACCGGCGTCATCGCCGCATATGGCTACAGCGTGGTGGCGACGCTGGCGCCCGGGATCTTCCCGCCGTCGTTTTCCGCGCACGGGCCGATCAGCGTCTACTTCGAGGCGGCCGCCGTCATCGTGTCGCTCACGTTGCTGGGGCAGATATTGGAACTGCGCGCGCGCTCGCAGACGTCGGCGGCTATCAAGTCGCTGCTTGGCCTGGCGCCGAAGACGGCGCGGCGCATCGCGCCCGACGGCGGCGAGGAAGACATCCCGTTGACCCATGTGCATGTGGGCGACACGCTGCGTGTGCGCCCCGGCGAAAGGGTGCCGGTGGACGGCGTGGTGGCCGAAGGCGAGAGCGCGGTCGACGAATCGATGCTGACCGGCGAGCCGGTGCCGGTGACCAAGCGCGCGGGCGACAAGTTGATCGGCGCGACCATCAACACCAGCGGCAGCATGGTCATGCGCGCGCAGAAGATCGGCGCCGACACGGTGCTGTCGCAAATCGTACAAATGGTGGCGCAGGCGCAGCGCTCGCGCGCGCCGATGCAGCGCCTGGCCGACAGCGTGGCCGGCTACTTCGTCGTCGTGGTGGTCGCCATCGCACTGCTGACGTGGATCGTCTGGGGCCTCTACGGGCCGGAGCCGAGCTGGGTGTTCGGCTTCGTCAACGCGGTCGCGGTGCTGATCATCGCCTGTCCCTGCGCGTTGGGGCTGGCCACGCCGATGTCGATCATGGCGGCGACCGGGCGGGCGGCGACGCAGGGCGTGCTGTTTCGCGACGCCGCCGCGATCGAGGACCTGCGGAAGGTCGACACGCTCATCGTCGACAAGACCGGCACGCTCACCGAGGGCAAGCCGGGCTTCGACCGCGTGGTCGCCGCCGCCGGTTTCGACGAGGACCAGGTGCTGCGGCTGGCGGCCGGCATCGACCAGGGTAGCGAGCATCCGCTGGCGCACGCCATCGTCGGCGAGGCGAAACGGCGTGCGCTGGTGTTGGACAAGCCGGAATCGTTCGAGTCGGCGAGCGGCATCGGGGTGCGCGGCAGCGTTGGCGGCAAGCGCCTCGCGCTTGGCAACACCGCGCTGATGGAGGCCGAGGGTGTCGACTGGCGGCCGCTGGGCGAGGCGGCCGAGGCGCTGCGGGTGGAGGGCGCCAGCGTGATGTATCTGGCCGCGGACGGGCGTATCGCCGGGCTGCTGGCGGTGTCCGACCCGATCAAGCCCACCACCCGCGACGCGCTGGTCGGGCTGTATGCCGACGGCGTGGCGGTGATCATGGCCACCGGCGACGGCGCGGCCACGGCGAAATCGGTCGCGGCCAGGCTGGGCATCGGCGAGTATTACGGCGAAGTCCAACCCCGGGACAAGCTGGCGCTCGTGGAGCGGCTGCAAGGGCGCGGGAAAGTGGTGGCGATGGCCGGCGACGGCATCAACGACGCGCCGGCGCTGGCCAAGTCGGACGTCGGTATCGCGATGGGCACCGGCACCGACGTCGCGATCAACAGCGCGCACGTCACGCTGGTCAAGGGCGACTTGCGCGGCATCGCGCTGGCCCGCGGCATCTCGGTTGAGACGGTGCGCAACATGTGGCAGAACCTCGCCTTCGCCTTCGTCTACAACGCGCTGGGCATCCCGCTGGCGGCGGGCGTATTGTATCCGCTGACCGGGCAGTTGCTGTCGCCGATGATCGCCGCGCTGGCGATGAGTCTGAGCTCGGTTTCCGTGATCGCCAACGCGCTGCGCTTGCGCCGCCGGGCCGGCGCGCCGGTCAGCACCCGGTCGGCATAGAGGCGGTGTTCTTTACCGCTTGCAGATAAAAGAGTAGCGACAGGATCGACACGCCCAGCAAGATCACCAGCAATATCGCCGGGCTGGCATGGCGACTCAAAATGACGCCGGCGACGATCGGGCCGGCCGCCTTGGCCAGCAGCGACGGCCCGGCCATCGCGCCCGAGATGGCGCCATAGTTGGCGCGCCCGAACATCGCCTGCGGTATGGTGCCGCGCACGATCGTCAGCACGCCGTTGCTCAAGCCATACAGCACGCAGAAGACGGCCGCCGCCCAGGCTTGGGTGCCGAACAACAGCAGGACCAGCAACCCGGCCGGCAGCGTGGCAAAGGTGAATTTGCCCACCGTCCGCGGCAGCGCGTTCCTGGCGACGGTGCGTTCGCACAGGCGGCCGGCGACCTGCATCGGCCCCATCAAGGTCGACAACAGCACGGCGACGGCGGCCGTGTGGCCCAGGTCCGTCAGCAGCGGAATCAGGTGCACCGACAACGCCGAGAAGATGAAGATGTTGGCCGAGAACGCCATCGCCAGCTTCCAGAACGCCGGATGGCGCAGCGCCTCGGCCAGCGTGTGGCTGGGCGCGTGCGGCACCGGCTCGGCCGGCGCATCCCGTCCCAGCATCAGGTGCAAGGGCAGGCATAGCAGCAACTGGGCTAAACCGTACCAAAAATAGGTGTCGCGCCAGCCGATCAGCGCGCTCAGTTTCAACGTCAGCGGCCAGAACACGGTGCTGGAGAAGCCGCCGAACAAGGTCAGCGTCGATATCGCCTGGCGGCTGTCGAAGTGGAACTTGCGGTTGATGGTGGCGAACGCCGCCTCGTACATCGTCAGCGCCATGGCGACGCCGAGCAGGGTCCAGGCGCCGAAATAGGACAGCGTGCCGGTCGCCCGGCTCAGCCAGACCAGGCCGGCGCCGCACAGCAGCGAACCGAGCGCCATGATCCACTGGCCGCCGAAGCGGTCGAGCAGGATGCCGGCGGGCGTGGCGACCAGTCCGGAGACGAGCAGGCTCCACGAGAAGGCGCCGTACACCAGTTCGGCGCGCATGCCCAATTCGCCGCCGATGGCCGGGGCGACGATGCTGAAGGCGTAGTAGACGGAGCCCCAGGTGGCAATTTGTGTGAACGCAAGTTTGCCGATAGTGCGCCAAGGACGATGCATCAAGCCGCTCTATGGAGATCGCGGAGGGAGCAGGACATCAATGTCGCCGACGCGGGGCAAGCGCCCTGGAACTCGCGCGAGACCAGCACCGCGGCGGGCACCGCGGCGCGCGCGTCCTCGCTGAACCCGCGCCTTGCGAAAAAAGTCGCGGCGGTCGTCGTCAGCAGGTACAGCTTGCCGATGCCGCGTGCATCGGCGATCGCCTTCAAGGCGTCGAACAGGTGGCCGCCTATGCCCGAGCCCTGCCGATCCGGCACCACCACGACCGAGCGCAGCAATGCCGCCGCGCCATAGTGTTCGAGCGCGCCGGCGCAGACGATCGCGCCGCCGGCCTCACCGACGAGGAAACCGGCCAGATGATCGTGCGCGCCCTCGCGCGGCAACCCGGCCTCGGTTAACAAAGTCTCGATCGTGGGCCAGTCGGCGGGCGTGGCGGGGCGAAAGGTGGGAAATTCTGCTTGCATACTGCTCATCAGCGCTCCTGGTTGGCGTCGGGCCAACTGCTGGAATCAATTCGGCTTGCCTAAAGAATAATTCCTTCTCATCAAGCTGTCAATATACTTCGATATTATTTGAATGGTCGTAGCTTGTGCGTTACAATAGTTCAATCATCTTCGAATCATGGAATCGATCCTTATGGAAACCAAAGACGTGCTGGCGGCGCTGGCGGCCATCGCCCAGGAGAGCCGGCTGGCGATTTTCCGGCTGCTGGTGCAGATCGGCCCGGGCGGCATGGCGGCCAGCAGGATCGCCGGGCAGCTGGACATTGCGCCGTCGTCGTTATCGTTCCACCTGAAGGAGCTGTCGCACGCCAGGCTGATCACCTCGCGCAACGAGGGGCGGTTCGTCATTTATTCGGCCGACGTCGCCGTCATGAACGGCTTGATCGGCTACCTGACGGAAAACTGCTGCGGCGGCATTCCCTGCGGCCCGACCGGCTGCGGTCCCGACACGAAATCCACCTAACCCAGGAGAAGCCGCATGCCTGAAACAAACTATACCGTCCTCTTCCTATGCACCGGCAACTCGTGCCGTTCGGTCATCTCGGAAGCAACGTTCAACCACCTGGCGCCGGCCGGGATGAGGGCGATCAGCGCCGGCAGCCAGCCGACGGGAAAATTGCACCCGCGCGCGGTGTCGCTACTGGCCAGCAAGGGTATCTCGACCGAAGGCTACTTCAGCAAATCATGGAACGACCTGCCGGCGACGCCGGATATCGTGGTAACGGTATGCGGCAGCGCCGCGGGCGAAACCTGCCCGGCCTATCTGGGCGCGGTGACGCGCACCCACTGGGGCGTGGACGACCCCGGCCACGTGGTAGGCACGGAAGAGGAGATCAGCATCGCGTTCGAACGGACCTACGACATCATCCGCGCGCGCATCGAAGCCTTCCTCGCGTTGCCGCTGGACCGGTTGATGAACGACCAACCCGCCCTGAAGGCCGAGCTCGACAAAATCGGCCACCTCCCCACCTAAACCAACTCCGGGGTCAAAACCAACTCCGGGGTCAAGTCTAACATTCCTACATGAGCACGCCCGTAACGGCGATGCGCCGGGTGGTACGGCACAGTCCGTGTAGAAATGGTGGACCTGACCCCGGAGTGTGAAGGACTTGCGATGCTTGCAGCGTTTCTGATTTTTATCGCCACATTGTGCCTTGTGATCTGGCAGCCGCGCGGCCTCGGCATCGGCTGGAGCGCGGCCGCCGGCGCCGTCGTGGCGCTGCTCGCCGGGGTGATCCATGCCGCCGATATTCCGATCGTCTGGCACATCGTTTGGAACGCCACCGGCACTTTCGTGGCGGTGATTATCATCAGCTTGCTGCTGGATAGGGCCGGCTTCTTCGAGTGGGCCGCGCTCCATGTGGCGCGCTGGGGAGGCGGCAGCGGCAGCCGTCTGTTCGTGTTGCTGGTCCTGCTAGGCGCGGCCGTGTCCGCGCTGTTCGCCAACGACGGCGCGGCGCTGATACTGACGCCGATCGTCATCGCCATGCTGCGCGCGCTGCGTTTTCCACCCCGGGCCACGCTGGCCTTCGTGATGGCGGCCGGCTTTGTCGCCGATACGGCCAGCTTGCCGCTGGTGGTGTCGAACCTGGTCAACATCGTGTCGGCCGACTATTTCGACATCGGCTTCGCCCGCTACGCCGCCGTCATGGTGCCGGTCGACCTGGTCGCCGTGGCCGCCACGCTGGCGGCGCTGATGTGGTTCTTCCGCAAGGACATCCCGGCCGGCTACGACGTGGCGCAACTGAAGGCGCCCGGGCAGGCCATCCACGACCGCGCCACCTTCATCGCCGGCTGGTGGGTGCTCGGCGTGCTGTTGGCCGGCTTCTTTTGGCTCGAACACTTGGGCGTGCCGATCAGCGCCGTGGCCGCCGCCGGCGCCGCCCTGTTGCTGGCGGTCGCCGCCCGCGGCCACAAGATCTCCACGCGCGAGGTCGTCGCCAACGCGCCGTGGCAGATCGTCGTCTTTTCGCTCGGTATGTACCTGGTCGTCTACGGCCTGCGCAACGCCGGCCTGACCGCCTATCTGACCGCCATCCTCAACCAGTGCGCCAGCCACGGCGTGTGGGGCGCGGCGCTGGGCACCGGCCTGATCACGGCCGCGCTGTCGTCGGTGATGAACAATATGCCGACCGTGCTGATCGGCGCGCTGTCGATCGACGCGACGACAGCCCAGGGCGCGGTGCGCGAGGCGATGATCTACGCCAACGTCATCGGCAGCGACCTGGGCCCGAAAATCACGCCGATCGGCAGCCTGGCCACGCTGCTGTGGTTGCACGTGTTGTCGAGCAAGGAGATCCGCATTTCGTGGGGCTACTATTTCCGCGTCGGCATCGTGTTGACCTTGCCTGTGCTGGTGATCACGCTGGCCGCGCTGGCCGCGCGGCTCGCTTGAATCTCGAACCAACCCAACTGGATTTAAACATGGAAAAGATCACCAACCTGCCCAACATTAATCCCGAACAGTTGGATTTGCCGACGCTGGACAAGCTCGCCCAAGCCGGCGACCTGGACCATCCGCCGCGCATCCTGATGCTGTACGGCTCGCTGCGCGAGCGCTCCTTCAGCCGTTTCCTGACCGAGGAGGCGGCGCGCATCCTGGAGCACTTCGGCGCCGAGGTGAAAATCTTCGATCCGATGGCGTTGCCGATGGCCGGCAGCGTGCCCGAGGACCATCCGAAGGTGGTCGAGTTGCGCGAGCTGTGCCTGTGGTCCGAGGGCCAGGTGTGGTGCAGTCCGGAGCGCCACGGCGCCGTCACGGCCGTCATGAAGAACCAGATCGACTGGATTCCGCTGGAGATGGGCGCGATCCGCCCCAGCCAGGGACGCACCCTGGCCGTGATGCAGGTGTGCGGCGGTTCGCAATCGTTCAACGTGGTCAACACGCTGCGCCTGCTGGGCCGCTGGATGCGCATGTTCACCATCCCGAATCAATCGTCGGTGCCGATGGCCTACAAGGAGTTCGACGATGCCGGTCGCATGCGGCCGTCCGGCTACTACGACCGCGTGGTCGATGTGATGGAGGAACTGTTCAAGATGACGCTGTTGATGCGGGGCAGGGCGGATTACCTGACCGACCGTTACAGCGAGCGCAACGAACGGCAAATGAAAGCGATCGACGCGGCCATCAAGAAAATCTGACGGCATCGGCGCGCCACGCGCGTTCTTTTTCGCAGCCACATCATCCACTGCCTCCATCGCGCCGTAATCGGCGCGCCTCTACGCTGAGTTTGTTTGTTCGCAAACTAGCGCCTTGATATCGACCTAGCATAGTCCTTGGGGCTTCGATCCCCGGGCAATCCGCCCGCATTTCTCAAGGAGATCATCATGCGTAACCTCAAAAGCACCGAGCTGCAGCACGTCTACGGCGGCGGCAACACCACTGGTGGCAGCGGCAAGAGCGACAGCAAATGCAAGAGCCACAGCATGGGCAAGAGCGACAGCAAAGGCAAGAGCCACAGCAAGGGCAAGAGCCGTAGCTGCACCTACTGATAGCACTTGCGTCACCCTGCCGGCCTAACCGCCGGAGCGCCGGGGCCCGCGCGTACGAGTGGGCCCCGGCGCCGATGCCGATCATGCATACGCCTTAGCCGAACAGGAGCCGTCATGAAACGAGACAAAGTGCCAACCGCCGCGATCCTCGCTCCGCAGCGAACCGGGCAGCACGAAACCTGGCTGCTCGGGCAAGCGCCGCTGCGCAAGTACCTCGATTTCATCGACGACATGGGCGCGCCCGGCCTGGCCGCCCAGCGTGCCGAGTTGGTGCGCGAGTGGAGCGCGGCCGCGCTGTATTACGAAGAGCTGGCGCGGCGCGAGCCGGGCGTCGCCGACCATCCGGTCACGCCGCCGCTCGACCCCGCGCTGGCGCCGCTGGTCGCGCAGCTGGCGCTGAGCGCGGCCTATACGCGCACCTTCGACAGCCTGCCCGTCACCATACAGATGGTGGACCTGGCGCAACTGGTGGTGTGCCAGAATCACGTCACCCATACCTTCGTCGAGCGGATCAAGGCGCGCCTGGGCGCGGCCCCCGATCCGGCCGCGCTGTTGCGCTTTTGCCTGCCGCAAGAGGACAGCCCGGCTCCTGTCGAGCTGCGCGCGGCCGGTTCCCGACGCTACGTGTTCCGCAGCGAGTCGACCGATTTCCGCTTCCACGAGCCCGTCATGCTTGAGCAAGGCCAACTGGAGAACTATCGTTCGTTCGGCCCGGTCGCCGGCGCGCTGGCCCTGGTCGTCGGCTTCAGCTGCAATTTCATGAACGCCGTGTGCGACGACGACAGCGGCCGGCTGCTGCTGCACAACGGCTACCATCGCGCCTGCGCGCTGCTCGAGCTCGGCGTACGCTACGCGCCATGCGTGGTGCAAACCGTGACCTCCCGCGATGAGCTCGACATCGTCGCCAAGGCCTGCGTGGCCAGCGATCCCGGCTACTATTTCAACGCGCCGCGCCCGCCGCTGCTGAAGGACTTCCTCGATCCGCGCATCCGCAAGGTGCTGCCGGTGAAAAAGATGACGCGCGTGATCGAGCTGAGCTACGAGGTGCGCGACTACTTCACGGAAGCATGATGGACGCGCCAGAGCGCACGCCGCGGCACGACGAGGACGCCTTGCCGCTGTTCCGTCCCGAGCTGTTGCAGGAGCGCCAGCACCAGTGGCTGGGCACCGTGCTGCTCAAGCCGCGCCCGATGCACGCCTGGTTTGCCGCCAGCGCGGCGCTGACCGTGGCGGCCATCGTCGCCGCGCTGGCCCTGGGCAGCTACACCAGCAAGGCGCGGGTGGCCGGCTGGCTGGTGCCGGCGCAAGGGGTGGTGCGGGTGTTCGCGCCGCGCGCCGGCGTCGCCACGCGCGTGCTCGTGCACGAGGGCGAGACCGTGGCGCGCGGCCAGCCGTTGATGGCGCTGTCGACCGAGGAGCAGAGCGCGGCGTTGGGGCCGACCCAGGCCCTGGTCGCGCACGAGTTGGCCGCGCAGCGCGACAGTCTGGGCCTGGACAGCGAGCGCAGCGCACAATTGTTCAGCCAGCGGCGCGCCAACCTGGAGGGGCGGCTGGCGGCGATGGCCGAGGAGGAGCGCAAGCTGGCGCAGGAGATCGGCCTGCAAAAGTCGCGTCTGGAGATGGCGCGCCAATGGGAGGCGCGCGCGAAAGAGCTGCGCCTGATCGGCTTCGCCCTCGAGCAGCAGGTGCGCGCCGCCAGCCAGGACGCGGTCGAGCAGGCGGCGCGGGTGGCGGCGCTCGAGCGCAGCCTGATCGCCTCCGCGCGCGAGCGCGCCACCCTCGACGGCGAGCTCAAAGAGATACCGCTGCGGCTGGCCGCGCAGGAGGAAACGATCAAGCGCGGCATTGCCGCCACCTCGCGCGAGCTGGCCGAGACCGAGGCGCGGCGCTCGCTGTCGATCCCGGCGCCGCAGGCCGGCACCGTCACGGCCATCCACGCCAGCCCGGGCGCCGCGATCCGGCCCGACATGTCGTTGCTGTCGATCGTCCCGCTCGGCGTGCCGCACGAGGCGCACCTGTACGCGCCGAGCCGGGCGGTCGGCTTCGTCCGGGCCGGGCAGGCGGTGTTGCTGCGCTATCGCGCTTATCCGTACCAGAAGTTCGGCCATTACCGGGGCACCGTCGTGAGCGTGTCGCGCAGCCCGATCGAGCCGGCCGAGTTGCCGGCCGGGTTCGCCGCCGGCGGCAACCGCGACGCCAACCCGGGCGGCGCCGCCGAGGCCTTGTACCGCATCGTCGTGCGGCTCGATCGGCAGGAGGTGACGGTCTACGGCAAGCCGATGCCGCTGCAGCCGGGCATGCAGCTCGACGCCGACATCCTGCTCGACCGCCGCCGGCTGTACCAATGGATGCTCGATCCGCTGCGGGCGCTGTCGGGGAACTGGAAATCATGAAGCAGCCCATGAAACAGTCCGATTTCGGCGCGCTGCTCGGCATGCGCCTGCCCTTGATCCTGCAGACCGAGGCGGCCGAGTGCGGCCTGGCCTGCCTGGCGATGGTCGCCGCCTATCACGGCCGCGACACCGGCCTGTCGCAACTGCGGCGCCGCTTCGGGCTGTCGCTGCGCGGCGCCTCGCTCAAGGATCTGGTGGCCATCAGCGGCCATCTCGGCCTGGCGTCGCGCCCGCTGCGGCTGGAGCCGGACGAGCTGCGCCTGCTGTCCACGCCATGCATCCTGCACTGGGACCTGAGCCACTTCGTCGTGCTCAAGAGCGTGAGCGCGGGCGCCGTTTCGATCCACGACCCGGCCGTCGGCGTGCGGCGGCTGACGCACGCCGAGCTGCAGCGCCATTTCACGGGCATCGCGCTGGAGCTCGCGCTCGCGCACGACGTCGCCCGCGCCGAACCGGAGCCGCGCCTGCGCGTGGGCGCGCTGTTCGGCCGCATCGTCGGCGTCAAGCGCTCGCTGCTCACGCTGGCCGTCATGGCGCTGGCGATCGAGCTGCTCGGCGTGACCAGCCCGTTCCTGATGCAGTGGATCGTCGACGACGCGCTGGTCAGCGCCGACCGCGACTTGCTGCTCACGCTGGCGTGCGCGCTGCTGTTCATGATGCTGCTGCGCGTGGCGATCGGCGCCATGCGCGGCGCCACGCTGATCGCCATCTCCGGCACGGTCAAGGTGTCGGGCCGGGGCTCGCTATTCGGACATCTGGTGCGGTTGCCGACCCGGTATTTCGAAAGCCGCCACCTGGGCGACGTCATGTCGCGCTTCGGTTCGCAGGAAACCATTTTGCAGGCGCTGACCACCGACCTGGTCGAGATCCTGCTCGACGGGTTCATGTCGGCCATCACGCTGGTCGCGATGCTGTGCTACGCGCCGGACCTGGCCGCCATCGTGCTGGCCGGCGGCGTGCTGTACGCTGCCCTGCGCGCGCTGTCGTACTCGACGCTGCGTAACGCCCAGGCCGAGGCGATCGTCTGGGGCGCGCGGCGCGACAGCCACTTCCTTGAAACCTTGCGCGGCATAAAAACGATCAAGCTGTTCAACGCACAGCTCGCGCGCCAGACCCATTGGATCAATCTGCTGGTGCAGACCGTCAACCGCCAGGTGACGACGCAGCAGCTGGGGGTGATGTTCCGCTCGGTGAACGCGGCGCTGATCGGACTGGTCGCCGTGCTGGTGGTCTGGCTGGGGGCCGAGCGGGTGCTGGCCAACCAGTTTTCGGTCGGCATGCTGCTGGCCTTTATCAGCTACAAGGACCAGTTCCTGACGCGCGTCAGCGCCTTGATCGACAAGGCGCTCGACCTGTTCATGTTGCGCCTGCATGCCGAGCGCCTGGCCGACATCGCGCTGACGCCGGCCGAGCCGGATGAAGCGCCGCCCATGGCCGCGCCGGCGCGCGCGCCGCTGGCCGTCGAGCTGCGCGACCTGCGCTTCCGCTACGGCGCCAGCGATCCGTGGATACTCGACGGTATCGACCTGGCCATCGCGCCGGGCGAATCGGTGGCGATCGTCGGCCCGTCCGGCTGCGGCAAGACGACGCTGCTGCGGCTGCTCGCCAGCCTGCTCGAACCTTGCGCCGGCGAGCTCAGGATCGACGGCCGGGCCCTGGCGTCGCGCGCGCTGGGGCACTACCGCTCGCTGATCGGGGTGGTGCTGCAGGACGACCAACTGTTCGCCGGCTCGATCGCCGACAACATCAGCTTCTTCGCCGACGCGCCGTCGCAGGAAAGAATAGAATCCTGCGCGCGCCAGGCCGCCGTGCTGGAAGACATCCTTGCCATGCCGATGGGTTTTCACACCTTGATCGGCGATATGGGCGCCGTGCTGTCCGGAGGACAAAAGCAACGCGTGCTGATCGCGCGGGCGTTGTACAGGGAACCCGGCCTGCTGCTGCTCGACGAGGCGACCAGCCATCTGGACCTGGCGCGCGAGCGTTCGGTCAACACGGCGGTGGCGCAATTGCCGATGACCCGCATCATCGTGGCGCACCGGCTCGAGACGGTGCTGGCGGCCGACCGCATCATCGTGCTGGAAAACGGCAAGGTCGCGGCCGACCTGCGCGGGGAGGGCGGCCGGGGACGTTTCCGCGAGATGGCTGCGGCGGCGCTTGAATAGGATTTGCCGTCAAAGGACGCGCAGTTTGTCCCACAACGCGTCCAGCATGGGCTTGCGGTGCGCGATGGCGCGGAACAGGCGGATCTCCAGCCGCATGGTCCAAAGCTCGCCGCCGGCGCGCACCAGCTTGCCCTCGGCCAGCTCACGCCCGATGCAACTCTCCGGCAGCCACGCCACGCCATGGCCGGACATCGCCATCGTCTTGAGCAGTTCGGCCATGTCGCTTTCGTAGCAGCTTTGCAGGCAGGCGGGCTGGCCGGCGCGCTCCTGCAGCCGCTGCACCACACGGCCGAAATAGGAGGTGGCCGTGTAGCTCAAATAAGGCAGCGGCGCGGCCTTGCCACCCGGCAGGGCGAAGGCGGGCGAGCCGGCGCGGTTGGGCACGCACACCGGCATCACCGTTTCGTCGCCCAGGTGCAGGTATTCGAAGCGCCGCGCGTCCAGCTCGACCGGCAGGTCGGCGTGGTGGTAGCACAGCAGCAGGTCGCAATTGCCTTCGACCAGCGCCAGCACCGAATCGTGCACATTGGTCGGCAGGATGCGGGCGGGCAGCGGGCCGTGCCAGGCTTGCACCGAGTTCAGCCAGTTGGGGAAGAAGTTCAGCGACAGCGCATGGCCGGCGGACACGCGCAGCACCTGGTCGTTGGTTTGCTCGACGCGCAGCATGGCGCGGGTGTCGTTCAACAGGCGCACCGCCTCGGTGGCGGCGGCGCCGAACAGCTTGCCGGCCGGCGTCAGCTCCAGCGGATAGCTGCCACGGTCGACCAGATCGGCGCCGACCCACGCCTCCAGCGACTGGATGCGCCGGCTCAGCGCCGACTGCGTCACGTTGCGGTCGTCGGCCGACCGCGAAAAATTGCGCGTCTGCGCCAAGCTGATGAAATCCTCCAGCCACTTGATGTCCATCCGCCCGCTCTCCTTTGCCGCCCTGGTCGCTATTCCGATTCCGCATAGTATCAGAGCAAACTTGCATAACCATCGCGGCCAGGTCCGATATCGTGGGTCTCCACGATAGAAAAAGGAATTCGCCATGACCGCAAACACCGCGCCCCGTCACCTCGCCGTCATCGGTGGGCTGGGACAGCTGGCCGGCATCGATTTGTACGGCAAACTGCGGCAAGCGGTGACCGCCAGCGGCGCCGCCGGCCGCTATCTGCTGGACCTGGAGCGTTTGCCGTATCTTCGGGGCGACGGCACGGGGGCCGAGCGGGAGCGCATCGGCGGCCGTAAATTATATTTGTACGATGCGGCCACGCGGCTTGAACAGCGCCGGGCCGACGGCGTACTGCTGCCATGTTTTATCAGCCACACGTTTTTGGAGGAACTGCAGGCCGAGCTACAGATACCGATTCTAAACATGATGAGCGCGCTGGGACAGCGGCTGCATGGCGGAACCGGGAAGCTGGGCGTGCTGTGCACCGATTACGTGCGTACCAGCCGGTTGCTCGAGCGGTATATCGACGCGGACCGGCTCATTTATCCATCGCGGCGGACGTACGAGAGTTGCGTGGCGCCGGCGATCTATGGAGCCGACGGCGTGTTGGCCGGATCGGCCGGCGATGCAGTGCTGGACCGGCTGCAGCGCGCATGCGAGGAATTGCTGGAGCAGGGCGCCGAGGTCATCATCCCCGGCGTCAGCGAGATCGCCGCGCTCGCCGGGGCGCTGCGCCGACGCGGGCTGCCGGTGCTGGACAGTCACCAGATCTATGTGGATTACGCGCTGGCATGGCGGGATGGGGGAAGGCCGCCGGCGTTCAAGCTCGGCATCGTTGGCGGCATCGGTCCGGCGGCGACGGTGGATTTCATGCAAAAAATCATACGGAACACGCGCGCGGAGCGCGATCAGGACCACATCCGCCTGATCGTCGACCACAACCCGCAGATACCGGACCGGACCGCCAATCTCATCGGGCAAGGGGCCGACCCGACGCTGGCGCTGTACTCCGCCTGCAAGCGCCTGGAAGCCAACGGCGCCGCGCTGATCGCCATGCCATGCAACACCGCGCATGCGTATGTGGCTAGGCTGCAGCCGGGCCTGGCCATACCGATCGTAAACATGTTGTCCGAAACCGTGCGCCACATCAACGAGCATTGTGCCGGGCACGCCAAGGTCGGCTTGCTCGCCACCACAGGCACCGTGGGCAGCGGCGTCTATCACGAAGCGGCGCGCGGCGGCGATTTCGAATTGATCGTGCCGGACGCGGCCCACCAAGCGCTGGTGATGGAGGCGATCTACGGCAAGCAGGGTGTGAAGGCGGGCCATGTGGACGGTCCGTGCAAGGCGATGCTGATGGAGGCTGTAACGCATCTGGCGGAGCGTGGCGCGACCGTCATCGTGCTTGGATGTACGGAATTGCCGTTGTTGCTGCCGGAGCAGCCGGCATTGATTGTGGGCGAACGCTCGGTGGTAGTCCTCGACCCCACCGCCATCCTGGCACGGAGGTGCATCGCGTTGTCCCGCCCGCTAAATCAAGCGTCCATCGGAATCACGTAGGGCGGATTAGCGAAGCGTAATCCGCCATGCATGCGCCGTCGACAGCGCATGCATGGCCGATCACGGCGTTCCGCCCAACGAAAATCATCAGGGCTTAATCACCGCCACCGCCCCGCCGGACGGCGCCAGCTTCAACGTCAGGCTGCCGGAGGCGCTAACCTTGCTGTCGCTGGCCGTCAGCCGCGTGGGCTCGGCACCATCCTGCAGCACATGCGCACTGTGGGCGCCCTTGCCGAGGAACGACAGCGGCACCTTCACCGTGCGCCCCGACTCGTTGGTCATCGCGCCGATGTACCAGGTGTCGCCCTTGCGCCGCGCCGAGACGATGTACTGGCCGATATCGCCAGCCAAAATGCGGGTCTCGTCCCACGACGTCGGCACCGTCTGGATGAACTCGGCGCCGTCGGCGTTGACGTAAGCGGCCGGGGCGTCCGACACCATCTGCAGCGGACTGTCGTACACCACGTACATGGCGACGGCCTGGCCGCGCGTGGTCATCACAACCGGCTCGTGGTTGCGGTGCTTGAACCCGGCCGGCGTGACGTTGCGGAAGCCGCCCGGCGTGTAGTCCATCGGCCCCAGGATCATGCGGGTGAACGGCAGCGTGACGTTGTGCGTGGCCGTAACGCGCGCGCTCCACTTGTTGTGCTCCGCGCCCAGCACGCCTTCCTGAGTGACGTAGTTCGGCCAGGTGCGGTTCAGGCCATTGGGCGGATAGGCGCCGTGCAGGTCGACCATCAAGTGGTGCGCCGCCGCCTTTTCCAGCACCTTGTGGTACCAGTCGACCATTTCCTGGTCGTTGCGGTTCATAAAGTCCACCTTGACGCCCTTGATGCCCCAGGCTTCGTACTGCTTGAAGGCCGCGTCCATCTGGTTGTCGAGTTGCTGCCACTGAAGCCACAGCCACACGCCCACGCCCTGCGATTTGGCGTAGTCGAGCAGCGCGGGCATGTCCATCTCCGGTTTGCCCCGGGTGACGTCGGCGTCCGCGTTCGGTTCGATGTCGCTGCCGACCGACCAGCCTTCGTCGATCAGGATATCGTCGAGCTTCATGCGCTTGGAAAAATCGATGAAGGCCTTGTAGGTGGCGGTATTGATGCCGGCGTTGGGCACGTCGACGGCCCAATCGTTCCACCAGTCCCACGAGGTCTTGGCCGGCTTGATCCAGCTGGTGTCCTTGATTTGCGACGGCGCGGCCAGCGTCGGGATCAGCGAGGAGGCGGCCAGGTCGCCCGGCGCGTCGGCCAGCATCACCACCCGCCACGGCGTCTGGAAGCCTTGTCCCTTGAGCTGCACGCTGGCCAGGACGGATTTGCGGGAGCGGAAGTTGCGGTCGTTGTCGAAGCGCGGCGGCAGCGTGACCGCCACGCCCAGGCCGGCGTCGCCACGGCCGGACAGGAAGAAGCCCGGATAGTCCTTGACGTCCGATTCGGCGATGGCGAAGGTGGTGCGGCCGGCGCCCGTCTTGCAGACCAGCGGCGCGATGTAATGGTGGAAGTCGCGAATCTTCGACGCCTTGGTCTGGTCGTACTCGCCCTCGAAGCTGGTGTCGAAGCGGCCCATGTTGGCGCCCCAGCAGTCATAGTCCTTGGCGAAGTTGAATTGCGTGTGCTCGCGCTTGACCTTGACCGCGCTGACGCCGGCTTGCTCCGGCAGCGTGTAGCGGAAGGCGACGCCGTCGTCGTACGCCCGCACCAGCAGATGGAAGTTGAGCGGCTTGCCGGCGGCGGCAAACGCCAGGTCGGCATGGTTGTAGTGGTCGGGCGCGCTGCGGGCCTTGCCCAGCACGATGTCGTAGGTTTCGTTGACGCTGCCTTTGGTGCTGCCGGTCAGCTTGGCGCCGGGTCCGATCGCGCCGATGTCCAGATTTAATCCCAGTGGCGACGGCTCGATGATGACTTTGCCGTTGCGGCTGACCGAGTAGGTCAGCTTGTCGCTGTCGATGGTCACCACATTGCTGCCGCCGGGCGATTTAACGGTGACGGTTTCCGCGTGGGCGGACCCGATCGCGGCTAATACGGTGGTCATCGCGAGCAGGGTGGCGGCGCGGACGTGATCTGGCATGGTTGTATGTCTCCGAATTGACAGGTTTGCATTGAAATGCCGCCAGTTCTGGCGGCGGCAGGGGGCCGGTCAGCGGTCAGCAGTCTTTGCCGCCCGGCCAAAACAACGGATAATGGTGCCCAACTCATTTTGAGCACTAAATATTGGAATTCTCCCATGGAAATTAAGGTCAACTTTCTCGACAAGCTGCGTCTCGAAGCCAAGTTCGATGATTTTACGGTGATCGCCGACCAGCCTATCCGCTACAAGGGCGATGGCTCCGCACCTGGCCCGTTCGATTACTTTCTGGCCTCATCGGCCTTGTGCGCGGCCTATTTCGTTAAATTGTATTGCGTAACACGCAATATTCCTACCGAAAATATTCGTCTGTCGCAGAATAATATTGTTGACCCGGAAAACCGCTACCAGCAGATATTTAAAATCCAGGTCGAACTGCCGGCGGATATCTCGGAAAAGGACCGCCTGGGGATTTTGCGTTCGATCGACCGTTGTACCGTGAAAAAGGTGGTGCAGGCCGGCCCGGAGTTCGTGATCGAGGAAGTGGAGAATCTCGACGCCGACGCCCAGGCGTTGCTGACCCTGAAACCCGCGTCGGATACCGGCACCTATATCGTCGGCAAGGACCTGCCGCTGGAGGAAACCATCGCCAATATGTCCGGCGTTTTGGCCGGCCTGGGCATCAAGATTGAAATCGCCTCGTGGCGCAATATCGTCCCCAACGTGTGGTCGCTGCATATCCGCGATGCGCACTCGCCGATGTGTTTCACCAACGGCAAGGGCGCGACCAAGGAAAGCGCGTTAGCGTCGGCGCTGGGCGAGTATATCGAGCGACTCAATTGCAACCACTTCTACGCCGGTAGTTTTTGGGGCGAAGACATCGCCAACGCGGAATTCGTGCATTACCCGAACGAGCGCTGGTTCAAACCAGGCCGCAAGGATGCGCTGCCGGCCGATATCCTGGACGACTACTGCCTGCAAATTTATAACCCGGACGGCGAGTTGCGCGGTTCGCACCTGTACGACACCAATTCCGGCAATAAGGAGCGCGGTATTTGTTCGCTGCCGTTTGTCCGCTACTCGGATAACGAGGTGGTATATTTCCCGTCCAACCTGATCGAAAACCTCTACGTCAGCAACGGCATGAGCGCCGGGAATACCCTGGCCGAAGCGCAGGTGCAATGCCTGTCGGAGATTTTCGAGCGGGCGGTAAAGCGCGAGATTCTGGAAGGCGAAATCGCCTTGCCGGACGTGCCGCAGGAAGTGCTGGCCAAATATCCCGGCATCGTGGCCGGCATTCATGGCCTGGAAGAGCAGGGCTTTCCGGTGCTGGTGAAGGATGCGTCGCTGGGCGGAACGTATCCGGTGATGTGCGTGACCTTGATGAATCCGCGCACGGGTGGCGTGTTTGCGTCGTTCGGTGCGCATCCAAGCTTCGAGGTGGCGCTGGAACGCAGCCTGACGGAATTGCTGCAGGGCCGCAGCTTCGAAGGCCTGAACGATTTGCCGCGGCCGACCTTCGTCAGCAACGCCGTGACGGAGCCGAATAACTTCGTCGAGCACTTCATCGATTCGAGCGGCATCGTCTCGTGGCGCTTCTTCAGCGCCCAAGCCGATTACGATTTCGTCGAGTGGGATTTTTCCGGCCAGGGCGAAAACTCCAATGCCGACGAAGCGGCGACGCTGTTCGGCATACTCCAGGAAATGGGCAAAGAGGTGTACACGGCGGTGTACGACCAATTGGGCGCCACCGCCTGCCGCATTCTGGTGCCGGGTTATTCGGAAGTGTATCCGGTCGAGGATCTGGTTTGGGATAACACCAACAAGTCGTTGTTGTTCCGCTCCGATATCCTGAACTTGCATCGCCTGGACGACGACAGCCTGGAGGCGCTACTCGAGCGTCTGGAGAACAGCGAGCTGGACGAGTACGGCGACATCGCCACCTTGATCGGCATCGAGTTCGACGAAAACACGCCGTGGGGCCAGCTGACGACGCTGGAGTTGAAGCTGCTGATTAATCTCGCCTTGCAGCAATTCGAGGAAGCGCAGGAACTGGTGGAAGCCTTCCTGCAATACAACGACAACACGCTCGAGCGCGGGCTGTTCTATCAGGCCGTGAACGTGGTGCTGGAAGTGCTGCTGGACGACGACCTGGAACTGGACGATTACGTGGTCAATTTCCGCCGCATGTTTGGCAACGAGCGGATGGACGCGGTGCTGGGATCGGTGGACGGCAGCGTGCGCTTCTACGGCCTGACGCCGACCAGCATGAAGCTGGAGGGGCTCGACCGGCACGAGCGCCTGATCGACAGCTACAAGAAATTGCACACGGCGCGGGCCAAAGCCGCCGCATCCAGCTAGGGCGAAGGATGCACCAGACCCTAATCCGCCCTACGTGGCATTGGCTATCGCACGCACCGCCCCGGCCTCACCTCGACCGCGCCACGGTTACCTGAAAGTCTAGATTTGCCTGCTTCATGGTCTGCGGCAGCTCCGCCGCAAGCATTTCGACGAACGCCTTGACCGCCGGTACCAGGCCGCGTCGCGTCGGGTAGACGGCGTGCAGTTGATGGCCCGGCAGCGTGTGATCGGGGAGCAAGACGGTCAAGCGGCCATACCGGATGTCCTCCTCGCAAACATGGAAAGGCAGTTGTGCCACGCCCACGCCCGCCAAGGCCATGCGCGACATCAGGTAGACGTCGTCGCTGGCGAAGGTGGGGGTGTATTTGATTTCCACCTCCACGCCGTCCGGTGGCGTCAGCCGCCAACGCGGCCGTTCGCTGCGCACGCCGGCTGGACCGATTCCCTTGACGCCCTGCAGCGACTCCGCGGTGATGACGGTCCCGAGCCCCTGCAGGAATGCGGGGGTGGCAACCAATACCTGGTCGCTGACGCCGAAATTGCGCACCACCAGCTCGGAATCCTCCAGCGTCGAACGAATCCGTATGGCGAGGTCGTAGCCTTCTCCAATCACATCGACCCGGCGGTTGGTGAGATCCAGTTCCAGCCGCACGTCGGCATTCTCCAGCATGAACTTTGGCAGCAAGGGGGCGAGGAACAGGTGCGCAACGCCGATCGGGCAACTGACGCGCAAGCGGCCCGAGGGCCGGGCGTTGGCGCGTTCCGCCACCTCGTAGGCGGCGCGCGCGGCGGCCCCGATCGATTCGCAGTGGGTAAAGAAGGCGGCGCCCACCTCCGTGACGTTGACCGACCGTGTCGAGCGCTGAAGCAGGCGCACCGCCAACCGTTCCTCCAGCTCCGCGACACGGCGGCTCACACGCGACTTTGAAATGCCGAGCGCGCGCGCGGCGCCCGAAAAGCCCCCATGCGTGACGACGGCGGCAAACAAGACAAGGTCGTTCAGGTCTTCCAAGACGGATCCCGGTGATTGATTCAAAACTGCGCAAAAACGAGGCGATTGTATCAAATACAGAACAATCTGTCCTTGCCGCGACGGCTAGTTGGCCACCCGTTCCATCTTTATAGTTGATTCCGTTATCACTCAACAAGGATCCAACTGATGAACATCCTGCATCTCGATTCCAGCATTCTCGGCGCCGACTCCACCTCGCGCCTGCTCAGCGCGGCGATCGTGGAGGAATTGCTGCGGCAGCGTCCCAATGCCCAAGTGGTCCATCGCGACTTGGTGCGGGAGCCCGTCTCGCACCTGACGGGCGCCATCGCCGCCGGCTTTCGCGCTCCCGCCGGCGAACCCGTCACCGACCCGGCGACGCTCGCCGAGCACGCCACGTCGGCGCGCCTGGCCGACGAATTCCTCGCCAGCGAGGTGATCGTCATCGGCGCGCCGATGTACAACTTCTCGGTCGCCAGCCAGCTGAAAACCTGGATCGACCGCGTCGCCCAGCCCGGCCGCACGTTCCGCTACACGGCCGACGGCCCGGTCGGCCTGTCGGGCGGACGCCGGGTGATCGTCGCTTCCACGCGCGGCGGCATGTATTCGGCCGGCGCGGCGGCCGGCATGGATTTCCAGGAATCCTATCTGCAGGCCTTCTTCGGCTTCCTTGGCATCGCCAACGTTGGGTTTGTGCGTGCCGAGCGCCTGACCAAGGGAGCGGAACTGCGCGAAATTTCGATCGACGCGGCCCGCGCCACGGTGCGCGACGCTGTCACCCGTGCATTGATGTCCTGACTGGCGGGAGGCCATATGCTGTTTATCGTCACCCTGAGCAACCGTCGTCCCGCCGAAGAGATCGACGCCCAACAAGCCGGACACCGCGACTGGCTGATCGCCAACACGCGCGCCGGCCGCATCGCCGTCGCCGGCCCGCTGGAGCCGCGCACCGGTGGCCTGATCATGGCGCACTGCGCCGATCGCGCCGAACTCGACCAGATGATGGCCAAGGACCCGTTCGTCATCCACGGACTGGTCGAGGTCCAGGTGCTGTGCGTCGCGGCGGCGTTGCGCCACGAGGCGTTCCCCGCCCGCTGGGCGGCGGAAGCGAAATCCATATCCGAGAACGAGAGCTGAACCTCGCATTCACTGACGCAGTATTACCCGGTTCACCCGCTCGCCGCCGCTTCCGCCGGCCGGCTAGAGGTGGCCGCTCTTCTGAAGGGAAATATCATGTTTCGTTGGTCCGGCCTGTTGCGCCTGTTCCGTCTCTGGCTTACCTGCGCGTTGTCGCTGATGCCTGTATTCGCCGTGCAAGCGGCCACCCCGCCGATGCCGAACGTGGTGCTGGTGCACGGCGCGTTCGCCGATGGCTCCAGCTGGGCGCAAGTCATCGCTCTGCTTCAGCGCAAGGGCTATCACGTCAGCACCGTTCAGTTGCCCTTGACTTCGCTGGCTGACGACGTTGCCGCGACTCGCCGTGTGATCGAGCGTCAGTCGGGCGACGTCATCCTGGTCGGGCACTCGTGGGCCGGCGTGGTTGTCACGGAGGCGGCCAATTCCCCTGCGGTGAAAGGCGTGGTGTACCTGTCCGCGATGGTGCCCGACAATGGTGAGTCGGCTGCGGACATGCTGCGGCGCTTCAAGTCGCCCGTGGAAGGCATGAAGCCCGACGCCAACGGCCTGATCTGGCTGGACGACGCGGTGGCGTTTCGCAACGTGATGGGGGCGGATCTGCCGCCGGCCACCGCGCAGGTGCTGGCGGCGGTCGGCAAGCCGATCGCCGCGCGATCGTTCACGGACGCGATCACCCACGCGGCCTGGCATGACAAGCCGACCTGGTACCTGATAACGACGGACGATCACGCGCTGCCACCGGCCGTGCAACGCCAGACCGCCGCGCAGTTGAACGCGCAGACCATGACGCTCAAGTCGAGTCATTTATCACTGATGTCGCACCCGCGCCAGGTCGCCGAATTGATTGGCCGGGCCGCGAGCGGCGCAGCGCGCTGACGCCGAACGTTGGCGCCTCGATACTGGACCGGAACAGGTTCGGCCAGATCCGTATCATTTGCGGCGGGTTTGAACCCGCCGCGTCATAGCCCGCCCAACTTCAGCGCAATTTCCTTGTCCAGCCGCTGCATGATGTCGTCGCTGACATCCTTGCTGCACATGATGTGGCGACGCTCGCCGGTGGGCACGTCCAGCAAACGCAGCACGCGCAAGCGCTTGTCGCGCAGCTCGGCAAGCTGGAGCAAATAATCGGCCTCTTCCGAGGCGAGGAACATCAGGTCGGCCCGGTGCGCGCCGATCATCGCCATCATGACCACGCTCTCGGCGGTGGTGGAGATCCGTGTCGGCCGCGTGTTGGCCAGCGCGTCGTCGACGTAGCCGCCGTACGAATACTTCTCTTTCACCAGCACCACCAGGTTGCGCGTGGAGACCAGCCGTTGCAGCGTCGCCGCGCCGCGAAAGACAAAGTCGTCGCGCACGATCGCCACCAGCGGCAAGTCCTGGTAGATCGGACGCGAGAATTTGGCATAGCGCTCGCGCTCGGCGTTCCTGAACCAGCCGACGGCACAGCGCTGACCGCCCTCCTGAAGCAGCGCCAGCTGGCGGTTGCTGGGCACCCGCATCCAGTGCGTGGGCACCCCAGCGCCGGCAAATGCCGCCGTCGCCGGATCCGCCGTCAGGCCGTGCACGCCGCCGTCCGGCGCGCCCATCAGGTACGGCGGGCGCTCGTTGTAGTAGAGGACCAACGGTTCCTGCGCCCGGGACGCCGGCAACAGCAACAGCCACAAGCACAGGATGCGGAACATGAGCGCTATTTTTTGCTCTTCTTCGCGCCGATCACCTTGTTCAGCTTGCCGATGACGTCGTCGGAAACGTCCTTGCTGCACATGATGTAGCGGTCGTCGCCGACGGGCACGTCCGGCATCTTGATCTGCTTGAAGTTGCCCGCGCCGATGCCGGACTGCTCCACCAGATAGCTTGCCTCCTCTTCGGACGCGAACATGAAGTCGACCGAATTGGCGTTGACCAGTTGCAGCATCTGGGTCGAGGTGCCGTTCGATTTGGTTTGCGCGGCCTTCACCTTGTCCAGCGCGGCGTCGATGTACGGGCCGTAGGTGAAGTTTTCCTTGACCAGCACGCGCACGCCCTTGGTCGCCAGGATATCGCCGAGCTTGGCGTTATCGCCGGCGGCGAACTTGGGATTGGCGATGATCACGGTCGGCTTGTCGCGATAAATCGGTTTGGTGAATTTGGCGAACTGCTCGCGCTCGGCCGTCTTGTACCAGCCGATCGCGCAGTTCTGTCCGCCTTCCTTGATCACCACCAGTTGACGGTTCGGCGGAACCTTGCTCCACGCGACGTCGATGCCGGCGGCACGGAAGGCCTCGGCCGCAGGCGTGCCGGTCAGGCCGCTGGCCGATCCGTCGGCGCCCGCCACCAGGTAGGGCGGGCGGTCGTTGAAACTCAGGGTGATCTTGTCGTCGGCCATGGCGAGCACCGGCGCCAGCATCGACAGGCAGGCGAACAGGCGGCTGAAAGAATGGTGTTTCATGATGGTGTCCGATCAAAATTTGTGGAAGATGCCAACGCCGTAGAAATTGACCGACGTCGCGGCCGCGCGGCGCGACAGATCCGCGTAAAGATAGGTGCGGGTCGACAGGTTGTATTCATAACCGACACTGGTTTGCTTGGTCTTGGCGAGGCCGTCCGGCGACTTCTGGCCATAGCCCGCGAGGATCGTGCCCAGGCCGACGTTCCAGTTCAGGCCGGTCACCCAGGCTTTGGTGTCGTAATTGGTGGCCATGGTGTGGCTTTGATCCTGCTTCTGATACGAGGCAACCAGCTTGACGTCCGGATTGGCCTGGACCGAGCCGGCGACCGACCACAAGGTGGTCTCGGCCGCGTTGCGCTCGTAGGCCAGCATGGCGCCGAAGATACCGCCCCGGTAGGTGCCCGACACGGAATAGGGATTCGATTCGAGCGTGGCGTTGGCCGGATACTGTGGCTTGGCGGTGGTGCCGCGGCCGACGATGACCGGATTGCCGTTGGCTTCCTTGGTGGCGACCGTCACGTTGAGCTGGAAACCGCCTTTCTCGGGCGTGTTGTAGAACACCGCGTTCGACCAGCGGTTGGCCGACGAGCCGGCCGGATCGAGCGGCTGGCTGTTGTAGCCGGCCACCGTCAGATCGGTCTGGAAGCCGGCGGTGCTGGGCACGCCGCGCCACGGCTCGAACGCGCTCGACGAGTCCTGCAGCGCGGTCAGGCCGCGACCGATGCGCACGGTACCGAAGGCGCCCTGCAGGCCGACCCGGCTCTGGCCCTGGAACAGCGGGCGCGTTTTCCCCTCGACGGTGCCGATGTCCGGGTCGTAGCGGATCTCCAGCTGGAACAATGCCTTGAGGTCGCCGCCGAGGTCTTCGACGCCCTTGAAGCCGAGCCGGTTATTGTCGCGCCTGCCGACGGCAAGCGTCGAGTCGCTGCGTTTGGAGACGCCGACATCGACGTTGCCGTAGACGGTGACGGAGGACTGCGCGGCGGCGTAGCCGGCGCTGAGGGCCATGAGGGAAAAACATGCTGCGGATGCGGTCGCTTTGTTCATATCGTATCTCACCTGTACTGGTGGTTGCTGGAAAGGGGGCTGCGGTCGCCACGCGCTCGGGGTGGCTGTCTGAGTGTCTCTTCCGGCGGTTTTGCGGCCTTGAAAGTGGCTTCAGCATAAAACGACGGCCTGACGTGCTGGGGGGATTTCGTTCCTGCGGGCACCAATTTCTTGGAATAGTGTATCTTTGTGTTGCCGCGAGGATACAAGTCGGCTTGCAAGATTTATCGATCCGCAACGAAGCGCGGGGCGTTGACATGGCAAAACAATGGAGGTTAGACTTCGTTAATATCTATTAACTTAAACTAAATATTTTCTTAATGTCCGGCGTGCGACGCGGCCCAGCGTCGCTACAGTCGGGCAAAGGCGCGACCCAAAAGGTCTTGAATATATAAAAAACCATGGGCGTGACGCCCGACCGATAACAAGAATTGATTGGAGACTTGATGCAAGAGAAAACGAGTTCGCGCTGGTGCCGCCTGGTGTTGTTACCCCTGTGCCTGGCGATGGCATCCACGTACGCGGCGACCGACCCGCTGGCCCCGACGGCGCGCTGGAGCGCCTACACCGCCGGCCGCGCGTCGACACCGCCGATGGGCTGGAGCAGCTGGAACGCGTTCGGCACCGATATCGACGAGGCGAAGATCCTCGGCTCGGCCCAGCGCATCGTCGACAGCGGCCTGGCCGCCAAAGGCTACCGCTACGTCAACATCGATGACGGCTGGATCACGCGCCGCGAGATCCCCAGCGGCCGGCTGGTGATACGGGCCGACCGTTTTCCTTCCTCCGTCACCGGCGGCGGCAGCAGCTTCCGTCCGTTGACCGACAAGCTGCACGCGATGGGGCTCAAGGCCGGCATCTACTCCGATCTTGGCCGTAACACCTGTTCCCAGGCCTATTCCAGCGATAGCAGCGACCTCCCCAAGGGCAGCGTGCTGGAGCGGGAAGTGGGACTGTACGGCCATATCGATCAGGACCTTGCGCTGTTTTTCGGCGACTGGGGTTTCGACTTCATCAAGGTCGACGGCTGCGGCCTGCGCGCTTATGGCGCCGACAGTCCGAAAGTGCGCTCCGGCGAGTACCGCGCGCTGGCGCCGGTGCTGGACCTGGAATCGGTGACCCGCTCCGACATTCCGGCGGTACAGGCGGAATTCACGCAGATTGACGCGGCGCTCAAGCGCCACCGGCCCGATGGCGACTTCCTGCTGTCGCTGTGCGTCTGGGGCGCCGCCGACGTGCGCGCGTGGGGCAAAAACTACGGCAACCTCTCGCGCACCAGCGACGACATCCGGCCCTCGTGGACCCGCATGCTCAGTAATTTCGACAGCGCGGCAAGGCGCGAGCTGTATGGACATCCGGGCAGCTGGAACGATCCGGACATGCTGTTCATCGGCGCCGGCGACTTCGACGCCGATCACCTGGTGGAAGCAAAATCGCATTTCGCCCTGTGGGCCATGTTGAACGCGCCGTTGATGACGGGCGCCGACTTGAGGAAGACGCCGCAGCCGCTGATGGACATCTTCGGCAATGCCGACATCATCGCCGTCAACCAGGACCCGGCCGGCAACCAGGCGACGCTCGCCTATGACACCGACGATGTGCAAGTTCTGGTCAAGCCGCTGGCCTCGGGGCAAAAGGCGGTCGCCATCTTCAACCGCGGCTTCGCGCCGTTCGACGTCGACCTGACCGCCGAGCAGCTGAAGTTGCGCAAGGATGCGCCGGTCACGCTGACCGATCTCTGGACCAAGGCCGACGCCACCTTCACCAACGAGACCAAGCTGCGCGTGGCGCCGCGCGAGACGCGGATCTTCCGCGTGCAGGGTACGCGCGCGCTGGCGCAGGGCGTCTATCTTTCGGAACAACCCGGCAGCGTGAATCCGGCGGTCGATGGCGTGACCACGCCGCAGGCCGACCCCACGATCTTCCGCTCGTCGGGCGGATGGACCGGCACCAAGGGGGCGGGCGAACGGCCGATGTACGCGGGCTGGGGCGGCGCGCGCGCCGACAGCACCCCCTACGGCCAGACGCTGCGGATCGCCGGCACGACTTACGCGGCCGGCATCGGCGTGCTGGCCAATTCCCGGCTGGAAGTGCGCAATGCCGGCCATCGCCGCCTCAGCGCGCAGGTTGGCGTCGACGATTCCGCCCGCGATGCCACGCACGGCGTCACGTTCATGGTCTACGGCGACGGCAAGCTGCTGGCGAAGAGCAAACCGCTGCGCCGTGGCCAGCGCGCGCAAGCGTTGAGCGCCGATGTCGCCGGCGTCAAGGTGGTCGAGCTGGTGGCGCGCAGCGCGGCAAAGGACAACGAGCAGCTGCCGGTCAGCTGGGGCGACGCCGCGCTGCTATCGTCCGGCCAGACCGACTAATCCGCCGCGCGACCATACACGCATCGATACCGACAACGAGAGAACTCATGATCAAGACAACACGCATCGCCGCGCCTTTGTTGGCGCTCGCCGCCGGGGGCGCCTGCCTGCCCGCGCACGCGGCCGAACTTGGGCTGGCCCGCATCTTTTCCGACCACGCCGTGCTGCAGCGCGACCAACCCGTCGCCGTGTGGGGCACCGCCGGCGCGGGGCGCAAGGTCGCCGTCACGCTGGATGGCCAAACGGTCAACGGCAGCGCGGACGCGCAGGGCAAATGGCGGGTCCAACTACCGCCGCGCCGCGCGGGCGGACCGTACACGCTGTCGGTGACGTCGGAAGGGCGGACGGTCAGCCGCGCCGACATCCTGGTCGGCGACGTCTATCTGTGCTCCGGCCAGTCGAACATGGAATTCGCGCAGCGCGAGTCGACCAACGCCATGGGCGCCACGTACAGCGCCGCCAACGACAAGCTGCGCTTCCTGAACGTGGAAAAGAACAGCGCGGCGACGGCGCAGGATGACCTGCCGGGCCCCGTCGAGTGGAAGGTCGCGGCGCCGGACACCATCGGCGGCGCCTCCGCCGTGTGCTACTACATGGCGCGCTCGCTGCAGGGTAGCTACAAGGTGCCGGTGGGCTTCGTCAACGCCAGCTGGGGCGGCACGACGATCCAGAGCTGGATCGCCGGCGAATCGCTGCGCACCCTCGGCGACTACCGTGTCGGCGTCGAAGCCGTCGCGCAGTTCGGCGCCGATCCGGCCGCCGGCATGCGCGCCGAGGAGGTCCGCAACGAGACGTGGTGGCGCGCGCACGACCCGGCGGCGGCCGCGCAGCGGGCCTGGATCGCGCCCGATTTCGACGACAGCGCGTGGGCCAGCGTCACGCCGGCCGGCTCGTGGAAGGACAGCGGCCTGGCCGGCTTCAAGGATTTCGACGGCGTGGCGTGGTACCGCACCACCGTCACGCTGACGGAGGATCAGGCCAAGGCCGCCAACATGCTGCGTCTGGGCCCGGTCGACACCTACGACAGCACCTGGGTCAACGGCCAGCGCGTGGGCGGCGGCGCGGTGCCCTGGGTCTGGCGCGCCTACGCCGTGCCGGCCGGAGTGTTCAAGCCGGGCCGCAACGTGATCGCCATGCGCGTGCTGAGCGGAGGGCAGGGCGGCGGCCTGTCGGGCCAGCCGGCCAACCGCCAGATCGTCATGCGGGACGGCCAGACGATCCCGCTGCCGGCCGCGTGGAAGGTCCAGCGCGGCAGCGCGTTGAAAGGACTGGCGGTGCCGGCGACGCCGTGGGACGTCCCCACGAGCCTGACGACGCTGTACAACGGCATGATCGCGCCGCTGGTGGGCTACAAGTTCAAGCTGGCGGCGTGGTACCAGGGCGAATCGAACGCGGGCGCGGCGCAGGAATACCGCGCGCTGCTGCCGCTGTTGATGCGCGACTGGCGCCAGCGCTTCGGCCAGCCGGCGTTGCCGTTCGTCGTCGCGCAGTTGCCGCAGTTCGGCGCCGCTGCGAAAGCCCCCTTGCAGTCCGGCTGGGCGGAGCTGCGCGACGCCCAGGCCGACGCCGTGGCGCACGATCCGCACGCGGGGCTGGCCGTCACGCTCGACGTCGGCGACCGCTTCGACATCCACCCGACCCAGAAGACGGTGGTCGGCGAGCGCCTGGCGCGCGCGGCGCGGGCCGTCGCGTACGGCGACAAGACGGCGCCCGGCAGTCCGTACGCGGTGTCGGCGCGGCGCGCCGGCGGCGATATCGTCGTCGCGTTCAAGGATACCGGTGGCGGCCTGGCCACGTATTCGTCGGACCGCGCGATCGCCTTCGAGGTGTGCGCGGGCGCGGCCTGCCGCTTTGCCGACGCGCGCGTGGCCGGCGATACGGTCGTGCTGCCCGGCGCCGGCGCGCCCGACGTCACGCGCGTGCGCTACGCGTGGGCCGATTCGCCGTTCGTCAACCTGTTCAGCGGTGACGACCTGCCGGCCGCGCCGTTCCAGCTCGAGGTGCGTTGACGGCGCTTCGTTGGGCACCTCTCACCAGCCACCCGAGGCGCCATCCTCTATCAATTTCATGACGGTGCGCCCGGCAAGACTAAGATGGCCGTGGCGCGACATGGCCAAGGCGATGTGGCGTGACAATTCCGGCTCCACCACGCGCGCCGCCTGCAGGCGCAATTCAACGTTGGCGCCGGCGATCGCATACGGCCCCAGCAGCGCATAAATGCCGCCATCGCTGACGATCCTCGTCTGCAGGGCCAGCGAATCGGCTTCGGCCGCCACATCGAGCACGAGGCCGCGCTCGGCAGCGAGCTGGTCGAGCCGGTCGCGCCAGGAGTTGGGGCGGCAGAACAGCACCAGCGGCAGCCGGTCCAAGACGTCGAAGCATACGCTCTCGGCGCGCGTCAGCGGATCGCCCGCCGGTCCCACCAGAAATGTCGGCACGCGCGACAAATAAATGTCGCCGTGGTTGGGTGTCGGGCTATGCCGGTAGAGGATGGCCAGGTCGACGTCGCCGTTGTCCAGCCAGGTTTCAAGCTGGGCGCCTTGCCCCTCGCGTACGATCAGCTGGATCAGCGGATAGCGCTGTTTCAATCGATGGTAGAGCGCGCTGACCAGCGGATGGGCAGTCGACGGCAATATGCCCATGCGCACCGTGCCGACCGGCGTGCCGGCCGTGGCCTGAATATCGTTGGCCAGCTGCTCGGTCTGCGTGATCCAGTTGCGGATGCGCGGCGCGATGCGGCGCCCTAGTTCTGTCAGCACCACGCCGCGCCCGGTGCGTTGGAACAGGCGGCCGCCACACGCGCGTTCCAGTTCGCCGATGCGGCGGCTGATATGCGGCTGCGTGGTCTCATGCGTGGCGGCCGCCTTGGTCAAGCTGCCGAGCTCACTGACGTCGATAAACAGTTTCCATGCCGAGTAATCCACCGCACCTCCGTTATGCCTATTTGCGAATAGCTGAAATGTCGGAACGCTATCTTCTCGCATATCGTAGCATGTCCTACACTCATCCGTAGCACTGGTTCAGCCAGACCCCATCGAGAACAAAGGAGACATGTCATGAAGTTAGTCGCATACGAACATAACGGGATCGCCGCCTATGGCGTGCTGTCCGGCACGCAGATCACCGAGCCCGACGCCGGCACGCTGGCGCGCTATCCCGACATCCGCGCCGTGCTCGACGCCCAGGCCCTGCCCGAGCTGGCCGCCGCCTTCGCCGGCAAGCCCGCCACGCTGGCGCTGTCGGACGTGCGCCTGTTGCCGCCGGTGGGCAATCCGCGCAAGATCTTCTGCGTCGGCCTCAATTACAAGTCGCACGTGGCCGAGACCAAACGGCCGGACGCGGTCCATCCGGCGATCTTCGTGCGCTTCGCCGACACGCTGATCGCCGACGGCGCGCCGATGCGCTTCCCGGGCGCCAAGTCGACGATGTTCGACTATGAAGGCGAGCTGGCGGTGGTGATCGGCAAGGGCGGCACCGACATCGCCGAAGCGGACGCGTTCGACCACATCGCCGGCTACGCTTGTTTCAACGACGGCACCGTGCGCGACTGGCAGCGCCACACCCACCAATGGACGCCGGGCAAGAACTTCGCCGACACCGGCGTGTTCGGCCCGGCGCTGGTCACGGCCGACGAGATCGCCGACATCACCGCGTCGCAATTGACGACGCGCCTCAACGGCCAGATCGTCCAGCAGGCGCCGATCTCCGACCTGATCTTCACCTTGCCCGTCATCATCGCCTATCTGTCGAGCTTTACCGCGCTCAATCCCGGCGACGTCATCGCCACCGGCACGCCGGGCGGGGTGGGCGACCGCCGCGATCCGCCCGCCTACATGAAGCACGGCGACATCGTCGAAGTCGAGATCAGCGGTATCGGCCAGCTGCGCAACGCCGTGCAGGTCGTCTAACTATCATCAACCGGAGACTGTCCATGACCACCCCAAGCAAGCCCGGCAAACGCAGCGCCGGCCACCTGCGCATCGCCGTCGACATCGGCGGCACCTTCACCGATCTGGCGATCCTCAACGAGAACACCGGCGAACTGTCCTTCGGCAAGGCGCTGTCGACGCACGGCCAACTGGTCGACGGCATCCAGAACACGCTCGACAACGCCGGCGCCCACGTCGAAGACGGCGGCCTGTTCCTGCACGGCTCGACCATCGCCATCAACACCCTGCTCGAACGCAACGGCGCCAAGACCGCGCTGCTGATCACCCAGGGTTTCCGCGACATTTACGAGATCGGCCGCGTCAACCGCCCCGACGCCTACAACCTGTTCTTCTCCAAGCACGAGCCGCTGATCCGCCGCTCGCTGCGCTACGAGGTGCCCGAGCGCCTGCTGGCCGACGGCAGCGTGCACGTGCCGCTCGACGAGGCGCGCGTGCGCGAACTGGCGCGCGAACTGAAGGCCGAGGGCGTCGACGCCGTCGCCATCCTGCTGCTGCACTCCTACCGCAACGCCGCCCACGAGATCCGGGTGCGCGAGATCGTGCGCGAGGAGCTGCCCGGCGTGTTCGTCACCGCCTCGCACGAGCTGTCGCAGGAGTACCGCGAGTTCGAGCGCGTCTCGACCGTCGCCGCCAACGCCTACGTCGGCCCGAGGGTGTCGGCCTACCTGGGCCAACTGGAAACCCACCTGACCGAGCAGGGCTTCCCGGGCGACTTTTACGCCGTGCAATCGACCGGCGGCCTGTTCCCGCTCGAGCACGCCCGGCGCGAATGCGTGCGCATGCTCGAGTCGGGCCCGGCGGCCGGCGTCATCGGCGCCCAGGCCATCTGCGCCCAGCTCGGCCTGGGCGACGCCATCGCCTTCGACATGGGCGGCACCACCGCCAAGGCCGGCGTGATCAGCGAGGGCAAGCCGCTCACCAGCAGCAGCGCGCTGATCGGCGGCTACGAAAAGGCGCTGCCGATCCAGATTCCGATGATCGACATCTTCGAAGTGGGCACCGGCGGCGGCAGCATCGCCCGCCTGGAGGTGGGCAAGGCGCTGCGCGTCGGCCCGCAGAGCGCCGGCTCCAATCCCGGTCCGGTGTGCTACCGCCGCGGCGGCACCGAGCCGACCGTCACCGACGCCAACCTGCTGCTGGGCCGCCTGGACGAGAACAACTTCCTCGGCGGCGAAATGCTGCTCGACAAACAGGCCGCGCACGCGGCCATGGCCGAGCGCATCGGCGGGCCGCTCGACCTTGATCCGGTCAAGGCCGCCGACGGCATCCTGCGCATCGCCGTCACCTCGATGTCGCACGCGGTCAAGGCGGTCACCACCGAACGCGGGCTCGACGCCGGCCACTTCACGATGGTCGTCTACGGCGGCGCCGGTCCGCTGCACGCGTCGGCGATCGCCCGCGAACTGGGCATCCGCAAGGTGCTCATCCCTTATGCGCCGGGCTATTTTTCGGCCTACGGCATGCTGTTCTCCGACCTGCGCTACGACTATGTGCGCTCGGTGTTCCGCAAGCTCGACGAGGTATCGTTCGAGGATATCGAGGCGATCTACGCCGAGATGGAGGACGAGGGCCGCGCCGCGCTGGCGCAGTCGGCCGTCACGCCGGAGGCGATCGTCATCGAGCGCGCCGCCGACATGCGCTACGTGGGCCAGGAGCACGCGGTGGCGGTCGATCTGGAGACCGAATACTTCGCGCGCCAGGATCGCGGCGCCATCAAGCAGCGTTTCGACGCCGTCCACGCGGTGCGCTACGGCACCTCGGCGCCGGCCGAGCCGGCCGATCTGGTGAGCCTGCGGGTGACGGTGCTGGGCGTGATGCGCAAGCCGCCGCGCCACGCGGTCGAGGAGGGCGGGGCCACGCCGCCGGCCGAGGCGCTGCGCGCCAGCAAGCCGGTGTACTTCCGCTCGGCCCAGGGCTTTGTCGACGCCAACGTCTACAAACGCCATCTGCTGCGCAGCGGCAACCGCATCGACGGCCCGGCGCTGGTCGAGGAACACGCCTCGACCACCGTCATCCAGCCGGGCGACTCGGCACTGGTCGACGCCTGCGGCAACCTGCAAATTTCCATCGGGAGCGAACTGTAATGAACGGACCACAATCGGTCGACGCCGTCACCGTCGAAATCATCCGCAACGGCCTGATCGCCGTGACGGAGGAAATGAAGTCGAATCTGACCCGCACCGCCTACAACCTGATCATCTACGAGGCGCTCGATTTCACGGTCGGCCTGTTCACCGTCGAGGGCGATTCGATCTCGATCGGGCTCGGCCTGCCGATGTTCATCCGCGGCATGAGCGAGACGGTCAAGGCCAAGATCCGCCATTTCGGCCTGGAGAACATCGAGCCGGGCGACATCCTCGTCACCAACGACGCCTACACCACCGGCAGCCACCTGAACCACTTCACCTTCACCATGCCGGTGTACCATGAGGAGCGCCTGATCGGTTTCACGTGCTGCATGGCGCACTGGCTCGACGTCGGCGGCACGCTCGGCCAGATCACCACCGACATCTATTCGGAAGGGATCCAGATTCCGATCGTCAAATACCGCAAGCGCGGGGTGGTCAACCAGGACCTGGTCGACATCATCGCCATGAACGTGCGCCTGTCCGAGCGCGCCATGGGCGACCTGCGCGCGCAGATCACCGCCATCACCACCGGCGAGCGGCGCTTCCTGGAACTGGTGCGGCGCTACGGCTGGCCGGCGGTGCAGGGCGCGGTGGCGCAGATCATGGACCATTCGGAGGCGCTGGCGCGCGCCAACACGCTCACCATTCCGGACGGCGTGTACGAGGCCGAGTCGTTCATGGACGACGACGGCCTGGAGGTGGGCAAGCGCATCCCGATCCGCGTCAAGGTGATCGTCAGCGGCGACGAGATGACGGTCGACTTCAGCGACGTCGCCAAGCAGGTGCGCGGCTTCTACAATTCCGGCTTCACCACCGGCATCGCCTGCGCCCAGGTGGCCTACAAATGCCTGACCACGCCGACCGACTATCCGGTCAACGACGGCAGCTTCCGCCCGCTCAAGGTCATCATGCCGATGGGCACCGTGATCAGCGCCGAGCGGCCGTTCCCGATGCGGGTGTGGATGACGTTCCCGATGACGGTGATCGACACCATCTTCAAGGCGCTGGCGCCGGCCATTCCCGAGCGCGCCATCGCCGGCCACCATGCCGACCTGGTGTTCCCCAACATCCACGGCATCTCGCCGGAGGACGGTCGCCTGTTCATCGTCGGCATCGGGCCGCTGGGCGGCGGCTGGGGCGCCAAGGCGCGCGAGGACGGCGTCTCGGCCACCGTCTGCATCAACGACGGCGACACCCACAACAGCCCGACCGAGCAGCTCGAGGCGAAGTATCCGGTGCTGGTCGAAAGCTACCGGCTGCGCGAGGACAGCGCCGGGCCGGGCCGCCAGCGCGGCGGCCTGGGCGCGGAAATGGTGGTGCAGGCGCTCTCGCCGTTCGCCGTCACCACCCGCATCGACCGCGTCCACTGCAAGCCGTGGGGGCTCGACGGCGGCCACGACGCGGCCGGCAACGGCATCGGCATCCGCCGCGGCGGGGTGTGGGACGAGGAACAGCCGAACGCCAAGGTGTTCAACGTCCGGCTGGCGCGCGGCGACGCCTACAAGATGCGCTCGGGCGGCGGCGGCGGCTTCGGCCCGCCGGCCGAGCGCGATCCCGAGCTGGTCGCGCATGACGTGCGTGAAGGCTATGTCAGCGCGGCCCAGGCGGCCGACGCCTACCGGGTGGCGCTGACGGCCGACGGCCAGGTCGACGCCGGCGCCACCGGCCGCCTGCGCGGCGGCCATCCGGCCGGAGTCTGACGCCATGGCGCCGGCCCAACCCGAGCTGGTGGCCAGCGTCGCGCGCGAACTGCTCGACATCTGGCAACGGTTGTCGAGCCAGCACGTCGCCCTGGCGACGGGCTGCGCCTGCGGCATCGGCGGCGTCACCTTGCGCCTGGAGGATTTCGAGCAGGACATCGCCGATTACCTGCTGGCGCAGGCCGAGCGTGGCCGGCGCGACGACGTCGTCGCGCTGCTGCGCCGCCACGGCTTCGACGAGGCGGCAGGCGCCTGGCGCCTCGGCGCCTTGCTCGCGGCCTTCATCGACGGCCCCGCCGCCGCCGCCGACGCCGAGCCGGCCGATTTCATCCTGTCCCGGCTGGGCAAGACATTGCGTTCGTTCGCCAAGCTGCACGGCTAAAAAGGAGACGACATGAACCAAGCGAACCACCCGGCGGCCACGCTGCCCGTCACGGTGCTGACCGGTTTTCTCGGCAGCGGCAAGACCACCTTGCTGTCGCATATACTGCGCGATCCGGCCTACGCCCGCACCGCCGTCATCATCAACGAATACGGCGAAGTAGGACTGGACCACGAATTGCTGGAGCAGACCCGCGAGGAGTTGGTGTTGCTGGCCAATGGCTGCGTGTGCTGCACGGTGCGCGGCGACTTGCTGACCGCGTTGAACCGCCTGCGGGTCGATGGCGGCGCGCTCGGCGTCAACCGGGTGCTGGTGGAGACGACCGGGCTGGCCGACCCGGCGCCCATCCTGCACACGCTGATGTCGGACGAAACGCTGCGCGGGCACTTCCATTTCGACCGGCTGATCACCACGGTCGACGCGGTCAACGCCGGTTCCACGCTGGACCTGCACGCCGCCGCCGTCAACCAGGTGGCGCTGGCCGACCGGCTGGTGCTGACCAAGGACGACCTGGCGACCGGGCCGGATCGCCAGGCCTTGCTCGAGCGCCTGGGGCGGCTCAACCACGGCGCGCCGGTCCACGTGGTGCGCCACGGACGGATCACGCCGGAGCTGCTGTTCGGCGGCGCGCCGGCCGGCCAGGACGACGGCCACCACCATGGCCATGGCGATGGACACGAGCATCCGCACGGCCACGATCACGAGCACGATCACGCTCACCGTCACGGGGAACCCCACGGGCACCACGACGACGGCATCCGCTCCTACGCGGTGGTGCTCGACGAGCCGATCTCGCGCCAGGGGTTCGAGTCCTGGCTGGCCTTGATCACCGCCATGCGCGGGCCCGACCTGCTGCGCATCAAGGGCCTGGTGAAGGTGCGCGAGCATCCCGACCGGCCGGTGGTGTTCCACGGCGTGCAGCATGTGTTCCACCCGCCGCGCGTGCTCGACGCGTGGCCCAGCGAGGACCGGCGCACCCGGCTCGTGTTCATCACCCGTGGCATAGAGCGGGAGGAGATCGACGACACGCTGTCCATCTTCGCCCACAAATAACAGGATCGCCGCGCAGACGGCGAAACAACCCCACATAACGGAGACACAATGAGCATCGCATCATACCCGACGGGATCGCAACAAAAGGACGCCGGCGCCACGCCACCGGGCGCGCGCGCCGCCGGCCTGCTATTTCGCCTCGAAAACGTCCACATGTGCCGCTGGCACACCAAGGCGCGCATCGTCATGGGCACGGCCACCTTCTTCGACGCCTTCGACGCGCTGTCGCTGGCGTTCGTGCTGCCGGTGCTGATCGGCCTATGGCATATCACGCCCGGCCAGGTGGGCATGCTGATCGCCGCCGGCTACCTGGGACAGGTGATCGGCGCGTTGTTCTTCGGCTGGCTGGCGGAACGGATCGGGCGCGTGCGCAGCGCCGGCATCACTATCGGCGTGATGTCGGTGATGAGCATCGCGTGCGCCTTCACCGGCAACCTGCACATGTTGTTCCTGGCGCGCTTCATCCAGGGCATCGGCGTCGGCGGCGAGGTGCCGGTGGCGGCGACCTACATCAACGAGCTGTCGCAGACCCACGGCCGCGGCCGCTTCTTCATGCTGTACGAAATGATCTTTCCGATCGGCCTGTTGGGCGCGGCCCAGATCGGCGCCTTCGTCGTGCCCCGTTACGGCTGGGAGTGCATGTTCCTGGTGGGCGGGCTGCCGGGCCTGGTCATCACGTATTTCGTCTGCCGCCTGCCGGAGTCGCCGCGCTGGCTGATCGCACGCGGGCGCTACGACGAGGCCGAAAAGATCGTCGCCAGCGTCGAAGCGGTGTCGCCCGGACGGCACACCGATCCGGCCGACGGCACCGCCGTCGCGCAGCGCGTCGCCACCATCACCAGCACGCTGCAAAACCAGCGCAAGCGGTCATGGAAAGAGCTCTTCTCGCCGATCTACCGGCCGCGCACGCTGGTGGTGTGGGTGTTGTGGGCCAGCGCCTACTTCATCGCCAACGGCATCAACAACTGGCTGCCGAGCCTGTATAAAACCGTCTACCACCTGCCGCTGCAGGAAGCCTTGCGGATGGCCTCGCTGTCGAATGTGCTCAGCACCTGCGCGGTCATTTGCTGCGCGCTGATCATCGACCGGGTCGGCCGGCGCCGCTGGGCCATCGGCAGTTTCTGCGTGGCCGGCATGCTGCTCGTCGGCCTGGTCGTGGTAGGCACCGAGAGCGCCACCAACGTGATGATATTCGCCTCGGGCGCCTACGCGGTGATGGGCACCACCACCGTCATGCTGTACCTGTACACGTCGGAGATCTATCCCACCCGGATGCGCGCCATCGGCACCGGATTGGCGACCTCGTGGCTGCGGGCGGCATCGGCCGCCGCGCCGGCCATGGTCGGCGTGGTGCTGGCCAAGCAGGGCATCGCCATGGTGTTCCTGGTGTTCGCCGGCGTCACCGTCGTCGGGCTCGTGGCGAGCTGGCGCATGATCGAAACGAGCAACCGCTCGCTCGAAGAAATCTCACCCTGAACGGCATGGGCCGCCACGGCGCTGGGTGTGGCGGAACCGAAACTGCGCGCGACTATTGATTTACTTGAAAGAATTGCCCGCTGTACGCTTTGGTGTGCATCGGGACACAAGGAGACCTTATGTATAAGAAATATAAGAGCTGTTTGCCCATGCTGGTGCTGGCCACCGTTGCCGGCGGCGCCGTGATCGACGCCCGCGCCCAATCATCGGTCGAGGTCTACGGCCTGGTCGGCGCCTACGCCGGAAAAATGAAACGCAGCGGCGACGCGGCCGCCGTCACGCAAGTCAACGGTGGCGGCTTGACCACGTCGTTTCTCGGCTTCCGCGGCAAGGAAGACCTGGGCGGCGGCCTCGGCGCGATCTTTTCGCTCGAGAGCTTCTTCCGTCCCGACACGGGCGAACAAGGCCGCAGCGCGGCCGATCCGCTGTTCTCCCGCAACGCCTGGGTCGGCCTTGAAGGCGGCTGGGGCCGCCTGACCCTGGGGCGCCAGAGCAATCCGGCGTATCTCGCCATGCTTCAGCTGAGCCCGTTCGGCACGTCGGTGGTGTTCTCGCCGCTGGTGTTGCAGACCTTCGTCGCCAACTACGGCAGCAACGTGCTCGGCGACACAGTCTGGAACAATGTCGTCCAATACACGTCGCCGACCGTCAACGGCTTCCGCGGCACGGCGCAGTACGGCCCGGGCGAAGTGGCCGGCCGCGCCGGGGTGGCCAATGTCGGCCTGCATGGGATGTACACCAGCGGCGCCTTCGTGGCCGCGCTGTCGGCGCAGCGCCTGCGGGTCAACGTCCTGACGCCGCTGGCGCTCGAGCAGAAGGCCGTGCTCGGCGGCGCCAGCTATGATTTCGGTCCGCTCAGGGTCTACGGCAACGGTTCGCGCACGCGCATCGACGGCGGCCGCGCCACCCGCACCGGCGATGTCGGCCTGTCGGTGCCGGTGTCGGCGGCCGGTACGCTGATGGCGGAAGTGGCCCGCTCGCGCATCGAGGCGCCGCGCCTGGCCGACGCGCGCCGCACCACCTCGTCGTTTGGCTACGGTTACCGGCTGTCGAAGCGCACCGATGTCTATGCGGTGTATTCGCGCGACAAGCGCAGCGACGCCGCCTCGGCGGGCAGCCAGGCGGTCGGACTGCGGCACACGTTCTGACGCGCCGGCCATGTCGATTTTTAGTGATGAAAACGGAGGAAAACTATGCGCACGTTCTTTAAACTGGTGATCGCGTCGCTGTTGCTCGGCCTGGCGGGCGCGGCCGCCGCAGCGTCGGACCGGGGCACGCCCGAGGAGGCCGTCGCGATGGTCAAAAAAGTCATCGACGACATCAAGAAGGACGGCAAGGAGAAGGTCATCCAGGCGATCCAGGCCGGCAGCGCGCGCTACAAGGACCGCGACCTGTATGTGTTCATCAGCGGCATGGACGGCGTCACCCGCGCCAACGGCGCCAATCCCCAAATCGCTGGCAAGAACCTCAACGACATCAAGGATGCCGACGGCAAACCCATCGGCAAGGAGCGCTTCGAACTGGCCCGTACCAAGGGCAAGGGCTGGCAGGAGTATCGCTGGCCCGATCCGCTGACCAAGGAGGTCAGGAAGAAAGCGACGTATCTGGAAAAATACGAGGATCTGGTGGTCAGTTGCGGCATCTACAAGGACTGACCAGACTTTGTGCTGGCGGCCCGCGCCAACGATGCCGTCGGTATCGTTGGCTGGGACGAGGTGCGCAAGCTCGGGATCAACGGTATTCTAGGGTAACCGGCGCTTGTTTGCGGGCCCGTCGACCCGGCGCTGGCCTTGACTGCCTTCGTGGTGCGCTACCGGGCCGACAAAGCGTCGCAATGACCAACGCTCAGGTCGTCGCGCGCGGGCGCTGGCGGTGGAACACCAGGGGACTATACGGGATGTTCGACGGCGGCGGCGATTTCAAAATAGAAGGCTTCATGGCGCCCACCACGTGCATCTCGCAAGGCTTGCAGTCGAAACGCAGCGTGTAGGTGTGGTCGCCGCTGACCAGGGTCATCGGCTCGGCGCGTACCTGGCCCTGGACGCCTTGCACGCCCTTGGCCTGCTTGGGGCACAGGTTGAACGAGAAGCGCAGGCAGTGCTTGGTGATCATCAGCGGCACCTCGCCCGGCTCCTCGTGCGACTCGTAGGCGGCGGCCACCAGTTGCACGCCGTGCTTGTGGTAGAACGCGCGGGCCTTTTCGTTGTAGACGTTGGCGAGGTAGCTGAGTTCGGTGTCATGGTAGACCGCCGGCGGTTCGGCGGCGGGCTTGCGCGTCGGCCGGTCCCACGCGGCCAGGCGCGCGGCCTCGTGGGCCTCGATCGCGTCGCGGCGCAGCGCGTTGATCGCCGCCGACGGCACGAACCAGGGTTTGGACAGCGCCAGTTGCACGCTCGCGGCCGAGAACATCGTCCCGCCCAGCTTGCCCAGGCTGGCGCGCAACGAGGCCTCGGCCTGCTCGGCTTGCTGTGCGGGTTGGTAGCCGATCGCCGCCTCGGTCACGCTGACGATGCCGTCCTCGTCGCGCAACGACAGGCGCAGGCTCTCGTCGTGCTCGCTCAAGGACAGGTGCAGCTCGACCTTGCGTTCCGACGACTTCTTGGTCAGCGTTCCTTCCCAATGATGGTCGCGGTTGCGCAGGATGGCGGCGCCGGCCTTGAAGCCGGGCAGGGTGCTCAGCACCTCGTTCGGGAACACGCGCCATTGCTCGCCATCGGCTCCCTCGCCCAGTTTTTTCACCGTGTTGGCCTGGATGCCGAACGACTCGCGCTTGTACATGTAATTGAGGCCGTCGCCGTTGGCCATGGGCGCGTTGGTGGTGATGTCGAAATGGTCGGTGGCGATGCGCGTGACCGTGCCCAGTTCCACGCCGACGTATTTCGGGCTGTCGAAGGCGCCGATTTCTCCGCCCTCGCGGCCGTGGGCGAAGTAATCGGTGTGGCCCCGGTGGAAAGTCTTGTCGACGTCCGGCGTGAACAGGATGCTGGTGCGGCCGCTGGCGGCGCGCGTGAATTCCGGGCGGCGCTCCAGCAGTTCGTCCAGCAGCACGCGGTAATGGGCCGTGATGTTCTTCACGTAGCCCATGTCCTTGTAGCGGCCCTCGATCTTGAACGAGCGGATGCCGGCATCGACCAGCGCTTCCAGATTGCGACTCTGGTCGTTGTCCTTCATCGACAGCAGGTGTTTCTCGTATGCGACGACGCGGCCTTTGGCGTCGCTCAGCGTGTACGGCAAACGGCAGGCTTGCGAGCAGTCGCCGCGATTGGCGCTGCGGCCGGTGTCAGCGTGCGAAATGTAGCACTGGCCGGAATAGGCCACGCACAGCGCGCCGTGGACGAAATATTCGAGCGGCGTGTCCACCTCGGCGTGGATCGCGCGGATTTGCTCGATGGTCAGCTCGCGCGCCAGCACCAGCTGGGAGAAGCCGACATCGCCAAGGAATTTGGCTTTTTCCATCGTGCGGATGTCGCACTGGGTACTGGCGTGCAGCTGGATCGGCGGCAGATCCATCTCCAGCAATCCCATGTCCTGCACGATCAGCGCGTCCACGCCAGCCTCGTACAGCTGCCAGATCTGCGCGCGGGCGGCGTCCAGTTCGGCGTCGTGCAGGATGGTGTTGAGCGTGACGAAGATGCGCGAACGGTAGCGGTGCGCGAACTCCACCAGTCTGGAAATTTCCTCGATCGAATTGCTGGCGTTGTGGCGCGCGCCGAAGGCCGGGCCGCCGATGTAGACGGCGTCGGCGCCGTGCAAAATGGCCTCACGGCCGATCTCGGCGGTTTTGGCGGGCGACAGCAGTTCGAGCTGATGGGCTAGCAGAGTCATGGCGTGATCCAATTGCGATGAAAGGGGGAATTATAGCCAATCCCGTGACGTTCCCTTCATGGACTTTTTCTGCGGCGCCTTGCTGGGAGATGCACTGGAGTAACAAATTTCATTTTCCCGATTGATGATTTTCGCAATTGTGACGCCTTCATGACCTACGTATGCTGCACGGCAGGGTCTTATAGCTTTGTTGATCATTCATACATGTGAGGTGGAAATGCGTCGTATCCCGAAACAATCGCTGGTCGTGAGTACCCGCATTTGCCGTCTGGCCGGTCTGTCGGTCATCGTCGCGCTGGCAGGCTGCGGTGGCGGTGGCGGCGGTGGGGCAGCGGGCGGATCAAGTGTTGTCGCGTCGACGCCAGTCCCCGCACCAACTCCAACTCCAACTCCAACACCCACGCCAACCCCGACTCCGACTCCGACGCCAACGCCAACGCCAACGCCAGCGTCGGCAGCCACCTGGCATAGCGTGAAGTGGGGCGGCGGCGGCTACGTCAGCGGCCTGGTCTTCCATCCCACCACCGCCAACCTGTTGTACGCACGCACCGACATCGGTGGCGCCTACCGCTGGGACCAGCCCACGTCCTCCTGGATGCCGATCACCGACGGCTTGGGTTTCGGCGCGGCCGAGAGCAAATACCACGGCATCGAGAGTATCGCCCTCGATCCGAACAACGACCAACTGGTCTACATGGTCACCGGCATGTACACATTTGAAGGCAACGGCCGGCTCTATGCCTCCAGCGACCGGGGCGACCACTGGACCCATGTCGACCTGCCGTTCCCGGTTGGCGGCAATAATTCCGGCCGGGCCATGGGCGAACGTCTGATGGTCGATCCGAACCAGCCGTCGACGCTGTTGTACGGCTCGCGCACGGCCGGCCTGTGGAAGAGCGCCGATTCGGGCAAGACCTGGAGCCAGGTGACAACGCTGTCGACCGTCAAGATGACCCAGGACCAGGTCAACGCCGTGGGCGGCAGCGCGATGGGTGTCGACTTGGTGGTGTACGACACCGGCAACAGGGGCGGCGGAACGGCCACCCAGACCATCTACGCCGCCGTCGCCCCGGATTACGCCAGCGCGGCGGGGCTGGGCGCGAACATGTACAAGTCCAGCAACGGCGGCGCCACCTGGACCGCGGTCGCGACCCCGGTGTCCGGCTACCACATCCCGCACATGGTGCGGGCCGCCGACGGCATGTTCTATGTCGTGTTCACCAAGGATGCCGGGCCGGGCGCGGGCGGCCCCGGCCGACTATACAAGTTCGACGGGACCAACTGGACGCTGCTCAAAAGCGTCGATCCGCAAGGCGGAACCAACTTCGGCCTCGGCGGCGTGTCCGTCTACGGCACCGGCGCCACCACCCGCATCGCGCTGGGCGTGACCAACTCCTGGGGCAACTTCAGCGGCCAGCAGATCGTGCAGCTGTCCGACGACGGCGGCAAGAACTGGCGCGAAATCGAAGCGACGATGCCCGGTGAAATCGCCTCGGGCTGGGTCGACGACGTCGAGATCGATCCGTCCAACCGCGACCACATCCTGCACGTCCACGGCGGCGGCATCGTCGAGACCCGGAATGCCTCCTCGGCCACGCCGGGCTGGAACGGCGCGATCGCCAACATCGAGGAGACCGCCACGCAGTTCCTCGCCGCCGCGCCGGCCGGCGCGCCGTACAAGTTCATCAATAGCGCGGGCGACGTCGGCACCTGGATCGTGACGGACGTCGCCACCAAGCCGACCATGGGCCCCACCGCCAATTGGAGCAACGGCAACTCCGCCGACATGGCGTGGGCCGATCCGCGCTATATCGCCGGCGCCGGCGTGGCCAACTGGTCCGGCGCGGGCGGGTTCGGCTTCTGGTCCGGCGACGGCGGCGCCACCTGGGCGAACTTCGCGACCCTGCCCGCCGGCGCCCAGGCCAACACCGGCTCGGCGGGAAACATCGCGGTCCCGTCGCGCGGCAACGTGATCTGGGCGCCGGCCAACTCGGTGCCGTCCTACTCCACCAACAATGGCGCAAGCTGGGTCCTGACCAACTTGCCGGCGCTGGCCGTGGTCGGGCAGGGCTGGGATCGCGGCTACCGGCTGGCCGCCGACCGCAAGAATCCGAACAAGGTGTATGCCTACGATTCGGGCGGCGCAACGTGGGGCACGGCAGGGAAGTTCTACGTGTCGACCGATGGCGGCCACACCTACACGCTGAGCGCCGGGTCGGTGGCGGCGAATCTGGCCCCCAATGCGTGGTTGGCCACCTCGATGGCGGTCAACCCCAACGTCGAGGGCGACATCTGGCTGACCGATGGCAACACGGTGTACCACTCGCTGGACTCGGGGGCGACCTGGACCAAGCTCAACGGCTTTGCGACGGCCAACGGCGCCGCCGGTGCCAGCCTGATCGCCCTGGGCAAGGCGGTGAACGGCGCCTCGTACTCGGCCGCCGTCTACGTGGTGGGCGTGGTCAACGGTGTGTGGGGCGTGTACCGTTCCGACGACGGTGGCGCAAGCTGGACGCGCTTCAACGACGATGCCCACCAGTTCGGCGGCATCGGGGTGATGGCGGCGGACTGGAACAGCTACGGGCGGATCTACGTCAGCGGAACCGGCCGCGGTTTGCTGTACTCCAATTGAGCAGTCCAATCCCATTGATGCGTGAGCGGTCCCAGTGAAAGCGGGGATTTTAGGCCGCGCGGCCGTCGGATACGAATACTTGCTTCAGCGTCGCAGCGACGGGAATAGGCGATTGGTCCGGGCCTGGTATTGGGCATAAGCACTGCCGAAATGATCGAGCATCATTTTTTCTTCTTGCTCGATCCTCGAGCAGTACAATAGCGAAAACGTCAGCACAAAGGCGGGGCCGACCACAAAATTCCCGATCAGCAGCAACTGGGCGATGGCGATGGCAAATATCGCCGTGTACATGGGATGGCGTATTTTGCGGTAGATTCCCTCGGAAACCAGCACGTGCGAGTCCTTGAGTTCCAGCATTGGCGAAAACTGGCGTCCGAGGTCGCGGTGCGATTTCCAGAACAAAAATAGACCGAGCACGGCCAGCACGATTCCCAAGTAGCTCAAGCCGGCGGGTAGCGGGTAATCAGCGAAATCAAACCAGGGCGTGAACAGGTACAACACAGGCATGGTCGTTGAGCCAGTGAACACCAGCAGAAGGAGCAATCTGCCCACCGTGCTTTCGCGCGATTCGACGGCGCGAATGCGTTTGTTTTTGAACTCCAGTGGCGCCCGTATCAAAAAACACAGCACCAGCATGACGATGTAGACGTAATCGAAAAGGTCCTTGTGATGCATCGAAGTCTCCCTAGTGATTGTTTTGAGATAACGATAGCATCCCGGAGTCGGTCCAGACAGAGACACGATTCCCCTCGAACAGCGTATTGGCCGTCTGCCGGATCTCGTCGAGCCACCCCCCTGGCTGGCGGGCGTTCGGGGGCAACCCGCCCGCTTCGGCAATCAGCAGGAATTCGGTACGCAACGTGGTCGGCATGATGCCCGGATCGTCGGTGTTGATGGTGACGGCCATCGGACCATGGCGCAACCCATACAGGTTGTATCTGCCACCAGACGCCAAGAGCTTAGCGTCGGCCGGCGCCCAGCGGTAGATCGGATGTTCGCGGTACGAACCAAGCCGTGCAACGTATAGATTGGACGTCGGGTTAGTCTCGATGACGATTTTTTTGTTGCGATATTTTTCCAGCAGATGGTCTTGCAGCGCATGCATGAAGTTCAGTTCGTCATCGTTGTCGTAGTCGGTGAAGAACTTCAAATGCTCGTTAAACTGCGGCTCGGCGTCATTGCCGGGACGGAGCAGGACTGTGATTTCAGGCGGGCTGGAGGCGAGCAATCGCTTATTGCGGTCGTGATAAACGCGCTGCGCGGTCATGGCGTTAGCCTTTTGCCCTTGCAGGCCGGTTGCGGCGGGTTGCTGTGTCGATAACAACTCGGTCAGATCGGGCACCGCCGCCACGACCTTCGCGTCAGGAAGCTGCTGCGAATCCCGGTACTGCTGAAATTGGATCGGACAGTTCATGCGATACAGCCACGCCTGGTAAAGGGTGCGCGCACGCCCGGCGTCGCCAAAGTTGCCCTTGGCCCAGGAGACATGTTGGGCCGCGGCTTCGATCCGCTGTTCGAAGCGGCTTACCACCTTGCGTGCCAGCGCGGTTGTTTCGGCAGGCGCGTCTTGAAGTTCGCCGATCTCCACGGCGTGGTGCCAAGCCCACACGAGATTATCGAGGTGCTCGGATATTCCTAGCAACATGTCGCCCTGCCGTTCGCACCAGACGGTCGGATCGATGCCCAGCGCAAGCGCATGGCCAAGCCGGTCGGCTTCCCCCAACTCGCAAAACAGCACGGTCTCGTCGACATGCCGCATGCCCGACAACGGATGGGCATAGTCCTCGCCGGCATGGATGCTCAGGTAGCGGCGGCGTTCGTCCTTGGTTGGTCGGGGCAACATGTCGAACCGGTCCGCGCCGGCGGTTTTGTGATGGGAGCGCAGCCACCTGAGGATAGGCGCATAGACTTCGATGCGGCAGGCGTTTTCATCGCCCACGACGTCGAAACCGCGGATCCAGTTGGCGGGCACGAAGCCGAGTTGTTGGCCGGGGTAGGACAAGACGTCCTGGGCGAGCCACTCCGCCGACGTGTCCATCTTCCGGATCAGCGCATCGGCACTGTCCCATAACTGGCCGCGTTCCGCCTCCCGGTAATCTTCCGCCCTGCGGGAGAAATGGATGCAGAGATTCCATTGATCGGACAAGCGGCGCAAGTTGGGCTTGACCTCGTCCGTCCCGTCCCCGGCACTCGGGTCCAGGCCGCGTACTTTATAGAGGTTACTGACGAATTGCCGGATCATGGCGTCGTCGAAGAAGTCGGGGCCAACTTTAATTTCGGCGCAGTCCAGCCGTCCTTGCAGCAGTAATCGGGCGTTTGCCAACCCGTTCGCCGCGCCTGCGCTCTTGCGCAAGGCGCTGTTGCTGAGGGCTTTGAATTTGGCCAGCCCGACGCCGTCCATGATCAACTGGCGACGCACGCGCATCAGGCTGCCCTGAAGGTAATGGACGCACATGCGCAGCGTCGACGTCGCGTTTTTGTGCTGGAATTGCCACCAAAGAAAAACGTGAAGCCATTGCCACGCGCGCGCCAGTTCCTGGCTGTTGACAGCCGCCGCTATCTGCCAGCGCAACCAGTGCCATCCGAACTCGACGGGTTCGGGTTCCTCCTCGGCCAGCCACGACCATTCCACCTTCGGCGGGTTGCCGCAGAGGGTCTCCGCCAGCAGCGGAGAAATCCTGGCACGCAGCATGGCGTCGTCGACGGCCCCGCTGTTGTGGCCGGGCCGTACTTCCAGCGTCAAGCAGGGGGTGGCGGCGAGTTGATGCGTCAGTGCCGACAGGGTGGCGATGTCATGGGTGTCGTTGCGGACCGCATGCTGTTGCGGCCAGATCTGATTCATCAGTATCACGCCATCGAAGTGCAGCCCGTTCAAGTGCACATGGCCGTCGGTGTATTGCTCCGTATCATCGGCCGGGGCCGAGAAGAATGGCTGTTGAGCTTCCACCATGGCCCGGATCGCAGCGCAGTCGGGCAACGGGGCCTTGTAGATCTGACGGGCGATATCCCAGGCGACCAGACAGGTCGGATCGAACCTGCCCGCGAAGTTGGCGTAGTCCTGGACTTGCGACGGCGCGTAATGGACGACCGCTCCATCCCTCTGCATCAGCATGGCGAATACGTGGGCCATGACCGAGGAGTTGGGCATGGTGTGTATCGTCGCCGGCCATACCAGGTCACTGACCGTGTCGAGGTCCGTTTCGCGAAAGCGCCGCGGATGGTCGTCGTTCAGATCCTCGCGCAGCGCGCGCAGGCAACGCTTGCGCAGCTTGCCGGAGCTGGGCTTGGGCAAGCGCAATTCCTCTGACAAGGCCGCCAGCACGTTTTTTCCGGTCATCGCCGTGGCGATGGCCAGTTCGAATAGACGATGGGGCAGCACGGGTCAGGAGCGCTGCTTGGCAACGAGCTCGACGACCTCGAGGAAGCGATCGAGGTAACGGTCTTGTGGGAATTTTGCCAGTACGTCGTCGACGATATTCTGCCAGTCCTTACGGTTGAGTGCCTTGTTGACCACCCATGTCCGACGGAATATCGTATAGTGCGTTTGCAGCCGCCCGTTCAAATATTTCAGCAGCGGACTCGTCATGTCGCGCCGGGCGTTCGGGGCCTTCGCCCGCGTGGGCGCTTCCGGCGTGACCGTGGAGCCGTCCGCCAGCAGCGGCGGCGCGTCGAGCGCCTGCACGAGCTCCCGCAGCGGATGATCGGCCATCATGTAGGTATAGGCGCGGGTGGTGCGGCCAAAAGCGTCGGCTTCCGTCCGCGTGCCGACGAACGGAGCGATATTGCGGGAGTACAGTTCGCTGCTGCGGAAGAGTTTGCCTTCACCCACGTTGACCTGGGCAATGATCGGCGGCAGGCCGAACAACGGACCTTTTTCGAAGCTGCCGATGGCGGCCCAGACGCTGTTGAACACCTTCGGCGCGAGCCGGGCCAAGTAGTCGAGCGCCTTGCTGTCGGGATTGCTGGACCGGGCTTGCGGCGCATTGAAGATGGCCGCCTGGTTGAACAATTTGTTCATCACGTTGTAGAAGAACCAGGGAGCAGGCACGTGGCCGGCAAGCGCGTGGCGCTGGCGCCATGCGTTGATCCGGTCGGCCAGCTGTTCAATTTGCGGACCGTGCAGCGCCTCGTCGTCGGCATCGGCCTCGCTGGCGGCTGGATCATCGACCACGTCGCCATCGTCGTCGGCCGCGATCGTCTGTGTTTTGGTCGCGGCAACCGCCGCGAGGGAATGGAAGGGCGGACGCTGGAGAATGTCGGCGACGTCGACGCTTGTGACATCCTTGACGAAGCTGGTCACGATCAATTCGAAGATCCGGCCGCAGCACGCCAGCGTGGCCCGCTTGCTCGTTGTGTAGAAGTTCCTGTGCAGGAGCAGGGAGGCGATAAAATCCGATTCGGGATCGTTGAAGCGTGCGTTGCCCTTCTTGAGCGCATAGCCCGGTTCGGGCGCGGGGTAGGGGAGCAGAACCTCCTCCGGCAGGCGCGCGATCCAATCGGTAGGCGCACGGTCGCGTATCATCTCGTGCCATGATGCCGTACTGGCACCCGAGGCAAAATGGCGCAAGGCCGCGTCGCTGTGCCGCATAGGCTGGAACAGGAAGCTATCCAGGACGCTTCCATCTTCACGGCTTGGGATAACGTGTTGGTCAAACCAGTGTTCTTGCGCCGTGAGCGTCAGGTATGCAGGCCCGCCTTCGGCGGCAAGCTGGCAGTATTTTTTCAGCAGGCGCTGGCTCGCGACAGCGAGTTCACGCAAGCGATGGTACTCGGGCGCCGCACCCGCATTGGCCGCAAAGTCCTTGTAGGCGTCGCGCCGCGCGGCTTCGTTGGCCGATTTGTCCACTATGCGGCTGGCTGCGGCGTAGGCCTGCTCAAACGACTGGATCGCAGCGGCTTGCACCGGAATGACGGCTTGGCGCCGCAGATGTGCCGGGCTGAGCGATCCGTCGGCAATGCTCTGCGCCAGCTGCGGTATGCGGTCCTGGACGGAATACACGAGCTGCGCGAGCGATCGCACGTTCTTGATCGGCGGCGGCAGATAGCTGTTTTCGAGGCCGTTAGTGCGCTCGTTGAGCAGGGTTTCGAGCCAGCTATGAAAATGCTGCATCGTGATCGCCTCGATGGCCTGGCCTTTCGCATCGCAAAAGCCGATCCACGTCGCTCGCAGGTAGTGCGTCACTTCCGGCATCTCGATCCGATACTGCAGCGGCAGGACTTTGCGCTGATATTCCCGCGCAAGATCCTTGGCCCGGTGGATTGCGGCCCGGTTTTCCGCCTTGCTCGCGTCTAGCAATTTGCCATGAAAATTGCGCCAGGTCAGGTCGCCGTAAAGCTGGAGGTCGCCACTGATCACAGGCAGTACATAGGGCGACACCAGGTATTTCCTGATCACTTCGAGGTTGTCGAAAGCCCGGTTGAGCGATGTATCGACATCGTCGATCGGCAATACCAGCAGCTCTTTGCCAAGCAGGTCCAGCGCGGCCTTGAAGACCTGGTGTACTTCTTGCGCCAGATTCTGGTTGCCCATGAACGCGCGTAGCTTGTCCAGACCGCGCAGCTCGCGCTGGGATTCGAGCCGATCGAGGGTATTGCCCAGCCGCTGCAACTGTTCATAGAACAGATCGAACTTTGCCGGCTCGTCCTTGCGCGCCGCCTGTATGGCGTCGTCGCAGACCAGGCCGGCGACGATCACGTTAAGGAATAGATCGTCATTGGTCTCCAGCAGCGTCGGATCGAGCGGCCTCAGGATGTGGACGCGCCTGGCGAATTCCTGGTCGTTTTGCGCTAGAAACCTGCCGATGTTGACCAGGACCGAGCTCTTTCCCGTCCCACGGGAGCCGTCGATCAACACCGCCGTGTGTGCCCGGTGGTGGTTCACGTCATCAGACTGTTGCTCCGGCTTTTTTGCCTCCTGCGCCAACTGCAACGCTTCACGCACCGTGCGCGTGAGCTTCTCATACACGTCAACGGCCAGCAGCACTTCGGCGGAGCGATGGGCAGCCTGTTCGCGCTGGTTGATGGGGAAAAGGACACGTGGGCGTGACATAGATTTGAGTAAAGTTGACGAAGAGAATTTATTGTAACTTAGAAATAATGAAAGAAAAGCAGTCATAGGAAACATTGTTAGTAAAGTTTGCCGTTCAAACCGCGTTACCCTGGCGTGAGATTAAATTCGCATAATTTATATTATGTAAAATGACGTACGGACATCAGCCTCCTGCCATATCTCTCCCGCTCACAGGATATTCTTCCCGTTCAGCGACGCCAGGATCTCGTCGTGCCGCTCGTTGTCGGTTTTGTGCAGATAAGCGGCCGTCGTGGCGATGTTGGCGTGGCCCGCCGTCTCCTGCAGTGTCTTGAGTTGCACGCCATTGTTCGCATGGTTGGTCAGCATGCTGTGGCGCAGCCAGTGCGCCGACGCCTGCCGCAGATTGGCCGCCGTGTCGGCGTCACCGTTTGCTGCCGCCGCGCTCGCCGCTGCGGCGAACAACGCTTTAATCGCGTCCGATGCAGCCTCGTCGGTAATGCGCGCCAATCCCCGCGATCGGCTCGACAATACCAGCGGCGTTTCGTCGAACCCGCTCGCGTGCGGCAACAAGCCAAAGGCAGCGCGGTACTGGCGGAACGCCGCCAGCATTTCCGGCGGCACCGGCAGCCGGCGTGGCTTGCCGCCTTTGCCCAACACGTCCAGCCACCAGCGCCCATTTCCTTCGGTATAGATCGCGCCCATGCGGGCGTTGACGATCTCATTCAGGCGGGCGCCGGTGTGGGCGAACGCGACCAACAGGAACCGGTCGCGCGCGCGGCGGCGCTGCGCGGCCGGGGTTTTGCCCTCCGTGGCCTCCAGCGTTGCCAGCGCCAGGCCGATGGCGTCCTGCGTCAGGTAGCGCGTGACCCTGCTGGCGGTCGGCGTTTTGACATTCTTCACCAGCGCGCCCGGATCGCGCCGCAGATACCCGGTCTGCTCGGCGAACGCCATCAGCCCTTTAACGGCGATCATCGCCTGGCGCCGGCTGGCGTCGGACAACGGACCGCTGAACGGCCGATAACGCTCGTCGCTGCGCGGCCATTTGGTGGTCGACACCCAGTCCGGCGGCGGCGCCCGCAAAAACTCCTTGTATGCGTTGAGGTCGGCGACGCTCAGCTGACGCAGCGGTTTCCTCACCTCTTCCCGGCACCATGTCAGAAAGCGGAACAGCTCTTTTTGGGTGTTCACGATCGACTTCGGCCCCAGTTCGCCGTGACTGATGAATTCCCGGGCGATTTCGCTGTCGGTGCGCGCATCCGTGATGGCGTCTTCGGCGATACCGCGCAAGGCTTCGATATCGCGTTGCCGGCGTTCGGCGCTGGCGCGGCTGTCGGGAGGCAAAGGCCGCAGGTCGATCAGTTCGAATTTTGTGACTGGCATGGGCAGAAATGCTGAATGAATAACCAGTATTGTACAGTATTTCATACAGTATTTAAGATCGAGAATATAGGCAGTAATCTCGACTTTAAGATGGGGCGATCGGCGTGGCGCGCACTTGCTCCACCTTTGATCGCCACCGCTTTCCCCGGCCGGCGACAACCCGCAATCGGGGTGAAACCACTTGCTCAGGGCGCGGACGGGATGAACGTGACGACGACCCGTCCGTAGCGCGTCAGCGCCGGACTGCCCTTATCGATCACCTTGACGATGAAGTGGGCGGTCTCCGTCTTGGTCACCACGGGCGCCTGCCCCCACACGGTATGGTGATTCTCCGCATACCCAAGTTTGATCGGCTCCCTGTAGCTGCCAGCTTCGGGATACTGAAACCACACGTAGCTCAAGCTATCCCCGTCCGGGTCGGAGCTGCCGGCGGCGCTCAGCATGAAGCCTTCGCCGGATTTGACGGTCAGCCGATCTCCAGGGCTGAGCTTTACGACTGGCGGATGATTCGCCCCCTTGTACGGCTTGGTGGCCCAGTCCATTCGGGCAGCGAAGTCGTTCTGGAACTCCTTGCGCCAGCGCCAGATCGTGGTTCTGTATCCACTGAAGACCTTATCGTGGGCACGCACGTTGCGGCCATAGTCGTTGTAGACAGTCGGCCTGTAGCTATCGACGGCGTTGGTCCAGATGGCGCGGGGCTCTTGCAAAACAGGTACGTTGCCGGTGAACCCTTCCGGATTGGTGGTCTCCAACGCCGGCGTGTACAACTCGTAGCGCCCTCCCCAACCGCCCCAGTCCGGATGCTCGGGCGCGTTCAGGCCGTTGGGTATCAGGGACATGAAGGATGGCGAATCGCCCTCCATACCAAAAGAGACATCCGGATACATCGCCCCCAGCGGTCCATGCCCCTGTTGAATATGCGCGGCGAGCCAGTTGTTGCCCACTTCCGTGTTGTCGAAGTCCGGTTCGACCGTGTGGATGCCCGTCCACGTGCCATTGCCATACCCGCCGGGGCTGACGATGTAGAACAGGTCCGGAAACCGGGTGCGTATCCAGATACCGGAATCGTCCTGATCGGAGATCGTGTAGACGCGCAATTTGCTGACCAGGCGTGCCGCCTGCTCCGGCGTCCTGTCGTGCCCAATCCGATACAACGCTTGGGCAAGCGTGTTGGCGCCTCCCCAGACCGATATCCACAGTGGCCGCGTATCTTTTTTCTCCAGCGCCTTGATGATGGCGTCCGATCCCGGCGAGTCGCGGCCGTCGCCGACACCCTGCATGCCGTAGAGTTGCGAGCCGGCGCGCACCACCGCTTTCAGCGCCTGCGCTTTCGGAAAACCCGGCTCGTGCTTCAACAGCTGGGGCTGTACCTTGCCGTAGGCGTCGATGATCGCCTGTATGGATGCCGGTGCGATCCGCGACTTCTGATGCGTGGAGGTCGTGGCGACGATACCTTCGACATCGATCTGGTTCGCGTACAGAAGCAAGCGCACGAGCGACTGGCTGTCATCGGGATCGGCCTCGATATCGGTGAGGACAATCAAGCGTTGTTTGGGTTCGGCGAAGCCGACGGCCGGCACGCCAGCCAGTAACGCTGCCAGCATGGCGGTGATTGGAAGTAGTCTCATCATCTCTGTATTGAATTGGGGGCTAGGGGTCCGGCAGGTTACGGGGTTGCGCCCTTCACCAGCGCGTCGAGGCGGTCCGGGTCGAGCAATTGTCATGGGGCCTGGAAATTTTTCCTGGGCCACGCGTCAGTATAGGGAGGACGGCGCGGTCGCCGGTAGCGATTTTCCTGAAAATGCTAGCAGCGTGCGCATAGTTGATGAACTTGGGGATTTACATCTACTGTTTGACTGGGTGTAGCGTCGCCGGATCCAGCTAGTCCTTGAATAAATCCGCCGCCGTTCTCTCGACGCTGAAAAACAGCCCGGCGTCGGGATACCTGCGCCTCATGCGGGCTTTTAAGTCGGCGCCGGATGTCGAATGGGCGAGTTCTTCTTCAAACACCGCCAGATAGCCCTTGGTGAAACGAATCGCGCTATCGGCATCGAACACCTTATGCGGTTGACTGTGCCCGGGAATGACCATTTCAGGTTGCAGTTTTTCCAGCTCTTCGAGATTGCGCATCCACTGCGACCTGCTTTGTCTGGTCGTTTCCACCGTATAGACGTGCATCTGATCATAGGCCATGTCGCTCACGACGGCCACCCGCTCTTTGGGAAACCAGACGTAGGAATTTTCACTGGTATCGCCCTGGAGATGGGTTCGCAGCTCGACCTTCACATCCTCGAAATCGAGCTGATCGCCATCGAACCTCGTGATGTCGACGCGGCTGGTAGCGGCCTTCGGCCCCAGCAAGCCCTGCCACTTCGCGAGCTTCTCCGCGTAGACACCATCGATGCGATCGGCCACCTTCGAATTCGCGACGATTTTGACGTTTGGAAAAGCGTTCTTGAAGACTTCCAGCCCGAGGAAGTGATCGGCGTGCTCATGCGTGATGTAGACCAGCTTCAGCTCCTTGTTGAGTTTATGGATCAAGTCCAAAACCTTCAGCGCGTTCGAGCGCGTGAGCTGGGCATCGATCAACAGGAGCCCGGCTCGTCCCTCGACGACAACCGAGTTATCAAAAAAACCGTCGTCTTCCGACGTAAAGACATGAAATTTCGCAGCGGCAGGCGCCGGTGTGGGGCCGCTGGCAAAGGCGTTTTGCACGCCAAATGACCAGGCGAGACAAAATACGACGCATGAACCGGCGCGCCTTGTAGCGCCAGCGGCCGCGGCCCACAGTCCTGGCGTGACGAGCTTTGGTAGATTTAGCATAAAAGGGCCTAGGGGGTAAGGTGGAACGATCAGTCCAGCTATCATGGAACGAATGTTCCAGATTGTCAACCGCAGATTTTGTGCGCGCGAATCCCCGCTATGAGGAAGGCGCCGTCATCGGCGCCGCAATCGGTGTGTATCGGCCCGGCGCTCGCAACATGCCAAGCGCCGGACGCGGCGCAGCGGGATGCCTGTGACGCAAGTCATCCATAGGGCACTCCAGCGTAAAGCCCCCCACCCTCTTCCAGCAGTTCCGTAGCCAAGGACGCCTCCTTGTTCGGGGGCGCATGCCGCAGTCCTTGCTGTGCTCCGGCGGGGCTGTGGAACGGCCCCCGTTCCCGAACGCCGGTCGTCTTGTCGGCTGCACAGCTCCTCTAGTTAAAATTCCACTTGCATTCCGCAATCAGTGGCAGTAATATTCAACCAGTTGCACTTTGCAAGCGGTGCAGAAATCCCGGCGGATCGACAGGAGAACGACCGCGCGTGCGGCCAAGCATGCACGTGTACCCCTACTCCACTACCAACAATATAGATAGGAAACATTATGAAACTCTCCATCGTCACTTCACGTACCGTGCTCGCGGTATCGTTAGCGTTCGCTGGCACCTTCGCCGCGGTGGCACCGACCCAGGCTGCGGCGCCGATGCAGCACAAGCAGGTTCCGGGCTACTACCGCACGATGATTGGCGACTATGAAGTCACCGCGCTCCATGACGGCGGCGGCAAAGTTGACACCAAGATCCTGCATGGCGATCCGGCGCTCATCGCATCCCTCCTGGCGCGCTCCTTCGAAAACGACCCCAAGAGTGTCGCGGCCACCGTCCAGGCCTACCTCGTCAACACCGGGTCCAAGCTCGTCCTCATCGACACTGGCGCGGGCGGCCACTGGGGCGGCCCCACGCTGGGCAAGCTGATGCAGAACTTGAAGGCTTCCGGCTACAAGCCGGAGCAGGTCGACCTGGTGCTGCTGACCCATCTTCACGCCGACCACGCTGGCGGAATCTACCAAAACGGGAAACGCGTCTTCCCGAACGCGACGGTGATGATGAAGAAGGCCGACGCCGAGTTCTGGCTGTCGAAGGAAATCACCGCCAAGGCCCCGGAAGACGCAAAAATCTTCTTCACGGTGGCACAGGATGCCGCTGCGCCTTACATCGCCGCAGGCAAGTGGAAGCCGTACGAAGGCATGGACGAAATTGTCCCCGGCATCGCGCCGTATGCCATTTCCGGCCATACGCCCGGTCACACCGGCTACATGATTTCCTCGAAGGGGCAGTCGCTGCTGGTCTGGGGCGACGTCGCCCACGTCACCGCCGTCCAGATGCCGCACCCGGAAATCGGCATCGACTACGACTCGGACGGCGCGACGGCCATCAAAACGCGCGCAGCCCTTCTGGTGAAACTCGCTGCGGACAACACGATGATTGCCGCCGCCCATATGCCGTTCCCTGGCCTCGGCCGTGTTCGAAAGGCCGACACCGGCGTGGGCTACGACTGGGTACCGACGACTTTCCTCGACGTGAAGTGAGCTGAACCATGACCTACGACTCCTCCCCCATCCGCAAGCTCCGCGAGGCGATGTTCGCCTTCAACGTGGCGCACCCGATAGCCACCATCGAGACGCTCCGCCTCGCGATGGAGGCAATACCACAAGCAAACCCGCCGGCGGCCGACCTGACGGTCGAACCGACCACGCTCGGAGGCGTGGCCGCGGTGGCAATCACGGCGCCGGGCGCGTCCACAGACCGGGTCATCTACCATCTCCACGGTGGCGGCTGGGTGGCCGGCTCTCCCGCCTCGCACCTGGGCATGCTCGGCGAGCTGTCCCGGGCGGCGAAGTCCCAGGTCATCGTGCTGGACCACTCCAGGGCACCCGAGCATCCATTTCCGGCGTCCTACGACGAGTCCATCCGCGGCTACGAAGCGCTGCGCGCGCAGGGCAAACCGTTCGCCGTAACGGGCGACTCCAGCGGCGGCGGGATGGCCCTGAACGTTCTTGCCTACGCATCCTCGAAGGGGCACAAGGACGCGCGGGCAGCGGTCCTCATTAGTCCATGGGCGGACTTGACGTTGACGCTGCCCTCGTTAACGCAATTGGCCGAGCGCGACCCGATGGTCAACGCGGACGCGATCCGGGGGATGGTCGAGGCTTACGCCGGCAACCATGATTTGAAGGATCCGCGCATCTCGCCCATGTTCGCCGACATGCACGATTTTCCGCCACTGCTCATCCATGTCGGCAGCGACGAAGTACTTCTCGACGACGCGCTTGAAATTGACCGCAAGGTGCGCGCGGCCGGCGGCGAGTCGCACCTGGAGGTCTGGCCGGAGATGCCGCACGTCTGGCACGTTCAGACAGCCGCTCTGCCTCAAGCCCACGACGCGCTGCAGAGGGCCGGCGAGTTTCTCATCATGCACCTCGAGCGATAGAAGTCGCAGACATGCGATGGACGTACTGTAACGACTACTGACACCAACCTAGGAGATTGTCATGACTACCAACACCAACACACCGGCAACGGCATGGATGCAAATCGTCAAAAAGAAAGGGACGAGCGACTTCGCGACCTCGTTCACCGCCGACGCCAGCCTTCAGACCTCGGCCCTCGGAAAAGCCGTGGTCGGCCCAACACTCATCGGAGCATTCTTTACCGCGACGAGCACGATGTATGAACACTTCGCGTTCACCGCGGAGACAGTGGACGGCGCCAAGACTTACCTTGAGTGGGATGCCGTCCACGGTGGCAAGCCGATCGCCGGCGTCACCATCCTCACTCGGAACGCGTCTGGGCTCATCGACAACATCAAGCTCTTCCAGAGCCCGTTTCCCGTCGTGCGTGAGTTCTCGTCCGGCCTCAAGGAGCGACTCGAAGGAACGCTCGGCCAGGACTTCTTTAGCTAAGCCTGGAAACCAGCCCACGTCATCGCCTCGTTTAACCTGAACAACACAACGGAGGAAACACCAATGCCTGTCTTTCACGCCCACCTTCCGGCTCAACAGTTCTCCAGCGACGAAAAGCGGGCCCTGGCCGACGCCTTGAATCTTGCGCTGCATGAAGCCATGGAGACGCCGATGGATGACCGCTTCGTCATCATCAGCGAGCACAAGGACGATGAATTCTTCATTCATCCCACGTTCCCCGGCCTGAACAGGTCCGACAAGCGCATGGTCGTGACGGTGACTGCCGGTACGAGCAGGACGGTGGAGCAGAAGCGCAAGCTCGCCGAGCTGGTCACCCGCTACGCGGTGGAGAAGGTCGGCGTCAGCCAGGACGATGTCACGCTGCTGATTTATGCCATGCCCTTGGAGAACATGAGCTTTGGCGGTGGCAAGCTGGTGTCGGACATCGACCTTCCCATGCCTTGGGTAAACAAGTAGCAAAAACGAGGCTGCCCTGTGCTTTCCTTGCACCCACCCCAAACGAGATAACACCGTGACCGACTGGCATTCCTACGAACCGGCGCAGGGGCATTCCCTGCGTCACGATCCGCTCAACGCCATCGTCGGGCCGCGACCGATCGGCTGGATCAGCACCGTCTCCAGCGACGGTGTGCGCAACCTGGCGCCCTACAGCTTCTTCAACCTGTTTAGCTACAAGCCGCCGATCGTCGGCTTTTGCTCGCTGGGCGCGAAGGACTCGCTCGCCAACGCGCGCGACACCGGCCAGTTCGTCTGGAATCTGACGACACGGGAGCTCGCCGAGGCGATGAACGCCTCGGCGGCGATGGTGCCGGCGGACGTCGATGAGTTCGAGTTGGCCAGGCTCGAGACGCTGCCCTCCGCCAAGGTGCGGCCAGCGCGCGTTGCGGCCAGCCCGGTGCAGTTCGAGTGCGTGGTCACCCAGATCGTGCAGCTCGAGGCCGTGGGCGGCGCGGCGCTGCCGGCGTGGCTGGTGTTGGGCGAAGCGGTCGCGATCCACATCGACCGGCAACTGATCAAGGACGGCGTGTACCAGACTGCGCAAGCGCGCCCGATCCTGCGCGGCGGCGGGCCGGCCGACTACTTCGAAATCGGCGCGGGCCAACTCTTCAGGCTGGAGCGACCCGGTGCTTGACTTGGCTTCCGGCGAGCGCGGCAAAACGGTGGACGGCGCGGGCCGTCGCCACGCCGGGGGCGGATGCTCCCGGCCACCGCCGCCGCCAAGGCAGGGCCGGTGCCCGTCGCTTTGACGGCGCCGCCCGACATCTTTCTACAAGGAGAACTCCCGATGTTTCAACGTACCGATATCGCATTCGAAGCCGAGGGCGGCGTCACGCTGCGCGGCTGGCTCTATGTGCCCACCGGCGGCACCGGCCCCTATCCCGCCATCACCATGGCGCATGGCTACGCCGGCGTGAAGGAACACGGTCTGGAGCGATTCGCCGAGGCCTTCGCCTCCCACGGCTTTGTCGTCCTCCTGCACGATCACCGCAATTTCGGCGCCAGCGACGGCACGCCGCGCCAGGATATCGACCCATGGCGCCAGATCGCCGATTGGCGGCGCGCCATCAGCTTCCTCGAACAACAGGACGTCGTCGACGTGCAGCGCATCGGCTTGTGGGGCACGAGCTATGCCGGCGGCCACGCGCTCGTGCTTGGCGCAACCGAACGCCGCTTGCGCGCGGTCGTCGCGCAGGTGCCGACGATCAGCGGCTTCGAGCAGGGACTGCGCCGCATTCCGCCCGACGCCGTCGCCGCCATCGAGGAGGTCTTCGCGGCGGACGAGCGCGCGCAAGCACGCGGCGCGCCGCCGCGGAGGCAGACGATCGTCAGCGCCGATCCGGCCATCCCTGCTTCGTACCGCGCCAAGGATGCCATCGAGTTCTATCTGCAGCCCGTGCCCGACGGGGCGTGGGAGAACAGCGTCACGGTGCGCTCGACGCGCGCCGCGCGCATGTACGAACCGGGCGCGTGGATCGCGCGCGTGTCCCCCACGCCGCTGCTGATGATCGTCGCGCTGCAGGACACGATCACGCTGACCGATCTCGAGCTGGCCGCCTACGAGCGCGCCCTTGAGCCGAAACGCCTGGTGACGATCCCCGGCGGCCACTTCGATCCGTACATCACCAGATTCGATCAATCCAGCGCCGCCGCGCTGGACTGGTTCAAGGAACACCTCGCGTAACCTCAACTTGCGACAACACAGGAGCCCGGCATGTCTCACCTCACCCATACCATCGAACACGGCATTGCCACGATCATTCTCGATCGCCCGGCGCAAAACCGCATCGGCGACCAGATGGTTGACGAACTGGCCGCGGCGATCCACGCGATCGAACGCAGTGACGCGCGCGTCGTGCTGGTGCGCGCCGAAGGCGAGAACTTCAGCTTTGGCGGCGACATCATGCCCTGGGCCGACGATACCCCCCGCCGGTTGCGTGCACGCTTCGAGGGCTACATGGACGTCTTCAATCGCTTCGAACGCCTGCCCTTGCCTGTCATCGCGGTGGTGCACGGCTTGTGCGCCGGCGGTGGTTTCGAACTGGCGCTGCGCGCCGATGTGATCTTCGCCGCCGAAAGCGCAACGTTCTGCCAACCGGAACAGTCGCTTGCCCTCGTCACCCTGCTGGGCGGCATCTACCGCGTCGCCGAGCGTGCGGGACGCGCACGGGCCATGGAATGGGCGCTGACTTCCGAGCGCGTCCCCGCCGCGACGATGGAGCGTTTCGGCGTGATCAACCGCGTCATCGCCGATGCCGGGCTGCTGGCGGAGGCGCATGCCTTCGCCGCCAAGTTCGTGCACGGCCCGACACGCGCCCACGCCGCCCACAAGGCTTTGCTGCGCACGGCGGCCAACGGCGGTGTTCAGGCGGCCGACGATGTGATGTTCGACATTGCCATGCCCTTGTTCGAGACAGAAGACGCGAAGGGCGGGCTGGCTTCGGCCACCAGGGCCCTGGTGGCAGGCACGCCGCGCCCTGTGCTCGAATTCAAGGGCCGCTGATCCGCCGCGCCGTACATTAGCGGATGGCTTTGCGCTCCATCGCGCATGTCATGACGCAAAAATCAGTACCAGCTGGTGATTGCCTTGCCGTCCTCGGTGCGGAGCTGGTCAAATGCTGAGCGCGCCGGACGCGGCGCACCCAGATGCAGGTGACGCAGGTCGTCCATAAAGGCGCTCCAGAGTGAGGGACCGCCCTTTTCCAGCAGTATCGCCGGCAAAGACGCCTCCTTGCTCGGATGCGTATGCCGAACGCCCCAGGCCGCCATATGTGCGAGCAGAGGTACAAGCTGTATCGCCGCTTCCGTGAGGCAGTAGATTCCCTTCTGCTGATGATTCGGATCCGGAGATCGTGTCAACAGACCGGACGCGGTCAAATGCTTCAGGCGGCTTGCGAGGATGTTCGACGCAATGCCTTCCTCGTTTTGCTCCAACAGGGCGCCATAGGTGCGTCTGTTCGCGAACATAACATCGCGAATAACGATCAGGCTCCAACGGTCGCCGATTTGTTCAAGCGTCAGGTTGATCGGGCAGCCCGATCGTCTTGTTTGCGGCACCACTATTCCTCCCCTTCATTACACCTTGCATTATGCAACTAGTAGCGGGTTTTTTCAAGCACTCATTGCTAGTCCACAGTTCCTGCGCGACGGGCCCCGTGGATTGAGCATCAAGGCGCCTTCCGGTAAGATGGAACGATCAGTCCATTTATCGTGGAACGAACGTTTCACCTTGTCAACCGGAGAATTTATGAGCGGGAAACCCCAATATGACGAATCCGCCGTCATCGACGCCGCAATCGCTGTGTTTTGGCACCACGGCTACGCGAGCGCCTCTGTCAGCGACCTGACCGAGGCGACCGGCCTGTCGCGCTCCAGCCTCTACCAACGCTTTCGCGACAAGGATGGATTGTTCAACGAGGCGCTTGCGCGGTATAGCGAGCGTGTCGTCGCGCGCATGCGATCGGTAAAGGCGAACTCAGCCAAAAAACGCATGGAGGCCCTGCTTCGTGATTTCTTGCCGAAGGATCGGGCTGCGCCGCGGCCTGCAGGCTGCCTGCTGGCCCGTAGTTGCACCGAGCAATCAAGCCTCACCACAATCGGCAAGGAGGCCGCCAACGCCGGCGTCGGTCGGCAGCGGGAAGTCCTGCTCGATATTCTGAAAGCGGCGAAGACGGAGGGCGAAGTCCGGCGGGACGCCAATCTGGAATCTCTGTCTTGGTACTACTTGGGGACCTTGCAGGCCATCGTCAACCTGCCCCCCGCCGGCGCATCCATCGATGCGCTCGAAGATCTGGTCGGCATCGCCATGTCCGCTTGGCCACCACCGGCGACCCCGCGCATAAACTTTAGCCACTCGTGAAGGCTTGTGGGTCAGAAGTAAAAGCGCTCGGAGCTATGCGTGCTGTCTCAGAAAAAGCGGCGAAGGGCCTGGCTGACGGGCTGGTGAGGAGAATGCCGCTTATTGTCCGCGCTCCACCTGAACTTGACAGCTGGGTGGAATCAACCTACGCTAGTGCAACTATCAACGTTGCTTCACCCATGAAAACCTCCCGTTCCACGCGCCTTGTGACGGCCATCGTCGCGCTTCTCAGCATGCTGTACATGCAGCTTGCGGTGGCGTCGTATGTGTGTCCGGGCGTGCCGGCGGGAAGCAACGATAGCGCGGTATCGGCCCAGGCCGCCATGATCGACATGCCAAACTGCCAGGGCATGGATGCCGTCCAGCCCCAACTCTGCGATCTGCACGCGCATGGCGAACCGGCCAAACAGGCGCTCGACAACCCCGCGTCCGACGTGCCGCCTTTCGTGCCCGGCGCGTTGATGTTGCAACTGCAGCTATTCGACGCGGTCGCCATTCCGGACGCCGCATCCTACCGGCCGATCGCGTTGGCGCGCACGACCGCTCCGCCTGTCGCCATCCGCAACTGCTGTTTCCGCATTTAATCCACCAGATTGCCTAGTTCGTCATCGCGTCGCCGAGGCCGGCGAGCGTGATGTTGTCCATCGCATTCTGGAGGTAACATGTCTTCCCCGCAATTCGTGCATGCCTATGCGCGCCCTGGCCGTCCCCGCCCATGGTCGACGATCAGTCTCGTCCTCGCCCTCCTCGCCGCCGCCCCCGCCGCGCCGGCCGAGCCCCCGCAGCTCACGCTGGGTCAGGCCCAACAACTAGCGGTGGCCCGCTCGCGCCAGCTCGGCGCGCAGGATCAAGCGGCGCGGGCGGCCCTGGAAATGGCGGTCGCGGCCGGCCAGCCGCCCGATCCCGTGCTCACGGTCGGCGTCGACAATCTGCCCGTCAGCGGCCCCGATCGGCTCAGTGCGGGCAGCGATTTCATGACCATGCGCCGCGTCGGCGTGTCGCAGGAACTGACGCGCGCCGACAAACTGCGCTGGCGCGCCGCGCGCCTCGAGCGCGAAGCCGACAAGGCGCATGCGGAAAAGGAGCTGGCCACGGCCGCGATCCAGCGCGACACCGCGCTTGCCTGGCTGGATGTGTTTTACACGGAACAGATGGCCGAGGTTGTTGCCGGGCAGGCAGCCACGTCGCGCCAGGAAATCGAAGCCGCCGAGGCCGCCTATCGCGGCGGGCGCGGCAGCCAGGTCGACATCCTCGCCGCCCGCGCCGGCTTGCTCACGCTCGATGACCGTGGCAGCGACATCGGCCGCCGGCTGCGTGTCGCCCAGACCATGCTGGCCCGGTGGACCGGCGGCCAGGCGGGCGTGGCCGGCGCGCCCGACATCGACAGCGTCCGCCTGGACCCGTCCTCGCTCGACCGCGACCTGGCCCACCATCCGCAAATCGCGGTGCTCAACAGGCAGGAGGACATCGCCCAAGCCGAGGTGAATCTGGCGCAGGCCAACCGGCGCCCGGACTGGAGCGTGGAGCTCGCGTTCCAGCAACGCGGCTCGGCCTACTCGAACATGGTGTCGATCGGGATTTCGGTGCCGCTGCAGTGGGACAGGAAGAACCGGCAGGACCGCGAGCTGGGCGCGAAACTGGCGCTGGTCGAGCAGGCCAAGGCCGAGCGTGAAGAGAAGCTGCGCGACCACGTCGCCGAGACGCGCTCGCTGATCGTCGAGTGGCAAAGCGGAAAGGAGCGGATCTCCCGGTACAGGCGCGAGGTGCTGCCGCTGGCCGGCGAACGCAGCCAGGCCACGCTGGCCGCCTATCGTGGCGGCAAAACCACCTTGGCCGAAGTGCTGGCGGCAAGGCGCAACGAGGCGGAAACGCGCATGCAAGCGTTGCAGCTGGAACTCGATACCGCGCGGCTATGGGCGCAACTGAATTTCCTCGTCCCGGAAGGCGAATCCGCCCGGCCAGCCGCCACCAACTATCCACAGGAATCCCAATGAAGAACAAGAAAATAGCGGCGCTTCTGATCGCAATCGCCGTCGCCGCCGGCGGCTACGCGGCCTACCGGTACGGCCTGCGCCAAGGCATGCAAGCCATGCCGGCCGAGACCGGCGCAACAGCGGCCCCCTCCGGCGCGGCCGCCGGCAAGCCACTCTATTGGCACGATCCGATGGTGCCCGGCCAGAAGTTCGACAAGCCCGGCAAGTCGCCGTTCATGGACATGGAGCTGGTGCCGGTCTACGCGAGCGCCGGCGCCGATAACGATGATGGCGCCGTCGCCGTAAGACCCGGCGTCCAGCAGAACCTGGGCGTGCGCACGGCGCTGGTCACCACCGGCAGGCTGCCCTCCGGGCTGGTCGCGGTCGGCAGCGTCGCGTACAACGAGCGCGAGGTGGCGCTGGTCCAGGCCCGCGGCAACGGGTTTATCGAGCGCTTGTACGTACGCGCTCCGCTCGATCCGGTCAGGCAGGGACAGCCGCTGGCCGAGCTGTACGTCCCCGACTGGATCGCGACGCAGGAGGAATACCTGGCCGCCCGCCGCATGCACGGAGGCGACACCGCATCGTTGGTCGATGGGGCCCGCCAGCGCATGCGGCTGGCCGGTATGAGCGACGCGCAGATCCGGCTGGTCGAGTCCAGCGGCAAGGTCCACCCACGCGTCACCGTTTCGGCGCCGGTCAGCGGCGTGGTCGCCGAGCTGGGCGCGCGCGAAGGCATGACTGTGGCATCGGGAGCGCAGCTGTTCCGCATCAACGGCCTGTCCACGGTCTGGGTCAACGCGGAAGTGCCGGAGAACCTGGCTGCCAAGGTGCGGCCCGGCGACGCCGTCGAGGCCCGTACCCCGGCGCTGCCGGGTCGCGTCTTCAAGGGCAAGGTCGGCGCGGTCTTGCCGGAGGTGAGCGCGGCCACGCGCACGCTCAAGGCGCGGATCGAGCTGACCAACACAGGCGGACAACTGGTCCCCGGCATGTTCGCCACGATCACCTTCGCCTCCGGCCGTGGCGCCGACACGCTGCTGGTGCCGTCGGAGGCGCTGATCCAGACCGGCGCGCGCAGCGTCGTGATCCTGGCCCTGGACGGCGGCAAGTTCCAGCCGGTCGACGTCGAAGCGGGCGCCGAAAGCGATGGCATGACCGAGATCCGCAAGGGCCTGGCGGCGGGGCAGAAGATCGTGCTGTCGGGCCAGTTCCTGCTCGACTCCGAGGCCAGCCTGAAGGGGACGGCGACCCGCATGGACGACATGCGGAGGTCCCCTGCCCCGGCGGGAGCGAAGAAATGATCGCGAAACTGATACGCTGGTCGATCACCAACCGCTTCCTGGTCCTGCTGGCGACCGTTTTCATCGCCGCGTGGGGCGTGTGGTCGCTGGCGCGCACGCCGCTCGACGCGCTTCCCGACCTGTCGGACGTGCAGGTGATCATCCGCACGACCTATCCGGGCCAGGCGCCGCAAATCGTGGAAAACCAGGTGACCTACCCGCTGACGACCACCATGCTGTCGGTCCCCGGCGCCAAGACCGTGCGCGGCTATTCCTTCTTCGGCGACTCCTTCGTCTACATCCTGTTCGAGGACGGCACCGATCCCTATTGGGCCAGGTCGCGCGTGCTCGAATACCTGAACCAGGTGCAAGCGCGCCTGCCGGCGCAAGCGAAAACGGCGCTCGGCCCGGACGCGACCGGCGTGGGCTGGATCTACGAATATGCGCTGGTCGACCGCAGCGGCAAGCTCGACTTGTCGCAGCTGCGGGCCTACCAGGACTGGTTCCTGAAGTTCGAGCTGAAGGCGGTGCCGAACGTGTCCGAAGTGGCCAGCGTGGGCGGCATGGTGCGGCAATACCAGATCGTGCTCGACCCCGACAAGCTGCGCGCCTATGCCATCCCGCACGGCAAGGTGATCGAGGCGGTCCAGCGCGCCAATCAGGAAACCGGCGGCTCCGTGCTGGAGCTGGGCGAGGCGGAGTACATGGTGCGCGCGTCCGGTTACCTGCGCTCGCTCGACGACTTCCGTAAAATTCCCCTGATGACGTCGGAGGGCGGCGTGGCCGTGCGCCTGGGCGACGTGGCGCGCGTGCAGCTGGGGCCGGAGATGCGGCGCGGCATGGCCGACCTCGACGGCCAGGGCGAAGTGGCCGGCGGCGTGATTGTCATGCGCTCCGGGAAGAACGCGCTGCAGACCATCGACGCCGTCAAGGCCAAAGTCGCCAGTCTCAAGGCGAGCCTGCCGGCCGGCGTGGAGATCGTCCCCGTGTACGACCGCTCCAACCTGATCAAGCGCGCGGTCGACAACCTCGAGCACAAGCTGATCGAGGAGTTCATCGTCGTCGCCGTCGTTTGCGCGCTGTTCCTGTTTCATCTCCGCTCGGCGCTGGTGGCCATCGTCTCCCTGCCCCTCGGCATCTTGATCGCCTACATCGTCATGTCGTACCAAGGCGTGAACGCCAACATCATGTCCCTGGGCGGCATCGCGATCGCCATCGGCGCCATGGTTGACGCGGCGGTCGTGATGATCGAGAACGCCCACAAACACATCGAGGCATGGAATCACGCCCATCCGGGCCCAAAGCTGTCGGGCGACGCCCAATGGACCGTGATCGGCGACGCGGCGGCCGAAGTCGGCCCGGCGCTGTTTTTCTCGCTGCTGATCATCGTGCTGTCCTTCATCCCGGTGTTCACGCTGGAAGCTCAGGAGGGGCGCCTGTTCGCGCCGCTGGCGTTCACGAAAACCTACGCGATGGCGGCGGCGGCCGGCCTGGCCGTGACATTGATCCCCGTGTTGATGGGCTACCTGATTCGCGGGCGCATCCCGGACGAACAGAAAAACCCGCTGAACCGATGGCTGATCGCGCTCTACCGGCCGTTGCTGGAGATCGTGCTGCGCCATCCCAAGGCCACGCTGGTGGCCGCCGGCCTGGTCGCGCTGGCGACGGTCTGGCCGATGGCGCGGCTGGGCGGCGAATTCATGCCGCCGCTGGACGAGGGCGACCTGCTGTACATGCCATCGGCCCTGCCCGGCATCGGCGCCGGCAAGGTCGCGCAGCTGCTGCAGCAGACCGACCGCCTGATCAAGACCGTGCCGGAAGTGCAAACCGTGTTCGGCAAGGCCGGCCGGGCCGAGTCCGCCACCGATCCGGCGCCGCTGGAAATGTTCGAGACGACGATCCAGTTCAAGCCGCGCGACCAGTGGCGCCCGGGCATGACCACCGACAAACTGGTCGCGGAGCTCGACCGCATCGTCAAGGTGCCGGGACTGTCCAACGTCTGGGTGCCGCCGATCCGCAACCGGATCGACATGCTGGCCACCGGCATCAAGAGTCCGGTCGGCGTCAAGGTGGCCGGCGCCAGCCTGCGCGAGATCGACCGCATCGCCGGGGACATCGAGCGGGTCGTCAAGGGCGTGCCGGGCGTGTCGTCGGCCCTGGCCGAACGGCTCAACGGCGGCCGCTACGTCGACATCGAGATCGACCGCGACGCGGCGGCGCGCTATGGCCTCAATATCGCCGACGTGCACAGCGTCGTGGCTAGCGCCATCGGCGGCGACAACATCGGCGAGACGGTCGAAGGCTTGCAGCGCTTTCCGATCAACGTGCGCTATCCGCGCGAGGTGCGCGACTCGGTCGAGAAATTGCGCGGCCTGCCGGTGCTGACCGCGCGCGGCGCCCAGATACGCCTGGGCGACGTGGCCACGGTCCGCATCGACGACGGACCGCCCATGCTCAAGAGCGAGAACGCGCGCTTATCGGGCTGGGTGTACGTCGACATCCGCGGCCGCGATCTGAGCTCCGCCGTCCATGAGATGCAGCGGCGGGTGGCCAGGGAGGTGGCGCTACCGGCCGGCTACTCCGTGTCCTGGTCCGGGCAGTTCGAATACCTGGAGCGCGCGACCGCCAGGCTCAAAGTGGTCGTGCCGATGACGTTGTTGATCATCTTCGTGCTGTTGTACCTGACCTTCAAACGCGTCGACGAGGCGGCGCTGATCATGGCGACGCTGCCGTTCGCGCTGGCCGGCGGCATCTGGCTGCTGTGGGCGCTCGGACACAATCTGTCGGTGGCGAGCGGTGTCGGCTTCATCGCGCTGGCTGGCGTGTCGGCCGAATTCGGCGTGATCATGTTGCTGTACCTTAAGCACGCGTGGGAGGCGCGGCAGGCGCGCGGCACTCCGGGCGAGGCCGAGCTGCTCGACGCCATCCGCGAAGGCGCCGTGCTGCGGGTCCGGCCGAAGGCGATGACGGTTGCCGTGATCATCGCCGGCCTGGTGCCGGTCATGGTGGGATCGGGCACCGGCTCCGAGGTCATGCAGCGTATCGCGGCGCCGATGGTCGGCGGCATGATCACCGCGCCGCTGCTGTCGATGTTCGTCGTGCCGGCCGTGTATCTGCTGATGCGGCGCCGCTCCATCCAGCCGCGGACCGGGGCCGGCCAGGTGGAGGTTGCTTAAGATCTAGTGCCGATGGCGATGGTGGATATCCGGGTAGTGTGGATGGCTGTGCCTTAGCGGCGCGTGGTGGTGCGCATGCGTGTGCGGCTCGGCGCCGTCCCAGTCGAAGTCGTGCTCATGCTGGTGGTGCTCGTCATGGCGGTGCCCATGCGCGTGCGACATCGGCGGGTGTTCATGCGTGTGCGCATGCGATTCGGTCAGGTGCAACCAGATCCCGCCCGCCATCAACGCCGCGGCGACCCAGAACAAGGGCGCGGGCACCTCACCGAGCATCAGCAGCGACAGCGCCGCGCCGGCAAATGGCGCGGCGGAGAAATAGGCGCCGGTGCGGGCCGTCCCAAGATGGCGCAGCGCCAGCACGAACAGCACCAGGCTCAGGCCGTAGCCGCAAAAGCCGACCACGCCGGCCAGCAATACCGTAGGCGCCGCCGGCATGCTTGCGCCCAGCGCCAATCCAATCCCCAGGTTGACCGTTCCGGCCACCAATCCTTTGGCGCCGGCGATCTGCAACGGGTCGCTGGCCGATACCTTGCGCGTCAGGTTATTGTCGATGGCCCAGCACAGGCAGGCGCCGATGATGGCGAGCGCACCCCACGGCGGCCCGGTAACGGGCGCCTGGTCCCACGACAGCAGCGCGCCGGCCGCGACAATGAGCAGCATGCCGGTGAAAATGCGGCGGTCGAAGTTCTCCTTGAACACGAACCAGGCCAGCATCGACGTCAACACCCCTTCCATATTCAGCAGCAGCGAGGCCGCCGAGGCGGAGACGCTGATCAGTCCCGCCATCAGCAGCAACGGCCCGGCCACCCCGCCGGCGGCGATCGCGCCGGCGAACCAGGGCAGGTCACGGCGGGTCAGCGCGACCGGTTGGTCCGGGTCGTTGCGCTTGACGAGCGCGCGCACCGCGTAGCAGATCAGCAGCCCGATGCCGCTGCCGAGGTAAAGCAGGCCGGCCAGTGTCAAGGGCGGCACCTGGCCGACCAGGGTCTTGGCGAAAGGGGTACTGGCGCCGAACAGGGCGGCGGCCAGCAGCGCGTAGATGACACCTATATGCATAACATGATCCAGAACCGAGTGGGCAGAAATAGCCGGGTCCGGTATGACCGATCCCATGGCCGTTCATTTTACGGCCACGTCGCCGACACGGGTGGTTTTATCGGTAGGGCAAACACCGGCGCCTTCCAGGACTATTTTGTCCTGGCCCGCCAAAAGCCCCCCCGGCTGCCCTGGTGATGCGCGCCGACCGCGATTTCCACTCCCGGGCCATGACAAATTTGTCCTGGCGCGCACCGGCGCGCGCTAAAAACGTCTTTTAAATCAGCCGCATAGATTCTTCGCCCGGGTGGCATCGCATTTGCTCTATCAGAGGGTAATTGGCCTGTGGGCTGCGACATGGAACCGAACCCATCCGAATGGAGACTTGTCACCGAGCTGTCGACCTATTGGTGTGAACATCCGCTCGCCTGCGACACCGCCGAAGGTATACGGCGCTGGTGGCTGGCCGGCGGGCTGGATGTTCCAGGCGATGTCGTCGCGGCGGCCTTGGCGTGGATGGTGGCGCGCAATCTTGTCGCGGTGTCGACCGCTGCGGACGGACGCATCCGTTTTCGCCGCCGGGTGGACGTCGACATGGCCAAGCTGCGGCGTCTGGCCGGGATGCATCCGGACGCCTCCGAACCTGATGGATATTGATCGAGACGCTATGTACACCAGCCTGGCCGCGACAAGTGGAACCATCCGTCAATTGCTGGCCGAAGCGATGGCCAGCGATATCGGGCCGTCCGGCCTCGCCTCGTTTTTCACCGGGACCACGGTGGTGTCGCTCGAGACGCCGCAGGAGATGATGTCGGCCAGCCGCCAGGGTTTGTCGGTCTGGCTGTACCGCGTCACCCGCGACGACAATCGCCTCAACGATCCGCCCGTGGTGCGCACGCTGCCCACCGGCCGCACCGAGATCGTGCCGCCGCCGCTGCCGCTGCGGCTGCACTACCTGATCACGCCGATCGCCACCGGCAGCGCGGACAGCCCGGAGACCGAACAACGGATACTGGGACGTGCTTTGCAGCTGTTCCACACCTACCCGGTCCTGGCCGGCGCGCTGCTGCGTTCCGACCTGGCCGGCAGCGACGCCGAGGTGCATGTGCATCTGGAGGCGCTCGGGCTGGAAGAGATCACCCGCGTATGGGAGGCGCTCGAGGGCTCCTACCAGCTGTCGGTGTCGTACGAGGTCACGCTGGCGAACATCCAGAGCGAGGCGGCGCCGCTGCGCGTCGAACTGGTCGAATCGGTGCGGGCCGACATGGCCGCCATCGTGGCGCGGGGAGCCTGACATGCCGCGCCGCCTGGTCTCCGCCGAAGCGCTGCAGTACACCATCGCCGATGACGATCCGCTGCCGGCCGGCATGGCCTGGTGGGCCGTGCTGCGCGCCCGCGTGATCGACGAGCTGACGCTGGCGCCGCCGCGCACCCCGATCCGGCTGACCAGCAACCTGGTGGCGGCCACCCCGCGCGTGGGCGACGGCGGCTATTGCGGCCTGGTGGCACGGCCGCGCGATGTCGCCCATGCGCTGCTGACGCCGGGCGCGCTGGCGGCGGCGGTCGAGGCGCCGGGCTTCCTGCCGCGCGACCTGACCCCGGCCGTCGACGCCGCGCGGCGCGCGCTCAACACCGCCGCCGCCGCCGGCGACCCCGCGCTCGACGTGCTGCCGCCCGATGGCCTGCCGCCGCAGTTCCGCCCCGGGCGCGGCGTGCTGGTGGCGCGCCCGGCGCCGGCCGGCGCCGATGAATTCAACGCGGTCGCCGCCAGCGCCAGCCCGCCGCCGCCCGGCCAGGTGCCGCTGGCCGATCCGGTCGGCGCGCCGCATGCGCTCAACACGCGCGTGGCCGGCGTGCCGCTGGTGCTGCCGGACCAGCACCTGCACCGCGCCGGGCCGGTCAGGCTGCGCGGCCGCGCCCAGCGCCGCACCGGGCCGACCAGCATCGTGCCGGCGCTCGGCGCGCAGATCGGCATCGCCGGCATCTGGCTGGCCTACCCGCATACGCAAACGCAGGCGCCGGTGGCGCCGGATTTCTGCGCCATCGCCCCCGGCCTGCGCTTTCCGCACCCGGTCGGCGCGCCGATCCAGCGCGGCACCTTCAACGCCGCCGGCGCGCCGCGCGGCCTGCGCCAATTCGCCCCGGCCGGCGCGCGCGCCATCGTGGTGGCGCCCAATCTCGGCCTGAACCCGGCCGGCGGCGACCTGTTGCGCCTCGGCGATCCGCTCGCCAGCGAGGACGAGATCGTCGTCAGCGCCGGCTTCGACGCCGTCGGCGACCCGAACGCGCCGGTGACGCTGCGCCTGACCGCGCCCACAGCCCACCTGCACCGCGCCCCCGGGGTGGTGCGCGACATCGCGCCCGCCGCGCTGGTGGCCGCCGGCGCCGTGGCGCGCGAGACGCTGCCCGGCGACCGCGTGCTGTTCGCCGCCGGCATCGGCGCCCTGCCCACGGCCAGCATGCTCGCCGTCGAACACGGCGCCGCGCGCGCGGCTTATTATCACGCCACCCAATATCCGTCGCACAGCGGCGGCGCCTTTTTCCACCAGCTGCCGCTCGACGCCGAGGGCCGCTTCGTATCGCCGCCGCTGGCGCGGGTCGCGCAGTTGCGCGTCATCGCCAGCCACCCGCTGCACCCGGCGCAGCAGCTTGACGTCGCCCTCGATTACGGCGGCGACAACGTGCTCGCCATCGTATTCAGCTAACCCCAAGGAGAATGTCGATGCCTGAATATCTCGCCCCCGCGGTCTATGTCGAAGAAGTCGATACGGGCAGCAAACCGATCGAAGGCGTGTCGACCAGCACGGCCGGCATGATCGGCGTGACCGAGCGCGGGCCGGTCAACGTGCCGATCCTCGTCACCAGCTTCGGCGAATACCAGCGCTGGTTCGGGCAGGCCCTCAATCCCGTCTTCTACGGCGAGCACCGCTTCCTGCCGCATGGCGTCGAAGGCTTCTTCGCCAACGGCGGCCGGCGGCTCTACGTCACCCGCGTGCTGGACTTCACGCAGGCGCTGGCGGCCAGCCGCCAACTGGTGGCGCCCGATCTCGCCGCGCCCTTGCAGACCAGCCTGATCCTGCCGGCCGCCCCCACCGCCAGCGCGATCACCCTGGTGGCCGATCCCGGCTTCGTGGCCGGCAACACCGTGCAGATCGGCGCCGGGGTCGGCGCCGAGTTCATGCAGATCGCCGGCGCGGCCGCCGCCGCCAACACCGTGACGCTGCGGCTGCCGCTGTCGTTCGACCACGCCGCGCCGCAAGCGGTGGACCACGCGACCATCGCCGACGCCGCCCCGGCGGCCAACCACAGCGCCACGCTGGCCCAGGATGCCGCCGCCGGCGCCGGTTCGGTCGTGCTCGGCGCCGCCGCCTTCGTCCCGGCGCTGGCGGCCGGCGACGTGCTGCGCGTCGGCAGCGGCGACCAGGAGGAGCTGGTGGTGGCCGCCGGCCCGGCGGCCGCCAACCGGGTGACCTTGCGCGCGCCGCTGCTGCTGCCCCACGCGGCGGCCGGCCAGGTGGTGCGCCAGCTGGTCACGCCGATCGCGCCCGCCACCCAGGTCGGCGCCAGCACCGCGCCCGGCAGCGTGGTGGTGCCGGTCTTGCTCAACACGGGCCTGACCACCGCCGGCGACGGCATCCGGTTCGGCCATGCCGACCCGGCCCGCACCGAGTACCGCCGCATCGGCGCGCTGACGCGGCTGGCGCTGTCCCAGCCGGCCTATGGCAACTACCCGGCCGGCACCCGGGTCGAGGGCGTCACCCTGGGCGCGGCCGGCGCGGCGGTCGACCTGAGCGCGAAGGCCGACCCCGGCGCGACCGTCATCACGGTGTCCGACCGCACCGGCATGACCGAGGGCGCCATGCTGGCGATCGGCCTGGGCGCCGATCTGGAACTGGTCGAAATCGTCGGCCTGCCGGCCCACGCGCCGGCGCCCGATGCCGGCAACGTGGTGCTGCGCGCGCCGCTGCGCATCGCCCACCTGGCGACGGCCGGCATCGTGGTGCCGCGCGCGGCGCCGACGGCGCCCGTGCTGCAGACCGTCGTCGCCCTCGACGCCGCCGACGGCGCCGACCAGATCCTGGTCGGGCGCGCCGGCTTCGCGGCGGCCGGCGCGATCCGCGTCATGCCCGCCTCGGGCGGTCCGTACTACCATCTGGTGAACGGGGCGCCGGCCGCGGTCACGCCGCAAACCATCGCGCTGAGCAATCCGCTGCGCAATCCGCACGCCGCCGGCGCGCTGGTGGCCCGGCGCAGCCCGATGATGACGGTGCGCGCCATCGACGCCGGCGTCTGGGGCGACCGCCTGCGGGTGGCGATGGAGCCGCAGGACAGCGCGCTGCTCAACACCCGGGTGCGCCAGGTGCTGCCGGGAGGCCGGCTGCGGCTCGATTCGGCCGCCGGCGTCGAAACCGGCACCGAGCTGCTGGTGACCGACTCCAGCGCCACCGTGACCGCGCTCAAGGTGCTGTCGATCGACCGCGGCGACGACTACCTGATCACGCTGGAGGCGGCCACGCCGCTGCCCGGCCTGGTCGTGCCGGGCGACGCGGTGCGCAGCCGCGAGTACCGCTTCCTGGTGGAGTTGCTGCGCCAGCCGGATCCCTCCAACCCGGCGCGCGACAATATCGCCATCGACCGCGAGGTGTTCGGCGCGCTCTCGCTCGACCCGCGCCACACGCGCTACTTCCAGCGGGTGATCGGCTGCACCTGGAACATGGGCGTGGCCGCCACCACGCTGGACGACATGGGCCGGCCGCTGCGCCGCGCCGACCGCCGCTCGGAGGGCGAATCGGTCTACGTGCGGGTGATCGACGCGGCGCCGTCGACCGGCCTGCGCGCCGGGCCGGTGGCCACCTACGACGTCCGCCCCGGCATCCCGCGCCGGCTGGTGCTGCTGCCGCTGGCGCAGGGCAACGACATGATAGGCGCGATCGGCGACGCCACCTATATCGGCCTCGACGACGTCAACCCCGAGCTGCGCACCGGGCTTTTCACGCTGCGCAACGTCGAGCAGATCAGCATCATCGCCGCGCCCGGGCGCACCAGCGCGCAGATGCAGGGCGCGCTGATCAACCATTGCGAGTTGATGCGCTACCGCTTCGTCGCGCTCGACGGCCTGGCGCCGCCGGGCGACTCGATGACCGACATCCAGGCCCAGCGCCAGCAGTTCGACACCAAGTACGCGGCGCTCTACCACCCCTGGCTGCTGATCCCCGACCCCTACCCCGGCAACCCGGCGGCGCCGGCCGACTACCCGATCCCGCCGGTCGGCCACGTGCTGGGCATCTACGCCCGCACCGACATCGAGCGCGGCGTGCACAAGGCCCCGGCCAACGAGGTGGTGCGCGGCGTGACCGGCCTGCAGCGGCTGTTGAACAAGGAGCAGCACGACATCCTCAACCCGTATCCGGTCAACATCAACGTGATCCGCGATTTCCGGCCCAACAACCGCGGCATCCGCGTCTATGGCGGGCGCTGCATCACCAGCGACTCGGACTGGAAATACGTCAACGTGCGGCGCCTGCTGATCTTCATCGAGGCCTCGGTCGACCGCGGCCTGCAATGGGTGGTGTTCGAACCGAACGCCGAGCCGCTGTGGGCGCGCGTGCGCCGCGCGATCAGCAATTTCCTGACGCTGGTGTGGCGCAACGGCGCGCTGGAAGGCACCAAGGTCGAGGAAGCCTTCTTCGTCAAATGCGACCGCACCACCATGACGCAGACCGACATCGACCAGGGCCGCCTGATCTGCCTGGTCGGCGTCGCCCCGGTCAAGCCGGCCGAATTCGTGATCGTGCGGATCGGCCTGTGGACCGCCCACGCCGAGGATTGAGGAGAACACCATGGCAACCGACCAGCGCAACGACCCCTACCGCGGCTACAACTTCGTGCTCGAGATCGACAACCTGCCCAAGGGCGCGTTCTCCGAGGTGGGCGGGCTCACCGCCGAGGGCGACAGCGTCGACTACCGCGAGGGCACCGACCTGCAATCGAACGTGCGCAAGCTGATGGGCATGCGCAAATACACCAACCTCACGCTCAAGCGCGGCTACACCCAGGACAAGGCGCTGTGGCAGTGGTACACCAACATCATGAACGGCGTGCCGGACCGGCGCAACGTCACCATCGTGCTGCTCAACGAGCGGCGCGAGGCAGTGCTGCGCTGGCACGCGGAGAACGCCTGGATCAACAAGATCGAAGGGCCGTCGCTGAAGGCCTCGTCCAACGACGTGGCGATGGAATCGATGGAGCTGATACACGAAGGCCTGACGCTGGAAATGTAAGCGGACGGCGGCAAGCGGCCGGCGCCACCGGCAGTCACGCAATGGGAGCGGCGATGCGAGTCTATGAAACGCCAGGGGTGTATTACGAGCGGGCCGACGCCTCGGGCGGCGGCATCGCCGCGCTGCGCACCGACGTCGCCGGCTTCGTCGGCATCGCCCAGCGCGGGCCGCTGGGCATCGCCGTGCCGGTGGAGTCGGCGCGCCAGTTCGAGGCCTGGTTCGGCGCGCCGATCGACAACGGCTACCTGGCCTACTGCGCGCGGGCGTTTTTCGAGAACGGCGGGCGGCGCATGTGGGCGGTGCGGGTGGCGTCGGCGGCCGCCTCCAGCGCCGCGCTGACGCTGGAGGACGGCGCCGGGCCGGCGTGGCGCATCGAGGCGTCCAGCCCCGGCGTCTGGGGCAACAACCTGAGCGTGCGCGTCACCGAGTCGCGACGGGCCCAGACCCGCGCCACGGTCGACGCGGTCGACCCGGCCCGGCTGCTGGTGGCGGACGGCGCCGGCTTCGGCCGCGCCAGCCTGGTCGAATGCCAGGCCGGGCCCGTGCGCGAGCGGGCGGTGCTGGCCGCGCCGGACGCGACCGCCGGCGCGCTGGCGCTGGCCCGGCCGCTGGCGCTGTTCGCGCCCAACAGCCGGCTGCGCGTCGAGACCATCGCCTACGCCATCGAGGTGTTCGACGGCGGCCGCCTGATCGCGCTGTACGACGACGTCTCGCTGATACCGGAGCATCCGCGTTACGGTCCGCTGCTGCTCAAGCAACCGTGGCAGACCCCCGACCTGCGCCAGCCCGAGCTGGACAACCGGCGCGCGCCGGAGCCGGACCTGGCGCTCGACTACTTCCGCGCCGCCCGCAACCGCGGCGCCATCGCGCCGCCGGCCATCGTCATCCGCGAACTGCGCACGCCGGCGGCGCGCGACGCGCTCACCCTGCTCGCCGGCGCCGGCGGCGCGGCGCCTGCCGCGCCGGTCCCGCTGGCCGGCGGCGCCGACGGCCTGGCGGCGCTGGCGGTGGCCGATTTCGTCGGCGCCGACCAGCCGCCCGGCGCCGCCAGCGCGGCGCTGGCGGCCGCCCGCAGCGGCATCGCGGCGCTGGCCCCGGTGGAGGAGATCGCGCTGCTGGCGGTGCCCGACATCCATATCCAGCCGCGCCAACCGAACCCGCTGCGCCCGCCCGCCGGCTGCGTGGCCGATCCCTGCCTGCCGCTGCCGGTGCTGCCGCCGGCGCCACGGCCGCCGGCCGTCGGCGACCTGCCGCCGCGCTTCACGCTGGCCCAGATTTACCAGGTGCAGGCCGCGATGGTGGCGCAGTGCGAGGGCCGGCGCGACCGCGTCGCCCTGCTCGACGCGCCGTTCGACACCTGCAACCGGCTGAGTTTTTCGGTCAACGAGCTGCGCGTCTGGCGCAGCCGTTTCGATACCCGCTTCGGCGCGCTCTACGCGCCTTGGCTGCTGGTGGTCGATCCGGCGCGCGCCGGCGCCACCCCGGCCAGGGCGCCGACCCGGGCGGTCCCGCCCAGCGGCCACGTGGCCGGCCTGTGCGCGGCCATCGACCTGCGCGCGGGCGTGCATGTGGCGCCGGCCAACGTCCCGCTGCTGTGGGCCCAGGACGCCTCGCTGGCCTTCGACGACGCCCGCCATGGCGAACTCAATATGCTGGGCGTCAACCTGCTGCGCGCCCTGCCCGGGCGCGGCGTGCGGGTGCTGGGCGCGCGCACGCTGTCGTCGGACCCCGACTGGCGCTTCGTCAACGTGCGGCGCCTGATGTCGATGATCGCCAAGGCCATCGACCTGTCGATCCAGTGGGCGGTGTTCGAGCCGAACGACTGGCACACGCGGGCCAAGCTGTCGATGGTGATCGGCTCCTTCCTGCGCGGCCTGTGGGCGCGCGGCGCGCTGGTCGGCGCCGCCGCCGACGAGGCCTACTACGTGCGCTGCGACGACAGCAACAACCCGCCCGGGACGCGCGAGCGCGGCCAGCTGCTGGTCCAGGTGGGGGTGGCGCCCAGCGTGCCCTTCGAATTCATCGTGCTGCGCATCGGCCGCGACGCCAACGGCTTCGCGATGAGCACCGACGCCGCCACGGCCGACGTCTAGCACCAGGAGAACGCCATGGCCCTGCTCTCGCGCGCCGACCCGGTGCTCAATCATAACTTCGTCGTCAGCCTGCTCGACACCAGCAGCGTGCTCGCCACGCTTGGCTCGGCGGCGCTGTCGGCGGTGCTGGACGTGGCCGTGGGCGGCTTTTCCGAGTGCTCGGGCATCGAGATGACGATGAAGACCGAGGACTACAAGGAAGGCGGCAACAACGGCGCCGTGCTGCGCTTCCCCAACCGCGTCGAATGGGGCGCGCTGACCTTGAAGAAGGGCCTGGGCTCGGGCAGCACGCTGTGGGACTGGCACTACGGCTTCGCGGTCGGCAAGGGCAAGCGGCGCGACGGCCTGGTCATCCTGCTCAACGACCAGCATGTGCCGAACAACATCTGGTTCTTCCGCCGCGGGCTGCCGACCAAGTACAGCGGGCCGCAGCTGAACGCGACCCAGAACAGCGTGGCGATCGAGGCGCTCGAAATCGCCCACGAGGGCATCTTCCAGCTGCCGCTGGTGGGCGCCGCCAGCGGCATCGGCGCGGCGGTGGCGGGCGCCGGCATCGGTGGCGCGATCGCGGCGGCGGGCAGTCTATCGGGTTCGATCGGGAATTTTTGAGGCGCGGCTTAGACGGGAGGGACAGAGATGACACAGGTCCGGATACGCGAGGTGGTCGGCACGCTGCAGGCGGTGGACAGCGAATCGCTGCTGTCGCCGCAAATCATGGAACGCATCGTGGCGGCGGTGCTGCAGGCGACCCGCGGCGCCCAGCGCGACGAGGCGGCGCGCCAGCGCGACACCCGCATCGGCGCGGCCTGCTGCCACGGCGGCGACGAGCATGGAGGCAAGCCGTGAGCGAGCCCGCGAAAGCCATCTTCCGGGTCTACTGGCACGGCCGCGGCCAGCCGGAGGACATCCCGGTGCAGTACAACCCGAGCGAGTACACGCTGGACAAGCAGGTGCAGATCGCCGAGGTGCAGATTCCCGGACTCGACGCGCCGCTGCAGCAGTTCGTGCGCGGCCAGGCCGAGAAGCTCACGCTCGACCTGTTCTTCGACACGACAGAACACGGCATGGGCGCCGGCGCCACCAGCGTGACCACCGAGACCGACAAGATCTACCAGCTGATCAAGATCGAACCGACGCGCCACGCGCCGCCCATCCTCGAATTCATCTGGAGCGACCAGATGGCCGGCACCCACATCGGCGGCGCGCCGGGCAGCGTGGCGGCCGCCGCCGCGAAGGCGGTCAGCGGCGCGGCGCAGGCGGCCGGGTCGGCGGTGGGCGCGGCGCTGGGCGCGGCCGGCAGCATCGGCGCGGCGGCGCAGGCGGTGGTCGGGCCGCCGCTGGGCAGCCAGCGCCGCAACGGCTTCCGCTGCCTGCTCGACAGCGTCAAGCAGAAGTTCACGCTGTTCTCGCCCGAGGGCGTGCCGCTGCGCGCCACGCTGACGGTCAGCCTGCGCGAATACAAGCGGCTGCGCGACCAGTTGCTGGAGCTGCATCTGAGCTCGCCCGACCGCACCCACGTGCACGCGCTGCAGCAGGGCGAGCAGCTGGCCAGCGTGGCGCAGCGCTATTACGACAGCCCGGTCGACTGGCGCGCGATCGCAGGGCACAACGCGATCGACGACCCGCGCCGCCTGGTGCCGGGCCGCCTGCTCACCGTACCGCCACTCGACTGAGGCCGACCATGCCCGCCATCACCTTGCAGCAAGCCGCCGCCACCTACGAGGACTTCTACGTCCCCCGCTTCGAGATCAAGGCGGGCGGCAAGGCGATTCCGCCGGCGGTGCTGCGCGACGTGGTGCAGGTGACGTACAACGATTCGACCACCGAGATCGACAGCTTCGACATCACCGTCAACAACTGGGACGACAGCACGCGCAGCTTCAAATACGTCGGTTCGGAGCGCGCCGCCAGGCTGACCGGCGCCACGCCGGAGGAACAGGTGCAGCGCCTGTTCGAGCCGTGCGCCGGCGAGTTCGAGCTCAAGCTGGGCTACGGCTCCAAGCTTGCCAGCGTGGTCAAGGGCGCCACCACCAGCCTTGAGCCCACCTTCCCGGCCGGCGCCGCGCCGACCCTGACGGTGCGCGCGTTGAACGTGCTGTTCAAGCTGCGCACCAAGCAATACCGCGACCACTGGAGCGGCAAGAAGATCAGCGAGGTGGCCGAGGACATCGGCCGCCGCAACGACACCGACGGCAAGAAGCGCTTCCCGCTGCCGATCCGCATCGACCGCACGGCCAAGGGCAAGGAGCCCAAGCTCGATTACATCGCCCAGGACAACCAGTACGACATCGACTTCCTGCTGCTGGAGGCGCGCAAGATCGGCTACGTGGTGTATGTCGACCTCGAACCCCAGGGCCAAGGCAAGCCGCCGCGCGAGGTGCTGCACTTCGGGCCGTCGGACGCGCTGCACGAGGGCGTGCCGGCCGTCAGCTATGAGCTCAAATGGGGCATCTCGCTGATCGATTTCAGCCCCAAGCTGTCCACCGCCAACCAGGTCAAGTCGGTCGAGGTCAAGAGCTGGAACCGCCAGACCAACAAGGCGATCAGGAAGAAGGTCGACCTCAAGCACCCGGACATCAAGATCAACCGCGACCTGCTGCACCTGCTCGACCAGGACGGCTGCAAGCCGCGCGAGGAGGTGGTCGTCGACGAGCCGCAATACACGCCGGAACAGGCCGAGCGGCGCGCGCTGGCGCTGTTGTCCGACAAGCTCAAGCTGATGGTCGAGGCCACCGGCACCACGGTCGGCCTGCCCGACCTGCGCGCCGGCCGGCGCGTGCGCATCAAGGGGCTGGGCGCGCGCTTCTCGGGCATCTATTTCGTCATCAAGACCACCCACACGCTGAACGACAGCGGCTACCAGACCAAATTCACCGCCCGCCGCGAGCAGGGCGAAGAGGGGGAACTATGAACCAGCGCGGTGTCGTGACGGCCTTCGTCGACGAGGTCGACGTCAAGCAGGGCCGGGTCAAGGTCGAATACAAGGCCATCGAGGACAAGCTGATGTCGCCGTGGGCGTATATCGCCGCGCCGATGTCGGGCAAGGGCCGCGGCGCGCTGTTCATGCCGGAGAAAGGCGACGAGGTGCTGATCTGCTTTGCCGACGGTCAGTTCGGCCACCCCTACGTGGTCGGCTTCCTGTGGAACGGCGAGCAGGTCTCGCCCGAGAAGGAGGCCCACAACCGCGTCATCGTCACCCCCGGCGGCCACCAGCTGCGCTTCGAGGACAAGCGCGACGACACCCGCGTCATCCTCAAATCGAACGGCCAGCACGCGTTGACGCTGGAGGACCAGGCCGCCGGCCCGCAGGTCCTGCTCAAGAGCAAGGACGGACGCGAGCTGCTGCTCGACGACCTGCCGGCCAACGGCAAGGTGCGCCTCAAGTCGGGCGAGAACCAGATCCTGATGGACGACCTGCCCGCCGGCACCAAGATCGAGCTCAAGGCCGGCAAGGGCGTGGGCGTGACGATCACGATGAACGCCACGCCGCAGCCGTCGCTGTCGATCGCCGTCGGCGCCGGCAACACGATCGACGTCAGCAGCAGCGGCGTGAGCGTGACGGCGGCCGGCACGCTCAGCGTCAACGCCGGCGGCGCCTCCAGCGTCACGGTCGGTGGCGCCGCCAGCGTGACGGTGGCCGGCGCGGCCAGCGTCACCGTCGGCGGCGCGGCCAGCATCACGGCCGGTGGCGCCGCCAGCATCACGGCCGGCGGCGCGGTGGCGATCACCGCCGCCGGCGCGGCCAGCATCACCGCCAGCGCCCTCAGCGTGACCGCCGGCATCGCCACCTTCGCCGGCGTGCTGCAGGCCGCGACGGTGATCACCAATGCCGTCGTCAGCCCGGTCTACACGCCGGGCGCCGGCAATCTCCTGTAGCGGCCGCCATGACAGCGCAACTCACCCTCCCCGCCGTGCAACTGCAGACCGACCCGGCGGCCGGCCCGGCGTCGCTGGAGCGGCCGGTGACGCTCAAGCTCGGCCCGCTCAGCTTCCCCGACGGCCAGCCGCTGCGCCAGGACGACACGCGCAAGATCGGCGCCTTCGTCTACCGCGCCCAGGGCGGCGCCGAGCAGATCTGGAACGAGGGCGAGCGCAACTGGACCAGCGTGCCGGCCGACCTGGCCGTGCTGGCCACGCTCACGCCGCTGCCGCTGCAGTCCAAGGACGGCGACCCGGCGCCGTGGCAGGGCCTGCTGGTGGCCGCCGGCCAGACCGACCAGGGCGGCGCCCCGCGCTACGCCAAGGCGCAGAACGGCGCGCCGGCCTACCGCCTGCGCGCCTTCGTCAAGGCGACGCGCGGCGGCGCCGACTATGTGGGCCTGGGCCCGCCGTCGGCCGACCTGCAATTCGTCAGCCTGGCCGAGTCGCAGCGTTTCGCCGTCAGGCTCGACACCGGCGACGCGCAGAGCTGCCAGCAGGTCAGGCTGATGCTGAAGAACGGCGCGCTGAACGAGGCCGGCTATGTCGAGATCCGCAGCAACGGCGGGCAGGAAGTGGAGATCGCCAATTGCGGCCCGGGCGGCGCGGTCAAGGCCAGGATCGTGCTGCTCGACAGCGGCGACATCCGGCTGGAGCCGGCCAGCGGCCGCAACATCGTACTCGGCGGCGATCTGCAGGCCGAGCGCATCACCTACCAGCCGCACAACGGCGCCGGCCGCCAGACGCTGTAGCCGGCAACCAAGCCAACCGGGAGAGAGAAAAAATGTATGCCCCACCCCAGAACCGTGCATTCCTCGGCGTCGGCTGGCGTTTCCCGCTGCAGGTGACGCCCAACGGCCGCATCGCCCAGGCGCGCCACGAGCAGCGCATCGAAGAGGCGATCGTGATCATCCTGTCGACCGCGCCGGGCGAGCGGCCGATGCTGCCGGAGTTCGGCTGCGGCATCCACAACACGCTGTTCGCGCCGAACGACTCGCGCACCATCGCGCTGGTGGTGCACCAGGTGCGCCAGGCGCTGACCCGCCACGAGGCGCGCATCGACGTGCTCGACGTGCACGCCGAGAACAACCTCGACGCGCCCAACCTGCTGCTGATCCGCATCAACTACCGTGTGCGCGAGACCAACGCCATCGGCAACCTGGTCTACCCCTTCTATATCCGCGAGGACCGCTGACATGCCGCTCAAAGACGCCCTGCCCGTCATCGACGACCGCCGCTACGGCGACATCGTGGCCGAGATCCGCACCCGCATCGCCCGCTACACGCCGGAGTGGAAGCCCGAGTGGAACGATCTCAACGACAGCGACCCCGGCGTGATCCTGGCGCAGACCTTCGCCTGGCTGTCCGAGATGATGCTGTTCCGCATGGCGCGGGTGCCCGAGCTCAACTACGTGAAATTCCTCGAGCTGATCGGCGTCGAGCTGACGCCGGCGCAGCCGGCGCGGGCCGACGTCAGCTTCGCGCTGGACCCGGCCTTCGCGGGCGCGAGCGTCATCGTGCCGCCCCGGACCCAGGTCGGCGCCGCCGCCGACGACGGCCCGCCGCTGGTGTTCGAGACCGAGCGCGCGCTCACGGCGGTGGCCTGCGAGCTGCGCTGCGTGCAGAGCTACGACGCGGCGGTCTACCGCGACGTCAGCGCCGCCAACGCCGCGCCGCAGGGCGCCGCCGGCTTCTTCCCCTTCGGCGAGGCGCCGCGCGACGACGGCGCGCTGGTGCTCGGCTTCGGCTTCCCGGCGACGTATCCGACGCCGGCGCGGTTCCCGGCGCTGAACCTGGACCTGGCCTTCTGGACCCGCGACCAGCCGAGCCAGGGCCGCATCCAGCAATGCGCGCCCGCCACCCGCGCCTACGCCAGCGCCAAGCTGCAGTGGGAGGGGTGGGACGGCAGCGACTGGCAGCGCGTCGACGCCCTCAACGACGAGACGCTGGCGTTCACCCGCGGCGGCCACATCGTGCTGCGCATCGGCGCCGGCCTGGGCCTGCAGCGCGCCTACCTGGGCGAATACGACGCCATCGACCCGGTCACCCGGCAGCCGCGCGACCCGCTGTTCTGGCTGCGCGCGCGGCTGGTGCGCACCCAGTACGAGCGCGCGCCCCTGCTGGCGGCCGTGCGCACCAACACGGTGCCGGCGATCCAGGCCCAGACCGTGCAGCGCGAGATCCTCGGCGGCACCTCGGGCGCGCGCAACCAGGTGTTCCAGGTCGAGAACACGCCCATCCTGCAAGGCAGCCTGGTGATCGCGATCGACGAGGGCACCGCCGCCACCCCGCGCAACTGGACCATCGTCGAAGACCTGTTCGGCGCCGGGCCCGCCGACGAGCAGCTGGCGGTCAACTGGACCAGCGGCGAGGTGCGCGCCGGCGACGGCGAGCACGGCCAGGTGCCGGTGGCCAACGCCAACAATCCGGACACCAACGTCGTCGCGCTCGAATACCGCTATGGCGGCGGCAAGCGCGGCAACGTGGGGCCGGGCGCGATCCGCAACCTGCTCGGCGCGGTCGACGGCATCGATGGCGGCAAGACCAGCAACCTGTTCGAGGCCAGCGGCGGGCGCGACGAGGAGCGCCTGGAGGAAGCCCAGGTGCGCGCGCGCAAGATGCTGCGGGCCCGCGAGCGCGCCGTCAGCGTCGACGATTTCGAGCTGCTGGCGCAGCAGGCCGGCAACGTCAAGCGCGCCAAGGCGCTGCCGCTGGCCAACCCGAACTTTCCCGGCGTGACGGTGCCGGGCGCCGTCACCGTCATCGTCGTGCCCGATTCGGACAGCCCGAATCCGCTGCCCGGCGACGGCCTGCTGCGCACCGTGTGCGCCTACCTGGACGCGCGGCGCCTGCTGACCACCGAGCTGTTCGTGGTGGCGCCGCGCTACGTGCTGGTCGAGATCGACGCGCAGGTGGTGGTCAAGGACAACGCCGACCCGGCGCAGGTCAAACAGGAGGTCGAGCGGGCGCTGTCGAGCTATCTGCACCCCTTGACCGGCGGCGACGACGGCCTCGGCTGGCCCTTCGGCGGCCCGTTGCGCTATTCCAAGATCGTGCAGCGCGTGTTCGGCGTCGACGGCGTCGACAGCGTGCCGCAACTGGTGCTGGTGGTCGACGGCGACCGCCAGCCGGAATGCCGCGACGTGCCGATCGAACCGCTGGCCGCCCATGCGCTGGTGTACTCGGCCGGCCACCAGGTCGAGGTGCTCACCGCGCGCCAATTCGAGGAGACGCCATGAGCCTGTCCGCCTCGCGCCCGGCGCCGCCGCCGGCCCCGCCGCACGACCCCTACTCGCTGCTGCTGTCGGGCCGCATCGGCGCCCGGCCGGACATCGGCTGGCGCGTGCGCCGCCTGGAGCGGGTCGAGATCGACCTGCCGACGCGCGCCCTGGTGCTGGGCCCGGCACCGGCCGCCGCCCGCTGGCTGAGCGAGCCGAACGGCGGCTTCGGCGGCCTGCGCAGCCCGCCCAACGTGGCGCGCACGGCGGCCGGCGAGTTGCTGCTGCTGGATGCGGCCAGCGGCGCGCTGCTGCGCTTCGACCCCTGCGCCTGCCGCTTCCAGCGACTGCCCTGCTTCACCAGCGTGGCCGGCGCCGACGCGGCGGGCTGCCTCGACCGGACCGGCCTGGCCGGCGCCGCCCAGCCGCCGCTGAACCGGCTGCGCGACCCGCGCGCGATCGCGGCCTGGCGCGGCGATCTGTATGTCGCCGACCGCGGCCACGGCCGCGTGGTGCGCTACGCGCTCGACGGGCTGGTGCCGCGCGACGCCGTGCGCCTGCCGCCGGCGGCGCGGGCGACGCTGGCCGTGCCCGTCTGGCATCCCACCGGCCTGGCCGTCGACGCTCGCGGCACGCTGTGGGTGTCCGACCCCGACAACGGCCGGGTCGATTCGTTCAATCCGCATGGCAAGTGGCTGGGCTGGGTCGCCGTCGGCGTCGGCGCCACCCACCTCGCGCTCGATTGCCGCGACCGGCCGCATGTGGTGATCGAGGCCGACCTACCGGTCCAGGCCAGCGTCGGCGCCGGGCCGCTGGCGCTGCAGCTCGACGGCCTGAGCGCCGGCTTCCACTGGCAGAGCCTGCGCCTGCCAAGTCTGCCGGCCGGGGCCCGCTTCACGATCGCCATCGACGCCGGCGACGCCCCCTGGAGCCCGGCCGAGCTGGATGACCCGGCCAACCCGCGCTGGTCGGCCTGGCTGGCGGCCGCCGACCTGGCGCGCCTGGCGGACGCGCTGCCGCTGGCCGGCGTCGGCGGGCGCTATCTGCGGCTGCGGCTGGCGCCCGAGGCCGGCCATGCGCCGACACCGCCGTTCGACTTGCTGGCCCACGGCGCGCGCGTGGTGCGCATCGACGGCCAGGCCGTCGAACCGTTGCCCTGGGCGCGCGCCGACCTGGTCGAGGGCTTCCCGCCCAACCCGCTACAGGCCGACCTGCGCGGCCATCTGCACCTGCATTGCGCGGACGGTCCGGCCGTGTTCGATCCGCACGGCCGTCCGGTGCCGCCCGAGCAGCGCCTGGGCGGCGAGCGCTACGAGCGGACCGGCCGCTATGTCTCGGCCGCGCTCGACGCCGGAATCGACGGCTGCCAGTGGCACCGCGTCGAGCTGCGCGGCGCGATCCCGCCCGGCTGCGGCATCGAGGTGCGCACGGCCAGCGCCGCCATCGAGCTGACGCCGGACGAGGTCGATTCGCTGCCCGACCATGCCTGGTGCACCCGGCTGGTGGCCACTGGCATGACGCCGCGCGACGGCGCCACCCCCGCCGACTGCGGCTGGGATTGCCTGATCATGAGCCCGCCCGGGCGCTTCCTGTGGCTGCAGCTGGGCCTGCGCGGCGACGGCCGCGCCACGCCGTGCGTAGCCGCCGCGCTGGTCGAATACCCGCGCATCAGCCTGCGCCGCTACCTGCCCGGGGTGTTCGGCTTCGACCCGGTCGGCGCCGATTTCACCGACCGCTTCAGCGCCATCTTCGACGCCACGCTGCGCTCGATCGAAGGCCGGCTCGACCGCCAGGCGATGCTGTTCGACCCGCTCTCGGCGCCGGCCGAGGCCGTGCCGGGCGGCACCGATTTCCTCGACTGGCTGGCCGGCTGGATCGGCGTCACGCTGTCGCGCGACTGGCCGCTGGCGCGCCGCCGCCACTACCTGAAGCAGGTGGCCCGCCTGTATTGCCAGCGCGGCAGCGCCGACGGCCTGCGGCGCCAGCTGTTGCTGCTGCTGGGCTTTGACCGCGCCTACGCCGAACACTGCCTGGACGAGCGGCCGCGCCGGCGTTGCCTGCCGGAACCGCGCAACTGCGCGCCCTGCCCGCCCTGCCTGCCGGCCTGCCCGCCGCCGCTGATCCTCGAGCATTTCAAGCTGCGGCGCTGGCTGTATGCCGGCCAGGGCCGCCTGGGCAGCGACTCGGTGTTGTGGGGCAAGGGCATCGTCGGCCGCTCCGAGCTGTCCGGCGCGGGCCGGCCGCCCAGCGGCAACGCCCAGGTCGGCGTCACCACGCTCAACCGCGTGCCCGACCCGCTGCGCGACCCGTTCCACGTGCAGGCCCACAAATTCAGCGTGTTCGTGCCGGCCCGCATCCGCGCCGTGCCGACCGAACGGCGCGCGCTCGAACAATTGCTGGCGCAGGAAACGCCGGCGCATACCCAGGCCGACATCCGTTATGTCGAGCCGCGCTTTCGCGTCGGCGTGCAGGCGATGATCGGGCTCGACAGCGTGATCGCCAGGACGCCGGCCGGCGTGCGGCTGGACCAGGCGGTGTTGAGGCAAGGCACGGTACTGAGTGGCCGCCACTCAGCCGAGAGCAGTTTTCTGTGAAAGGACACACCATGGGTTGCCAGCAGGATCATCCGGACCATCAAACCTGCACCGAGTGCGAGTTCGATCCCTTCGTCCGCAACCACTTCTTCACCGGCAAGATGATGGGCGCCGGCGAATTCATCACCGAGTCGCGCTATCAGGCCGAGAAGATGCGCCACCACAACCTGCGGCTGCACGGCTGGGGCGTGGTGTGCGGGCTGCGCGTGCGCCAGCACCCGTCGCCGGACTGCCGCAGCCGCTACGTGCTGGTCGACCCGGGCAGCGCGCTCGATTGCTGCGGCCACGAAATCCTGGTCACGCGCCAGGAGATCCTCGACGTCGGCCAGCACCCGCTGGTCAAGCAAAAGACCGCCGACGGCCTGCTGCACGCGCTGCAGGTGGCGCTGTGCTACCGCGAATGCCCCACCGAGGAAGTGCCGGTGCTCTATGACGAGTGCGGCTGCGACGACACCCAGTGCGCGCCCAACCGCATCCTCGAATCGTTCAGCTACGACGTGCTGGTCGACCCGCCGCTGTCGTTCGACTTCGGCGCCGGCGCCACGCTCGGCGCCTTCGTCCTGAGCGACCTGCACGGGGTCACGGGCCCGATGCGCGCGAGCGCCGCCGGCAAGGTGGCGCTGATCGATCCCGGCAACGCCCGCCAGGCCTGGGTGCTCGACCCGGCCCACCGCAGCCTGCTCGGCCTGGACCTGCCGGCGCCGGCGCGCGCGCTGGCGATGGCGCCGGACGGCGTGCGCTTCTTCGTCGTCACCGACCCGGTCGCGCCCGGCACCTTGTGCGAAGTGCACGTCTACCTGACCGCCGACGGCGCCGAGGTGGCGCCACTGGTGGCCGGCACGGTGCGCACGCTGCCGGGCACGACCGCCAACAGCACCTTCGCCGCCGCCGCCAGCAGCGCCGCCGCGCGCCGGCTGCTGGTGCTCGACCGCGGCGCCGGCCGGCTCTACCTGTGGGCCGAGGACGCCACCGCCGGCATCCAGGACGCGGCGGGCGCCGCGCCCATCGCCGTTGCCGTTGGCGGCCAGTCGTTCAGCGCGACCGGGGACGGCGCCTTCGCCTTTGCCATCGGCGCCGGCGGCGTGGTGCAGGTCATCGATTGCGCCGCCGGCACCGTCGCCCCACTCGCCGGCCTGCCCGCCAGCGCCAAGCCGAACGCGCTGGCGCCGTTCGTGCGCGGCGCCGACGCCATGCTGGCGGTGGCGAGCGGCGACGAACACCGGGTCTACCTGGTCGACCGCGGCGCCGCCACGCTGGCGGCGACGCTCGACCTGGCGCATCCCCCGGTGTTCCTGCATGCCAGCAGCGGCGCCGCGCCCTGGCTCACCGTCTACGAGGAGGAAGCGGGACACGCCCATGTGCAATCGGCGGCGCTGGCGACCCTGCCCCCGCTGGTCAGCGCGCCGCGCCGCGCCGGCAGCGGCCCGCGCCGCATCGTGCTGGTCCAGGCCGACGGCCAGGCCAGCCTGCTCGATCCGGCCCAGCTGGCGCAGGGCGACTGCGCCAGCCTGCTGTGCCGGCAAATCGACGACTGCGGCGGCTGCGACACGCCGGACTGCGTGGTGCTGGCGACGCTGGCCAACTACCTGCCGCCGATGCAGATGCTGGATCTGCCTGCGCAGGACGACGATCGCGCCAAGCAGATCACGCGCATCGACAACCGCCGCGGCCGGCGCGTGCTGGCCAGCACCGCCACCTTGCAGGCGTGGCTGGAATGCCTGCAACTCAAGAACGCGCCGGGACGCGACGGCACCAACGGCACCAATGGCACCAACGGCACCGACGGCCGCCCCGGGCGCGACGGCGTGGACGGCCTCGGGCTGGACGCCAACCTGCCCAAGATCATCGACATCGGCTGGGTGCACGGTGGCATGGTCAGCCTGCAAGCCCTCGACACCCTGTACACCGGCATCAAGGACCTGGACGACGCCCGCAGGCGCATCGCCCAGGGCGCAGACCCGCGCGGCGGGGTGCCGCTGTTCACCCTGTACTTCAACCGGGCGGTGACGACCAATCCGCGCTGGTGGCGCCAGATATTCAACCTGCGCGTCGAAGCGCCGCTGGCCTTGCCGATCGGCGCGCCGGCGCCGCAGAACAACCAGCGCCCGTGGCTGTCGCCCGGCTTCTACTGGCCGCTCGATTTCAAGCTCTACGGCGACATCGCCGAGGTGCCCGGCCCGCTCACCACGCCGCACACCAACGAGCAGGCCGCCTGCGCGGTCAGCTTCATCCTGCGCCGGGAGTTCTTCGTGCTCGATAACAACAAGCGCGGCTACGGCTATATGTACCTGCTGCTGGCCGGCCTGCTGGCGCGCGTGGCCAACCAGACCCATCAGTTGCCGGAGGAGCAGCAGGTCGAGCAGCCGCAGCTCTGTATCGAGTTCAAGAGCGCGTTCGTCGGCGTCACCGATGCCGCCGGCCGCATCCTGCAAACCGGCGTGGTCGATGGCGACAACATCGGCGGCCGCGTCGGCCTGAACGAGGCGCGCGGCGGGCCCATCCTCGGCGGCCTCAACCCGTCCGGCAACCTGACCCAGGGCGGCACCTTCGAGAGCTGGATCACGGTCGGCGCGTCGGACCGCCTGGGCGAGGCCGACCTCACCCACGGCCTGCGGGCGTTCGGCGGCGCGCCGATGGCCCAGGGCTTCATGGCCGCCGGCGCCGCCATGCCGCCCAGCGCCAACCTGGTCAGCGCCGAACAGCTCGGCGCCGTGCCCGGCATCCAGGCCGCGCTGGCCAAGCGTTTGCTCGCCGAACGGGCGCGCGCGCCGTTCGCCGGCGTCGAGGACCTGCGGCAGCGGCTCAAGCTCGACGAGCGCGAGCTGACGCTGCTGACCGACCGCCTGCTCATCATCTGACCGCATCGAGGGAGAACCCAAATGCCGCATGACATCAGTTACGACGCCTACACCCGGCGCGAAGCGGACAATCCGTGGACCCAGGCCAAGGCCAAACCGCGCCAACGCACCGACCCGTGCGCCGACGACTGCACCCCGCGCTGCCCCGCCTGCGGCGGCCTCAAGTGCCTATGCCGGCCGCGCTTTTTCCCCGGCCAGTTGTTGACCGACGTCGACCTGAACCGGCTCGAACAATACGTGGTCGACAAGAACCGCCTGCACAACCGCTACCTGCACGGCTGGGGCGTGGCCTGCGGGCTGGAGGTGGTGTGCGACCCGTGCAACGCCGGCCACGTGCTGGTGCGCGGCGGCTACGCGCTGGCGCCCTGCGGCGACGACATCGTCGTCTGCGCCGACCAGTCGGTCGACATCTGCAAGCTGATCAGCCAGTGCGCGCCGGTGCGCGAGCCGCTGTGCGACACGCCGTACGACGTGCCGCCCGAGGACTGCTCGGGGCGCGCGCGGCGCTGGGTGCTGGCGATCTGCTATGACGAGCGGCCGGTGCGCGGCATCACCGCCCAGCTCGGCATGGGCGACACCGCGTGCGGACCGCGCTGCGGCTGCGGCGGATCGGGTGGTTGCGGCTGCGGCGCGAACGGCGGCGCGAACGGCGGCGGCTCCTGCGCTTGCGGCGGCTCGGCCCAGGCCGGCACCTGCGGCTGCGGCGCCGCCGCCAAGGCCACTTCCGGCCGGACCAAGCCCGGCAACCCGCAGTGCGAACCGACCCAGATCTGCGAGGGCTACCGCTTCGTGGCCTACCCGGCGCCCAAGCCGCTGGCCATGCCCGACATCGGCCAGCGCGAAGATCCGGCCGGCAACAGCAGCAGCGCCAACCTGCTGTGGGCCTGGATGTACGCCAATCGGGCGCGCTTCGGCCCGCTGCTCGAGCGCGTGCTGTGCTGCCTCACGCGCGCCATGCAACTGCGCGGCGAGATCCGCGAAGGCAAGCGGCTCGACAATGTCGCCGCGCTCGGCGTTTATACCGACTACGCCGGCGCCCTGCGCGAATTCGCGGCCGATTTCGCGCTGCACCGCTGCGCCTTCGTCGGCCGTGTGTCGACCCAGTACGAGGACGCCAAGGCCTGGGTGCGTGGCCTCGGCGATGTCGGCGAGCTCACGCAGGCGCAGCAGGCCGAGCTTGGCCAGCGCGTGCACGCGCTGGAACTGAGCTGGCTCGACATCGTCTCCGAGTGCTTTTGCTCGGCGCTGCTGCCCGCCTGCCCCCAGCCCGCGCCCGACAACTGCGTGCCGCTGGCGGTGGTCACCGTCGGCGGCACCACCTGCCGCGTCGGCGAGATCTGCAACTGGGAGGCGCGCAAGCTGCTGATCACCTGGCGCACGGTGATGTACTGGTTCTCCTGGCTGCCGTGGGGCTTGCTGCGCCAGTGGATCGCCAAACTGTGCTGCGGCGACGAGCGCGACCGGGGCACTTACAACATGCTGATGCTGATGTTCGGCGCCGCCTTCCTCGGCTTGAAGGGCGGCGCCCAGACGGCCGCGCCCGGTTTCGATTCCGCGATGCGGGCGGCGGGCGCGCCGGCCGCCGCCGCCGGCGAGCCGCAGGGCGACCCGCTGCAGGCGGCGCTGGCCGCGCCGGACATGCTCGCCTTCATGCTGCGCGACTTCGACACGCTGCGCGCGCAGGGGGCGGCCTCCGGCACCCACCCGGCCTGGGCGGCGCTGGTGGCGCGCATGGCCGACGCCTCGGCGCTGGCGCCGCTGGCGGGCGGCGGCGACCGCTCCGGCGTCACCGAGCTGGACCGGAAGGTGGAGGCGCTGAACCGCACCGCCGCGGCCCAGCAACAGCAAATCGCCGCGCAGCAAAAGCAGATCGAGGAGCTGATCCGGCGCACGCAAGGCGACAACCCGCCCGCGGCGCCGGCCAGGAAGCGGAAATAGGAGAACGTCCATGGACATGCAAGACCAACGGCCGCGTTTCTTCGAGGGCCAGTTCCTGTCGGCCGACGACCTCACGGCGATCATCGACTACCTGCGCACCGGCGACGCCCGCCAGGCGCTGGGCCCGCACACCTGGGGCATCGCGCTCGGGCTCGGGCTCACCGAGCGCGACGCGCCGGGGGCGCCGGACCGGGTCGAGGTGGTGCTGCAGCCCGGTTTCGGCTGGGACGGTTTCGGCCGGCCGCTGGCCGTGACGCGGCCGGCCCGGCTGGCCGAATCGCTGTTCGCCGAGATACCGTTCCACGCCACGCTCGACGCCCCCGGCGGCGGCGGCCGGCTGGTGCCGGTCTGGCTCGCCTACGACGAAGTGCCCGGCAACAACGCGCCGCCCGGCTTCGAAACCTGCGCCGGCGACGACCAGAACGCCCGCATCGGCGCCGCGTTCCGCTTCGTCATCGGCAAGCAGGCGGCGGGCGACCAGCAAGCGCCGGTCGCCATCGGCACCCAAAGCATGCCGGCGCAGCAGGCGCTGAGCAGCTTTGACGCGGCCGCCGGCACGCTGTGGGACGGCGCCGTGCCGCACCAAACCTTTCCCGGCTCGGGCAAGCCGCCGCGCTGGCTGCTGCCGATCGGCTACGTGCGCTGGATCGCCCGCCAGGACGCGCTCGGCTACTTCGCCAAGCGCGCGCTCAAGGCGGACCAGCACGCCGACGGCCGCATCCGCGCCTTCCGCCGGCATATCGGCGCGGTGGCCGAGCGCATCGAGGCGGCCGACGGCGCCATCGTGCTGCACGACCGCTTCGAAGACCCCGCCGCCCTGCACCGCTACGCGCGCCTGCTCGGCGATCCGGACAAGGCGCTGTCCTACCGCGCGGACCTGGTCTGGGTCGAAGGCAATCTGCGGGTGGGCGGCGACGCCAAGATCAATGGCGGCAAGCTGCACCTGCGCGACGCCGACGGCGAGGCGCGCGGCACGCCGCTGTACCTCGCCCGCGCCGGCGACGACAATCCCAACGACGACGGCAAGCGCCAGTTGCGGGTCGCCATCGGCGACAGCACGCAGAAGAACAACAAGCTGTATGTGGGCCCGCAGCAGAGCGTCGCCGGCGTCACCGGCATCGCGCCGCGGCTGGTGGTGCAGAGCGGCGTGGACGGCAACGACAACGAGGGGCGCGTGGGCGTCAACACCGACACCCCGCACGCCGCGCTCGAAGTCAAGGGCGACTGGGACGGCCAGGACGACGGCGCCGTGCGCCTGGCGGGCAACCAGCCCACCCTCCGCTTCGAGGGCGGCGCCGACGTCGGCGCCCACAAATGGATCATGCAACTGGGCAGCCAGCCGCCGGGCGCGCTCAAACTGGCCCACCGCTTCGGCAACCAGCCGTGGGAGGGCGTGCTGTACGCGACACCGGAGCGGCGCGTCGGCATCGGCGCCACCGCCCCGCTCAGTCCGTTCGCGGTGCGCGCGCAGCAAGGCGCGCCGGGCGTCGAGGACCTGGTCAGCCTGGAGGACATCGGCGGCGCCACCAAATGGCATCTGAACCTGCGCGCGGGCGGCGGCGGTAAGCACCTCAACTTCGGCGAGACCGGCGCGCAGGAGGGACGGCTGTTCCTGCAGGCGGGCGGCAACGTCGGCATCGGCACCGTCGATCCGCAAACCAAGGTACACATCCACGGCGCCAGGCTGCGGCTGCAAAACGTCACCGGAATCCCCGGCGCGCGCGTGCTGGACATGCGCACCGACGGCAGCGCGGTGGACCTGCAGACCGAGACCTGCGACCTGCACCTGCGCAGCACCCACCCCGGCGGCCCGCCGGACCGCCATATCGTCATGAACGCGCTGGCGGGCGACGGCAATGTCGGCGTCGGCCGCGTGCCGGTCGGCCAGAAGCTCGAAGTCCAGGGCAACATCCTGTTCGGCGCGATGGCCAACCTGTTCGCGGTCGGCGCCAACCTGCCGCTGCGCGCGGTGATCGGCCAGGTCGGCGCCAACGGGGTCGGCATCGGCAGCGGCTTTGTCGCCAGCCGGACCGCGACCGGCGACTATCTCGTCATCTTCGCGCCGCCGTTCACCGCCCCGCCGATCGTGGTCGCCACCCCGATCGACTCAATCAACGACGACAACGTGCTGACGCTGCGCGCCGTCAACGCGGTCAGCTTCCAGGTGCACACGCGCGACATCACCGGCAACGACGATCCCGACGTCCAGGACACCGCGTTCAGCTTCATCGCCTTCGGCGCGACCTGAGGCGGCCATGGGGGCCATCGACAGCGTCACCATCGACCGCCTGCACTTCGCGCTGGTCGCCAGCGCGGTGCCCGAGCGCGCCGGCGCGCTGCTGGCGCGGGTGTGCGAGGTGGTTCGCGCGCAAATGCCGCAGGCCGTCGCCCGCCGCGCGCCGGACGCCGGCGAGCCGGCCTACCTGTTTATCGAGCGGCTGGTGTTCGACTGCCCGCTGAACGCCGCCTGGAGCGACGCCCGGTTGGCCGACGCGCTGGCCAAGACCCTGGTCGCCGCGCTGACCGCCAGCGCGGCGCGGCCGGAGCGCGCGCTGGCCTTCCGCGACCGCGCCGAATACCTGGCGGCCTTCCTGATCGCCCTCGTCGACGGCGGCGCCTGGCGCCAATGGTGCTTCGACGAATTCGACGGCCTCAAGCCGTTGCCCGTCTCCGGCGCGCTGCGCACGCTGCTGATCGACGAGGCCGACGCTGGCCGCGCGGCGCTGGCCAGGCTGACCGATGACGCGCTGCGCCGGGTGCTGCAAAACCTGAGCGGCGCCGACGCCGCGCGCCTGCTGGCCCACCTGCTGGCCGGCCCGTCCGATGGCGCCGCGCCGGCGCCGGCCACGCTGTTGCGGCTGTTCGACGCGCCGCTGTCCGGCGCCCCGGGCGGCGCGGCGCAACGGCTGGCATGGCTGGTGGCGCTGGGCCGCGGCGCGCCGGCCCATGCCAACACGGCTGGACTGGACGCGCTGGCGTGGCTCGACCGACTGCGGCAGGCCGCGCGTACGGGCGAGCTGAACGCCTTGCTCGACGCGGATCCGGCGCCGCCCGACCTGCTTGCCGCCTGCTGTTGGACGGCCGGACTGGCGGACGCGCCACTGGCCGCCTGGGCGGATGCCGACCGCGCGGAGCTGGAGGCGCGCCTGCGCGCGTTGGCGCCGGCACGCGGCGCGGCGGCGGGCAGCGGCGGCACGGCCGAGCGCTGGTACTGTCCGCATGGCGGCGCCTGGCTACTGCTGGTGCAATTGGCGCGCCTCGGCTGGTGGGCGCGCTGGCGCTCGCGCCTGCAGGTATCGAATCCCGGCACCGCCCCTGCCCTCGCCGCCCGGCTGGCGCTGGCCGTGGTCGCCCGCGCGCTGGGCGGGCCGGCCTGTGCCGCCATCGAAGCCGACAGCGTCCTGCGCCGCGCGCTTGGCATCGCCGACGAGCCGCACGCGGCGCCCTGGGCCCAGGGCCACCAGCGGATGCTGACTAAAGCGCTGGCCCTTCCGGCGGCGCCGTCGGCGGGCGGCGCCGCCGTGGTGCTCGGCCAAGGCGCGCGGCGCCGCCTGGCGCAGCTCGAAGCGGCGCGCGGCACGATCGTCGCGCTGCGCCCATTAGGACCCGGCGTCGCCCCGGACGTGCCCGACGCCGGGCTGGCCGCCACGGCCGCCTGGTGGCAGGCGCACGACCCGTTGCGCGGCGGCGGCACGCCGCTCGAACGCGCGCTCCAGCTCAACGCGCTGAACCTGCTGCGCGAATTCGCCGCGCGCCTGCCCGGCTGCGACGAAGCCAGCCCCGACCATCTGCGCAGCCAGTGCCTGAGCCAGGGCGCCGACGTCGTCATCGGCGACGGTCATATCGCCGTCCATCCCGGCCGCGCGCCGCTCGACGTGCTGCTGACCTTGGCCGGGCTGAAGCGCGCCAGCGTGGTCCTGCCCGACGGCCGCACGCTGGCCTTGCAACCGGAGCCTGCGCCATGATCGCCGACGCTCTCGCCGCCTTCGAGCCGGAGCTGGCCCGGCTCGACGCGCTGATCCTGCGCCAGATCGAACTCCTGCGGGCGCGTTACGAACTATCGCTGGATGAATTCCGCGGCCTGTATATCAGCGACCGCCAAGTGGACGAGCTGGTGCGCGCCAGCCGGGCGGCCGATGCCGAGCCGGCGCCGGAAATCGACATCGCCGCGCTGCGCCAGGCGGGCGCGCCCTCGCCATGGTCGCACTTGGCGCGGGCCCTGGCGCTGGACGACGACGAGCGCGACCTGGTGCTGGTCTGCCTGGCGCCGGAGCTGGACCCGAAATACGAGACCCTGTATGCCTACCTGAACAACGATGTCGGCCGCAAATGGCCGAGCGCCGAGCTGGCCGCCCGCCTGCTGGGGCGCGACGGCGCGCACCGGGTGGCGCTGCGCGGCCTGCTGGCGCCCGAGTCCCGGCTGGCCGCCAGCGGCGCCATCGAGGCCGTGCCCGGCCAGCGCGAATTGCCGCGCGCGCAACGCCCGTTGCGCCTGGCCGCCGCCGTGGCGGGTTGGCTGCAGGGGCTGCCCTACGTCGACGAGCGGCTGGTGGGGGTGGCCCGCGCCGGCCACGCCGGGCCCGTGCTGCCGGCCGACGCCCTGGACCCGGAGGCACAGGCGCTGCTGGAGAACGCCGCCCGCGCGCTCGACCAGGGGGTGGCCCTGCCGCCGCTGGTGCTGGTCGCCGCGACCGCCGGCGACGCCGCGCTGGCGGCGCAGGACGTGTTCGCCCGCGCCCACTGCCCGGCCCTGTTGCTGGACCTTGCCACGCTGGCCGGCGCGGCCGCGCCGGCCGACGCCTTCAACGCGGCCGAGCTGATGCAGCGGGTGCTCGGCATCGGCATCGCCGCCGCGCCGCTCGACGCGCTGTTCGATCTCGAACGCCACCCGCTGGAAACGGTCGCCGCGCCGCTGCGCCGGCTGGTGGGCCGGTCGCCGGCGCTGCTGCTGGCGGCGACGGCCGGCGTGCATTGGCGCGAGCTGCTGCCCGACACCCAGGCGCTGGAGATCCGCCTCGCCGACCTCGACACGCGCGGCCGCGCCCGGCTCTGGCGCGCCGCGCTCGAGGGCGATGCCGACGGCGCGCCGGTCGACGCGCTGGCCGACCGTTTCGCGCTCGGCCCGGGCCGCATCCGCCAGGCCGTGGCCGCGGCGCGCCATGCCGCCACGCTGGCCGGGGACGGCCCGCCGTCGGCGGCGCAGCTGTTCGGCGCCGCGCGCGCCGCCTCGCTCGACGGCGCCGGCGGCACCACCCGCGCCATCGGCACGCCGTTCGACTGGGACGACCTGGTGGTGCCGCCCGATGTGCGCCAGCGCCTGGCGGACCTGCTCAGCGCCATCGAGCTGCGCTACCGGGTGCTCGACGAATGGGGCTTCGCCGGCCGCATCGGCGGCGCGCGCGGCATCAAGGCGATGTTCGCCGGCGCCTCGGGCACCGGCAAGACGATGGCCGCCGCCATCATCGCCAAAACGCTGCAACTGGAGTTGCAGCGCATCGAGCTGGCGGCGGTGATTTCGAAGTACATCGGCGAGACCGAGAAAAACCTCGACCGCGCGTTCGCCGCCGCGCGCCGCGCCAACGCCGTGCTGTTCCTCGACGAGGCCGACGCCCTGCTCGGCAAGCGCGCCGAGGTCAAGGACGCCCACGACCGCTACGCCAACATCGAGACCGCCTACCTGCTGCAAAAGATGGAGGAGCACGAGGGCATCGTGATCGTCGCCACCAACCTCGCGCGCAACATCGACGAAGCGTTTTCGCGCCGCATGCAGTTCGTGGTCGAGTTCCCGCACCCCGACAGCGCCAGCCGCGAGCGGCTGTGGCGCGGCATGTTCCCGGCCACGGCGCCGACCGCGCCCGACCTCGACTTCGCCTTCCTGGCGCGCCAGTTCCCCCTCACCGGCGGCGACATCCGCAACATCGTGCTCGACGCGGCCTACCACGCGGCGCGCGAGCGGACCGCCATCGGCCTCGGCCACGCGCTGCGCGCCATCGCGCGCCAGTACGCCAAGCGCGGCAAGGTGCCGACGGTGGCCGAGTTCCGCGAGCACTACGGCATGTTGATGCACGAGCCGGACATGGGGCGTCCGGCCGCCGGCGACACCTGGGCGCTGGACGGCCATGCCTAGGCTGCCCAAGGCCCGCGAACGCGCTGCGCGCCGCGCGAATGCGCCGCCGCCACCGACGACGGCCGAGCCGCTGGCGGCGCCGGCGCCGCGGGAGGCCGGCGGCAACCAGGAAACGCTGCGTTCCCTCGGCATCCAGGCCAAGCTCACCGTGAGCCAGCCGGGCGATCCGGACGAACAGGAAGCCGACCGCGCCGCCGACGCCTTCGTCAACGGCCGGGCGGCACCGAGCATCGGCGCGCGCGCCGGCGGCGCCATCCAGCGCCAGTGCAGCGGCTGCAAAGACGACGCGCCTATCGCACGCAAGGCCGGGGCCGGGGCCGGGGCCGCCGCGCCACGCCTGGCCGGCGCCGGCGCCGCGATCGGCGCCAGCCATGGGGAGGCGCTGTCGCCCCATCTCCAGCGCGACTTCGGCAGCTTCTTCAACACCGACTTGAGCCAGGTCCGGTTGCACACCGGCGCGCCGGCCCACACGGCGGCCGACGCGCTGGCGGCGCAGGCGTTCACGCGCGGCGGCGACATCTATTTCGGTCGCGGCCGTTTCGACCCGCGGACCGGCGGCGGCAAGCATCTTCTTGCCCATGAGCTGGCACACACCGTCCAGCAGTCGGGCGGCGCCGATGCCGGGCAGCGGCTGCAGCGCGCCGCGACCTGCACCGTGTCCGGGCCGCCGCAGGCCAACGCGGGCACGGACGCGGTCACCAAGGCTGTGCGCGACGGCGATGTCGACGTCGTCGTCACCAGCATGAGGGGCATGGGCGTGCCCGAGCTGTGCGCCCTGCGTGGCGCGGTGGTAGGCATCAGCGGCCAGAAGCTCGAACGCTGGCTGATGAGCCACAGGAGCCGCGCCGATGCCCTCGGCACGGCGGCGCGCCTGCTGCCGGTCGCGGCGGCGCTGGCCGCGCCCGCCATCGGCCCGGGGCTGGCGACGCTGGCGACACTGCTGCCGGGCGGCACGGCGGGCAAGAAGTCCGGCGCCACCGCCGAGGAAGGATTGCGCCTGATCCTGCCCGTGCTACCGCTGATCGACAAGCTGGAGATGTACGACGAGGGCTATCGGGAGATCGAGCAGGCCCAACTCGACATCATCCGCAATGCCGCCGAGGATGAGCGCCGCGCCGCGAGTGCCGAGTCGGCCAGGCTGGAGGCGATTTATGCCCACATGGACGTCAAGGAGGAATACGACGCCCGGCTGCTGATCGACCCGGAGAAAAAATACGCCGCCGCCGAGCATCTGCTGACCCGCGCGCCCGGCGTCGTGTCCGACGACGAGGATCTGGTGTTCGACGCGATCTGGGCGCTGGCGCCGTCCGAGCGCAAGGGCTTTTACAACAAACACAACATGGACTTGTATCATTTGTTGTCGGACGACCGCTTCAAGCTGCTGGGCACGCTGTCCACGGGGACCGAGGCCCAGGCGCTGATCGCCCGGTTGCGGCTGGCCACCGAGAGCAGGATCGACGACAAAGAGGCGATCCAGGCCGTGGTCGATCGCGCCGTCGCCTTGCTGGCGGAGCAGAAGGGCCTGCGCGCCACCCTGGCCGTGACCACCTTGCCGCCGGAGGAGCTGGACAAGGCCAAGGCCAGGTTGGCCGAACTGGGCGAGCTGGAAGCGCTGGTCAAGTTCGGCAAAGGCAAGCTCGATCCGGCCAGCTTCCTGGGCCGCCTCGCCGACGCGGCCGATTCGCCCGACGCGTTCGGCGCCATGGCACACAAACTGGGCACCGCCTTCGCCGATCCGCAAGAGCGCACCGAGTTCGCCTTCGCCGCCGCCAAGCAGCGCATCATGATGGCCGCCAGCGTCGGCGGCGCCGACGAAGACGCGGTGCGCAATGCGATCCTCGAGTTGCGCGCGCCGCCGATCGACGACGCCGTCAAGCTGACGCCGCCCCAGCGCGACCAGAAGCAGGCCGAGGCCAATGCCAAGCTGCGCCAGCGGCTGGTCGACGATGACGACGTCAAGCGCGTCATCAACGGCATGGTGGGCACGCAGCGCCGCCGGGTACTGTCGTTCATCAGCGCCGATCCGTTCGTCGAGAAGCTGACCGACCTCACGCTCGCGCTCAACAGCGCGCGCTGGGGCGAGTTCTTCCAGCTGGTGTTGCAGATCGCCTTGCGCGACGACTGGAGGAAGCGCTTCGAGGACACCTCCAGCAGCCCCTTCGACACCTTCGCCCGGGTCCATGGAAAGCAGCGCGACATCATGCTCGAGATCCTCAAGAGCAAGCGGATTCCGACCGAACAAATCCTCGGCTTCACCGGCGACGTCGAGACCTTGCGCGCGGCCTTGTCGAACATGGACGAGACCGAACGGACCCAGTTACGGCTGGGCTACCTGCTGTCCAGGACCGGGCGCCAGCCGGCCGACGACAAAGCAAAGGACGCGCTCGCCGCGTTCCGGAAATTCGACGCCAATCTGCGCAAATCGCAAACCACGCTCGGCGCCGTCGATACCGCCGGCATCGAAGCCGTGTTGGACGCGGCCTTGGGGAGCGAACCGACCGAGCAGGAAATGGCGACCGACGAGGGCAAATACAACGCCGCCGCGCTGATGTACGAGCGGATACAGGCGCGGCTCGCCCTGGGGCGCGGCGCCAGCGCCTTGTTCACCGAGACCGACGAGACCATGCTGGCCGCCGGCCGCGAGTTCGCCGCGCTCTGGCTGCAGCTGCGCGAGCGCAAACCGCCCAAGCTGACGACGATAGAGCTTGGCACGCTGGCCGCCTTCTATGACCAATTCAACCACCGCTCGGAAGAGTTCACGGAGGCCAGCAACACTGCCGGCGAAGTGGCCGGCATGGTCGCCGCGACCATCGCCGGCACGCTGATCGTGATAGGCACCGGCGGCATCACGGCGCCCGCCGTGATCGCCGCCGCCGCGGCCGGTGGTGGCGCCCGCGTGGTCAGCCGCGAGATGTTCGGGGCCGACTATTACAACCCGGTCGGCGCCGCCGGTACGCGCGACGCGGTGCTCGGCGGCATCGACGCGGCGCTGGCCGTCGTCGGCGCCTCGCTCGGGGCCAAGGGCGCGGAACTGGTCGGGCTCGGCGGCAAGGCCTTCCTGACCAATGCCGCCAAGATCGGCGGCCAGGTGGCCGAGCAGGCCAGCGGCAAGCTGCTGCACCGGGTCGCGGCCGGGGCGGTCGAGGCGGCGATCGACGGCGCCTTCTCCGGCTTTGTCAGCGAGGCCGCGAATGCCATGACCGATAGCCGCACCTGGCGCCGCGGCGTCTGGTCGGGCCTGGTATCGGTGGGTCACTCAGCCCTCGCGGCGGGCCTGGTTGGCCTTGCGGGCGGCGCGGTGATCGGCGGCGCGCTGCCGGTTCTTGGTCGCGGGGCAAAATTGGCGCTCGAAGGCGCGGCGGCCTTGCGCGTGGAGGCGGCCCTTGAGCGGGCCGGTGTCGGCAAGACCCTGGCCAGCGCTCGCCAGGCGGCCACTGCCGGCGACGTCAAAACACTCGACCGGCTGTTTGCGGAGCTTGAAGGGCATCTCACCGGCGAGCAGGCAGGCCTGCTGCGCAAGCGCTTGTACTCGGACCTGGAGGGCTCCCTCGGTCATCCTTACGGCAGGGCCGAACTCGAATCGCCGGAACAAACCCGGCTGCTGGCGCAGACCGCCGCCCTGGAAGGGGACGGGTTGAGCGCCGCCCAGCGCGAGGCCGAGCTGGGGATCGTCGGCCGCAGCGAGCCCCAGCCGAGCACGGTGGATGGCTATGTCGACGAAGTGAACCTTGGCAATCGCCATACCTGGCGGCGGCGTGACGACGGTACTTGGTGCCGGTTTTCAAAACCCAGCCTGTGCGGCACCAGTATCCCGGGTGCGAAACCGTTTCGGGGGCGGGCCCGGACAGGCACCCCGCCCCCCCACGGCTATAAGACGATCCAGGTGGACATGGCGACGCTTCCGCGTGACCGGGCCGGCAACCTGGCGCCATTGAAGGAGGGCGTTATCTATGAATTTCCCGGCGGGCACCGCGTTTGGCGTGAAGGGGACTTGATTCGTCACGACAGCGTGTTGGGAAGGTCGACCGGGCGCAAAGGAACGGAACTGGACATGTTCGCCGCGAAGGAGAGTGGCATGCCCGAGATCGCAGGGATGCAGAGAGCCCACACGCTTGGCCAGGGTACGGGCTTTGAGAGTCCGTTCGGCATTTTCTACGCACCGGCGGAGGTGAACCAGATCATTCAAAACAACGGGGTGGAAGAACTATTGCGCGGTTTTCGTGACAAAGCGCTCAACGGCGAGGCATTTCATGTCTCGACCCTGACCTCCGCCCATCCCGGCGGCTTGCGGTTGAAGGAAATTCGGTACCGCGTCGAGGTCGCGCGTGGTGGCAAGAAGGATTTTCTATTCGAGTATGTCATCAGCGTTGGTAACGACGTGCCGAACCCCACGATCACGCATGGCGTGGCAAACGTCACGGAAAACCCGAGCGTCGCGCAATACTTCGACCTGGTCGATGTACCGGCGCGGCTGCGCAGCCGCTTCCGTGGGTTCAAGCGCTAGCAGGTGGACGCCCATGTTCCGTCCCCCACCCTCCGCTACCAAGTATCCCCAGCATCCCCCGGGAGCAAGCGCATCGCCTTCGCCGGTCATGGCGCCCGAGCGCGCGGCCGGCATGCGCCAGGCCGGCAATTTACAGGTCCAGCGTGCGTTGTCCCCGACCGAAACGGCAGCGTCGGCGCCGCCCCAGGCTGGCGGCGTTCGACTGCCAGCCGCCACCCGCCGCGAGTATGAAGGCTTTTTCGGCACCGACCTGTCGTCGGTGCGGGTGTTCACCGATCCCGTCTCGGCCGGGATGGCGCGCGACCTGCACGCGCACGCCTTCACCCAGCGCGGGCACATCCATTTTGCCCAGGACCGCTACCAGCCGCACACCGTCGCCGGCCGCAAGCTGCTCGCGCATGAACTGGCCCACACCCAGCAAGGCCCCGGCGCCCAACTGCGGCGCACTCCCAATCCATCGGCGGCCGGCGCCGGCCCGACGCCCGCCACGCTCGACTCGCTGATCCGCACCACCCCGCCCGGCTTCACCGACGCCGCGCTGGACGCCGCCTACCGGCGGTACGTCCGCAGTGAAAAAGACCCGCTCGCGCCACGCCTGTGGGCGCTGCGCCAGACCAGCGGCGCGCCGCGCGAGCGGTTGGAGCAGTTGCTGGGGCCCGATTATGCGCGCGGCCAGCTCAGCGGCGAAGCCGCGCCGCCGGTCGATGTCGGCCAGGCGGTCGCTCCGAGCGGTTATGACCCGGGCCGGGCGGCACAAGACATGGGCACGCTGTCCGCCCAACCGCAGGCGCTGACCGACCGCCTGTCGAACATGCTCGACACGCCGATCCAGAACAACCAGGTCAACGCCGGCCATTTCAATATCCTGCAGGGTAATGTGGCCGAGGTGCTGGCGCGGCCGATACTGGACCAGGCGCTCCAGGAGGCCCGGCGCGATGCGCCCGACGCGCAGCTGTTCCTCGGCGTGCGCGCCCGCGTACTGCGCAGCGACGGCACGCCGAGCGACCCGGTGCTGTTCTCCGACGGCCTGGTGGCGGCCATCCGCCCCGGCGGGCTGCAGGTGTTCAGGGTGGCCGAGATCAAGTCCGGCGAGCAAGGCGGCGTGCAGGGGCAGGAGCAGATCCACCGCTGGATCGAGCTGCATGCGGGCGACGAGATCGAGATCCTGCTGCCCGGCGTGGCGCGCACCTTCCGCCTGTCGGACACGGTGCGCGAGGTGGTCGGCCTGGCGCGCGCGCCGCGGTTGCTGATCGCGCCACGCGGCGCCAGCTTCACGACCGAGCGCTCCGGCCACGGCGTCGCGGCGCCGGTCGAGCGGCGCGAACTGGCGCAGAGCCCGGAGGAAATCCAGTACCTGACCCGGCTGGTGGCGCAGCAGATCATCCAGATGCAGCAGGCGCGCCAGCTGCTGGCCCAGGCACGGGCACGGCAACTGGTCGCGGCGCCGCTCGAGAGCCTCGCCCAGCTGCAGGACCCCCGCGTGGTGAATCGGTTGTTGAGCGAAAACAACGGCACGGCGCTGATCCAGGGCCAGCTTTACCGGGCGTCGATCGAAGGCGAGTCGACCCGGGTGCGCCTGCTGCCGGCGGCGCCGCTGTCGGTGCCGCGGCTCGGCGCGCCCGCCGTCATGCCACAGGCGCCGGCGGCGGCGATGCCGCAGCCGGTCCAGCCGGCCCTGCCCGCGACCACGACGGCAGGCGCTTCCCAGCCAGCCTCGCAGCCGGTGCCCACGCTGCCCGCATTGGGCGCGGGCGCGGCGGGCGGACCCGCGCCGGCCCTGCCGGCATTGGGCGCTGGCGCGGCGGGCGGCCCGCAGGCTATCCCATTCACGCCCCCCGGTGGTGGCATCGTGCCGCCCAACATCATCAACTTCAGCGGCAGCGATATCGTGATCGGCGGCCGCACGATCGCACCGACCCCCAGCGAACCGGTGCGCGAGGGCGAGCTGGTCGTCATCGGTTACAGCGCCTACTGGGCGGTCGGCGATATGCGCACCCGCCAGCCGATTGCCGGCGTGCTGGAAGGCGGCGAGTGGTATCGCGTGGTCGCGGGCGGGCGCGTGCTCCCGATCGACGCCGATGGCCGGGTGCGCACCGAGGTCGAACCGATCCCCTTCGAGCACCTGCCCCAGGTCGCGCAAACCCGCCCTCCCGCCGGTCCGGGCGGCGGTGGATCGAGCTACAGCGGCCCCACGCGTGTGGCCGCCGCCGGGATCGGCCTGCTCGTCGTCGCCAATGAGATCCTGGGGCCGATCGGCCAGGCGCTACAGCAGCAGCGGCGCAATATCGCGTTGGGCGTGGCCGAAACGAACTTCTGGATCCGCTTCGGCGGCAATCCCAGCTTCGGCGTGTGGAGCCAGAACGACCGAGCCCAGCTGCCACGCGGCAGCCAGCCCGACACCGCCGTGTTCGGCTCGCCGAGCTATGGCTATGTCATCGACATCGACGTCGCCGCGTTCAAGGCGACGCTGCCGACGATGATCGGCAGCTACCGCGACTACCTGCTGTTCCTCGACCTGGCGAAGACCCTCGGCACCATCATTGAAGAGCCCCAGATGCCGCAATTCCCCAGCCCGGAAGAACGCCGCGCGCCGCGCCGTTACCGCGCCTTCGTCAATCGCGAGGACCGCGCGGGCCGGCGCTACTACGACATTACCGACACCCTGCTTGCGATCCGCGACCGCACCCTCGGCCAGCTCGACGACGAGATGCGGGCGAAGGTACGCGGCCTTCCGGCCGGCGAACAGGGCAATATCTTCCGCCTCAAGTCGGGCAGCGCGACGCCGTTGTTCCGCTCGGCGAGCGGCGCCCAGCCGATCCTGTCCGACCAGCAACTGCTGGGCGACGATCCCTGGGTCAGGCCGGTGGGCCGCCGGGTCGGCGGCGGCGCATGGAACTGGTTCGTGCGCGGCAACTACGCCGACCGTGTGCTGGTCGAGCCGGCCAATGCCGATGCCCGGCGTGGCACCGTGCTCAGCGTCTACGCGGTGAAACGGCCGATCGACGAGGTGCTGGACGAGGTGCGCGAAGGCGGCCGCCCGATCACGCAGCGGCAGCCGCCGGAGGGGCGCCTCGAAAGCTTCGTGGCGGGTCCGGACCCGGACAATACACGCTTCGGCGAGACCCGCTACTACCGCCATCCTGAAATGCCCGGGCAGCAGACGGCCGCGCTCGGCGAGCTGCGGCAGTTCTGGGTCAATGCGGACGATATCGAGCCCGTCGCGGCGGCCCGGGTCGGCGACTACGCCAATCCGGCCGTGCCCGCGCCGCCGCCCGCAGCGCCATAGCGCCGCCCGTTTGCCGGGACCATGCCCCCGGCGCGCTATGCCCGGTAGCGCGCGGCGTCGATGCCGTGTTTGCGCACCAACTGCCAGAACGCCCGCCTGTCCTTGCCGCTCGCCTGCGCCGCGTGGGTGATGTTGCCTTGGCAGAGCAACAGCATGCGCTCGATATACATCCGCTCGAAGGATTGCACGGCCTGGGCCTTGGCGCGGCGGAACTCCAGGCAGGCGCAGGCATCCGGCGCTTCCGGAAGATCGAGGTCGCCTTCCTCGATGGTCTCGCCCCGGCACAGCAGCACGGCGCGCTCAAGCGTGTGCTCCAGCTCGCGCACATTGCCGGGCCAGGAATAGGCCGCCAGCCGTGCCAGCGCGGCCGGCGACAGCCCGCTCACCTCGCGCCGGAATTCGGCGGCAAAGCGCTTGAGGAAGTGATGGCTGAGCAATTGCAGGTCGTCCATGCGCTCGCGCAACGGCGGCAAGCAGACGGAAAGAATGTTCAGGCGGTAATACAGGTCGCGCCGGAAGCGTCCCTGCTGGACCAGCGCGCCGATATCGCCGTTGCTGGCCGCCAGCACGCGCACGTCGGCGCGCTTCGTTTTCGTGCTGCCGACCGGGCGGTATTCCTTTTCTTGCAGGAAGCGCAACAGCTTGGCCTGGGTGCTCAGCGGCATACTGTCGACCTCGTCGAGGAAGAAGGTGCCGCCCTCGGCTTCGGCCGCCAGGCCGCTGCGCTCCTGATGCGCGCTGGTGTAGGCCCCGCGCGCATGGCCGAACAGCTCCGCCTCCACCAGCTCGGAGGGCAGCGCGCCGCAATTGACCGCCACCCACGGGTGGGCCGCGCGCTTGCTCAGATAGTGGATTGCCTGCGCGCACAACTCCTTGCCCGTGCCCGTCTCCCCCAGGATCAGCACGCCCGCGTCGCTCGCCGCCAGGGTCGGGATGCGCTCGAGTTGGCGGACGAAGTTCAGGCTGTTGCCGACCAGCTTGGAAAGCAAGGGATGCAAAGGGGAACCGGCCGACCGGCACGATGCCGCCAGCCGGTGACGGTGTTGTTCGCGCAGGCGCCACAGGCGTGTCGCCAGCTCCTCGCCGCCATGTTCGCTCGCCATGAAATCGCTGGCCCCGAGCGCCAACAGGCCTTGAATCATCGATCCCGTCAGGCCGCGCGTGACGGCGACGATCGGGCTGTCGCCCTGGCGGCCGACCAGCAATTGCTGCCGGGCCCAGGCCAAGGTGTCCCGCCCCACCAGCATCAGCGTCACATCGCAGACGTCGACGGCGGCCGGCGACGCCTGATGCGCGCTGCATGGGCGCAACGACACCCCAGGATAGACTCGGGAAGACCAATCCTGCAGCCACTGCAGATGCGCTGGTGCGGCGATTACCCTGCACTCGACCGGTTCCATTCAACCTCCCACCCCGCCAGGATGCGTAGGTGCTCATCTTAGCTCCTTAATTACATTAAAAATACGACAATTTTCAACGACAGAAAAAATACAACGGCGCCTGAATCCACCGGCATTCCTTGCCGCTTGCCCGTAAGCAAAATCATGTGCTCCGCAGCGTGCCCATAGGCTGGGTTTTGCAGCGCGACCCTCGGGTGGTGAAGGAAATCCTGTTCGGCTTTGTGAACTAAATCTTATAATTGCCATAACCTGCGCCGACGGCGAGCAAACATAATTAACAGCCTATGCGTGACGAAGATTTCGACCAGTACCACGTTGGCGTGCCGCCAGGCCGGGAGCTATCCTATCGGGAGTTTCGGGCCGAGATCATCGAGCAGTGCCGCGATGACTGGCGGCGGCGACTTGGCGCCGATGACGAGGTATCGCGCTTCGGCCTGCTGCGCGGGCAGCTCCGCGCGTTCCGCCACCACTTGGTTTTCCGCGCGGCTGGCTGGCTCGAGTCCGGGCGCTACCCCTCCAGGCACATCCACCGCGCGCTTGGTCTTGATCCGGCATTTACGTTGGAATTGTCGCGACGCGAACGCTGGCTGAGGACATTGATGTGGCTGCTCCTGCCGACGCACACACTGATGCGGCGCGCCGTTCCGTGGCTGCGCAGGGCGCGCACGTTCGAAGGGCGCGCTGTCATCTTCAGCGCGCGGCTACCGGAACGCTGGGCGCGAAACCGTATCGGCCATTACGATCGGGCGCTGGATTATGGTTTGATGCGCTGGGGGAAATTTCCATCGGAGAAGATCATGGAGGGCTTCTCCCACACGCATCTGGACTGGATCCGCGCGGCCCACCATCTTGGACTCGATGATCCGCAGTCGATGCTGGCGTGGATTCCAAAGCGGCCGCATGCGGATAACGCCCCGCTGTTCTGGATACTGGTGCGCCAAGGCGCCATCACCGGCTTGGCCGAGCGGGAGTGGGTGGACCTGTCGCGTCGCCGCGATTCGTCCAGCCGCTGGGATGAGCGGCGTATTGGACATATCATCGGCGTCCTGCGGCAATACGGCGTCGAGCGGCAACGCATCGTGGAGGCGCTGTGGACGCTCCCGCATCATTATCTGAAACCTGAAATACTGGCCCGGACCCTGGCCCTGCTCGAGCATCGCGGCATTCGAGACCACGGGCTGCTACTTGAGGGCCTGGGCATCAGCCTGTCCAGTGTGGCCGCCGAGCGTTGGATCACGCTGCTTGATGGGCTCGGGGTACGCGACGCCGCGACGATCATCCGGTTCAAACCTCTGCTCGAGTCCCATAAACCGGTAGCAGTCGAATTCGGGCGGGCCTTGACCGCGCTCGGCGCCGGCGCCGCCGAGCTGGCCCTGTGCCAGCAGCTGATGCTGGACGTCGGCGCCGCGCACGATCCCCAGGCGCCGGCGACGGCGCTGGCGCTTCTGGCCTCCCCTCCCCATTCACTGGGCTTCGCGGAGATCGCGCAAGCCAGCGCATACATCGGCAAGTCCACCGACCTTGCGGCGTTTCTCCGGGTGTTGGATCAGTATGGCTTCGGCCGCGCGGGCGACGTGTTGCGCTTTCAGCCCTGCTACTCCGCAGTTGCGCCAGCGAGGCTGGCGCGCTTGCTGGCGTTGACGAAAGCGCTGGCCACGCCAGCGGCAATCGAGGATGTGCTCGAGTGGGTCGAGTACGCCGGCAACGCCCAGTATATCGATGCGTATGAATATCTTGCCGGCGCGTTAAATCTGCGCACCGTACGGCAACTGCTGCAGGTTGCAAGGGTCGGATTTCTGAGTGAGGAGTTGTTGCGGTATCTGGTCGAGGAACGCGGCCTGCGCACCCGCAAAAAGCTCACCGATTGGTTCTACCGCGCGTTCGGCATCAAGTCGGTACGATGGTGGGGAGCCTCGCTCGATCCTATCGATAGACTTCTGTTTGGGGAAGCCGTCACGCGGCAGTCATTCAATTTTTGGGAATCCAATCGGCAGTGCATCGACGATGTCGTGCGGGCGCGTGTGACTGGCTTGCTAGGCCAGCGCCCCTTCATGGGGACCGAGGAAGCGCTGCGCGACTACGCGACGGCGGAGCAAGCGGCCACCGAAGCGGCCCATGCGACACTGCTGCAGGCACTGCCGGCCATGTTGCAGGCGACCTCGGGTATCCTTTTGCCAAGTATCTCCGCCACTGTGTGGGATGGCGCGGATGCGTCGAGTCGGCAACTGGCGCAGCTGGCGCCGTTGCTCGACGAGCTAGTCATGGGCCGGGGACCGGTGGCGCCAACACTGACGCAGCTCGAGACCGAAGCGGTGGCATTGATTTACCGGACCGCGCCGGCGACGGTGCAAAGTCGTTGGCAAGAACTGATCGGTCATCAAACCGACATCGCCGGATGGGGAACGGCGGATAGTTACGCGATGACCTGGTGCCGCGCCGCCCGGACGCTGCGGGGGGAGCTCGACCGCGCAGGGTTGGAGGCCGTGGTCGAAGCCGCCCAGTGGGCGGCGCGGTTCCGCGAACGGTGCCAGACGGATATGGCGCTGGCCTGCGACGGTCTGCAGGCCGCGCCGGCCGACGCTACGCCTGATCTGCGGGATCTGGTGCCACGGCTGGGCGTGCTGCTCGCCGTGGCGGCAAATGATCCCGCCGCCGCCGCATGGTTAAAAGCGGTTCCGCTGTTGCCATCCGTTCGGGACGAAAGCGGGTATGAGCAAATACTGCGCATGCAAACATTCTTCGGTGTCGGCCTGTCCGATGCGCTGCTGGCCTGCGGCATGGCGTTCTGCGGATCGCTTTCGACTCCTTCGGCGTTGATGTTGGCCGACAGACTGGGCGCGCACAGCGACGTCGATCCCTCGGCCGCGCTGTATCGGCTGCTTGAGCAAACGGCCCAGTCCGTCGGCGCGCGCTTCCTTGAGTGGTCGGGGCGTGAGCTTGCCAAGTTCGGCAACGACAAGAATGACGGTGGCAGCACCACAGTCAACGCCATGGTGACAAAACATCCGGCGGCGTTTTTTGCGAAGGAAGCCGCGAAGCTGTGCACTGCCGATAATGTGCAGATGTGGCAAGAGGCCCGGCACGCCCATCTGGTCGTGTTCGACCCGCCGCACCGCAGTTTCCAGGGCATGGCGTTGTTGTACCGGGAGATCCTGCCACAGATCCACCCATCCCGGCCGGTGCTGGTGATCCGTGCGATCAACCCGACCAGCGACGCGATGGCGACCTATGATGTGAGCTCGATCGTCGACGCTTTTTTTGCGGCCGCGACGTGCATCGCGCGCGATAGTGGATGCGCGGCGCTGGCATTCCCGCCCAATACATCACAGCACCTGTTGTCGAATCTCGACCCGGTGGACCAAAATATCCAGACGCGCTACCTCGCTCAAGGCGGGACGCACCGTGGCCGCCTGGTCCTCGATGAGGAAGAGAAATGGTTGCGCCCGGCGCAAGAGGTGCAGGCGTCATTCGATGCGTACCAACGAGGCGAGCACCGCATTGGCAGTCTGTACCTGGTTTGGCAGGCCCGCGCTTAGCGCAACGCCGGCATCAAGGCAGAACAGCGGCGACCTGAACGGCGACTCCATGGTCTTCCACCGACGTCGTATGGGCTTGCACATCTTTTGCGTTCGATGCGAGCGTGGTCCATATCAGCGTGGCGCCGGGGGGCGCTTCACTGATCTCGATGTGGCGTATCCAGCGCTCATATCCGTTCAAACCAGCGAGCCGCGAAATGATATAGCGTCGATTATCGAGGGTGATGGCGTCCCAGCTGACCAGCCGGACCACCGCGATCGAGAGATCCCGTAGTTCACGCAGCGGCTTGAGCCAAACCGCCAACGCGCCCAACACGCCGACGAACAGAACATACAGTACGGCTCCCGCTAGCGCTCGTTGGACCACATCGGGCGTCAGGTTTGGAAACCACCTCTCCGCCGCCATGTCAGCGATCAGGCAAAATACAAAAAAGGCCCCGAACCAGCGAGAGAATGCTTGCCGCGTCAGGCACGATTGCTTTAAAAACGCCGGTGCTGTCTGTGGTTGTAGGAGGTCGCTTTGAGCGGCATCGTGGAGCTGGTCGACAATGGAGTCTGCCTTCACCTGAAAACTCGTCAGTTTCTGCCCCACCGCTAACGGAATGGCGGGAGCCCACGTGGGCTTCGCACGGTCGGCCCAGATCAGCCGCGCAAAAACCCAAAACAAATAAATGGCAAATACGGTGACAAACCGTGCGCTCGCGTGCCCGGCGCGATTGACCGGAAGCGACAGCGTGGCGAGCCAAATCGCCCGGGAAAATACCGCCAGCGCGCTGCCGGCGACGTGCTCGTTGCTCAACTGCTCGGTGCTGATAAATGGCGTGGCGATCGTCACCACCCCGGTCACCTTGGGATCGCTTGCCGCCAGCGCCGCGACCAGGCCTCCATAAGAATGTCCGATCAACGAATAGGTATCGAACCGGGCCGCATTCGCTTCCATCCATTGCTTGAGCGACGCCGCCGCCGCCGCCCTCCCCGATTCGCTGTTGGCTGCCGACCAGCGCACGCCGACCACGTAAAAATTCTTCTGGGACAGTAACGTCAGGTGGTGATTCCAACGCTTCCAATCGTAGCCGATGGTGCTCCAGGTGCCGGGCACGATCACCACGCAGTGCTTTGCGCTTGCTGATTCATGCAGGACGATGCATTCCTGCCGCAACCTCCCGCCGCCGCGGCACAGATACAAAAGATTACCAAAAAAATTCCCCATAACAAAGCCCACGGCAGACCGATGATTTCGTAAAAAAAGAAAAACCCCTGGCAGCCCGAGCACTTGGCCGAGGACGACCGTCAACCCCAGCAAAGCGATGATGCCTCCGGCAGCCATGTAAACAGCATTTGTCGCATGATTGATACCTTCCATGTAAACCAGATCCCTTCAAGTTGTGCGTGAACCGGCGCTTGTGGCCAGCGCTGTATCGGCAGACACGGCGTGCCGTCCGCAGGGGCCAAGTGAACGGAAACTATATCCTGTGGGATTGAGGACAAATGCGCACTTTGTCACATCGCTCAATTTTCAGCGCTGCAGCGCCGGCAGTTGTTCCACCAGCGCGTCCACCGCCAGCCGCAGGCGCAGCGACATGTGGGGCGCGGCCGGCCACAGCGCGTGGCAGTCCATGGTCGCGCCGGGCTGGTCGTCCATGACGCCGACCAGCGCGCCGCTGCGCAGCCGTTCGCGCACCAGCCATTCCGGCAGCCACGCCCCGGCGCGCCGGCTGATGCTCGCCGAGGGATTGGACGCCGCCAGCGCCGCGTTTGAAGTGGGCTACGAAAGCGCGAGCCAGTTCAATCGGGAATACAGCCGCTTCTTCGGCCGCTCGCCGATGCGTGACGTCAAGGCGCTGCGCGCGCCCGCGCGATAGCCCCCGAACCCGCCCGCGCAGGTAGTGCATTGCCCCGGTGGCGTGCGCTTGCTGCCGACGTGCGTGGTGCCGGCGATGCCGCCCCTCCCCCTGCGGATTGTCAAGGTCCCCCATGTCGGGCGCGCTAGAGTCCGATGGTGACTGGCGCGCGAACGGGACAGTTAGCCGGATGTTTCATGCCCGCACAGGGGCGCGCCATCGCCGCGGAAAGCGCTTGCCGGCTCCATCCAGACGTCCATCGCAAGGAGAACATCATGCCCAGCGTATCCCTGTTTATTAGTCCAGCCGAGAATCAGCCTGGTAACTATCTCGTCGTCGTCAACGGCGAAGGTTTCTATCAGTCCGCCAACAAGAGCGTTGGCGCCCGAATACGCGGCGAAGATCCATGGTTCGACGATAGGCTGTTCAGCATCGGCGGGACCGGCCTGGAGCGGGTCGGCCAGGACGGACGGTTCACCTTGTCCGCGATTGTTTCGGGCTCCCAGCTCAACGAAGACTGGGGCCAGGACGAAATCTACGCCTTGGTCAGCGTGGCGGGCTTGAGCGGTTCCTACCGGAGCAATACGGTGAAGGGAAACTTCTAAGGTGGTGCCCCGCTGGGGCGGCGCCTTGCAAAAAGACCGCTCCCATAAAAATAATCACATTTTTGATTATTTTTATGGCCGCCCAACCTTTTACAGATATTTATTTATAGCCAGATGATACTTATTGCTCAATAAATAATTTTTCGATAATGGAAAAAAGATTCCTACTGTTGGTAACCGCGATTGCCATGGCCAAGCCTGACATCGTATTGAAGAAGGTGGTGGCCAAAGCTCAACGCGATCTGCGTTTTAACGTTCGCCATTCCGCCGACAGTGATGGCTTGCTTGCCATTGGCACTATGGCGGATAAAAAAGATAATCTGTCTTATTATCTTACCGCCACGGCGACACGTAATTCCTCCCGACCCACCGCCTATAGCAGCCAACGCTCCGGATGAGGCCACCATGGCAAGAAAACGTTTTACGTTTGGTTTATCAACTCAACAAAAGGCAGGCTCAATGAAAACTCTCATGTCATCAATGTTATTGCTGTCGGCGCTCGCCGTTTCCGGCTGCGCCAGTTGGCAGGCGAATTCGGACGCCGTGGCGCGTGGCAATTCCTGCTCGACGGCTCCGGGTGGCGCCTGCTACGCCGGGCCGGGTGGTCCGGCCTATGCGGGTCCCGGCGGTCCGCGCTACGCGGGGCCGGGCGGCCCGTTGTACGCCGGCCCCGGCGGCGCTTGTGACGCCGGCCCGGGCGGCGTCTGTGGCGCCATGCCGGGAACGGAAGACCGGTGCCCGGAGATATGCAGGGCCGCAGCCTCGGCGCCGTCGCCGGCGAGGTAAATCAGTCCCGGCCCGGCGCCGCCTACGACACCAACCTGACGCGCCCGAAGAAGTCCAGGTCAAAGTCGACGGCCAAGCTGGAGAGCGCATCACGGCATCGGCGGCGCCGAGTTCAACTTGATCTCCAAGCTTATACAATTTCACTTGGCGATTAACGGATTTCGTAATTGCATCTCAATCGTGTGCCGCGCAGAATTGATCAATACACCGGGCAGCCAGGCGTTCCATCGGCGAGCCCGGGACCTGACAAGGAGACACGGTAATGAAAACCTCTAGCGCACGCGCAAGCGCCTTCCTATCCGCCGCACCGGCATCCCCGCCCCGCCCCGCGCCCTCCCCAATTTTCACTCACTAAGCCGTCAACAGATTGCCCGGCGTCGCCGCCGGGCCCCGTATTCCGCCACCAATGGCCGGAATGACCATGCGCGCCCGTCGCCGTCCGGACAGGCGCGCCTATCACCAACAATAATGGAGGAGCGCTACATGACAAATAAAATTGCTTGCTCGATCGCGAAGGGGACCGCGAGGATACCGCTGCGCCGCTTCGTCGCCGCGTCCGCGCTGGCGCTGGCAGGGCTGGCGGCCACGTCGGCCGGGGCCGCCAGCTACAGCTGGAACAATGTGAAGATCGTCGCCGGCGGCTACGTCGACGGCATCGTCGCCCACCCGGCGCAACAGGGCTTGTTCTACGCCCGCACCGACATCGGCGGCGCCTACCGTTACAACAGCGGCACCAGCACCTGGGTGCCGCTCAACGACTGGACCACCTCGGCCAACTGGCACCAGATGGGCATCGAGACGATCGCCGTCGATCCCCGCAACACCAACATGCTGTATATGGTTGCCGGCATGTACACCCAGAACTGGAACGGCAACGCGGCGGTGCTGGTGTCGTCCAACCAGGGTGCCAGCTTCAACTCGTATCCGCTCAGCTTCCGCACCGGCGGCAACGTCGACGGCCGCAACACCGGCGAGAAACTGCAGGTCGACCCCAACCTCGGCTCCGTGCTGGTGTACGGCACCTTCAACGATTCCGCCCAGGGCGCCACCAACGGCCTGTGGAAAAGCGTCAACAGCGGCCAGACCTGGACCCGGCTGAGCGGCTTCACGGCGCTGAGCAACGACGGCAGCGGCGCCGGCGTGGCCTTCGTCACCTTCCACCAGCCGTCGGCCAACGCCGGCAGCGCGACGCCGACGATCTTCGCCGGCGTCTCGACCGCCAGCGCCGCCTCGTCCGGCACCACGCTCTACAAGAGCACCGACGGCGGCGCCCACTGGTCGGCCGTCGCGGGCGGGCCCAGCGGCCAATACCCGAACCACGGACAAATCGGCAAGGACGGCAACCTCTACATCACCTACGGCAACGCCATCGGCCCCAACGGCATGACCTCGGGCCAGGTGTGGAAGTACAGCGTCGGCCAAAACACGTGGCAGAACATCACGCCGCCCAACCCGAACAACTACTCGTTCGGCTACGGCGGCCTGGCGGTCGACACCAAGCAGTCGGGCGCGCTGGTGGTCATGACGATGGACCGCTGGTGGCCGACCGACACCATGTTCCGCAGCACCAACGGCGGTAGCACCTGGACCGACGTCGGCGCCACGGCCACGCGCGACGCCAGCTTGTCGCCATGGGTGAAGTTCGGCGCGGCGGCGGCGGGCTTCGGCAACTGGGGACAGGTGGCGATCGATCCGTTCAACTCCGCCCACGCCTTCTACGCCACCGGCCAGACCATCTGGGCCACCAACAACCTGACGGCAGCCGACGCCGGCCAGGCCACCAACTGGGCCATCGGCGCCAACGGCGTCGAGGAAACCGCGACCCTGGCGCTGCTCTCGCCGAGCTCCGGCGCGCCATTGATCAGCGGCCTGGGCGACATCTGCGGCTTCACCCACACCAGCCTGACGGCCTCGCCGCCGGCCGGCATGGTAAGCAACCCGATCTGCGGCAACGGCACCGGTCTCGACTACGCCAAGGCGCTGCCGTCGAAGATCGTGCGGGTCGGCACCGGTTCGTCGGTGTACGGCGCCGTCTCCACCAACGGCGGCACCAGCTGGACGCCGTTCGCCAACCAGGCCGGCTCGACCAAGGGTGAAGGCACCGTGGCGATCTCGGCCGATGGCGGCACCATCGTCTGGGGACCGAAGGACGTGGCGCCGGCATACTCGACCAACAACGGCGCCAGCTGGACCTCGACCGGGCTGCCGGTCAGCCAGTCGTGGCAGATCGTCTCGGACGGCCTTAACGGCAACCTGTTCTATGCGTTTGACGCCGCCACCGGCATCTTCTACGCCAGCGCCAACAAAGGCGTGAACTGGTACACGGCCTCCTCCGGCCTGGCCCAGTGGGGCAAGGCGACGGCGGTGACCGGCAACCAGGGCGACGTGTGGATGGCCGGTTCGTCCGGCCTGTACCGCAGCACCAGCTCCGGCTCGGGCTGGAGCCAGATTTCGTCGGGCGTGGTGACGGCGGCCACCTCGGTCGGCTTCGGCAAGGCGGCCAGCGGCGCTTCCTATCCGACCATCTACCTGGCCGGAACGGTGAGCGGTGTGACGGGCTTGTTCCGCTCGACCAATAGCGGCGGCAGCTGGGTGCGTATCAACGACGACGCCCACCAATGGGGCGGCTTCAGCCTGGTGGTGGGCGATCCGAAGACGTTCGGCACCGTGTACGTGGCGCCTAACAGCGGCCGCGGCATCATCTACGGCACGTCGTCGAACTAAGCCCGTTTCATCGTCCACGGCGAGCGGCTCTTCAAATGGAGGTTTTTTCCAGGGGGCCGCTTATCCTGACTTCCAGGCCGCCGAGGCGCGTGGACGGTTCGGCGTGCAGCTCGAACCCGTGGGGCGCGGCGATGCGCCGCGTAATGGACCAACCCAGGCCACTGCCGCACGCGCCGTTTCCGGGCACCCGGAAAAATCGTTCGCCCAACCTGGGCAGGTCCGCGCTGCCCATCCCCGGACCGCTGTCGTCAATGCTCACTACGAAATGGTCACGTTCACGCCTGAGCCTCACGGCAATTCGCGCCGACTGCGGGCTGTACCGAATCGCATTGTCGATCAGATTGCGGAACATCACCGTCAGCAGCATCTCGTTGCCTCTGACCGGACATTCCGTGTCGGCGTCCAAGCCCAGCTCTTGATGTTTTAGCGCGGATTGGAGCGCCAGCTCGGTCACCACCTGCCGTAACAGTTCCCGCAAGTCCAGGCGGCGTTGATCCGCGACGCCGTTCACTTCCAGCCGCGACAGCGTGAGCAACTGCTCAACCAGGCGTGTCGCGCGATCGCAGCCGTTGATGGTGGCGTCGAGCGCGTGCCGTCGGGAAGCGGCGTCCACGGCGGCAGCGGCCACCTGCGCCTGCATGCGGATGGCGGCGATCGGCGTCCTCAGCTCATGGGCGGCATCGGCCGTGAACCGCCGCTCCGAATCGAGCAGGAGAGCGATCCGCTGGAACAGGCCGTTCATCGACAGCAGCAGCGGCTGGAGTTCCCGCGTGATCTCCGGCACGACGATGGCTTCGAGCGCGTGCGGCTGGCGCGACACCACAGCCCGGCCCAGTGCGCGGATCGGTGCCGTCCCCCGCCGCACCACCCACCAGGTCGCCGCCGCCAGCAGCGGCAACGCCACGGCCAGCGGCCACAGGCTGCTGCGCAATACCGCCCACAAGATATCCTGGCGCGACGCCAACCGCTCGGCGACGATGACTTCCATCGCCCGTGTCCGGTCCGGCGCCTTGTAGGCGCGCCAGCGCACCCCGTCCAGCATCACCGTGGTGTACGCCGCGGCGGGCGCCGCACCGGCCACCATGGGCCGCGACGGCGCGTCGGCCGATTTCAACATCAGCGCGCCAGATTGGTAGACCTGGAACATTACCCTCGAAGCATATTGCTCCCCGCTAGCGGGCGGCGGCACGATATCGTCGCCGTCGAAATCGCCGAATCTCTGGATCAACAGCAGCGACGCCGCTTGCGCGAGATGGGCGTCGAGTAGCTCATCGAGCTCGTGCCGGGCGTCGAACCAGATGGCGCCGGCGGCAACCGACCATATCAAGCCGACGACGGCCAGCACCGACCGGATCAGCTGTCCCTGCAGCGAGGGCGGATGGGGCCGCATGCTAGGGCGCCGCCCGCAACAGCATGTAGCCGACGCCGCGCACCGTCTGGATCAGCGCCGCGCCCAGTTTGCGCCGCAGATTGTGGATGTGGACCTCGATCGCGTTGCTGTCGACCTCCCTGCCCCAGCTGTACAAATATTGTTCCAGCTGCTCTCGCGAAAGCACTTTGTCGGCGTTGAGCATCAGCGCCTGCAGCAAGTCGAATTCGCGGGTTGAGAGCGGCACCGGCGCCCCGTTCTTGCGCACCAGGCGGGCGGCGACTTCGAGCTCGACATCCTGCGCCCGCAGGCATGGCTGGACCTGGCCGTGTGCGCGTCGAACCAGCGCACGCAGGCGCGCGGCCAGTTCATACAGGTCGACCGGTTTGACGACGTAGTCATCGGCGCCCAGATCGAGTCCCCGGATACGATCGGGGATGGCGTCGCGCGCGGTGAGCACCAGCACCGGCACCGTCACGCCGGCCCGCCGAATCTCATCCAGGACGCTCATGCCGTCCTTCAAGGGCAGACCAAGGTCGAGTACCGCCGCCGCGTAGGGCGGCGATACCCGCAGTTCGCGCGCGGCGGCGGCGCCGTCCAATACCCAGTCGACCTGAAAGCCAAGCTGGCGCAAGCCGGCCTGAAGGCCATCGCCCAGCAGCGTATCGTCTTCGGCAAGGAGAATGTGCATGCTTCGATTATCCCACGAATGCAAGCTTAGTCGTCATCGCCGCCGTGGCCGTCGTGCGGCGCGGCAGCGGGCGTGGCGCCAAGTGCCGGCGTCTGCGCGCTCGACCCTTGCCACCACCAGAACGCCAGGACCGCCAGCAACAGCACCAGCGCGGTGCCGGCGCGCAGGCCCTGTTGCGGGGCACCGGACGCCGCCTGTTTGCGGCCCGTGATCATCGCCTTGGCCAGATTCTCGCGGTGCATCAGGCTGGCGGCAAGCACGCCGCCAATGTGGATCAGCACCACGACCAGCATCAGGTTGGCGATCAGTTCATGGACGTCCTCCATCCATTGGCCGGTCCGCTCGGTGTATAACAACCAGCCGGAACCGGCCAAGGCGATGGCGATCGCCAACATCAGCACGATCGCGACGGCACCGGCCGGATTATGTCCGGTGAAATGTTGGGGACGTCCACTGAACATCGACCGCAGATAGCTTAGCGTCGCCCGCGGTCCCCGTACGAAGCTGGAAAACCTGGCGTAATCGGTGCCGGCAAACCCCCATACGATGCGGAAGCAGACCAGCGCCGCCATCGTGTAGCCGAGCGTGACGTGGACCTGGCGCCACGCGTCCATCTCCGCCGTCAGGTAGGCGCCGGCAAAGCAGAAGGCCATAAGCCAATGAAAAAGTCGGACGGGCAGATCCCAGACCCGAATCCGGGATGGCGCGCAACCGGGGGGCTTGCCCTCCGCTGGGCGGGCGTGCATGTGGTTCATTTGGAGCTCCTGTGTGTGGATTGGCATGGGTGCATAGTCGCCGCCCCACATTAAGGAATTCTGAGCACGGCAGTCGGGCCGGCAGAAATGCTCGATGGCTATCGTGTTCGTTTGGCCGACGAACCGGCCGTCATCTTGTCGAGATAAGCCTGCAACTGTTCGCCGATCTGCTCTTGCGCCTGGATCTTCGCGTTGGCTTGCGCCAGCAACAGCTCGAATTCACGCGACCTCGCCTTGGCCGGTTCGAGTTGCGCCTCGGCGGCCTTCAACTGTTCACCTAGCAGCTCGGCTTGCGCGATTCTGGCGACAAGCTGGCGCTCGAGATCGCCGGTATGGCGCTGCGCGGACTGAAGCTGCTCGACCTTGTGCTCCAGCTCGCGCACCTTGGTCAGTTGCTCGTAAAGCGACTGCTTGGTGTGCGACTGTTCCAGCCCCAACCGCGCTGCCTCCTGGTTGAGTTTGGCGACTTCGTTTTGCTTCTCCCTCAACGCCAGTTGCCGCTGACGCAACTCGGCCTTCATCTGCTCATTCTGCTGTGTGGCCGCGCGGCGCGCCCCGGTTTCGGTCTGGAGGGCCTCACGGGTCTTGGCGTGGTCGGCGATTTCGGCCCGCAAGCGCTGCTCCAGCGTCTCGGCCGATTCCCGCGCGGCGCGCAAGTGAGCTTCGATTTGCTGATGCGCTTGCAGATGGGCCTGCTCCTTGCGGCTGAACTCCAGCGCGGCCTGCTCGACGCGGGCGTCGGCTTCTTCCACCAGTCGTGCCGCCAGACGTTCCACCAAATCCTGCAGCGCCGCGCTGATGGATGACTTGTCGCTGGCGCCGCTACCCTCCTCTTCCTCCAGCTCCCGGAGATACTTATGGATGGTGGTCTTGGACCCTGTATTGCCCAGCGCCACGCGCACAGCGTCCACGGAAGGGTAAAGTGACTGCGCAACAAGGCTGTCGCGCGCCTTTTTTACGTCCGATTTAAACAATCCGGTTCTCGCCATGCTTCCTCCGATGGATTTCATACTATTACATACCACGTAATTATGTACTATTTCCTGCCGAAGTAAAACATGTTGCGGCGGGTTTTTACCTTGGACGGGTCCCCGGCTTGAATTCGAGTACGGAAAACGCGGTGGAAGTCGGGATCACGCGCAACATCGTCAACCCGGCCTCTCCGCCGAGCCCGCGCAACTCCTCCACCGTCCGCAACCGTCCACCGTGGCTGCAGGCCAGCAGCAGCAAGTCGCGGAACGCGTCCTCCGCCGCATAATCGGCATCGGCGATGACGCCCTCGATGACGATCAGCCGGGCATCCTCTTCCATCGCCACCCGGATGTTGCGCAGGATGCGTACGCAATGTTCGTCGTCCCAATTGTTCAGCACCTTGCTGAGGATGTACAACCCGGCCCCCGCAGGCACCGTTTTCAACATGTCGCCGGCCGCCACGGCGTAGCGGCCTTGCAAGCCGTGCTCGGCCAGGTAGCGCACCGCGCGCTCCGTCGTCGCCTGCATGTCGTACAGCGTGCCGCTGGCGTTCGGGTAGCGCGCCAATATGCCCGCTAGCACGTGGCCGATGCCGCCGCCGACATCGATCAACGTGGCATAGGACGAAAAATCATACGCCTCCAGCAGCGCCGGCAGACCCAGTCCGGAGTACACGGCCATCGCGCCGTCCATCAAGCGCGCGCGTTCCGGATACTGGTTGTACCAGCCCGTGCGTGGGTTCTGGGGCAGCGTCGGTTGGCCCGATTGGACACAGGTGCTGAGCTTTGCCAGCGGCAACAGCACGCTGTCGTCGAGCAGGTAGCGCGCCAACGGCAGCATCGACCGAGGCCCCGGCAACAGCGTGGCGCCGAACGGCGTGACGCGGTAGCGCTCGCCTTCCCGGCGCAGCACGCCCAGCGCCGCCAGCGACGTAAGCAGCCGCCCCAGCGCGCCCGCGTCGACGCCGAGGCGGGTGGCCAACGCCGGCGTGCCGGCGTGCTTGCCCTCCTCCAGTATCGGTAGCATCTCCAGCGCCAGGGCGGCCTTGACGGCCAGCGGGAAGATCATCGACCCCAGCGCCTTCATCATGGCCGCCTCGGGCGACGGAATGGCGGCGCGCTCGTCGTCGGGGTTATGCTTATCCATGCGTGCGGTCTCCATTCTGTGGCAGGTAGGCGGCCAGGCTTGCGGCCAGTACGTTCACATGCGGCGGCCGCATCATGGTGACGTGGTCGCCCGGCACGGCGACCACCTCCACCGGCTGTGCCGCGTATTGCTGCCAACCGAGATCGGCGGCGCGCGATTTCTTCGCGCCGACCGGCATCGCGTACTGCGCTCGCAGCAGCAACACCTTGCCCGCGTAGACCTGTGGCCGGTAATCCAGCGCGATGCGGTTATGTAGCAGCATGGTGTCGAGGTAGCCGCGAAACTGCCGCACATCCGTCCCCTCGGGGATCAGTTGATGGGCTTTGAACAGCGAGAAAAACTGTGTGGTGCGCTGCTGGTCGTCGGCGTCGCGCAGCGTGGCTTCCGACAGCTCGAAATCCCGCCCCGCGAACATCGCCGCCTTTTGCGCGAACAGCAGCAGGCGCTGGATGTCGTCCATCGCTTGTTCGCTGTGCTGTCCCGGTGCCGGCTGATCGAGGATGATGACGGTGGGCGCGATGCCGCGCTCGCGCCGGTAAATCTGCGCCATCTCAAACGCCACCAACGCGCCCATCGACCAGCCTCCAAGCACCGGCGCGCCGGAGCCGAATGCCGTGAACGCGGCGTCGGCGTAGACGCGCGCCAGCCCGGCGATCGAGGCCTCACCCCGCGCCGTCGTCGCTTGCGCGGCGATGAGGGGGAAGTCCGACCCCAGCGCGCGTGACAGCGGCATGTAGCACAACACGTCGCCGCCGGCCGGGTGGCACAGCAGCAGCGGCGTGCGGGTCCCCAGCGGCTGGATCGTCACCAGCGGCGTTTGCGCAATCGGTGCGCCGCTCGCGCGCAGCAGCGCCGCCATCTGCTCCACGCTGCCATGCGTGAACAGGTTGGCCAGCGGCAGCCGCACGCCCCAGGCGTCATAGACCCTGGCCATCAACTGCACCGCAAGCAGCGAGTGGCCGCCCACGTCGAAGAAGTTGTCCTGCACGCCGATGGCCTCGACGCCGGTCAGCTCGCGCCAGATCCGCAACAGCGCCGCTTCGCAGTCGTCGCGTGGCGGGCGCGCCGCCACCGTCCGCGATGAAGGCGACGGCGCCATTAAGCGCGCGTAGTCGATTTTGCCGTTTGCCGTCAGCGGTATCTGGTCCAGCACCACGATGGTGGCGGGTACCATCTGCGGCGGCAGGCGTTGGGCGACAAAGGTTTTGATGTCGGCCGGCGTCGCCTCGGTTCCGGCACGGAGGTGGACAAAAGCCGCCAGTTGGCCGCTCGCGTCGTCCGCCACCGGCGCCCGCGCCACCGCCTGGGCCACGGCCGGATGTGCGGTCAGCGCCGCCTCGATCTCGCCCGGCTCGATGCGGAAGCCGCGCAGCTTGATCTGGCCGTCGCGCCGGCCGATGAATTCGAGCGTGCCATCGGCGCGGTACTTGCCGATATCGCCGCTGCGGTACAACCGGTCGCCGGGCACGAAGGGATTGGGGATGAAGCGCTGCGCCGTCAGCTCCGGCCGATTCCAATAGCCGCGCGCGACGTTGTTGCCGCCGATGTAGATCTCGCCTTCGACCCCGGTCGCCACCGGCTCCAGCGCCGCGTCCAGCAAATAAATACGCGTGCCGGCCAGCGGAAAGCCCAGCGGCAGCTGGCGTCCGGCCAGGGCGGACATGGGCGGCACCGGGTAGGTCATCACGCCGATCGTCGTTTCGGTGGGGCCGTAGTGGCCCAGCAGCGCGCAATCCGGCGCCAGCGCGCGCACCTGCTCCACCAGCTCGACGGGGCACGCCTCTCCGCCCAGCACCAGGCAGCGTTGCGGCAGCACGTGCGCGGCGTCCCTGGCCGACAGCAGCGCAAGCAGATGCGATGGCACGATCTTCAACGCCTGCACCGGCGTGGCGGCGAAAAAGGCCGCCAGTCCAACCGCGTCGGTGGCCAGCGCGGCGTCCACCACGACCACGCTGGCGCCGTTGAGCAAGGCCGGGAAGATCATCGTGTTGCCCAGATCGGCCGCGAACGACGACACCGTCGCGCAGCGGTCGCCCGCCGCCAGTCCCATTTGGGGCCAGACGGCGTCGCAGTAGCTGAGCAGATGGCGGTGCTCGACAGCCACGCCCTTCGGCGCGCCGCTGGTGCCGGAGGTATACATCAGATAGGCCAGGCTGTCGGCCGGGACCTGTACGTCGAGATTGTCGGCGGCGTGGCGGGACAGTTCCGCGTCCGCCTGGTCGAGGTACACGGCCCGCGGCGTTAGCTCCAGGGCGTCCACCAGGTCGCGCTGCCGTGATTCGGTGACCAGGATGGTGGCGCCGGCGTCCGCCAGCACGGCGGCCAGCTTCCTGGCTGGATAATCATGATCGAGCGCCAGATAGCCGGCGCCGGCCTTCATGACGGCCAGCATGGACACCACCGCGTTCGGGCCGCGTTCCAGCAACAGCGCCACCGGCCGATCCGGCGCCGCGCCCAGCGCGCGCAGATGGCGCGCCAGACGATTGGCCCTGGCGTTCAACTCCGCATAGGTCAGGCGCTCGTCGCCGCCTTCGACGGCTACGCGGCCGGCGTCGAGCAGCGTCCGCGCCTCGAAGCGTCGGTGCACGCTGTCGCGCGGCGGCGCGCACTGCGGCGCGTGGCGGACCTCGTCGTCAAAATAGCGCAGCCGGCCGATGGCCGCATCCGGCGCGGCAACCATGTTCTCCAGCGTGGTGCGGTAGTGCCCCAGCATGCGCGCGATGGTGGCGGCGTCGAACAGCGCGCTGGCGTAATACAGCGTGAACACCAGTTGGCCGTTGACCTCCTCACTCCACAGATTGAGGTCGAATTTGGTGGTCTGGTAATCGATCTTCAGCAATTCGAGCGTCATGCCCGGCACCTCGTACAGCGACGGCACGTTCTGGTGCACATACATGACCTGGAACAGCGGGTGTGCCTGCAGGTTGCGCTGCGGCCGCAGCTCGCCGATCAGCTTCTCGAACGGCAGCTCCTGGTGCCGCAACGCCGCCAGCGTGGTGGCCTGGACCTGGCCCAGGAACGCCCGGACGCTGTCGTCGCCGTCGGCCCGCACGCGGATCGCCAGTGTGTTGATAAACAATCCCATGACGCCCTGCGTCTCGGCGCGGTCGCGGTTGGCCGTAGAGGTGCCGATGACCAGATCGTCCTGGCCCGTGTAGCGGTACAACAGCAGCAGCCAGGCACCCATCAGCACATGGAACAGGCCAAGCCGCTGCTGCCGGGCGAAGCGCCGCAACGCCTCGCTCAAGCCATCCGGCAGCGTGACCGAGTGCAGCGCGCCTTCGTGCCTTGGCGCCGTTCCGCGCGGACGGTCGGTCGGCAGCGCTAGCGGCGGCGCTTCCGGCAGCAGCCGCTCCCGCCAGTAGGCCAGTTGCCCAGCGTAGGACGGGCCGCGCAGCCAGTCCTGCTCCCACTGCACGTGGTCGATGTACTGGAATGGCGGCAACGCCGGCATGGCGCCGCCCTGCTCGAGCGCGTCGTAGATGGCCGACAGCTCGCGCGCGAACAAGGCGTTCGACCAGCCGTCGGAGACGATATGGTGCGTCGTCACCAGCAGCATGTATTCAAGATCGTCCAGTTGCAGGATGCGCAAGGCAAGCAACGGTCCGTTTTGCAGATCGAAGGCCTGGCGGCCCTCCTCGGCGGCGATGCGCAGCGCTGCGGCCTCGCGCTCCGCCGGCGCCAGCGCGCGCAGGTCCTGCCACGCGCGGCGCGGTGTCAGCTCGGCGTGGACGCGTTGAAAAGGCCGCCCGCCGATGTCGTGGAACGTCGTGCGCAGGATGTCGTGGCGGCGCGCGACCTCCTCGACGCCGCCAAACATCCGGTCGCGGTCCAGCGGGCGCCGGCAGCGCACCCGCATCGCGCCGGGGTTGTTGGCGGCGCGCGATTCCGGATTGAGCTGGCACAGAAACCACATCCGTTCCTGCGCGCTCGATAGCGGATACTCGCCGTTGACGTTGCGTGGCATCGTCGCCGGCGCCTTGGGCTTGGTGCCGGGCCGCTCCAGCCGCCGCACCAGCGTTTTGATCTGATCGCTCGACAGGCGCGCCAGCCGTTGTTCGAGTTCTGTGCTCATCGTTTGGCTTCCCGGTTAGTCATAACGCAGCACCAGCTTGCCCATGTGGGTGCCGCGCGACATCGCCGTCAGCGCCTGTCCCAGCTCGGCCACCGGCCAGGCCCGCCACTCGACCGGCGAAAAGTCACCCCGGTCCAGGTGTCCGGCGATCTCCCGCAGCAGTTGGTTCAGGCGGCGCGGCCGCGCCACGAACAACGCCAGGTCGATGGCGGCAAAGGTCAGGCCCTTCTTGAACGGTGCCAGCGGCATCGGCGCGTCGTTGAACACGGCCTGCTTCTCGATCTGCAGGAAGCGGCCGAACCAGCCCAGGCAATCGAGTCCCGCCGCCAGCGCGGCGCCGGGCAGCGTGTTGAGGACCACGTCCACGCCCTCGCCGCCGGTACGCTCGGCGATCTGGCCGGCGAACGCCAGCGAGCGCGAATCCATCGGCGCCTCGATCCCCATCGCCTCCAGCCGGCGGCGTTTTTCCTCGCTGCCGGCGGTGGCGAGGATGCGCGCGCCCAGCCAGCGCGCGACCTGGATCGCCGCCATGCCGACGCCGCCGGTGGCCGAGTGGATCAGCACCCGCTCGCCCGCCTGCAGCCGCGCCACCTCGTGCAGCGCGTGGTAGCTGGTCAGGAACACCGTCGGTACGCCGGCCGCCGCCTCGAAGCTAAGATTGGAGGGAATGGGCGCCGCCTGCAGCGCCGAGACGTTTTGCAGCGACGCCAGGTGCATGCCGTCGACGATGCGGCCGTCGCGGTCGAAGTGGCCGGCCGACAGCGCCATGACGCGGTCGCCGGGCGCGAACCCGGTGACGCCCTCGCCGACGGCGGCCACCTCGCCGGCGTAGTCCGAGCCCATCACCGACGGTACGCCCGGCGTCGGCGGATAGCTGCCCATGGCGATCATCAGGTCGCGAAAATTAAGGCTCAATGCCCGCACCCGGATCTGGATCTGGCCCGGTCCCGGCGCCGTGCCGGCCCAGGGCACGAAGCGGATGCCGGCAAAATTGCCAGGCGCCGCCAGCGCGCAGTGGAAGTTGGCGCCCGGCGGCGGCCCGCCCGCTTCGGCGACCGGCGCGCGGGCGCGCGCCAGCCGGTTGGCGAGCAGCGCGCGCTGTTCCGGCGACAAGCTGGCGAGCGGTCCCGGTGGCGACCCCACGCTCACGCCTCCAGCCCCGCGAGCAGGCCTTCCAGCGTACCCTCGTCGGTCAGCGACAGCAGCGCCGCGACGATGGCGTCGGCCAAGCCGCGCACCGTCGGATTTTGATAGAAGACGGCGATCGGCAGGTCGATCTGGAAGGACTGCGCGGTGTGGGCCACCGTCTGCACGGCCAGCAGCGAATTGCCGCCCAATTCGTTGAAGTTGTCGTTCACGCCTATCGGTCCTATGCCCAGCACTCCGCTCCATATCTCGCAGACCGCCTGCTCGATGTCATTGGTCGCGGCCACGTAGGGCGTCGACAACGGCGGCCGCGCGTGGGTGGCGGGGGCGTCCTGCCGCTCCGCCTCGGCCTTGGCGCCGCCGGCGACCGGCTTGCCCTCCTCGATCAGCGCCTCCAGGTTGCTGCTGCAAACGATCACCTGCGGCAGATGGCGCGCGGCCAGTATGCGCTCGAGCGCGTCGCGCCCTTCCTGCGGCAGGATGTCCTTGCTGTCGGCCGCCGGCGCGGGCGCCGGTGTAAGCGCCGCCGGGCGTGACGCGCCGGCCGGCGCCGCAGCCGATGCGTTCTTCAGCGTGTAGCGCTCCAGCTGCGCCAGTAATTGACCGTCGCCGTCGTACAGCGCCACGTCCAGCGTCAGCGTGGCGTCGCCCGGCTGGTAGGCGTCGTGCAGGCGGATGTGGCTCCACACCTTCGCTGGCAGCGGGCGATACAGGCTGACGCGCTTGTAGGCCATCGGCAGGTATAGCTGGTCGGTCAGCCGGTGCACCGCCCCCGCCAGCGCGACGTCGGCCAGCGCCGGGTGGAACGGATGCGCGTCCACCTCGTCGGCGTAGCGCGCCGGCACGCTCAACGACGCCAGCCATTCGTCGGGGCCGACATGGGTCTCGCGCAGCGCGTCCCAGCGCTCGCCCAAGGTCAGCGCCGGCGTGCCGTCGGCGCGCTCGATGGATCGCGCCCAGCCGCGCTGGTCGACCTCGTCGGCGCAGCGCTGCCGCAGCTGCGATAGTTGGACCGCCTCCGCGCCGTTGCCGACGGCGCCGCCCAGCCGGATCTCGCCCATGAAGTGGTCCTGCCACGGGCCGTCCTCGGCGCCGGCCTGGCTTTTGAAGACGAAGGCCAGGGCGTCATTGCGCGGCGCCAGCAGCAGGCGCACCCGGCGCGGCGCGCCCGGCTCGAAGGCCAACGGCGCCATGAAGTACAGGTTCTCCAGCACCGGCCCGTCGGCGTCGCCCTGTTCCCGTGCATAGCGGTAGAGCAGCTCCAGGAAGCCGGTTCCCACCAGCGTCGGCATGCCGAACACCTTGTGCTGGTTAATCACCCAGTCCTGCTCGGGGTCGAGCAGCACGTCGTACACCTGCTGGCCGTCCTGCTGCGCGGCCAATTGCAGCCAGGAGCCGCCCGGTTGGCGCGCCGCCACGCGCTTGGGCGACCGCGCCGCCTTGCCGTCGCTCCAGCGCGCAGCCATGCCGAAGCCGGTCCAGGCGCCCCAGTTGACGGCGGTGATCCTGCCGGGCTGGCGCTGGTTGCGGTAGTGCGCCAGCGCGTCCATGAAGTTGTTGGCGGCGCAGTAGTCTACCCGTCCGGCCTCGCCCAGCACCGAGGTGATCGACGAGAACAGCAGCATGAAGTCGAGCGGACGCCGGGCGAACAGGCGGTCCAGCACCAGCGTGCCCTCGACCTTGGCGCGCAGCACCGGCGCGGCCATCTCCCCGGTCTTGAGCGAGATGACGCCGCCGCCGGCGATGCCGGCCGAGTGGATCACGCCGTGGATGGCGCCATAGCGGTCTTCGACCTTATCCACCAGCGCCGCCATGGCGTCGGCGTCGGCGCAGTCGCAGCCGGCCAATACCAGATTCGCGCCCTGGCGCTCCAGCGCCGCCAGCCCGCGCAGCTTGACCGAGGTCGGGTCGTCATCGGCATGGCGCTCAAGCCAGTCGTCCCAGTCGGCCCGCTCCGGCAACGCGCCGCGTCCCGTCAGCACCAGCGTGACGCGTTCGGCCCCGCGGAAGATCTCGCCGGCGAAAAACAGCCCCAGGCCGCTGACGCCACCGGTGATGAGATACACGCCGCCCTCGCGCAGCCGCGTGCGCAAGCCATCGGCGGCGGGCGGCAGCGGCAGCGGGTCGAAGGCCTCCGTCCAGCGATGCGCGCCCCGGAAGGCGACCAGCGTATCGTCGTTGGCCAGCCGCGCCTCGGCGATCAGCTGCGCCGCCAGCGCCGGCACCTCGCCGGCCGACGTGGGCAGACGCAGGTCGACGAAGCGCGCGCGCACCGCCGGCAGCTCCTTGCCGACCACGCGGCACGGGCCGATCGCCAGCGCCTTGAGCGGGTGGCTGACCGCCTCGCCGGCGATGTCGAACACGCCGTTGGCGGCCACGATCAGGTGCAGGCCGCCCAGGATCGCATGGCTGGCGCAGGCCTGCTGCAAGTACAGCGGGCTGTAAAACGCCAGCGCGGTGGCGTCGGCCGGCTCGGACCAGGCGTCGGCCCGGCTGTCGGCACCCACGTTCCACAAATGCAGGATGCGCCCGGGCGTCATGGCGTCGGCCTTGAGCGCGCCGATCAGCCGCGTGTAATCGTCGGGCGACTGCGCCCGCACGGTGAAGTGGCGGGCGTCGGCGCGCTGGAACTCGGCGCCCTGGCGCACCATGACCACCGTCTCGCCGGCCTGCTCGAGCGTGGCGGCGATGGCCTCGGCCAGCCCGGCCTGGTCGTCGAACAGCAGCCAGTTGCCGGGCGCCTCCGATGCGGACGACGCCAGCAAAGCCGGCGCCAGCGTGCGCCGCCACGACGGCACCGAGAACCAGCGGCCGACGTCGGCCTGCTTGCCGTCGTCGATCGCCGCCGCCGGCTCGCGGTTCCTGGACAGGTCGAGGGCGTAGCGCTGGCGCTCGAACGGATAGCCGGGCAGTGGCACCCGCGCCGGCTCGGCGTCGCCGTACCAGGTCGCCCAGGAGACGGCGCGGCCCAGGGTCCACAGCGTGCCGACGGCGTTGTTCAGATACGCGCGGTCGGAGCCGTTCTCGTTGGCGGCGCGCATCGAGCGCAGCGCCGCGTGGCCGTCGTTGGGCGTCAGGCACGGCTTGATCGCCGACAGCAGCGATTGTCCGGGGCCGCATTCGAGGAAGATGGTCGGCACGCCGCCGTCGATGCGGGTGCGCAGCGCGTCGGCGAAGCGCACCGTGCGCCGCACGTGGCGCACCCAGTAATCCGGGTCGGTGGCCTCTTCCGCCGTCAGCGCCACGCCGGTCACCGTCGAGATAATCGGCAGCGTGGGCGCGCGCAGCGTCAGCCCGGCGACGGTTTCGGCGAAGGCCGGCAAGGCCGCGTCCATCATCGACGAGTGGAAGGCGTGCGAGGTGTCGAGCCGTTTGGCGTAGACCTTGTCCGCCGCCAGCCGCGCCTCCAGTTGCGCCAGCGCCGCCGCCGGCCCGGCCACCACCGTCAGCTGCGGACCGTTGACGGCGGCCACCGACAACTCCGGCGTCAGCAACGCCAATACATCCGGCTCGGGCGCCAGCACGGCCAGCATCGCGCCGCCGGGCAGCGCCTGGATCAACTGGCCACGGCGGGCCACGGCGCGCAGCGCGTCCTCCAGCGAGAACACGCCGGCCAGGCAGGCGGCCACGTACTCGCCCACGCTATGGCCGATCAGCACATCGGGCGCGATGCCCTGCTCCATCCACCATTGGGCCATGGCGTAGCTGGTCACGAAGATGGCCGGCTGGGTGAACTCGGTGCGGTTCAGCGTCGCGGCGGCGGCGCGCGCGTAGTCGCCGCGCGCATACATGATGTCGCGCAGGTCCACCTTCAGCAATGGCGCCAGCAGGTCGCAGCAGCGGTCGACCTCCGCGCGGAACACCGGCTCGCTCTGGTACAGCTCCAGCCCCATGCCGGGGAACTGGTTGCCCTGGCCGGGGAACACGAACGCCAGCGGCCGCGCGGCGCCGTCGCACGCGGTCTGCGGGCCCGGTTGCGCCAGCGCCGCCAGCAGGTCGTCGCGGCCGCTGAACGCGAGCGCGCGGCGCTGGCCGAAGTGGCGCCGGCCCACCTGGCAGGTGTAGGCCGCGTCATGGACGTTGATCTCCGGATGGCGCTCCAGGTGCGACCGCAGGCGCCCGGTGGCCGCGTCCAGCGCGGCCGGCGTGCGCGCCGACAGCAACAGCACGTTGTCCGGCCGGCGCCCGGCCGAGGCCCGCCGAACCGGCGGCTCCTGCAGGATGGCGCAGGCGTTGGTGCCGCCCACGCCGAAGGAGTTGATCAGCGCGCGCAGCGGGCCGGCGTCGCGCGCCAGCGCCAGGCGCGCCGTGTTGACGAAGAACGGACTGGCGCCGAAATCGATCTTCGGGTTCGGCGTGGCGTAGTTGAGCGAGGCCGGCAAGGTGCGGTGCTTGAGCGCAAGCGCCACCTTGATCAGGCTCGCGGCGCCGGAGGCGACGTCGGTGTGGCCGATGTTGCCCTTGACGGAACCGAGCGCGCAATACTGCCGCTCGCCCGTGTAGCCGCGGAAGGCCTGCGACAACGAGGCCACCTCGATCGGGTCGCCCATCGCCGTGGCGGTGCCGTGCGCCTCGACAAAGCTCAGCGTGCGCGCCGACACGCCGGCCCGCTCCATCGCCTCGATCGCCACCTCGACCTGGCCGTTGACGCTGGGCGCGGTGAAGCCGACCTTGTCGTTGCCGTCGTTGTTGACGGCGCCGTCGAGGATCACCGCGTACACGTGGTCGCGGTCGCGCTGGGCGTCGTCCAGGCGCTTGAGCAGCAGCACGCCGGCGCCGCGGCTGAACACCGTGCCGTGGGCGGCGGCGTCGAACGGCCGGCAATGGCCGTCGGGCGACTCCATGCCGCCGTCCTGGTACAGATAGCCCTTGTGCTCGGGCGTTTCGACCGTCACGCCGCCCACCAGCGCCATGTCGCACTGGTGCGCCAGCAGGCTGTTCATGCCCAGCATGGTCGCCACCAGCGAGGTCGAACAGGCGCTCTGCACGTTCACACTGGGGCCGGTGAGATTGAGCTTGTACGACACGCGCGTGGTCAGGTAATCCTTGTCGTTGCTGGTGACCACCGCCGCCGGACTGGAGTATTTTTTGACGTCGGGATGGCGGTCGGTCTCGCCCAGGTGCCAGTTGGTGCCGTTGCCGCCGAAGACGGCGATGCGCTCCTTGGCCTGCTGCGGATCGTAGCCGGCGTCCTCCAGCGCGTGCCACGCGCACTCGAGGAACACGCGGTGCTGGGGATCGAGCAGCTCGGCCTCGCGCGGGGTGAAGCCGAAGAAGGCGGCGTCGAACTGGTCGGCGCCGTCGATGATGCCGCGCGACCTGACGTAATGCGGCGAGCGCACCAGCTCGGGCGCCACGCCGGCCGCCAGCAGCTGCTCGTCGGTGAAGGTGGTCAGCGACTCGACGCCGTCGAGCAGATTGCGCCAGTATTGCTCGGTGTCGGCCGCGCCCGGGAGACGGCAAGCCATGCCGATGATGGCGATATGGTTGGCTGGATTGGTGCGTTCGGTCGTGGTCATGTTGGTCACCTTCGCTCAGTGGTCGGAGTCTGCGGAGTCTGATACGGAAACGGCGGCGCCGGCGGGCGGCCTGCGGCTGGCATGCTGGTCGCGCCGCGCCGCCCTTTGCGCCATCCGCGCCAGCATGGCGTCGCCGGGCGCGCCGCCGTCGGCCAGATGGCGCGCCAGGCCGCGTATGGTGGGGTACTGGAACAGCGTGATCGTGCCCACCTCCACCTGCAAACGCTGCACGATCAGGTCGCGCATGGACGTCATCAACAGCGAGTGGCCGCCGACGTCGAAGAAGCTGTCGTCGGGACCGAAACGCTCGTCGCCCAGCAAGGACTGCCAGATCTGCGCCAGCGCCAGCTCGGTGGCGCTGTTGAAGTGCCGCGGGGCGTCGGCGGCGGCGGGCGCCTGGCGGTACTCGGGCCGGGGCAGCGCCGCCAGATCGGTCTTATTGTTGGGCAGCAGCGGCATCGCATCGAGTTCGACGAAGGCGGCCGGGATCATGTACGCCGGCAGCGTGCGTTTGAGGTGCTGCCGCAGCGCGGCCGCGTCGGCGCCGCCCGGAGCGGCCGCCTGCAGGTAGGCGACCAGCCGCACGTCGCCGGGCCGGTCCTCGCGCGCCAGCACGACCGCGTGGCGCACGCCGGGATGGCGCAGCAGGTGGTGCTCGATCTCGGCCAGCTCGATGCGGTGGCCGCGCACCTTGACCTGGCGGTCGGCGCGGCCGAGGAATTCGATCGTGCCATCGTGCCAGTAGCGTCCCAGGTCGCCGGTCTTGAACAGCGTGGCGCGCGGCGTGCGCGGGTCGGGCCACGGGTCCGGCAGGAACACGCGCGCGGTCAGCTCCGGGCGCCGGTGGTAGCCGTGCGCGACCTGGATGCCGCCGATGTACAGCTCACCCACCGTGCCGATCGGCACCGGCCGCAGCGTGGCGTCGAGGATGTGGACCACGACGTTGGCCACCGGCCTGCCGATCGGCACCGAGCGCAGACGCTCGCCGCGCCGGCAGGCCCAGTGGCAGGCGTAGATCGAGGTCTCGGTCGGCCCGTACAGGTTGTGCAGTTCGCCGTCGAAGCGTGCCAGCACGTCGTCGTGCAGCGTCAGCGACAGCGCCTCGCCGCCGCAGAAGATGCGCCGCAGCGACGGGCACAGTTCCAGTTGCCCGGCGTCGGCGAAGGCGCGCAGCGCCGACGGCACGAACTGGATCTGGGTGATGCCGGCCGCGCGCACCAGCGCGCCGAGCGTGTCCGGCGCCAGCATCTGCTCGCGCCGTCCCAGGTGCAGCTGGGCGCCGCTGATCAGCGGCAGGAAGATCTCCCACACCGAGATGTCGAAATTGATCGAGGTGCGGCCCAACACCTTGTCGGCCGGCGCCAGCGGAAAGCGTGTGCGCATCCACCGCACCTGGTTGCACACGCCCGCGTGCGGAACCTTGACCCCTTTCGGCCGGCCGGTCGATCCCGACGTGTACATCACGTACATCAGGCTGTGCGGGGTGGCGGCGTTGGCGGGCGGATAGCCGGGCCGGCCGGCGATCTGTTCGCGTTCGCCGTCGACCACCACGGCCGGCACCGGGCAGGCCGGCAACCGCGCCAGGTGCGAGCGCTGCGTGGCGATCAGCGCCAGGCCGGCGTCGGCGATGATGTCGGCCAGCCGCTCGGAGGGGAAATTCGGGTCCAGCGGCACGTAGGCCGATCCGGCCTTGAGTATCGCCAGCAGCGTGACGACCAGGTCTGCGGACGGCTCGAGGTGCACGCCCACCCACTGCCCGGCGCCGGCACCGGCGGCGACCAGATGGTGGGCCAGCTGGTTGGCCTGCCGTTCCAGTTCCGCGTAGGTCAGCCCGCGATCCCAGCTCGCCAGCGCCGGCGCGTGCGGCGTGGCGGCCGCCTGGCGCTCGAATAGCGCCATCACGGTGTCCGGCGCGGCGCCGTCCGAGGTGGCGTTCCAGTGCGTCAGCAAGGCCAGGTCGGCGGCGCCGACCAGATCGTAGGCGCCCAGCGCGCGGCCGGCGTCGTCGAGCACCTGCTCCAATAGCAGCAGGTACTGGCGCAGCAGGCGCTCGGCGCTGCCCTGCGCGTACAGGTCGGTGTTATAGGACAGCCGCAGTTCCGGCCTCTCCTCGCGGTCCTGCACCTCCAGCGTCAGCTCGTACTTGGCGTCGTCGTTGCCGTCCTCGTACACCGCGCAATGCAGGCGATCGTCGATCGCGCCACGGTACAGCTTTTCCTGGAACACGAACATCGCCTGCACTAGCGGCGCGCGGCCGGCGCCGCGTTCCGGCTGCAGCGCCTCCACCAGCTTTTCGAACGGGAAGGACTGGTGTTCCAGGCAGGCCAGCGACGACGCCCGCACCTGCGCCAGCAGCGCCGCGAAGGTATCGGCGCCGTCGAGCCGCGTGCGCATCACCATCGTGTTGGCGAACAGGCCGATGGTCCCGGCGGCCGCCGGATGCTCGCGGTTGGCGGCCGGGCAAGCCAACAACAGGTCGCGCTGGCCGGAGTGGCGGTACAGCAGCAGATTAAATACCGCGAACAGCGTCATGAACGAGGTGGCGCCGTAGCGGCGGTTGAACGCCGCCAGGGCGTCGCTCAGGCGAGCCGGAACCGCCAGGCGGCTGACCGCGCCGCGGAAGCTGCGCACGGCCGGACGCTGGTAATCGGTCGGCATTTCCAGCATGGTCTGGCAGCCGTCGAGATGCCGGCGCCAGAATGCCAGGCCCGGGCCGTCGTCGCGCGTGGCGCGCCAGCGCAGCCAGTCGCCATAGCCGACGCCCGCGCCGGCACCGATGGCGCGGCGCGGCGCCGGCCCGCCGGTGCGCGAACGGTACTGGTCGATCAATTCGCGGCAGAACAGGCCGATGGAGCGGCCGTCGAACACGATGTGGTGCACCGCCACCTGCAGCCGGTGTTCATCGTCCGGTAAATCGAAGCGCGTGAAGCGCAACAGCGGGCCGTGTTCCAGGTCGAAGGGCCGGGCGCCGTCTTCGGCGGCCAGCGGCCCGCACTGGCGGGCGGCGCCGGCGGCGTCCAGATGGCGCAGGTCGACCCGGCCCACCGGCACCGCCAGCGTGGCCCGCACCGACGCCACCGGCCGCCCGCCAACCTGGGTGAACACCGTGCGCAGCGCGTCGTGCGCGGCCACCATGGCCGCCAGGCTGGCGTTGAGCGCGTCGTCGTCAAGCTCGCCGTGCAGGCGCAGCGTGAAACGCATGTTGTAGGCGCCCAGCGCGGGGTAGGTTTGCGCCAGCAGCCACAGACCCTCCTGGCCGGGCGAGCACTGGCCGCGCGCGGCCGCCAGGTCCACGACCCGGGCCACGGGGGCGCGCAGGACGGCGCTGACGGCGCGCGCCGGCAGTCCCTCCGCCAGCGCGGCCGGCGTTGGATGATCGAAGAAGCGGCGGTAGTCGAGCGCGACGCCCAGCTCGGCCTTGATGCGGCCGATGGCGGCGGCCACCCGCAGCGAGTCGCCGCCCAGTTCGAAGAAATGGTCGTCGATCCCCAGGCCGTCGAGCCCCAGCACCTGCTCCCATACGCGCAGCAGTTTGCGCTCGGTGGCCGTGCGCGGCGCCACGCACGGATAGCTCAGCGCCGGGCGCGCGCGGCCGGGCGGCGGCAGGCTGACGCGGTCGATCTTGCCGTTGGAAAGCGTCGGCAGCGCCTCCAGCACCACCCAGGCCGACGGCAGCATCGCTTCCGGCAGGCGCGTCGCCAGCGCCGCGCGCACCCGGTCCACCGGCACGTCGGCGCCCGGATGGAACACCAGATAGGCGGCCAGGGTCTTGTCGAGCCCCTCCTCGCGGCACACCACCACCGCCATGCGGATGGCGGGATGGTCCGCCAGCGCCGCCTCGATCTCGCCGCACTCGATGCGCACGCCGCGGATCTTGACCTGGAAATCGCGCCGGCCGATGTAGATCATCTCGCCCCGGGCGTTGTACCGGCCCAGGTCTCCGGTGCGGAACAGCGGCCGGCCTTGCAGCAGCGACAAGGGATTGGAGACGAAGCGCTGGCGCGTCAGCTCCGGCAGGTTGGCGTAGCCCAGCGCCACGCCGTCGCCGCAGATGCAGATCTCGCCCGCTTGGCCCGGTCCCACCTCGCGCAGGTGCTCGTCGAGCAGAAAAACCTCCGAGCCGGAGATCGCCCTGCCGATGCTGATCGGCGCGCCGGCGCGCAGTTCGGCGTAGCTGGCGTTGGCGGTGGCCTCGGTCGGCCCGTACAGGTTCCAGATGCGCAGCGACGGCCAGATGCGCGCGGCGCGCTCGATCAGCACGTCGTGCACCGCCTCGCCCGACAGTACCACGCAGGCCGGCCCGGCGGGCCGCTCGGCCGGCGCCAGCGCCTCGGCGCACTTGAGCACCTCGTTCCACACCGATGGCACGCAATACAGGCCGAAGCCGGGATGGGCGCGGTACCAGTCCAGCAGCAGCGCCGGCTGGCGCAGCAGGTCGCGCTCGAGCACGTGCTGGGTCCGGCCCAGCATCAGCGGCGCGTAGAACTGCGTGACGCCGGCGGCAAAGCACATCGACGACGTCAGCGGCAGGTCGACGTCGCCCATTTCCGGGCGCAGATGATGGCAGTGCCAATCGAGGTAATAGGCAAGGTTGCGGCGCGTGATCATCACGCCCTTGGGCTTGCCGGTCGAGCCGGAGGTGTACATCAGGTAGGCCAGGCTGTCGGGATCGGCGGCGCGTGGCGCCGGCGCGGCGGCCGGCGGCGCGGCGGCCTCGGCCAGGTCGAGCACGATGAGGTCGGGGGCGACGGCGGCCATGTCGGCCCGCAATTCGGCCTGCGTGATCGCCAGCGCGACGGCGGCGTCGGCGATGATGTAGGCTTGCCGTTCGGCCGGGTCCGCCGGCGACAGCGGCACGTAGGCCATGCCGGCCTTGAGGATGCCGAGAACGGCGACGGCGGTCAGCGGTCCCGGCTCGAAGCAGACGGCGATCCGCGCCCGCGCCGGCAGACCGCGCGCCAGCAGCGCGGCGCACATATGGTCGGCGCGCCGGTTCAACTCGGCATAAGAGAGGATTTGCCGCCCGCTCTGGATGGCGATCTGGTCGCCACAGCGCGCGGCTTGCCGCTCGAAGGCGGCGACCACGTCATCGATGAAACGCGTTGCCGCACCGCGGCCTGCGGGAGAAAGGGAGCCGAGGATGTCCATGTGTCCTTTCGTATCGGTCGCGGGGCCTGCGCGGTGGGCAACGGTTAGCACGGGTCAGGACGCCAGGATGGACTTGACCGCCACCACGTGATGGCTCATGGTGTCGGCGGCGCTGCTGGCTTCCTCCGGATTGCTGATGTGGTAATTGGCGACGTGGAACACCGGCGTGCCGGCGATCACCTTGAGGATGCTTTGCTCGTACTTGTCGCGGGTGGCCTCGTCGAGCCCGAACAAGCCGACGATGGCCTTGACGGTCGCTTCGGTGCCCTGCTTGCGGCTCAGTTCCGCCTGGATCAGGGTTTTGAGGGTCTGGTCGCTGGTGAAGCGATCGATGATTTGTGAAGCTTTATCTTGAATCGTAGCCATAGGTACTCCAATAGAGAGACAACGCAATGATCGACGCCAGCACCCACGCGGAGTCCCGGCTTCCGCCTGCGAGCATAGAGCTCGACTTTCGTCAAAGTAGTCGCGGCGTTTTTATGGCCGAGTACGCTTCAACCGATTCAGATTAACAATATGTTCACGGTGGGCTTTGAGGTTGCTCAATTCAACAACCCTTGCTTTACGGCTGAGAATGGCAGATGGCGTGCGTGACGGGTTCTTGACTATCTGCTACATTACGCGCACTCCAACATTGCGATTTCCCCATGCCCACCAATGACCAACGTTTGATTTCCCACGAAGCACAACAGCAAGATCACGAGCAACTGCTAGGCGCGGCGCGCGAGCGCCTGCGGCTGGCCGGCGATATGCCGGGCGCCACCGTCGCGCAGCAGTTGGAACTGCTCGAACGCTTGGACGAGTTCGAATTGGGACGCTTCCTGCTGGCGAACCGTGGACTCAACGCCGAGTGGACCCACCGGATGGTCACCTATGCGCCGGACGACGGCACGGCCGGCGCCATGACGGCGCTGGAACGGCGCGTGGTCGAGCAACTGCCGGCCGTGCTGGCCACGCGCGAGCGTTTCGGCGTGTTTCGCCAGCAGCTGCAAGGCTTGCTCAAGCCCGGCATGCGCCTGGCGTCGGTGCCCTCGGGCTGGATGGGGGAGTTGCTGTTGCTCGACTACGCGGCCGCGCCGGACGTCGCGCTGGTCGGCGTCGACCTGGACCAGACGGCGCTCGACGGCGCGCTGGCCCTGGCCGAACAGCAAGGCCTGGCCGGGCGCCTGACGTTGCTTCGGCAGGATGCCTGGTCCGCCGGGTGGACCGACAAGGTGGATGTGTTGGCCAGTAACGGCCTGAATATCTACGAGCCGGACGACGCCCGCGTCACGGCCTTGTACCGCCGCTTCCACGACGCGCTGCGCCCGGGCGGCACGCTGGTGACCAGCTTCCTGACGCCGCCGCCGACCTTGTCGCCGGAATCGCCGTGGAAGATGGCTGAACTCGATCCGGCGGCGCTGGCGCTGCAGTTCCTGCTGTTCGTCCGCATCATCGAGGTGAAATGGAGCGCGTTCCGCACCCACGCCCAGACCCGCGCGCAGCTGGAGCAGGCCGGCTTCGTCGACATCCGCTTCATCGATGACCGCGCCGGCATGTTCCCGACCGTGGTCGCGCGCACGCCGGGCTGACCGGCGCGCGCCGGTTTTAGTTCCTGTTATTTCCCCGCGCCGCTGCCAGCGCGGCGGCGCGCCACCATGCCCAGCAAGCCCAATCCGCCCAGCAGCATGCCGTAGGTCGCCGGTTCCGGCACCGCCGTCACCTTGATGTTGGCGTCCGGCGCGAAATCGGCCAGCCGGCCGAGGCCGGACACATTGGTGTCGATCGACCACACGGTCCACGTGTAATCCTTGAAATCCCGGCCGTTCGACGGCAGCAGCGAGGCCGACACGGTGGCGAAGATCTGGTCGCCGACGATGTGCTCGGTGATCGGCGTCGCGCCGGCGCCGGCCGTGCCGTTGGCGCGCAGGGTCACGGTGCGGTTGAATACCGCGCCCGGCAGGCCGACCGACGTGAACGGCGCGACGGTCGCCCCGCCGGCGTCGAGGCCGAACACGTAGGCCGCGCCATTGACGCCGGCGATGGCGCCGGCCGCCGTGGTGCGGAACACGAATTCGTTGGTGCCGGCGTTGTAGCTGACATCGGCCGACAGCACGTCGAAGGCGGCGTCGCGGCTGCCGGTGTAGCCGGACAGGAAATCGCCGGAGATGTCGGTCACGGCGTGGGCGTTGGCGCTGACGGCAAAAGCGGCCAGGGCCAGGGTTTTCAGGAGCAGGTTCTTCATTTATGTCATCCTTGTCGTTATGATGGGCGCCGGTGTGATCGCGCCACCGTATATTCCAGACAACTAAAAAAGGTTCAAACATTTTCTATGGCCCACGGTTTTCTTTTGCACATGGTGTTTTATCTGGTGGCGGCCGTGGTGCTGGTGCCGCTGGCCAAGCGCGCCGGCATGGGCGCGGTGCTCGGCTACCTGGCCGCCGGCGCCCTCATCGGGCCGTGGGGCATGGCGCTGATCGGCAATGTCGAGGACGTGCTGACGGTCTCCGAGTTCGGCGTCGTGCTGATGCTGTTCCTGATCGGCCTCGAACTCGAGCCCAAGAAGCTGTGGTCGCTGCGCCGGCCCATCTTCGGCTGGGGCGGCGCCCAGGTGCTGCTGGTCGGCGCGGTGTTGACGGCGGCGGCCATGGCCTGTGGCGTCGACTGGAAAATCGCCCTGATCGCCGGGCTCGGCATGTCGCTGTCGTCGACCGCGATCGTGCTGGCCACCTTGGGCGAGCGCAAGCTGATGCCCAGCCCGGCCGGCTCGGCCAGCTTTTCGATCCTGCTGTTCCAGGACATCGCCGCGATCCCGATGATCGCGCTGGTGCCGCTGCTGGCCGGTGTTGCCGCAGAGCACAGTGGCGGCGGCTGGATGCGGGTGGTCAAGCTGGTGGCGGTGCTGCTGACCTTGATCGCCTTCGGCCGCTGCCTGGTCAACCCGATCATGCGCTTTCTGGCCCGCACCGGGCTGCGCGAGCTGTTCACCGCGTTCGCGCTGCTGCTAGTGATCGGCATCTGCCTGCTGATGGAATCGGTGGGGCTGTCGCTGGCGCTCGGCACCTTCACGGCCGGCGTGCTGCTGGCCGACTCCGAATACCGGCACCAGCTGATCAGCGACCTGGAGCCGTTCAAGGGACTGCTGCTCGGGCTGTTCTTCATGGCGGTCGGCATGTCGGCCGACTTCGGCGTGCTGCTGGCCCATCCGCTGCTGGTGCTGGGGCTGACCTGCGGCCTGCTGCTGCTCAAGGGCGCCCTGCTGTACGGCATGGCGTTCTGGTTCGACATCCCGCGCGGGCAACGGCTGTTTTTCGCGCTGCTGATGTCGCAGGGCGGCGAATTCGCCTTCGTCGTGTTCGGCAGCGCGGTCGAAGCGCGGGTGCTGGCGCCGGACACCTCGGCCATGCTGGTGATGGTGGTGACCTTGTCGATGGTGGCCACGCCGCTGCTGTTGCTGCTGTACGACCGGCTGGCGGCGCCGCGGCTGCGCGGCGCCAGGAAAAAGCGCGAGGCGGACAAGATCACCGTCGAGCACCCGGTCATCATCGCCGGCTTCGGCCGCTTCGGCCAGATCATCGGCCGGCTGTTGTCGGCCAACCGCATCGGCGTGACGGTGCTCGATCACGATCCCGACCAGATCGAGCTGCTGCGCAAATTCGGCTACGAAGTGTTCTACGGCGACGCCACCCGCATCGACCTGCTGGAGGCGGCCGGCATCGGCAAGGCCGTGGCGCTGGTGATCGCCATCGACAACGTCGACGACAGCCTGGCGCTGGTCGACGCCGTGCGCGAGCGCTACCCGTCGCTGACGATCCTGGCGCGGGCGCGCAACGTCACGCATTACTACGAACTGCTGAACCGCGGCGTGACGCTGATCGAGCGCGAGACCTTCGAAGCGTCGCTGCAGCTGGGCGCGAAAGTGCTGCAACGGCTCGGCTTTGGCGCCGAGCGCGCCGAGCAGGCGGCCCGCATCTTCCGCACCCACAACCTGAAGATGCTGATGGAAGCGTATCCGCACCAGCAGGACCCGGACAAGATCCTCTCGCTGGCGCGCAAGGGGCGGCTCGAGCTGGAAGAGATGATCGCCGGCGACGCCGCCGCCTTCGCCAACGCCGAAACCCCAGCGGGGTCAGTGCCGACATTCGGACACGATCCCGGCGCCGACATCGGAACCACGTAGGGCGGATTAGCGCAGCGTAATCGGCCATGCATGCGTTATCGGCGGCTCATCGATGGCCGATTACGGCGTTCCGCCTCTCAAGGCCTACCGGCAGGTAGGCCGTGCCATCGATGTGCCCCCGGGGCGCATTGGCGGGCATTGCCCGCTAATCCGCCCTACGACGGATACGACGGCATCACGGCCTGCCCCCGGCGTGTGCCAGCGAACGCCAACAGCGCCTGCGCATCGACCGGGCGCGAGATGTGGTAGCCCTGCAGGTGGTGGCAGCCCATCGCCTCCAGCGCGCGCGCCTGGTCGGCCGTTTCCACGCCCTCGGCCACCAGCTCGAGCCCCAGGCTGTGCCCCATGGCGACAATGGTGGCCACCAGCGCGTGGCTGCGCGCACTGTCGACCATGCCGGTGACGAAGGAGCGGTCGATCTTGAGCGTGTTGATCTGGAACTGGGTCAGGTAGCTGAGCGACGAATAGCCGGTGCCGAAATCGTCCAGCGAGATGCTGACGCCGAGCTCGCGCAGCCGCCCCAGCGCCACGCGCACCTGCGCGCCGTCGCCGATCAGCACGCGCTCGGTGAGCTCGAGCTCGAGCCGGCGCGGCGCCAGCGCGTTGGCCGACAGCGCCCGTTCGACCAGCCCGATGAAGGCCGGATCGAGCAGTTGCCGCGCCGAGACGTTGATGCTGACCACCAGCTCGGGCAGGCTGTCGCGCCAGCGCGCCAGCTGGCTGCACGCCTCGGCCAGCACCCACGCGCCCAACTCGATGATCAGGCCGCTATCCTCGGCGACCGGGATGAAACGGTCGGGGCCGACCACCCCCAGCGTGCCGCTGCGCCAGCGCAGCAAGGCCTCGACCTTGCCCATGCGGCCGCTGGCGGCGTGGGTGATCGGCTGGTACACCAGGTGCAGCTCGCCGGCCTGGATGGCGCCGCGCAGCGCGCCGTCGATCACCAGCGCCTCGCGCGCGTAGGCGCTCATGGCCGGATCGAAGAAGCGCAGCTCTCCCCTGCCCGTCTTTTTGACGTCGTGCATGGCGATGTCGGCGTGGCGCACCAGCGTGTCGCCGTCGTCGCCATCGGCGGGAAAGCACGCCACGCCGATGCTGGCCGAGACGGTGATCAGCTGCGGCGAGAGCTGGAAGCCGTCCCCCAGCGCGCGCAGGATTTGCTGGCCGCGGGCGGCGGCCATGTCGGCGGCGGCGTTCCGCGGCAGCGCCGGCAGCACGACGATGAACTCGTCGCCGCCGAAGCGCGCCAGCAGGTCGGCCTCGCCCAACCCGCCGCGCAGCAATTGCGCCATCTGGCCGAGCAGTTGGTCGCCCGCCGCGTGGCCGAAACAGTCGTTGACGCGCTTGAACTTGTCGATGTCGATGAACAGCACGGCGCAGGCGTGGCCGCTGGCGCGCGCGGCCGACAGCGCGCCGGCCAGCCGCAGCGACAACCCGTGCCGGTTGAGCAAGCCGGTGACGTTGTCGTAGTGGGCGGCGCGGTACAGCCGGTCGTCATTCGCCTTGCGCTCGGTGATATCCATCACCAGCAGCATGCAATGCAGCCGGCCGCGCTCGTAGTGGCGCGAGGCGATCAGCTCGACCGGCAGCTGGCGCCCGTCGGCGCCGGTGATCACCATGGTTTCGACGTGCGGATAGTGCGCGGCCGCCGCGAAGCGCTGGAAGTGCGCTGCCACCTGCCCGCGGCTGATGCCCGTGACCCAGTCGGCCATGTGGGTGCCGATCAATTGCTTGGCTTTGGCACAGCCCAGCAGCGCGGCGCTGCGCTCGTTGGCGGAGCGGATGATGCCGTCGCCGTCGTAGACGATGAATCCCTTGCTCAGGCTGTCGATGGCGCGGGTGTAGCGCTTCTGGACCTTCTCCTGCACCGCGTGGATCAAACACAACAACGAGCCGGCCTTGACCAGGAACGACCAGATGAACCAGGCCTCGATCACCAGTGGCACCAGGTCCAGCGCGTTGGCCAGGTTGAACATGCCGCGCGCCACCAGGATCAGGCCCAGCAGGCGGTAGTGGTTGCGGTTGCTCGCCAGCCGGTAGCCGATCCACAGGAACGTCAGGCCGTAGACGCTGGCGGTGATTTCCAGGAGCCAGCTCGAGCGGCCGGCGCAGGCGGCGTAGACGATGCAGCCGAACAACAGAAAAACCAGCGCGCCGAGCCGCACGTGGCGCCGCTTGAGGGTGCCAAGGAAGAATTCGGTGCCGGCCCAGTAGCCGGCCACGCTGACCGTGAGCGTGGCCGACGCCAGCGCGTAGCGCGGCCAGTCCTGCGGTCCCAGGTACCAAACGGCGGTGCCGGCGGTCATCGCCAGCTGGCCCGCCGCCCACGCGATCGCGTGCTTTTCATCGCTGTGCCGCCACCATAAAAACACCAGCACCGCGCAAAGAATCAGGTCGGCGCCGAGCGAAAACAGGATAAAGGTCTGGGGCGATACGTTCATAAACAAGCAATATGCCTCAGCATCGAGTATTAATCAATGCCGAAGGGACATACACCGGCGGCTTCGGGCATTTAAGCCGCCCACATCGCACGCTGCGCCCGCCACCGGCTCAATCGAGCGTGATCACGCACCCCACGCCGTAGCTCTCCAGATCCTCCACGTGCATCGTGCGCAGCCTGAAGGTGACGCTGCGGCCGAAGCCGACCCGGCCGCCGGGACGCAGGTTCAGGTCCGAGCCGGGCGGGCCGAGGTGGTCGCCGCCCGTGCCCACCGCGCCGGTATCGAGCCCGTCGATGCGATACACCTCGATCGCCTGGGCGTTGTCGCGGTCGTAGTCGCTGCGGGAATCGGTGAACGTGACGCTGCCCCAGGCGAGGAAGGCGCGGGCGCGGTCGAAATTGACGGTCGCCGTCGTGGTGCCGGTGCCGAAATTCCACAAGTTGACTCGAAAGGCGTCCATTTAGATGCCCCCCTTGACCGACTGGCGCGGCGCCCGCGCGGCCAGCCGCAGGTGTTTGAGCGCGGCGTCGAACACCAGTGTCCTCTGCCGGTCGGCGGGGTCGAACTCCGCCGGCGCGGCATGGATCTCGAAGCGCGCCGGGTCGCCCAGCTCGGCCAGCGCCGCGCGCAGCTCCTGGTCCGTGCACGCCACCGGCTGCTCGTTGCCAAACACGTAGTGGGCGTGCAGCCGCACGATCTTTCCGGTTGCCGACTCAACGATTGCATAGTGTGTCATGGTAAAGGTCTCCTTAGTCGAGCGCGAGCACGCAGCCCGAGCCATATGCTGAAAGATCGGATGAATGGAAGGTGCTCAACCGAAACTGCACCGTGCGCCCGACGCCGATGTAGGCCCCGGGGAACAGGTTGCTGGGGGCGCCGTTGGTGCCCAGGTGGTCGCCGCCGTAGCCGACGTTGCCGACCAGTTCGCCGTCGACGCGGAACACGTCGAGCGCGCAGGCGTTGTCGCGGTCGTAATCGCCGAGCGCATCGACGAAGGTGGTCTGGCCGAACGCGAGGAAGCGGCGGCGCCGGCCGAAATCGACCAGCGCCGACCCGGTGCCGCCGGCGAAGGCCCACAGGTTGACGACGGTGGCGCGGGCGCTGGCGCCGGCGCGGAACGGGTACAGGCTGAGGATGCCGCGGATATCCTCTTCGGCCAGCGCGTGGCGGCCGTTGTGGGCGAACGGATACATGATGGTGCTGTCGAGCCGCGAATGGCCCAGCCCCAGCGCGTGGCCGATCTCGTGGATGGCGACGTGGAACAGGTCCTCGCCGCCGGCGTCGCCGAAGCGCCAGTCGCGCCAGGTTTCCGCCTCGTCGAAGTGGACCCGCCCGTTCCTCGGATAAAAGCCGTGCGCCAGGATATGGCCGGGGCCGTCGAACGGCGAGCCGTCGCCGTGGTCGCCGGACTCGAAGCCGAGCCGGATGTCGGCCCCGTCGGCGGTGTTGACGCGCGTGAAGTGCAACGGGCTGGCGGCGGCCCACACCTGGAAGGCGGCGTCGATGCACTCGACCTCCGTCGTCAGGTCGGGCGAACCGTTATAGACCTGGTAGCGCAGGTCGTAGCTTTCCCACGGGCCGCTGTTGAAGCGGAAGGTGAACGGATCGTCCGTCTCCGAGCCGGCGTTGCCCAGCGACTCGTCCAGCGCCTTCAGGTCGACGCCCTCGGGGATGTCGCGCACGCCGCAGCGCGGCTGGCGCAGCAGCTTGAGCGTCTGGACGTCGAGGTTGCCGGTCACCGGCAGGTGGAAGTAGGCCTGGAACAGGCGCACCGCGCGCGTCATGTCGGCGTCGTACAGGTCGGCGCTGTACAAGTCGGTCTTGCCGCCGGCCGGATGGTAGCCCAGCCGGGTCAGCAGCTGTTTGACCAGTGCCACCCCTGCACCGCGCGCGCCTTCGCGATGGACGATCTTGGCGAGCTGCTGCGCTCGCTCGGCGGGATATTTGCTCATATTTATCACCCTCTGTGTGGTCGACAACCCATCGCTAGGTCAAATTCTGTTCCCTCCCCACCCCGCGACGTTGAGAAAGATCAAACCCGGCCATGCTGCGCCCGGGAGCGCTTTTAGCGCGCGGCCGGCGGCACGATAGGCCACTGAAAGTGAATTGAAAGCTTCGGCCATTTATAGTATTCGCATAACTTATGCAGCTTATGCAAAAAAACTATAACGACGGCGTGATTGCCGGCGGTGTGATACTGAGGAGAATGAAATGTTGACCGTGCTCGCTTACTCGATGGTCGTGGTATTTATGTTTTTGATCATGACCAAGCGCCTGCCGGCGCTGGTCGCCTTGATCCTGGTGCCCGTCATCTTCGGGCTGATCGGCGGATTCGGCGGCGAACTCGGTCCGATGATGCTCGCCGGCATCAAGCAACTGGCGCCCACCGGCGTCATGCTGATGTTCGCCATCCTGTATTTCGGCGTCATGATCGACGCCGGCCTGTTCGATCCGGTGGTGCGGCTGATCCTCAAGCTGGTCAAGGGCGACCCGATGAAGATCGTGGTCGGCACCGCCGCGCTGACGATGATCGTCTCGCTCGACGGCGACGGCGCCACCACCTATATGATCACCGTCTCGGCCATGCTGCCGCTGTACCAGCGCCTCGGCATCAGCCGCCTGGTCATGGCGTGCGTGATCATGCTGGCCGGCGGCGTCTTTAATATCCTGCCGTGGGGCGGCCCGACCGCCCGCGCCGCCAGCGCGCTGGGCGTGGACGTCAGCGAGATCTTCGTGCCGATGATCCCGGCCATGGTCGCCGGCGTGTGCTGGGTGCTGTTCGTCGCCTACGTCCTCGGCCGCAAGGAACGCAAGCGCCTGGGCCTGATCGAATTCCAGCCGGCGCAGGCCGCCAAGGCCGCGGCCGACATCGACGCCGTCGCCATGCAACCGGCCTACACCGGCGTCGCCCAGCTGCAGCAGGTCAACGCCGCCATGGGCATGCACGGCGCCATGGGCGGCGCCGGCCAGGTCGGCAGCGCCGGCCGTCCGCGCCACCACCACGTCGAGCACGGCGGCGCCGGCGCCAAGGTGGTCCACCTGCACGGCGCCCCGGACACCGGCGCCGGCGACGACCTCCAGCTGACCGACCCGGCCACCGCCCGTCCCAAACTGATCTGGATTAACCTGCTGCTGACGCTCGCGCTGATGGGCATGCTGATCAAAGGCGCGCTGCCGCTGCCGGTGCTGTTCATGATCGCCTTCGCCATCGCCATCATGATCAACTACCCCAAGCTGGAGGATCAAAAGGAGCGCCTGACCGCCCACGCCGCCAATGTGCTGCCGGTGGTGTCGCTGATTTTCGCCGCCGGCATCTTCGTCGGCATCCTGCAGGGCACCAAGATGGTCGATGCCATCGCCGCCAGCGTCATCACCGCCATTCCAACATGGATGGGGCCGCATCTGGCGATCGTCACCGGTTTCCTCAGCATCCCGTTCACCTTCTTCATCTCCAACGACGCGTTCTACTTCGGCGTCGTGCCCATCCTGGCCAAGGCGGCGGCGGTGTACGGCATCACCGGCGCCGAGATCGGCCGCGCCTCGATCATCGGCCAGCCGGTCCACCTGCTCAGCCCGCTGGTGGCGTCGACCTACCTGCTGGTCGGGATGGCCAAGATCGAGTTCGGCGACCACCAGCGCTACACGCTGATGTGGGCGATCTCGGCGTCGTTGGTCATGCTGGCCGCCGCGCTGGTCTGTGGCGTGATCCCGTTCATGGGCCATTGAGCGTGCGTTAAACCACCTCCGGGGCGCGATGTCGTGGCAGAATGCCAGTACGATGTCGCGCCCAGGAGTGGCCATGCAGAATGTGCTGTATCACTTTCGCTTCCCCGACGGGGTCAGCGCCAGCTGCGCCGTCCCGCCCGAGGGCGAGGCGCAGACCGCCGATCTGCCCGACTGGACGGCGCTCGCGTTCGAACAGTGCCCCAACTGCCCGTTATCGCCCGCGACCACGCCTCGCTGCCCGATGGCGGTGCGCTTCATCCCCCTGATCGCCATGATCGGCAAGCTGCGTTCCTATGAGCAGGTCGAGGTGCGGGTGCAGACGGCCGAACGCAAGGTTGGCAAGGTGACCACGGTGCAGCGCGGCGTGGGCGCCTTGATGGGGCTGCTGGCGGCCGGCAGCGCCTGCCCGCACGCGGCCTTCCTGCGGCCCATGGCCCATTTCCACCTGCCGTTCGCCTCCGAGGAGGAAACCATCTACCGGGCGGCCTCCACTTATTTGCTCAGCCAATATTTCCTGGCGCGCCAGGGCGGCACGCCGGACTGGGAGCTCGACGGCCTGAAGGCCCGCTACATGTCGCTGCAGATCGTCAACGGCGCGATGGCCCGGCGGTTGCGCCACGCGGTCGACGACGACGGCGCGATCAACGCGCTGATCGTGCTGGACCTGCTGGCCAAGGCGCTGCCCTACTCCATCGACGAGCAGCTGGACGACATCAAGGCCATCTTCCTGGCCGCCAGCGTGCCCCCGGCATAGCCCTACGGCGGCGTAGGGATTTCCTCACTTCGTTGCGTGGCGCAGACTAAACACGCGCTGAAACTGCCCGCATGGCTTGAAATATTGATTTCCCAACGGTACATTTTGAGGACAAAAATGCTACCTATAAAGGAGACTATCCATGCACCCCCGTCGCGCTTTCCTCACCACCATGGCGGCGCTGGCCGCGTCGTTGCCGGCCAGGCCGCTGTTCGCGCAAGCACTGGGCAAGCCGTTCATCGCGTACGACGACGGCCTGCAAAACGGCTGGCAGAGCTGGAGCTGGGCCAAGGTTCAATTGGCGCTGCCCATCGGCGGCGCCAAGCCGATCAAGGTCGAGGGCGATCCGTGGAGCGCGCTGGCGCTGCACCACGACGCCTTCCCGACCGAGGGCTACAGCAAGCTGACGTTCAGCATCAATGGCGGCGGCAAGGGCGGCCAGGATTTGTCGATCAAGGCCTCGGTGGACGGCAAGGCGGTCGAGTCGGGCGTCGTGATCCAGCCGAAGGCCAAGACCTGGACCCAGGTCGAGGTCACGCTCAAGGAACTCGGCGTCGAGGGCAAGACGATAGACGGTATCGTTTGGCAGGGGCAGGCAAGTCCGTATAGCGCCTATTACATCACCAGGATACAGTTCGAATAACACGCCGCACCATCCGTCCCATGTGATTCCGCTACCCGTCGCGTCCTTGATGTGACGCAGGCCGCCATGCGTGGGCCCACCTATGATGAATATTCGCGTCCGGCTTCCTGGTCAGCGGCCGCCATCATTTGTGTGGGAAAACCAACATGAACGCCAACGCATCGAAGACGCTGCGCTACTCCGTCAAATTCGTCTGCGGCACCCAGCATGAAAGCTGCGATTGCCCTCCCGTGCGGCCCGGCCGCTACGCGACCCAGATCAGCATCCACAATTACTCCAACGAGCCGCTCGGCGTGCGCAAGCGCGTCATTCCGCTGGTACTGGCGGGCGCGGCGCTGGGACGCGAGCCGAAAATCGGCACCGCGCGCGCCGAGGACGCCATCCAGCTGCCGCCGCACACCGCGACGATGGACGATTGCTGCCGCATCACCGAGCTGCTGTTCGGCGCGCCGGTGGATGGCGAGCCCGCGCTGACCATCGGCATCCTCGAAATCATCGCGCCGCGCGACGTCAGCGTGACCGCCATCTACACCACCGACCAGGCCATCGACGTGGTGGTCGTCGACGGCCAGCCGGTCTAACCAGGAGGGAAGCAAAATGTCCCATATCACAGGCATCGTTCAAGTACTTGGCGCCCCCGTCACGATCGGCCCGGACAGCGGCGCGCCGCCCTCCTCGCCCGGCGTCTGGGCGCTCGACTTCGCGCACGCGCCGGCGCCCGGCGGCACCAAGCTGGTCATGCTGCACTTTCAAAACGTCAACCTGCCCGGCGCCAACCGGCTCGAGGTCGACCTCGGCTACGACACCGACGTCTTCACCGCCGCCGACGGCGGTACCTTCTGGACCCGCCCAGTCAACGTGTTCGCCTTCGCCGGCGGTACCATTCCGGTGCGCTACATCACCGACGGCGCGCCGGCCGGCGGCGCCCAGATCGACCGCTACGGCCGCGGCGAGCGCCACGCCGGCGGGCCCGGCCATCCATCGTTCTCCAACAGCGATCCCTTCCTGCCCGATCCGGTCTACACCGAGCCGACCTACGATCCGTTCTGGTTCTGCGCGCCGCCACCGAACTGGGAGAACGTCCACTGCATCCCAGACGGCGATTTGCGCGCCCAGGTCGCCAAAAGCGTCGGCATGATCGTCTCGATCCATCAGCCCGACGTCTATTCGCCGGTCGAATACGTGTCCACCTGCACGGTCACGCTGGTCGACGCCGACAAGGTGATCTCGGCCGGCCACTGCCACTCGCCCGACGAGGCGCTGACCAGTTCCGTGATCTTCAACTACGAAACCGACTGCGCCGGCAACCGCCTGCCCGGCTACAGTCCGCGCTTCCACAAGGTGCGCGTGGCGCTGAAGTACCGCTACGATTCCGGCTACGACTACAGCTTGCTGCAACTGCGCACCGCGCCGGCCGGCATCGCGCCGCTGCAACTGCGCGCCGACCTGCCCGGCGTCGGCGAACAGGTGTTCGGCATCCACCATCCCAACGGCGCGGTCAAGAAGATCTCGCTGCCGCACGCGTCGTTCGCCACCGTCACCGCGCGCGACGCCTTTGGCATCCGCGTCGGCACCGCCTTCCACGTGTCGGGCGGCAGCTCCGGCTCGGGGCTGTTCGACGCCGCCGGCCGTATCGTCGGCGTGCTGTCGAACGGCGCGCCGTGTTCCGGCTCGCAGTTGCTGTACTTCCCCACCGCCACCATCCTGACGCAGATCGCCCCGGCGCCGCCGCCACCCATCACGCGCGACGTCATGCTGGTGATCGACCGTTCCGGCAGCATGAGCGAGGGCGACGGCACCGGCCGGCGCAAGATCGACGCCGCCAAGGACGCCGTCTCGCTGTTCGTGCAGCTGGTGCGCGCCGACACCGGCAACCGCGCCGGCATGGTCTCGTTCAGCACCACGGCCGGCCCGCCAACCTTCGCCATCGCGCCGGTCACCGATGCCAACAAGAATGCGCTGATCGGGCCGCCGCCTTACGCGGGCGGACTGGTGGGCACGCTGACGCCGGGCGGCGCCACCAGCATCGGCGAGGGCCTGGACGCGGCGCGCGCGCAGTTCCCGATGCCGGGCGCCAACCCGCGCGCGATCCTGCTGCTGACCGACGGCCTGCAAAACCGGCCGCGCTCCATCGAGGAGGTCGAACCGGCGCTGGCCGGCATCGACATCCACGCCATCGGCCTGGGCTCGGACTCCAATCTCGACGGCACGCTGCTCAGCGCGCTGGCCGCCGCCCATGGCGGCTTGTACACGCGCGCCAGCAGCGGGCTGGCGCTGCTGAAGTTCTTCTCCCAGGCGTTCGGCAATATCTTCGAGGCGGGCGTGCTGCTCGATCCGGAGTCCGACCTGCCGGCCGGCCAATCGGCGCAACCGCTGACGTTCCGCGTCTGCGGCGAGGAGCGGCTGACGGCCGTGGTGGGCTGGGACCGCACCGACACCAACCTGATCGTGCGCCTGCGCACGCCGGGCGGCACCATCGTCGATGCCGCCACCAGCGGCGTCGAAAGTCAGCTGGGCCGCAACTGGACCTACCTGCGCGTGCCGCTGCCGCAGGGCGGCGAGCGCGATGGCGCCTGGCAGGTGGAGGTGCTGCGGCCGAGGGGCGGCGGCGAATTCCCGCCGCCGACGCCGGCGCTGCGCTACTTCGTCAGCGTGATTCCCGCCGGCGGGCCACGGCTGCTGCGCGAGCCGGAGGAACATGCACGCGGCTACACCGGCGACACCATCTCGCCGCTGCTGCGGCTGCGCCAGGCCGACGGCAGCTGGCCGCACGAGCTGGCGATCGAGCTGACGGTGCTGCGGCCGGACGCCGGCATCGGCAACATCCTCAGCGACTCCGGCCTGGGACCGGGCGAAATCATCGACGGCGACGAACTGCCGCCGCGCCAGGCGACGTTGAAGGCGATCGAAAAGACCAACGGCAAGCCGGCGATCCATTACGTCGAGGAACATTTCACGCTCAAGGAGGACGCCGCCAACACGCGCGGCGCCTTCGAGGCGGCCGGCTCGCTCGGCATCGCGCTGCCGGACTTCCTGCGCATGGAGGGCAACTACACCTTCCACGCGGTGGCGCGCTACGGCGACTGCGACGGCTCGCGCGAGCTGGTTTGGACCATGCACGTCGATATCGGCATCGACGGCGGGCGCACCGACGTCACGGTCACGCCGATCGAGCCGGGGCCGAACGGCGAGCAGTGCCTGCGACTGACCTTCACGCCGCGCGACAAGTACGGCAACCGCTTCGGCCCGGGCCGCGCCGGCGACATGAACGTGGCCCCGCGTCCGGGATCGGCGCTGACCGGCGCGGTGAAGGACCTGGGCAACGGCAGCTACCAGGTCGACTTGTGCTGGGACATCGGCTCGGCCGAGCCGCCCGGCATGGTCATCGGCCAGCCGGGACGGCCGCCGGTGTCGGTTGGGCCGGCGGAATTCCGGCTGTATGTGTACAGCGTGGCGTTTGTGTGCGGCAGCCAGGGCGAACATTGTTGCGGCTGCGCACCCGTGCGGCCGGGGCAATATGCGACCGAGATCAACATCCACAATCTTGGCGACCGGGCGGCGCCGGTGCTCAAGCGGGTGATCCCGCTGGTGCTGGCCGGGGCCGTGCGCGGACGCGAGCCGAAGGTGGCGACGGTGGCCGCAGCCGAGGTCATCGTGCTGCCGCCGCACAGCGCGACGATGGAAGATTGTTGCCGGCTGCAGGAGCTGCTGCTGGGTTCGACGGTGGATGGCGACGTGGCCCTGACCACCGGCGTGCTGGAGATATTCAGCACGGTGGATCTGGCGGTGACGGCGGTGTACACGACCGGGCATGGTGGCATCGATGTGCGGGAGATCAAGGCGCGGACGCTGTGAAATATTCCACCTTATTCTAAACAGCGGCTGTCACTAGGTTGAGACGGCTGGCCCGGTAGCGCTGCTGCTCAAAGCTGCGGTCCCGGGTTTCGCCTGGCCTGTTGAAGAACACGGCACGGCCAGCGCGAAAGCCCGTCTGCACCCAAAAAAATTTGACTTATCCCGTGCTGTCCAGCAGGAACGCCAAACGAGGATCGACCTTGGACGGCGTGATCCCAATAACTTGCACGGTCACAATGCCATGAATAACGAACGGGTCTTGGCTTAGACGCTGATGTACCTCTGCTTCGCTAAGACCATATACGACAATTCCCCCTCCTGGCTGACCGGCCAGGTTGCCGGAGGCGAGAAAGACGCCTTCGTCAAAGCCTTGTTGAAGCCACGCCTTGTGCGCTGCCATACACTCGGCAGCGCGCTCTTTGCTACCCGATATCTTGAGCAGTACGATAAACACGGTGATCTCCTTGATGTTGGATATTCCGTCTGTCACGGTGCAGACGAAGATGGTTGGTAAACAGTGCGTAGCCACAGATGCAACTGCAGAACTTCCTGCCGGATGAATGCCTCGTCATTGAACGCATTGGCCAGGGTGGCGATGCCCTGGCTCCTGGCCAGCAGGTGCATGGCCATGCTGTCGGCATCGCGGTTGAACCCGATTTGCTCGAATTGCGTGGCAAGCCAGCGCCGGAACAATGTGAAGAGGGCACTCGCGTGAGGTAACGCCGGATGATCGAGCTTGGCGAGTTCCGTACACAAGGTGCCAACCGGACACCCGTGACGCCGGATTTGTGGGCCATTCATGGCCATCATCTCGATGAATCGGTCGATACGTTCGGTCGGCGTATGCGCTTGCGCAGCCCAGGTATCCAGCATCGCCTGCGTCTTTTTTGCACGCAGTCCAATCACCGCTTCAAGGATTTCGTCCTTGGTCTTGAAGTGGTGGTAGAAATTTCCGCGAGATAGTCCGACGACCTCAGCAATATCGGCGAATGACGTATGGTCGTACCCACGTTCATAGAACAACTGGTCCGCCGTCTCAACGATTCGCTCCCGCGTACCCTGATTTGATTTAGCCATGGGTAAGAAGGTCAGTTTTAGTGCCAAGTGTGGTCGGGGCGAAGAGATCAGGTTGCATCGAAGTTCCTTATTTACCAAGCTGGGACAATCGTCCTAACTCGATAAACAATAGGACACTCGTCCTGGAATGTCAACACCCGAGTATGAAATTGAACCTGGCTGGCGACGGCTCGCTCTATTTTCAGTTATCTGAGACACCCCTAAATCACGTAGGGCGGATTAGCGTAGCGTAATCCGCCAAGCGCCGTCGGCGGCTCATCGATGGCGGATTACGGCGTTCCGCCTAATCCGCCCTACGTGTCGATTCGATCAGTTCACGTCCCCTCCCAACGCCTGGAACAAGGCGACGGTGTCGGTATAACGCGCCGCGCGAGCCTGGATCAGCGCGATAACGCTCTGCTGATACCCCTGCCGCGCCACCAGCACATCCCGATAACCCACCGCCCCCAACTCCCGCTGCCGCTGCGCGATCGCCAGGCTTTTCCGCGCCGCCTTCTCGGCCGACGCCGTCGCCTGCAAGCCACGCGCATCCGCCTCGATCGCGTGCAGCGCGTCCGCCACATTCTGAAACGCCACCAGCACCACGCCCCGATACTGCGCCGCCGCCTGCTCGTACGCCGCCTCCGCCGCGCGCTGCTGATGCATCAACGTCCCGCCCCTGAACACCGGCTGCACCAAATCCGCGCCCACGCTCCAAAACCCGGTGCCCGCCTTGAACAGCGTCCCCGCCGTCAGCGCCGAGCTGCCCAGCGCCGCCGTCAGCGAGATATTCGGCAATCGCGCCGCTTGCGCAACCCCGATCTGCGCGCTGGCCGCGTGCAACTGGGCCTCGGCCGCGCGGATATCCGGCCGCCGCTCCACCAGACGCGCTGGCACGCTAAGCGGTAAAGCCTCCGCCAACGCCAGGCTGTCAAAGTCCACGCGCTCGCCCACGCCGTCACTGGGCAAACGCCCCGCCAGCACGGCCAGCAGATCGCGCTGCTGCGCCACCTGTTTTTCCAGCGGCGGCAAGCCCGCCTCCAGCTGGGCCAGCGCCGCCTCCTGTGCCGCGACGTCGGCCGCGCCCAACTGGCCGGCGCGTTGCTGCTTGCCGACCGCGTCGAGCTGCTTGCGGGCCGCGTCCACCAGTTCGCGCATGGCGTCGAGCTGCGCGCGCAGCGACGCCTCGCCGATGACCGCCGCCACCAGGTTCGACGTCAGCGTCAGTCGTGTCGCCTCGCGCTGAAAGCGCGCCACGTCGGCCTGCGCGCCGGCCGCTTCAACCTGCCGCCGCGCGCCGCCGAATACGTCCGGCACATAGCCCACGCTCAGTTGCGCCGTATGCAGCGTGTACAGATTTGTGCCGGAAGCCGTCGGACTCGATAGCGTGCGCGCCACCTGCTGGCGTGTCGGCACCAGATGCAGATCGACTTCCGGGAAGTATGCCCCGCGCTGGGCGGCCGCGTTTTCCTGCGCCACGCGCAACGCCGCCTGCGCCGCTTGCAGGTCGGGATTGGCCGCCAGCGCGGCGTCCACCAATTGGTTCAAAGGCTCCGAGCCGAACGCCGTCCACCACCGGGCCGGCACCTCCTGTCCCTCGACGAAGCGTTGAACAGCGCCGCCGCCGACCGAAGCGGACGCGGTTTCCGTAGCCAGCGCTTCGGCCGTGTAGCGCACCGCCGCCGGCGCGGCCGGACCCACATAATCGGGACCGGCCGCGCAGCCTGCCATCAGCACCGCCGACAATAGCGCAGTCACTTGCGGTTGTAATTTTTTCATGCGCCCTCTCCCGTGACCGCGCCCAGCGTCACCTTGCCGTCCGGGCGTCCGCGCCGCCCGACGTGTTCTTCTATCAGGTAGTACAGCGCCGGCAGCAGCACCAGCGTCAGTACCGTGGCCGTCACCAGCCCGCCCACCACCACCGTCGCCAGCGGCCGCTGAACGTCGCTGCCCAGTCCATGCGCCAGCGCCGCCGGCACCAGGCCGAGCGCCGCCACCGTCGCCGTGGTGAGTACCGGACGTACGCGCTCGCGGGCGCCATTGATCACGGCGGCGCGCAGATCGTCCGGCATCAGCACGCGCCAGCGGTTCAAATTGGCCAGCATGACCACCGCGTTGAGCACCGACACGCCGAACAAGGCGATGAAGCCGACCGCCGACGATACGTTCAAGGTCATGCCGCGCAGTTGCAGCGCCACCAAGCCGCCCAACAGCGACAACGGCACGGCCAGCAGGATCAGGCCGGGCTGACGCAGGTTGCCGAACTCCGCGAACAGCAGCACGAACATCAACGCCAGCACCGCCGGCACGATGACGGCCAGACGCGCCTGGGCGCGCTGCTGGTTCTCGAACTGGCCGCCCCAGGTGATCTGGTAGCGCGCGTGATCGTAAGGTATCTCGCGCTCGATGCGTCCCTGGGCCTCGGCCAGGAACGACGACAGGTCGCGCCCGCGCAGGTTGGTGCGCACGGTCAGGTGGCGGCGGTTCATCTCGCGCGTGATGGTGGTCTCGCCCTCGGCCAGGCCGATGCGCGCCACCTGCGCCAGCGCCACGTGCGCGCCGTTGGCGGCGTTCAGTACCAGGTCGCCGATGGCCTGCGGATCGTTGCGGGTATTGCCGCTGAACCGGGCCGCGACGTCGTAGTTGCGGTCGTCCACGTACACCTGCGTCACCGGGCTGCCGCCGATGCCGGTCTGGATCAGCGCCATGACGTCGGCCACGTTGATGCCCAATCGCGCGGCGGCCGCGCGGTCGACGTCGATGCGCACCTGCGGCAGCGGCGGTTCCTGGTCGATGATGACGTCCTCGGCGCCCGGCACGCCGCGCAGCAGCCGCTCGACGGCGCTGGCCAGCTTGCGCGTCTCGTGGAAGTCCTCGCCGTAGACCTTGACCACCAGATCGCTGTGGGCGCCGGCCAGTTTATCGAGCACGCCGTCGATCATCGGCTGCGAAAAGCCGACCTCGGTGCGCGGCAGTTCCCGGAAGCGGGCCGACAGCTTGTCGATCAAATCCTGCTTGCTCATGCCGGACGGCCACTCGCTATACGGGTGCAAGGTCACCGCGCATTCGATGTGCGATGGCGTGAACGGATCGGTGCCCTCGTCGTTGCGGCCCAGTTGCGTGACCACGTGCGCCACCTGGGGCTCCTTGAGCGTGGCCTCGCGCAGCGCGTCCGCCATCTGCGTGGCCTTGGACAGCGAGATCCCCGGCGGCAGCGTCACCTGCAGCCAGATCGAGCCCTCGTCCAGCGTCGGCAGGAAATCGCGGCCGACGGCGCCGCCCACCACGACCACCGCCACCAGCGTGGCGGCGGCCACCGCCAGCACCAGGCGCGATTTGCCCACCAGGCGCCGCAGCAGCCCCTCGTAGCGCGGCATCAGCCATTCCAGCGCCGGATTGTGGAAGATCTTGCGCGGCTTGCGGAAGGCCTGGTAGGCCATGCCCGGGATCAGCGTCATCGTCATCAGCAAGGCGCCCAGCAGCGCGAAACCGACCGCGAACGCCATCGGCGAGAACAACTTGTATTCGATGCGCTGGAAGGCGAACAGCGGCAGATAGGCGATCATGATGACCAGCATGCCGAAGCAGGTCGGCCGCATGACCTGCAGCGTGGCCTTCATCGCGTCCTCGGCGCTCATCAAACCGTCGGCCTGCTCCTCGCGGCGGCGCAGTATGGCCTCCAGCACGAAGATGGCGCCGTCGACGATGATGCCGAAGTCGATCGCCCCCAGCGACAGCAGGTTGGCCGGGATCTTAAAGTGGTGCATCAGGATAAAGGCGATCATCAGCGACACCGGAATCGCCGCCGCCGCGATCAGCGCCGCGCGCACGCTGCCCAGGAACAGCACCAGCACCAGCGTCACCAGCACCACGCCCTCGACCAGCGTCTTGCCGACCGTGTGGACGGTGGCGTCGACCAGCGTGCTGCGGTCCATGTACGGCACCAGCTTGACGTCCTTGGGCAGCAGATGCTCGTTCAGGTCCTGCACCGCCTCGTGCACACCGGCGATCACGCGCGACGGGTTCTCGTTCTTCAGCAGCAGCACGATGCCGGACACCGTATCCGACACATGATCCTTGCCCAGCACCCCGTGCCGCTCCTGGTTGCCCAGCGTGACATTGCCCAGGTCCTTGACTAGCACCGGCACGCCGTTCTTTTGCGCGACGACGATGTTACCCAGGTCGTCCAGGCTGTGGATCAGGCCCACGCCGCGCACCACCAGGCCTTGTTCGCCGCGCGTCAGCACGCTGCCGCCCGCGTTGGCGTTGTTGGCGGAGATGGCCTGCGTGATCTGCGACAGCGACAGGTTGTACTTGGACAGCCTGGCCGGGTCGAACTCCAGCAGGAACTGCGTGCTCAAGCCGCCGAAGTTGGTGACGTCGACCACGCCGGCCGCCTGCTTCAGGCGCGGCACGACCTTCCAGCGCTGCAGCTCCGACAGCTCGCGCAGGCTGCGCGTTTTTGATTCCAGCGTGTAGCGGTAGATTTCGCCGATCGGCGACGTCAGCGCGTCGAGCGACGGCTGCGCGCCGTACGGCAGGTTGACGCCGGCGATACGCTCCTGCAGGCGCTGGCGCGACCAGTAATCCTCGGCGCCGTCCTGGAACACCACCGTGATCAGCGACAGGCCGAAGGTCGACTTCGAGCGCATCACGTGCATGCCGGGCGTGCCCATGATCTCGCGCTCGAGCGGGATGGTGATCTGCTGCTCGACCTCCTCGGCGGCCAGGCCGTTGACCTGGGTGACCACCTGCGAGGTGGTGTCGGCGATGTCCGGATAGGCTTCCAGCGGCAGCTGGGTCCAGCAATAGCCGCCGTACAGCGTCACCAGCAGGAAGATCAGCGCGACGATGCCGCGCCGGTTGAAGCACAGGGTGACGAGACGCTCAATCATTCAGCAGCACTCCATCCTTGACGACGATGCGTTCGCCCGCCTGCAGGCCGCCCAGCACCTCGACCTGCTGGCCGATCTGCGCGCCCAGCTTCAACTCGCGCGGCACGAAATTCCACGGCTTGACCTCGACGAAGGCGCGGCTGGAAAAGCCGCTCTGCACGACCGCGGCCATCGGCACCAGCATGCCCTGGTGCGCGCGCGACAGCAGCGTGGCCTCGGCGAACATGCCGGGCTTGAGGCGGCCGTCGCGGTTATCGAACGGCAGACGCACCTTGACCGTGCGCGTGTCCGGGTCCAGCATCTCGCCGACGTAGCGCACCTGGCCGCTCACCGGCTCGGCGTAGGCGTCCACCTTGACGCTGGCCTGCTGGCCCACGTACACCCGCGCCAGATCCTTTTCCTGCGCGTTGGCGCTGACGAACACCCGCGACAGGTCGGCCACCGTCATCAGCGGTGCGGTGGCGTCGTTCCAGTAGGCCCCCTCGGCGGCGGCCAGTTCCACCACGCGGCCGGAGATCGGCGATCTCACTGCCAGCTTACCATCCGCCAGCTTGCCGCCGGCCGCCGCGCCGGCGCGGGCGCCGGTCTGGCTCAGGCGCGCATCGGCGCGGGCCGACTCGCTGGCCGCTTGCGCGTACTCGCTCTGCGCCTGTTCCAGGTCGCGGCGGACGGCCAGCTCGGACTTGTCAAGCTCGCGCTGGCGTTCCAGGTTGTGCGCGGCCAGGGTCAACGCCGCCCGCGCCTTGGCGGCATCGGCGCTGGCCAGCGCGAAATCGGGCGCGTCGAGGACGAACAGCACCTCCCCGGCCTTGACCGGGTCCCCAAGCTGTTTGTTGAGGCGGACGATGCGTCCGGCCAGCGGCGGCGCGATCTTGACCAGGCGCGCCGGATCGGCCTCCACCACGGCCGGCAGCGTGAACGGCTGCGCCACGCTTTGCTGCGCCACGGGAGCGACCGCCAGCGAGCGCCGCAACGGCGACCGCTCCGGGATCAGCAGCACGTCGCCCTGGTGGACGATGGCGGCGGAGGGCTCCGGCGGAGCCTCCTTGGCGTGCAGGCCCAGCAGGCCCCAGCCCGTCAGGCCGAATGCGGCCAGGCCCAGCAGGCCCGGCAAGAGTGCTTTACGCAGCGATGTTGGTGTCATGATTTTCTCCCTGGACGCGCCGTCAGCATCGGACGGCGCCGCCATGGTACGAAAATTTGCTGCACTGCATCCTGAATTCTTCTTCAGGAAAGGCCCCGGGCAACGCTGCTATACTTTCGCTCTTGCTGAGGGCGTTCCATGCACATTCTGTTGGTAGAAGACGATCACAAAGCGGCCCGGCTGCTGGCGCGCGGCCTGGAAGAGGAAGGTTTCCTGGTCGTGGTCGCCCACTCGGCCGAGGAAGCCGCCGCCCACGCGGTGGACCGGTTCGACATGGCCATCCTCGACTGGATGATGCCGGGTAAAACCGGCGTCGCCCTGTGCGCCGAATGGCGGCAGGCGGGCCATCGCCTGCCGGTGCTGATGCTGACCGCGCGCGACGCCGTGGCCGACCGCATCACGGGCCTCAATACCGGCGCCGACGACTACCTGACCAAGCCGTTTGTGTTCGACGAACTGCTGGCGCGCGTGCGGGCGCTGCTGCGGCGCACCGAACGGGTCCGCCCGGCGCTGCTGCGGGTGGCCGACCTGTGGCTCGATCCGGCCACGCGCGCGGCCGGGCGCGCCGGCGCCGGGTTCGACCTCACGCCCAAGGAATACGCCATCCTGGAGTTGCTGATGCGGCGCACCGGCGACATCGTCAGCCGGCTGCAGCTGGCCGAACATGTCTGGCAGGCCGACCTGATCGCCATCGACAATCTGATCGACGTCCACATGAAGAACCTGCGCCGCAAGGTCGACGCGCCGGGCCTGCCCGCGCTGATCGAAACGGTGCGCGGGCGCGGCTTCCGCCTGGCGCCGCCGGAGGCCGGCGATGCTTAGCTTGCGCCGCCGCCTGGTACTGGTCCACCTGCTGGCGATCCTGGTGGCCGTCGGCGCCACCGCGACGGCCGGCTGGTGGTTGTTGACGCAGTCCGTCAACCGGCAGCTGGACGGGGCGCTGCTTGCGCTGGCGGAGGCCGAAGTCGCCATGCTGGCCGACGGCGACGCCAGCGCGATCCGCGTCCACGAGGCGCCCACGGGCAGCGCGCCGCCATCGCTGACGCGCATCGACCGGCTGGTGCAGATCATCGACGGCGACGGCCGGATATTGGCCCGCAGCGCCAACCTGGGCTCCGAGCGGCTGCCCGTCCCGCCCGCGCTGCTGGCGCGGCTGGCGGCCGGGCAAACCGCGTTCGACACGCTGCCCGACGCCAGCGAGGAGCCGCTGCGCATGGTGTCGCTGCCGACGCGCGTGCGCGGCCAGCGCTACGCGGTGCAGGTGGCCGGCTCGCTCGACGACGTCAACCAGATCCTGCGTTCGGCGGCCATCCTGTTCACGGTGATGGCGCTCGCCCTGCTGGCGGCGCTGGGCTGGGCCGGCGCGCGGCTGTCCAGCAAATTGTTCGTCGCCATCGAGAACATCGTCGACCAGGCGCACGAGATCGAGGAGGACAATCTGCACCGGCGCCTGCCGCATCCGGGCGGCGACGACGAGATCGGCCATCTGGTCACCACCTTGAACGCCATGCTGGAGCGGATCGAGCATGCGTTCGACACCCAGCGCCGTTTCACGGCCGACGCCTCGCACGAACTGCGCTCGCCGTTGTCGCGGCTGCGCGCCGAGATCGAGATCACCCTGCGGCGTCCGCGCGACGGCGGCGACTACGTCAACGCGCTGCGCTCCTGCCTGGACGAGGTCGAGCGCCTGACCGCGCTGGTCGAGGAATTGCTGCTGCTGGCCCGGATCGACGCCGGCCAGCAGCGCGGCGCGGCCGAGATGGTGCCGCTGGCCACGCTGGCGCGCGAGACCATCGAACGCATGGCGCCGCAGGCGAAAGAGCGCGGCGTGGAGATCGTGCTCGACGACGAGTTCAATGGAATCGTCGAGGTCGACCAGGCGCCGCTCGCGCTGGTGCTGCGCAATCTGCTGGACAACGCCATCAAGTTCTCGCCGGCGGGCGGGCGCATCGTCGTCGGCGTCGCCAAGGGCGGACACGGCGCGCTGCTGACGGTGGCCGACCAGGGGCCGGGCGTCGCCGAGGCCGAACTGCCGTTCCTGTTCGACCGGTTTTTCCGCGGCAGCGACGCGCGCGCCGGCGGCATCGCCGGCGTGGGCCTGGGCCTGGCCCTGTCGCAGGCCCTGATGCGCGCCCACGGCGGAAAAATCGAGGTGTCGAACAAAGCCGGCGGCGGCGCGTGCTTCACGGTGTGGCTGCCGTCGCTGGCCCTGTCGCGCTACTCGTCGATGGTGACCAGGAGCCGCCTGGACGCCGGCGCCTCCTGACGCGCCGGCGCCGCCAGCGTGAACTGGCTGACGATGTGCGACAAGTCCCCGGCCTGGCGCTGCAAGTTTTCCGCCGACGCCGCCGCCTCTTCCACCAGGGCGGCATTATGCTGGGTGCCTTCGTCCAATTGTGCCAGCGCCTGGTGGATCTGGGCGATGCCCGCGGTTTGTTGCTGGCTGGCGGTGGCGATCTCGCCGATGATCTCGCGCACCTTGCCGACGCTGCCCACCACCTCCTTGCGGTTGGGGCCATTCAACAGCGGTCCGAGGTGCCGGCGCGGGCGTGGGCGCGTCCACCGGGGACCATACCGTTAATCCGGTTTCATATGGGAAAGGCAATAATCACCGATTCCATAAGGATTTTTCCCATGGGCAATGTAAATTTTCGCGGCCGGCGCCTCCCTCAGCCGGGGATCCGCTCCGCCGCCGCCGGCGCCACCCGCGGGTGCAGGAACGCCTGCCGCACGGCGGCGAGCATGTCTTCCGGGGCCCAGGGCTTGGTGTAGAAACGGTCGACCGCCGCGCGGTTGACCGCCGCCATCATCTCCTCCAGATTGGCTTGGCCCGACAGCACGATCCTGAACGTGTCCGGATAGATGGCCCGCACGCTGTCGAGGAACACGGTGCCCTTCATTTCGGGCATGCTCTGGTCGCACAGGACCACCTGCACCTCGTGTTGCGCCAGCAGCTCGAACGCCTCGGCCCCCGATTGCGCCTGCAGCACGCGGTATTGCTGCCCGCTCAGCTGGGTGGCCAGCAGCTCCAGCATGAACGGATCGTCGTCGACGATCAGCAAGGTCTGGCGCGGGGCGTCCGGCGCGGCCGGCTGCGCCATGGTTTTGCGCTGCACTATCAGCTTGGTCATCAACGCCGCCGACAACGGCCTGCTGACCAGATAGCCCTGCATCTGGTCGCACTGGTGGCGCCGCAGGTAACTCCGCTGGGCCTCGGTCTCGACGCCCTCGGCAACCACCTCCAAGTTCAGGCTGTGGGCCATGGTGATGACCGCTTGCACGATGGCGGCGTCGTCCGGGTTGCTGGTGACGTCGCGGATGAAGGCGATGTCGATCTTGAGCTTGTCGATCGGAAAACGGCGCAGATACGCCAAGCTCGAGTAGCCGGTGCCGAAGTCGTCGATCGACACCTTGACGCCGCGCTGGCGCAGGTTGCCCAGGCATTCCATGGTGCGCTCGGTGTTGGCCACCAGCGACGTCTCCGTCAGCTCGAGCTCCAGCAAGCCGGCCGGAATCGCGTGGTCGGCCAGCGCGCGCACCACATCGCCCTCCAGGTCGCCCTCGATGAACTGGCGGCCGGCGACGTTGACCGACACCTGGATCGAGCCGACCTCGCCCAGTTGCCACTCCCCGATCTGGCGGCAGGCCGCGTCGATGACCCAGCCGCCGACCCGCACGATGAGCCCGCTCTCCTCGAGCACCGGGATGAACACCCCCGGCGCCACCAGCCCGTGGCCGGGCCGCGCCCAGCGCAGCAGCGCCTCCAGCCCCACCACCGCGCCGGTGGCCAGCGACACCTTGGGCTGGTAATGCAGCACGAACTCGTCGCGCTCGATGGCCTTGCGCAGCGCGTTCTCCAGGTCCTGGCGCTGCAGCACGTCGACGTTCATCTGCGCCGTGAAGAAGCGGTAGGTGTTGCGCCCGGCGTGCTTGGCCTGGTACATGGCGGTGTCGGCGTACTTGATCAGCACGTCGGGATCGGCGCCGTCGTCCGGGTAGATCGTCACGCCGATGCTGGCCGTCATGATCACCTCGTAGCCCTGCAGGTCGAACGGCTGGTGCAGCGCGTCGCGGATCTTCGCGGCGACCTGGGCCGCGCCCTTGTGGCCCTGCTCCATCACCAGTATCACGCCGAACTCGTCGCCGCCGAGCCGGCCGACGGTGTCGCGCATGCGCACGCAGGTCATCAGGCGGTGGCTGAAATTGATCAGCAGTTCGTCGCCGATGCCGTGGCCCAAGGTGTCGTTGACGTTCTTGAAGTGGTCCATGTCGATGAACATCACCCCCACCTTCCAACCCTGGATGCCGGCCAGCGCTATGGTCTTGCGCAACGTCTCATAGAAATAATTGCGGTTCGGCAGGCCGGTCAAGGCGTCGTGGTTGGCCTGGTGCTGCAGCTTTTGCTGGGCCTGCTTGCGCTCGGTGATGTCGCGCACCACGCTGACGATGATCCAGTCGTTACCGGACAACATGGCCTGGCGGCTGACCTCCACCTGCAGCGACGAGCCGTCCTTGCAATGCAGGGTCGCCTCGTTGAGTTTTTTGCTCGCGTCGCCGGCGATGACGGTGTCGTACACCTGCTCGAGCGCCTCGCGCGTGACCGCGCCCAGCGCCACCGGCCCGAGCGCCAGCATCTCGGCGCGGCTGTAGCCGAGCATCTCGCAACTGGTGGCGTTGACCTCGACGAAACGCATGCTGTCGCGGCTGACCAGCATGATGGCGTCGGCGGTGGCGTCCATCGCCGTGCGGAAGCGCTGCAGGTCGGCGGTGCGCGCGGCCACCTGCTGCTCCAGCACGAAGCTGTGCTCCTGCAGGTCGCCGAAGGCCTTCAGGCGCAGCAGGTTGCGCACGCGCAGCCACAACTCGGTACGGTCGACCGGCTTGGTGAGGAATTCCTCGGCGCCGGCCGACAGCCCCGCCAGCCGGGCGCCGCGCTCGTCGTGCGCGGTGACCATGATGATGGGGATGTTGGCGGTGGCCGGATTGCTCTTCAGGATGGCGGCGACCTGGTAGCCGTCGATGCCGGGCATCATGATGTCCAGCAGGATCAGGTCGGGGGCCGACTGGGCGATCGCGGTCAGCGCCTCGGCGCCGCTGGCGGCGCTTTCGGTGTGGTAGCCCTCGGGACGCAGCAGCACCGCCAGCAGGCGGCGGTTCTGCGCCTCGTCGTCGACGATCAGGATGGTGGGGGCGGAAACGCTCACGGGGCGCGCCCGGCGCACAACAGCGAGTCGATCATCGCGTACAGCTGGCGGTAGCCCAGCGGCTTGGCGATGTAGGCGTCGCACCCGGCCTGGCGGCTCTTTTCCTGGTCCTCCTTCATCGCCATGGCGGTCAAGGCGATGACCGGGATGGCGGCCGTGATGCGGTCGTGCTTCAGGATGGCCGTGGCGGCCAGGCCGTCCATGCCGGGCAACTGGATATCCATCAGGATCAGGTCGGGCAGTTCCTTGCGGGCCACCATCAACCCGGCCTCGGCGTCCACCGCGCACAGCACGCTGTGGTGGGCGTTGCGCAGCAGCAGCGACGCCAGCTTCATGTTTGCCGCGTTGTCTTCTATTACCAATACCTTGGCCATGTCGGTCCCCCCTTAAACCGTCGCGCCGGCGTGCGGCGCCGCGCGCAACGGCAGCCAGACCGCGAAGCGCGACCCCTGGCGCTCGGCGCTGGCGACCGCCACGGCGCCGCCCTGCAGTTCGGTCAACTGCTTGACCATCGCCAGGCCCAGGCCGGTGCCCTCGAACTTGCGCGCCAAGCTGCTGTCGATCTGGCTGAAGGCCTGGAACAGCCGCCCCATGTTGTCCTGCGAAATGCCGATGCCGTGGTCGCTGACGCAGATTTCAACGAAGTCGTTGTATTCGTTGTCGGCCTGGGGAAAGCGGTGCGTCGGCCATTTCCCCTCCAGCACGCCGACCCTGTCGCGCCCGACGCGGCGCGCGCGCAACTGCACCGGCCCGCCGCTGGCGCTGAACTTGACGGCGTTGCTCAGCAGGTTGTAGACGATCTGCTTGGTCTTGCGCATATCGAGCTGCACCACGTCGAGGCCCTCGCCGATGTCGAGCTCGAGTCCGATGCGCTGGGCCGCCGCTTTTTCGCGCACGATGGTCAGGCTGTTCTGCAGCAGGCTGTGCAAGTCGACCGGCTCCAGCTCCAGCGCCATCATGCCGGCCTCGACTTTGGAGAGGTCGAGGATATCGTTGATCAGCGACAGCAGGTGCTGGCCGCTGGTGAAGATGTCGTCGATCGATTCGTGCTGGATGGCCGTGGTCTCGCCCATCAGGCCGTCCCTGAGCGCCTCGGAAAAGCCGATGATGGCGTTGAGCGGCGTGCGCAGCTCGTGCGACATCGTGGCCAGGAATTCGGATTTCATGCGGCTGGCGTGCTCGAGCTCGATATTCTTGTCCTCCAGCGCCCGTTCGAAGCGTTTGCGGGTGGTGTTGTCGGTGCCGATCAGCAGGTAGCCGATGATGTCGTCGCGCGCGTTGCGCAGCGCCGTCACCGACACGATCGCCGGAAAGCGGCTGCCGTCCTGGCGGATGTAGGTCAACTCATAGATGTCCTCGATGCCGCGCGAGGCCTTGAACACCAGCGCGTCGAAGCCGGGCGCGATCGGCGTGTCGAGTTCCTCGCTCAGCGAGGCGGCGCGCGCGATCAGTTCGAGCGGGTCGGAGATATCGGCCGGCGTGATCCGGTTCAGCACGTCCTGCGCCATGTATCCCAGCATGCGTTCGGCGCCGACGTTGAAGATCTGGATCACGCCGCGCTCGTCGGTGGCAATGCTGGAGAAATAGGCGCTGTTAAAGATAGCGTCTTGCAAGGCGCCCGTCTTGAGCAGACTGGCCTGGCGCGTGTGTTCGGTATGGCCGGCCAGCAGCCACAGGCGTTCGTTGTCGCCCCTGTCGAATCCGGTCGTATGCATGTGCGCCTTCCAAACAACTACAGCTCAGCGTGACGGGTATGGTGTATGACTGCCGAGCGGGCTCGCAGATTGGCGCCGAACAGCGCTGGATGACGAACAGGCCGGTGGCAAGGAGGAGGAACGGATTCAATATAACACGTAGCAACCGTGCGCACGACTCGGCCCGAAGTTTGTCCCCGCATGTGCACATAGGGTGTCGGCGGGACCGGCACCCTGCAGCGTTATCGGCTCGGGCCTAGAAACAAACGTCGGCCTGCACGCCGATCATCGAACCCGATTTGGCCGCGCCGAACGCGCCCGTCGACGACAAGGCGCTGCCCGGCGCGGCGCTGTCGGCGGCCAGGCGCGCCGCGTCGTTCCACTTGGCGTAGGTGTAGAACAGGCGCAGGTCCGGGCGCGCGTTCAGGCCCATGCCGGACGAAATGGTCGGCGCGATGGTGAACTTGGTCATCCTGCGGGTCGGGCCGTCGTCGGGCCGGACGGCGTCCACGCCCAGGTCCATGCCGATCTTGAAGCGCCGGCTGATGCCGTAGACCAGATGTCCGCCCAGGCTGGTCCACACCTTGTTTTCGGCCACGCCCAGCACCGTGCGCTCCGGCGTGAAACCCTTGTCCTTCTGGTAGATCGCCACAAGCTCGGCGCCCAGGCGCGGCGTGAACTGCGTGTACAGGCCCTCGAGCACGCGCATGCGGCTGATGTTTTTGTCGTCGGATAGGTTGCCGATCGCGCCGACCGACTGGTCGGCGCCGCCGGTGCCCGGCCCGGTGCCGTACTGGATCGCGAACTTGTTCACGCCGTCGCCGTTGATGCCGGTCTGGCGGTGCTGGATCGTCGCGCCATAGCCGGAATGCAGGGTGTCGGCCGACTGCTTGTCGTTGCCCTTGGCGTCCTTGACGATGAAGCTCAGGCCCAATTCCAGCGAGCCGCCGGGATTGGTCGGGATGCCGCGCAGCTGGAAGTCGTGGCGGGTGGCCGAGTTGCTGCCGTTGTCGGCCAGCGCGCCGGTGGCCGGCAGCAGGCCGCTGGTGGTGGCGACCAGGTTATCCTTGCGCAGCAACGCGTAGCTGAACTTCAGGTCGCGTCCCAGCATGACGTCCTCGACGCCGCCGCCGAAGCCGCGGCCGCTCCAGTACATGAAGTCGTTGGCGCCGAGGCCTTCGCGCTTGTAGTACTTGCGTCCGAGCCACACGCTGCCGTTGTTGAGTTCGGGGATTTTGTCGCCCTGCACGTAGATTTGCGGCAGGTCGGCCTCGGATTTCGACGACGCGTTGGCGCTGTAGTAGGACAGCATGATGTTGGCGTTGAAGACGGCGCCGTCGTCGGCCTTGGTCACTTCTTGTCCCAGCCAGAATTCGCCGTAGACCTCGCACTCGTTGCCAAGGCGGTATTTGGCCAGCGCGCCGGCCAGCTGGAAGCAGCTGGCGCCGCCGTGCGACGAGTTGGAGCCGGCCAGGGCGCGGAAGTAGCCTTGGTAGTCGAGCGCGGACGCCGGCGCGCAGCATGCCATGGCGCCGGCCGTCAGCGCGGTGTGGAATAGGGTTTTTTGAATGATATTTTTCATTGTAGGGTCTCCAAGTGTTTGTCGTTGTCTGCTGCTCGTGTTGTGGTGTTTTTTAGTTGTCGTCGGCGCGTGCGCGCCTGATAAAGCTGTGCTGTGAAAATTTCGGCGTAGCGCTCCCCCTGGCGCACCGAAGGCCATTTTTCAAGGTTCTTCTAAACCACGTTCTTCTAAACCACGTAGGGCGGATTAGCGCAGCGTAATCCGCCATTTGCGTGCGCTGCCGACGGCTCACAGATGGCGGATTACGGCGTTCCGCCTAATCCGCCCTACGTAATGCCGTTTCAGGCGTCGACCGCCGCGCGTTGCCACTCGGCGCCGAAGCGCAGCGTTTCATCCCACGTCGCCGGATCGCATCCAGCACGCGTAACGTTGATGCTGGCGGCGCAGATCGCGTGCCTGAGCGCGCCCCGCAACGTTTCGCGATCCAGATCTCCCAGCGCCGCCGCTCCGGTCAGCACACCGTTCCGGAACAAATAGCCGATCAATCCAGCCTGGAAGCTGTCACCCGCCCCCACCGTGTCGACCAGCGCCAAGCCGTCCGGCGTCGGCAGCTCGACAACGAAGTGGCGCGACACCAGCGCGGCGGCCCGGCCACCGCGCGTGACGGCGATCAATTGCACCGACGATTCATGGAACAGCGCCTCGGCCACCTGCTCCAGGCTGGCCGCGCCCAAACCCAACACCTCCAGATCCTCATCGCTGACCTTGACGATATGGGCCTGCCGCAGCGCTTGCCGCACCGCGTCCACATAACGCGGCAGGTCGTCGGCCACCAGCGGCCGCAGATTGGCGTCGATCGAGATCAGCGCGCCGCGTTCGGCCGCCGCCCGCAGCGCCGGCCCCAGCGTGGCGCCGTCCTCCGGCACCAGCGCCAGCCCGCCGGTATGCAGCAACGCCATTTGCGGCGGGAAGCTGTCGATCAGCGACGCGGCGCTGACGTCGCGGTCGGCCACGCGCTCGCGGTGGAACGCGTAGGTCGGCGCGCCGCCGGCGTCGATGCTGACGATGGCGAGCGACGTCGGCCGGGCGCTGGGCGCGGGCGCGGCCGGCAGCACGTCGCTGGCGCGCAGCAGCGCGGCGAAGCGCGCGCCGAATGTGTCGCTCGACAGCGGGTTCAGGTAGGCCGTCGGAACGCCCTGCCGCGCCAGCCCGATGGCGAAGTTAAACACCGAGCCGCCCAGGCATGCCTGAAAGCGCCCGTCGGGTTGTTCGATCATGTCCACCAAGGCCTCGCCTAAGGTTGCGATCATCATGTCCTCATAAGTTGCAGTGGGAAAACTACTCTAGCCGGCACGCCAGAAAGCCCTCATTCGGCCGGCGCTCGAATTAATAAAACAACTTGATTTATTAATTTGTTGCGAATATATTCCTAATCGGTTCGGTAGTAAAGAGTTATCACCGCCTACCGAATCGGGCCCCGCCGACAGGCGCGGCCGCCCAGAAAATCAGAGGAGACATCGCATGAAATTGACCCATTTCCTGGCGCTGAGCGCGCTCGGCACCGTCGCGGCCACGGCCGTGGCGGCCACCCCCGCAGACCAGCCGGTCATCGGCCTGATCACCAAAACCGAGATCAACCCCTTCTTCGTCAAGATGAAGGAAGGCGCGCAACAGGCGGCCCAGGCCGGCGGCGCCAAGCTGCTGACCGGCGCCGGCAAGTCCGACGGCGACAACGCCGGCCAGGTCACCGCGCTGGAGAACATGATCGCCGCCGGCGCCAAGACCATCCTGATCACGCCCAGCGACGCCAAGGCCATCGTGCCGTCGATCAAAAAAGCGCGCGACAAGGGTGTGATGGTGATCGCCATGGACAGCCCGACCGAGCCGATGGACGCGGCCGACGCCCTGTTCAGCACCGACAACCACAAGGCGGGCGTGCTGATCGGCCGCTACGCCAAGGCCGCGTTCGCCGGCAAGGCGGTCAAGATCGCCGCGCTCGACCTGTTCCCCGGCCACCCGGTCGGCATCCAGCGCCTGGCCGGCTTCCTCGAGGGCTACGGCATCAAGAAAGGCGACGCCAGCATTGTCTGCATGCAGGACAGCTACGGCGACCAGGCCAAGGGCCAGACCGCGATGGAGAACTGCCTGCAGAAGAACCCCGGCATCAACCTGGTGTACGCCATCAACGAACCGGCCGCCGCCGGCGCCTACAAGGCGCTCAAGGCGGCCGGCAAGGACCAGGGCGTGATGATCGTCTCGGTCGACGGCGGCTGCACCGGCGTGCGCGACGTCAAGGCCGGCAAGATCGCCGCCACCGCCCAGCAATATCCGCTGAAGATGGCCGCGCTCGGCGTCGAGGCCGGCCTGGCCTACGCCAAGACCGGCAAGAAGGCCAGCGGCTACGTCGACACCGGCGTCACGCTGATCACCGACAAGCCGCTCGCCGGCGTCGACAGCAAGGACACCCGGGCCGGCCTCGACGCCTGCTGGGGCAAGAAATAAGTCCATGCGCGCCCACCGCCTCCGCCGCCCTCCTTCGCCACCCATCACGGAATAGTGACCATGAATACTCGCCTACAGGGCTCGCTGCCCCTCACCAAGGACGCCGCCATGCACACCCGCCTGCTCGACCGCCTGCCGCCCGTCTCCACGCTCGGCCCGTTCATCGCGCTGATCGTCGCCTCGCTGTTTTTCGCGTCGCAATCGGACCGCTTCCTTAGCGGACAGAACTTTTCGCTGATCCTGCAACAGGTCATGATCGTTGGCGTCATCGCGCTGGGCCAGACCCTGATCGTGCTGACCGCCGGCATCGACCTGTCGTGCGGCATGGTGATGGCGCTCGGCTCGGTCGTGATGAGCAAGTTCGCCGTCGACCTCGGCATCAATCCGTATGTCGCCGTCGGCTGCGGCATCGCCGTCTGCGCGGCCATCGGCGCGCTCAACGGCGCCCTGGTGACCCGCATCAAGCTGCCCGCCTTCATCGTCACGCTGGGCACGATGAACATCGCCTTCGCGCTGACGCAGATCTACTCGGGCGCGCAAACCGTCACCGACGTGCCGGACTCAATGATGTTCTTCGGGAACACCTTCCAGCTCGGCCAGACCGCCATCACCTACGGTACCGTGCTGATGATCGGCCTGTACATCCTGACCTGGCTGTTCCTGCGCGACACCGCGCCCGGCCGCCACGTCTACGCCGTCGGCAACAATCCGGAGTCGGCGCGCCTGACCGGCATCGCCACCGGCAAGGTCATGCTGGGCGTGTACATGGCGGCGGGCCTGTTGTACGGCGTCGCCTCGATGTTGTCGGTGGCCCGCATGGGCGTCGGCGACCCGCAGGCCGGCGCCACGGACAACCTCGACAGCATCACCGCCGTCGTCATCGGCGGCACCAGCCTGTTCGGCGGACGCGGCTCGATCGTCGGCACCTTGATCGGCGTGCTGATCGTCGGCGTGTTCCGCAATGGTTTGACGCTGATGGGCGTGCCCTCGGTGTATCAGGTACTGGTCACGGGCGTGCTCGTGATCCTGGCTGTGGCCACCGACCAACTCACCCACAAGAAGGGGTAATCATCATGACGATTTCCACTGCTGTTCCCAATGCAACCCCGGTATTCCAGGCCCGCGGCCTGACCAAGCGCTACGGCAACGTCACCGCCCTCGACGGCACCGACTTCGAACTGCGCGCCGGCGAGATCCTGGCCGTGATCGGCGACAACGGCGCCGGCAAATCCAGCCTGATCAAGGCGCTGTCGGGCGCGATCGTGCCCGACACGGGCGAACTGCTGCTCGACGGCAGGGCCGTGCACTTCGGCTCGCCGATCGACGCGCGCCGCCACGGCATCGAGACGGTGTACCAGGACCTCGCCGTGGCGCCGGCCATGACGATCGCCGAGAACCTGTTCCTCGGCCGCGAGATCCTCAAGCCCGGCATCATGGGCAAGTGCTTCCGCGTCATCGACAAGAAGAAGATGCTGTCCGAGGCGATCCGCCACATGCAGGACCTCAAGATCGGCATCCGCTCGATGCAGCAGGCGGTCGAAACCCTGTCCGGCGGCCAGCGCCAGGGCGTGGCGGTGGCGCGCAGCACGGCCTTCGCGCGCCACGTGGTGATCCTCGACGAGCCGACCGCCGCGCTGGGCGTCAAGGAAGGCAATATGGTGCTGGAACTGATACGCCGGGTGCGCGACCGCGGCCTGGCCGTGGTGCTGATCAGCCACAACATGCCGCACGTGTTCGAGATCGCCGACCGCATCCACATCCAGCGGCTGGGCCGGCGCGCCGCCGTGGTCAACCCCAAGACCATCAGCATGTCCGACACCGTCGCCGTGATGACCGGCGCCAAGGACCCCGCCCACCTGCCGGAAGATGCCCATGCTTAAAGGAATCGATGCCGCGCTCACGCCCGAGTTGTTGAAGGTGTTGTGCGAGATGGGGCACGGCGACGAGGTCGTGGTGGTGGACGCCAACTTCACGGCCGCCTCACTGGGCCGTGGCAAGCCGGTGATCCGCATGCCCGGCATCGACCTGCAACGCGCCTGCCGGGCGGTGCTGTCGGTGTTTCCGCTGGACCAGTCGGTGGCGCAGCCGGTGGCCTACATGAAGGTCGAGCACACGCCCGACGGCTACGCCTCGGCGGTGCAGCGCGCGGTCATCGCGCTGGCCGGCGAGCTGGCCTCGGCCGCTCCCGGACAGTGCGCGGCGGTCGAGCGCTTCGCCTTCTACGACCGGGTCGGCGGCGCCTACGCCATCGTGCAAACCGGCGAGGCCCAGCCGTACGCCAACTTCATTTTTAAAAAGGGCGTCATAGGTGACGCTCTGGCATAATTAAATAATGCCTAATTACAAAAAAATACAAAGAGACGAGCCGAGCATGGATGACATCAGGAGACTGCGCCCGCGCGGCTCCAACCAGATCGGCATGAGCCAATTCAACGAGCGCGTGGTGCTGCAGACGATACGTCTGCACGGCGCCATGCCCAAGGCGGACCTGGCCAGGCTGACCAACCTGAGCACGCAGACCATCTCGCTGATCATCAACCGCCTGCTCGACGAGGGGCTGGTGCTCAAGCTGGAGGCGCTGCGCGGCAAGGTCGGGCAACCGTCGGTGCCGATCGCGCTGGACCCGGACGGCGCGTATTCGATCGGCATCAAGATCGGACGGCGCAACCTCGACGTGCTGCTGATCGACTTCGTCGGCCGCACGCGCGAGCGCTCGACGCTGTCGTACACCTTCCCCGATCCGGACACCTTGTTCGTCGAGATCGAAAAGCAGCTGGCGCTGATCCACGAGCGGCTCGGGCCGGCGCGCGCCAAGCGCCTGAGCGGCATCGGCATCGCCGCGCCGCTGGCGCTCGGCGGCTGGCAAAAGCTGCTCGGCATCGCGCCCGAACAAGCCGAACGCTGGAACCGCATCGACATCCGCGAACGGGTGCAGGCGATGACCGGTTTGCCGGTGCAGTTCGTCAAGGACACCGCCGCCGCCTGCGTGGCCGAACTGGTCGCCGGGCGCGGCCGCAGCATCAAAAGCTTCCTGTACGTGTTTGTCGACACCTTCATCGGCGGCGGCCTGGTCATCGACAGCAATCTGCGCGGCGGTCCGCACGGCAACGCCGGCGCCATCGGCTCGATCCCGCTCGGGCTGGCGCGGCGCGGCGACAGCGCGCAACCGGCGCAACTGCTGAGCGACGCCTCGCTGTTCAACCTGGAGCAATCGTTCATCGCCGCCGGCCTGGACGAGGCGGCCTGTTTCGACGGCCGCGCGCTGCGCGAGCCATGGCGCCCGCACACGCTGGCCTGGCTGGACCACGCCGCGCGCGCCATCGCGCTGACCATCAACAGCGCCAGCTGCCTGCTCGATCTCGACAGCGTGATCATCGACGGCTCGTGCGAACGCGGCCTGCTCGACGCGCTGCTGCCGCAGGTGGAGGCGGCGCTGGCGTATTACAGTTGGGAGGGGGTGTCGCGGCCGTCGGTACTGGGCGGCACCATCGGTTCGGACGCGCGCGCCATCGGCGGCGCCCTGCTGCCGCTGTACGCCAACTTCGCGCCCGACAACGACCTGTTCCTCAAGTCCGACAAGTAGCGGGCGGCGCGATACGGCGTGAAGCCGGACCGGCCGCCGCACGCCCCCGGCCTAGTAGATCGACGCTTTCTGGGCGGTATTGCTGATGCCGTACTGGCCGTACCAGACGGTGTTGCCCCAGCTCGTCGTGCCCGACCAATTGGTCAGCAGATCGAGCCAGGCGTTGCCGGCGTCGTTGCCCGCCGTCGACCACGCCACGTAGCCGACACCGAACTGCTGCGCATATTGCATCAGCAGCGGCGCGTCGACCTTGGAGCCGAGATTGTTGTTGCCGTTGTTGTAGTTGTAGCCGAACTCGCCGATCAACAACGGCAGGTTGTTGCTCTTGTAGTTGTTCATCATGTTGTAGATGTCGTTCGAGTTATTGAAGCTGCCGTAAGCGTGGACCGAGAACAGCAGGTTGTGCCGCGGATCGTGGTTGAGCAGGTCCCAGCCGTACAACAGGCCGCCGCTGGCGTCCTGGCCCCACTTGGGACTGTCGATCACAATGGTGGTGGTCAAGCCGGCGTTACGCAGGGTCGTGATCGGTTGCATGTAGGCGTCGCGCCACTGCAGCGCGCCCATATTGTTGTCGCCCCACTCGTTGGCGATGTTGACCATGATGGTGCGCTCGTGTTTTTTCAGGATCGCGACGACGTCGGCGCGCGCCCAATAGTTGGCCATGTTCTGCAGCACGGTCGTGTCGTTGCTGCCGGTGCCATCGTGCAGCTCGACGATGGAGACCATTTTCTGCGCTTCGATGGCCGTCAGGATCTGGTCCAGGCGCGACGGCGAGCCGCCCATGGTCCAGACCACGCGGATCAGATTGGTCTTGCGCGCGGCCAGATTGGGCAGCACGTCGTAGGCCTGGGTGTCGTACCACGCGTGCGGGTTGTTCACGCCGCGCGCGATGAAGGCATTGCCGTTGGCGTCCTTGAGCACGCTGCCGGAGACGCTAAATCCTTTGGCCGCGACCTGCGCGACCACCTTGCAGGATTGGTTGTTTTCCCAGCCCCAGCCGTCGCCGTCGGGGTCGGAGGCGGCGCTGGCGCAATTGGGCACCACCTTGCAGGACTGGTTGTTTTCCCAGCCCCAGCCGTCACCATCGGGATCGGACGCCGCGCTCGCGCAATTGGGCACGGCCAACGCCTGCCCCGCCGCCGACAACACGATCACGCCGGCGATCACCAATCGTTTCAGATATTGTTTCATCATGGTCTCCAGTATTATTTTTTCAGGGAAGTCCCCTGTTCAAATTATATGGAGGTCAATGTTGTGAAATTTCGCTGGGATGGTTTTTGCAATCAGTTTAGCGCCGGCCATGCTAAACGCCCGCCAGGATGGGCCGTACACTAAACTCGGACGATCACGGGCAGGTGTGGACGAACAAAAAAGTTCGATACAAACGCCAGTGAAGCTTCGCAAGCCCTCGGTTTGCAACAATAAAGTTTGACACAACCTGCAGTTTTTTTGTACCTAAGCGACCGGCAGCTTTCGACCCTCCCATTGCGGACCTTGTCATGTCCCGCGATTGAGTTTCCAAGGCACGCCGAAGCGGTCGATCACAATTGCATAGCGACTTGACCAGAACGTTCGCTGTGGCGCCAAGATGACATGTCCATGTGGCTGCAGCGCACTGAAGTAAGCATCAACCTTCTCATCAGAGTCCACACCGAGTAAAACGTAGAAGCCTGCCGGCCGCTTGTAGTGATGATCTTCGACATCGGCACCGGCCAACTCGACCCCATCAATGCGAATATTTGCGTGAACAATGTGGCGCCCCGGACGTGTCGTCGATGCTGGGATCGGTGAATCTGCGACCCTGAGCATCGTACCGATACTTCCTCCGAGACACGCCGCATAAAAGTTGAATGCTTCCTCGCACTCTCCGTTGTAGTCAATGTGAAATGACAAGCTCATCGTCTATTGTGCTTTCGTTGTGGGTCTGTTGTAAAGGTGCCATTGTGCGGATGGGCGCCAGGCTGATTCTCGCCATATTTGAATTCAGGACACTAGATGAGCTCGACCAATTCTGAATACCCGGTCAGGATGCCATCGGCGGTGAGCAGTCGTAGTGGTTCGCACAGCGCTTGTGCAACCAGCATGCGGTCGAAAGGGTCGCGGTGGATATCCGGCAGCAGCGCCACGGTGGCGGCATGGCTTGCCGAAATTGAGAGCTCTTGAAAGCCACTGTTCGCGATCTCTGTCACAAGCCGCTTTACGTCAACTTCCAGCTTACCGATGCCAGCCTTGATTGTTGCTTCCCATATTGACGCGCTGCTGACATACACTTCTGATGCTGCAACGATCCTGTCCCTACCTGCTTTTGAAAGTTTGGGATGATCTTGCAGCCACCACAGATATACGTGGGTGTCCAAAAGAATTCTCATTACCGACCTTCAAATGCGGCTTGAAGATCATCGGGCAAAGGAGAGTCGAAATCGGTAGCGATCTTGATCTTGCCTTTCATCGCGCCAGGCTTGCGGACAGGTTTTTGTGTCTGCATAGGCACCAGCATGGCTGCTGGTTTCCCAGCCTTCGCAATCACGATTTCCTCGCCTTGCGTGACGGCTTCGATCAGTTTCGAGAAATGAGTCTTGGCATCATGAATATTAACGATTTGCATATGACCCCCTTTTAACTTAGTCTAGTCTAGTCCATGTTGAAGCCACATGCAAACCTTGGGCGGGTCCCACCCCCAGGCCGGCCGCCCTACTTAGCGCCGAAGAACACCTGCCGGACGAAGTTGAGCACCTCGGTGCGCGCCTGCGTGGTGGCCGCCGCGTTGCGCCCGGCGTGCGCGCCCAGTCGCGTGCAGGGCTTGTAGAAATCGGTCAGCTTGGCCGGATCGAGCGTGGCGCCGGTCAGCTCCGAATGGATGGTCCACGGTTCGATGTCCCAGCGCACCACGCCGCACGCCAGCGCGGTGGTCGCCTTGGGCAGGAACGTGACCGCGTACGTGGCGTCGAAGGAATGCGAGGCGCCCGCGTACTTGACGGTGCGGATCGGCGCGCCGGCCTCGGCGTACCTGGCCGCCAGCGCTTCGCACGGCGCCGCGCCGACGTAGTCGTCGGCCGCGCCCACCAGGCTGAGGATGGGCGCGCCGGTGATTTGCCGCGACCAATAGACGTCGTTACAACCGGCGTACAGCGGAATGTGCAGCGCAAATTGCAGATCGGTCTTGATGACCGCGTGCCGCAGCGGTTCGATGGCGGAGCGGAAGGCCACCGAGCCGCCGCGCGAGAAGCCCATCACGCCGATGCGCGCCGGGTCGATGCGCGGATCCTCGGCCAGCACCTGCAGCGCCTGCAAGCCATCCATCAGGTTGGCGGCCGGCGGCACCAGCGTCTGGTCCTCGACCGTGCGGACCACGCCGCGCGGCTCGTAGCTGCTGACCACGAAGGTGGCCACGCCGATCGAGTTCAGCGCGCTGACCCACATCTTGGTGTTGGCCTCGATGCCGGCGCTGCCGTGCATGATGACCATCGCCGGCACCGGGCTCGTCTTCACCGGCGGGAACGTCAGGTCGCCCCACACCCGCTGCGGCGCCCAGTTCTGGCGCCGCTCGCGCGCCAGGTCGTACATCGTGGCCGGCGTGTAGCTGTCGAATTCGATGCGCACGCTGTTGCGGTCGCCCGTCGGGCTCTGCGCCCGCGCCGCCGGCATCACGGCGGCGGCGAACGCCAACAGCAAAGTGGCCAAGGTTGTCACGTGTTTCATCAAGCTGCTCCATGTGGTTTGAGTGTTGCTAATTCTATAAAAGTTACTGTTAAGTTCGTGTTAAATTGGTAAAATTAATTTACTGACACCCACCTCAAGGAGACCGTTGTGATGAAATTGCCCTGGTTGAATGCGGCCGTGCTCGCCGGCGCGGCACTTTGTAGCCACGCCGGCGCGGCCACGCTGTCGGAGGATTTCGATGGCGGCTTGCCGGCCGGCTGGACCGTCGTCAACAACAGCGCGCCCGCCGGGCTGACATCGTGGTTCCAGGGCGATCAATCGGTATTCGCCGCCGAGCAGGGGGGCGCCGACAGCTACGTCGCCGCCAACTTCAATTCCGGCGCCGGCGCGGCCAACCTGAGCACCTGGCTGATCCTGCCCACGCAGACCTTCCACAACGGCGACGTGCTGTCGTTTTCGACGCGCACGTCGGACTTTTCCTTCTTCCCGGACCGGCTGGAGGTGCGCTTCAGCGCGCTTGGCGGCACCAACGTCGGCAGCGGCGCCGCCAGCGTGGGCGACTACTCGACCCTGCTGCTGAGCATCAACCCGGCCCAGCAGCTCTTCGGCTACCCGGACGTGTGGACCCGCTACAGCGTCACGCTGGGCGGGCTGGCCGGCGCCACCGATGGCGCGCTGGCGTTCCGCTACGTGGTCGACAATGGCGGGCCGGGCGGGCAGAATTCGAACTACATCGGCATCGACAGCGTGCGCGTGAGCCCCGTGCCCGAGCCGGACGGCTACCTGATGCTGGGCGCGGGACTGGCGCTGGTGGCGCTGGTGGGAGTGGCGCGCCGGCGCACCGCCGCGCCGAGCACGGCCAGGCCGGCCAGCAGCATGGCGTAGGTTTCCGGCTCCGGTATCGGCGCCGGGCCGATGCTCCAGCGGCCCGTGCCGGTGCTGGCGCCGGCGAAGTAGCTGTAGGTTTCGTAGCCGCCCGAGGCGCTGTCGCCGCTGTTGGAGACGAACAGGTTGTTGAGGTCTTCCCTGCCCTCCGGCGTGCGCAGCTGGCGCTGCAGGCTGATGTCCCACAGCGTCGGCAGGCCGTTGGCGTCGACCGCGCCGATGTTCATCGTCACCGTCCAGTTCGGATTCCACGCCGAGCCGGGCGGAAAGGCGGGATCGGCGTACGGGTCCGGGTACACCAGCGACTGCTGCATTTCGTTGTTCGAGAAGCGGTACATCTGGATCACGGTGCCCGGCGCCCACGTCGCGCCGGCGGTGAGCAGCGTCGGCGTGAAGATGTGGGCGGTGACGATGCTGTACTGGGTGACCGTGAAGTCGCCGCGGATGGAGGTGAACTCGACCGGGAACACCTCGCTGACATAATTGTACTGGTACGCGTGGGCCGCTCCGCCGAATAGACTGGCTAGCGAAATGCACATAACAATCAACAAGTTACGCATATTACCTCCTGTATTTTAAGCGCGCCGGACAGCGCAACGCGAGCTTAATACAGTTGGCAATTATGCATGATAGTTTTTATATTTTGTGCGGCAGTGGCTTGCAAGATTCCGGCAATCGAGCTCGTCCGTACCCGGCCCGCGGGCGTCAGGCGCCGCGGCTCAGCAGGCGCTGGCAGGCGCCGTGGAACAGGCGCTCGGCCGGCCGCACCAGGCGCCGCCTGCGCTGGTCGCGCTCGCCCGCCGAGGCCGGCGCGGCGACCTGCGCCTCGCCCAGCGAGGTCAGTTTGTCGCAACATTCGTACACCAGCGCCGCCAGCACGACGTCGACCTCCATCCGGCCGGCGGCCACCTGCGCCTGCATGCGTTCGGTGACGTGGACGAAGGCCGTGACCGCGTCCTCGCCCAACAACTGGCGGCGCGCCCGCACCGCCTCGGCCGGGTCCAGCGCCTGCGGCGCCAGCAATTGATCGACCAGGCTCAAGACCGACCGGTATTCCCTGACGTATTGCTCGTAATGCTCATAAAGTGCCGCTGTATGCATGTGCCCTCCTCCTGTGGTACCTGAACAATGCATCAATCCGCGCCGCCGCACCATCAGCCACGCCGGATAGTGGGGTAGGGATTTCCTCAGGAGCGTGTAGGGCGGACCGCCGCCCCCCGCTCAGGCGGCGTCGGCCGGCGCGTATTCGAGGCGGTTGCGGCCCAGCGCCTTGGCGCGGTACAGCGCCTGGTCGGCCAGCGCGATCCACTGCTCGGCCGTCAAGCCCCGCTCGGCCCGCCCCAGCACCACGCCGCCGCTGCAGGTGACCGGCAGCGGCCCGCAGCCGTCGATGTCGACCGGCGCGGCGCACACCGCGCGGTGCAGGCGCGCCAGGCGCGGCGCGCCGCCGGCCAGGTCCAGCCCGGGCAGCAGCAGCATGAATTCCTCGCCGCCGTAGCGGCCCACGGTGTCGCTGGCGCGCAGCCCCGCCTGGATGCGCCGCACCATCTCGCGCAGCACGGCGTCGCCGGCCAGGTGGCCGTGGGTGTCGTTGACGCGCTTGAAGTGGTCCAGGTCCAGCAGCACCAGCAGGAACGGCGCCGCGCCCGGCGCCAGCAGCGGCGCCAGCCGCTCCATCAGCGCGACGCGGTTCCAGGCCCCCGTCAGGCCGTCCTTGAGCGAACGCAGCCGGTGTTCCTCGCGCGACGCCTCCAGCTCGGCGGTGCGCTCGGCCACGCGCCGCTCGAGCAGCGCGCGCTGGCGCAGCACGCGCGCGACCCGATAGCGGTGCAGCAGGCCGACCAGGCCCAACGCCAGCAGCGCGCCGCCGGCGTAGGCCCAGCGCGTGCGCCACCACGGCGGCGTGATCGTCAGCGGCAGCTCCAGCATGGCCGACGCGCGCTGCGTCATCGCGTGCTCGGCCACCACTTGCAGCCGGTACTGGCCCGGCGCCAGCGCCGCGTAGCGCAGCGCGCCGTTGTCGCTGCGCGACCACGCCTGCTCCTGGCCCAGCAGGCGGTAGCGGTAGCTGAGCGCCTCGTGGTTCTGGAACACCGGCGCGGCCAGTTGCACGTCCAGCGCGCCGCCGTTCCACGGCGTGTCGGCGCCGGCCGGCGCGGCGCCGCCGTAGCGCGCCGCCTCCAGATACAGCGGCACCGCGCGCGGCGCGAACAGCGACCCGGGCCGCAGCAGGTGCGACAGGCCGTTGCTGGTGCCGATCCAGATCGAGCCGTCGGCGTCCTCGTACAGCGCGTGCTGGTTGCTGTCGTTCCAGGCCAGGCCGCTTTGCTCGTTGAACAGCCGCCAGCGCGCGCCGTTCCACACCAGCACGCCATTGTCGGTGCCCAGCCACAGCCAGTGGCGCCGGTCGACCAGCAGCGACACCGGCGCCCGCCCCTCGAGCAGCGGGTGCTCGACCGGACGCGGCGCCGGCGCGGCGGCGCCGGCGTCGGCCCGCCACAGGCGCGCGCCGGTGGCGCCGAGCAGCCACAAGGCGTCGCCGTCGCAGGCCACCGACGCATAGCCGCCGCCGTCGCCCGGCGGCAGCGCGCGCGACCAGCGCCCGTGCTCGAGCCGCAGCAGGCCGCCGGTGCCGGCGAACCACAGGCGGCCGGCGGCGTCGCCGCAGGCGGACAGGAAGCCGGCGTCGGGCCCGGCCAGCGCCGTGGCCGGCTCGACCCGCACCGGCGTCGGCGCCCGATGCGGGTCGGCGATCACGTACACGCCACGCTCGGTGCACAGCCACAGCCGGCCGGCGCCGTCGAACAGCATGTGATAGACCCCCAGCTCCGGCAGGCGCGCCACCCGGACCACGCGCCCGCGCCGGTCGCGCCGCAACAGCTGGCCGGAAAAGCTGGCGCCCCACAGATCGCCGCGGGCGTCCACCGCCAGCGCGCCCCACGCCTCGCCGCGGCCGATGGCCAGCGTGGCCGCGCCGGCGGCGCCCAGCGCCGCCACGCCGTGGCCGGTGCCGACGTACAGCACGCCGTCGCCGGCGCGCCGCACCGCCCAGACGTTCTCGTCCGGCAGCCCCTGGGCCGTCGTCCAGTTTTCCCAGTGCCGGTAGCCCTGCCATTGGGCGATGCCGCGCCCGGGCAGCCCGAGCCACAGGTCGCCGTCGCGGTCGCGCAGCAGCGCGTGCTGGCCCTCGGTGACGCGCACTCCCTGGCGCGCGCCGTAGCGGCGCCAGCCGTCGGCGCCGCCGCGGAACAAGCCGTGATCCGACAGCAGCAGCACGCGGCCGTCGTCATCCTCCAGTAGCGCCGTCTCCGGGCCGCCGGCGCGGGCGGCGTGGCCGGCCGGGGTCAGGTCGCGGAAGCGCGCCGCGCCCGGCGCCCGCATCATCAGGCGGTCGCCGGCGCTGAGCCAGAGGGCGCCGGCGCGGTCGCGCAACAGGCCGGTCCAGCGGCGCGCCGGCAAGCCCTCGGCCGCGCCCAACACGGCCAGCGCGCCGTCGCGGTAGCGGCACAGGCTGAGCTTGCAGCCCAGCCACAGCGTGCCGTCCGGGTCGCGCAGCACGCCGTTGAGGTCGCCCAGCGGCGGGCGCGCGGCCTGGGCGGCGGCGAGCGCGGCGGCGGTGGCCGGCCGGCGCGCCTGGAAGGCGTCGATTTCGGCGATATGCGCGGCGGCCAGCGGCTGCACCGCGTGCCAGCCGCCGCGGCCGTCGGGCTGCACCCGGTGCAGCCGGCCGATGCTCTGCACCAGCAAATGGTCGGCGTCGATCGACGCCAGGTGCTGGCCCGGGCGCACCGGCAGCGGCTTGCCGTCGACCCGGCGCACCGGCAACAGGCGGCGCCCGCGCAGCACGAACAGGCCGCGCTCGCTGCCCACCCACAGCCGCCCGGCCGGATCGACGTGCAGCGTGGCGATGGCGCTGTCGGCGCCGTCCCGGCCCAGCGGATGGCGCCGCACGCGGGCGCCGTCGAAGCGGTACAGGCCGTTGTCGGTGCCCACCCACAGATAGCCGGCGCGGTCCTGGGCCAGCGCCGACACCGACAGGTTGGCTAGGCCGTCGAGCTGGCCGTAGCCGCGCAACGGCAGTTGCTGGCCGCCGGCGGTCCCGGCGGCCAGCAGCGCGGCGGCGGCCAACCGTGCGCCGGCGGCCAACCGTGCGCCGGCGGCCGTCAGGCGGCGCCATCGGCTCGGCGCCGCCGTCATAGGCTCAACGCGTGCTGGTGGGCGACCCAGCGCAGCGCCGTGTGGGCGCCGTCGAAGTCGCCCGCGTCGAGGCCGCGCTCGATGGCCTCGGCGTCCCAGTGGCCGAAGCTGGCCGCGAAGTCGGCCGCGCAGGCGGCGAACGCGGCGCCGGCGGCGCCGTCGCGCGCGCGCATCAGGGCCGCCAGCCGGCCCAGCTCGGCCTGCCAGGACGCGGGCGGGCGCGCCGCGCCGGGCGCGGCCGGCGCCGGCGGCAGGCGGCGGTCGAGCTCGGCGCACACGCGCGCCAGCGCGCCGTCGAGCGCCGCCAGCGCCGGAGCGATGGCCGGCGCCGGCGCGCGCGCGCGGGCGGCGCGCTCGAGCTCGCCGGCCAGGCGCGCCAGCGGCGCCGCGCCGATGGCCGCCGCCAGCCCCCGCAGCGAGTGCGCGTGGCGCTCGGCGGCGCCGTGCTCGCCCCGGCCGAGCGCGGCGCGGATGCGCGCCACCCGGTCGTGCTCGTCGTCGCGGAACATCCTCAGCACCTTCCACAGCAAGGCCTCGTTGCCGTCGACGCCGTGGCGGGCGACGGCCAGGTCCAGGTCCGGGTCCGGGTCCGCCACGCCCTCGGGCGGGGCCGGCGCGCGCCGGCGCGATGGCACGGCGGCGGCCGGCAGATAGCGGCCCAGCAAGGCGTACAGCTCGGCCGGGATCAGCGGCTTGCCCAGGTGGTCGTCGAAGCCGTCGTCGCGGCAACGCTGGCGCTCGGCCGGCATGACGCTGGCGGTCATGGCGATGATCGGCAGCGCGTCGAGCCGGGCGTCGCCGCGCAGGCGCACCGTGGCCGCGTAGCCGTCGAGCTCGGGCATGTGCAGGTCCATCAAGACCAGCTGGTAGCGGCCGGCCGCGCCGGCTTGCGCCAGCCGCTCGACGGCCTCGCGGCCGTTGGCGGCCAGGTCGACCTCGACGCCACAGGCGCGCAGCAGGCCGAGCGCGATCTCCTGGTTGATGGCGTTGTCCTCGACCAGCAGCACGCGCGCGCCGTCGAAGCGCGGCGCGCGCGGCGGCTGGCCCGGGTCGCCCCGGCGGCGCCCCGGCGCGAACAGGCGCAGCAGCGTGTCGGCCAGCGCCGCGCGCGTGACCGGCTTGACCAGGCAGGCGTCGACCGGGCCGGCGCGCGCCTCGTCCTCGGCGGCGCTGGCCAGCAGCGCGCGCCGCGGCCGGCCGGCGTCGGCGGCCGGCGCCGGCAGCGCGGTGCCGCCCAGCATCAGGTCGGTGCCGCCCAGCAGCAGGTCGGTGTCGGCCAGCACCAGGTCGTAGGGCGGCGCGGCCGCCAGCAGCGGCGCGGCGGCGGCCGCGCCATCGACGGCGCGGGCGTCGACGCCCAGCGCGGCCAGCGCGCCGAGCAGCCCGGCGCGCGCGGTGGCGCAGTCGTCGACCACCAGCACCCGCAGCCCGGCCAGCTCGGGCGGCGGCCCCGCCGCCGGCGCCCCCGCGGCGCGCTCGAACCACAGCTCGGCGACGAAGCGGCTGCCCGCGCCGGGCGCGCTGTCGGCAACGATGGTGCCGCCCATCAGGTCGACCAGGTTCTTGCAGATGCTCAGGCCCAGGCCGGTGCCGCCGAAGCGCCGCGTGGCCGAGCTGTCGGCCTGCGTGAAGGCCTGGAACAGCCGCGCCAGCTGCGTGGCCGACATGCCGATGCCGGTGTCGCGCACGCTGAAGGCCAGCCGCACCCGCCCGCCCTCGTCCTCGAGCAGGCGCACCGCCAGCGCCACCTCGCCGGCGGCGGTGAACTTGAGGGCGTTGCCGAGCAGGTTGACCAGCACCTGGCCGAGGCGCTGGGCGTCGCCGCGCAGGCGCCGCGGCAGCGCCGCCGGCACGTCGAAATTGCATTCGATGCCGGGGCCGACCACGGCGCCGGCCACCGCCGCCACGTGGGCCAGCACGTCGTCGAGGTCGAAATCGGCGCTGACGATGTCGAGCTTGCCGGCCTCGATCTTGGAGAAGTCGAGGATGTCGCTGATGATGCCCACCAGCGAGTTGCCGGCGTTGTGGATCTTGTGCAGGTAGTCGCGCTGGCGCGCCGCCGAATCGGTGCCCAGCGCCAGGTACGACAGGCCGATCACCGCGTTCATCGGGGTGCGGATCTCGTGGCTCATATTGGCCAGGAACATCGATTTGGACTGGGTGGCCTCCTCGGCCCGCGCGCGGGCGGCCTCGGCCTGCCGGAACAGCCGCGCGCTTTGCAGCGCCGCGCCCAGGTGGGCGGCGATGGTGTCGAGCAGGCGCTGGTCGCTGGCCTGGTACGGGGCGGCGCCGGCGCGCCGCACCGCCACCGCGCCGCGCACCACGCCGTTGGCGATGATGGGCACGCACAGGCGCGACCCCGCCCCGTCCGCCGCGCCGTGCCCGTCCAGCTCGCCCCGGCCGCCGGCCGCCACCCGGCCCAGCGCGGCCTCGTCGGCGGCCACGGCGGCGGCGTCGGCGGCGCCGTCGGCGTGGGTGTAGGCCGGCAGCGGCGCGCCGCCGTCGTCGTCGTCGCCCAGCAGCGCGATGCGGGTGCGGCCGGCGTGGAACAGGCGCCGCACCTGGTCGCCCACCAGCGCGATCAGCTGCTCCAGTTCGAGCTTGCCGGCGAGCATGCGCGCGACCGCGTTGACGGCCGCCAGCTCGGCGTTGCGCTCGCTCGCCTCGCGGTGCTGGCGCTCGGCTTCGCCGCGCTGCTGGTCGGCCAGCGCCTTTTGCCGCAGCACCTCGGCGGTGCGGGCGGCCACCTCGCGCTCGAGCGCGCTGTGCCGGGCCGCCAGTTGCAGCGAGCGCAGCCGGTAGGCGCCGCACAGCGCCGCCACCGCCAGCAGCGCGGCGGCGGCGCGGCACCACCAGGTCTGCCACCACCACGGCAGCACCTCGACCGGCAGGTCCAGCTCGCTGCCGCTCCAGACGCCGTCGCGGTTGCTGCCCCGCACGCGCAGGCGGTAGCGGCCCGGCGGCAGGTTGGTGTACGAGGCCACGCGGTGGGCGGCGTCGGCGCCGGTCCAGTCGCGGTCGAAGCCGTCGAGCCGGTAGGCGTAGCGGTTGCGCTCGGGCGAGGTGAAGTCGAGCGCGGCGAAGCCGACCGCGAAGCTGTTGGCGCCCGGCCGCACCACCAGCGGCGCGGGGGCGGCGCCGTTGTGCGGTCCCGACGGCACCGGCTTGCCGCCCAACAGCACCTCGGTGACCGCCAGCGGCGGCGCCAGGCGCCACTGCCGGTAGCGCTCCGGGCGCACGATGGTGACGCCGCCCGAGCCGCCGAACAGCAGCTCGCCGGCGCCGCCGACCGCGCCCGAACGCGTCCAGTACGGCGCGTACAGCGCGCCGTCGGCGCGCCCCAGCACGCCGACGGCGTAGCTGTCCGCATCGATGACGGCCAGGCCGTCGTCGGTGCTGGCCCAGATCCGCCCCTGCGCGTCCTCGAGCAGCATGCCGACGTTGGTGTTGGGCAGGCCTTGGGCGATGCCGAGGCGGTGGAAGCGGCGCTGGCCGCCGGCGCCGGACGCCAGCACGTCGATGCCGCCCTCGCCGCCCACCCACAGCCGGCCGCGGCGGTCCACCAGAAGCGTGTTGACGGCCGGGTGGGACAGCGACGCCGGGTCGGCGCGGTCGGCGCCGATGTGTTCGAGCACGGCGCCGGCGGCCGTGTCTATCCGGCTCAGGCCGGCGTTGGTGGCGACCCACAGCGCGCCGTCCGGCGCCGCCGCCAGGTCGTTGACCTCGAGGTCGCCCAGGCCCTCGACGCGGCCGACCCGGCGCAGCGCGGCGCCGTCCAGGCGCGCCCGCAACAGCCCGGCGGTGGAGGTGCCGATCCACACGCTGCCGCCGGCGCGGGCCAGCGCGCGCACCTGCAGCCGGTTGTCGAGCCAGGGCGCGGACACCGGCGTGGTGCCGCTGCCGTCGGGCCCGGCGCGGAACAGCCCCGACGGCGTGGCCAGCCACATCTTGCCGTCGGGGTCGGCCATCAGCGCGGTGACGTTGGCCGACGGCACCAGCCGGTTCAGGCGCGCGCGCATCGGTTGCCAGCGCGCCACGCGCGCGCGCCGCGGATCGACCACGTCGGCGCCCTGGCGTACCATGCCGACCCACACCCGGCCGTCGGCCGCCGCCGCCAGGGTCTGGGCCTCGTCGGCGCTCAGGCCGGGGTCGGCGCCCTGGCGCGGCGCCAGCGACAGCGCCGCGCGCCCGGGCGGCAGCTGGTTCAGGCCGTTGTCGGTGCCCAGCCACAGCGCGCCGGCGCGGTCGCTGAACAAGCTGCGCACGACCGTGCTCGACTGTCCGCCCGGCGCCCGCGCCTGGTAGGCCAGGTGGCGCGCGCGGCCGCTGGCGCGGTCGATCACGGCCACGCCGTCGTTGTAGGAACTGACCCAGAGCTCGCCCGGCGCCGGCTCGGCCAGGCCGCTGACGTTGACGTTCTTCATCAGCGCGGCGGCGGCCGCGCCGTCGGCATGGCGCCCGACCCGGCCGCTGCGCGGATCGTGCACGAACACGCCGTCGCCGCCGGTGCCGATCCACAGCAGGCCGGCGTGGTCGAGCAGCAGCGCCCCCACGGCCGGGCCGTCGGCGGCGCGCACCGGCAGCGCGACCTTGACGAAGCCGGCGCCGCCCGGGTCGCGCCGCGCCAGGCCGTTGCGGGTGCCGACCCACAAGGTGCCGTCGGCGGCGGCGGCCAGCGAATCGACCAGGTCGGCCGGCAGGCTGGCCGCGTCGGCCGGATCGTGGCGGTAGCGGCTGGCGCGCGCGCGCGCCGGGTCGTCGGCGTCGGACAAATGGACCAGGCCGGTCGTGGTGGCCACCCACAGGCCGCCGGCGCGGTCGTCGGCCAGGGCGGTGACCGCGTTGCCGGCCAGCGCGGCGCCGCCGTAGCGCACGAAGCTGTCGTCCTCGGGCACGTAGCGCGCCAGGCCGGCGCTGGCGGTACCCACCCACAGCCGGCCGCGGCTGTCGGCGAGCAGCGCCTGCACCGAGTTGTCGGGCAGCGCGCCGCGCTCGCCGGGGTTGTGGGTGTAGTTGCGGAAGCGGTAGCCGTCCCAGCGCGACAGGCCGCCGGCGGTGGCCACCCACAGGAAGCCGTGGCGGTCCTGGGCCATGGCGGTGACGATGACGTTGCCCAGCCCCTGCGCCGCGCCGACCGCCTGGAACATCGGCCGCGTCAGCGCCGACCAGCGCTCGGCGCTGGCGGCCGGCGCGGCTGGCGTGGCCGGCAGCGCCGGCGCGGGCGCCGCCACGGTCCCTGCCGCCGCCGCCCAGCCGGCCAACACAACGGCGGCCAGCAGGCGGCGCGCCAGGCTCACGCGGGGTCCAGCGGCAGCCGCACGACGATGCGGGTGGGCCCGCCGGGGCGGCTGGCGATCGACACCTGGCCGCCCAGGCTGAGCGCGCGCTCGCGGATGCCGAGCAGGCCGAACGAGTGCGGCCGCGCGGACGCCGGATCGAAGCCGCGGCCGTCGTCGTCGACCTGCAGTTCGCACGCGCCCGCCGTGCAGCGCAGCGCGACGGCCGTCTCGCTGGCGTCGGCGTGGCGGGCGACGTTGGTCAGCGACTCCTGGGCGATGCGGAACACGGCCACCGCCTGGCGCTCGCCGAGCTGGACCTCGCCCAGGTCCAGCGTCAGGCTGCAATCGAGCCCGCTGTGGCGGCGGAATTCGTCGACCAGCCACTCCAGCGCCGAGCCGATGCCCATGTCGAGCACGGTCGGGCGCAGGCTGGTGGCGACGTTGCGCACCACGCCGATGGTGCGGTCGACCAGCTCGGTCATGGCGCGCACCTGGTCGTTAATGTCCGGAATATCGGCGCCGAAGCGCACCCGCAGCAGCGCCGCCTGCATGCGCAGCGCCGTCAGCGACTGCCCCAGCTCGTCGTGCAGCTCGCGGGCGATGTGCTTGCGCTCGTCCTCGCGGACGCGCTCGCGGTGGGCGCTCAGTTCGCGCAGCTCGGCGGTGCGCTCGGCCACCTGCAGCTCCAGGCTGTCGCGGTACTGCTGCAGCACGCGCTCGGCCACGCGGCGCTCGCGGTTCTCGGTCTCGAGCAGGGCGTTCTGCCTGACCAGCTCGGCCTGCATGGCGGCCAGCCGCAGATGGGTGCTCACGCGCGCCACCACCTCCTCGGCCTGCAGCGGCTTGGTCACGTAGTCGACCGCGCCGGCGGCGAAGCCGGCCAGCTTGTCGGCCGTGCCGCTGAGCGCGGTCATGAAGATCACCGGCACGTCCGCGCCCGGCCCGCCGCCGGCCTTGAGCGCGCGGCACACGTCGAAGCCGTCGATGCCGGGCAGCATCACGTCCAGCAGGATCAGGTCGGGCGGCGCGAACGCCACCCGGCGCAGCGCCTCGGCGCCGCTGTGCGCCACCGCCAGGCGCACGCCGTGCCGCTGCAGCATCGCCACGGCCAGGGTCAGGTTGGCCGGCGTATCGTCGACGATGAGGATGGTGCGGTCGCGCAAGGGGGGCGACATGCTCATGGTTTACTCCGGCGGGCGGACGCGCGCCCTCGCGGGCCGCGCCGCGGGACGTGCGGTTGATCACAGGCGGCCGGCCAGGCACGGCCGCACGCTACCCGACCAGTATGCCGCAGCGCCCGCGTGTTTCCAATCAGAAATTCTTGATAGCGGCGTAGGGCGGCGCGCGGGCGCCGGTAGGGAAATCCCTACCTCACTGGCCCAGCGCGTGGTCGATGCCGTAGCGCAGCATGTCGGCGTTGCTCTGGAACCCCATCTTCTGCATCAGGCGCGCCTTGTGCGTGCTCACGGTCTTGTTGCTGATGGCCAGCTCCTCGGCGATCTGGTTGACGCTCTTGCCGCAGACGAACAGGCGGAAGATGCTCAGCTCGCGGTTCGACAGCTGCTCGTGGGGCCGCTCGGCCTGCCCGCCCTCGCCGTCGAACACCATCTGCTCGGCCAGGCCGGGGTCGATGTAGCGGCCGCCGCCGGCCACCTTGCGCACCGCCAGCAACAGCGTCTCGGGGTCGCCGTCCTTGGTCATGTAGCCGTTGGCGCCGGCCTTGAGCGCGCGCCGCACCACCAGCGCCTCGTTGTGCATGCTCAGCACCAGGATCGGCAGCGCCGGCGTGTGCGCGCGGATCCGCCCGATCAGCTCGATGCCGCTGATGCCCGGCATCGACATGTCCAGCAGCACCAGGTCGCACGGGACGGCGCGCAGGCTCTCGATCACCTGGCCGCCGTTGGTGGCCTGGGCCACCACGGTGACGTCGCCCGCCAGGCCGAACAATTGCAGCAGGCCGCCACGCACGATCGCGTGGTCGTCGGCGATCAGAATTCGTATCATGATAAAAAACAATTCCCCAGAACAAAAATGTGTCGTAACGGCATGCTACCAGACAACCGCGCGCTGCCGTTTTCTTGTTCCATTGCTACAACAAATCTCGGCCGAGTCCGGCTGCGCGCACGCCACGCGCGCCCCTGCACGTTTGTTGAAAGTGTTCCATAATGCAATGTTTCCATTAATCTAGGTTAACGGCCATGGGCGGGACCTGTGTCGCCGGGATGAAGCGGAAACACCACTTTGACAACCATTGCAGCATGAGGAACAGTTTCTAATGAATCAATCGATAGCGGTAAAGCGCGCGGCCATCGCGGCGGCGTTGATGGCGGCCTCGGCCGCGCAGGCGGTCTCCAACACCACCGCGCCGGCCGACTGGCGGCTGGTGCCCGGGCAGACGTTCAACGGCGTGGCCGGCGCGCTCGACGGCGTGGTGCGGCTGGCCTACACCACCTCGGCCGGCGACGCCCTCTCCTGCTCGGGTTCGCTGCTGGCCGGCGGCCGGTTCGTCGTCACGGCGGCCCATTGCGCCGACGATTTCAAATCGATGAAGGTGTATGTCGGCTGGGCCGGCGGCTCCGCCAGCGAGGTGCGCGACGTGACGGCCGCCAACGCCTACGTCAACCCGCAATGGAGCGGCAACGTCGACAGCGGCGCCGACATCGCCATCATCAAACTGGACCGCGCGGTCACCTCGGTCCAGGGCTACCACCTGAGCACCACCGACGACGTCGGCAAGAACTACCTGATCGCCGGCTACGGCCGCACCGGGCGCGGCGACAGCGCCAGCGAGCCCAACGGCAAAGACGTGCTGTGGGGCCACTACGGCTACAACACCTGGGACGTCGACAGCGACACCTTCAACCGCAAGAGCGGCGAGGCCATCCCCGACTGGGGCTACGATCCGAACTACTACGCGCCCGGCGCCACCTACATGAGCGACTACGACGACGGCAGCGCCGCCCACAACACGCTCGGGCGCATCGCCGGCGCCACCGGCGACGGCTGGGCCAGCGGCACCGGCGTCGGCGCGGGCGAAGCGCTGGCCGCCGCCGGCGATTCCGGCGCCGGCGAGTTCGTCTGGAACGGCAAGGAATGGCTGCTGTCGGGCATCCATTCGTGGGACATGCAGGGCGGCTTCGCCTGCCCGGCGTACGGACTGGCCGGCTGCGACGCCAGCGACACCAACTCGGCCAGCTTCGGCGACGTGTCCGGCGCCACGGCGACGTTCTCGCACCTCGCCTGGATCCGCTCGGTGACGGCGGTGCCGGAACCGGCCAGCTACGGCATGTTGCTGGCGGGCCTGGCGCTGATGGGCGGCGTCGCGCGCCGCCGCAACAAGAACGGCAAGTAAGCCGGTCGGGTAAGCCGGTCCGCCCCACCGTCGGGCCACCGTCGGGCCACCGCCGGGCCCGGCGGCGGACTCGGCGCCGCCGCTCCGGGGTGGGCATCCCCGCGCAGGCCCTTGCGGGAACGCGTCTCTTTTGGCTGTCTCTTTCGGTCTCCTTTTGTCTCTTTCGGTCTCCTTCTTCCGTCAGAGCGGGCTGGAGTAAAAAAAAGACAAAAGGAGACCGAAAGAGACAGGCGAAAAAGACAGCTTCCCGCAAGGGGCGGATTTCGGGCACCCTCCCCCCGTCCCGCCGCCCCCCTCGCATGCAGGATTTTCTGCATAAGCAAACACACAATCATTCGTTCACACGCTGAAACGGCCTCGATAGACTGCAAGCTCTTTCGACCGTCATGACCTGTTATGACAGGTTATGTGCCACGTTATGTAGCCAGGTGAAGCGATGTCCAATTTCCGTACCGTAGAACTGTCCCCCGTCCCGCTGTACACGCAGGTGAAGGAAAACCTGCGCGAGCGCATCCTCGACGGCAGCTATCCCGCCCACGCCAAGCTGCCCGCCGAAAGCGAGCTGAGCACCATCTTCGGCGTCAGCCGCATCACCGTGCGCCAGGCCCTCAACGACCTGCAAAAGGAAGGCGTCATCTTCAAGATCCCCGGCAAGGGCACCTTCGTCTCCAAGCCCAAGGCCTTCCAACAACTGACCCAGCTCGAAGGTTTCGGCGAGGCCATGGGCCGCATGGGCTACGAGATCTACAACCAGGTCACCAGCCACAAGATCGTGGCCGCGCCGGCCCACGTGGCGCAGCGCCTGGGCCTGGCCGCCGGCGCCGACGTCACAGAGATCAAGCGCGTGCGCCACCTCAACCGCGAGCCGGTGTCGCTGGAGGTGACCTACCTGCCGCCCGACATCGGCGAGCGCCTGCGCCGCGAGGACCTGGCCGGGCGCGACATCTTCCTGATCCTGGAAAACGACTACGGCATCGCGCTGGGCCGGGCCGACCTGCAAATCGACGCCATGCTGGCCGACGACACCTTGGCCCGGGCGCTGCGCATCGAGGCCGGCACCGCGCTGTTGCGCATCGAACGCCTGACCCACGCGGCCGACGGCGCGCCGCTCGACTTCGAATACCTGTACTTCCGCGGCGACGCCTTCCAGTACCGCCTGCAAATCGCCCGCCGCGGCTGAGCACCCACCCGTTCACCTGGAGCACACCACTATGCAAACCATCATCGAAACCGTCGACGTGCTGGTGATCGGCGGCGGCACCGCCGGCCCGATGGCCGCCGTCAAGGCCAAGGAGGCCAATCCGCAGCTGCGCGTGCTGCTGCTGGAGAAGGCCCACGTCAAGCGCAGCGGCGCCATCTCCATGGGCATGGATGGCCTCAACAACGCCGTCGTTCCCGGCTTCGCCACCCCCGAGCAATATGTGAAGGAGATCACCACCGCCAACGACGGCATCGTCAACCAGCGCACGGTGATGGCCTACGCCGAGAACAGCTACCCGATGATCGAAGAGCTGGACCGCTGGGGCGTCAAGTTCGAAAAAGACGAAACCGGCGACTACGCGATGCGCAAGGTGCACCACATGGGCACCTATGTGCTGCCGATGCCCGAGGGCCACGACATCAAGAAGGTGCTGTACCGCCGCCTCAAGCGCCAGCGCGTCGAGATCAGCAACCGGCTGGTGGCCACGCGCCTGCTGACGGCGGCCGACGGCGGCATCGCCGGCGCCATGGCCTTCGATTGCCGCAGCGGCGACTTCCACGTGATCCGCGCCAAGGCGGTGGTGCTGGCCACCGGCGCCGCCGGCCGGCTCGGGCTGCCGGCGTCGGGCTACCTGTTCGGCACCTACGAGAACCCCACCAACGCCGGCGACGGCTACAGCATGGCCTACCACGCGGGCGCCGAGCTGTCGGGCATCGAATGCTTCCAGATCAATCCGCTGATCAAGGATTACAACGGCCCCGCGTGCGCCTACGTGACCGGTCCGTTCGGCGGCTTCACCACCAACAACAAGGGCGAGCGCTTCATCGAATGCGACTACTGGAGCGGCCAGATGATGCAGGAGTTCTACAACGAACTGCAGGGCGGCAACGGCCCGGTGTTCCTTAAGCTGGACCACTTGGCCGAGGAAACCATCAGCACCATCGAAACCATCCTGCACACCAACGAACGGCCGAGCCGTGGCCGCTTCCACGCCGGGCGCGGCACCGACTACCGCCAGCAGATGGTGGAGATGCACATCTCCGAGATCGGCCTGTGCAGCGGCCACTCGGCCTCGGGCGTGTGGGTGAATGAACACGCCGAGACCACCGTGGCCGGCCTGTACGCGGCCGGCGACCTGGCCTGCGTGCCGCACAACTACATGCTGGGCGCCTTCGTCTACGGCAAGCTGGCCGGAGAAAGCGCGGCGCGGCGCTGCGCCGACATCGAACTGGCGCCGCTCGACGACGCCCAGGTGGAGTCCGAGCGGGCGCGCGTGTGGGCGCCGCTGAACCGGGTCGACGGCCTGCCACCGGCCCAGGTCGAATACAAGCTGCGCCGCATGGTCAACGACTATCTGCAGCCGCCCAAGGTCACGCGCAAGATGGAGATCGGCCTGACCCGCTTCGAAGCCATCCGCGCCGATCTGGACCGGCTGTCGGCCGCCGGCCCGCACGAGCTGATGCGCGCGCTGGAGGTGCACGCGATCCGCGATTGCGCCGAGATGGCCGCGCGCGCCTCGCTGTTCCGCACCGAGAGCCGCTGGGGCCTGTACCACAACCGCGTCGACCATCCCGAGCGCAACGACGCCGACTGGCTGTGCCACGTGCAGCTGAAGAAGGTCGACGGCCAGATGACCTGTTTCAAGCGTCCGCTGGAGCCCTACATCGTCAGCCTCGACGAGCGGGAAAAGCAGGCCTACCAGCGGCTGCGCATCGATAAGGAAAACGCCATCCCGCAAGCCGAAGCGCTTGCCGTTTAAGGAGAACACCATGCCCATCGCCCTCAACCCGAGCAGCGTGCCGGTCCGCGTCAACGAGGAGTTGTGCATCGCCGACAAGGGCTGCACCGTCTGCGTCGACGTCTGCCCGCTCGACGTGCTGGCCATCGATTTCACCAAAGGCAAGGCCTTCATGAAATTCGACGAATGCTGGTACTGCATGCCCTGCGAAAAAGATTGCCCGACCGGCGCCGTGACGGTCGATATCCCCTACTTGTTGCGCTGACTTTTGTGGAGATTACTATGTTCTTGCATCGCACTTTGACTACCTTGCTACTGGCGACACTGGGCGCCGGCGCCGCCCAAGCCGAAACCATCCGCATCGCCATCGGCACCCAGGACACCACCATCAACTGCGCCACCGGCGGCCTGCTGATCCGCGAACTGAAGCTGCTGGAAAAATACCTGCCGCACGACGGCAAATACAAGGACGCGCAGTACGAGATTGTCTGGAAAAACTTCACCTCCGGCGCGCCGCTGACCAACGAGATGGTCGCCGGCAAGCTCGACCTGGGCTCGATGGCCGACTTCCCCGGCTCCTTCAACGGCGCCGCGTTCGAGAAGGCCGGCAAGAAGAGCCTGTTCATCAGTGTGTTGTCGGGCAGCGTGCAAGGCAGCGGCAACGGCATCGTCGTGCCCAAGGCGTCGGCGGTGCAGTCGCTCGCCGAGCTCAAGGGCAAGACCATCTCGGTGCCGTTCGCCTCCACCGCGCACGGCATGCTGCTGCGCGCCATCAAGGCGCAAGGCTGGGAGCTCGACAAGGACATCACGGTCGTCACGCAGGCGCCCGAGGTGGCCGGCTCGGCCCTGCAAAGCAACAAGATCGACGCCCACGCCGACTTCGTGCCGTTCGCCGAACTGTTCCCGCATCGCGGCTACGCCCGCAAGATCTTCGACGGTTCGCAGGCCAAATCGCCGACGCTGCACGGCAGCCTGGTCGACGCCGCCTACGCCGCCAAATATCCGGAAATCGTCACCGCCTACCTGCGCGCCGCCATCGAGGCCGACCGCCTGATCACCGCCGAGCCGGAAAAATACAGCGAGCTGATCGCCAAAGTGACCGGCATCGAGGCCGAGGTCGACTACCTGTTCCACGGCCCGCTGGGGCTGCAGACGCGCGACTTCAGCTGGAAGCCGGAATACCGCCAGGCCGTCAAGACCTCGATCGAGACGCTGCGGCTGATGAAGCGCACCGACAGCGACCTCGACATCAACACCTTCATCGACGACCGCTACATCCGCGCCGCCTACAAGCAGGCCGGGCTCGACTACGATGCGCGCCTGAAGAACTACCAGCGCCTGCCGCTGGTGGCCAAGGACGCCGCCACCGGCAAGCCGATCACCGACTTTTCGCGCCTGACGCAGATCTGGGTCGACGGCGAACCGCTGGTGCGCCACTACGCCAGCGTCGACGGCGCCTTCGCCGCGCTGCGCCAGCTCGACAAGGACGGCAAGAAGGTGCGCGTGGTCTACGCCCACGACCGCGACAGCGGCCTGAAGTTGTTTGCCGGCGACGCCTGGTTCGTCAGCGCCAAGGGCGACACCAGCGCCTTCCTGACGCGCGCGGCGGCCGAGGCCTGGGCCGCCAGCCATGGCGGCGCGGTGCGTGACTTCGCCGCCGCGCGCGCGGCCGGCAACGCGCCGGCGCTGGCCGCCAAATAGGAGCGCGCCGAATGGAGAGCACACAGCAAGCGCCCTTCGCCGCCGGCGGCGCGACGCGCACCGCAACGAACTCTGGTCGGGCCCTGGGCGCCAACGCCGCCCGCTGGGGCGCCGGCGCCGCCTCGCTGGCGGCCTGCCTGCTGGCCTGGCAATGGGCCGCCGCCAGCCATCTGGACCTGGGCCTGGTGACGTTCCAGAACGTGCCGCCGCCGACCGAGGTCGCGCACGCCGGCTGGGCCCTGCTGCAATCGCCGCAATTGCTGGGCCACCTGAAGGCCAGCCTGGCGCGGGTGTTCAGCGGCTTCGTGGCCGCGGCGCTGGTGGGCATCTTGCTCGGGCTGGCCATCGGCCGCTCGCGCCGGCTGGAAAACTGGCTGATGCCGCCGCTGGAAATGCTGCGGCCGATTCCGGCGGTCGCCTGGATACCGCTGGCGATCCTGATGTTCCCGTCGTCGGAGCTGTCGATGGTGTTCATCACCTTCACCGGCGCGCTGTTCCCCATCCTGCTCAACACCATCCACGGCGTCGAGCATATCGACCCGCGCCTGGTCGCCTCGGCGCGCAGCCTGGGCGGCGGACGCCGCGCCGTATTCACCGAGGTGGTGCTGCCGGGCGCCGCGCCCAGCATCGTCACCGGCCTGTCGATCGGCATGGGCACGGCCTGGTTCTGCCTGGTGACGGCGGAGATGATCTCCGGCCAGTTCGGCATCGGCTACTACACCTGGTCCTCGTACACCATCCAGAACTACGCCGACATCGTCGTTGGCATGCTGGTCATCGGCCTGCTCGGCATGGGCAGCAGCGCGCTGGTCAAAACTATCGGCCAGGCCCTGATGCCCTGGCACCAAGCGGAGGGCAAGACATGAGCACGGGACGGATCGACATCGACCAACTGCACCTGCGGGTGGGCCACGGCGCGCAAGCGTTCGAAGCGGTGCAGAATGTCAGCCTGACGGTGGCGCCGGGCGAATTCGTTTGCCTGCTCGGGCCTTCCGGCTGCGGCAAATCGACCCTGCTCGGCGCGCTGGCCGGCCACCTGCGGCCCAGCCGTGGCCGCATCGCCGTCGACGGCCGAGCCATCGACGGCCCGCACGCCGAACGCGGGCTGGTGTTCCAGCACCACACGCTGTTCCCGTGGCGCAAAGTGGTCGACAACGTCGCCTTCGGCCTGAAGATGCAGGGCGTGGCGCGCGCCGAGCGGCGCCGGCGGGCGCGGGAGTTGCTCGGCTTGGTCGGACTGGAAGCGTTCGCCGACCACTACCCCGCGCAGCTATCGGGCGGCATGAAGCAGCGGGTCGAAATCGCGCGCGTGCTGATCAACCACCCGCGCGTGATGCTGATGGACGAACCGTTCGGCGCGCTCGACGCCCAGACCCGGCTGATGATGCAGCAACTGCTGCTGGACCTGTGGGCGCGCATCCGCACCACGATCGTCTTCATCACGCACGACATCGACGAAGCGCTGTTCCTGGCCGACCGCGTGCTGGTGATGAGTCCGAGGCCGGGGCGCATCATCGAGCAGATCGCCGTGCCGTTCCCGCGCCCGCGCGACGCGTCGCTGGTGACGTCGCCGGCGTTCACGGACCTGAAGCGGCGTTGCCTGCAGCTGCTGCACCCGACGGGCGCCGGCCTGCCGCTGGAGCGACTCAGCCCGCTGGGCCAAGTGCGATTCGCCATATAAATCTAAAACACCTTAAAACACGTAGGGCGGATTAGGCGGAACGCCGTAATCCGCCAATGCACGCGCCGTCGAAACGCACGCATGGCGGATTACGCTACGCTAATCCGCCCTACGTGATTCCCAGTCACGCATCAGCCATCGAATAAAGGACGACATGAACACCACGGATAACGACATCGAACTCCACCAACGCCTGTCGGCCCCCGACGCCACGATACGCCGCATCGCGCTGCTCGAATTGTCCGACTGGGCCGGCGACGAACACGCGCCCCTCTTCATCGACGCGCTGCGCGACACCGACGCCAGCGTGCGCGCCGAAGCCGCGCGCGCGCTCGAAGGCTACGAAAGCCCGGCCGGCGTCGCCGGCCTGGCCCTGCTACTGAGCGATCCCGACCAGGGCGTACGCCAGGCCGCCGCCCAAAGCCTGAGCGAAATCAAGCACCCCGACAGCGCCCAAGTGCTGCTGCCGCACCTGACGCACGGCGATGCCGGCGTCAAAACCGCCATCCTGCGCGCCGTGCGCGAACTCCGCTCGCCGCACAGCTACACGCCGGCGCTCGCCGCGCTGGCCGACGGCGACGCCGCCGTGCGGCGCGAGGCCGTCGCCGTACTAGGCTACCTGAAACACCCCGACGCGCTACCAGCACTGACCACGCTGGTCGGTGCCGACCCGGACGCCGAAGTGCGCCGCGCGGCCGTGGGCGCCGTCGGCTACGGCGTCGGCGACGACGCGGCGGCGGCCCTGTTGAACGCCTTGCGCGACCCGGTCTGGCAGGTCCGCGAAGAAGCGGCGACCACAATAGGAAAATTACCGCTGGCGCGCGACGGCGCCAACCTGGCGGCGGTGGCAAGCGCGCTGATGGCGGCGCTGGACGACAGCTACTGGCAAATCCGCCTGCGCGCCGCGCGCAGCCTGGGGCGCCTGCGTTACGCGGGCGCGCTGCCGGCGCTGCTGCCGGTGCTGGCGCACCCGATCAGCAATCTGCGCAAGGAAGCCGCGCTGGCGTTGGGCGAGATCGGCGACGCCACCGCGCTGCCGGCGCTCGAACCGGTGGCCGCCGATCCCGACCCCGAAGTGCGCAAGGCCGCGCGCCTGGCGCTGGAACAGATCCACGCGGCGGCACGGAGCCAATAATGGACTATCCGGCCGACATCAGCAACGACCGCGCCGGGCGCGTGTTGACCATCGTCTGGCAGGACGGCGCGCGCCAGCAATGGCCGCACGCGTTGTTGCGCGCGCACTGCAAATGCACGCATTGCCAGTCACAGCGCCTGCTCGGACGCACGCCCGGGGAGCCGCCGGCACCGCCCCGCGTGGAGCACCTGCGCATGACCGGCAACTACGGCCTGCAACTGGTCTTTAACGATGGCCACGAACGGGGCATCTATCCGTGGCCTTATCTGCGCTCGCTGCCGGCGGACGTGCCCGCCGACGCCTGAAACGAACCCAATATACCGGCGGCTGGAGCGCGCAACCAACTGTGGACATCCCTTACGACAATCGATGGCGACGGCCGGTCAGTAGCGCCACTGCGCGGTCAGCTCGGCGTGGCGCCGATCGCCCAGCAGGTACTGGCTGTCGCTGTAGGACGCGCTCGCGTACAGCTTGTCGCCCAGGTTGCGCAGATTCAGTTGCACCAGCAGGTTGCGGTTGACGTTCCAGCCCACGGTGGCGTCGAGCGTGGTGTAGGCCGGCACCGCCTGCGTGTTGCCGTTGTCGACGAAGCGCTTGCCGACGTGACGCAAGCCGGCACCGGCGCGCCAGTCGTCGGCGCGGTAGCCCAGCCACAGATTGGCGGAGATCTTCGGCACGTCGGTCGGGCGCTTGCCGGCGCGCGAGACGTTGCCGCTTTCGATCAATGAATCATAACGGGCGTCGGTGTAGGCCGCGTTGGCGTCGAGCCGCCACGCGCGGGCCAGCGCGGCGCTGGCGCTCAACTCGGCGCCGCGCGACGATTGCGCGCCGCCCTGCACCGACAGCGCCGGGTTGGACGGATCGCGGGTGACGATGTCGTCCTTGCGTATCCGATACAACGCTGCGGTCCATTCGAGCTTGCCGCCGGCCAGCGCCTGCTTGACGCCGCCCTCGACCTGGCGCGAGCGCGTCAGCTTGTAGCGGCTGTTGGCCAGGTTCATCGACAACAGGCTGGTCAACGGATCGCTGCCGGTGCTCAGTTGTCCGTACAGCGACGTGTTCTGCGCCAGCTGCCACGTCAGGCCGGCGCGCGCGGCGGTCGACTGCAAGGTCGTGTCGAAGCCGTCGCCGCCGCGCAGGCTCGCGCGCTCGACCCGGTAGCGGTCGTGGCGCACGCCGCCCAACAGCAACAGGCGCGCGCCGATGCGGTACGCGTCCTCGACGTACAGCGCGTTGGTGGTGGTGTCGGTGGCGAAGTCGGGGCGCAGCGGATCGGGGCTGTCGAAGCGGCCCGGATCGAAGCCGGTCGGCGCCACGCTGGAGGCGCCGCCGTACGGTGCGTTATTGGTGTGCTTGAAATTGATGGTGGCCGCTTCCCAGCCGGCCACGATCTGATTGGCGCCGCCGTTCCAGCGCGCCTCCAGACGGTTGCCGGTCTGTTCCTGATTGTGCTTGATGGCGATGTAGTCGGAGCGGTTGACCGCGTTGGCCAGCGCATCGTAGACGTAGTATTCGGCGTCGCGCCAGTTGCGCCGCGCCTTCATGTAGGCCAGCTCGTTGCTGACGGTGAGCGCCGGCGACACCCCCCACGTCAGCCGCGCGACGGCCTTGTCGTCGACGTAGGCGATGGCGGCGTCGCCGACGTTGTAGTTCTGGTCGCGCAGCGTGCCCGAGATGGCGCCGTTCACCAGCGGCGTGCCGAAATACCGCTGCGGCTTCTGCTCGAGGTGGTCGAGCTGCACATCGAGGTCGACGTCCGCCGTCAGCGCGTACGTGATCGCGGTCAGCAGCTTGGCGTGGCGCGACTGCCCGCGGTCGATGAAGCCATCGGCGTGGTCGGCGTAGGCGTCGACCCGGAACGCGCCGCCCTCCCCCAGCGCGCCGCTGCCGCCAACGCCCGCCCGCAGCGCGCGGCCGCCGCCGACGCCGGCCATCGCCTCCATCGACGTGACACGGCTTGGCGCCTTGCGCACGGCATTGATGGTGGCGCCGGTGGTGCCGCTGCCGTAGACCACCGAGCCGGGGCCGCGCAGCACCTCGATCGACTCGTAGCCCCACGGGTCCGACGGATAGGTCGCCGTGCCCGAACCGACCAGCAGCCGCTGTCCGCCCTCGAGCACGGCGACCGCGTTGTTGCCGCTGAAGCCGCGCGCCGCGTAGCTAATGCCGTTGCCCGGCGAGCTGATGTCGGTCAGGCCGGTGGTGCGGGTGACGGCGTCCTTCAGCTGCACGTCGCCGCGCGCCTGCATGGTGGCCGCGCCCAGCGACTCGACGCTGGCCGGCAGCTCGTCGGCGCGCAGATTGAGGCGGCTGGCCGTGCCGTTTTGCCGGGCCAGCCCCAGCCCTTCCGGCGCCAGCGCGCCTTGCACGGTCACGGTCGGCATCACTTCGGTTTGCTGCGCCCAGGCGCACGAGGCGCACGAGGCGCACAGCAGCGCGACGGCAGCCGCGACGGGACGCGCGGATGGGGAACGGGTATGGCGGAAACGGATCATGGGAACTCTGCGTGGTCAATGCCGGAACGGCCGGCGGTCAGTTGCGACGGCACACGCGCGCCAACACCAGCGCGGCGCGCGACTGCCAAACAAAGCCACACCCCGGGCTTTGCGCAATACATCGTGACTGGCCGGTCTTCTGGCTCGCCGTCGTCCTTCCCTGTTCCTGCCTTCCCGTGCGCTGCACAGTGGCGTTCGATCAAGGTCGTCAGGCTTACAGCAGCGGGGGCTGCGCCGGACTGGCGCGCGATGAAAATCGCGCGCGTCACCGGCTTCCCGTTTCACCCTCCCGCCGACAAGCGGGAGGACACCATTCACGTATCGACGCGCATTCTACATGCGACCACGCGCCGCTGTACAGGCTTTCAAATCCGACCCGCGATGGTCGAATCGGCCGACACCCACGATGCAAGTTGTCGCGTTTACGCCCATCGAATAAATATCTTTCGCAAGCTTGACTTTAAACTACCATCGCGATTACTCTTGACCTTGAGTTGCACGGCACCAACCGGCCCACGAGTACGGGGGCAAATCTTCCGCCGCGTCGCTGTTCGCGTCCCGCACGCTTGCTGCCGGCCGCCTTTCCTGATCTGGCGATCACCGATCGCTTTTTTTCGAGGCGAATATGAAAACGATTTCAATCTCTCGTTTTGCGTACCCTTCTGAAAACGATTTCACCTTCCGACAGCGTTAGCGCTCCGGTCCCCCACCCATAACAACAAGCGTTCCGCAGCACCGGCGATGCCGGCGCTGTATTTCTCGACGGGCTCTCGCGACCCGTCGGTGTCCCGCTGTCGCCGCGCCATCGGCGACGGCCGGACAACGTGCCACGCCGTGCGTCCAGCACGCGCCGACGCACGCGTTCCATCGTCGGCGTCGGGGCTCCGGAAAGCCCCGACACCGACGGCGCAACAAGCGCGCGTGTCGCCACGCGCGCCATGAATGTTCACACTTTAATTTCACAATAAAGGGAGACAACATGCATACCCAACCACTCGCACCAACCCGCGCACCCGCCGCACCAGCCTTGCCCACATCCTCCACCCCACCCGACCGCAGGACCCGGCGCCAGGCCAGGCGCTGGGCGCGCGGCATCGCGCGCGGCCTGCTGGCGCTGTCGCTGACGACCGGCGCCGCCGCCATGCTCGGCGTGCCGCTGGCGAACGAGGCGCACGCCGCCGACACCGAGTACACCAAGCGCTTCCTGGCCCAGTACCAAAAAATCAAAAACCCGGCCAACGGCTACTTCAGCCCCGAGGGCGTGCCCTACCACTCGGTCGAGACGCTGATGGTGGAGGCGCCCGACTACGGCCACGAGACCACTTCCGAGGCCTACAGCTTCTGGCTGTGGCTCGAGGCGCAGTACGGCCGCGTCACCGGCGACTGGGCGCCGCTCAACGCCGCCTGGGCCAACATGGAGAAGTACATCATCCCGGCGCCGGCCGACCAGCCCACCAACAGCTTCTACAACCCGGCCAAGCCGGCCACCTACGCCGGCGAGTTCCCGCTGCCGAAGGACTATCCGGCGCCGATCACGAGCAGCGTGCCGGCCGGCCAGGATCCGATCAGCGCCGAGCTGCAAAGCACCTACGGCAACCGCGACATCTACGGCATGCACTGGCTGCTCGACGTCGACAACTGGTACGGCTACGGCCGCTGCGGCGATGGCACCACGCGGCCGTCGTACATCAACACCTTCCAGCGCGGCGCCCAGGAATCGGTGTGGGAGACCATTCCGCATCCGTCGTGCGAAACGTTCAAATGGGGTCGCACCGGCGGCACGCAGGGCTTCCTGAGCCTGTTCATCGGCGACTCCAGCTACGCCAAGCAGTGGCGCTACACCAACGCGCCGGACGCCGACGCCCGCGCCGTGCAGGCGATCTACTGGGCCTCGGTGTGGGCCAAGGCCCAGGGCAAGAGCGCCGACGTGGCCAGCCTGGTGACCAAGGCGGCCAAGATGGGCGACTACCTGCGCTACGCCATGTTCGACAAATACTTCAAGAAGATCGGCAATTGCGTCGGCACCCAGACCTGCCCCGGCGGCAGCGGCGCGGCCGACGCCCAGGGCCTGCGCGACAACCAGCACTACCTGATGAGCTGGTACTACGCGTGGGGCGGCGCCACCGATCCCAGCGCCGGCTGGGCATGGCGCATCGGCTCCAGCCACAACCACTTCGGCTATCAGAATCCGCTGGCCGCGTGGGCGCTGTCGACCCAGCCCGAGTTCAAGCCGCTGTCGCCGTCGGCGGCCGGCGACTGGGGCAAGAGCCTGACGCGCCAGGTTGAATTCTACCGCTGGCTGCAATCGGCCGACGGCGCCATCGCCGGCGGCGCCACCAACAGCTGGGGCGGCAGCTACGGCACGCCGCCGGCCGGCACGGCCACCTTCTACGGCATGTTCTACGATGAAAAACCGGTCTACCACGATCCGGCGTCGAACACCTGGTTCGGCTTCCAGGCCTGGTCGATGCAGCGCGTGGCCGAGTACTACTACGCCAGCGGCGACGCCCGCGCCAAGGCGGTGCTCGACAAATGGGTGGCGTGGGCCTCGGCCAACACCGCGCTCAACGCCGACGGCACCTACAGCATTCCGAACACGCTGGCGTGGAGCGGCCAGCCCGACACCTGGAACGCCGCCGCGCCGGGCGCCAACGCCAGCCTGCGCGTGACGATCGTCGACAGCACCGGCGACGTCGGCGTGGCCGCCGCCTACGCCCGCACGCTGATCTACTACGGCGCCAAGGCCAACAACGCCGCCGCCAAGACCTTGGCCAAGGAGCTGCTGGACCGCATGTGGGCCAAGAACCAGGACGCGCTGGGCGTGGCGGTCGACGAGAAGCGCACCGACTACCTGCGCTTCACCGCCAAGTACGACCCGGCCACCGGCTCGGGCGTGTACGTGCCGTCCGGCTGGACCGGCACCAACGCCCAGGGCGCGACCATCGACGCCAACACGACCTTCCTGAGCATGCGGCCGAAGTACCAGCAGGATCCGCAATGGCCCAAGCTCAAGGCCCACCTCGATGGCGGCGCCGCCCCGACCTGGCGCTACCACCGCTTCTGGGCCCAGGCCGACGTCGCCATGGCCTTGAACGATTACGCCAACCTGGTCGAACAAGCCGACTCGCCGGCCGTGCTGGCCAGCTCGACGGGCGTGTCGGTGCCCGAGGGCGGCAGCGCCAGCGTCGCCATCTCGCTGTCGAAGGCCCCGAGCGCCAACCTGACGGTGACCGTCGCCAAGGCCGCCGGCGGCGACGCCGACCTGACCGCCGGGACCACCACGCTGACGTTCACGCCGGCCAACTACAACGTGGCGCAAAACGTCACGCTGAGCGCCGCCGTCGACGCCGACCAGCTCAGCGGCAGCGCCACCTTCGGCTTCAGCGCCACCGGCTACCTGTCGACCAGCGTCACCGCCACCGAGATCGACAAGGACGTCGTGGTGCCGGTGGTGCTGGCCGTCAGCGGCACGCCGGTCACGGTGCCCGAGGGCGGCACCCAGACCTTCCAGGTGCGGCTGGCCAGCGCGCCGGCCGCGCCGGTGGCGGTGACGGTGGCGCGCGCCAGTGGCGACACCGACCTGTCCGTGGCCGGCGGCGCCACGCTGTCGTTCACCACGGCCAACTGGAACGCCGCGCAAACGGTGACCCTGGCGGCCGCCAACGACGCCGACAGTGTCAACGGCACCGCCGGCTTCCGGGTGTCGGCGGCCGGCGCCACCGACGTGCTGGTGGCGGCCACCGAGGCCGACAAGGACGCCCTGCCCGGCGGCTGCGCGGTCGACTTCGACACCAGCAGCGACTGGGGCAGCGGCCAGGTGCCACGGGTGGTGCTGCGCAACACCGGCGCCGCGCCGATCAACGGCTGGTCGCTGAGCTGGACCGAGTCGAACGACGTCACCTTGGTCAACTCGTGGAACGCGACCCTGGCCATGTCGGGCCGCGGCTTCGTCGCCACGCCGCTGGGTAACGCCACGGTGCCGGCCAACGGCAGCGTCGAGTTCGGCATGCAACTGGGCTACAGCGGCGCCAAACCGCTGCCGACCAGCCTGACCTGGGGCGGCCGCAGCTGCACCATCGCCGTGAAATAAGGGACCGGGCGGCCGCGCGCACCACGCCCGGCCGCCCTTTCCGCAGACAGGAGACATCATGCCTATATCTATGAAAACCGTCGCCACAGCCACGCTGCTGGGCGTGCTCGTTCTGGGAGCCGTCGGCGCCGGCCGCCACCACCTGGCCCGCGCCGAAGCCAGGGAAGCCAGCGCCGCCGCCTGGCTCGAGCTGGCGCAGATCCACGCGGCGCGCGCGCAGGCGGCCAGCGCCGCGCTGGCGAGCGTCGGCGCCGCCGACGGCCTCGATCCAGCCATCGCCGCCCGCGCGCGCGACGCCCTGACGCGCGCCTCCAAGATGCCGGCGCACGAGCAGCTGCTGGGCGACGTGCGCGCGATCGAACGCTACAAGCAGTACCAGGGCGAGCTGACCGGCGCGCTGTTCGTGCTGGTGGCCGGCGCCCAGCAAGTCCCGGCGCTGGCGGCCAGCAACACGGTGCAAGGCTTGCGCAGCGAACTGCTGCGCGACGAGTCGGCGCTGGCGGCCGCGCGCGAGCGCTACCGCCGGGCCGCCGCCAGCTACAACGCCATGAGCGACGCCTTCCCCGGCGCGACGGTGCTGGCGGCGCTGGCCTACCCGGACTTGCCGGCCGGCCTGTGACACGGCGGCCGAGCGCCGCCACCCACCCTCTAATTTAGAAAGAACACGATGAACATACTGACTTCAAACTCCAGCGCCAAGACGCTGGTGGCGGCGCTGGCCCTGGGCTTTGGCTTGTCGGCCGCCGCGCCGGCGCAGGCCTACACCGTCTCCGGCACCAAGATCCTCGACGACGCCGGCGTCGTCGTGCCCTTGCGCGGCGTGAACTGGTTCGGCTTCGAAACCAGCGACGGCACGGTGCACGGCCTGTGGGCCCGCAACTGGAAAGACATGATCGACCAGATCCAGGCCAGCGGCTTCAACGCCGTGCGCGTGCCGGTGTGTCCGGCTACGTTCCGCGGCGACGGCTCGCCGCCCGGCGGCGTCATCAACGCCAACCTGAATCCCGAGCTGGTCGGCCTGAAATCGCGCCAGTGGCTGGACGTCTTCCTGACCGAGCTGGACCGGCGCGGCATCTACATCCTGCTCGACCACCACCGGCCCGACTGCCAGGCCATCTCCGAGCTGTGGTACACGCCGGCCTACAGCGAGGCGCAGTGGCTCGACGATCTGGACTACCTGGCCCAGCATTATTCCGGCCTGCGCAACCTGGTCGGGCTGGACCTGAAGAACGAGCCGCACGGCGCCGCCACTTGGGGCACCGGCAACACCCAGACCGACTGGAACCTGGCCGCCGAACGCGCCGCCAAGCGCATCCTCGCGGTCAATCCCAAGCTGCTGATCTTCGTCGAAGGCATCGCCACCAACCCGGTCTGCTCGGGCAACCAGGGCATCTTCTGGGGCGGCAACCTGGAACCGTTGAAATGCAAGGCGCTCGACATCCCGCGCAACAAGCTGGTGCTGTCGCCGCACGTCTACGGTCCCGACGTGTTCAACCAATCGTATTTCGACGACCCCAGCTTCCCTGCCAACATGCCGGCGATCTGGGACACGCATTTCGGCCAGTTCGCCAAGGATTATCCGGTGGTGATCGGCGAAGCGGGCGGCAAATACGGCCACGGCGGCAGTCCCAAGGACAAGGTCTGGCAGGACGCGCTGGTCACCTACCTGAAGCCGCGCGGCATGACGGGCCTGTTCTACTGGTCGTGGAATCCGAACAGCGGCGACACCGGCGGCATCCTGCAGGATGACTGGAAAACCGTCTGGCCCGACAAGCTGGCGCTGTTGCAGCGGCTGTGGGACGGCAGCACCACCACGCCGCCGACCAACCCGCCGACCACGCCGCCAACCAACGTCACCGCGACGCAGAAGATCAACTCCGATTGGGGCGCTGGTTACTGCTCGGAAGTCACGGTCGGCAATCCCGGCACCCAGCCGGTGCAGTGGAACATTCAGCTAACGGTCGACGGCAAGATCAACAACCTGTGGAGCGCCGTCTGGAGCCAGAGCGGCACCACGTTGACGGCGTCGGGGCAAAGCCATAACGCCACCGTGCAGCCGGGCGGCACGCAGGCTTTCGGCTTCTGCGCCACGCGCTGACGGCTGGGCGCGCGCGGGCGGTGGCAAGGTCACGCCGTCCGCGCGCGCATTTTTCGCCGCAGCCGCCGCGCCAGGCGCGACGCCACGGCGGAAAACACGTACGCATACAGATAGATGGCCAACACGATCGCGCCGAACATGAGGAACGCGAAGGTGTCCGGCTGCCCGCCGATCGGCATGTTGAACACGGTGGACGCGACGGCGACGATGAACATCATGAACGGAAAGTGCGTTGTGAACAGCACGAAGCTGGCGCCGCTGAACCAGCGGTTGAGGCGCCACGCGCTCCAGCGCAGCCACGAGATCGGTCTCTGAACAGCCGGCGCGGCCAGCCAGGACACGGTCAGCAGCGCGAAACTGGCGCCGAACAGCAAATCGAGCGCCATCCGCGCCGCCGTGATCAGCGCCTCGGGCACCTGCTCGACATGCGCCCCGCCCCAGCGCGACACCAGCAGGCCGATCACGAACGCGGGCGTGCCATAGCGGCGCGGGCAGCGCACCTTGGTGTTGTAACCGAGCCAGCCGACGCCCGCCCCCATCATCCACAACAGCAGATAACCGAGAAACTCCGGCGCCAGCACGCTGCCGGCGATGGCGACGGCGACGGCGGCGCACCAGCCCAAGGGGCGGCTGCGCTTTCCCAGAACAAACAACGCCGCCAGCGCGAAGTAGGCCCAGCATTCGTAAGCCAGCAAATACAGCATCGTATTGCTGCCCAACCCGGGAACGACGAAGCGCTGCAGCATCAACATATTGCCGGCGAACGCCTCGAGGTTGAGGCTGGGCGAGAACATGGTGAAGTAGGCGTACACATCCGGCCGCGCCAGCGCATGGGTGCCGATGAAGTCCAGCGCGCCGCCCAGCAACAAGGCCGGCGTCAACAGGCAATAAAACCAAGTGGAACGGCGCAGCAGGTCGGCTTGCGGGTCGACGCCGTGGCGCCAGCGGTGCACCGACAGCCCGCCCAGCGCCAGGCCGCTGATCACCATGTAAACGACGAAGGCCTCATGGCCCAGGCTGGTGACAAAATAAAAGAATTTCAGGACCAGGCCTTTGTCGGGCACCTCGGGATAGGCCGCGAACAACATGAAGCGGACGTGGTAGATCACCGCCATCCCCGCCGCGAGCAAGCGCATCAGATTGATGCGGGCCTGGAAACCACTGTTGACACGCGCGTCCATAGCCTGGCTCCCCGATGATGGTCGTATGGCTTAGACGGTAGCGCAAAAAGCGGCCGCGTCTTTGATCCACATCGTGCCGGCCGCCGCTCAGGCGCGGGCGTCCTGGCCGGCCTGTCCGCGCGCGTAGCGCATCGGCGGCTGCCCGACGTGGCGCGCGAAGGCAACACTGAACGCGCTGGCCGAGCCGTAGCCGACTTGCCGCGCCACTTCGGCGACGCCGCCCTCCGTGCTTCGCAGCAGGTTCTTGGCGCGGGCCATGCGCCAGGCCAGCAGATATTCCATCGGCGCCACCCCGACCGCGTTGCTGAAGCGTTCGAAGAAGACCGTGCGCGACAACGCCGCCTCCCTGGCCAGCTGCGCCACCGTCCACGGCCGCGTCATGCCTTCGTGCATATGCCGGATGGCGACCGCCAGGCGCTCGTCGGCCAGCCCGCGCAGCAGACCGGGCGAGGCCGCCGTCCCCGCCGCCGAGCGCAGCGCCTCGATCAGCAGCACCTCCAGCAAGTGCGCCAGGATGACATCGCGCGCCGGCCGCCGCGCGCGCGACTCCTCGCCCACCAGCTCCACCAGGGTGGCCAAGCGCCGCTCGCCGCGCACGTGCACCAGTTCCGGCAACAACGAGACCAGCAACGCCGCGTCCGGCGAGCCGAACGCGCAGTGGCCGATCAACAGCCGCGCTTGCGCCGGGCCGCTTTGCCGGCCCAGCCTGAACTGGCCGTCCGCCAGCACCACCGGCTCGCTGTCGGCGGCATCCAGCGCCGGCGGTTCCGGGCTCGACATCGTGAAGCCGAAGGCCGACGGAATCAGCACGAAATCGCCTTGGCGCAGGGCGATCGGCTCGCGATCCGCCACCGTCAGCAAACTGGCGCCGTCGAGCACCACGCAATAGAAGGGCTGGCCGGATTCGGAGCGGCGCACGCGCCACGCGCCGGCGCCCTCGACCAGCTTCGAATACCGCGCTTGCGGTTGAAGAAGTGACACCACCTCGGCCAGCGGATCGATCATGTGCGGACTCTCTCTAATAAAAACAGGATGATCGATTATAGCCAGTCCTGCGATGGCCGCCTATAGTTCATGCACGCCAACCCATCACAGGAGTTCTCATGAAAACCATCCTCATCACCGGCTGCTCGTCCGGTTTCGGCCTTGAAACGGCACGCTATTTCCTGGAACGCGACTGGAACGTCGTCGCCACGATGCGCACGCCGCGCGCGGATATCCTGCCGCGCTCGGAACGCTTGCGTGTGATCGCGCTCGACGTCACCGACGCCGACAGCATCGCCCGCGCGGTGGAGGCCGCCGGGCCGATCGACGTGCTGGTCAACAACGCCGGCATCGGCGCCCTCGGCGCGCTGGAAGGCACCTCGACGGCCACCGCCGCCGACATCTTCGCCACCAACACGCTCGGCACGATCGCGATGACGCGGGCGGTGCTGCCGCAATTCCGCCAGCGCAAGGCCGGCGTCGTCGTCAACGTCACCTCCAGCGTGACATTGACGCCGCTGCCGCTGCTGTCCGTGTACACCGCCAGCAAGGCCGCCGTCAACGCCTTTACCGAATCGCTGGCGCTCGAACTGGCGCAATTCAACGTGCGGGTGGCCCTGGTGCTGCCCGGCCGCGCGCCGGAGACCAGCTTCGGCGACAACGCCAGGGCGCGCATCGACGGCGCCATTCCCGAGGCCTACGCCGACATGGCGCAAGGTGTGTTCTCGGCATGGGGCGCGCAGACGGCCGTCACCCGCGCGGCGGACGTGGCGGAGGCGGTGTGGCGCGCCGCCACCGATCCGTCGTCGCCGCCGCGCATCCCGGCCGGCGCCGACGCGGTGGCGCTGGCGCTGGCCCTGGCCGAACAGCGCTGACTACAAATCGAACTTCAACTCCGCCACAAAAGTGCGCTGGCTGTACGGGTGGGTCGCCCAGTAGCGGTAGTTGTTCAGGTTGTCGACGCCCAGCGCGGCGCTCCATTGCTTGTCGAGCTTGAAGCGCACGCGGGCGTCGGCCACCAGGAACTTCGAAAAGCCCTGGTAGCTGAAGCCGTTGGTGTCGCTGTTGTCGAGCTGCCCGTACTGCACGCCGCTGTAGCGCGCCGCCAGCGTGTAGGTGACGCTGTCATTCCAGCGGTAGCTGGCCACGCCGGTGGCGCGCCATTTCGGCACCCTCGGCTGGCGTTTGCCGACGCTGGCCGCATTGCCCCGGTTGGCCGTGATGATGGAATCGGTATAGGTGCCGCTGGCATTCAAATCCAGGCCGCGGATGCCGACGTCGTCCGCCTGCCACGATAGTTCCAGGCCCCTGGTGCGGATCGCGTCGACGTTCTGCACCGTGGTGACGGTGGCCGTCAGCGCCTGCGAATACAAGGCGTCGCGGGTGCGCTCGAAGAACAGTGTCGCGCGCAGGCTGCCGTCATCGGTGGCGCGCTCGGCGCTCAGTTCGCCGGTCCACGATTTTTCCGGCTTCAAGTCGGGATTGGTATTGATGATGGTGTCGCCGTCGATCTGCCCCTGGTACAACTCGCTGACGGTCGGCATGCGCACCGCGCGGCCGGCCGACGCCTTCAGCACCCAATCGGCGGCCAGCTGGTACGCCAGCGCCGCTTTCGGCGAGAAGTGGGCTTCGCTGCGGTCGCCGCCGAACGGCACGATGGCCACCGAGTTGCCCAGTTCGCCGCCGTCGGCGTTCCAGCGCTCGTAGCGGCCGCCGATGGTGGTTTTCCATTCCGGCGTGATGGTCCAGGTGTCTTGCGCGAACAGGCTCTTCAAGCCGGTGTCGCCGTTGAACGCGGAAAAACGCGCGCCGGCCGCGCCGTGCAGCCAGTCGCCGGTGGTGCTGACGAGCGTGCGCAGGCGGTAGCCGTCCTGCTGGTAGCCGAACTCGATCACCTGCGCGCCGGCGCCGCGCTCGGCGCCGGCCGGGCGCCAGGTGCCGCGCAGGTTGACGTTGTGCCAGCCGGTGCCGTCCATGTCGGTGATGCGCCCCGCCCCGCCCGCCGACGAAGCCGGCAGCGTGGCGGTCGGCGCGCGCAGGATGTCCTTGCGGTAGTCGTAGCGGCTGGCCGCCAGTTCCCAGTCGAACACGCCCATGGTGTTGGACTTGACGGACAGCCCGTGCATCACATGCTCGAGCTGGTTCAGGTTGGGCGCGAACGCCAGGCTGGGTGTGTTGAGATTGTATTGACGGCCGCCGATGACGACGTTGCCGGCGTAGACCGGGTTGCCGGCGGCGTCGCGCAGGTAGCTGTCGGCCTTGCCGTCGGTGTCGTTCTTCCACCAGCCCAGCGTATAGCTGGCGCGCAGCGTCGGCGAGAAGTCGTAGGCCAGCTTCAGCTTGGCGTGGTCCTGCACCGTGTGATAGCCGGTGGTCGTGCCCAGCAGCCACCAGTCCCGGCCCTTGTTGTTCTTGCCGGCGACGGCGCCGCTGACGACCGGCGTGCCGGCCGCCGGCGCCACGCCGTCGCTGAGCGCGCGCGTGGGGAACACCAGCGGCTGGCTGTTGCTGTCGAGGCGGTTGAGGTTGATCCACCAGGCAAAGCCGCCGCTGCGGTTGCCGATCGAGGCGCTGGCTTGCTTGCCGTTGTCGCGCTCGCCGGTGGCGTACATGTCGAACTTCTGCGTCGCGTAAGAAATTTTGGCGTGCGCCTCGAAAGTGGTCGGCATGCGGGTGACGTAGTCGACCACGGCGCCGACGGAATTGCCGGCGTAGGCCGCCGAGAACGGGCCGTACAGCACGTCGACGCGGGCGATTTCCTCCGGCGTGACCATGCCCCAGCGCGGCGCGAAGCCGGCGCCGTTGCCCAGGTAGTTCGACAGCAGGATGCCGTCGGCGTAGACCATCGAGCGCGCGCTGTTGCCGGTGCCCGAGGCGCGCGTCGACAGCACCGCGTGGTTGTAGTCGCCGATGTAGCGCTTGCGCACCAGCAGGCTGGGCAGGTATTTCAGCGCGTCCTCGCTGTCGCTGGCGTTGATGGTTTGTTCGATTTGGGCGCCGGTGACGCCTTCGATGGTGGTGGGAATCTGCGTTGGCAGCGAGCTCGGCCGCCCGCCCAGGATGGTGACGACGCCCAGCATTTTGGCCTGGCTATCGTCGTCAATCTGGGCGCGGGCGCCGGACGACAGGGCGAGCAGCAGCGCCGCCGCGATCGGTGTGGGTTGAAGCTTCATGGTTGGTCTTCGCTTGCATCATAGGTGGTTGTGCGGGCCATGTCCGGGGCCGGTGCGCGCGTGCGCGCGGCGTCCGCGTCGCCCGCTGGGAACGCGGCGGGTCGACGGCGTACGGCATGGCATGGAAGCGTGGCGCGGATGGCGCCAGCGTCGGCGAATCAGGCGTGGGCGGGCGGCGCGCGCGCTTGCGCGCTGGTCCAGACCGGCAGCGGCCGCGGCGAGCGCAGGAAGAGATACGGGACCACGTCCGCTGTTTCCAGCAGCGGGATCACCACGGCGGCGCCGGGCGGCAGGGCAGTGGAATCGGCGTGCACGGCGCACAATGGACAATGCTTGAGGTGCGAGGAATGCTGCTCGGCGGGGTCGGCGGTGACGGCGACGCCGTCGATCACTTTGATCAGTTTGGTGCCACCGGGGCTGCAAATCTGGGTCCAGGTTTCGCCGCGCGAGGCCGACAAGGCATGGGAAATCGACGGCGCGAGCGCGGCGAACAGCATCGCGATACAGGCGATCCAGGCGGCGACTCCACGCGTGACGTTGTTCATTCCCATGCCGAAATTATATCAGGCGCCGGCGTCGTCGTAGCGGTCCTTGCGCGCTTTGGATCAAATCGCCGGGATTCCTGCGCCCCCAGCAAAGGAAACCAAAAAGCAACGACCGTGGTTGACCGCGGCTAGTTCCCCGTGGCAAGATCACCGGACTTATTTAATCCTTAACCTGACCGTTTTACCACTGTCGTCCGCTGTTCGAACCTTCACCGCCGCAACCGGAGCCGCCACCATGACCAGCATCAATTCCAGTAAATCCTTGCCGGTCTTCGGCACGGTGATTTCCATCGCCGAACTGGCGAAGACCAAGCCCGGAATGATCAGGGCCGCCACCGCCGAGCAGATCGCGGAAATGTCGCTGTACGAGAAACAGGTGCAGGAGCGCGCGGCCGCCGTCGACCGCTACGCGCGCGACCATCCCGATCACATCTACGCACAGGTGGTGGACAATGGCGAGGTGGTGGCCACGGTCTACGACTCGGGCATCGCCGGTACGGTGCACAATATTCCCGGTCTTAAACTCACCGAGAATGGACAGGGCCTGGACCTGGCCAAGACCCGTCTGGCAGAGATCATGCGGGCCATCCCCGGCAAGGTCATTTACGACCATTTCGTCGTGCCCGACGGGCCGGCGCCGTCGTCCAACATCCCCGAGTCGGCGATACCGAAAGTGACCGCCCGCAGCCTCAGCCAGATTTTGCAGGACACCAGCTGGAATCTGCAGCGCGCGCTCATCGACAGCAAGGCCGAGTAACCAAGCTAAGCCGCCGGACCGGCGCGCGCGCGTGCTTCGGCGAGCGCGTCGTCGACGGCCGAATTGAGTTCATTGACATCGACCGGTTTGGTCAGGTAGCGGAAGAAACCGGCCGCGATGCCGTGCTTGATGTCGCCCTTCATGGCGTTGGCGGTGAGCGCGATGACGGGGATGTGCGCGGTGCGCGGATCGCGTTTTAGCATTCTCTGCGCCTGGTTGCCGCTCAAACCGGGAAGGTTGATGTCCATCAGTATCACCTGGGGCTGGCGTTCCAGGGCCAGCGCAACGCCGTCGCGGCCGTTGGTCGCCGATATCATGCACAGGTCGGAGCGGAAGCCGATGATTTCCTCGACCAGGCGCAGGCTGGCGGGATTGTCCTCCACGTACAGCAACAGCGCCGGCCCCGTGGGCGCCGCCTCGCGCGCCTGGACGGGCGCGGCGACCGGCGGCGCGACCGGCGGCGGCACCGGCGCCATGGTTTGCAGCTCGACCCAGAAAACGCTGCCGACGCCGACCTCGCTGCTGACGCCCATGGTGCCGTCCATCAGTTCGATGAGGCGCTTGGTGACCACCAGCCCGATGCCCGTGCCCTCCTCGCTGCCCGCCTCCTGGCCCAGCCGATTGAACGGCTGGAACAAGCCGTTCAATTGCCCGGCGTCGAGGCCCTTGCCCGTGTCCCGCACCGCGATGCGGACGCGCCCGTTCTGTTCCTGCGCGGTGAGCGCGACGATGCCGTCGGCGCGGTTGTATTTGATCGCGTTCGACAACAGATTCAACACCACCTGTTTGAGCCGGGTGTGGTCGCCCCGCACCACCAGGCGCTCGCATTTGGCGAACACCAGGCCGACCCGCCGCTGCTGGGCCTGCTCCTCGACCATGGTGCGCACCTCCGCCACCAGCGCCTCCAGCGCGATCGGCTCGATCGACAGGCTCAGGCTGCCGGACTCGATCTTGGCCAGGTCCAGGATCTCGTTGATCAACGACAGCAGATGCTTGCCGGCGCTGACGATATTCTGCACGAACGCGCGTTTTTGCGTGGCCGTCGACGGCAACGCCTCGTTGGCCAGCAATTGGGCGAAGCCGAGGATCGCGTTGAGCGGCGTGCGCAACTCGTGCGACATGCTGGTCAGGAATTTATCCTTGGCCTGGTTGGCGCGCTCGAGCTCCACCTTTTGCTCGTTCAACATGCGCTCGGTCCGCTTGCGCTCGCTGATGTCGCGGATCGCCGACGACACCAGGATGCCGTCCTCGGTCTCCAGCGGCGACAGGCTGATCTCGACCGGGAATTCGGAGCCGTCCTTGCGCAGGCCGTACAGTTCCAGGCCGGCGCCCATCGAGCGCGGCCGCGGCGCCGACGAGAAGTTGCCGCGATGGTGGGGATGGGCGGCCGTGAAGCGCGCCGGGATCAGGATCTCGACTTTCTTGCCGATCAGTTCGGCACGCTGGTGGCCGAACAGGCGCTCCGTCTGCGAGTTCACCAGCACGATCTCGCCCTGTTCGTTGACGATGACGATGGCGTCCGGCGCGGACTCCAGCAGGCCGCGGAATTTCTGCTCGGCGCGGCGCCTGTCGGTGACGTCGCGGATCGCGCTGATGACGAAGGCGCCGACCTCGGTCTGGATCGGCGACAGGCTGATCTCGACGGGGAATTCCACCCCGTCCTTGCGCAAGCCGTGCAGCGCCAGGTCGGCGCCCATCGTGCGCGCCCGTGGCTGGTCGAAGAAGCGCGCGCGGTGGCCCACGTGGACATGCTGGAAGCGGCGCGGCAGCAGCGCATCGACCTTCATGCCGTGCAACTCCCCGGCGGTGTAGCCGAACAGCCGTTCGGCCTGCGAGTTGGCCAACACGATCGCGCCGGTGGCGTTAACCATGATGACGCTGTCGGGCGTCGATTCGAGCAGCACGCGGAACTTCGCCTCGACGAACTGGACGTCGCGCAGCGCCTTGCGCACCGTGGTGTCCTTCATGCTGGAGATGACGTAGCGCGCGCCGTCGGCGGCGTTGGCGACGATCTCGCAGGAGGCGTCGACATAGATGAATTCGCCGTCGCGCCGGCGCCGCAGCGACTCGTGCTCGCAACGCCCCAGCGCGGCCAGCGTCGCGGCGATGCGCGCGTCGGCGGCGGCCTGGTCCGGCAACGAGATCAGCTCCCACAGATTGCCGCCGAGCGCCTCGTCGTCGCGGTAGCCAAAGATGCGCTCGGCCCCTTTGCTCCAGCGCACGATGGCGCGGTCGATCGTCGTGACCACCACGCCGCCGGGAGCGCTGTCGAGTATCAGTTGATCAAAATCGCTCACTTCCATCATGCTCCCGTGATCCGCAAAATTGTGCGCCCGCCGCACAGACCACCCTATCGATAACATGCAATAAAGTCAACGGCCTTGACCCGATATGCAACACCCAACGGGGACCGCTTTGTGCCGGTTTCTTGACACAGGTCAAAGCTTGCTTGGCGCAACGTGCTCTACGATAGCTTGCCCTCGGACCATGCGTCGTCCGCCGGGCGCTACTTGCGGAGTGAAAGATGGAAATGCGGTCGATGTCGCCGGACGATCCCCATCACGGTCCCGGCGCCCCGCCGCGCGCCGGCATCGACGATGGCGGCTGGCATGCGTTGACGGCGGAACAGACCATCGAGCGCCTCCACACCAGCCACGAGGGCCTGCCGGAGCACGAGGCCGCGCGCCGCTTCCTCGCGTTCGGCGCCAACACCTTGCCGGCGGCGCCGCCACCGAGCGCCGTCAAGCGCTTCCTGCTGCAGTTTCATAATCTACTCATCTATGTCCTGCTCGCCTCCGCGACGCTGTCCATCGTCTTGCGCCACGTGGCCGACGCGGTGGTGATCCTGGTGGTGGTCGTGCTCAACGCGACCATCGGATATGTACAGGAAGGCCGGGCGGCGGCGGCGTTGGAGGCGATCCGGGGCATGGGCGCGACCCGCGCGGCGGTCAAGCGCGCGGGCCGCCGCGCGAGCGTCGGCGCCGAGCGTCTGGTGCCGGGCGACGTGGTGTTGCTGGAAGCGGGCGACCGCGTTCCGGCCGACCTGCGGCTGATCCGCGCCAACAACCTCAGGATCGACGAGGCGATACTGACCGGCGAATCCACCGCCGTCGAAAAAGGCACGCAGGCCGTACCAGCCGGCGCCGCGCTCGCCGAGCGCGCCTCGATGGCGCTGTCGGGAACCTTCGTCGTCAACGGCCAGGGCAGCGGCGTGGTCACGGCCACCGGCACGCGCACGGCGCTGGGCGCCATCAGCGTCATGGTCGGCCAGGTCGGCGCGCTGGAAACCCCGCTGACGCGCCAAATGGCCGGCTTCGCCAGACAACTGACGGTGGTGATCCTCGCCATCTCGGCGTCGACCTTCCTGTTCGCGCGCCTGGCGCGCGGCTACGCGGCGGCCGACGCGCTGATGGCCGTGGTCGGGCTGGCCGTGTCGGCCATCCCCGAGGGCTTGCCGGCCATCATGAGCATTTCGCTGGCGATCGGGGTGCGGCGCATGGCCGCGCGCAACGCCGTCGTCCGCCGCCTGCCGGCGGTCGAAACGCTGGGCGCGGTGTCGGTCATCTGCACCGACAAGACCGGCACGTTGACGCGCAACGAAATGACCGTGCGCGCCGTGGTGACGGGCGTCGACAGCTACGAGACGACCGGCGCCGGGTATGACCCGGCCGGCGCGTGGTGCGTCGCCGGCCGCGAGATCGACCCCGCCCTCCGGCCCGACGTCGCCGAGCTGGCGCGCGCCGCCCTGCTGTGCAACGACGCCTCTTTGCACCTCGGCGCCCAGGGATGGCGGGTGGACGGCGACCCGATGGAGGGCGCGCTGCTGACGCTGGCGATGAAGGCCGGCCTCGATCCGGAGCTGGTGCGCAAACAACTTCCGCGCACCGACGAAATCCCGTTCGATGCCCGCCACCGTTTCATGGCCAGCTTGCATCACTGCCACGACAATGGCGGCACGATCCTGGTCAAGGGCGCGCCGGAGCACATCCTCGCCATGTGCGCGCGCGAGCGCGGCGCACACGGCGACCACGCGTTGCGCGCGGCGCATTGGCACGCCGAGGTCGACCGCCTGGCGGCGCGCGGCCAGCGGGTGCTCGCCTTCGCCGCCAAGCCGGCGCGGCATGACCAGCGCGACCTGGTGTTCCGCGACGTGGAAAGCCAGCTGACCTTGATCGGACTGGCCGGCTTCATCGATCCGCCCCGCGAGGAGGCGACCGCCGCCGTGGCAAGCTGCCGCGCCGCCGGCATCCGCATCGTCATGATCACCGGCGACCACGCGGTGACCGCCTGCGAGATCGCCCGCCAGCTGGGCATCGCCGACGCCCCGAGGACCTTGACCGGCGCGCGCCTCGACGCCCTCGACGACGGCCAGCTGGCGGCCGCCGTGCGCGACACCGACGTGTTCGCGCGCACGACGCCGTTGCACAAGCTGCGGCTGGTCGAAGCGTTGCAGGCGGACGGCATGGTGGTGGCCATGACCGGCGACGGCGCCAACGACGCGCCGGCGCTCAAACGCGCCGATATCGGCGTGGCGATGGGCGACAAGGGCACCGCGGCGGCGAAGGAAGCGGCCGAAATAGTGCTGTTGGACGACAACTTCACCTCGATCGTCGCGGCCGTGCGCGAAGGCCGCACCGTCTACGACAACCTCATGAAGGTGATCGCCTGGAGCCTGCCGACCAACAGCGGCGAGGCGCTCACCATCATCGCCGCCATCGCCTTCGGCCTGGCGCTGCCCATCACGCCGGTGCAGATTCTCTGGATCAACATGGTGACGGCCGTCGCGCTCGGCCTGGCGCTGGCCTTCGAGCCCACCGAGCCGGGCACCATGCGGCGCCCGCCGCGCGCCGCGCGTCAACCGATACTCACGCTCGACCTGCTCTGGCGCGTGCTGTTCGTGTCGGCGCTGTTTGTCGCCGCCGCCTTTGGCATGTACTTCTGGGCCGAAAGCCGGGGACTCGGCACGGCGATGGCGCGCACGATGGTGGTCAACACCCTGGTCGTCATGCAAGTGTTCTATCTGTTCAGCGTGCGCTATGTCCACGGCACGTCGCTGACCTGGCAGGGCGTGCTCGGCACGCCGGCGGTCCTTGGCGGCGTCGCCCTCACCATCGCCGCGCAGGCCGTGTTCACCTACGTGCCGTTCATGCAGGCCGTTTTCGATACCCGTCCGATGGCGTTGCTCGACGGCGCGGCCGTCGTCGGCGTCGGCGTGGCCTTGCTGCTCGTGGTCGAGGCCGAGAAAGCGGCGCGCCGGCGCCTCCGAATCACTCAAGTTGTTGATTGAGTGCCATGTTGTTCCGGCGGCATAAGGACTTATGATGTGGGGTTCTTACCTCACTGAAACAGGTCCATGCCGAATCTGACACGCATCGCTCGAAAAACCATCGCCGGCATCGGCGGCGCGGCCCTGGCGCTGGGCTGCGCGGCCCAGGAGCTCGGCATTCCGCAGGCGTCGGACGCGCAGCGCCAGGCCAGCCAGGCGCACGCCGCCGCGACCGACGCCTCGGCCTTCCTGATGGCCAGCTTCAACCGCGCGTCGGACAACGCGATGAGTGTGTTCTCGTCCACCGACGGCGTCACCTTCACGACGCTGGCCTCCGACGCCTACCGGCCCGCCGCCGGACCGGTGCGCGATCCGGCGCTCATCCGCCACGACGATGGCTATTATTATGTGCTCTACGCCACCGGCACGGCGTTGGGGCTGACACGTTCCCAGGATCTGAAGCACTGGCAGTTCGTCCGCGACGTGCCGCTTACCCTGCCCGGCGATGCGCGGGCCGCCGCGCCCGAGTGGCTGCGCGACAAGGATGGATCGCTCAAGGCGATCGTTTCGCGCGCCAGCGGCGGCAGCTACGTGCTGACGCCGAACGCCGATTTCAGCGTCTGGTCGGCGCCCCAGGCCATGCAAGGCTTGCCGGAGAATTATGTCGACACGGTGGCCGCCGTCACGGACGGCGGCTATACCGCCCTCGCCCGCAACGGCGCCACCGGCCTGATCGAGATGGCCAGCGCCAAAACGCTGCACGGCCCGTGGACCATCGAGCGGCAAGGCGATTGGGCCAACTGGGGCGCCACCACCGGCGCGCATTCGCTGATCAAGCTGTCGAACGGCAAATGGCGCCTCTACTTCGGCGACGCCGCCAGCGGCCGCCGCTGGTATTCCGACAGCGGCGACGGTTTGCGCACGTGGAGCGCGGCCAAGCAACTGGATGGCGTGTCCGGCAGCATCGGCCAAGCCTCCGTGCTGGTCGACGACGCCAAGGCGCTGGCGCGCGCCACCAAACCCAAGGGCCAACCGAAAAAGGTCGGCTGGGACGAGCACTCGATGCTGATCGACGGCAAGCGCGTGGTGGTCTGGTCCGGCGAGATCCATCCGTTCCGCCTGCCCAACCCTTCGCTGTGGCGCGACGTCATCCAGAAGATGAAGGCGTTGGGCTTTAACGGCGTGGCGTTCTATTTCGACTGGGGCTACCATTCCGCCGCGCCCGGCGTCTACGATTTCTCGCATGTGCGCAATGTCGAACGCGCGCTCGAAATCGCCGAGGAGGAAGGCCTGTACGTCATCGCCCGCACCGGCCCGTACGTGAACGCCGAGCTGACCGGCGGCGGCTATCCCGGCTGGATGTTCCGCAACCGCGCCGAGGCCCGCACCGACGATCCGGTCTACCTGGCCGCCGTCGACGAGTGGATGACGCAGATTAACGCCATCATCGCGCGCCACCAGATCACCACCGGCGGCGGCAACGTCATCGCCTACCAGCTGGAGAACGAACTGGGCAAGGTCGAGCCCAAGCACGTGCGCCACATGGAGCATCTGGCCAAGAAGGCGCGCGCGGACGGCATCAGCGTGCCGTTCTTCCACAACGCGGCCGGACGGCTGCCGGACTGGACGCCGAAAAACTCGACCGCGCCGTGGGCCAATTCCGGGCCGACCGACATGTACGCGTTCGACGGCTATCCCGGCGGCACCTGCGATGTGCACGCCGATCCCGCCGGGCCGAACAAGGCGCCCGACTGGGGCATCTACGGCAAGAATTCACCGAAGATCGGCGCGCTGTCGTCGCCGAAGACTCCGGGCTTCGCCGCCGAACTCGGTGGCGGCTGGTTCGATTACTGGGGCTCGAACGGCACCTACAACTGCACCGCCCAGCGCCAGGGCACCGGCTACCAGCGGGTCTTCTACGGCACCAACCTGATCAACCGCATCACCATCCACAACATCTACATGACGTTCGGCGGCACCTCGTGGGGCTGGCTGGCCGGGCCGGTGGTGTACACGTCCTACGATTACGGCGCGCCGATCTCCGAGGACCGCGGCCTGCGCCCCAAAGCCTTTGGCTTGAAGCAGCAAGGCATGTTCGTGCAGGCGGCCGAGCAGGCGCTGGCCAAGATGGACAAGGGCCCGGAGATCAAGACCTCGTCCGACAAGGTCAAGGTCTATCACAACGTCAATCCGGACCTCGGCACGCAGATCCTGTTCGCGGTCCACAGCCCGTCGGACTTGCTGACCAACGATAGCTTCACCTTCGACCTGACGACCAGGGACGGCACGTACCAGGTGCCGCTGCGCCTGAACGGCCAGGACGCCAAGATGCTGCTGGCCGACTACAAGCTGGAGCGCCAGGATCTGGTCTACTCGACGTCGGAAATCCAGACCCATTTCGCCAACGGCGAGCGCGATATCGCGCTGCTGCACGGCCGCGACGGCGAATCCGGCCAGACGCTGCTGCGCTACGCCAGCGCGCCCAAGGTCGACGTCATCGACGGCAAGGTAGCGTCGCGCTACGAGAATGGCGTGCTCAAGCTGGACTATGTGCACGACGGCCTGGCCCGCGTGCGCATCTCCGGCGGCGGCCGCGCGCCGTTGCTGCTGTTGCTGGCCGATGAAAAGAACAGCCTCGCCTTCTGGACGCAGAAAACCCCGGCCGGTCAAATCCTGCAACTGAGCCCGGCGATGGTGCGTTCCGCTACCCTCTCCGGCGGCACGCTGGCGTTGACCGGCGACACCACCACCGCCAGCGAGCTGCAGATCTGGGGGCCGCCCGCAACCGCCGTCACCTTCAACGGCGACAGCCTGTCCGTGACCGCCCAGCCGGACGGCAGCCTGCGCACGGCCAGCGTCAAGGGGCCGGACGCGGTGAAGCTGCCCGACCTGGCCGCGCTGCGCTGGATGCGGCGCATGGACAGCCCGGAGGCGCAACCGAAGTTCGACGACTCGGCATGGATCAAGGCCGACAACCGCGCTTCGGCGGCGCAGACGTGGACCATGCCGGAACGCGGCCAGCCAACCTTGTCGATGAGCGACTACGGCTTCCACCACGGCGACGTCTGGTATCGCGGCCGCTTCGAGCTGGCCGAGGCGAAGAGCAATCAGCTGGAACTGTTCTACGGCGCCGGCGGCGCCGGCATGATACAGGTGTGGGTGGACGGCAGATTCGTCGGCCAGCATGAACTGGACGTGGGCCGCTCCTTCCCGGAGACCACGGACAGCGTCAAATTCGCGCTCGGCGACAAGCTGGCGAAGGGCCCGCACGTCATCGCCGTCATGGTGCGCAACAATTCGCACAACTGGAACTTGATGGCCGACGATTACCACCGCGAGGCGCGCGGCTTGATCTCGGCCTCGCTGACGTCGCGCGGCGGGCAGCGCTACGCCGTGCCGATCGACTGGCGCATCCAGGGCAACCAGGGCGGCGAGAACATCGCCGACGTGGTGCGCGGTCCGATGAACAACGGCGGCCTGTACGGCGAGCGCCAGGGCTGGTATTTGCCGCCGGCCGACCTCAAGACCGCCGATCCCGGCTGGAGCAAGGCCAAGACCGGCGACGCGCCGCCGGCGCCGGGCACCTACTGGCTGCGGACCTCGTTCGATCTTGATCTGCCCAAGGGGCATGACATCCAGCTGGGCCTCGCATTCGGCGACGTCACCCGGCCTCGCTCGGAGCGCGAGAACCGCGCGCTGATCTTCGTCAACGGCTGGAACATGGGCCAGTTCATTGCCCACATCGGACCGCAGCGCACGTTTGTCATCCCGCCGGGCATCCTGAATCCGAGCGGCGCCAACACCATCGCGCTGGCAGTCACGACCGACGGCAAGGCCGGCAACGCGCTGGAGCCGGTCAAGCTGGTCAACCTGCGCACGGCGCGCGGCGGCGTGCCGCTGGAAATCATGCCGGGGTCAATGCCCGCCCCGGCCAGCCTGCCGCGATGAGGATCTCCGGCCCGCTCGCCTGCCTGGCGCTGCTCGCCGGCGTCGCGCAGGCCCGCGCCGGCGAATTGACGCTGTACCAACAAGGCGGCCCGGTCGCCGCCATCGTCCACGAAGATCAGAAGACCTATGCGCTGGCGGCCCGATTGCTGGGCCGGGATCTGCGGGCGCTGAGCGGCCAGGCGCCGCGCATCTCGTCGCGCTTGCAGGATTGCGGCAAGACTTGCGTGATCATTGGCGCCTACGATACGCCTTTGCTGCGGCAGCTGGCCCGGCGCGACGGCCTCGATCTGGCGGCGTTGCGCGGCAAGTGGGAACGACACAAGCGATTGGTCGTACGCACCAAAAGACAGAGCTATCTGTTGATCGCCGGCTCCGACGCGCGCGGCGCCGTCTACGGCGTGGTCGACCTGACGCGCGAGCTTGGCGTCTCGGCGTGGGAATGGTGGGCCGACGTGGCGCCGCGCCGCCGCTCCCGCGTGGCCATCGCCGACGCGCCGCTGTTTCCGCCCGCGCCGTCGGTACAATATCGCGGCATTTTTCTCAACGACGAGGACTGGGGCTTGCAGCCGTGGGCGGCGAAGACCTACGATCCGAAGACCGGCGACATCGGCCCGCCCACCTACGCGCGCATCTACGAGTTGCTGTGGCGCCTGAAGGCCAACACGCTGTGGCCGGCGATGCACGACTCGACCAAGCCTTTTTATCAAATCCCCGGCAACCCGGAAATGGCGCGCGACTATGCGATCGTGGTCGGCACCTCGCACGCCGAGCCGATGATGCGCAACAACGTGCGCGAATGGGATGTGAAAAAGGACGGGCCGTTCAACTTCTTCACCAACCGCGACCGCATGGTCTCGTACTGGGACCAGCGCGTCCAGCAAGTCAAAGGCTTTGAAACGCTGATGTCCGTGGGCCTGCGCGGCGTGCACGACAGCGCGATGGAAGGCGCCAAAACCATCGCGGAGGCGCGCGATGGCGTCGAACAGGTCATCGATATCCAGCGCGGTTTGCTGTCCAGGGCGCAGGGTCGCCCGCCGGAGCAAATTCCGCAAGTGCTCACCTTGTACAAGGAAGTGCTCGATATCTACAAGGCCGGGCTGAAGGTGCCGGACGACATCAGCCTGATCTGGCCGGACGATAACTATGGCTACATCAGCCAACTGAGCACCGCCGCCGAGGCGAAGCGTGGCGGCGGCGCCGGCCTGTACTACCATCTGTCGTATTGGGGCCGGCCGCACGACTATCTGTGGCTGGGGACCACGCATCCGTCGCTGGTGCGCGAGCAGCTGGAGCGCGCCCGGCACACCGGCGCCCGCAAGCTGTGGGTGGCCAATGTCGGCGATATCAAGCCGCTTGAATACCTGAGCCAGTACTTCCTCGACCTGGCCTTCGACAACAGCTTGCTGGACCAGGCCCCCAGCACGCATCTGCGCGCATGGCTGGCGCGCCAGTTCGACGCGGAGCGGGCCGGGGAAATCGCCGACATCCTGATGGAATACTACGCGCTGGCATGGGAGCGGCGGCCCGAGTTCATGGGCTTCGGCCAGACCGAGCCCACCACGACCAACCGGCCGACCGCGTATCTGCGATCGGGTGGCGACGAGGCGCGGCGGCGGCTCGACCGGTACGCGGCGATCACCGCGCGCGCGGAGGCGCTGGCGCGGGCGATGCCGACCGACCGCAGGGATGCATTTTTCGAACTGGTGCTGTATCCGGTGCGCGCCAGCGCCAATTTGAACGCGCGCATTCTGAAGCTGGAGCTGGCCGGTCTGGGCGACAACACAAGCACCAGCGCCAGCGCCGAGCGTTATGTGGCGGAGGCAAAGTCGGCCCACCAGGCCATCGTCGCCGACACCGCCGAATACAATGGGCTGGCGGATGGAAAATGGCGCCGCATGATGGATATGGCGCCGCGCCGGCTGCCGGTGTTCGCCGAGCCGGTCTGGCCGGCTGCGTCGGGCGGCGGCGCGCGGACGAGCGTGCCGCCAGCGCCGGCGCCGCGCCCGGTATCGATCGCGGTGGCGAACGCGGCGCCGCATCCGCAATGGCAAAGAATCGATGAACTCGGCAGCATGGGCGCCGTGTTGCGTTCGCCGCTGGCAGCGCCCTCCCTCGACGCCGGCCAAGCGGCAACAGCGGCACCGCTGGTGATCGAGTTCGACACGGATGCCAACGTGCCGGTCGGCATCGATATCGTCGCCCTGCCCACCCATCCACTAACGTCTGACAATCAGCTGCGGCTGGGGTACCGGATCGATGACGGGCCCCTGGCGGTCCTGGACTACCGCACCCAAGGGCGCAGTGAAGAGTGGAAACGCAACGTATTGAGCAACACGGCAGTGAGATCGCTGCCGCCCCAACGCCACGCGCCCGGCAAGCACCGGCTACAACTGTATGCAATGGACCCGGGCTTCATGCTGGACCGGATCGACATCATCCCGGAAGGCGCGCCGCATTACTACGGCCCAGTTCCGCCAATCTAATACTCCAAAACCCTCCCATCTCACCACACCTTATTTCCTCAGGCTTATAGAAAATTTGAGGCAAATCATAGCGTCTTGCGAAAATGATATCGGATCGCCGCGTTCTGTCATATTAGGGACACGGCGCTTCAGATAACAACCGCCCGCACTTTATTTGAATCGTCGACGGGGACCGTAGACTACGGCAATTAAATTAATCCAAGTCCACGGAATAACGTGAAATTGATATGGAGACGATCATGGAAATATATACTCTGGCCGCCAGGCACGATTATGACATGCCGGTGCAAACGGCAGAAGGTCCGGGCGCCGTGGACGCATCACCTTATAGCGAAGACCATCAAGGCATAACAGCCGCATTCAACTGTGCCGGCACGGCCGGGACTTTCGGCACCGCCGGCGGCTGCATCGGAACATTCGGGTCGTTTGGTTCCGCCAATTGCGTAAAACTGAAATAAACGAGTCGTCATCACGCACAAGGTGGATTCCTCCACCTTGTGGTTGGCGCTATTGCGTGAGATTACTCCAACCTCATTCAGGACGGGTGACATGGACGGAAACGTGCAACAGGATGCCGAGCTGTTCGGTGCCGCCTCGATCGTCGATGTCAGCAAGCTGTATGGCGACAAGCTGGCGCTCGACCGCGTGAGCATGCGGGTCCGCCACGGCGAGGTCATTGGCCTGCTGGGCCCCAACGGCGCCGGCAAGACCACGCTGCTTGAAATTCTGGAAGGCTTGCAGACACCCAGTTCAGGCCTGGTGTCCGTCTTTGGAAAGCCACCAACCGAGCTCACTCCGCAAGAGCGCGGTCAAATCGGTATCGTATTCCAGCGCTACGCGTTGCCAGCCTATTTAACGGTGGCGCAATTATGCGACCTCTACCACAGGATGTATCCGGCGGAGGCCGACAGAAATGGCTTGATCAAGCAGCTGGGACTCGGCCATGTCATGCAACAGCTGGTGGGCGATCTATCGGCGGGACAAACCCAGCGATTAAGTATTTTCGCGGCGCTGTATGGCAATAAATCCCTGGTGCTATTGGACGAGCCGACCTCGGCACTCGATGTCCGTTCGCGGCGGGCGGTTTGGGACGCCCTGCTATTGAGAAAACGGCAGGGAAATATTTCCGGGATTATCGCCACCCACCATATGGAAGAAGCAATGGAACTGTGCGATAGAATTTATTTTATCGACGGCGGCAAGATAAAGATGCACGGCGCCGCGCAGGAATTGCTGGAACAACAGGCGAGCAAGATTTCAATAAAATTCACCGCCTCCGAGGTGTTTCTCGAGCAGCTCAAGGCGACATTGCCGGTCGATGCGCAGATCACGCTGCGCGGTCACCAGCACATGATTTCCTGCGCCTCGACCGACGCCGCCTCCTTAATCGGCGACATTCTGCTGCTCGAAAAGAAGAATACCCTGCGCATTAATCTGACGGTGACCCAGCCATCGCTGGAAGACGTGTATTTGAGTGTGATCGCCGACTAAAGAGAGGCATGCCATGAACGCCTTGCATTTCGCGCCAGCGAACTTTTCCATCTTTCTGAAATTTTCGCAGCTGTCATTGGCCTTCTACCACAAGAGCCTGACCTCGTTGGCGATGACGCTGGTGATTCCGCTCGGATTTTTATTGGTATCGTCGTTCACCTACTATGCCGGCGGCGCGGCGACGCCGATCACGATGGGTAGCACAAAGTCGGTCGCGCCCGCCGTGCTGGCGCAGGTCGAGAGCGCGCGGCTGCAGGGACTGCAAATCGTGCCCATCGTTGGCGGCGCGGCCGAGAATATCCGCGATGGCAACGCCCAGCTGGTTCTGGACCAGGACGAGGGCGATGCCGCCCCGAGCCTCTACACCCTGGAGCGAAACAAGGCGCTCGCCGACGTGGTCGCGGTGGCCTTGTCCGGCGGCCATAACGCGCCGGCGTACGCGGTCAAAGTCACCACCAACGGCGCCATGTCGTTTGCCTTCCTGCCCGGACTGCTGATCATGTCCCTGATGAACCTGGCGCTCTTCACTACCGGCGCCAAACTGCTGGAGGATCGCGCCAAGGGCACCTTGCGCCTGTTCCGGCTGTTTCCCGTCCCCCTGTACATCATCTTTTCCGCGGAAGCGGCCACCAAATTGTTGCTGGCGTTGGCGCAGGCGGCCCTGTTCGTGCTGCTTGGCGACTATTTGCTCGAGCTCCACTTAAACTGGGCCACGATCGTGTCCAGCATCGGCGTTGCCGTCCTGTGCGCCTTCAGTCTGCTTAGCCTGGGGATGGCGTTGGGCAGCAATCTGCGCAGCTATTCGAGCGGCATTCACGTGTTCACCATCCTGAATCTGCTGATGATCTTCATGGGCGATTTGATGTTTCCCAATACGAACTATCCCGCCACCCGGGTCGTGGCGTTTTTTCTTCCCGCTACCCATTGTGTCAACCTGCTGCGCCAAACCATGCTGGACTACCCGGCAAGTTTCAGCGTCGCCACGTCCGTCGCCTACCTGTCCCTATTCACGGCATTGATGGCCCTGTGGACGCTGAAGGGCTTTCGTTACACGGCCGAGGAATGAGCCATGGTCCCCTCTTCCGCCGGTCATGGCTACGCGCTGCGCTTGCGTGTCGGTCGCCAAACGAGTTTGTTGTCGCCACTGCTGGCCCGCCTGCATGCGCGCCTGCGCCAGATACCGGACGCCGCCGTGGTGGCGGTGACCCGCAGCGAGGCACCGGCGCCCAGCGAAGCGCGGGCATTGATCCGTCTGCCGGGATACCCGTGCAGCAAGGCGCGCAATTTGATGGTCGCCTGGGCCGAGACCACGATCGACGCCTTAAACGATGAACAGCCCTACGCCACGCAGGCCTTGCCCGATCGCGAACCAGGCCGCGCCCCCGGCTACTACCGCACCCTGGTGTGCTGCGAGCAGGCCGATGCGCGCCTTTGGCTGCGCGCGCACGCCGCCCCGCGCACGGCGGCCGCGCTGCTGGCGCTGACCGAGCATCTTCCGGCCCTGCTGGCGGTCGACCTGGCGCTGCTGAAGACGGCCATGCCGGTGGCAATCTCGATGGTGCTGGAAGCGCGGCATTCGGGCTTGCCCGCCGCCGCGCTGTCCGCGCTGGTGTTCGCCAATACGCCTGCCGGCCGCCAGCCAGCCGAGCTGCTGAGGAAGCGGCTAGCGCTCGAGCGCGAAGGCCGCTTGCTCGGTCATGCCGACTTGCCGGCCGACGCGCTTGCGGTATGCGCGCAACTGGCCGAGGCGCTGCGGCGCGGCTTGGCGGCTACCGGCGCGCGCGGCGGCGGCGGATTTACCGTCATCAGGATTTTATTGAATCAACTGGGCTTCGCGGGACAGGAGTCCGACTATTTGATCCTGCTGGCGCTGCCACCGGAGACGTGGTCGGCACTGCGGCGGCAACAGGAGCACGGCCATGCGATATGAGACGCTGTGCGCCACCTTCGGCGGTGTGTTGAGCACGCCCAGACCGGTCGTGCTGTCGAACTTCTCCGATCGCGTTTTCCATTGCTATGGCTGCCATGCCGGCAACCTGAGCGCGCTGCTGCCGTCGGCGCGCAGCCACAGCGGCGGCGCCCTCTGGCACACCTATCTCAGCGGTTGCGGCGCGGACCTGGACCCCAACCTGGCCCGACTCAAGGCGGTGTGCGAGGCGGCCGAGCGCTACAGCGCTTGCATCCTGTTGGACCATGAGTACATCGTCGCCAGCGCCAACGAACTGGGCCCGGCCGCGCTGGACTGGCGTCGCCTGCCACGTTTTTCGGCGGAGGAACTGGCGGCGCCGAACCAACAGTTCCGGGAATTCGATCCGGACGATCCGATCCGCTGGGTGCAAGCGGTCAACCTCAACACGGGCGGGCGGCAATATGTGCCGGCCGCGATGAGCCACCTCTATCCGCGCACATGGAGCGGCGAGCAGTTCTGGAGCCCGATTTCGACCGGCACCGCGGTCCATCATGATCCGGCCACCGCGCTGGTGACGGCGATCGCCGAAGTCGTCGAGCGCGATTCGATCGCGCTGACGTGGCTGTTGCGCCGGCGCTTGCGCCGGATACGCTTCGACGGCGCCGCGCTGGCGCTTTTTCCCGCCGCCGTGCGCCCCCTGCTGGAACATCGGCAGGAATACCTGCTGTTCGACGGGACCACCGACTTCGGCCTGCCCACCGTCTACCTGCGGCGCCACCGCCCCTCGCATCCGCACGCGGCCAACCTGGTCACCTGCGCCAGCAGTTTCAGTTTCGCCGACGCGTGTTGCAAGGCGCTGAGGGAGGTGGCGACGCTCAGTTCCATCCTCGACACCGGCCACATCCAGCCGGTCGCGCATGCCGGCGATTGCTTCAGCATCGAGGATGGCGCCGTGTACATGGCGCGGCCCGAGCGCGCGCATGCTTTCGAATTCCTCGACGGCCGCGACGAGGTGCCGTTCGCCGATTTGCGCGCCGCCCAGCCGTTGCCGGACAACAGCGTCCCCGCCGCCCAGTTGGGCTGGTTGAAACAGCGGGCCAAGCTGCTCGGCCACGAGGTGTTGCTGCTGGAATTAACCTGCGATGAGCTGCGACAGGTGGGCCTGCGGAGTTTTCGCGCGCTGATCCCCAGCCTCATGCCGATGAGCACGATCACCAGCGCGCGCTATCTGGGCGCGCCGCGCCTGGCGCAGTTTCGGCGATATCTCCAGCGGCGCGGCGAGCTCCCCGCGGCGCCGGCCATCAACCCATTTCCACAAGCGTTTGCCTGATATGTCGACCTACCTCCATTGTGGCGCGTTTGGACGGGACCTGGCGGCCGCCATCGCCGCGCACCGGCCCGAGCCGGCCGCGACCATGCTCGACGCGGCACAATTTTCCTCCGGGGGCGGTACGCTGGACGGGCCGGTGTTTGCGCTGTTCTCCTCGCTGCGGCTGGATTTGATGCGCGACATCGCGCAGGCGCTGACGCCGTCGGCCAGCCTGTTCAGCGGGTTCGCGTTCGAGCGGCACGTGATACTGGCGCCGCCTTGCTCGCCGGCGGGCGTGTGCGCGCGCTGCTTCGGCAAGCGCCTGCTGAGCCAGCCGCCCGCGCCATACAGCGCCGAAACCTTGTTCTTCCTGGCCAAACTGGCGGCCGTCCCCGCGCTGGAGTTTCGCGGCTACCATCCCGGCCTGGTGGAACTGGCCGCGCAACTGTGCTTGCTCCAGGCCGGGGGCCAATTGGCGGCCGATGCCAGCCTGTTGATCGACACCGGCACCGCGCAGGTCCACACCAGCAAGATCATGCCGTTCCATGGCTGTATCTGCCGCAGCCCGACGCGCGCGACGTGCGCGGGTCCGCAACGCTTTGCCGCATTCGACAAGGAGCTGGGCACATGGATCGCATAACCCAAAGCTTCGCGCTAACGGGCGACGCCGAGATCGACGAGGTCTGTCCCAGCCATCCACGCGTGCTCGACGAGGTGGCGGTCGTCGTCGTCGACAGCACGCGCCTGATGCTGGTGGGCGGCCTGGGCGCGCCGATGCTGGCACGCCGGCTGGGCGCGCTCGACGTGCTGGCGTTCTTGTCCGAGCTCGACGGAACTCGAGCGCTCGAACAGCTGTGCGCGGCCCATCTGCCGGCCGCGCCCGAACGCAAACGCCTGTTGTACCTGTTGCTGCGCCACGGCTTGCTGGAGCAGCCGGCCGCGCCCGCGCCGGTCGCGGTGCGGGCGGAAACCGTGCGCTATCTCGCCAAGCGGATGGACCAGACCCGCATCCACAATCGCCGCCCGGATGTGGTGGCGGCGTTCTTGCGGCCGGTCGGGATGCTCGGGGCCGCTCACTTCCGCCACCAGCTGACGCTCACGCTGCGGCAGGCCGGCCTGACCGTATGCGACCACGCGCCCGGCATGCCGGCTCACGCGCTGACGATCGCGATACTGGACGAGGCGACGCCACCGGACGCGTGGATCGATCGCTTGCAAGGCGATAACGCCGCCGTGCTGCTGGTGTGCCCGCGCGGACCGGCGTTGGACGTCGGGCCGCTGCTGACCAGCCGGGGCAGCTGTACGACGGCCTGCTATCGGGCTAGTTGCGACGGCCTCGGTTACGAAGACGATCCGGCGACGCGGCCCGCCTGGCTGGCGATCGTCAGCAACGTCGTCGTGCTGCTCAACAGCAGCACGTCGCCCTTGTCCCTGGTGAATAATTTGATCCGCTACCAGTTGCACGACGGCCAGATGCGCACCACCGCCTTTCCCGTGCCACGCCGCAATGCCATTGGCGCAACGCCCATCGCCCTTGCCGTCCCGGACAGCCCCGGGCTTTTGCCACGCCTCGAACGGCACAGCCGGATCGCGGTGCCGCCGCGCCGCCTGGTCGGCGTCAAACATCATGACGTGCACTACGCAGGCCACCACGTAGCGGCGGCCAAACAATTACCGCTGCCGCACGGCGACGCCGGCAAGGTCATCTCGATGGCGAACGCCACGCCGTCGCAACGCTTGCTGCTGCAGTTGCTTATCCGTAGCTTTGGCTATTGGACCGACGCGCACGGCGATCAACGGCGCATTTGTCCAAGCGGCGGCAACCTGGGGGCGGCCGAGGGGATGGTGGTGTGGCACGACCCCGCGCGCCGTCGCACCATCTTGCTGCGCTATGTGCCGGTGGTCGACTGGCTGGAACCAGTCGCCGATGCGCCGATGACGGAAGCGGCCGGCGTCGACGAATACGACATCGTTTGCCTGGTCAACGTCGAAAAAGCCCGGCAAAAATATTTTGATTTTGGTTGCAACCTGGCCTATCTGGATGGCGGTGTCGGCGCGGCCTTCCTGCAGGCCTCCGCGCAGGCTGCCGGCCTGCCGCTGGCTTTCCGCTATGGCGACGTGGCGCCGGACTGGATTGGCGACCTGCTCGATCATCGGCGCCACTATTACGGCTACGCGTGGCGGGCCGGGTTGCCGTCCATCGCCACGGCGCCTGTGCAGTGGGATCAGTTCGACAGCCTGCTGCGCCGGCGCCGCGCGGCGCGACACTGCACCCGCCTGGACCTGGCCGCGCCCCGGATCGCCACGTTGCTGGGCCAGGCGCGCCCGCGACCGGACGACGGCGCCGAGTCCGCCTTGCTATCGTGCCTGCGGCCCATCCTGGTGCTCGAGCAGGCGGGCCGGTGCGCGACCTACGAATGGCTCGCTGACGGCGCCTTGCGCCTTTGCCCCGGTAGCACCATCGCCGCCGACGCGCCGGGCCAGGAGCTGCTGTCGCAGCGCAATCTCAGCCGTGCGGCGGGCCGCCTGTTCATGCTGGCCGACGTGCCGCTGGTGCTGACCACGCAGGGCACCGGCGGCCACGACCGCTTGCTGACCTTGACCGGCCAGTGGATAGGCGCGTTCTGGCTGGCCATCGAGCGCGAGGGCTTGCACGGCTGCCCCGCCGGCGCCGCCATCGAAAGCGATTTGCTGAGTCATTTGCCCACGGCCTACGCGCACTTGTTCAGCGTGTTCGCCTTCACGTTCGGCAACACCGGGGAGGCCCCGCCATGCAGCGACTGAACACGCCCCTATCCGTCGCCCTGCTGGCCTTGTTGTGCGTGTGGCAGGCGGCGCTGCCGCTGGCCTTTTTCCTGCGCCTGGCCGAACTGCCCCGGCCCGCGCTGGGGGGACTGGCGCGCGGCGCGGTTCCGCTGTACACCGCCGCCGGCGCGCTGCTGTGGATCGCGGCACATGAGATGGCGCACGCCACCGCCGCGCGCTGCTGTGGCGTGCGCGGCGGCGGCGTCGAGTGGTCGCCGCCGCTGCCGGCATTTTACGCACCGCCCCAACCCGCGCTCGATCGCAGCGATACACGCTTCCTGATCTGCATCGCCGGGCCGATGCTGGACTTGCTGTTGTCGTTGGCCTTGGCCGCCGCCGCGGTGTTGGCGCCGGCCGGCAGCGCTACGGTGCTGCGCTCGCTGTTCGTCATCAGCCTGTTGGCGGGAATGCCGAACTGCTGTGCCCTGGCGGGCAGCGACATGGATCAGGGCATGCACGCGTTTGGCCAGATGTGCGGCAGCCGCTGGCCTTCGAGGCTGTACGGCGTGCTGTCGGCCTGCTACGCCGCCACCGTGATACTGATGGTGGTCCAACTCGTATTGCATTCCCGTCCGGGCATCGTGTGAAACGGCCAGCCATGCATCCACCTTCCCAACATCGCGGCGAACAGTCCGGGCAAGGCGAACAGGCGTTGCAGCGCTTGGTGCTGCGCGGCGAGCAAGGCGACGCCGCCGCCCCCGCGCCCTGGCGGCGCCGGCGCTGGCTGGCGGCCGCCCTGGGCGCGCTGGCGTTGGCCGGCGCGGCGGCGTGGCTGCGCCAGCCATCGCCCGCCGCGCCCGCCCCGGCCGCCGCACCCGCCGAATCTGCCAACAGCGGGCCGGCCCCCGGCAGCTTGAGAATGACCGGCTTCTTCACCGCGCACGAGTTGGTGCAGATCTCGGCAACGGTGTTGGCGCGCGTCAAGGCGATACGGGTCGCCGAGGGCGCCTCGGTCAAGCGCGGCGAACTACTGGTGGAACTGAGCAACATTCGGGGCGATAACGATGTTCGTTCGGCGGAGCAACGTCTGGCCGCCGAGAAGCTGGCGGCCGAGAAGGCGGCGCTGGACGCGCGCAACGCCCTGCAGGAACAGCAACGCCAGGCGGCCTTGATGGCGCAAGGTTTCAGCACGCGCAAGGCCATGGCCGATGCCGATCTGCGGCTCGACCAGGCCCGGCTCGAACTGGCCCGTTCGCACAGCAACACCGCCGACGCCGCCGCCAACCTGCACGCGTTTCAAAGCAGCCAGCTGGAATACGCGATCCGCGCCCCGTTCGCCGGGGTGGTGGTGGCGCAGAACGCGCGCGTCGGCGAGGTGGTATCGCCCACCAATGGCGGCAGCTACATCCGCAGCGGCCTGCTGACGTTGCTCAACCCGGCGACCTTGGAGGTGGAGGTGTCGGTGCAGGAACGCTTGCTGCCGCAATTGCAGCGCGGCGGCTGCGCGCTGGTGTCGTCGCTGGCGCAGCCCGAGCAGATCCGCGCGGTGCCGTTCCGGCTGGCCAGGGTCGGCAATACCGCCGACCGCCAGCGCGGCGCCGTCAATGTCGTGCTGGCGCCGATGCGGGCGATGCGCGTGCTGCCCATCCTCGACTCCAGCGCGGAGGTCGAGTTCGTCGGCGCCGGCGATGGCCGTTGTTCCACCATGACGGAGTGAGGCGATGAACCCGTTGACCATGGACCCTGTCAGCCCGGCCCCGGCCGCCCAGCCCTTCATCGAGGCGCGCGGCTTGCGCAAATCGTTCCAGTCGGCCGCCGGTGGCGAGACCGTCCTGCGCGATGTGAACGTCAGCGTGCGCACCGGCGAAGTGCTGGCCATTACCGCGCCCTCGGGCGCCGGCAAGAGCACGCTGCTCAAAATACTCGGCACGCTGCAGGCACCGGACGCCGGCACCCTGACCTACGGCGGCGTGGCGGTGGATTTCCGCGATCAGCGCCAACTGGCGCGGCTGCGCGCGTCGCGCATCGGCTTCGTGTTCCAGCGCTTCAATCTGATCCCATTTTTGGATGCACGGGAAAATGTCGAGCTGGCACTGAAGTTGCGCGCCATGCCGCAACGCCAGCGGCATATCCAGGCCCTGGACGCGCTGGACATCGTGGGCCTGGCGCACAAGTGCCGGGCGCTGCCGGCCACGCTATCGGGCGGCGAACAGCAACGGGTGGCGCTGGCGCGGGCCATCGCCGGCGCGCCGTCGCTGCTGCTGTGCGACGAACCCACCGGCAGCCTGGGCCAGGACGCGGGGCAGCGGATTTTCGAGCTGTTGCAAAGCTTCGCCCAGCTTCATGACCGGGCCGTGGTACTGGTCACGCACAACGAGTCGCTGGCACGGCAAGCCACGCGCCGTCTGTATCTGCACGACGGCTGCCTGCAAGGCGGTGCGCCGTGATGCGCCTGCTGCGCCGGCATCGCGCGCTGGCGGCCGCCCTGGCGCTACTGGGGCTGCTGCTGGCGGCGTGCGCCGCCCTGCTCGCCGGTAACTCCTACTGGCACGGGCGCGCGGATGGCGGCGACGATGAGCTGCTGACGGTCAGCAACGCACTGTCGCCGTCGAACCTGCTGCCGCGCACCTATTTCGAACGGATCAAGGCGGCGCCGATGGTCGCCGCCGTCACCGAATACAGTTCGGTCGCCCTGTTTCTTGCCAATGAGCGGCAAGTGTACACCGGCGTCATCGTCGACAAGGATCAGGTCGCCGCCACGCTGCCGCGTCTGGGGGCGGACGCTGCCATGCTAAGCCGCTGGCGCCAGCGCAAGGACGCGGTCCTGGTCAGCGCGGCGCTGCTGGCGGCCCAGAAACTGGCGATCGGCGACATGGTCGCGGCACGGCTGTTCCTTGGCGACGACGAGCGCAACCAGGCCTTTTATGTGGCTGGTATCTTCGGCGCGGACAATGAACTGAAGTGCACGGCCTGCGTCCTGCTCGGACGCGATTTCGCCGACCTGGCCTTGCCCACCTACGAAGGCGTGGTCGGCAGCTTTCACGTGCGGCTGCATCCGCGCACGGACAAGGCCGGGGCGCGGCGCGCGCTCGACGCCCTGTTCGCCCACGAAACGCCGGCCACGCGCAGCACCGACTTCCTGCCCGCCGCCTCCGGCTTTTTGAACGACCTGATCGACCTGCGCTATCTGGTGTTGCTGGCGTTGTGGATGACGCTGGCGGCGGCGCTGTTGCTGCCTGCCTTGTGTGCCAACCTGCTGGCCGTCACCTACAGAACCAGCCTGGCCATGTTGCTGGTGCTCGGCCGTCGAAAGCTTCCCTTGACGCTGCATGGCCTGGCGCTGGCGCTGACGGCCGGCGCGCTCGTCGGCGCCGGCGGCTTCCTCGTAGCCTGGCTGGCCGGCGGCGCTTTGCTCGACAACGTGCTGTGGCTGCGCATGGAGGCGCCGCGCGCCGCGCTGCAAGGGGCGTCGGCGGTGGGCGTGCTCGTCGCGCTGTCGACCTGGGCGGCGGTGGCGGGCGTCATCGCCAGGCTCCGCATCGACGACCTGTTCCGCGATACCGCCGATTGAAGCGTCCCCACCGAGCCGAGATCGCCATGCCGACATCGCCGCCACGTCAAATCCCCATCGCGCTCATGGTCTGGTTGCGCAGCTACCGGCGCGCGCCCTGGCGCCTGATCCTGGTCGCGCTCGCCATCGCCGCCAGCGCGCTGACCTTCGTCACGGGCTGGAATCTGGCCCTTGCCCTCGACCACGCCAGGCCGGCCGCGCCCGCGCAGGCGTATTTGATGCTGGCCGCCGGCGCGGGAACCGAAGCGCGCAGCTTCATCCCGCAGTCGACCTACGAACTGCTGCGGACCGGCTTTTCCGCCGCCCCCGCGTTGCGCGGCCAGGTACCGCGCGGCGCCCTGGTGCTGCCCGCCGATATCGTGGTCGGCGAACCCGACCGGGAGGAGCGCCTGCCGACCCTGTTGCGCGGGCTGCAAACGGACGCCGACGGCAAGCCGGCCGGGCTCACGTTGACGAGCGGGCGCCATCCCTTGCCGGGCCGGCGCGAGTTGTTGCTCAGCCCTGCGCTGAGCGCCTGGCTAGGCGCGCGCCAACCCGGCGACACGCTGAAACTGGCTCGGTTTGACTGGCGTATCGTCGGCGTGGCGCGGCGCGCCGGGGCCGGCGACGAAGTGGAGATGTACAGCACCTTGCCGGCCTTGCGGCAGCATTTCCAGGTAAGTGACATCGTCAGTTCGGTCAGCATGACGCTCGATCCGGCGCAACTGGCCCAGGTTCGCCAATTATGCGGGCGCATCAAGGGAAGCCGCCTGGAGCTGCTGCAACTGAACAGTTATGGCGGGCGCTACATCGACCAGTTGCAGGCCCAGATCAAGCGCTTCTGGATCACCTTCCTGCTGCTGACCATGACGCTCACCGGCTTCGGCATCCATACCGTCGCGCTCGCGCTGGAAGCCGAGCGCGACAAGGTGCGGCAGTTGGCGTTGATGCTCGGGTTTATGCCGCAAGCCCTTCGGTTCGGCGAAATCATCGAAGGAAGCGTCATCGGCGCCTTCGCGGCGGCCTTGGCGGTCTTGCTGTACGCCGCCCTCTGCCGAAATCTGCAGTTGCAAAGTTTGCTGCCATCGGGCGCGGTCAGCCTGAGCTTGCACGCCTCGCTGTCGGGCACCGTGCTCACGCTGGTCATGGGCGCCGGCGTCGGCGCCTGCATGTTCGCTTGGTCCCCGGCACGCGGCGCCCCATCCCCTCATCAATAAGGAGAATTGCCATGGCATCGACTTCGCGCGCCGGCCTGCTGGGGATCATCCTCGGCAGCGTGTTTGGACTGGGCGGCCTGTTTAGCGGCATATATTTCGGCATCATCGCGCCGTTGCGGGAGAGCGGCCGCGCCGACCAACTGCCCACGCCGCTCATCGTCGGCAGCGCTGTGCTGTGCCTGGCGTTGGTGGCATACCTGATTTACGTGTTCACCACCCGCAGGAACAAGCGGAAGCACCGTCCCTCCGAGTGGTAGCGGGGGGGAAATCAGCGCTGGCGTCGAAGCATCAGGCCGCCAAGGGCCAAGCCGGCCAGCATCAGCGGCACGGACCCCGGCATGGGCACCGCCGAAGTCATGTTTTCCACGCGGATGTTGTCCAGTTCGTTGTAGGCGCCCGAGCTCAAACGCAGCTCGCTGATGCCGGTCAGCGCCGTGTTCCACGAACCGGCGTCGGCCACGGTTCCAACCAGCATGCCGTCGGCCGACACCTTGCTCGCATCGGTGTAGTAATCGAAGCCGAGCAGGTTGAACAGGCCGCCGCCGATCCGCGTCACGGTGACGAAGGAGCCGGCGCCGTTTTCCATGCCGTCATGCCAGTTGAAGGTCTGCGGCGCGAAGGTGCCGTCGCTGATATGGGCGGCGCCGGCTTGCGCGTCGGGCGCGTGCAGCGTCACCCTGAACCCGGCCTCCTCGTAGGTCAGGTTCAGGCCGTCGTAGCCCATGCCGGCGGCCAACGGGGCGCCGTCGCCATAGGTCATCGCGGTCAGGCCGTCGAACGTCAGTATCCCGGCACCGGCGTGGCCGGCGGCCGCGCCCAGCGCAAGGGCCATAGTCAGGACGATGTGCTTTATCTTTTTGGTTTTCATAATGGTGTGCGTATCAGGTGAAATGAAGGTGCGCCAGGCCGCCCGTGCGCAAACCCCGTGGGGCTTGCGCAGGGGGCGGGTCCGGCGCGTCAGTAGGTGAACAGGACGCCGCGGCCGGCGCCGGACAGGAACACCCGCCCGGGTACGGTCTGGTCGGCCGCCAGCGTGCCCATGCCGCCGAACTGGTGCTTGTCATCGTTGACGCGGCGCCAGCTGGCGCCACCGTCGTCGGAGCGGTGCAGTCCCCACACGCCGCCGATCGTGCCCACCACATACACCGAGGCGGAATACGACGCGCCGGCCGGCGCCTTGCCCAACGCGATGGAGGTGGCGCCGTACACCCGCGGCGAGTAACTGGACTCGGTGCCCCAGATCGGCGCGGCCGCCGTCAGCTTGGTCCAGGTCGCGCCCGAATCGACCGAATGCAGGATGCTTTGTCCGTCGGCGACCCAGATGTCGCCCTCGGCGTTCGGATTGACCGCCACCGACGACGCATAGAAGTTCGAGGTCCAGGATTTGGCCGCGAACGTGGCGCTCTCGGTAAAGGTCTTGCCGCCGTCCGTGGAGGTGTAGAAGTGCGCCGTCTCGGACCATTGGGTCCACCACGCGCCACCCGAGTTGTAGGCATACACCTTGTTGGGATTCTTGCGGTCGGCAACCACCCGGTAGCTGCGGTCGATCCCCATCGAGGCCAGCGCCGGCAGGTTGGTGTAGGTCCAGCTGGCGCCGCCGTCGGTCGTGTACGCCGGGGCGGCATGCGACGGCGCCCAGACGATCTGGCCGGGCTTGACGACGGCCAGGTTCGACGCGCCGCTCTGGCGGGCCTGCTGGTCCGGATGGTTGGCGGCGAACTGGGTCCAGGTCAGGCCGGCATCGGTGGAGTACATCCCGACCCTGCTGGGGTGGTCCCAGCTGGCGGTGCCGATCGCCGCGATATAGGACGGATTGGACCAGGCCATGTCGGCGCTGATGCCGTTGCCGAACACGCCGGGATTGCGCGTCGGCCGCTTGAGCAGTTCGGTCTGCACGCGCATGCCGATGTCGCCCGCGCTGATGAGCAGGCTGTACGGGGCGCCGGGAGGCGGCGCCATCAGCGCGTTGGTGGCGGTTTCCTCGAGCCCGGTGACGGCCAGGTTCCAGCTCGGCTTGGCCGCCGACGCGTTTCTGGTTTCCCACACCCCGCCGCCGAACACGTGCAGGATGCGTTCCGGGTTGTTCGGGTCGATCTCGACGTCGTCGACCCAGCCGGAGAAGTCCACGTCGGACGGATTGTGCGGGGTGGTGGAGGCGATTTCGCGCCAGGTCGTGCCGGCGTCGTCGGACAGCTGCACCACCGGCTGGCCTTCCCAGTTGCCCCAGGTATTGCTCACGCCGAGGGCGATGCGGGTGCTGGCGCCGCTGCCGGACACCGACAGGCCGCCCATGCCAAAGCTGGTCCATTGGGTCGGCGCATAGCTTTTGAGCAGCGTCCAGTTGCTGCCGTCGAACTTGTACAGCGCGGCGGCGCCGTTGGCGCCCGGTCCGCCGCCCTGCGTGAACGCCACGTACATCATGCCGTCCTTGGCGCGCACCATGTGCGGGATGTTGTAGCCGGCGACCTCGCCGGGGACCGCGATGCCGGTCCAGCTGGCGCCGCCGTTGGTGGACTTGTAGAGGGTCTGCGCCAGTCCCGCCAGCGAGCCGTAGTCGGAGCTCACCGCCGTGTAAATGGTCTGGGTGGCGCTGCCGCTACCCTTGGTCGAGGTGTCGAAGATCACCTGCTCGATACCGATCACGCCGCGCTGGGGAACGGCATCGATCTGTGCCTGGTTCATTTTGGCCGTGGACAGCGACTGCACCTGCTGCCAGGTCTGGCCGCGGTCGGCGCTCTTCCACAGGCCGGCCGTGCGCGTCGCGTAGAACAGGATCGCGGGATTGTTGGGGTCGACCATCATCCGTTCGCCGACGGCGCGGGCCTGGTTGTTGGCGCCGACCGGGAACGGCAGCTCGACGTGGGTCCAGTTGTCGCCACGGTCGCTGGAGATGTACAGGCGCGCCTTGGATCCCTCGCCGATGTACAGGCCGGTGCTCATGTAGACCAGCTTGTCGTTGTTCGGATCGAGGGCCATGCTCTCGGAGCCTTCGAAGAAGCTCTCCTCGATGCCGAAGCCGTCGGTGATCGGCACCCAGGTCGAGCCGGCGGCGTCCCAACGATAGGCGCCACCGATGTCGGTGCGCGCGTACAGGACGTCCGGGCTGGTGGGATGGAAGATCAGGCCGGGGACGTAGCCGCCGCCGCCGAATTTCACGTTCGCCCATCGGGCCGGTGCCGTCGCCCTGGCGGTCGTGCCGCCCAGCGTGACACTGGCCGCGGTCATCGCCGATGGACCGCCGTCGGCGCCACCACCACCGCCACCGCAGCCCGCCGCCAAAATCGACAGCAAGCTCGTGAGCACAATGCTTTTTTTATTTTTCACACTTAGTCTCCAGGATAGATAATCGTCGCAATGACTGGAACGATTCTGCATCAGAGACCATTGCAGTGCCATTCCAAAAAACGTCAATGCGAGGTATTAAATTGATCACCAAATCCTGGATAGGCGCGTGTTTCCGGGGTTATTCAGCGGCGGTGATTGCCGGCTCGATGCGCGTGACCAGCACCGCCGCGATGCGCCGCTCGACCACCTCGATCACCTCGAACCGCAAGCCATCGACCTCGACCGCCTCGCCCGCCGACGGCAGGCTGCCGAAGCGCTCCAGCATGAAGCCGGCCAGCGACGTGTAATCGTCGTTCTCGCTGATCAAGGCGTCGGTCTCCAGCACCTGCTCGAGATAATGCAAATCGGCCGTGCCGGCCACGCGCCAGCAATCCGGCCCCTGCGGCTGCACGTCCGGCAGCTCGTCCTCGTCGGGGAACTCGCCGGCGATCGCCTCCAGGATATCGATCGGCGTCACCAACCCCTGGATGGTGCCGTATTCATCGGCGATCAGCACCAGCTGGCCGCGCGAACGCTTCAACGTCTCCATGATCTTCAGCACGCCGCTGGCCTCCGGCATGATGATGGGCGCGCGGATATCCTCGTCCGGGATCTCGACGCCACGCGCCAGATTGGCCATCAAGTCCTTGGCGCGCACGACGCCGATGATGTTGTCCAGCTGGCCCCGGCTGACGGGGAAGAAACTGTGCGGCGTCTCCAGGATCTGGCCCTGGATGGTGGCCGTATCGGCGTCCAGGTCGATCCACGAGATGTTCGAGCGCACCGTCATGATCGAGCGGATCGAGCGCTGCGACAGGCTGAGCACGCCGCTGACCATGTTGCGCTCCTCCTGCTCGAACGCTTCCGGCGCCACGGTGTCGCCGGCGTCGGCCTCCTCGCCACCGGCGGCGACGCGTTTTTTGCTGCCAAGCAGACGCAGCACCGCGTCGGCGGTGCGGTCGCGCAAGGGAATGCGCGACTCCCGGCTGACGAAGTTGCGGCGCGCCAGCTGGTTCAGCGCCTCAATCACCACCGAGAAGCCGATGGCCGCGTACAGATAACCCTTCGGAATGTGGAAGCCGAAACCTTCGGCGATCAGGCTCAGGCCGATCATCAGCAGGAAGCTCAGGCACAGCACCACCACCGTCGGATGGGCGTTGACGAAGCGCGTGAGCGGCTTGGAGGCGAGCAGCATGACGCCCATCGAGATGACCACGGCGGCCATCATCACCCCAAGCTCGTCGACCATGCCGACGGCGGTGATGACGGCGTCGAGCGAAAACACGGCGTCGAGCACGATGATCTGCGCGACCACCGCGCCGAAACCGGCATAGGCCTTCGATCCGCCGTGCGCGTGCACCTTGCCCTCGACGCGCTCGTGCAGCTCCATCGTGGCCTTGAACAGCAGGAAGAAGCCACCCAGCAGCAGGATCAAATCGCGGCCGGAGAAGGTCAGCGAGGCGACCGAGAACAGCGGTTCGGTCAGGGTGACCAGCCAGGACATCACGCTTAACAAGCCCAGCCGCATCAACATCGCCAGGCTCAGGCCGACCAGCCTCGCCCTGTCGCGCTGCTCGGGCGCCAGCTTATCGGCCAGAATCGCGATGAAGATCAGATTGTCGACGCCGAGGACGATTTCGAGAACGATTAACGCAAACAGACCGACCCAAATGTTTGGGTCGAATAGCCATTCCATGCCTTGCCTTCCAGTGTGGACCAAGCAGGCATTGTAAACCACGGCGGCCCGCCGTCTGATTGGCGGCAATCAGGCCCGGTCAGCTTTCATTAATGAAATTGACAACATTCTCGGTCAACACGGGCGCGTCAAGCACCTTCTGCACCTTGATCCGCCCGAGGCTCACGTCCCTGACCGGCATTTCCCGCTCGGCGGTAATGCGGCACACGAACTTCGCCTCGCCCACGGTGATATTACTCACATGCAATCCCTGGATGGGCGTCAGCCGGCGTTCGTAGGTCGGCACCAGGTTCTTCCACTGATAAAGCACGTCGGTTTCCACGCACAGCACGCCGCCGGCGACCTTGGTCGCGCTGACGTTGGACATGTGGATGTTGCGCACATAACCGCCGCGCCGCTCGTTGGTCTTCACATACAGCAAATTGTTGATGGTGCTGGGCGTGGCCGAGTCGGCGGCGTCGAAGTGGCAGTTATCGACCAGCACGTTCTCGATGCCGGCCGACAGCTCGCTGCCGATGGCGATCAACTGGTGGCCGTTCTTGATGCGGCAATTGCGCATGACGATGTTCTTGGACGGCACGCCGAGCCGCCAGGCGTCGCGGTCGCGGCCGGATTTGACGGAGATGGCGTCGTCGCCCTGGTCGAACACGCAGTCTTCGATCAGCACGTTCTGCGTCATTTCCGGGTCGACGCCGTCGTTGTTGTGTCCGTGGGCCTTGATCTTGACGCGGCGGATGACGACGTCGCGGCACAGCAAGGGGTGCAGCACCCAGAACGGGCTATCCTCGATGCTGACGTCCTCGACCAGCACGTGGCGGCAGCGGTTAAACTGGATGAACTGCGGCCGCAGGTTCGCTGCGCCGGCGGTCATCTGGCGCTCGCCGACGGGCGCGTCCTTGGCGGCGAGGTGGTACAGCGCGACGAGCGCGTCCATGTGCGGCTTGGGGCGCTGGTACCATACACGCCAGACGTCGAGCTTGGCTTTGAGTTTGCCTTGGCCCGTGATGGCGACGTTGTCGCACTCGAGCGCATAGACCAGCGGTGAGTAGTTATAGCATTCCAGGCCTTCCCAGCTGCTGGGGACGGCCGGCAGGTAGTCGGCCGGGTTCTCGGAAAACAGCAAGGTGGCACCCGGTTCGAGGTGCAGGTTGACGTTGCTCTTGAGATGAATCTTGGCGGTCGGCCAGACGCCTGGCGGTATCACGACGATGCCGGAGCCGGCCGCGTTGGCGGCGCCGATCGCGGCGGCGATGGCGACCGAGGTTTTGCGCTGATCGGCCGGATCGGCGCCGAAGTCGGTGATCGGGAAGCGCGGGCCGGCGGAGAAATCGGGGATGGAGATCGTCGGCATGTCGAACGGCGCGCTGACACGGACTTGCCGCTGGCGGTGGGCGGCGCTGACCGGCAAGCCGGCGCAGGCGGTCAGCAGCGGGACGGCGAAGCCGGCGAACAGCACCGTCCGCCGCGACATCGGATGGATCATGACATTCTCCTTGATTGAGTCGGCGCAACGGATGGTAGTGCAAGTCCGATGTCGTCGCGCCTTCCAGCGAGAAATACTCATGCCCGTGACCGATAAACTCCGGGGTCAGGTCCACCATTTCTACACGGGCCGGGCCGTTGGCGCTGTTCTTGGCGCTGGCGGCGGCTCGGCGATGGCGGATTACGCTTCGCTAATCCGCCCTACGTGGAACAACGCATGGCATGCTGTGCGGGCATTTGCTTGCATTAGGCCGTTTGCGGCAGTTTTTCGATTAGCTTGTCCAGCGTGATCGGGTAGTCGCGCACCCGCACGCCCGTGGCGTTGTACACGGCGTTGGCGATGGCCGCGCCCACTCCACAAATCCCCAGCTCGCCCACGCCCTTGGCCTTCATCGGCGAGGAGATCGGGTCGGTCTCCTCCAAAAAAATCACTTCCTGATGCGGAATGTCGGCGTGCACCGGCACCTCGTAGCCCGCCAGGTCGTGATTGACGAAGAATCCGCTGCGCTTGTCGACCACCAGCTGCTCCATCAGCGCGGCGCCAGCCCCCATCGTCATCGCGCCGATCACCTGGCTGCGCGCCGACTTGGGATTGAGGATGCGCCCCGCCGCGCACACCGCCAGCATGCGGCGGATGCGCGTTTCGCCGGTATAGGCGTCGACGGCGACCTCGACAAAGTGCGCGCCAAACGTCGATTGCTGGAACTTCTTGTCGAGGTCGCCGTATTCCATGGTGTCCTCGGCAACGATCTCGCCGTCCTGCGCGGCTTGCTGTAGCGGTACGGCGCGGCCGCCGGCGCGCACCGAGCCGCCGCTGAATTCCGCCTCGCCCGCCGACAGGCCCAGCTTTTGCGCGATCGCCTCGCGCAGCTTGACGCAGGCGGCGTACACGCCGGCCGTCGAACTGTTGCCGCCCCACTGCCCGCCCGAGCCGGCCGAGACCGGAAAATCGGAATCGCCCAGCTTGACCACCACCTTGTCGATCGGCAGTCCCATCATCTCGGCGGCGGTCTGGGCGATGATGGTGTAGCTGCCGGTGCCGATGTCGGTCATGTCGGTCTCGACGGTGACGATGCCTTTGCCGTCGAGGCGCACGCGCGCCGCCGACTTCATCACCAGGTTGTTGCGGAACGCGGCGGCCACGCCCATGCCGACCAGCCAGCGGCCGTCGCGCACCTGGCCGGGCTGCACGCTGCGCGCGCTCCAGCCGAAGCGCTCGGCGCCGTTGCGCAGGCATTCGACAAAGCGCCGCTGCGAGAACTTGCGCTCGCGCTGGGCCGGGTCGTGCGTGACGTCGTTAATAATGCGGAACGTCACCGGGTCCATCTTGAGTTTTTCGGCCAGTTCGTCGATGGCGATTTCCAGCGCCATCAAACCCGGCGCCTCGCCCGGCGCGCGCATCGCGTTGCCCTCCGGCAGATCGAGCACCGCCAGGCGCATCTTGGTCATGCGGTTGGCGCCGGCGTATAGCAGCTTGGTCTGCATGACCGCCGTTTCCGGCTTGCCGTCGGGCAGATCGCCGGACCAGCTTTCGTGGCCGATGGCGGTGATCTTGCCCTCCCTGCTGGCGCCGATGCGGATGCGCTGGATCGTCGCCGGCCGGTGCGTGGTGTTGTTCATCATCAGCGGCCGCTGCAGCGCGACCTTGACCGGCCGGTTGGCCGCCTTGGCGCCCAGCGCCGCCAGCACGGTTTCGCAGCGCACGAACAGCTTGCCGCCGAAGCCGCCGCCGATGTAGGGCGACACCAGCCGCACTTTTTCCTTCGGGATGCCGAGCGTTTTGGCGACGTCGCCCTGGCCCCAGGCGATCATCTGGTTCGACGTCCACACGGTGACCTTGTCGCCATCCCATTTGGCGATGGCGGCGTGCGGCTCCATCATCGCGTGCGACTGGTCGGGCGTGGTGTAGGTGGCGTCGAGGCGCACCGGCGCCGCGGCGAAGGCGCTGGCGAAATCGCCCACCTTGGTGTCGGCCTCCTCCTTGTCCTTGGACGGCGCGGCCTTGTCTTTTTCCTTGGCCAGGTCGTAGGCGCCCTTGGCGGCGGCGTACTTGACGCGCACCAGTTGCGCGGCCGCGCGCGCCTGCTCGAACGTCTCGGCCACCACCAGCGCGACCGCCTGGTGGTAATGCTGGATCTCCGGCCCGCCCAACAGCTTGGCGGTGTTCATCTTGCCCTTGCCCAGCTTGCCGGCGTTGTCGGCGGTGACGATGGCGAGCACGCCGGGCGCGCGCTTGGCGGCGGCCAAGTCCATGGAGACGATGCGCCCCTTGGCGATGGCGGCGCCGACCACGTAGCCATAGGCGGCGTTGGGCGCGGCCTCGTGCTGTTCATAGGCGTACGGCGCGGTGCCGGTGGTCTTGAACGGGCCGTCGATGCGGTCCAGGGGCTTGCCGACGAGCTTGAGCTGGTCGATCGGATTGGTGGTGGCTGGAGTGGTGAATTTCATCGCGTCAGGCTTTCTTCGCTTCCGCCAGCACAGAGGCTATCGTGCGCTGAACCAGGGTGATCTTGAAGGCGTTCTCGTGGGTGGTCTTGGCGCCGGCCAGCAGTTGGGCCGCGACGGCCTTGGCGCCGCGCGCCATGCTGTCGTCGGCGCCCGGCATGCGCCACGGCTTGTGGGCGACGCCGCCCAGCGCCACCCTGCCGCTGCCGTCGGGCTGGACCACGGCGGCCACCGAGATCAGCGCGAACGCGTAGGACGAGCGGTCGCGCACCTTGCGGTAATAGTGCTTGCCGCCCAGCGGCTTGGGCAGGGTGACGGCGGTGATCATTTCGCCCGCCGCCAGCGTGGTTTCGATATGCGGCGTCTTGCCCGGCAGCCGGTGGAAATCGGCCATCGGAATGCTGCGGGTCGAGCCGTCGGGACGCACCGTCTCGACCACCGCGTCCAGCAACTGCATGGCCACCGCCATGTCGCTCGGATGGGTGGCGATGCAGTCGTCGCTGACGCCGACGATGGCGTGGTTGCGGCTGTCACCGCCAATGGCCGAGCAGCCGCTGCCGGGCGTGCGCTTGTTGCACGGCTGATTGGTGTCGTAGAAGTACGGGCAGCGCGTGCGCTGCAGCAGATTGCCGGCGGTGGTGGCCTTGTTGCGCAGCTGCGCCGAGGCGCCGGCCAGCAACGCGCGCGACAACACGCCGTAGTCGCGCCGGATGCGCTCGTCGGCGGCCAGGTCGGTGTTGCGCACCATGGCGCCGATGCGCAGGCCGCCCTGCGGCGTGCCCTCGATCTTGTCGAGGCCGGTGCCGTTGACGTCGATCAGGTGCGCCGGGGTTTCGATCTCCAGCTTCATCAGGTCCAGCAGATTGGTGCCGCCGGCGATGAACTTGGCGTTGGGCGTGTGGGCGGCGGCCGCCGCCGCCTCGGCCGGCGTCTGCGCGCGCTGGTAGGTAAAGGCTCTCATGTGGCGCTCCCGGCGACTTCGCTGATGGCGTCGATGATGTTGGAATAGGCGCCGCAGCGGCAGATGTTGCCGCTCATGCGTTCGCGCAACTCGGTGGCGTTGAGCAGCGGCCGCGCCGTCAGGTCGGGGCTGACATGGCTCGGGATGCCCTGCTTGATCTCGTCGAGCGCGGACACGGCCGAACAGATTTGCCCCGGCGTGCAGTAGCCGCACTGGTAGCCGTCGTGCTTGACGAAGGCCGCCTGCATCGGATGCAGCTTGCCGGGCGCGCCCAGGCCTTCGATGGTGGTGACCTTGGCGCCTTCGTGCATCACGGCAAGGGTCAGGCAGGAATTGATGCGGCGGCCGTCGACGATCACCGTGCAGGCGCCGCACTGGCCGTGGTCGCACCCCTTTTTGGTGCCTGTCAGGTGCAGGTTTTCACGCAACAGGTCGAGCAGCGTGGTGCGGGTATCGACGTCGAGCTTGCGGGTTTCGCCATTGACCTGCAGCGTGACCTTGGACATCACCGGCGGCGCGGCCGAAGCCGCGTTGGCGCCCGCGCCCGTGGCGCTTTGATTGGCTGCAACTGAAGGCGCGGCCGCCGCCGTGGCGGACAAGGCGCCGGCGATGAGCAGCTCGCGCCGCGAGAGTTTTACGTCGCTAAGGTCGTTCATTATGTTCGCGTCCTGTTGGCTAGATTTGAATTGCGGCCCGGATGAGGCGGTTCCAATATTAAACCGATTGTCAGCAAGGCATTCGCCGTCGATAGCCTACCGTGCGCGCCCGGCGCGCCCGCGAAATCCCACGCGCAGCGCGGCTTTTCCCCGCCGGACGGGCGTGGCGATGCTCAGGGGAAAATCGCCTATATGTGAGCTGGCACACGCACCACGCCATCGGGGCGACACCAGAGCTGCGCCCGACCTTCGTTTAGCGCTCCGCATCTTCGCGAACGGCAATCGCCGTGTCCAACGGCGGAACGTACAGTAGCCGCTTCCGCCTCCGCCCCGCGCGGCGGCGATGGCAATTCAAGGACGGCGTCATGAAAGTACTTAAACATTCCCAATCGCAACCATCGCTCCTGAGGGACGACGCCGCGATGCAGGTCACGCCCAAGCCGGCGTCGTCGTCGCCACGGGCTCCAACGGGACCATTGGCGATGTTGCCGCCGCGCGCACCGCGTCCGGCCACGGCGGCGACGTCCTCGCGGCCTCGCGGCACCGGGTTGCGGGCGGTGCCGCCGCCACGGGGAAAACTCGCCGAAAGCATGGATCGGTACACCGCCACGCGCTGGACCCACGAGCGCTCGGCGGCGCTCAACCAGATCGGCACCGAAAGCTATACGCAATTACGGCGAAAGCAACTGTCGGCGATCCCGGGCGCCGGTTACCTGGCGCGCCAATACGGCCTGGGAACGATCAAGCCCCAGGTGCCGTTCGGCTTTGGCTACTTGGCTCCCAAGCCGGGCCTGAAGACCGGGCATGCGGACACGCCGAGCTACCACCGTTTTTTCGCCGAGGAGGAATTCAACGCCCAATGCATGAACATTTACCGGCATCAGGGCCACCAACAGCCGGAGACACATGTACTATTCGTCAATTCCGAAAGCAGCGCCAAACGCATCCTGTCCAAGCTAAAGCATGACGAAAAGAAGGCCGGGACTAGCGCAGGATCCCGGATCGGCCGCTGGAAGGCCGCGACTGGCTTGGGCGGCAAGTCCCGGCCCAACGTGCGGCCCTTGCATCCGGGCCTGGTCGCCATCGAGTTCAAGGACACGCCCTCGCTGAAAGCGGCGGCGGCATTGACGTTGATGGGTGGCCGGCCGTCGATCTACGAGGTGGGCAAGCTCGACCATCAAATCCGCCATCCGGCGCCGGCCGCTCCGGCCGCCGGGGCGAGCAAGACCCTGCTGCAATTGTTTAAGGAAGACAAGGTCGATAACCGGCAAAACCTGATCGACTGTTTCCACGCGGACGGCCGGCCGCTGGCAGCGGCGTTGCGCGGCCTGCCCGAGGGCCATGCGCTGCGCGGCGCCGCCGACTGTGCCGCCAGCGTGCTCGACGGCCTGGAGCAGGCCTTGGCCACCAAGCTGGGCACGCCGCAATTCAAGCACGACGAACTGGTGGCCAACGCGCTTGGCGCGCTGCGTTCGGTCGCCGGCGCGATGCCGGCGCTGGCCGAGGACTCGGCCCGTTTCCTGCCCGCCTATGCCGCCATGATGGATGAAGTGCATTTACTGCTGGCGGCGGTGCGGCCATACGGCGGGTTCGATTTCAAGCAAGCCGCCGCCACCATGCTGAAAGCGCGCGCGGGTGCCGCGCTCGACCAGCTCAAGATCGCCCAGCCCGACACTTATCTGTTATCCAGCGGTATGGAGGCGCTGTCCGCCGGGATCGAGGTCGCCCGAAAACTGACGGGAACTAAACGCACCCAGCCGCTGGCGCGGCAAGCCACGCTGCCCGACTATTATGAAACGCTGGGCTTGAAGTCCGAAGGCAAGACATGGCTGGACAAGGATCGCGTGCGCATGGCACCGCTCAATCCCAGCCGCGTCTTCAAGGAAGGCGACGGCGACCATGTCAACAACTGGGACGCGGACAAACTGGCCGGCGATACGATCGCCTGGCTCACCGAGGGCAAGATCAACGCCCGCAGCCCGGCCGTGCTGGTGCTGGACGCCACGCTGGAAACGCAACGGCCGGACGGCAAGTCCGATCTGGAAAACGTGCTCGGCAAGCTGGCGCCGCATATCAACGACGGCAGCCTGAAGATCGTGCTGTGCAAGAGCCTGCAAAAATACACGGCGCTGGGCAGCGCCAAGGTCATGGCCGGCGCCGTCACGGTCATCGGCGCCGACGACGCCAGGACGCGCGCCGCCAGCGCCCGGCTGAAAACCGCCGAACAAGACCTGGCGTGGATCGGCAACGACGACAGCCAGATGCTGACCCACTTCATGACCCACGCGCATGCGCACGAACTGGCGCTGATCGGCGAATCGGCCCGCAACGCCGCCTTTGTCGATAAGTTTTGCTTCGACGCGGTGCGGGATATCGGCGCGCTCAAGGTGCAGCGGGAGGACCACCTGCCCTTCATCATGGTCGAACAGGGCAAGGACCATCCCGGCAAACGGCTGATGGCGCGCCTGGTCGATCATCGCGCCAGCTTCGGCCTGATGGGGAGCACCATGGCGGAAGTCGACGACCACGAGAAGCCCCTCCGGATCACGGTCGGACGGGAAACACGCGCCGAACTGGTCGAAAAAATGTACGGCTTCGGCTGGCTGAACCGCACCGGCCTGCGGGAATTCACGCCGGCCGAGGCGGCGGCGGAAATCGGCCTGATCGCCGCCGAAGCCATCCCGGCCGCGTTGCGCGAGACCGATGTGATGGCGTGGGCGCCGGCCGCGCTGCGGGTGCTGCGCGGCCGGGCCGAGTCCGGCACCGCCGACGACGGCGACGCGCTCGCCGCTGCCACGGGTGAATGCGCGGCGTTGCTCGATCGACTGGCCGGCATGCCGGCGTCGACGGCGGCGGGCGCCGACGCCGATCGGCTCAAGGCATCGCTGCGCAGCGGACTGGTCGAAGCGCTGTATCGTTCCGAGCCGGTGGCGCCCACGCTGTTGACCGACCAGCTCAAACTGCTGGGCGCGGCCTTCGCCCCCCGGCTGGCGCCCGAAACGGCGCGCGAAAACGACGTCGGCGCCTTGCGCGCGGCGATCCGCCGCGAGCCGGACGTCGACCCGCATTCGCCGCCGGCTGACGACCTGCTGCGCGCCCGCTACGCCTCCAACGCCATCGCCTCGGTGCTGGAGATGACCGGCATGGCCTTCGCCCACGCCGAGTTGGCGCCGGGGGAACTGGCGGACCTCGAGGCCTTGTACAGTGCCGTGCTGGCCGGCGGCTTGCCCGGCGTATCGCCGGCCGCCCGCGCCAATTTGGTGTCCGACTGGGCGGCGATTCAAGCCGACAAACTGACGCTGCAGGGGGGCGGCGTGGCGGACCGGCCGACACAGAGCGCGGTGGTCGATGAATTGACGCGCCATGCCCATCTGGTCTCCTATCCGGAAGCCAGGGCCAAGATGCTTGCCATGCCCTCGGACAGGGCCTTCGGCCGATTGGAGACGCTGGAGCGCAAGCGGCTGGTCGACACGCTGTTCGCCCCGCTCGACGCGGCCTCGCGCCTGGCGTTGATCGCCAAACTCGGCCCCGACGATTACGTGCTTCAACCCGAGTCCGAGAAAGCGCGCGCGTGCATCGCCCGATTCGCCGAGGACCTCAACCGCTCCGGGCAGGGATCGCCAGCGTTGTTCTCGCCCGACACCCTGACCGGCGCGGCGGGCCCGGCCTTGCGGGCGCCGCGCCCGCTAACGGCCGAGGATAGCGACCAGATTCGGGGGCAACTGCTGGCGGCGGCGCTAGGGTTAAGGAACCAAGGCTCAAACGCCCCCTTGGCCGAGCTGGCACCGTTGATCTGTGACCATCCGCGCACGGCGGAGGTGGTGGTGGCCATCGCCGAGGCGTGCGCGGGCGCGGCTTACGACAGTGGCAGCGATAGTGACAGCTACAGCGACAGCGGCAGTGACGGCGGCACTGATGGCGGCATCATGTCGGACGCCCAGTACGGCGCCCTGTCGGCCCAGGCGGCGTCGCTGGCAGAACCGTACGGAGCCGTGATGCAGCGCCACATCAACGCAGCGCGTTCACCTCGTCCGTGGTGAAGCCCGCCTGCAGGCGCGCCTCGATATTGAACGGACCGCGCAGCGGCGGCGCCCGGTAACGCAACGCCAGATCGGCGTAGGCGGCGCCGGGCTCGAGGCCGGCCAGCGCGCACAGATGGCGGTACCAGCGGTTGCCGATCTCAACGTGGCCGATCTCGTCGCGCAGGATGATGTCGAGGATCTGCGCGGCGGCCAGGTCGCCGGCTTGCACCAGCTTGGCGCGCAGCGGCGGATTGGCGTCCAGGCCGCGCGCCTCCAAGGTGCGCGGCACCAGCGCCATGCGGGCCAGCACGTCGCCGGTGGTCTTCTCGACCATCTCCCACAGGCTGTCGTGGGCGGTGAAATCGCCGTAAGCGTGACCCAAGCCAGCCAAGTGGGCCACCAGCAGCGAGAAATGCAACGCTTCCTCTTTCGCGACCAGCAACCAGTCGGTGTAGTAACCCGTCGGCAAGTCCGGGAAGCGCCAGAGCGCGTCGAGCGCCAGGTTGATGGCGTTGAACTCGATGTGGGCCAGCGCGTGGATCAGCATGGCGCGGCCTTCGAGCGTGTTCATCGAGCGGCGCCCCACCTCGCGCGGCGGCACCAGGTCGGGCTTTTGCGGGCGGCCTGGGATGTCCGCCGATGCGCGCAGAACGGCTGCCGGGTCGGGATGGCAGGCGCCGGCGGCGCAGGCGGCGGCCATGGCGGCGACGGCGGCTACTTTTTTGCCGGGGTCCGATTCCAGCAGACATTGCAGGGCGTAGGCGCGCAATTCGGTCGGGGCGGCGTTGCTTGGGGATGGGTGCATCTGGGTTTTGTGGTCTTGCGGGAAAGGCGGCAGTGTACCATTACGTGCTGGGGCCGCGCCTGGCGGATTACGGCGTGCCGCCTAATCCGCCCTACGTGTCTCCCGAGCAATGGAAACTGTAAGGTCAACGCGCGCGACGGACACCGTCTCCGACAAACTCGGAACCACGTAGGGCGGATTAGCGCAGCGTAATCCGCCATCGATGAGCCGTCGACGGCACATTTTCCCCTAACTAACGCCGGGCTCCAGCAACGTCAGCGTCTGTTGCTCAGTATCCAGCCGGGCGCGGATGCCGACCGGCAGCGTGAACTGGTGGCGGATGTGGCCGAAGGAATAGCCGGCTACCGCCGGACGAGTCAACGGCAACAAATGCTGGTCGACCGTGTCGTCCAGGCTCAGCGCGCCCTCGCCGTCGACGCCCTCGCAATTTTCAAAGATGCCCAGCATGACGGCGGCGGCCTTCCGGAAGCCCTGGCTCAGCTGCAATTGCGTCATCATGCGGTCGACCCGGTACGGCTCCTCGTTGACCTCCTCCAGGTATAGGATGGCGTCGGTGAAGTCCACCGCGTACGGCGTGCCGGCCAGCGCGCTGAACAGTGACAGATTGCCGCCGATCAGGCGTCCGGTGGCGATGCCAGGGTGGATCGTGCGGGCCCTGTAATTGGCGTGCTCCTGGCCCGCAAGCACGTTCTCTGCCGACATCGCGATCGTGTAATGGTCTTGCGGCGTCATCAGCACATTGCGCAGGTGGGTGACGGCGTAGTCCGAGAGCGCCGACGAGGCCACCGGCCCATGGAAACTCACCAGCCCCGCATGCTTTAGCAGGGCCAGATGCAGGCAGGTGATGTCCGAATAGCCGATCAGCGCTTTTGGATGGGCACGTATCAGCCGGTAGTCGATATGCTCAAGCAGCGAGATGCAGCCGGAGCCGCCCCGGATCGCCCACACCGCCTTGATGTCCGGATCCCGAAACATGCCGTGCAAATCGTCGAGTCGCTGCCCCACCGTGCCCGCATAGTTCCCATACACATAATGGATGTTGTCGCCGACGCGCGCGCGCAAGCCCAGCAATTCGATGTTGGCCACAGCCTTCTCGATCGCCTCCTCATTGGTATGGCCGCCGGGCGCGACGATGCCGACCAGGTCGCCGGGCCGCAGTCTGGCCGGTTTAATCAGGTGCATCGCCCTCCTCCGTGTCGACGCCGCCGCCGTCGCGCTGGTTCCCAGCGCGGCGGCGGCCAGCAGGTTGCCGAATTGCCGCCGGCTATAGCCCCCTGCCATTACAGGAACTTATATTTCAGCAAAAGGCTGAGCGAGCGGCCGCGCGGGTCGGCCACGCGCGGGTCCCAGCCGGCGCCCACCACTTCGTCGACATTGTGCGCGGTGAACGGCGGATCGGTATCGAGGATGTTCTGGATGCCGACCGTGATCGTGGTGTTCCTGATGCCGCTGTAGGTGGCCGACAGGTCGTACTTGGTGTACGCCTTGACGTTGGGATTGAAGCCCGGCGGCGGCGCCGACTTGCCCGCGTTGGGCAACTGGTCCTTGTAGCCGGTGCTGTAGTTCTGGATCAGCATCGCGCTCCAGTCGCCCCTGGCCAGACTGATGCTGGCGTTGTGCTTCCAGCGCAGATACAGGTCGCGGGTGTAGAAGTTGCCCACGTATTCCTGATACTCCTGGCCTACGAACTCGGCGAACTTGAAGCTGTTGGTGTAGGTGCCGTCGAGATTAAAATTCCAGTTGTAGCCACTCACCTTCCCTTCCCCGCGCAGGCTGACGTCGGCGCCGCGCGTCTTGGCGCCGGCGGCGTTGATCCAGCCGGCCTGCACGAACGCGATGGTGCCATCCGGATTGCGCACGATGTTGCCCGACAGCGCGGCCGCGTTGGCCAGCACCACTTGCGGCGTGCGGTTCAAAATGCGGTTGAGCGTGTTGATGGCCCAGTAGTCGACCGACGCCGAGTAGCCCTTGACCGGCTCGAAAACAACGCCGACGCTGCCCTGCTTGGAGGTTTCCGGCTTCAGCCCGGGGTTGCCGCCGGTGAAGTATTCCAGCCGGGGAATGGCGCAGAAGGCCGGGTTGCCCGGGTTGGCCGGGCAACCGATCGGATCGATGATGCCGTTCGGCAGTTCCTGCAGCAGCCTGCCGGAATACAACTGCGTGAAGCTGGGCGCCAGGAAACCCTTGTTGGCCGAGCCGCGGAACAGCACCGAACTGTTGGGCTGATAGCGGAACGAGACCTTGGGATTGGTGGTGTCGCCGAACACGCTGTAGTGGTCGCGCCGCACGGCCAGTTGCAGCTCCAGCTCCTTGGTGACCGGCACCAGCAGTTCGGTGTAGATCGCCTTGATGTCGCGGCTCGCCTCGCTCAGCGCGGCGTTGCCGGGCGCCAGCAGGATTTGCGTGGCGTCGACGTCCTGCGCGAAGTCGTAGCCTTCGCGGCGCAGATCGAAGCCGAGCGCCATCGACAGCGGCCCCGCCGGCAGCTGCATGATTTCGCCCGACAGGTTGCCGTCGATCTGGGTCAGCGTGGTCTTGCCGTGCTGCAGCGGGCCGCGATATCTGGTCGAGTCGATCAGGGTTTGTGCCGCCGGCGTCTGGCTCTCGCCGGCGCCCAGCCACGGGTTGATGACGCCGGTCCCCAGCGCGGCGTAGATCTTGCTGGTGTAGCCGTAGCCGTCCAGGAGCCGGGTCTTGGTCTTGCTTTCGCCATGCGACAGGCCGGCGCGGTAATCCCATTTGCCCAGCAGGATGCCCTCGGCGCCGAGCAGCAGGCGGGCGTTGTCGGTGACGTTTTCCTGCACGCGGTTGCCCCAGTCGTTGGCGCGCCACTTGTACGAGATCGGCTTGCTCTTGTCGAAGGTGGATATATACGGCGACAGGTCCTGGTAATAAGCGCCGCCGACCGGATAGACGGCGCCGTTGCCCAAGGTGGCGGATATCTGCACCGGCGTCAGTTCCGACGTCGCCTTGGTGTGGCCGTACAGGGCCTCGACGAAGACCTTGTGGTCCGGGCCGAGCTGCAAGGTGCCGCGCGAGACCGCGTTCAGGCGCTCGACCGGGAAGCTGATGATGTAGTCGGCGCCGTAATCGTAGGCGCACGAGTACGTGCTGCGGGTGGCGGCGGTGACGTCCTTCCACAGCGCCGTCTGGTACTGCGACATGCCGGGGATGGTGTCGCACTTGCCCTGGAAGCTGAGCGGATTGGCCTGCAAATAGGTCGTGTTGTCACCCCGCCGCTTGAAGCCGGTGCCGAGCGCGGTGCCGGCGCCGCTCAGCTGGTTGGCGTACGGCGTGCCCGTGGTGTCCGGCGACAGCCCGCGCGCCGGCTGGAAGCCGTTGGCGAACGAGCGCTCGCGCGAGCTGAGCTTTTCGTTGTTGTCGTAGGTGACGCTGCCCATCAGGTTGTAGCCGTCGGTCTGCAAGGCGCCGGTGCCGCCGAGCAGCGACAGGCGGCGGGTGGCGCCGCCGCCCGCCTCGGTGAAGTTGCCGGTGTAGGACGCCTCCAGGCCGCGATAGTCGGTGCGCAGGATGAAGTTGATGACGCCGCCGATGGCGTCGGTGCCGTAGATGGCCGAGGCGCCGTCCTTGAGGATTTCCACGCGCTGGATGGCGCCCAGCGGAATCGCGTTCAGGTCGACCGACTTGCCGCTGGCGCCATAGGTGGCGATGCGGCGGCCGTTGAGCAACACCAGCGTGCTGTTGGGACCGAGCCCGCGCAGCGACGCGTACGAGGCGCCGCCGCTGACGCGGTCGGCGTCGGCGCCGAACACGTTGTTGCCGGATGTCATGTTGTCGGCGCCGGTGCCGTTGGCCGACAAGGTGCGGATCAGCTGTTCGGTACTGGTGATGCCTTGTTTTTCGATGGTGTCGTAGTTGATCACCTGCACCGGCAGCGCGCCCTCCTTGGTCACCCGCTTGATGCTGCTGCCGGTGATCTCGACGCGCTGCATGGCGGCGTCGCCGCCCTGCGCCAGCGCCGGGCCCGCCACCGGGGCGACCACGCCCATCAGCGCAATCATGTGCGCCATCTTCTTCAGCTTCACGGCCTCTCCCTTGATGAGTCTGCGTTATATCGTTATCAGGGGAGCATGCCAGCCGGGCGAAATTTGCGTAATGGTGTTTGTGGCATTTTTGCCACGAAGTAAATAATAAAGTTTTACTGCTGCAGCAACAGCGCGGCGCGCACACTGCCGGCGCTGCGGTCGAGCAAGGCTTGCGCCTGCGGCACCGGCAATTGCCGCAGCAAGGCCACAATCGCGACCTTGACGTGGAAGCCGCACTGTTCCAGCGCCGCGCGGGCGCGCGCCTCGTCGGCGCCGGTGGCGTGCATCGTCAGCGCGACGGCACGCCGGACCAGCTTGGAATTGCTGGGTTTCATGTCCACCATCAGGTTGCCGTAGACCTTGTGCAGGCGGACCATGATGGCGCTCGATATCGTGTTGAGCACGATTTTCTGCGACGTGCCCGCCTTCAGGCGCGTGCTGCCGGAGATGACCTCGGCGCCGGTGTCGAGCGTGATGCCCAGTCCGGCCCGCGTCACCAGCGGCGCGCCGGGATTATTGGCGATGCCGACGGTCAGCGCGCCGCTGTCGCGCGCCGCCTCCAGCGCCCCCAGCACGTACGGCGTGGCGCCCGACGCCGCCAGCAGCAGGACCACGTCGTTGCGGCCGGGCCCCAAGGCGGCCAGGTCGGCCGCGCCCTGGCCGGCGTCGTCCTCGGCGCCCTCGACGGCCAGGAACATGGCGCCCTTGCCGCCGGCCAACAGCGACAGCGCCCGCTCGTGCGGCCAGGAAAAGGTCGGATGCAGCTCGACCCCGTCGAGCACGCCGAGCCGGCCCGAGGTGCCCGCGCCCACGTAGATCAACCGGCCGCCGGCGGCGATGCGCGGCACCGCCGCCTCGACGACCGCCACGATCGCCGCGCCCGCCTGCCGCGCCGCCACGACCGCGTTGAACTGGTCGCCGATCAGCGTGGCGACCAGGTCGGCCACCGGATATTGGTCCAGGCCGGCATGTTCCTGGCTGGGGATTTCAGTTGTAAGCATCGTCATGCCTCGATGGGTTCGATGTCGCCAGTGTAATCGGCAAACGCGTGCTTGCGGCATCAACCGTTGCCGGACGTGCACTTCCTAACATAGCGATACGGCACCGGCTCGGGTTGGCACCGGGGCGCCGCGCGCGGTATGCTGTGTCGCACCGACCATCGCAGGGACAGGAATGGAATCCGCCATCAGCGCCAAATTGTTGCCACCGCGAGACACCGGCCGATGAGCGAGGTGATCGTCATCGGCGGCGGCGTGATCGGCCTGACGTCGGCCTGGTGGCTGGCCGAGGCCGGTTTTCAGGTGCGCCTGGTCGAGCGCCAGGCGCGAGTCGGCGGCATGGCCAGCAGCCGCAACGGGGGCCAGCTCAGCTATCGATACGTGGCGCCGCTGGCCGACGCCGGCGTGCCGTTGAAGGCATTGCACTGGCTGTTGCAGCGCGACGGGCCGTTGCGCTTCCGTCCGGAGGCGGACCTGCGGCAATGGCGCTGGCTGCTGCAATTCCTGCGCCACTGCAACGCCGACACCAACCGCCGCACCACCGCGACCTTGCTGCGCCTCGGTGAACTGAGCCGCAACGGAATGGCCGAGTTGTCGGCGCTGGTGCCGCCGTCCGAGTTCGCCTGGCGCGAGGCCGGCAAGCTGGTGGTCTACCGCGACCGCGCGCTGTTCAAGCGCGCCGCCGGGCTGGCCGGCGCCGACGCCGAGGTGCTGTCGCCCGCCGAGGCGGTGGGGCGCGAGCCGGCGCTGGCGGCGCTGCGGGACGCGCTCGCCGGCGGCATCCACACCCCGGGCGAGGCGGTGGCCGACTGCCAGGCCTTCTGCCTGGCGCTGGAATTGCGCCTGCGCGCGCACGCGAACTTTCTGGGCGTCGTCCATGCCGACGTGCACGCCATGCGGGTCGAGGGCGGCCGCCTGGGCCGTCTCGACACGTCGGCCGGGCCGATGGCGGCCGATCACTATGTGCTCGCGGCCGGCATCGACAGCCGCGACCTGGCGGCCGGCGCCGGTATCCACCTGCCGCTGTATCCGCTCAAAGGCTACAGCCTGACGGCGCCGATACGCGCCGGCGACCGGCCGCCGGACATCAGCGTGACCGATTTCGAACGCAAGGTGTTGTATGCGCGCATAGGTGGGCGCCTGCGGGTGGCGGCCATGGTCGACCTGGTGGGCGCCGATCTGGCCATCGACCGTGGCCGGGTGCGTGGCCTGATGCGGCTGGCGCGGCAAGCGATGCCGCACGCGGCCGACTACGACAACGTCGAAAGCTGGGCCGGGCTGCGGCCGGCGACGCCGGGCGGCGCGCCCATTGTCGGCGCCACGCGCTACGGCAACTTGTGGCTGAATGTCGGGCATGGCGCGCTGGGGTTCACGTTTGCTTGCGGGACGGCCAAGCTGTTGGCGGGCGCGCTGCGCGGGGACGGCTGATACACCGTCGTTCCACGTAGGGCGGATTAGCGCAGCGTAATCCGCCATCGCGTGCGTCTCGACGGCTCATGCAATGGCGGATTACGGCGTGCCGCCTAATCCGCCCTACGTGGATGCTATGTTCCCCAAGAACTCATCCCTGTCCTACACCGATACCGCACGCGCACCTATACCTCTACCGTCGTCGTGGCCGCATGATGTTCCCTGTTCCCGCGGCACGTATGACGGGACTTGTTCAACCACTTGGAGACCATCATGAGCTACCTAGACCGCGATACCTACGGCATTTACAATGACCTCGACAACGACCTCGACGTCAACAGCGGCCCCGGCCCCCGTCTGATGGGCGCCGACACGCTTATCGGTGAGGACGTCTACAACCGCCAGGAAGAAGACCTCGGCGACATCAAGGAAATCATGCTCGACATGCGCCAAGGCAAAGTCGCCTACGCCGTGCTGTCGTTCGGCGGCTGGCTGGGCATGGGCGACAAGCTGTTCGCCGTCCCTTGGGAAGCGCTGCAACTGGACACCGTCAACAAGCGCTTCATGCTGGACGTATCCAAAGACCACCTGAAAAACGCGCCCGGCTTCGACAAGGATAACTGGCCCGACATGGCCAGCGCCGAGTTCAGCACGCAGCTGCACAACTTCTATGGCACCCAGCAGGCCGCACCCGGCACCCGCACCGCCAGCGGCAGCGTGATGGGCACCGGCAGCGGCAGCCTGCAAAGCGATCCGGGCTACACCAGCAGCCGGACTGGCTCGGGCAGCGGCAACCTGTAATTGCCAGGCTGGTCGGCACGATTGCGTTCTGTCCAGCACAATTCCCTACGCCAAGGTATGCTTCGCAGCGTGCCTTGGCGTTTTGCTTCTTTATCATCCACAGTGTATCTATCCCAATAGTGTAAACGCACCAATATCGGGCATTCTCTCTGGCACGCTTCTTGATAGAAGACAAGAGTACTCCACAGAGGAACGTTCGATATGGCAAAATTTTTCAACGAAATGACCGCTGACGGCCTGGCCCACCACGCCAGCGCCGAGGTACGTGAGCACTACCGCGAGTTTTGCGGCTGGTTGCAGCGCCAGTCCGCCGAAACCATCGAGCGCAAGCGGGCCGAGGCCGACCTCACCTTCCGCCGGGTCGGCATCACCTTCGCCGTGTATGGCGACGACGCCGGCACCGAGCGCCTGATCCCGTTCGACACCATTCCCCGCATCATCCCCGCCGCCGAGTGGAAAAAGATGGAAGCCGGCCTGATCCAACGGGTCAAGGCCTTGAACATGTTCATCCATGACATCTACCACGACCAGAACATCGTCAAGGCCGGCCTGATTCCCGCCGAGCAGATCTACAAGAACGCCCAGTACCGGCCCGAGATGCAAGGCATCAACGTGGCGTCGGACATCTACGCCCACATCGCCGGGGTCGACATCGTGCGCGCCGGCGCCGGCGAGTTTTATGTGCTTGAGGATAATCTGCGGGTGCCGTCCGGCGTTTCCTACATGCTGGAGGACCGCAAGATGATGATGCGGCTGTTCCCGGAACTATTCGCCCGCAACAAGATCGCGCCGGTCGACCACTATCCCGACCTGCTGCTCGACAACCTGCGCTCGGTCGCGCCGATGGGCATCAACGACCCGACCGTGGTGGTGATGACCCCCGGCATGTACAACTCGGCCTATTTCGAGCACGCCTTCCTGGCCCAGCAAATGGGCGTGGAGCTGGTCGAGGGCAAGGATTTGTTTGTCAGCGACAACACCGTGTTCATGCGCACCACGCGCGGCCCCAAGCGCGTCGACGTCATTTACCGGCGCCTGGACGACGATTTCCTCGACCCGCTGGCGTTCCGTCCGGATTCCTCGCTCGGCGTGCCGGGCCTGCTGTCGGTGTACCGCGCCGGCCGCGTCACCCTGGCCAACGCCATCGGCACCGGCGTGGCCGACGACAAGTCGATCTACCCGTTCGTGCCGGACATGATCAAGTTCTACCTGTCCGAGGAGCCGGTGCTCAACAACGTGCCGACCTACCAGTGCCGCAAGAAGGAAGACCTGGCCTACACGCTGGCCCATCTGGAGGAGCTGGTGGTCAAGGAGGTGCACGGCGCCGGCGGCTACGGCATGCTGGTCGGGCCGGCGTCGACCAAGGCGCAGGTCGAGGACTTCCGCCAGCGCCTGCTGGCCAAGCCGGACGGCTACATCGCCCAGCCGACCCTGGCGCTGTCGGCCTGCCCCACCTATGTCGAGGACGGCATCGCGCCGCGCCACATCGATCTGCGGCCGTTCGTGCTGTCGGGCAAGACCATTTCGATGGTGCCGGGCGGGCTGACCCGGGTGGCGCTGCAGGAGGGCTCGCTGGTGGTGAACTCGTCGCAAGGCGGCGGCACCAAGGATACCTGGATACTGGAACGCTGAGTATAAATAAGGAGACACTATGTTAAGCCGTACCGCCGATCACCTGTTCTGGATGGCGCGCTACACCGAGCGCGCCGAAAACACCGCCCGCATGCTCGATGTGAACGTGCAGACGTCGATGCTGCCGCAATCGGACGAGGACAACGCCCACGGCTGGCGGGCCATGCTCGGCATTTCCGAGCTGCAGGCCGCCTACGACGCCAAGCACCAGACGCTCGAGGCGCGCGAGGTCATCGACTTCATGGTGCGCGATCCGGACAATTCGTCGTCGATCGTGGCCTGCCTGACCGAGGCGCGCGAGAACGCCCGCGCCGTGCGCGGTACCTTGACCACCGAAGTGTGGGAAATCCAGAACCAGACCTGGCTCGACATGCAGAAGCGCCTGGCCAGCGACCTGCTGGAGGACGATCCGAGCAAGTTCTTCGAATGGGTCAAGTTCCGCTCGCACCTGTCGCGCGGCGTCACCGTCGGCACCATGCTGCGCGACGAGGCCGTCCATTTCATCCGCCTGGGCACCTTCCTCGAGCGCGCCGACAACACCGCGCGCATCCTCGACGTCAAGTTCCACGGCGGCGGCGCCGAGGCCACCCGCAGCGAGGCGATGAGCCAGCACGATTTCTATTACTGGGGCGCGCTGCTGCGTTCGGTGTCGGGTTTCGAGATCTACCGCAAGGTGTACCGCGACGTCATCACGCCGGCGCGCATCGCCGAGTTGCTGATGCTGCGCGGCGACATGCCGCGCTCGCTGCTGGCGTGCATGGACGAGGTGGTGCAGAACCTGGCGGAGGTGCGCAACGACGTCTCGGCCGACACCGAGCGCCTGGCCGGCCGGCTGCGCGCGGCTCTGCAATTCAGCAACATCGACGACATCCTCGAGGCCGGGCTGCACGAAACGCTGACCCGCTTCCTGGCCGACATCAACCAACTGGGCAACCGCGTCAGCCGCGATTTCCTGGTGCCGCTGGCGGCTTGAGAAAGGCTGGCCCATGCGTCTGACGATCCGCCATGAAACCCGCTACGGCTACACCACGCCGCTGGCCTACACCATCCAGCAGCTGCACCTGACCCCGCGCAAGGAGCCGCAGCAACACGTGGCGTCCTGGGGCATCGCCATGCCGGGCCACGTGCACGCCTATACCGACGCCTACGGCAACCTGTCGCACATGATGACGATGGCCACGCCGCACCAGGGCTTGTCGATCGTCGCCGCCGGCGTCGTCGAGACCGAGGCGCCGCCCAAGGGCCGGGTGCCGAACGGCGACACGCTGCCGCCGCTGATTTTCACGGTGCCGACCGGGCTGACCGAGGCCACGCCAGGCATCCTGGAGCTGGCCGCCTCCTGCCTGCCGGACGGGCGCGCGCGCAGCAAGGACCTGCTCTCGCTTGCCGAGCACATCTTTGGTGCGGTCCGGTATCAAAGCGGTGCGACCGCCGTCACCACCACCGCCAGCGACGCGCTGGCGCTGGGCCAGGGCGTGTGCCAGGACCATGCGCACCTGTTTTTGGCCTGCTGCCACGCGCACGGCATCCCGGCGCGCTACGTGTCGGGCTACATCGATCCCGGCGACAGCGACCACGCGGCCAGCCACGCCTGGGTCGACGCCTGGGCCGAGGACAAGGATTACGTCGGCTGGATCAGCATCGACGTCACCCACGCGCGCCTGATGACGGACGCCTATTGCCGCCTGGCGATCGGGCGCGACTACGACGCCGCCGCCCCGGTGCGCGGCGTGCGGCGCGGCGGCGGCCAGGAATCGATGGCGATCGACGTCAAAATTACGTCCAAGTAATTCCCGGGTGTAAAATAGTCGTTCTTTTCTTCAATACTTTACGACGATGACTTATTGTGTGGGCATGCGCCTCGATGCCGGGCTGGTGTTTTTATCGGACTCGCGCACCAACGCCGGCGTGGACCAGGTCGGCACCTTCCGCAAAATGAGCGTGTTCGAGATGCCCGGCGAGCGCATGATGGTGATGATGACCTCCGGCAACCTGTCGATCTCGCAATCGATACGCCAGCTGGTGTCCGAACACGTCGACGCGGACGGCCACAGCCTGTGGAACGCGCCCAATATGTACGAGGCGGCCCGCATCCTCGGCGACGCCGTGCGCCAGGTGCATGCGCGCGACGCCGAGTCGCTGGCCGCGTTCGGCATCGAATTCAACGTCAGCATCATTTTCGGCGGCCAGATCAAGGGCGAGCGCTGCCGCCTGTTCCAGATCTACTCGGCCGGCAACTTCATCGAATCGCACGACGAGAACACTTATTTCCAGATCGGCGAGGCCAAGTACGGCAAGCCGATCATCGACCGCGTGGTCACGCCGGCCACCCGGCTCGACGACGCCGCCAAGTGCGCGCTCATCTCGATGGATTCGACGCTGCGCTCCAACGTCTCGGTCGGCCTGCCGCTCGATTTGCTGGTGTATGAGACGGACCGGCTGGCGGTGACGCATTTCGTCACCATCGACGAGCGCAACCAGTATTTCCAGATGATCCGCAACACTTGGGGCGACCAGCTCAAGCGCGTGTTCGAGGGACTCGACAATCCGGTCTGGAACGCCGCGCCGGAAACCACCGGCAATGTGCTGCACTCGGCCAGCGGCGGCGGCAAGCCGGTCCGCGTGGCCGCCCCGGCCGGCATCGCGCCGGCACCGTCCACCGCCCCATTGCAGACGCTGGCGCAGCAATTTAGCAACAGTCAACAATAAATCTTTTGATGTTGCCTAAATTAGATTTAAGAAAAATGTAACAATCTGTACGGCAACATGGCTTGGACAGGGTATGATGAAGCGAATTGTTTGCCGTGGAGCGACGTATGTCTGAAGCCAGTCCGACCAAAACCGAAGAGAGTGTATTCTCGGTCGCCACGCTGCTCAAATACATGGGCAACGACGACAAGGCGCTGGCCATCGTCTCCAAAATCGTGCGCGACGCCTGCGCGCCGGGCATGGAACCGTTCACGCTGGCCCGGGCCGCGCTGGACGAACAACGCCTGGACGACGCCGGCAAGATCTTCCACAGCCTGCGCGGTTCGATCGGCACGCTGGGCGCCAAGCGCCTGGTGGCGGCCTCGCTGAAGCTGGAACAAGCGATCGCCGAGCGCCAGGACGGGCAGGTCCCGGAGTTGTTCACGGCGCTGGAATCGGAATACCGGCTGGTACTGCAGCAAGCCGACGCCTGGCTGACGAGCAACGGCACCACGTAGGGCGGATTAGCGAAGCGTAATCCGCCATGTGAAAGCCGCCAATGGCGCCCGCCCCGGCACGCGCCCCCCCCTCGCAAGCTCACCAATCCCCGCCAAAACGCCCCTGTTCACGCAACAATTGCAACCCGGCCCCATGTTGCAGCGCACACCAGCCCGCCCCATTCCGGCGTCTCCAGCCTTGCTAACGATTGGTTACAACTGTTACCCTCCCCCGGCACTTGCAATCCTAAGCACCAAAGCGTTCATGCTAATATCGCCACCATTCGCGCGGTACACCGTGACAACGGGGCGTGCGCCACAAATTTGGACAACATCGTAAAATCTCGCACGCAATTTATCAACTGCGTGTTATTGCGTAATAGACAATTTGCCACAGTGCAAGTATAATGCTGCAATGCGTCTTGAATGGCGATTACCAAGGGTAACTAAAATATGGATTTATTCAACAAGTCGGGCGTGTTGGTATCATCGGTTCTGGTTCTGGTCGGAGCGTTGATCGCCTGCCAGGCGCAGGAAGGTACTGTACCCGCCTCGACGGTGATTGAAGCCGCCGCGATGCAGATCGGTCCGCAGGGTCAGCCCGCCGCCGAGCGCCGCTTGCAGGAATGGGCCGACCAGGGTTCCGCCGTGGCCCAGCGCGAATTGGCGCTGCGCTACCTGTCGAACCCGGCCAAGCGCGGCGAGGCGCTCGCCTTGTTCGAGCGCGCGGCCAGCGCCGGCGATGCCCAAGCTGCCGTCGGCCTGGTCGGCATGGCGCACGATGCCGGCGACGGCATGGCCGGCCCCGCCACCAGCGCCGCGCGCACCGCCGGCCGCGTCATCAAGGAAGCGGCCAGCGGCAACTACGCGCCGCACTGATCCGCGCGCGCCTCCGGCCACCAGCCGCGACACCTTTCGGTGCCGCGGCTTTTTTTTGCCTGGTCCGGGAAAGCGACCGCTTTACAGCCATAAAAATCCGTTTTTCCATTTGAGGCAGATCAGGCGACCTGCCAGACGTCGGACCATACTCCGAAGTGCCGGGCGTCCGGGCGCGGGAGGAAAGGCGACGATGGATCCACTGTCAGATCAAGCAACAGGCGAGGCACAGTTTCAGGACCGGCTGCTGGCCTTCACGCGTCAGCACCGGGCCGGCCACTGGACCGGCAGTTTCTCGCAATTCATGCGGCAGGTGCTGCCGGCCTCCCCGTGCCGGTTCGCGCGCAGTTCCCACCAGTACATCTGGGACATGCTGCGCTGGAGCGGCAACGAGGACCAGGACGGCAAGCTGCGCTGCAGCCTGTTCGCGGACGAGCTGTTCGGCATCGACGACGCGCTGGCGCGCGTGGCGGACTATTTCAAGGCCGCCGCCGCCGGTTCCGAGGTCGGCCGCCGCCTGTTGCTGCTGCTGGGGCCGCCCTCGGGCGGCAAGTCGACCCTGGTGATCCGGCTCAAGCGCGGCCTCGAGGAATACAGCCACACCGACGAGGGCGCGCTGTACGGCATCGCCGGCTGTCCGGTGCGCGAGTCGCCGCTGCATCTGGTGCCGCACACGATGCGCTCCGGCTTCCGCGAGACCTACGACGTCGACGTGGCCGGCGAGCTGTGTCCCCACTGCCGGGCGCGGCTGGAGGACGAGCTGGCCGGCGACTTCCTGCGCATGCCGGTCGAACGCATCTTCGTGTCCGAGGCGGGCCGCAGCGCCATCGGCACCTACGCCCCGCACGATCCGAACACCGCCGACATCGCCGACCTGGTCGGCTCGGTCGACCTGTCCAAGGTGGCCGAGTACGGCGACGAGGGCGATCCGCGCGCGTGGTCGTGGTCGGGCGCCGTGTACGCGGCCAGCCGCGGCATGCTGGAGATGATCGAGATCCTCAAGGTCAAGCGCGAATTCCTCTACCTGTTGCTGACGTTGACGCAGGAGAAAAACGTCAAGGTCGCGCGCTTTCCGCTGATCTACCTGGATGAGACGATCCTCGCCCACACCAACCTGGCCGAGTTCCGCAAGTTCCTGCAGGAGAGCGAAAACGAGGGCCTGCTCGACCGCATGGTCATCGTGCAAGTGCCGTACACGCTCAACTACCGCGAGGAGGCGCGCATCTACCACAAGCTGATCCTGGCGGCGGCGCCGGCCTTCCGCAGCGTCCACCTGGACCCGCACGTGCTGCACGCGGCGGCCGTGTTCGCCGTGCTGAGCCGCCTGCACGAGGGCGAGGACCGCGACAACGAACTGGCGCGCCGGGTGCGCATCCACGCCGGCGAGGACGTCGACGGCGTGCACCACTCGGAGGCGCTGCGGGTGCGCAACAAGGAAAAGGCGCCGGACGAGGGGCTGTCGGGGGTGTCGCCGCGCTTCGTCATCAACGCGCTGTCGAACGCCATCATCCAGTCGCAGCGCAGCAGCCTCAGCACCATGGACCTGCTGCTGGCCCTCAAGGACGGCATCGAGAGCGACGCCCGCATCGAGCCGGCCCGCAAGCGCAAATGGGTCGATTATCTGGTGCTGACGCGCAAGGAATTTTATAACCGCTGGGTCAAGGAGGACGTGCACAAGGCCTTGTTCGTCTCGTTCGAACAGGAGGTCGAGGAACTGCTCGGCAAATATCTGGACGAGGTCGAAGCGATGCTCGACAACCGCCAGGTCAAGGACCCGATCACCAGCGAGGAGCGGCGCCCGGACGAGCGCTTCCTGCGCGCGGTCGAGGAAAAGATTCATATTTCCGACTCCGGCAAGCAATCGTTCCGGCAGGAGGTGGTGCGCAAGGCCATGAGCGCCTACAAACGCGGCGAACGCTTCGGCCTGGGCAGCCACGCCCAGTTGCGCGACGCACTGCAGCAGTACCTGTTCGAGCAGCGGCGCGACGTGCTGCGGCTGGTCAGCTCGGCCAAGCGCCCCGACGACGAGGTGCGCGCCAAGATCTCCGCCGTCGAGCGCCGGCTGGTCGACGAGTACGGCTACGACAGCCATTGCGCGCGCGAAGCGCTCAACTATGTCACCACCTTGCTGGCGCAGGAGTGACGATGCAAACCGGCCAAAGCGACTGGTACGACCTGTTTTCACGCGGGGCGCGCGACTGGCTGCGGCACAACGACAAGGTGCGCGAGGCGGTGCGCCAGCATTTGCCCGACGTCATCTCGGCGCCGGACCTGATGACGGGGCCGGACCAGCGTAGCGTGCAGGTACCATTGAAGCTGCTGGAACACGCCCGCTTCAAGCTCGCCAGCGGCCGCGCCACCACCGGCGCCGGCCAGGGACCGGCCCAGCCCGGCGACGTGCTGCGTCCGCCCAACTACGACGCCGATGACGACGGCGAAGGCGGCAACGAGGATGGCGAGGTCAAGCTGTTGATGGAGTTTGCCATCGACGACATCCTCGAATGGCTGTGGGACGAATTCAAGCTACCCGAATTGCAACCGCGCGGCACCGCCACGCTCGACGAGCCGGACTACGTGCGCGAAGGCTGGGACAAGCGCGGCGCGCGCTCGCGGCTCGACCGGCGGCGCACCGTCAAGGAGGCGATCAAGCGGCGCGCCGTGCAGACGCGGCCGGCGCCGTTCACCAACGACGATCTGCGCTTCAGGCAGTTGGTCCGGCACCCGCGTCCCAGCAGCAACGCGGTGGTGTTCTTCGTGCTCGACGTGTCCAGCAGCATGACCCAGGCCGAGCGGCGCCTGGCCAAGACCTTCTTCTTCCTGGCACTGCGGGGATTGCGCAAGACCTACAGGCGGGTGGAACTGCGTTTTCTGGCGCACGCCGCGCGCGCGTGGGAGTTCAGCGAGGCGGACTTCTTCCAGGTCAGCGGCATGGGCGGCACGCTGGCGTCCAGCGGCTTCCGCCTGGCGCTGTCGCTGCTGGAGGAACAGTACGACGAAGCCAGTTTCAACAGCTATCTGTTCTACGCCTCGGACGGCGACAATTTCTCCGAGGACCGCTCGGCCGCCAGCAACGCGCTGGGCCGGCTGGCCAAGCGCCTGAACCACATGGCCTACGTCGAAACCCTGCCCGGCATGCCGCGCGTGCTGGAAACCGAAATGGGACGCTTGTGGAAGGAGCGCGAGCGCCAGGGGCTGCCCGTGTCCAGCGCCGTTCTCAGCAGCGGCGACGACGTTTTTACCGCCATCCGGCAATTTCTCACCAAGCAGGCCGCGCAATGAGCACGCTGAAGGACTACGCCGCCCGCATCGAACAGCTCGCGCACGAGCTGGGGCTGGAATATTATCCGGTCGAGTTCGAACTGGTGCCGCAGAATTTCATGCTGGAGATCGCCGTCTATGGCGTGCCGGTGCGCATGCGCCACTGGTCGTTCGGCGTGCGCTACATCCATCAGCTGCTGCATCAGCACATGGGGCATTCGCGGCTGTTCGAGGTGATGTTTCCCGGCGACCCGTGCCGCGCCTATATGATGGACAGCAACAGCCTGGCGGAAAACACGCTGGTCAGCGCCCACGTGATCGGGCACGCCGATTTCGTGCGCCGCAACGCGCTGTTCGTCCGCTTCATGTCGATGGCGGGTGGCCGCATCCTCGAGCAAAGCGCGGCGCGCGCCCACCGGCTGGAGGACGCGCTGGCGCGGCACGGGCAAAAGCGCGTCGAAGCCGTGCTGGACGCGGCGCTGGCGCTGGAGCCGCACATCGACATCAACCAGGAGTTGTACCGGCCGCCCTACCCCGCGCCGGCCGAAGCCGGATCGGCGGAGGCAGCCGGGAACGGCGCGCCGCCCGCCGCGGACGGCTTCCTGCAACGCTACCAGGGCTTGCCAGGCGAGGCCCCGCCGCGCCCGCGCGAGCCGCCGTCGCGCCTGATGCCGCCGTATCCCGAGCAGGATCTGCTGTGGTTTATCGCCCGCTACGCGCCCGAGCTGCAGGACTGGGAGCGCGACATCTTCCTGGCGGTGCGGGAGGAATCGTTCTATTTCTACCCGGTGCACGCCTGCCAAATCATGAACGAGGGCTGGGCCTCCTACTGGCACGCGCGGCTGTTGCGTGAGGCCGACTTCCTGCCGCACGAGCTGTATCTGCAAGCGTTGAAGGCCCATTCCGACGTCGTGCGGCCGTACGCGGGAGAGCAGCAACTGGCGCTGGCGGTCAATCCTTATCACCTGGGTTACAGCATGTGGGAACGCATCATCGGCCGGCACGGCGTGGACGCGGCCCGGCGCATATGCGCGGACGAGGACGACTTCGGTTTCATCCGCAACCATCTGGACCACGAATTGGCCGAGGAGCTGGACTTGTTCAGCTACCAGGCGCGCAAGGATGGCGAAACGCGGGTGGTAAGCCGGGACATCGACGACGTGCGCGAAGCGATCCTGGCGCCGAAATACAACTACGGCTCGCCCTGCATCGCGGTCGAGCGCATGCACGACGACGGCGGCCTGGTGCTGCGCCACGACCACGCCCGCGACGGCCGCGGCCTGGATCTGGACCAGGCGGAACAGGTAATGAACTACGTCTGCCGCGTGTGGCGCAAGCCGGTCACGCTGCACACCGTCGACTTCCGCGGCGTCGCCCGAACCATAACGATCACACAACCGGCAAGCTAAAAGGAAACGGGACCAAAATGAACAGGTGTTCCACGTAGGGCGGATTAGCGCAGCGTAATCCGCCATCTCTGCGCCGCCGCCAACGCCGGAAAATACCTACCCCCCGGACTCCACCCGCGCCCCCACATCCAGCTGCCCGACATACCACCGCAACGCCTGCTGCAGCCCCCGCTGCAAATCATGCGTCGGCACATAACCCAGCAAATCGGCCGCCTTCGAAATATCGGCCTGCGAATGCCGCACATCGCCGGCGCGAAACTCCCCATAGCGGGGCTGATCATCGCGCAAATGCGGATACCGCTCGACCAGCAAGCCGTGCAGGATCAGATACAGCTCGTTCAAACTCGTGCGCGCGTTAAGCGCCACGTTATAGACCTGATTAACGGCGGCTGGATTGTCCACCAGCGCCGCCAGCAGGTTGGCCTGCACCGCATTAGCCACATAACAAAAATCACGACTACTCTCGCCGTCGCCATTGATAACCACCGGCCGCTGCTCGATCATCGCCGAGATCCAGCGCGGTATCACCGCCGCGTACGCGCCGCAAGGGTCCTGGCGCGGCCCGAACACATTAAAATACCGCAAGCCTATGGTCTGCATCCCGAAGCAGCGCGCATACACCCCGGCGTAAAGCTCGTTGACATGCTTGGTCACCGCGTACGGCGACAAGGCGTTGCCGATGTGCTCCTCCTGCTTGGGCAGCGCCGGATGATCGCCGTAGGTCGCGCTCGACGCCGCGTACACCATGCGCCGGACGCCGGCCAGGCGCGCCGCTTCCAGCACGTTGAGGAAGCCGCCGATGTTGACGTCGTTGGTCAGCAGCGGATCGTCGATCGAGCGCGCGACCGAACCGAGCGCCGCCTGGTGCAGCACGAAATCGGCGCGCTCGCAGGCGCGCCGGCAGACGGCCGGATCGCGGATGTCGCCTTCGATCAGCTCGAAGCAGCGCCACGCGGCCGGTCCGACCTGCTCGCGCACCTGTTCCAGGTTGTGGCGGCAGCCGGTCAGGAAATTGTCCACTCCGACCACGCGCTGGCCGAGTTCCAGCAGCGCCTGCAACAGGTTGGAACCTATGAACCCGGCCACTCCGGTGACGACCCAGCGGTATTGTTCCTGCTCCAGATGCTCGCGCGCGCTCTGGTAGACCGACGTCGCCGGCGTGCCGTTTTCATAATCGCCCATCACAGCCTCCAGACGCTCAGGCCGGTCTGACGCAGCGCCGCTTCGTCGAACTGCGACTTCAAATCGATGAAGCAACCGGCCGCGACAATCTTCTCGCGCACTTGCTCCAGCGGACGGGCCGACAGCTCGCGGTGGGCCACGGCGGCGATCAGCGCCTCCGCGCACGGCAACTCGTCCCAGCTTTCGAGCTTGACGCCGTATTCGTGCATCGCCTCGCCGGCGTCGGCCACCGGATCGTGCACATGCACTTGCAAGCCGTACGATTCGAGCTCGCGGATCATGTCGGCGACCTTGGAGTTGCGCAGGTCCGGGCAGTTCTCCTTGAAGGTCAGGCCCAGCACGTTGACCCTGCAGCCCTTGAGCTTGAAACCGGCGCGCACCATTTCCTTGACCGTTTTCTCGGCAACGAACTTGGCCATGCCGTCGTTGATGCGGCGCCCGGCCAGGATCACGTGCGGGTGGTAACCGAGCATTTCCGCCTTGTGCGTCAGGTAGTAAGGATCGACGCCGATGCAGTGGCCGCCGACCAGCCCGGGCCGGAACGGCAGGAAGTTCCATTTGGTGCCGGCCGCCTGCAGCACTTCCAGCGTATCGATCTCCAGCCGGTCGAAGATGATGGCCAGTTCGTTCATCAGCGCGATGTTCAGGTCGCGCTGGGTGTTCTCGATGACCTTGGCGGCCTCGGCCACCTTGATGCTGGAGGCCCGGTGCACGCCGGCCTCGACCACCTCCTCGTACAGCGCGGCCACGCGCGCCAGCGTCTGCGCGTCATCGCCGGCGACGACTTTGCGGATCGACGTCAGCGTGTGTTCCTTGTCGCCCGGATTGATGCGCTCGGGCGAGAAGCCGACGTGGAAATCGCGCTGCCACGTCAGGCCCGAGCATTGTTCCAGTATCGGGATGCAGATTTCCTCGGTGGCACCGGGATAGACGGTGGACTCGTAGACCACCACCGCGCCCGGCTTCATGTGCCGCCCGACCGACTGGCTGGCGCCCACCAGCGCCGAGAAGTCCGGGTTGTGGGCGCTGTCGACCGGCGTCGGCACGGCGACGATGATGTAGTCGGCCTCGGCCAACGCGGCCGGGTCGCATCCCATCTCCAGCCAGCGCGATGCGGCGAACTGCTGCGTGGAGACCTCGCCGCTGGGATCGATCCCGGCGCGGTAGCTGGCGACCTTGCGCGCCGATAAATCCAGTCCGATGGTGCGCCGGCGCGTGCCGAACGACACCGCCAGCGACAAGCCGACATACCCGAGCCCGACAACGGCGACCACTTCCATTTGAGCACCTCGTTTGAGAGCGTTAAAAGACGTCTCGCCGATTCTACGGACGGCCTCATGGTCGCGCTTGAGGTGGCACAAACGACCGCCGTTTGCGCTGTGTGCTGTCTTGACGGGGTCGCCCTTTGCGGCCGATCAACCGCCGCCGCCGCTAACGTTCCTACTCTTACGATACCCATATCCAGGAGATTCCCATGCCCCGCTTGCCGCGCGCCCTGTTGACTTTGTTGATCCCGTTGCTGCTGGCCGGCTGCGGCCGCACGCAAAGCGACGAACAGTTGTTGTCCGCGGCGCGCCAGCACGTGGCCAGGGGCGAAACCAAGTCGGCGGTCATCCAGCTCAAGAACCTGTTGCAGCAGACGCCGGCCAACGGCCAGGCGCGGCTGATGCTGGGGCAGCTCTACCTGGACGCCGGCGACGTCCTGTCGGCCGAGAAGGAATTGCGGCGCGCGCTGGAACTGGGCACGGATCGGGGCGACGTGATGCCGTCGCTGGGCAAGTCGCTGCTGCTGCAAGGCCAGTACAACAAGATCCTCGACGAGATCGGCGGCGACACGCCGCAGCCGGAACTGCTGGCACTGCGCGGCCACGCGCTGGTGGGACTGAACCGCGACGACGAAGGCGCCAAGCTGTTCGAACAGATATTGGCGGGACATCCCGACAACCCGGCCGCGCTGCTCGGACTGGTTCGGCTGGAACTGCGCGACGACAAGCCCGACGCGGCGCTGGCGTTGGTCGAGCGCGCGCTGGCGCGTTCCCCGGACGACGTCGACGCCTTGCGCCAGAAAGGCGACATCCTGCGCTTGCTGGGCAAGAATCCGGAGGCACTGGCCGCCTATCGACAGGTGCTGAAGCTGCATCCGGCGCAGGTTCAGGCGCACGTGGACATCGCCAGCCTGCATATCCAAGCGGGCAAGTTCGACCAGGCGCGCGCCGAACTGGGCATCGCCAGCCGCACCGCTTCGAACAATTTGATGCTGATCTACACGCAGGCGCTGCTGGACTTCCGCGAAGGCAAGCTGGCGCCCGCGCAGGAGCATTTGCAGCGGGTGTTGCGCACCGCCCCCGAGCATTTGCCCAGCAACCTGCTGATGGGTGCGGTGCTGCGCGGCCTGGGCCTGTTTTCGCAAGCGGAGCCCTTCCTGCGCAAATTCCTCGACGCCAATCCGGGTCAGCCCTACGCCACCAAGCTGCTGGCCGTGGTGCTGGTCAACACCGGCGCGGCGGACAAGGCGCTGGCGCTGGTCGAGCCGCTGCTGCCGACGCATCAGCAAGATGTGGAGCTGCTGTCGCTGGCCGGCGAGATCCATATGCGGCTGCGCCAGTTCGCCAAGGCGGCGGGCTACCTCGAGCGGGCCGCCGCGCTGGCGCCGCAGGCGACCATGTTGCACGCGGCGTTGGCGATGAGCCATATGGGGATGGGCGACAACACGCGCGCCATCGCCGAGCTCGAGCGCGCGACCCTGCTGGACGGCAAGTCGTCGCGGGCCGGCGTGCTGCTGGTGCTGAGCCAGCTGCGCAACAAGGAATATGCCAAGGCGCTGGAAGCCGTCAAGCGGCTGGAGGCGCGGCAGGACAAAAATCCGATGGTGCAAAATCTCAAGGGCGGCGTGCTGTTGCTGAACCGCGACAATGCGGGCGCCCGCGCCAGCTTCGAGAAGGCGTTGAAATTCGAACCGCTGTACCTGCCGGCGCTGAACAACCTGACCCGCATGGATCTGCACGACAACAAGCCCGACCAGGCACGCGAGCGTCTGCAGGCGGCGCTGGACAAGGACCAGGGCAACGCCGACGTCATTGCCGCGCTGGCCGATCTGGCGCTGGCGCGGTCCAACAAGGCCGAGGCGCGGCGCTGGCTGGAGCAGGCGGTGCGCGACCATCCGGACCACGTCGAGGCCTCGTTGCGGCTGGCGGCCTTTTATGCCAGCGCCGACGAGTTGCCGAAGGCGCAGGCGGTGGCCGAGAAAATCCTGGTGACCAGTCCGTCGAACGCCAACGCGCTGGCCTTGCTGGCCGAGCTGCAAAGCCGCGGCGGCGACAAGGATGCGGCGCTGGAGAACTGGACCAAGCTGGCCGTGCTGCAGCCGACCTCGGCCGAGATCCAGCTGCGCATCGCCGACGCCCACCTCGCCGTCCAGGACGACGATGGCGCGGCCGAGGCGTTGAACAAGGCGCTGTCGCTGCAGCCGGACTTTCCGCAAGCCCGGGCCGCGCTCATCAGGGTGCTGATCGGTCAACGCGATTGGACGGGGGCGCTGCAAACGGTCAGGGGTTTCCAGAAGGCGCGCGCCGACGCGCCGCTGGGCTACAAGCTGGAAGGCGATGTGCTGATGGCGCAAAAGCAAGTGCGGCCGGCGCTGGCGGCGTATCAAAAGGCCTACGATCTGCAACCCTCCGGCCCGACGCTGATCCCTTTGTACAGCGCGCTGGTGCAGTCCGACAAATCGTCCGAGGCGCGCGCGCACATGCAAAAGTGGCTGGACAAGCATGCCGACGACCGCACCACGCGCCTGTTTTTCGCCACCAGCCTGCTGGCCGAAAAGGATTTTCCGGCCAGCATCGCACAGTTCGAGCAGTTGCTGAAGCTGGCGCCCGGCCACGCGGTGGTGCTGAACAACCTGGCCTGGCTTTACCAACAACAAAAAGATCCGCGCGCGCTGGGCCTGGCCGAGCGCGCGGTCAAGGCCGCCCCGTCCAATCCGATCATGCTGGACACGCTGGGCTGGATACTGGTAGAGCAAGGCAACATTGAACGGGCGCTGCCGCTGCTGAAACAGGCCGCCGCGCTGGCGCCGGCCAACGCCGACATCCGGCGCCATCTGCACAGCGCGCAGGCCGGGCCCCGCAACAAGGCTGCGCCGGCCGCGCTCATGTCTGGCCGGTGATCAGACGCCCGGTGATGCCGGGTTCGTCCCACGTGGGGAAGAAATACGGATAGAAGGAACGTTCGCTGTCGTGCGCCTCCATCAGGCCGCCGAACCGGCGGATTTGCTCGCCCATGTAGTCGAGCTCGAGCCGCAGCAGCACGGCCGGCGCCCCCACCCGCGTGCACTGACGCTGCACGCCGAAGTCGCGGAAACCGAGCATGCGCTTGTAGAACATCACGTGGCGCGGATTGACCTCGATGATGTAGTCGGTGTACCGGTGGATATTGCGCGCGTAGATATAAGAGATGTGGATCAGCGCGGCGAACACGCGCTTGGACACGCCCTTGTCGATCGCCAGCCTGGACGGCTCGCACAGGCGCCGCTGCCCGCCGCGCAATTCGTCCAGCAGGTCGCGGAAATTTTCATCGGCCGGCAAGCCGATCTCCGGCGTGTCCAGGCACAGCGACATGGTGCCGACGGTGACCCCGCCGGTCTCGGCGAACAGCGTGATTTTATTCGGGGTATGGGCGGCGTTCGGGTCCACCGCGTAGCCGCGCCAGCCGTACATCTTTTTGAGCAGCAGGCTGGCCGCCTCGCGCCGGCCTTGCGAATTGGCCATGCGTATGTGAAATGTTTGCTGGTCCAGCGGATGATCCAGCAGCGCTTCGCCTGTGCCCTCGCCGACCACGAGGTCGCGCAGGCCTGGACTGGCATCAAAGGAAACTATCGGATCGTCGTGTGGCACGGTGGGCATCCTGTCAGGTCTGTCGGCCAGCGCCGGCAAACGGGCGACTGGGCATATAGGTCAGACCTCGACATTTGACAAAAGTTCCATAGCTGAAAAGCACTGCTGACTCCGCTTGATCTGTCTCAAGCACTGTGGAGTTAAGAGAAATTTGTGTTATCCCAGCCATATAATTTAAGTTCCCGAGTGCGCCGTCAGTGGAGATGTTTGAATATGGAGGAGTTAATCAACCAGCTGATTTCGAGCCTGAAAGGGATTTGGAAATACCGCTGGTACGCCATTTCCGTCATGTGGCTGGTGGCAACGTTGGGATGGATCAAGGTGGCCATGCTGCCGGACGACTACCAGACCACCGCGCGCGTGTTCGTCGACACCCAAAGCATCCTCAAGCCGCTGCTGGCGGGCATGACCAGCGTCCCCAATGTCGAGCAGCAAGTATCGATCATGAGCCGCACCTTGCTCAGCCGTCCCAACGTCGAGCGCGTCATGCGCATGGTCGATCTCGACATCAACGCCAAGACCCCGCGCGATCAACAGCAGCAGCTCGACGATTTAATGGGCAAGATCAAGATCGGCGGCACCGCCAATTTCGACATCTATACGATCACCTATAACAACCGCAATCCGCGCCTGGTGCGCGACGTGGTCCAGTCGCTGCTGACGATCTTCCTCGAGGGCAGCTTCAAGGGCAAGAACAGCGAATCGCGCAAGGCCGTGCAATTCATCGACGACCAGATCAAGGCCTATGAAATGAAGCTGGTCGCGGCCGAGAATTCGCTCAAGGAGTTCAAGCGCAAGAACGCCGGCCTGCTGCCGCACCAGGGCAGCGACTACAGCGCCCAGCTGGAGCAGTCGGCCGACGCGCTCAACGCGGCCAAGCTGGAGCTGGTCGAGGCGCAACAGGCGCGCAACGCCATCACCAGCCAGATCAGCGGCGACGAGCCCATCCTCGACACCCAGACGGCGCCGGCCGACATCGACAATCCCGAGCTCGACGGGCGCATCGCGGCGATCAACAAGAACCTCGACGCGCTGCGCCTGCAGTACACCGAGCTGCACCCGGACATCGTGGCCGCCAAGCGCCTGCTGGAACAGCTCGAGGCGCGCAAGCTCGAGGAAGCCAAGCGCAAAACGGCCGGCGACCCCGGCCGGAACTTCAGCCCGATGCTGCAACAGTTGAAGGTGGCGCAGGCGGCGGCCGACGCCAAGGTGGCCGCGATCGCCGCCCGGGTGCAGGAATACGGCGCGCGCCACGCGCGTCTGCTGGCCCTGGCCGACGCGGTGCCCGAGGTCGAGTCGGCGCTGTCCCAGCTCAACCGCGACTACATGATCAACAAGGACAACTACGAGAAGCTGGTGGGCCGGCGCGAGGCGGCCAAGCTGTCGGGCGACCTCAGCTCCACGACCGACATGATGACCTTCAAGATCATCGATCCCCCCACCGTGCCGCTGACGCCGATCGGTCCGAACCGCCTGCTGATGTTCAGCCTGGTGCTGGGGGGCGCGCTGTTGAGCGGCATCGCCACCGCCCTGCTGATCAGCCAGGTGCGGCCGACTTTCCTGCGTCCCGGCGAGTTGCGCGAGCGCACCGGCCTGCCGGTGCTGGGCACGGTGTCGATGAACTGGACCGAGACCGAGAAGACCAAGCGCCAGCGCGGCCAGTATGCGTTCGGCGCCGCCTTGTCGTGTTTGTTCGTGGCGTACGGCGGCGTGCTGGCGGCAACCATCTTGCGATAGGAACACAACGATGACCATGGACAAATCCGAAGACCTGGCGGCGCTGCCGGCCGCGCCGCCGCCGTCGCGCTGCGTCGACCTCAACCTGGCCAGGCTGACCCAGCTCGGCATGGTCACGCACGACGGCGGCCGCACTCCGGTGGCCGAGGATTTCCGCATCATCAAGCGGCCCCTGCTGCGCAACGCGCGCGGCGACCGCGACCTCGCGCCCCTGCGCCACGGCAACCTGATCATCGTCACCAGCGCCCTGCCCGGCGAGGGCAAGACCTATTGCGCGGTCAACCTGGCGATGAGCATCGCCATGGAAATGGATATCACCGTGCTGCTGGTCGACGCCGACGTCGCCCGGCCGTCGGTGCTCAAGGTGCTGGGCCTGCCGCCCGAGCCGGGCCTGATGGACATCCTGTTGCGCGACAAGACCGAGCTGGCCGACGTCATCCTGCGCACCAACGTCAGCACCCTGAGCCTGCTGCCGGCCGGGCGCGCCAACAAGCACGCCACCGAGCTGCTGGCCAGCCGCAGCATGAGCCGCCTGCTGACCGAGATCGCCGAGCGCTACGCCGACCGCATCGTGATCTTCGACTCGCCGCCGCTGCTGATGACCACCGAGGCCAGCGTGCTGGCGTCGCAGATGGGGCAGATCGTCATGGTGGTCGAGTCCGAGCGCACCACGCAGCACGACGTCAAGGAGGCGCTGCGGCGCATCGAGCAATGTCCCAACGTCAGCCTCATCTATAACAAGAGCAAGAGTTTTTCCGGTGGCGAATACCATGGTTATTATGATTAGGCCCGCGCCTTGCGCTGTCCCGATCGCCGTTTGCAACCACCGCGAAAATGCGTCAGTGCCGCCCTGCCGGTGGCGTTCTCAGCGGAGCGGCCATGCCAACTTCCCCCACCACCCGTAATAACCGTATCGCCTGCGTCGTCGCCGCGCGCCCCAACCTGATGAAGATGGCGCCGGTGTTGCGCGCCATCAAGCAGGCCGACTACCAGGCCGAGACCCTGCTGGTCCACACCGGCCAGCATTACGACCAGGACATGGACGGCCAGTTCTTCAAGACGCTGGAGCTGGCCGAGCCGGATTTCCGCCTGGAAGTCGGTTCCGGCAGCCACGCCGTCCAGACCGCCGAGGTGATGCGGCGCTTCGAGCCGGTGCTCGATCAAACCGCGCCCGCCGCCGTGCTGGTGGTGGGCGACGTCAACTCCACGCTGGCCTGCGCGCTGACGGCGGCCAAGAAGAACATTCCCGTCTTCCACGTCGAGGCCGGCTTGCGCAGCTACGACCGCTCGATGCCGGAGGAAATCAACCGCATCGTCACCGACCAGCTGTCCGAGCTGCTGTTCACCAGCGAGTCGAGCGGCATGACCAATCTGCTGCGCGAGGGCGTGCCGGCCAACCGCATCTATTTCGTCGGCAACGTCATGATCGATACGCTGCTGCGCCAGTTGCCGCACGCGCCGCCGGTGTCGCAGGTGTTGAACGACGCCAACCTGTCCGGCTTCGTACCGGAAGGCCAACCGTACGCGCTGCTGACCATGCACCGGCCGTCGAACGTCGACGATCCGCAGCGCCTGCGCGCGCTGATGGAAACCATCGTCAAGCTCAGCGGGGAGTTGCCGGTGCTGTTCCCGCTGCATCCGCGCACCCGCGCCATGCTCAGGCAGCACCAGCTGACCGCGCTGCTGGACGCGCCGCAGCTGGCGTGCCTGCCGCCGCTGCCCTATCTGGACATGCTCAGCCTGATGAAGAACGCCAAGGTGGTGCTGACCGACTCGGGCGGCGTGCAGGAGGAAACCACGGCGCTCGGCGTGCCCTGCCTGACCTTGCGCGAAAACACCGAGCGCCCGGTCACGGTCACCGAGGGCAGCAACGCCATCGCCGGACGCGACCCGGCCGTGATCCTGGCGCTGTGCCGCGACATCCTGCGCTACGGCGGCAAGGCCGGGCGCGTGCCCCAGCACTGGGATGGCCGCGCGGCCGAGCGCATCGCCGCCGCCATCGGCCTGTGGCTGTCCAGCCGGCGCGACGCACGCCCATGAACGCCGCCGTCGCCGTGCCGGCGCGCAACGCGCTGACGATCGATGTCGAAGACTATTTCCAGGTGTCGGCCTTCGACCGCCACATCCCGCGCGCGCAGTGGGCGGCGCAGCCGTGCCGGATCGAGCGCAACGTCGACCTGGTCCTCGAATTGCTCGAGCGCCACCAGGCGCGCGCCACCTTCTTCACCTTGGGCTGGATCGCCGAGCGCTACCCGGCGCTGGTGCGGCGCATCGTCGGCGGCGGGCACGAGCTGGCCAGCCACGGCTACGCCCACCTGCGCGCCAGCGACCAGAGCCGGGACGACTTCCATCGCGACGTCACGCTCAGCAAGAATCTGCTGGAGCAACTGGGCGGCCAGGCCGTCAACGGCTACCGCGCGCCCAGTTTTTCGATCGCCGCCGGCAACCTGTGGGCGCTCGACAGCCTGCAGGCGGCCGGCTACCGCTACAGTTCGAGCATCTATCCGATCCGCCACGACCACTATGGCATGCCCGACGCGCCGCGCTTCGCCTCGCGCCCCACGGGCGAGCGCGGCCTGCTGGAATTGCCGATCAGCACGGTGCGTGTACTGGGGCGCAACTTGCCGGCCGGCGGCGGCGGTTATTTCCGCCTGCTGCCCTATGCCACCTCGCGCTGGGCCTTGCGACGCATCAACTCGCATGACGGACAAGCTGGCATATTCTACTTTCACCCCTGGGAATTGGATCCGGGACAGCCCAGGCCCGCCGGCATCGGACTCAAAACCCGTTTCCGCCACTACCTGAATTTGCACCGCATGGAACACCGCGTCATCAGGCTGCTGGGCGACTTCCGCTGGGGCCGTATCGACGATATTTTTCTGGGAACCGCATGATGCAGCACAGTCAGCAGAGCGCGCCGTCCTACACCGTCGGTGTGATGGCGCCGCAAGACCGCGCCCGCTGGGACGATTTCGTGCAGCGTTGCCCCGACGCGACCTTCTTCCACCGCGCCGGCTGGCAACGGGTCATCGAAACGGTCTTCGGCCATCCGACCTGGTTCCTGTACGCCGAGTCGGCCGGCAAGATCCGCGCCATCCTGCCGTTGGCGCAGATCAAGAGCCTGCTGTTCGGAAACACCCTGTGCTCGCTGCCGTTCTGCGTCTACGGCGGCATCGCCGCCACCGACGAGCAGGCCGCCGCCGCCGTCGACAACGAGGCGCAGGCGCTGGCCGCGCGTCTCGGGGTCGACCATCTGGAATACCGCCAGCTGCGCGGGCGCCACGCGGACTGGGTCGCGCGGGACGTCTACGCCACCTTCCGCAAGCCGCTGCTGTCCGACCCCGAGCACAACCTGCTGGCCATCCCGCGCAAGCACCGCGCGATGGTGCGCAAAGGCATGGCCAGCGGCCTGGCCAGCGGCATCGACGCCGATACCGAACGTTTCTTTACTTGCTACGCCGACAGCGTCCACCGGCTCGGCACGCCCGTGTTCAGCCGGCGCTATTTCCGCGAGTTGCAACGGGAATTCGGCGACGACTGCGAGGTGCTGAGCGTCGAACACGCGGGCGAAGTGGTCAGCTCGGTGCTCAGCTTCCATTTTCGCGGTGAAATCCTGCCCTACTACGGCGGCGGCGGCGAGGCCGCGCGCAAGCTGGCCGCCAACGACTTCATGTATTGGGAGGTCATGCGCCGCGCCTGCGAAGACGGCTGCCGGCTGTTCGATTTCGGCCGCAGCAAGCTCGGCACCGGCTCGTTCGCGTACAAAAAGAACTGGGGCTTCGAGCCGCAGCCGCTGCACTACGAATGCCAATTGCACCGCGCCGGGCGGGTCGGCGACGTGCAGCCGCTCAACCCGCGCTTCCGGCTGCTGATCAAGGCGTGGCGCCTGCTGCCGCTGCCGCTGGCCAACGCGCTCGGACCGCACATCGTCCGCCAGCTGGGATAGCATCATGCGGGACCTGCTGTTTCTGCCCCACCGGATGCCGTATCCACCCAACAAGGGCGACAAGATACGCGCCTACCACGTGCTGCGCTACCTGCAGCGCCACTTCCGCGTGCACCTCGGCACCTTCATCGACAACGCCGAGGACCTGCGCTACGCCGAGCACCTGGCCGCCGGTTGCGCCAGCTCCTGCTTCATCCGCACCCATCCGCGCTGGACCCGGCTGGCCAGCCTGCGCGGGCTGGTCACCGATGAGCCGCTCAGCCTGCCGTATTTCCGCCACGCGCGGCTGCAGCGCTGGGTCAACCGCACGCTCGACGCCCACGCCATCGGCACCGCGCTGGCCTTCTCCGGCCCGATGGCCCAATACCTGCCGTCGCACACCGAACACGGCAAGCTGATGCGCGTCATGGACCTGGTCGACGTCGATTCGGAGAAGTGGCGGGAGTACGCCGGCGGCGCGCCGTGGCCGCTGTCGATGCTGTACCGCCGCGAGGGCACCCAGCTGCTCGACTACGAGCGCCTGGTGGCCCGCCAGTTCGACCAGGTCATGCTGGTGTCGCGCGCGGAGGCGGCGCTGTTCCGCCTGCGCGCGCCCGAGGCGGCCCACACGATCGACTACTTCAACAACGGCGTCGACAGCGAGTATTTTTCGCCCCGGCACAAATTGCCCAACCCCTATCCGGCCGTGCGGGTGGTGGCCATGACCGGGGCGATGGATTACGCGCCCAACATCGAGGCGGCGGTCTGGTTCGCCGAGCGGGTGTTGCCGTCGCTGCGGCTGCAATTTCCGGACTTGCAATTCCACATCGTCGGCTCGCGGCCGGCGCACGGCGTGCTGGCGCTGCAGCGGCTGCCGGGCGTGGCCGTCAGCGGTACCGTCGCCGACATCCGGCCCTATCTGCGCCACGCCAGCGTGATCGTCGCGCCGTTGCACATCGGCCGAGGCGTGCAAAACAAGGTGCTCGAGGCGATGGCGATGGAGAAAACCGTGGTCGCCACGCCGCAGGCGCTGGAAGGCATCAGCACCACCGTCGGCGCCGAAGCGCTGCGGGCCGCCGACGCCGGCGAATTCATCTATTACGTCGGACGGGAACTGGTCGCGCCGGGCGGGTTGGGCGCGGCCGCGCGCCGCCGCATCCTGCGCGACTACCGCTGGGACGACAACCTGCGCCGGCTCGGCGCCGCGCTCGGCGTGGCGGACGACGACGCCGGCGAGGTCGAACCGCCGCCCGCCGACGCCAACACCGGTGACCGCACCGGCGGCGACGCCGCGCCGCAACGGCAACCGGAACCGACGCGGGAGCGCGGCGGCGGCGTCCCGGAGCAGGCGCTATGAGCGCCGATCCGGTCCTGCTGCCGTCGCCGGTGCGCCGGCCCCGGGCCAAGCCGGGCGCGCTGTCGGCCCGCACGGTCGCCTACGCCTGCCTGGCGGCGGCGCTGTGCGCCGTGCTGCTGATCCATTACGCCACCGCCGCCGCCATCGTCGGCGTGTGGCTGCGCTCGGACACCTTCGCGCACGGCTTCGTCATTCCACCCATCGTCGGCTGGATGATCTGGCGCCGGCGCCGGCGCCTGGCCACCCTGCCGGTGCGGCCTACGCCGTCGGCGCTGCTGGCGCTGGCCGCGCTGGGCGCGCTGTGGCTGCCGGCGGAGGTCGCCAACGTCCAGGTGCTGCAACAATACCTGTTCGTGTTGATGCTGGTGGCCACCGTGCCCGCCGTGCTGGGCGCTGCCCATGCCCGCGCCCTGTCGTATCCGCTGTGCTACCTGTTGCTGGCGGTGCCGTTCGGCGAGATCCTGATCCCGCCGCTGATCGAATTCACCGCCCGCTGCACCGTCTTCCTGCTGCAACTGACCGGCATTCCCGTGTTCCGCGAAAACAATTATTTGTCCCTACCCAGCGGCAACTGGTCGGTGGTCGACGCCTGCAGCGGGCTGCGCTACCTGATCGCCTCGCTGGCCCTGGGCGCCATGTATGCCGACATGACGTATCGCGGCGCCGGCCGGCGCCTGCTGTTCATCGCGGTCAGCGCGGTGGTCCCCGTGTTCGCCAACGCCCTGCGCGCGTTCACGATCGTGTTGATCGGCCACTGGAGCAATATGACGCTGGCCATCGGCATCGACCACCTGGTCTATGGCTGGGTGTTTTTCGGGCTGGTGTCGGCGCTGCTGTTCTGGATCGGCGCGCGCTGGCGCGATATCGACGACGCCGCGGCCGGCACCGCGCCGCCCGCCGAGCCGGTGCCGGTGCCGGGCGTCTCGGCCCGATTGGCGCCGTCCAGCCCCGCCGGCTTCGTGCGGATGGCGCTGGCCGTGGCCGCCGTCACCGCCGTCTGGCCGCTGCTGGCGCAGCTGGCCCTGCGGCCCGACCCGCCGGACGCCGATCCGCCCGCGCCGCTGGTGGTGGCGCCGCCGCCGGCGCCGTGGCACGCCGCGCCGATGGGCGCCAACGACTGGCAGGCGCGGCACATGGGCCAAGCGCGCCGCTGGTCGGCCAACTACGACGACGGCCGCCGCACCGTGTCGCTGCAACTGACATGGTACCGCCACCAGACCCGGCGCTCGGAGTTGCTGGCGCCGGTGCGCCGCGACGTCGCGCCCGGCCTGCCGCGCTGGTCCGAGATCGACGCCATCCAGCGCGACATCGCCGTCGGCGGCCGCGCCTTGGCCGTGCGCCAGAGCGTCGAACAGGCCGCCGGCATCAAGCTGCTGGTGTGGCGTTGGTACCGCCAGGACGGCGTCGACACCGCCAGCCCGCAATTGCTGAAGTTAATGCTGGCCAAGAGCAAGCTGCTGGGCGACGACGACGGCGGCGCCGAAATCGTGCTGGCGTCGGCCTACGACGACGACAGCGCCGCCGCCGGGCGCGCCATGCACGAGCTGTTGCTGGCGATGCTGCCCGCGATCGACCAAGGACTGCGCGATGCGGCCCGCTGAGGACGCCTGCGCGCCGCTGATCGTCCACCTGATTCACCAGCTGGACGTGGGCGGGCTGGAGAACGGCCTGGTCAACCTGATCAATAACTTGCCGCCCGACCGCTACCGCCACGCCATCGTCTGCATGAAGGACCACAGCGATTTCGCGCGCCGCATCCGCCGGCCCGGCGTCGAGATCATCAGCCTCAACAAACGCGACGGCAAGGATTGGGCGCATTACTTTCGGCTGTTCCGCACGCTCAGGCAATTGCATCCGCTGCTGATCCACACCCGCAACCTGTCCAGCCTGGAAGGCCAGTTGCTGGCGGCGGCGGCCGGCGTGCGGCTGCGCGTGCACGGCGAACACGGCCGCGACATGCAGGATTTGTACGGACGCAACCTGCGCCACCGGCTGCTGCGCAAGCTGCTGCGGCCGTTGATCGGCCATTTCATCGCCGTCAGCAAGGACCTCGAGGCGTGGCTGGTGGGCACCATCGGCGCCCGCCCCCAGCGCGTCACCCACATCCGCAACGGCGTCGACAGCGTGCTGTTCCATCCCCGGCTGGGGCCGCCGGCGGCGGTCGGCCCCACCGGTTTCCTCGGCGAGGATTCGTTCGTCATCGGCAGCGTCGGGCGCATGGTCGAGGTCAAGGATTACATGGCGCTGGTGCATGCCTTCCTGTTGTTACTGGCCGAGGACGAAATGGCGCAGGCGCATATGCGCCTGATGATCATCGGCGACGGCCCGTGCCGCCAACCCTGCCTCGACCTGCTGTACCAGGCCGGCGTGTCGCACCTGGCCTGGCTGCCCGGCACCCGCGACGACATCTCGCAACTGATGCGCTCGATGGACGTGTTCGCGCTGCCGTCGCTGGCCGAGGGCACCTCCAACACCATCCTCGAGGCGATGGCCACCGGGCTGCCGGTGGTGGCCACGGCCGTCGGCGGCAACGCCGACCTGGTGCAAAGCGGCTGGACCGGCACCTTGGTCCCGGCGCGCAACCCGGAAATGCTGGCCGACGCCATCGGCGCCTACTACCGCATTCCCGGCCTGGCCGCCCACCACGGCGCGCACGGTCGGCGCCGCGTGCTGGCCGAATTCAGCCTCACGGCGATGGCCGACGCCTACCTCGCCGTCTACGACAAGCTCACCCAATTGCCCCCGATGAAAGGATAGCCATGTGCGCGATCGCCGGCATATTTGATTTGTATCGACAGCCCGACATCGACGCCGGGCTCCTGCAGCGCATGACCGACGTCCAGGCCCACCGCGGCCCGGACGACAGCGGCATGCACCGCGAACCCGGCGTCGGCCTCGGCCACCGCCGGCTCGCCATCATCGACCTCAAGAGCGGCCAGCAACCGCTGTTCAACGAGGATCACACGGTGGTGGTGGTCTACAACGGCGAAATCTACAACTTCCCCGCGCTCAAGCGCGAGCTGGAGCAGTTCGGCCACGTGTTCCGCACCCACTGCGACACCGAGGTCATCGTGCACGCGTGGGAACAATGGGGCGAACGCTGCGTGCAGCACTTCCGCGGCATGTTCGCCTTCGGCCTGTGGGACCGCAAGCAGCAAGCCCTGTTCCTGGCGCGCGACCGGCTCGGCGTCAAGCCGCTGCACTACGCGCTGCTCGACGACGGCCAGCTGGTGTTCGCCTCCGAAATGAAGGCGCTGCTGGCGCACAGCCGCGTGCGCCGCGAGCTCGACCCGCTGGCCGTCGAGGACTATTTCGCCTACGGCTACATCCCCGAGCCGCGCACCATCTTCCGGCAAATCCGCAAGCTCGAACCGGGCCACACGCTGCTGGTGCGCAAGGGCAGCTCGCCCGGCCTGCCCAAGCGCTACTGGGACGTGCCGTTCAAGCCGCACCGCCTGGTGAGCACCGAGCAGGCCGCCGACGAGCTGATCGCGCGCCTACGCGAGGCGGTCGCCATCCGCCTGGTGGCCGAGGTGCCGCTGGGCGCCTTCCTGTCCGGCGGCGTCGATTCGAGCGCCGTGGTCGCCATGATGGCGCAACAGTCGGCCCAGCCGGTCAACACCTGCTCGATCGCCTTCGCCGACGCCCAGTTCGACGAGTCGCCGTACGCGCAAGTGGTGGCCGAACGCTACGCCACCAACCACCACAGCGAGCGCGTCGAGCAGCACGACGCCGACCTGATCGACCAGTTGGCCGTGCTGTACGACGAACCGTTCGCCGACAGTTCGGCCCTGCCCACCTACCGCGTATGCGAGCTGGCGCGCCGGCGCGTGACGGTGGCGCTGTCGGGCGACGGCGGCGACGAGAACCTGGCCGGCTACCGCCGCTACCGCTGGCACCTGCACGAGGAGCGCTTCCGCGCGATGCTGCCGCTGTCGCTGCGCAAGCCGGTGTTCGGCGCGCTGGGCCGGCTGTATCCGAAGGCCGACTGGGCGCCCCGTCCGCTGCGAGCCAAGACCACCTTCGAAGGCCTGGCGCGCGATTCGGTGGCCGCGTATTTCCACGGCGTGTCCATTATGAGCGACCCGATGCGGGCCAAGCTGTTCAGCCCTTCGCTGCGGCGCAATATCGGCCAGTACCGCGCGGTCGAGGTGCTGCGCCGCCACGCCGCCGCCTGCCCGGCCGACGACGCGCTGTCGCTGGTGCAATACCTGGATCTGAAAACCTATCTGCCGGGCGACATCCTGACCAAGGTCGACCGCGCCAGCATGGCGCACGGCCTCGAGGTGCGCGTGCCGCTGCTCGACCACCAGCTGGTCGAATGGATCTCCGGCCTGCCGCCGTCGCTCAAGCTGCAGCGCGGCGTCGGCAAGTTCCTGTTCAAGAAGGGCCTGGAGCCTTATCTGCCCGAGGAAATCCTGTACCGCGACAAGATGGGCTTTTCGGTGCCGCTGGCCGACTGGTTCCGCGGTCCGCTGGGGCCGCGCCTGCAACGCTGCCTGAACAGCCCGGTGCTGGCCGACTGCGGCCTGTTCAACCTGGCCTACGCGCGCGAGCTGGTGGCGCAACACCAGTCCGGGCGGCGCGACCACAGCGCCCCGTTGTGGTCGCTGATGATGTTCGAATCCTTCCTGCGCCAGACGCTGGAGGCGCCCACGCTCTCGACCGAAAGGCAGGCGGCATGAGCATGCGGATCCTGCACATACTCGACCACTCGGCGCCGCTGCACAGCGGCTACACCTTCCGCACGCTCGCCATCCTCGGCCAGCAGCGCGCGCTGGGCTGGCAAACCTTCCACCTGACCAGCGCCAAGCAAGGCGCCGATCCGGCCGCCCAAGGGGACGAACAGGAGGTCGACGGCTGGCACTTCTTCCGCACCGCGCCGCTGCCGGACTGGTGGGCACGGCTGCCGGTGCTGCGGCAGTTCGGCGTCGTCGCCGGCCTGCGCCGCCGCCTGCGCCAGGTTGCAGAAAAGGCCAAGCCGCATATCCTGCACGCCCACTCGCCGGCGCTCAACGCCGTCGCCGCGCTCGGCGTCGGCCGCGCGCTCGGCATCCCGGTGGTCTACGAGATCCGCGCGTTCTGGGAGGACGCCGCCGCCGACCACGGCACCAGCCGCGCCGGCGGCCTGCGCTACCGCCTGACGCGGGCGCTGGAAAACCACGTGCTGCGGCGCGCCGACGCCGTCACCACGATCTGCGAAGGCTTGCGCGCCGACATCGTCGCGCGCGGCATCCCGGCCGCCAAGGTGACGGTGATCCCGAACGCGGTCGACAGCGACCGCTTCGGCGACACGGCGCCGCCGGACGGCCTGCTGGCCCACCGCCTGGGCCTGACCGGCCACCTGGTGCTGGGCTTCATCGGCTCGTTCTACGCCTACGAGGGCCTGGCGCTGTTGATCCGCGCGCTGCCGCGCATGCTGGCGGCGGTGCCGTCGCTGCGATTGCTGCTGGTCGGCGGCGGGCCGCAGGAGCGCGAACTGCAGGCGCTGGCCATCGAGCTGCGCGTCGAATCGCGCGTCACCTTCGCCGGCCGGGTGCCGCACGACAAGGTCGACGATTACTACCGGCTGGTCGACATCCTCGTCTATCCGCGCCTGCCGATGCGCCTGACCGAACTGGTCACGCCGCTCAAGCCGTTGGAGGCGATGGCGCAGGGACGGCTGATCGTGGCGTCCGACGTCGGCGGCCACCGCGAAATGATCGAACACGGCAAGACCGGCATGCTGTTCAAAGCCGGCGACGCCGGCGCGCTGGCCGACCAGGTCGTCGCGCTGGTGCGGCAGGTGCGGACCTGGCCGCAACTGCGCGCCCAGGCCCGCACCTACGTCGAAAACGAGCGCAACTGGCGCGGCAGCGTCGACCGCTACCGCGACATCTACCAGCGCCTGGCCGCCGCGTCCGCATGACCGACCACGCCGACCACCCCGCCTGCGATGCGCCGGCCGGCGCGCACGGCCTGCGCATCGCGCTGGTCGGGCCGCTGCCGCCGCCGGCCGGCGGCATCGCCAACCAAACGGTCCAGCTGGCGGCGTTGCTGCGCGCCGCCGGCGCCGAGGTCGAGCTGGTGCGGGTCAATCCGCCGTGGCCGAGCTGGATCGCGCGCGTGCGCGGCGCGCGCGCCGTGGCGCGCCTGGCGCCGTATCTGTGGCGGCTATGGCGGGCGGCCGGGCGCGCCGAGCTGCTGCACGTGATGGCCAACTCCGGCTGGTCGTGGCACTTGTTCGCGGCGCCGGCGATCTGGATCGGCCGCCTGCGCGGCAAGGGCGTCGTCGTCAATTACCGCGGCGGCGAGGCGCGCGCCTTCCTGGCCCGCGGCGCCGGCCTGGTGCGCTTCAGCCTGCGCCGCGCCGACGCCGTCATCGTGCCGTCCGGCTTCCTGGCCGAGGTCTTCGAACGCCACGGCATCCGCGCGCAAATCGTCCCCAACGTCGTCGATCCGGCGCGCTTCCAGCCCTGTCCGGAGCGCCCGCGCGGACCGGCCGGCGGCGCCGCGATCCTGGTGGCGCGCCACCTCGAACCGATTTACGACAACGCCAGCGCCCTGCGCGCGCTGGCGATGGTGCGCATCGCGCTGCCGCACGCCCGGCTGACCGTCTGCGGCGAAGGGCCGGAATTGGCGCGCCTGCGGGCGCTGGCCGAAGAACTGGGGTTGGGCAACGCCGTCGTCTTCGCCGGCAGGACCGAGCACGCCGCCATGGCCGAACTGTATCGCCAGGCCGATGTGGTCCTCAATCCCAGCCTGGCCGACAACACGCCGAACTCGGTGCTGGAGGCCTGGGCCAGCGGCGTGCCGGTCGTCAGCACCGACGTCGGCGGCGTGCCGTATCTGGTCACGCACGACGTCAACGGACTGCTGGTGCCGGCCGGCGACAGTTGCGCGATGGCGCAGGCGATGCTGTCGCTGCTGCTGGACGAACACAAGGCGCGGCGCCTGGCCATCGAAGGCCTGTTGCAGGCGCGATGCTACAGCTGGGAGCGCGTGGCGCCGCTGCTGATGGCGCAATACCGGCGCGCGCTCAGGCGCCCGCCCGCGTCCGGCTACACGGCGTGGGTGTCGAAGCTGTTGTTCCCGCTGCACGAGCGCCTCAAGCGGCACAACAGCCACGCCGTGCGGCGCCAAATGGAGCACAGCCAGTGGTTGCCGCCGCGCGAAATCGAGGCCTTGCAACTGCGGCGGCTGAAGGGGCTGCTGCTGCACGCCGCGCAACACGTGCCCTATTACCGCCAACAATACGCCAACCTCGGCTTCGATCCCGCGCGGCTGCAGGACCTGCGCGACCTGCAAGCGCTGCCGGTGTTGCGCAAGTGCGATATCAACGATCACCGGGACGAATTCGTCGCCGCGACCGCCGGGACGCTGCAACGCTTCAACACGGGCGGCTCCAGCGGCGAGCCGCTGATTTTCTTTCTGGGAAAGCAACGCGTCAGCCACGACGTCGCCGCCAAATGGCGCGCCACGCGCTGGTGGGGCGTCGACATCGGCGACCGCGAGGCCGTGCTGTGGGGCTCGCCGATCGAGCTCAAGGCGCAGGATTACTGGCGCGCGCTGCGCGACCGCCTGCTGCGCACCACGCTGCTGCCGGCCTTCGAGCTGTCCCCCGCCCGCCTGGACGACTACCTGGCGCGGCTGAAACGGCACCGGCCGGCGATGCTGTTCGGCTATCCGTCCGTGATGAGCCTGTTGGCGCGGCATGCGCACGCGCGCGGCATCGCGCTCGACGACCTCGGCGTCAAGGTGGTGTTCACCACGGCCGAACGGCTGTACGAGGAACAACGCGCGCTGCTCGCGGCCGCGTTCGGCGCGCCGGTCGCCAACGGCTACGGCGGGCGCGACTCGGGCTTCATCGCCCACGAGTGCCCGGAAGGCGGCATGCATATCACCGCCGAGGACATCATCGTCGAAATCCTCGATCCGCGCGGCCGGCCGGTCAAGCCCGGCGACAGCGGCGCCATCGTCGTCACCCACCTGGCCAGCGGCGAGTTTCCGTTCATCCGCTACGACACGGGCGACATCGGCGCACTCGACCCGCAACCTTGCCGCTGCGGACGCGGCTTGCCGATGCTCAAGCGGATCGAAGGCCGGACCACCGATTTCGTCGTCGCCCGCGATGGCACCCTCATGCACGGCCTGGCGCTGATCTACATCCTGCGCGACCTGCCGCAGGTGCGCGCCTTCAAGATCATCCAGGAAAGCCTGGAGCGCACCCGGGTGCTGGTGGTCAGCGTGGACGGCCTGCCGCCCCCGCTGCACCTGAGCATCGTCAGCCAGTTCCGTGCGCGCCTGGGATCGTCGGTCGAGATTGTGATCGAAGAAGTCGCGACGATCCCGGCCGAAGCCTCCGGCAAGCACCGTTACGTCATCAGCAAGGCGCGCGCCAACTAAGGCAGGCCTTCGGCCGCCACCTGCCGCGCCATCGCGCTTTCCAGCGGATGCTCGAGATGATAGCGGTCGCGCCCGGCGCGCTGCCCGGCCTGGTGCGCGGCGACCGTCTCCGGCGTCAGCTCGATGCCGAAATCCGCCGGCACGTCGTCCCTGCCGCCGACCATGCGGCTCAAAATCATCGCGCCCACATTGACGCGGTGGTGCGACGCTTCCCAGAAATACACCATGTCGCGCTTGCCGCTGGCCTGCGGGATCGGCTCGGTGGTGATGCTGTTGAAGCCGGAGAAATCGAAAACGCGCGCGTCGCAACCGGCCGCCCGCTGGCGCCGGCCCAGGGCGGCCAGTTGTCCCTGCCATGTCTCCATCGCCTGCCATTTGCCGGCGTGATACAGCACATCGGCGGTGGTCGCGTGGGTCGGATTGATGTAGAGCCGCACTTTAGTGCCGGATCGACACAGCTCGCCGACGCTGGCGTCGAACGCCGCCATCGCCTCGGCCGTGGGCCCGCCGCCACGAACGTACTCGCGCAGACGCGGCACGATACCCTTGGCGGTCCCGCCCATTTCGTCGATGAGGTCGCGCACGCAAACGTCGTCGCGCTGGCCGCGGAACGCCAGGCTGGAACGACAAGTCCGCGCCGAGCTGCCGCGCAGCTGGCGGATCGACGCCATCGTCATGTCGGTCGTCAAGGCGCGCTTGATGTCGAGCAAGGCGCGCCGTGCAAGGTAGAAACGGTCGCTGGCGACCAGCGCGCGGTCGAAATCGGTGTTGCCCGCTTCCAGCGAGAACGATGCCACGTCGACGCCCCAGATGACGGTGTCCAGCAGGCTGACCGCGTTCGCGTGATGGACCATGGCGATGGCGTCGCCCAGCGAGGCGCCCGACAAGCCGCCGTTGAAGACCTTCTTGCCCGGAAACAGCGCGGTGCGCGTCGGCAGACCGAGCTCGGTGCGCGAATTTCCGGCGTAGACGATGGCGGGACGGAACTTGGCCAGCGCGTACGTCTTGCCCCAGGCGCCGAGTTTTTCCCGGCTGGGCCGCAACTGCCCGACCTTGGGCGTGCCCCATTGATGCGTCACGTACGGATCGACCTGGTAATTAAGGACGGCAACGGCGCCGGCCACCAGCGTGCTGACCGCGCCGAAGACGGTCACGTAGCCGCGCCACGCGGCCGGGGGATGGATGGCCATGATCAGAATTGGAAATAGAGAAATTCGCTGACGCGGTTCATGCTGAACAGGCAACCGAGCAACACCAGCGAGAACGCCAGCCCCCAGACCCGGTTCGGCATCCAGCTCCACTGCAGCCGCCCGGCGCGGCCGATGATTTGTTCGACGGCCGGTTCGTAATGGCGGAAAATTTGCTGCGTGTTCGGCGCCAGAAACGCCAGCGCCATGGCCAGCGGCAGCGTCGCCGTGCTGGCGCTGCCGAAGTCGATCCAGCGGATGCCCGAAAAATCGGGCCGCAGTCCCAGTGCCAGCAAGGGTTGCGCGTGCACCGCCAGTCCGCGCGGCAACGAAACACCGTTGCCACCCACCAGCGCCAGCAGGATGTCGCCGGCCGTCGCCAGGTCGGGCGCGCGGAAGATCACCCACGCGGCCATAACGGCCACGAACGTCAGGCCGCGCCCCCACCAAGCCGCCGGCCGTGGTCCGCGCAGCGCCAGCCAGGCGTGATGCAGCACCAGGTACAGGCCGTGCAGGCCGCCCCAGGCGACGAAAGTCCAGCCGGCGCCATGCCACAGGCCGCCCAATAGCATGGTCAGCATCAGGTTGCGGTAGCGCGCCGCTGGTCCCGAACGGTTGCCGCCCAGCGGCACATATAAATAGTCGCGCAGGAAGCGCGACAAGGTCATATGCCAGCGGCGCCAGAACTCGCCGATGTTGGCGGCCTGGTAAGGCGAATTGAAATTGAGCGGCAACCTGACGCCGAACAGCCGCGACAAGCCAATCGCCATATCGGAATAACCGGAGAAATCGAAATACAGCTGCATCGTGTAGGCCAGCGCGCCAGTCCACGCCTCGATCAGCTGCGGCTCGGCGCCGGCGCCGAACACCGGCGCCACCAGCGCCGACAAGGGATCGGCCAGGAAGATCTTCTTGGCCAGCCCCATGACGAAGATCGAGCTGCCGACGGCGAAGTCGGCCGCGTTCGGCGCCGGACGGGCATCGAACTGCGGCATCATTTCCTTGTGATGCAGCACCGGACCGGCGATCAGATGCGGGAAGTAGCTGACGAACAGGGTGTAATGCATGAAACGGTACTCTCCGGCCAGGCCGCGATGGCAATCGACCAGAAACGCGATCTGCGTGAACGTGAAAAACGAAATGCCGATCGGCAAAACGACCGCCAGGCCCGGGAATTGCGCGCCCGTCACGTGGTTGAGGCTGTCGATGAAGAAGTTCGCGTATTTATAATAGGCCAGCAGCGACAGGTTGGCCGCCAGCGCGAACACCAGCCAGCGCTTGCGCCGGCCCGCGCCGGCGGCGATGCGCAAGCCGCACCAGTAGTTGAACAGTATCGAGGCCAACAGCAACGGCAGGTAGCGCGCGTCCCAGTAACCGTAGAAAAACAGCGACGCCAGCGCCAGCCAGCCCACGGTCCAGCGCGGCCGCCAGCGCGCCAGCCAACCATATCCCGCGTACACCACCGGCAAGTACAAAAACAAAAAACCCAGCGAATTAAACAACACGGCGCTCTTCCTGCTTGGCGCAGCCGCGCCGGTATAGTTCCTGATAGCAATCGGCGATCTGCAGCGCGACCCGCTGCCACGTGAATTTCTCGACCAGCGCGCGCACCTCGGCGCGCCGTGGCGGCCGCGCGACGAAATCGACGATGGCCGTGCACAGGGCGTCGGTATCGTTCCAGCGCAACTGCCGCAGCGCGAAACCGCTGTTAGGCAGACTCAGCGCGCTTTCATTGGTCATCACCACCGGGGTGCCGGCGGCCAGCGCCTCCAGCACCACCAGCGGATAGACCTCGCCCTGGCTGGGCAGCGCCAGCACCGAGGCGGCCGCGTAGGCGCTGGCCAGCAGCATGTCGTTGTGGTCGAGCTGGCCGAGCCAGTGCACCCGCGGCGAGGACAGCAGCTCCTGCAGGTAATCCTCGTGTTGCCGCTGCGCGCTGCCGATCAGCACGATGGGCAGGTCGCGCTTCTCCAGCGCCTTCACCAGCGCCAGCTGGTTCTTGTACGGCGAAATGGCCCCCACCATCAGCACGAACGGGCCGTTCAAGCCCGTGTGCCGCACAAAGGCCTGCCGGTCGGAACTGAAAAAGCGCGGGCTGATGCCGTTGGGCAGCATGCGTATCTTGCCGCCGTCGGTGCGGAAACCATTGACGATGGCGGCGCGCTCGGCCGGCCCCAGCGCGATGACCATCTGCGCCAGCTGCAGCGCGCGCTTGGTTTGCGCGTAGCTGGTCTGCACGTTCCACCGGGTCAGGTGGCCGGTCAGGCCGTCGGCCAGCCGCGCCCGCAGCCCGGCCGACCTGGTCCAGCTGGGCGACAGCAAGGCCGACAGCGCCACCGGCACGCCCATCTCGGTGGCCAGTTCCACCAGCCGGTAATTGCCGTTGATGGCGGAAAATACGTGGATGACGTCGAAGCTATCGAGGCGCTGATGGTTGGGGTCGACCAGCTCCACCTGCAGCGACGGCACTTTGAGCTGGCGCAGCGCGTCCATGGTCGACCGCACTTGCACCTGCAAGCCGCCCTCGCGCTGGAACAGCATGGGATATGACAGGATTCCGACTCGCATACGTTATCCTTCGTGGTGTGTGGGGTTGACGGCGCCGCGCTTGGCAAATAGCGCGCCATGCTGACCATGCTATACAAGCCGGATCGGGCACCGATGATGCGTATCAAGAGAATTGCCGCACCCGGCGCTCGCCATCACACCAAGCCGTCATAGAAGGCGCGCACCAGCTCGCCGACGACTTCCTCGCTGTAGCGTTGCTCGACCTCGGCCCTGCCCTTGCGCCCCATGACGGCGCGCCGCTCCGGATCGATCAGCAGCGCGGCGACCATCGGCGCGGCGTTTTTCAGGTCGCCTTGCGGGATCAGGATGCCGCCTTCGCTGCCGCGCAGGATGTCGGCGCTGCCCGGCACGTTGGTCGCCACGGCCGGCACGCCGCACGCCATGGCCTCGATCGTCGAGATGCCGAAGCCCTCGTTGCGGCTCAACAGCAAGTGCACGTCCAGCGCCGGCAGCAACTCTTCGACGGCCTCCACGAAACCGGTGAAGATCACATACGCCGCCAGCCCCATGCGGTCGGCCTGCCTTTTGACGTCCGCCTCCAGCGGACCGGTGCCGACCAGCACCAGATACAAATTGGGAAAGGCCTTGCGCAACATGCCCAGCATCGCCAGCGCCGTGCCCGGTTGTTTCTGCTCGGACAGGCGGCCGATCGAACCGATCACCAGCGCGTCGTCCGGCACCCCCAAGCTGCGCCGCGCCGCCAGCCGCAACGCCGCCGACGGCCGGAAGCGCCGCGTGTCGACCGGGTTGGGGATCACCGCCAGCCGGGTTCCGGGCGCGATGTAGGGGCGGTACAGCGCCATGAAGTGGGTCATTGCCGAGTCCGACACGGCGTAGATGCCGCGCACGCCGCTAAACGCTTGCTTGAGCAGCGGCTGATGCCAGTCGCTGAAGCTGGTGTGCGGGAAGGCGTTGTGCACGCTGATCACGGCCGGCAGGCGGCAGTGCCGGGCCAGCCACAGCACCGAGGCGCCGTAATTGGTCCAGCACAGCGCGACGTGGACCAGGTCGGCCCGGAACGCGCGCAGCCTGCGCCCCGCCAACAGCCGCGCGCGCCATAGATTGAGGCGGCGCCACTCCCATTGCTCGAAGAACAGCGGCGGCTCGTACTCCGCCAGGCTGATCCGCTCGCCGGCCAGCCGCCGCGCCCATTCGGCCACGCCGGCGAAACGCCGCATCGCCAGGCCGCTGTCGTAGCCGGCCGCGCGCAGATAGCGCACTTCCTGCGCCATGCGCAGCTCCATGCCGCCCAGTTCGCCGGAATAACTGGTCACGAGGATGTTCTTGCGGCCGTTTTTGCCGTTGCGCTTGCCGTGCCTTGCCTCGCCCAGATAGCTTTTGAGGAAAGCCAGTTCCCAGCGCCGCCGGAAAATGCCGTCGCGGTCGCGCCGCACCGCCGCGCACACCAGCCGCGCCCACCCGAGCAGGTAGCGCCGCCCATCGTCAGTCGCCATGAGAACAGTCAACAAGCCGGCCCCTCCTTTGTCCTAAGATTGCAAAGGTTAAAAAACCAGTGTACTGACAGACTCCCGCGTAACCTTGAGCGGGATCAACGACTGCCAACCGCATGCGCGACATCCTCGTCACCCTGATCGTCTTCGCCAGCTTGCCGCTGATCGTCAAGAACCCCGTCAACGGCGTGTTGATGTGGATCTGGATCAGCGTCATGAATCCGCACACCCAGGGCTGGGGCTTCGCGACGACGTTCCCGTTCGCCTTCATCATCGCCGTCACCACCATCTTCAGCCTGGCCATCTCGCGGCAACCGAAGACGCTGCCGCCATCGGGCATCACCGTCACGCTGATCGCCTTCATCCTGTGGATGAACGTGACAACCTTGTTTGCGATCTTTCCCGAGTCGGCCGCCGAGCAATGGAACAAGGTGATGAAGATCATGCTGATGAGCCTGGTGACCATGGCGGTGATCCGCAAGCGCGAGGATATCCAGCGGATGATCTGGATGCTGACCCTGTCGCTGGGCTATTACGGCGTCAAGGGCGGCGTGTTCACCGTGCGCAGCGGCGGCACCGAGCGCGTCTGGGGGCCCGACAACACTTTTATCGGCGACAACAACGCGATCGCGCTGGCGCTGATCATGACCATCCCGCTGATGCGCTATCTGCAGCAAAGCAGCAACAAAAGGTGGCTCTGGCACGCGATGAACGCCATGATGGTGCTGTCGGCGCTGGCCGCGCTGGGCTCGTACTCGCGCGGCGGCCTGCTGGCGATCGCCGCGATGCTGGGTTTCATGTGGCTCAAGAGCAACAGCAAGATGACCGGCGCCATCGTGCTGTTGCTGCTGGCGCCGCCGCTGCTGCTGTTCATGCCGGACCGCTGGGGCCAGCGCATGGACACCATCGGCGAATACCAGAGCGACGATTCGGCCATGGGCCGCATCAACGCCTGGCACATGGCCTACAACCTGGCCAAGGACCGCTTCTTCGGCGGCGGCTTCGAGTTGGCCGAACCGTCGACCTTCCTGCTGTACGCGCCCAATCCGGACGACGTCCACGCCGCGCACAGCATCTACTTCCAGGCGCTGGGCGAGCACGGCTTCGTCGGCCTAGGCATCTATCTATTGCTAGGCTTGCTCACCTGGCGCTCGGCCGACTGGATCGTGCGCAACAGCCGCGGCATCCCCGATCTGGCCTGGGCCGGCGGCCTGGCCAAGACGATACAGGCCAGCATGATCGGCTTCGCCGTCGGCGGCGCCTTCCTCAGCCTGTTGTATTTCGACGTACCTTATTACCTGATGGCGGCGGTGGCGGCGATCCGCATCCTGGTCGAGCGGCGCCGGGCCGAGCTGGCCGTGCCGGCCGCCGTCAAGCCGCTGCGGCCGGCGCCGGCCACGGCCGGGGCGGCGCGATGAGCGGCGCCGGCCCGCTGTCGATCCTGATCTACCACCGCGTGCTGGCCGCGCCGGACCCGTTGCTGCCCGGCGTGCCCGACGCCGCCACTTTCGAGCGCCACATGCGCCTGCTCAAGCGCTGCTTCCGCGTGCTGCCGCTGTCGGTGGCGCTGCGCCAGCTGCGCCACGGAACGCTGCCCGCGCGCGCGCTGTGCATCACCTTCGACGACGGCTACGCCGACAACGCCGAGCTGGCGCTGCCGATCCTCCGGCGCCACGGCTTGACGGCGACCTTTTTCATCGCCACCGCCTTCCTCGACGGCGGCCGCATGTGGAACGACGACGTCATCGACTACGTGCGGCAAGCCCCGCCCGGCCGCCTCGACTTTTCGATGGTGGGCTGCGGTTCGCTGCCCGGCCTGACCGTGGCGCAGAAAAGACAGGCGATCGACCAGGTGCTGACGCAACTGAAATACCTGCCGCTGGCGACCCGGCAAGAGATGGCCGACCGGCTGGCGCCGCCGCGCCGCCAGGCGTTGATGATGACCTCGGGCCAGGTGCGCGCGCTGCAGGCGGCAGGCATGGAGCTGGGCGCCCACACCCATCGCCACCCGATCCTGACGGCCATGGCCGACGCCGACGCCTATGCCGACATGGCCGAGGGCAAGGCCGTGCTGGAAGCCATCACCGGCCGGCGCGCGACCTTGTTCGCCTATCCCAACGGCAAGCCGGACACCGATTACAACCGGCGCCACGCCGAGATGGCGCGCGCGCTGGGCTTCGAAGCGGCGCTGAGCACGGTCGCCGGCGCCGCCGGCCCGTCCAGCGATCCGTGGCAGCTGCCCCGCTACACGCCATGGCAGCGCGACGGCGCCCGCTTCGTGCTGCGGCTGGCGCTGAGCCGCTACCGCGAGAAGGTCAACCGTCGCGCAGCGCTGCCGCCGCTCCTTGGCGGCTGAGCTCGGCCTCGCGGCGGACGGCCCGCTGGCGCAGCCATTGCTCCAGCATCATCAGCACCCACACCATCGTGCCGTGATAGGCCGGATGCTCCCGCACCAGCTTGCCGGTGAGCGTGTCGATGAAATCGGCGCGCACGATGCGGCGCGCCTTCAGGTCGCCCAGGCTGTCGAAGGCCAGCGCGCGCAGCCCCGCGTGCGTCTGCAGCCAGTGGCCGAACGGCAGGCCGAAACCATGTTTCTTCTTGCGCAGGATGGCCGGCGGCAAATGGCCGCGCAGCGCCCGCTTGAAGAAATACCGCAGCCGCGTGCCTTTCAGCTTGTCTTCGGGGCTCAGCCGGGCCGAGAACGCCAGCATCTCGTCGCTCAGGAACGGAAACGCCGCCTCCAGGCCGGCCAGCTCACACGCCTTGCGCACCTTCGGCAAATCGTTGTCGGCCAGCGTGTAGCGCAGGTCGAGCGCCTGCATGCGGTTGATCTGGCTCAGTCCCTGCGTGTCCCAGTAGCAGGCGCTCAGCTGCGCGGCCGGCGCGCCCGGATCGACGGCGGCCAGGAATTCCGGATGCAACACCTCGGCCGCGCCATAACGGCGCAGCAGATTATAGGTGTCCAGCCGCGCCGGCATCGGCACCATGGCCTGCTCGACATAGCTGCGCGCCTTGCGCAGCGGCCGCAAGTCCAGATTGCCGGCGACGCCGAACAGCAAGGGCTCCAGCACCACCTGGCGCAACGACGACGGCACCTGCTCGTAGCGTTCGAACAGCGCCTGGCGCGCGTAGCGCTCATTGCCGCCGAACAATTCGTCACCGCCGTCGCCGCCCAACAGGCGCGAGATGCCGTCCGCGCGCGCCATCGTCGCGCAACAGTAGGCCGGCACCGCCGAGGCGTTGCCGAACGGCTGGTCGCTGACGGCGGCGATGCGCGGGATCGCCGCCACCACGTCGTCGGCCGTCACGTACAGCTCGTGGTGGTCGGTGCCGAAGTGCCGGGCGGCGATACGGGCGTAACCCATCTCGTCGTAGCCGGGCACGTCGAAGCCGATCGAATACGTGCTGGGCCGGCTGCCCTGCACCTTGGCCAGCATCCCGGCCAGGGTCGAACTGTCGGTGCCGCCGCTGAGGAAGGCGCCGACGCGGGCGCCGCCGGCCGCGCGCAGCACCGATTGCTCCAGGGTCGACAGGAACTGCTCCCGGAGTTGCTCGAACGAATGCGTCTGGTCCTCGTCGAAGCGCAGCTTCCAGTAGCTGCCGCGCTCGATGCGACCGGGCCGGTAGTGCAGATATTCCCCCGGCAGCAGGCGGTACTGCTGCCGGTAGACGGCGCGCGGCGCCGGGATCATGTGGAAATACAGGTAGTTATACAGCGATTGCGCGTCCAGTTCGTCCTTCGCGGACGGATGCAGCCGCAAGGCGGCGCCCGAGGTGCCGAACAGCAGCCCGTGCGGCGTGCTCTGGTAATGCATCGGATACGTGGCGGCGCGGTCGACCGCCAGCAGCACCTGGCCCGTCAAACAATCGACCAGGCACACGGCGAACGCGCCCGACAGCGCGGCGCACGCCTGCGGACCGCGCGCGCCCCACAGGCCGGCCAGCCGCAAGGCCACCTGTTCGGCGCTGCCGTCCAGCAGCGGCCGGCCCCAGACGGCCGCCAGCACGCCATCCTTCTTGTGCAGGCTGATACTGTCCGTCGGCGCCGCGACCGCCAGCCCGCACGAGCCGGATTGCAAGGTGCGCACCGGGCTGGCGTCGAACTCGGCCATGCGCTCGCCCATGCGCCGCAGCAGCGCGGCGCTGTCGCCGCCGATCTCGTCCTGGAGCCGGCCCAGGTAGCCGCAGATGCCGCTCATACCAGCACCTCGAGCGGCGCGGGATGGCCGAGGAAGGCGGTCGGGCTGGCGGTGAGCCCGTACGCGCCGGACTGGAACACCACCACCAGGTCGCCAACGTCGGCGCGGGCCAGCTCCACCCGGTCGGCCAGCAGGTCCAGCGGCGTGCACAAGGGGCCGACCACGCTGACCGTCTCGCGCGCGCCGCCGTGCACGCGGTTGCCGATGGCGACCGGATAATTCTTGCGGATGACCTGGCCGAAGTTGCCGGACGCCGCCAAGTGCTGGTGCATGCCGCCGTCGGTGATCAGGAACAGCTGGCCGTGCGAGTGCTTGCGTTCAATCACACGGCACACGTAAATACCGGCCTCGGCCACCAGATAGCGGCCCATTTCCAGTATCAACCGGGTGTCCGGCCGCTCGCGCCGCAGCGCGCGCATGGTCGCGTCGAGGCCGTCGGCCACCGCCGCCAGGTCGAGCGCGCGCTCGCCGGGGAAGTACGGCACGCCGAGGCCGCCGCCGATATTGAGCGCGCGCAGCGGCGACGGCGCGAACTCGGCCAGTTCCAGCGCCAGCGCCACACTCAGCCGCTGGGCCTCGCAGATGGCCGCCGCCGACAGGTTCTGGGCGCCGCAAAACAGGTGAAAACCGTGGAAATCGAGCCCCAGCCGCCCCAGCCTGCGCAGCATGGCCGGCACCCGCGCCGCGTCGACGCCGAACTGGCGCGCACCGCCGGCCATCTTCATGCCGGCGTGTTTCAGCTCGAAATCGGGATTGACGCGCACCGCCACCCGCGGCGTGATGCCGAGCAGCTCGCCGACGGCGGCCACGCGCTGCATCTCTTCCTCCGACTCCAGATGCAGCAGCACGCCGGCCGCCACCGCCGCGCGCAGCTCGGCGTTGCTTTTGCCGGGACCGGCGAAACCGATGCACGACGGCCGCATGCCGGCGTCCAGCGCCGTCTTCATCTCGCCGGCCGAGGCGATGTCGAAACCGTCGACCAGTCCGGCCATCAGCTGCACCACCGCCGGCATCGGATTGGCTTTCATCGCGTAATGCAGCAGCACGCCCTCGGGCAACACCCGGCGCAGCAATTCCACGCGCGAGCGGATATGATCGCGCTCGTAGGCATAGAACGGCGTGCGGCCGACCCGCTCGGCCAGCCGCGTCAGCAGCACGCCGCCCAATTGCAGGCAATCATCCTGCACCGGAAACTGTTTCTGCGCCGCGTGTCGCGGCAGATCGTCGGTCGTGGGCCCCATGGCAGCGCTTTCAGGAAGTCGGGTTCAGGTTGTTATGTCCAGGCAAGGCGAAAAATCCATCCTCTATCATTGAGACAATCGGCCCCGGGGTTATTGACGCTCGTCAAGCCCACGGCATGCTTGTGCTGGCGCAAACCTGTTTGCCGCACGCCATTGTCTAATCTATGCTCCACCTCGCTCGATCACTCCCATGAACACTGGCCTGCGTCACACACTCACGCAACTGGGCTGGCTCAACGCCGCCCTGTACTGGCTCGGACGCTCGCTCGACAAGGCCAGCGCCGGACGCTGGTCCCTGCACCGCTACCGCTTCGTCGCGCAATACGTGGGCGACCAGCCGCTGTGCGCCGGCCGCGGCGCCGATATCGACATCGCCGCCCACACCTGGGACCAGGCGGTGCCGGCGGCCTATCCGCGTCCGGCCGCCGTGGTCCGCGAGCGCTTCGCCCAAGGGGCTTACAGCCTGGCCGCGTGGCGCCACGGCCGTTTGGCCGGCTACCTGTGGCTGGTGCTCGACGCCTATCAGGAGGACGAGGTGCGCGTGCGCTACCGCCTGCCGCGCGCCGACGCCAGCTGGGACTTCGACGTCTGGATCGCGCCGGACGAGCGGCTCGGCTGGGCCTTCCCGCGCCTGTGGGACGCGGCGCGCCAACAGCTGCGCGAGCGCGGCGTGCGCTGGACCTGCAGCCGCATCTCCGCCTTCAACCCCGCCTCGCTGCGCGCGCACGCCCGCATCGGCACCGTGCGCCTGGGCGACGCGCTGTTCGTGCGCTGCGGCGAATGGCAGTGGATGTTCGCCACGGTGGCGCCCTACATCCACCTGTCGCGTCACGACGCGTCCTTTCCACAACTGACCTTCGACACCGGCGCGCTGGCCGATGTCGCCCCACCGGAGCCGCCATGTCCACCATCGAAAAAGTCTGCGACGTCTTGAGAACCACGCTGGGCCTGGGGCGCACGCCGCTGGACGCCGGCACCGCGCTGCTGGGCAGCCTGCCGGAACTCGATTCGATGGCGGTGGTGAACCTGCTGCTGGCACTCGAGGACCACTTCGGCATCACGGTGCACGACGACGAGATCGGCGCGCGCCACTTCGCCACCGTGGCAACGTTGGCCGATTTTGTACAAGCCAAGCTGGCGGCGCCCCGGAAGGAGCAACCATGAAACCGTCCGCGCTCATATTGCTGTCCATCGCGCTCGCCGGCCAGGCGATGGCCGCCGCCACGACGGCGGGCTCCGACTGTCCGGCCTACGTCCAGCACAAACCGGGCGGCGACTACACCGACGCCGACGACCGCGAAGGCCTGGGCGTGGTCGAACAATTCCACTTCACGCCCGACGTCGAAGGACTGGTAAAAGGCGCCTCGGGACCGCTGGGCGGCGACATCGGCTACACGCTGGAGCATTTTCCCAACCACCACCGCGCGCTGGGCGCGATGACAAGGCTGGCGCTGCGCGACAAAAACCGCAAACCGAACGGCGCGAACTATACGATCGACTGCTATTTCGAGCGCGCCATCCAGTTCCGGCCGAAGGACGCCAAGGTGCGTTCGCTGTTTGGCAGCTATCTGCTGGCGCTGGGCCAGGCCGACGCCGCGCTCGATCAGCTGGAACGGGCGGCCGCTCTGGAACCGGGCAATCCCACGGCCCACTACAATCTCGGCCTGATTTATCTGAAGAGGAAGGACTACGACAAGGCCCGCGCCAGCGCCGAGAAGGCCTACGGCATGGGCTTCCCGCTACCCGGCCTGAAAAACAAACTGATCGCCGCCGGCCAGTGGCGCGGCGAGCAGTGACGTTATTTCAGGCCGTGATGGTTCATCAAATCGTACAGGGTCGGGCGGCTAATGCCCAATAACTCGGCCGCCTTGACGATATTGCCATCCACCCGCGCCAGCGCCTTGACCATCACCTTGTATTCGGCCGCGTCGCGCGCCTGGCGCAGGTTGACGCTTTCCTCTTCGGCCGCGCCGTCGGGCAGCCCCAGATCGGCGGCCGTGATCTGCGGGCCGTCGGCCATGATCACCGCGCGCCGGATGCAGTTCTCCATCTCGCGCACGTTGCCCGGCCAGGCGTAGGATTCGATCGCCGCCAGCGCCTCCGGACTGAAATTGAGCACCGAGCGCGATTCGCTGGCGCAGAACTTGTTCTTGAAATGGTGCGCCAGCAGCGCGCTGTCGCCGACCCGGTCGCGCAGCGGCGGTATCGTCAGCACGATCTCGCTGAGGCGGTAGTACAAGTCCTCGCGGAAGCGCCCCGCCTCGGCCAGCGCCTTCAGGTTTTGATGGGTCGCGCAGACGATGCGCACGTCGATGCTGATTTCGCTCCTGCCGCCGACCCGCTCGATCACGCGCTCCTGCAGGAAGCGCAGCAGCTTGGCCTGCAGCGCCAGCGCCATGTCGCCGATTTCGTCGAGGAAGAAGGTGCCGCCGTGCGCCAGTTCCAGCTTGCCCAGGGTTTGCCGCTGGGCGCCGGTGAACGCGCCCTTCTCGTAGCCGAACAACTCACTCTCGAGCAACTGCTCGGGGATGGCGGCGCAATTGATGGCGACGAAGCGCTTGTCGGCCCGCGCGCTCAAATGATGCAGCCCGCGCGCGATCAACTCCTTGCCGCTGCCGGAGTCGCCCAACAGCATCACGGTCGCCGACGACGGCGCCACCTTCTCGACGTTGCGGCACACCTTCAGCATGCCCGGATCGCGGCTGATGATGCCGGCCAGCGGCGAATCGGACTGGATCTGCAGCATGCGGCGGTTCTCCTGCTGGATCGCGTGCAGATAGAAGGCGCGCGCGATCACCAGCGCCAGGGCGTCGCCGTCAAGCGGCTTTTGGTGGAAATCGTAGGCGCCCATGGCGATCGCCTTGAGCGCGTGCGCGCGCTCCTGGCTGCCGGACAGGATGATGACCTTGGTGTCGGGCGACGCCGCCAGTATCTGCTGCAGCAGCGCCAGGCCCTCGCTGGCGCCGTCCGGGTCGGGCGGCAGGCCCAGGTCCATCGTCGCCACCGCCGGCTGGTGGCGGCGCAGCTGCGCCATCGCCGACTCGCGGTCGCCGGCCACCACCACCTCGTACGCGTCCAGGCTCCAGCGCAGCTGCTTTTGCAGCCCCGCGTCGTCCTCGACCACCAGCAGCTTATGTTTCCCCATGCTTTACTCCCATTAGGTTAGTCATCCGCAGCGGCAGCGTGACGCGGAACGTGGTGCCCTGGCCCGGCGCGCTGGTCACCTCGAGCTGTCCGCCGACCTCGCGCAGGTACTCGCGGCTCTCGAACACGCCGATGCCCATGCCGGCCGTCTTGGTCGACTCGAAGGGCTTGAACAACCGCTCCCGGATGAACTCCTCCGTCATGCCGTGGCCCGTGTCGCTCAACTCGATGACGGCGGTCTCGCCGGCCCGCAGCAGCCTGACGGCGACCGCGCCATCGCGCGGCGTCGCCTCCACCGCGTTTTGAATCAGATGTCCAATCACGCGCTCGAGCCGCTGCCGGTCGGCCAGCACCGTCAGGCCGGCGGCGCGCAGGTCCAGCGTCGGCTTGGGCAGCAGCGCCGCGCAGCCCTTGACCGCCTGCGCCAGCAATTGGTCCAGCGCCAGCGGCGCGGCGACGTCCGGCGTCTGGTCGCGCCGCAGTTTGAGCAGCAGCTGCTTCATCTTGTCGAGCGAATGCGACACCGTTTCCAGCATATCTTCCTGAAATTCAGGCTTGGCCTTGTGACGCTCGGCGTTAATCAGCAACAAAGACAGCTGCGACACCAGGTTCTTCAAGTCGTGCACGATGAAGGTCGACATGCGGTTGAACGACTCGAACTGGCGCGCCACCGCCAGGTTGTCGGCCGACTCGCGGTGCGCCAGATAGCTGGCGGCCTGGCTGCCGGCGATCTTGAGCACGTCGCGCACCTCCCAGTTCAGTTGCAGCGCGGTGCGCGGGCGCGCCAGGCAGATAAAGCCGTACAGCCGCCGCTCCAGCATCAGCGGCACCACCAGCCACAGGCTCGGGATATCGGTCAGCCAGGCCGGCAGCGCCAGATCGCCGTAGCGGCGCGGATGGCGGCGCCACTCCGGCATCTCGATCACCCAGCGCCGCCGCTCCAGGAACCGGCACATGTCGCCGTCGGCGCGCGCTTCCTGCTTCGGCGCCGCCATGTTCCAGCTGGCGGCGGGTTGAAAGCGCTCGCCGTCGCGGCGCAGCCACAACACGCCGGCCGGGCTCTCGACCAGGCCGGCCACCGCCTGGATGGCCCGCTCCGACAGCGGCCCGCCCTCCTCGGCCAGTTGGTGCGTGCAGCGCTGCCATTCGTGCCGGTAGTCGTAGCGCCCCTGATAGAAATGCTTGCTGATGAAGATCTTGAGCCTGGCCCGCATCGTCCCGGAAAACAGCACCACCGCCAGCAGCAGCGCCGCGCCGGCCAGGCACACCAGTTGCATGAACGCGCCCCAAGCGCCGCCGATGTAGCGCAGATACCACGCGCTGCCCGCCATCGCCAGCAGATACAGCGCGGAGCCCAGCAGCGCGGCCGAGCGGAACATGATCTGGCGCGACAGCAGCAAGCCCGGCGTCCACACCGGATTGCGCGTGGCGGCCACCGCCAGCAGCGGCGCGCTCAGGGCGTTGACGACGCCGCGCGCGGCCCAGATGTCCTCGTGTATCCGGCGGAACAGCAAGGCGTCGCTGTACAGGTAGAAGTCGTAGGCGAACAAGGCGCCGATGCCCAGGCAGGCGAACTTGATGCCCCAGCGCGCATTCTGCTGCGCGCCGCGATACACATGCTCGACCAGCAGCATGCCCAGCACGGCCAGCGCCAGCCGCAGCACCGTCAGCGCCACGTTCGGCATCGCCGCCGGCGGCATCAGCGTGGCCGCCAGCTGCGCCACCACCAGCGCGGCGACGCCGCCCAGCCAGACCCGCAAGCGACGGCCGCTGGTGCCCAGCGCCAGCAACACCACCAGCCAGGCCGCCGTGCGCAGCACCTCCGGCCCGTCGATCAAGCACGGCCACGCGCGGTCGATCGCGCCGGCGGCCGCCGCCACGCCGGCCCACAGCGCCGTCAGCAGGCCGGCCGCGCCAAACGCGCGGGCGTGCGGCCGCGCGCGCCAACGCGTCAGCATCAACAGCGCCAACAACAGGAAAGCCGCCGCCGCCACGCCGTAGCTGGCCGCCGGCGCCGCCTGGGCCGGCCACTGGCTTACCCACTGCGGCCAGTCCCGGCGCATCAGCGCCCCTTGCCGAACAACACCACCTGCACCGTATCGATCAGGATCAGCAAATCGAGGAACAGGCTGTTGTTCTTGACGTAATACAGATCGTATTGCAGCTTGCGCACGGCGTCGTCGACCGAGGCGCCGTAGCGGTAGCGCACCTGGGCCAGGCCGGTGATGCCCGGCTTGATGCCGTGCCGCACGTTGTAATAGGCGATCTCGCGGCACAGATGTTCGACGAAGTAGGCGCGCTCCGGACGCGGGCCGACAAAACTCATCTCGCCCTTGAACACGTTGAGCATTTGCGGCAATTCGTCGATGCGCAACTTGCGTATCCAGTGGCCCACCGCCGTCACGCGCGGATCGTCCTCCGACGCCCATCGCGGCTTGCCGTCGACCTCGGCGTCGACCCGCATACTGCGGAACTTCAGCACCTTGAACGGCCGGTTGTCGCGCCCGACCCGCTCCTGCTGGTAGAACACCGGGCCGCCATCCTCGAGCCTGATCGCCAGCGCCGTCAGCGCCATCACCGGCAGCGCCGCCACGCAAATGGCGGCGCTGGCCAGCAGGTCGAAGGCGCGCTTGACGGCCGCCCGCAGCAGGCTCTGATCGAAACCGCCGCCGAAGATCAGGTAGCTCGGCTGCAGCGAATCGACCCGGATCTGGCACGCCTCGCGCTCGAAGAAGCTGGCGGCATCGGTCACGCGCACGCCGCCGAGCGCGCATTCGAGCAATTGCCGCACCGGGAAGGCGCCGTTGCGGCGGTCGCCCACCGAGACGATGATCTCGTCGGCCGCGTGGCGCCTCGCCATCGCCAGCAGCGACAATTCCGGCGGCAGCAGCATGGTCGGCGGCACACAGCAGGTTTCGCCCTCGACCGGCACGCAGCCCACCACGCGGAACTGATGGAAGCCGACGCCGGTGGTGGCCAGCTCCATGCATTCGCGCGCGATGGCGCCGTCGCCGATGATGAGCAGGCGTTTCTCGAGCATGCTCGACTGCGCCGACGTGAACACCAGCAGGCGCGCCAGCAGCACCGCCGCGCCGCCGACCACGAACACCATGCTGCCGAGGCGCACGAACTGGGTGCCCGGCATCAGGCTCGCCAACAGGCTGAACAGCACGAAACCCAGCACGAACGACGGCAGGATGCGTAAAAAGGTGTTTTTGATATCCTCGCGCGGCTGGTTGTGCTGGTACATGCCCAGCGCGCCCATGCTGAACACCAGCACCAGCGCGAACGCCAGTGCCGGCGGGTACAAGCTGTCCGGCGCCGCCTGCGCGCCCTTCAGCCACAGCGGCGCGCAGGCGACGGCGGCCGTCAACAAGACCATCAGCTCCAGCATCAGCAGCATGAAGGCCATCTTCGACACGTAATGATGAAATATCCTGATCACAATGAGCTCCCTGCCGCTCTCAACGGCGGAGCTTTCATGATGGAGAAACCTTGCCGGCGCCGCCTTGAGCGTCCACAACAGCAAAACAGCGCTGGCGCAAGGCGGGCTCAAAAAAGAGGCAAAATCGGGCGAATATGACGGAGTTGTGACAAATAGACTATAGTCATGGTTCCTTACCGCACTTTCACATGTGATCATGAAATTTGATGTTGCAATCGTCGGCAGCGGATTGGCCGGCCTCTCGGTCGCCCTGCACCTGGCCGAAACGCGCACAGTCGCGATTATTTCCAAACGCGCGCTCAAAGACGGCGCCAGCAACTGGGCCCAGGGCGGCATCGCCGCCGTCCTCGATTCCGGCGACAGCCACACCCAGCACATCGACGACACGCTGGTCGCCGGCGGCGGCCTGTGCGACGAGAGCGCCACGCGCTACATCGTCGAGCACGGCCGCGAGGCGATCGAGTGGCTGATCGCCCAGGGCGTGCCGTTCACGCGCGACGCCTCGGCCGAACTGGGCTTCCACCTGACCCGCGAGGGCGGCCACAGCCAGCGCCGCATCATCCACGCGGCCGACGCCACCGGCCACGCGGTGCAGGTCACCCTGGAGGAAAAGGTGCGCGCCCACCCGAACATCACCCTGTTCGAGCACCACTGCGCGATCGACCTGATCACCTCCGACAAGCTGCATCCGGTCAAGAAGGGCCACTCGCAGCCGAAATGCTACGGTTTATATGTGCAGGACGAGAAATCCGGCCAGGTGCTGACCTTCGCCGCCGAGCACACCGTCATGGCCACCGGCGGCGCCGGCAAGGTCTACCTGTACACCACCAATCCCGACACGGCCAGCGGCGACGGCATCGCCATGGCCTGGCGCGCCGGCTGCCGCATCTCGAACATGGAGTTCATCCAGTTTCACCCGACCTGCCTGTACCACCCGTACGCCAAGTCCTTCCTGATCACCGAGGCGATCCGTGGCGAAGGCGGCCTGCTCAAGCTGCCACCGGAAGCTGGCGCCGCCGCCGGCACGCGCTTCATGCTGGCCCACGACGAGCGCGCCGAGCTGGCCCCGCGCGACGTGGTGGCCCGCGCGATCGACTTCGAGATCAAAAAACGCGGCCTCGACTACGTGCACCTGGACATCAGCCACAAGCCGGCCGCGTTCCTGATCGAACACTTCCCCACCATTTACGCGCGCTGCCTGGAACTGGGCATCGACATCACCAAGCAGCCGATCCCGATCGTGCCGGCCGCGCACTACACCTGCGGCGGCGTGGTCACCGACCTGTTCGGCCGCACCGACCTGCCCGGCCTGTACGCGGTGGGCGAGACCGCCTGCACCGGCCTGCACGGCGCCAACCGGCTGGCCAGCAATTCGCTGCTCGAGTGCGTGGTCATCGGCAGCGCCTGCGCGCGCGACATCGCCGCCAAGGAAAAAGGCGAAGTGCCCTACCTGCCGGACTGGGACGAAAGCCGCGTCACCGACGCCGACGAGGAGGTTGTCATCTCCCACAACTGGGACGAGCTGCGCCGCTTCATGTGGAACTACGTCGGCATCGTGCGCACCACCAAGCGCCTGGAGCGCGCCCAGCACCGCATCGCGCTGCTCAAGGAGGAGATCGACGAGTACTACCGCAACTTCCGCATCACGCACGACCTGCTGGAGCTGCGCAACCTGGTCGACGTGGCCAGCCTGATCGTCAACAGCGCGCTGCAGCGGCGCGAAAGCCGCGGCCTGCACTTCAGCCGCGACTACCCGGAGACGCTGCCGAAGGCCTTGCCGAGCATCCTGATGCCGCCGCGCCGTAGTTAGGGAGGCGGACGATGACCGTCACCGTCCGCGCCGCCGCGCCGGCCGACATCCCGGCGATGGAGGCGCTGATCAAGCGCTCCGGCATCGAACTGAGCGCCGGTTTCTACACCGAGGAACAGGCGCAAGCCGTCACCCGCCACGTGTTCGGCGTCGACACGCAACTGGTGGCCGACCAGACGTATTTCGCGGTCGAGCGGCAAGGCCGGCTGGTGGCGTGCGGCGGCTGGAGCAAGCGCAGCACGCTGTTCGGCGCCGACCACACCAAGCAAGGCGTCGACGCGCTGCTCGACCCGGCCACCGAGGCGGCCCGCATCCGCGCGTTTTTCGTCGATCCGTCGGCCGCCCGCCAGGGGCTGGGCCGGCTGCTGCTCGAGCACTGCGCCGATGCCGCCGCCGACGCCGGGTTCAGTACGCTGGAGCTGGCCGCCACCATGCCGGGCGTGCCGCTGTATCGGGCGTGCGGCTTCAGCGAGATCGACACCTTCGAGCTCGAGCTGCCCGGCCCGGTGCGGGTGCCGCTGACACGCATGCGCAAGGCCATCACGGCACGCTAACCGGCCGTCCAAAGAAAAATGCGGCAACGCGCCGAGCGCGATGCCGCATGTGCCGACCAGCGATTTTTAAGCCACTCAGGCCTTCGAGGATTTCTTACGACGCGCCAGCCATCCCATCATGCCCAGGCCGGCCAGCATCATGGCGTAGGTCTCGGGCTCCGGCACCGGCGGCACGTAGGAGCCGAAGCCGTCCAGGTAGGCGTAGCCGGTGTGGCCGGTCGGCTCGCAATCGGCGGCCAGCAGCGACAGCGTGAAGTCGTGGCCCTTCAGCGCCTGGTCGATGCTCAGGTGCTCGAGCTGCCATGCGGAGGTGTAGAAGAAATCGCCCGAGGTCTGGAAGCGCGAATCGACGCCGCCGCCGCCGTTGCCGGCGTTGTAGGTGTGGGTCAGGACCAGCTGGCCGGTGGTGTTGTCGGTCAGGGTCAGGATCATCACCGCCGATTCGTCCTCGGCGTGGCCGCCGTTTTCCAGCACGGCCTTCCAGCCGAAGTAGATGTCGCTGTCGGTGTAGTTCTTCACCTGCTGGCTGATGACCGTGCCGAAGCCGCCGCTGGTGGTGTCTTCCGCGCGGTAGGCGTAGTTACCCGAAAGCACGGTCGAACCGAGCAAGGAACCCAGGTTGGCATCGACGTAGTTTTTATCGATGACCAACCCACGCTCGCCGTTGTCCTGGTTCAGCCTGCCACCGGCGAGGAAGTCCGCCGGGGCGATCGTCGAATTGAGGTCGTTGCCGCGGTAGCCGCCGCCGGTGCTCCAGCCAGCCGTGTTACCCGACTCGAAGCCGCCGTTGTTGAAGGTGTCCGCCTGCGCCAGACCGCTCAAACCCACCAACGCCATCATGCCAACAATCTGTTTCAAATTCATTTAGCTAACTCCCTGGTTAATAGTGTCATAAAAACAAGGGAGATTATATTAGCTTTAAGTCATCTTTAACAATCTTATTTTTTAAATATTTTAGTTGACAATTCGCAAAGAGTAGTCGGTGGCGCGTATGTCTTTTGTCAAGCTTCCGATCGAAATGCGGTGGACGCCGGTTTCGGCGATGGCGCGCACGGTGTCGGCGTTGATGCCGCCGGACGCCTCCAGCAAGGCCCGCCCGGCGTTGAGCGTCACCGCCGCGCGCATCATGTCGGTGCTGAAGTTGTCGAGCAGGATGGACACCGCGCCCGCCCCCAGTGCCTCGTTGAGCTCGTCAAGGCTCTCGACCTCGACCTGGATCGACACGCCCTTGTCGAGACGCTTGGCCGCCAGCACCGCGTTGGTGATGCCGCCGGCCGCGGCGATGTGGTTCTCCTTGATCAGGATGCCGTCGTACAGCGCCAGGCGCTGGTTTTGCCCGCCGCCCACGCGCACCGCGTACTTCTGCGCCAGGCGCAGGCCCGGCAAGGTCTTGCGGGTGTCGAGGATGGCCGCCTGGGTGCCGGCGACGATGTCGACGTACTGGCGGGTGGCCGTCGCCACGCCCGACAGCAGTTGCAGGAAATTGAGCGCCGCCCGCTCCGCCGTCAGCAGCGCGCGCGCCGGACCGTGGATCATGCAGACCACGCTGTCGGCCGTCATCTGGTCGCCCTCGGCGTACTTCCAGTCGACTTCGATGCCGGCCTGCATGCAATTCATCACGCCCTCGAACCAGGGCGCGCCGCACAGCACCGCGTTCTCGCGCACGATGACGCGCGCAGTGGCGCGCCCGCCGTCCGGCACCAGCAGGCCGGTCAGGTCGCCGCTGCCGACGTCCTCCAGCAGCGCGGCCAGCAGATTGGCCTCGAAAGCGGATTTGAGCGCGTCGTCGAACGGCGCGTGGGGATTTACCAGGGTACTCATCATGCGGGACCAATTCCTGAAAACAGTTGGGCTTCTTGCGCCAGGTCGGCGCCGGGCTGCACCCGGGCCTTCCTGGCGGCGGCGAAATCGAGCATGCGGTTGATCGACACCACCGCCTGGCGGCCGATCTCCGGGTCTACGTGGATCTCGTTGGCGCTGCCGGCGTCCATGTTCTCCAGCACGTCGGCCAGGTTCTGCAGGCCGTTCATCGCCATCCACGGGCAATGCGCGCAGCTCTTGCAGGTGGCGCTGTTGCCGGCGGTGGGCGCCTCGATGAAGCGCTTGCCGGGCGCGGCCGCGCGCATCTTGTGCAGGATGCCGTTGTCGGTGGCGACGATGAAGGTGTCGGCGTCCGATTCGACGGCGGCGTTGATGATCTGCGTGGTCGAGCCGACCACGTCGGCCAGCGCCACCACATTGGCCGGCGATTCCGGGTGCACCAACACCTTGGCGTTCGGATATTGCGCCTTCAGCAGCTCCAGCTCGACGCCCTTGAACTCGTCGTGCACCAGGCACGAGCCCTGCCACAGCAGCATGTCGGCGCCGGTTTGCTTCTGGATATACGACCCCAGGTGCCGGTCCGGCGCCCACAGGATCTTTTTACCCTGCGCGTGCAGATGGGCCACGATGTCGAGGCCGATCGACGAGGTCACCATCCAGTCGGCGCGCGCCTTGACGGCCGCGCTGGTGTTGGCGTAGACCACCACCGTGCGGTCCGGATGGGCGTCGCAGAACGCGGCGAACTCGTCGGCCGGGCAGCCCAGGTCGAGCGAACAGGTCGCGTCCAGGTCCGGCATCAGGATGCGCTTTTCCGGGCTCAGGATCTTGGCGGTCTCGCCCATGAAGCGCACGCCGGCCACGACCAGCGTCTTGGCCGGGTGGTCGCGCCCGAAGCGCGCCATCTCCAGCGAATCGGAGACGCAGCCGCCGGTCTCCTCGGCCAGGTCCTGCAGGTCGGCGTCGACGTAGTAATGCGAGACGAGCACCGCCTCCTTCTCCTTGAGCAGTTGCTTGATGCGGGCCTTGAGCGCGATGCGCTGGTCGGCCGTCGGTGTCGCTGGCGTGCGCGCCCACGCGTGGGCGGTGCAGCTGGCTCCGTCTTGTGGATGATCGTACTCGACGGACTTGATCTCTATGGTTTGCATGGTGTGATGAAACGTAGATTAAAACGGGTAAGCACCGGGCGCTTAGTCGATACCCTGGCTGGTCAGGTAGTCCTCGTAGTTGCCGCGGAAATCAACCACCTCGTTTTCCTTGATCTCGATGATGCGGTTGGCCAGCGACGACACGAACTCGCGGTCGTGCGACACGAAGATCAGGGTGCCGGCGTATTTTTCCAGCGCGATGTTGAGCGACTCGATCGATTCCATGTCCATGTGGTTGGTCGGTTCATCGAGCAGCAGCACGTTGTGGCGGCCCAGCATCAGCTTGCCGTACATCATGCGGCCCTTCTCGCCGCCGGACAGCACCTTGACCGACTTCTTGACCTCGTCGCCGCCGAACAGCAGGCGGCCCAGGATCGAACGCACGGCCTGGTCGTCGTCGCCTTCCTTGGTCCAGTCGCCCATCCAGTCGGTCAGCGTGACGTCCTTGGCGAATTCCTCGGTCGGGTCCTGCGGCATGTAGCCGACGTTGGCGTTCTCGGCCCACTTGACCATGCCGTGGTCGGCGTGCAGGCCGGCGATGTCGTCGCCGCCGATGCAGCGCAGCATGGTGGTCTTGCCGGCGCCGTTGGCGCCGATGATGGCGATGCGCTCGCCCGCCTCGACCATGATGCTGAAGTTATTGAACAGCTGGCGGTCGTATTTCTTGGAGATGCTGTCGACCTCGACGGCCAGGCGGTGCAGCTTCTTCTCGCCGTCGAAGCGCACGAACGGATAGGCGCGCGACGACGGCTTGATGTCGTCAACCTTGATCTTCTCGATCTGCTTGGCGCGCGAGGTGGCCTGGCGGGCCTTGGACTTGTTGGCGGCGAAGCGGCGCACGAAGTCCTGCAGCTCGGCGACCTTCTCTTTGGCCTTGGCGTTGTTGGCCAGCTGCTGGTTGCGCGCCTGGGTCGAGGCGAACATGTACTCGTCGTAGTTGCCCGGGTAGATCTTCAACGTGCCGTAATCCATGTCGGCCACGTGGGTGCAAACCTGGTTGAGGAAGTGGCGATCGTGGGAAATGATGATCATGGTGGAGTTGCGCTCGTTGAGCACGTCCTCCAGCCAGCGGATGGTGTTGATGTCCAGGTTGTTGGTCGGCTCGTCGAGCAGCAGGATGTCCGGATTCGAGAACAGCGCCTGGGCCAGCAGCACGCGCAGCTTCCAGCCGGGCGACACGTTGCTCATCGGACCCTGGTGCAGGTCGATCGCCACACCGGCGCCCAGCAGCAGCTCGCCGGCGCGCGACTCGGCCGTGTAGCCGTCGTATTCGGACACCTTGCCTTCGAGCTCGGCGGCCTTCATGTAGTCGTCGTCGGTCGCTTCGGGATTGGCGTAGATGGCGTCGCGCTCCTGCATCGCCGCCCACATCTCGGTGTGGCCCATCATGACCACGTCGAGCACGCGCATGTCCTCAAAGGCGAACTGGTCCTGGCGCAGCTTGCCGAGGCGCTCGTTCGTATCCAGCATCACGTTGCCGCTCGACGGTTCCAGATCGCCGCCCAGGATTTTCATGAACGTGGACTTGCCGCAACCGTTGGCGCCGATCAGGCCGTAGCGGTTGCCATCGCCGAATTTGACGGAGATGTTTTCGAACAGCGGCTTAGCGCCGAATTGCATGGTGATGTTAGCGGTGGATAGCATTCTGAATTGGGCTTTTCTTAATCAAATCATGCCGTTAGGCGGAAATGCAAGATTATACAGCACCCACCGCGTGGCGCCGGGCGACAGGCCGTAAAACACGGCGTACAATTTCGATAAGCCGAGGTTTTACCGCGCCACGAGGGGAAATCGATGGAAACGCGCATCGCCAGACTTGAAGAGTTCGCAATTGACGCCAAGGAGCGGCTGGCACGCATCGAGGCGCGCCAGACGGAGTTGGCCGCGCATCAATCGGAACTGGCCGCGCACCAGTCAGAACTCGCCAACAAAGTGGGCGCGCTGCAGGTGGAGATGCACAAGGGCTTCGCCGACATGATCAAATGGGTGGTCGGCACCGCGATCGTGCTGGGCGGCACCGCGCTGACGGTGATCACGTTCGTCCTCAACAACGCCACGCCCAAGCCTTCTCCGATGACCCCGCCCTCCGTTGTGGTCTACACCCAACCGGTGCCGGTCCAGCCGGCAAAATGACCAGCACTTTGCGCCGCTCTGAATCACGTAGGGCGGATTAGCGCGCAGCGCGTAATCGGCCATGTGTGCGCCGCCGACAACGCACGCATGGCCGATTACGGCGTTCCGCCTAATCCGCCCTACGTACAGGCCGATTCCCAAATCCGCCCGCCAATCCCCTTTTTCCGCCCAAACCGGTATCCCGCTCAACCCGGTGATTCTTTTCTATTTAGCAATCCGCGCGCCTGATTTCGCCACTAGACTAGCCACTAATATATTAGCCCGGCGAGCACGACCGGCTTAAAAAATATGGCCGCGAAGGCCAGTCAGGGAGACAGACATGCACAGCACCACCGACGGCGCGCGCGCCAAACCACTGAGCCTCAAACCGATCGCCTACGCGGTCTCGATCGCGCTGGCCTCGCTGGTCGCCGGCAACGGCGCCAGCGCCCAAGAGGCCAAGCCCGACGCCCAGGCGCCAGCCGCCGCCACCGACATCAAAACCGTCATCGTCCAGGGCCAGCGCGCCGCCCAGCAATCGGGCATCGAGCGCAAGAAGAACGCCGCCACCGCGATGGACTCGATCGTCGCCGACGACGTCGGCGCCTTCCCCGACCGTAACATCGGCGAGGCCATCTCGCGCATCGCCGGCGTCGCGCTCGACCGCGGCGACTTCGGCGAGGGCGTCAGCGTCGCCATCCGCGGCAACAGCGCCGACCTGACCCGCGTCGAAATCGACGGCCAGGGCGTGCAATCGGCCGGCGGCACCGACATGAACGGCGGCGGCAGCGGCCGCGGCGTCGAGTTCCGCTCGCTCTCGGCCGACCTGATCAAAAGCGTCGACGTCGTCAAGGGCGCCACCGCCGACATGACCGAGGGCTCGCTCGGCGGCGGCATCATCATCAAGACCCGCACCAGCCTGGACTTCAAGGAACCGTTCTACTCGCTGCGCCTGGCCGGCTCGCAAGGCTCGCTGAACAAGGACTGGTCGCCCGACACCAACCTGATCCTGACGCGCAAATTCTTCGACAACCGCTTCGGCGTCATGCTCAACGCGTCGACCTCGCGCGCGGTCAACGAGGCGCACTCGTCCGAGATCGCCACCACCCGCAACGCCGGCTACGCGCGCAACGTCGATTTCGACAACTCGCCCAACAAGACCTTCACCTACCAGCCAAGCACCTTGTCGGCCAACGACCCGGCCAGCACCGCGCCGACCCTGCGCTCGCCGCTGACGGCCGGCGGCTTCTTCGACCACGCCTCGCCGGCCGACATCCTGACCAAGTCGGCGGCGGCGCAGACCAAGGCGGCCTGCTACGCGGCCTTCCCGGCGCTGACCACGGCCCAGACCAACGCCATCAACGGCAATACCGCGCGCAACGCCGCCATCAACGCCCGCGGCAACGAGCTGCTCAGCTGCCTGAACCAGTGGAACGACTACACGCCGTCGCTGGTGCGCTTCCTCGAGAAGCGCCAGGAGGACAAGCGCGGCACCATCGACCTGCGCTTCGACTTCAAGGTGAATAACAAACTGACCGTTTACGGCAAGGTCAACTACGCGCGCCGGGAAGTCGACGACAGCAACCAAACCTACGGCCTGGGCGGCCTGAACACCAACCCGGCGACGGCCTACAGCCCGACCTACCAGGGCCCGACCTTCACCGACACCTCGGCCGGCGTGCGCAGCGCCGTGCCCGGCTCCGGCTACTACCTGTATGATGGCGCCAGCTACCGCGCCAACGCCACGCCGGCCGTCGGCATCGTCGCCAACGTCGACCCGCGCTCGGTGGTGGTCGACGCCAACCACCACGTGACGCAATACACGATCAGCGACGCCAACGTCAACACCGACCAGATCCACAACGTCATGAAGACCACCGACCGCTACTTCCAGACCGGCGGCACGTACAAGGACGGCGGCTTCGTGGCCGAATTCTTCGTCGGCGACGCCCGCTCGACGTGGCAGCGCGGCGACAAGCGCACCAACTGGAGCTACAACTACGGCCCGACGACGATGAAAGTGCTGCCGAACGGCCTGTGGACCTACGAACAGCCGGCCGGCAGCAGCTTCAACCAGGCCGATCCGACCATTTATGCGCAGGCGCGCCCCGCCGGCACCGACACCAAGGCGGTCGAGGCCGGTCCGAAAGGCCCGTACGTGCCGGCCTACACCATCAACCAGCAGCCGCTGATGACGCAGGCGCCGCAAATCTCGTTCACGCCGCGGATGGCCGAGACCAAGGAGCGCACCGCCAAGGCCGACTTCAGCTACGCGCTGGGCGAGCAGGTGCCGTTCTTCCGCCGCGTCAAGAGCGGCTTCAACTTCCGCCAGACCTCCGGCAGCAGCTGGGGCGCCGGCGGCTCGACCGTGCAATCGGCCGTCGGCGAGTTCGGCAAGCCGGGCTACGTCCCGGCCGTCATACTGCCGAGTGCCAACGTGCGCAGCTTCTTCTCCGGCTGCACCGACACCCCCGGTTCGCTGGGACCGGGCGGCAAGCCGTGCGCGACCGGCTACGTGCCCAACACCGACCCGGCCTCGGCGCGCTCGGGCAACACCTATATGACGCAGCAGCAATTCCTCGACATCATCGCCCAATCGATGACGCGGCCGAACACGCCGTTCTTCAACGGCATGCCGGACCGTCCGGCCGGCCTCATCAACGGCTGGAACCAGATCGACGTCGAAAAAGTCTTCTCGCTGGTGGGCACGCCCAACGTCAACTTCGACTGCGTCAAGGAATGCACGGCCAACGACGGCAAGGTCTACCAGCAGCCGGTCAGCACGTTCAAGGAGCGCACCACGGCGGCCTACCTGATGACCGACTTCGGCATGGACGAAATCCCGTTCACCAACAAGCGCCTGCCGTTCGGCATGGAACTGGACGGCAACTTCGGCTACCGCGTGGTGCGCACCAAGGTGCACGCCACCGGCGTGATGAGCTTCACCTCCATCATCAAGTCGCCGTCCTACGACCCGCTGAATCCGACCGCCGCCGGCGGCACCATCAGCGCCACCGCCAGCAAGCTGACCGCGCTCGACGCCAACACCACCGACTACCTGCCGATCCTGAACCTGTCGCTGTGGATGGTGCCGAACGAAGTGGTGCTGCGCTACAACCGCGCCAAGCAGGTCGCCCGTCCGCCGGTCAGCGCGCTGATCCCGGCCGGCACCTGCACCTACGACGAGCGCCGCACGGACGACGAGGAACAAACCTGCTCGGGCACCATCGGCAATCCCGCGCTCAAGGCCCAGACCAACCAGAACCAGAACCTGGCGCTGGAGTGGTATCCGAACGACGATTCGTCGTTCTCGATCGGCGCGTTCAGGCAAGTGGGCAAGGTCGGCGGCAGCACCGTGGTCGGCAAGAGCGCCGTCAACCTGTTCAGCGGCACCGGCCTGGTCGATCCGCAGACCGGCCGCCCGCTCGACAACCTGGGCTTCGACTACCGCACCTACGAGAACGGCGCCAACATCACCCGCACCGGCATCGAATACGGCAGCAAGACCGCGTTCACCTTCCTGCCGTGGCTGCTGCGTTACACCGGGGTCGACCTCAACTACACCAAGCTGCGCTCGAAGAACACCGACCAGCGCATGGTCGACCTGCTGACCGGCGAGGCGCTGCCGCCGGTGGGCGAATCGAAGTACACCTACAACGCCTCGCTGTGGTACGACGACGGCGCGTTGTCGATGCGGGTGTCGCTGCAAGCGGTCGGCCAGAAATTCAGCTGCATCGCCGCCTGCGGCGCCACCGGGGTCAACAACTACCCGAACGCGGCCGGCGGACGCACCACGATCACGCCGTACAACCCGGGCTCGCCGAACTTCAAGAACGCCACCCGTTACGTCGATGCCAAGATCGCCTACCGCATCAACAAAAACATGGAGGTGTTCGCCGAGGGACGCAACCTGAACCTGAGCTCGACCACCAACAGCCAGGCCCAGTACGCCCCGTTCGCCGACGGCACGCCCAACCTGCTCGACACCTCCTACGCCGGCCGCCGCATCATGATCGGCATGAACTTCAGGAACTAGCAACCGTTCACCAAGAGGAAGCGGTCTCCTTCCTCTCTTTGACAGCCCGGCCGCTCACGTGGCCGGGCTATTTTTTTTCCGGCCATTATCGATATAATCAGGACATCTCACCCTGGAAGGTATTCGATGAAAGCTTTGCTTGTTTTGCTGGCAATATCCGGTTCCGCGCTGGCCGATGATCGCGCCCTGCTCCACTGCCGCACCATCGCCGATGCCGCCGCCCGTGTCGCGTGCTACGACGCGATACCGGTGGCGCCCGCCGCCAGGGTGGAAGGAGGCGCAGCCGTTCCAGGCGCGACCGCCGCGCCGGCTCCACGCGCGGTCGCCGGGGCGCCGGCAGCGGCACCGGCGGCACCGGCGGCCAACACCGAGGCTGGCTTCGGACTCGACACGATGGCCAAGGACAGAACCGCCGACCTGAAATCGATCGAGAGCACCGTGGTCGGCAAGATCGAGGGCTGGGGCCCGACCACCCAGTTCAAGCTGGCCAACGGCCAGGTCTGGCGGGTGGTGGACGGCAGCTCCGAATGGTTCATGGAGCGCACCAATCCCAAGGTGGTCCTGAGCCGCAACGCGCTGGGCACCATCTTCTTCGAGGTCGATGGCGCCAAGCAGCCGCCGCGCGTGCGCCGCATCCAGTGATTACAAGGTCGGATAGTCGCCGATGCTCAGATCGAAGCCGCGCGCGTCCGACACCAGCCGCGCCATGCCGCCGTACGGCAAGGTGGCGCGGCGCTTGATGTGGCCGAACGGCAGCCCGGTCAGCACCGGCATCGGCAACCGTTGGCGCAGATAGGCCAGCATCGTCTCGAAGTCGTAGCCGTTTTCCAGCGCGCCTAATTGATAGCCGGAGAAGTCCCCCAGCACCAGCGCCCGCTGGCCGTCCAGCGCGCCGGCATACAACAACTGCAGCACCATGCGCTCGATCCGGTACGGATGCTCTGCGATGTCCTCGATATACACGATACCGTCGGCCAGCGCGTGGAAAAACGGCGTGCCCAGCAGGCTGACCATCATTGCCAGATTACCGCCCCACAACCTGCCGCCGACATCGACCAGCGGATTGTCGGCGCGGCCGTCGGCCACCTGGCCGCGCACGCTGTGGGTCGGGCCGCGCAGGCAATCCCAGAACTGGCCGATGGTGTAGGCGTCGGGCTCCTCGCGGACGAAGTCGTCGCACATCATCGGCCCGGCAAAGCTGATGCGGCCGGTCTGCTTCATCAGCGGCATCTGGAACGCGGTGAAGTCGCTGTAGCCGACGAACAGCTTGCCGCTGGCGGCCATGGCGCCGAAGTCGATCTCCGGCAACAGCCGGCTCATGCCGTACGAGCCGCGCAGCGCGATCACGACCCGCACGTCCGGATCGGCGGCGGCGGCGTTGAGCTGGGCCAGCCGGCCGGCGTCGGTGCCGCCGAAGCGCAGGTGGCGCCGCTCGTCGTCGTAATAATTATGGACCAGATAACCTTGTTGCTCGAGCCGGGCGATGCCGGCGGTCAGCGCGCGGGCGTCGGGCGCGGCGCCGCCCGGGGCAACGATCGCGATGCCGATGTTATTTGTCTTCAAAGGATGGGCTATTCTATTGTTGGTGGGTGCCGCTGCCGGCGCGGCGCGCGATCAGCGGGGCGATATCGGGCGTCATATTACCGCGCAGATGGTTGTCGAGCAAGGCGAGCAAGCGCTCGATCAACTGCGGCGGCAAGTCGTGGCCCATGCCCTCGATCACCTCCAGCCTGGCGCCGGGAATGGCCTCGGCCGTGTCGATGCCGCAGGCCAGCGGCACCAGCGGATCGGCGGCGCCGTGGATGACCATGGCCGGACAGGCGATCTTGCGCAACAGCGGCGTGCGGTCGCCGGAGGCGACGACGGCCACCATTTGCCGGGCGATGCCGGCTGCGGCCGGGTCGACGCTGCGGTTGAGCGCCCGTTCGATATTTCCGCGCAGTACGCGCTCCGGCGTCGGAAACGACGGGCTGCCGATGGTGCGGAACACGGCGACGGCCTGGTCGATGACGGCCTTGCGGTCGCCGCCGTTGGCCGGCCCGCGCATCAGCGCCGCACGCGCGGCCGCGGTCGGCCCCGGCAGCCCACGGCGGCCGCTGCTGGACATGATCGAGGTCAGGCTCAGCGTGCGCCCGGCGAAGCGCGACGCGAAGATCTGCGCGATCATGCCGCCCATCGACGCCCCCACCACGTGCGCGCGGGCGATGCCGAGCGCGTCGAGCAGGCCGCGCGCATCATCGGCCATGTCGTGCAAGGTGTAGGCGGGCGACTGGCGCCAGCCGACCAGCGACTTGAGATAGGCCAGCATCAGGTTGGGTTTGCGGAACTGGTCGAACTTGCTGGACAGGCCGATATCGCGGTTGTCGTAGCGGATCACGTAATAGCCCTGCTCCACCAGGCCGTCGACCAGGTCTTGCGGCCAGGAGATCAACTGCATGCCCAGTCCCATGATCAGCAACACGGGGGTGTCGCGCGGATTGCCGCTGGCTTCGTAGCTGATGGTGATGCCGTTTGCTTTTACGGTGGCCAAAGCGGTCTCCCAGGGGGGCTGATGGTGGTGCCATCGACGCGGCGCGCGTCGTGGCTTGAGCATACCATTTTTGCCGTGGTCTGGAAACGCGTGCGCGCCCCCGGGGACGCCTATTCCACGGCGGGGCGCCGGGCGGCGGCCGCGGCGGCGCGGCGGGCCGCGAAAAAACGCTTCAGCATGGCGCCGCAGGCGTCGGCCATGACGCCACCGCTGACCTCGGTATGATGGTTGAGCCGCTCCTGGCCGAACAGGTCGACCACCGAGCCGCAGGCCCCGGTTTTGGGATCGGTGGCGCCGTACACCACCTTGGCCAGGCGCGCGTGCATCATCGCGCCGGAGCACATCACGCACGGCTCGAGCGTCACGTACAGCTCGCAGCCCGGCAGGCGGTAGTTGCCCAGCGCCTCGGCGGCCGCGCGCAGGGCGACGATTTCCGCGTGCGCGGTCGGATCGTGCTTGCCGATCGGCTGGTTGTAGCCGCGCGCGATCACCACGCCGTCCTTGACGACGACGGCGCCGACCGGCACCTCGCCCAGATCCCACGCGTGCTGCGCCTGTTCCAGCGCCAGCCGCATGAAATCATCGGACATGGCCTCAGGCATCGGTGATCTCGGCCCAGCAATTGGGCGTCTCGTGCAACACCAGCTTGTGCAGGTGCAGGCCGGTGCCGTAGCGGTCGGTGTAGGCCGCCTTCAGGATGGCGAACGCCACATGGGCCAGGTTTTCCACCGTGGGAATGCGGTCGATGACGACCGTCTTATGGCCCGGCAGGGTCGCCAGGAAATCGCGCACGGCGGCGTCCTTTTCGTAGACGATGAAGGCGTGGTCCCAGACATCGACCAGATGCTCCTTGGCCAGCGCCTTGATGTCGGAAAAGTCCATGATCATGCCGTTGTCGGAATTGCCCTCGGCGGTGATGATGTTGCCGGTCAGGGTGATTTCCAAGGTGTAGCGGTGGCCGTGCAGGTTGCGGCACTGGCTCTTGTGGTCGGGAATGCGGTGGCCGGCGTCGAATTCCAGCTTGCGGGTAATAGTCAGCATGACATCTTTTCTTAGGGTATTTGTAAAAGTTTATGGGTTTGCAGGCTCAGCTTCCATTTCGGATTGCGCTTGCAGGTCTCGATCGCCAGTTTGGTGTTGAACGCGGCCAGCGGGCCGTCCATCGCCTGCACATAGAAGTGCTCGAAGTCAAGCTGTTCGTAGGCGGCCAGGTCCTGTCCCGTCTGCGGAATGACGACCTTGATCTCGCTGCCCCGGGTCACCACCAGGGTCGAGCCCATCTTGGGGCTGACGCAGATCCAGTCGACGCCGTCCGGCACCGGCAAGGTGCCGTTGGTTTCGATCGCGATCGTAAAACCGGCCGCGTGCATGGCAGCGATCAGCGCCGGGTCCAGCTGCAGCAGCGGCTCGCCGCCGGTGAACACCACGTACTTGCTGGCCGGATGGCTGGCCGGCCACAGCGCGTCGATGGTGGCCGCCAGCGCCTCGGGCGTCTTGAACTTGCCGCCGCCCTCGCCGTCGGTGCCGACGAAATCGGTGTCGCAGAACTGGCAGACGGCGCTGGCGCGGTCGGCCTCGCGGCCGGTCCACAGGTTACAGCCGGAAAAACGGCAAAAAACCGCCGGACGGCCGGCGTGCGCGCCCTCGCCCTGCAGGGTGTAAAAAATCTCTTTGATGCTGTAAGTCACGATAGTTCCTGATTGGACAACCCTCAATTATATCCCACGCGACACTTTTCGCCGGTTTCCGGTAGAAGTTGACTTTGCACAATGCTGCTCTGAGGCAACCAAGGTATTTTCACTGGGTGGCGACGTCTTTCATGCAACCGACAGGTGCAGCCGGACCGGCGCCCGCCTACAGGGGACGATACACCATGAGCCACGTACCGCAAGTCATCCAGATCGATATCGTCGTCGCCGGCGCCTGCGTGCTGGCCTGGCTCGCCGTGCTGCTGCTGTGGCGGCAACGGCGCGAGCGCAGCGCCTTCGGCCGGATCGAGGCGCGCCTGCGCACCCACCTGGCGCAGGAGCGCGGCAGCCGCGCGCTGACCGAGCAGGCGCTGGCCGACACCCGCCGCCAGGTCTGCCACCTGAGCAAGAGCCAGCAATCGCTGCGCGACGCCGACCGCCGCCGCATCGCCCGCGACCTGCACGACGACCTCGGCCAGCACTTGCTGGCGATGAGCTTCGAGCTGGGCGCGCTGGCCGAGCAGCATCCGGCGCTGAAGGAGGCGCTGCAAAAAGTCGACGAGCGCGTCGCGCAAACACTGCGCTCGATGCGCGCCATCGTACGCGATTTGCAGCCGGAGGGTCTGAGCGAAGGCCTGCGCGGCGCGGTCGAGCAGCAGGTGGCGCAGTTTTCGCGCCTCAGCGGCATCGCCTGCCAGCTCGACGCCGACGCCATCGCCACCGACGGCAAGGTCGTCGGCGGCGGCATGGACAAGGTGGTCTACCGCATCCTGCAGGAGTCGCTCAGCAACATCGCCCGCCACGCCCAGGCGTCGCAGGTCTCGGTCGGCATCCGCCGCGCCGAGGACCGCCTCAGCCTGACGGTGCGCGACAACGGCATCGGCATCGGCGCGGCGCAGGCGCCGGCGCGCGGCGGCAACGGCCTGCGCGGCATGGCCGAACGGGTCTCGGAAGCCGGCGGCCAGTTCGACGTCGCCACCGCCCCGGGCATGGGCACGGCGCTGACGATGTCGCTGCCGCTGCAGTAGCAGGCGCACGCCCCCCCTTATCCAGGCTCAGCAGTATCGATCTCCAGCAAAGGCAGTCATGAACAACACGCCCAAGATTCAGCATGTGATGGAATACCCGCCGGCGGACCAGCCGCACGGGTTCGCGCTCAAAATGATGGAGTTGCTGGTCATTCCGACGTTCGTGCTCGATTGCCACGGCAAAGTCGTCATCTGGAACCGCGCCTGCGAGCGCCTGACCGGTGTCGAGGCTTGGGAGGTGCTGGGCACCGCCGACCACTGGAAAGGCTTTTACCACGATCAGCGCACCACCTTGGCCGACCTGGTCATCCAGGGCCGCGGCGCCGAACCGTCCCGCCCGGGCCAGACGGCGCGCCGGGTCGGCCCCGACGCCAACCTGCGCGCCGAGAACTGGTGCGACATGCCGCGCATCGGCCGCCGCCGCTACCTGGCCGCCGACGCCAGCCCCGTGGTCGACAACGACGGCAAGCTGATGGCGGTGATCGAGACGCTGCGCGACGTCACGGACGAAAAATGCGCGCAGGTGGCGCTGGAACAGCTGGCCACGCGCGACGGCCTGACCGGCCTGGCCAACCGCCGCTGTTTCGACAACACCTTGCACGCCGAGTGGCAGCGCGCGCTGCGCCAGCAACAGCCGCTGTCGCTGCTGATGGTCGACGTCGACAACTTCAAGCAATACAACGACGCCTACGGCCACCTGGGCGGCGACGAATGCCTGCAGCGCATCGCCAAGGCCGTCGCCAGCGAGATGCGCACCAACGACCTGGTGGCGCGCTACGGCGGCGAGGAATTCGCCGTGATCCTGCCCAACCAGGCGCTCAAGGGGGCGGCCATCGTCGCCGAGCGCATCCGCTGCCGGGTCGAGCAGCTGCACTTGCCCAACCTGGGCAGCGAGCGCCATGTGGTGACGGTGAGCATCGGCGCGGCCACCGCGCTGGCGGCGCCCGACAACGACCCCAGCCAGCTGGTGGCGGCGGCCGACTCGGCGCTCTACCGCGCCAAGCACATGGGCCGCAACCGCATCAGCCTGCCGTCGGCCGACGGCGACTTGGCGGCGGCCATCATCGAGGCGGTCAAAAAACCCGCCGGCTGACGGCGGCCCCGGGCTTACTCGAACGGATTGGCCACCGTCTGGTTGGCCGGCGCCGGCAGCCGCTCGGGCAACTCCCGCGCCTCCAGCGCCGCCACCACGTCGCCCAGCAGCCGGTGCAGCGCCCGGGCGTCGGCCAGGCCGGCGCGGTCGGCGGTCAGGTCGACGTCGCCGCTGAGGGTGACCCGGTCGACCCGGTTCTCGATCGTCAGGCGGCCGATGTTGAGCACGTCGGACGCGTTGGCATACGGGACAAAACTGTTCATTGCCGATTCCTTTCCTTGCGTTGCCGGATATTGGGCAGCGGCAGCAGCGCCGCCTTCTCGCCCGTCGACAACGACGGTAACAGATCGATGCCCACCTTGCTTTCCAATTGCGCCACGCTCATCGTCTGGTACGCCGCGCCGGCCCGGTTTTCGACGAAAAAGGCGGCGCCGGCGCGCTGGCGCGGGCTGTACACCAATTTGTACAGATGGGTCGGCACCAGCACGTTGCCGATTTTTTGCAGGTCGCGGCCGATGAACGCCGGGCCGGTGATGACGTACAGGTCGCCCTCCTTCTGCGCCAGCTTGCGCACCACGGCCTCGATGCCGGCCCACAGGTGGCGGTTGTTCTCGGCGTCCTGCGGCACCATGTTGGCCAACGTGAAACTCTCGTGCTGGGTGCGGCGGTCCGGCATGTCGCCGTTGGGCGCCATGTGGCCGCGGTCGTAACCGCTGCGCTCATAATCGTCGAGTTCGGCGCGCGCGCCGGGCGGCAGGCGCGGCTCGGCGTGGAAGCTGTTTTCGCGCGACAAGGTCTTGGCGGCGGCGAGGTTGCCGGCGGTCAGGTGCTCGGCCGACCACAGCGGCGTGCGCGTGACGCCCGAGTGCATGACGCCGAACACGCCGTAGCACAGCTCGGTCGTCGACACCGCCATCTTGCGGTTGTCGATCTCCGGCAGCCGGCCATCGTAGTAGTGGGAGGGGCAGCCGGCCTGCATGGCCAGCGCGACGGAAGAAAAAGCGGACAGGCCGAGCAGGCCGCAAGCGATGGCCGTCGCGGCCATGCTTCGTTGCAACAAATTCATATTTCCCTAGGGCAGATTTTGGAGGCGGCATTCTAGCGGACCGCGCGCCAAACCAAAAGAGCCCAAACAAAAAGGGCCGAACCCGTCAGGATTCGACCCTTTCAAAACATCCGCCCTACCAGAGGCCTTGTTTTATATTTCCATTGCTTTAACACTGCTTGTCATTTTACATTGTTTTCCACCCCTTGGGTGAAAATTTTGACAACGCCTTACGACGCCTTGTTGCGGCGCGTGGTGTTGCGCCGGCGGTGGCCGGTGCCGGTGCGGCCGGCCGGCTGCTTGGTCTCGCCGGCCTCGGCCCGCTGCTTGTTGACGATCCGCGCCGCCACCTCCTCCTCGCGGCCGGGATAGCGTCCTTCCTGTTCGAACTTGTGTTCCAGCTCCTTGTACTCGTGCTCGCGCTTGGGGCTTGCTCCTCGGGGCATGATGGACTCCTTTCGTCAGAACATGATCGGCATCTTGAAAGGCCATGCTACTGAAAGCCCGCCGCGGATGTCGCACGGCTGCCACGCCGCATCGCTGTTACGCTTGTCGGTCTTGCGCCGACAACAGCGCTTCTATCTCGGCCAGCAACGCCGGCATCGAGTCGACCACCCGGTAGGCGCCGGCGAAATCGTGGCCGCGCGTGAGCGCGCCGCGCACCACGATGCAGCGGATGCCGGCCGCCATCGCCGCCTGCAGCCCGCGCGGCGTATCCTCGACCACCAGCGCGTCGGCCGCCGCCACGCCCAGCCGCTCCAGCCCCAGCAAATACGGTTCCGGCGACGGCTTGCTGTTGGCGTAGGATTCCTGCGTGAGCACGAATTCGAAGTGCCGGCGCAACGGCAAGCGGCTGTGGATGATGTCGAAGTGTTCACGCAGCGAACTGGTGACCACGCCCATGCGCACGCGCGGCGCCAGGCTGGCGAGCACCTCGGCCACGCCGTCGATGGCCGGGATATGCTCGGACGCCAGGCGCCGCGCGTGGTCGCGGTCGCGCTGCGCGCGCCGCTCGACGATGCGCTGCGCGCCCAGGGCCGGCTGCAGCAAATGCCAGGCGCCGCAGTTGTCGGCCAGGTACAGGTCGAAGAAGTGCTGCTCGGTCAACTCCAGGCCAAGCGGTCTGAACAATTCCCGGTTGGCCTCGTAAAACAGCCGTTCGGTGTCCACCAACACGCCGTCGTTGTCCCACAAAATCGCTTGCAGCATACTCCGCATCCCTTGTAAAGGCCGGCGGGCGGCTGGTGTCGCCCCCCCGGCGGCATCGATTGTACCCGCTGGTCTTGGCTGTCAGGGTATGCAATACTAGTTTCATCGCATACACAAAGAGCGACATGGCCGTTTTCACCCGACTTCCGCGCAGTCTCAAGTTCCGCATGACCGGCGTCGTCGTCATGCTCGTGCTGGCCGCGACGATGACCGTGGCCTGGGTGGCGCTGGTGCTGGCCGAGCGCGACATGAAAAGCGTCATCGGCGACCAGCAGTACGCGCTGCTGTCGTCGGCCGCGGCCCAGGTCGACGCCCAGTTCACCGCCAGGCAGGCGCTGCTGGCCAGCCTGGCCGACACCGTGGCCGAAAGCGACGGCGCCAGCGCCGAGGGGATGCGGGCCTTCGTCGCCCGCCACCCGGTGGCGCGCGCCCGCTTCCTCAACCTGCACATCTATAACCGCGACCGCATGCTGTTCAATACCACCGGCGACGGCGTCGCCGCGCTGGACCCGGGCGCGGCCGCCCACGCTTATTTCGAGCGTGCGCTGGCGGCCGGCAAGCCGGCCATCTCGCCGCCGTTCAAAAGCATCCTGACGGGACGGCCGGCGATCATGCTGCTGCACCCGGTGCTGGACGCCGGCGGCCGCGCCATCATGCTGCTGTGCGGCAGCATCGACCTGACCAGCCCCTCGTTCACCGAACAGGTGGCGGCGCAGAAACCGGGCAAGACCGGCTACACCTATATGATGACGGCCGACGGCGTGGTGCTGCACCACCCCGACCCGGCGCTGCTGCTCAAGCGCCTCAGCGAGCGCCCCGGCCACAGCGACGCCACCGCACTGGCGCTGGCGGGCTTCCAGGGCTGGACCGAAACGCGCGGGCGCGACGGCGTGCCGGCCATCTATTCGTTCAGGCGGCTGCGCGCGACGGACTGGATCATCGGCGCCCGCTTCCCGCTGGAGGAGGCGTTCGCGCCGATGATCGCCATGCGCCACAAGGCCATGCTGGCCGCCGGCGCCTTCGCCGCCGTGGCCGGGCTGCTGGCGTGGGTGGCGGTGCAGTGGATGCTGCGCCCGCTGGGCCGGCTGCGCCGCGACATCGGCGACATCCGCGGCGGGCGCGCCGACATCGGCGTGCTGCAGCGCGGCCGCGCCGACGAGATCGGCGCCCTGAGCGTGGCCTTCCACGAGCTGATGGCCGAGCGCGAGGCGGCGCAGGCGTCGATCCGCGACAGCGAAGCGCTCATCAGCAGCATCCTCGAGCGCGCGCCCGACGCCTTCGTCAGCTGCGAGGCGAGCGGCATCATCACCAAATGGAACGCCGCCGCCGAGCGCAGCTTCGGCTGGCGCCGCGACGAGGCGATCGGCCGCGACATCGCCGAGCTGATCGTGCCGCCGGCGGCGCGCGCCCAGCACGGCGCCGGCATGCGCGCCTTCGCCGGCGGCCAGGCCGGACGCCTGATCAACTCGCGCGTGCGGGTCTCGGCGCTGCACAAGGACGGCAGCGAGGTGCCGGTCGAACTGTCGCTCGGCGCGCTGCGCCACGACGGCGCCTACCACGCCACCGCCTTCCTGCACGACATCACCGAGCGCGTGGCGTACGAACGCAAGATCGCCGCCAGCGAACAGCGCCTGCGCACGCTGGCCGACAACCTGCCGGTGCTGATCGCCTATCTGGACCACGCGATCACCTTCCGCTTCGTCAACGCCACCTTCCAGCACTGGTTCGGCATGGACCCGGCCAAGATGCTCGGCCGCCATCTGGTCGAGGGCATCGGCAACGGCCAGTACGCGCTGGCGCAACCGCACCTCGAGCGCGCGCTCGGTGGCCACAACGCCACCTACGAGCACACGGCCAGGATCGACGGCGGCGTCCACACGCTCGAAACGACTTTCGTGCCGGAGCTGGGCGCCGACGGCGGCGTGGTCGGCATCTATTCGCTGACCCACGACACCACGCGCCTGAAGGAGATCGAACAGCGCCTGACGCAGCTGGCGCGCAGCGACACGCTGACCGGCATCGCCAACCGCCTGATGTTCGAGGAGAGCTTGCAGCAGGCGATCGTGCGCGCCAAGCGCCAGCGCCAGCCGCTGGCGCTGGCCTACCTCGACATCGACCATTTCAAGGCCATCAACGACACCCACGGCCACGGCGGCGGCGACGACGTGCTGAGGGAATTCGCCGCGCGCCTGGGCGCCAACGTGCGCGCCTCGGACACGGTGGCGCGCGTGGCCGGCGACGAATTCATCATCATCTTCGAACAGGTGGCGCACGTCGAGGAGGCGGCGCGCCTGGCGCTCAAGATCGTCGAGGCGATCCGGCGGCCGTTCACGGTGGCCGACACGCTGATGGGCGTGACCACCAGCATCGGCCTGGCGCTGCACGCGGGCGAAGGCGAATCGGCCGCCGAACTGGTGGCGCGCGCCGACAGCGCGCTGTACGCGGCCAAGCACAACGGCCGCGACGGCTACGCCATCGCCGGCCAGGCCGCCAGTTCGATCTCCATGCCGTCGTAGGCGGACACCACCTCCAGCGGCGTCTCGCCGGTGGCGTCGGCGTAGCGCCGCGTCTCGGCCAGCACGCCCGAGATGCGGGCGTCGTCGTAGATCGGCTCGTGGTGGAACAGGCACAGCGTGCGCACCCCGGCCAGCCGGCACAGCTCCACGCCCACCGCGCCGCTCGAATGGCCCCAATCGGCCTTGGCCGACACGCACTCGGCCAGCGAATACATGGCGTCGAAGATCACCAGGTCGGCGTCGCGGAAGAACTCGACGAACGCGCCGCGCCCGGCGGCGTCGTCTAGCTTGTGCTCGGAATCGGTGCTGTAGACCATGGCCTGGCCGCCCTGCTCCAGCCGGTAGCCGTATGAATCGCCGTGGTGCAGCTGGCGCTTGGCCGTCACCGTCACGTCCTTGATTGTCACCGGCACGCCCGGCTCCATGGTCACGAATTCGATGGTCGCCGCCAGTTGCTCGAAACCGACGGGGAAGCCGATCGGTTCCTGCTGGCGCCGGAACGCCGTCTCCAGCTCCGCGTGGCAGCCGTAGATGACGATGCGGTTGCCGGGAATATACGCCGGCGTAAAGAACGGAAAGCCCATGATGTGGTCCCAGTGCAGATGGGACATGAACACGTGGTAGGTCTGCGGATGGGCCGGGCCGTAGCGCGCCAGCTTGGCGCCCGCCAGCGGCCGCGCGCCGGAACCCAGGTCGAGGATGATGTGGTCGCTGGTGGCCGCCGGGTCCCAGGCTTCGACCTCGACGCAGCTGGAATTGCCGCCGTAGGTACCGCGCACGTCGAAGCCCAGGTCGTTGTCGACGTAGGACGCGACCTTCTCGGCCGTATCGAGGTCGCGGCCGATCGCGCCCTCCAGCGCGGCGACCAGCTTGGCGCGGATATGGCGGTGGTTCAGCGACACCGGCAGCGAGCCGCGCGCGCCCCAGATACGGGCTTTCATGAGGCGATTTCCATGGTGGTGCGATGGTCCCGTACAGGTAAAAGGCGCCGGATTGAAGGGTTTGCCGTGACGATGAAGCAACTAGTAGTATCAAACAGGCAGCGGATTTTGCATTTTGACACCTTTGTGTCCAATATGCAATCCCGAAGACAAGGACGCGTACGTGTTATTCTTCGCCCCATGTCACTGAACCAATTCTTCAAGCTTGCCGAGCACGGCACGAATGTCCGGACCGAGGTGGTCGCGGGCGTCACCACCTTCCTGACGATGGCCTACATCATCTTCGTCAACCCCGCCATCCTGGGCGACGCCGGGTTGCCGAAGGACGCCGTGTTCGTCGCCACCTGCGTGGCCGCGGCGCTGGGCACGCTGATCATGGGCCTGTACGCCAACTATCCGATCGGCATGGCGCCGGGCATGGGCTTGAACGCCTACTTCGCCTACGCCGTGGTGCTCGGCATGGGCGTGCCGTGGCAGACGGCGCTCGGCGCGGTGTTCATCTCCGGCTGCCTGTTCATCGTCGTCAGCGTGTTCAAGGTGCGCGAGCATATCGTCAACGGCATTCCGCACTCGCTGCGGGTCGCCATCACCGTCGGCCTGGGCCTGTTCCTGGCGCTGATCGCGATGAAAAGCGCCGGCCTGGTGGTGGCCAATCCGGAAACCCTGGTCACCGTCGGCAATATGCACAATCCGCACACGCTGATGGCCATCTTCGGCTTCCTGCTGATCGTCACGCTGGACCGGCTGCGCGTGCCGGGCGCGCTGTTGATCGGCATCGTCGCCGTCACCGTGCTGAGCTTTTTCTTCGGCGGCAACACCTTCAAGGGCTTCATGTCGCTGCCGCCATCGATCGCGCCGACCTTGTTCCACTTCGACCTGGCCGGCGCCATCTCGATGGGCTTGTTCAACGTGGTGCTGGTGTTCTTCCTGGTGGAGCTGTTCGACGCCACCGGCACCTTGATGGGCGTGGCCAGCCGCGCCGGCCTGCTGGTCAACGGCAGGATGGAGCGCCTGAACAAGGCGCTGCTGGCCGACAGCTGCGCCATCGTGGCCGGCTCCATGCTGGGCACTTCCAGCACCACCGCCTACCTGGAAAGCGCGGCCGGGGTGCAGGCCGGCGGCCGCACCGGGCTGACCGCGCTGGTGATCGCGCTGCTATTCCTGGCCGCGCTGTTCTTCGCGCCGATCGCCGGCGTGGTGCCGGCCTACGCGACCGCGCCGGCGCTGCTGTTCGTCGCCTGCCTGATGCTACGCGACCTGGTCGACGTCGACTGGAGCGACACCACGGAAAGCGTGCCGGCGGCGATCACCGCGCTGGTGATCCCGTTCACCTACTCGATCGCGCACGGCATCGCCTTCGGCTTCATCACCTACGCCGGCCTCAAGCTGCTGACCGGCCAGGCGCGCCAGGTCAAGCCGGTGGTGTGGGTCATCGCCATCGTCTTCCTGATCAAATACACCCTCACGTAGGCGCCGCGAAGGCGTCTCGCGGATCGCCAGGACGCCGATGAGGTTGTGCAGGCGCATGCGGCACAGCACCAGCGGGTCTCCCTCCGGCGCGGCCAGCCGCAGCGACACCTCCAGCCCGTGCGCGCCGGCGGTGGCGCGCAGGTCGCGCAATTCAATGCCAAGGCGGCGCACGACGGTCAGCGCCGCCTCCAGGGTGGCGATGGCGGCATCCGGTTCGATGCGAAATCGGTAGTTTTTGTATGCGGTATTCATGCCAACAGAATATCCCGGAGCGCTCGAAATAGGCTTCCTGAATTGTCGCCGGTTCGCCCCAACTCCAGAAGATCGTCCCGCCGCATGTAAAATCCATGGAATATTCATCTCAACAAGGACGAAGCCATGGAAATCGACGAAATCGACCGCCGCATTTTGCGCGAACTGCGCCAGGACGGCCGCCTGAGCAATACAAAACTGGCGGAAAAGGTTGGGCTGTCCACCACGCCGTGCTGGAACCGCGTGCGGGCGCTGGAGGAAGGCGGCATGATCGAGGGCTACACCGCGCTGCTGAGCCAAACCGCGCTCGGCTATCCGGACACGGTCATCATCGAGGTCACGCTGGACCGCCACGACGACGACATCTTCGAAAAGTTCGGCCAGGCGCTGGCCGAGCTACCGGAGGTGATGGAAGCGTATTTATTGACGGGCGAATACGACTACCTGATCAAGGTGGCGGTGGCCGGCACGGCCGGTTACGAAGAGTTCCTGCGACGCAAACTGTACAAGCTGCCCGGACTGCGGCACAGCCGCTCGACCTTCGTGCTGCGCTGCCTGAAACGCACGTATTCCGTCACCCCTTGAAGCGGTCGCCGCCGAAATTGCCGTTTAGTAATTATGCGTAAATTAATGCAACTTCTGCGATTTTGCCCATATTTACACCAGTATCACTGTTTTTTCCGCACCACAAGATTTATACTCGTGGGAAATTCTATGTGATAGTGCATGCGTAAACTCTTTGCTTATTCCTATTTTATTGGTGATCCAGAACAGCAACGGCAATTTTTTGCCGAAGGCCATCCGGTCGTCATCCTGACCCAGGCCTTCGGACTGATCGCCTGGCTGTGCGCCGTCGGCTTGCTGTTGGCGCTGGGCGGCAACGGCCACGCGCAAGCGCTGCTGGGCGCGCCGGGCATGTTGATCAGTCTGCTCATGACGGTGCGCGCCCGCTCGCTGACCCAGCTGATCGTCACCGGCGTGCTGGGCGCCCTCACCACCGCCGTCGCCTTCCGGCTGTTCGTGGACCAGTGCGCGCAGCCGGTGTTCTGGGTGCTGCCGATCGGCGTGGCGATGGCGCTGGCGGCGGCGCCGGTGTTTAGCGGCCTGGTCAACTACATCGGCACCGCGGTCGCCATCTGGCTCATCCTGGCCTGGGGCAACTTCCCCTCCGCGCCGGGCCAGTTGGATTTCTATCTGGCGCTGGTGGCCGTCGGCGGCAGCCTGTTCATCGGCATCTACCTGAACATCTATTTCCTGACCCTGCGTGTGCGCAATTTCCGGGCGCGCAAGGAATTGACAACCTTGGCCTTCAAGGACAGCGTCACCGGCTTGAACAACCGCCGCAAGTTCACGCTCGACGCCCGCGCCGCCCAGCAGCTGCACCCCGAGCTGCATTTCCTGATGATCGACATCGACGATTTTAAAAAGATCAACGACACGCTCGGCCACGACGCCGGCGACGAGGTGCTCAAGAAAACCGCCGCCGTCATCGGCCGCCTGTCGGCCGGGCACCTGTGCGGACGCCTCGGCGGCGAGGAATTCGGCGTCGTCTTCCGCGGCGACCTGGCGGCCGCCTGCGCCTTCGCCGAGCGCCTGCTGCATGAGGTGCGCGCGGCCCACCTGCCGGTGCGCACCGTCAGCATCGGCATCGCCGAATTCGACAAACAGGCCGACCTGTCGGTTAGCTACCGCCACGCCGACCAGGCGCTGTATTCGGCCAAGCACGCGGGCAAGAACTGCTACATCGTCGGCTCGCCTCAGCGCGCGCTGACCTGACGCGGCGCGGGCGCCACCTCCCCGCCCAGGCACCCCATGCCTTCGAGCGTGGCGCGCATCGCCGTATCGAGCGGCGTGTGCGGCTCGCCGCCCAGCGCCGCGCGCAGCCGCGCGTTCGACATCCGCACCGGCTGGCGCCACAGGTAGCGCATCTCGCGCAGCTCGCGCATCACCGGCACGAAGGGCGACGCCAAGTTCACCAGCCACCACGGAAAGGCCTTGGCCTTGAGCTCCGGCCGGCCGGCGGCGCGCGCGATGGCGGCCACCATCCGGGTGCCGTCGGCATCCCAATGACCCTCCATGTGATATGTCGCGAAAGCCGGCAACGCGTCGCCCTGTTCGATCAGGCGCAGCATGGTTTCGGCCACGTCGGGCAAATAGGCCCACTGGTGGCCGACGCCGGGGGCGCACGGGTTGCTGATCGACGTTACCGGCCTGCCCGGCTTGACCAGGCCTTGCGCCAGCCAGCTGTTGCCGGCCCCCGCGCCGAAGAAATCGCCGGCCCGCACGATCAGCGTGCGCACGCCGTCGTCGGCGGCGGCACGCAGGCGTTTTTCCAGCTCGACCCGAATCGCGCCCTTGCGGGTGAGCGGACGCTGGGGCGAGTCCTCGCGCACGTCGGGAAAAGCGTCCGGCCCGTAGTTGTAGACCGTCCCCGGCAAGAGTACCCGGGCGCCGCCGGCGCGCGCGGCGGCGATGGTATTGTCTATCATCGGCAGCACCAGCGCGCCCCAGTTGCGATAGCCGGGCGGGTTGACCGCGTGGACGATCAGCCCCACGCCGCGCGCCGCGCCGACGACGGCGTCGCGCTCCATCGCGTCCCCACGCAGCCACTCGAAGCCGTCGCCGGCGACGGCCAACCGTTCCGGCGCCCGGTGCAGCGCCTTCACACGCCAGCCGCGCGCCACCAATCGGCGGGCGACCTCGCCGCCGATGCCGCCCGTCGCGCCCAACACCAGTGCGGTTTTGTCCTGTTCCATGCTGTTCTCCATTTGGTTGTCGATGGAGCCAGTGTGGGAGACCGGCAGCTAAAAGAAAATTACCGAAAGGCGCATAGCCGCTATACAATTTCGTATGACCACCGCCGAACCTAATTGGGATCTTTATCGCTCCTTCCTGTCCGTGCTGCGCGAAGGCTCGCTTTCCGGCGCCGCGCGAGCACTGGGACTGACCCAGCCCACCGTCGGCCGGCACATCGACGCGCTCGAGCAGGCGCTGGGCATGTCGCTGTTCACGCGCTCGCAGGCGGGCTTCATCGCCACCGACGACGCCTGGGCGCTGCAGCCTTACGCGGAAACGCTGGCCGCCACCTCCGCCGCGCTGCTGCGCGCGGCCTCGGCCCGGGGGCGCGGCGTCGACGACACCATCACCGGCAGCGTGCGCGTGACGGCCAGCGAGGCGATGGGAGTGGAGGTGCTGACGCCGATGCTGGCGCGCCTGCGGGACAGCCATCCGGGCATCACGGTCGAACTGTCGCTCTCCAACCGCATCGAGAATCTATTGAGGCGCGACGCCGATATCGCCGTGCGCATGCAGCGCCCCGAGCAGGATGTGCTGGTGGCGCGCCGCATCGGCAATATCGATCTGGGATTGCACGCGCACCGCGATTATCTGGAGCGGCACGGCACGCCGCGCACCTGGGAAGACATGGCAGGCCATGCGCTGATCCGCGTCGACACGGAGAACGCCTTCACCCGCAAGCTCGCGCCGCTGCTTGCCGGCTTGGCGTCCAGCCGCGCCGCGCTGCGCAGCGACAGCGATCTGGTACATCTGTCGGCGATCCGCGCAGGCATGGGCATCGGCATCTGCCAGGTGCGCCTGGCGCAGCGCGATCCGGCGCTGGTGCGGCTGCTGCCCGACCTGCTGACGATCCCGCTCGACACCTGGCTGGCGATGCACGAGAATCTGCGCACCAACCCCGCGTGCGCCGCCACCTTCGCCGCGTTGGCCGAGGCGCTGACCGCCTACGCGGCCGGCACGGCGTTCGCCGGCTAACGGTTAGCCCGAAACCACGCGGTTAGCGCGAAGCCACGCGGCCGTTGCGGCGCAACTCGTCCTGCATCTGCAGCGTGCTGCGCGCGGCCTGCAGGGTCAGCGCGTCCGGCCCGACGGTCTTGCGCAACAGCGGCCGGGGAAGATCGGCCCAGCGGCTGCGCGGCAGCTCGGCGGCGCTGTGCGCACCGGGAACGATGCGCTCGGCGCCGCTGTTGAGGATGATCCCGGCGGCGCCGCTGTCGCTCACTTGAGCGCTGACCTCGTCGTTCGCCACCCGGCTGCCCTGCGGACAATCGGTATCGGTCAGCAGCACGCCGCCCTGGGCGTCCACGCAGCGGTTGATGCCCGCGCTGGCGGGCGTGGTGGCGGCGCAGGCGGCGGCGAACAGCCCCGCGCTCAGCAGCAATCTGGTCAATTTCAGCGATGTGTTCATGATCGGTACCCCCGTTCGTCTAATGGGGCGATGATCCTCCGTTGACCCGGCCGCCTCTGTACGGAACCACACGCAATCGGTGTCGGGGTACAATAGCGGCTTCTTCCGTAACAAGATGACGCACCGCCGGCCACGCCCGGCAACGCCCTTCCATGCCTATGAAACCATTGCTGTTCGTCCCCGCGCTAGCGCTATCACTCAGCTGCGGTCATGCCGCCGCCGTCGATCTCGATCCCCCGTATGGCTGGAGCACCTCCGCCGAACTGGGCGCCATCTCCACCTCCGGCAACACCGTCGGTACCTCCGTTACCGGCAAGATAGATTCCAAACAGGAACTTCCAGACTGGAGCAACGAGTACATCCTGGCCGGATACTTCAAGGACGAGCAGGTCACCAACGCCGACGGCGAAAAAGTGCGCGAACGTTCGGCGCAGCGTTACTCGCTGTCGGCCAAGGCCGCGTATAAGCTGATGCAGGACCGCGACCGCCTGTTCGCGCTGGCCACGCACGTCGACGACCGTTTCGGCGCCTACCTGCGCTACTCGACCATCGGCGTCGGTTACGGCACCCAGATCTACCAGTCGGAGACCAAGACGCTGGACGTGGAAATCGGTCCGGGCTACTTCCGCGGCGCGCGCTCGACCGGCGAAACCGAAAACGGCATGACGGTGCGCGGCGCGGCCGACTTCAAATGGCGCCTGAGCGAGAGCGCCCTGTTCTCGCAAATGCTCACCGTCGAACGGGGCACCTCGAACATCCACTCGCAGGCCGAGACGGCGCTGCGCACCAAAATCAACAACACCATGCAGTTGAAGGCCGCGTTCAGCGTCCGCAACGACACCAGCGTGCCGGCGGATAAAAAGAACACCGACACGCAAACCTCGGTGACCCTGGTCTATTCCTTCTGACGCTTTTTTTACATCTTCTGAACCAACCATGAACACTCCACGCATCCTCGGCACGCCCCTGTCCCCCACCGCCACCAAAGTCATGCTGCTCGGCTCGGGCGAACTGGGCAAGGAAGTCATCATCGCGCTGCAGCGCCTGGGCGTGGAAGTGATCGCCGTCGACCGCTATCCGAACGCGCCGGGCCACCAGGTCGCGCACCGCGCCCACGTCATCAACATGACCGACGGCGCCGCGCTGGCCGCGCTGATCGAGCAGGAACAGCCGGACCTGATCGTGCCGGAGATCGAAGCCATCGCCACCGACACCCTGGCCGCGCTGGAACAAGCCGGCAAGATCACCTGCATCCCGACCGCCCGCGCCGCCCAGCTGACGATGAACCGCGAGGGCATCCGCTGCCTGGCCGCCGAGACGCTCGGCCTGGCCACGTCGCCGTACCGCTTCGCCAGCAGCCTGGCGGAGCTGGAGGCGGCCACCGCCGCCATCGGCTTCCCGTGCGTGATCAAGCCTGTCATGTCGTCGTCGGGCAAGGGCCAGTCGAAGATCGACAGCGCCGCCGAAGTCAAGGCCGCGTGGGACTACGCCGCCGCCGGCAGCCGGGTCGACTCGGGCCGCGTCATCGTCGAAGGCTTCATCGACTTCGACTACGAAATCACGCTGTTGACGGTGCGCTCGATCGGCGCCGACGGCCAGGTCGTCACGCAGTTCTGCGACCCGATCGGCCACGTGCAGGTGCAGGGCGACTACGTCGAATCGTGGCAGCCGTGCCGCATGAATGCGCTGGCCCTCGAACGCGCGCGCGACATCGCCGCCAAGGTCACCGGCGACCTGGGAGGCCTGGGCCTGTTCGGCGTGGAGCTGTTCGTCAAGGACGACATGGTGTGGTTCTCGGAAGTGAGCCCGCGCCCGCACGACACCGGCATGGTGACGATGGCGACGCAGGTGCAAAGCGAGTTCGAACTGCACGCCAAGGCCATCCTGGGGCTGCCGGTCAATGTCGCGCTCAAGGCGCCGGGCGCGTCGGCCGTCATCTACGGCCAGCACGAGGCGGCCGGCATCGCGTTCGAGGGCGTGGCCGAGGCGTTGCGCGTTCCGGGCAGCGACATCCGCCTGTTCGGCAAACCGGAATCGTTCGCGCGCCGCCGCATGGGCGTGGCGCTGGCGACGGCGGACGACGTGGAGACGGCACGCGCGCGGGCCAAGGAAGCGGCGGCGAAGGTCAAGCCGGTGCTCGCCAAATAAATGCGCATGGCACGTGACCACGTAAAAACGAACACGGACACGCACGCAAAAAAAACCCGGAAACACGTAGGGCGGATTAGGCGGAACGCCGTAATCCGCCATGCATGAGCCGCCGACGGCGCCCGCATGGCGGATTACGCTGCGCTAATCCGCCCTACATTTGCCTGAACAAATCCACGTAATTCCGGCTAACCACCAGCTGCTCCGCGCGGCCCTTGAGCTGCACCATCAAGCGCCCGCGGAAATCCTGGCGCGTGCCCGCCACGTGGCGCGCCGCGACGATCACGCTGCGGTGGATCTGCCAGAAGTGCCGCTCGTCGAGCTGCTCGCGCAGCTTGCTGATCGGCGTGCGTATCAGGCTCTCGCCGTCGGCCAGGAACACGCTGGTGTACTTGTCGTTGCTCTGGAAGTAAATCACCTCGTCGACCGCGATCAGGCGCGTTTGATCGCCATGCGCCGCGCGTATCCACTGCAGCGGCGCGGCCGCGGCCACCGGGACCGACGGCGCCGCCCCGCCCAACTGCGCCAACAAGGCCTGCAGGGCCGCCGCCGTCACGCCGCCCGCCGGCGCCACCTCTTCGCGCCGCGCCTGCAACGCCGCCTTCAGCTTGCCGACCGTCTTCGTCAAGCGCTCCAGGCTCGCCGGTTTCAACAGATAATCCACCGCCGAATGCTCGAACGCCGCCACCGCGTACTGGTCGAACGCTGTGACGAAAACGATGTGCGGCGGCTTGGGCGCCTCCAGCAGCCGCGCCGCCACGTCGAGCCCCGTCATGCCCGGCATGCGGATGTCGAGGAACACCACGTCGGGCGCCTGCTCGTCGATCAGGCGCAGCGCTTCGAGCCCGTTGGCCGCCTTGGCGACCACGCGCAGCTCCGGCCACACTGTTTCAAGCTGGCCTTCCAGGTAATCGCGCAGATGCGCTTCGTCGTCGGCTATGAGGGCGTGGAAAGTATCGATGTCGGGCTCGCGTTCAAAGGCAGCATCAGGCGCACCGTCATGCCGCATGGTTGGTTTTCCAATAATTCTACCCGAGCCGCGCCGCCATATAAACTGCGCAGGCGCTCACGCAGGTTGCTCAGGCCCACGCCGCCGCCGGGTTTGTGGGAAGCCGTCCCCGTGCCGCCCAAGCCGGCGCCGGTGTCGCTGACCTGCACGCACACGCCATCGCCCAGCAGGCGCGCGCTGATGACGATCTCGCCGCCCTCGACCTTGGGCTCCAGCCCGTGGGAGATCGCGTTCTCCACCACCGGCTGCAGCAGCATCGGCGCCATCGCGTAGCCGCGCAGCTCCTCCGGCACGTCGATACGGTAGCGCAGCCGGTCGCCCATGCGCACGGCCAGCACGTCCAGGTACGCCGCCAGCAGAGCGGCCTCGCTGGCCAGCGTGGTCTGGTCGCCACGGCTGGCCGCCAGGCTGGCGCGCAGATAATCGATGAACCGTTCCAGCATATGGCGCGCCTGCGCCGGCTGCGTCCCGATCAGGCTGACCACATTGGCCAGCGTGTTGTACAGGAAGTGCGGCTCGATCTGCGCCTGCAGCGCGCGCAGCCGCGCCTCCGCCAGCAACCGCTGGCTCGACGCGATCAGCTCCTTCTGGCGCGCCTCGTCCAGCGCGGCCTGCATCCTGCGCTCGGCCGCCAGGCGCACGGCGTACATCAAGATCGCCACCAGCGTGGCGATCACCAGCGACTGCGCCAGCACGTCCCGCTGCCGCAGCACCCGCAGCGGATTGGCACCGCTCAGCAGCAAATTGCCCAGGCCTATCCCCAGCGGCACGCAGACCGCCAGCAACGCGACGTGGAACAGCATGCGCTTGACGCCGCGCACACGGCGCGGCCAGCCGTTCGACAGCCAGCCCAGCGCGGCCAAGGCGCCATACACCATCGCGCCGATCAGATTGGAGATCACCAGCATCGCCGACAGGTAGCCGCGCAGCGCGTCGTCGTCCCCCACCACCTTCTGGATGGCGGTCAGCGCCAGCGCCACGGCGCTGCTGAAGATCACGGTGTAGAGCACATTGCGCGGAACCGACGACGGCCAGCGACGGAACACCGGGATGATTTCCAGCGGGTGCGCGATCGGTAGCGGTTTGAGGTCCGTCATAGGGGTGTTATTCAAAGCGAGGCATCCAAAATATCATGACGCCAGAAAGTTACCATGAAAGCAAACCGGCGCGCGATAAGCCAGTCGCGCCAAGGCCCTCGGCCCGGCTTTGATGTTGTGCGCATCAAACACCGTCATCACCGTCTGCCCGCGCCGCACGTCCTGCGCCACGCCGACCAGATAGGCGTCGGTCTCCGAGCGCGCGCCGCGCCGTGGCACCAGCACGTGCTCCTCGACCTGCCAGCCGGCGCCAAACGCATAGCTATCGGCCTTGCCGCCGTCGGTGTCGATCAGATTGACCGTGTTCAGTGTCAAAGCCTTGTCGGCGCCGTCGGCGCCCAGCACCGCCAGCTTGCGATGGCGCGCCGACACCACCTGCGGCGCCACGCGCGGAAACTCGCTGACGCCAAACAGGCGGGCCTCGCGCGCCTGGCCGCTGGCATAGTCAAGCGTGATTTGCACCGTGCTGCTGCGCCCTTCGCGGTAGTCGCGCATCTGGCCGCGCATCGGCAAGCCGGGGTCGGGCAGGATGTCGCCTTCGTGCAGCACCGCGTCCAGCCGGGTGCAGGCGCCGTCCTCGAACGCGTTCCCGAGGTGGAATACGGAGCGCGCCGGCAGCTCGAATACCTGGCGCAGCGCCAGCGTGTCCTTGTCGACGACAACCGCCCGTAGCGGCCGCGCGCCGCCTTCCCAGCGCAGGCTCTCGGCCAGACTGAGATCGGCGTCGCGGGCCATGGCGTAAGGCGGCACCAGGAAAATCAGATGGCGTCCGCTGACGGCGAAATCGTGCACCATGTTCAGCTGCGGCACCGGCACCATGGCGGTCCGCGTCACCTCGCCCGCCGCGTTGAGGCGGTAGATAATGAGCCGGTCGCCACCTTGCACGCAGCCGAAGTTCCACAGGCCGCCATCGGGATCGATTTTCGGATGCGCGGAGAACGGCATCGACTTCAAATCGGCGCGCCAGGTCTTGACGCCGCGCGTGGCCAGCGTCAGCGGATCGAGTTCGATCGCCGATCCGCCCTCCCACAGCGCGTACAGCCGGCCATTGAACGGCAGCAGATTGGTGTTGGCGACGTTGACGGTGTCGTTGTTTTTCACCGCCCGGCGGTCGATGTAGGTGCCGAAGGCGGGATACAGGAAGCGGCCGGCGCTGCTCTCGTCATCGAATTTCTTCGTCAGCACGAAGCGGCCACGATGCGCGACCCGGCCGCCGCCGATCCGCCAGCTTTGCGCGAAGCCGTCGCCGTCGAACCAGTGGTGATACCGCTCGCCGCCCAGTTCAAAGCGTCCCGGCCCGTTGCGATAGAAAACGCCATTCAGGTCGGCCGGCAGGCGGCCATGGACGACAGCGTCGCCGGCCAGCTCGCCGGCGGTATCGGCGTACACCGACAGGCGCGGATCGCGCTCCAGCGCCTGGTGGAACAGGCCCGAGGTCGCGCTGTCGGCCAGCGCCGGACCGGCGCCCAGGCCCAAGGCCGCAAGGCCGATGCCACGGGAGAGGAATTGACGGCGTGGATTCATCGCGTCCCCCGATCAGCGCAGGTTGACGCCGACGGCGGCGCCGGCGGCGGGCAGCGGGAAGCGCGCGTCCGCATAGCTCGGCGCCCCGCGCTTGCCCATGGCGTTATTGCTGAAGGCGTAGTCCTCGACCGGCATGCCGGCCGCGTTCAGATCCAGTTTGCTATTGCCGTTGGCATCGTGGTACAGCGCGAAGGCGTAGTCGCCGGGCGGCAGGTCCTTGACCTCCAGCTTGACGGTACCGGCCGACGCGGGCGCGGTCAGCGCGCGGTATGGCTTGCCGCGGAAGGTGTCGGCGGAATTGTACAGGGCGACCATCAACTGGCCATCCGCGCTGGCCACGCCATCGACGGTGATGGTCAGATCGGCGGCGACGGCGGATGTCATCGTTAAGAGAAAGGCGAACAAGGCGCTGGCGGTGTGGCGTGTCATGTCGGGCTCCATTGGGTGGGTGGCGGTGAATAACCGAGGACTCCACTCTAGCCATGCGTCGCCGGCGTTGGCGGGCGATGCGACCAACGGCGCGCCAACGGCGCGAAATGCTTCCAGACGACGCGAAACGCGCAAAACCGAGGGCAAATACGCTATAGTGATTGCCACACAGACAATTCAAACAAGCTGCCATGCGCGTAGGTCACGATACGGACTCCCCGGCCGCATCCGGACGCTCCCTGGTCTCCGGCCGGGACGGCGGCGCGCAGGCGCCGGACATGCCAAAACGGCTGGTCCACCTTGCGCTGCTGGCGCTTTGCTACGCGTTGGTGGCCCGCGCCAGCCTGCTGCTGGCCTTCGCCCATACCAACGCCACGCCGGTCTGGCCGCCGTCCGGCATCGCCTTCGCCGCCATCCTGTTGATGGGATATCGCGCCTGGCCGGCTATCATGGCGGGAGCCTTCGCCGCCAACCTGGCCACCTTCCACGCCAACGGCCTGCCGTTTGGCGCCACGGTGCTGCTGGCGTCGACCGCCATCGCCGCCGGCAATACCCTCGAAGCGCTGGCCGGCGCCTGGCTGGTACGCCGCCACGCCGACCTCGCGCAGCCGATCGGGCAACTGCAGAACGTCTACAAATTCGCGCTGATCGCCATGGCCATGTGCCTGGTCAGCGCCGGCGTCGGCGCCGGCACTCTGGTGCTGTGCGGACTGGCGCCGGCGGGCGCCTACGCCACCGTCATGCTGACCTGGTGGGTCGGCGACACCGCCGGCGTGCTGCTGGTGACGCCGGCGATCGTCATCTGGTGGCTCGAGCGCCTGCCGCCATGGCGCTGGCGCGCCGCGCTCGAAGCGGCGCTGTCGGTGGCGCTGCTGCTGGTGCTGATCGCGCTGATATTCCTGCGCGACTACTCCGCCGACGACCACCTGGGATGGCTGCCGTATCTGTTCGTGCCGTGCGTGGCCTGGGCCTCCCACCGCCACGGACTGCGCGGCGCCAGCACCGTGTATCTGTGCGCCGCCGCCGGCGCCGTGTATGGCACCGTCACCGGGCTTGGCCCGTTCGCCGTCGGCACCCTCAACGACGCGCTGATCTCGCTCGACAGCTTTGTCGTCCTGTGTAGCCTGATTGGCATGGTCTTGTGCGCCGACGCCAGCGAGCGCAAACGGCTGCAGGCCAGCGTGCGGGAACACAGCGCGGCGCAGTGGGCGACGCTGCTGATCGGCGTCGGCCTGACGGTGATGGTCTGGCATCTGGTGGCGCTGGAGACCGAACGGCGCGCGCGCGAACGCTTCGACACCGACGGCGCGGACATCGCGCAGCGCATCGAGCAACGTATGGGTCTTTACGAATCCGGCCTGCGCGGGGCCCAGGCGCTGTTCAGGGCCGAACAGGAACCGTCGCGCGCGCAATGGCGCGACTTCGCCGCCGGCATGGAGCTGACCCGCAATTTCCCCGGCGTGATGGGGCTCGGCTACGCGGCGTTTCTGCAGCGCGATCAACGCCAGGCGCTGGAGCGGCGCGTGCGCGCCGAGGGCTATCCGGATTTCCGTATCTGGTCGCTCGATCCGGCCGAAGCGGTGAACCCGCCGCCGGTGTCGGTAACGGTGCTCTATCTGGAACCGTTCGACCAGCGCAACCAACGCGCCTTCGGTTACGACATGTTCTCGGAGGCGATCCGCAAGGTCGCGCTGCGCAACGCCGCGCGTACCGGCATGCCGGCCCTGAGCGCCAAGGTGCAACTGGTGCAAAACGCCCGCAACGAAGGCAGGCCGGGGTTTCTGCTGTATTTCCCGGTCTACCGCAAGCAGGCCGGATTGCCCGCGCACGCCACGCCGGAGCAGCGCATGGCGGCGCTGCAGGGCTTCGTCTACAGCCCTATCCTGGCAGGGGAATTGATGGGGGATTTGCTGGGCACCGGCGGCGACGCGCCCGGCGGACGCGCCATCCGGCTGGAGATTTTCGATGGCGACGAGACCTCCGCCTCCGCGCGGCTGTACGCCAGCGCCGCCGACCGCACCGATGACGACCGCCTGCACTATCCCAATCCCTTCGTGCGCGAGATGCCGCTGGAACTGCTGCAGCATCGCTGGACGCTACGGTTCACCTCCCTGCCGGCGTTCGAGCGCTCCATCGACCGGCAGAAATCGCACATCGTGCTGCTGGCGGGCGTGATTATCAGCCTGTTGTTCTTCGGCGTGGTGCGGGCGCTGACGGCGCGCCACGTCTATGCCACCGGGCTGGCGCGGCAGATGACCGGCGCGCTGCGCGAATCGGAAAGCTCCCTCATCGCCGCGCGCGACCAGGCGGAGGCGGCCAGCCGCGCCAAGACCGAGTTCGTGGCCAACATGAGCCACGAAATCCGCACGCCGCTCAACGCCGTGCTGGGCATGACGCATCTGCTGAACAACACGCCGCTGTCGCCCGACCAGCAAAAGTACCTCGAGATGATACGCTCGTCCGGCAATTCGCTGCTGGGCATACTGAACGACGTGCTCGATTTCTCGAAGATCGAAGCGGGCCGCATGGAGCTGTCGCCGGCGCCGTTCCAACTGGGCGCGGTGCTCGAAACGCTGGCCAACATCATGACCGTCAACGGCGGCGAGAAGGATCTCGAACTGGCCATCGGCATCGAGCCCGGGGTGCCGCAGGCGCTGGTCGGCGACGGCCACCGGCTGCAGCAGGTGCTCGTCAACCTGGTCGGCAACGCCATCAAGTTCACCGAAAAAGGCTCGGTGGCGGTGCTGGTCGAAACGGTGGACGGCGGCGGAGAATCGGCGGCCACGCTGCGCTTTACCGTCAGCGACAGCGGCATCGGCATTCCGGCCGACAGCCTGGCGCAATTGTTCGCCCCCTTCTCCCAGGCCGACGCCTCCATGACCCGCCGCTTCGGCGGCACCGGGCTGGGACTGACCATCTCGCGCCGCATCGCCGAATTGATGGGAGGCGGAATCGAGGTGCGCAGCACGCCCGGCGTCGGCAGCGAATTCATACTCACGGTGCCGATGACGCGCGCCGCCGCGCCGGCCGGCGACGATGCCGCCGCCGCGCCCGCGCCCGCGTCGCACCTGCTGGTGGTCGACGACCATCCCGTCAGCGCCGACTATCTGTCCAAGACCGTGCGCTCGCAGGGATGGCGCTGCGACCGCGCCGGATCGGGCGCGCAGGCGTTGACGTTGCTGCGCGGGTCCGGCGGCCGCTATGGCGCCGTGCTGGTGGACTGGAACATGCCCGGCATGAGCGGGCTGCAAACCATGGAGGCGATCCGCGCCAGCGGCGAGGGTCCGCTGCCGATCATCCTGATGGTGAGCGCCTTCGGCCAGGGCAAGCTGCTGCACACGGACGGCGCCCAAAGCGCCGACGCGGTGCTGCTCAAACCCGCGACCGGCCAGCGCCTGCAAGATACCGTGCGGCTGGCGCGCGCCGCCCTCGAAACGCGGGCCGCCGAAGAAAAAAACAGCAACGCGCCGGACCCGGCGGCGGCGCCGATCGACGACGCGCCGGTATCGACTTCGCCGTCGGCACCGGCAGCGGGGCCTGCCCCGGCGCTGCGCATCGACGGCGCGCGCGTCCTGCTGGTGGAGGACAATCCGATCAACCAGCTGGTCGCCAAGAGCATGCTCGATTACGCCGGGGCCAGCGTCGACACGGTCGACAACGGCCGCGCCGCGCTCGACCTGTTGCGCACCGAAGCGCACCGCTACGACCTGGTGTTGATGGACGTGCAGATGCCGGAAATGGACGGCTTCGAGGCCACCGCCCGCATCCGCTCGGAACTGAAGCTGACGCTTCCCGTGCTGGCCATGACGGCCGGCGTGATGGCCTCCGAGCGCGAAAAATGCATCGCTTCGGGCATGGACGACTTCATCGCCAAGCCGATCGACGTCGAGCAAATGCTGCGCGCGATCCTGCGCCACCTGCCGGCCGCGCCCCCGGCCAGCGGCATCTGACACCACGCACCCCGCCCAAAAAAGTGTGTCATGAAGCGCCGCCGCGCGGATGAGCGCGACGTGGCGAAAATCCAACCCAGCCCTTACGCAAGCTTGCCGTTTCCGCCACCCGGGCCCGATCCCATATTGATAGTCGTTGCCCTACAACAACGAAAATGTGACATTTCTGTAAAAATTTGACCCGAATCAATACCTTCCGCGTCACACTAAAAAAAGACGACCAGACAAACAAAAGCGTCGCTAGACAACCATGGAGGGTACCGATGAAACAAACGAAGCTTGCAATCCGCGCCTCGGCGCACACCGATTCAACCAGCCGCGCCGGGATCAAATCGCTGATGGCGCTGGCGGTGCTGGGCGCCTTCGCCGCCACGGCCAGCGCGCAGGACGGCCTGCCGATCACCATCAGCGGCTTCGGCACGGCGGCGGTCACCAGGACCAACACCGACCAGGCGGAGTTCAGCCGCGTCAGCCAGGCCGCCGGCGTCGGCAAGGACTTCCGCACCGGCGTGGATTCCGACTTCGGCGTGCAGGCCACGCTCAAATACAGCGACAACCTGTCCTTCACGGCGCAAGGGCTGGTGCTCAAACGCGGAGAGCACGACGCCTACACCGGCAACCTGGCGTGGGCCTTCGCCAAGTACAAGATCAGCGACGATTTCAGCGCGCGCCTCGGCCGCATCGCCGCGCCGATCTACATGATTTCGGACGTGCGCAACGTCGGCTACGCCAACACGATGCTGCGCCCGCCGACGGAGGTGTACGCGCAAGTGCCGATGGACTCCATCGACGGCGGCGACATCCTCTACCAGCACAGCTTCGGCGACAGCACGTTGAGCGCGCAACTGGCGGCCGGCACGACGAAAAACAAATCGCCCGGCACCACCGCCAACATCGGCACGGTCGCGGCGCAGGTGACGCTCGAGAACGGGCCGTTCACCTACCGGCTGGCGCGCTCCCAGGCCAACGTCAGCATCCACAACGGCCAGCTCGACCAACTGGTCGGCGCCGTCAAGGCGGCAGGCCTTGGCGTTTCGGACCAACTGGACCTGATCGACTTCAAAGGCACGTTCACCGCCGCCGGCCTGATCATGGACTACAAGAACATCCTCGCGCAGACCGAATACGCGGTGCGCAAAACCGATACCCGCCTGGTGCCGGATACCACCTCGTGGTACGTGATGCTGGGCTACCGGGTCGGCAAATTCGTGCCGTACTACCTGCACGGAGACGTCAAGCAGGACAGCATCCGCAGCTTCTCCTCGCTGCCCACCAGCGGTCCGCTGGCCGGCTTGAGCGCTGGCCTCAACGGCGCGATCAAGACCGGCGAGCAGTCCAGCAACGCCATCGGCGTGCGCTGGGACTTCTACAAGTCGGCCGCGCTGAAGGTGCAGATCGACCGCCTCAGCCCACGCAACGGCGCCGGCACGCTGATCAACGTCAAGCCCGGCTACGACGGCAAGGATGTCACCGTCTATGCGGCCGCCATCGATTTCGTCTTCTAAGGAGAGCCACATGAAAACGACTATCGGCAAGCTGCTGCTGGCGGCGGGACTGTGCTCCTGCGCCGCGCCTTCGTTCGCGGCGGAGATCGTGGTGATCGTCAATCCGAAGAATCCGGCCACGCGCATGTTCAGCGAACAGGCGGGCCAGTTCTTCCTCGGGAAGTCGACCCTGTTCACGCCCGTCGAACACACCGACGGACCGTTGCGCAACGAGTTCTATAAAAAAGTGCTGGACAAGGACTCCACGCAGGTCAAGGCGATCTGGTCGAAGCTGGTCTTCACCGGCAAGGCCAGCGCGCCCAAGGAGTACGCCTCCAGCGCCGAGGTGAAGAAGGCGGTCGCGGCCGACCCCAGCGCCATCGGCTACATCGAGAAGTCGCAGGTCGACGACACGGTCAAGGTCATCCTCACCGTGCAGTGACGACGCGCCCCCGAACCGCCCGGCCGAAACCGGGCGGTTTTTTCATCCCTCGACCACGATCACCGGCCGCAGACGTTTGCGCGACGCGCGCGCGTGCGGCACCCAGGCGTGGGTCTGCCAGCGGCGCCACATGATCAAGCCGCGTATCCATTCGTCGGCGACGTAGGCGATCCACACGCCGATCAAGCCCCAGCCCAGCCCCACCCCGAGCAGCCAGCTGCCCCCGGCCAGCACCAGCAGCATCGAGGCGGCGCCCGCCATCACCGGAAAGCGCGCGTCGCCGGCCGCCCGCAGCGCGTTGATCACCACCAGGTTGAAGGTGCGGCCCGGCTCCAGCAGCACCGTGATCCACAACAGCGTGACGCCGGCGTCGATGATGCGCCGGTCCTGCGTGAACCAGCCGAGCAGCCAGTGGCCCGCCAGCGCGGCGGCGGCGGCGATCAGCACGCAGGCCACCAGCCCGATCTTGAGCGCGCGCCGCACCACCGCGTGCGCCTCGCGCAGGTCGCCGGCGCCGATCAGATAACCGACGACGATCTCCACCGCCAGGCCGGTGGCGATACTGAACATCATCACGCCGCCCATCAACTGCAGCACGTAGGCCTGGGTCGCCAGCGAGGTGGCGCCCAGCTGCGCCGCCGTCGCCACGCTGAACATGAACGCCAGGCGGTAGGCGATATTCTCGGCGGCGCCGGGCAGGCCGATATGCAGCACCGCCGCCAGCTCGCGCCGGGGCAGCCGCCACCAGTCGGCGCGCACCAGCGTGATGCCCAGGTGTAGGCGCCACAACCACAGATGCAGGGCCAGGCCGATGGCGCGGCTGACCGCCAACGCTAGCGCGTAGCCCGGCAGGCCCAGGGCCGGCAGCGGCCCCCAGCCGTACATCAGCGGCATCGCCAGCGCCAGATGGCTGACGTGCATGGCGATCAGCACCAGCAGCGTGTCGCGGGTGCGCAAGTGGGCGCGCATCACGCTGGCCATCGACGCGTTCCAGGCGTCGAACAGCAGCGACGGCGCCAGCGCCATCAACAACGGCGCGGCCAGCGGGAACACCTCGGGCGGGGCGTTGAGCAGGTGCAGCAGGCCGCCCGCGCCGACCAGCGCCGCCAGCGCCGCGACCGCGCCGAGCCAGGTGCTGGCGCCCACCACCGCGCAGGCGACCTTGTTGGCGGCCTCGCGCTGGCCGCCGCCGAGGTTTTGCGTGACCACCACGCTGACGCCGGCGCCGATGATGCGGAACAAAATGAACAAGGTGGCCGACACCTGGCTGGCGATCGCGAACGCGCCGCCGGCGGCGTCGGAGATGCGCGACGCCAGCGCCGTGCCGACCACGCCGGCGCCGATCGCCAATCCCAGTTCGACCAGCAGCGGCCACGCCAGGTTGAACATCGGGGGCGTGCCGGACGGGGATTTGGATGCGGACATGGGGAGTCGGGAAGGGTTATTGTTGCTGAGCTCCCCTAGTTTACAGCAATATCAACCTCCCCGCGCGGTGACGGCGATCGTTGGACGGCATCGTATCGCGCGTCTTGAAGGACCCGACCAGCTGCGTCAACTCCCGCGCCTGCGCCTGCATCGCGCCGGCGGCCGCCGCCGCCTCCTCGACCAGCGCCGCGTTCTGCTGCGTGACGCCGTCCATCTCGCCGATGGCGGCGGCGACCTGGCCGATGCCGTGTTCCTGCTCGGCGCTGGCGGCGCTGATCGAGGCCATGATGGCGGTGACCTTGCGCACGCTCAGCATGATTTCATCCATCGTCGCGCCGGCGTTTTCGGCCAGCGCGCTGCCGCTGGCGATTTGTCCGGCCGAATCGTTGATCAGCGCCTTGATCTCCCTGGCCGCCGCCGCCGAGCGCTGCGCCAGGCCGCGCACCTCCGACGCCACCACCGCGAAGCCCCGTCCCTGCTCGCCGGCGCGCGCCGCCTCGACGGCGGCGTTCAGCGCCAGGATATTGGTCTGGAAGGCGATGCTGTCGATCACGCCGGTGATGTCGACGATCTTGTGGGCGTAGTCGTTGATCCCGGCCATGGTGCGCACCACCTCCGACACCACCTGGCCGCCCTTGCCCGCCACGTCCGACGCCGACAGCGCCAGCGCGTTGGCCTCGCGCGCGTTGCCGCTGTTCTCGCGCACCGCCGACGCCAGTTGCACCATCGCCGACGCGGTCTCCTGCAGCGCGCCGGCCTGGTGCTCGGTGCGGCGCGACAGATCCAGATTGCCGTTGGCGATTTCGCGCGAGGCCGAGTCGATCGCCACGGCGCCGTCGCGCACCCGGCCGACGGTGTGCGCCAGCCGGTCCGTCATGTGGCTCAACGCGTCGAACAGCTGGCCGATTTCGTCGGCGCGGCCATGCTCGATGACGACATGCAGCTCGCCGTCCGCCACCCGCCCGGCCAGCGCGACGGCCCGCGTCAGCGGCCGCACGATGCTGCGCGTCAGCAGCACGGCCAGCCCGGCGCCCAGCGCCAGTGTCGCCGCCCCGAGGCCGGCCAGCAGCGCGCGGCTGCTGTGGAACTGGCTGGCCGACAGCGCGGCCAGCGCCCGGGCCTCCCGCGTTTGATGGTCCAGCAGTTTTTGCAGCGCGCCGGTGTAGGCGGCGAAGGCGCCGGCGAGCCGGGTGTCGAGCATCGCGCCCACCTCCTGTATCCGCCCGCCGTCCTTCAACTTGAACAGATCGGCGCGCAAGGCCAGATACGCGGCCTGCCGCGCGCCGACCGCGCGCAACAGGGCGCGCTCGGCGTCGTCGGCCGGCATGGCGGCCAACTGGCGCTCCATCGCGGCCGCCACCTTGTCGCCGGCGACCAGCTGCGCCTGGAAGATATCGGCCACCTCCAGACTGTCGCTGCGGGCGATCGAGATCGCCCGCAGGCCATTGAGCTCGGCCACGCCCAGCAATTCGGAGGTGAGCTGCTGCTTGGCCAGCTTTTCATCGACCAGGTTGGAGGCGGTGTCGTTGGCCGACTGCAGGCGCCACAACGACACGCCGGACATGCAGGCCATCGCCAGCAGCAGCGCGGCGAACGACGCCATCACCCGCGTGCCGGTGTTGAATTGAGGGAGTTTCATCGCGAAAGTTCTTCCGAGTAATTAATGTTATGACATCGACATCAATCACTATACGCGGCGAATATGACGCCCTAATTACCACACGGCAATTAACACGGAATGATCAAGCCACGGGCGTCGGCGGCGGGCGGCCGCCGAAGTAAGCCAGCAGGTTGTCCACCACCAGTTGCCCCATGGCGTGGCGGGTTTCCACGGTCAGGCTGCCCACGTGCGGTGTCAGCACCACGTTATCGAGCTCGCGCAGCGCGGCCGGCACGCGCGGCTCGTCGTCGAACACGTCGAGCGCCGCCATGCCCAGCGCGCCGCCGCGCAGCGCCGCGATCAGCGCCTGCTGGTCCACCAGCGAGCCGCGCGCGATGTTGACCAGCGTACCCTCCGGCCCCAGCGCCGCCAGCACCTCGGCGTTCACGGCGTGCCGCGTGGCCGCGCCGCCGGGCGCGCACACCACCAGATAGTCGCTGGCCCGCGCCAATTCCAGCAACGAGGCGCTGCGCTCCTGCGCGACGCCGTCGATGGCGCGTGGCTGGAAGTACATCGCCCGCATGCCGAAGGCCTCGGCCCGCGCGGCCACCGCCTGGCCGATGCGGCCGAAGCCGAACACGCCGCACACCTTGCCGCGCAGCGCGCGCGTGGGCGCCAGCGGCTGGCCGGCCTCCCAGGCGCCGCCGCGCACGTAGCGGTCCAGCGCCGGCAGGCGGCGCGCCGCCGCCAGCAACAACGTCAGCGCCAGATCGGCCACGTCGTCGGTCAGCACGCCGGGCGTGTTGGTGACGACGATGCCGCGCGCGCGGGTCGCCTCCAGCGCCACGGCGTCGGTGCCGATGCCGTTGACGGCGACGATTTCGAGCGCCGGCAGCTGCTCCAGCAGCGCCGGGCCGACGCCGATCGCGCCGGTGGTCAGCAGGCCGCGCACGCCGGCGGCCACGCCGCCGATATACGCCGCCTGCTCCCCGCGCGGCTGGCGCCAGGCGTGGTGGCATTCAAAATGGCGGTCCAGCTGTTCCATGACCGCGGCGGAGGGGCTGGCGGCCAGCACCAGTAGTTGAGGTTTCATAACGCAGGCTTCATGTGGGGGGGGGCCTTGTGTGGCAATGCTCATGCCGATTGTACAAGCGGCGGCGAATTCGCGCCGCAAGCATGGACTTTCAGCCGGCTATTCCGTATGCTGATAATTACTTGCCGGGAGTGTGCCCTGATTTGAACAACCATGCCCCATCGCCGCATGCCTGTATCGCCGCCCTGCGCCGGCTATATCGTGCCGTCCTGCGTTCCCGCGCCGCCCTCGCGCCGGCGGCCCGCCTGTGCCTCCTGGCCGGCGCCGTGTGGTTCGGCCCCGCCATGGCCGGCGTCGAGCGCTGGGACAAACTGGCCACCCCGTTGTTCGAACACCTGGGCCTCGAACAAGGCTTGCCGCATCCGGTCAGCATGGCGCTGGCGCAGGATGGCGACGGCTACATCTGGATCGGCACGCAGAGCGGCCTGGCACGCTGGGACGGTTATCACGTGCGCAGCTTCCACCACAACGCCGGCGACGCCAGCAGCCTGCCCGGCGACTTCATTCAAACGCTGCATGTCGACCCGCGCGGCCGCCTGTGGGTCGGCACCGCCGCCGCCGGCGTGGCGATGTACGACAACCGCAAGGAACACTTCGTCCGCCTCAACGAGGAATTGAGCCGGGGCCTGGTCAGCGCCATCGCCAGCGACGCCAAGGGCAATCTGTGGATCGGCACGCCCACCGGGCTCAAATTCTACGACGCCATCCGCGGCACCGTCAAAAGCCACACCCGCGAGACCGCGCCCGGCCTGCCGGACAACCAGATCCGCGCGCTGCTGGTGGACCGCGCCGGCAACCTGTGGATCGGCACCGGCACCGGCCTGGCGCGGATGAAGCCCGGCGGCGCCATCGCCACCATCCCGGTCGCCGCCGGCCAGGGCGGCTGGAGCGACACCGTCATGGCGCTGGGGGAGAACAGCCGCGGGCAGATCGCCTTCGGCACGCTTAAAAGCGGCATCGGCACCGTCGATCCGCTGGCCGACAGCGGCCACCTGCTGGCGCCCAAGGGCGTCAAGGACATGGAATCGAACATGGTGCTGTCGGTCGTCGAGAGCACGCCGGGCACCTGGTGGGCCGGTACCTACGGCGGCGGCATCGTCGAATACAACACGGCCAAGGACCGCGGCACCCGCATCCTGCACCAGCCGGCCGTCTCGTTCAGCCTCAGTAATGACCGCACCGCCGCGCTGCTGCGCGACCGCAGCGGCATGATCTGGGTCAGCACCGAGCGCGGCGTCGACATCTACGACCCGCACAGCGAGAGCATCGATTCGGTGTTCGGCGCCGAGGGCGAGCAGGAGGCGGCGGTCACCGCGCTAATGACCGACAGCGGCGGCGAGGTGTGGATCGCGCTGGCCGACCAGGGGATCGACATCGTCGCCACCGACGGCACCCGGCGCGCGGCGCTGCGTCCCGACCCGCACCGGCCGGAGACGGCGCTGCCCAACCGCGTGGTGCTGGCGCTGGCCGAGGCGGCGCCGGGCGAGGCCTGGATCGGCACCCAGCTCGGCTTGTACCGCAGCAAAGGCGGCGGGCGCGCCGTCACCCGCGTGGCCCTGCCGCAGGACACCCCCTATCCCCGCATCGGCACCATCTTCCAGCGCGACGGCCGGCTGTGGCTCGGCACCTTCGAGGGGCTGCTGCGCTACGACGTCGCCGCCGGCACCATCGCGCGCTACGTCCAGGGTCCGCCCGAGAGCGGAGGCCTGACCGACAACCGCATCCACGCGGTGGTCCCCGACGCCGACGGCTCGCTGTGGATCGCCACCCGCAACGGCCTCAATCGGCTCGATCCGGCCACCGGCAAGGTCGAACAGATCCGCGCCGCGCCGGCCGTCGCCGGCGCGCTCTCGGAAGCGGTCATCAGTTCGCTGGTGATCGACAGCCGCGGCAGGCTCTGGGTGGGCACCTACGGCGGCGGCATCTGCGTGATGACCGGCCGCGACGCCAAGGGTGCGCCCGTGTTCGAGCGCGTCGGCGTGGCCGAGGGGCTGTCGACCGGCACCATCATGGCGCTGCGCTCGGACCCGGCCGGCCGCATCTGGGCCGCCACGTCGGACAGCATCGCCGTGGTCGACGCCACCACGCTCAAGGCGCGCGCGCTCACCCGCGCCGACGGCCTGGCGTTCCGCACCTTCTTCATCGGCGCCAGCACCGTCACCAAGGAGCGCGACCTGCTGTTTGGCGCCACCTCCGGCATGGCGGTGGTCTACACCGGGCGCCTGAACGACTGGGGCTACCGTCCGCCGCTGGTGATCAGCGCCGTGCGGGTCGACCAGCGCGCGCTCACCCCGGACCAGTTGAGCAGCCCGGAAGGTCCGACCCTGACGCTGACGCCGGACACCCAGAACTTCGAGGTGGAGCTGGCGGCGCTGGACTTCTCGGCGCCGCAGCGCAACCGCTACGCCTACCTGCTGGAGGGCTTCGACCGCCGCTGGACCGAGGCCGACGCCAGCCGCCGGGTGGCCAGCTACAACCGCCTGCCGCCGGGCACCTACCGCCTGCGCCTGCGCGGCAGCAACCGCGACGGCCTGTGGAACGTCGATGAACTGTCGCTGCGGGTGGTGGTGCCGCCGGCCTGGCATCAAACCTGGTGGGCCAGGACCGGCTATTTTCTGATCGCCTGCTTGCTGGCGTGGGCGCTGGTGCGCTGGCGCGTGCGCCAGCTGCACAACAAGGGGGAGATGCTGCAGGCGCTGGTCTACTCGCGCACGCGGCACCTGGAAAAGCTCAACGCCATCGTCAAATCCATCAACGAGCAGCTCGACTTCGACGCGCTGCTGCAGACGATATTGCAGGAATCGACCGTCATCAAGGGCATCGATTCGGCCCTGGCGCTGGTGCGCGAAGCCGGCACCGAAACCATGACCTTGCGCGCGGCCTGGGGCCGCATCGACGCCGCCACCGACGCCTACAGCGTCGACCTGCGCCAGGCCGAGCTGCGCTACGCGCCGCCCGAGTGCATGATCGCGCCCGATATTTTCGAGATCCACCACGAGCAATCGCTGCCGGGCGACGTCTGCGCGATGCTGTCGGTGCGGGTGGTCATCGACGGCCAGGTCGAGGGCTATCTGATCTTCGAGAACTACCAGTACCAGACCAAGTTCGAAGCGAGCGACCTCGATCTGCTCAAGGCGCTGAAGGAACCGTTCGTGTCGGCCTACCAGAAGGCGCGGGCGCTGCGCATGATCGAACAGGCGCGCGCCAACGCCGAAGCGGCCACCCGCGCCAAGAGCGAGTTCCTGGCCAATATCAGCCACGAGATCCGCACGCCGATGAACGCCATCCTCGGCTTCGCCGGCCTGGGCACCCACCTCGACCTGCCGCCGCAGCCGCTGGACTACTTCCGCAAGATCGGCCGCGCCGGCCAAAGCCTGCTCGAGATCATCAACGACGTGCTGGACTTCTCCAAGATCGAATCGGGCAAGCTGGAACTGGAGGCCCTGCCCTTCGACCTGCCCGACACGCTCAACCAGCTGGCCGACCTGTTCTCGTGGCGCGCCGCCGAACGCGGGCTGGAACTGGTGATCTGGGCGGCGCCGGACGTGCCGTCGAATTTGCTGGGCGATCCACTGCGCCTGAGCCAGATCCTGGTCAACCTGGTCGGCAACGCCCTCAAGTTCACCGCGCGCGGGCACATCGAACTGCGGGTCGAGCGCGATCCGCACATCGACGCCGCCGCCATCGCCGTCGGCGCGTGCGCGCTGCGCTTCACCGTCGAGGACAGCGGCCTGGGCATCAGCCACGAGCAGCAGGCGCGCCTGTTCCAGGCCTTCGCCCAGGCCGACGCCAGCACCACGCGGCTGTATGGCGGCACCGGACTGGGACTGGCGATCTCGCAGCAGCTGGTGCGCAAGATGGGCGGCGTGATCGCCGTCGACAGCGAACCGGGCGTCGGCAGCAGCTTCAGTTTCACGGTGCAGCTGCAGCCGGCCGCCGACCAGACGCCGCGCCTGCCGCCGGTGCCGGCGCAGGTGCTGGGCAAGCGGGTGCTGGTGGCCGACGATTGCGAAGCGACGCGCCACATGCTGACGATCCAGCTGCGCGCGCTGGGGCTGCAGGCGCGCGCGGTGGCCTCCGGCGCCGGCGCCGTGGCCGCGCTGCAGATGGAACCATACGACATCCTGCTGATCGACGCCGACATGCCGGACATGGACGGCGTCGAAACGCTGCGCCGCATCGCCGCCGATCCGGAGCTGGCGGCGGTGCCGGCCATCCTGATGGTCACCGCCTACGCGCGCGAGCACGATAGCGAGGCCGCCCAGCAAAGCCGCCGCACGCCCTTCATCGACAAGCCGGCCAACCCCTACCTGCTGCGCGGCGCCGTCCTGGCCGCGCTGGGACTGGACGCCGGCCAGGCGGCCGTCAAGCTGTCGGCGCCGCCGTCGTTCGCGGTCCAGCGCATCCGCGGCGCGCATGTGCTGGTGGTCGACGACAACGGCATCAACCAGCAGGTGGCGAGCGAAATCCTGCAGCGCGCCGGCGTGCGGGTCGACTTGGCCGGCAGCGGCGAGGAGGCGGCGCGCATCATCCACGTGCGCCAATACGACGCGGTGCTGATGGACATCCAGATGCCCGACATGGACGGCTACCAGGCCACGGCGCTGATCCGCGCCGACGAGCGCCACGCCGCGCTGCCGATCATCGCCATGACCGCGCACGCGGTGGCCGGCTACCGCGAGCGCTGCCTGGGCATGGGCATGAACGACTACGTCACCAAGCCGATCGATCCGGACACGCTGTACGCGGTGCTGGCCACGTGGGTCGAACCGGATCCCGGCCGCGCGCCGGCCGACGAGGCGGACGCGCCGCGCGCCGGCGCGGCGGCGCCGGCGGCGCAGCCGAACCCCCGTCCCGGCATCGACATGGAGGCCGCGCTGGAGCGCCTGGGCGGCCACGGCGCGCTGCTGACGCGGCTCCTGGGCCTGTTCGCCCACGATTTCGGCGCGAGTTTGCAACACATTCATGATGCAATCGACGACGGCGATCTGGCGCGCGCGGCCGAGCTGGTGCACAAGATTCGTGGTGCGGCTGGAAACATTTCCGCGCCAGACCTGTTCGCGGCGGCGACCGCGCTCGAGGACCGGCTCAGAGAGCAGGAAACCGCCCTGCCCGAGCTGTTGCGCGCTTTCGCCCAGGCGTTCGAGCTGGTCATGTGCAGCGCGCACGCCGAGCTGGCCAGGCATACACCGGCGCCGCCGGCGGACACCGCGCGCACTCACTAGCATCTTGCCATGCAAAAATACCTTGAGGTCGGTCAATCTTTGTCCTAGGATGGACTTGCGTATTGATACGCATCAACTATCCCCCTGACATGAAAGGTGACGAAATGGCCTCGCACTCTCCGCAAGATCTCGACCTGCTGCTGTCCAAACTCTCCGGCGACGACGGCTTCCGCCAGAGCTTCCTGAGCGATCCGCAAACGGCGCTTGGTGGCCTGGGCATCCGCATCGACGCCGGCCAGATTCCGGCGTTGCGCAGCCTGCCATCGAAGGAAGTGCTCGCCGCCAACCGCCACGCCATCAAAGGCAAGCTGGAAAACGCCGCCGGCGCAATCCCGTTCTTCCTCTCGGGCCAGCGCTAAGCGCATCCGCTAAAACATCTAGAACATCTAAAACATCTAAGAGATCTAAAACACGTAGGGCGGATTAGCGCAGCGTAATCCGCCATGCGTGCTCCGTCGGCGGCTAAGGCTCATACCTCATCTCGACGGTATCCTGCGCCCCCGACGCCGCGCCGCAACCGCAGACCGCCACCACCATATCCTTCAGCGGATCGAGCCCGAAGGCGCGCTCGATATCGACCTCGTTGACGGCCGCCGTCACAAAGGCGGGCATGCCCGCTTCCGTGGCCAGCAGATAAAACGTCTGCGACAAATGCCCGGCGTCGAGCAGCAAGGCGCGATACGCCTTGGCGTGATTACGGTACTTCCAAAAGTTACGCTCAACGCGCGCCACCAGCACCACCATCATCGGCGCATCGACAAACCAATCCTGATCGGCCACCATGCGCATCGCCAGTTCGGCCGTCTGCGCGGTGTCCATCGCCACCAGCGGCTCGAGCGCGTGCCGCACCGGATGGTAGTGATACAAACCGGGCGCCACGCCCTCCACGCGCTGCGCCAGCACGTAAGCCTCGGTCGGATGCAGCCCACCGGCGGAAGGACTTAGCTTTTTCAGCACGAAGGCATCCGGCGCCATCTCACGCTCGCCCTGCGACCCGAAGGCGCGCTGCAGCAGGCGCGAGGCGGTGGCCAGCGGCAAAATGGCGGCGGGATCGAAATTACGTCCGGTGTAGCGCTGGAACAGCGTCTCGTCCAGGCCCGCGCGCTCGGCGGAAGGCAGCAACAGCGCGGTACCGGCGTCGGCGCGTTCGATGGCCGGTGCCGGCGGCGTGCCATAGGACTCGACCAGCTCCTCGAAGCTCGGGAACTGCATGCCCTTGTCGACCCGCATATCGCCCCAGCGGCTGAACATGTGCGCGGCGGCCGACAACGGCCGCCAATGCTGCGCGCGCAGCACCTCGTCGCGTTCGCGCAGCGCCGCGCCTTCGGGCGCATCGCTGACCAGCAGTCCCAGTGCGAGCAGGCGCGCGATCACGTCCACCGACGATTGCTGCTCGCAGGCGGCGCGCTCGCGCCACAGCGTCAGGCTGATGCCGCCAAGGGCCAGCATCTCGTCGTTGCCGATCTCGATCTCCACGCCCAGATGGGGCGCCAGCGCGACCCAGCGCACCGTCGCGCCCAACGCGCCCTCGCCCGCGAACAACGACGACCAATCGAGATCGAGATTCTCGCGGGGCTCGACGAACAGCACTGCGCAACGTCTGATTAGCATGATGGTTCACCTCATAACGAGCCGCCAACGCATCAAGGTGGGCGCGGAGATCCTTGCATTGGCACCAACACATTGTACGCCCGCGATCCAGAACCTCCACGTCCGCGGCGCGGATCCGCCGGTACCTACTTCCGTCGTTTCAATTCGCTGTAAAAATTCTCGTGCGATCCAATGTTCAACAACAGCACAGACTCAGGCGTGATCTTGTTGGGATGAGGCTGGTATGCAAGCAAAACCTCTTGCTTGTTGAGCTTGAATTTATGCACAAAAATTCCCGCAAGATCGCCTTTTTTTTCTTCACCAATTGACGGATCGTTAGCAACGGCCTTTACCGCCTTGTCCACCGCGAGCTTTTCCTTGTGATGCAGCCTTTTGACTGCCTTTGCGAAGGTTGGCGTGACGAGAATTTCGAGCACCTCAGTCCCCGAACTTGTATGGAGTTAGCATCCCCGCTTTGGCCTCCTGCGCGGCAAGCAAGGTGTCCTTGATGAACTGTAGCGGCAAGGTGGGGTTATCCTCGACCGCCTTACCCAGCCGTGCCCAATATTCAATCTGCTTGGGTACAGAGCGGTGCTCCGCAGCGGCATGAGGCTTCGCCATTTCAACCAGGTCATCCGACAACTTCAAAGCAATAGCCATATGATCACCTCCCAAAAGTTGGTTTCAGTCTGCCACCAAACGCAACCTTTTACAACAAAAATGGGCGATTGAGAGGATGTCCAAGTACGAAGGCGACGGCGCACCGGAATATACTTTCATCACCATGAGACATTCAAAAGGAAAAATCATGAGTAAGGTTGCCGACAGTATCCGGCGTGGTCTCCAGGAGGCGATCGTCTTTGCCGAGGGCGCTGCGGACACTAACACCTACAAAGTGCATGTGCCCAAGAAGATAGACGTGAAGGCGATCAGGTGCAAACTCGACATGACACAGGAAGAGTTTGCCGGTCGCTTCGGCTTCAGTGTCAACACGCTGCGCCACTGGGAACAAGGCTCGCGCCAGCCCGAGGGCCCGACGCGAGCGTATCTACTGGTCATCGAGCGTGCCCCGACGGCTGTACAAGAAGCGTTACTGTCGTCTAGTTAGCCAGCGGCCAGCGCGCCAGAGTCGTATAGGACGGCTGGTTCTGGCCGATGCGGCTGTGCAGCAGCACCAGCTCTCTCACGCGCCACCGTATCGCCGGCACCGGTTCCGGCGCGGCGGTGACATCGTCATACAGCAGCGTGACGTGCGGCGTGTAGCTGGCCGGATTGCCGGCGATGCCGGCTTTGAGCAACGCTTGCGCCAAACTTTTGTAAAGCGCCGCCAGACCCACCACGCCGTCGCCGCCGGTCAGCACGAACGGCCGGTTGCGGGCGCGGTTGACGAAGGTCTGCGCGACGTCGAAGGCGACGTCGAACGCCGGCGTGACGGCAGCCACCGACGCCGCCGCCTGCTGCGCGCGCGCCACCACGCTGGCCGGCATGCCGGGGAAGTCGCCCAGGTTGCACAAGGTCGCGTGCAATTTCGCGTCGACGATCGGCCGGCCACGCATGCCGTGGCGCGCCTTCAAGTCGGCCGTCAACGCATGGATGTCGGCGATCGCCGCGCCATCCGGCATCACGGCGAAAAATATGCGGTCCGTCAGTTCCGGCTCGGGTTCGAAACCGGGAAATGAAGCTTGTGTCATGCGCTAAATCCAAAAAATTATTTGACCCGCTGCTTTTCCAGCTTGCGCGCCAAGGTGCGGCGGTGCATGCCCAGCCGCCGCGCCGCCTCCGAGATATTGAAGTCGGTCTCCGCCAACACCGTGTGGATATGCTCCCATTCCAGCGTCTTGATCGACGTCGAGCGGTTGGTCAGCTCCAGCTCGGCCGCGCCGGCGACGTGTTCGAACGCCGCCTCGATGTCGTCGGTGTTCGACGGCTTGGCCAGATACTGGCAGGCGCCCAGCTTGATCGCCTCGACCGCCGTGTTGATGCTGGCGAAGCCGGTCAGCACCACGATCAGCATCTCCGGATCGTGCTGGTGCAGCATCTGCACGCAGGCCAGGCCGGACGAGTTACCCTTCAGTTTCAAGTCCACCACGGCATAGCCGGGCGAGTTGTCCACCAATATGGCACTGGTCTCGTCGACGTTCTCGGCCAGCAGCACCTTGTAGCCGCGCCGTTCGAACGAACGGCCCAGGGTGCGGGCGAAGGCCGCGTCGTCTTCGACCAGCAACAGCAAACGTTCAGTAGTCATGATGTGTTGGTTCCGGTTTGATTTCGATGGCCGACAACGGCAGCGTCAAACGCACCATCGCCCCACCCTGTTCCAGATTGCTGGCGGTGACGGCGCCGCCCAGGGTGCGCGCCACGTTCACCACCAGGAACAGGCCGAGCCCTCCGCCCGGCCGTCCTTTACTGGAATTATACGGTTTGCCGAATTGCGCCAGCGTCGCCTCGGCGAATCCGGGACCGGCGTCGGTCACCCGCAGCACCAGCGCGTCGTCCTCGCGGCTGGCCTCCATGCGCAGCCACTGCGGCGAGGCCTCCAGCGCGTTATCGAGCACATTGCAGATCATCTGCTTGAGCGTCGAATCGGACACCACCGGCAAATCGGGATCGATGCGGTTCTCGAACTCGAACGCCACCACCGGGCGGCCGACGCGCCACTCGGCCACCACCTCGTCGAGGAAGGTGTTGATGGTGGTGGCGGCCGACGATTCGCCGCGCGTCTCGCCGGCCGACAGCAGGATGCCGCTGACGATGGACTTGCAGCGCTTGAGCTGCGTTTGCATCTCGGCGATCTCTTCCAGCAGCACCGGGTTGCCCTTGAACTCGGGCATGTGCTTCCAGTCGCCGAGGATCACGGCCAAGGTGGCCAGCGGCGTGCCCAGCTCGTGCGCCGCGCCGGACGCCAGCAGGCCCATGCGGATGATGTGCTCCTCCTCGGCCGCGCGCTGGTGCAGCGCGGCCAGCCGCGCGGCGGTGGTGCGCATGTTGCGCGTGATGCGGCTGATGAACACCACCAGCAGCGCCGCGTCGAGGATGAAGCACACCAGCATGCCCTGCACGTACAGGCTGAGGATGCCGCGCTCGTGGTCCTGCGGCAGCCGCAGCGGTTCCGAGAACAGCGCCAACCAGGCGATGCAGGCGCCGGTGACGGCGACGATGGTCCAGGTCGACCAGGCCTCCAGCAGCACCGCGCCCAGGATCACGTGCAGCAGGTAGAGGAAGACGAAAGGATTGGTGGCGCCGCCGCTGAGGTACAGTTGCGCGGTCAGGCTGGCCACGTCCACCGTCAGCGCCAGCAGCAGTTCGTTGTTGGAGACGAACTGGTTTTCCTGCCAGCGCAGCGTGCTGGCGATGTTGAAGGCGATCAGGCAAGCCAGCACATTGAGCATGGCCGGCATCGGCAGTTGGACGTCGAGCAGTTGCGAGGCGGCAGCGATGGTGGTGATCTGGCCGATGACGGCGATCCAGCGCAACTGGATCAGCTGTTGCATGTTCTTGTGGCCGGCCGCGTGGGTGATGGTGTTGGCCGAGGCTTTCACCGCCGCCAGCGGCTCGACCACCGGCGCGTTCGGGCGGCCGCGATCGTAGGGATTCTGGTTTTTTGTCGCCATTGTTGTTTTTCCAGGTATGACGGTTGTCGTGGGGCGTGTCGGGCGGCGGTCCACCGGGCGCGCCGTCGGCGGCTCAACGATGGCGGATTACGGCGTTCCGCCTAATCCGCCCTACGTGGAACACGGGCCTGCACGCGTAGCCGCAGCGGAAACACGTAGGGCGGATTAGCGTAGCGTAATCCGCCATCGTTGAGCCGCCAACGGCGCATGCATGGCCGATTACGCGCCCCTACTTGTATCCCGCGCGACCCACCAGGCCGCGCCCGCCACCATCAGCGCCAGCGCGAACCAGGTGACAGCATAAACCAAATGGTTGTTGACGAAGGAGATTACCGTCAGCCCGCCCACCGGCCGCACACTGTCGCCGGGCAGCTCAACCTGCGCCGAGGCCACATCGGCGTCGACATAATACGGCGCCACCGCCGGCAACCCGCGCGCCTGCGCGATCGCCCGCAGATCGCGCGTGTACCAGTAATTGCGCGCCGGCTCGTTGGCGCGCAGCGAACTGGCCTTCTCGCTCATCCGCAGCAAACCGGTGACCGTCACCGCCGCCCCGCCCCGAGCCGCCGCGCAGGCTTCGGCCGGCGCCGCCGGCGGCGCCGCCTGCGGACTCCAGCCGCCATCCCCGGCCGGCACGAAGCCCCGGTTGACCATGACGATCCCGCCATCCGGCGTGCACAGCGGCGTCAACACCCAATAACCGATGCCGCGTTCGAGCGAGGCCAAGGTCCACGTGCTCGACGCCGGCAGATACACGCCGCTGACGCGCACGCGCCGGTACTCGTCGTCCCCGGCGTTCAGCCGTGGCCAGTCGGCGACGCCGGGCGCCGCCACCGGCGCCGCGTGCACGCGCTGCTCCACCCGCTCGATCAGCGCCAGCTTCCACTGCAACCTGAATATTTGCCACGTTCCCAAAGCAAAAAACCCTGCGAACATCACCCCGGCCACAAGGGCCAGGATGACGCGCAGGGCGCGGGAACGTTGGCGCGATGCGCCAGCCGTCATTTCATGTCGTGCATGTCGTGCACATCCGTACCCATCGAAGGCATCATGTTCAGGTTCATATGGTACATGACCCAGATCGAACCGGCCAACACGATCACCAGCAGCACCAGGGTGAACAGGGTGGCCAGCAGCGACCAGCCGCCTTCGCTCTTGCCGTTCATGTGCAGGAAGTAGACCATGTGCACCACCACCTGGACGGCGGCGAAGGCCAGGATCACCGCGGCGGTGGTGCTGGACTTGTCGAACACCTTGGCCATGACCAGCCAGAACGGAATCGCGGTCAGGATCACCGACAACACGAAGCCGATCGCGTAGTCCTTCAGGCTGCCGTGGGCGCCCTCTTCGCCGTGGCCGTGATCGTCGTGGCCATGGCCATGGCCGGCGTGGTTGTGTGGCGCGCTCATGGCAGAACTCCCATCAGATAAACAAAGGTAAAGACACCGATCCAGATCACGTCCAGGAAGTGCCAGAACATCGACAGGCACATCAGGCGGCGCTTGTTCTCGCCGGTCAGGCCGTGCTTACCGAGCTGGAACATCAGCGTGATCAGCCAGATCGAACCGAAGGTCACGTGCAGGCCGTGGGTGCCGACCAGCGCGAAGAACGAGGTCAGGAACGCGCTGCGCTGCGGACCGGCACCGATGTGTATCAGGTGCATGAACTCTTCGATCTCCAGGTACAGGAAGGCCATGCCGAACAGGCCGGTGACGCCCAGCCAGATGATGGTGGCCTTCAGGTTCTTGCGCTGCGAGGCGATCATGGCGAAGCCGTAGGTGATCGACGACATCAGCAGGAAGCCGGTGTTGACGGCGATCGTCGACAACTCGAACAGCTCGGCGCCCGACGGCCCGCCCGCGTAATTGCGGCCGAGCACGGCGTAAGCGGCGAACAGGCCGGCGAACAGCAGGCAGTCGCTCATCAGGTAGAGCCAGAAGCCCAGCAAGGTGCCGTTCTCCGGGTGGTGGTCGGCTACATAGTAGCGCGCGCTTGGGTCGTCGCTCAGGGCGGCGTTAGCGGTAATATCAGACATGGCTTTCCAGCAAACGAGTGTGCGCTTCTTCGGTACGGACAACTTCTTCCGCCTTGATGTAGAAATCGCGCTTGTAGTTAAAGGTGTGGGTGATGATGGCGGCCATCATGGCGACGAAGCCGATGATGGCGAGCGGCCACATCTGCCAGACCAGGGCGAAGCCCATCACGAACGACAGCGCCGAGATGATGAAGCCGGCCGCCGTGTTCTTCGGCATGTGGATGTCCACAAAGCCCTTGGTCGGACGCTGGTAGCCGTGCGCCTTCATGTCGGCCCAGCTGTCGCTGTCGTGCACCACCGGGGTGAACGCGAAGTTGTAGTCCGGCGGTGGCGACGAGGTCGCCCACTCCAGGGTACGGCCGCCCCATGGGTCGCCGGTGACGTCGCGCAGCTTGGCGCGGTCGCGCCAGCTGACATAGATCTGCATCAGGAACGCGCCGATACCGCCGGCGATGATCAGCGCGCCGATGGCGGCGATGACGAACCATTTCTGCAGCGACGGGTCCTCGAAGTGGTTCATGCGGCGGGTGACGCCCATGAAGCCCATCACGTACAGCGGCGTGAACGCGACCCAGAAGCCGACCAGCCAGCACCAGAAGCAAACCTTGCCCCAGAATTCGTCGAGCTTGAAGCCGAACGCTTTCGGGAACCAGTAGTTCATGCCGGCGAACAGGCCGAACACCACGCCGCCGATGATGACGTTGTGGAAGTGGGCGATCAGGAACAGCGAGTTGTGCAGCACGAAGTCGGCCGGTGGCACCGCCAGCATCACGCCGGTCATGCCGCCGATGACGAAGGTCAGCATGAAGCCCACGGTCCACAGCATCGGCACGTCGAAGCGGATACGGCCCTTGTACATGGTGAATAGCCAGTTGAAGATCTTGGCGCCGGTCGGGATCGAGATGATCATCGTCGTAATGCCGAAGAACGAGTTGACGCTGGCGCCCGAACCCATGGTGAAGAAGTGGTGCAGCCACACCAGGTACGACAGGATGGTGATCACGACGGTGGCGTACACCATCGAGGTGTAGCCGAACAGGCGCTTGGCGCTGAAGGTCGAGACGATTTCCGAGAACACGCCGAACACCGGCAGGATCAGGATGTAGACTTCCGGGTGGCCCCAGATCCAGATCAGGTTGACGTACAACATCGGGTTGCCGCCGAGGTCGTTGGTGAAGAAGTTGGTGCCGACCATGCGGTCCAGCGACAGCATCGCCAGCGTGACGGTCAGGATCGGGAAGGTGGCCACGATCAGGGCGTTGGTGCACAGCGCGGTCCAGGTGAAGACAGGCATCTTCATCAGGTCCATGCCCGGCGCGCGCATCTTGACGATGGTGGCGATCAGGTTGACGCCGGACAGGGTCGTGCCCACCCCGGCGATCTGCAATGACCAGATGTAGTAGTCAACCCCCACGTCGGGACTGGCCATGATGCCCGACAGCGGCGGGAACGCCAGCCAGCCGGTCTTGGCGAATTCGCCGACGAACAGCGACACCATCGTCAGCATGCCGCCGAAGGTGGTCATCCAGAACGAGAAGTTGTTCAGGAACGGGAACGAGACGTCGCGCGCGCCGATCTGCAGCGGCACCACGTAGTTCATCAGGCCGGTCACCAGCGGCATCGCCACGAAGAAAATCATGATCGTGCCGTGGGCCGTGAAGACCTGGTCGTAGTGGTGCGGCGGCAGGAAGCCGGCGTTGTCGCCGAAGGCCATGGCTTGCTGGGCGCGCATCATCAGCGCGTCGGCGAAGCCGCGCAGCAGCATGATGATGCCCAGGACCATGTACATGATGCCGATGCGCTTGTGGTCGATACTGGTGATCCAGTTCTTCCACAGCGGGCCCCACAGGCGGAATTTGAACATGACGGCGAGGAAGGCCAGGCCGCCCAGCGCCACCATGGCGAAGGTGCCGATCAGGATGGGCTCGTTCAGCGGGATCGATTCCCACGACAGGCGACCCAGGATCGGGTGGTGAGGTGTCAAGGTGTGTTCAGACATGGTCATTCTTTACGGATAGGTTGGGCGGTGGCGGCAACGTCGGTCTCACAGACGTCCTTGTCCAGCGCTTTGACTGCGGCCGCCGCCTTGATGCGTGTGGCGTCCTGGTGCATCAGGGTGTTCATGCAGACCGAACCTTCGACGACGCAACGGTTCAGCACGAGGTCGTACAGCCCCTTGTCAACGGTACCGAAGTGCATGATCGGGTGCTTGATGGTCGGCTTGTCCAACGCCACGTACTCGGCGCGGGTCAGCGCGCCGCCGGCACGGGTCTTGGCGACCCAGGCGTCGAAGTCGCCCTGGTTCACGCCGTGGTACTTGAAGCGCATCTGCGAGAAGCCGGCGCCGCTGTAGTTCGACGAGAAGCCGTCGTACACGCCCACCTTGTTCATCACCGCGTTCAGCTGCGTCTCCATGCCCGGCATGGTGTAGACCATCCCGGCCAGCGCGGGGATGTAGAACGCGTTCATCACCGTCGACGAGGTCATCTTGAAGCGCACCGGCACGTCGATCGGGGTCACCAGCTCGTTGACGGTGGCGATGCCCTGCTCCGGATAGATGAACATCCACTTCCAGTCCATCGCCACGACCTGGATTTCCAGCGGCTTGACGCCGGCGGCGATCGGCCGGTGCTCGTCGAGGCGGCTCAGCGGACGGTACGGGTCCAGCAAGTGGGTGTAGATCCACGTGATGGCGCCCAGCACGATGATGATCAAGAGCGGCGCGCCCCAGATCAACAACTCGAGCTTGGTCGAGTGATCCCAGTTCGGTTCGTACTTGGCGGAGGTATTTGACCTCCTATAGCGCCAAGCGAACAGACAGATCAAAATCATAACGGGTACGATAATCAACAGCATCAACAATGTGGAAACAATGACAAGGTTTCCCTGCTGAGCGGCGATATCTCCGGACGGGTTCAGCACGACCGTGTTGCAGCCTGCAAGCCACAACAGCGGTACGAGGAATAGTCCACGACGAGCGATAGGAGGAATCATGCGGTAATTTACGTTACAGGATATGGATAACATGCTACTGTACCTATTACGGAATGTTCTTGCCATTGGACACTTTGTCCTAGTGGTCCGGGGACATGATCGTAATAAAAATTTATTTACATACGAGACGAGACCATGGCCAACACGACTACATTAACGGGCGTCCAAGCTGGCGTCCAAGAGCATCACCAAACCAGCCAAGGCGCCCGCAACATCAATGCCCGCGACGGCGACATTTCACCAGGCGAAATCGCCATCGGCGTGGTCATCGGCCGCGCCTCCGAATACTTCGACTTCTTCGTCTACGCGATCGCCTCGGCGCTGGTGTTCCCGTCGGTGTTCTTCCCGTACGAGAGCCGCCTGGACGGAACACTATACGCCTTCGCGATTTTCTCGCTCGCCTTTATCGCCCGCCCGCTCGGCACTGTGGCATTTATGGCGGTGCAACACCGGTTCACCCGTGAAACCAAGCTGATGCTCGCGCTGATGGTGATGGGCGTGTCGACCGCCGGCATCGCCTTCCTGCCGGACTACGCCACCCTGGGCACGACCTCGATCGTGATCCTGTCGCTGCTGCGGGTCGGCCAGGGCATCGCCCAGGGCGGCTCGTGGGACGGCCTGCCGTCGCTGCTGGCGCTGAACGCGCCCGAGCACAAGCGCGGCTGGTACGCCATGCTGGGCCAGCTGGGCGCGCCGATCGGCTTCATTATCGCCGCCGGCCTGTTCGCCTACATGATGGCCACCCTGAGCTCGCTGGACTTCCTCGACTGGGGCTGGCGCTATCCGTTCTACGTGGCCTTCGCCATCAACGTGGTGGCGCTGTTCGCCCGCCTGCGCCTGGTGACCACGCATGAATACTCGCACCTGCTCGACGAGCGCCAGCTGGAGCCAGTCAGCGTTGTCGAATTGATCAGCAAACAGGGCCGCAACGTCGTCATCGGCGCGCTGGCCGCGCTGGGCAGCTACGCGCTGTTCCACCTGGTGACGGTGTTCCCGCTGTCGTGGATCAGCCTGTATTCGCCACGGGCCGTGTCCGGCTTCCTGCAGGTGCAGATGGTCGGCGTCGTGCTGATGACCATCGGTATCGTCATTTCCGGCCTGGTGGCCGACCGCTACGGCCGCCGCCGCACCTTGGGCACGCTGGCCATGCTGATCGCCGTCTTCAGCGCCGCCGTGCCGTCGCTCATCGATGGCGGCGAAACGGGCCAGGACATCTTCATCCTGCTCGGCTTCTCGCTGCTGGGGCTGTCATACGGCCAGGCCGCCGGCGCCGTCACCGCCAACTTTGAACAGCGCTTCCGCTACACCGGCGCGGCGTTGACGTCGGATCTGGCGTGGCTGGTGGGCGCCGGCTTCGCGCCGCTGGTGGCGCTGGGCGTGTCGGCGCACTTCGGCCTGGCGTATGTGGGCCTGTACCTGCTGTCGGGCGCCGTGGCCTCGCTGGCCGCGCTGAGCCTGAACCGCCGGCTCGATATCCGTAACTAGCAGCAACAAATATAATAAGATGGAATAAATCCATGCTTCAGTAAGGCGGGGCCGCGATCGCGGCCCCTTTTCTTTCAGAGGAGACAACATGAAAGTATGCATCGTCGGTGCCGGCGCCATTGGCGGTTTCATCGGCACCCGTCTCGCGGCCGCGGCCGCATGCGATCTGAGCGTGCTGGCGCGCCGCGCGGCCCTCGTTTCACTCAAGGAACATGGCTGGCGGCTGCGCCAGGGCGACGTGCTGACCACGGCGCCGGCGCGCGCCAGCGACAAGGCGGCCGAACTGGGCCGCCAGGACGTGGTCATCGTCGCCGTCAAGGGCCAGGGGTTGGCGGCCGTGGCGCGCGAGATCGGCCCGCTGCTCGGCCCCGACACCGTGATCCTGCCGGCCATGAACGGCGTGCCGTGGTGGTTCGGCCAGGGCGTGCCGGCCATCGGCGACCAGCCGCTGGCCAGCGTCGACCCGGAGGGCACGATCACCGCCGCCCTGCCCTACGCCCAGGTGCTCGGCTGCGTGGTGCACGCCAACACCTCGTCGCCGGAGCCCGGGCTGGTCGCCCACAAGGCCGGCAACGGCCTGATCATCGGCGAGCCGGCTGGCGGCGAGTCGGCGCGCGCGCGCCAGTTGGGCGCGCTGCTGGGCGGCGCCGGCTTCGACGTCACCGTGTCGGACAACATCCGCTACGCCATCTGGTACAAACTGTGGGGCAACATGACGATCAACCCGGTGTCGGCGCTCACCGGCGCCACCGCCGACCGCATCCTCGACGATCCGCTGGTGGCCGAATTTTGCCGCGCGGCCATGCGCGAGGCGGCGCTGATCGGCGAGCGTATCGGCTGCCACATCGACGAGACGCCGGAACAGCGCCACCTGGTCACACGCAAGCTGGGCGCGGTCAAGACCTCGATGCTGCAGGACGCCGACGCCGGCCGCATGCTGGAGCTGGACGGGCTGGTGGGCGCGGTGCGCGAAATCGGCCAGCGGCTGGGGCTGCAGACGCCCAACATCGACGCCCTGCTCGGCCTGACGCGCCTGTTCGGCCGCGTGCACGGCCTGTATCCGCACTGAGGAGGAAAAAAGGACGCAAAAAAGGGACGCCAGCGCGGCGTCCCCGTGCGGCGCGGGCCGGCTCACATGCCCAGCGATAAACGCGTGCCCAGGATGCTGAACGGCGTTTGGCGCAGCGTGCCCGGACGCCACAGCATGCCGCCGCCGATGTGGTTGTTATCGATGAAGTTGAACTGCATGTCGAGGCGGCGCGCCGCATCGGTGCTGCTGAGCAGATTGGTCAGCGTCGGTCCCAGCAGGCTGACCAACGAAAAACCTTCGACCGGCACCGGCGAGTAGCCGGTCAGCAGCGGTACCGACAAGGTGCCCTGCAGCTTGAACAGCGAAAACTCGACGGTACTCACTTGCTGCGCCTGCTCCATGATGGCCGATACGTCGCCGGTCTGCAGCGCCTCCAGATCGGTGTAGCGATAGCGCAAGGTGCCCAGCAGCGTCAAGCCCTGCGGACTGGTCAATAACAAGTTATAGACAATCTCATCCATCATAACCTCCTTAGGTTAAGCCACCCACGCGGGCGCGCGTCGGTGGCCACAGCAACAATGACAACGGCAAACATCCGGCCGCAAGCGCGGGCCAGACATTCAGCTTACCGAGCCGGGCGTGCCGCGCCATGATCAGATCGACATTTGCGCGATATTGATCCGTCATCGGCTGGTCACAATCGGCGCGTAAGCTGTGCCCGGACCACACCGAGGAGCATTGCGTGAAATTGAACGAACAGGAATTGCTGGAGCGCGTGCACCGCGAGCTCACCGACAGCTACGACGAGGAGCTGGAGATGGAACTGGAGGACCGGGAAATCGACCCGGTCACCAAGCTGGTCATCGAGACCGAGCGCACCGAGGCGGCCAAGGCCGCGCGCCGACATTACTTCCGCGAACTGTTCCGCCTGCAGGCGGAGCTCGTCAAGCTGCAGGACTGGGTGGTCCACACCGGCCACAAGGTGGTGATCCTGTTCGAGGGCCGCGACGCCGCCGGCAAGGGCGGCGTCATCAAGCGCATCGTGCAGCGCCTCAATCCGCGCGTGTGCCGCGTCGCCGCGCTGCCCGCGCCCAACAACCGCGAGCGCACGCAATGGTATTTCCAGCGCTACGCCTCGCACCTGCCGGCCGCCGGCGAGATCGTGCTGTTCGACCGCAGCTGGTACAACCGTGCCGGCGTCGAGCGCGTCATGGGTTTCTGCAGCGACGAGCAATACGAGGAATTCTTCCAGACCGTGCCGGAGTTCGAGCGCATGCTGGCGCGTTCGGGCATCCAGCTGATCAAGTACTGGTTCTCGATCTCGGACGAGGAACAGAACGCGCGCTTCCTGGGCCGCATCCACGACCCGCTCAAGCAATGGAAGCTGAGCCCGATGGACCTGGAGTCGCGCCGGCGCTGGGAGGAATACACGAAGGCCAAGGAAATCATGCTCGAGCGCACCCACATTCCGGAGGCGCCGTGGTGGGTGGTGCAAGGCGTGGACAAGAAAAAGGCCAGGCTCAATTGCATCCACCACCTGTTGCAGCAGATGCCCTACGTCGAAGTCGAGCATCCGGCGATCCAGCTGCCCGAGCGCGAGTACCACGACGACTATGTGCGCCGCCCGGTGCCGTCCGAAATCATCGTTCCCGAGATATACTAGCGGCTCGACCAACCTCCAACGGGAGCGAACATGACCCTCGGAACCATCACGCCCATCCTGCGCATATTCGACGAAGCGAAGGCGCGCGAGTTCTACGTCGATTTCCTGGGCTTGGAGGTCGACTGGGAGCACCGTTTCGAGCCGGGCATGCCGCTGTACCTGCAGGTGTCGAAGGATGGCTGCGCGCTGCACCTGAGCGAACACCACGGCGACTGCAGCCCCGGCGCCGCCGTGCGCATCGTCACCACCGACATCGACGCGCTGCACGCCGCGCTGGCGGACAAGCGATATAAATACGCCCGCCCGGGCATCGAAACGGTGCCATGGGGCGGGCGTGAAATGTCGATCAAAGATCCGTTCGGCAACCGGCTCACGTTCGTGGCCGCCGACGACGCGGAAGTGAGTCCCTGAGCGGATCCCCGGACATCACGCGGTCTCGTCCTGCGGAGCCGCCTGGTCCTGTTCCAGCATCTCGTCTTGCAGACCCAAGGGAAGCTGGGTGCCCAGCAAGCTCAACACCAGCTCGCCGAACTGCCCGCGCCGCCACACCAGGCCGCCGGCGATGGTCTGCAGGTCGAGCAGGTTGAAGCGCACGTCGGCCGGGCGCGCCGGGTCCGTACTGAGCAGCACTACACCGATGGGCCCGGCGGCGGTGCCCAGCGCGACGCCTTGCAGCGGCACGGGGTGCAAGCCGGTCAGCAAGGGCACCGACAGCGTGCCCTCCAGCTGGAACACCGCCACTTCGACGGTGACCGGCTGCGGCGCCGCCGCCAGCATGGCGGCGACGTCGACCGGGCGCGTGAGCGCATCCAGGTCGGTGAAGTGGAAACGCAAGGTGCCCGGCAGGCTTAAGCCGAACCTGCCCGTCAACAACAGACTGTAGATAATCTCGTCCATCATAACCTCCATCCAGATTGAGTGGTCACCACGCGCGCGGCGATAGTGACGAAGAGTTTGCTTGCCCGACGCGGTGCCGCTACATGCCGAATCCGCGCTGCGTGCCCAGCAGGCTGAACTTCAGTTCGCGCGCCGTGCCGACCTGCCAGATCATGCCGCCGCCGATGTGCGTGGCGTCGAGGAAGCTGAACTGGATGGTGAGCGGGCGCGCCGGATCGGCGCTGTTGAACAAGGCGTTCAATGGCAACGGCACCATGCCGAAGCTGAAGGCCAGGCCCTCGATCGGCACCGGACGCAGACCGCTCAGGAACTGCACGGCGATCGAGCCTTCCAGCCGCTGCACGTCCATATTGATGAAGGGCCGCTCGAGCGACTCGGCGAGCAAAGCGGAAACGTCGGCGGTACCTTTGGCGGCTTCGAATTCCGTGACGCGGAAGCGGAGCGTGCCCAGCAGCATAAAACCCTGCGGGCTCTTCAACAGTAGATCGTAGATAATCTCATCCATCATAACCTCCATGCGGGTTGAGCGGCCACCACGCGCGAGCAATGGTGACAGGGGGAACTTCCCTGCCTGACGCAGGCAGTAGTCCAGCTTAGCCGCCCCATCCGCACGCATGATGATCAGATCGATGTTTGCTGCGCCCCGCGCGCGTTGTCCGCCGCCGCCGCGCGCCGCGCGCCGCCCATGCCCAAGAAAAAAGGGCGCCACTCACGCGACGCCCTTCTCCCGATTGCCGGCGGCGGCCCGTCGCCGCCTCACATGCCGAACGGCTGCTGCGTCCCGAGCACGCTGAACACCAGCGCGCCCGGTTGGCCCGGGTGCCAGGACATGCCCCCGCCGATATGCGTGGAGTCGATCGGATTGATTTGCAGGCCGAGGCTGCGCGTCTGGTCGGTGCTGTTGAGCAGCACGGTCAGCAGGCCGGCCACGCTGCCGAAGCCGGCACCACTGATGGGCACCGGCGTGGCGCCGGTCAGCAGCGGCACCGAGATCGTCCCCTCCGCCCCGAAGGCGAACAGCCCGATGTTGGGATGCTGCAGCGCCTCGTCCATCAGCGCGTGGATGTCGCGCGTGCCGGCGGCGGCGGTGTCAAAATTCAGGCGATAGCGCAAGGTGCCGAGCAGGGTCAAGCCCTGCGTGCCCTTCAACAGCAGACTGTAGATAAACTCGTCCATCATGACCTCCGTCTAGGTTGAGTCGTCACCAAGCGCGAGCAATAGTGACGAAGAGAACTTCCCGCCCGATATGGCAGAAAGTTCAGCTTACCCAGCCCAGCGGAACGCAGTATGATCAGATCGACATTGACGGCGGTTCGTCGGCGGATCAATACGCCGTTTGCGTGTAGGGTCGCGCGGCGGCGCCCTTGCCCCAGTCCTTGTTCGGCTGCGCCGACATCGTGAACACCAGCTCGCCGCCCGCCATGATCTGCTCGTGGCGCAGGAAGGTTTGCGCCAGCGGCTTGCCGTTCAAGCTGACGCCGGCGACGTAGTGGTTGCCGGTGCCCATGCCCTGCGCGCGTATCGTGAAGGTCTTGCCGTTGGGCAGATTCATCACGGCCTTGTCGAGGAAGGGCCGGCCGATGACGTATTCGTTGCTGCCCGGCGCCACCGGATAGAAACCCAGCGCCGTGAAGGCCAGCCAGGCCGACATCTGCCCCAGGTCGTCGTTGCCCGACAGGCCCTGCGGCGTGATGTTGTACTGCGAGGCCACCACCTGCGTCAGGCGCTGCTGCGTTTTCCATGGCGCGCCGGCGAAGTTGTACAGGTAGGCCACATGATGCGACGGCTCGTTGCCGTGCGCGTAGTGCCCGATCAGGCCGGAGATGTCCTCCATATGCGCGTAGACGTTGTCGTCGACCTTGGCGTCGAACATCATGTCGATCTTGTTTTGCAGGCCGGCATCGCCGCCCAGCATCTTGATCAAGCCGGCGTTGTCGTGCGGCGCGTACCACGAATACTGCCACGCGCTGCCCTCGGTGTAGTCGCTGCCGAAGTTGGAACGCACCGGATCGAACGGCTCGCGGAACTGGCCGTCCGACTTTTTCGCGCGCAGGAAGCCGGTCTTGGTGTCGAACGAGTTGCGGTAGTTCTGCGCGCGCTGGTAATAGCGGGCAGCGACATCGCGCTTGCCCATTTTCTCCGCCATGCGCGCGATGGTCCAGTCGTCGAACGCGTATTCGACCGTCTTCGACGCCGCCTCCGGCTCCAGGTCGATCGGCACGTAGCCCAGCTTCATATAGTGTCGCAGGCCGCCGTAAGGCCCGTACTCGGCGCTGCTGGTCATCGCCTTGAGCGCCGCCTCGGCGTCGAAGCCCTTCATCCCCTTCATGTAGGCGTCGGCGATCACCGGCACCGCGTGGTAGCCGATCATGCACCACGTCTCCAGGCCGTGGTACTGCCACACCGGCAGGATGCCGTACGGGCTGGCCTGCTGCGAGGCGATCAGCGAACGCACGAAATCGACGTTGCGCCGCTCCGGCTGGATCAACGTCAGCAACGGATGCAGCGCGCGGTAGGTGTCCCACAGCGAGAAGGTCGAATGGAAGCGGAAGCCGTCGGCCAGATGGACCTCGTTGTCCGGCCCACGATAGCGGCCGTCGCGGTCCATGAACAGCCCGGGCGCCAGCATGCTGTGGTACAGCGCCGTGTAGACCATGGTTTTCATCGGCGCGGCCGCCTCGATCGCCACCGCGCCCAGCGCCTCGTTCCAAGCGGCGCCGGCCTGCGCGCGCTCGGCGTCGAAATCCCAGCCCGGCATCTCGGCCAGGTTGGCGATCGCGCCCTCCTCGCTGACGGCGGAAACGGCGACCTTCACCAGCAGCTTGCCGTCGGCCGGCACGCCGAATTCGAGCGCGCCCACCAGCGCCTTGCCCTCGACGAAAGGCTTGTCCTCCGGGCCGCTGCCCGGGCCGGCGAAGCCCTTGTACTCGATATCGGTCTCCATATTGCGCAGCGAGCGCGCCGTCAGCGGCCGCGAGAACGCGATGGCGAAATACAGCTGGCGTCCGGCGGCCCAGCCGCGCGTCTCGCGCATGCCGGTGATCAGGCGGTCGTCGCGCACGCGCAGCCGCGACCACAGGTTCTTGGCCTTGTAATCGTAGATGCTGGCGCGCAGATCCAGGATCACCTTGGCCGGCGCGCCCGCCGCGTAGCGGTAGCGGTGCATGCCCACCCGCTCGCTGGCGGTCAGTTCGACGTCGACCTCGTTGTCGAGCAGCTTGACGGCGTAGTAGCCCGGCTCCGCGCGCTCGTCCTTGTGGCTGAAGCGCGAGCGGTAGCCGCTGAACGGCCGCTCGGGATAGCCCGGCTCCAGTTTGGTCTCGCCGCTATAGGGCATCAGCAGCACGTCGCCCAGGTCCGAATGGCCGCTGCCGGAAAAGTGCGTGTGCGAGAAGCCGAGGATGCTGTCGTCCTCGTAGCGGTAGCCGGCCGCCCACGGGTAGCTCTGGCGGAACGGCCGCACCTGCGTGTCGGGACTCAGCTGGATCATGCCGAAGGGGCGCGCCGCGCCCGGGAAGGTGTGGCCGTCGCCGCCGGTGCCGATGAACACGTCCACCGCGGCGGCGGGCGTGCCGGGCGCCGCTTGCGCGGACGATATCGATGGCCACAACATGGACAGCGCCAGCGCGCCGGCCGGCAGGTATTTCAGCGTATTCATTGAGCTCCCGTCATTTGTACCAAGGCCGCGTGATCCGCAAAGGCCGCACATCGAGCCGCATGTCGAGCACCGTGTAGGCGTCCATCGTGGCCGAACTGTAGCCGGTGGTGTCGTCGTCGCGCGTCAGTTTGAACTCGAATCCGAGGTCCTGGCGCGGGTCCAGCGGCCCGGCCATGGCGATGCCGATCGCCTGCGTTTCGCTGTTGTCGACCAGCTTGGACATCAGGATCAGGATCGTATTGTGGCCCAGGACATCGGTGGAATACACCGGCTCCTTTAAATACGGCTTTTGCGGATCGACCTTGCCTTCGACCTTGTCGGCGGACGGCGTGTACTTGCGCGTCGCCAGATCGTAGACATCGTCGCGATCGAGGTAGCTCAAGCGCGCGTTGGACAGGTTGAAATCCTTGACCTGCTTGTCGACCGTGGCCCGCGACAGGTCGACCAGCAGCGCGCCCTGGTAGCCGACCACCTCCACCTTGCGCCGCCCGCTGATGATGACGGCGGAGTTCTCGTCGATGCCGATGCCCAGCTTATAGCCCTTTTTGAGCATCGCCGGCAGCATGCGCGCGAAGCGCCCGCGCGCCAGCAAATGCTGGTCGACGAAGATGTCGTCACCGATGAAACCCAGTCCGGCGGTCAGTTCGCGGCCGTTGACGCCCTCGCTCAAGGTGCCGAAGACGGTCTTGGCGTCGTAGAACATGGTGCTGCTCATGATGGCCGCGCCGGCGCTGGTGCCGGCGATGACGCCGCCGCGCCGGTAGACATCCCAGATCGCCTCCAGCACCGCCGTGCGGCTGCCGTCCGGGCGCACCAGCGCCTGCGTGATCAGGGCCTGGTCGCCGCCGGAGAAGTAGACGCCGCCGGCCTCGCGGATCGAGCGCGCGATGGCCTCGTCCTCGGCGTCGTGCTTGTAATCGCGGTCGGGCATGCGCACCGACAGCGGCACCACGAAGGCGTCCGCGCCGTATTTATTGAGGCCCGCCGCCAGGTAGGCGCCGGCCCGCGCCGGATTGGCCGAGGCGCTGGGCAGCACGGCGATGCGCGCGCCCGGCCCGCCGGCCAGCTGCACCATGCGCTGCCAGATCACCGCGTTATCGCCCCGCACCGCGCCGCCGGCGATCAGCAACGAGCCCCGGGGCGCCTGCTCCTGCGACTTGGCCGGCGCCGGCGCCGCTTCGGCCGCCCGCGACACCGGCGCCGCCGCCAGCAGCACCGGCACGATCAACGCCATCGGCACCTTCCACAGCCCCGGGGCCAGCCCCCGCACCACGTCCACTATCCGCACCATATTGTGTTTATCCAAAGTGATATTAATAGAAGGGTACCAAATTTATTGCCGGGGGTGAGTGTGAATTTGGTAATATGCATGGTTGCTTTTCTCAACTCGCGAGCATCGTGGATACTAAAAACAAACAAGGCAATGAACTGAAGCGCGGTTTGAAAAGCCGCCATATCCAGCTGATCGCGCTGGGCGGCGCCATCGGCACCGGACTTTTCCTCGGCATCGCGCAGACCATCCAGATGGCCGGGCCGTCGGTGCTGCTCGGCTACGGCGTGGCCGGCGTCATCGCCTTCTTCATCATGCGCCAGCTGGGCGAGATGGTGGTCGACGAACCGGTGGCCGGCTCGTTCAGCTACTTCGCCGACAAATACTGCGGCCACATGGCCGGCTTCCAGTCGGGCTGGAACTACTGGGTGCTGTATGTGCTGGTCAGCATGGCCGAGCTGACGGCGGTCGGCATCTACGTCCAGTTCTGGTGGCCGGGGATACCGACGTGGGTCTCGGCGCTGGCCTTCTTCGTCATCATCAACGGCATCAGCCTGGCCAACGTCAAGGCCTTCGGCGAGATGGAATTCTGGTTCTCCCTCATCAAGGTGACCGCCATCGTCGGCATGATCGGCTTCGGCGGCTATCTGCTGCTGTCCGGCGGCGCCGGGCCGGAGGCGGGCATCGCCAACCTGTGGCGCCACGGCGGCTTCTTCCCCAACGGCTTCGGCGGGCTGGCGATGGCCATGGCCGTCATCATGTTCTCGTTCGGCGGGCTGGAACTGATCGGCATCACCGCCGCCGAGGCGGACGACCCGGCGCGCACCATCCCCAAGGCGACCAACCAGGCGATCTACCGCATTTTGATCTTCTACATCGGCGCGCTGGGCATCCTGCTGTCGCTGTATCCGTGGCAGAAGGTGGTCACCGGCGGCAGCCCGTTCGTGCTGATCTTCCAGGCCCTCAACAGCAATGTGGTGGCCCACGTGCTCAACGCGGTGGTGCTGACGGCCGCGCTGTCGGTCTACAACAGCTGCGTCTACGCCAACACCCGCATGCTGTACGGCCTGGCCAAACAGGGCAACGCGCCGCGCGTGCTGCTGACGGTGAACCGGCGCGGCGTGCCGCTGGCGGCGCTGGGCGTGTCGGCGCTGGCGACCGGCGTCTGCGTGGCCGTCAACTACTTCATGCCCGGTAAGGCCTTCGGCTTCCTGATGGGGCTTGTGGTGTCGGCGCTGATCATCAACTGGGCCATGATCAGCTGGATCCACCTGCGCTTCCGCGCGCGCAAAAAGGCCGAGGGCCAGACCACGCTGTTCCGCAGCCTGGGCTACCCGCTGACCAACTACCTGTGCCTGGCCTTCCTGGCCGCCATCCTGGTGGTGATGTACCTGACGCCCGACCTGCGGCTGTCGGTCTACCTGATCCCCGTGTGGCTGCTCGCGCTCAGCGCCGGCTACTGGTTCCGCCAGCGCCGGCGATAACCCGCTCCCCCCGGGCGGGGTCGTACCCACCGGGTACGACCCCAAGCGGTAACGCCTGCATCCCGTTCAACGCGTTCGGGTTGACGGCAGGCGCTCCTACACGCCGCTACGCGGTATTCCTATCCCACCATGTTTGCCAAACGCGCACCATCTCCCGACGGGCGTCGCGGGAGGCCGCGCGCCTCGTGCTCAACCACACCAATGAGGAGTGACCCATATGTTTGCCCACAACAAAAGGCTGCAATATACGGTGCGCGTCGGCGAGTGCAATCCGGGCCTGGCCAACCTGATGCTGGAACAGTTCGGCGGCCCGCAAGGCGAGCTGGCCGCCGCCATGCGCTACTTCACGCAGGCGGTGGCCGAGGACGATCCCGGCCGGCGCGACATGCTGTACGACATCGCCACCGAGGAGCTCAGCCACCTCGAAGTGATCGGCAATATCGTCGTCATGCTCAACAAGGGTTCCAAGGCGGCGCTGGCCGAGGGCGTCGACCAGGCCGGTGAGCTGTACCGCAAGATCAACGGCGCCGGCAACGACAGCCACGTCACGCAGCTGCTGTACGGCGCCGGCGCGCCGCTGACCAACTCGGGCGGCGTGCCGTGGACGGCGGCCTATATCGACACCATCGGCGAGCCGACGGCCGACCTGCGCTCGAACATCGCCGCCGAGGCGCGCGCCAAGATCGTCTACGAGCGCCTGATCAATCTGACCGAGGACGCCGGCGTCAAGGAGGCGCTGGGCTTCCTGATGACGCGCGAGATCGCCCACCAGAAGTCGTTCGAGAAGGCGCTGTACGCGATCCAGCCCAACTTCCCGCCCGGGAAACTGCCCGGCCAGCCGGCCTTCACCAGCGTCTACTTCAACATGTCGCAGGGCGGGCCGGAGGTGCAGGGGCCGTGGAACGAAGGCGGCGACTGGAAAGTCGTCAACGACCGCGACCAGCAGATGGCGGTCGACGGCGGCGACGGCCTGGCCACGGTCCAGGTCACGGACGAGGAACGCACGCTGCTCGACCAGATGGCCGCGCGCACCATGTCCGACCCGGAGGCCGAGCCGCTGACCGGCGCCGAGCTGGGCATGGGCATCGGCCAGAACATCGTCGGCAAGAACGGCTCGTCGACGCATCCATGATCGTATGCACGCAAGAAGCGCAGTCCACGGCCCACAAGAAATGGGCCGTGCCGGATCGATGAGGTACTGATTATTAAGGCAGAAGTTTGATCAACAGGGGCCGGGCCGTGTCAGCGCAGCTCTTTAAGCCTGCGCCAGGTCGCCTTGTCGATCTCCACTACCGACCCATGGGACATTTTCAAACTCCCTGGCCTTCTGGTCGTAGAAAATCTCTGGAGCCCAACAGTGCCCGACATTGGGGACATTCGCCATTACCCCAAGCTTTCGCTGGGGTGCCCAGTGGACCAAGTCGGTTGACATGGAAAAGCCGATCTCCTTGCCCGTCCAACCAGTGGTCCACACCATCCGATACACGCCATCCGGTCCCCTCGTGGACCGAGGGATCACGCAGTATGTCACCACTGGCAGGTTTGATGATGCGCTGACCAACCACCTGTGCCTGGCCTTCCTGGCCGGCATCCTGGTGGTCATGTACCTGACGCCTGACCCGCGGCAGCGGAGAGATCCGCACTGATCCAGTCGACAAGCCCACTAAATCGCGAAAACAGCGAGCATCCTCCTAAATTCCGTGGCTCCAACCGGGCGGCCAAACAGGTACCCCTGGTAGTGCAGGCAGCCCAGCCGCGTCAGCATAAGACGCTGCTCCTCCGTCTCAACGCCCTCCGCGATGACGTCCAGTCCCAAGCTGCGCGCCATTGATATGATCGTCAGAACAATTGCCTGATCATTGGCGTCCTCGACCAGTTCGCGCACGAAGGACTGGTCGATCTTTAATTGACTCAACGGCAGTCGCTTCAGGTATTGCAATGATGAGAAACCGGTTCCGAAGTCATCCAGTGAAAAACTCACTCCGGACTGCCTGAGTGCTTGCATGTTGGCGATGGCGTGCTCTACATGATCGAGCAACACACTTTCGGTCAGTTCCAGCTTCAGTCGCGTTGGAGTGATGCCGTGCTCAGCTAACGTGTTACATACTTGCTCGCCGAAGTCGGCCTGGTGGAACTGCCGTGCGCTGACGTTGATCGCCAGCACCAACTCACGCGTAAGCGGGTCTTGCTCCCAATCGCGCAATTGAATGCACGCCTGCTTTAGCACCCATTGCCCCAGCGGCAAGATAAAGCCAGTTTCCTCGGCGAGTGGAATAAACTCGGCTGGAGAGAGGAAACTGCCATCCTCTTGGCGCCATCGCAATAACGCTTCGGCGCCGCACGGGCGGCCATCTTGACCAACCTGTACCTGATAGAAAAGCTCGAACTGTTCCAAGTCGAGCGCTTGGCGCAGGCGATATTTCAATCGTGCCCGCACCATAGCCGTGTCATGCATGCCTTGGTCGAAAAATCGCGAGCTATTTCCCCCGCCGTGTTTGGCTTGATACATGGCAATGTCCGCTTGCTTGAGCAGCTCCTCGAGCTGGCGTGGCGAGCGATCGTGAAACAGGGTCGCGCCGATACTTGCCGCGCTGTGAAAACAGTGCTCGCCCAACATGAAAGGCAGATTAATTGTTTCGAGTATCTTCGCGCACAATGTCTCGCTCTGCCGGACTGCGTCCGTTTCATCCGTACTCAATTCGTTCACCAGGACGACAAACTCATCGCCGCCAAGGCGGGCCACGGTATCCGACTGACGCAAGCATTTTTCGAGACGCCGTGCAACTTGCTGCAGTAATAGGTCGCCCATGTTATGGCCCAGCGTGTCGTTCAAGGTCTTGAAGTTGTCCAGGTCGATGAACATCAGCAGACTGTACCGGCCGCCGCGGGTCCGCGCCGCCAGCACCATGCTTAATCGATCCATCAGCAAACGCCGGTTAGGCAGTTGGGTGAGAGGATCATAAAATGCCAGGTACTTGATCTCGTCATTGGCGGCAGTGCTGATGGTAATGTCAGCGAACGAGGCGACGTAATGGCTGATCTCACCATCAGGACCCTTCACCGACGTGACGCTGAGACGCTGCGGATATATCTCGCCATTCTTGCGTCGGTTCCAGATCTCCCCGGCCCAGTACCCATGAACGTCGATATTTTCCCACATGGCCTTGTAGAACGCCGCATCATGATGTCCCGAGCTAAGTAGGCTTGGTAGCTGGCCAATGGCCTCCTCCGGGCCATATCCGGTAATGGAAGTGAAGGCTTGATTAACTCGTAGAATCTTGCGCTCTCCGTCTGTGACCATCATCCCGTCCGAGGATTCGAATGCGATGGCTGCGATGTGCAGATCCGCATCAGCAAGCCGGCGTGCCGTTATATCGGTATGAACAATGACCGCCCCGTTCCGTCCATGCTGAAGGGGCGTAACCATCATGCTGAACCAGCGCTGCTGCGAGGACGAATGGCAGGCGTACTCTTGGCTAAAACAAGGCGCCTCGCCGGCCAGCACAGCAGCGATATGGGTGGCCGCCATATGGGCTTGTTCGGCGCCGGCGCCACCCGAAGAACGGCACACATCAAGATAATTCCTACCAACGTCCGTCCCGCGTGCGACTGTTGGGTCGGCTTGATCTTGTTGGATCTCGCGCCAGGACGCGTTAACGGCGAGGATGATGCCGTCGGGCGCAACTACAGCGATCTGCTGGGGCAATGCATCCAGAACAGCGCAGTCAAAACTGTCGCCGACAGTACAATTGCCCGGCTTCTGCTCAAAACCACAAGCAGCCGTGAGCGAATCCGGAGCAGATTGTTCCGCGCGATAGATACACGAGAGATCTGTGCTTGATCGCTTTAAATCTGTGTCCACCCGCACATTATTACTAAGCTTTGGACCCACAGCAATTCCTCCTGGTTTAGCTCCGGCGCACTGGTTGATTTTGCTTTGCGGCCGCTAGTTACTGAAGAGTTCAGCATCATTTGATATGTTAGCCAGGCGCTCACGCGCGCGCGCACGACGGTATTTACTTACAGCCGCTACAAAATCCTGCAGCGTGAGCAGCACCTTGCCCCCTCTGGGCGAACGGTTCAGTCCCACCGGGCCCGCTCCCCCTACCCATATCTCTACGTGTTTCGGAACGATATTCCGCAACTCTTTCAGGTAGGGCAGAATGCGTCGCTTTGGATACGCTGCGCTGAAACAGAGGCAAACGATACCGGCGCGATAGTCGCTGACTGCATGCGGAATCTTTTCCAAAGGCGTCTGGGGCCCAAGTGAAATGCAGTGAGCGCCGTGCAAAGACGCGAGCGCGTCCGCCATCAATATTCCCAGCGTGTGCACACCGTCCCTTTTTTGAAGAAATGTCTAAGACAAAGTATGTTTTAATGATTTACAACATGCAAATAATATTTTCCTCAAACCTAGAAAAAAGCTCGAACCAGCAACAGTTAGCCGCCGCAATGATTTCGGCCATCACGTGACCTGAACGACAAAAAGGGCTCGCAGAGCCCTTTTTGTCGTTCAGGCCGCGCGGCGCGCGCCGCGGCCGTGTCTCAGCGCACCCGGCCGCGCCGCACCAGGTTGACGATCGCCAGCAGGATCAGCGCGCCGATGAACGACACCCCCAGCGACGCCAGGCTGAAGTCGTCCGAATTGATGGTGCCGGTGCCCAGCGCCGGCGCCAGCAGCCAACCGCCCAGCAGCGCCCCGACGATGCCGACGACGACATTTAATATCAGACCTTGCTGCGCGTCCGTCTTCATGACCAGGCTGGCGAGCCAGCCCAGAATGCCGCCTATGACTATCCACAGTATCAGATTCATCGCATCCCCCTTGTTGGAAATTGCCGGCCGGGCGGCCGGTCGAGTGATTATCCGAAGCCTGCGACAGCGCTGCTATCGGCTCGCGCGCCGCCCCCGCGTGGGACTGATCCTAGCCCGGATGTCGGGCCGGGTCCGGGTTTGGTTCCCCGCCCTCGCCCTGCCGCTGCCCCGTTCGCTTGTCGCCGCCCGGTTGCTGGCACACGAACGGGCGGGCGTCGGCCGGCAGGTCGACCGTCACCGTCGTGCCGCGTTCGGCGCTACTGTCGATCAGCACGCTGCCGCCGTGCGACTCGGCCACGTGCCGGACAAAAGGCAAGCCCAGCCCCCAGCCCTGCACGCCGTTTTGCGCATTGCGGTGAAACATCAGGAACACGTCGGCGATGCGGTCCTCGGGGATCGGCGTGCCCTCGTTGCAGACGGCGACGCTGACGCGCCCGGGCCGCTCGTGGCCGATGACGATGCGCAGCGGCCGCTCCGGGTCGCCGTACTTCCATGCGTTGCGCACCATGTTCTCCAGCGCCCGCTTCAACATGCGCCGGCACCAGTGGCCCGGCGGCGCGTCGCCTTGCAGCTCATAGGGGCCAGGGCGCGGCGGCGCGTCGCGCAGCACCTCCTCGGCCAATTCGCGCAAGCCGAAGCCGCTGATGTCGAGCGGCAGCGCGCGCGCGCTGTGCAGCGCCGCCGTGTCGAGCAGTTCGCGCACCATTTCATCGATGTAGTCGACGTTGGCGCGGATGCGGCCGGCCAGGCTGGCGGCCTGATCCGGATCGGGCCGGCGCGCCAGCAACGTGGCCGCCATGCCGATGGTGCTCAGCGGCGTGCGCAGGTCGTGCGCCAGCGTGGCCACGTAGCCCTGCCGCAGCCGCTCCTGCGTGGCGGTGTAGGCGGCGATCGCCTCGCGCACGGCGACGTCGACCGACTCGTGCACGCGCGCCAGCTGCGCCGGCGTCAACGCCACGTTTTCGCGCTCGACCATCCGCAGGAACACGCGCTTGAATATCTGGTACTCGGCGATCAGTTCGTGGGGCTGGTAGTTGGTCATGCGCGCGCGCTCGTCGCCGTGGGCGGAGGCGATGGTGGAGCCCTCGACGGCGTTGCGGCGCGGGTAGCCGGGCGTGAGCGCCTGCACCAGGTTGTCGTAGAACGTGGGCAGGGTGTTGATCAGTATCGGCGGCAGCAACTGGTTGGCGCGCTCGACGTCGGCCAGGATGGCCGCCGTCCATTCGCTCATCAGAGTGTCGCGCAGTGACAACAGCTGCCGCGCGAGCGGCGGCATGTCCTCTGCCCCGTCGTCGCGGTCGGAACCAATGGTCATCGCACCCTCTTCCCTGGCGGTTAAGTCGACGCCTCCATGCTAGCGCAAGTCGGCGCGCGGCGCCGCGCCGTTGGTGCCGGCGGCTCACACCCCGGGCAGCGGAAACAGGTCGGCGCCGTGGCGGGTGGCCTTGCGGATCTCGTCGAGCGCCACCTTGGGGCTGCGGTCGGCGTTGAGCAGGCCGTTGGTCTCCTGGAAAGTGTCGGTGAACTGCGTGTAGCAAAAGCCGCTGAACATGGTCGCCTCCGCCACCGCCTCGAGCAGCGCCCGGTACTGCGCCAGGAACGACTCGGCGTCGCACGCCCGCGAGTAGCCCCAGGTGCGCTGGCCGCTGGCCCGGGTGTCGTAGGCGATGCCGCCGAACTCGGTGAGCACGATCGGCTGGCCGCGGTGCGGAAAGCCGTCCAAGGTCAGGATGCGCCCGCCCGGGCGGCGCTGGTCGAACAAGGTGCGCACCGGGTCGGCCACCTCGTAGCGCTGGCGCAGCCGCACCGGATCGGCGTCGTAGTCGTGGATGCCGAGGATGTCGGTGGCCGAGGCCTCCCAGCCATCGTTGCCGATCACCGGCCGGGTCGAGTCGAGCATGCGCGTCAGGTGGTATAGCGCCTCGACGGCGTTGCGGTGCGCCTGCATCGAGGTCAGGTTCGGCACGCCCCACGACTCGTTGAACGGCACCCACACGATCACGCACGGATGGCTGTAGTCGCGCTCGATGGCCTCGGTCCATTCCTTGAGCAGGCGGGTGATCGCGCGCGCGCTGAAGGCGTAGGCCGACGGCATCTCGCCCCACACCAGCAGCCCGAGCCGGTCGGCCCAGTACAGGTAGCGCGGGTCCTCGATCTTCTGGTGCTTGCGCACGCCGTTGAAGCCCATTTCCTTGGCCAGCTCGACGTCGCGGCGCAACGCCTGGTCCGACGGCGCCGTCATCAGGGTGTCGGGCCAGTAGCCCTGGTCGAGCACCAGCCGCAGCGGATACGGCCGGCCGTTGAGCATGAAGCGGTCGCGGTTGATCGCCACCGAGCGCATCGCCGTGTACGAGCGCACCCGCTCGATCACCTGGTCGCCGTGGTACAAGGTCAGCTCGGCGTCGAGCAGCGTCGGGCTCTCCGGGCTCCACAGCAGGTCGTTGCGCGAATCGTCGATGCCGGGGTCCGACAGCACGATCTTGCGGGTGGCCTCCATGCCGACCATCAGGTAGCGGTCCGCCGCCAGCAGCGTGCCGTCGTGCGTCACGCGCACCTCGACCGACATGTCGGCGCGCGCGTCGCCGCCGGCCAGCACCTCGCAGCCGATCTCGAAGCCGTCGAACACCGGCGTCCAGCGCAGCGAGCGGATATAGGTGGCCGGCAGCGGTTCGAGCCAGACCCCGCGCCAGATGCCGGTGGTGCGCGGATACCAGATCGAGTGCGGCTCGAGCTGCCAGTCCTGCTTGCCGCGCGGCTTGGCCAGGTCGGCCGGATCGTCCTCGGCGCGCACCACCACCGTCTGCAGCGGGCCGGCGACCAGCACGTCGGTGATGTCGGCGCAGAACGGCGTGTGCCCGCCCTCGTGCTCGGCCACCAGCATGCCGTTGACCCAGACCCGCGCGTGGTAGTCGACCGCGCCGAAGTGCAGCAGCGTGCGCGGCGCGCGCCACGGCAGCGCGAAGCGGCGCCGGTACCAGCAGACGCTGTGGAAGGATGGGTCGCCGATGCCGCTGGCGGCGGACTCGGGGGCGAACGGCACGTTGATGCGGCGGGTCCATTCGACGTCGTCGCCGCCACTGCCGTAGCGGCGCTCGGCGTCGAAGGCGAACTCCCATTCGCCGTCCAGCGATTGCCACTCGTCGCGCACCAGTTGCGGGCGCGGATATTCAAACAGACGCTCAGTCAGACTCATGCAACTCCCCGCGTGTCAAGGACGACGGCGCCGTCGTCAAATACCCTTCATGCTACCCATTTCGCCACCGCTGCGGCGTTCAATTCCGAGCGGAATTGAACTGAAAAATGCGCAAATCGTTGATAGGATTGCTTTACATTTTTTCAAACGCCGCCTTTTGCCGCAAGGCCCGCTTCAATTCATCGATCAGGGGAACCGCCATGCCGAGCACCGCGCCCACCATCATCGTCTTCAGCCACCTGCGCTGGGATTTCGTCTTTCAGCGGCCTCAGCAGATCATGTCCCGGCTGGCCCAGCACTACCGCATCCTGTTCGTCGAAGAGCCGGCGCGGCGCGACGGGGCCGGCGCGCTGCTGTGCTCGAGCCCGGCACCCAACGTGACGGTGTGCCGGCCGCACACGCCGCTGGCCTCAGTCGGCTTCCACGACGACCAGATCGCGCTATTAAGGCCGCTGCTCGCCGACCTCGCGCCCCCCGGCGACGATCCCATCGTCTGGTTCTACACGCCGATGGCGCTGCCGCTGCTGCAACCGCTGCACCCGCGCCTGGTGGTGTACGACTGCATGGACGAGCTGTCGGGGTTCCGCAACCCGCCGCGCCAGCTGCTGCAGCGCGAGACGGCGCTGCTCAAGATCGCCGACCTGGTCTTCACCGGCGGCCCCAGCCTGTACGAGGCCAAGCGCGGCCGCCACGGCAACGTCCATTGCCTGCCCAGCAGCGTCGACGCCGCCCACTTCCGGCGCGCGCTCGACCGCGCCGACGGCCACGCGGCCCAGGCCGAGATCGCGCACCCGAGGCTGGGCTACTACGGCGTCATCGACGAGCGTTTCGACGCCGCCCTGCTGGCCGCGCTGGCCGACGCCCATCCGGAGTGGCAATTGGTGATGGTGGGGCCGGTCGTCAAGATCGACCCGGCCTCGCTGCCGCACCGGCCGAACATCCACTACCTCGGCCAGCAATCCTACGAGGCGCTGCCGCGCTTCCTGGCCGGCTGGGACGTGTGCCTGCTGCCGTTCGCGCTCAACGCGGCCACCCGCTACACCAGCCCGACCAAGGTGCTGGAATACATGGCGGCCGAACTGCCGATCGTCAGCACGCCGATCGCCGACGTCGCCGGCCCCTACGGCGGCGTGGTCGCCGTCGCCGGCGGCCACGCGGACTTCATCGCCGCCTGCGCCGCGGCGCTGGCGCGCACGCCCGGTCAAGCCGCCGCCACGGCGCGGCGCATGCGCGAGATCGTCGCCGGCACCTCGTGGAACGCCACCGCCGAGCGCATGCACGCGCTGATCGGCGGCGCGGCGCACGCGCCCCCGGCCGCGGCGGAACTCGGCCCGGCCGGCGGCGGGGCCGAGCCGGCCACGCGGGGCGGCGCCAGCGTCAACCCGATGCGCGGCGCCGCGCCGGCCGACTGCGTCATCATCGGCGCCGGACCCACCGGGCTGTCGGCCGCCTACCACCTGGGCCGGCTGGGCGGCGGCGCGGTGCTGGTCGAGCGCAACGCGGCGGTCGGCGGCTGGTGCCGCTCGATCACGGACCGTGGCTTCACATTCGACTACGCCGGCCACATCATGTTCTCCAACGATCCCTATGTGCTCAAGCTGTACGACACCCTGCTCGGCGACAACCAGCACTGGCAAATGCGCGAGGCCTGGATCTACAGCAAGCGGGTGTACACGCGCTATCCATTCCAGGGGGCGCTGTACGGGCTGCCGCCGGAAGTGGTCAAGGAATGCATCCTCGGCGCCGTCGAAGCGCGGCGCGGCGAGCGGCGCGTCGACGGGGCGGGCGCGGACGTGGCCGACTGCTGCGCCGACGGCACGGCCGACGTCGCCCAGGCTGCCGGTTGCGCGGCGGGCGCGGAACCACGCAACTTCGAGGAGTTCATCCACCAGGTCTGGGGCGCCGGCATCGCGCGCCATTTCGCCATCCCCTACAACCGCAAGCTGTGGACGGTGCCGCTGAGCGAGATGGACACGTCCTGGCTGGGCGGCCGCGTGCCGCTGCCGGACCTGGGCGAGATCATCGAAGGCGCGCTGCGGCCGGTCGCCAAGCCGATGGGCCCGAACGCCCGCTTCGGCTACCCGCGGCGCGGCGGCTTCCAGGCCCTGATGAACGGCTTCCTGCCGCATATCCGCGGCAAGATCGAATTGAACGCGTCGGCCGTCTCGCTGCTGCCGCAGGAACACGCGGTGGTGCTGGCCGACGGCCGCCGGCTGCGCTACGGACAGTTAATCAGCACCATGCCGCTGCCGGAGCTGGTGCGGCTGATCGGCAGCGCCGCGCCGCCCGACGTGCGGCAGGCGGCGGCCGGGCTGCGCCACGTCTCGATCCGCTGCGTCAACTTCGGCGTGGCCCGCGCGCACGTCACGGACAAGCACTGGATCTACTACCCGGAGGACACCATCTTCCACCGCATCTTCGTCCAGGGCAACGCCAGCCCCGAATGCAACGCGCCCGGCGGCTTCGGCTTCACGTGCGAGATTTCATACTCGCCGCACAAGCCGTTGCCGCTCGATGGCGACGCGCTGGTCGCCCGCTGCGTCGACGATTGCGTGCGCACCGGTTTCCTGTCGGCGGACGACCGCGTCATCGCGGCCAACCTGGTCGACATGCCGTATGCCTACGTCGTCTACGACCACGCCCGCGCGCACAATGTCGCCCTGATACGCGACTGGATGGCGCGCCACGACATCGTGCTGGCGGGCCGTTACAGCGAATGGGAATACTACAACTCGGACCACGCCTTCCTCGCCGGCAAAAAAGCCGCCGAAACGGTGCTGGCGAAATGCGCCCAACTGGCTAAAAAAGCAAGATCCTGACTGCCTCGGAGGCCGTTCCGTATCGGCCCGGCATCGAAAACATGGCATCATGGGCCGACCTCGACTCTTGATGGATGTTAAGCATGCCAAACGGCAACTACCGTAGAGTGGTGATGCGCGAGGCCGGCCGACACCCGGCGACGATCGCGCGTCCCCCAACACGGAGCGCCACATGCCGCAATTTCGGCGCGCGCAGCGCGATCGAATCGCAGATGGCGGAAGACCTGGAAGCGCTGGTTTTCGTGCGCATTCCGCAGTTCCCCTCCTCGCGCGCCTACGGCTACGACCCGGTGCTGTCGCTGAGCGAATACCAGAAGCGCGCGCCGGCCAACCGCGCCGATTGGAAGATCGTGCCGGTGGGGCCGCGCGACTTTCCCGCGTCGATGAAAAACCCGCTGGCGCCGAAGGAGAAGAGTCCTCAATCGGTGACCGCCACGTACGTTTGGGCGGCGGGCGCGCTTTGCCTGACGGGTAGCGTCTTCATGGCGTGGAAAAGACGGCGGCAAAAGGTTCGATCGCGAACAGACGTATGATCGGCGGCGTGCCATACTCGCGACACGTTAACTATATAGTCCGAGCCATGACCCCCACCGCCCCCACGCATGCCAAACCGCTGCAGCTGCCCGCGCTAGCCGGATGGCTGCTATTGACGTTCGCCTTCGCCGCGATCGGCGCGTATGCGTCGGCGTCGGCGGGCGAGTTCTACATGCGGCTGGACCGGCCATCATGGGCGCCGCCGGCATGGCTGTTCGGCCCCGCGTGGAGCGTGCTGTATCTCCTGATGGGCATCGCCGCCTGGCGGGTGCAGCGCACGTCGGCCGAAGGCAGCGTGCGCCCGGAGCTGACGCTATACGTGGTTCAACTAGCGCTGAACGCCTTATGGACATGGATGTTTTTCGCCTGGCGCCAAGGGGCATGGGCGTTCGTCGAAATCCTCGTGCTATGGCTGGCAATCGCCGCCACGATCCGCGCCTTCGGACGCCGCGACAGGATCGCCGGGGCGCTGCTCATACCCTATATTGTGTGGGTCAGCTACGCCACGGCGCTGTGCTACAGCATCTGGCAGCGCAACCCATCGGTATTAGCGTAAGTTAAAAAAAGCACACCGAGGAAACACGTAGGGCGGATTAGCCGAAGGCGTAATCCGCCAAGAGCCGCCAAGACGCAAAAAAATTCCCGAACAAAACACCGACTGCGACATTCTTTAATCGTTTGCGCTCACGCAATCGCGTTATGCGGCACGAAGCTAGGCTAAGTGATTCTCCGAGGAGGACACACATGCCCGACTACAAGCGCATTTACATCGAAGGCGGCACGTACTTCTTCACGTTAGCGACGGCGCAACGCGCACCGCGCTTCGCCGAGCCAGAGACAAGGTTGATACTGCGTACCGCCATAAAAAAGGTCCGATCCCGGCACCCCTTCGAGATTGTCGGGATGGTGATCCTGCCCGACCATTTGCACGCCCTATGGCGCCTACCGGCCGGCGACAGCGACTTCTCGCTCCGTTGGCGCCTGATCAAAACGCACATGACCCGCTATGCCGGGCGAGGCCGCAGGCTTTGGCAGAATAGATTTTGGGAGCACGCCGTTCGCGATGAACGCGATCTCTCCCACCATTTAGACTACTTGCACTGGAATCCGATGAAACACGGCCTCGTAACACGTGTTCAGGACTGGCCGTGGTCAAGTTTTCATCGTTACGTTGCCGCCGGGGTTTATCCTATTGATTGGTGTGGGTCGCGTGAGTTGGCGGATTACGCCTTCGGCTAATCCGCCCTACGTGTTTCCGTGGTTGTGAGTCTCCGTGGTCCTCGGTGCGGTCGGCATTTCCACGCGCCCTCCCGTCGTGATACGATCTCCCAAAAAGCCACGAAGGAGACGCATGAAGCACCAATTCCTGGCCATCGACGAGGGCCACCAGAAGCTGTCGCTGATCGATACCGCCAACCCGCGCTACGGCTGGACGCGCAGCCTGGCCGACTTCCCCGCCGCCCGCGATATGCAGCGCATCGGCCCTAACCTCGCCCTGATCGGTTTCGAACGCGGCTTCTTCGAACTCTCGATCTCCTCCGGCGAGGTCCTCACCACCTGCGACCGCTGGAACAACGTGACGGCCGCCCGCCGCCTGGTCAACGGCGCCACCCTGGTCACCGGCGCGAACCTCGATGGCTCCGGCGGCATCAACGTGCTGACGCTCGACCGCGAATACCGCCAGGTCTCCACCGTCCGCCGAGACGGCGACTACGTGCGCCTGATGCGCATCACCGATCTTGGCACCTATCTGTTCTGCATGAACGACCACATTCTGGAAACCGATACCTCGCTGATTTCGCTGAACGCGATGCGCGCGCCCGGCTTCGAACACGCGTGGAAAGCCGAACGCATGGACGACGGCACCACGCTGGTGTCGGCCGGCTACGGCGCCTTCATGGCGCGCTTCGACCGGCGCGGCAACCTGGCGTCGACCTTCGGCGCCGCCGGCACCGTGCCCGACGAAGTCGCGCCATTTGTCTACGCGACGTTCCAGGTGCTCGACGATGGCCGCGTCATGGTCGCCAACTGGCAGGGCCACGGCCCCGAAAACGGCCACAAGGGCCGCCAGCTGCTGGAGTTCAGCCCGGCCGGCAAGCTGCTGGACAGCTGGTCCGACCGGCAGCGGATCTCGTCGCTGCAGGGCATCCTGATACTGTGAGCGGTCACCCCACGCGCCGCACCTCGAAGCGCTCGATCTTCTGGCGCGATTGCGTGGTGCGGAAGCCGAAGTAACCGCCGCCCGCCAGCGGCCCCGGCGCCGAGAAGAACTCGCGGTCATCGACATACAGGCGCGTGCCCCGGCCATCGACCACGATGCGGATGCGGTACGGATGATTGGACTTGAGCAGATACTCCGGCGCCAGATATTCCTGCAGCAGCTTGCGCTCCCCGCTGCCGTCGTAATAGCGGAAGCGCGACGTGGTGTTCGTATTGCCACCGATGCCGGCGTAGAACATCGGCACCTTGTCGTATTCCTCCAGCTTGCCCGAGCGGCGGAACGGGTCGGGAGCCTCGCCGTCCGCCAGTTGCGCCTCCCAGAAGAAGTTCAGGTCCGAAAGCCGCTCGTGCGGTTTGCCCTCGGCCAGCACCGTGCGCGTGAAACTGATCTCGTAGTGGCCGATCAACTGCCTGCGCAGCCAGACCGTCAGGCCACGGCTGGCGTCCAGCACCAGCGCGCGCGCCACCGCCTGCGCGGCCTTGCCGGCGTCGCCGGCCTCCGCCTCCACCGCCCACGCCCGCGGATCGAAACGCTGGAAATCATCCTTGTAGACGGTCGCGCTGGCGGCGTCGAGCGCCATCATACCCAGCGCCCCAAGCCCCCATTGCGCCATCGAGTTGGTCGAGATCGCAGGCGCCTCCTCCACCTCCGTCAGCACGGCGGGCGGCTTCACGCGGCGCGACACCAGGTCCTTGTCGACCAGCCCCGCACGTCCCTCGCGGAACTGCGCCCACGCGCGCTTCAGCATGGCGCGGTCCTGCCACTGGAACGCCGCGTAGGCCAGCAAACGCGCATGGCCTTGCCCCAAATTGAGCTTGCCCAGATCCTGGCCCAATTCCGCCTTCTGCTCCTTGCCGCTGGCGTTGTACAAACGGCAGTAGCGCAGCCAGGCGTCGCGGAAGGCCGGCTGCGGCACGGTGCGTATCAATTCGCTGCAGATCTCCGGCAGTCCGAACACCGCGCTGAGATGCGACACGCTGACCTTCTTCTGGCGATCGACGACGTACGCGCCGGTGCGCAAGTCCATCACGCCGCCGCCGGCCAGGAAGCCCAGAGGCTGCGCGGCGATGCTCGCCATGCTGGCCAGCAGCTTGTCGCGGTAGCGCGGCTGGCCGGTGCGCTCCCATTCGGTGAACCAGGCCGCCGCCACCGCACCCCAGTCGGTGCCGAAAGCGACGCTGGCATAATTTATCGGATCATCCGCCGGCGCGGCCTGGCCAATCTTGCGGCCCGGGACCACGGTGCGCAGCCGCTCGACCGCGTCCACCTGCTCGCGCAGCAGATCGCCGATCCGCTCGTCGGCCGTCAGGTAGTACATGAAACGACGGTTGACGGCGGTCGAGATGCGCAGCTGCTTGGCGCTGTCGCCCCAATGCTGGACGCTGTGGCGCGAGCCGAGCGGCGCGAACGGGCCGATATGGTGGACATCGACCTCGCCGGTGTGGCGCGTCATCGCCTCGGCCATGCGAAACACGTCGGCGCGGCCGCTATGCAGGAAGTAATGCCACAGCCAGATATCCGTGCTCAGTTCCGAGTTGTCCCACGCGTAGCCGCCGACGTCGTAGCGCCAGACGTGGCGCTGATCGTCGTAGGTGTGCATCACATCGCCGTAGTTCCAGAAGCCGTACCATTTTCGGTACTCGACCTGGTTGCGGTAAAAGTCGAAACTCCACGCCAGTTGTTTTTGCAGCTTGGCCGCCTCCGGCGAAGTCCGTTGGGGCGCGGGACTCCAGTATTCGCTGAACACGTTGGCCCGATACAGGCGCGCGGGCGTGGCCAGCAACTGGGGCGGCGACTGGATGCGGCGGCTGATCGCCACCAGCGCCTCGGCCGCCGGCGTGGCCTGCAGCAGCTGCCATTCCAGCTCGCTGGTGCGGGCCACGCCGTATGGGGTGCCGAATTCGGGTTGGTAGTCTTCGTAGGTGATGTCGAGCGCCGCGCGCTGCTTCTCGAACGTGTCCTCGCCCATGCCGTCATGATAGAAGCGCAGGTCCATCGCCGGCGCCTGGGGCGCCCACAGCCACATCGTGACGGTGGCGAGCGACGTTTCAGCGTCGCTGATGTCGATCTGGCCCGGATAGCTTTGCCAGAAATTGCGCACGCCGAACGCGACGCCGCCGTCCGGCGTGCCGACATAGCCGGTACCCGTGGCGCGCGCGCCGCTGGCCGCGTGTATCCAGCCCTGCCCGGCCTTGGTGCGCTTGCTGATCGAGAAGCCGTCCGGGTGCGACTGCAGCAACGTGTAGTGGCCAAAGGCCGGAATGTATGGCAATCCCTTGGTCACCGCCACGGGTAGGTCGTCGGGCGGCACCGCGCGGCCGGACAGTTGGGCGTCGTGGACGGCCTGGCCAGCGTCGCGACGCAAGCCGGTCAGGCCGCGCACCGCCTCGCCGAACACACCGCCATTGTCGCCGACGAAGCGGATATGCCGGTCGTGCAGCGGGCCGGCCAAGGGGACGCCGAAGCGCAGGCCGACGCCGCGAATATATACCTTGGCCGGTTCGGCGTCATACACCAGCGTGTGGACCAGGCGGACCGTGTCGGAATTTTTGTAGAAGTACAAACGAACCACGAACGGCAGCAGCCTGGCGCCGTCCGCGTGCCGGTGGCTGCCGTCGACACGGACCACCGCGCGCAGCGGGCCATTCTGCTCCAGCGTCACCTTGTCGACGACGCCGTCGAACGAGCGGCGCGCGGTGCCCGCCGACTCGTCATCGATGCCGTCGTCCACCAGCAGCACCAACCGGCCGTCGCGCAGCAGCGGCTTGCCCGATCGCTTCATCGCCGTCACCAGCACCGCACCGCCGCGCGGCAGCGCGCATTGCAGCACGCCGGTATCGATGTCGATGCCGGCGGAATTGTCCTTTGCCAGCGGAGGACCCGGCACATCGACGCTGGATGCGTCGGCGCCGGCCAACGGCTGCAGCGTGTAGCCGGCTTCCGGCTTGCCGCCGCCAGCGTCCGGCGGCAGCGCGTGTGCCGACCATTTGAGGGTGCCGTCCGGCCAATACGCCAGCGGCCAGGATTGCACTGGCTTGACTCCACCGGCCGCCGCGCGCAACTCGAACGCCGCATTGCGGGGCACGCGCCCCTGCGGCCATGGCACGCCCCAGGTGGCGCCGCTGAAACTGGCCGGCGCGCCTTCGAGCCAGTGCAACGCCGTCTCGCCGTCCGTCGCGCCGCCGCCGGAAACCGCGCGCTCCGCCGCCAACGCCTGGCGCAGCGGCGCGTCGGCCAACGCGGCGACGCCGCCCGTCAGCAAAGACGCCAGTTTAAGAAATTGACGCCGTTCCAGTGATCCGCTCATTGCACCCGCTCCGTACTCAATATTTGTAAGCCAGCGTCGCGCCTATCGTGCGCGACTCACCCAGCCACCCCCAGACCGTTCCGTAATCGCCGCTGGAGAGTCGGCGGTAGTAGGTTTTGTTGAAGGCGTTGTTGACCCAGAGCGAGGCGCTCCAGTCGCCGCGTTGGAGCTTACCACCGGTGCCGGCCGAAAACGACGCCAGGCCATAACTACTCACACGGGTGAGCGAAGAGTTATCCACCGTGCCGTACATCCAGCCGCGATAGGCATAGCGCGCGCCCACGAAGTTATTCAAACCACTTTCGCTGCGCCAGGCGTAGCGCGCGCTGGCGTTCCACGTCACCTTCGGCGCGTTGAACACGCGTTGGCCGGTCAGGTTGCACGACGGCGGCGGCTTCGGCGACAGCGTCACCTCCGGCGCGCAGCGCGCGTTGTCGTAGTCGGTGTAGTAGGCGTCGTTGTAGACGGCGGCGAAATCCACCTGCAGATTGCGCGTGAGCGCGGCGCGGATGCTGGTCTCGGCGCCGCGCGAGCGGAAGCTGCCGGCGTTCATCAGGTAGGTTTGCTGATCGTCCGGATTGTAGCCCTGGGTCTGGAAATCGCTGATCTCGGTCAGGAACAAGTCGGCCTTCAGCGTCACCTTGTCGTCCCACAGCGAGCCTTTGACGCCCAGCTCCGCGGTCTTGGTTTTCTCCGGCTTGATGTACAGCGAATCGGTGCCCGCCTGCCGCGCCGCGCCCGCCGAGACGTTGAGGCCACCGGACTTCTCGCCATACGAGCCGGCCAGATAGCTGTTCCACTCCGGCGCCAGTTGATACTTCAGCACCAGCGTCGCCGATGGCAGCTGGTGGTATTCCTTCAGCGTACCCGAATTGAAGGGGACGCGGTTGAGGCGCACGAAACTGCCAGTCCTTTCCTCGTAATTGAAGCGCAATCCGCCGTTCAGATCCCAGCCCGGCGCGATATGCCACGTGCCCTGCGCGTACGGCGACAGCATGTGGTCGCGCAGCCTGCCGAACCGGATCACGTCCAGATTGTTATAGGACGCCGACCCGTAATACACGCCGGCCAGGGTGCCGGCCGCGTAGCGCGTATGGGCCACCGTGTCGAGGTTCTGGCCCAGGTAGTTGACGCCGACCGCATAGTCGTAAGTCTCGCCGATCGGCGACTCCAGGCGCAGCTCCTGCGACCACGTGTGGTCATGCACCTGCGTCCCCGTGTTGTTGTAGACGTTGACGCTAAAGCCGTCCGCCGTCGTCGGGTCGGTCCGGAAGTAGCGCACCGAGGTCACGGAGCGCAGCCTGTAGCCGCTGTCGAGCTGCCAATCGGCGACCGCCGACGCCCCGCCCTGCACCACGTGTATCCGGTTTTCGTCGTCCAGATCGACGCGCGGACCAAACACGATGTTATTCCCGATCGCCTTGGACTTCGCCACGTAACCGTCGCTGCCGCTAAAGACATTCGTGGCCAGCAGCACCGGCGTCGGTTTGCTGTTGGTGTTGCTGTAATCAACGCTCAAACGCAGTCGGAAATCGTCACCCTGTTTGTACAGCAGCTGCCCGCGCGCGCCGGTGCTGGAGGTGCCGTTCAGGTGATGACCATTGCGAATATTCGTGACGGCGCCGTCGTTGTCGCTGTAGACCAGATTCAAACGCCCCGCCCACGAATCGGACAACGGGCCGGAGACCATCGCCCGTCCGCGCGCGTAGCCGTTCTCGCCGATCGACACGCTGGCCGACGCCTCCGGCGTGAACGACGGCTCGCGCGTATGAATATTGAGTACCCCGCCGGTGGCGTTGGCGCCGAACGCCGCGCCCTGGGCCCCGCTCAGCACCTCGGCGTAGGCGATGTCGCCCAAGCCGTTGCCCAACATGCCGGCGCGCGCCAGGTAGACATTGTCGACGTAGATCGCCACGCTGCTCGGCATGCCGATATTGGCGTCGCCGCTGGCCTGGCCGCCGCCGTCGCCAACGCCACGGATGGTGATCTGGGTATCGGATGGATCGGTGCTCTGTATCACCAGGCCCGGAATCAGCTGCTGCAGATCCTCGAGCGTCGTCAGGTTCTGCTGTTCGGCTTCGTCGCCGGTCACGCGGTACGACGAGGTCGGCGCGCGCTGGATATTGTCGCTCTCCTGGTCGGCGCTGTGGCGGCGCGCGCCTTTCACCGTCACGCGCGCCAGCACCTCGGTGGCGACCGGCGCGGCGGCCAGCTGCTCCGTATGCTGGATGGCGTCCTGCGCCAGCGCCGACGACCGCGCCAGCAAATGACTAGCGGCCAGAATGGCCAGCGCAGAACGGGATTTTTTCAAACAAGGATGGGTGTCGCGCTTGGCGAAGATGGGGGATAAGGTTTTCATGGCCGCCAATATAAACGGGCGGCTTGCGTATTAAAACGAACAATTCCGAGCTAGGTTATTTGAAAATTATCGGGAGAATGAACACAAAAACCGCGATCGCAAAAACTGATCGCGGCAGCGATTTTGGTTATCGCAGCACGCCGCTGTCGGTCACGGCCAGATGGCGCTGGATCGTCGCGAACATCTGCTCGACATCGATCGGCTTGGCGATGAAATCGTCCATGCCGGCGGCGATGCACTGCTCGCGCTCGGACTCCATCACGCCCGCCGTCATGGCGATCACCGGCAGCTGCAGGCGCAGCTCCTCGCGGATCAGGCGCGTGGCGGTAAAGCCGTCCATCACCGGCATCTGCACGTCCATCAGCACCAGGTCATAGCGCTCGCCGCGCAGCAACCGCACCGCCACTTCGCCGTTTTCCGCCACCGCCACCACCGCCCCGGCCTGTTCAAGTATGCCTTTGGCGACGTTCTGATTGATCGCATTGTCCTCGACCAGCAGCAGGCGAACGCCCGACAGCTCCGACACCGCCGGCGCTTCGACGACACCGGCGGCGCCCGCGTGCCGCTGCGCCAGCGCCGTCTGCACCGCGTCGAACAGGCTCGAAGAGGTCACCGGCTTGGTCAAATAAGCCGAGGTGGGAACCGAGGTCACATCCTGCATCAGTTTTCCCCGGCCGTAGGCGTTGACCATGCAAACCACCGGCGCGCCGTCGGCGCCCGTCTGCGCCTGGATCGACTTGATCGTCTCCATGCCGTCCATGCCGGGCATGTGCCAATCGACCAGCGCCACGTCGTAGACTTCGCCCCCGCGTAGGCGCTCCAGCGCCGCCGGTCCGGAGGCGACGCTGTCGCACGCCCAGTTCCAGGCCTCGATGGTCTTGCGGATGAACGCGCGGCTGGTCTGGTTGTCGTCCACCACCAGCAGACGCAGGGCGCCGGCCGGCGGGCGCGCCGCTGGCGGCTCGTCGACTTCCATCATCGGCAGCGTGAAGCGGAATTCGCTGCCGGCGCCCGGCTTGCTGCGCACTTCGATGTCGCCGCCCAGCACTTCGATCAATCCTTTGGAGATGGTCAGCCCCAGGCCGGTGCCGCCGAATCGCCGCGTGGTCGACAGGTCGCCCTGCGTGAAAGGCGAGAACAGGCGCCCCAGTTGGTCGGCGCTCATGCCGATGCCGGTGTCGCGCACGGTGAAGCCCAGCGTCAGCGGCTGGCGCGCCACCACTTCGACCCGCACCGCCACCTCGCCGCTTTCGGTGAATTTGATGGCGTTGCCCGCCAGGTTGACCAATATCTGCTGCAGGCGCAACGCGTCGCCCACCAGCGCGCGCGGCACGTCCGGCTCCACGCCGATGCACAATTCCAGATCCTTGTCGCCGGCGCTCACGCTCATGATGGTCGCGAGCGCGTGCAGCACCTCGTTCAGGTCGAAGCGCACCGCGTGCATTTCCACCTTCCCCGCCTGCATCTTGGAGAAATCGAGGATGTCGTTCAGGATGCCCAGCAGCGACTGGCCGGAAGCCCGTATCATCTCCAGGTAGCGGCTCTGCTCCGGCGTCATGCCGGTGGTGCCCAGCAGATGGGCCATGCCCAGCACCGCGTTCATCGGCGTGCGCAGCTCATGGCTCATGTTGGCGACGAAAACGTCCTTGGCCGCGTTGGCCGTCTGCGCCTGCTTGACCGCCGATTGCAGTTGCAGCGTGCGTTGTTCGATCAGATTTTCCAGGTGATGGCGATAGCGCATCAATTCCGCTTCGACGGTGCGCAGCGTCAAAAAGGCGTCGTCGGCCTCGCGGAAAGCCAGGCGCTCGGCCGGCGGCAGGCTACCCTTCCCGCCCAGCCGCACCACGGCCGCCGACAAGGCACTGACGGAGCGGGCGATATTGCGCGCGAAGTGCCAGGCCACGCCAAAGCCGGCGGCCACCAGAACCAGCAGGAACCCGATGATCCACTGGATCGACGCCAGCATCTCCGACAGCACCACGCTCCTCGGCACGCCGATGACGACCGCCCAATTGCTGGTCTCCGAACGGCTGAACATCGAGTACACCGGTATGCCTTCGAGCGTGACCGCTTCGATCGCATCCTCCAGCTTCAACGGCAGCTTCGCCAGCAGCATCGGCGCGCCCTTGTGGCCGACGAACCTGGCCGCTTCGTGCGTGCGCGCGACGATCACGCCCTGCGAATCGAGAATGGCGATCACCCGGTTCGGCGGCAGCCGCTGCTCGCGCAGCACCTTGCCCAGCCTTTCGGGTACGAAACCCGTCGAGATGACGTAGATCACGCGCCCCTCGCGCAGCACCGGCACGTGGACCGCCACCAGCGGACGTTTCAGCGCGCCGCCGATGAACAGATCGGAGATCACCAGTTTGCCGGTCTCGAACACCTTGCGGATGCGCGCCGCGCTGCCGGGATCGGGCAGCAGCTGACCATACGGCCGCACGGTGTTCATCAGCTGCACCGAATCGCGGTCGCTCAGGACAAAATTAAAACCGGGGAATTCCGGCCGCAGCACGCTGGACGCCTGCTTGTAGAAGGTGGCGATGTCACCGCTGTCCAGGCTGGGCGAGTTGGCCAGCGCCAGCGCCACGGTGATGCCGGTGTTGAGGTCGCGGTCCACCGCCTGGATCAGCGCGCGCGCCGTGATCAGCGTGTCCTGCTGGATCTGGGTGCGCTCGCGTTCGTAGAAATTATCGGTCAGCAGCGCGAAGCCGATAATGGCCGGCAAGGCGCAGGCCCAAACGAGACTATAAATCTGCGATCGAATGGTGGGCAACGTGGCCACGTAACTCGGGTTCCCACGGTCCTGCGCCATAAAAGTCCTTCCTGACGGGTGTGGAGCTTACTCAGGAAACAACTTTATCACAACCCCAGCCCGGCTCCCAAGCGCAATACCGCGGCGATGTTGCGCGCCGACACTCTCACATTGAGCGCCGCGTCGGCCAGCGCCTGCTCGACCGTGCACGGGCGGCTGACGGCGCCGAAGACGGCCGCGATGCCGTGTTCGTGCACCGCCGCCGCGCCCTGTCCCAGGCAGCCGGCGATGGCGATCACCGGCTTGCCGTGCCGCTGCGCCACGCGCGCCACGCCGACCGGTGTTTTACCGTGGACGCTCTGGCTGTCGACGCGGCCTTCGCCGGTGACTACCAGATCGGCGTCGGCCACGGCGGCGTCCAGGCCGACGGCATCGGTCACGATCTCGCTGCCGGGACGCAGCCGGCCGCCGAGGAACACCAGCATGGCCGCGCCGATGCCGCCGCCGGCGCCGGCGCCCGGCACGTCGGCCACCTGCCGCCCCAGATCGCGGGCGATGACGTCGGCGTAGTGGCGCAATCCGGCGTCGAGCTGTTCGACCATGGCGGCGCTGGCGCCCTTTTGCGGCCCGAAGATGTGCGAGGCGCCCTGCGGCCCGACCAGCGGGTTGCTGACGTCGCAGGCGACTTCGAACACGCAATCCTTGACGCGGGCGTCGAGCCGCGACAGATCGATGCGCTCCAGCGCCGCCAGCGCGCCGCCGCCCGGCGCCAGGTCAATGCCGGCGCGGTCGAGCAGGCGCCCGCCGAGCGCCTGCAGCATGCCGGCGCCGCCGTCGTTGGTGGCGCTGCCGCCGATGCCCAGCACGAAGCGGCGGGCGCCGGCGTCGAGCGCGTCGCGTATCAGTTCCCCGGTGCCGTAGCTGGTGGTGCGCATCGGATCGCGCAGCGCCGGCGGCACCAGTTCCAGGCCGCTGGCGGCGGCCATCTCGATCACCGCCGTGCGCTCGTCGCCCATCATGCCGTAGAACGCCGCCACCGGCTCGCCCAGCGGCCCGCGCACGCGCAGTTCCACCAGGCGCCCGCCGCTGGCGTCGATCATCGCCTGCACGGTGCCCTCGCCGCCGTCGGCCACCGGCACCTTGCGGTACTCGGCGTCGGGAAAAATCTCGCGGAAGCCGGCCTCGATCTCGTTGGCGACGGCCATCGCCGACAGGCTCTCCTTGTACGAATCAGGCGCTATGACGATCTTCATCGGTGTTCCCAATTATCGGTTGACCAGCTTGGCCGGCACACGCAGCACCAGTATCGCACCAAGCAGCATCACGCTGGACAAAATGTACAGCGCCACGTCGGTGCTCTGGGTCGCATCCTTGATCCAGCCGACCAGGAACGGGCTGACGAAACCGGCGATCTGGCCCAGCGAATTGATCAGCGCCAGGCCGCCGGCCGCCGCCGCGCTGCCCAGGAAGGCCGCCGGCAGCGCCCAGAACATCGACAGCGCCGCCAGCGCGCCCATGGTCGCCATGCTCAGGCCGGCGATGACGACCACCGGGTTGCTGGAGAAATTGGCCGCCAGGGTCAGTCCGATCAAGCCCATCAGCATGGGCGCGGTGACGTGCCAGCGGCGTTCGCCGTGGCGGTCGGCCGAGCGCCCGGCCCACACCATGAACACGGCGGCGAACAGATACGGCACGGCGCTCAGCCAGCCGACCGTGACCGCGCTGGCGTAGCCGAGCGACTTGATGATCGACGGCAGCCAGAAGTTGATCGCATACACGCCCATCTGGATACAGAAGTAAATCACGCCCAGCATCCACACGCTGCCGTTGCGCAGCACGGCGCCGAACGACTGGCCGACCGTGCTGGTGGCCTGGCGCTGCCGTTCATCGTCGTCCAGCGCGCCCTGCATCGCGCGTTTTTCGTCGTCGTCGAGCCATTTGGCCTGGGCGATGCCGTCGTTCAGGTACAGATACACGGCCACGCCCAGCACCACCGTCGGGATGCCTTGCAGCAGGAACAGCCACTGCCAGCCCATCATGCCGCCCTGGCCGGCCGAGAAATGCGCCAGCATCCAGCCCGACAGCGGGCCGCCGATCAGGCCGGAAATCGGGATGGCCGACATGAACAGCGCCATCACCTGGCCGCGCTTCTGCGACGGGAACCAGTGCGTAAAATACAACACCATGCCGGGGAAGAAGCCGGCCTCGGCCACGCCGGTGAAGAAGCGCAGCACATAAAAAGACAGCGGCGTCGTCACGAACAGCATGCAGGCGGACAAGCTACCCCACAGCACCATCATCACGGCGATCCAGCGCCGCGCGCCGATCTTGTGCAGGATCAGGTTGCTGGGCACGCCGCTTAGCACGTAGCCGATGAAGAAGATGCCGGCGCCCAGGCCATAGACGGTGTTGCTCAGCTTGAGCGCGTCGAGCATCTCCAGCTTGGCGAAGCCGACGTTGACGCGGTCCAGGTAGTTAAAGAAGTAGCAGATGAAGATAAACGGTATCAGGTGCCACGCCGCTTTTTTGTACGCGCCCTCGAGGACGGACGCCGCCGGCTGGCGCGCGGCGATGGAGGAAGTGCTCATGCCAGGTCTCCTAAGTTTTTTATAGTGAGGCTGATTATCTGGAATCCGCCGCCGAAAATCATCAGCCAAACGCACGAGAATCGGGGCCGCACCGGCGAGATTATTGGGCATCCGCACAAATCTTGCCCGGATAAAAGGTTAAAATGGGGCGGATACTTGGATAAACGCAGCGAGGCATCCGCATGACCATACTCAGCACCGGGCTGGCGCAGGACATCGTCACGCGCACGATGAAAATCATTCCCTATAACGTCAACGTGATGGATGCCAGCGGCAGCATCATCGCCAGCGGCAACCCGGCGCGCATCGGCGAACTGCACACCGGCGCCATGCTGGCGCTGGCCAAGAAACTCGCCGTGGAGATCGACAGCGCCAGCGCCCGCAACATGCACGGCGCCCAGCCCGGCATCAACCTGCCGCTGACGGTCAACGGCCAGCTGTGCGGCGCGGTCGGCCTGAGCGGCGCGCCCGACGAGGTGCGGCAATTTGGCGAGCTGGTGCGGCTGACGGCGGAGATGATCCTCGAACAGGCCCAATTGACGGGCGAACTGCAGCGCGACACGCGCTACCGCGAAGCCTTCGTCCTCAAGCTGATCAATGACGGAACCGCCGAGCAGGCGGCGCTTGAGGCGTGGGCGCGCCGGCTGGGCGTCGACTTCGCCCGCCCGCACGTGGTCTTCGTGCTCGAGATCGACGACAAGGCGGCCGGCACGGCCGAGGCGCTGACCGAAATCCAGCGCCTGCAGATGCGCATGCTGACGCGGCAACCGTCGGCGCTGACGGCGGCGGCCGGCTCGCACGAAATGGTGATCCTCGACTTCCTCGACGCGCAAGGCCCCGGCCAGGATGTGCAGGTGCGCGCGCAAAAGCGGCTGCGCTCGCTGTCGGCGATGCTGGCGGAGGAAGGCGCCAGCGCCGCCGCCCACATCCTGACGATGGGCATCGCGCTGACCGGCATCGACGGCGCCGCCATTTCGTGCCAAAGCGCGCGCACCGCCGCCCGCATCGGCCGCGCACGCCAGCCGCGCCACACCCGCTTCAGCTACTACGACCAGGCGCTGCCGGTGCTGCTGTCGGGCCTGGGTTCGGGCTGGCAGGCGGCGCAACTGAAGTTGCCGCTGGCCCGGCTGCAAGCCCAGGACAAGGGCAAGCAACCACTGCGGCGCACGCTCGACGCCTGGTTCGCGCACGACGGCCATCCGGCGGCCACGGCCGAGGCGCTGCACATCCACCGCAACACGCTCGACTACCGGCTGCGCCGCGTCGGCGAGATCACCGGGCTCGACCTGGGCCGGCTGGAGGACCGCTTCCTGCTGTACGTCTCGGCGTTGTTGACGGACGGTTGAAGGCCAAGCGGCCGCAATCTTGCAAAAGAGCAAATCATTAATTGGTATCAAGTTCCTGTATCATTTGGCGGCGCCGCGATCCGGCGCGAGGGGTAGCCCCCCAACCACCGACACAGACAAACACAAAAATAAACGGAGCCCAATTTTGAGCCTTTTTAGAACGAAGAATCTGGATGACATGATCGCCAACGCCCGCAAACCCGGCGGCCTGGCCAAGGTACTTGGTCCCTTCGACCTGATCCTGATGGGCATAGGCGCCATCGTCGGCACCGGCATTTTCGTGCTGACGGGCACCGGCGCCGTCACCGCCGGCCCGGCGCTGACGCTGTCGTTCATCGTCGCCGCCGTCGCCTGCGGCTTCGCCGCGCTGTGTTATGCCGAATTCGCGTCCACCGTGCCGGTCGCCGGCTCGATCTATACCTACACTTATGCAACCCTGGGCGAACTGGCCGCCTGGATGATAGGCTGGGACTTGCTGCTCGAATACGGCCTGGCCACATCGGCCGTCTCGGTCGGCTGGTCCGGCTACTTCCAGTCGCTGATCGCCGGTTTCGGCATCAAGCTGCCCACGGTGCTCACCGCCGCGCCCGGCGCCGTGCCCGGCGTGACCACCTGGATCAACCTGCCGGCGCTGTGCATCATGCTGGTGCTGACGGCCATGCTGAGCTGGGGCGTGCGCGAATCGGCGCGGTTGAACAACATCATGGTCGCCATCAAGGTCGGCGTGGTGCTGCTGTTCATCGCAGTCGGCTCGCGCCACGTGCAGCCGGCCAACTGGCAGCCGTTCATGCCCTACGGCTACAACGGCATGCTGAGCGCGGCCGCGCTGGTGTTCTTCGCCTTCATCGGTTTCGACGCGGTAACGTCGGCCGCCGAGGAAGTCAAGCGTCCCGAGCGCGACCTGCCGATCGGCATCATCGGCTCGCTGGCGGCGTGCACTATCCTGTACGTCATCGTCTCGGCCATCATGACCGGCATCGTGCCGTACCAGCAATTCCTCGGTGTCGACCACCCGGTCACGCTGGCGCTGCAGCATGCCGGTGAGAACTGGGTCGCCGCCTTCGTCGACCTCGGCGCCATCCTCGGCATGACCACCGTGATCCTGGTGATGGCCTATGGCCAGACGCGCGTGATCTACGCCATGTCGCGCGACGGCTTGTTGCCCAAGCGCCTGTCGACGGTGCATCCGCGCTTCCACACGCCGTTCTTCGCCACGTGGCTGGTCGGTATCGTGTTCGGCCTGATCGCCGCGGTCGTGCCGCTCAACATCCTGACCGAGCTGATCAACATCGGCACCCTGGCCGCGTTCAGTCTCGTGTCGATCGCCGTGATCATCCTGCGCAAGAAGCGTCCCGACCTCAAGCGCGCGTTCCGCTGCCCGGGCGTGCCGGTGATACCGGCGCTGGCGGTGATCTTCTGCGTCATGCTGATGACTTACCTGAGCTGGCACACCTGGGTGGCCTTCGTCATCTGGATGGTGATTGGTTTGGCCATCTACTTCGGCTATGCCCGCAAGAATTCGGCGATGCACAAATAGAAGCCAGCTCAAAACATTCTAAAACACTCTGAAACACGTAGGGCGGATTAGCGCAGCGTAATCGGCCATTGCTTGCGTGGCCGGCGGCTCATCAATGGCCGATTACGGCGTTCCGCCTAATCCGCCCTACGGTTATATGGTCAATTAACGGTCAATTTGCCCGTCCCGGCGTTGCTCAGCACCGAAGCCTTCACAGCCGTCGTGGCCAGCGGCGTGTAGCTGTACGGCACAGTCCAGCCCACCGCGTTGCTGAAGCTGCACGCCCCGGCCACATTCAACGCGCTGCCGTTCAACAACGAGCCGGTATCGACGATCGCCCCGGTCTTGCTCGACGAACCCGGATTCTTGACGATGTCCGGGCAGCTGCTGGCGCCGGCGATCTCGAAGGCGTTGTTGGTCGAAATCATCTTCGCCAGATAGGCCACGCCGAGGCTGTACTCGTGCTTGTAGATAGGATGGCTGCGCGAGCCCTCGAAGTAGTTGTTATAGACGTGGACCTTGCCGAAGCGCACACGCGGCGCGCGGTCGCTGACGTTCAGGTAGTGGTTGTTATTGAAGGTCACCGTCAAATGGCCATCGTCGGTGGTCCGGCTGTCGGAAGAACCGACCAGGTTGTTCTTCTCGTGCAGCTCGAAGCGGTTGTTCGAGATCGTCACATAGTCCGAGGCGTTCTTGACGTCGAGCGCGCCGTCGTGGCACTGCTTGAGCATGCCGTTCTCGATCGGCAACTGGTCGTCGGTCTTGGGCGCGTCGGTGAAGACGTTGTGGTCGACCCAGACGTTGGTCGAGGCCAGGATGGTGACGCCGTCGTATTCCGAATTCCAGTTGCCGTTGGCGCCATCCTCCGGGTCCCACAACGGATACTTGTCGCACGGCAGGCTGATGTTCAGATTACGCACGATGACATTCTTTTTACCGTTGATCACCAGGTTGGCGTTGACCAGCCTGGCGTCGCTGCCGACGCCGATCAAGGTGGTATTGCTGCCCAGCTTGATCTGCAAGCGCGCGGCCTGGTCTTCCTTGCTGGTGTACGGGCCGCCGTTGTCCGACGAGGTCGGATCGATGGTGCCGTACAGTTTGATGATTTTCGGATTATCGCCCTGGGCCTTGATCGCCGCCATCAGCTGCGAGGCCGAGCTGACCTTGTAGATCGCCGTCGATGGCGCGGCGGCGCCGCCGGTGGTGCCGCCATTGGTGCCGGCCCAGCCAGATGCCGGAGCCGACTGATAGGTGGCGTCGCCCGGGGTTGGCGTTGGCGTTGGCGTTGGCGTTGGCGTTGGCGTAGGTGTTGGGGTTGGGGTTGGGGTGGGGGTTGGGGTGGGCGTTGGAGTAGGCGTCGGCGACAACGGCCCGACCGCGCACTTGTCGGTGACGCCCGGGTTGGGATCGGAACCGAAGGTCGCGGTGGTGCAGGCGACATCACCGGACAGGGTTTTGATCACCCACTTGTCCTTCAGGCCGAAGGACACCTGGCGGCTGGTGGCGCCGGCCTTGCAAGTGCCGCCCTCGTCGGCGCATTTCGAAAAACCGCTCGGCCAATCGACCGCGTGGGCGCTGGTTGAAAACAACGCGGCGAGCGCCGCACACATTACGGAATATCTGGGTGCCATGATTTTGTCTCCTAATGGTTGGTTACGGGCCTACAAACGGGCCACTTGAGTGAACCGCTGCAACAGAACCGCGCCCGGGAGAGGATCTTGGCGCCACCGTGAGTGCCTGGAACAGGCTGAAAAGAACGCCCCGCTGTCGCGCGGCGTTCGGATGCTTCACAACATCGTTAGTCGACGGTCAGTTTGCCGGTGCCGGCGTTGCTGAGCACCGACGCCTTCACCGCCGACGCCGCCATTGGCGAGGCGGTATAGGGCACGGTCCAGCCGACCGAACTGCTCTCGCTGCACGAACCGGCCAGGTTCAGCGGATTGCCGTTCACCAGCGAGCCGGTGTCGGTGATCGCGCCCGGTTTGCTGGACGATCCCGGATTCTTGACGATGTCCGGACAGTTGCTGGCGCCGGAGATGTCGAACGAGTTGTTGCTCGAGATGATCTTGGCCTTGTACGCGACGCCGATGCTGTACTGGTGCTTGTAGACCGAGGCGGTCTTGGAGCCCTGGAAGTAGTTGTTGTAGATGTGCACCTTGCCGAAGCGCACGCGCGGCGCGCGCTCGCCCACGTTCAGGTAATGGTTGTTGTTGAAGGTAACGGTCAGGTGGCCGTCGTCGCTGGTCTTGTCGTCGCTCGAGCCGATCAGGTTATTCTTTTCGTGCAACTCGAAACGGTTGTTCGACACGGTGACGAAGTCCGAGGCATTCTTGACGTCGAGCGCGCCGTCATGGCACTGCTTGATCTTGCCGTTTTCGATGGGCAGCTTGTCATCGGTCTTGGGCGCGTCGGTGAAGACGTTGTGATCGACCCAGACGTTGGTCGACGCCAAGATGGTGACGCCGTCGTACTCCGAATTCCAGTTGCCGGAGCTGCCATCGTTCGGGTCCCACACGGGGAACAGATCGCACGGCAAATTGATGTTCAGGTTGCGAATGATGACGTTTTTCTTGCCGCTGACAACCAGGTTGGCGTTGACCAGTTTGGCATCGCTGCCCACGCCGATCAAGGTGGTGTTGCTGCCCAGTTTGATTTGCAGGCGTGCGGCCTGGTCGTCCTTGCTGGTGTACGGGCCGCCGTTGTCCGACGCGGTCGGATCGATGGTGCCGTACAGCTTGATGATTTTCGGATTGTCGCCCTGCGCCTTGAGCGCATCCACCAGTTGCCGGGCGGAGCTGACTTTGTAGATCGCGGTGGCCGGGGCCGCCGCGCCGCCGGTGGTGCCGCCGTTGGTGCCGGCAAAGCCGGTGGTCGGCGCCTTGTCGAGGGTGGCGTCGGCGAAGGCGCTGGTTGAGAACAACGCCGCGAGCGCGGCGCAAAGTACGGTGTATTTCGGTGCCATGGGTGTCTCCTAAGGTCGAGTTTCGGGCCTTTGAAAAGGCCGCTTATATCATCCGCAACAATGTCAGAATGAATATGCAGACTAGCAGCCTGGGCTAACGGATTTCCGACGGCGCCAAATAATCAAGCGCTTGATTATTTAAAAAGTCATCAGATATCGTATAACCACAAACGGCGGTCCAGCAGCAAAGTTGCGAGTCGTGATTGAAACAGAACTGCGCCCGGGAGAGACACGGCGCCACCGCAATAAGCCTTTGATTACAAAGGGCTTAGAGGCGCGCCCCGGGGATGTTGGGGCGCTGGGAAGAGAAGTTTCGAGGCTGGGTCAGACCCAAATATTTCCCTGAAAAAAGCATATCTCAAAAGCAAGGCATATGACAAGTCAAGTTTTTTGACAGTTGTTTTTTTGTGAAGTTAGACTTGCATGGCGGAATTTACTTATACTGGTTTCAGAGCTAGCTGACCAGAAATCCCAATTCGCGAAGAAAATTTGCCGCCTGCGCGTGCGAGATCACGGCGCCCTTGAACATGCCGGCATCGGCCAGTTTCACGCCCTCGATATCGGTGCCGCGCAGGTCCGCGCCCTGGAACTTGGCCAGCTTGAGCACCGCGTTGCGCAGGCTGCCGCCCTCGAAGATGGCGTCGCGGAAGTCGCAGCCGGCCAGGTAGGCATCGGAAAAATCCAGCGCCTTCAACGTCGCCTTGCGGAACGAAAAGCCGCGCAGGTCGGCGCCGACCAGCAGACTTTCCTCGAAATGGATGCCCAGGTTGGACGCCTCCTCGAACGAAGCGCCGGTCAGCTTGCAGCCGCGATACGATGCGGAGGCGAGCTTGGCGCGCCGCCACTTGGTGTTGTTCAGGTCGCAGCCCTCGAAGCGGGCGTCGACCGCGTCGGCCGATTCGAAATCGGCGCCCCCTGCCCGGCAGCGCAGCCAGGCGGTACGCGCCAGCTTGCTGGCGAACAAAGTGGTGCCAAGAAAGGTGCAGCGCTCGAAAGTGCATCCCTGCAGATCGAGCCGCGACAGATCGGCGTCGTCGAAGGTGCAGCCGTCGAAGGCGCGCACGGACTGCGCCAGGTGCTGTTCGAGCTCCGCCCTGTCGAGCGTGACGCCGGAAACCGTGGAGTTGATATGTACCATCAGCGAGAAACCTTCCGAAAATGGAAGGGGGACGGATGGATAACCATAACGCATCCCCCAACCGTTGAAAACAGTTAAGATCAGCGCCGTGGGTCCGCATAGGGCGGGAGCATGCCTGACGCGGCACTTACCAGTGTACCAACCGGTTAGCTCATTTTCGACTGGCAGCATTTTATCAGAAGCGATCCGCATGAAACGTGATATCGACATCATCCGCCAGTTGGACGACACCGAGGATGCCATCAAGCGCGCCCGGCTGCGCACCATGCAGGCCGTCGCGCTGGGTTTGCTGGTGCTGGCCGCCCTGCTGTTCGCGCTGGCGCGCTGGCAACACGGCGGCCATCCGGCCTGGGGCTATCTGGAGGCGTTCTCCGAGGCGGCCATGGTCGGCGCCATCGCCGACTGGTTCGCCGTCACGGCCCTGTTCCGCCACCCGCTGGGCATACCGCTGTGGCACACGGCCATCATTCCCAACAGCAAGGACAGCATCGGCAAAAGCCTGGGCAATTTTGTCGAGAACCACTTCATCACCGAGGAAGGCATCGCGCTGCGCATCCGCCAGATCGACATCGCCGGCCGCGCCGGACTATATATGCAGAATCACGCCGCGCAGCTCAGCGGCTGGGTCGGGCCGGCGCTGGAAAAACTGATGCAGATGGCCGACCACGACAAGATCCGCCGCATGTTGCGCGAGCTCGCCACACGGGAACTAGCGCGCGTCGACCTGTCCGCGCTGGCCGGCGATTGCGTCGAAGCGCTGGTCGCCGAAGACCTGCCGCAAGAATGGCTGGAGGCCGCCCTCGACCAGCTCGTCGTCTACCTGGTGGAGCCGGCCAACCACCCGGCCATCGAGACGATGGTGCAAAGCGCCGTCAACACGGAAAGCTCGGTGCTGAAATACGCGCTGCACAAGGCCATGCCCAGGATAATCCGCTCTACGGCCGAGAAAGTGGCGCAGATGCGGCTGGACCGCTCGCACGAGCTGCGCCAGCGGCTGGGCACGTGGATCGCCAACAGCGCGCTGCGGCTCAAGGGCGACCCGGCGTGGCAGGACGCGATCGGCCGCTATCAGCAACAGGCGCTGGCCAGCGACACCGTGCGTGACATGCTCGACGGCATCTGGGACACCTTGCGCGCGCGGCTGCTGGCCGACCTGCGCAGCGAGACGCCGAGCGTCCCGGCCGGCGCCCGGCGGCTGGTGGAGAACGCCGGCAAGCTGCTGACCGACAATCCGGCCGTGCGCGACAGCCTGAACCGGTCGATCGAGGCCGGCAGCGCGCAGCTGGTCAAGAAGTATCGCGGCGAGGTCGGCCTGTTCATCGAGGCGCAGCTCGCCACCTGGACCAAGGAGCAGATGAGCGAGCGCATCGAGCTATCGATCGGGCGCGACCTGCAATTCATTCGCATCAACGGCACGCTGGTCGGCGGACTGGTGGGCGTGGTGATCCATTTCATCGTGGGCCTCTTTTGAGCGGCTCTTGTCAAACCCCGATGAAAAGTGCATCCTGACGCAATATAAAATTCTTCGCAGGAAACACGTAGGGCGGATTAGCGCAGCGTAATCCGCCATGGCCGCTCCGTCGGCGGCTCATCGATGGCCGATTACGGCGTTCCGCCTAATCCGCCCTACGTGGCACAACTCATGATCACATGCTTTGACATCGGTGGCAGCGCCATCAAATCCGCCGGCGCCGACGCCGACGGCCACATCGGCGCGGCCCGCCGCGTGCCCACGCCCGCCGCCGACTTCGGCGCCTTTACCGCCGCCATGCGGGAGCTGATCGCCGCCGGCGGCCCGTCGCGCGGCGTGGCGATCTCGATCGCCGGCGTCATCGACCCCGCCGACGGCCGCATCAAATGCGCCAACATTCCCTGCATCGACGGCCGCGCGCTGGCCGCCGACCTCGCCGCCGAACTGAAGCTGCCGGTCTGGATCGCCAACGACGCCGACTGCTTCGCGCTGGCCGAGGCCCATGCCGGGGCCGGGCGCGGCCACGCCAACGTGTTCGGGCTGATACTGGGCACCGGCGTCGGTGGCGGGCTGGTCATCGACGGCCGCCTGATCGGCGGCCCCGGCGGCTTCGCCGGCGAATGGGGCCACGGCCCGGTCGCCGCCCACTTCGCCGGCACGCCGCCGCAAGCGATACCGCGCTTCGCCTGCGGCTGCGGCCAGACCGGCTGCCTGGACGCGGTCGGCGGCGCGCGCGGGCTCGAACGCCTGCACGCCGCGCTCCATCCCGGCGCCGCGCCGCTCGACAGCCGCCAAATCATCGACGCCTGGCAGGACGGCGACATCGACGCCGCGCGCACCATCGACTGCTATATCGACATCCTGGCCGGCCCGCTGGCGATGCTGGTCAACACCATCGGTGCGTCCGTGCTGCCGGTGGGCGGCGGCCTGTCCAACAGCGCGCCGCTGATCGCCATGCTCGATGACGCGGTGCGCGCGCGCATCCTGCGCAAGACCGCGGCCGCCATCATCGTGCCCGGCCAGTCCGGCGCCGAGGCGGGACTGATCGGCGCCGCCTGGCTGGGATTGGCCGAACTGGCAAAGATCGCGCCATGAATGGCGCCAACGACCTCACGCTGGAAGTCTGCGTCGACAATGTCGAAGGCCTGTCGGCGGCCATCGCCGGCGGCGCCGACCGCATCGAGCTATGCGGCGCGCTGGAGGTCGGCGGCCTGACGCCGACTTCGGGCCTGCTGCGCGTGGCGGCGGCCAGCCCGCTGCCGGTGGTGGCGATGATCCGTCCGCGCGGCGGCGACTTCTGTTACGACGCCGTCGAAATCCAGCTGATGCTCAACGAAATCGACACCGTCGCCGCGACCGGGCTGCAAGGCGTGGTGCTGGGCGCCTCGCTGCCCAACGGCGAGCTGGATCACAAGACGCTGGAGCGGCTGCTGCGGCGCGCGCGCGACCACGGCCTGGAAAGCACGCTGCACCGGGCCATCGACTTGTGCCCCGACCTGGGCCAGGCGACCAGGCTCGCCGTCGATTTGGGTTTCGCGCGCATCCTCACCTCCGGCGGCGCGCGCGCGGCGCTGGAGGGCCTGGGCGGCTTGCAGCGCTGTTTCGACGCCGCCGGCGACCGCATCACCATCATGCCCGGCGCCGGCATCCACGCCGGCAATGTCGGGCGGCTGCTGGAAAAGCTGCCGGTGCGGGAAGTGCACGCCTCCTGCTCGGAGCCGGTGGCGGCCAGCACACCGCCGGTGCTGGCGTTCGGCTTCGACGCCGGCGGACGGCGGCAAACCAGCACCGCCAGGGTCGCAGCGCTAAAAGCCGCGCTCCGCCCGACATCATCAACCCCTTGAAAGCGTATTCACTTTGTGTGACACTCACCGCTATCGATTTGAAAACCATTTCGCTATCAGGTTGGAGCTCGCCGCTTGACGTTCGACCCCACGCTCCTCGCGCCCTATCTCCCCGACCTCGCGGCCGGCGCTCGTCTGACGGCGCTCGCCTGCGCGCTCTCGCTGGCCGGCGGACTGGCGCTGGGCGTGATCGTCGCCCTGCTGCGCGCTTCGGCCGCGCCGCTGGCGCGCCGGCTGGCCGGCATATACGTCGACATCTTCCGCAACGTCCCCTTCATCGTCCAGCTGTTCTTCCTGTTCTACGGCCTGCCGGAAATCGGCATTGAGCTCGACGCCTTCAGCACCGGCGTGCTGGCGCTGTCGCTGGCCGGCGGCGCCTTCACGTCGGACGCGGTCCGCGCCGGCATCCTGGCGATCGATCCGGGCGTGATCGAGGCGGCCCAGGTCAGCGGCCTGTCTCGCCGCGTCATCTACCAAAAGATCGTGCTGCCGATCGCCCTGCGCACCTCGGTGCGCCCGCTCGGCTCCGTGTTCGTCAACCTGATTCTGACCTCCTCCATCCTGTCCGCCATCACCCTCAACGAGGTCACCGGGGCCGCCAAGATCGTTGCCGCCGACACCTTCGCGCCGTTCGAGGTCTACGCCCTGCTGCTGCTTGCCTACGTCAGCCTGACCTACCTGGTCTCGCTGACGGCCGGCGCCCTGCACCGCCATCTGAACCGCGACCGCGCGCTGGGCGCCCGCTGATGCGCTACACCGATTTCACCGCCCACGACCTGCTGCTGTTGCTGCAGGGCGCGGGCGTCTCGGTGGCGCTGTTCGCCGCCACCACCGCCATCGGATTGCTGATCGGCCTCGCCTGGGCGGTGCTGCGCTACTACCGCGCGCCGCTGCTGGCGCCATTTTTCGCCGCCGTCGCCGAACTGCTGAAAAATTCACCGGTGCTGGTGCAGCTGTTCCTGGTGTTTTTCGGCCTGCCGGTGCTGCTGGAGACGGATGTCACGCCGGTGCAGGCGGCCGTCATCACTTTGTCCGGCAACACCGCCGCCTTTATCTACGTGATCGCCGTCTCCGCGATCGAGTCGATCGGCCGCGAACAGCTCGAAACCGCGCGCGTTTTCGGCTTGAGCCGCTGGCAAATCCTGCGCAGGATCGTCGCCCCGCAGGCGGCCGTCTTCGCACTCGGACCGCTGACCGGACTGCTGATCAACCAACTGCAGGTGACGTCGCTGATCTCGGTGATCGGCGTGCTCGATCTGACCAAGGTCGGCGCCATCCTGAACCTGCGCACGCTCAAGCCGTTCATCGTCTGGACGGTGGTCGGCCTGCTGTACTACCTGATGGCCAAGCTGATCGCCACCACCTGCGCGCGGCTGGAAACGCGTCTGCGCGCCCACAGTCAATGGAAAGGCCTGTAGCATGATTCAGATCGATGGCGTCGGCAAAAGCTTCGGCCAGACCAGGGTGCTCGACGGGATAGACTTGCGCGTCGCGCCGGGTGAAGTGGTCTCCATCCTGGGCGCCAGCGGTTCGGGCAAATCCACGCTGATCCGCTGTATCAACGGACTGGAAAAGCTGGACAAGGGAAGCATCTCCATCGACGGCTTCCGCGTCGACGATCCCAAACAACTGAGGCAAGCGCGGCTCCGCTCCGGCACCGTGTTCCAGCTGTTCCACCTGTACCCCCACATGACGGCGCTGCAAAACATCACGCTGGCGCCGATCGAGGTGCTCAAGGTGCCGCGCCGCGAGGCGGAAGACGCCGGCCGCGAGCTGCTTGCCTCCGTCGGCCTGTCCGAACGCGCCGGCGCCTATCCGGCGCAACTGTCCGGCGGCCAGCGCCAGCGCGTCGGCATCTGCCGCGCGCTGGCCATGAAGCCGCGCTACCTGCTGCTCGACGAAGTCACCAGCGCGCTCGATCCCGAGATGACGGCCGAGGTGCTGGACATCCTCGCCAAACTGGCCGCCGCCGGCACCACGATGCTGTTCGTCACCCACGAAATCGACTTCGCGCGCCAGATCTCCAGCCGCGTCGTCTTCCTCGAACAAGGCAGGCTGCTGGCCGACCTCCCGACCGCGGAATTCTTCGCCGCCGACGGTGGCCTGGCGCATTCGCGCATCGCCCAATTCCTCTCCAAAATGAAGAAAGACCATCCATGAAAATGCTGCTTGCGAACGCCGAAGCCTGGCCCGGGTTCGACACCACCGTCGATCTGCTCAAACAGGGCGGCGCCGGTATCGACGCCATGGTCGAGGGTATCGGCAAGGTCGAACGCGAGGCCAAGGTGCGCAGCGTCGGCTACGGCGGCTGGCCCAATATGCTGGGCGAGATGGAATTCGACGCCGGCGTCATGGACGGCACCACGCGCGACGTCGGCGCGGTCGGCGCCGTGCCGGCCACGTTGCCGGTGTCCGCGCTGGCGCGCGAAGTGATGCGGCACCTGCCGCACGTGATGCTGACCGGGGCCGGTGCGCGCCGCTTCGCCACCGAGCGCGGATTCGCAGTCGACGACACGCTGCACCCGGACAGCCAGCGCGTATGGTGGGAACGGCTGCAAAAGGAGATGACGCCGGCGCAGCTGGCCGCCTTCCCGGACATCCCGCTCGCCCCGCTCAGCAACACCATCACCGACCCGGAACGGGTGCGCGACACCACCGTCTTCCTCGCGCGCGACGCCTCGCAGGGGCTGGGCGTGGTCACGTCGACGTCGGGCTGGGCGTGGAAGTATCCGGGCCGGCTGGGCGACTCGCCGATCGTCGGCGCCGGCTTTTACGCCGACAGCCGCTACGGCGCCGCCGCCTGCACCCACACCGGCGAGATGACGATGCGCTGCGGGACCTCGCGCGCCATCGTGCTGGCGCTGCGGCTCGGGCACTCGCTCGACGATGCCGTCAAGCTGGCGGTGGAGGAGCTGGGGGAATTGAAGACCGGCTTCCTGGCGGGGGTGGTCATTCACGCGATGGACGCGGCGGGCAACCACAAGGTGGTCAACTTCCGCTGCGACGAGGAGATTCGTTACTGGTATTGGGACGAGCGCATGGCCGCGCCGGAATTACGCATCGCCAGCACTGTTTAAACTTTAAAAAGGGATCACCATGCCGCAATTGAAACGCATCGCCGCAGCCACCCTGGCCCTGTCATTGGTCATGATCGCAGGTTCCGCCAGCGCCGGCCGCATCGAAGAAATCAAGGCGCGCGGCTACGTGCGGATCGGCGTCTCGCTGGGCGGGGAGCCGGTCGGCTTCCGCAACGGTAAAAACGAGCCGGTCGGGTATGACGTCGATGTCGCCACCCAGCTCGCCGCCAAACTGGGCGTGCCGGCGCGCTTCTCCGACGTATCGGCCGACGCGCGCATCTCGATGCTGATGTCGAAGCAGCTCGATGTCGTGGTGGCCAATGTGTCGATCACGCCGCAGCGCTCGCGCGTGGTCGATTTCTCGAAGCCCTACAACGTCGCCGGGCTGCGCGTGATCGTGCAAAAAAGCGCCGGCATCAAGACGCTGGCCGATCTGAAAGGCAAACGCGTGGTGGTCGGGCGCGGCACCACGGCGGACGCGTTCCTGAAGCAGGCGTCGCCGCAGGCGGTGTTTGTCTACACCGACAATTTCGCGCCGGACGGGGTGTTGATGCTAAAGCAAAAGCGCGCCGATGCGGGCATTGAGGATGCGTCGCTGCTCGACTACCTGGCTAGCAAGAACGAGCATCTGCAGGTGCTGCCCGGGATGTATGGCAACACGCCGATCGGCATCGCCGTCGCCAAGGGCGACCCGGAGCTGCTCAAGTTTGTGAACGGGTTCGTGGCCGATTACGTCAAAACCGGCGCCTACGCCGACAATTACCACAAGTGGTGGGGTGACAACAGCGTGCCGCCGGCCTTGTAACCGCCCACAAACAGAAATGTATATCTAAACCACGTAGGGCGGATTAGCGCAGCGTAATCCGCCATGCATGCGTCGCGGCGGCTCACGCAATGGCGGATTACCGTGGAACAATGGAGAACATCGCGCACATGTGCCCTATCCCACAGACAATCCCCGGGACTATTCCTAACATTGCCGGCAGGAGTGTCGCCATCGATGAAAAAGTATCACAAGGAACATTTCGATCCAGCCAATGTCCGGCGTCTGCTCGAGCCCGGCCCGGTCGTGCTCGTCAGCTCCGCGTTGAACGACCAAACCAACATCATGACCATGGGCTGGCACATGATGATCGGTTTCTCGCCCGCGCTGTTCGGCTGCTACATCGACGAAAGCAACCATAGTTACGACATGGTCACCGGCAGCAAGGAATGCGTGATCAACCTGCCCACCGCCGACCTGCTGGAACAGGTGATCGGCATCGGCAACTGCAGCGGCGCCGACACCGACAAGTTCAAACTGTTCAACCTGACCAAGGAATCCGCCACCGAAGTCCAGGCGCCGATGATCGCCGAATGCTACGCCAGTTTCGAATGCCGCCTGGCCAACGCCCACCCGAATCCCAACCACCCGCTGTTCGTCTGGCAGGTGGTGCGCGCGCACGTGGCCAAGTCCCCCAAGCTGCCCAAAACCCTGCACTACCGGGGCGACGGCGAATTCATGATCTCCGGTCGCGAGGTGAACACCCTGCGCCAGTTCCCCAACCAGACCCGGTGAAGACGCGCCACGGTTCGACCGCCACCAAGGAGACCGCATGAACACCAACCATTGGTTCCTGCTGGTCGGCTGCCTGATGCTGGCGCGCGGACTGGCCGCGACCACCATTTCCCGCTCGCCGTTCACGTCGGCGATGGTTTATCTCGGCTTTGGCCTCCTGCTCGGCCCCACGGTGCTCAACATCCTCGACTTCGATCCGATGCTGCAATCGGACCTGCTGGAGGTGCTGACAGAGATCGCCATCCTGATCTCGCTGTTCTCGGCCGGGATCAAGATGCCGGTGCCGTTCAAGCTGCGGCACTGGGACCCGCCGCTGCGTCTGGCATGGCTGTCGATGACGCTGACGGTGGCGCTGGTGGCCGCCTTCGCCTTCTTCGTCCTGGGCCTGCCGCTGGGCGCGGGCATCCTGTTGGGCGGTATCCTGGCGCCGACCGATCCGGTGCTGGCGACCGACGTCCAGGTCCGCCACGCCGGCGACAAGGATCAACTGCGCTTCACCCTGACCTGCGAGGCCGGCATGAACGACGGCAGCGCCTTCCCCTTCGTCTTCCTTGGCCTGGCCATGCTGGGCGTGGGCGACGACACCGGCGCCTATCACTGGCGCTGGTTCCTGGTCGATGTGGTGTGGGCCTCGGGCGCGGCGATCGTCGTTGGCTATGTCGGTGGCGCGCTGACGGCGCGGCTGGGCTGGCGCCTGCGCATCATCGAGCCAAAGCACGATATCATGGACGACCTGGTGGGACTGGGGCTGATCGCCGTCGTCTACGGCGTCTCCAGCCTGATACACGCGTGGGGCTTCCTGGCGGTGTTCTTCGCCGCGGTCGCGCTGCGCCAGACCGAGTTGGTGCTGGCCGGCGCGCCCAAGGACCGCCAAGGCTTGCTGGAACAGGACGTGACGAAATCGGCCGTCGCCAGAACCAGCCAGACGCACGAGGCGCCGCTGACCGTCAGCACCGAATCGCTGGTGTTCAAGGAGCACCTCGAACGGCTGTCGGAGTTGACTCTGGTGCTCCTACTGGGCGGCATGATCTCGCTGCACGACATGGACCTGGACGCCTTGTGGATGGCCATGTTCCTGTTCTTTATCGCGCGGCCGGCCAGCGTGTTCCTCGGCCTCGCCGGCGGCGCCACCAGCTTCCGCCTGCGCGCGATGACGGGGTGGTTCGGCGTGCGCGGCATCGGCTCCATCTATTACTTGATGTACGCGATCGAACAAGGCCTGGACCCCATACTGGCCGAGCGGCTGACGCACGTTTCGCTATTCGTCATCATGCTCTCGATCATAGTGCACGGCTTTAGCGTCAAGCCGTTGATGGACCGCGTCTGGCCCCGGGGCTAGCCTGCCCTCCTCAAATCCCCTCGAGACTGAGCGCCCGCACCGCGCTGCGCAGCAGTCCATGCAAACGCACGCGCTCCTCGTGATCCATGTCGGGGAACATCTGCATCTCGACCTCGCGCACCTTGCCGTCGCACTGCGCCAGGATCGCGTGCCCGGCCTCCGTCAGCTGGATCTGGATGATGCGCCCGTGCGACGGATCGGGCGTGCGCTCGATCCAGCCCTTCGCTTCGATCGACTTGACCATCTCGTTGGCCGACTGCGGCGACACCATCGTCCGCACCGCCAGCTGCGCGTTCGACAGCGCGCCCTGCGCCCGGAACACCGACAGCGCCGTGTACTGCGGCACCGTCACGCCGGCCGGCGCGCAGCAATCGCGCAGCCGCTTGCCCAGCACGTGGTCGAGACGCCCCACCAGGTAGGCCAGCCCCAATGGTTTGGTGCTATCGGAAAAATCTGCTTTGACCATAAAAATTTTCTTGTAAAACAAAAGAGGTGGGTATAGTATAAGTCACATATCAGGCAGCCTGATACTTAAATTCAAACATTTAGCTCACTAAAAGGAGACACATTGTATGTCCAAATATGAAGCCCGCTGGGAAACCGTCAAGGTCGATGTTGAAAAAGGTATCGGCTGGATCACCCTGAACCGTCCCGACAAGCGCAACGCCATGAGCCCGACCCTGAACCGCGAGATGATCGACGTGCTCGAGACGCTGGAGCTGGACGAGGACGCGCAAGTGATCGTGCTGACCGGCGCCGGCGACGCCTGGACCGCCGGCATGGATTTGAAAGAATACTTCCGCGAGAACGACGGCAAGCCGGAGATCTTCCAGGAGCGCCTGCGCCGCGACTGCTCGCAGTGGCAGTGGAAGCTGCTGCGCATGTACAGCAAGCCGACCATCGCCATGGTCAACGGCTGGTGCTTCGGCGGCGCGTTCTCGCCGTTGGTCGCCTGCGACCTGGCCATCGCCGCCGACGAAGCGGTGTTCGGCCTGTCCGAGATCAACTGGGGCATCCCGCCCGGTAACCTGGTCAGCAAGGCCGTCGCCGACACCATGGGCCACCGCCAGGCGCTGCACTACATCATGACCGGCGACACCTTCACCGGCCAGGAAGCGGCGGCCATGGGCCTGATCAACAAGAGCGTACCGCGCGCCCAGCTGCGCGACGAAGTGGTCGCGCTGGCGGAAAAACTGCTGGCCAAGGCGCCGACCGTGCTGCGCATCGCCAAGAACGGCTTCAAGCGCTGCCGCGAACTGAATTGGGACCAGAACGAGGACTACCTGTACGCCAAGGTCGACCAGTCCAACTACCGCGATCCGGAAAAAGGACGCGCCCAGGGCCTCAAGCAGTTCCTGGACGATAAGACGATCAAGCCAGGTCTGCAGACTTTCAAACGCGGCTAAACTCTACTATAAAAATAAAAGGAGACAACCATGTTTGACACCGATCTGCTGATCGGCGGCCAAGGCGCCGCCGCCCAAGACAAGGCCAGCTTCGAGCGCCGCAATCCCGGCAGCGGCGAAGTGGTCACCCGCGCCGCCGCCGCGCAACTGGCCGACGTCGACCGCGCCGTCAAGGCCGCCCACGATGCCTTCCCGGCGTGGTCGGCGATGGCGCCCGGCGCCCGCCGCGCGCTGCTGCTCAAGGCCGCCGACACCATGGAGAAGTACCGCGCCGAATTCGTCGCCCGCGGTGTCGCCGAAGCCGGCGGCAGCCCGATGTGGTACCAGTTCAATGTGACGCTGGCCTCCAACATGCTGCGCGAGGCGGCGTCGATGACGACCCAAATCGGCGGCGAGGTCATTCCGTCCGACGTCCCCGGCTCGATGGCCATGGGCCTGCGCCAGGCCTGCGGCGTGGTGCTCGGCATGGCGCCGTGGAACGCCCCGATCATCCTCGGCACCCGCGCCATCGCCATGCCTCTGGCCTGCGGCAACACCGTGATCCTGAAAGCGTCGGAACTGTGCCCCGCCCTGCACCGCCTGATCGGCACCGTGTTCGAGGAAGCCGGCTTCGCGCCGGGCGTCGTCAACGTCATCACCAACGCGCCGCAGGACGCACCGCAGATCGTCGAGCGCCTGATCGCCGCGCCGGCGGTCCGCCGCGTCAATTTCACCGGCTCGACCAACGTCGGCCGCATCATCGCCCAGCATTGCGCCCGCCATCTGAAACCGGTGCTGCTGGAATTGGGCGGCAAGAACCCGCTGCTGATCCTCGACGACGCCGACCTGGACGAAGCCGTCGAAGCGGCGGCCTTCAGCGCCTTCTTCAACCAGGGCCAGATCTGCATGTCGGCCGACCGCATTTTGGTCGACAACAAGGTGGCCCCGGCCTTCCTCGAAAAACTGGCCGCCAAAACCGCCACCCTGAAGGCTGCGCAAAGCGACGCGCCGCTGTCCGGCATGATCGATCCGTCGGCCACCAGCCGCGTGGCCGCCATGCTGCAGGATGCCCGCGACCGCGGCGCCAAGGTCACCCAAAGCTCGGCCGAAGTGGTCGGCAACATCATGCAGCCGGCCATCGTCGACGGCGTGACGCCGGAAATGAAGGTCTACCAGGAGGAGTCGTTCGGTCCCATCGTCTCGATCCTGCGCTTCGACACCGACGAGGAAGCCATTGCACTGGCCAACGACAGCGAATACGGCCTGTCGTCGGCGGTCTTCAGCCGCGACATCGGCCGCGCAATGGCGGTCGCGCGCCGCATCGAATCGGGCATCTGCCACATCAACGGGCCGACCGTGCATGACGAGGCGCAGATGCCGTTCGGCGGCGTCAAAGGCAGTGGTTACGGACGCTTCGGCGGCAAGGCGGCCATCGCCGAGTTCACGGAGCTGCGCTGGATCACGATCCAGACCACGTCGCGCCACTACCCGATCTGACAGGAGCTCCGCATGAATCAATCGTTGATCGCGGAGCAGTCCAGCGGCACGACAAAGCGGCGCCCGGTCCGGCTGGGCAATCCGGAGATCTCGGCGTATCAGGTCGACGGCTTGTGGCACGTGGACGCCATCACGCCGCTCGATCCTTTTCCGTCGCGCTTCACCGACCGCCTGGAATCGGGCGCCGCCGCCCATCCCGAACGCACGCTGGTGGCGCGCCGCCCGGCCGATGGCGGCGACTGGATACGGCTGTCGTACGCCGACGTGTTGCGGCGCGCGCGCAGCATCGGCCAGGCGCTGCTCGATCGCGGCCTGTCCGCCGAACGCCCGCTGGTGATCTTGTCCGGCAACGACCTGGAACACTTCCAGCTAGCGCTGGGCGCCATGTATGCCGGCATTCCGTATGCGCCGGTCTCGCCGTCCTATTGTCTGGTCGCTACCGATTTCACCAAGCTGGAAGAGATGCTGGCCAAGCTGACGCCGGGCGCGCTGTACGCGTCGGACGGCGCCGCCTTCAGCCGCGCCATCGCCGCCGTCATGCCGGCGGACGCCGAGCTGATACTAGGCGCCGGCGAGGTGGCCGGCCACCAGTCCACCAGCTTCCAGTCGCTGCTGGAAGTCACGCCGTCGAGCGTCGAGGCGGCGCATGCCGGCGTCGGTGTCGACACGGTGGCCAAATTCCTGTTCACCTCCGGTTCGATCAAGAAGCCGAAGGCCGTCACCACCACCCACGGCATGTTGTGCAGCAACCAGCAGATGCTGCTGCAAACCTTCCCGTTCATGGGCGACGAGCCGCCGGTGCTGCTGGACTGGCTGCCCTGGAACCATACCTTCGGCGGCAGCCACAATGTCGGCATCGTGCTGTATAACGGCGGCACGCTGTATCTGGACGACGGCAAGCCAACCCCGCGCGACTTTGCGACGACGCTGCGGAACCTGCGCGAGATCGCGCCGACGATGTATTTCAATATCCCGAAAGGGTTCGAGATGCTGACCGACGCGATGAAGACCGACGCCAAATTGAGCGCCAACTTCTTCTCGCGCGTGAAGCTGTTCCTGTGCGCCGGCGCCGGCCTGTCGCAGGCGGCGTGGGATCGGCTGGACAACGCCGCCATCGCCGAAACCGGCGAATCGGTGCGCATCATCACGGGGCTGGGCATGACGGAGACCTCGCCATCGTGCACCTTCGGCACCGGCTCCATTATCAAGGCCGGCTACGTCGGCGTGCCGGCGCCGGGCTGCAAGGTCAAGCTGGTGCCGTTCGGCGACAAGCTGGAAGCGCGCTTCCACGGCCCGCACGTGATGCCGGGCTACTGGCGCGCGCCGGACCTGAACGCCGCGGTGTTCGACGAGGACGGCTACTACTGCACCGGCGACGCGCTGCGCTTCGTCGACCCGGAACGGCCGGAACTGGGCTTCATGTTCGACGGCCGCATCGCCGAGGACTTCAAACTGAGCACCGGCACCTTCGTCAGCGTCGGCCCGCTGCGGGCGAAGGTGATCAGCGCCGCCGCGCCGTACGTGCTCGACGCCGTGGTCACCGGCATCGACCGCAGCGCCATCGGGCTGCTGCTGTTCCCGCGCATGGAGCATTGCACGGCGTTGTCCGAACTGGGCGCCGACGCCAGCGCGGCCGAGGTGCTGGCCAGCGCGCCGGTGAGGGCCTGGTTTGAGCGGCTGCTCAAGGTGCTCAACCAGGACGCCAGCGGCTCCTCGATGCGCATCGACCGCCTGATGCTGTTGCCCGAACCGCCGTCCGTCGATCATCGCGAGATGACCGACAAGGGTTCGATCAACCAATCGGCGGTGCTGACACGGCGCGCGGCCGTTGTCGAAGCGCTGTACGAAGGCACCGATCCACAAGTAATCATCGCTGCATAAACTAAAAAAGACGGAGACAAGCAATGAAACTTAAAAAACTGGCCAATATCGGCATCATCGTCGGCCTGGCCGTCGTCGGCATGGGCACGGCCCAGGCGCAGGACACCATCAAGGTCGGCGTCATCGCCGCGCTGACCGGGCCCTTCGCCAACACCGGCAAGCCGTTCGAGGATGGCATCAAGACCTATATGCAGCAGCACGGCGCCACGGTGGCCGGCAAAAAGATCGAGATCATCTACCGCGACGACGGCGGCACCAACGCCGACATGTCCAAGCGCGCGGCGCAAGAGTTGATCTCGCGCGACAAGGTCAGCTTCCTGATCGGCTTCTCGCTCACGCCAAGCGCGCTGGCGGTGGCGCCGATCGCCACCCAGGCCAAGATCCCGATGATCGTCATGAACGCCGTCACTACCGGCATCACCGCCAAATCGCCGTACATGCTGCGCACCAGTATGACGATGCAGCAGATGACCGAACCTTTCGGCACCTGGACCGCGCAGAACAAGATCGGCAAGGTGTACACGCTGGTGAGCGACTACAGCACCGGCATCGACGCGGAAGCGCGCTTCGGCAAAGGCTTCACCGCCGGCGGCGGCAAGCTGGTTGGCTCGTCGCGCGTGCCGCTGGCCAATCCGGACTACTCGCCGTTCATCCAGCGCATCAAGGACGAGAAGCCGGACGCGCTGTTCTTCTTCGCCCCCGGCGCCGAAGACGGCACCGCCCTGCTCAAGGCCTTCAGCGACAAGGGCCTGGACAAGGCCGGCATCAAGTTCCTGGGCGTGGGCGACATGACCAGCGACTCGCCGACGCTGGAAGCGCTGGGCGAGCGCGCGCTGGGCGCCATCACGGTGCTGAACTACTCGACGGCGCTCGACAACGCGGCCAACAAGTCCTTCCTGGCCGCCTACGCCGCCGCCCTGCCGAACGCCCGGCCGCCGACCTTCGTCACCGTGGCCGCGTACGACACCATGGCCATGCTGTACGAAACCATCCGCAAATTGAACGGCACCGTCACCGGCGACACCGCCATGAAGGTATTGTCGAGCATGAAGCTGGACAGCCCGCGCGGCCCGATCAGCATCGACCCGGCCTCGCGCGACATCGTACAGAACATGTACATCCGCGAGGTCAAGAAGGTCAACGGCAAGCTGGTGAACCAGCCGATCGGCACGTTAAAGGACGTAATGCCCAACTAGATCCGGATATCCAGATCAGATCTAAATCACGTAGGGCGGATTAGCGCAGCGTAATCCGCCAAGCTCCGCCGACGGCCCGCGCGCGGAATCCGCCCCACGCGATCATTCAGCTTCACCCAAACGCGGTCCCGACGCAGCCACCAGAACGCCGCGCGGGTCCCGCACGTCCATCGCTTTGCAACAACAGAGGAGACAACTCGCATGAAAAGCCGCGACACCATACTATCCATATCCCAACTGACCGCCGCCACCACCGCCGCGCTGCTGCTGAGCGCCTGCGCCGGCGGCGGCGGGGACGGCGTCGACGCCTCCGGCCTGCCCCGGCTGAGCGTGCCCACCGGCGGCTCGCTCGCCTCGTGCACCGACCTGGCGACGAAAATCCAACTGGCCAACACCACCATCACCGGCGCCAACAGCATCGCCGCCGGCACCCTGAAGATCGCCGGCAAGCCCGTCCCCGCGCACTGCCAGGTAACCGGCCGCATGTTCGACCGTGTCAGCCCGGTCGACGGCGCGCGCTACGCGATCGGCTTTGAAATGCGCCTGCCGCTGAACTGGAACGGCCGCTTCTTCTACCAGGCCAACGGCGGCCTGGACGGCTCGGTCGTCCCGGCCACCGGCTCGGTCGGCGGCGGCGGCCCGCTCGACAGCGCGCTCAACATGGGCTTCGCGGTCATCAGCTCCGACGCCGGCCACGGCGCGCCCAATCCCGCCTTCGGCATCGATCCGCAAGCACGCCTCGACTACGGCTACCAGGCGGCCGGCAAGCTCACGCCGATGGCCAAGGGCCTGATCCAGATCGCCTACGGCAAGGCGCCGGAGCGCTCCTACTTCGGCGGCTGCTCCAACGGCGGGCGCCACACGATGGTGGCGGCGGCCCGCATCGCCGATCAATACGACGGCTTCCTGGTCGGCGACCCCGGATTCCGCCTGCCGCTGGCGGCGATCGCCAATATCGCCGGCGGGCAAGCCTACAATGCGCTGGCCAGCACCCCGGGTGACCTGTCGACCGGATTCACCAAGGCCGAACGCACCACCGTCGAAAACGCCATCTTGGCGAAATGCGACGCGCTGGACGGCGCCACCGACGGCCTGATTCAAAACACCCAGGCCTGCCAGGCGGCCTTCAACCTGAATCGCGACGTACCGACATGCACCGGCGCGCGCGACGGCAGCTGCCTCAGCGCCGCGCAAAAAACCACCATCGCCGGCCTGTTCTCGGGTGCGACCACCGGTGCCGGCGCGAAGTTCTATTCCAGCTGGCCATACGACGCCGGCATCGCGTCGGGCGGCTGGGCCGACTGGAAGTTCAACAGCCCGCTGACGCGCGATTCCGGCGCCGTCGGCCTGATCTGGCAAGCACCGCCGGAAAACCTGGCGACCTTCAACGGTGCGCAATTCGCGCTGACCGGCAATATCGACAGCATGCTGGCGCGGGTCGGCGCCACCACCCCGGTCTACACGGAAAGCGCGCTGTCGTTCATGCTGCCGCCCAACCCGACCAACCTGGCCACGCTGAAGAACCGCGGCGCCAAGATGATGGTGTACCACGGCACCGCCGATCCGATCTTCTCCAGCGACGACACCACCGCATGGTACGAGGGCCTGCGCGCGGCCAACGGCGGCGACGCCGCCAACTTCGCGCGCTTCTACCGCGTGCCCGGCATGAACCACTGCGCGGGCGGCCCGGCGACCGACCAGTTCGACATGCTGACGCCGCTGGTCAACTGGGTCGAGCGCGGCCAGGCGCCCGACAGCGTGATGGCCAGCGCGCGCGGCGCCGGCAACGCGGGTGGCGCCAATGCCGACGTGCCGGCCAACTGGTCGGCCAGCCGCACCCGTCCGCTGTGCCCGTATCCGAAGGCGGCCAAGTACAAGGGCAGCGGCAGCATCGAGGACGCGGCCAGCTTCAGTTGCGAGTGACGTTTGATATGCCTCAAACGTCAGCGGCGGGCTGGACAACTATAGTGTTTGCATGGTTATGGAGGTTCCATGCGCAATGTAGTGATCCTGTTGCTGCTGACGTTTACGCTGGCCGGCTGCGGTTACAACACGCTGCAGTCCAGGGATGAGCAAGTCAAGGCCAGTTGGTCCGAGGTCGTCAACCAGTATCAGCGGCGGGCCGACCTCGTCCCCAATTTGGTCAACACCGTCAAAGGCTACGCCGCGCACGAGCGCGAGGTCCTGAACCAGGTAACGACGGCGCGCGCGCAGGCGACCTCCGTCCAGGTCACGCCGGAAGTGCTCAACGATCCGGCCGCGTTCGCGCGCTTCCAATCGGCCCAGGGCGCGCTCACCGGCGCGCTATCCAGGTTGCTGGCGGTCAGCGAAAACTACCCGCAACTCAAGGCGGACGCCAACTTCCGCGACCTGCAAGCGCAGCTCGAAGGCACCGAAAACCGCATCACCGTCGCCCGCAACCGCTATATCCAGGCCGTGCGCGACTACAACGTGAGCGTACGGTCGTTCCCCAACAACCTCACGGCCATGGCTTTCGGCTACCAGGTCAAGCCCAACTTCACCGTCGGCGACGAAAAGGCCGTGGCCGAGGCGCCCGCCGTCAACTTCGAATCCGCGCCAAAAGCGCCACGGGAACAATGACATGCGGCCGCATATCGAAGCGGGCGCGCAACGGAAAATCACGGCCGGGATTGTTCCATGGTCGCTGTCGATATTGCTTGCTTTGCTGATGCTCGCCCAGGCCCTCGCGCAAGACTCGCCGGCGCCAATTCCACCGCTGAACCGGCCCGTCACCGACCTGACCGCCACGCTGGGGGCGCAACAGTCGGCGCGACTGGAAGACAAACTGCGCGCCTTCGAAAGACGCAAGGGCAGCCAGATCGCGGTGCTGATCGTGCCGACCACGCGGCCGGAGACGATCGAGCAGTACGCCATCCGCGTGGCGGAGCAATGGAAAATCGGGCGCGCCAGGGTCGACGACGGCGCCATCCTGGTGATCGCCAAGGACGACCGCACCCTGCGCATCGAGGTCGGCTACGGATTGGAAGGCGCGCTCAACGACGCGACCGGCAAGCGCATCATCGACGAGATCATCGTGCCACGCTTTCGGCAGGGTGATTTTGCCGGCGGCATCGACGCCGGCGTCGACAGCATGATGAAGGTTATCGACGGCGAGCCGCTGCCCCCCGCGCGCGCCGGACCGGCGACCGGGCCGTCCTCGCCTTCGTCGTGGCTGGCCATCTGGCCGGCGCTGCTGGTGGCGGCGTTGGCGCTGGGCGCCGCCGCGCGCGCCATGCTGGGTCGGATACCCGGGGCCGTGCTGACCGGCGGGCTGATCGGCGGCGCGGCGTGGCTGCTGGCCGGCACCGCCCTGGTCGCCATCATCGCCGGCGCGGCCGGTTTTCTGTTTACGCTGATCGCCGGGAGCCGCTCCGCGTTGCCCGGAATGTATCTTGGAGGCGGCCTCGGCCGCGCCGGCTGGGGTGGAGGCGGCTGGGGTGGAGGCGGATTCGGCGGCGGTGGCTGGGGTGGCGGTGGCGGCAGCTTCGGCGGCGGCGGCGCGTCCGGGCGGTGGTAGCGATGAACCTGGCGCGCATGGTGCGTCACCTGTTCACGGGCCACGCCCGGGTCAGGCGCTGTTTTCCGCCTACGTGCATCGCCGCCATCACGCGCGCCATCGCCGACTCCGAAACCACCCACCACGGCGAAATCCGTTTCGCCATCGAGGCCGCGCTGTCGCCGCTGCAGCTCCTGCGCGGCGTGGACGCGCGCGCGCGGGCGTTGGAACTCTTCTCCGCGTTACGCATCTGGGATACCGAGCACAACAGCGGCGTGCTGATCTACGTGCTGCAGGCCGACCACGCCATCGAGATCGTCGCCGACCGTGGCATCAACCTGCGCGTGGCCGACGGCGCCTGGGCCGCCATCGCACAGGCGATGCGGGACCAGTTCAGCCGGGGACGATATCAGGCCGGCGCGCTGGACGGCATCGCCGCCGTGTCGCGCGAACTGAAGCGCCACCTGCCCGCCGCCGATGGCGCTCCCAACGAGCTCGGCGACGATGTCACGCTGCTGTAAGTATCCCCCACGAAAAAATGACCGCGCGCCAGCAACGGCGGGCTTCGTCGCCCGTTTGATTTTTCGCAGATCCGTTCCGGCGCCAGCCATTTAGGCTGGTACAGCTAATTTGCTTAACCGGACGGAGACTGTGTCATGAAGCGCATGAGAAAGATTTGCTGGTCGCCACTGCTGGTGGCGCTGTCGCTGGCGGCGGGCGCGGCGCAGGCCGCCGTCCGCTACCACGTTGTCACGATCGGCGGCGTCAACACCGACGGACACTCGATCAACAACGCCGGCCAGATCGCCGGCACGGTCAACGACGACTTCGGCGTGCCGGAGGCGTTTCTTTACTCGAACGGCAGCTTCTCGCGGCTCGGCACGCTGGGGGGCAGCGAGAGCAGCGGCGTCGGCATCAACGACCGCGGCCAGGTGGTGGGCATGTCGACCACGGCCGACAACCGCCGCCGCGCCTACCTCTACGCCAACGGCCGCATGAGCGACCTCGGCACCCTGGGCGGCGACGAGGCGATGGCCTCCGGCATCAACAACGCCGGGCAGATCGTGGGCAGCGCCAACAATGGCAATGACAATTGGCACGCGTTCCGCTACACGGCCGGGGTCATGCAAGACCTCGGCACACTCGGGGGCAGCGTCAGCGGCGCCAGCGACATCAACCGCCACGGCCAGGTCGTCGGCGGCGCCGGCGTCAACGACGAATTCCGCTGGTCGCACGCCTTCCTGTACGACGGCGCTGGCATGCGCGACCTCGGCACCTTCGGCGGCAATTACAGCGGCGCGGCGGGCCTGAACGACGCCGGTTATGCGGTCGGCTACGCGGCCATCGCCAACAACGCCGCCGACCACGCCTTCCTCTACGCCAACGGCGTCATGCAGGATCTGGGCACCCTCGGCGGCACCTACAGCTTCGCCAACAGCATCAACAACCGCAATCTGGTGGTGGGCTCCTCCAACATCCTGGGCGACGCCGGCTCCCACGCCTTCCTCTACGGCGACGGCCGCATGACGGACCTCAATTCGCTGATCGATCCGGCCTCCGGCTGGACCATCCACTACGCGTACGACATCAACGACCACGGCCAGATCGCCGCCACCGGTTGCCGCGCCGGCCAGTGCATGGCGCTGCGGCTGGACGTCACGCCGATGTCCACGCCCGAACCGTCGACCTGGGTCACGCTGCTGTGCGGCCTGGCGCTGCTGATCGTATCGCTGTGGCTGCGGCGCGCGCCGCCGAACTTCCGCAATCCCGCCTGAACCCCACACCCCCCTAAGGAGTACACATCGTGAATGACTTATCCGCCAAATCGCGGTGGCTGTGGCTGCCCATGCTGATGCTGCTGACCGGCGCCGCGCTGGCCCAAAGCCGCTACGACATCACGGTGGTGCGCGCCCCTGCGGGCAACATCTTCGCGATCGCGCTCAACAACCGCGCCCAAATCGCCGGAACCATGACCCCCGCCGGGATGGCACAGGCCGTGCTGTACGATCGGGGCAATATCACCCAACTGGGCACCCTGGGCGGTCCGTACAGCGCGGCCAACGACTTGAACGAGCGCGGCGAGGTGGTGGGGCAATCGATCAACGGCGCCGGGCAGTTACGCGCATTCCTGTACGCAAACGGCACCATGCGCGATATCGGTACGCTGGGCGGCACCTACGCCAGTGCGCAGGGTATCAACAACGCCGGACAAATCACCGGAGAATCGACCACCGGCAACAACGTGGTACATGCCTTTCGCTACATCGGCGGCGTGATGACGGACCTGGGCACGCTCGGCGGAGACTTCAGTTCAGGGCGCGATATCAACGCGCGCGGCGCGGTGGCCGGCTTTTCCAGCATCGCCTCCGCCGGGAGCGTGCACGCTTTCCTCCAGGACGGCGGCGCCATGAGGGATCTGGGCACGCTGGGCGGCCCCGACAGTATTGCGATGGCACTCAACGACGCCGGCCACGTGGCAGGTTTCTCCGCCACGACCGTGGACAACGGCCACGCTTTTTTCTACGCCAACGGCGTGATGCGCGATCTGGGCACGCTGGGCGGCGTTTTCAGCGTCGCGCAGGGCATCAACAATCAAGACCAGGTGGTCGGCGGGTCGACGCTGCCGGACCCGAGCGACCCGGGCCATGGCTTCCTGTATAGCGACGGCGTCATGCGCGACCTCAACTCCCTGATCGACCCGGCATCGGGCTGGACCATACAGAACGCCTGGGACATCAATGAACGCCGCCAGATCCTCGCCTTCGGCTGCAATGCCAGCGAGTGCACGGCACTGCTGCTCAGCCCGGTAATGTCCGCGCCGTAACCGCCCTACGTCAGCGTGGAAACCGTGGTCGATTCCAGGGCGCGGGCCAAATACGGCGCGGTGCGGCTGCCCTTGTCCCTGGCGATATCGGCCGGCGGCCCCGCCGCGACGATGGCGCCGCCCTCCTCGCCGGCGCCCGGCCCGACATCGATGACCCAGTCGCTGTCGGCCAGCACCTGCATATTGTGTTCGACCACGACCACGGTGTTGCCGGCGTCGACCAGCCCGTGCAGCTGCGTCATCAGCAACTCGATGTCGGCCGGATGCAGGCCGGTGGTCGGCTCGTCGAGCACGTACAAGGTGTCGCCACGGCTGGCGCGCTGCAGCTCGGTGGCCAGCTTGATGCGCTGCGCCTCGCCGCCGGACAATTCCGTGGCCGGCTGGCCCAGCCGCAGATAACCCAGCCCCACCGCCCGCAACACGTCCAACGCGTGCCGCAGCGGCGCCTCCTCGGCGAAGAATTCCCACGCCGCGTCCACCGTCATTCGCAGCACCTCGGCGATATTGCGGTCGCGGTAGCGCACCGCCAGCGTATCAGGGTTGTAGCGCGCGCCCTCGCATTCCGGACAAGGCGCGTAGACGCTCGGCAGGAACAGCAATTCGACCATGACAAACCCCTCGCCGGCGCAGTTCGGACAGCGGCCCTTGGCCACGTTGAACGAAAACCGGCCGGCGTCGTAGTGGCGCGCGCGCGCCGACCGGGTGGCGGCGAACAGCTTGCGCACATGATCGAACAAACCGGTGTAGGTCGCCAGATTGGAACGCGGCGTGCGGCCGATCGGCCGCTGGTCGACCTGCACCAGCCGGCGCACGCCATGCATGCCGGCGACGATGCGGCCGCGCACATCGCCGCCCTCCGCATCGTCGAGCGCCGCCTCGACCAAATCGGTGTCCGCGCCCGCGTCATCGGCGGTCGGGCTCTGGCCCAGCTGCGCCAGCACCAGCTGCACCAGCGCCTGGCTCACCAGGCTCGATTTGCCGGAACCGGAGACGCCGCTCACGCTGGTCAGCACGCCCAGTGGAAAATCGGCGTCGACGCCGCTCAGGTTGTTGCGTTCGATGCCGCGCAGCCGCAGCCAGTCGGCCGGCACCCGCGCCGTCCGCCCCGGCCGTTCGACGCGCTCGAACAGATATCGCGCGGTGCGCGACTCCTCCACATCGGCCAGGCCGTCCGGCGCGCCGCTATAAAGTACGCGGCCGCCCTGTTGACCGGCCTTCGGGCCGACGTCGACGATCCAGTCGGCATGGCGGATCACGTCCAGCGCATGCTCGACGACGAACAGCGAATTGCCCGCCGCCTTGAGCCGGTCCAACGCCCGCAGCAGCGCCTCGGTATCGACCGGATGCAGCCCCGCCGACGGTTCGTCCAGCACATAGACCACGCCGAACAAGCTGGAACGCACCTGCGTCGCCAGCCGCAGGCGCTGTAGTTCGCCCGGCGACAAAGTGGGCGTGCCACGCTCGAGGCTCAGATATCCGAGTCCCAGGTCGAGCAGCACCGCTAGCCGCGCCACCAGATCCTGGGCGATGCGCTGCGTGACGATGGCCTTCTCCGGATGGCGCTCGGCATCCCTGGCCCTGGCCTTGGTTTTGGCGGCCGGCGGTTTGCCCTCCGCGTAAGGCGCCAGCAACTGCGCCAGGCGCTGCAAAGGCAGGCGGCCGATCTCGGTGATATCGTGGCCGCCGAAGGTCACCGACAGCGATTCCGCCCGCAGCCGCTTGCCCCCGCACGTCGGACAATCCATGCCGACCAGGTAGCGCGCCACGCGCTTCTTCATGATCGCGCTCTCGGTGCCGGCGAAGGTTTGCAGCACGTACCTGCGCGCGCCGGTGAAGGTGCCCTGATAGCTCGGCGTCTCCTTGCGCTTGTGCGCGCGCCGCGCCTCGGCCGGCGTCAGGCCGGCATACACCGGCACGGTGGGCTGCTCGTCGGTGAACAATATCCAGTCGCGCTGCTTTTTCGGCAAATCGCGCCAGGGCGTGTCGACGTCGTAACCGAGCGTCACCAGGATATCGCGCAGATTCTGTCCGTGCCAGGCGGTGGGCCAGGCGGCCACCGCCCGTTCGCGTATCGTCAGGCTGTCGTCCGGCACCATCGAGCGCTCGGTGGCCTCGTACACCCGGCCCAGGCCATGGCACTGCGGGCAGGCGCCCTGCGGCGTATTGGGCGAGAACGATTCCGCATACAGTAGTTCCTGCCCCGGCGGATAGTCGCCGGCGCGCGAGTACAGCATGCGCAGTGAATTGGACAAGGTGCTGACGCTGCCGACCGACGAGCGGGTGGTCGGCGCGCCGCGCTGCTGCTGCAAGGCCACCGCCGGCGGCAGGCCGTCGATGGCGTCGACCTCCGGCACCGCCATCTGATGGAACAGCCGGCGCGCGTACGGCGACACCGACTCCAGATAGCGCCGCTGCGCCTCGGCGTACAGGGTGCCGAAAGCGAGCGACGACTTTCCGGAGCCGGAGACGCCGGTGAACACCACCAGCGCGTTGCGCGGGATGTCGACATCGACGTTCTGCAGATTGTGCTCGCGCGCGCCGCGCACGCGCACGTAGCCGGTCTCGGCGGTCTCGGCGACGGCGGGCGCCGACTCGCCTGGGGTTGTGGGACGGTGCTTGGCCATATCAATGTTCCGGTATCAATTTAGCTCCAGCATTATCGATTCGGCCGCAACAGTATGTACGACAACGTACGCGTCCGCCACTCGGGAGCGCGAACCGACGCCCGCACTTCCCCTCTACGTGCGCAAGCGAACATACGCACTGTCGCGCTCGTCACATCATAGTGCCATTCCCCACGTTTTCCATGACGTACGCGCGCGCTGCGCGCCCGTCGCTATCGATAAACTACGCTGATCCGATCACACGAACAGGAACCCATCATGGCCAAAACCGTCGCCGAAGTCGTCATCGAAACCCTGCAAGAAGCCGGGGCCAAGCATTGCTGGGGCATCCCCGGCGATACGCTGAACTACATCACGGACGCGATCCGCCGCAGCGAGATCGAATGGGTGCATGTGCGCCACGAGGAAGCCGGCGGTTTCGCCGCCGGCGCCGAGGCCATCGTCGCCAACCGCCTGACCCTGTGCGCCGGCTCCTGCGGCCCGGGCAGCCTGCACTTCATCAACGGCCTGTACGAGGCGCACCGCAACCGCTCGCCGGTGGTGCTGATCGCCAGCCAGATCACGCGCGACGAACTGGGCACCGACTTCCCGCAGGAGGTCGACTACAAGCCGCTGTACGACCATTGCAGCGTGTTTTGCCAGGAGATCCGCACCCCGGCGCACGCCAAGCGCATCACCGCCATGGCCGCGCAGGCCGCGCTGACCAAGGGCGGCGTGGCCGTGATCATCCTGCCGGTCGACCTGTCGAAGGAAGCGGCGGCCGACGAGCCGCACTTCTCGGTCCACCTGCCGCAGCCGCAAAGCCGCCCCTCGGACACCGAAATGAACCGCATCGCCGAAATCATCAACGACGGCAAAAAGATCGCGATCTACGCCGGTTCCGGTTGCGAGGGCGCGCACGGCCCGCTGATGGCGCTGGCCGAACGCATCAAGGCGCCGATCGCGCACACCTCGCGCGCCAAGGACTTCGTCGAGTATAACAACCCGTACAACGTCGGCATGACCGGCATCTTCGGCATCGACTCCGGCTACCACGCGGTGACCGAGTGCGACACCCTGCTCCTGCTGGGCTGCGACTTCGCCTGGCGCCAGTACTACCCGTCGCATGCCCGCATCATCCAGATCGATATCGATCCGACCCACCTGGGGCGGCGCCACCCGGTCGAAGTGGGCGCCGTCGGCGACATCGCCACCACGCTGGCGGCGCTGCTGCCGCGCGTGCAGGTGCGCGGCGAACGCGAATTCCTCGACCAGTGCGTCGATCGCCACCGCAAGGCCGTCGAGCACCTGAACGAGCGCGCCACGTTGGGCGACGGCGGCACGATCCGTCCGCAGTACCTGACCGCCCTGATCGACAAACATGCCGACGACGACGCCATCTTCACCGCCGACGGCGGCTCGCCGATGGTCTGGGTGCTGCGCCACACCCGCGCCACGGGCAAGCGCCGCACCTTGGTCAGCCTCACGCACGGCACCATGGCCAACGCCATGCCGCAGGCGCTCGGCGCCAAGAAGGCCTTCCCGCAGCGCCAGGTCATCTCGCTGTCGGGAGACGGCGGCCTGACGATGATGATGGGCGATCTGATCACGGCGGTGCAGGAAAACATCGCGATCAAGATCGCCGTCTACAACAACGGCTCGCTGGGCTTCGTCGAGCTGGAACAAAAAGTCGAGGGCCTGCTCGACGCCTACACCGAGTTGAAGAATCCGGATTTCGCCAAGGTCGCCGAGGCGGTCGGCATCTACGGCCGCCGCGTCGAATCGGCGGCGGAACTGGAAGCGGAAGTGCAGGCGTGGCTGGCGCATCCCGGCCCCGCCCTGCTGGACGTCACCACCGACCGCTTCGAGCTGGTGATGCCGCCGAACATACAGGCGTCCCAGGTGCTGGGCACGGCGCTGTACTCGGTCAAGGCGGTGCTCAGCGGGCGTGGCGGCGACGTCGTTGATATGATCAAGGACAATTTCGTCAAATAGTTGACGTCGAAACGACAAATGTTTGCGCATAACATTTAGCGATAAGTTTATGTTGACAGCGACCGCAAGTCGCTCCTACACTTAAATGGTCGCGCAATCATCGGCAGTCGTGAATTGTTGGCTGATGCGTTTTTTCTGTACCGGGTTCTAGCTCTCCTGCCCCACCCCCGGGGCAGCTTCTACACCGTCGCGTCACCGCGGCGGTGTTTTTTTTTAACTGGATTCAAGGAGCACCATGCAAGCACCGACACGACGCGCCGCGCTATCCGCCTGCGCCCTCGCGCTGTTTCTGCTCGAAGGGTCGGCTGCGCTGGCGGCGAATTCCGTCCCGCATCTGCGCAAGCAAGGCACCGCCACGCAACTAATCGTCAACGACCAGCCCTTCCTCGTCCTCGGCGGCGAGTTGCATAATTCATCGGCCTCGCACCTGCCGTACCTGAACAAACTCTGGCCGGCGCTCAAGGGCGCCGAGGTCAACACCATCCTGGCGCCGGTGCAATGGGACCAGATCGAGCCGGTCGAGGGCCGCTTCGATTTCACCGTCCTCGATGGGATGCTGAAGCAGGCGCGCGCCAACGACACGAAGCTGATCCTGCTGTGGTTCGGCGCCTGGAAGAATTCGATGTCGACCTACGTGCCGCCCTGGGTCAAGCGCGACGCCCAGCGCTTCCCGCGCTCGTTGGCCCGCAACGGCGTGGCGCAGGAGGTGCTGACGCCTTTCAGCGCCAAGAGCCTGGCCGCCGATACCGCCGCCTACCGCGCGCTGCTGGCGCACCTGAAGCAGGTGGATAGCGAGCGCACCGTCGTCATGATCCAGGTGGAAAACGAGATCGGCATGCTGCCGGACGTGCGTGACTACGGTCCGCTGGCCAATGCGGCCATCGCCGGCCAGGTGCCCAAGGCCTTGACGGACTACCTGAACGCCAACCGCGCCAGGCTGCACCCGTCGCTGCAGGCCTTATGGGCCGCCAACGGCCACCGCGCCAGCGGCACCTGGGCGGAGGTATTCGGCACGTCCGTCGCCGCCGAGGAGGTATTCCAGGCCTGGGGCTACGCCACCTTTGTGGAAACCCTGGCGGCGGCCGGCAAGGCGGCGTATCCGCTGCCGATGTACGTCAACGCGGCGCTCAACCGGCCCGGCAAGAAGCCGGGCGAGTATCCGAGCGCGGGCCCGCTGCCGCACCTGTTCGACGTATGGAAGGCCGGCGCGCCGTCGCTCGATGTGCTGGCGATCGACACCTACTTCCCCAACTTTACCGACTGGGCGCCGCAATTCAAGCGGCCGGACAATCCGTTGTTCGTGCCGGAGGCCGACAACGCCGGCCGGCATGACGCGGCGGCCAAGGCTTTTTACGCGATCGGCGAGTTCGACGCATTCGGCTTCTCGCCGTTCGGCGTCGAGGACAGCAAGGCCAGCGACCCGCTGCCGCAGGCGTATCGGCTGCTGCGCCAGTTGACGCCTTTGATCAATCAAGTCCAGGGCAGCGGCAATATGCGCGGCTTCAAGGCCAAGGTGTCGTACGACGGCGTGGTCGACGCCTCGCCGCAGCAGGTGACGATGGGCGGCTATACGCTGCAGGTCGGCTTCAGCAACCCGTGGGCCAAGACGGACGCCAAGGATCTGGAAGGGTGCGGCGGCTTGGTCATCCGGCTGTCGGACGACGAGTTTCTGCTGGCGGGTAAGGGGCTGACGGTAACGTTCAAGGACGCCACCGGCGCGGGTGATCTGGTGGGTCTGGAGAAGGTGACCGAGGGGACGTACGAGAACGGCAAATGGAAGGACGGCCGCTGGCTCAATGGCGACGAAATCCACCAAGGCCGCCAGGTGATGCTGGTGACCGGCGATTTCACGATGCAGCGGGTGAAATTGTACCGATATCGGTGAGCTGAAATGGCGGATTACGCGCTGCGCGCTAATCCGCCCTACGTGATCAAAACCCGGCAACCACAATCCGGTCCAACGTGGAGACACGTAGGGCGGATTAGCCGGAACGGCGTAATCCGCCAAGCGCCGCCACCACCGCCCGCCTACCCCACCATCAACTTCACGGACTTCAGCTTCACGCTATCCGGTCCGGCGTGGATGGTAAAACTCCCCGGCTCCACCACCCGCTTCATCTGCGCGTTGAAGAACCAAAGATCCGACGGCTTGATATCGAACGTCAACGTGCGCTTCTCGCCCGGCTGCAAGGTCACCCGCTTAAACGCCTTCAACTCCAGCACCGGCCGCGTCGCCGAGCTGACATCGTCGCGTATATAAATCTGCACCACCTCATCGCCGGCCAGCTTGCCGGTATTGGTCACATCGACCTGCACCGACGTCGATCCCCCGACCGCGATGGTATCCTTGGTCAAACGTGGCGCCGAGATATCGAAGGTCGTGTAACTAAGCCCGAAACCGAACGGATACAAAGGCTTGGTACTGCCATCGATATACCCGCGGCGTGCCGACGGCTTATGGTTGTAAAACACCGGCAGTTGGCCGACATTGCGCGCGATCGACACCGGCAGCTTGCCGCCCGGGTTGGCGCGGCCGAACAGCAGATCGGCGGCCGCGTTGCCGGTCTCCTGTCCCATGTACCAGCCTTCGATCAGCGCATCGGCCTTTTCCGCCAGCAGATTCACCGACAACGGACGGCCATTGAGCAGGAACACCACCGTCGGTTTGCCCAGCGCGAAAATCGCCGCCGCCAGGTCGTTCTGCTGGCCCATCAAATCCAGCCCGGCGCGGTCGCCCAGGTGCTCGTCGGCCCACGCCTCGCGGCTGGTCTGTTCATTGTCGCCCAGGACCATGATGATGGTATCGGCCGATTTCGCCGCCTTCACCGCCTCGGCGATCAGTTTCGCGTTGACCTCGGGCGCGACGAACTTGATCTCGTCCTTGCCCCAGATACGCTCCTCGGTGATGCGCACGCCTTCCGAATACGCCAGCTCGAATCCCTGCGCCTTGCTCTCCGCCAGCAGCCCGTCGTAGATCGACACCACATGGCGCGGCACATCCGAGTAACCGCCGATCGGCGTATCCTTGGCGTGGGTACCCAGCAGCAGCACCTTGCCAACCTTTTTGCCGTTCAACGGCAGCAGGCCCTTGTCGTTCTTCAGCAGCACCGACGTGCGCGTCGCGGCCAGCCGCGCCAACGCCACCGCGTCCGGCGTGGCGGTCAGGCTGTCGGCCGCCTTGGCATCGACGTAAGGCTGCTCGAACAGGCCCGCCTGGAACTTCAGCGTCAGCACCCTGCGCACCACCACATCGATCTCCTTCTCGGCGATGCGCCTTTCCTTCACCAGCTCGGCCAGCGTCAGGTAGCCCTCGCCGTCCGGCGTCTCGATATCGACGCCGGCCTTGAACGCGTACAGCGCGGCTTCCTTCACGTTGGCGGCCAGCTTGTGGCGGGTGACCAGCTCCCGGATACCGAAATAGTCGGATACCGTCACGCCTTTGAAACCCCACTCCTCGCGCAGCACCTTGTGCAGCAGCCAGTGGTTGGCGTGCGAAGGAATGCCGCCGATCTCGTTATACGACGGCATGACTGCGCCGACGTTGGTTTCCTTGATCAGCTTTTCGAACGGCGGGAAGAAGTCCTCGCGCAAGGTGCGCTCGCTGATCTCGGCCGGACCGATATTGGTGCCGCTTTCCGGCTGGCCGTGGCCCGTCATGTGCTTGAGCGTGACGAAGACCTTGTCCTTGGCCAGCACTTTGTCCTTGCCGGCGAAGCCCAACACCGCCGCCTTGCCCATCTCGCCGCACAGGTACGGATCTTCACCGTAGGTTTCCTCGATCCGTCCCCAGCGCGGCTCGCGCGCCACGTCCACCACCGGCGCCAGCGCCAGGTTGGCGCCGCGCGCGCGCATCTCGCGCGCGGCCACGCTGAAGATCTTCTCGGTCAGCTCCGGATCGAACGACGACGCCAGGCCGATCGCCTGCGGGAAGCTGGTGGCGTCGCGCGCCACGTAACCGTGCAGCGCTTCCTCGTGGGTCAGCAGCGGAATGCCAAGGCGGGTTTGCTCGACCGCCCATTTCTGCGCGGCGTTGACGTAGTTCGCCGTTTCCAGCGCATTGCGGTTGGCCTTTTCGCCGGTATCGCCGGCGCCCGCCGCCTGGCCCAGTTGACGGTCCGACGGCCGGCCCAGCATGCCAAGGCCGTTGGGGAAGGCTTTCTTCGCCTTTTCGGCGGAGAACTCGCCGGAGGCATCCTGCATCTCGGTTTTCTTTTGCCAGATGCACTGCAGCTGGACGATCTTCTCGTCCAACGTCATGCGGCCCAGCAGATCGTCCACCCGCTTTTCCAGCGGCAGCGACGGATTCTTGTAAGGCGCCTGAGCGGCCGCCGCCAGCGCCATCGGCGCCGACATCACGGACAGGCCGGCCACGCCGGACATCGAGGACAGGAACTGCCTGCGGTTACTTTTCATCTGCTGCGTCTCCAATCGGTTTTAGTTGGTGTTATTAATACTACCTTATTACTTTAGTATTGATGCTGGATCTGGCCGGGCGTGGGCACGCGGAAGCGGAACAACCCGCCGGCCAGCGGCTCGGCGGCCAGCGCCTCCTCCGACAAGCCCTTGCGCGCGGTGGTGACAAACACGGTGCGCAGATCGCGGCCGCCGAAGGCGATCTTGGTGATGTTCGAACAGGGCATCGGCACCGTGTCGATCAACTCACCCTGCGGCGAGTAGCGCTCGATGCGCGCGCCGCCGAACAACGCGATCCACACGGCGCCGTCGGAATCGACAGTCGTGCCGTCCGGGTAGCCCGAGCCGGCGATGCGCACGAACACCCGCTTGTTCGATAAGTGGCCCGTGTCGTCGATGTCGAAGGCGTAGACCACCTTCTCCAGCGTATCGGTGTGATAGAAGGTGCGGCCGTCCGGGCTGCACGCCGGCCCGTTGGTGATGACGTAGCCCTTGTCCTTGCGGCGCGGCTGTCCTTTGCGCTGCACGCGGTACAGCGAACCGCTCGGCTGCACCTCGGCGTTGTCCATGGAGCCGAACCACAGCGCGCCGTGGCGGTCGATATAGCCGTCGTTCAGCCGGTTGCCCGGCAAATCCGTCTCCACTTCATGCATCAGGTCCAGCGCGCCGCTGTCGAAGGAAAACCGCATCAGCTGTCCCGGCAGGCCGCAAACGAAATCGCCACCGCGCATCGGCAGCGCGAAGCCAACTTCGTCCGGCAGGCTCCAGCTCTGACGCAGGCCACCGTCTTCGCCGCAGCGATGCACCTTGCGCTCCTTGATGTCGACAAAATACAGCGCGTGGTTCTCGGCGTGCCATACCGGGCCTTCGCCCAGGGTCGCGCCCACCGCCCAGATGCACTCGGGTTCAATTTGGAATGTCGTCATGCGCCGTACCATCCCGCGTCGACGAAATAATCGCGGCCGGAGCAGCGGCCGGCGTTGTCGGACGCCAGGAACAGCGTCATCGCCGCGATATCCTCCGGCTCCACGCGTTCGCGCAGGCACTGCGCGTCGAGGATTTCCTGCTCGCCCTCCGGCGTATGCCACAACGCCATTTGACGGGGCGTGCGCACCGATCCCGGAATGATGCAGTTGACGCGGATGCCGAAAGGACCGAGTTCGCGGGCGAGTCCGCGCGTCATGCCTTCGATGGCGGCTTTGGCCGTCTCGTACAGAGCCAGCTTGGGCAAAGCCAGATGCCAGGAGATCGAACCGAAATTCAGGATCACACCGCGACCGGCGGCCTTCATGCCAGGCGCCACCGCCTGCGCGCAAAAGAACTGGTGCCGCAGATTCACCGCCATGCTGTCATCCCAATACTTTGGCGTGACCTCATGGATTTCATGCCGGTGATCGTTGGCGGCGTTGTTGACCATGATTTCAATGGCGCCGCACTCGCTTTCGATCGTGGCCATCACCTGCGCCAGCGCATCGAGATCGGTCAGATCGCAATGAAAAAACCGCGGCGCATGCCGGGCGGCGGCCAGGCTCGATGCCAGTTCGCGGGAAGCCTCCTCCACGATATCGATAAAACACACTTGCGCGCCCTGCGCCACAAATGCCTCCACCAGCGCCGCGCCGATCCCGGTGCCGCCACCGGTGATCAGTACCCGCTTGTCCGCCAGATTGGGATACGTGGCATACACCATCTTCTTCTCTGCGGAAGTTGTTTGGACCATCTTGTTCATCTCCATTTGATTATTATTAGTTTGATTCCGGTCCCCCCATCAAGACATATCGTCTCCCAGCAAACCGCGTCGCGCCAGATTGCGGTACAGCGCGCGCACGCCGAAGGTCCAGGGCGCGATGGCGTCGCTGAGCTGCACGTGATTGACCAGCGTGCCGAGCGACGGGCTGGCGATGCTGACCCGGTCGCCCAGCTTGTGGGTGAAGCCGGCGCCCGGCGCGCCACGGTCTTTGATCGGCGAGAACATGGTGCCCAGGAAGAGCATGAAACCGTCCGGATACTGGTGATGCGCACCGGCGGTTTGCGCCACGAGATTGAGCGGATCGCGGCTGATTTCACGCATGCGGCTTTCGCCGTCGAGCCGGAAGCCGTCATCGGCGCCCTCGATCAGCAGACGCAGTTCGGCGTTGCGCACCGTGTCGATGGTGAAGGCGTTGTCGAACAAGCGGATGAACGGGCCCATGCCGCACGAACCGTTGTTGTCCTTGGCCTTGCCCAGCAAAAGGGCGCTGCGTCCCTCGATGTCGCGCAGGTTGACGTCGTTGCCGAGCGTGGCGCCCACCGCCTGCGCGCGGCTGTTCACGGCCAGCACGATCTCCGGCTCGGGATTGTTCCACTTCGAATCCGGATGCAGGCCCACGTCGGCGCCGAAGCCGACGGCGGACATCGGCTGCGCCTTGGAGAACACCTCGGCGTACGGCCCGATGCCCACTTCCATGTACTGCGACCAGGCGCCGCGCTCGATGAACTGCTGCTTGAGCTTTTCCGCCTCCGGCGAACCTGGCTTGATGGCCGACAGGTCGGCGCCGATATCCTTGAGCAGCGTGCCGCGCAGCGCATCGGCGCGCGCCGCGTCGCCGCCGGCCTGCTCCTCGATCACGCGTTCGAGCAGGCTGACCGCGAACGTCACGCCGCACGCCTTGATCGCCTGAACATCGCATGGCGCCAGCAGGCGCGGACTGCTCGTCGCGGCATCGTCGCCCAGCGCGGCCTCGATCAACGCCTCCACCCGTCCCAGCGGCTCTCCCCGCGCGGCGCGCGCGAAGCCGGCGGGATCGTCCCGGTCCAGCAAATCGGCCACGGTAGCGCTGTGGGCGGTGATGTCGAACACCTCGCCATCGCGCACCACCACCACGCACGGCCCTTTGACATCGTCGCGCCAGACGCGCCCCACCAGCAGTGCTTGCGGCAGATCGGCCGGCAGGTGCACCGCCGTCGGTGCGTGCTTCAGTTGATTTTTCATGTTCTTCCCAGACTAGGCTTGTTAGGATGATACGTCCATTCGGGCACCAGATAGCGCATCGCCATCGCGTCGTCGCGCGCGGTGGATGCCACTTTTTTGTACAGTTCATGCGCCGCCTCGATGCGGTCCATGTCCGGCTTCACGCCCAGGCCCGGGGCCAATGGCACCTTGACTTCGCCGCCGACGATTTGCAGCGGTTCGCGCGTCAGCCGTTCCTGTCCTTCCTGCCAGATCCAGTGCGTGTCGATCGCGGTGATTTTACCCGGCGCCGCAGCAGCGGCGTGGGTGAACATCGCCAGCGAGACGTCGAAATGGTTGTTCGAGTGCGAACCCCAGGTCAGCCCCCATTCGTGGCAAAGCTGCGCCAGCCGCACGGAACCCTGCATGGTCCAAAAGTGCGGATCGGCCAGCGGAATATCGACCGCCCCGAGCAGATGGGAATGGGCCATCTGGCGCCAATCCGTCGCTATCATGTTGGTAGCCGTCGGGATGCCGGTCGCGCGGCGGAATTCGGCCATGATCTCGCGTCCCGAATAACCGTTTTCGGGACCGCAGGGATCTTCGGCGTACGCCAGCAGGTGGCCCTGGCCGCGACACAGATCAATCGCCTCGCGCAGCGACCAGGCGCCGTTCGGATCCAGCGTCACGCGCGCGTCGGGGAAGCTCGCCTTGATCGCCGCCACCGCCTCCATCTCCTCGGCGCCGCGCATCACGCCGCCTTTGAGCTTGAAGTCGCGGAAGCCGTATTTTTCCACCGTCGCCTCGGCCAGCCTGGCGATGGCGGCGGGCGTCATCGCTTCCTGGTGACGCATGTGGTACCAGTCGCCGGGCGCGCCCTGCCCGGCCAGGTAATCGAGGTCGGTGCGTGACCGGTCGCCGATGTAGAACAGATAGGCCAGCATCGGCACGCTGTCGCGCTGCTGGCCAGCGCCAAGCAGCTCGCACACCGGCACCCCGAGGTGCTGGCCCAGCAGGTCGAGCAGCGCCGCCTCGACGGCGGTGACCACGTTCTCCAGCCGCAGGTTGATCTCGTGCGGCTGCTTTAACACCTGCGCTTCCGCTTCCGAGGTCACCTGATACTGCTGTCCGCTGACGTTCTTGTTGGCGATCGCCTCGCGGATGCCATTGAGGGTACGGTTATAGCGGCCGATCTGCGTGCCGACCACCAGCGGCACGGCGTTTTCGAGCGCGCGCAGAATACCGGCGCCGCCGGGAACCTCGCCCATGCCGGTATGCCCGGCGCTATCCTTGAGCAGCACCAGGTTGCGGGTGAAGTACGGCGCATGCGCACCGCACAAATTGAGCAGCATGCTGTCGTGGCCCGCCACGGGAATGACGCGCATTTCGACGATGACCGGTGCCGCCGACTTGTCTAAATTTGTTGCCTGTACCATGCCTTTACCCTAAAATGATAAGCGCTAACATTTAACCAGTGTGAAGGATTTATGCGACCAAGTCAACACGCGTCATACCGCCGCTTCGGCGGATTGTTAGTCACCGCCCTGGCGGCGGTCCTGCCCCCTCTCTTGCTGACCGCGTGCGCGTCGGCCGGCGACCCGCGCGGCCAAGTCCAAAGCCCGGAAAACCGCTGGGTCGCCTCGTGGGGCAGCGCGCAGCAGATCCCCGACGCCGCCAACGAGCTGCCGGCGGCGAACTGGCGCGACGGCAGCCTGCGCCAGACGGTCCATCTGTCCCTGGGCGGCAGCCGTCTGCGGGTCCGCCTCAGTAATGTACACGGCACCGCGCCCTTGACGGTGGACGGCGCCAGCGTCGCCCTCGCGCTGGCGCCGGGCAAAGCGCGGATCGACGGCGCCACGGTGCGCCCGCTGACCTTCGACGGCAGCCCTTCGGTGATGATCCCGGCCGGCGCCGAATACTACAGCGACCCCGTGGCGCTGGAGGCCAAGCCGGCCAGCGACCTCGCCGTATCGCTGTACTTCAAGGAGGCGCCACCCCGCCAGACCAGCCATTCCGGCGCCCGCGCCACCAGCTTTTTCGCCAAGGGCAACCGCATCGCGGACCCGGATTGGAACGGCGCCGGCACCATCGCGCGCTGGTTCCTGGTCAGCGATGTGGACGTGCAGGCGCCGCACGGCGCCGGCGCCTTCGTCGCCGTCGGCGATTCGATCACCGACGGCTACGGCGTCACCACCGACGGCAACAACCGCTGGACGGACCTGCTGGCGGAGCGTCTGCGCCAGGACGGGCAGCAAGTTGGCGTGGTCAACGTCGGCATCGGCGGCGGCCGCATGCTGCGCGACGGCCTGGGGCCGAATCTGGCGTCGCGCTTCGACCGCGACGTGCTCTCGCGCGCCGGCGTCACGCACGCATTGGTGTTCATCGGCGTGAACGATTTGGGCGGCCAGCACCGCAACACGCCGGACCTGCCGGCCGACCGCAAGAAGCTGCTGGCCGATCTGCGCCTGGCGCACCGCCAACTGGCCGAGCGCGCGCGCGAACGCGGGATCTGCATGATCGGCGCAACCATCACGCCATACTTGGGCAGCGACTACTACCATCCCGAGCCGGAAAACGAGGCCGACCGCCAGGAGCTCAACGAATGGATACGCCACTCCGGCGTATTCGACGCGGTGGTGGACTTCGACGCCGCGCTGCGCGATCCGGAAGCGCCGCAAAAGATCAGCAAGCCGCTGGATTCGGGCGACCACCTGCACCCGTCGCTGGCGGGCTACCGCGCGCTGGCGGAAGCGGTCCCCCTAAACCTGCTGCGCCAAAACTGCACCAATAAAACCCGATAAACCACGGATCCACGTAGGGCGGATTAGCGCAGCGTAATCCGCCAAGCTCCGTCGGCGGCACCACACAAAAAAAACGGACGACAACAAAAAAATGAGACACCCCCACCTCGCGGCAGCGGCCCTGCTGCTCCTGCTAACCTGCGCAGCCCCCGCCCAAGCCCTAGGCCAAAAGCGCCTGACAAGCTTTGACAACCCCGCCCCCGGCTCGGTCACGCTGGCCCAAAACGGCCACGCCGCCACCATCTACATCGACCCGAACGACCACCCCGGCGTCCTGCGCGCCGCCCGCGACCTGCGCGAAGACATCGGCCGCGTCAGCACCGCCCGTCCCGCGATCGAACAAACCGCCAAGCCAACCGGCGCCGACGTGATCATCATCGGCACCATCGGCAAGAGCGCCCTGATCGACCAACTGGTCAACGCCGGCAAACTGAACGTCTCCGCCATCAAAGGCAAATGGGAAGGCTGGCAAGTACAAACACTGAGTAATCCGCTGCCGGGCGTCGACCGCGCCCTGGTCATCGCCGGCAGCGACAAGCGCGGCGCCATCTACGGCATTTACGAGATCTCCGAGCAGATCGGCGTATCGCCGTGGCAGTGGTGGGCCGACGTGCCCGCGCCCAGCCACGCCAGCATCCACGCCTCCGCGCCCGCCGCCGTCAGCGACGCCCCGGTGGTGCAATACCGCGGCATCTTCCTCAACGATGAACAACCGGCGCTGACCGGCTGGGTGCAGCAGCGCTACGGCGGCTACAACCACCAATTCTACGAAAAAGTATTCGAGCTGCTGCTGCGCCTGCGGGCCAACTACCTGTGGCCGGCCATGTGGAACTCGGCCTTCTACGATGATGATAAATTAAACGGCAAGCTGGCCGACGAATACGGCATCGTCATGGGCACCTCCCACCACGAGCCGATGATGCGCGCGCAGCAGGAATGGAAGCGCCAGGGCAAAGGTCCGTGGGACTACAACAAGAACGCCGGTGTGCTGGATGACTTCTGGAGCAAAGGCCTGCGCAACACGCGCGACTACGAGAAAATGATCACCATCGGCATGCGCGGCGACGGCGACGAGCCGATGTCGGAGGAATCCAACGTCGCCCTGCTGGAACGGATCGTCAGCCGCCAGCGCGAGGCCATCGCAAAGGAGATCAACCCGGACGTCACCAAGGTGCCGCAAACCTGGGCGCTGTACAAGGAAGTCCAGGACTACTACGAAAAAGGCATGCGCGTTCCCGACGACGTCATGCTGCTGTGGTGCGACGACAACTGGGGCAATATCCGCCGCCTGCCCACGCCGGAGGAACGCAAGCGCACCGGCGGCGCCGGCGTCTACTACCACTTCGATTACGTCGGCGGTCCGCGCTCCTACAAGTGGATCAATGTGACGCCGATACCGAAGATTTGGGAGCAAATGCATCTGGCGTGGCGCTATCAGGCCAACCGCATGTGGATCGTCAACGTCGGAGACCTCAAGCCGATGGAAGTGCCGATCGAGTTCTTCCTGACCTATGCGTGGAATCCCGCCGCCTGGCCGGCGCAGCGCCTGCCCGACTACCTGAAATTATGGGCGACACGTGAATTCGGCGCCGAGCATGCGGACGATATCGCCGACATCGTCGCCAAATACACCAAGTACAACGGCCGCCGCAAGCCGGAACAGCTGGAGCCGACCACCTACAGCCTGGTCAACTACAACGAGGCGGCGCGCGTCGTCGACGAGTACCGCGACATCGCCGCCCGCGCCGAACGCATCTCCGCCGCGCTGCCCGCCGCCAAGCGCGACGCCTTCTTCCAATTGGTGCTGTACCCGGTGCAGGCTAGCGCGGTGGTCAACGAGTTGTACGTCACCGCCGGCATGAACCGTCTTTACGGTCTGCAGGGACGCGCCTCCACCAACGATCTGGCGGCGCGGGCGCGCCAGTTGTTCCAGCAGGACGCGGAACTGGTGCGGCGCTACCATGAAGACATCAGCGGCGGCAAATGGAACCACATGATGTCGCAGACCCACCTTGGCTACACCTATTGGAACCAGCCGCCGCGCAACGTCATGCCACCGGTGACCGAGATGCAGGTCCCCAAGCCGGCCGACATGGGCGTGGCCGTCGAAGGCAGTGCCGACGTATGGCCAGGCCCCGCCGGCGACAAACTCGCCCTGCCCGCGCTCGACGTGTTCGAGGCGCGCGCACGCCATATCGAAATCTTCAATCGCGGGCAGCAGCCGTTCGATTACAAGGTGACCGCCAGCGTCCCCTGGCTTGTGCTCGACAAGCCGGCCGGCCGGGTGGAGCGCGAGCAGCGCGTCGGCGTCGATGTGCGCTGGGCGGAGGTACCGCCCGGCGTGGGTGGCGCGACATTGACCGTAACGGGCCCGAACGGCGCCAAAACCACGGTCGCCGTGCCGTTGCGCCGCCCGGGAGATGGGCCGCGAGCCGCCAAAGGCGACTTTATCGAAACCTCGGGCGTCGTGTCGATGGAAGCGGAACACTACACCCGCGCGGTGGCGCCCGAAAACCGCCAGTGGCTGCGCATCCCCGACCATGGCCGCACGCTGTCGGGGATGACCACGCTGCCTGTGGATGCCGCGCCCGACGACGTCCCGCGGATGCGGCTCGAGTACCAGATGCAGCTCACCACCAAGGGTAAAGTCACTGTTCGGGCCACGCTGGCGCCCACTCAAAAGATCCAGCCGGGAGCTGGCCTGCGCTACGCGATCTCATTTGACGACGAGGCGCCGCAAATCGTCAGCCTTCACGCGGACCGCTCCGAAAAGGCGTGGGAACGCACCGTCTCGGACGGCGCCACGGTACTGACCTCCCAGCATGTTATAGAAAACGCGGGCAAGCATACGCTCAAATTCTGGGTGATCGATCCCGCCATTGTGCTGCAAAAGCTGGTGGTCGACACCGGCGGGCAACGCGACAGCTATCTCGGCCCGCCCGAAAGCCCGCGCGTGCCTTAAACTTATTAGAAAAACAGACGGAGACAAGATGCACAAGATATTCATCAAGCTGCTGGCGACGCTGCTGTTGTCGCTCGCGGCGGCCACGCCGGCATGCGCGGTGGACGAAGACGGCTACGATCTGTGGCTGCGCTATCGTCCTCTGGAACGCGCGGCGCAGGCCAGGCTCCAGCCCCAGGCCAGGACGCTGGTCCTGGCGGGCAAGCCCTCGCCCACCACGCAAGCCGCGCTGAAGGAACTGCAAAGGGGGCTGCAAGGCATGTTGGGCAGCGCGCCGGCGGTATCGGCCACGATACAGGATGGCTCGCTGGTGCTGGCCACGCCGGCCATGCTGCCGGAACTGGCGACCGCCTCGTCCCCGCTGCGTGCCGAACTAACGGCACTGGGGAGCGAAGGTTATCTGCTGCGTAAGACCCGCCTGCAGGGCCACCACGTCACGCTGATCGCCGCCAACAGCGACATCGGCCTGCTGTACGGCGCCTTCGCCTGGTTGCGCGCGGCCGTCATCGGCGCGCAGCCGGAAGCGGCTTCCGCGCCCAAGCTGCAACTGCGACTGCTGAACCATTGGGATAATCTGGACCGCACCGTGGAACGCGGTTATGCCGGCGCCTCCATCTGGGACTGGTGGGCGCTGCCCGACATCACCGACCGCCGCTACGTGGACTACGCGCGCGCCAACGCCTCGCTAGGGATCAACGGCACGGTGCTCAACAACGTCAACTCCAAGCCGGAAGTGCTGACCGCCGCCTTCATCGCCAAGGCCGCCGCCGTGGCGGACGTTTTGCGGCCCTATGGTATCAAGGTGTATCTGTCGGCACGCTTTTCCACCCCGCTCGAACTGAAGGAAACCGACACCGCCGATCCCCTCTCGCCGGCGGTACAGGCGTGGTGGCGCAACAAGGCCGACGAAATCTATCGGGCGATCCCGGACTTCGGCGGCTTTCTGGTCAAGGCCAACTCGGAAGGCCAGCCAGGTCCGCAGGACTACCACCGCACCCACGCCGACGGCGCCAACATGCTGGCCGCCGCCGTGGTGCCGCACAAGGGCATCGTCATGTGGCGCGCGTTCGTCTACGCGCACGGCGACGACAAGGGCACCGACCGCGCCAAGCAGGCCTACGATGAATTCACTCCGCTCGACGGCAAGTTCGCGGCCAACGTCATGGTGCAGGTGAAGAACGGCGCGATCGACTTCCAGCCGCGCGAGCCGTTCCATCCGCTGTTCGGCGGCATGCCGAAAACGCCGCTGCTGATGGAATTCCAGATCACCAAGGAATATCTCGGGTTCTCCACCGACCTGGCCTACCTCGGCACCATGTTCGAGGAGACGCTGCACTCCGACACCAAGCGCGCGCCGCAAGGCCTGACCGTGGCGCAGGTCATCGAAGGCAAGGCCCTGCCCGAGGCGGCGCGGCAAGCCGGCCTTACCGGCATGGCGGGCGTGGCCAATATCGGCAGCGACCGTAACTGGACCGGCCACCACTTCGACCAGGCCAACTGGTACGCGTTCGGCCGCCTGGCGTGGGACCCGCAGGCATCGGCGCGCGCCATCGCCGTCGAATGGGCCGCGCAGACCTTCAGCGCCGACGCCCGCGTGACCGCACCGGTGGTCGACATCATGATGATGTCGCGTGAAACCGTAGTCGATTACATGACGCCATTGGGACTGCATCACATGATGGGCACCGGCCACCATCACGGCCCGGCGCCGTGGGTCGACAACCTCGAACGGCCGGACTGGAACCCGGTCTACTACCACCGCGCCGCGCGCGACGGCATCGGCTTCGACCGCACCGCCAGCGGCACCAACGCGCTGGCTCAATACGCTCCGGAGATCGCCCGCCAATATGCCGATCCGCGCACCACGCCGACGCAATTGCTGCTGTGGTTCCACCATCTGCCCTGGGATTACGCGATGCCGTCGGGCCGCACGCTGTGGGCCGAGCTGCTGCACCGCTACGACACCGGCGTGCGCGGCGCGCGCGAGCTGCAATCGCGCTGGATGGCGCTACGGCCGATGATCGACGAGCGCCGACACGACGAAGTCGCGCAGCGCCTGCGGCGGCAGGTCGCCAACGCCGAGTTGTGGCGCAACGCCTGCATCGCCTACTTCCAGTCGATCAACGGACTGCCGCTGCCGCCGGGCGTGACGCCGCCGCCCAAGCCGCTGGACTACTACAAGGCCATCCAAGTCCCCTACGCGCCGGGGCGGGGATAGTTTAGAAAGCATCAAAAGCCCAGCTCGTGTAGCATTGGTGGACCTGACCCTGGAGTGATGCTGGAGAAATGATGACGCGTAAAGAGCAAGGCCCCCAAGAGCAGCCGGCGCAGGCGCCGACGATGTCCGATGTCGCCAAATTGGCCGGCGTGTCGCCGATGACCGTGTCGCGCGTGATGAACGGCGACGCCAAAGTGAGCGAGAAGACCCGAAGCCGCGTGGCCGACGCTGTCGCCGCCCTGAGCTACGTGCCCAATCAGGCCGCCCGCCGCCTTGCCGGGTCGCGCTCGATCCGCGTCGGTTTTTTGTACAGTAATCCGAGCGCCGGCTACCTGAGCGAATTCCTCGTCGGCCTGCTCAATCAGGCCGGCCCGAACAACGTGCAGCTGGTGGTGGAAAAATGCGAGGCCGATGAACATGGCGTCGAACAAGCGCGCCGGCTGATCGCCAATGGCGTCGACGGCATCATCCTGCCGCCGCCACTGTGCGATTCCAGGCAGTTGATCGATTTGATCACCGACGCGGGCACGCCGGCGGTGACGGTCGCCTGCGGCCAGCCGGACCTGCGCGTGAGCGGCGTAAGCATCGACGACTACGCGGCCGCCCATGCGATGGCTTGCCATCTGATCGCGCTGGGACACCAGCGCATCGGCTTCGTCGCCGGCCATCCGAACCAGAGCGCCAGCGCGCGCAGGTTGGCCGGTTTCAAGGCGGCCATCGCCGAACACCACGCGCAAAGCGCGCCGGAGCTGATCGTTCCGGGCATGTACACCTATCGTTCGGGATTGGACGCGGCGGAGATCCTGCTCACCCAGGACCCGCGCCCGACCGCCATCTTCGCCAGCAACGACGACATGGCCGCCGCCGTGGTGGCGATCGCCCACCGGCTCGGACTGGACGTGCCGGGCGACCTGACGGTGGCCGGCTTCGACGACACCGCCCTGGCCACGACCATCTGGCCCGAGTTGACCACCGTGCGCCAGCCCATCACCGGCATGGCCGAAGCGGCGCTGCGGTCGCTGGTGCAGCAGATCCGCGCCCGCCACAACGGCGCGCCGCAGGCGCCCGAGCACGCGCTGATGGACTACACGCTGGTACGGCGCCAGTCGGACGCCGCCCCGCGCATGCGTCCGCCGGCCAGAATCGTCAAGCGCAACGCCAGGTAGGGCGGCCTCACGGCTCTACGGCATGCGCCGCCGGCAAAGCGGGCATGGCCGATTACGCTGCGCTACTCCGCCCTACAGTTCACTCATCAAATTGATGATCGTCGACGGCGCCACCGGTTTCACCAGATAATGGTCGAAGCCCGCCGCCAGTCCCTTGTCGCGGTCCGACGCCTGCCCGTATCCGGTCAGCGCCACCAGCACCATGCGGGCGCTGCGGCTGTCGGCGCGCAGCCTTCGGGCCAGTTCATAGCCATCCAGATCCGGCAGGCCGATATCGAGGATCGCGACGTCCAGCTCCTCGCCATCCTGGGCACGGCGGATGGCGTTGGCCGCATTGTGCTCGGCGATGACCTGGTGGCCGACCGAGTCGAGCATGATCTCCAACATCTCGGCCGCATCGATATTGTCATCGACCACCATGATTTTGAGGCCGCCCGCTTTGGCCTCCGCATGCCGCGACGGTAACAATGGCGCCACCTGGCCACGGGCGCTGGTGCGCGGCAGAGTTACCGTGAACCGGCTTCCCAGGCCGATACCGTCGCTGTGGCAGGCCACCGTCCCGCCGTGCAGCTCCACCAGGTTCTTCACCAGCGCCAGGCCCAGTCCCAGCCCGCCCTGCGTGCGGTCGGGCGTGCGCTCGGCTTGCGAGAACAGCTCGAAGACGGCCGATTGCAGTCCCGGCGCGATGCCGGTGCCGTTGTCCTCCACCACCAGTTCCACGTCGTCGCCGCGCAGCTCGGTGCGCACGGTGATGCGGCCGCCGTCGGGCGTGTACTTGGCCGAGTTGTTGAGCAGATTGCTGACGATTTGCACCAGCCGCTTCTGGTCGCCCATCACCGCGCCGACGTCGGGCGCCAGATCGGTGACCAGCCGGTGACGTTTGCTTTCGATTAGCGGCCGCACCTGTTCGATCGCGTGGAACACGACGTTGTGCACATCCTGCGGCGTGCGCTCGATGTCGACCAGCCCGCGCGTGACGCGCGACACGTCGAGCAGATCGTCGATCAGCGCCGTCATATGGCTGACCTGGCGCGCGATCACGCCGCTGGTGTGGCGCAGCCGTTCCTCCGACAGCTTGGCCGTGCCGATCATCTGGGCGGCGGCGCTGATCGGCGCCAGCGGGTTGCGCAGTTCGTGCGCCAGCATCGCCAGGAATTCGTCTTTGCGCCGGCTCGCCTCGCGCAGTTCCTCCTCCGCCTGTTTGTGCGCGGTGATGTCGAGGATGACGCCGACGGCGCGCGTGGCCACCTTGTCGACATGGTACAAGCTGCCGTGCACCGCCACCCAGTGGACGCTGCCATCCGGCCAGACCACGCGGCACTCGATGTCCCACCCGGTGTGGGCCTCGATCGCGGCGTCGATCACCGCCCTGACGCGCTCGCGGTCGTCGGGGTGCATATGTTCGAAGAAATCGGACATCCCCCAATGCGCCAGCGGTTCCGTATAACCGAAACACTGGTCGTGGCGCAGCGAGCGCTGGGAGGTGTCGTCCAGCAGGTTCAAATCCCAGTCGCCGATCTGCGCCGCGTTCAGCGTGAACTGCAGGCGTTCGGCCAGCTCGCGCACGCGCTCCTCGGCCTTCATCTCGGCCTGCAACGCCGCCTCGCGCGCCGCCGAGGTCCGCCGTTGATGCGACAGGTTGATGGCGCCGTCGATGCGCGCCACCAGCTCGCGCGCGTCGAAAGGCTTGACCATATAGTCGTCGGCGCCAGCGGCCAGGCCTTCCACCCGGGCCTCCGGGCCGGCCCGCGCCGACAGCAGGATCACCACCAGGTCGCGCGTGGCTTCGCCCGCGCGCAGCGTCTTGAGCAAGGTGAAGCCGTCGGTGTCGGGCATCATCACGTCGGTCAGCACCAGATCGGGCGGCGGCCCGGCGGCGATGGCGTCGAGCGCTTCGCGGCCGTTTTTTACCGGCGTGACCTGGTGGCCGTTTTTCTCCAGGATGCGCTGGATGTAGGCCCGCATGTCGGCGTTGTCGTCGGCCAGCAGGATGCGGGCGCTGATGGCGCCGGCCACCGCCTCCTCCCGCGCCGGCCCTGGCGGCGCGCCGTTCCGATCGAGCCAGCCGACCGCCTCCTCCAGATAGCTGGCGGTGCCGGCCCAGCGCCCCGCCGGCTCGGGCTGCTCGACGATCTGGTCCGCCGGCAGGTGATCGGTACCGAACTTGAGGCGGACGCTGAAGACCGAGCCTTTGCCGTCGGCGCTGCGCACGCGCACCGCGCCGCCGTGCAGCGCGACCATCTCCTTGACCAGCGACAGGCCGATGCCGCTGCCCTCCATCGAGCGGCCACGCTGTCCCTCGACCCGGTGGAAGCGGTCGAACACCAGCGCCGCATCGGCCTGCGGGATGCCGACGCCGCTGTCGGCCACCTTCAGCTCCACATCGTTTCCGCGCACCTTGAGCGAGACCCTGATGCCACCCTCCAGCGTGAACTTGAAGGCGTTCGACAACAGGTTGAGGACGATTTTTTCCCACATCGCCCGGTCCACATACACCGGCGCGGGCAGCGGACCGCAGTCGACCTCCAGCTCCAGGCCGGCCTGCGCGCACGCCGATTGGAAGTGGCTCGCCAGTTCGGCGGTCAACGCCGCCAGGTCGGTGGCGCTGAAGGTGGCTTGCGTGCGTCCCGCCTCGATGCGCGAAAAATCCAGCAGCGAGTTGACCAGCCGTAGCAGGCGGTGGGCGTTGCGCTCGGCGATCCGCAAGCGTTCGCGCTGGCCCTCGGGCATGGGATCGGCCAGCGCGTCGCTCAACGGCCCTAGCATCAGCGTCAGCGGCGTGCGGAATTCGTGGCTGACGTTGGAGAAGAACAGCGTCTTGGCGCGGTCGGCGGCGGCCAGCGCCTCGCTCCTGGCTTGCTCCTGCTCGTGCGTCGCGATGCGGTCCATCGCCGCGTCCATGGCCGCGAACAGCAACTGCTGGAATTCCCTATACGTCTCGTTCCACGGCAGCCGGGGGCTCGCGCCCAGCACCATCAGCATGCGCGGACGGCCGTCCCGCTGTTGGCGCGTCGAACACCCGAGCGCGTGATCGGGCGACTCCTCGTACGGGCCGCAAGGCTGGCCGGCCAGCACGGCGCGCAAGCCCGCGACCTCCACCACCGCCTGGCTTTGCGACAGCGCCTCGACCTGCCAGCACGCCTCGGCGCCGGCCGACAGCAACGGCGGGCTGATGGCGCTCGCCGGCGCCACGCCGTGGTGGCCCGCCAGCGCGTAAGCGCCGAACGCCTTGTCGAACACATACAGCAGCACGAACGGCAGATCGAACTCGAACGGCGCCAGGGCGGCGACGGCGCGGCGGGCCACGTCGTTGACCGATTCGGCGCCCGCCAGGGCCGCCGTCAGATCGCGCAGCGCCCGCGTGCGCCGCTCGCCGAGCATATTGCGCGTGGTCTCGGTCACCGGATGGAACAAGCCGCAAACCTCGCCGTCCGCCGCGCGGATAGGGCTCAGTGAAAAGGTAAAGAAGGTCTCTTCCAGATAGCCATTCCGCTGCAAAAACATGCGTTGATTTTCAAGGAACGAGGTCTGCCCGGCGACGGCCCGCTCGAACGGCTCACCGATGGCCGGCCAGGCCGACTTCCAGCATTCCCGGTAGTCCATGCCCAACGCCAGCGGATGCTTGTCACCGCAGACGATGCGGTAGCCGTCGTTGTAGATCTGCGTATGCTGCGGCCCCCAGATGATATTGATTGGGAAGTTAGACGCGAGGCACAAGCTCACCGTGGTGCGCAGGCCGTGCGGCCACTCGCCGATGGGGCCGAGCGGCGTCTGCGACCAATCCAGGGAACCGATCAGTCGCGCCATTTCGCTGCCGCTCTCCGCGGCCAGAAACGTGTCGGCGATGCCTTGTTGATGGATGGGAATAATCATGATCGGCAAAAAAAATGATTTCCTTTAGCCTAGCATGAGATCGAACCGGACACATCAGCCCATCTGTGAATTCCCTTGAATTCCCAGACAACATTTAAGACTAGTCCTACAAACAGGCCGCGAGTATGCCTATACCGCGCGAACTCAGGTGTAGCTAAGATACGTTTCAACACTACACCAAGGAGGTCACCATGAAACAACTGAATGCACCCGCGAAATTCGCCTTTGCCTTGATTCTGACTGCCGCAGCCGTTACCGGTTGCAAGAAGCAAGATCCAGTGACACCGGAAGCCACCGCCCCGGCAGTGACGCCGGCCCCAGCCCCTGCGCCAGCGACCTCGCCGACGCCTGACGCGACCACGCCACCGGCAGCGGGCGCCAACACCCCGGCGGACACCACCACGCCGCCGGCAAGCACTACGCCTGATACGACGCCTCCGGCTCGTTAACGGGTCTCAGCGCCGCCCACGGCGGCGTAGTATGATGCGGCTTCGGCCTGATGGCGGCACTCCCGCCCTCGGGCTGTTTCCGCGTGCCCGGTGCGCGCGTCGTGGAAGCACAACGATTAATATCCGATGGCGCACTCTCTCCGCACTACCCTTCCCCCACCACATCCCGTGACCGCGTTCGACTGCCCGCAGCTGCTGGCCGGCCGGCAAACACCCGTGCGTTACGCGACCGCCTCGGTCGACGTGCAAGCGCGCGCCATCGAGATTCAAGTGGCGATCGACTACCGCATGCCATCACTGGTCGCGCGGGCGATCGGCCGTTCAAGGCGGGTCGACCACGATCGATTCATCCGTTACGTACGATTGGCGGACGCCGGGTTGCGCAGATACTGGAGCAGGACTATCACCTTGAATGGCGCCGACTACACGGTGAGCGTGTCGGCGCGCCAAACGGCCAAGGGCTTGCCGCTGGTGCTGGCACATACCGGCAGCCGCCTGCTGGGACCATTGAGCAGCCGCTCCAGCAATCCCTATCCGCTTTTATCCGGTAATCTATACTACGAACCGCACCACGACAGCGACTCCGACGCCATGTTCGCGATGACGGCCGCGCACGAAATCGGCCACGCCTTCCTCACCAGCGCCTTCGGCATACGCTGGTCCTGGGGCCATGGCGGAACCTCGTCGATCTTGGGACGGATGGCCGCCACCGCGCCACCTTATCCGATATCGGGCGAAATCGGGCTGATGACCTATTACCGCAACAACGCGACCCAGACGATTTACCGCGACGACGTCCTGCGCAGAACCATCGCCAGCGAAAACGACGTCAAAACCTTGCTATTCATCGCGGGCCGCATTTAGCTTCACTTCAACGCGATGGCCAGATCGATCAGGCTGACCTGGCCATTGCCTATCGCGGAATTCGCCGGACTGCCCGCGCCGTTGACCGGCACCGCCGCACCGGTGGCCAGGTCCACCCGATACAGCGCGCTGCCACCGTTGAACGAGCCGCGCAACGCAGCCAGCGCCAGTCCATTGGCGCCGCCGGCGATATCCATCGCCACGTCGCCCACCGCGCTGGCGCCCAGCGATCCGACATTGACCAGGATGCCTTCATTGGGCGGCGTTTGCATCACCAGATTGCCGCCGCTGGTGCTGATATCGTAAAGCACGGTGGTGGTGGCGCCGGCATAGCTGTTGCTGTAGGCGGCGGCCGTGACGCCGGCGTTGTTGACAGGGTTGTCGGTGATGGTGGCGCCGGTATCGACGTTGATACGCAGGTTCTGCCCCGCGTCGCTGATCACGCGCAGGCGGTCGGCGGCCGGATTGAAATCCACCGCGAAGCCGGTGCCGACCAGATTAGAATACGGCGACGAGCCGTCCGCCGGGTCGGCGGTGAGCGTCGCCTTGGCGGTGACGGCGCCGTTGACGGGATTGATGGTGACGATACGGCCGGTGGAGGACAAGCCATACAACACGCCATCCTTAGGACGCACATCGAAACCCAGCAGACGTTCGCCGTTGGTCAGGCCGCTGACCGCCACGTTGGTGTCCAGCGTGTTCGGCGTGGCGGTCTTGAAGGTGACGATACGGCCGTCGGAAGTCAGGCCGTAAGCGATCGGCGCGGCCGGCGTGCGCACGGCCACGCCGCGGACGTCCTCGTTCACGCCGACGGCGGCGACCAGCGTCGCGGCATTGGCGGTCGCGCCCAGGTTGATCGTGTAAAGATTGCGCGCGCCGCCGACGGTCATGACGGCGTAGCCGGTGTTGGTGCGGGCGTCGATGTCGAAACCGCCGACGCCGGCAGCGGAGACGCCCAGCGCCACCGGAGCGGTCAGCGCGCCGTTGTTGGGCGGGTTTTGCGTGTACAGCGTGCCGTTGGCGGCGTCGATGACGAACAGCGTGGTGCTGGCGGTGCCGGCGAAGCTGTTGGTGTAGGCTGCGGCGGCGACGGCGGTATTGGCCGCGCCGCCGTTGATGGCGCCGTCGGTGGTGGTAGCGCCCGTGTCCACGTTCACGCGCAGGCTCTGGCCGGTGTTGCCGACGATACGCAAGCGATCGGCCACCGGATTGAAATCGACGCCGAACTCCGTGCCCGCCAGCGCGGTGAACGGCTCGCTGGTGTCGGCCGCGTCGGCCGCCAGCGTGGACTTGAACGTGGCGACGCCGCTAACGCCGTTCAAGGTATAGATGCGGCCCGTGCTGCCGACGCCATACAACAAGCCATCGGCCGGACGATAATCGATACCAATCAGGTTTTCACCGGACTGCAATCCGGTGACGGTCGCGCTGGTGCGGATGGTGGCTGGCGTGGCGCGGTCGAAGGACAGCAGCTTGTTGCTGGCGGTGAGAACAAACACATCGCCCGTATCGGAGGTCGACGGCTGGTCCTTGTCCTTGTCCTTATCTTTTTTGAGTTCCTCGAACCCGCAGGCGGCCAGCGATGCGGCGATAGCGGAAACGAGTAACAGCTTGCGAAGTGACAGGGACATGGTTCGGCTCATCTTTTTAAAAGTGAACGGCCGCGCCGCCCGGATAAGAAATAATTAATAGCTAATATTTTACGCCACTTCGGCGATATTCAACCACTCATGCGGCCATGCCCAGCCACATGCCCGCCAACGAGATGACGCCGCCACCGGCGCGCAGCCAGCCGCTGTCGGCGCGCAGCGCGCGGCCAAGCCCCAGGCCCACGCCGTGCAGCGCGGCGCTGGCGGCGACGAAGCCCACGCCATAGAGCCAGGCGCTGCCCACGGCCGGCATCTCGACGCCATGCGCGTAACCGTGGAAAACCGCGAAGCCGCCGACGATCAGCGCCGCCGGCAAAGTCTTCAGCTTGACGGCGAACCCGATCAGCAAACCAAGCAGCAGCACCGAGGTGGCGATGCCCGCCTCCACCATCGGCAGCGCCGCGCCGCTCATGCCGAGCGCGCCGCCGGCGGCCAGGAAGCCCACGAAGCTGGCCGGCAGCAGCCACTGCGCGCGGCCGCCCAGCTGCGCGCCCCACAGGCCCACTGCCAGCATCGCCAGGATATGGTCGATGCCCGTCAGCGGATGCAGCAGGCCGGCCATCGCGCCGTGGTCGTGGCCGGGGTGGGCCAGCGCCGCGCCGCTATAGGTCAGCGCCAGCAGCATCAAGGTCAGTTTGGATTTCATAGGTACTCCTTCAGTAGATAAATAGGATGGTTAGCGCCAGGCGGTGCCGGTGTGCTCCGTTAGCAGCGCGGCAACCTTGACGCGGTTGATGTGATAACCGATGAACACCAGCTGCGAACGTCCGCTCGCGGGCCTGGCGGCATCGGCCTGCAGCGTCAGTCGCGCGCGTACGCCCTGCACCAGCACCGCGTTGTCCGTGTCGCGCAGGCGGATGTAGCCTTTGCTGCGCAGGATAGGCTCGGCCCGCGCCGCCTCGAGCAAAGCAGACTTGAGCTGCTGCGCATCCTGCGGCGCGTCGCTGCGCAGCACAAAGGAGAGCCAGCCCGGGTCCTGCTCGTGAAAATGCTTGTGGGTGGCCAGCCCGTGGCTATGCGCTCCCAGGCCGGAGTGCGCGTGGCCGTTCAGGCGGCTCTGCACCGCCAATAGCGTCGCTCCCGGTCCGGGCACCGTTGCCAGCGGCGTGAAGACATGCGTATGCTCGGTGCGGGTCGGCTGATGCAGCCGCAGGCCAAGCGCCAGACGGATGTCGAGCTGCGCGCGGTATGCCAGTTCCAGAAAGCGCACCTTGGGCGCGCGCTGGCGCACGCGGGTTTCGGCCCGCAGCAGCGCCGCCTCGTCAAACTCGTCGATCTTGTTCAGCACCACCACGTCGGCGTATTCGAGCTGCTGGTCGAACATGGTGGCGGCGGCGCTATCGGCGTCCCGTGGCCCGTGCTCGAACTGGCCGGACAGCAGCAGCGGCGTATCCACCACCGCCAGCGTCGCATCGAGGATGAAATCATCGGCCAGCTCTGGGCTTTGCAGCAGCTCCATCACCGCCGTCGGCAGCGCCAGGCCGGATGTCTCGATCAGCACGTGGTCGATCTGCGCCCGCCGCTGCGCGATCGCCCGCATGGCCGGCACGAACAGCACGTCGTCGCCGTACGCGATCAGCCCATGCGGAAAATCCTGGATGCAGACTTGAGGGTCGTCACCGGCGCCATCGCGCACCAGCGCGCCGTCCACCGAAATCTCGCCGAACTCGTTGATCAGCAGCGCCAGACGGCGCGTCTGGCGCCGCTCGACCAGGTCGCGCAGCAAAGTCGTCTTGCCGGCGCCGAGAAAGCCGGTGACGATGGTCACCGGTATCAACTGCTTTCCCGCTTGATTCATAACGCCTCGCACTCCCGCAGCACGCCGGCGATGTCGTCCACCACCGCCGGATATTCGACGCGCGGCCGCGCCACCACCAGCAGCGGAATGCCCAGCGCCTTTGCCGCCGCCACCTTGGCCTGGTAGCCGCCGGCGCCGCCGGAGTCCTTGGTCACCACGCAATCGATGCGCCAGTCGCGCCACAGCGCGGTATTGAATTCGGCGGAGAACGGCCCCTGCATCGCGCAGATGCGTTCGCGCGGAATGCCCAGCGCCAGCGCGCGTTCGATCAGCTCCGGCTCGGCGGTCTGGCGCACGAACCACTGCTTGTCGGCGGCGCCGGGCGTGGCCATGAACGTCGCCAGGTCCTTCGATCCGGTCGCCAGGAAAATACGCCCTCCCAGCTCGGCCGCGCGCGCGGCCGCCTGTTCCATCGACGCGCACAACTCACCGTCCTGCGGCTGGTATTCGCTCGGGCGCTCATAGCGCAGATAAGGGATGCCCAGCTCCTTCGACAATCCGATCAGCTGTTCCGACATGCCGCTGGCATAAGGATGGGTGGCGTCCAGCAGCAGGCGCGCGTGCTTATGCGTCAGTACGCGGCGGCGCGCCTCCACGCCTTGGCGGCCCGCCCACACGCTCACACCAGGACAATCCTGGCGCGCCATGTCGCCGCCATGGTCGCTGGCCGCCGACACCACCACATTTTTATCTTGTCCCCGCGCCAGCTGCGCGGCCAGCGCGTTGCCGTCGCTGGTGCCGGAGAATACCCACAGCGCATTGTCCGGAAGTTCGCCTTCCCGCGACGCCTCCGCCGCTTCCGGCTGCGCCCAGTCGTTGTAGCCGCGCGGGGTAAAGATCCGGCCCCGTTTGCGCATCGTGAAGCGGTTGCCGACCACGATCGTGGTCAGCATGTCGAACTGCAGCGACGGCAGCTCGTCGAGCCGGTGGATGGCGACCTCCTGGCCCGGACGGTAGGCGTTCTTGACCACGCCGCACAGCGTATGCGGCGCCTTCGACTCCAGCATCAGCTGCAACACGCGGTAGACGCCCTGCTGCCGGCTGGCGCTTTGCACGTTGTACATCACGCACGCCAGATCGGCCTGGGCGATATGACGGGCACGGTGTTCGATCCACTCCCATGGACAAAGCAGGTCGGAGAGGCTGAGCGTGGCGAAATCGTGCGACAGCGGAGAACCCAGCAACGATGCGCAGGCGTTCGCCGACGTAATCCCGGGCACCACGTTCACTTCATAGGTATCATCCTCGCGCATTTCCTCGAACGCCAGCGCCGCCATCGCGTAAATGCCGATGTCGCCGCTGGAGATCAGCGCCACTTTGGCGCCCGCGCGCGCGTGCTCGATCGCCAGCAGGGCGCGCTCGCGCTCCTGCGTCAGCGGCGGCGTGTGGATCTCCTTGCCCTCGATATGCGGCGCGATCCAGCGCAGATACAATTCATAAGCCACGATCACGTCGCTGTCGCGCAGCGCCGCAATGGCGCGCGGCACGATCAAGTCGTCGAAGCCCGGGCCCACCGACACCAAATTCAAAACACCACTCATCAGATTTCCATCCATTTATCCAGTACCACCGCGACGGCGACGCCGTCCAGACTCGTTTTCGGCACCAGCAGCGCTCCGCGCGCGCTGGCCACCAGCGCGCACGGTTCGCACACGCCATCCAATCCCACGTTTTGTCGCACCCAGTCGGACGGCTTGCCGACCCAGGGTCGCGCCGCCAGATCCGCCCGCGCGAACACCCGCAGCGGCAGATCGTAGCGGGCGCAGAATTCAAGCAGGCCGGGTTCCTCCGCCTTCAAATCGACGGTCGCCATTTCGCGCACGTCGGCGATGCCGTAGTCTCCGGCCGCCTTCAACGCCTGCGCCACCGCGGCCTCTATCCTGTCCGCCGCAACGCCCTTGCGGCAACCTATGCCCACCGTCAGCGGCTTGAGCGCCTCGGTGGCCGTGGTCACCACCGGCACCGCGCCGACCGCCCGCGCGGCGCGATAGGCCAGCGCGTTGGCGCCGCCCTCGTGCCCCGCCAGCAGCGCGACGGCAAAGCGCGCCGCCTCGTCCAGCACCACGACCGCCGGGTCGGTATGCTTGTCGGTGGGCAGGCCGTCGAGAAAACGCACCGCGATGCCACTTGCCGCCACCATGATCCATTGCGGATGCCGGCGATAGGCGGCCGCAAATTGCGCCTTCTGGCTAACGTCAGGCCGCAGCCATGGCTGGTATATCTCGCCACCCAAGCTTTTTTGCAGCGCCTTGGCCAGCGCCTCGCCCTCGGCGCGCACCAGCCAGATGCCCAATGCCGCCGTCACGCCGCGTCCTTCTTCTTCACCACCCGGAACAAGTGGGTGAAGTCCTTTGAATACAGGCTGGATTCGGCCGCGATGTTTTTATCCAGCGCCGCGCCGATCAGCATCATCGTGGTCAGGTTCCACGCCCCGCGCTTGGTATCCTGCAGCACCGTGCCCAGCGTGCCCTGATAGATCTTCTGATCCGGCCAGCTGGCGCGATAGACCAGGCTGACCGGCGTATCGAGCGGATAGTGCAGCGACAAATCGGCCACGATCTTCTTCAGGTGCGGGCCGGAGAGGAAAATACACATGGTGGCACGGTGCTCCGCCAGCCGCGCGATCGATTCCAGTTCCGGCACCGCCGATGCGCGGCCGGAGACGCGCGTCAAAATCACGCTCTGCGACACCTCCGGCTTGGTCAGCTCCGACTGGATCGCCGCCGCCGCCGCCGTGAACGACGACACACCGGGCACGATCTCATACTCGATACCCAGCGCCTCCAGGCGCCGCATCTGCTCCGCCGTGGCGCCATAGATCGCCGGATCGCCCGAGTGCAGCCGCACCACGTCGGTGTCGGCCGCCTGCGCGCGCACGTAGCAGGCCTGCTGCTGTTCCAGATCCAGTTCGGCGGTGTCGATCAATTCGGTGCCCGGCGCGCAGTGGTCCAGCATCCCGGTCGGCACAAGCGACCCCGCATACAGCACCATCTTGACGCTGCCCAGCAGGCGCGCGCCGCGCAGGGTGATCAAATCGGCCGCGCCGGGGCCGGCTCCCACAAAATAGACTTTCATGTCAACGTTCCTTTCGTGGCGAGCGGCGCACCAGCAAGGTGGCCAGATATCCCATCGCCTCGTCGGCCACCAGGTCGCCGACGCCCGAGGCCAGCAGCTCCCCCGGCAATCCGATGCGGCGCGCGAACGCGCAATGCTGGGCGATGTCCATCTCGCGCAGCAGATCGAGCACCCAGCCCAGGCGCGCGCCCACCTTCATCAGCACGACGATGTCGTGGCTTTCGATGTCGCGCCGCAGCTCCTCCGGCGTCTCGGGACACGGCAGTATCAGCACGCGCTCCTTGCCCTCGCCCAGCGGCCAGGCCAGCGCCGATGCCGCCGCCGCGTAGCTGGTCACGCCGGGAAAGGTGCGATGCGGCAGATCCGGAATGCGCTCGCGCAGCGCCGCCAGCACGTAGCCATAGGTCGAATAGGTCAGCGTGTCGCCGATAGTCAAATAGGCGACGTTGCGGCCGGCCCGCAATTCGGCGGCGATCATGTCCGCCAGCTGCGCATAATGCTCGCTCAGCACCGAACGGTCCGGGTCCATATTGAATTCGATCTCGCGCAGCTTGCCAGAGTCGGGCTCGAACCCGGTGCCGGCCAGGCATTGCAGCGCCACCGAATCGGCGGTTCCGCGCGCACGCGGGGCGTACACCAGATCCGCTTGACGCAACGCCTCCAGCGCCGCCAGCGGCAGGTAGCCCGCCGGACCGGGTCCTACGCCGATGCCCCATAAGGTGCCGACGCCGCTCATGCCCGTTCCCCAAGCAGATTGCCTGCCAGGTCGAACAGACGCACCTCCAGCCGCTTCACCGACGGCACGCGCGCGTGCGCCAGTTCGCCGATGCGGCGCTCAATCTCGCGCCAAAATGCCGGCGCACCGGGTTCCCGCTTTAATCTTTCCATTGCCGCTTCCACTGTGTTTGCTGTTTCAATATCGATCACTACTTGCGGGGCGTAGCCCCATTGCGCGGCCACCCGCGCCACGCCGCCCATGGCCATATTGCTCTTGCTCGAATGGGTATCCCAGGCGCCGTCCAGCACCTTGGCCAGCTTGCCGGGATGGCCGGCCAGCCACAACACATCCAGCGTGCGGCCGTCCTCGACCAGCACCGATTGCGTGAAATCGAGCGCGTCGCCGAGAAAATTCGCGATCTGCACGGTGCGCTGCTCCGGCAATCCCAGCGTGTCGCGCGCATACTCCCGGCCTATCTTGCCCGGCAGGTAGGCCACGCATTGCTGGCCACCCGCCAACGCCACCCTGACATACACCTCGATCGAGGCGATCCAGGTCGACAGCGACATCGGCTCCACGATCCCTGACGTACCCAGGATCGAGATGCCGCCGACGATGCCCAGCCGCGGATTGAAGGTCTTTTTGGCGATGATCTCGCCCTCCTCGCAGCCGACGGTCAGGTCGAAGCCGGCATCGGCCGGTTCGGCCATCGCATCGGCCAGCACTTCCGCCACCGCCTGCCGCATCATCGCGCGCGGCACCGGGTTGATGGCCGGCTCGCCGACCGCCACCCGTAAGCCGGGCGCGGTGGCGATGCCCACACCCCGTCCGGCGAAGAACCGCACCTCGCCGGCGGCGTTGCGGCGCACCTCGGCGAAAATGGTGGCGCCGTGGGTGTTGTCCGGATCGTCGCCACCGTCCTTGAGCACCTCGGCGCGCACCGCCCGCGCGTCGATCCACTCGACAAGCTGTATCGGCACCGTCAAGAAATGCACGCCGTCGGGCAGGCTGATATCGACCTGCGCATCACGCTCGCCGTGCAGCAGCAGCTTCAGCGCCGCCTTGACGGCCGCAGTGGCGCAGCTTCCCGTTGTGCGTCCGCGCCGCAGACCGTTCAAGGCCGGCACGCTCAGGTCGAACGGCTGGCGTTCAGCCAGCGTCGGATCCAGCGTCATATCCGGCGAGCTGGTTGAGCCCATCGATCATCAAGCCGTTGACGACGCTGGCGGCCCACGGCGAACCGCCGCGCGTGCCGCTGTTGGTAATGCGCGGCACCTGCAGGCAGCGCCGCAGCGCGTCCTTGCTCTCGCGCGTGCCGACAAAGCCGACCGGCAGCGCGATCACCAATTGGGGACGCCAGCCATGGTCGCGGATCAGCCGCACCGCCTCGAAGATCGCCGTCGGCGCGTCGCCGATGGCCACCACCACGTCGTTACCGAACTTCTGCCAGCCGCGCCGTATGCCGGCGGCCGAGCGCGTGATGCCGTATTGTTCGGCCATCAGATGCGTCTCGCGGTCATGCACGCCGCACCAGGTGTCGATACCCAACTCCTCGAGCAGCGCGCGTTTCAGGCCGGTCTGCACCATCGTCACGTCGGTCAGCACGCGCTTGCAGCGCAACAGCGCGCGGATGCCGCTGTCGACCGCGCCCGGCGAAAAATAGATATCGTCGACGGCGTCGAAGTCGCCGCTGGTGTGCACCAGCCGTTGCAGCACCGTCAGCTGATCCGGCGGAAACGCCGACCAGTCACGCCCGGCGGCGATGATGCGGAAGCTCTCCGCCTCGATAGGATGCGGTTCGTAAGGCTTGTAGACCGGTGCCGCGCCGATGACAGGGTCGCCATCCGTGCGTGCCTGCAGTCCGCGCACGGCGAGATGGTGCGCGCGCTGCGGTTCGCCCACCTGCTGCTCGAAACCGACGATCTGCACGCGGTATTTGCACAGCGAGCAGTTCATCGCCGCCCTGCCGGCAACCGCCTCGCGCGCGCGGGCTATCATCACATCGGCAACCAGGGGATGGACGCCGAAGTAGCCGGCCTTCAGCACCTCCAGCCCCGGTTCGCGCTCACGCAGATCGTCCGCCGCCGCGTAGATACGCTTTACCAGCACGCCGTCGAACAGGAAGAACGGCAGCACCACGATGCGCGCATAGCCTAGCCGCGCCGCGCTGCGCAGTCCATCGGCGACCAGTGGCTGCGCCGTACCCGAGTAACACACGAAGGCGCCGCCGAAGCCCATGCCTTCCTCCAGCATGCGCGCCAGCTTTGCCACTTCGCCGTTGGCGTCCGGGTCGGTCGTGCCGCGCCCCACCACCACCAGGCAGGTATCGGAACGCCTGACCGTCTGCGGCGACGTCGCCTCGGCGGCGACGATACGCTCCTGCGCCAACTGCAGCAGCTTGGGATCAAGGCTCATCGGCGCGCCGAAATGAAAATCGATCTCCGGATAGTCGCGCGCCACCGCTTGCATCTCTGCCGGCATGTCGTTCTTGGCATGTCGCGCGGCCAGCAGTACGCCCGGCACCACCGCCACTTGGCGCGCGCCGGCGGCCAGGTTGTCCGCCACCGCCTCGGCGATGGTCGGGCTGGCGAATTCCAGGTAGCCATGGCTGACCGCGTCCTCCGGCGCGCGCTCGCGCACCAGCTCCACCAGCGCCTCGAACTCGCGCACCGCGTCCGGGTCGCGGCTGCCGTGGCCGGCGATCACGATGCCGAATTTTTCGCTTGCCGTCATTTCAGCGGCGCCGCTTCGATCTGGCTGTCCATCGGCGCCAGCGTGCGGATCAGCATGATGCTCATGTCGGAGCATTGATGGCTCGCGCATTCGGCCAGCGTTCCATGCCATTCGGCCTCGCCCCGGGTCAGGTTTTCCCACACCTCGGTCGGATGCGACGGCGGGATGCCCTGCTCGATCAGGTAGGCGGCGATATGCCACGGCATGAACGAGCGCGCCGCGTCCCACGGGCACGGTATGACGATGGCGTTGCGCTGGTCCTGCAGCACGTGCACCAGATGGCGCTTGAACGGTTCCAGGTCGCCACGGCGGTGGAAGGTGATAAATGTGGTCTCGTCGAAGCAGACTTTCGCGCGCGAGGCCAGAATCTGCGCCGACGATATGCCGGGCAGCGATTCGACAGGATGACCGCAAGCGCGCTCCACCCGCTCCAGATACTGGAAGCCGCTGAAATGGATGTCGCCCATGAAGACCACCACGCAACGCTTGCCGGCATGGTGGTCCAGCGCCACCTTGTCCAGCTGTTCGACCTGGTCGCGGTAACCCATGCTGACCACTTTCGCGGTTTCCGGTATCAGCGCGCGCACCACATTGAGCACGGCCTCGAAACCGGCGACGACGTCCGCCTCGCGTATCAACTGCGCGCCGCGTTGCGTCAAATAGCCGATGTCTCCCGGCCCCGCACCTATACAAATGATCATGCCAACTACTCCTAAGTTATTTCTTTATGCGCCGGCCAGCCGGGCGCGCACGGTCAGCACCAGGTTATCGGCCGACAGGTCCTCCAGCGTCAGGCATTCGGCTTCCAGCTCGCGCGCCAGCGTGGCGGCGCGGCCAAGCCGGGTGTAGCCGCTCTCGGTGTCGATCACCAGTGTGGGCACGCGCAATTCCGCCACCAATTGCGCCAGTTCCAGCGATTCGCGCCAGGGGTCGCCGACGTCGACCACCGATACGTTGGCTTTCCCGTCCGTCATCAGTACCAACAGAGGCGGTTTGCCGTTGCCGGCGGCTTTGGCGTCTTCCAATACCCCCATCGCCATCACCAGGGCGTGCGGCAAAGGCGTACGGCCGCCGGTCGGCAGCTCCCGCAGGCTTTTCTCGGCCAGTTCCACGCTGCGGGTGGGCGCCAGCAGCAACTGCGCTTCCTGTCCACGGAAAGCCACCACCGCCACTTCGTCGCGCTGCTGGTAGGCGTCCGTCAGCAAACTCAGGACCGCGCCCTTGAGTGCTTCCATGCGCCGCTGCGCCGCCATCGAACCGGAGGCGTCGACCACGAACACAATCAGGTTGCCGCTGGTGCCGGCCTTGACTTGCTGATGCAGGTCCGCACGCACCACCTTCATATTCGCGGGGTCGCGCAGCGCGGCGCTGCGCAGCGTGGCGCCGATGGCGATGCTGGTCGGCTGTTCGTTCGGCACCGCGCGCAGCATGCGCCCGCGCGGCGTGTTCTTCGCCGCGTTGCGGCTGCCGCCGTCCTGCGCCGCCGCGACGGCGGCCTGCACTTCGATGCGCGGCGCGGCGCCATTCCCGGCGGCGGCGAATACCTGTTCATCCCCCGTCTGGCCGGGTTGATTATCGTCCCGCGCTTCGGCATCCTGCTCGCCGGGCGCCTGCTCCGACGGCTGCTGCCCGGGGGCTGGCTGCGGCAGCAGGTCGTCCAGACGCTGCTGATCGAGCCCCGGCTGCTCGAACGGCTTGCGCCGGCGCCGATGCGGCAATACCAGTTCAGCCGCGCCGCGTATATCCCGCAAGTCCACCCGCGTCCGGCCTTCCAGCGCGGCGAGCGCGCGCGCGGTCTTATGCATGACGATGTCCGCGCGCAGGCTGGCCACCTCGAACTCGCAGCACAGGTGGCTGATCAAATCCAGCATGGCGTCGTCCAGTTCCACCGCCGGCAGCAGGCGCTGGGCGGTCGCCAGCTGGCTTTGCAGCGCATCCTGTTCCCCGCGCCATTGCATGACGTAGGCGGCCGGATCAGCTTCGAAGGCGATACGACGGCGCACCACCTCCGACCGTTCGGTCTTCTCGCGTGGCGCCGTCACCTCGACCATCAAGCCGAAACGGTCCAGCAATTGCGGCCGCAGGTCGCCCTCTTCCAGGTTCATGGTCCCCACCAGCGTGAAGCGCGCGGGATGGCGGATCGACAGCCCGTCGCGCTGTACACTGTTGACGCCCATGGCCGCCACGTCCAACAGCACATCGACCAGATGGTCGGCCAGCAGATTGACTTCGTCGATATACAGCAGGCCGCGATGCGCCGACGCCAGCAAGCCGGGTTGAAACGCCCGTTGGCCGCCCTGCAGCGCGCGCGATATATCGAGGCTGCCGAGCACCCGGTCCTCCGTCGCGCCCAACGGCAGCGTGACGAAAGGGACGGCGGATAATTCAGCCGCCCGCTCGCCGCAAACGTCGCAATGCTCGCACTTCGCCCCGGGAGCGCAATTGAACGCGCAGCCGGGCACGCGCTCGATCGCCGGCAAAACATCGGCCAGCGCGCGCGCCGCCGTGCTCTTGGCCGTGCCTTTATCGCCCCGTATCAAAACACCACCGATGCTCGGATCGACCGCGCACAGCATCAAAGCCTTGCGCAACGTCGATTGGCCGACGATAGCAGTAAAAGGGAAATTCATATTACTCATCTTAGCCATGGCGCGGGGTCTCGCCGCGCTCCTCAAGTAGTTCTTCGCTGCGCAGATACAGTTCGCGCAATTGTTCCAGCGTTTCCGGGCGAGGCTCTGCCCACATGCCCCGGGTAGCCGCCTCCAGCAACCGTTCCGCGATGGCGTTCTGCGCCCACGGATTGGCATCCTGCAGAAATTGCCGCATCGCCGGATCGAACGCATAGGATTGCGCCACATCCTCGTACATCCAATCGTCCATGACCTGCGCGGTGGCGTCGTAGCCGAACAGGTAATCGACGGTGGCGGTCAGCTCCAGGCCACCCTTGTAGCCGTGCCGCTGTATGCTGGCCAACCACTTGGGATTGACCACGCGCGAACGGAACACGCGCAAGGTCTCCTCCTTCAGGTCGCGCACCTGGGCGCGCGACGGATCGTGGCTGTCGCCGAAGTAGTGGCGCGGCTGCTGGCCGCTCAGCGCGCGGATGGTGGCGATCATCCCACCGTGGAACTGCAGGTAGTCGTCGCTGTCGAAGATATCGTGTTCGCGGTTGTCCTGGTTGTGCAACGCGATCTGCACGCCGCTCAAGCGCATGCGGAAGGCGTCGCGCTGGTCCGCGCCCTGCATGCCGCGCGCGTAGGCGTAGCCGCCCCAGTTGACGTAAGCCTCGGCGAAATCGGCGTCGGCCTCCCAGTTGCGGTGCTGGATCAGCGGCAGCACGCCGGCGCCGTAGGCACCCGGCTTGGCGCCGAAGATGCGATAGCCGGCGCGACGCGCCGCCTCATCCTGCTCAATTCCCTGCCCCAGCCAGTCCGCCAGCTCGGCGAGGTAGTGCTTGCGCACGAAGTTGTGCGTCAGCGGCTCGTCAAGACCAATGACCTGGTTGACGGCGTCGTCGATCAGATCGATCAGCTGCGGGAAGGCGTCGCGGAAAAAGCCGCTGATGCGGGTGGTGACGTCGATACGCGGGCGTTTCAGTTCGTCCAGCGGGATGATCTCGACACCGCAGACCTGCCGGCTTTCCGCCCGCCAGACCGGCCGCACGCCCAGCAGCGCCAGGATCTGCGCCACGTCGTCGCCGTGGGTGCGCATCGCGCTGGTGCCCCAGATGCTGATGGCGACACTCTCGGGGTAATCGCCGCTCTCGCGCTGATAACGCTCCATTACCTCGCGCGCCAGCTGCTGGCCGACGCGCCAGGCCGACTGCGACGGCACGCTGCGCGGGTCAACCGAATAGAAATTGCGGCCGGTCGGCAGGATCTGCGCCATACCGCGCGTCGGCGATCCACTCGGGCCGGCCGGCACGTAGCGGCCCGACAGGCCGTTGAGGAGATTGTCGATTTCGTCGGTCGCCCGCGTCAGGTTCGGCACCAGTTCGCGGCAGGCGAAACCGAGGATGCGACGGATGGCGTCAAACCGCGCGGGACCTGTCGCGGCGGCGCTGGGCGCCGGCTGCGGTCGCGGCTCGGCCGCTTTGGCGCGCGGCTTGCCCATCTGCGACAGCACATTGGCTTTCACACGCAACGCCGGTTGCAGCAGCGGCGTGGCGGCGGCCGCCGCATCGAGCGCGCCGAATACGCGATCGATAACCGCATCGATACCCTCAGGATCGTAGCCCTCGGCGCCCAACCCGGCATACAAACGCCGGCACAGGATATCCACGGCGTCGAGCGCGTTCGCGCGCGAGACGACCGGACGCTCCGCCAGCCGGGCCAGCGCCGGCACGACATTGAGCCTGCGGGTCTGCTGGTCCAGCAACATGTCCATGGTCAGGCCGAACAGCCGCGCCACCTCCGACTGCAGACCCGGGACGTCCAGGTTTGGCAGCCGCGTGAGCGACACCAGCATATCCGGCATCTGTTCGTCGTCCGGACAGCGGCCCAGTATGTGCAAGCCATCGCGAATCTGGGCCGAACCCAGTTCGCAGAGATAACCATCCAGGTCTTCGATCAGGTGGGCGACATCCGAGCCGCCCATGGCTGCCAGCGCCGCCGGCAAGCCGTCGCCATGGTCATGATCGTGATCGTGATCATGATCGTGATGATGATGCGCATGACCGTGGCCGTGGTCATGATCGTGGTCGTGATCATGGTGCAGTAAGCGCATCTGCAAATCGGCGTTCAGGTTGGTCTGCTTGACCAATTCCCATATCTGCTGTTGCAGCAACGGCAGCTTGGCCGGGTCCAGCACTTCGACCTGATAATATTCATCGACCAGTTGCGTCAATTGGGCCAGCGCGCCGTAGGTATCGGCGGTGGTCATCGGCGGCGTCAGGTGGTCGACAACGACCGCATGGCCGCGCCGCTTCGCCTGCGAGCCTTCGCCCGGATCGTTGATGATGAACGGATAAAACAGCGGCACGTCGCCCAGCAGCGCGTCCGGGAAGCACTCCTCGGACAAGCCGACGCCCTTCCCCGGCAGCCACTCCATCGTGCCATGCTTACCGACGTGGACGATGGCGTCGGCGCGCCACTCGTCGCGCAGCCAGCGATACAGCGCGTAGTAGTGATGCGTCGGCGGCAGGTCCGGCTGGTGATAGATCGCATCCGGGTCCATGCCGTAGCCGCGCGGCGGCTGCAGCGCGACGAACACATTACCCATCTCGATCCCCGCCAGCGACAGGTGGCCGTCGTGCACATAGGCCTCGCCCGGCGCCGCGCCCCATTGCGTGGTCATCTTCTCCTGCAGCGACGCCGGCAGCTGCGCGAACCATTGCGCGTACTGCGCGGCCGGCACCCGGCCCGCCGCGTTGCGCAGCTGCTCGGCGGTCACGTAGATGTTGTCGTACGAGCAGCGCCCGATCAAATCGTGGATCAACGCCGTGCCGTCGCCGGCCGGCTGGCCCGCGTCGTAGCCGTCCGCGCGCATCGCCTCCAGAATCCGGATCAGCGACGCCGGCGCGTCCAGCCCGACCGCATTGCCGATCTGCGAAGCCTTGCTGCTCGAATTGGTGAACATGAAGGCGACCCGCTTTTGCGCGTTCGGCAGGCGCTTCAAACGCGCGAAACGTGCGGCGATGCCGGCGATGCGCGCCACGCGGTCCGGCAGCGGGTCGTACTCGACGGCCTCGCTGGGCAGGCCGGCGGCACGCGCCTTGAACGATAGCGGCACCGTGATGATGCGGCCATCGAATTCCGGCAACACCACGTTCATCGCCGTATCGAGCGGATTGAGGCCGCGCGCCGACTGGCTCCATTGTTCCAGCGTCATGCCGCTGGTGATCGCCTGCAGCACCGGCACGTCCAGCGCCTCCAGCACGCCGACCGACCAGCCGGCCGGTGTCGGACCGCCCGGCGTGATCTCGCCCATCGCGAAGGAAGTGGTATTAATCAGCACATCGACCCGCGCCCCCGAAGCGTCGGCGACGTGGCGCAGCGCGCTGGGCAGGCCACCCTCGTCGCCCGCGCCCGCGCGCAACGACGACGTGAACACCGGCAGCACGTTCATGCCACGCGCCTCCAGCGCGGTCAGCAAGGCGTCGATGAAGCGCGTGTTCCCGCTCATCCAGTGCGCGCGGTAAAACACGATGCCCACGCTCGGGCGCCCCGGATCGCACAGCGCCAGCCAGTCGGCCAGTCCGGCGCCGGGCGCCAGGTCGGGATGATAAATGCCGTGCTCCGGCAACGCGTGCGCGGGCTCGAAGCCGAAGCCGGTCAGCAGCAGGTGGTCGGACAGGTAGCGCAGCAGCTGCGCGAGATTGGTGCTGCCCCCGGCCTGGAAATACTTCAGCGTCATCTGCAGCACGTCGGCCGATACCGCCGACACGGCGGCCAGCTCGGGATCCGGCTCGCCGGTGCCGCTGACGACGATCAGATGCCTGCCCTGGCGGCGCGCGTGCTCCACCAAGTCCGTAAATCCCGGGACGCCGCCAAGACGGCCCAGCACCCGCACGATGATCACCCGCGCCGAGCGCAGCTCGCGCTCCAGCAGCGCCATCATCGACGTCTCGGCGTCCAGCGATTGCAGATTGACGCCCGCCACCGCGCCGAAGCCGGCCGGCAGTTGCGACCGCGCCTGGTGCAGCACCGTCAGGTCGTTGGACGCATGCGTCAGCAGTGCGATATGCGCCGGTCCGGCTGTCGTTTCAGTCATCTTTGGGTTCCGGTGCGCAGGTATCGCCTTCTCCAAGGCGATGGAATATCAGGTCGCCGACTTCGCGACCGCCGATCAAATGCTCGTTGACGATGCGTTCCGCATTGGCCTCGTCCACCCGCTGGTACCACACGCCTTCCGGATAGACCACCATGACCGGCCCTTCGTAACGGCACGCCACCATGCAGTGCGTGCGGGTGCGCTTGACGGCAAGCTCCGGCCGGGCGTCGATCATTTCGCCCATGCGCTCGAACACGGCCTGCGCGCGCCCCTCCTCCGGGGCGCAGCGCGGGCCGACGCACATGAATACGTGACGCTGGTGGGTTCTCATCGATCGGCGTACCGCTGATGGAAAAATCCGCTCAAGCAGCCCAGCGCCAGCCAGAACACGCCATTGGCGAGCGCGGTAGCGTAGACAAAGGAGCGTTGCAGCTGTTCCGGCGCGAGACTGGCATGGACCAGCGGCTGCGGCGCGCCGACCAGATGCGGCACCACCAGCAGCGCGACGGCCGCCAGCTTCAGCGCCCAGTGGCGGCCGAACGCCAGCATCGCCAGCGCCGTGGCGGTCGACATCGCGGTCGCGATCCACCAGCCCTGGCGGGCGGCCAGCGGCGCGGCGGCGGTGCCGGGCAGCTCCGGCGGCAAACCGATCGACGGCGCCAGGAAGAAGACGACGTAACCGGCGGCGCCCCACAGCAGGCCCGATCGCCAGTCGACGGGGCGGCCGCGCAAACCGATGGCGGCGGCCAGCAGCAGGCCGTAGCCCACCGCCATGCTGACGTCCGCCAGCGCGGTGTAGAAGGTGCGCTCGGCGCCGTCCTCCGGCTGCCAGCCGCCATGTTCATGGGGCGTTTCATGATCCGAATCGTGTGTCGACGCGTGCTCGGCTTCGTGCGTATGCCTTTCGCCGTCGGCATGCGTATGCACCACCGGCGCGGCCTGCGCCGACGATTCCAGCACCTCGGCCTGGGCGATGATGCCGGTGACCTGCAAGTGCTGCACGCCGGTCAGCAGCAAACCTGCCAGCAGGCCCGCCGCCGCCGCGGTGCGCACCATGCGATTGAACGTGCCGGCGCCCGCGCCAGCCCCGGTGCGGCTTAATGACACGGGAAACCGGCCGAGTGGCGGCTGTCGTGGGCGGCGTTGTGCAGCGCTTCCATCGAGGCGAAGCCGGCGCCGAACAGCAGCACCGCGCCCAGGCCGGCCGCCATCAGCGCCGGAATCAGCTTGTCTTTGAGTGCGACGGGACGGGCATGGGCATCGGCCTGGCCGGCGTAATGAGGGGTGGCGGACATATTGGTTTCTCCGGAAAACAGCGGCGACCAGGGGGTCGGAAAGCTTGTATCGGGAGATGAACCAGGTGGGAGACAAATGCGGCGCCAGGGAAGAACCGGAACGAAGATGCGCGGATCAAGCCTTGGCAGTTCTCCACCCGCATCGCCCTCCGCGACACAAACGTGTTTACCGCTACTGGCTGGTTTCCGGGCTGGCGAGTGGGCATCCACGCGGGACACTCCTGGATTTGCGCCTTCCCATGCGTACGCACAGTGGCATCGTGCAAATCCTTTACCTCGCTTACCGTTGCGGGGGCAGCGCCGGCATGGCCATCCCTGTGGACGACGCACCGGCTTCCCATTTAAATCTGCAAACGATCATTTGCAGATACCAGAAGCTGACTACCGGCGCAGTATAGGTCTGTGACTGCGGAATTGCAAGACGATCATACTATCGCGCGCCGGCCCTCGCCCGCGTCAGCCATCCACCGGATGCGCGGGCGTGTCCAGCATCAGCTGATAAAACGCCAGGTCCAGCCAGCGGCCGAACTTGAAGGCGGCGTGACGAATAGTGCCGGCGTGCACGAACCCTAGTTGCTCGTGCAACGCGATGCTGGCGGCGTTGGCGGCGTCGATGCCGCCGACCAGGATATGCAGATCGGCCTGCCGCGCGGCGTCGATCGCGGCGTTCAACAAGGCACGCCCCAGCCCCTTGCCGCGCTGGTCGCCGCGCACGTAGATCGAATGCTCGACCGAGTACTTATTGGCCGGAAAGCCGCGAAACGCCCCGTAGCTGGCAAAACCCAGCAATTCGCCGGCCTCGTCCTCCAGTCCGATGACCGGATAGCCGCCCGCACGCTTGGTGGCGAACCAGCCCTTCATCGTTTCCATGGTGCGCGGATGGTACTCGTAGAGCGCGGTCGAGTTGGCGATCGCGTCGTTGAAGATGGCGAGGATGGCTGGCGCGTGGCGCTCTTCCGTACAGTTGACGAGTTGCATCGGGTCTCCAAAATATAGGCTTTGATTGAGGCTGCTCAACATGATAGACGATAAATCTCAAACCGTTCAACGGCCACCCCCGCCGCCGAAACATTTTCGTACAGAAAATAAAAACAAAGGGATAAACTGGCTGACGAATGCATTTTCCTTGTTGTAACATTACGAAAGGGGTAGGCGCCTCCATCAAGAATAAAACATAGCGAGGTAGCATTGAACATGAATTTAGCTAATGCGCCGTCCATCCGCTCCAGGCTGATCTGGCTGGTGGTGGCGTGCATCGTTCCCGCGTCGCTGATGGTGGTGAAAATGATCGCCGCCGACTACGAGCTCGCGCGCGCCGCCTTCATCCGCAGCGCGATGACGACCGCCCACGCCAACGCCATGGCGATCGACAAGGAATTTGCCGTCATCGAATCGACGCTCAAGGTGCTGGCCACCTCCCCCAGCCTGCTCGGCGAAGACCTCAAGCCGTTCCACGAGCAGGCCCGCGCCATCTGCGCCAACCAGGACATCTTCAACATCGTCCTCGAGGATGGCACCGGGCAGCAGCTGATCAACACCTTCAAGCCCTACGGCGCGCCGCTGCCGAGCAGCAGCATCGACCGCCTGTTGACGTACATGCAGAACAACGACAGCACCGCAATTTCACAGGTGTCGTTGGGGCAGCTGTCCAAGCGCTACATCGTCGCGGTGGCCGTGCCGGTCACCCGCATGGCCAGCGGCTTCCACGCCTTGAGCGCGGTGGTGACGGTGGAGCGCTTCGGCACCATCCTGCAACAGCAGCAGTATCCCGAGCACTGGATCGCCACCATCCTGGACAACAAGGGCACGGTGGTCGCGCGCACCAGCGACATGCAGCGCTACGTTGGCCAGCAAGCGATCCCCGAGGTGCTGGAGCGGCTGCAGGAGCAGTCCGAAGGCGTGTTCGAGACCAAGACGCTGGACGGCAAGCCTATCCTGGCCGTGCTAGCCAGGGCCGCCAATTCGCAGTGGACGGTGGCGATCGGCATTCCGCTGGAGGTGCTCAACACCCAGCTGCTGACCAAGCTGTGGACGCTGGTGCTGTCGACCATCATCCTGTTCGGCGCCGGCCTGCTGTTCGCCTGGTTGATCGGCAACCGCATCAGCCGCTCGATCCGCGACCTGGTGGCGCCGGCGCTGGCGCTCGGCGCGGGCGACAGCATCGAGCCGGCCACCTACGGCCTGCGCGAAGCGAACGAAGTGGGCCAGGCGCTGGTCAAGGCGTCGCGGATGCACGCGCTGGCCAAGCACCAGGCCACGCACGATCCGCTGACCGGCCTGGCCAACCGCGCCATGTTCACCGAGTTCCTGGGGCACCAGCTCAATCTCAGCCAGCGCAACCGCGAGTCGATGGCGGTGCTGTATCTGGATCTGGACAACTTCAAATTCATCAACGACACCTACGGCCATGGCGCCGGCGACGATCTGCTCAAGGAAGCGGCCGCCCGCCTGCGCTCGGAACTGCGCAAGTCGGACATGGCGGCAAGGCTGGGCGGCGACGAATTCGCCGTGGTGCTGGTCGCCAGCGGCGAGGACGATGCCGCCGGCGTGGTCGAAAAACTGGCGCTGCGCCTGGCCGTGCCCTATCAGATCGACGGCCACGAGCTGTACTCCGCCGCCAGCATTGGCGTCGCCGTGTACCCGCAATCGGCCACCACCGCCGACGACCTGATCGCGTTCGCCGACGACGCCATGTACAAGTGCAAGGCGGAGCGCCGCAAAACGCGCGCCGCCACGATCGACTAAACGACGATCGACTACGCCACGATCGACTACACCACGATCGACTACGCCGCCCGGCTTAATTGCGGCCGGCGTCCTCCACATACACCTCGTCGCCGCAGCCGGACGCGCGCGTCGGCGCCGGCGCGGCCTTGCCCACCAGTTGCGCCAGGTCGCCGTCGGTGTTCAATTCGAGCGGCAGCGACAAGCGGATCTCCTGCAGATATTTACGCTGGGCGCACACCAGCGTGATGCTGCCGGCCACCTGGGCGCCGTAGCGGGTCTTGACACGGTCGAAGAAGTCGTTGACGCGGAACGACTTGCCCACGCTGCCCAGCACGATCTTGCCCACTTCCGAATCGTTCACCACCCGCACCGCCGACACGGCCTTGAGGAAATACTCGTCCGGCGGCAGCGACTGGCATTTGCCATGCTTGTTCCACTCGTAGGCGCCGAAGGTGCGCTCGTAGTAGAAGTTCGGCATCCACGGCGCCAGCTTGTCGATGGTGTCCTGCTTCAGCGAGAACTGCTCTCCCTTGCAGCTACCGTAATTGGTGCCGCATTCCTTCTTGTTCGGCCACAGGCCGTGCAGGTTCAGGTTCTTGGCCTGCAGCGTGCCGCCGTTCATGGCGTCGCATTCGGGCTTCTTGCCGTTGTATTTGGCGTGCTCGCAGAAGCCGGGCTGCCAGGTGACCGCCAGCAGATAGCTATCCTCCGTGTTGGCGACGTTGCAGGTGCCGCCGCCGGCATTATCGCGGCCCCGCTGCGCCTTGCTGAGCCGCTCGCCCAGCTCCGGCGTGCCGCAGTCCTTGCGCACCCAGCGCAGCGATGGCTGCGCGCCCGGCACCTCCACCCTGATCCAGTCGTAGTCGACCTTGTTGATCTCGCGGACCGTGTATTCGGTGCCGGGCACGATCTTTTGCGCGCCCGGGTTGTTCTGTTTGGCGAACGACGTAAACGCTTCGCAGCTCTTGGTGGCGGTGAAGCTGCCGCTGGCCGATTCGCTGGCGCTGCAACCGAACGCGGTAAAAACCAGCAATAAAGCGGCTGCGGTGACGGGGTAACGCGGCATGAGGGGCTCCTGAGTGATGAAATGCCAATATATTAACGGACTTTGTTGATAAAAGGCATGTGTAAACGGCGGTGTCAACGAAACGGCCGACATGTAAATTTACACACCCCGTGCGGCCGCCCGGCTCGCCGTCCCGCATGTTTGCTCGCCCCCGGCACTGGCACATGAATTGCTCAAGAGGCTATACACATCGTCAACGGATTGAACCGGGCCCAACCAGGAAAGCACGCATCGTGATCAGCGCCGCCATCAACCATATCGCCCTGCACTTGAACCAGTACCTGCGCCAGGCGCACCAACTGGGCGACGACATCGTCGTGGTGTCCAACCTGCTGTCGCAGGACGGCGCGCTGGCGCGCGACACGGCCAACAAGGTGATCGTCTGCCTGGTCAACATCGAGAAGGACACGCTGCCGCAGCAGGCCCCGCCGGCGGCCTCGGGCAACGGCCGGGTCGGCGTCTACGGCCGCCCGTTGTTCCTCAATCTGGAGATCGTCGTCGCAGCCAATTTCGGCGACAAGAACTATTCCGAGGCGCTGGCCTTCATCTCCAGCGCCATCGGTTTTTTCCATCACACGCCGGTGTTCGACCACCAGCTCACGCCCGACCTCGACGACCGCATTGAAAAACTGCTGCTCGACATGGAGAACCTCACCCACCACGAGCTGAGCAACCTGTGGACCATGTTGAGCGGGCGCTATCTGCCGTCGGTGCTCTACAAGATGCGCATGATCAGCTACGGCGACGGCGCGCTGATCGGCCAGGCGCCGGTCGTCAGCCGTCCGCACACCAGCGTCGGAGCGTGAGCCGTGAGCGCCTACGCCACGCTGCTGCACATTTGCGCCCGCCATGCCTTCTTCGGCGAGCAGGCCGTCAGCCGCTTCCGCTTCGAACCGTCGCCCGCCAGCGCCGCCATGCTGGCGCGGCTCGACATCCTCACCCTGGCCAGCGCCGAGGGCTTGACGCTGGTCTGCACCGAGCCCACCCGGGCCGCGCTGCAAGCCGGCGCCGAGCCGGCGCTGGAGCTGGAATTCCTGGCCTGGAGCACCGGCACCAGTTTTTCGCAGGTGACCGCGCCCGAGGCGCCGGCGCCCGACGCGCGCCTGTTCTTCCACAGCGCCGGCGCGGTGCGCGAGGAGACCGGCAACTGGCGCCTGCACGCCGCCGCCCAGGCGGACGCCTCGGCCTGGAGCCGGACCGTGATTCCCAACCGCGCCGCCGCGCTGGCGCACGCCGGCCTGGGCACGCTCGCGCCGGCCTTTCATCTGGTGCTGGCGGCGCCGGCGATCGCCGCCGCGCTGGCCGGCCGGGCCACGCCGCGCTTCCTGGTGCGCTTCGGCGCCCGCCGCACCCGCTGGAAATACTACCTGCTGACGGACGTCCCGCGCAGCGGCGCGGCCCCCGCCGATCCGGACGGGCCGCACCCCGCCATCGTCGACCTCGACGGCGAGCTCAGTTTCGCGCCGCGCGGCTACACCGAGCTGCCGGGGCGGCAGGTGGCGCTGACCTTCATCAGCGACCAGGCGATCGAAATGCGCCAGCACCCGGCGCAGCGCCTGCAGCTGCGCGAGCGCGCGGGGCCGGCCGCGCAGGACCAACGAATTCTCATCAAGCGACTGCCGAACGCAAGTGTGGCCGCCGTCGGGAGGGAAGTGGCAGCAGGCAGTAACGCAGCGGGCGGAGAAACCGTGCTTGTTTCGGAAATCTATATCCGCTGATGAATCAACCCACGCATCGATCACCTTAAAAGGACACAAGATGGCGCAATACAAAACCCCCGGGGTCTATATCGTTGAAAAAAACGCTTTCCCCAACTCGGTCGTCGAAGTGGCCACCGCCGTGCCCGCTTTCATCGGCCATACCGAAACCGCCAGCTACAAGGGCGCTTCGCTGGACCACAAGCCATGGCGCATCACCTCGATGGCCGAATACGAGGCCTGCTTCGGCGGCGCCCCCCGCCCCGTCTTCACCATCTCGGCGGCGCAGCCCAACGACCAGACCGACTTCCGGGCGGTCGCCCTGCCCGCCGCCGACGCCCCCGAGCCGTCGGCCGAGGCCAAGGCCGCCGCCGAAGCCAGGACCGCCCTGGCGAGCGCCCGCGCGGCGCTGATCGACGCCACCGCCGAGCAGTCCGAGGCGGCCGAGGCGGCCTACACGGAGGCGCTGACGGCCGCCACCACGGCGGCCACCGCCGCCGGTGCGCCCTTGAGCGCCGACGAGGCGCTCGACGCCAAGGCCGTCATCGCCCTGCCCGCCGCCGACGCCAAGCGCAAACGCGCCGCCGCCGACGCCGCCAAGGCGGCGATGGACAGCGAGCAGGACCCGGACGCCAAAAAGACCAAGACGGCGGCCCACGACGCCGCCGAGACGGCGGCGGTCGCGGCCGAGAAAAAGGCCGCCACGGCCGCCGCCGAAGCGGCCCGGGCCACCAGCGCGGCGCGCATCAAGGAGGAACGCCAGCGCGCGCGCGCCGACTACCACGTCGAACTGCGCCCGGGCACGCACATGCTGTACAACAGCATGAAGCTGTTCTTCCAGAACGGCGGCGGCGCCTGCTACATCGTGTCGGTGGGCAACTACACCACCCCCGCCGACAAGGACGTGCTGGCCGCCGGCATCGAGACTTTGCTCAAGGAGCAGGAACCGACGATGCTGGTGATCCCGGAGGCGGTGCTGCTGCCGGCGGCCGACTGCTACAGCCTGCAGCAACAGATGCTGCTGCACTGCGGCATCAAAATGAAGAGCCGTTTCGCGCTGCTCGACATCCACGAAGGCTTCCGCGAGCTGCAGGACCAGCCGGTCAACCACTTCCGCGACGCCGTCACCAGCACCGTGCTGGCCTTCGGCGCCGCCTACTACCCGTGGGTCCACACCACCATCGTCGGCCTCAACGAGCTCAACTTCAGCCACCTCGATCCCGACCCGGCCCAGCGCAAACTGCTGATCGATCTGCTGGCCAACGAACTGGCGCCGGTGCTCAATCCCGACGGCGCCAACGCCAGCGCCGAGCTGAAGAAAAAGAACGTGCGCGACTTGCTCGACCGCCTGGGCGCCGTCTGGGCCGACGACGACGCCGTCAAACAGAAGATCGCCGAGGACCACAACGCCATCGCCGCCCTGAGCAAGCTGTACGGCGAAGTAATGTTGTCGATGCAGCGCAAGGTCAACCTGCTGCCGCCGAGCGCCGCCATGGCCGGCCTGTACACGATGATCGACAACACCCGTGGCGTGTGGAAGGCCCCGGCCAACGTCGGCCTGATGTCGGTCAGCGCGCCGGCCGTCAACATCACCCACGACGACCAGGAAGACCTCAACGTCAGCACCACCGGCAAGTCGATCAACGCCATCCGCAGCTTCATCGGCGAGGGCACCTTGGTGTGGGGCGCGCGCACGCTCGACGGCAACAGCCTGGACTGGCGCTACGTCAACGTGCGCCGCACCATGATCATGCTCGAGGAATCGCTGCGCCTAGCCTGCAAGGCCTATGTGTTCGAGCCCAACGTGGCCAACACCTGGGTCACGATCAAGAGCATGGCGCGCAACTTCCTGACCGGCATCTGGAAGCGCGGCGGCCTGGCCGGCGCCTCGCCGGACGACGCCTTCAGCGTCGCCGTCGGCCTCGACGAGACCATGACGGCCGACGACATCCTCGAAGGCATCCTGCGGGTGACCATCCTGGTGGCCATCAGCCGCCCGGCCGAGTTCATCGAGATCACCTTCCAGCAGCAAATGCAGAAATCTTGACAACCACCACCGCGGCAACGCGGTCCCTTTTGAATATTGATAGCGAGGTGAATGATGGCTGATGACGGCTCAAAACAATCGACGGCGGTGTGGCCGCTGCCCAAGTTCTATTTCCAGGTGAAATGGGATTCCCAGGTCATGTCGTTTCAGGAGGTCAGCGGGCTCGACGTCCAGTCCGAGGAGATCAAGTACCGCCACGGCGACAGCCCGGAATTCGCGGTCATCAAGATGCCGGGCATGAAGAAGGTCGGCAACGTGACGATGAAAAAAGGCGTGTTCAAGTCCGACAACAAGTTCTGGGACTGGTTCAACCAGATCAAGATGAACACCGTCAAGCGCGTGCCGGTGACCATCAGCCTGCTCGACGAGACCGGCGCCCCGACCATGGTCTGGACCCTGGCCAACGCCTGGCCGACCAAGATCACCGGCACCGACCTCAAGGCCGAGGGCAACGAGGCGGCGATCGAGACCATCGAGATCGTCCACGAAGGCCTGACCATCGCCAACGGCTAAGGAGGACGGCACATGTCCCTGCTGGATTCCCTGTCCCTCGGGGACGACTACCCGCCGTCCGCCTTCTACTTCAAGGTGGTGCTCGGCGCCACCCTGGGCATGACCGACGCCTCGTTCCAGGAGGTGTCGGGCATGAACGCCGAGCTCAAGACCGAGGAGGTGGTCGAGGGCGGCGAGAACCGCTACGTCCACACGCTGCCCACCGGCATGCGGGCGCGCACCCTGGTGCTCAAGCGCGGCATTGCGCCGTTCTACTCGCCGCTGGTGATCTGGTGCCGCTCGGTGTTCGAAATGGATTTCATGGTGCCGATCGTGGCCCAGCCGGTCGGCGTCTACCTGATGAACGTCGACCGCATCCCGATCCGCGCCTGGAGCTTCGCCAACGCCTACCCGATCAAATGGGAGGTGGAGAAGTTCGGCTCGACCAAGAACGAGGTGGCGATCGAGAACATCACCCTGAGCTACAACTACTCCAACCGCCTGATCTGAACATTGTCATTGTTAGCCATCATGCCCATCGACATCCAAAACCTGCACATCAAGTCCAGCGTGGTCCAGCGCGCCTGCGATGACGGCGCCGCCCCGGCCGACGGCCTGGCACCGGCCGACGACGAACGCGCCGCCGAGCTGCGCCAGCAGATCCTGGCCGAATGCAAGCGCCTGATCCGCGACGCCCTCTACCAACGGCAGGAGCGCTAAATGGCCGGCCTGAGCACAGGATTGAAGCAGAAGTTGACGATCTGCCCGGCCAGCGGCGACAAGGTCCACACCGCCGACACCGACAACGGCATCGAGGTGCTGATCAACCCGTCGGGCTACCAGCGCACGATGGGCGTGTGCTACAGCACCCGCGCCACCCAGGGCCAGCCGGCGGCCACGCCCAAGTTCGCGCATGTCAAGCCCGAGACGCTGACGCTGCCGCAACTGGTGTTCGACGGCACCGGCGTGGTGGCCCTGGTCGGCATGGAAAGCGTCAACGCCATGATCGACAAGCTGCTCAAGCTGCTCTACAAGGTCGACGGCGACAAGCACCAGCCCAACCTGGTCTGCTTCATGTGGGGCGACCTCAAGTTCTTCGGCTACGTCACCGACGTCGCCATCGACTACACGCTGTTCAAGCCCAGCGGCGAGCCGCTGCGGGCCAAGGTCAAGCTGACGGTGCTGTCGTCGATGAACGTCGAGGAAAGCCTGCGGCGCGCCAACCTCAGCTCGCCCGACCTGACCCACCTGATCGACGTCCGCGCCGGCGACACCCTGCCGCTGCTGTGCCAGCGCGTGTACCGCGATCCGGCCTACTACCTGGCGGTCGCCCGCGTCAACGGCCTGGTCGACTTCCGCGACCTGCGGGCCGGCATGCAGCTGCGCTTCCCGCCACTGAGCTGAGCCCCGCCATGCCCGCCCCCAGCCCCCTCGCCGATGCCGACGGCATCGTCAAAATCATCATCCGCAGCAACGGCGCCGCGCTGCCGGACGACCACCGCCTGATCTCGCTGACGGTCAACAAGGCCGTCAACAAGCTGTCGCAGGCGCGCCTGATGTTCGACGACGGCGACATGCCGGAACAGGCGTTCCCGCTCAGCGACGGCGCCGCCCTGGTGCCGGGCGCGAAAATCGAGATCGAGGCCGGCTACGGCGACAGCGCCGCGCTCATCTTCGCCGGCGTGGTGGTGCGCCACGGCATCCAGATCAGCGGCGTCAACGACAGCCGGCTGGTGGTCGAGTGCCGCCACGCCGCCTTCCCGCTGACCCTGTCGCGCGACAACGCCAACCACGTCAGCGCCACCGACAGCGACGCCATCGGCGCCATCCTCTCGGCGGCCGGCGTCGCCGCCACCGTCGACGCCACCGAGGCGCAATACGACGGCCTGGTGCAGTTCCACAGCAGCGACTGGGACTTCGTGCTGGCGCGCGCCGGGGCCAACGGCCTGCTGGTGATCACCGGCGACGACGGCGTCACGGTACAGGCGCCGGCCACCGGCGCCGAGCCGGTGCTGGGCCTGACCTACGGCATCGACCTGATCAGCCTGGAGGCCGACATCGACGCCCGCACCCAGTACGCCCAGGTGACCGGCGTCAGCTGGGACCCGTCCACCCAGCAGGTGGCCGAGCAGCAGGCCAAGCCGCCCAAGCTGGGCCTGCAGGGCGACCTGGACGCGGACACCCTGGCCGCCGTCGGCGGCATCGCCGCGCTGCGGCTGCAAACGCCGGTGCCGCTGGCCACCAGCGCGCTCAAGGCCTGGGCCGGCGCGCGCCAGATGAAGGCGGCGCTGGCCCGGGTGCGCGGCAACGTGCGCTTCCAGGGCAGCGCGCTGGCCGTGCCGGGCGTGACGATGAGCCTGGCCGGGGTCGGCAAGCGCTTCAACGGCAAGGTCTACGTCAGCGCGGTCGAGCACACCATCGCCGACGGCAACTGGACCACCGAGGCCGAGTTCGGCCTGGCGCCGGACTGGACGGCGGCGCCGGGCGGCCCGGGCGGCGCCGCCGAGGCGGCCTCCGGCCTGCTGCCCGGCGTCGGCGGCCTGCACATCGGCGTGGTGAGCAAGCTCGACGAGGACCCCGCCGCCCAGCACCGGGTGCAGGTCGTCATGCCGGTGTCGCAGAACAAGACCAAGGGCGTGTGGGCGCGCCTGGCCAGCGCCTACGGCTCGGAGGCGGTGGGCGCCTTCTTCATCCCCGAGATCGGCGACGAGGTGATCGTCGGCTACTTCAACAACGACCCCGGCAATCCGGTCGTGCTCGCCAGCCTGTACAGCAGCAAGCGCACCCCGCCGTATCCGCTGACGGCCGACAACTTCATCAAGGCCATCGTCACCAAGGGCTTGCTCAAGGTCGAGTTCGACGACGACAAGAAGGTGATGACCTTGCTGACGCCGGCCGGCAACACCGTCGTCATGAGCGACGACGCCAAGTCCATCGTCATGACCGACCAGAACGGCAACAAGGTCGCGCTCGACGGCAAGGGCATCCTGCTCGACAGTCCGTTCGACGTCGTTATCAAGGCCGCCGGCAAGATCACCCACGACGCCGGCGCCAACATCGAATCGACCGCCGGGGCCGACCTCAAGCAGTCGGCGCTGAACATCAACAGCAACGCCTCGATGTCGCTGGTGGCCAAGGGCGCCTCCAGCGCCGAGCTGTCGGCGGCCGGCCAGGTCACCGTCAAGGGCGCGATGGTGGCGATCAATTGACGCCCGCCACCGCCATTCCGACCCACTCTTCATTCCAAGGACCGCCATGCCCCCCGCCGCCCGCCTGACCGACATGCATGTGTGCCCGATGGTCACCCCCGGCCTGCCGCCCATCCCCCACGTGGGCGGGCCCGTGCTCGGCCCCGGCGTGCCGACCGTGATGATCGGCAAGCTGCCGGCCGCCGTGGTCGGCGACCAGTGCCTGTGCGTGGGGCCACCGGACTCGATCGTCATGGGCTCGATGACGGTGACCATCGGCGGCAAGCCGGCCGCGCGCGTGGGCGACCCGTGCGCCCACGGCGGCTCGGTCACGCTGGGCTGCCCCACCGTCATGATCGGAGGCTAGCGCCATGAGCACGGAGCACTCCTTCCTCGGGCGCGGCTGGGCCTTCCCGCCGACCTTCAGCAAGGGCGGCGCCGGCGGCCGGGCGGCGATGACGGCCGGCGCCGACGACATCCGCCAAAGCCTGCACATCCTGCTGTCGACCGCGCCGGGCGAGCGCGTCATGCGCCCCGAGTTCGGCTGCGGCCTGAAAAACCACGTGTTCGCCAACGTCAGCCACGGCGCCATCGTGCAGATGAAGGACTTGATCGAACGCGCCATCCTGTTCTTCGAGCCGCGCATCACGCTCACCGACATCCAGGTCAGCGACCAGGACATCGCCAACGGCCGCCTCGACATCAGCCTGCACTACACGGTGCGCATGACCAACACCCGCAGCAACATGGTCTACCCGTTCTATTTCATCGAGGGCACCAATGTCAATCCGTGACGCCGCGGCGGACCAGCTGATCGTGCGCGACGGCACCAGCCAGGACGACCGCCAACTGCAACCGCTGCAGGACGGCTACTTCGACCTGGCAGAGATGCCGTTCGCCGACCTGCTGGCGATGGCGCGCGGCCACGCCGCCCTGGTCACCTTCCACCGGGCCGACAACCAGCCCGACGGCGACTGGCAGGCGTATTTCTCGGCCGACGAAACCATCGTGCTGGCGCGCATGCTGGCGGCGCGCCTGCCGATTTACCACGCCCGCTTCGAGCGCTGGTGGGATGCCTGCCGCGACCGCCGCGACGACCTGCCGCGCCCCTGGTACGCCGACGCGCGGGACTTGCCGATGCGGCCGCTGGCCGAGCTGCTCGACGGCTGGTTCACGGCGCTGGCCGACGCCCCCGGCGCCGTCGGGCGCGCGCTGCACGCGCTGCTGGCCGGCGTGATCGCCAGCCTGTGCGACGAGCGCGCCGGCTTCGCCGCGCTGCTGCCGGCGCCGGGCGTGACGCTGGGCCCGGCCTGGCGCGCGCCGCCCGGCGCCCACGCCGCGCTCAGGCCGTCGGAGCTGCGCTCGAGCTACCATTCGTATGTCAAGGCCATCGAAATGGTGCAGCAGGAGGCGCGCCGCCAGCTGCCGGCGTCGCTGGTCAGCGGCAACCACGAACCGGGCGCGGCCCTCTTGATCGCCTTCATCCGCATGGCCCAGCGCCTCGATACCCGGCTCAACCGCTACACCGGGCGCCACATCGATTTCTACTACGACCGCGTGCTGCGCGCCGGCCGCCTGGCGGCCGTGCCCGACCACGCCTACCTGGTGGTGGCGCCGTCGGCGCTCGGCGCCAGCGTCGAGATCCCCGCCGGCGCCGCCTTCATCGCCAAGCGCGACGGCCAGGAGCTGGCCTATTTCGCCGACGACGCCCTGGTCGTCAGCGACGCCCGGGTCCAGGCGCTGCACACGCTGTATTTCCACCGCGATCCGCATGTGTCGCCGGAGACCGACATGGACCGCGGCGGCCGGCTGCCGGCCGCGCTGTCGTGGCCCAGCAGCGCCTGGACGCGCGACATCGCGCCGCCACCCCGGCAGCTGCCGCCGGTGCCGCCGCCACAACGGCCGCTGCCGCTGCTGGGCGCGCCCAAGAACGGCGCCCCGGAGGCGCCGGCGCGCGACGCCCGGCTCGGGTTTGCCGTGGCCAGCAATGTGCTGCTGATGCGCGAGGGCCGGCGCCGCATCACGCTGGAGCTGCATTTCACGTCCGCCAAGCTCAAAACCCGGCTGGCCCGGCTCGAGAAGGTCATGCGCGCCCAGAAAAGCCGCGCCGGCTACGACGCCGCGGACGCGGACCAACCGCTCAGCGGGCCGCAACGGCCGCGCGCGGCCATCAACGGCACCGTCGACCAGATCGAACAGGAGGCGACCATGATGCGCATCCTCGGCGGGCTGTTCAAGATCGAGCTGACCGGCCCGGCCGGCTGGATCGCGCTGTCCTGGTACCAGCCGTCGACGCCGGACACGCGCCAGCGCTACGGCGACGGCGGCTACACGCTGGCGCTGCAGTGCGAGCTGCCGCTGGAGGCGCCGCCGGTGGTGGCCTACAACCGCGCGCTGCACGGCGAGGACCTCGACACCGCCGTGCCGGTGATGCGCCTGCTGCTCAACCCGGACAGCTACGTCTACCCCTACGGCCTGCTGCGCGACCTGACCGTGGGCGCGGCCACGGTCACGGTCGACGTCGCCGGCTATCGCCAGTTGAGCCTGAACAACCAGCTCGGCCAGCTCGACCCGGCCAGCCCGTTCCAGCCGTTCGGGCCGATGCCGGTGGTCGGTTCCTACCTGATCGTCGGCAGCGGCGAGGCGGCCGGCAAGGACCTGACCCACTTCCACCTCGACCTCGAGTGGGGCGAGCTGCCCGAGCTGGCCGGCGGCTTCGCCGAGTATTACCATGACTATTCGGCGCCGCCGTCGACCGACGAGTACCTGGCCCGGGTCGAGGCGCTGACCGACGGCGTGTGGGGCCCGGACGACAGCCGCGCGCCGCAGGTGCGCCTGTTCGCCGACGACTACCGCCGCAGCGCCAGCCGGCGCGTGCTCAAGCGCAGCCGGCTCGACTGCGACAGCGTGCTCGGCCGCCTGCACCCGCTGGCCCCCGGCCAGGCCGGCGGCGCGCCGTACAGCACCGCCGCGCGCGACGGCTATTTCAAGTTCACGCTGGCCGCGCCGCGCTTCGCCTTCGGCCACCGCGAATATCCGCAGGCGCTGGCGCACGCCATGAAACGCAGCCTGCGCAACAAGGACGGCCGCTTCCTGGCCGGCGTGCCGGAGGCGCCCTACACGCCGCTGGTGTCGGGCATCACCGCCACCTACACGGCGCGCGCCGGCATCGCCCTGCACCGCCGCGGCGACGCCCCGGCCGGCACGCTCGACGACGCGCTGCTGCACCTGCACCCGCACGGCTGGGAGGCGGTCGACGTCGCCAACGCCCGGGGGCCGACGCTGATTCCCAGCTATTCCGAGCTCGGCTATCTGCACATCGGCCTGTCGGCCAGCGACTTCGACGCCCCGCTGACCCTGTTCTTCCACCTGCAAAACGATTCGCTGCCGGATGCCCCGGCGGCGGCCGCCTGGAGCTATCTGTCCGGCAATCAGTGGCAGCCATTGCCACAGCACAACCTGCTATCGGACAGCACCGGCGGCTTCATGACGTCCGGCGTGGTGACGCTGCGGGTGCCGTCCGACATCAGCCTCGCGCACACCGTCATGCCGGGCGGCCTGTACTGGCTGCGCATCGGCGCGGCCGGCAAGCTGGGCGGCTTTTGCAGCCTGTACAACGTCCACACCCAGGGCTTGTGCGTGCGCCGCGCGGTGGCCGACATGCAGGCCACGGCGCTGCTGACCCTGCCGGCCGGCAGCATCACCGCCAGCCGCGCGCCGATTCCCGGCCTGGGCAAGGTCAGCCAGATCATCGCCAGCCGTGGCGGGCGCCTGGTCGAGGACCGCGCCCAGCGCCACACCCGCATCGCCGAACGGCTGCGCCACAAGGGCCGCGCCGTCACGCCGGCCGACTACGAGGCGCTGATCCTCGAGCGCTTCCCGGAGATCCACAAGGTCAAGTGCTTCCCCAACCTGTGCATGGACGGCGACGACCCGCGGCGCTGGGTGCGTCCGGGACGGGTGCTGATCGTCGTGCTGCCGCCGCTGCTGCCGGGCGCCCCGCTGCACGCCATGCCCCAGCTCAACGGGCTGCTGGTGGCGCGCGTCAAGGCCTACGCCCGGACGCTGGCGCCGCCGGCGGCCACCATCGACGTGCGCCACCCGGTCTACGAACAGATCCAGGTGCGCTGCACGGTGCAGCTCAAGCCCGGCCTGGCCGGCGGCCGCTACATCGCCCGCCTCAACGACGACCTGGCGCGCTTCCTGTCGCCGTGGGACCGCGGCAACGGCCGGGTCCACTTCGGCTGGAGCCTGCGCGAGCACGATGTCGAATCCTTCATCATCGGCCTCGACTATATCGCCGACGTCAGCGCCTGCTCGCTGCTGCGGGTGGCGCCGGCCGCCGACGGCGGCTACACGCTGACCGACACGGCGCTGCACGGCGTCAAGCAAGTGTCGTGGAAGTATCCGTGGAGCGTGGCGGTGGCGATCGACAAACACTTGATCGAGGTCAGCGACAAGAAGGGGCACGCGCAAACGGCCAATCTGCACACGCTCGACATCGGTTCGACATTCATCATTTCACCGGAGGCCAACGATGGCACAGCAAAGTCGTGAGTCGCTCAAGCGCTCGTTCAAACAAGGCCAGATGCCGGCGCAAAACGCGTTTAGCGACCTGATCGAGTCGATGCTCAACATCGTCGACCAGCAGTTCGACAAGACCGAGGCCGACGGCCTGAAGGTCGGGCAGATCAAACAGGGGCGCCTGATCAGTTTTTACCGCGACATCACCCACAAGAGCGCGATCTGGTCGGTCAGCATGAACCCGGGCGGCAACGGCCTGGTGTTCGGCACCGGCGGCGTCGACGACGACACCGCCGTGGACAAGGGCGACAACGCCTACAGCAAGGCGATGGAACTGCGGCCGGCGCCCGAGGTGGCGTTCGCCCCGACCACCGGCGACGCGGCGCCGCCGTCGAGCCAGTTCCAGCTGGAACTGCACGGGCGCACGGTGGCCGACGGCCGCATCGGGCGCGCGGTGGCCGGCGTGCTGGCCGACGGCGAGTGGCACGACCTCACCGGTCCGCTGACCGGCTGCCACGCGTTCGAGGTGATGGCCGGCACCGGCAAAAAAGGCTCGGGCCGCTACGCGCTGATGCACGCGTTCGCGGTCAACACCTTCCATGGCGGCAAATACGACATCACCTACCACCAGGCCCATTTCGGCAGCAAGTGCACCCGCATGCTGCTGCGCTGGACCAAGGAAAAAGGACCGGCCGGCCACACCTACCAGTTGCAGATCCGCACCGGCTGTCCGCTGGAGGAAGCCGGCACGCCCGACCGCCAGCGCACCCGCATCCAGGTCTATCTGACCCAGCTGTGGTTCGATCCGGCGATGGATGGCTGCGCGCCCGACGGCGCCGGGGGCGGCAAATGATGGCCACCGTGACCTTGCGCGACGACGAGGGCCGGCTGGTGATCGAGGCGCTGGCCGAGCTGCCGTTCAAGACCGTGTTCGAGCTGATCGGAGACCTCAACCGGCAGGCGGTGGACGGCGCCGGCGGCCCCGGCGGCCGGCCCTACCACGTCGGCAGGGACGACCTCGAGCTGATGCTGCGCGCGCTGGCGCAACTGCCGTATGAGCGGGTGCACCGGCTGCTGGAGGCGCTGCGGGCGCAGCTGACGCAGTCGCGGGGAGAGCCGGCGTGAGCGTCCCGCTGACCATCGGCCGCCTGGCGCCGGACCCCGACGGGCTGGACTTCGCCGCGCTGCAGAAGGCCGGCCTGGCCTTCGTCCAGGAGCTCAGCGGCAACCACTGGACCGACTACAACGCCCACGATCCGGGCGTGACGATACTCGACCAGCTGTGCTACGCGCTGACCGACCTGGCCTACCGCTCGGCGCTGCCGCACGAGGACTACCTGGCCGCCGCCGACGGCGCCATCGACCTGCGGCGCCACGCGCTGCACCGGCCGCAGGACGTCTTTCCCAGCGAGCCGGTCACCGACGACGACTGGCGCCGCCTGCTGTACGACCGCGTGCCCGAGATCGACGACGTCTGGTTCGACGACCGCGGCGCCGGCCTGGTCGACGTCAAGCTCAAGGCGTGCGACGACCCGGGCGCCAACGTGGCCACCGCCGCCGTGCGCAAGATCTTCGCCGCCGACCGCGCGCTGTGCCAGGACATCGCCAGCGTGGTGGTGCTGCGCACCCGCGACTTCTACCTCAGCGGCGACATCGAGGTGCGCAGCATGCGCGACGCCGCCGAGGTCTACGCCGACATCGTCTTCCAGTGCGCGCAGCAGGTCGGCTCCGGGCTGCGCCTGCACGATTACGCGCAGGCGGCCGGCGACGCCCCGGCGCTCGACAAATTGTTCTGCGGCCCGTTCACCGAGCACGGCCTGATCCGTGCCGAGGGCCGCCGCCACGCCCACGCGGCGATATCGACGCTGCGCCTGATCGGCGTCATCCGCGGCATCGAGGGCGTGCGCAAGGTGCACCGGCTGGAGGTGCTCGACGAGCACGGCCACCCGCTCGACAGCGACCCGGCCGATTTGCCGGACGGCGAAGTGCCGCGCATCCCGCTCGACCAGCAGGACCGGGGCCGCCTGAACCTACACTTCATGAGCAAGTCCGAGGCCGAACTGGGGGCCGACGACGAAGGACGGCAGGACGGCGCGCCGGCCCGCTCCAACGCCGCGCTGCGCGACGCCGCCCGGCCCCACCTGAACAAATTGCGCTTCGAGCGCCGCACCGTGCGCGAGCGCCAGGCCTCGCTCGAACACCTGGTGGTCGAGCCGCGCGGCGCGGGCAAAGCGCTGGACCATTACTATTCGATCCAACACCAGTTCCCGGCCATCTACGGCATCAACGCCTACGGGGTGCCGGCCAGCGCCGCGCCGGAAACGCGCGCCGCCGCCCGCCAACTCAAGGCCTACCTGTACATCTTCGAGCAGGCCATGGCCAACTACGTGCACGGCCTGGCCAACATCGGCCAGCTGTTCTCGATCCAGCGCAACGCCCGCCGCTCGTACTACACGCGGCCCATCACCGACGACATGTTGCCCGACATCGAAGCGCTCTACACGATGGCGCCGCACGAGATCGCGCGCCAGCTCGACGAGATCCGCCAGTGCTTCGATCCACACGAGGACCGGCGCGACCGCGTGCTCGACGTCATGCTGGCCATGTACGGCGAGCGCTACACGCAGCAATCGCTGCGCAAGTTCAATTTCTACTTCACCGCGCGGCAGGACATGCGCGCCTGGCTGCTGGAGAACAAGCGCGCCTTTCTGGTGCGCATCGCCGCCATCGGCAAACACCGCGCCGCCGGCTTCCGCTACGACCTGCCGGCCTGGAACACGGACAACGTCAGCGGCGCGCACCGCAAGATCGCCATCCTGCTGGGCCTGCACAGCCTGCGCTGCTGCCGGCCGCTGTGCGACGTGTTGCGCCGCCACGGCCTGCGCATCGTCGACGGCGACGAGGCCGGCGCCACCTTCGACCAACTGCTGGAGCGCCTGGAATCGCGCGCCGCCACGCCGGAGCTGCGCGTGCCGCGCGGCGTGTTGCACCAGCCCTTCCCGCACGACGGCGACAGCGCGCCGGCCGACGTCACCGCGCTGACGCCGGCGCAAAAACGGCGCTTGCGCCTGCTGAACATGAAAAGCGAAGGCTTTCATCTGATCGAGCACACGCTGCTGCGCCCGCGCCAGGCCGCCGACGACGCCGAGGCGAAGGACGACTTCTACAGCTTTCAGGTCAGCGTGGTCTTCCCCGGCTGGACGGTGCGCTTCGCCTCCGCCGAATTCCGCAAGCTGGCGCAGGAAACGGTGACCCTGAACCTGCCGGCGCACGTGATGCCCAACTTTTATTGGCTCGGCCACGACGACATGGAGCACTTCGAATCGCTTTACCCGGACTGGCTCGACAAGCTGCGCGCGGTGGTCAACGCGTCGCAGCAGGCCGTCGAGCCGGCCGGCGGGATGCTGGCGGCGCTGGACCAGGCGTCGGCCGGCCTGCGCCACTTCCTGCAATCGTTGCCGGCCGACGCAGGCCCGCGCTCGCGCTGGGTGTGACGTATGAAACCGGCCCAGCGCATCGCCGACCTGCACCTCGATTTAAGCTTCGAGAGCGACGACCCGCGTCCGCAGCCGATGGCGGAGGATGATTTGCTGGCCCTGGCCCGCGAACACATCCTGTCGACGCTGGCCGAGACGCTGGAGCGGGAGGACGACGGCCGGCACCGGCACATCGCGCGGCTGGATATCGACCTGGGCGAGTGCGCCGCCTACGACTACGCGGCGGAGATTCCGCCGTTGCTGGCCAGATTGCTGAGCGAGGCGCTGGCGCGGCACGACAGCGAAGCGGCGGCTGCCACTTCGAGCCGCGCGACGGCCGACAAGCGCGAGCCGCTGGAGCATTTTCTGCTGACCGGCCATATGCCGCCGTCGCCGGCCGGCGCCGCTGGCGACGCGTCCCGGGCGCCGCACGAGCGGCTGCTCGCGCCATGGCTGGCGGCGCCGGCGGGCGACGATCTGAAAACCTTGCTGCGGCGTTGCGCCACCTCGCCCGGCGCGGTGCGGCGCCTGGCGCAGCAGTTTGAATCCGGAACGCTGCGCCAGGTGGTGCAACGTGTGGAAACCCCGGCGCGGGCGGCCGATTGGCTGTCGCTGGTCGACGCGATCGACGCCGCCCTGCCGCCCACCGACGCCTCGCGGCGCCAGGATCTCCGGCAGTTTTGGGAAGTTTTACTGAACCAGATTCTGGGTGGCGCCAGCGGCTCGGCTTTGAGCGCGGCATCGGCCACGTTGCGGCAAGCCGCCACGGTGGTCGCCAACGGCAATACCGCCATCCCCCCGCACGCGGCCGCGCTGTTGCGAACGCTGGCGATGGTAACAAAGCCGGCGCCAACCGACGGACGTCGCGTCATCGACGACCATGAGGCGATGGCCGGACCGCCGCTGACGGCGCGGCCCCACGCCAATGAGCCATACCAAGGAGCGCAAATGCGACATTCCATTCCCTCCCGGGTTGATGCACAGTTGGCGGACAGGGACGCCAACGATTACTCTTCCTCGACAGGCATTCCAGCCGCCGAAACGCTGTGGTCCGATATCGAGCGGCACATCGGCGCCTTGCCCGGCGGCGGCGCCACGCTGATGCTGGACGCCATCCGCGCCCGCGCCGCCGACAGCGCCAATCGGCCGGCGTTCCTGCGGCGGGTTTCCGAAGCGCTGCGTCACGACCAAGCCATCGATCTGGAAGCAATCGAGGCAGCAATCGCGGCAACATCGAGCGCGGAGGAGCGGACGACCGATGTCACGCCAGCCGACATGACGCCTGATCCGCGCGGGATCGAAGCGACGGCCTACCCGAAGCTGGACGTGTCGTCCGAACAGCCTGGCCAGACGGTGCCGTCCGAAGCGATTCCATCGATCTCAGTCTCCAGCGCTGGACAAGCAAGCGCCCTGCGGCATGCTCAGCTGGCACAGGACGCGATCCGCTTCAGACGGACGTTATCCCCCCCATCAAACCGCACATTGTTCAACGTATTGCGGAAAATCGGCATCTGCCCGGTGCGCAGGTCGCCAACCAAGCGTGGCCTGATGCGTGCGGCAGTCCGGCCGCGCGGGCACCTTCTGCACAAACGACAACATCGGTACGAGCCGTCGTATGAACTGTCCAGGTTTGAGGAACCGATCGCCGATGAGCGGACGATCATCGAGTTGGACGCCAGCGAGAATGTCTCGCCAGACGGCCGCCTCAGACAGGCGCTGCTGGACGGCGACGTGGCGCGCGTCAGCTCGGCACTGGTCGGGGCGTCCAGCCAAACGGTCCTGGCGGCGATGCGGCAAGTTGGCAATCGGCCCGACGTCTGGCTGCGCATCGCCCATTTCCCGCCTACTTTGTTGCTTCAATTAACCTGGGCAGCCGCACCGCAGGCAACAAACATCTTGCTCGCGCTGCAATCGACAGAAGGCGGCGCGATCGCTGCCGCCGCCGGCACCGTGAAGGTGGATCTAAACGATCCGTTGCTCTGGCAGCGCTGCCTGACGTGGATGGCAAGCATGCCCTTTGAAGCAGACGCTTTCCGCGCGGCGTTGCGGACGACGACACTTACCGGTGTCACCGCGCCAGGCTTACCAGGCGTGGCGAGTGTGCCTCAGCGGCTGACCACGCCGGTCGCAGTCCGCGCGACGACGGCGCCAATCAAAGACGATCAACCGGCCCCGCGCGCTCCACTCGACAGGTCATCTGGCCATTCCAGTTCCGCAGAACAAACCGGCACCATCTCTCAGTCGATACCGGCCGGGCATACTGAACCATCCGGCATCCTTTGGCAGGCACTGCTGGATGCCGACGAAGCGCGCGTGGCCAAGGCGTTGGCGTCGGCATCCAACGAAACGGTCTTCGATGCGTTGCGGAAAATCGACGACAGCCACGACATCTGGCAACGCATCGCCCATTTTTCGCCGGCACTGCTGACACGCCTGGGCGTTACGCAGCGCGAGCCGCAAGCACTGTCCAATCCCCCAGGCCAGCCTTCCGGGATCGTGCCCGCCTCGCCCCACGAACCGCTTGCCGCGTCGGCAACAACTCCATCGGCACCAGCGGACCGCCGCCATCCCCCTGGCGAGCCATCCCCCGCCGATGCGCGCACTACCGAGAATCCAAAAGCTACCCCGGTGGAAGCGCTCTGGCTGGAAGTCAACGCAATAATTGCCGCGCAAAGTCCCGTGGCGCCCGATGCCGGCCAACCCAGCCTGCTGGCACGCGCGGTGCAGTCGCGCGCGTCCGAGAGCTCTAACCCGGGAGCATTCCTGCAAGCAGTCCTCGTCACGCTGCGGGATCAACGCATGCTCGATCTCGATGACATTGAGGAACAAGTCGAACGTCCCGACGCCGTAGTCAATCAAGAGACGGAAGCGCCAGACGCCTTCGGCCCGCTACGCCGCATCGAACAGCAAGTGGGAGCCGGCGCCGGCGGCCAACGCATGATGGAAGCCATCGCCCAACATGCCGACGCCAGCCAAGCCCCCGCCGCCTACTTGCGACACGTACTAGAAGACGTCATCGCGAGCCGCCCCGTCGATTTGGACGAGTTGGATATGCTCTATGGCCAGCTTCCCGACGTGCCGATGGCCGCTCCTGAAACGGCAGCGTTGCCACATTCAGCACCGGCGACAGAGGCCGCGACGTCGACGTATGCGACTGTGGCAGCGGCAGCCACGCGCGGTGCGACTGAAACGATGGAATCTACAGCGGCTGCGCCCGCTACGGTTCCTAACGCGACGGCCGTGGCTGCTACTCCAACGACGGAGGCGGCGGCTGCCGCTGGAGCTATTGTGGCTGTAGCAGATACAGCCGTTGCTGCCGAGGCGGACGTTGCTATTTCGGCTCCGGTGGACTTGGCTATTGGGGCTCCGACAAATGCGGCGATCGTGGCTGCGACGGACGTAGCTATTTCAGCCTCGGCAGACGCGGCTATTTCGGCACCGGTGAACCTGGCTATTGCGGCTCCGACAAATGCGGCTATTGTGGCTGCGACGGACGTAGCTATTCAGGTCTCGGGAGACGCGGTTATTTCGGCACCGGTGACCTTGGCTATTGCAGCTCCGGCAGCCGCAGCTATCGCGCCTGCGGCGAACTTGGCTATTGCGGATCCAGCAGACTTGGCTATTGTGGCTGCTGCGGTCGCGGCTGCCGCTGCCGCAGATGCGGCTACCGCCGCTGCGATGGATGTGGCCAATGCAGCGGCGGCGGACGTGGCCTCCACCTCTGCGACGGTTGCGGCTGCTGCTGCACCCGATGCGACCACCGCCGCTGCGCTGGATGCGGCCCATGCAACGGCGGCGGGCATGGCCTCCACGGCCAACATGGCGGCAAACGCACAAACAAGGGAGCATGCGACGTCCAAGGCCGCATCGCCCGCACCGGCGACGGTTCCGGTACCGGACATATCGCCACTGCAACCACCGTCCGCATCGATATCGACGACAGCGGCACCAACCGTGCTGTCGACGTCCACCAAACGATCCGGCAAAACCGAAATCGTCGTACTCCACCCGGCCTTCCCGCGCCGCGCCCCAGGCGGCGAACTGGCCCGCGTACTGGCCCGCCACGTCCCCGCCCGGCGCGCCGCGCTGACCGCCATGCTGCGCGAAGCCAGCGACGACATCGGCGACCTGACGCCGGCCACGATCCACAACATCGTCAAACTGCTGGCGGGAACGGAATTCCAGACAATGACGCGCCTCGCCAGCGACGTCCGCGCCCTCGCCGCGCGTCATCTGCCGCATCCGCCGTCGGAAGGCCTCGAATTCGAGACCGCGCTATTCGACCTCGACTGGTTCTTCATCCAAGGCAGGAATTTCGCTGCGGCCGACTACGCGCACGCGCTCGCCGCCTGGCTGGGCCGCCACATCGCGGGCGCGGCCGAACCGCTGCACGAGGCGCTGCATGCTCACCTTGGCATGGCACGGCCAGCCACGCCCGTGCCGCGCGCCACCGCCATTTCGCCCACGCACGCCAACCACAACGGCGCGCGGACATCCACGCCATACCTTGGCGAAGACGCTCCCGACCTCGAAATCGACGCGCTGCTGGTCGACAACGCCGGCCAGGTCCTCATCGGCCCCTACATGCCGCGCCTGTTCTCCATGCTGGGTTTGACCGAAGCCGGCCAGTTCAAGAATGCCGAGGCCGCCGAGCGCGCCGTCCACCTGCTGCAATGCGTCGTCGGCGGCCCGTCCGACACGCCCGAGGCGATGCTGGGCCTGAACAAAATCCTGTGCGGCGTGCCGGCCGCGACCGCCATCGCGCGCGAAATCACCATCACCGAACAGGAACGCGACACCGTCGAGATGATGCTGCGCGCGATCATCGAGCACTGGAAAAAGATCGGCAACACCACGCCCGACGGCCTGCGCCAGTCTTTCCTGCGCCGCACCGGCCGCATGCACCTGAAAGACGACGCCTGGTATCTGAATGTGGAGCCGGGCACCTTCGACATGCTGCTCGACAGCCTGCCATGGTCGTTCTCGATCATCAAACACCCGTGGATGGAAAGGGCCGTACATGTCAACTGGCGCTGAACAAATCGACCAGGCCGCGCTGCACGCCAACGCCGCCAGCCTCGAGCGCGAGATCGCCTGGTTCACGCGCGTGCTGAACCAGCGCGTCGACAACTATTTCGCCAGTGAGGATGCGGCCGTCGAGCAGCCCGCGCCGACGCCGCCCGACGTGCGCGACGACCCGTCGCTCTACGCGCAAACGGTGCGCGAGTGCGGCATGAAACCGGAGGAACGCGTCGTCCTGTTGCTGTCGCTGCTGCCCAGTGTGCGCCCGCAAACACTTGACCTGCTGCTCACCCGCAACAAGCTGATCGACGCCATCTTCACCGAGTTCGGCGGTTTGCGCGGCCAGACCCACAACGGCTTCCTGCCCACCTGCGAGACGGCGCTGTTCATCCTGGCCGGCGACGACCAGCGGCGGCGCTTCGAGCTGATGCGCATGTTCGAGCCCGACCATTTCTTCGCGCAAAAAAACATGCTGCGCGTGCTGCCGCCGGAGCACGGCGAGCCGATGCCGCGCGCCGCCCTCGCGGCGGAGCCCACCTACCTGCAACGCTTCACCAGCGGCCTGCAACAAAAACCGGACTTCGGCGCCGGCTTCCCGGCCAAGCTGATGGTCACGGCGATGGAATGGGACGACCTGGTGGTGGCGCAGGAAGTCAAGGACGAGCTCGACCAAATCCGCAGCTGGATGCGCGGCGGCCCGGGCATGCTGCGCCGGCTCGGGCTCGACAGGATGGTCAAGCCCGGGTACCGCACGCTGTTCTACGGCCCGCCCGGCACCGGCAAAACGCTGGCCGCGACCTTGCTGGGCAAGGACGCCGGCGTCGACGTCTACCGCATCGACCTGTCGATGCTGGTGTCCAAGTACATCGGCGAGACGGAAAAAAACCTCGCCAACGTCTTCGACCAGGCGCAAAACAAAAACTGGATCCTGTTCTTCGACGAGGCCGACGCGTTGTTCGGCAAGCGCACCGAGGGCAGCACCTCCAACGACCGCCACGCCAACCAGGAAATCGCCTACCTGTTGCAGCGGGTCGAGGATTTTCCCGGCGTGGTCATCCTGGCCACCAACCTGCGCTCCAACATGGACGAGGCGTTCGCACGGCGTTTCCAATCGGCCATCCACTTCCCGCTGCCGGACGGGCCGCAACGCGAGCTGCTGTGGCAAAAGCTGTTCGCCGACCGCACCATGCTGGCGCCCGACGTGCGCCTGGCCGCGCTGGCCGACGCGCACGTGCTGGCCGGCGGCGCGCTGCTCAACGTGGCCGTGTCGGCCGCCATCCGCGCCGGGCGCCGCGCCAAGCCGGGGCAGGACATCCTCATCACCAACGATGACCTGCTGCGCGCCATCAAGAAAGAATTCATCAAAGAAGGACGCACGCTTTAGGCACCCCTATGAAACCACATACCTGCTGGCATACCCTCTCCCGCGCCGCGCTCGGATTCGCGCTCGCGCTGGCCACACCGGCCGCCGTGACGGCCGATCCGGCGCCACCCGCCGCGCCACCGGCGGCCGCCGCCCAGCCGGCCAAGGCGGCGCCGGCCCGCACGTCGCGCCTGCTCTCGGTCGAAGTGCTTCAACAATACGAACTCGCGCGGCGCAAGAACATCCAGAGCGCGCTGAGGTTCATCTTCGCCGACGACCCGGCCTATCTGGCGGCCTACCAACAGGCCGGCGCACCGCTGTCGGACCAGGTGGTCGGGCCGATCACGCTGTCCTTCATCGCCCGCTTCTGGACCTACTACAACCTCGATCCGGCGGGCAGCCTGACCGACGCCTCGGTCGACGTCATGCTCAAGTTCGCCGAGCGCCTGCGGGCCCGTCCGGAATGGCGCGCCGATCTGGTGAGCGCAGGGTTCGGCCGCTGGATCGATCTCCAGCCGGACCGCGCCGAGCTGTACGCGATCCGCTTGGCGGTCGATCCGGTGCTGTTGCCGCCGGTGCTCAAGCGCTACCACGCGATCAACTTTTCGCTGAACCGTGGCGTCGACACCGAAGAGGAGCCGCTGTCGGTGTATTGGTATGGCTTGACCAAGGACGATTTGACGGCCATCAGAAACCAGCCGGTGTTCCCGGCCCAGCTGATCAAACCGCTGGCGCCGCTGACGGCGTTCACCTACGAAAGCGCCGACGACCTGGCCGCCGACGTGCGCAAGGCGCTGCGCCATTCGGACCAGGACGTCACCGCGCTGCTGGCGCGGCTGGAACAGCTGGCCAAGACCGACGACGGCTACGAGCTGAGCGACGACATCCTGGCGGCGCTGGGCAAGCCGACGCTGTTGCCGCCCCAGCTCGCCAAGATGTTCGACGATATGATCGGCATGCAATATGTGCGCCGCTCGCTGTTCGACCAGGCCATGATCCAGCGCCTGCGCATCGGCCTGGGCGCGTGCCGCAGCCACCTGCCCCGGGAGGAACAGATACGCCGCACCACCAGGCGCCTGAGCAACGAGGACATGGACGCGCTGGCCGGGATCCTCGACGCCGGCGGCGCCGACAGCGCCAAGCCGCCCGCCACCCGGCTCAGCGGCCAGCTGCGCCGGCTGTGGCAAGGCAACGGCTGCGACAAACCCGGCCAGGAAAACGCCCCGCTGGCCGAACTCTATGGCCGCTACAGCAAACTGATCTACCCGTACGTACGCAAGGCGCCTGACTACAAACAGGCCAAACCCTTCCTGTTGACGTCGGACATGTGCGGCTGCAACACCGACAAGTCCAAGGACGAGGTCTACCACTTCCTGCCGTTCTGGCTGGGCGGCCCGCCGCAAAAAACGGACTTCAGCCTGATGACCCGGCTGAACTACTACGGCCTGACCTTCGACGGCGGCGGCGAGCTGCGCATGGGCATGACCGGGCAACGGATCGAAGACCTGTTCACCGGCAAAAACACCGACCAGTTGGCGTTCATCAACGAAGCGCGGCGGCACCGGGTCAAGGTCGACTGGATCATCCACCGCACGGACTGGCGGGTATGGGGGGTGACGCCGTACAAGGTGAGGCAAATGGTGTTGTCCAGGCTGGCCTCCAACATCGTGCGCATGCTCGCCACGCCGATGACGGACCTGGCCTCGAAGTCGGTGCCGTGGCTGAGCTTTGGCACCAGCGACATCCCCACCCGCGGCGACGGCGTCACGCTGTACTTCGACGGCTATCCCGACGACGCCGAATCGGTGGCGTTGTACACGGAGTTCCTGACCGAGTTGCGGCACCGGCTGACCGCCGGCGGCTTCGACCTGAACATCATGCTGCGGCACACGGAAATGGGCCAGGGCATCTACGGCTACGAACGGCTCGCTTCCATCGTGCAGCTGGAGCAGGACCAGGCCCAGCCGGCGCTGTACGACTGGGCGCAGCACAATTTCAAGCACGCATTCGGCATTGCCGAGGGCGGCGCGCCTGTCCAGCCGCACTATCTGGTGCTGCTGGAGGAGCCGACCACCGACACCAAGAAACTGCTGCGCAGCGAGGTCGAGGATGCCACCCTGGGCCAGGCGCGCGCCGCGCTGCTGCGCCGCATGGTTCCCGTCATCAATTTCAACGGCCTGGCGTGGCCGCAGCTCGAGGACGACCTGATCTACTTCGACGACAACTTCGGCGGCGTCGGCTTCTGGCCCAGCACCAAGCCGCCGGCGCCGGACGCGGCCCAGGTGGCCGCGCAGGGCGTGGCGCGCTGCGGCGAATTGAAGCTGCTCGAGGACTGCATCCAGGACCACTTCCGCGACCCGCCGGGCGGGAGCGACGCCCTCGCCTGCAAGTTCGTCTGCAGCTACCGCCTGCCGCTGCGCTTCACGCTCGACATCCTGCTGCTCGCGCTGGCGGCCACCGTGATCGCCTACGCGCGCTGGTGCGACGCGCGGCCGGTGATCATGAAGTACTACGTGGCGCCGGTGGTGGCGATCGGCGTGGCGGTGGCCATCTTCGCCGGGCTGATGACGTGCGACCCCTACCTCAACGACCTGGGGGATGGCTTGCTGGTGCCGGGCGTGCTGGTGATGGCGCTGATCGGCATGTATTTCTATTTCCGTAGCATTTTGAAGGAGCGGGATGCCAGGCCGTAGCCACGTTCGAACAGCAAACTTTAATTGGAGATTTCCATGTCCTACAGTTCAGACCGTCGTCAATCGAAAGCCGGGGCAATCCAGCCCGCCGCACTGCGCAACAGCACCGCATCGATTGTGGACCGGCGCGCCTCAGCCTCGGCGCATCTGCAGCTGAAACAAAAAATCGATGAAAGCCCGATCGCCGCTACTTCCCGGTCAATCAAACAACTGATGAGCGATGAAGAACTGGAGGAAACGGCGCCGGCGCAGTTGGTCGAGGATGAGGACGAGACGTTGCAAGGAAAATTCGCGACGGTTCAACGGGCGCAATTCGACGAGGAAGAAGATCCATTGCAAGGAAAATTCTCAGGTTACGCACCCGCGCAACTGGCGGACAGCCAGGAGGCCCGGCCGAACAATACCGGATTGCCGGACAATCTCAAGGCCGGCATTGAAAATCTCTCGGGCATGAGCATGGACCACGTCAAAGTCCACTATAACTCCTCTCAGCCGGCGCAGCTCAATGCGCATGCGTATGCGCAAGGAAGCGACATTCATGTCGCACCCGGGCAGGAGCGACATGTGCCGCACGAGGCTTGGCATGTGGTGCAGCAGGCGCAAGGAAGAGTGAAGCCGACTCTACAGATGAAAGGAGGAGTGCCACTAAATGACAATACCGGACTTGAGATTGAGGCTGATTTGATGGGAGAAAAAGCCTTGGCAGCGGTGACGGGAAACGCCGGAACCCCTGATGGCGACCGTGGCACTCAGGCAGGAACGGGCTTCGCTTCTGCAATGAAGGATGCGATAGTGCAGCGTTCGATTGGATGTCACCTGGCACCAGGAGGCGCGGGGTATCAGTTCCAGATCGATGACGTGCGTCCCGGATGGGAGCCACACGCTGCGGCGATTGCCATTGCGGCAAACCAAGATCGCGCTCACCTGATTGCGTTCGAGGTGATACAAAATGATCTTGCAAACATTCTCAATACCATGCTGGCCAACGTAGGTACCGTTGCGTTTACCGCCGCACCTTTAAATGCCCTCTGTGCTGCGCTGTTTGTCACTGCGGGAGCAGAGATGAACACCATGAACAACAACCGCGCGGGTTTGATAGCCGTGCTGGCCGGGGTTCCCGCTGGCGGCGTATTGACTGCCATCCAACAAGCCGCGCTGACCGCATATTCCGGCGCTTTGCTTTCGAATTTAAATAGCTGCCTCGACAATTTACGCGCAGGTGATCGGGCGGCAAACATCTCTATCGGCTACAGCGTTGATGCCGAGTTCAATCCTGGAACAGTTTGGTACCACGGCCCGATCCTGGCTAGCGGGGCGGCTCCCGCAGCGGCAGTGCCGCCCGGGGGCGTGGCAGTAATGGGACCGGGGGGTGGCCCGGGAAGCGCAGGACCTTTCGAAGCCGTTCGTCTGACTGCCGCACACGAGGCCAAAGTGTACGCTTACCAGAATGCGTCAACGCTACCGCTCTCGTTCGTAGTCAGCGGAGGTGGCGGCGCTGTCTTGGCCGGCACTGTTGCAGGACAGCAGCTGTCATCAACGCAGCTTCCCACAGCTGCGGGATATCCGGTAATTGTGTTTGGAGGCGGAAGTCCTCTCGTCTTCGCTTAGCAAAGACCGCTAATTTTTCTTTGCAAACGTAGTTAAAGCAGCGCACATAGGGGCACCAGGGTCAGTGCCGACATTCGGACATTCACTGAACTTTGGCGAATTAAAAAGTTCCGTTTTAGTTCGATTTATGCGGATGTCGGCATTGCCCTGGCAAAGATCGAACAAAAAAATTTCAATTGGAGGTTTCCATGTCCTACAGTTCCGACCATCTTCGATCGAAAGCCGGTACAGTCCAGTCCGCCGACCAGCCCAACGGGACCGCATCGATTGTGGACCGGCGGGCATGCGCCGCGGCGCATCTGCAACTGAAACAAAAAATCGCTGAAAGCCCGATCGCAGGTGCTTCCCGATCAATAAAACAACTGATGACCGATGATGAGCTAGACGGAGCGGCGCCGGCGCAGTTGACGGAGGATGAGGACGAGACCTTGCAGGGAAAATTCGAGCCGGTTCAACGGGCGGAATTTGACGATGAGGAAGAACCGCTCCAGGGAAAATTCGCTGGCGCCCCCACGACGCAGTTGGCTGAGAACCTGGAGGCTCGGCCGAACAATACCGGCCTGCCCGACAACCTCAAGTCGGGCATCGAGAATCTATCGGGCATGAGCATGGATCACGTCAAAGTCCACTATAACTCCTCACAGCCTGCCCAGCTGAACGCGCACGCCTATGCGCAGGGAAGCGATATTCATGTGGCTCCCGGACAGGAGCGCCATCTGCCGCACGAGGCCTGGCATGTGGTGCAGCAGGCGCAGGGACGGGTTAGACCGACCATGCAGATGAAGGCCGGAGTAGCGGTCAATGACGATGCCGGACTTGAGGGAGAGGCGGATTTGATGGGCGCGCGGGCTTTGCAGTTGAAGCGGCCAGCCGAGGCCGGCGCCCTCAAGTCGGCCGGGGCGACGCTACAAGGAATGTTTGATGTGGTCCAGCGTCAATTGAGCATGACCGAGGTTCTCAAGATTAAAAATAAGAATTTATGGAAATGCATGGTATCCGACGTATATTTCACAAAAATCATTGCGCACTTCACTACCGCAGCACAGGTCGAGGAATTTCTTCACTCTTTGAAGGACAAATATCCTGCCGCTTATCAGCAAGCAGTATCTTTAAATAGCGGGATCAAGCTCAAAAAAACGCCCAAAGACCTGAACACACAATTGGCGGCCATGTACCAGGAAATAGACACGTTTACGCAAGTCCAAGCGGGTATGGCTGCCGTTGATGATTCGTCTTCGAGCCCATCAATGCCTCTTCCGTCCAGCGCGTCGGTTTCCTCACCCTTTGTGATAGGAGCCTCGTCCGTCAGCGCCTCCTCGACCCATCAAAAGCAAAGACCGGTGATAAAAAGCGTAAAGAACGGTTATAAAAATCATGGAGATTTTTCGCACGCAAACACCCCACTTTTGAAAAGCAATCTGAGTTCATACGTGATTTCAAATCACAACGAAAGTAATGAAGGCATCAGCCCCAGTGGGAAAACTCAATATTCTTTCGACTTGGGCATCAAAGCTGGGACAGACCAAAATTGGTTTATCACCTATCTGGTGGGCGATGATGGCGAGGCTTACATTAATCATTTCGGCCCGTTTGGGGATAAGACCTCCGAGAAATTGTGAATTTTCGCGTTTCACGAAACCGCGACCAAGGCCATAACATGCGAGAACCACTGCAACCAAGAAAGGACGCTGAAACCGCTCAGCTGGACACGAGCCGGAAAGCCAGGCCGGCGCCTACGTTCGCCGGCAACGCGCCAACGACGGCGCAAGGCAAATGGGCCGAGAAGATGAATAATAGCCCGCATGTCTTGAGGCAACGCGGGCTAAGTGATGCCATTCGTAACAGTCCGCGGACGGTGTCGCAGCGTCGTAAAATGGACGGACTCGTAGGGCATGGGCAAGACGGGCATCTGCCGCATGAGGTCTGGCATGCGCTACGACAGGCGCAAGGGCCAGCGACGCCCACGCGTCTCCCCCCAGCCGGCGCTGTCGGGGGCACGGCGGTACAGCGCAAGCCGCTCGTGCTGCCTCACCCCCAGCCGGGCAACAATGAAGTCTGGCATGTGGATACCGAACACAACAGCGGCAAGGAGTACTTGAAGAATTGGATTGACTCTGCGTCTCAAAGCAACCTTCCCGCCCTGAACAGCTTGATTCGGCAGCTTGGCCCCATTCCGGTGGACGAATTCGAGCTTTGGTTGCTGCTCTATGCACGGTTGGCTTATGGGAGGGCGCGCGAGCTGATACAGGTCAACGACGCGACCTATATACCCGGCGACGCGGAATTCTCAAGCCGCGATGACGTGCCGCCCGCCACGACGCTAATCATGCGCGCCATTAACACGGGCGATATGTATCAAGTCAGGGGCAGCATGGTGCTGCATCCTGACTTCAAATTGCTGATTTGGAACGTCACTCCGCAGGCGCGCGCGCAGGCCAACATGGCGGCAGCGGTGATCGGTGCCCCGAATCGGGTTTTTTATACCGACTGCCCGGTACCGCCTCCTGGCTATGCCAAGAGCGAGACCTGGACCACTAGTGACATCGAGGCAAACGTCTCGGGGGATTTGTTGTTTACCGTTGCGCCGACCAGGGACAAGCCGAAGGGTGAGGGGCCAAAGCGTGACAAGACGAAGAAGGACAAGCCCAAGAATGAGGAGCTGAAGAACGCCAACTTCGCAAAGCTGGCCGGCGACGACGGCGCCCTCGCCGAACTGCTGAACTTGCTTCCGGGCGGCGCCGAGGCCTATCAAGCGCAGCAGGAGGGCGACCGGCTGCCTTGGCTCCAAAAGACACTGGGGAAAATCAAAAACCAGGAGCCCGCGCTGTACACCCGGGCGCAGGAAGTGTACAGGCGTTTTTGCATCACGGATTTGGCGAACAAGTACGCGCCCTATTCTCAAGCACAAGCCCACGCGTTTGAACACGACCTGCAAGCGCGAGGCCATTTTGACCAGGCGTCGGGGCCTTGCGTGATAGTCAACTTCCGGGATACCGGGCACAGCGCCAGACCGGGCGCCAACGCGCCGGCGCTGGATACCGGCTTGACCGGTGTACAGCAGATCATTGACGCCATTCAAACAAAGCTCGGCGCGGTGCAGGTGGTTGCCATGGGCGAGAAGCCAGAGAGCCTAGGCGGTCAACCTAACTTGCTGAAATACTGGGAATGGCCGTCCGTCCAACAGTCCAGGCTGGACCAAACGCTGCTGTTGAAGTATTTGAAGGACAATTATCCCATCATCGGCGCGGTGGGAATGCGAAGCGGTGTCATGGATCAACTGGCGCTGCTGGGAATACCCATTGTGTCGATAGACATCAGCCCTCACAGCGGTTTGGCAGACGGTGAATTGCCGGATTTGGCGACCAGCAAGGGCTGGGATAGGGGCTTGAAGCTGGAGGACTCATACAAGCAAAACTATGGCCACGCATTCATCAAGCACGCGCGAAAGGACGAGAAAAAAAGAAAGCTGCCGAACTGGGAAGGCGCATTCCACCCCGAAGATATCGCCACCATCGCAGGAGCGGTGGACTTTTACCTGGGCAGCAAGGCCGACAAGGCCAAGAGCGACAACTACCGGCACCAATCGCATCCCTTGCAGCCTGCGCAAGTGCGTGAGGGACTTGATCACCTGATCAAAGTGGTTCGACGACCAGAAGGCATCACCGCCTATGCGCTGATTGATCATTTACGCCCCTATGTCAAACAGTTGAAGACCTTGGTGACCAGTTCACGGGCGCAACAGTCCGAGTCTTTGGGTGGTTTGCTGAGCGCTTTTGACGAGGTAATCGAAACCATGGTCAATCAGAAGGAGGCTGGTCAAGCCAGGGGGATCAAGTGGATGCGGGACAACCAAAAGCAGGCGCTGCTTACCGATGATCGCCACGGCCGTTGGTATCGCGAGCAAAGCGCATGGGCCGCCACGGCCTTCGGGATGGCGCCGGAACAGGCCGCAATCGCGGTACAACAGTATAGGGCTTTGAACGAACACTACCTTGTGCCCCCCGAAACCGAACGCCTGCTTCTGTTGCACGCGCTGGTTGAGGGGATCGAACGAGTTCAGGCGGTGATGGCGTACCTGGGGATGACCCCTCAGACTTCATCGACAAGCCACTAGCCGTTGCAGGGACGAGGAGGATCACTTGGCGCTGAAGGCGCACTAGCCGTAATCCGCCATTTATGAGCCGCCGACGGCGCATGCATGGCGGATTACGCTACGCTAATCCGCCCTACGTGGCTTATCGTTATCGCTTCTGCCAGTGGCCAATGATATCCTCGATCACCGGCCGCGCGGTGATCATCAGGTTCTCGGCCGCCGGGCCGAATCCCCCTTGCAGCTTATAGTTGACCAGTACATCGCTGTCGCTCTGGCCGGGATGCGGACGGTCGGTGTCGGAGCCGGCGCGCAGGATCAGTACACGCCTGAAGTTCACCTTCCCCGCCGCTTCGCCGCGTCGCAGCGCCTCCAGCGTCGAATTGTCCTCCTGCTGCACGGTGCAGTACTCGGCCTTCCCGTCGGTGAGCAGCGCCGACCAGTCCTGCGCCCTCTGCGCCAGCGTGGCGCCGCCAAACCACGTGTCGGTCGACGCGGTATCGCAGCGCAGCACCGCCGGCGGCCGGTTGGCCGGCGCCGACGGGAATCCGGCCCGGTAGGCCACGGCGGCCGGCGAATCGCTCAGCGCCACGTCCTTCGACAGCGCGTAGGCGCGCGTCACCAGCGCCGGATCGAGTTGAAACACCTCGGTCCGGTAGCTCAACTTGGGCTTCTTGTCCGGAGCGTCCGTGAAGATGCCGAAGTAGCCCGACGGCCAGCCGGCCGGCATCTCGCGCGCGTCGATTTCGTGCGCCAGCGAATAATCGACGGCATAATCGGCCCACGCCGTGGAGCCGACGGTGCCGCGCAGAGGATTGATACCGGCGATGCCGGCGACGATGAAGTAAGTCTCGCGCAAATCGAAACCGCCGGCGTACAGCAGCGCCGTCATGCTGGCGGCGGCGTTACTGTAGCCCATATCGGTGGTCACCTGGCAGACGTCCTGCCCATTGCACCGGACCTCGGGATACCGCGCCGACAGGCCGCGCACCTTGTAAGTCGTGGTCAGCTTGAGATCGCGGATGAAGGGCGCCGCCTCGCCGCCGAACATATTGACGATCATGACCTTCGGCGCCACGCGCCTTGCGCTATCGTCCCGCTGCGGCATGCCATCCTTCCACAGCGGCCAGCGTTTGACGATGTCGCCCACCAGCGGCGCGCCGGCCAGATACAGATTTTTCACCGCCGGCTCGAAACCGCCCGAATCGGCCGTCACCGACGTCAACGCCTTCTGCCCCGGGTACGGACGGTCGAAGTTGGAGGCCGTGCGCAGCACCGCCACCCGCCGCAAGTCGAGCAGCCCCGCCTCCGCGCCGCGCTTGAGCGCCGTGTAGGTCGCGTTGTCCTCCTGTGAACTCATGCAATAGGTGCCGCGATCGTCGGTCAGCAGTTTGAACCACTCGCGCGCGCGTTGGCCCAGCAGCTCGCCGTGAAACCAGTTATTGCCGGTCATGGAATCGCATTGCGCCACCCTCGGCGGCTGGTTCGCGGGCGCGGCCCGATAGTTCGCGCGGTAGGCCTTGGCACCGTCGGAGTCGTCCAGCTTGACGTCGCGCGACAGCGACAGCGCCACCTCCATCAGTCGGTCGTCGAGTTGATAGACCTCGGTGCCGTAGCCCAGGTCGGGCTTGACGCCGGGAGCGCCGGTGTTGATGCCCAGGTAACCGGTCGACCAACCGGCCGGACGTTCGCGCGCGTCCACCTCCCACGCCAGGTCCGAATCGACCAGGTAGCGCGACCACGCGGCGGTGCCGATGGTCCCCTGCCCCGGATCGACGCCGGCGATTCCGGCGACAAGAAAGTAGGTGTGTTTAAGGTCGAACAGGCCGCTGAGCACCAGCGCCGAGATGGACGCTGCGGCGTTGGCCTTGCCCATGTCGGTGGTCAGGTGGCAAACGTCGTCCGCATTGCAGCGCACCGCCGGATAAGACGGCGACAGGCCAGGGACGGCGATGCTGCGATTCAGTTTGAGCTTGTCGGTCCATACCGCCTCCTCCAGCGCGAACATGCTGATGACCATGACCTTTACGGGCCGTGGCGGCGGCGCCGTTTGAGCGGTGAGCGCGCCGCATGCGAGGACTGTGGCCAGCACGATATCGCGCGGGAGACGGGGCAAGGGAAATGGCATCGGATCGGACCTGTGGAGTGGGGATCAAGTCATTCATGCAAGCCACGTGCCACCGGCCGTCCCCCTTTGCGGCGCCAAATCCGCACCCTAACGGTGCAACGCCGGCGTGGCGGCCGGCGTCGACTTCAATCTGGTGCGTCCGCCTACAATTCGCTCATCGGCGTGCGGTAGGTTTCCTTCGCCGATGCCGCCGCGATCGCGGAGATGGCGCTGGTGATGCTGACGAAGACGGCCACCGGCACCCAGCCCCATTGCCCCGGTTGCAGGATCGCGGCGCTGATGGTGGGCGCGAAGCCGCCCAGCGCGAAACCGATCTGGGTTCCAATGGCCATGCCCGACAGCCGCACGCGGGTGCCGAACATCTCGCCGTACATCGCAGGCCACACGCCGTTGGCGGCGCTATAGACCACGCCCGACAGCAGCAGCCCGAAGACGAAAATCAGCGGCACGTTCATCGTGGCGATGGCCCACAGGTAGGGCCATGCCAGCGCCGCCGCCCCCAGCGCGCCGAAGATGAAGACCGGCTTGCGGCCGACGCGGTCGGACAAGGCGGCGAACATCGGGATGGCGACCAGCGCGACCACGTTGGCCAGCACCAGCACCGTCAGCATCGTGGAGCGCGGCAGGTGCATGGTGTTGACCGCGTACGACAAGGTGAACACGCTGAAAATGGTGCTGACCACCGACACCAGCGCGGCGAAGATCACGCGCACCAGGTTGGACTTATGGTTGGTGAACAGGTCGACCAGCGGCATGCGATCGTCGTCGCCGGTCGCCTCGCCCTCCTTGAAGGCCGGGGTTTCCGGCAGCGTGCGGCGCACCCAGAAGCCCACCGCCACCACCACGGCGCTAAGCAGGAACGGAATGCGCCAGCCCCACGACAGCATGTCCTCCTCCGGCAGCGCGGAAATCGGCAGGAACACCAGCGTCGCCAGGATCAGGCCCGCCTGCGTGCCACTCAGCGTGAAACTGGTGAAGAAGGCGCGGCGATGCGCCGGCGCGTGTTCCAGGGTCATGGAATTGGCGCCGGCCTGCTCCCCGGCCGCCGAGACGCCCTGCAGCATGCGCAGGATAACCAGCATCACCGGCGCGACGATGCCGATTTGGCCGTAGGTCGGCAACAGGCCGACGGCGAAGGTCGTCACGCCCATCAGCAGCAAGGTGAAGGTCAGCACCTTCTTGCGGCCGTATTTGTCGCCGATGTGACCAAGCATGATGGCCCCCAGCGGACGCGTGATATAGGCCACGCCGAAGGTGGCGAAGGCCGCCACGGCGCCGACGGCGGGATCGAACGAGGGGAAGAAGATTTTGCCGAACACCAGCGCCGCGGCCGTGCCATAGATGAAGAAGTCGTAGTATTCGACGGCGCTGCCGATCCAGCTGGCGAAAGCCGCCTTGCGCGGCGAGCGTTTGGGCTCGGGATGGACCTCCTGCGCGACCGATGCCGCCTGCTTGCGCGTCTCTGCGGACGCTTGCCTTGAAATCGTTGTGATAGCCATGTCTTCCTCCAGATTATAAGTGTAGTCCGTGTGACGTCAAAACCGGTGCAGGATGCCCAACTGAAGACCGGTCAAGCGCCGGCCGTTGATGTCGTCCCCGGCCAGGTTGGCCGACGGCGCGGCCGAGCTGCTGAAGCGGAAGCCCGCCGCGTCGTCGTTTTTCATCACGCTGGCGAAGCCGTACAACTGCGTGCGCTTGGACAGATCGTAGTAAGCGCCGACGTTGGCCGAGCGCACACTGGCCCCGCCGCCGCTGGTGTCATGCGCGCCGCCCACCATCGCGCCGACGCGAAACGCCGGGCCGACCCGGTAGTCGGCCGACAGCTCCCACAGGTTGTAGTAGCGCCGCGCGTTGGCGTCGGTGCCGGCGAAGAAGTTGTTCGGGCTGCCGACCAGGCTCAATATCGCGCCGGCGTTGGCTCCGTTGGCGTTGGCCGTGGAGTTGTTGCTGCGCCCCGCCGCCAGATAGATCTTGCCGCCCCCGTACTGGTAGTTGAGATAGACGTTGTGGTATTCGATCCGCTCCCGGACCGTGGCCGTGGCGCGGTTGGGCGTCGCCAGCACGCCGGCGTAGCCCGTCCGCCACGGTCCGTTCTGGTAGTCCAGCGCCAGCTGCCAGACACCCTTGTTGTTGGCGGCGGCGGTGTTCTCGGGCAGCGCGTAGTGCAGGTCGAGCTGCAAACCCGCCAGGCGCGGCGATTTGTAAGACAGGTCGTTGTCGTAGCGCGAGGGCACGCCGAAGGTGTTGAACATGGAGCCGAACGTGGTGCGCTCGGTGTAATCGATGGCGCCGCCGATGTAGAACACCTGCGTGTTCTGCCGGCCGGCGCGGAACTCGCCCACCGGCGTGACGACGCCCAGCCAGGCCTGGCGATCGAACAGGCGGGTGGCGTCGGCGGCGCTGCCGCTGTCGGCGCCGATGCCCTGCTCCAGCGTGAAGGTGATGCGGTAGCCGCCGCCGATATCCTCGCCGCCCTTGAATCCCAGGCGGCTGCGCAGGATGGCGCCGTCGTTCAGGCCCGTGACCTGGGCGCCGCTGCTGCTGCGGATGATACCCAGGTATTCGTCGAAGTCGCCGTAGATGGTGGTGCCGGTTTGGCCATAGGCGTTGGCGCAGGCGGCCGCCATCGCCAGCAGGCCGGCCGCTGTCAAATGTTGTCTCATGTTTGTCTCGTCGTTGTTATGGGCGCGGTTATAGGTGCCGCGCCTCGGTTTTACTCAAATCATTCAGGCCATCGCCGCGTGGCCGGCGGTTGCCTGCAGCACGGTCAGGCTGCGCCGCAGCACCTGGTCGGTCACCCACTTGGCGGAGCGGTAGGCGCGCCGCGCCACCACCTCCGGCGAAAACTGCAGGTAGTCGTCGTTGAACACCTCGAAGCTGAAATCACCCCGGTAGCCGTTGCGGTTCAGCTGGCGTAGCATCACCGACAGCTCTTTCGCGTGGCTGCCTTCGCCGGGGAACACGCGCAGATGGCGCGCCGTCTCCAGCCGCTCCTCGGCGCTGCGCAGATCGCGCCACATGTAGTCGGACAGCTGCACCAGCGCGATCTTGTGGGCCGGGATGTCGTCGAGCTCCGTCAGGTCGGCGTCGTTGGCCAGCATGTGGAACGAGTCCAGCACCACGCCCAGATTGGCGTGCCCCGCCCGCTCCACCGCCTCCCACGACTGCTGGTACTGATTCACGTGGCGGCCCCACGACAGCGCCTCGTAGCCGACCTTGACGCCCAGCGGCACCGCCAGCGTCGCCAGCTTGGCCAGGTCGCGGACGATCTTGTCCATGTCGCCGACGGCGTGGCTGGAGGTGCTGGAGCACACCATCAGCAAGGGCGCGCCGACCGCCTTGCAGACCAACAGCATCTGCCTGGCGATATCGAGCTTGTAGTCGTGCAGCGCGCCGTCCAGCCCTTCGTAATCGCGCATGACCTGGATGCCGGTCACGCGCACGCCGCTGGCGCGAACCACCCCCACCGCTTCGTCGATGCCGCCGGGATGCCCGGCCAGGTCCTTCGCCCACAGCATCAGCTGCGAGAAGCCGGCCGCCTTCGAGGCGCGCAGTTTCGATTCGAGCGGGCCCGCCAGCGTGATACTGTCCATGCCGAAGTTAGCCAGATTCATAACGCCCCCAAATCACGGAATTCATCGGACGACACGCCGGGCCAGCCAAACAGCTCAAGGTACAAGGGCGCCTGTTCGATCAGCATCTCCTTGCCCTTCTGGATGCGACAGCCGTGCCGTTGCGCTTCCAACAGCAATTTGGTCATCTCGATCTTCATGCCGCAATCGGCCACGATGCAGTCGCGCGACACACCGCGCAGATCGATGGGCACCGCGTCATCGGCGTGCATGCCGAGCGGCGTGCAATTGACCACCAGGTCGTAGCCCTCGGCCACCGGCAATCCCTCGGCCACGTGGCAGTCCGGGAACGCGTTCTGTAGACGGGCGCGCAAGGCCGCGGCCTGTTCGAGCCGGGTGTCGCAGATCGCCACTTCGGCGATGCCGCGCACGGCCAATGCCTCCGCCACGGCGCAACCGACGCCGCCGCTGCCGACCACCAGCGCCCGCGCGCCGCTCCAATTGAAGGCGGCGCCGGCCAGCGTGCGGTCGAAGGCGCGCACGAATCCCTCGCCGTCGATCAGATCGCCCTTGATGCGGCCATTGGCGTCCTTGTAGATGGCGTTGCAGGACCCAGCCAGCAGCGCGCGGCTGCTCGGCGCATCGACCGCTTCGACGCTCATCGGCTTGTGCGGAATCGAGACGAAAATGCCGCCGACGTTCTCTATCCCCATCAGCAGGCGCACGGCGGCGACGTAGCCCTGCGGCGCCACCTTGAGCGGAATCACGCGCGCATCGATGCCGTGGCGCTGGAAGTAGGCGTTGAACAGCGTCGGCGCCTTGACCTGTTCGACCGGCCAGCCGATCACCGGGAAGATACGCGTGGTGCCAGAGATTTCAAGCATGGCCGCCTCCCATGCCGCTGGCGACCAGCTCGAAACTGACGCCGCCCCGGTAAAGCTGCGTCAAGGCGCCGCGTTCGGTCGGCGCCTGAGGCGCGCGGTCGACGAACACGATCCCCCGGCGCTGCAGCTCGCGCACCGCGCCCATCACGTCCGGCACGCCGAGGCCGACGCGGATCAACTGCTCCTCCCACTGCAGGCCGCCGGCGCCCTCCGGCGGCTCCACCAGTTGCAGATAGAAGCCGCGGCATGGGCTTTCGAGCAGCACGCCCTTCGGCACCACGCCGAAATAGCGGCCTTCCGGCAGCGCGCGGAAGTCCATCAGCTGCTGGTAGAAATCCACCCACTCCGCGCTCCGGTCCTGGCCGATGGCCTGCACCACGCCGAAGAAGTGCATGCCCGCCACCGCCTCCGGCCGCGCCGGCACATTCGGGATGGCCTTGAAATCGACGTCGTAGATCGAGAAGTCCGTGTAGCGGTCGACAAAATAGAGGATGGAATCGCCGGCGCCGTGCACCCCGGGGATATTCAACTCCATCGCGCCGGCGCGGGTCTGGATGGCCCAGGCGCCCATGTCGATGGCATGGCGGTACGCGGCGTCGGCGTCGCGCACGCGCAGCGCGATGGCGCTGATCACGGTCGCTTGCGGCCCCTCCTCGCCCTGCGGCAGCGCGCGCGGATCGGCGTTGACGATCACGTTCATGCCGCCCTGGCGGTACAGCGTCACCTCGCGCGAGCGGTGGCGCGCCGTCGCGCCAAAGCCCATCTGCTCCAGCAGCGCGCCCAGCGCCAGCGGCTGCGACGTGGCGTATTCGATGAATTCGATGCCGGCGATACCGAGCGGATTGCTCGGTTCCGGCAGTTGTTCCTTGATGATCATATGCAGGTCTCCCGCGTCTGTGCGCTTAAAGTCAGGCCAGTATAGGAAGCCCCAACCCGCAAAAAAACCCGTGAAAACCGGCTATACTGCGCTAATCGCTCCACTTGCGCGATTAGCGCACAAAATATGAAAAAGCCGCAGCTGCTGGACGTGCAGGTCGCCGAGCGCGACCTGATCGATGGCCTGATCACGGGCCTGCACGTCATCACCGCCTTCAACGACGACACCGCGCGCCTGACCGCCACCGAACTGGCCGCGAAGGTGGCGATCAGCCGCAGCGCCGCCCGGCGTTATCTGCTAACGCTGGTCCACACCGGTATGGCCGCCACCGACGGCAAGACGTTCTGGCTCACGCCCAAGGTGCTGACGCTGGGCCGCTCCTACCTCGATTCGGCGCGGCTGCCGCGCGCCATCGTGCCGTATCTGCAAAAGCTCACGTCGGAGCTGCAGGAATCGACCAACTATTCGGTGCTGGAGGGGGACGACGTGGTGTATGTGAGCCGCGTGAACGCGCCGCGCCAGCTCACCACCGGCTTCGAGCCGGGCACGCGGCTGCCCGCCTACGCGTCGACGGCCGGCCGCGTGCTGCTGTCGGCGATGCCGGACGACGCGCTGCACGCGTATCTGGCGCGGGTGGAGCTGATCGCCTACACGCATCTGACGGTGACGGACAAGCGCCAGCTGTTCGACGAGCTGGTGGCGATCCGCGAGAGCGGCTTCGCCGTCACCGAGAACCAGTACGAGATCGGTTTTCGCGGCATCTCGGTGCCGGTCAAGAGCCGGCGCGGAAACCTGATCGGGGCGCTGAGCGTATCGATGATGACGGCCAGTTCGTCCAGGGCGGAGGCGAGCGCGCGCTGCGTGCCGGCGCTACAGGCGACCGCCAACACGCTGATGCTGTGGGTATGACACTGAAAATCGGGTAACCTTGGCGCCTCACCCTATATTTTAGGAGCGAACACCGTGGCCACCAAATCAAGCGACGCCGCCGCGCCGGCCCTGCTCTCGGGCGGCAACCCGAAGATACCCAAGGCCTACGGCGACGCGCCGGTGCAGGCCTACATCGCCGCCATGCCGGGCTGGAAAAGCGACCTGGGACGCCGGCTCGACGAGATCATCGTCGCCACCGTCCCGGGCGTGAACAAGGCGGTCAAGTGGAACACGCCACTGTACGGGATCGCCGATCAGGGCTGGTTCCTGGGCTTCCACTGCTACACCAAATACGTCAAGGTCACCTTCTTCAATGGCGGCTTTCTCGACCCGATGCCGCCGGGCGCCTCCAAAACGGCCGGCGTGCGCCATCTGGACCTGCGCGAGGACGACCCGCTCGACGAGGAGCAATTCGCCGATTGGGTGCGGCAAGCCAGCCTGCTGCCCGGCGAGCGGATGTGATCCGCCGTCAGGCCGCCCGCGCCACGCGCGCGGGTGCGGCCCGGCCGCCGCCACCCTCGCGCCCGGAGGCGGCGAAGATGGTGTCGGCGATGATGTCGGCGGTCGCCGCCGACAGCGTCCAGCCCAGATGCCCGTGGCCGGTGTTGTAGAACACCGTCGGCGCCTTGCCGCGTCCCACGCGCGGCATCAGGTTCGGCATCATCGGCCGCAATCCCGCCCACGGCGTGACGCTGCGCGTGCTCACGTCCGGGAAGCAGCGCCCCACCCACTCCACCAGTGGCGCGATGCGGTCGGCGCGGATGTCGCGGTTAAAGCCGTTGAATTCGGCCGTGCCGGCCACGCGGAAACGGTCCTCGCCCAGGCGGCTGGTCACCAGTTTGGTCTCGTCGTCGAGCAGGCTGACGGTGGGCGCGGCGGCCTGGCTGGCGGCGTCGTTCAAATGGACCGTGATCGAATAGCCCTTGACCGGATAAACGTTGACGCGGTCGCCCAGCATGGCCGCCATCTCGCGGCTGGCGGTGCCGGCGCAGACCACCACCGCGTCGTAGCGGCTCACTTGTGCGACACCATCTTGCTCGACCGTGATGTCGACGCCGCCGGCGCCGGCGCGCATGGCCGTCACCTGCTGGCCGAAACGCGTTTCGACGCCCAGCCGCCGCGCCGCCAGCGCCAGCCCGGTGGTGAATTTGTGGATGTCGCCGGTGCAGTCGCTGACGGTGTAGTGGCCGCCGTAATAGTCGCCGCGCAGTGTCGGTTCGATGGCGCGCATCTCCTCCGGCGTGACCGCGCGGCGCGACAGGCCGCCCTCCAGCAACAACCTGGACACCGTGGCCGCGTGCTCGAAGCCGGCGCGGTCGCGGTAGATGTGCAGGATGCCTTCTCGTTTGAGATCGAAGTCGATGCCCTCGTCCTTGGCCCACTGGAACAGGTGCTCGCGCGCGGCCAGCGCCAGCTGGGTGGTGGCGACGGTGTTGTCGCGGTAGTGCGGCATGGCGGCGACGAACTCAGCGAACCACGACAGCTTGTGCCAGCTCGGCTTGGGATTGACCAGCAGCGGCGCGTCGTTCTTCAGCATCCACTTCAAGCCTTTGGCGATGGTCGAGCGGTGGTTCCACACCTCGGCGTTGGAGGCGGACAACTGGCCGCCGTTGGCGAACGAGGTTTCCATCGCCGCGTAGCGATGGCGCTCCAGCAAGGTGACGGCGAAGCCGCGTTTGGCGAGGGCGTAGGCGGTGGTGACGCCGGTGATGCCGCCGCCGATGATTGCTATGGTTTTCATGGGACTCCAGACCGTCAAAGGGGATGGTCTCGGCGCACATGCGCAAAGACACCCCCTCTGTTCTGGACCTGAGAGATTCACGCCGGGCCGCGATGGCGGCAGCGCTTGCTCCTTCGGTGCGGCGGACGACGTCCGAGCCCTGCCGCTCTTCAGAGTTTGAAATGCTGTATCGGTCCTTTTGCCTGAGAGTTTCCGGGGCGGTTGCTCCTTCGGCGCTGTTCGGCGGAAAATCCCGCGACAGTCTCTCCCGATACGGCGATGGCTTTTGGCCACTGCGCTCCAGGCCGCACATCGCAGGCATGGAGAACGGCGCAAGCTTACCCGAAAAATCGGCCGGACGCCATCCGCCTATGTTATTTATCTTTTACGGTCACTGGGAACCAAGGCCGCCGGTCCCGGTCCAATAATAGACGCGCGGGCGGCCCGCCATCGCGCTGAACAAGGAGTTGCCATGAGCCCCTGCCTTATCGTGTACTACTCCCGCACCGGGGTAACGGCCAAGGCGGCCACCACTTTGGCGCGGGCCTGCGGCGCCGATCTGGAACAGATCCAGGACGTGCAGCCGCGCGGCGGCGCCGGCGGCTTCCTGCGCTCGGCCTGGCAAGCCTTGCGCAAGTCCCCGGCGGAAATAGTGCCTCCGCTGCACCATCCGGCCCACTACCCGTTCGTCGTGCTGGGCACGCCCGTCTGGGCCGGGCGCATGAGCGCGCCGATGCGCAGCTACATCTTGCAGCAGCGCGAACATTTCCGCCGCGTCGCCGTGTTCTGCACCATGGGCGGCCGCAACGGCCAGGACGTGCTGACGTCGATGGCGGAACTGTGCAACCAACTGCCGGTCGCCAGCATGTGTCTGCGGCAACGCGACGTGCTGGAGGACCGCTGCGCACAGGCGCTGGCCGACTTCGCCGGCGAACTGGCGATCGTCCAGCACGAGGCGCACGCCGACGCGGCGCCGGATCCGGCGGGCCACCCGGTGTGAGCGGCCCGCCGCCGTCCAGGAGCCGTCATGGCCTATAAAACCATCCTGGTCAACGCCGAGGCGGCGCGGCGCGCGCCGTACATCGTCGCCTGCGCCGCCCGCGTCGCACTGGCCGAACAGGCGCATCTGGTCGGGCTGGCCAGTACCGGCATCAACCCGCTGATGTATCAATGCAACGCGGTGGCGCCGGGCGTCGTCCTCCGCCAGGAGGAGCTGGACTCACTCACCGCCAGCGCGCGCCAGGCGCTGGCGGCGTTCACCGCCACGGCCAGCGGGCTCGGCGTGCTGTCGTCCGAGGAGCGCCTGACCAACGACGCCCTGCCCGACAGCCTGATACGGCAATCGCGCTACAGCGACCTGGTCGTTCTCGGTCAAACCGATCCCGGTGAAGCGGCGCCGCTCCCCGGCGAAACGCTGCCCCAACAAGTGATCCTGCATTGCCCGCGCCCGGTGCTGGTGGTGCCGCACGCCGGCGACATCGAGCGGATCGGCGAACGACCGCTGCTGGCGTGGGACGGCGGCATGGCGGCCAGCCGCGCGCTGCTGGCAGCGCTACCGTTGTTGCGACGCGCGACATTGTCGACGCTGGCCATATTCAATCCGGTCCAGGTTTACGATGCTCACGGACAACTTGCTGGCGCGGACATGGCCACGTGTTTGGCGCGCCACGGCGTCAAGCTCGACGTGGTGGCGCGCGACACCGACGGCGACGTCGGCGAGGCGTTGTTGACGCTGGCGGCCAACCTCGGCGCCGACCTGCTGGTCATGGGATGCTACGGCCACACGCGCCTGCGCGAAATGCTGCTGGGCGGCGCCACGCGCAGCGTGCTGCGCAGCATGACCTTACCGGTGCTGATGACAGCCTGACCTGGCCGCGTGCCATGCGAGAGATCGGAATCACCGGAATCACCGGAATCACCGGAACCACGTAGGGCGGATTAGCGGAGCGTAATCGGCCATGCATGCGCAGAGGCGGCTCATCGATGGCCGATTACGGCGTTCCGCCTAATCCGCCCTACGCGCCCTACGGAAATCGTGCATATGATTCCCGCCGCACGCGGACCGAAGACCCACGCCTGCCACCTCAACGGAACACCAGCACCGGCAAATGGCAATGGGTCAATACCTTCTGCGTCTCGCTGCCCAACAGCAAAGCCTGCAGCCCCCGCCGGCCGTGCGAAGCCATCGCCACCAGGTCGCATTGCCGTTGGCGCGCCGTGTCGATGATCGCCTCGTAAGGCTGCTCATGCTCGACCGTCAAGGTCTCGCACGGCACGCCCTGGGCGGCGGCCGCCGCCGCGACCGGCTCCAGCCGCGCGCGCGCCCGCTCGGCAGCGCTGGCGGCGTAATCGTCGGGCGTGCCCGCCAGCACCTCCGGGCGCGTGCTGAGTACGCGGAACGGCGCGGTCACGTGCAGCGCCGTGACCCTGGCGCCGTGGAACTTGGCCAGCGCCAGGCACGGCGCCAGCGCGGCGACGGACGGCGCCTCGCCATCCGTCGGAAACAAGATGTGCTTAAACATGACGGCTCCCGGGGAAGTCAGCGGGCCGTCGTCGACGCCTGGCCCAGCGCCTGCTGCAACGGCGCCGACTGCGGATTGCTGACGGTGCCGGCGGCGATCTCCCGGGGAGACAAGGTCCGGCCGTAATACGCGTTGGTCAGGCTTTGATTGAAACGGATATCGTTGACCCCGACCGCCACGACGTCGCCGAACAAGCCCTTGGTGCCGCTCCAGGCGACGACATCGCCGGTGCCGGCCGTCCCCTGCGCCAGCTTGCTCCAATTGAGCACGGTGAGCCCCGCGTCGGCGCTCAGCGCGACATTGTTTTTCTTCATCAGCTCGTTGACCGCCTTGTCATTATTGAGAACCAGTGCCACCGGGCCGCCTTCCGCCCCGGCCTGCAACCCGACCGTCAAGCCGCCGATGTCATAGAACGCCGGTCCGCTCCAGCCACCGTCCGCCTGCTTCAACAGCAGCAAGCCGGCACCGCCATGGGCGCCGACGCCTAGCGCCGCCCGCCCGTACGAGGGCACGATCAGCACGCCTTTAGCCTGCCGCAGCAATTGCTTCATGCGCGGTTCGGCCTCGAGCTGGCGCACCACGGCCAGCGCGTCGCTGACGCGTTGCGCCGCCCGCTGCGCGGGCTTGACACCGAGGTCGTCGCTTTGACCCGATTGCTCACGTTGACCGGATTGACCGCTCTTGCCACCTTCGCTCTGGCCGAACGCGGCCCCGCACACCGACGTCGCGATCAGCCATGCAAGCGCCGTCGCCTGCGTTTTCCGTTGGATAAACATATGTTTCCCCTTTATGCGCGTAACTCGTTGTCGTACGCGGGTGCGTACCAAATCATGCTAGTCCGGGCGCGCGGTGAACGCCTTTGATCTCAGACAAAGTGTGCGAATAAACCGCCATCGATTTGATCCACGGCATCCGCTGCCAGCTCGAGCCTGCTATAGAAAGCCGCCAAATAAGGGAATCATCGGCGCGAAACCCGGTCAAATCGTCATGCGATCGGAATCCATCGGAGGCAGGCCATGACGACGACCACCAGGCTCGATAGAAGTGTATGGCAACCATACTTTGACCACGTATCAAAACTGTTGCTTGGGAAGCGCGTCGAGATCGAGGTCGACTCGCTGCAACTTGGCAGCCAGCTCGCCGCCGAATGGTTGCCGCTGTTCGGCGTCACCTATGACAAAAAGGACGATCTCATCGCCATCATGGCGGAGGGCCTCGACCACATGATCCGCCAGCCGCGCGACGTGTTCATCGACGCCGTGGGGAGCGAGCTGCTCAGCATGGAAGTCATCGACGGCGACGGCGCCAGCCAGATCATCAAATTCAAGACACCGCTCCTGCTGCCGGCGGCCTAACCGGCGCGGCCGGCCGCACCACATGGTCTTCGAGCACCGAACACACGCCGGGGAATTGCTGGCACAACAGCTCGGCGCCCACGCCCGCCGCGACGACGCCGTCGTGCTGGCGTTGCCCCGTGGCGGCGTGCCGGTCGGCTTTGCCGTCGCCGAGGCGCTGGAGGTGCCGCTCGACATCCTGCCGGTCCGCAAACTCGGCGTCCCCGGCCACGAGGAGTACGCGATGGGCGCGCTCGCCAGCGGCGGACAGCCGGAGCTGCAAGCGGAAGTGCCGCGAACGCTGCGCATCCCCAAGCACACCGTCGACGCGGTGGCGCGGCGCGCGCTGGGCGAGCTCCGGCGCCGCGAAAAACGCTACCGCGCGGGCCGGCCCCGGCGCGAACTGCGCGACCGCATCGTCATCCTGGTCGACGACGGCATGGCCACCGGTTGCACCATGCGGGCGGCGCTCCACGCCGTACGCCGCGAACATCCGCGGCGCGTCATCGTCGCCCTGCCGGTCGCCGCGCCGGAGGCATGCGAGGCGTTGCGCTCGGAAGCCGACGAAATCGTCTGCCTGCTCACGCCCGAGTCGTCTATTCAGTGGGGTGCTGGTACGACGATTTCGAGCAAACCAGCGACGCCGAGGTCGTCGCGCTGCTGGACGCCGCCGCCCGCAGCCGGGCGCCGCAGGCGCGATGATCGGCCGCCGGTGCGACAACGCACATCGCATAAAGTTGAAATTTGGCATAATTGTGCGCATCCCAGCACAACTCGATAAGGCTAGACATGTCAGAGAATGAAAAAGCGGCGGCTCCGGCGATGGACGCCGAGACCCTGGACTTTATACGCGGCGTGTTCACGATCGTGCGCGCCGGCGAGGCCGAACGCCTGGCGGCGCTGGTGGCCAGGGGCTTGCCGGTGAACTTCCGCAACGAAAAGGGCGACAGCCTGATCATGCTGGCCAGTTACCACGGCCACCTGGACACGGCGCGCGTGCTGCTCGAAGCCGGCGCCGACCCGAACGTGCCCAACGACCAGGGACAGACGCCGCTGGCCGGCGTCGCGTACAAGGGTTACCTGGAGATCGCCGAGCTGCTGCTGGCGCACGGCGCCAATATCGAGGGCGCCAGCCCGGACGGCAAAACGCCGTTGATGATGGCGGCCATGTTCAACCGCACGGACATCCTGAATCTGCTGATCGAGCGCGGCGCCATCGTCGACGCGGTCGACAGCCGGGGCATGACGGCGATCTCGCTGGCGCAAACGATGGGCGCCAAGGACACCGCCGCGCTGCTGACGGCCAGGAACCCCTGACGCCCCGCCTCACGCCCCGATCAGCCCCTGCCCGCAGACGCGGATGGTCGCGCCGCTGATGCCGAACGCGCCAGGGGTGCCCAGGAAGGCGATCAATTCGGCGACGTCGCGCGGCTGCCCGCTTTGTTTGACGGAGTTCAGACGCCGCCCGATCTCGCGTATCATCCACGGCATGGCATCGGTCATCGGCGTGTCGATAAAACCCGGCGCGACGGCGTTGATGCAGATGCCGCGCGGCGCCAGCAGCGGTGCCTGGGCCGCCACATAGCCGATCAACGCGGCCTTGGACGCGGCGTAGTTGGTCTGCCCAAAATTACCGGCCACGCCGCTGACCGACGACAGGCAAACGATGCGGCCTTCGTCGCGCAGCACGTGGCGTTGCAGGAACTGTTGATCGATCGCGATCACGGCGGCCAGGTTGACCTGCACCACCAGATCCCACAAGTGCTCCGGCATATTGGCCAGCGTGCGATCGCGCGTGATGCCAGCGTTGTGGACGACGATGTCGACACCGCCGAAGCGTTCGAGTAAAAAGTCCGCGAGACGTTCGGCGCTGTCCGGCGCCGCGATATCGGCGAGGAAGGGAACGGCGGCATAGGGTTCGCAGACCTTGCGCAACTCGTCGGCCGCGCCCGGCACATCAAGCGCGACGACCGTGGCGCCCTCCTGCGCCAGCCGCTCCACCACGGCCAGGCCGATACCCCGGGCGGCGCCGGTCACCAGCGCGACCTTGCCGGACAACGCCCGCGTGAACGGCATGGCCGTCGGCGCGGCGACATCGGCCGCCACATGAAACGCCTGCCCGGTGACGTAGGTGGTGCGCGCGCCGCAGAAAAACCGCAGCGGGCCGTCGAGCCGGTCCAGCGCGTCGCGGGCGACGTAGCCGAGATTGACGGTGACGCCCCTGGCGCCGGTTTCCTTCGCCAGTGAACGCACGAAGCCTTCCACGCCACGGGCCACCGCTGCGGCGGCAGGCGTCAAAGCCGCGCCCGGATCGGCCGCCAGGATCAGAACCCGGCCATTCCGGGCCAACTGCCGCACGACCGGATGCAGACCGTCGTACAACGCGCGGTAGTCCTGCGGCGCCACGCAACCGGTGGCGTCCATCGCCACGATATCGAGCGGCCCCACCGCGTCGCCGCGCGGCGCTTCCTTCGGCGCCGCGCCGGCTCGCGTCAAAGCCGCCGCCATGGCATCGGCCGCATAGCCGCCGACGGTGCGGCGCAACAGGACGTTCTTGCCTTCAAACGGCCGTTCCACATACGGGCCCGCCTCGCGCCACAACGGTACCGGATTGGGCAGGCCGATGGCCTTGACAATGGCGCCGCTGAGCGGGTTGCGGTTCAAGCGCATTAACAAATCAGACATGTGTTTCTCTTCGAGACCGATAACACGTCATTATGCCCCGCATTCGAACAAGTCCGCCGGCGGCGCTCGGTGGACAGCGCCGGCCGCTTAACCCGGCTTGCCGTCCGTCCGCGCGCTGGACAGATACGGGCGGTAGACGGCCGCGTACAGCCCGAACGCGACCGCCCAACAGGCCGCGCTCACCAGCAGCACCACGCCCGCGCCGCTATCCCAGCCCAGCGCCGACAGCACCCGGCACAAGGCGCTCACCTGGATCAACACGAACATGACGCGCTCGGCCCGGCCGGCCTTGAGCGCACGCCCGGTGTGCCCCAGCGTCGTGCGGGTCATCATGCCCATGATCAGGCCGGCCATCGAGCCGACCGCCAACGCGTGGAAGCCGGCGCTGGCGCTTACCAGTTGCCAGGCCGCCAGCGCGAGCAGCACGAAGCCGGCCGCGATCCACGCGTACGACAGATGCATGACCCACAGCAGCGGCAGCGACAAGGTCCGCAGCGCCTGCCAGCGCCACAACCGCAACAACACCAGCGCGGCGGCCGCCAGCGCCAGCGGCGCGAACAGCCACGCCGGCGCCGACGCCACCCAGGCCAGCGACGACGCCGCCAGCAAACCGAGCGACACCCGGTCCAGCTTGGGCTGCACCAGCGGCGTGGTGCCCGGCGCGCCGTTACGCGTGAACATGGGGATGATGCGGGTGCCGATGGCCGATTCCATGATGACGATGACCAGGATCGCCGCCTGGATCGGTGCCGTCGGCGCCAGCGCCAGCCAGCCCAGCGTAATGGCGTGGAACACGCCGTTGGCCGCCGCCATCAAGCCCAGCAGGCCAACCAGGAAGTAGTTGCGCTTGTTGCCCGACTGTTGCATCACGCGCCACAACGGCCACGCGGCCAGCGGCAGGAACAGCCAGTCGATGACGGCGGCGGCCACGGGCGGCGCCAACAGCATCGCCACGCGTCCGAGCAGCCACAGCATCACGAGCGCCGCCAGCTTGCCGCGCACCGGCGTCCACAGGCCGGTCCAGTTGTAGCCGGCCGTGTAGAGGAAACCGACCACCACGGCCGCCGCCATGCCGAACACCATCTCATGCATGTGCCAGGCGAAGCCGACGTGCAGCAGGCCGGCCAAGCCACCCCGTATCCAACCGTAATACTGTGCCATCCACAACGGAACGGCGAGCGCGGCGAACAGCGCGGCGCACAGGTAGAAGGGACGGAAGCCCAGCCGCCACAAGGGGTGGCCGGTGTGCCAGGCACCCGCGCGGCCGGCGGGTTCTTCGATGTGGAGCAAGGTCATGATCGTCGTTCCTTAAGGGTTCCAATACATTGTCTGCGCCGTGTCAGCACCTGTGAAGACCGCCGCCCGATCGGCTTAACCTGGATCAAGAAAATCAAAAATGGCGCCGCCGTTGGGCCCGTAGCCATCGACCGCCGCGCCGCTTTCGCTTAGCCTGTCGGTGTTGTTTCAATTAATGACCAAAAGAGGAAATGCGATGCAAACCACAGTACTGAAAATAGACGCCATGGATGGCGAAGCCTGCGCCGACAAGGTCGCCCAGATTCTCAACGACATGCACGGCGTGAGCGAAGTGAGCGTGTCGCTGCGCGACGGCATGGCGATCATGCGCATCGACCAATCGCTGACCTCGCCGCACCTGCTGACGCGGCGCCTGGCGCTGGCCGGCTTCCCCTCCTACAGCGACGCGCCGGAAGAAGCCGCGCAGCCCCAGACCGCCGGCGGCTGCTGCGGCGGTTGCTGCGGTGGCTAGGCCATGTGCGGCCGGCGGCGCCTCACGCGCCGCCCTGCATCCGGTGCTCGACCGCGTACACCGCGGCCTGCACCCGGCTGCTGAGCTTGAGTTTTTTCAACACGTTCTGGACATGGATCTTGACCGTGCTTTCGGCCAGTTCCAGGTTGCGGGCGATGCTCTTGTTGCTCTCGCCGCGCGCCAGGCAATCGAGGATTTCGCGCTCGCGCGGGGTCAGCTTGTCGAGCTCGGACGCGACCGGCGCCGCCGCCCCGCTCTGCAACTGCGCCACCAGCTTGGCCGTCATCGCCTCGGCCACCACGGTCTCGCCGGCGGCGGCGCGGCGGATCGCCCGGGTCAGATATTCGGTGTCGATGTTCTTGAGCAGATAGCCGCTGGCGCCGGCCTTGAGCGCCACGCCCAGGTCCTCGGCGTCCTCGGACACGGTCAGCATGACGACCGCGCTGTCGGGGCAATCATGCCGCAGCAGCTGCAGCGTCTCCACGCCGGACATGCCCGGCATGTTCAGGTCCAGCAGCACCACCCGCGGGCGCAGCTGCAGCGCCAGCTTGATGCCTTCGAAGCCGTCGGCGGCCTCGCCCACCACGCAAAACTCGGGGTGGCGCTGCAGCAGCGAGCGGATGCCGCTGCGGAACAAGGTATGGTCGTCGACCAGCAGCACGCTGATGGCGTTGGGGTCCGGATTGGTTTGCATGGGCGATGTCTCTATAAAATGTGGTTTATGCCGCGTTATGCCGCGCGCCGCTGGGCGCGCCCCAGGTGCACGCGCACGTCGGTGCCGGCGCCGGGCGCCGACGTCACGTCCAGCCGCGCGCCGATGCGCTGCGCGCGCTCGCGCATGATGGTCAGGCCGACATGGGCCCCGTCCTTGGTGTCGAGCCGCAGCGGATCGAAGCCGTGGCCGTCGTCGCGGATGCTCAGGTCGAAATCCTCGCCGTCGGTCAGCCGCAGCCACACCTGGCGCGCCGACGCGTGCTTGCGCACGTTCGACAGCGCTTCCTGCACGATGAACAGCAATTGCAGCTGGTGCTCGCGCGGGAACGGCGCGCCGTCGCTGTCGGCCTCGATATCGACCGCGATGCCGCTCTGGCGGCGGAACTTGTCGACCACCGTCTCCAGCGACGACACCAGGTTGCCCTCCTGCAGGCGGGTGCGGAAGTTGTGCAGCAGCTCGCGCACGTCCTGGTAGCTCTCCTCGACGCCGGCGCGCAAGGCCGGCACGATGCTCTCGACCTCGTCCACGCGGCCGCTCTTGAGCGACTGCTCCAGCATCTGCACCTGCAGGTTCAGGAAGTTCAAGCCCTGGGCGATGCTGTCGTGCAGGCCCTGCGCCACCAGGTTGCGCTCCTCGGAAATGGCCAGTTCGCGGTCGCGCCCCTGCAGGCGCTGGTTTTCGATGGCCGTGCCCAGCAACTGGCCCAAGGTCTCGAGCAGCGCCGTCTGCGCCGCGCTGAACTCGGTGGTGGTGCGGAAATGCAGGTTGAAAAAGCCCAGGTGCTGGCGCTGCGCGAAGATATGGAAGATCGAAATGGTGGCGAAGCCCTCGCGGTGGCATTGCAGCGTGTGGCCGCGGTCCATGCGGCGCAGGTCGTGGATCACCGCCAGCTTGCTGACCACCGCCTCGCCGCACAGGCACTCGCCGACCTTGAGGCAGCGCTCGGTCTCGACCAGTTTTTCGGAGATGCCGTGGTGCACTAGCATGTGCAGGTTGCCGCGGTTGGGATCGAGGATGCGCACCGAGCCGCCGTCGGCGCTGAAATAATCGCTGATGCGGTTCAGGAAGCCGTCGCACATCGCCTCCGCCGATTGCGGCTGCTGCAGGAAGGCGGCGCTGTCGTACAACAGCGCCAGCTCGCGGTTCTGCTGCTCCAGCTCGGCCGTTTTGGTGTGGACCCGCTGCTCGAGGTTGGCGTAGGAATCCTGCAGCTTGTCGGCCATCTGGTTGAAACCGCGCGCCAGCGCGCCGAATTCGTCGCTGCTGTCGACCGGCAGCCGCACGCTCAAATCCTGTTCGCGCATGCGCTCGATGCCGGCCTGCAGCCGCGTCACCGGCGACACGATCATGTTGAACAGCAGATAGATGATGCTCACCGTGCCGAACAGCGCCAGCGCCAGCAGCAACAGCTGCGAGGCGCGCAGCCAGAAGGTGCGGCCTTCGCTGTCGTGTTCGATGTGCTGGACCAGCTGGTCGACGCGCAGCACGAAGCGCTCGCCGAGCTGCTGGACGGCGCGCACCTCGGCCGCCGGCGGCGGGTCGCGCGCCAGCAAGGCGCCGGCGCGCGGCGCCAGTTCGCCGCGCCACTGCTGCCGCACCTCGCCGAACACGCCACGGATGACGCTGGTCGGCGGCAGGAACAGCGGCCGCTGCGGGTCGCCGCGCTGCAACAGCTCGAGCGTGGCGTCGATGCGCTTGAGCTGCGCCCCCAGCTCGCCGGCGGCGGCGGGATCGGCGCGCCCGGCCGGGGTGTCGAGCCGGCCGGCCAGCATCGCCAGCCGATAGCTGTCCATGCGCAGGCTGCCGGCCACGTTGATGGCGGCGGCGCTGCCTTCCAATTGCCATGAAAGCAACAATGTCGAGCCGATCACCAGCAGCGCCACCGCCAGGAAGCCCAGCAGCAGCCCGACGATGCGGGTCGACAGTTTTTGCCAGCCGGCGAACAGCGCCGGCTTCAGCACGGCGCGCGACGCCGGCAAGGGCGGCCAGGTTGGGCGGGATGGGACATCGGCGGCTCCGTTAATCAGTAACAAGGGGAAAGTATAACTTGCGGCGCGGCCATCAACCGCCGGTTTGCGACATGAAGCGCACGATCTTTTCCGGCTGGCGGCCGAAGTCATGCTCGCGGGGCTTGAGTTCGATCGCCGCGCGGATCGCCTGCTCCAGTTCGGCGTCGGTGGCGCCGCCGCGCAGCAGCGGGCGCAGCGGGAATTGCTGCTCTTGCCCCAGGCACAGGTACAAGGTGCCGTCGACCGCCAGCCGCACCCGGTTGCAGGTGGCGCAGAAATGTTGCGACAGCGGCGTGATGTAGCCGATGCTGGCGCTGCCGTCGGCGGTGCTCCAGTAGCGGGCCGGGCCGCCGCCCAGCTCCAGCGCCTGCGGCCGCAGGCCGAACTTCTCGGCCAGCCGCGCCTGCACCGGCGCCAGGTTCAGGTAGGCGGCGTTCTGGCCGGTCTCGCCCATCGGCATCACTTCGATCAGGCGCAGCATGAAGCGTTGCTCGATGCAGAAGGCGGCCATGGCGTCGATCTCGGCGTCGTTGACGCCGCGCATGGCCACCATGTTGATCTTGACGGGCGCCAGGCCGGCCGCCTTGGCCGCCTGCAAGCCCTCCAGCACGGCCGGCAGGCAGTCGCGGCCGGTGATGCCGGCCATGCAGTCGCGGTCGAGCGTGTCGAGGCTGACGTTGACGCGGGTGACGCCGGCGGCCTTGAGGGCGGCGGCGTGGCGCGCCAGGCGGGTGCCGTTGGTCGACAGCGACAGGTCGCGCACGCCGGGCAAGGCCGACAGGCGCGCGGCCAGCTGGGGGATTTGGCGCCGGGTCAGCGGCTCGCCGCCGGTCAGGCGCACGCGCGAGGTGCCCAGGCGGGCGAAGGCGGCCACCACCCGTTCGATCTCGTCAAAGCTGAGCCAGTCGGGCGGGTCTTCGTAGCCTTTGAAGTCCTTGGGCATGCAGTAGGTGCAGCGCAAGTCGCAGCGGTCGGTGACCGATACCCGCAGATAGTCGATCGATCGACCGAACCGGTCGCTTAACATCGTCGCTCTCCTGTTATGGTGTGGGGACATTGTAGCGGCCGCCGGGGCGCCTGGCACTGCGCACGACGGCGTAGCGCGCCTAGTTCTTTGTGACTAGTCCAGCAAGCCCAGCATTTTGGCCTCGTAGATCGCCTCGGCGCGCGAATTGACCTTGAGCTTGCGATAGGTGCGGCGGATGAAGGTCAGCACCGTGTGGCTCGACACCCGCATCAAGCCGGCGATCTCCTCGGTGGTGAAACCCTTGGTGATCAATTCCAGCACCTGCTGCTCGCGCGGCGACAACTGGGTGTGCAGCGGCTGGGCCTCGGCCGCCGTCGCGCTTTGGGCCAGCGCCTGCCGCACCGGCGGCAGGTGGCGGAAGCGGGTCAGCATCTGGCGCGCGATGATCGGGCTGATCGGACTGCCGCCCTGGAAGATGCTGCGGATCTCCTCGGCCAGGCCGCCCGGTTTGGTGTGCTTGAGCAGATAGCCGGCCGCGCCGGCCTCGATCGCGCGCATCACATGCAGCTCGTCGCCGAAGATGGTGCTGACCATGACCGCGCAATCGGGCCATTGGCAGGCCGCCGCGCCGATCACGTCGATGCCCGAGCCGTCGGGCAGGCCCAGGTCCACCACCAGCACGTCGCAGGCGCGGCCGGCGAGCATTTGCAGGCCCGCGTGGCGGGTGCTGGCCGCCGCCGCCAGCACCATGTCGTCGGCGGCGGCCACCGTGCCCTCGAGCGCGTGCAGGAAATCCATGTCGTCCTCGACGATGCCGACACGGATGGGTTGATGGAGAGCTGGATTGATGGTTGCCGTCATCGTGGGCTTTCTCAGTGAAAAGTGGCGACCGGCGCCAGCGCCGCGGCCGGCTGCGACAACGGCAGCCACAGCAGCACAAGCGTGCCGCCGCCGCCGGCCGGCTCCCACGCGATCGCGCCGCCGATGGCGGCGGCGCGGCGCTGCTGGTTGAGCAAGCCCTTGCCGCCGAGCTGGCGCGCCGCCGCCAGGTCGAAACCGGGGCCGTTGTCGGCGATCGACACGGTCACGCCGTCGCCATCGAACGAGGTGGCCACGCGGATCTCGGTGGCGTTGGTGTGCTTGACGATGTTGCTCAGCGCCTCCTGCAGGATGCGCAGGATGTGCAGCGCGGTGCGCGGGTCTATCCACTCGAGCGGGGGGACGTCCGCCACGGCCCAGTGCAGGCGCATGCCGGCCAGGCGCAGGCGTTCGCCCAGGCGGTAGCGCAGCGTCGCCAGCAACAGCAGCAGGTCGGCCTCGACCGGCTCGAGCGAATCGATCGTCAGGTGCAGGTCGTCGATGCAGGCGCGCAAAATATCGGGCACGGCGTTGTCGTCGAGCTGGCCGCGCTCGACCGCCCACAGCGCGCTTTGCAACGACGAGCCCAGGCCGTCGTGCATGTCCTGCATCAGCCGCAAGCGTTCGCCGGCGAGCGTCTGCTTGTGCTCGATCTCGATGAGGCGCTGGTAGCTGAACGCCAGCTCGGCCTCGCGCTCGCGCAGGCGCGAGACCAGGCGCAGGTTGCTCTGCTCGGCGAGCGCCAGCGCCGCGATGTAGCGCCGATACATCAGATAGCACAACATGGCGAAATTTTGCAGGTTGATGTAGGGCCCCAGATACCAGTGCTCCGGACCGAGGAAATTGCTTTGCAGCGCCCAGTCATTGATGCCGTACAGCACGCCGAAGCCGACCCCGACCGACATGAGCATCGCATCGGGCGAGCGCCGCCACGAGGCCCGCACGCCGGCGGCGGTGATGGCGACGCCGGCCGAGATGGCCAGCAGATAGAGCAACGGCGTGACCAGCGGCGTGTTCGGCCACGCCGCCAGCACCGGCGCCGAGAACCCGGCGACCAGCAGGTTGACCGCCAGCAGGCCGCGGCTGAGCCAGCGCTGGCGCTGGCCGTGGACCATCTCCAGGAACGCGTGCGCCAGCGTCAGCATCCAGAACAGCGAGTTGAGCATCATCCACGCGAGCCAATCGTTGTCGAGCCGCGCCTCGCAGAAAAAGTTCAGCGAGCGCACGAACTGGGCCGCCGCCAGCAGCGTGAACAGGCCGTAGCCGAGGCCGACGCCGCGCCAGATCCAGACAAAGGCCGAAAACACGCCGACGGCGACAAAGGCGCCGACGCACATGAGCGGCAGATAGACTTGCAGCCACTGGCGCCCCTGGTAGCGCCAGCCGATTTCGTCGGTCGTGCCCAGCCAGACCGAGGCGAGCGCCGTGCGGCTGCTGCGCGGGTGCTCGATGCGGAACAGGATCTCGCGCGGCGGCGCGCCGCCCCCGCCGCCGTCCAGCTCCAGCCACAGCGGCGACCAGTACCAGGTGGCGCCCTCGAGCTGGCGTTGGTGGCGCAACCGGCCGTCGACGTAGACCGCGATCGGTCCGTAGGCCTTGACCCGCGCCGCGTACAGCATTTGCGCCGCGCCCGGGCGCCACGCCGGCAGCGTCAGGCGGTACCAGGTGGTGACGATCTGGGCGCCGCCGGCCGGCGCCGCGCGCGCCTGGCCCAGCACGTCCGACGCGTGGGCGTGGGGCAGGCGCACGGCGCGCCACGCGCGCGGCAGCGTGGCGCTGTCGACGCTGGCCGCCGCCGCCGTGTAGCGGCCGGCGGCGACGTCCTGCGTGTCGGCCGCCGTCAGGTGCAGCGCCTCGGCCCGGACGCCCGCCACCTGCAACAGCGCGCTGACGATGCACGCCGCCAACCGCCGCGGCGGCGGCGCACGGAGTCGGCGAGACGGGCGCGGTAATGCTGTGCATGGATACAATCGGGCCCCCGGGACCGGGCGGCTAGGCGCCATCAGTGACTATTAAGAAAATATCAATATTAGTCTTAATGGTAACAGCAATGTTAGTGATTTTGGACGTCCCGGATGTCCCCAATTTTGGGGACAACGCCCATGCCGCTTCGGAGGTAGAGTGGACGGTATCAACGAGGCCCCCATCATGAAACTGTCGCTCGCGGCGAAATTCAACATCGTGTTTCTGTCGGTTTTCGCGCTCGGATTCGCCGCCGCCAGCGCCGTCACCGACTATCTGCTGCAGCAAAACGCGCGCGAGGAAACCTTGCAGAGCGCGCGCGTGCTGATGCAGGCGGCCATCGCCGCGCGCAGCTACACCTCCGGCCAGGTCGCCCCGCTGCTCGACATGCAACTCAAATACGAGTTCCTGCCGCAATCGATCCCCTCCTACGCCGCCACCGAGCACCTGAACCACCTGCTCAAGTCGTATCCGGATTTCAGCTACAAGGAGGCGACGCTGAACCCGACCAACCTGCGCGACCGCGCCGCCGACTGGGAGGCCGACATCGTCAACACGCTGCGCGCCAAACCGGATCTGAAGGAGATGGTCGGCGAGCGCGGCACCGCGATCGGCCCGGCGCTGTATGTCGCCCGCCCGCTACAGATCACCAACGCGGCCTGCCTGCGCTGCCACAGCGTGCCCGACAACGCGCCCAAGACCATGCTCGACATCTACGGCCGCAACAACGGCTTCGGCTGGAAGCACATGGAAATCATCGGCGCGCAGGTGGTGTCGGTGCCGATGGAGGTGCCGCTGCGGCGCGCCGGCGTCATGCTGCGCAGCTATATGGTGTCGATGCTGGGCATCTTCGTGTTCCTGTTCATCGCCCTCAACCTGATGGTCCACCTGTTCGTCACGCGCCGCATCACGCAGATGTCGCGCCTGGCCGACCAGGTCAGCATGGGCGAGTTCAGCGCCGAGGAGCTCGACGTCCGGGGCGGCGACGAATTGTCGGTGCTGGCGCGCTCCTTCGGCCGCATGCGCACCAGCCTGGCGAGCGCGATGAAGATGCTCGAAGAGTAAGGGAAGCGGCCCGACATGCCCGCGCAACTGGGGAAATACCGGATCGACGCCATCCTCGGCAAAGGCGCCATGGGTGTCGTCTACAAGGCCTTCGATCCGCACATCGAACGGGTGGTCGCGCTCAAGACCGTCCGCAAGGAGTTGTTCAGCGACGCCCGCCAGGCCGAGTTGATCAGCCGCTTCAAGAACGAGGCGCAGGCCGCCGGCCGGCTGCAGCACCCCAACATCGTCAGCGTGTACGAATACGGCGAGGACGCCGACTCGGCCTACATCGCCATGGAATTCGTCGACGGCACGCCGCTCAACGCGCTGATGGTGGCCGGCCAGCCGACCGCGCCGGCGCGCGTGGCCGCCTGGATGGGCGACCTGCTGCTGGCGCTCGACTATGCCCACGCGCGCGGCGTGGTCCACCGCGACATCAAACCGGCCAACCTGCTGGTCACCGCCGCCGCCCAGCTCAAGGTCGGCGACTTTGGCGTGGCCCGCATCGAATCGTCGACGCTCACGCAGACCGGGTCGATGATCGGCACGCCCAGCTACATGTCGCCCGAGCAGTTCCGCGGCGAGACCGTCGACGGCCGCTCCGACGTGTTCTCGGCCGGCGTGCTGCTGTACCAGTTGCTGACCGGGGTGCGGCCGTTCACCGGCTCGCCGACCATCGTCATGCAGCAAATCCTCAATCAGGTCCCGCCGCCGCCGTCGCAGCTGCTGCCGTCGCTGGGCACGGGCTACGACCGCCTGGTGGAACTGGCCATGGCCAAGGCACCGGCCGACCGCTTCGCGTCGGCGCGCGCCTTCCTCGACGCCCTCGTCCGGGTCGGCCAGAGCGGCGGCGCCGATGCCGACGCGCTGGCCGACACCGACCGTACGGTGCTGGCCGCCGCCCTGCGCGCGCAGCCGCCGCGCGGCCAGCCCGACATCGAAACCGGCACCGGCTCCGGCGTGCACACGATGACGCCATGGAAGCTGGAAGCCTTCCCCGAACTGGAAACCATCCTGTCGCGCCAGATCGGCCCGATGGCCAGGTTCCTGCTCAAGAAGGTGGCGGCCAAAGCGGACGGCATCGACGAACTGTGCGAGGCGCTGCTGGCGCACATCCCCTCCGAACTGGGCAAGGTCGAATTCCAACAGGGCGTGGCGCTGGTCAAGCGCAAACTCGCCGCCAGCGGCACCGGCACCGGCACCGCCTCGCGCGCCGCCATGGGCGGCCGCAGGGCGACCGGCATGGGGACGGGCCTGGGCGGCGCCACCGGCGTCGCGGCCGGCGCGGCGGGCCGCCCGGCGATCCGCGCGCCAGTCGCTTTCGACGACGCCTTGGTCGAGGCCACGGCGCAAACGCTGACGATGCTCATCGGCCCGATCGCCAGGGTGGTGGTCAAACGGGCGGCGCGCCAGACCAACGACCGCGACGATTTCCTGCGCCTGGTGGCCGCGCATATCGAGATGCCGTCCGAGCGCGCCCGCTTCCTGGCCGAAAACGGTGTGGCGGGATGAGCGCCGCCACGCCGCTGTCCGACAGCCGGCCGCAGCGGCTTGCGATCGGCATGGCGCTGGGCGCCACCGACACCGGCCCGGTACGCGGCAGCAACGAGGACAACTTCCTGATCGACGCCGAACTGGGACTGGCGATGGTGGCCGACGGCATGGGCGGCCACCAGGCCGGCGAAGTGGCCAGCGCCGGCGCCCTGACGACGCTGCGCGACTACCTGCGGCGCCACGGCGGCCGGGGGACGGCATTCGAAAGCGCCGACGCCGACGCCACCTGGTCCGACCTGTCGATGCACGCCGTGGCCCTGCTGCACGACGCCATCGACGCCGCCAACCAGGCGCTGTACATGCGCAACCTGGCGCACAACTGCATCGATGGCGGCGGCATGGGCACCACGTTGTGCGGCTACTGGCATCCGCCCGGCGCCACCGCCGTGGTGCTGTTCAACGTCGGCGACAGCCGCCTGTACCTGCAGCGCGGCGGCCGGCTGGCACAGCTCACGCGCGACCAGACCTTGTATCAGCAAGCGCTCGAATCGGGCATGTTCGACAACCTGCCGGCCAGGAATTTGCTGCTGCAGGCGGTCGGTCCGTCGCCCCGGGTGACGCCGGAAGTGCGCTCGCAAGTGGTGCTGCCGGGCGACTTGCTGATGCTGTGCAGCGATGGTTTGCACGGCGCCGTGCCGCACGGCGAAATCGAGCAGGTGTTGGCCGGCGCAAGCGCCGCCACGCTCGATGCCGACTGCGCGCGCCTGATCGCGCTGGCCACGCGCTACGGTGGACGTGACAACGTCACCGTGCTGCTGACGTGTTGCGCATCATGAGCGGCAGCGCGCGCCAGATGATCTACGCGTCAGGCGCCGGGCCAGGCGTGGCCGCGCCAGTCGCCATCGAGCAGCGCGCTGAACGCGTCCGCCGACGGCAAGCCGCGGCTCAGGACCAGGCACGGCGCCACCTTGGGCGAGCCGTCGGTCCACCACAGGCATTGCCCCTGCAGCGCGGCGGCGGCGATGGCCGGCACCAGGCCGGCGCCCTCCGCCGCCGATGCCAATGGCGGTGCCGGCGGATGTATCCCTGCCAGCGCGATGACCGGGGACTGCCGGAGCGGCGCCGGCGACGCCGCGACAGGGGGCGCCAGCGCCTCGACGGCGGCATCGAACGCCTCGAGCGAAAAGCCCTCCTCCAGCGACGACAGCGCCAGCAGTTCCAGCTGCGCATACCAGTCGTGATGCGCCGTCACGCAATCGAGCAGCGGCGCCGCGCCATCGAGCGCACGCGCCAGCGTCAACGGAAAATGGCGGCCCACGCGGTCCACGCTGGGCATCAGCAGGCCGGCCCGCGCCTGCGGTCCGCACACGCCCGGCGCCAGCGCGAAGCGCCAGATCGGACTACTCAGATAGGTGTCCAGCCAACGCGCGCCCAGCGCCGCCCTGCTGCGCTGCAAACCGTCCTGCAGCCAGGCGTCCCATTGCCGCTGGAACTCCGGCGCCAGCCGGCGCGTAACGAAATCGCCATGGCTGGTGACCTTGCCGAAAAAGCCGGTGCGCGGCTCCTCCATCGTCGCCGTTGGCACTCCATTATTTTCCAAATCCATGATGCCTCGTCGATGGTTAACACGCCGCGGCCCATGTGGCGAACCGCTTGGTTTGGCGCCGACCACTATACCCGATAAGGCAACCTCCATGAGCGAATTAAAACAACTCGGCCGCTATCAACTGCAACGCGTGCTCGGACGCGGCGCGATGGGCGAGGTATATCTGGGTCTCGATCCAAAACTGAACCGGCGCGTCGCCGTCAAGGTCGTCGAGACGACCCACCTCGACGCCGACCAACGCGCCGACTACTCGGTGCGCTTCGTGCAGGAGGCGCGCGCGGTGGCCCGCTTGAACCATCCGAACATCGTCACCGTGTACGATTTCGGCGAACAGGACGACATCGCCTACCTGGTCATGGAACTGATCGCCGGCGAGGAGCTGGGCGACTATTTCGACGAGAACCAGTCATTCTCGCTCGACTTCACGCTGGCCGACGCGGTGCGCATGACGTGCGAGCTGCTCGACGCGGTGGCCTACGCGCACCAGAACGGCGTAATCCATCGCGACATCAAACCGGCCAACATCATGCTCAGCGCCCAGCTGCGCGTAAAACTGACCGACTTCGGCGTGGCCTGCCTGGAGAGCGCGGCGGTCGACGAAACCGGCACGCTGGTTGGCACCCCGAGCTACATGTCGCCCGAGCAGATCGCCGGCCAGCGCGCCGGGCCAAGCTCCGACATTTTCGCCGTCGGCATCATCCTGTACCAATTCCTGACGGCGCAAAAACCGTTTCACGGCCAGGGCCTGTTCGCGCTGCAGCAAAACATCCTGTACGAGCAGCCGGTGCTCCCAAGCATGCTCAGCCCGTCGCTCGATCCGGCCTTCGACCGCGTCGTGCTGCGCGCGCTGGCCAAACGGCCGATGGAGCGCTACCCCGACGCCCGCGCCTTCCGCGACGACCTGCTGCGCGCGTTGAACGGCGAGCACATCGCCCCCAACGCCACCATGCCACCGCGCCTGCACGGCGCCAATCCGTTCCTGGCCGCGCCGGAGGGAACCGGCGCCGCGGCGCCGGCGGCAGCGGAAGACGAAACGATCACGAGGCCGCCGCAGGGCGACCTCGAAGCCACACTGCTTGCGGCCGACGCCACCGACGCCGACGCCACCATCGTGGCGCCACGCCCGGGACGGCCGTCATGAGCGCCGCCCCAACCGACGACGAAGCGCGGCGCGCCGCGTTCATGCCGCAACTGCGCCATGTCGGCGCCACCATCGGCGCGACCGACGACATCGACGACATCATGCTCAACCTGTCGGCCGGCATCTGCGAGCTGTTTGGCGCGGACCGCCTCAGCATCTATGCGCTGGGCGAGGACAACGCCAGCCTGGTGTCGAAGGTCAAGACCGGGCTGGCGTCGTTCAAGCAGCTCAAGTTGCCCATCTCGGCCGACAGCATCGCCGGCTACGCGGCGCTGTCGGGACGCACGCTGAACCTGCGCGATGTCTACGACGAGGAGGAGCTGCGGCGGCACGCGCCGGCGCTGCGTTTTCAAATGCGGGTCGACCGGCGCACCGGCTACCGCACGCGCGAAATGCTGGTCGCGCCCATCGTCGACGCCGGCGGCGCCGTGCTGGGCGTGGTCCAGCTGATCAACAACCGCCACGGCGGCCCGTTCCCGCCGCTGATCGAGGACGGCGTGCGCGAACTGGCGCGGCTGCTGGCGACGGCCTTCGCCGGCGGCGGCAAGGCCGCGCGGCGCGAGCGCGGGCGCTTCGCCGCATTGATCCCCGAAACGCTGCTGTCGCGGGCCCAGCTCGACCAGGCCATGCGGCTGACGGTGGCCGGGCGGGACATCGAGGACGTGTTGATCGACGACTTCGGCATCAAGACGGTGCTGGTGGGGCGGGCGCTGGCCGACTTCTACTCGATGCCCTACTTCACCTTCGACCGCGCGCACCGGCGCCCGGTGCGGCTGCTGGAGCAGTTCCAGCGCGCCGACGTGCTGCGACAGGAATGGATGCCCATCGTCGACGGCGACAACGGCCTGTTCGTGCTGGCGGTCGACCCCGACCGCGCGCGGGCCGACGGCGCCGTGGCACGCGCCTTCCCCGGTGTGCGGCCGGTATGGTGCGTCACCACGCGCCGCGAATTCAGCTCGATGGTCGCCCAGTTTTTCGGCGACGAGCCGGCACCGGCGGCGGCCCCGTCACCCGCGCCGTCCGTGCCTGCGGAACTGGCGGAAGTCGTCGGCAACCTGGCGCGGCAAGCCCACCGCCACGGCATCCGCCAACTACAAATCGAAACGGCGCCCGGCGACCTCGAAGGCGAAGTAAGCTTCAAAGTAACGGGCATATTCAAAGCCACGCCACCAACGTAACGATGATCGGACCACCGCCCATCGAGCCACCAAGGATCCACGTAGGGCGGATTAGCGAAGCGTAATCCGCCATGCATGCGCCGCCGATGGCAAAGGCACCGGCCTACCACCCCACCGGACACCGAAACTGCTCCAACGCCTCCCGGCGAAACGGATTCACGACACTACTAGCGGTAAGCTGATAAACCACCTTGCGCCCATCCAGATCGAAGGTCAGCTTAAACCGCTCCCCCTGCGCGCTGGACTCCAACGACCCCATATCCAGCATCCGAAACCACGCCCAAGGCCCATCGCTGCGCAGATCGGCCTTCAACGGCGGCACCGCCTCCAGATGCATCTGTCCCCCGGCCTTCCCGCTAGGCAGCGAAATCGGCACCGGCCGCGCCGCCGCGCCGGCGATATAAACCACCGCCTGACCATCGATATCGAAGCTAATCTTGCTAAACGCCGCATCGGCGGATAGCGCCGCCAACTCGAACCGCAACGACGGCTGCCGCCCACCGCCCACGAAAAACATATCCCGCAGCCGCGCCGCCCGCTGGAACTGACCCAACACCTCCTGTGGCACGCCGGGCGCCACCCCGCTGTCGCGCCACTTCCACTGCGCGCCGCCCATATCCACCTGCGCCGCCAGATTCTTGGCAAAGAAATCATCCATCACCCCACCCGGGCCGAAAAAGCGGCCGAAGTCGTCCGGCGTGACCTCCTTGGCCGCGCTGCGCGCCAGCGGGTAACGGCCGGCGATGGCGGCCTGGCAGAACGGTCCGCCGTCCGCGTTCCACAGCGATTGCAAACGCGCCCGCTCGCCGCCCACGGTAAGCCCCGCGCCGGCGCTGTCGATATTTTTCAGCATGCCGCCCAGCGGCGCCGGCTTGCCGTCGGCCTCGCGCTTGAGACGCTGCATCACATCGGCGGGCGGCGGCGGCGTGCCGGCGCGGCGGGCGCCGTCGGCCGCGTCGAAGTACTGCGACGCGTCCTTCAGCATGGCCAGCATCGCATCGAGCGGCGCCGCACCGGGCGCCCCCGGCGCGCCGACCAGCTTGTGCAGCGCCTCGAAATGCTGGTCGACCGGGTTGGCCTCCTTGGCGTCGGGCGGCGGCGCCTCCTCGCCGCCGAGCGCCGATTCCAGTTTGCGGCGCGCGGCGGCCAGCTTGCCGCGCACCGCCTCGTCAAGCGCGGCCGTCGCCGGCTTGGCGCCGGCGCTATCGAGCTTGGTCTCGCGGGCGGCCGCCTGCAGCAGTGCGCGCAGCGGTGAATCGGCCGCCGCCAGCGCGTTGGTCACCCGCGCGCCCTGCTCCAAACTGGAAAACGGCACGATGCGCACGTCGGCCAGCAAGCCGTCCCACTGACGGATATAGTCGGCGTAATACAGCTGCAGCACGGCGGCGCGCATTTGCTCGCCGCCGGCCGCCGCCAGCGCGCCCTCGGCCTCGCGCCGGTCCAATACCCAGCTGTCCTTGGCGATGTCGAGCATGGCCTGGGGCAGTTGCTTGAGCAGCTCGCGATAGCCCGCCACGCTGTACACGCCGGCGATGCCGCGCGTGAGCGGCTCGCCGCTGCCGCGCGCCAGCAGCAGCGAGACGTCGCGACCGGCCGCGCGGTTGACGCTAAACTCGGGCAGCCTGGCCTGCGCCACCTGCCGCTTGAGACGATTGTAGACGCGCTGCGGCAACGGCATCATCGCCAGCGTCAGGCGCGTTTGCGCGATCAGCCCCGCGTCGAGCACGGGCGGCTCGGAGGAGTCGGCGCCGTCGGCATCGAGCAGCGCGGCGACATGGGAGGCCAGTTGGTCGCGCCGCTCGCCACTGGCCTCGGGCAGATTGCGTCCCCAGTCGATACCGAGCCACGCCTGCACCGATTCGGCGTCCAAATGACTCGGCTGGCCCAGCATCAAGTAGACGCGCAAGGTCTCGTACAGCAGTTCCTGGTTATTGGCATCGCCGCGCCGCAGCACTTCCTCGAGGCGGATGGTCACGCGCGGCAGCAGCGTGGCGCGCAGCAGGCGCCGGTAGACGGTGCGCGCGCCCGCGCCAAGCTTGTCCGCCTGGTTGAGGCCAAAGCGGTTCAGCAACGGCACGCCGTCGCCGCGCTGGGCGTAGCCGCCCGGCAGATCGCGCGCCGCGTTCAGCAGCGGCAGCAGCGCCACCACGCCACCCTGTGCCGGCGCCGCCAGCGCCGCCCTTTCCAGCGCGGCGGCGCGGGCCGCCATCTCATTCACGTAACGCTGGTTGCGCACGTAGCTGGTGGCCAGGCCGGCCGCCATCAGCACCAGCAACAGGCCGGCCAGGCCGCCGGCCAACCAGCGCAGGCGCCTTCGGTTCCGCTCGAAGTTGCGGTCCGCGCCGGCCAGCCCGGCCTCCTTGAACATCAACTCCCGCAGTAGATTGGTGATGAAATAACTGCGGCCGCTGGCCGCGTTGGGCGCCAGCACCTTGCGATCGAGCCCGAACGCCGACGCCAGCGACACCATCACGCGGTCGATCGGACTGCCCTCCTGCGTGCCGCTGGTGAAGTACACGCCGCGTAGCAGGGCAGCCCGTTCGAAGCGGGTGGCCTGAAACACCTCGTTAAGGAAGCCGCCCAGCACCTCGCCGATGGCGGCGAACTGCTGCGGGAAGCGGTAGACCAGCGCCCGCCGTTGCAGGTCGCGCTCGTGCTGCACCCGTTCCAGCACGCGCGCCTGCAACTGCCGCTCCAGCGCCAGGAAGCGCTGCGGGAAGCTGGCCAGGGCCCGTGCGGCCTGGTCATCGGAGTTTGCCGGAAACGTCATGCCCCAGACCTGCGCCCGCTCCTCGCGGCCAAGGCCATCGAAGAACTCGACGAAACCGGCCAGCAGATCGCATTTGGTGACCGTGACATAAATCGGGAAGCTGCTGCCCAGACGCTCGTGCAGTTCCTTGATGCGGGCGCGGATCGCCAGGGCCTGCGCCTGCCTGCCCGCGGGCCCCTGCTGCAAAAGATCGGCCACGCTGATCGCGACGATGACGCCGTTGACGGGCCGGCGCGGCCGATGCTTTTTCAAGAGGTCGAGAAAGCCGCTCCAGCCAGCCCGGTCCAACTCGCCGTCGCTATCCTGCGTGGTATAGCGGCCCGCCGTATCGAGCAGCACCGCCTCGTCGGTGAACCACCAATCGCAGTGGCGCGTGCCGCCAACGCCACCGATGGCGCCCGGCCCCAGCGTCTCGGCCAGCGGAAACGTCAGGCCCGAGTGCAGCAGCGTGGTGGTCTTGCCGCTGCCCGGCGCGCCGACGAACATATACCACGGGAGCTGGTACAGGTACTGGCCGCCCCATTTGCTCTTGCCCGGCGCCGCCTTGCGCAGCGCGTCGATCGCCTGGCGCATGCGCGCGGCCAGCAAGGCCTGCTCGCGCAACGCCTCCGGTGGCTGGGCGGAGGTGTCGGCCTTGCTCTCCTCGGGCGGTGCCAGGCTGGCCATCAGACGCCGGTTGGCCAGCCTGGCGGCGATCGTCTTCCACAAGAAGTAAGCGGCCCAAATCGACAACAGCAACAGGATCAGGAACCAGCGCGCGCCGCTGGGCGCCAGCGGCGCGTTGCCGTCGAACGCGAACAGCGGCCCCTCGAACCACACCAACAGCGACAATAGCAGCACGCCGAGCAGGGATAGCACCCAGGGTTTCATCAGCCAGGAGAATAGTTTTTTCATAGTCGTCCGCCCTGGCGGCCCCAAAAGAGGATAAGTGCGTTGACCATCACGGCGCCGATGTCAGCACGACGATGTCGACCCGGCGGTTGCGTGCGCGGTTGAGGGGGCTGTCGTTGGCCACCAGCGGCTCGGTATCGCCACGGCCCTCGGCGCGGTAGCGCGAGACCGGCCCGGCGCGCTGCGCCAGCGCCGCCATCACGCCGGCGGCGCGCGCCTTGGACAGGTCGTAGTTCGACGGCAGGCGCGCCGACAGGCCAGGCTTGGTGTCGTCGGTGTGGCCGATGACGACCACGTTGCCCGGCAGCGTGGCGAGCGCGTCGCCGATGCGCGCCAGCAGCGGCGCCACGTTGTCGCGCACCTCGGCGCTGCCGGAGCCGAACATGCCGTCGCCGCGCACAGTGATGACGCAACGCTCGGCCGTCTCGCGCACGCTTACCAGCCCCTGCGCGATTTCCGGCGCGAGGAAGCCGGCGATGCGGGCCGGCGCGGCCGGCAGCGGTACGTTCGGCGGCGCCGGCGTGGTGCGCAAGACGCGGATCGTCGACAGCTTGGCAAATACGGGGTCGGACGCACGGTTCAGCATAACGCCGCAAACCAGCTGCACCACCAGCAGCACCACGGCGGCAGCGGCGACCAGCACCCACAACGGCACGCGCCGCAGCGTCGATGGCGAGCGCACGGCCTCGCCGCGCCACGACGGCGACAGGTCGGCCTCGTAGCTGCCGCGATGCTGGCGGATCAGCTGCAACAGGCGTTCGCGCAAGGTCGCCAATTGCGCCTGTCCCTGGTCCAGCATGCGGTAGCGGCCTTCCAGTCCCAACGCAAGGCACAGATACATCAATTCCAGCAGATCGAGGTTGACCGCCGGATTCTGGCTTAACCGCTGCAGGATCAGAAACACCTTCTCACCCCCGAACGCTTCGTTATGAAAGGCCACCAGCAGGCTGCGGGTATTCCAGACGCCGCTACCCCAGGCGGTGCTGGCGATGGTTTCATCGAGCAGCGTGCACAGGGCATAGCGGGCGGCGGCGATCGCCTCGCTGTCGACACCACCGGCACGCGCCCCGGTTTCAAAGGTTTTAAGCGCCTGCGCCAGACGCTCGCGCAGCTGCTGCAAATCGTGTGGCTGCGCGGTTGTGCGCAACGGCACCACCAGATCGAGCAAGGGATTGGCCGCCCGCACCAGTGGATTGAGGCCGCCGCCGGGCAGCGTCGTCACCGGTGGGGCGGGCACCGGCGGCGGCAACGCATCTGCGGCGGACGGTGTGGCGGCCGGCGACACCGCCACCGGCACCGCCGGCCGGCGCCCGCCCGGACGCGGCACCATCATCGTGGCATCCGGGTCCGGCTCGGGATCGCGGGGATCTTGAGTGCTCACGCCGGCCTACCTTCTGATGGCCCAGAACTGCATCTGCAGTCCCGGGAAATCGCCGGCCACGTGCAGCGCGAAGCCGGCCGAGTTGTTAAGGTGCTGGAAGTACTCGCTGCTGCGATCCAGTTCAAAGTAGGTGTGGCCGGCGTAAAACGGCAACTGGCGCGGCGCCACCGGCAAGGCGCGCAGGCCAATGCCTGGCAACTGCAGGTTGACCAGGTCGCGGATCTTTTCCACCGATCCGATCTTGACCTGCGCCGGGAAACCGTTGCGCACCATCTCCGCCGGCATCTGCGCGTTCACCGCCAGCACGAACGACGCGGAACGCAGCAGCTCCTTGTCCGGCAACACCGCCACACGGATGCCGAACTGGCGTTCCTCGAGCGGGATCGGCACCGCCTGGGCATCCATCACCGTCGATAAGGCGCGCCGCAAATCGGCGATCACCGGTGCGAAGCTTTCGGCCAGATGGTCGTGGCGATACTGCGGATAGGCCGCCGCGCGCTTGCCGGCCTCGGTGAAGGTGGCCAGCTCGCCGGCCAGTTGCAGCATGGCGCCGTACAGTCGCTCCGGATGGACGCCGGTCGCCCCGGCCAGGTGCATGAACAGCGGCTCGGCGCGATTCAGCAGCTGCAGCAGCAGGAAGTCCGCGATCTCCGCGGCGCCGGCCACGCCCGGCTGCGACAGGCGCGCGGCCAGCGCCTCGCCACGCTGGTGCAGCAGGCCGACCAATTCGTCGGCAAAGCCGGCCAGGCGTGGCGCGGCGCGAAAGTCCAGACACGGCGCGCAGTATTCGGGATCGAGCACCACGCGGTTGTCGGCGCGGCGCTCGACGATGCGGGCGATGCCCAAGGTGGCGTAGGCGTTGACCACCTCGCTCTCCAGCGCCAGGCGTAGCCGCAGCTTACCGACCTGCATCAATGCGCTGTTATCGAGGCCATTGCTGTCCCACGCCTCGTAATCGTCAGCGCGGTGGCGGGCGAAATTATCCGGGCCGTCGTGGTTGCCCACTTCCGCCACACCGTGCCGGCGCAACGGCAACGCCAACACCACCAGCACGTTGCGGGCATCGGCCGGCACGTCGAGCGGCAGCGGCAGGTCGTCCTCCGCCGGCAGATCGAACGGCGTACCGTCAGGCAGCACGGCGCGGCAGGACAGCAACGACAGCTTGCCCAGCGCCAGTTGCTGCTCGTCGAGCCGCAGGTCGGCGAAACCGTAGCCGTAGGGGGTCAACGCCGCCACCCTCGCCTCGAGCTGGCTTTGCCAATAACGGTCGTGCTGCTGCAGATGCTGCGGTTGCAGCAGCATGCCTTCCGACCAGACCACTTTATTTTTCCAGGCCATGATGCCTCATCGATTGCTCATTGATAGTGAATGCCGCGTTTATTTGCGTGCCTGGCGCAGGCGTTGGACCTGCTCCTCGTACGCCTCCGAGAATTTTTCGCCGAACAGGCGTTGCAGATCGTCGTCGGCTTCGCGCGCGATATCGCCGTACAAGATCACAAGGCGGTCCCACAGCTTGGCCTTGCGGTTCGAGGCCATCATTTTGTCCATCACGCTCGGCTCGGCCAGCCGGCTCTCGATGTGCGCCGGATCGAAGCGATGCAGCACCGCCGCCAGCGCCGCGCGCATGCCGGCGATGACGGCCAGCTCGTGCGCCTTCAAGTCGTCGAAGGCGCCGCGCATCGCCTGCACCGGCGGCATGTAGCCGACCATGGTGTTGGTCAGCATCTGCGTCAGCGCGCTGTCCGGATTGGGGAAGAACTTGAGCGGATTGTTGGCGCTGACGGAGATCATCGTCATGTCGATGCGGCTTTCCTTCTTGGTCAGCGCGCGCGCCATCAGCACGTCCATGGTGCCGGTGGTGGCCTCGCGCAGCATCGCACCGACGGTTTCGGCCACCTGCACGCCGGAGCGGTTGAGCTGCAAGTCCGGCAAGCCCAGCCCGCGCAGCAGCGCCTGGAGGATTTCGCTGTCGCTGGCGACCGATACGGATGCTGGCCTTACCGGTGGAGCGATGGCTGCCGGTGGTGGCGGCGCCGCCGTCTGCGGCGGCTCTGCCACGGGTGACGGCGGCACCGCTTCGGGTTCCGGTGGCGAAGGCGCGGGCACCGGCACCGGCGGCAAAAAATCCGCCAACGGATCGTAATCGTGCGGGATCGCGAAGCCCCCGGCCGCAGGCGCCGGCGTATCGACCGCTGGTATGCGGAACGGCACCAGCTCGGGCGACACATGATCGCTTTCGGCGGCGCGGTATTGCGGCGCCAGATTCAGCCCGAAATCGCCGGGGGCGACGGCCGCCGGCGGGGGCGCCGCGAACAGGTTCAATCCGAGCGGATCATCGGCGGCCAGTGCCGCACCATCGGTGGGAGCAACATCGAGGATGCGCGCGCCGGCCAAGGCGTCGAATGGCGCGCCCTGGTACGCCGGCACGGCGGCGGCGACGGGCAGCGACTCCAGCGCCGGCAGCGGCACCGGCGCGGTCACCGGTGGGGGCTCGAACAGCGGCAGCGCGGAATCGTTCAATGCCGCCGGTGGCAGCCAGGAAGCGGCCGGCGCCTCGGCCACCACGCGCGCCTCGAGCTGATAGTCGCCAACAACGATGCGGTCGCCGTCGGCCAGCATGATCTCGCGCCCCTTGCCGAGCGGGCGGTCGTTGACCACACTAGGATTGCTGCCCACGTCCTCAAGAAAATACACGCCGTCGCGGCAGCTCACCCGTGCGTGGATGCGCGAGATATATTTGCCCGGGTCGTCCAGCACCAGCAGGTTGTCGGGTCCACGTCCCAAGGTGCCGCCGGGGTCGGAAAAGCGCCCCGCCGACGCGCCTGGCGTTGGCTGGTTGCGATAGGTTAGGACATTCAACGTCAGCATCATCGGTCAATCGTTCGGGTTGCACATCAATTTATCTTGACCATGGCGCCGCCACTGATCACCATCATCGCCCCGGCCTTGGCCTCCATGTTGGCGTCGGCGGCGATCTCGATCTGCGCCGACTTGATGGTGATCTTGGCCGCCTCGATCTTGATGCTGCTACCGCCCACCTTCAACTCGATCGACGTGCCGGCCTCGATCGCGATGGTGGTGCCGACCTTGATCTTCTGCGCGCCGTCGACATCGACCTTCTGCTCGCCGCCGATGGCGACAGTCTGGTTGTTCTTGACGGTCTCCGTATCATCGTTCCCGATCTCCACGGTCTGATCGTTCTTGACCGTCTTCTTCCGATCGTTGCCTATGTCAATGGTCTGGTCGTTCTTGACCGTCTCCCGCTGATCGTTCCCGATCGTCAGCGCTTGATCGTTCTTGATGTCGATGGTTTGATCGCCCTTGTCGGCCTTCTCAAAACCCACCTTCAGCGTGTCGTTGTTTTTGACGACGCGGTTATAGTCCTTCTCGGCTTGGACAAACACTTCTTCACTGCCCTTTTTGTCCTCGAAGCGCACCTCATTGAAACCCTTGCCCCCTTTCGACGAATTCGATTTGAGAGTGGACTTGGTCTGCTCGGCGGGCAGCGCGTACGGCGGCAACGCGTCCGAGTTGTAGACGCACCCGGTGATCAGCGGCCGGTCCGGATCGCCCTCGAGGAATTCGACCACCACCTCCATGCCGATGCGCGGAATGAACATCGTGCCCCAGCCCTTGCCGGCCCAGCTTTGCGACACGCGCACCCAGCACGAGCTTTTCTCATCGTCCTGGCCCAGGCGGTCCCAGTGGAACTGCAGCTTGACGCGGCCGTATTTGTCGGTCCAGATCTCCTCGCCGGCTTTGCCGACCACCATCGCCGTCTGCGGCCCCTGCACCACCGGCTTGCGCGCCACCGGCAGCGGGCGAAACGCAAAGGCCGTGCCGATCCCCGCCAGCGTCACCTGGAATTCGACGCCGCCTCCGCCTCCGCTGCGATAGTCCGAACCTTTGACCGCATAAACAGCCTCGGTTACCAGGTATGTGCGGTTCTGGTCATCGCGCGGATGCTCGGCCAGCGTGAACAGGCCACCCGTGTAAAGCGCGCGCGCGTTGCTTGTCGCCTCGATGCGTTCGCACTGGCCGTGCAAGCTTTCCATGCGCCCGCGCGCCAGCGACGTGCCCTCGGCGGCAAGCGTGTACCCGCCCGGATAATCGAACATCTCGAACGCGGACTGGTCGAACGCCGCGGCGATCGTCGACTTCACCAGCAAGCCGCCGCTGTTGCTGGCGGCAGCCTTCTCGAAATCGAAATCGTTGAGCGCAAAGGCGCTCGGCTGGATTTCGCCCGACGCCGACCAGGCGAACACCATCTCGTCGTCGGTGCTCAGGCGCCTGTCCTCGCTGGAAAACTTCAGCGCCTCGCCAGCGATGGACACATGCGCACCATAAGAATCGGCCAGCACCATCGTGTGCTTGTCCGCGTCGTGTGTGAAGAAGAAGTAGATGCCGGCGCCCTCCAGCAGGCGGCAGACGAAGTTGAAATCGGTCTCGCGGTACTGCACGCAATACGGCAATGCGGGGTAGCTGCCACTGAGCGCGCCGGCCGACAGATCGACCAAGCCGCCGTACCCAGGCGCGCCGCAGACCTGGGCGACGATGTCGGGCACCGACAGGTCCTGGAAGATGCGGCAGTTCGACGCGCGCGTCAACAGCCACAGCCAGGGGTGGACGACAGCCTCGTAGGCCAACGCGTCGCCATCCCAGCCGTTGCTGCGAAAGCGGGTGACAACACCGTTGAAATGGCGCACGCCGCCATCGGCCAGGTTGACATGGACGCCCATCGGTTTGCCGAGGACATCACCGATCTTGATATCCTTTTTGGCGCTGCTCAGCTGGACGCGATACTCCGACAGCCGCCCCAACTGTTCGGTGCCGCTCATCGAATGGAACAGCAGCGTGTCGTCCGCCAAGGCGGAGGTCACGGATATGTCGCGGTGGGCTTGCGTTGCAGGCATCGGGATCTCGGTTTTTTCGTGTTAGGGAATCATGGTCTTGACGGTGCCGGCCATGCTGAAGGCGATCACGCCGCCCCAGTTGCACATGCATTTCGAACCGTTGTCGAGCGCCGGCATGTTGGCGATCAACACCGTAGGCGCGCCCGGCACCCAGGGCGCGCTGGTGGCCGGGATGCACGGCATCGGCGTCGGCACCCCGAGCGCGGCGGCGGTGGCGGCGATGACCATCGGATTTGCCATCGAACTGCACATCCCGAACGGCATGATGTTGACCATCGGGATGTGGTCCATGATGTTGGCGGCGGGTGGGCCTTCGGCCAGCACCTTGTTTATTGGCAGCACCACCAGCGAGGAAGGCGCGACGCCGAAGGTGCAGGTCATCAACGCGCCCATAGATACCTGGTTTGGCATGTTGCTTCCAATCGTAGTCAATAAGGGCTAGTCATATCCAGTCAAGGATCGATCTCGAATTGTTTTTAATTTATGGTTCGCTTTCGTCCTCACTTAGAGAGTTAGCGTCTTCGTTTATCTTTAATTCCACCTTAGAGCTTCCTTGCTGCATATTCCAAGTAAGTAATTCGGCTTCATCAGCATCCCCTATGAATTTCATCGGCTCTTTACTTTATGCTAATGGCCCGTTGATGATTAACTCTCGCGCCACTCTGGGTGCGGGCCGATTGTACCAACCAGGTTATCGAATGCATCCGAAGATATTCCCCACAAACCCTGATCCCAAAGCATCCCTCCAAGCCCCGTTTCTTTTAATTCGGTAAGGACAGTTACCCTCTCAGCCGGCAGCCCTAGGAGAGCTGGATCCCAATCGAGGTTATAGAGGTTTAATACAACGGCACGCAAGTCTTGCCGATTATTAAGCATATCTCCAAATTGCTGAAGTTCTTGCATACACCATACGCTCGCCAAAAACTCGGCGGTCAAAACAAATAGCATTACTTTGGTCTCACGCATTGCAGATAGGAATCTCCAGTTCCAGAGCGGGTGCACTGCGCCAATCGGCACGGCGCCATCGGCAAAAGCCATGGCGGGCCTGCGATCTGGCCGTACTTCAGCGTACGTTGGATAAGCCGCTACAGGCCCTATTCCGTAGTAACAGTCTCCGGATCGCGCCGTTACGCAGTCGACATAGACGGAATCCGTAGAGAATAAGTTATAGTGCCTCATTAGCCGGTTTCGCAGCCATTGAACGAACTGCATGCCGCCTCCCGCCATCGCAAAACTCATCAAAATCTTCGTTTGCCGTCTGCTTGCTTCGTAAAGAACGAAATCATTCAAACATTTACGGCCTTGCGACAATCCGTAATTTCCTTGGGTTTCGCGAATAAAAATTGAGAATCGCAACTTCCTGAAAATATCGTATGCCGAAAAATCGCCGCCATTCGCGGCAATCCAGTCAAAAGCCTCCTCCGTGGACGGGCTGCTTTTTATCCTGAACAAATACTCTATGCTGATTGGCATATACTTTCCTTTTTAGTAATCATTCTCATATTGAGTGGAGTGCACCGGGGCCAAAGCCTGATGCTCCGTGTCAATGCTAGATTTGACGCAGCGCGTGCTAGCCATGCTTTCCGCCCGTCTTTTTCGCGCCCCGATCGAGCATTCGGGGAATGTTCACAGCGCAAGTGGAACAAGACTCGATAGGCAGACGGTCCTGCGTCGCCATATGCTTAGTGTCGTACCACTGTTCCCACATGTGACGCGGAGTTGCGTTGTGCTTGATCGCGAGTTGAAGCATTTTTTGCGCAGCGCAGGACCCAAGCGCATTCCCTACGCGATCAATAGGATCGTCGAGATCATCCCAGTTGCCCAGTTGCGTCAGATCGGCCGCCTGCAACCCCGCCGGCCTACCGACTCGAGGTCCGCTCTTCGGCCTCGCCTTGAAGACCTTTCCCGCCATATCACGAAAGTGTTCCGAGCCACCCTGGACTGACTGAGCCCCGATGCAACCGCTTGCAGTTGCGTCCTTGTCGAAATCAGCTACCGCCCAATTACCAGCGTAAGCGGCGTAGAACACCTTATCCCCATCTAAGGTCTCACACAGCAGTACTCCCAGCATGAAATGCGATGGACCGTTAAACAATCCTTTTTCAAAACGTTTATCTATACGGTTTGCAAGCTGGCGGCATTTATCACGCACCTCTTCGTTGCCTTCCAAAACAAGGCCATTTTTTCGCGCCGTCTGACCATATAAGGGAATCATTAACGACGCAGGCACCCATCCCTCCGGCGACACTGACGGTTTATCTCTACGTACGCGCGCGAATTTTTGGTCGCCAACCGCTCTCCATTCATACCAATTCAGAATGTCGCTTGTAAGGATCGGCGCGTCCGGTTGTAAGGGCACGCCGTTCTCGTCGGCGAGCGACATCCTGCTGCTAAGCCTGTAAGGCATGGTCCCCTCCATTTCATTAATTAACTTCTTGAAATCAAATACCGACTGCGATGTCCAGGGATTCACCTTCTAGAAACACCAGAAATTTGTAACCGGCAAATTAACCATTAAAGTCAAAGTTGTAGCAAAAGGTCCCCTCGGCGACTTTCACTTCAACGTGCTCTACCTTTTGCCCGGAAAGCGTTCGCGTCAAAAACGCTCGCGAGACATCTGGCAACATAGTATTAGTCAAAATGGCATCGATCATCCGCCCACCCGACTCGCCCTCGGTGCAGCGCGACACCACCAGCTTGACCACATCCTCGGTGTACTCGAACGGGATCTTGTAGCGCGCCTCAACGCGTTTCTTGATGCGGTTCAGCTGCAGCTTGACGATCGAGCCGAGCATCTCGTCCGACAGCGGGTAGTACGGAATCGTCACCAGGCGGCCCAGCAGCGCCGGCGGGAACACCTTCAACAACGGCGCGCGCAGCGCCTTGGCCATGTCGTCTGGTCCCGGCATCAGGTCCGGGTCCTTGCACAGGCCGGCGATCAGGTCGGTGCCGGCGTTGGTCGTCAGGATGATCAGGGTGTTCTTGAAGTCGATGAACCGCCCCTCCCCGTCCTCCATGAAGCCTTTATCAAAGACTTGGAAGAACATCTCGTGCACGTCCGGGTGCGCCTTTTCGACTTCATCGAGCAGCACGACCGAGTACGGTTTGCGGCGCACGGCCTCGGTCAGCACGCCGCCTTCACCGTAGCCGACGTAGCCCGGCGGCGCGCCCTTCAGCGTCGATACGGTGTGCGCTTCCTGGTATTCGCTCATGTTGATGGTGATCAGGTTTTGCTCACCACCGTACAACGCCTCGGCCAGCGCCAGCGCGGTCTCGGTCTTGCCCACGCCGGACGTACCGGCCAACATGAACACGCCGATCGGCTTGCTCGGGTTGTCCAGGCCGGCACGCGAGGTCTGGATGCGCTTGGCGATCATCTCCATCGCGTGGTCCTGGCCGATGACGCGCTTGGCCAGCGACGCGGCGATCGTCAGGATGGTTTCCATCTCGTTCTTGGCCATGCGCCCGACCGGAATGCCGGTCCAGTCACCGACCACTGCGGCCACGGCCTGGTAGTCGACCGTCGGCAGGATCAGCGGATTCTCGCCTTGCAGTGCCGACAGCCTGGCCTGCACGTCCTTCAGCTGCGCTTTGAGGTCGTCGCGCTGGCCGTCGGTCAGCGGCGCCGGCGACGCCTCGGTGCCGGCGGCCGCCTCGAGCTTGCTGCCCGTGCCTTCGACCGGCTGGGCGCCGTCGCGCAAGCGCGCGCGCAGCGACAGCAACTGGTCAACCAGCGCGCGTTCGTCGTTCCAGCGCGCTTCCAGGCCGGCCAAGCGTTCGCGTTCGGCGCCGAGCAATTCGTTGGCGTCGGCGGCGCGCTTGCCGGTGTCGATGCCGATCGCGCCTTCGCGGCCGATGATGCCCAGTTCGACCTCCAACGCCTCGATGCGCTTGCGGCTGTCGTCCACCTCGGCCGGCGTGGCGTGCAGGCTGACGGCTACGCGCGCGCAGGCGGTGTCGATCAGGCTGACCGATTTGTCCGGCAGCTGGCGCGCGGGGATGTAGCGGTGCGACAGCTTCACCGCCGCCTCCAGCGCCTCGTCAAGGATCTGCACCTTGTGGTGTTTCTCCATCGTCGAGGCGACGCCGCGCATCATCAGGATCGCGCGTTCCTCGCTCGGTTCGTCGACCTGGATAGCCTGGAAGCGGCGCGTCAGGGCCGGGTCCTTTTCGATGTGCTTTTTGTACTCGGCGAACGTCGTCGCGCCTATGGTGCGCAGCGTGCCGCGCGCCAGCGCCGGTTTCAGCAAATTGGCCGCGTCGCCGGTGCCGGCAGCGCCGCCGGCGCCAACCAGGGCATGCGTCTCGTCGATGAACAGGATGATCGGCTTCTGGCTGGCTTGCACTTCATCGATCACGGAGCGCAGGCGTTGTTCGAATTCGCCCTTCATGCTGGCGCCAGCCTGCAGCAGGCCGACATCCAACGTCAGCAGCTGCACGTCCTTGAGCGATGGCGGCACGTCGCCGCGCGCGATGCGCTGGGCGAAGCCTTCCACCACCGCCGTCTTGCCGACGCCGGCCTCGCCGATCATGATCGGATTGTTCTGCCGCCGGCGCATCAGGATGTCGACCATCTGGCGGATTTCGTCGTCGCGGCCGACGATAGGGTCCATCTTGCCGCTGCGCGCCTGCTCGGTCAGATCGACCGTGAATTTTTTCAGCGCCTCCTGCTTGCCCATCGCGGCCGGGGCGATCGCGCCGGAGGCTTCGCCGGGCACTGCGCCGCCGCCACTGAAACCGTCGGTGGCGACCATCTTCGCTTCCGGCGATTCGCCCAGCAGGCTGGCGAAGTTGTCGGTCAGGTGTTCCAGCTTGATTTTCTCGAATTGCCTGGACATGCCATATAAGGCGTTGCGCAGACCTGTGGTTTTCAACAAACCGATGATCAAGTGCCCGGAGCGGACTTGGGATTCGCCAAACATCAAGGTGCCGTACACCCACGCGCGTTCGACCGATTCCTCTAGTTGGGACGACAAGTCGGTGACGGACGTCGAACCGCGCGGCAGGCGGTCGAGCGCCGCCGTCAGGTCGCGCGCCAGCGCCGCCGGATCGACGTCGTACTGGCGGATGACCCGCACCAGGTCGGAATCCTGTAGCTGCAAAATCTGGTACAGCCAGTGCACCAACTCCACGTACGGATTGCCCCGCAACTTGCAGAACACGGTGCTGCTTTCGATCGCCCGGTAGCACAGGCTATTCAGTTTGCCAAACAATGCAACACGGCTGATGTCGGCCATGATTTTCCTTTAACGTGGGTGTATCAACAACTGGTCGTGATGCCCCTGCGGCGCGGCGCTGGCCAGCCAGCTGGTCCAGCCAAGCCGGGTGCCTCCCGTGCCGGCGGCGCCCAGGCGCAACGGCGGCCGCTCATGTTTTTCCAACACCAGACGCAGGTCCCAGTCCAGCGCCAGGCCGGCGTAGCTGCGCACCCACGCTTGCAGGCGTCGCAAGCTGTCGCCACCCGGCAGCAGGCGCTGGTAGTCGACATAAGGAATCGGCCCGATGACGATGCGGAATTTGTTCTGACAATCCCAGACGCTACGCCCCAGCACCATCGAACTACCCAACCGGTTGCCCTGCCCGTCCTGGCCAATGCGGCTATGCGCGTCCGCCGGTAGTCGCATCCAGTGACCGACGAATTGCTCGACGTGCAGCGGTAGCTTGAAATACGCGCGCAGGATGGTCACCAGCCCCGAGGCCGGGCGGTTGCGGCTGGCCATCAGCCCGGCGAAGTGCAGCTTGGCGAAGTCGCTCAAGTCGTCACGGTCGCGCAGCGCCGGCGCGCCGATGCCGAACAGGCTGCCGACGAACATCGAGTAACGATCGGCGTCCGCCCGATCCAGGCTGATGGTCGGTTCGGCGCTGGCGCGGGCGCGGTAGAACAGCGCGAGCATCCGGTGGTGGAATACGTCCAGGAAGGCCAGCATGGTGCCGTCGCCGCCATTCCGCAGGCGCCCGCGCACGTATTCAGTCAAATGCGTCGGCAGCGGGCCATTGGCGCCCAGCAGGCCGAAGAAATTGACTGCCAGCCGGGCGCGCGACTCGCCCGAGGCGCGCTTGAACTGGCCCAGCGCGGCGGCGTGGAAAATCAGCTCCGGGTCCTGGCCGAAGCGCACCGCGTCGTCGCGCGGGCGCAGCGAGGCGCCGATGCGCGGCAGCTCAGGGTGGGCGTTTTCGATCAGCCGCAACGTCTGGAAGAAGTCCATGCGCGCGGCCCGCCGTTCAAGCTGGAGCTGGAGTTCTACAGGATCGCGCATGCGCCCTCCCGTGCCGACCAGCGCATGATCTCGCCGCGCGCCAAGGTTTTCACCACGGTTTCGGTGAAGGTGTTGATGGACACGTATTGCCCGAAGAACCGGTTCAGCACGGCGCCCAGCAGGAAGGCGCCGCTGCCTTCGAAGGCGGCGTCGTCGAGCGTGACGCTGATCTCGACGCCGCGCCCGAAGGTGATCGGGCCCGGCGACGGCATGCGCCGCGTGACCGCGCGCGAGGCGACAGAGCGTACACCGTCGACCTGGCGCTGGGCGGTTACGTCGGTGGGTGGGCAGTACAGCGACAGCATCTCGCGCAGCGCGGCGGCGCCCTGGGCGGCGTCGCTGTCGACCAGCGACAGATAGTTGAGCGACAAATGGTTCAACAAGCGCCAGGCGACGCTGCCCTCGGCGATCGACGGGTGCGGCTGGCTGGGGCCGGCCAGGCAACGCGCCGCCAGCAGCGGCGCGCCCGAGTCGAGAATGAAGTCGGTCTTGCCGACGCCGATGGGCATCGCCAGCGGCAGATCGCGGTTGGTACACCAAACCGACAGGCCGAGCTGGCGCAGGTCGGCGCGGTACGGCGCCTCGGCAGCGTCGACGATGGAGATGAACGCTTCGCTGCCGATGTAGCTCGAACGCGGGCCGTCGCGGCGCTGACGCTGCGAGATCACACGCGGCTCGCGGCGGATCTGGAAGAACGCCTGCTCCTGCCGGGCGCTGGCGATGTCCTTGGCCGTGTAGAACGGCCGGAACGCCTGTTCGGCATGGTTGCCGCTGCCGTAGCCGGTCACCGAATCGATCTGGTACACCTCGTAGTCCATTGGCCGCGTGCGGTCCACCAGCACGTGGTATTCGAACTGCTCGCCGGTGACGTTGATGCGGTCGGCACGGCGCTGGAACAGGTTCACCACCGGCGTGCAGTGCAGCGCGAAATGGGAGGCGTCGAGCGTTTTTTCCAGCTGCGCGTCGGCCTGGTTGAGCAGGACGGTGAGTTCGACTTCGGTGTCGGCGCAGTGGCGCAGCGCGTCGCGCAGTCCACCCAGCTCGACGAAGTGATAGCGCTGCGGGAAGGCGAAGTATTCGCGCAGCAGGCGATAGCCCGGGAAGGTTTGGTCGCCGCTGGGCAGCAGCGCCTCGTCCTCGGTGAAGCCGAGCGGGCGCAAGGCACTCTTCGGCAGCAGCCGATGCCAGGCGGCCGGGCGCCCGACCGGCGCGACCAGCACGGCGACGGCATGTCCCAGCAGTTTTTCATAGATGCGCACCGGCAGGTCCTCGGCGCCGCGCAGGTGAAGGCTCAGGCGGTCGAGCGGCAAGTCCTTGAAGGCGACGCCGCCGCAGGTACGCAGGCGCAGACGGATGCCGGCCTTGACAGCGGGCGGCAACACCACGTTCAAGCCGGCCTGGTGTCCGCCATGGGTAAAGAATTTGGCTTCCGTCAGCTCGATCGGCCACAGCGTCACGGCGTGGCCGCTGCGGTATTCGCAAGCAGTGTTGTCGCCGGCCCCCAGCACGCTGCGCAGGGCGCTGCCGCGCGGGACCAAATAACCGTCCTTCAGGCCCGGGTTGCTCAGGTCCGGCTGCAGCTGCACCACCGCCATCGACGGCGTCGGCGCCAGGAACTGCGGGTACACCAGCTCCGACAGGTGCTGAGTGAAGCGCGGGAACTCGCCGTCGATCTTCATCTGCACCCGTGCGGCCAGGAAGCTGAAGCCTTCGAGCAGCCGTTCGACGTACGGGTCGGCGCATTCGAAGCCGTCCAGCCCGAGGCGGCCGGCAATCTTCGGGTAATCCCGGGCAAACTCGCCGCCCATTTCGCGCAGGTGTTGCAGCTCCTGGCTGTAGTACCTGAGGAAGCGCGGATTCATGACGCGCTCCGTGCGTCGGTTTCGGTGAGCACGACCGAGGCGCGGTCCAGGTCCAATTCGGTTTTCAGATACAGCCGTTCGGGATACGGCTGGGCCCACAGGTCGGCCTCGATCTCGAAGATCATCTTGTTGTAGCCGACATGGGCGGCGGCCAGCGCGCGCACGCTCACCGACGAGCGGATCAGGCGCGGCTCGAAGTCCCAGATGGCCTGGCGGATGCCGCGCTCCAACTGGCCCAGGTTCAAGCCGGCGACCGGAATGCCCGAGATGTCCGGCACGCCGTAGTTGACGACCGAATTGGCCACATGCGGCAGCTTGGCCGCGTCCAGCACGGACAGCAGGTTGGTGCTGTTGAGCAGCCAGGCGAGGTCGCGCAGCACGCCCTCGCGCAGCGTGCGCAACGACAGCACACGGCGCTCACGCGACTCGACCGCGCTGCCCGGCTCGTCGTCGCTGAGACGGTCGAGCAGCGATGGCTGCAAGCGTTCGCGTGGCGCTAGCTCAGCCATGGACGACTCCTTCGACGCTCGCGGCGTCGGCATCGGCATCCGGATGCGCGTCGAACTCGATCAGGCGCACGTCCATCAACGGGTGATCGCCAGCGTCCGAGACCAGCATGCGCTGGCCCAGGCCCTGGCCGGCCGAGCCGCCCTCCCCGATCCATTCGGTGCGGCGCGCCAGCAACAGCGCCTCGTCATCGCTGGCCGCAGTGCCATTGTATCTGGTGGGGATCAGGCCGACGGTCTGCGCGCCGTTGGTCCAGGTGAACGAGGCCGGCATCCAGACGGCGTCGCGCAGGTCCACCGGCGCATCGAGTTCGATGCGGCTGATGCGCTGCAAAGGTATCCAGAAATAGCGGCCGTTGACCAACGCCTCGAGCACCGGTCCGAGGCGCTGGTCGGCGTCGGCCAGCCACTCGAAACGCTGGCCGTCGATGCTGCCGCCGATGGCCGGCGCCAGCTCGAACGCCTGGGCGCGGGCAGAGGCGGCACGTTGCGCATCGCCGCCCGCGTCGGCCTTGAGCGCCTCCAGCAGCAACGCCAACCAGGGTTGCGGCTGGCCGAAGATGAGTGGCGCGCGCGCGCCGCCGAAAATGTCGCCGCGCAGCGCCTCGCACTGGATCGCCTCGCGGTAGGTCTGCACCATGGGCAGGTTGCCGGCATCGAGTTCGCCGGCAACGTTCAATTGGGTCAAGGCGCGGTTCCACTGGCCCAGCACGCATAGCAACTGAAACAGGAAAATCCGGTATTTGGCATTAGCCGCATCCTTGCGCACCTGCTCCTGCAGCGCGGCCAGGGCGGCGACCAGCTTACCTTCTTGTATCAGCTCGTGCGGAGTCATGGTGTTCCAATTCAAAAGTTCAATGAACGGCCGGGTGACGACCGCCCCGGCGGCATTGCGGCGCCGCCTCTGCACCCTGCCGCGGCCTGTGGCCGGTCGGGACCGGCTGCGGCAGTTCCGCAGGCCGGTACCTTGCATCTACGCGGTCGCGACCGTGCCCTCGGCGTTGCCGGCGATATCCCACGCGAAGTCCTTTTTCTTGTCCTCGGCGCCCACGCCGGTCTGCGGCGTGTAGGAGAACGTCACCTTGGCGAAGTTCAGGGTCACATTTTCGGTCAGACGGTCTTCGCCGCCGCTGCCGCCGGTCGACACCGACGTGACCATCACTTCTTCCATGATCATATTGATATAAGCGATCTGGCCCGAGCCGGCCTTGCGTGCCAGCAGCGACACCTTGGGAATGTGCGTGCCCTTGGACAAATGGATCATCAACGCATTGGTGGCCGAATCGATGTATTTGGTGAACGACAGATCCTGGAAATTGGCCTTGCCGGCGCCGCCGCCCCTGCCCGTGTGGGTGGTGCCCGACTGCGACAGGCCCCAGCTCCAGGCCAGCACGTCGATGTCGCCTTTGGCCCCCTGGACTTTGTCGGCGGACTCGCCCTTGATGCTGTCGCCCATGTTGATGAACATATCTAATGCCATGATTTTCTCCTGTGTGCCGGCGCCATGCCGGCGGTTTTATGTGAAAAAGCGAAGCTTAGCCGGCCTTCGCCGATGGCAGCTTGGAGACCAAACGCAGCGACACGGTCAATCCCTCGAGCTGGTAATGCGGACGCAGATAAAACTTGGAGGTGTAGTAACCGGGGTTGCCCTCGACCTCCTCCAGCACCACCTCGGCGGCCGACAACGGCTTGCGCGCCTTGGTGCCTTCGCTCGAGTTGACCGGATCGCCATCGACGTACTGGTTGATCCATTTGGTCAGCCAGCGCTGCATCTCCTCGCGCTCCTTGAACGAACCGATCTTGTCGCGCACGATGCACTTGAGGTAGTGCGCGAAGCGGCAGGTAGCGAACAAATACGGCAGGCGCGCGGCCAGGTTGGCATTGGCGGTGGCGTCCGGATCGTCATACTCGGCCGGCTTGTGCAGCGACTGAGCGCCGATGAAGGCGGCGAAGTCGGTGTTCTTCTTATGGATTAGCGGCATGAAGCCGTTGGCCGCCAGCTCCGCCTCGCGCCGGTCCGAGATCGCGATCTCGGTCGGACACTGCATGTCGACGCCGCCGTCGTCGGTCGGGAAGGTATGCACCGGCAAGCCCTCGACCGCACCGCCGGACTCGATGCCGCGGATGCGCGAGCACCAGCCATACTCCTTGAACGAGCGGTTGATATTGACCGCCATCGCGTACGCCGCGTTGGCCCAGGTGTAGTTCTTGCTGCCGGCGGCCGAGGTATCCTCCTCGAAGTCGAACGCCTCGACCGGATCGGTCTTGGCGCCGTAGGGCTGGCGCGCCAGGAAGCGCGGCATGGCCAGGCCGACGTAGCGCGAATCCTCGGACTCGCGGAACGAGCGCCAGGCGGCGTGCTCCGGGGTCTGGAAGATCTTGGTCAGGTCGCGCGGGTTGGACAGCTCCTGCCACGACTCCATCAGCATCACCGACGGCGCGGCCGCCGAGATGAACGGCGCGTGCGCGGCGGCGGCCACCTTGGCCATGCCGGTCAGCAGCTCGACGTCCGGCGCGCTGTTGTCGAAGTAGTAGTCGGCGACGATGGCGCCGTATGGCTCGCCGCCGAACTGGCCGAACTCCTGCTCGTACATCTTCTTGAAGATCGGGCTCTGGTCCCAGGCCGTGCCCTTGAATTTCTTGATCGTCTTGCCGAGCTCGTTTTTCGAGATGTTGAGCACGCGGATCTTCAGCATCTCGTCGGTCTCGGTGTTGTTGACCAGGTGGTGCAGGCCGCGCCAGGCGCCCTCCACCGCCTGGAACTCCGGCGTGTGCAGGATCAGGTTGATCTGCTCGGTGAGCTTCAGATCCAGCGCAGCGATCAACCCCTCGATGGTGGCCAGCACGTCGCCCGAGATGATGTTGCTGCCGACCAGCGCCTGCTCGGCCAGGGTGCGCACCGCGCTTTCGACGGCCTCCTTGGCCTTGTCCGACTGCGGTTTGAATTCCTTTTGCAGCAGGCTGCCGAAGTCGCTCATCTCGAGCGTGGCGCCAGCCTGTTCCGTTTGTTCTTGTAGTTCAGCCATAGTGGTTCTCCAGGACGGTCAAGGATTATTCTTGCGGCTTCGGCGCCGACGTCAGCGCCTGCATCAGCGCCGGTTCGCTCAGCAGCTTGGCGATCAGGTCCTCGGCGCCGGTCTTGCCGTCCATGTAGGTCATCAGGTTGGACAGCTGGCCGCGCGCCTCGAGCAGCTTGTTGAGCGGGCCGACCTTGCGGGCGATCGCCGCCGGCGTGAAGTCGTCCATGTTCTCGAACGTCATCTCGACGCTCAGGTTGCCCTCGCCGCTGAGGGTATTGGGCACCTGCACCGCCACGCGCGGCTTCATCGCCTTGAGGCGCTCGTCGAAGTTGTCGACGTCGATCTCGAGGAACTTGCGGTCGGCCACCGGGGCCAGCGGGTCGGCCGGCTGGCCCGACAGGTCGGCCAGCACGCCCATCACGAACGGCAGTTGCACCTTCTTCTCGGCGCCGTAGACCTCGACGTCGTACTCGATCTGCACGCGCGGGGCGCGGTTGCGCGCGATGAATTTCTGACTGCTCTCTTTGGCCACGATACTTCCTCCATGATTGAACAACACGATTGCCGCCGCCAGGCCCTGTTCGGCCCGCCGATGCCGGCCACTCTTTACTCCGGCGCGCCCTCGCGGCCCCGGATCAAACTGGCCTGCTGGATGCCGTCGGGCGCCAGGTCCTCCAGGATTTCCATGAAACTCATCGGGGCCAAGCGCTTGGCCCGCACCAGCAGCATGGGCAAGGGACTGGACGGCTCATGCTGTTCGTAATAGCCGATCAGCTTGTCGAGCATGCGCGCGACGTCGGCGCGGTTGGCGATCTCGCCGCTGATCGGCGCCGGGCGGCCGGGGCCATCGCCCTGCGCGGTGCCCGCTTCACCGGCGGCTTGGGCGCCATCCTCGGCGGCGACGGGGTCCGGCTCGCCACCGAGAAAATCGCGGCCCCGTTTGAGCAATCGGATCAGGCCGGTCAGATTGAGCGACTGGGCGGCGCCGACTTGGCGCTCGAGCGCCGCTTCGATCCCGGCCGCGCTGTCGCAGGCGCGCGCGAGCGCCTGGCGCGCCGCCGTCAAGGCCGCGCCGTCGGCGTCGCGCAAAGCCATCTCGATCGAGGCCAGCGTCACCTTGTCGCCGGCCTCGACGGGCGTGAGCTCGCCGGTGGCGATCTCGATCATGCGCAAGTTCAGGCGGCCTATGCCCGGCAGCGCGATCAGGCAGGCTTCCTTGATGTCTTTGAGCAGGGTGACGTGGTCGGTGAGGATCAGCAGCGAGTTGACGCGCAGCGTAGGGTCCATGTCGTCGTCGGCGTCGAGCCGGGGATGGACGCCGTCCCATTGCTCCTCGATCAGCCGCTCGATCAGGCGCAGGCCGTCGGCCAGGCCCGCCATGCCATGCAGCGCCAGATTGGCGCGCAGCAAAAATACCGCCAGCCGCAGGTCGTGGCTACGCCGCAGCAAGGCGCGCGCGCTGCGATCGATGGCCTTCCAGTCCGGCGGCACGGCGGCCGTGATGGTCGCGCCGTACTGCACCTCCGGCTTGCCGGCCACCTCCGACTCGAGCGCGACAAAGTCCGGATCGTACTCAAGATTGGAGCCGCACGGCTGCTCGGCGTTGACATCTTGCAGCAGAGAATCAAAGTCGATGACGGACATAGCAATTGGACCGGGTCGGACGTGCCGGACGGCCGCATCGCCGCCGACTGGCACATGGTTATATTTGTAATGTGTACATATTAGACAGGCCTACCCGGGCCGTCTGTCCCCATAAATGATGACGACGGGGCGCTATCGGTCGGAGCCGGGAAGTGGTAATGGGGACGGTGGAGGAGAAGGAAAACAGACGACCAGACTTTCAAACGCGACGCCCCGCACGGGGCGGGGCGTCTCAGGCGCGGGATCAGACGCTGCGGGTGCGCGCTGGGGAAGCGCGGCGGATTACTGCACCAGCGGCGAGCTCGCCCCCTCGAGGTCGACGCCCTCGATGCCGGCGCGGCCGACCAGAATATGCAAATACTGGTGCAGCGCCCGCTGCCACGACTGCCGGCCCAGCTCGTCGGCGATCTGCGCCCGCACGGTCTCGAACGGAATCACCTTGCCTTCGACGCGGCGTTGCGCCTGCACGATGTGCAAGCCAAACCGCGTCTCCAGCAACCTTCCCGCCAGCTCGCCCGGCCGCAGCCGGAACAGCAACTCGTCGAACTCCGGCACGCACTGCCCTCGCCCCAGTTGCCCCAGGCTGCCGCCAACCGCGCCCGACGGACAATTCGAATACTGCCGCGCCAGCTCGTCGAACCGCTCCGGCCGCGCCTGCAATTCGGCCAGGATCAGCTCGGCCGTCTGGCGCAGCAGTTCCAGCGGCGCCGCCGGCGTCACCTGGAACAGGATGTGGCGCGCCTCGACCAGGTCGCCGCTGCGATAACGCTCCGGCTGGCTCTGATAGAAGCGCAGGCAAGCCTCCTCGTCCGCCTGCGGCACCGTCACCTCGCGCACGAACAGCGCCTCGATGCGGTCGTCGTCGCTGTCGCCCTCGACGCCCAGCCGCCGCGCCTCCTGCAACAGCACCTGGCGCAGCACCACCTCGTGCACGGCCTCGCGCAGGGGGTTGTCCGCCTGCTGGTGATGCCCGATTTCCGCCTCGATGGCGCTGTCGTCGATGTCGACGCCGTTGACTGCGATACCCATATCGTTCTCCTTGTTAGCGCGAGCGCACCAGCTGATAGGCGCGGCCCAGGTAGCCAAGCGCGCCGAAGCCGCTCCACACGTGCACCAGGCGGGTGAACGGGAAGATCACGAACAGCGACATGCCCATGAACAGGTGCAGCTTGAACACCAGCGGCGCGTCGACGATGAAGCCGGCGGCGTCGCCACGGAAGGTGATCACGTGCTGCGCCCAGGTCATCAACAGCACCATCATGTGGCCGTCCATGTGGCCGGCCGAGGCGAAGATCGACGACAACCCCAGCAGCAAGGTCGCCAGCAGCCACAACAGAACCAGCTTGTCCTTGAACGTGGTGCGGGCGCGCACGCGGTCGTTGCTGAAACGGCGCGCCAGCAACATCAGGATGCCGACCAGGCACAGCGAGCCCATGACGCCGCCTGCCACCATCGCCACCAGCTGCTTGGCGCCGTGCGTGACGCCCAAGGTGTCCCACACCCAGACCGGCGTCAGCAGGCCGGCGGCGTGGCCGAAGAACAGGCCCAGCACGCCGATGTGGAACAACGGGCTGCCCAGGCGCAGCAGGCCGGTATTGAGGGTCTGGCTCGATTCCGACTTCCAGCTGTACTGCTCGCGGTCGAAGCGGATCAGGCTGCCCAGAAAGAAGATCGCCAGCGCGAGGTAGGGATAGATTCCAAACAAAAATTGATGCAGATAGTTCATGGCGCTCTCCTTCAGTGACGCTGCGGCGCTGCCGCCTTGGGATAGAAATTGACGGGCTGGACGCCGCCCGGTATCTGCATGTGCGGCTTGAGCAGCGGCTCGATGCCGTCGGCGCCGGGGCCGAAGGTTTCCAGCGCCTCGTCCATGTCGCGCACCGGCGGCTCGCTCAATTCCTCGGCCTGCACCGGCGTGAGCGTCTGCAACAGCTCGAACACGCAGGCGTACGGGCTGCCGTTGGCGCGCAGCTTGCGGCCGATATAGGCCAGCACGTGGATGGCGTCGCCCAGCAGGCGCTCGGCCTCGTCCTTGTCCTGCTGCGACAGGAATTCCAGGAACAGCGGCACGTAGTCCGGCAGGTCGTCGCCGACCATCTGCAGGCCGTGCTTGCTGTACTCGGCCAGCAGGTCGACCATGGCCTGGCCGCGGTCGCGCGACTCGCCGTGGATGTGCTCGAACAGGTGCAGCGAGTGCGACGGGTTGCGGTCGAACGTCATCACGTATTGCTGCTGCAGGTCGATCAGCGTGGTGCTGCCCAGGTGGGCGAACAACGGTTGCAGCTGCGCGTGCCACTGCGGCAGTGTTTCCAGCAACAACAGGTTCAGTTCGGCCTGCTCGGCCAGCAGCTCCGGCTCCGGATACTGCAGCAGCGCCGACAGCACCTGGTAGCCGTGCACGTGGAGTTGGGTATCAGACATCGACGTTCTCCTTCTTTTTCCGTGATTTCGGCATCGACATGAAGATCTCCGAACCATGCTTGCGTTTGCCGAACAGGCTGGCGTCGCTGACGCCGTCCGAACAGCCGTTGCCGAAGCTGAAGCCGCAACTGCCCTTCTCGTTGAAGCTGTCCTCGGCCATTTCCTTGTGGCTGCTAGGAATGACGAAGCGGTCCTCGTAGTTGGCGATGGCCATGATGTGGTACATGTCCTCGACCACTTCCGGCGTCAGGCCGACCTGTTTCAATACCTCGAGGTCCGGCACGCCCAGCACGCTCTTGCTGCGCATGTAGGCGCGCATCGCCAGCATGCGGTCGAGCGCCTTGATCACGGGCGGCTGGTCGCCCGCCGTCAGCAGGTTGGCCAGGTATTGCACCGGAATGCGCAGGCTGGCGGTGTCCGGCAGGATGCCGTTCTTGCCCATGCGGCCAGATTCGGCGGCGGCCTGGATCGGCGACAGCGGCGGGATGTACCATACCATCGGCAGGGTGCGGTATTCCGGATGCAGCGGGAACGCCACCTTCCACTCGACCGCCATCTTGTACACCGGCGAACGCTTGGCCGATTCCAGCCACGAATCGGGAATGCCCTGGCGCCGCGCCTCTTCGATGATGGCCGGATCGTGCGGATCGAGGAACAGGCCGAGCTGCGACGGATACAGGTCGCGCGGATCGGCCACCGAGGCCGCCGCTTCGATCTTGTCGGCGTCGTACAGCAGCACGCCGAGGTAGCGGATGCGGCCCACGCAGGTTTCCGAGCACACGGTCGGCTGGCCGGCTTCGATGCGCGGGTAGCAGAAGGTGCACTTCTCGGCCTTGCCCGACGACCAGTTGTAATAAATCTTCTTGTACGGGCAGCCGGAGATGCACATGCGCCAGCCGCGGCACTTGTCCTGGTCGATCAGCACGATGCCGTCGTCCTCGCGCTTGTACACCGAGCCGGACGGGCACGAGGCCACGCAGGTCGGGTTCAGGCAATGCTCGCACAGGCGCGGCAGGTACATCATGAAGGTGTTCTCGAAGGTGCCGTACATCTCCTTCTGCATGTTGTTGAACAGCGTGTCCTGGCTGCGCTGGGCGAATTCGCCGCCCAGGTCGTCCTCCCAATTCGGGCCCCACTCGATCTTGTCCATCTTCTTGCCGGTGATGACGGAGATCGGACGGGCGGTCGGCGGCGTCTCCGACAGCGGCGCGTTCTGCAGGCGCTCGTAGTCGTAGGTGAACGGCTCGTAGTACTCGTCGATCTGCGGCAGGTTCGGGTTGGCGAAGATCTGCGCCAGGATTTTCAAACGGCTGCCCTGGCGCGGCTCGATCTTGCCGGCGTCGGTGCGGCGCCAGCCGCCGTTCCACTTGTCCTGGTTTTCCCAATGCTTCGGATAGCCGATGCCGGGCTTGGTCTCGACGTTGTTGAACCACGCGTACTCGACGCCGTCGCGGCTGGTCCAGACGTTTTTACACGTGACCGAGCAGGTGTGGCAGCCGATGCACTTGTCCAGGTTCAGCACCATGCCGATTTGCGCTCTGATTTTCATACCATGCTCCCTTGTTCTTCTTTCAGCGGGCCTTCCAGCCAGTCAATCTTGTTCATCTTGCGCACCAACACGAATTCATCGCGGTTGGAGCCGACCGTGCCGTAGTAGTTGAAGCCCCACGACAGTTGCGCGTAGCCGCCGATCATGTGGGTCGGCTTGGTCACCGCCCGCGTCACCGAGTTGTGGATGCCGCCGCGCTTGCCCGACTGCTCCGAACCCGGCACGTTGATGATCTTTTCCTGTGCGTGGTACATCAGGGTCATCCCTTCCGGCACGCGCTGGCTGACGATGGCGCGGGCGGTCAGGGTGCCGTTGACGTTGAACACCTCGATCCAGTCGTTGTCGACGATGCCGGCCGCCTTGGCGTCGGTCTCCGACAGCCACACGTGCGGACCGCCACGCGACAGGGTCAGCATGCGCAGGTTGTCCGAGTAGGTCGAGTGGATGCCCCATTTCTGGTGCGGCGTAATAAAGTTCAGCGCGATTTCCTTGTTGCCGTTCGGCACCGCGCCCAGCATCGCCGTGGTGGTCTTGGTGTTGATGGCCGGCTTGTAGACGCACAACCCCTCGCCAAAATCGCGCATCCAGCGGTGATCCTGGTAGAACTGCTGGCGGCCGGTCAGGGTGCGCCATGGGATCAGTTCGTGCACATTGGTGTAGCAGGCGTTGTAGCTGACCTCTTCCGACTCCAGCCCCGACCAGGTCGGCGAGGAGATGATCTTGCGCGGCTGGGCCTGCACGTCGCGGAAGCGGATCGTGTCGTGCTCGCGCGGCAGCGCCAGGTGCGTGTGGTCGCGGCCGGTGATCTTCGACAGCGCGTCCCACGCCTTGACCGCCACGTGGCCGTTGGTTTCCGGCGCCAGCGACAGGATCATCTCGGCGGCGTCGATGGCCGTGTCCAGGCGCGGCTGGCCGTGCGCCACGCCCGGCGTCTGCACCGTGCGGTTGATGCCGCGCAGCACGTCGACCTCGTGGCCCGTCTTCCAGCCGATGCCCTTGCCGCCGTTGCCCAGCTTCTCCAGCAACGGGCCGATCGAGGTGAACTTCTGGTAAATCTGCGTATAGTCGCGCTCCACCACGGTGAAGTTCGGCATGGTCTTGCCGGGGATCGGCTCGCACTCGCCGGCGCGCCAGTCCTTCGGATCGAACGGCTGGCCCAGTTCGCCGGGGGTGTCGTGCATCAGCGGGGTCAGCACCAGATCCTGCTGCTTGCCCAGGTAGGCGCCGCCGATTTCCTCGAACTTCTTGGCGATGCCCTTGTAGATTTCCCAGTCCGACTTCGACTGCCACAGCGGCTGCACGGCTTCGGACAGTGGATGGATGAACGGGTGCATGTCGGACGTGTTCAGGTCGTCCTTCTCGTACCAGGTGGCGGTCGGCAGCACGATGTCGCCGTACAGGCAGGTGGTCGACATGCGGAAGTCCAGCACCACCAGCAGATCGAGCTTGCCCTCGGCGGCCGGACGCACCTTGACGTCGCGCGGCTTGATGCAATTGTTCTCGTCGCTCATCAGCGCGTTTTGCGTGCCCAGCAGGTACTTCAGGAAGTACTCGTGGCCCTTGCCCGAGCTGCCCAGGATGTTGGAGCGCCACACGAACATATTGCGCGGGAAGTTGGCCGGGTTGTCCGGGTCGTCGCAGGAGAACTCCAGTTTCTTGTTCCTGATCTGGTCGACCGCGTAATCGACCGCCGTCATGCCGGCGGCGGCGGCGGCGCGGGTGACCTCCAGCGGATTGGTTTGCAGCTGCGGCGCCGACGGCAACCAGCCCATGCGCTCGGCCTTGGCGTTGTAGTCCAACAAGGTCATCGGCGCGACGTCGGGGCCGGCCGTTGGCGACGAGATTTCCTCGGTGTGCAGCTTTTCATGGCGCCACTGGCTGGTATGGGCGTAGAAGAACGAGGTGCCGTTCATCTGGCGCATCGGGCGGTTCCAATCCTGGGCGAACGCCAGCGGGGTCCAGCCGGTTTGCGGACGCAGTTTTTCCTGGCCCACGTAATGCGCCCAGCCGCCGCCCGATTGGCCGACGCAGCCGCACATCATCAGCATGTTGATGATGCCGCGATAGGTCATGTCCATGTGGTACCAGTGGTTCAGCGCGGCGCCGACGATGACCATGCTCTTGCCACGGGTCTGGTCGGCGTTCTCGGCGAACTGGCGCGCCACGGTGATCACGTCCTCGGCCTTGACGCCGGTGTGCTTGACCTGCCAGGCCGGGGTGTAAGGGACGTCGTCGTCGTAGCTGGTGGCGACGTTGCCGCCGCCCAGGCCACGGTCGATGCCGTAGTTGGCCAGGGTCAGGTCGAACACGGTGGCGACCAGCACGCTGCTGCCGTCGGCCAGGGTCAGGCGCTTGGCCGGCACGTTACGCATCAGCATATCGCTGCTGTCCTTGCCGCCGAAGTAAGGGAAGCCGACCGCGACCACCTCGTCGCTATTGCCCAGCAGGGACAGTTGCGGATCGACGGGAGCGTTGTTGCCGCCCTCCTTCATCTCCAGGTTCCACTTGCCGGCCTCGCCCCAGCGGAAGCCGATCGAACCGGCCGGCGCCACGATGCGGCCGCTGGCCTCGTCGATGACGAGGGTTTTCCAGTCCGGATTATTGGTCTCGTCGAGGTTGTTGGCCAGGTGCGAGGCGCGCAGGAAGTATTCGGGCGCCAGGGTGCCGTTCTGCTCCTTGAGCAGCACCAGCATCGGGAAGTCGGTGTATTGCTTGGCGTACTCCTTGAAGTACTGCGACTGTTGCGCGGTGTGGTATTCCTTCAGGATCACATGGCCCATGGCCATCGCCAGCGCGGCGTCCGTGCCCTGCTTGGGCGCCAGCCAGATGTCGCCGAACTTGGCCATTTCGCCGAAGTCGGACGACACGGCCACCGTCTTGGTGCCCTTGTAGCGCACCTCGGTGTAGAAGTGGGCGTCGGGGGTGCGCGTCATCGGCACGTTCGAGCCCCACACCATCAGGTAGGTCGAGTTGTACCAGTCGGCCGATTCCGGCACGTCGGTCTGCTCGCCCCACACCTGCGGGCTGGCCGGCGGCAAGTCGCAGTACCAGTCATAGAAGCTCAGCGCCACGCCGCCGATCAGCGACAGATAGCGGGTGCCGGCGGCGTAGCTGACCATCGACATCGCGGGAATCGGCGAGAACCCGACGATGCGGTCCGGGCCGTATTTCTTGATCGTCAGCGCGTTGGCGGCGGCGATCATCTCGTTGCTCTCGTCCCAGGTGGCGCGCACGAAGCCGCCCAGGCCGCGGATCGACTTGTAGCGGGCCGCGCGTTCGGGGTTCTGGCTGATGTAGTCCCAGGCGGTGACCGGGTCCATTGTTTTGCGCGCCTCGCGCCACATTTCCATCAAGCGGCCGCGCACCATCGGGTATTTGACGCGCTGGGCCGAATAGACGTACCAGGAATAGCTGGCGCCGCGTGGGCAGCCGCGCGGCTCGTGGTTGGGCAGGTCCGGGCGGGTGCGCGGATAATCGGTTTGCTGGGTTTCCCAGGTGATCAGGCCGTTCTTCACATACACCTTCCAGCTGCACGAGCCGGTGCAGTTGACGCCGTGCGTGGAGCGCACGATTTTGTCGTGCTGCCAACGTTGGCGGTAGGCGTTTTCCCAGGTGCGATCTTCGTGCACGACGGCGCCGTGGCCGTCGGAGAACGTCGACGTGGTTTTATTGAAGAACTTCAGGCGATCCAGAAAGTGACTCATGCTGCCTCCTAACTTGCACCCGGCGTTTGCCAGGTATGCGGTCGCATGCGACATGCACGGACTCGACTATGGGACACAGTCTACGGAGCGCAATGGATGATGTGAATCGGCAAGAAGGTGGCTGTGGGGTGGGAGAAGGACTAGTCGGCCTACGCCTAAGTGACTAGTTGGATGGTTGCGCCGCTTGATAGGCCGGGTTTTGATTCGCCGGCAGAGCGTGCATGGCGGATCAACCGCCCGCGCGATACCAAGGAGACACGTAGGGCGGATTAGGCGGAACGCCGTAATCCGCCATTCCATGAGCCGTCGAGACGCGCGCAATGGCGGATTACGCTACGCTAATCCGCCCTACGTGATTTAGACGCATGCCCGGGCTGCGGGCCGCCGCGATGCCGCCAACAACGCAACGCCGTCAGGCGCCACAATCCCCCCGCGCGCACGCCCGCAGCAATTGCGAATAACTAAGCACATCACCCTCGACCACGGCCGCCCGCGCATAGGCGAGCGCGACGCCGCCCGACCGCCGCAGATAAAGCGCGAGCCGCGCGTCGATCCACCCACCATCGACGGTAAACACATACACCGCCCGCACCAACCCCGGCTGCTCCTGCGCACCCAGCTGCGCGAACATCGACTGCACGCCGCAATAACGCAACACCAGCCCGCTGTCATACCGTATCTGCGCCGACACGGCGCTCCGCCCCGTCGACAGCGGCGGATCGCAGCGCGCGTCCGACAACGGCACGGGCGACGCCACGGCCGCCGTGCCATACCCGCGAAATACCACCACCGTGACCAGCGCCGCCGCCAGCGCCAACACGCCCGCCGCGCGGCGGCTCAATTGTTTCGACATCATTCCCCCTCATGCGGGCACACCTTGTGCCGCGCGTCCATTGTCGAGCGCCTCCGCCGCCGCGATCCATGATGCGCATCAAGGATTTCCCGGCGTCATAGACGGCAAAGGAACTAGACGGACTAGTCATTCATGGCGATGGGCGACCGCGCGGGGGCACGGTATAACGGAGGCTGAGGACCACTGTATCCACCAACCCGAGAGGAACATTATGAATATCGCCACCTTTGAAGAACTGCTGATCGCCGCCGCCGTGCAACCGCAACCGCAGCGTCTGCTGATGACGTTCGCGGTCGCCGAGCCGGAAGAAAACGGCGCGCCCGGCCGCGCCACCCTGGTGCCGGTGATGTGCGTCGACAAACAGGTTGGCGAGCTGGATACCTTCGACAACCTGGCCGAAGAAGCCGGCCGCATGGGCCAGCCGTGGGATGTGGTGTTGGTGACCACGCTATCGGGCCAGGGCGGGGTGCTGCCCGACCACAAGCAGACGGACGCGGCATTGAACAAGATGTTGTCGGCGATACAAAACGGCCAGATGGACAGGCTGTTGGCGTTCGACCGCAGCGGCGACCTGCTGCATCACGCCTGAGGCCGTCATGGCCAAGATCTTCCCGATCCATCCGGCCAAGCCGGAGCTGATCTGCTGGGGATGCGACCGCTACTGCGCCGCCAGCGACATGATCTGTGGTAACGGCTCGGACCGCACCCAGCACCCGGTCGAGCTGTTCGGCGACGATTGGGATACGTTTGGGTTGAATGCCAACGACGCGCCGCCGGCCCCGCCAAAGCCAAGTAACACGTAGGGCGGATTAGGCGAAGCCGTAATCCGCCATCTATGGGCCGCCGACGGCGCATGCATGGCGGATTACGCTACGCTAATCCGCCCTACGTGGATCTTCTTTACGCCGACGCCTCAGCCATCGCGCGCGCGGGCAATGGACACACCAGCGGCAGAAATTGCTGCTGCCGCGCCGAATACGCCATCAGCGCCCCGCTCTCGAGGTCGAAATACCAGCCGTGCAGCTTGAGCTTGCCCTCCTCTACCCGCCGCTGGAGCCATGGATACGTCAGCAAATTGTCCAGCGACAGCAGGATGCTGGCCAGCTCGCACGCGTGGTGCTGCTCGGCGCTGTCGCGGTGCCCCAGTTCGCGCCGCACGCGCGCCGCCACCGGTTCGGCGATGCGCATCCACTGGCCGACGAAATCGGTCTCGCGCGCGGCCGGACGCGGCGCCATCAACGCCCGAATGCCGCCGCAACGGGCGTGCCCAAGCACGATCACGCGCTCGACCTCAAGATCGCAGACGGCGAATTCGATCGCCGAGCTGACCCCGGCCGAGGCCGTCGGCGTGCACGGCGGCACCAGGTTGGCGATGTTGCGCACGACGAACATGTCGCCGGGGTCGCTGCCCGTCAGCAGCACCGGATCGACCCGCGAGTCGCAACAGCCGATCAGCAAGGTGCGCGGCCGCTGCCCCGCGCGCAGGTTGTCGTACAAGCTTTGGCTGTCGTTGAAATATTGTTGCTGGAAGCGGCTGAAGCCGCCGATGAATTTTTCGATGTCCTGCATGATATTTCCTTCAACCGGCGCAGCGGCGCAGCGCGGCGGCGTCGGCAATGTTGATCTTGCGGCCCTTGACGGCGATCAGTCGCTGGGTGCTGAGCTCGGTGAGGATGCGGGAGAAATGCTCCGGCGTCAGGTTCAGCCGCGACGCCAGCACCGCCTTCGTCACCGGCAAGGTCAGCTCGACCGGGCCGTCCTCGGTCAGTTCCTTGAGCAGGTAGCCCACCACCCGCTGCGTGCCCGAGCGCAGCGAGTACGATTCCATGTCGCACATCAGGCTGTGCATGCGCTGGCTCAGGCCGGCCAGCATCTTGCAGGCGAATTCCGGGTCGTTGTGGATCTCGCGGTAGATCGCCGCCTTCGACACGTGCAGCAGCAGCGTGTCCTCGGTGGCCTGGGCCGAGACGATGTACGGGCTGCCCATGAACATCAGCGCTTGCCCGAAACTGTGGCCCGGGCCGATCAGCTCGATCACCTTCTCGTTGCCGGACACCGAGGTGAACGACAGCTTGACCTGGCCGTACAGCACCTGGTGGAAACCAAGGCACGGCTCGCCGCGCTGGAACACGATCTCGCCGCGCTCGACATGCCGCTCGGTGGTACCGAGCGCCAGGCGGTCGAGCTCCGCCGCCCCCATCGAATTGAACAGCGGCATGCGCGCCAGGAAGGTCTGCACCTTGATCTGTTTCTTGTCCATGCCCATACCTCAAATGGTTCGCGAGTAGCGCGCCAGTGCCGGGCCTTCCGGCGCCGGCGCGTGCAGGTAGCTGTCGAAGGCCATGCAGATATTGCGTATCAACAGGCGCCCGCGCATCTTGACCTTCAGGCCCTTGCTGCCGATGCATAACAGGCCCTCGTCCTCCAGCGGCTTGAGCCGTTCGATCTCGGCGGCGAAATAGCTGCGGGCGTCGACGCCACCCGGCAGCGCCAGGCGCGCGTAATCCAGCTCGAAGTCGCACATCAACTGCCCGATCACGGCGCGCCGCAGCAGGTCGTCGTCGCTCAGCGCGATGCCGCGCGCGATCGGCAGCTCGCCGCGGTCGAGCCGTTCATAATAGGCCGCCAGCGTCTTTTCGTTCTGGCTGTAGCTGGCGCCGACGGCGCTGATGGCCGACACGCCCAGCGCCACCATCGGCGCGTCCGCGTGCGTCGAGTAGCCCTGGAAGTTGCGCTGCAGGCCGCCCTCGCGCTGGCTACGCGCCAGGTCGTCGTCCGGCAGCGCGAAGTGGTCCATGCCGATGTAGACGTAACCGGCGGCCGTCAGGCGCTCGATGCACAGCCCCAGCATGGCCAGCTTGGTCTCGGCGTCCGGCAGCTCTTCCTCGACGATCAGCCGCTGCGCCTTGAACAGCCGCGGCATGTGCGCGTAGTTGTAGACGGCGATGCGGTCCGGCCGCGCGGCGACGATCTTGTCGAGCGTCGGCCCGAAGCTGGCCACGCTTTGCAGCGGCAGGCCGTAGATCAAGTCGACGCTGATCGAGCGGAAGCCGTTGGCGCGCGCCGCCTCCAGCACCTCCAGCGTCTGTTCGTGCGATTGCACCCGGTTGACGGCACGCTGCACCGCCGGGTCGAAATCCTGGATGCCCAGGCTGATGCGGTTGAAGCCCTGCCGGCGCAACGTGGCGATGCGCGCCGGCGTGACCGTGCGCGGATCGACCTCGATCGAGAATTCGCCCTCGTCGTCGGCGGCGAAATCGAAGTGCGCACGCAAGGTGGAGAGCAGCTCGTCCATCTGCCCGTCGCTCAGGTAGGTTGGCGTGCCGCCGCCGAAGTGCAGCTGGTCGACCCGGTTGCGGCCGGCCAGCAGCGCGCCCTGCAGCGCGATCTCGCGGTACAGGTAGCCGAGGTATTCAGCGGCCTTGCTGTGGTCCTGCGTGATGATCTTGTTGCAGCCGCAGTAGTAGCACAGCGATTCGCAAAACGGGATGTGCACATACAGCGACAGCGGAGAGCGCTCACCGTCCGTGTCCAGGCTGGCGACGGCGGCCCGGTATTGCCCGGGGCCGAAGTCGCCGCTGAACCGGTCCGCCGTCGGATACGAGGTATAGCGCGGCCCGGTCTGGTTGAGCTTGCGCACCAGCGCGGCGTCGAATTCCACCGACGGGGTCAGCGGAATCACCCTGGCGGCTGGCGTGGTGCCTGGTTTGGCGTCGGCTGGCATGGTGGTTCTCCGTGTTAGCAAGGCATGTCCGCGTTTTTGCGGGCGTAGCACCACCAGGTGATGGCGATGCAGCTGACGTAGAAGGCGATGAAGCCCCACAGCGCCGCGTCCGGACCGCCGGTCAGGGCGATCGAGGTGCCGTAGCTCTTCGGAATGAAGAAGGCGCCGTAGGCTGCGATGGCCGAGGTGAAGCCCAGCACGGCGGCGCCCTCCTTGTTGGCGTCGACGATGGCTTGCTGCTGCACCGCGTGCGGCTGGCCGGCGGCGGCGCGCTGGCGTTCGGTCAGGAAGATGATCGGGATCATGCGGAAGGTCGAGGCGTTGCCGACGCCGGTGCCGGCGAACAGCAGCATGAACATCCAGAAGAAGCCGGTGAAGCTGCCGCCGGTGCCGCCCTGCGGCAGGAAGGTGATGACGCCATAGACGGCGCCGATCATGACGGCGAAGGTCCAGAGGGTGACGCGGGCGCCGCCCAGCTTGTCGGAGATGATGCCGCCGATGACGCGCGCCAGCGCGCCGACCAAGGGGCCGAGGAAGGCGTATTGCAGCGGATTGACATCCGGGAACTGGGTCTTGATCAGCAGTGGGAAGCCGGCCGAGTAACCGATGAAGGAGCCGAAGGTGCCGGTGTAGAGCCAGCACATCAGCCAATTATGCTTGCGCTTGAAGATCACCGCCTGCTCGGCGAACGAGGCCTTGGCCGAGGCCAGGTCGTTCATGCCGAACCAGGCCAGCAGGCTGCTGACGACGATGAATGGTACCCAGATGAAGCCGGCGTTCTGCAGCCACATGGTGGTGGTGACGCCGGCCTTGACGGCGTTTTGCGACTCGCCGCCAAGGCTGCCGAACACGCCGGCGGTGATCACCAACGGCACGACGAACTGCACCGCCGACACGCCCAGATTGCCCAGGCCGGCGTTCATGCCCAGCGCGTAGCCCTTTTTCGCCTTCGGGTAGAAGAAGCTGATGTTGGCCATCGACGAGGCGAAGTTGCCGCCGCCGAAGCCGCACAACAGCGCCAGGATCAGCATGGTCGGATAGCCGGTGGTCACGTCCTGCACCGCGAAGCCGATGCCGATGGCCGGGATCAGCAGCGAGGCGGTCGAGATCGTCGTCCATTTGCGGCCGCCGAAGATCGGCACCATGAACGAATAGAAGATGCGCAAGGTGGCGCCGGACAGGCCGGGCAGCGCGGTCAGCCAGAACAGCTGGTTGGTGCTGTACTGGAAGCCGATGGCCGGCAGGTTGACCACCACCACGCTCCACACCATCCACACGGCAAACGCCAGCGCCAGCGCGGGGATCGAGATCCACAGGTTGCGGTTGGCGGTGTCGCTGCCCCCGCTGCTCCAGAACGTGGAGCTTTCGGGCTCCCACGTGTTAATCATGTATTTGCTCATAGTATTCTCCTTAAAATCGTTATGAATCAGGCGGCGGCGGGCACGGCGGCGGACACGGCCGCCGTTGCGGCTGGGCGGAACGAATAATGCATCCACACCAGCGACACGCACACCGCGCCGTACAGCAGCATGAAGGCGCTCGACCGCACGCCGGTCAGGTCGAGCAGCGCGCCGAACATGATCGGCAGCACGAAGCCGCCCAGCCCTCCGGCCAGCCCGACCACGCCCGAGACGGCGCCGATGTTGTCGCTGAAATCGTCGGCGATGAATTTGAAGACCGAGGCCTTGCCGACCGCCATCGCGGTGCCGACCACGAACAGCAGCGCGGTGAAGACCGTCGGCGACAGCGCCAGGTTGATGCCGACGTCGCCATGGGTGGTCTTGACGATCATCGCGGTCGGTGGGTACGACAGCAGGAAGAAGCACACCCAGCACACCCACATCACCCACCAGGTGACCTTGTAGGCGCCGTAGCGGTCCGAGATCCAGCCGCCCAGCGCGCGCAGCACGCCGCCCGGCAGCGAGAAGCAGGCCGCCAGCAGCGCCGCCAGGCGCAGGTCGAAGCCGAATTCGCCGACGTAGTATTTGGTCATCCACAGCGCCAGGCCGACGTAGCCGCCGAACACCACCGAGTAATATTGGCAGTAGCGCCACACGCGGCGGTCCTTGAGCACCTTGACCTGCTCGGAAAACGGCACGCTGGCGCCGCTCTGGTGCGACGGATCGGTGGCCGAGAACATCCAGAACAGCAGCGCCGTGACCAGCATCGCGGCCGCGTACACGGTCGGCAGCGCTTGCCAGCCCCAGGCGGCGATGATGGCGGGGGCGACGAACTTGGTCAGCGCCGAACCGGAGTTGCCGGCGCCGAAGATGCCCATCGCCAGTCCGCGCCGTTCGCGCGGGAACCAGCGCGCCACGTACGGCGTGCCGACCGAGAACGAGCCGCCGGCCAGGCCGATGAACAGCCCCAGCACCAGGAATTGCCAGAACTGCGTGGCCATGCCGATCAGGTAGATCGCCGGCACGGTGGACAGCATCAGCACGAAGAACACGATGCGGCCGCCGTATTTGTCGCACCAGATGCCCAACGGCACCCGCACCAGCGAGCCGCTCAGCACCGGCATCGCGGCCAGCAGGCCGAATTCGGTTTCGTTCAGGCCCAGCATCTTCTTGATCGGAATGCCGAGCACGGCGAACATCATCCAGATCGCGAAGCAGATCGTGAACGACACGGTGCTGCTGGCCAGCACCCGGATTGCCTTATTGTTATTTGACACCTTGATTCTCCTGATACACATAGGGATGGCATCAGGTTACGCGGGGCGGCACAGGCCGCCAATCGGCAGGACGGCTACTTATCCCAAGGCAAGAAGACTAGCCGCCTACGCCGAAATGACTAGGTCGAACAGGCGGGATTGACGGCCGTTGCAATTGCTCATAATCTGGATCAAGGAAAACATGCATCGAATATACATGTTTATCCCGGAAGACTAGAATCGGCGCCATCAACCCCGCACGACGGTCCGCTGCGGGGTCGGACCCCATGGGGTCCGACCCCTCTTCCGAAGTGCGGGTTGAAGCCACGCCCCCCATCAAGCCACCATAAGGAACCATGCCATGCACGCCACACGCAAGCTCTGGACCTGGCTCGCCGTCATCTGCGTCCTCTCCTTCGCCGTCCTCGGCTGGGTCGGCGCGGAAATCTACCTGACCGCGCCGCCTATCCCCAAACAAATCGTCAGTGCCGACGGCGATGTGCTGTTCGCCGAGGGCCAGGTCGACCGCGGCCAGCAAGCCTGGCTGTCGGCCGGCGGCCAGCAGCTCGGCACCGTCTGGGGCCACGGCAGCTACGTCGCGCCCGACTGGTCGGCCGACTGGCTGCACCGCGAGGCGCTCGCACTGCGCCAGATCTGGGCCCTGCGCGACCACGGCGTCGACTTCGACCGGCTCGACAAGCCGGCCCAGGCCGCGCTCAACGCCCGCCTCAAGGACGAACTGCGGCGCAACACCTACGACGCCGCGCGCGGCACCATCGTGCTGTCGGCCGACCGCGCCGCCGCCGTGCGCAGCGTCGCCCGCCACTACACCGACCTGTTCGGCGACGCCCGCGCGCTCGACCATCTGCGCGAACAGTACGCGATGAACGCCAACTCGATCACCGACGCCGACGACCTGCGCGCGCTGCCGGCGTTCGTGTTCTGGTCGGCCTGGGCCGCCGGCACCGACCGCCCCGGCGCCGTCGACCTGAGCTACACCAGCAACTGGCCGCATGAGCCGCTGATCGACAACCGTCCCAGCGCCGGCGCCGGCGTGTGGTCGATCGCCAGCATCATCCTGATGATCGGCGCCATCGCCGCGATGGTGATGTACCACTCGATGGCCAAGGAGGACGCCGATCCGGTGCCGCCCAAGGACGATCCGCTGTTCAGCCTGAAGCCGACGGCGTCGATGCGGGCGACCAAAAAATACTTCTTCGTCGTCATCGGCCTGATCCTGGCGCAGGTCGGCATGGGCGTCATCACCGCCCACTACGCCGTCGAGGGGCAGAGCTTCTTCGGCTTCCCGCTGGCCGAGCTGCTGCCGTTCGTTGTCAGCCGCACCATCCACACCCAGTTCGCGGTGCTGTGGATCGCCACCGCCTGGCTGGCCACGGGCCTGTACATCGCGCCGGCCATCTCCGGCCACGAGCCGCGCTTCCAGGCGCTGGGCGTGAACGTGCTGTTCTACGCGCTGCTGTTCATCGTGGTCGGCTCGACCGCCATGGGCTGGCTCGGATCGCTGCAACACAAGGGCACCGCCTTCGCCTTCTGGCTCGGCAACCAGGGCCTGGAATTCACCAGCATGGGCCGCATCTGGCAGATCCTGCTGTTCGTCGGTCTGCTGTTCTGGGTCCTGCTGCTGGGCCGCGCGCTGTGGCCGGCGCTGAAAAAACCGTCGGAAAGCCGTGGCCTGATCGTCATGGTGTTCCTGGCCGCGCTGTGCATCGGCGGCTTCTACGCCACCTCGCTGACCTGGGGCCGTCATAGCCACTATTCGATGATCGAATACTGGCGCTGGTGGCTGGTGCACCTGTGGGTCGAGGGCTTCTTCGAGGTCTTCGCCACCGCCGTCATCGCGCTGCTGTTCACCCGTCTGGGCCTGATCCGCGCCGCCTCGGCCAACAGCGCCATCGTGCTCGAGACCATCGTGTTCCTGTTCGGCGGCATCCTCGGCACGCTGCACCACCTGTACTTCACCGGCACGCCGACCTTCGTCATCGCCATCGGCGCCATGTTCTCGGCGCTGGAAGTGGTGCCGCTGTCGATGATCGGCGTCGAAGCCTGGCGCAACCTGCAGCGCTCGAAGGCCGCGCCGTGGGTGCAAAGCTACAAGTGGCCGATCCTGTGCTTCATCGCGGTGGGCTTCTGGAACACCGTCGGCGCCGGCCTGCTCGGCTTCACGATCAACACGCCGATCGCGCTGTACTACATGCAGGGCCTGAACATGACGGCCGCCCACGGCCACGCCGCGCTGTTTGGCGTCTACGGCATGCTGGGCATCGGCCTGCTGCTGTTCTGCCTGCGCGGCCTGAGCGAACGCCTGGCCTGGTCCGACGCCCTGCTGCGGCCAATGTTCTGGTGCCTGAACATCGGCCTGGCGATGATGGTGTTCATCTCGCTGGTGCCGGCCGGGATCTACCAGGCCTGGGCCAGCATCGGCACCGGCATGTGGTTCGCCCGCTCGCCGGAAGTGGTCCACTCCAAGGTCATGGAGACGCTGGTATGGATGCGCGTCCCGGGCGACATCGTGTTCTCGATCGGCACCCTGTTCCTGGCGCTGTTCGCCTGGCGCCTGATCGCCGGCGCCCGCAAGGCCAAGGCCATCGCCGCCGCCGGCGTGCGCCGCGCCTGACCCACCGGGCCTTCCCGCGCGATGCGGGAAGGCCCACAACCCCTATCCCATTTAACGCATACAGGAGTACACCATGTCCCACGATTGCTCGCTTCCGTCCGGCCCGGACGGCATCTATCCCTTCGACGCGCGCGGCGTCGCCAAGCGCTTCCGCCACGCGGCCATTTTCGGCGCGCTGGAGTCGCTCAACCCCGGCGAGATCATGCGCTTTTGTAACGACCACGATCCGCTGCCGCTGCTGGCGCAAATCGAACGGATCTACGGCAACCGCGTCAAAGCCGCTTACGTCGCGCGCCAGCCCGGCCAGGTGGTGATCGACTTCCTCGTCGCCACCGACTGACCGCTTGCGATTTCCAGAATCCAGATCATGGATTCCCGCGCCCAACGCACTTAGCATGAAGCCGCATCCTGTTCGATGGATGCAGCCAATCAAACGCATAAGGTGAAATAAGATGAAAACCCAATTCAAGCTTGCCGCGGCCTGCCTGGCCACCGCCGGCGCCCTGCTGGCCATGATGCCCGGCACCGCCACGGCCGCCACCGAATCCGCACTGCCAGTGATCACCCAGGAGCTGGTGGCGCCGCCGCTGCTACCGCCGCGTATCACCCGCAAGACCGCCGCCCACGTGGTGGTCAACCTCACGGTGGAGGAAGTCGAGCGCGAGATCGCGCCGGGCACGCGCTACACCTTCTGGACCTTCGGCGGCACCGTGCCGGGCAAAATGATCCGCGTGCGCGAAGGCGACACCGTCGAGCTGCACCTGCAAAACCTGGCCGACAACAAGCTGCCGCACAATATCGACCTGCACGCCGTCACCGGCCCGGGTGGCGGCGCCGGCCAGACCCTGATCGCCCCCGGCAACGAGGCCAGTTTCACCTTCAAGGCGCTGGCGGCGGGCTTGTACGTCTACCACTGCGCCACCGCGCCGGTCGGCATGCACGTGGCTAACGGCATGTACGGCATGATCCTGGTCGAACCGAAGGAAGGCATGGCCCCCGTCGACCGCGAATACTACGTGATGCAGGGCGACTTCTACACCAACGGCATCTACCGCGCGCCCGGCCTGCAGAATTTCGACATGCAGAAGGCGATCGACGAGAAGCCGACCTACATCGTCTTCAACGGCGCCGACGGCGCGCTCACCGGCGCCAACGCGCTCACCGCCAAGACCGACGAAAAGGTGCGGCTGTTCTTCGGCGTCGGCGGACCGAATATCACGTCGAGCTTCCACGTGATCGGCGCCATCTTCGACCGCGTGTACACCGAGGGCGGCAGCCATTTCCAGGAGAACGTGCAGACCACGATGGTGCCGGCCGGCGGCTCGACCATTGTCGAATTCACCCCGCGCGTGCCGGGCAACCTGACCTTGGTCGACCATTCGCTCACGCGCGCCTTCAACAAGGGCGCCATCGGCCTGATGGCGGTCAGCGGACCGGAACGGCCGGCCATCTACGGCAAGGGCATCAAGCAGCCGCTGGCCGCCGCCGGCGCGCCCGTCACCGCGAAAGTGGCCGCCAAGTCTGTGGAGAAGCCCGCCGCCAAACCGGCAGTCGCCGCCGCGACGGACATCGATCACGCGCAACAGACGCGCGGCAAGGCCGTCTTCGACAGCAGCTGTGCGGCCTGCCACCAGTCCGACGGCAAGGGCGTCGCGGGCGTGTTCCCGCCGCTGGCCAACTCGGACTTCTTCCAGCAACGGCCATATGAGATGGCGCACATCGTGCTCAATGGCCGCAGCGGCGAGATGGTCGTCAACGGCGAGCACTATAACGGCGTGATGCCGCCCCAGGACCTGAGCGACGACGACATCGCGGCCGTGATCAACTACGTCAGCGTGGATCTGAACAAGGGCAAGGCGGTGCTCACGCCGGCGCAGGTGCGCGACATGCGCAAGAGCCGCTAGCCATGCGCGCGCGCCTGTCATCGGCGCTGGCCCTGACGGCGCTGATGGCCGTCGCCGGCGGCGCACAGGGCCGGCCGGACGCCGACTACCGCGCCATCGGCGGCGGCGCACTGCGCAGTGTGCTGCCGGCCGACGGTGTGGCGTCCGACGCCACCGTCGCGCCTTATCTGCTGCGCAGCCGCCTGGTCACCAACGGCGAGTTCGCCGCGTTCGTGCGCAGCCATCCGGCATGGCGGCGCGGTGACGCCCCGGCGCTGTTCGCCGCCGCCACCTATTTGTCCGGCTGGGGCGATGCCGCCGACCCGGCGCCGCTGGCCGATGATGCGCCGGTGGTCCACGTTAGCTGGTACGCCGCCCAAGCCTACTGCGCCAGCGAAGGCGCGCGCCTGCCGCGCTGGTACGAATGGGAATTCGCCGCCGCCGCCGACGCCACCCGCGCCGACGCCCGTGACGACGAAGCCTGGCTCGCCGGCATTCTCAACTGGTACGCGGACGCCGGCAAATCGGCGCCGGGCAGCGTCGCCACCGGCGCGCCCAACTACTACGGCATCCACGACCTGCACGGATTGGTGTGGGAGTGGGTCGAAGACTACAGCGGCTTGTTCGTCAACGCCGACAGCCGCGCCAAGGGCGAACAAAAACTGCTCGACTACTGCGGCGGCGCCGCCGTCTCGCTGGCCGACCGCCGCAACTACGCCATCCTCATGCGCCTTGCCCTGCTGTCCGCGATGGGCGGCCAGCAGGACGGCGCCAACCTGGGGTTCCGCTGCGCGCGCGATCCCCTCCCTCCCGATAAAGAAAGCACACCATGAAAACTGCAACAACCCTGCGCCGCCTGGCGCTGGCCGCCGCCCTGCTGGCCGGCCTGGCCGCTCCCGCAGTCGCCCGCATGCCGATCGCGGCCACCGCGCCCGCCCCAGCCGCGCCAGGCGCCTCGCTCTACCAGCTCGACACGGTGCTCACCGACGGCGCCGGCCAGCGCTTCACGCTGCGCGAGATGGCCGGCGCGCCGCTGCTGGTGACGATGTTCTACGGCGACTGCCACGCCGCCTGCCCGATCATCATCGAAACCCTCAAGCGCACCGTCGCCGCGCTGGGCGCCGCCGGCAAGCCGCTGCGGGTGGTCCTCGTCAGCCTGGACCCGTCGCACGACACCCCGGCTTCGCTCGCCATGCTCGCCAGCAAACACGACCTGGACGCGCCACAGTTCCGGCTCTCGGTGGCCGCCGACGAAAGCCAGACCCGCACCATGGCCGCCGCGCTCAACATCAAGTACCGGCGGCTCGACAACGGCGAGATCAACCACACCACGCGGGTTGTTTTAGTCGACGCGACCGGCAACCAGGTGGCCTCCAGCTCGCGGCTGGAAGTGACGCCCGATCCGGTGTTCGTCAAACAGATCGCCGCGCTGCTGAAAAAGTGAAAACGCCGTCTGCATCACGAAAAAACCCGGTCAAATCAAGGAATCGCAAAGTCGCGGCGACATTGATTGACGCCTACCGCATCTAGTATTTACTCTTACCGAACCTACTACATACGGTATTCAAGGAGAAAGCGTGGAAGCGGAATTTTTTGAGACGACAGTCACCAAACGCGATGGCGGCGCGCAGCCGTTCAGGCGCGAGAAGATCGAGGCGGCGCTGCTGCTGGCAGGCCGCGCCAGCGGCGAATTCGACCTGCGCGAGGCGCGCCAACTGGCCGACTGCACGCTGCTGCACCTGGCCTCGACGCGCGCGCCGCAAGCGCTGACGGTCGAACAGATCCAGGACACCGTCGAAAGCGTGCTCTATGACGCCGGCTACCGCCAGACCCTGCGCCGCTACGTGGTCTACCGCGAGCAGCACGCCACGTTGCGCCAGGACCGGCAATCGCTGGTCGACGTCGAATCGTCGATCAACGAATACCTCGACCGCCAGGATTGGCGCGTCAACGCCAACGCCAACCAGGGCTACTCGCTGGGCGGCCTGATATTGAACGTGTCGGGCAAGGTGATCGCCAATTATTGGCTCAATCACGTCTACCCGCCGGAGGTGGGCCAGGCCCACCGCCAGGCCGACCTGCACATCCACGACCTCGACATGCTGGCCGGCTACTGCGCCGGATGGTCGCTGCGCACCCTGCTCAACGAAGGCTTGAACGGCGTTCCGGGCAAGGTGGAATCGAGCCCGCCGCGCCACATGTCCAGCGCCATCGGCCAGATCGTCAACTTCCTCGGCACGCTGCAAAACGAATGGGCCGGCGCCCAGGCCTTCAGCTCCTTCGACACCTACATGGCGCCGTACGTGCGCAAGGATGATCTGAGCTACGCCGACGTCAAGCAGTACATGCAGGAGCTGATCTACAACCTCAACGTGCCGTCGCGCTGGGGCACGCAAACGCCGTTCACCAACCTGACGTTCGACTGGGTCTGTCCCGAAGACCTGCGCGAGCAGATACCGCACATCGCCGGCGAGGAAATGCCGTTCGCGTACGGCGATCTGCAGCGCGAAATGGACATGATCAACCGCGCCTACATCGAGATCATGATGACCGGCGATGCCAAGGGGCGCGCATTCACCTTCCCGATCCCGACCTACAACATCACCGAGGACTTCGCGTGGGACAGCCCCAACGCCGAGCTGCTGTTCGAGATGACGGCGCGCTACGGCCTGCCCTACTTCCAGAACTTCATCAACTCCGAGCTCAAACCAAACATGATACGGTCGATGTGCTGCCGCCTGCAGCTGGACCTGCGCGAGCTGCTCAAACGCGGCAACGGCTTGTTCGGATCGGCCGAGCAAACCGGATCGCTGGGCGTAGTGACGATCAACTGCGCGCGCCTGGGCTATCTGCACCGGGGCGACGAGAAGGCGCTGATGGCGGCGCTGGACCGGCTGCTGGAGCTGGGCCGCGACAGCCTGGAAATCAAGCGCAAGGTGATCCAGCGGCATATGGACAATGGGCTGTTCCCGTACACCAAACGCTATCTGGGCACGCTGCGCAACCACTTCTCGACCTTGGGCGTGAATGGCGTGAACGAGATGATACGCAACTTCGACGCCTCGGGGGAGCACGACATCACCACATCATGGGGCCGTGCCTTCGCACTGCGGCTGCTCGACCACGTGCGCGCGCGCATGATCGAGTTCCAGGAGCAGACCGGCCATATGTACAACCTGGAGGCCACGCCGGCCGAAGGCACGACCTACCGTTTCGCCAAGGAGGACCGCAAGCGTTATCCGCATATCCGCCAGGCGGGCACGGAGCAGATGCCGTACTACACCAACTCGTCGCAGCTGCCGGTGGGGTACACGGACGATCCGTTCGAGGCGCTGGAGCAGCAGGATGAACTACAGCGTAAATACACCGGCGGCACGGTGCTGCATTTGTATATGACCGAGGCGCTGTCGAGCGCGGACGCCTGCCGCACCTTGGTCAAGCGCGCGTTGGGGCGTTTCGGGCTGCCGTATATCACGGTCACGCCGACGTTCTCGATCTGTCCCAAGCATGGTTACCTGAACGGCAGCCACAAGTTTTGTCCGAAGTGCGACGCCGATCTGTTGGCGCGCAAGCAGCACACCAGCAGTTCGTCGCTGTCCCCATCTTTATAAAGGAAATCCCATGATTGATACCAAACTCTCTCCCACCGCCATCGAACTTGACGACGCCGAGCGCCAGCCCTGCGAAATCTGGACCCGCGTGATGGGCTACCACCGCCCCGTCTCGTCGTTCAACACCGGCAAAAAAGGCGAATTCCACGAACGCACCTACTTCCGCGAAACGCCCGCCAAGGCGGCCTAGCATGGACGGCAGACCGCTCAAGGTGGGTGGCTACACGCCCTTCAGCACCACCGACTATCCCGGCCACCTGTCGGCGGTGGTGTTTGTGCAGGGCTGCCCGTGGCGCTGCGGCTACTGCCACAATCCGCACCTTCAGCAGCGCACCCGCGACAGCCCGCTGTCGTGGAGCGCGCTGCTGGCGGGCCTGGAGCGGCGCGTCGGCCTGCTTGACGCGGTGGTGTTCTGCGGCGGTGAAGCCACCATGGATCCTACGCTGGGCGACGCCATCGCGCAGGTGCGCGCGCTGGGCTTCAAGGTCGGATTGGAGACCGCGTGCATCTACCCGGACAGGTTGAAACCCCTGCTGCAGGCGCTCGATTGGGTCGGCTTCGACGTCAAGGCGCCGTTCGCGCGCTATGCCGAGATCACTGGCGTGGCAGGCAGCGGCGAGCCCGCACGAGAGAGCGTCGAGGCGATCCTCGCCAGCGGTGTCGATTACGAATGCCGCACCACGGTGCATCCGGCGCAGCTGCCGGCGGCGACGCTGATCGAGCTGGCGGCGACGCTGGCCGGAATGGGCGTCAACAACTACGCGCTGCAGGAATTCCGCGCCACGGGCTGCGCGGACGAGGCGCTGGTGGCCGCAGCCATCGCCGGCTATCCCGGCGGGGACACGCTGGCCAAGATCGCACCGATGTTCCCGCGCTTCACGATGCGGCGCGGGCACTAAGCTCCCTTCTAAACCACGTAGGGCGGATTAGCGCAGCGTAATCCGCCAATGCATGCTCCGTCGGCGACTCGCTACGTGAATCCGCGCAAATTCACCAGCCGCGACAGCGCCTGCCTCCCCAGCTCCGTCAACGGTACATCGATCGCATCCAGCGTATTCTTGACCAGCAGCCCAAGCTCGGTATCGCCCTCCATCGACAACCGGCGGGAAAAGAACAAGGTATCCGGGTCCTGCTCGCGCCGCGCCAGCGCGACGAAATCGCGCGCGCACGCACCGATCTCCAGATCCGCCTCCGCCCCGCCCCTCAACGCCGCAAAGCCGCCCTCACGCCAAGTGAAATCGAAACCGACGCCGGCGTCGCAGACCCGCACGCGCAGGCGCTTGCCGCGCAAGCTGGCGCGCACGTCGTCCGGCAAATGCGGCCGCAACACCAGGTTGAGCGCGGCCACGCACAGCAACGACCCCGGCCAGGCCGGCAGGCGCCTGCCCAGCGCGCCGACCAGCGGCGGCAGCGGCGAAGGCGCCCGCGCGCCGCCTGCGATGTTGGTGGTGATCGAGTTCATACCGTGGTCTCCGTCAAATGTTCAAGTCCGGGCTTGCCGTACCAGTAGCCGTTGCAGGCCTGCGCCGGCAGCAGCGGCGCCATCATGCGCGCGCTGGCCGCCGCCGGCGCCGCGCCACGCCGCACCGCGTCGAACGCGCCGATGATCTTGCCCATGTGTTGGGACTGCGGACTAAGGCGCACCACGTCGACGCCCATCTCGCGCAGCTGCTCCAGCTCCGCCAGCAGGTTGTACACCAGCGCCGACTGGCTCTGGATGCCGTTAAGGACCAGGAAGTCCTGCTTCTCGCGCGTGCGCATGACCAAGCCGTCGGGATGCTCGATGCAGCTGAAGCGGCAGTCGTCCTTGGGCAGGTTGCGGTTGCGCGCGGTGAAGCAGCGCGCCGAAAACGCCAGCGGCATGCGGCCGTAGGCGAATACCTCGGTCTCGATGCCGGCCGGGCGTTCGCGCTGCATGTGCGCCAATCCGGCGCGTCCCATCTCCAGCGGCATGACCCAGCGCCGCGCGCCCAGTCCGGCCAGCAGCGACAAGGTCGGCGGGTTGTAGATGTTCAGGTGCGTCCCGGCGACGAACGGCGCCTGCCCGGACAGCAGCTGCACCGCGCCCATGTCGCTGGCCTCGACGGTGAAATGGCCATTCGCCGTCAGGCGGCGCAGCGCCGTGACATCGGCGCTCGACTCGATCAGCGCCAAGGTCGACATCACCACCTGCTTGCCCTCGGCCTCAAGCATCGCGCCCAGGGCCAGCCAGTCGGCCGCGCGCAGCTCGTGGCGGCGCGAGCACACCGTCTCGCCCAGGTAGACGATGTCCACCGGCGAGGCCGCGACCTCTTCGTAAAACGCCATCACCTTCTCGCGCGGCCAGTAGTACAGCAGCGGTCCCAGGGCCAGTTTGAGCATAGGTTCTCCGTGTTTCATCATGTTCTTCATTTCCAGGCGCGGTGGTAGGCGCCCAAGGTGTGTTGCTGGCCCTCGGCCAGGGTGTTCAGTTCGGCCATCCAATCCGGTTTGACCGCGTAGCGCGCGGTGTTGTGCAGGCACTGGTCGAGCGCCTCGCGCCACACGCGCGTGACCTGCGCCACGTAGGCCGGGCTGCGCTGGCGGCCTTCGATCTTGACCGCGCGCACGCCCATCGCCAGCAGCTTCGGTAGCAGTTCCAATGTGTTCAGACTAGTCGGCTCCTCGACCGCGTAATAGGTCTCGTCGTTGACTTCGAACCGGCCCTTGCACAGCGTCGGATAGCTGGCGTTTTCCTGCGGGGTGTAGTGGTCGATCATCACACCGTTCAGGCGCGACTCCAGCCCGCGTGGATTCTGCTGCCAGCGCACCGCCTTGGCCGGCGAGCAGACACCGTGCGTGTTGGGTGACTCGCCCGTCACGTACGACGACAACGCGCAGCGGCCCTCGACCATCACGCACAGGCTGCCGAAGCCGAACACCTCGATCTCGACGTCGGTGTTGTCGACCACGTGCTCGACCTGCGCCAGCGACAGCACGCGCGGCAGCACGGCGCGGGCGATGCCGAACTGGCGTTGGTAGAAGTTGATCGCCTCGGCGTTGGTGGCCGAGCCCTGCACCGACAGATGCAGCCGCAGATCGGGATAGTTATCGGCGGCGTAGCGCATCAGACCCGGATCGGCCAGGATCACGGCGTCGATGCCGGCGGCCGCCGCGCGGTCGATGGCGCTGCGCCACAGCGCGCTGGTCTCCGGTTGCGGATAGGTGTTCAGGGCCAGCAGCACCTTGCGGCCGCGCGCGTGCGCGTAGGCGATGCCCTGGGCGATGGCGGCGTCGTCGAAATTGAGGCCGGCGAAGTTGCGCGCGTTGGTGGCGTCGCGAAAGCCGAGGTAGACGCAGTCCGCGCCCAGGTCGACGGCGGCCTTGAGCGCCGGCAGGCTGCCGGCCGGGCACACCAGCTCGATCGGCGGCGCGGCGGAAACGGGGGATTCAGCATGGATCATGGGGTACTTGTGAAGCTAAAAAGTCGTGGCCGGATGGCGGACGAACTGTAGCGCGGCGTCAAGCCCGGAATCCTTGATGTGCATCAAAGAAATTGTGCTTGGGCGAATGGGACAATGCTGTCCAGCACATCAAAGAGGACCACAAGATGCACAACACACACGGCGGCAGCGTACGCCTGCTCGACGTCGGCGGCATGGAGCCGCCGCAACCGATGCAGCACATCCTCGAAGCGCTCGACACGTTGGGGCCGGACGAGCGGCTGCGCGTGCTGATCGACCGCGATCCAATCCCGCTGTACCAGGTGCTGCGACGCTACGGCTTCGCGCACCGCACCACACCGCAGGGGGCGCGCTACGAAGTGCTGATCTGGCAGGTGCCCGACGGCGGTGGCGCGTGAAGCCCGCCGGCGCGCCACGGCGCGCGCTCTCGTTCGATGAGAATCCGGCGCTGTCGCTGCCGCTGCGCTATTTTCTGACCGCGCCGCTGTTCGCCGCGCTGGCGGCCGGCCTGTTGATGTGGCGCGGCGAACCGGCGTTGCTCACGCGCTGGTCGCCGCTGACACTGGCGTTGACGCATTTGATGGTGCTCGGTTGCCTGAGCATGACGATGATCGGCGCGTTGCTGCAGATGCTGCCGGTGGTGGGCGGCATCGCCGTGCCGCATGTGGGCCGGGTCGGCGCCGCTGTGCACCTGGCGTTGAGCGCCGGCGCGCTGCTGCTGGCGTGCGCCTTCTGGTCGGAACAACCGGCGCTGTTCGCGCTGGCGCTGGCGCCGTTGCTGGGAGCCCTGCTGCTGTTCGTGGGCGCCTGCACGGTCGGCATGTGGCGCGAACACGCGCCAGGTTCGGGCGCGGTGGTGGGCGGCATCCGGCTGGCGCTGACGGCGCTGGTGCTGACCGCTACCCTGGGCGGCCTGCTGGCGGGCGCCTTCGCCTGGCCGTCCGGGACGGATCTGCCATTGCAGCGGATGACCGACCTGCACGCGATGTGGGGCTTGCTGGGCTGGGTCGGCCTGCTGGTGATCGCGGTGGCGTTCCAGGTGGTGCCGATGTTCATGCTGACCGAGCCCTACCCCGCGTTCCTGACCGGCGGCTACACCACCGTCCTGTTCCTGCTGCTGGCGGCGGCGTCGCTGTCGAGCGGGCTGCCGGGCGCCGGGCTGCGGTTCCATCAGGTTTGCCTGGCCTTGCTGGCGGCCGGCTACGCGCTGTTCGCCGGCGTCACGCTATATCTGCTGGCGCGCCGCAAGCGGCCCAGGGCCGATCCCACTACGCTGTACTGGCGCGTGGCGATGGCCAGCCTGATGGCGGCGCTGGCGCTTTGGTTGTGGCCCCGGGGCGAGGTATCGAACGCCACGCCGCTGGCACTGGGCGTGCTGCTGATCGCCGGCTTCGCGCTGTCGGCCATCAACGGCATGCTGTACAAGATCGTCCCCTTCCTGGCCTGGTACCACCTGCAGGACGCGATGGCCGGCGGGCGCCGGCCGCCGGCCGCGAACCTGATCATTCCGGAGCGGCGCGCCAACTGGCAGCTGGCCGCGCACGTGGCCGCGCTGCTGCTGTTGCTGGCCGCCTGCTACCAGCCGGCGCTGACACGGCCGGCGGCGGCGCTGATGTGCCTCGCCTGCCTGGCGCTTTGGCTCAACCTGTGCACGGCGGCGCGGCTGTACTGGCAGCTGCGCGCGCCGCCGGCCACCATCACCTCGCAACCATCATGAACGTCACCACATTAAACACCACCACCGAACAATACCTCGACGCCTGCCTGAGACAGATCCGCCCGCGCCTGAGCGGCATGCTGAAGCTGATGTTCGGCGAGGCGCACACCTTCGGCGTGCCGGCGCAATGGGTCGGCAGCGCCATCGCCCTGATGGAGCCGCTGAACATGCAGGAACGGGCGACGCGCACCGCCCTGTTCCGGCTCAACGAACAGCGGCAATTGCTGGTCGAGCGGCACGGCCGCCGCAGCCTGTGCAGGCTGGCGCCGGCGGTGGACGCCGCGCTGACGGACACGCGCCGGCGCCTCGACACGCCGCCGGCGCGCAGCTTCGGCGAGGATTGGACCTTGCTGGTCAACAGCGGCGGCCTCGCGGCCGCGCGCTACGCCGCCGTGCGCAAGCAGCTGCAAGCGCTGGACTACTGCCTGCTCGCGCCCAACGTGCTGGCGCGCCCGCTCGCCAGCGCGGGCCAGCGGCGGCCGGGCATGCCCGCGGCCGAGGATCACGGGTTGGCGTTGTTCGAGGTGAGTGGCGCGCAACTGGCGGCGGCGGTGCGCCAGCCGCTGTTCGGCAAGGCCGACTGGGACCTGGACGGCGCGGCCGCGCTGTACCGGCAATTCGAACAGCGCTTCGCGCCGTTGCGGCGGATGCTCGGCCGGCCCGGCGCCGTCAGCGACGAGCAAGCGTACGTGATCCGGCTACTGGTCAGCCACGGCTATCTGCACTGCCGCCGCAGCGATCCGCTGCTGCCGCGCGAACTGCTGCCGGAGGACTGGCCCGCGATGACCGCCTACCAAACCTACCTGGCGCTATACGGCGGCTGCGCCAGCCAAGCGCGCCGCCACATCCTGAAAGTGATGGCATCGACGGCGCCAGAGACAAAGGAGGGGCCCGCACACGCCGAACAGCAAATAAGACACGTAGGGCGGATTAGCGCAGCGTAATCCGCCATCGACGAGCCGTTGTGGGCGCACGCATGGCCCACAACGGCAACCCACCCCAAGAAAGAGCACCAACCATGGAACAACTGGCAGAAGACATCTACACCGGTCCCACCCTGAGCATCACGGTAGGCCGGGACGGCAACCGCGTCCACCGTCTGATCGACGACACCAACTATCCGCAGCGCGCCACGGCGGTGGTGGTGCGCCGCGATCCGATGGTCGCGGCGCTGTTCGGCGCGGTCGCCAAGACCACGCCGCCGCGCTGACCTTACTTCGTCAATTTATAGCGCTGTTCCCGATACAGGATCGACGGCAGCACCACATGCGACATCGCCTTGTCCACCAGTTGCGGGTCTGGCGGCGTCGAACTGGTGGTCAGCGTCTTGGTGGCCGGGTCGTACTGCCCCAGCAACGGCGACTGGCCCGGCCGCAGGATGGTGGCCGACGAGCCCTCCAGCCAGGCGAAGTAGTTATCGAACTGGATCAGCGCCCGGCCCGGCGTCTCGCTATCCCTGGCCAGATCGCGGCCGATCATCGGGTGCTCGCTCGACACGCCCATCAACGACAGCATCGTCGGCGCCAGATCGATCTGGCTGGCGATGGTCTTGATCACCTTGGGCTGGATATCGGCGCCCATGATCAATCCGGGGATGTGGAATTTATTGATCGGCACCAGGCTGTCGCCGTAGACCCGGTTGTCATGGTCGGCGACGATCAGGAACACGGTGTCCTTCCAATACGCCTCCTTCTTGGCCTGGGCGATGAAGCGGCCCAACGCGTAATCGGCGTACTTGACGGCGTTGTTGACCGTTTGCTTTTCCGCGTCGTGCAGCTTGATGCGCCCGTCCGGAAACTGGAACGGCTCGTGGTTGGACGACGAGAAGATCAAGCTGAAGAACGGCTTGTTGGCCGCGTGCAGAAGCTTGAGCCGCTCCAGCGATTTGTCGAACAAGTCCTCGTCGGAGGCGCCCCAGCTGCCTTCGAACACCGGGTTCATGTCGCGGCGGTCGACCACTTTCTGGAAGCCGTTACCGGTGAAGAAGCCGCGCATATTGTCGAAGTGCGCCTCGCCGCCGTAGACGAATTCCGTGTGGTAGCCCTGCTGGCCCAGGCCCAGCGCCAGCGTGTAGAAGTTCTGCTGGGCCAGCGACAGCTTGACGACGCTGCGCGCCGGCGTCGGGCCGTAGCCGGCGACGACCGCCTCGATGCCGCGCACCGAACGGGTGCCGGTGGCGTACAGCTGCTCGAACCACCAGCCCTCCTTCTTCAGCTTTTCCAGCTCGGGGGTGACCGGCAGGCCGCCGAGCGACTCGACGAAGGTCGCACCCAGGCTCTCCTCCAGCACGATGACCAGGTTGAGCGGACGCTCGCGCTGGCTGGTGGCGACCTGCTTGTGCAAGGTCGGCAGCTCGGCGTTCGTGAACTGCAAATCCTTCAGCCACGGCGCGCTCTTGACGGTCTGGAAGACTTTCTCGCGCGGGTACTTGCCGTAGATCTCGGACGAATTGGCTTCCTTGCTCATCGAGTTGAGCGCGTCGAACACCGACCACGGCGAATTGATGATCAGCGAGTTGACCAGCGAATCGCCGCTCAGCGCGAACAGCGCCGGATTGGCCGGCCGGTGCGCGGTGGTCGAGCGGATCTGGATGAACACCAGCACCACCAGCACCGGCCACACCAGCAGCAACTTCAGCGGGCGCCACACGACCGCGTTGGACGACGCGGCCTTGAGCAGGCGGTAAATCCCCACGCCCAGCAAAATCGTGAACACGACGCCCAGCACCAGCGCGATGCGGAAGCCGTTCCACAAGGTGGCCATGACCTCCTTCGGATACGACAGGTATTCGATGAACAGCCGGTTCGGGCGCACGTCGAACTGCATGATGAACTGCGGCGTGGACACTTCCATGAAGACGATGAAGATCAGCGCGAACGTGGCCCAGCCAACCGTCAACAGCCGCCACAGGCCCTGCGTGCGCCGATGCGCCAGCAACGGCGCCAGCGCCAACGGGATGATGATGAAGTAGCCGAGCAAAATCAGGTCGGCGCGCACGCCCTGCACGAACACCTGCGGCACGATGCCGGTGGCGGCCACCCGTCCCCACTGCCAGGCCACCAGGCCGGCGCGCGACAGCGAGAAGATGACCAGGCCAAGCAACAGCAATTGCAGCAGGCTGGAAAACGGGCCGGCCCAGACGGTCAGCTTTTCGAGCCTGGCCGCGCAGCGGTTCAACAGGCTATTGGAACGTTGTGTCATGGAGTTTCTGTCGCGCGGATTAATCGGTGTTCGGGGCGGTGATCGGGTGCGACGCCAGGTACTGCGGCGCGCCGGCGCCGGCGCTGAGCAGCCAGCCGGTCATCAGCAGGAACGCCATCAGCATGACGAACAAGGTCGACACGCGGCGGGCGTCGGCCGGCTGCTGGAACACCGCCGGCTTACCATACCCAACGCCCATGAAGTAGGCGCCGAAGACGGTGGTCATGTAGTGCACCGCGCCGAACATCTCGCCCAGCTCGCCCTTGCGCGGATGGTCGACCGCCAGGTGCGACACGGCCACCAGCGCGATGTAGATCACCGACGCCGACAGCGGCGGCAGGTACAGGCCGAAGCTCTCGACAAAGCGCTGCACGCCGGGACGCGTGCGCGCCACCAGCGGCAGGATGATGTTGTGCGTCAAGCCGACGATGGCGATCACCTTCAGCAAGATCGTCTTGTGCAGGCTGGCGTTGCCGAGCGCGAGGTTGTGCAGATTGGTCTCGGACTGGCGGTTATGGGTCAGGAAGTACTCGGGCGAGGCGATGTGCAGGATGCGCTGGAACCAGCTGATCTCCTCCAGCGCGGCCAGCGCCACCAGCGCCGACAGGCCGACAAAGGCCAGCAGCTGCAGGTTGACCTTGGGCGTGCGCTGCCATTGCTCGACGGCCAGGAAGGCCAGCAGGCCGGAAGTGGCGGCGAAGCACAGGAACTGCATCCATTCGACGATGCCGTCCTCCACCAGCAGGCGCCACAGCTGCGCCTGGTCGCCCTTCCACAGGATCGCCAGCGCCATCACGAAGACGTTGATAATGACCCCGACCGCGATCACCGGATGAACGTACCACTTGTTCTTGACCATGCATTACTCCATTGCTGATTAAATTTATTCGTTACCGGACGCGTGCGCGAACTCCGGCTCTTCCATGCCCGGGTCGTCGGACGCCGTCTGCAGCGCCAGCTGGACGGCGCCGCGCGCGGCGCGCTGGCGGCGCAAGGCGACCACCGCCGAGCCCAGCGCCCACGACCACAGCAGCGGATCGAGCAACGCGTCCCACAGGTTGCCCGAGGGCAGGCGCAGCAGCGAAAACAGCAGCACGGCGGCCAGCAGCGCGGCGGCCACGCCGGTGGCCACGCCGCGCGCGATGGCCACCGCGCAGGCGATGGCGGCGGCGCAGGCCAGCAACGGCGCGGCGGCCGGGCCGAAGCCGCCCGCGTACAGGCCCAGCGCCAACACGCCGAACGCCTCGAGATACAACAGCAGGCCGGCCGCGGCCAGCGGCAGCGCGAGCCCGGCCGGCATGACGAAGTCGGCCGGCCGGCCCCGCCAGCGCGCGGCCAGCGACACCAGCGCGCAGCCGGTCATCAGCCCGCTCGGATACTGGCACACCAGCGCGATCCAGTAGGCCGGCGACGCCGCGCCGGGCAAGGCCATCAGCAACACCGACGCGCCCACCACCACCGCCGTCGAGCGCCGCGCGCCGTCGGCCGCCGGGCTTGGGGTCAACCGGCAGACAAACGACGAAAACAGCGCCGGCGCCAACGCCGGCAGCAGCGCCAGCAGCATCGCGGCGACGACCAGCGCCCAGGCCAGGCGGCCATAAACGATCTGCAGGGCGAGATCAGGCAAACTCATAACAAGTCCTTCCCGGTGTGGATTTTGAGGCGGTGGTGCGCGATCGCGCGCCGCTGGTAGGTATAGGTGATGTGCAATTCGTCGCCCTCCTGGTACATCGCGGGGTACGAGAACTCGTCGCCGGGCTGGCCGCTGACGATGTCGGTCAGCGGCCGCCAGGTGTGGGCATCGCTGGAGATCGACAGCGACAGCGTGCTGCGCTCGGCGCGCCCGGCGGCCCCTTCGTTGCGCAGCATCAGGAAGCTGCCGCTGCTCAGGCGCAGCACCGCCAGCGCGGTGCCATGGTTCGACATCGGCGTCGCCTCCATGTCTTCCCAGCTGGCGCCGCCGTCGCGGGTGTAGGCCTGCTGCACGCGCCGCTCCTGGCCGGCGTCGCGCATCCACGCCCGCACCTCGGTGGCCGACACCGGCACCAGGGTCGGCTGCAGCGAACGCCAGCGGGTGCCGATGCGCGTCAGACGCTGCGGCTCGCCGTGGGCGTCGAACGACATCATCATCGGGTATTTGTTGCCGATTTCAAAATACGCCGGCAGCCACCAGCCGCCGTCGGCCACCCCGATCGGCGCCGAGCGCACCAAGGTGCTGGTATTGAAGACGGGGGACATCGGCAGCACGCGGCGCACGGCGAACGTGGCGCCCTGGTCGTGCGACTCCATCTGCACCACGCGCGAGGCGGCCCAGCCGCCCAGCCCGGTCGCCACCACGTACAGGTGGACGGTGCCGTCGGCGGCGGTCCACGCCACCGGATTGCCGATCCGCCGCACGCCGTAGCCCAGCGCCCGGCCCAGCGACTCGCGGCTGGCCACTTCCCAGTTATCGCTCCATTTACCGTTCGACCAGCGTGACGCGTAGACCTTCACATCCGGGCCGCTTTCACGGCTGCCGGCCCACCAGAACGAAATCACATCGGTGCCGGGCAGATCGGCCAGCGCGCTGGCGTGCGCCGACGGCACGCCCTTGGGCATCGGGATCATGGCGCGGGACAGTTCGGTCAGCGTGACGTCGGCCGGCGCGGCGGTGGTGATGGCGGCCGGCATGCCGCCGGGCGGCGCGGCGCGCGACCAGCGCCAGGCTTCGGCGCCGGCGGTGCCGGCCACGGCCAGGATGCAGGCCGCCACGGCCAGACGACCGGCCCGCTGTAAAGGTGGGCGCAAAGCTCCCATTCCGTCTCCAAGAGATCGGGACACGAAGGAAGCACTTGCAATGATCCTCTTGCCCAAGAATTAACATACACCCGCACAAGCCTCGCGGCAGGCGGCAATCGCTATCACATTTCGTCGCGGATTGTCTTGACGAATCCGGTATCGTACATGAAAAACTGAAAGAAATGTTAAAGCCAGGCACGCCAAACGGACCTAGGCCCGCTGCGCCATCCACACCACCGCCATCACGCCGGCCAGCACGGCGCCGATTTTGCGCGCCACGCGATACGAAGGGTTGCCGGCCGTCAATACGAGCAATGGCGCGACAATGGCGACGAGTAGCGCCTGGATCGCCTCGATGCCCAGGTTGAACGCGAGCACCCCGGCGGCCAGGCGCGCGCCGTCGAGCCGCAGGTCGGCGATCGCCGAGGCGAACGCCAGCCCGTGCACCAGACCGAAACCGGCGGCGACCCAGCCCTCGCGGCCCGGGAACAGCGGCCGCCAGGCGTGCAGCGCGGACACCAGAATCGAGGCGGCGATGGCGAATTCCACCGGCCGCGCCGGCACCCGCACCGCCCCCAGCGCGCCCAGCGCCAGGGTCAGCGAGTGTCCCAGCGTGAAGGCGCTGACCACCTTGAGCAGATAGACAGCAAGGTGGCGGCGCCCACCGAAGCGGCCCCAGCGGCCGTCTCCGGCCAGCAGCGCCGCCGGCAGCAGCAAGGTCAGCAGGAACAGCAAATGGTCGGCACCCTCGGCGATGTGCGTCATGCCGAGCAGGAACAGATCGGCGCAGCCGGCCCACCAGCGCGGGTCCGCGCCGCGCACCTCCAGGCTGCGCTGGCCGAAGTGCAAGGTACCCAGCACCCGCGCCGGCGCATCCGGCGCGGCGCGCAAGGCCACCACGGTCAGGTGGCTGTTGACGTGGTGGGCGATGGCGTCGTCGCCGAAGGTGAAACGGTCCAGCGGCGCGCCGGCCGGCGGACGCAGCGTCATGCTGGCGACCAGGTCGGCCGGCCCGGCGTCGAGCAGCCAGCGCAGGCCGTCGACCTTGACCACCCAGGCGCGACCGTCCGGGGACACCGGGCGGATGTGCGCCGCCAGGTAGGCTGCCACGTCGGCGTCGCTCGGCAACCCCGGGCGGCCGGCGGCGCCCGCGGCCGGCGGGTCCACCAGCGGCCGCGCGAACGCCAGCTCGAGCTCGGCGAGCGGCAAGGTCAGTTCGGCGTGGACGCTGCCGGCGCGGCCCTCCAGCAGCACTTCCGACTGCGGCGACGGATGGGCGCCGGCGGCCGCCATGGCCAGCGCCAGCGCCATTCCGGCGGCGGCGATACGGTCGGGGATGCGCATCGCGTCAGAAGCTCCCGCCGTAGTCGGCGGTCTTGTCGCGCCAGATGCTGTGGTAGTGGACATTGCTGGCGTAGAGCACGCCCTGCTGGACCACGAATTCGATCCACACGCGCGGACCGTCGATGCGGATATAGGAACGCTGCGCCTCCAGCGGCGACGACAGCGAGTTCGGGAAGGCGCTGAAATCGGCCTTGACGCCGTTCTGGCCGACGCCGTAGCCGACATAGGTGGCGGCCAGCGCGGCGTCGGACAGGTAGTCGCCCAGCAAGGCGGCGGCGATGTCGCCGGCCTGGGTGTTGACCCAGGCCTCGATCGCCGCGCGCACATAGGCTTGCTGGGTGGCGTTCATGGCCGAGTATTGCAGCCCGCGTCCACTGGTCGGATAGGCCAGCGACTTGAAATTGCCGTCGCTGTTGCCGGAGGCGCCCATCAGCACATCGGTGAATGTGCCGGGCAGCTTGGCCGCGGCCGACGTGGCGGCGTCGGCGTAGATCGATTCGGCCAGGTTGTAGACGGCGGCGCGCTGCTTTTCCATCGGCGCGTGCGCCCGGCCGGCGGCGTCGGCGTTGCCGGTGACGGCGACGCCGCCGTCGGCCGCGACGCTCCAGTTCGGCGGCTCGACGCCGACGAAGGTCGGGGTCGCGCTGACCTTGCCGGTGTTGTAGGTGATGTTATAGGCCAGATGGTGGCCGGCCACCTGCAGTATCCACGGCGACGTCAGCGACGGCGCGCCGACGAAGGCGATCGAATACAGGTCGGATCCGTAGCCGAGCCCGGCGCCGCCGGTGCCGCCGCCCGGCGCTGTGCCGCCTGGCGCGGTGCCGGCGGGCGGCGCCGTGCCGCCGGCGTCGGTGGGCGGCGTGGCGCCGGCGTCGGCGGGCATCGTGCCCGGCATGCCGCCGCCCGTCCCCTGCGCGTTCGCCAACACCTGGTCGGCCGCGCGCAATTCGGTCAGCAAGGTGATGCCGGTCGCGCTGAGCGCGCGGGCGATGACGATGTTGGCCGCCGCCAGTTGCGCGGCCGTCAAAGTGGTCGTATTGAGGCGCAAGCCATGGCGGTCGCCGGGCAGGTTGGTCCACTGGATGGAATTGGCCAGTGCGTAGTCGAACATGACGGTCGACGACGACGTGGCGGAGCTGGCGGTGGCCTTCTGCTCGGCCGACAAGGTGGCCAGGAAAGCATTGGCGGCGTTCACCACGGACGCGGTGTTGGCGCCGGCGTTGACGACGTTCACCTTCAAGGCGACCGCCGCGCTGGTGGCGCTGCCGGCGGTATTGGTGACCACGACCTTGTAGTTGCCGGCGCTGTTGGCGTTGGCGGTGCCGATCCGGTAGATGCGTTCGGTGGCGCCGGCGAGCGGCGCGTCGTTGCGGTACCACTGGTAGGACAGGCTGGCGCCGTTGGCGGCGGTCCACAATAGCGCGCCGCCGCCGGCGTTGACCGTTTGCGCCACCGGCTGCACGTTGATGACCGGCGCCGTCACCGACGCCGACACGCTGATCGCGGTGGCCGCGCTGGTGACCGAGCCGGCCGTGTTGGTGACGGTCACGGTGTAGCTGCCGGCCGCCGAGGCCGCGTAACTGGCGTGCGTGGCGCCATCGATCGCCACGCCGTCCTTGTACCACTGATAGGCCAGCTCGGCGCCATCGGCCGTCACCGACAGCGTCTGGCTGGTGCCGCTCAGGATCGTCGCCGGCAGCGGCTGCGCGTTGATGACCGGCGCCGTGCTCAGCGTGACGACGGCGTTGGCGCTGGTGACAGCGCCCTCGGCGGTCGTCACCACCACGTAATAGGTGCCGGCGGCCGTCGCGGCATAGGTGGCGGCGCTGGCACCATCGATGGCGGCGCCGTCCACATACCATTGATAGCCCGGATTGGCGCCGCTGGCCACCACGGACAGCACGGTGTTGGAACCGGCGATGATCGACGCCGCCGCCGGCTGCGTGACAATGGCGGTGCCGTTGGCGCTTGCGGCCGCTCCAGCCGATACCGGGTCTGAACCGCCGTTGCCGCACCCCGATAGCAACAGCGACAAAGATGTGGCATAGACGGCAACCGTCCGGGTGGAAATGGTCATGATTCGCTTTCTCATAGGTAATAGAAAGCGGACTTTATCGAAAGTACTACCTGAAAAGGGGCCGCCTGGCCCCACTTTTCCCGGTTTTACACGATTTAACAGAAGGCCATGCTGGCGGCGCGGGCGGCGTGGCGGGACCTGCTTCAAACGAATCGCGCTTGTCAAATAGTAATTTCTAGGGTGTAATCTTGCCTGGATTGTATTTAGTAGACGTCAGGCGGTGTTGGCGTCGCGTATCGGCATCGGAGTGGACGCAACATGGCAGAACCAGTAGCAACAAAGAATAGCTCGTCGGACCCGCTCGCCCTGCTCTCCGGATTCTCGCAAAGCACCCGCATCCTCCAACTGACCACCCCCTTGGGCGCCGACGTGCTGCTGGCCGAATGCGTGCGCGGCGAGGAAGGCATCGGCACCGGCTTCCGCTTCAAGATCGCCGCGTTGTCGACCGAGGCCGCCATTTCCCTCAAATCGCTGATCGGCCAGCCGGTGCTGCTCGAGCTGATGACCGCCGCCAGCCGCGATCAGTTGCGCCCGTTCCACGGCCACGTCACCGCCATCGACATGGCCGGCGCCAACGGCGGTTTCGCCCGCTACAACCTCACCGTCGAACCCTGGACCGCCTTCCTCGCGCGCGGGCGAGACAGCCGCATCTTCCAGGACATGACGGTGTTCGACATCCTCGACACCATCTTCAACGCCTACCAGGGCCAAGGCAAGCTGGCGCCGGCGTGGCGCTTCGACATCGTCGACCGCGCCGTCTATCCCAAGCGCAGCATCACCACCCAGTACCAGGAAAGCGACCTCGCCTTCGCCGAACGCCTGATGCACGAGGAAGGCCTGTTCCATTACTTCGAGCACAGCGGCGACGCCGCCAGCCCCGGCCTGGGCAGCCACACGATGGTCATCGCCGACCACAACGGCAGCTTCAAGCCCAACGCGCAGGCCAGCGTCGCCTTCAGCCAGCCCGGCGCGACGATGCGGGAAGACACGCTGGACCGCTGGCGCACCGAGCTGCGCCTGCAAACCAACGCCATCGAGCTGAGCAGCTGGGACTACCGCTCGCTCGACACCCGGGACGTCGGCGCCGCCAGCGCGGACGGCGGCGACGGCGCGCCGCTGGTCAGCCGCGACGCCCCCGGCGCCTACGCGTACCAGTCGCGCGAACAGGGCCAGCGCATCGCCGACAACCAGTTGCAGGCGTTCGAGGCCAGCAAGGAAATCCACGTCGGCGCCGGCACCGTGCGCACGCTCGCGCCCGGCACCACCTTTGCATTGACCGGGCAGGCCCAGTTCGACCTGGCCGGCAGCGACGACGAGCGCAGCTTTTTGGTCGTGCGCGTGGTGCACCTGATGCACAACAACCTCGGCGCCGACCTGAAGTCGAGCCTGATGCAGCGGCTCGGCCAAGGCCTGCTCGACGCCTTGATCGGCGAAGAGGAAAAAACCAGCCTGCATGCGGTGGGCAAGGCCATCGCCGAGCGGCCCTTGTACCGCAACCGCATCGACGCCATCCGCAGCAACATTCCCTACCGCTCCAGCGGCACCGACGCCCACGGCCAATTGCTCCATCCGCGCCCGACCATCCACGGCCAGCAGACCGCCATCGTGGTCGGCCCGCCGGGTGCGCCGATCCACACCGACCGCGACCACCGGGTAAAGGTGCAGTTCCACTGGCAGCGCGGCGCGCAAAGCCACAGCCGCCTGCAGCATCCGATGCCCGACGGCCACACCGGCGCGCCCGGCGACGACCAGGCCGGCACGTGGGTGCGGGTGGCCACGCCGATGGCGCCGGTGGCCGGCGCCAACTGGGGCAGCAGCGCCCTGCCCCGCATCGGGCAGGAAGTACTGATCGATTTCCTGGAAGGGAACATCGACCGGCCGGTGGTGATCGGCACCGTCTACAACGGCCGCGGCCAGGCCGACGCGCAGCACAACCAGGTGGCCGGCGGCGCCGGCGTGGCGACCGGCAACGCGCCGGCCTGGTTCCCCGGCGAGGCCGGCGGCCACGCCCATCCGGCGGCGCTGTCGGGCATCAAGACGCAGGCGCTGCAATCGAGCCAGGGCGGCAGCGGCGCGTACAACCAGCTGGTGTTCGACGACACGCCCGGCCAGTCGCGCCTGGGCTTGCAGCGCCACGCCACCGCGCACCAGGGCACGGCCGAGCTGAACCTGGGCCATCTGCTGCACCAGAGCGACAATCAGCGGCTGAAGCCGGCCGGCTTCGGCGCCGAGCTCAAGACCGAACACAGCGTCGCGGTGCGCGCCGGCAAGGGGCTGCTGCTGTCGACCGACGCGCGCGGCAGCGCCACCGGCAGCCAAATGGATTCGAAAGAGGCCATCACGCAGATCGAGGAAAGCGTGCAGTTGCAGACCGATCTGGCCGAGATGGCGCAGAAGCACAATGCAAAGCTCAAGGACGAAGCGGCACCGGCGGAACTGCTGGCTATCAAGCAGGTGAAGCATGTGGGCAAAGTATTGAGCGGAACCGACGGCGGATCGTCCTCCGAATCTTCGGGCGAATCCGAATCGCCAAAAGCCACCGCGTACACTGAAGCTCACGCGCAACTATCGAGCCCAACCGGCATCGCTGCGGCGACACCGGCCAACGCCCTCCTGGCCTCCGGTAAAACCGGCAATCTGAGCGCTGGCCATGACATCAATTTTGCTGCTCAGGGCAATACCTTCCATGCCGTGAAAGCTGGCATTGGGCTGTTCACCTATGGCAAGGCGACCAACCCTGAAAAGCCGAACAAGGAGATAGGCATTCGCCTGCACGCCGCCAGCGGCAAGGTAAGCACTCAAAGCCAGTCGGACGAGACGAAATTAACTGCCGACAAAGCAATTACAGTTACTAGCGTGACGAAAAGCGTAACGGCCAGCGCCAAACAGTACCTGGCGTTAACCTCCCAAGGTGCGAGCCTGAAGATGGAGGGTGGCAACATCATGCTACACGGCCCGGGCACGATCACCTTCAAGGCCAGCGCTAAGGAGCTGACCGGGCCATCAAGCTCTTCGAGCGAGCTGAAGTTGCCGGCGGTCGGCAAGCTGGCGGAATGCCCATCGGCACAATCGGACGCGGCCACCGGGGGCGCCAGTGCAATCTAAGCTGGCTCAGTTACGTGCCAGCATCGATCCTGTAACGCCTCTGTTCGCGCTGGTCGATCCGATGGTTGGGGAGCCACTGCCCGGCATCGGCGCGACCGCTGTCGGTTCGGACGGGACAGATCAGCGCGCGCAGGGTTGGGGCCGCGACGTCGTCTCGGTCCCGCTGCCAAAAAGCATCGCCCTGCCCGCCCATCAACATCCTTACCTGATCCAGCTGCACGGCCCGGACGACCCCTTGCTGGAGGTGACATTCGCCATCGCCGACGAAGAGCGGCTCACGGCGCAGTGCGGGGGACTCGATGGAACAGGCCGCTCCGCCCATCGTATCGGTGGTTGGTTGCAAAGCAGCATGCGCTGGCCGGAACTCGGCATGCTGATCGCGGAAATGTGCCGCGTGAACACCGAGGCGGTCACCAAGGCGACCTATTTGCGGCTTGCGGATCGTCGGGTGCTTGATCTTTTATGCCACGTCGCGGGCCAAAGCCGTGTCGCCGCTCAATTCGGGCGACTTCAGAGTTGGACCTATCTGAGCGCCAATGGCGAGCTGTCCCGCCTGCAATCGCAGCGCGAGCACAGCGAACGGCTGCGCCTGGACGAAACCGAATGGCAGCGCATGCAGCGCGGCGAAATGCTGCATCGGGCAATTGCTCATTACCTCGGCGAGGCGACTTTTACCGAAACGATGATCGAACCGCCGACGTACGCCTCCGCCGAACCCGCGCTGCTCCTCGCCGCAGACGCGGCACTCCGATGGCCGCACCGTTTCAAGAGCGACGTTGACCACGCGGTGTGTGCCGCGCTCGCGATGTGGCGGCCATCAATGGCAGACGTGTCCACGATCCGCGTCTTGCTAGACGATTTAGGGTCGGAAAGCGAGCCCGCTGAGCCGCTCAGCATTGTGCACCGCGACCTCATCACACTGATACAGCAGGCGGAAAAAACCGCCCGATTTGATTGACCAAAGGATTTAGATACACATGGCCACGCCTTCCGGTTGCGACGTCTGCAAAAAAAGCTCGCTCTCACTGCTGCTGCTCCGCCCCAGCCCCATTTCCAAAAGCCCTTTGCTGCTCGCATCTGGCTCGCAAAGTGTTGCGGCCGAACCTGCTTCTGTCGCAGGATTGCTGCCTTCGCGTCTGCCAACTGAAGCGCGCTTCGGGCTGCGCTTGCTGCGCGAGGGCTATGTGCACGTCTACATTCCAAACCCTCCGCCCAGAATGACGCATTGGCGGGTCTACCGGGTGACCCAGCAAGCAGATCTAGTACCGCAGGAACATGCATTGTTCTCGCAACCGGGCGAACCCGTCGCCTGCGAACGACCAGGTCACATCGCCACAGGCATGAAGGTCCTGAACATCCCTCAAGCGGACAAGATTGCCGAGATCTGGATCGCATACAGCGCCAACCTTTGGAACGAAACATTACGCAAAAAGAATGCTGGCGACGCAGCGGTGATGCAGCACGTCTCATTGAGGGGAAGCGGACCGAACACCTTCACACCAACTGCGCAAAAACTTAAAGCCCAAGTGCTGGAATGCGCGCTGACCTCATACATCATGGACGGCTCGGCGGAGCAGGATTTCGCATTCAATAGCGTGGCCAAAAGCGTCGACCAGTTGGCGGCGGGATTGGCGGCGGCCGCCGCCACGCATCCAAAGACTGCCGGCAAAGAAGTTGCGGTGGTACTGCGCGATCCGGTAGCCATCGCAGCGGAACTCAATTCATTACGGATTCGCCGTAACGAGCTCATCAAACGGGAATTTTCCAAGCCAGAGGTGCAACATCCACTAAATAGTTCAAATACCATATTAGGTCTGAAGCAATCCGTCGTTGATGAGGCCGAAGCCGCAAGTTTTGATGAGGTTACACCGATTGTCGAGGAGAAAGAGTTCGGTTTTCGAACTTGGCCACCCGGAACAAATTTCAAGCCTATCTCATCTGCTGAGCGTGAAATGCTTCTAAAGAAACCACCCCACATCTTGAGACCGCTTAGGAAGGCGCAGCTTCTTAAAAATAAACTGATAATGGGATGGGTAATTTACCCGGATGTTGCTGAGCGCGCCGCAGAATGGACTAAGAAAAAGTCCGAGCAAAACTGGTCAAAATTTGAACGATATCTAAATGAGGATGAGAGAAAGAACTGGCTCGCAACCTTCAATAAGAAGCTCGAGCGCGAGCACTACGAGCCTTTACAAAAGATGGAGGATGACTGGTTTTCGGCCGCAATCGACCCAAGGACAGTAGCATATTTTGATCGGCACTTTGACTCGGAGTCAAAAGCATCGTTGCTCAATCCTCCAGTGGACAGCGTAACATACGCAATCGAGAGTAAACTGATACATCAACCAGCCCCGATTTCCAAGGGGACTGTAAATGAACGCTACGTCGCGCTACTCGATAAGTCAATTGCCGATCCCTCGGCCATAGTGCAACGCGCACTCGCGGGGAACAAAAAGGAACTGTTCAGTGCGATTCATGAGCAATTGACTGGCGACCCCGGGGCAGAGGGAATGCGTGATAAAACATACGACATTCTCAAGGGATTTAGCGAATTGAACCGTGTGAGACCGTCGTTGCCATCACATGGCTGGATTGCACATGCTTTGGCACTGTATAGCATAGGGCAGATCACTGCCTTCACTGGCGCCGTGCTTGCTGTGGCTGGAAAGACCATAGGTGGTCATCCTAGCACTGCGCGAGCAGTTGCTAGGCTTCAAGCCTTTATTTTAGTGCAAAAGATCTGGGAAAATGTGGTCGAGGGTGCTCTCAAAGGCACAGCCCCGAAGCTGCCCGTACTGATCAAATTCCAGGTCGACGCCAACGAGGCATTGGCCATGCTGGCGGCTCGCTCCGGCCAAGACCTCGGCACAACGAAGTCCAAGCTCAAGAAATATCGGGCGCAAGGCCGAATGGTGACCTTGACGTTGTTAACCGATACAGACGCAATCAAGGCAGCTAACGGGAACCTTCAGAATGTTGCAAATGACGCAACCACTGGAAGTGTAAAAATGGGCTCTGCAGCGACCGCGACCGCGATCACAGCAGCAACCGGCAAAGCGACGATTCTAAGTAAAGATGCTTTTATGGATCTTTACCAAGGTCAAGCTAGCAGAGCGGCAAGAGCGGCCAACGTGCTGCGCGACGCGTTACCCGCACTAAATCGAACCGTGACTGGCGCCAACGTTTTGGAGTTATCAAAAACGTTGGATGCCCGATTGGCCTTGGGCAGCATGGCAATCCAAATCATCGGCATGTGGAACGGTATCCAGGCGATGCTAGCAGCCAAGACAGATAGCGATAGGCTTGATGCAGCCTACGGAGCGATGGATAGCGTCATGGGGTTCACCGGCGGAGCGGTGCAAATGGCCACACTTTTTGGGGAAATTAGGCTTATAAACCGGGTAGCTGCGCAGACCGGTTCGCTTGCCGGGCAAGCTGGAGCGAATGCTGTCGCCCAGAGTGTAGGGATCGGACTGCTGAAATTTCTAGGGAATGCCACCGGCGCTGCCGGGGGCGTAATCAACTACCTCGCATCTACCAAGAAAGCCGGTGATCAATACGTTCAAGGCAACGACGATGTAGCAGCGCTTTACCGTCTCTCCGCCATTGCCTCTGCGGGAACCGGATTGGCCGCTGGCGCCTTAATGGTTGGCAGTGCCGCCCAGACGCTATCCGCGAATGCCGTGGGAGGCGCGGTGGTAAGGACCGTCGCCACACGATTAGCAGGCGGAGCGGTGGTTGGTACGATCGCAGGCGTGGGGCTGACGGTGTCCGGCATAGGATTGGTGCTATTGGGAGCAGGCGTGCTCTTTCAAGTTGGAGCGGTCGTACTGACGCCAAGCGATACTCAGCGCTGGGTGGCGAGGAGTTACTTCGGCAATAGTGGCTTCCCATTCTATGGCGACCGAGATGATAAGTTTCCCAAGGGGAACTGGACGGCAGAAAGACAGGGACTTGAGGAACTATTGAAGGGCCCAGTAGAAGACGAAAAATAGGGTCTGGTTTTCGAATAACATCCGAAATAGATCAATAATGAGAATTAAATTATGCACAAAGAAAAATTAGAAGAAAAATCCAGCAATAATATTTCAGGAGCGATCAAAAAATTCGACAAGCACAAGAGCGCCGCCTCGACCGCACTGACTTTTTGGTTGATAAAAAAAACCTATTCAGATGCGATTGAATACACGGGGATTGCTAGAGGAACAAGAGGCCTTATTATTTTTGCTGGCCTCATTGCATCCTCGCTAGGATTTTGGTTTGGCTGGCGTTTAATACTTGATAGTTTGCGATGGGGAATAGATGGATTTGTTGGTTGGTTTTCAATTCTATGCGCTATAGGTAGTTTAATATTTGGCTTTTATATCGCTATAAAATCGGTGCGATTGGAATTCTTCAGGCCGGAAGATGAACCTACAATATTCGATCGTAAAAACCGTAAAGTCTATCGTATTTATCGCGAGACTTACTCGGGATGGAGGGGGCTTTTGCGACCTTGGCCGGTAAAGACTGCGACATATGAATGGGATCTGGTTGACGCGGAACACCATGCCCAGCTGAATTCCAATACTGCTACTGTAAGTCGCATTCATAGCTTGGTCTTTTTAGTCAGAAAAAATTCAGCTGACCCATCTATAGTTGACACATTTCAAATTGGCAACAGCATGCAGATGAGTGAAGTCACCGTGCCAGCAGTCTGGGAACACATCAGACGATTCATGGAAGAAAATGGACCACACTTGTTGCCTGGGGAGGTCTTATTTTCTTTCGAAAAGCCCAAGAATTGGTGGGAGTCTGTATTGAGTGCAGGTCCTTATGGTGGGAATTTTAAAAATATATGGCAACACCATAGGTTTTTTGCAGTCGCCTCGTTGATTTTTTTTCCTATTATTTTTCCGTTCATCATCTTAGTAGGCAGTTTTGCTTGGCTGAGCTTTGAAACATCTACGCGTATTGGTTGGGCACCCGAAGTTTTGCAGGCAGTCGGCGATCCAATTAGCTAGACTGCCGGCGCGGCAGCAATGTCTTCGATGTTGCGCGGGCCTAAGCGCCGCAGCGCGGCGGCAAGACGTCTGTGATTGGTGACGCCGTTTACCAAGACGTTGCCAAGCGCCGGAAACGCTGGTACCAACGTCGAATGGCATACTATGAAGCCCAATTTGCATAAGGGCTCAATAAGAACCACTTCTACGGCTCGCCCTCCCCCCCGCTGAAGGCTAACTCAGGTGTCGTGCATAGTACAAAGGCCAAGCATGCTGATCCCCTTGGACCGCACGATAGGCTTCGCGCCCGCCGTTGCGTTTGATTTCCCTGCTGATGGTCGATGGTCCGCGTTCGAGGCGCGCTGCGAGTGCGCGGACTGACTCTTCGGTGACGGCGGATCGGGATATTTCTTCGCCTTCAGTAAGCGTCAGAGCCCGCGCGGCGCAGCACCGCTGTCCGGCGGAACGCCGCCCGCCTCCGCTAGAATCCGTTGGATCGACGAGTGGTTTCGATCAAAACATTTGAAGGGAATCACCTTGTTTCCAGTGTTCCCACATCAAAAGTACATTCAGCGGCCGCCCGTAGTAGGACGACTACAGTGCTAAGTAAAACCGCCTTTTTGCGGCTCTATCAGGGGCAATTAAGTACTGCCGGCAAAACGGCCAACGTACTTCGTGACGCATTGCCGGCGTTGAACAGAACGATGACAGGCCCCAACGTCGTTGAACTCACAAAGACACTCGACGTGCGCTTTGCGCTGGCGAGTATGGCGATACAGGTGATCGGTATGTGGAACGGCGTGAAGAGTTGGTTCAACGCAACTTCCGATAGTTCTCGGACCGATGCAACATATGGCGTACTAGATAGTCTGTTTGGCTTCACTGGAGGCGCATTGCAACTGAGCGCCGTGTATGCGGCGGTCGCCCAAAGCGCCTGCATAGGGGCACTTAAGTTTTTCGGCTGTGCGACTGGCATAGCCGGTGGCGGCATAAATTTAGTCGCATCTTGGAAGAAAAGAAATGACCAGAATAAACTCGGCAATTCGACGGCAGCCGAACTGGATACGATGTCAGCATTAGCGTCGGGAGGTACATTGTCGACATCAACTGCGCTAACAGCAGGTTCATTAGCTGGAACACTCGCGGCACGAGCCGTAGGTGGCGCAATGGTTGAAGCCGTAGCCGTTCGCTTGGGTGCGAACGCAGTCTTAGCAACCGTTGGCGGTACTCGGGGCGTTTAGCACGAATTACCGCATCATCCGCCATGATTTTTACCCCCTTTGGCAGCCTCACTCAAACCTTTCGCACTAGGCTGAGGGCGCCCCACGCTTGTGGAGAGCTCGACCGTTTCGTCTGGGTAAATATGAATCCCCAAATACTGAGCGCCGGGCAGAATATCAAGCAGCTCAAGACGATTCTTGTTGACGAGGGTATCTCCATTGCGCGGTAAACCTTCAGGCCCGCCAAGCCTCCAGGTGACCGTCTTCGGCCCTAAAGTTAACGACACCCCACCCGTGACGCCCTTCCCTGTATTGGGGTACGCCCCGGAAGCCTCATCGACTTTCCCATCGATGTTAACCTCAAAAATCGGCCGATCCCAATAGCTGAACACGACAACATTCAAAACCACTTTCATCGACTTCGCCTCGCAAGCCATAATAAAAAAAAGGGAACCCAGCGCTGTGATGAACACGCGACGGCTAAGGTGCATATCCGTTGAGATTACTGGACACATGACAACCACTCAATTAATTCGGGAATCTTATCCGGTCGCACTCCGCCGCCACGGCCGTCGGCGCGCCAGGAACGCCTTCTGCGCGCTGTCGGCAAAGGCGTACCAGTTTTCCACTACGATTAGTTTCGCGGCTCGCCGTGCGCCTCGGCCTTGGGGGCGTCGATGCTTTCCTGGCTCAGCATGCCTGAGGTAGGCGTCAGCATCGCCTTCAACGGCGCCGCCTTGTCGGCGAGCTTGAAAGCGTCAGTTCTGCTGCCAGTCATTGCCCTTTCACAGTCCGCTTAATCCAGTTCACGCCGCGGTCATACAACCTTTCCGCGCTATCTTCCATATCGCCGATTTTCTTCGCTCCCGCCCTGGCCGCATCCTTGCCCGCCTTGGTAGTGGCGTTGTAGGCGTCGCCCACGGCATCGGCGGCCGCCTGCGCTTTACGACGCGCATACGCGGCAGCTTCCTGCGCTTGGTGCTGAGCGGCTTCGGCGGCGTCATTAGCAGCCTTGGCCGTGGCGTCGTAGGCGCGCTTGGTCGCCGCAGCGGCTTCGTCGGCTTTTTGCCGCGCGTAGTCGGCAGCTTCCCGCGCTTTACGCTGGGTATAGGCTGCCGCCTCTTCCGCTTTGCGCTTGGCGTATTCGGCGGCTTCTTCGGCCTTGCGCTGGGCCGCTTCGGCGGTGTCCTTGGCTGCCTTGGTAGTGGCGTCGACCGCTTCGCCGACCTGCTTCTTGCCGGACTCATAGGCGTTGCCGACGGTTTCAGTCACCGCGTCGCTCTTGGCGACGACCCAGTTTCCCCATTCCGTCCAGACGCTGACGTTCGATTCCCACACCCCCCGCGGCTTGAAGTAGCTGAACGGCTCGATGTTGCCAATGAAATCGACTTTCGAGTCGTGGACGAACTGCGACACGAACTTGACCACACCGTCACTTGCCGGCTTGTCCCAAGCGGCTAACTGCCATTCTTCAGGTTTGATATATTGGGCATAGCTATTCACGGCGGAGCCGCCGATCCGCAGCCATTCGCCGGCTTTGGCCACTTCGCGATATCGGTCCACTTCCCATGCCATGCCCTTGGGCCCCAGGGATTTGAACGTGCTCGCCGCGCGGCTGCGGGCACCCGGAGTCTCGATGCCCCTGCGATGGATGGTTCCACTCGCGCTGTAAAACACCTCGAGGTGGCGCTTCATCTGGTTCTCGACAGTGCCACTCATGGCGCCGCAGGCCGCCATATAATCGCGGTAGGCGGCTTCCGTCGCATCCAAACACTCAAATCGCTCCGTGAAGAGTCCATACATCGTCTCTTCAATCTCTTTATAGCTCCTCATCCTGACGCCGTTGGAAACGGCCTCGCGCATCATGTCCCGCATGGGAATACGCGCATAGTTATTCTGGATGCCCTGATCGTCCGCCGTATAACCGCCGCCGACGTCGGAGTGCACACCGGGATAGACATTTTCGACCCACTCCCCGGCCAGTTTCCCGTTTTTCCTGATGAGATCAACCGGAAAGGCGACCCGGACCTCATGCGCCGCCACATAATGAACGCAGCGTTCGATCAAAGGCGATACCACCAATTCACGATCCCGGAATGGCAACTGGACGTTGTGCGCGGGCAGACCGAAAGAAGCGACCGTGTCGAAGATGCCGAGAAAGCTGGGCCGCATCGGATAGTTTTCGAGCAATAAGTCCGAGCCACTTTTCTTACAATTGCTGATAATGCGGTAGGAAAACGCCCGCGCCAACGCCGCCCCACGCGAAAAGCCAAAAAACGACATGTCGATCATTTTGATCAAGCGGTGTTTTGCCAGCGCCTCGTGGACTTTGGCCCTGGCCTTGGCGCTGCCGGCGGCGGCGTATTTTTCCACCTCGAGGCCTTGCTCTTTCGCTTGAACAAGGAGCGCATCATACAACCGTTGGTTCACGCCGTCCTCGCCCTGACGCAGCCTGCGCTCGCCACCACCACCGAAGCCCAAGCCTTCGATGTTATCTTCTATCCAGACCCCGGCCGAGTCGAGCCAGTTGCCGGCCGTGCCGTTGAAGGTGGTGCCCACTCCCGAGATATAGATCGGATACACGTTCGCTTGTTGGCGCATCGCCATCGTCAACCGTCCGACATTGCTCCACTTCTGTTTCTCCCCGTCCTCCTCCCGGTTGTTCCCGGTACCATCGAAGAAAAGACTGATGTGTACGACATCGCGGCAGTCCTGGAACGGACCGGCCGGTTCGTCGGGCACATCCCGGCTGGCAGCCTCAACGGCAGGTATCGCCTCATTTGCCATGCCGATCACCCATTTTTGCGGCTTCCTTTTCCCCGCGCGCGGTTGCGTGCGGGAAATTGACCGAGGTTATAAGCTCAACCGTGTCATCTGGATAGATATGAACCGATATAAATTTCGCTCCTGGCACGATCTGATTCTGACTCAGCTCGAGCGCGTTTTTGTTATGAACCCTTTCCCCAATACGGGGCGCGCCTTTCGGCCCGTCGAGCTTCCAGGTGACGATCTTGGGACCCAGCTTGAGTGCAAAGCCGGTGGTCGTAGTTTTGCCGGTTTCTGGGTACGCGCCTGATACCTCGTAGCCGATGCCATCGACATTGACGGCGAAGATCGGTCGATCCAGGTAGTTAAACACCACCAAATCCAGCACAACACGCATATCCTTAGCCTCGCAAGCGTTAAGTAAAAGAAAACCACAGGCGGCGAGCATCAGATTGCGCCGCTTCACCGGTATACCGTTCTTGAATTTTTTTTCCACAATATCCTAATCCCTATTCAGCCGCGCATAGGCTTGGCTGTTTGATGCGCCGCAGGCAATCACGGCATCAACTTCATCGCGGCGGAGAACCTGAGCTCGCCACGTTTCACTCGTGCCAACAGCTCGCCGATGCCGCTGTCTTCTCGCAAGCGGGTGCCATAGATCAGCGAGACGCAAACATAATTGACGAGGTCCTTCATGGTCTCCAAGCCGATCTCCCGGGCACCAGTCAAAGCCCGCGCCACGTATCCGTAACGCTCCTTTGGCGGAATATCGTTCAATAAAAACGGCTGGTTCAGATCTACATAGAACAGGACGTGGTCGGGCATGCTGGCCTCGACCAGATCGTCCACTTGGCTTTGCGCGAGTATTAGCGGCTTGGCCAGACGCACCGGCGGCGCCTCGCTATCGATCTTGAGCGAATGCATGGCGCCATCGCGATCCCAATACCACCAGCCCGCCAACCCGCCCAACAACATTGCGCGCTGCTCCTCGTCAAACACCGGCCCGCGCACGTGCAAGGTGCTGTCGTCCTCCTGTCCCATTACTGTACCGAGGATGGCCGGGTCCCAAAACGCGAAGAACATCTCAGTCCCATCCGGGAGGCGAATCTCGGCGAACTGTTTTATTTGCTCAAAAATTGCCTCGAAGGACAACCGGCTGGCGAGCACCGTCACGCACGGCTGTCGCAACGCCATCCGTCCAATCCACTCCCAAACAGCACCGCCACGGGCCGGATCGGGCAGTTCGATCAAATGCGGCGACTTTTCCGCCAACGGGCTGCCCTGAGTGGCGCCAAGCAGGCAGCGCACCTGGCCGCCGGCGGACGTCAATGCGCCAGGCAAGGCATCGTTCTGCGCACTGTCGGCGATAGCATACCAATTCCACTGAGGTTCGTTGCTCGCCACTGCCGCCAGCGTATCGATGTGTGGGTACTGTTCCGTATAAATCCCGTCGATCACGCCTACGCCCCTTTGTTAATGAAAGCAGTACGCTGCGCGGCCCGCTTGGCCAGGCATTCGATGCACACCGATTGCGGCAGGATCGGCAACTTATAGTTGACCTCCTGACCGCCGGCAAAGCTCTTTTTCGCCGCATGGATCGTGATCTTGCCAGGGCACTGAATGGTGATATTGCCCCCGGTAATAGTGATATTCGCCCCGCCCGCCGTCGACAGGCTGATGCTCTTGGCCGCCGCCCAGTCGATGTGCGCGTTGGCGCTGACGATGTTGACCTCGTCGCGCGCCTGCACGTTGAGCACGTCGCCCTGCGCCTGCAGGTCGATCGCGTCCTTGGCCGCGATCAGTTGCAGCCCCACATTGCCCTCGCCGGCCTTGACCGCGCCGCCCAGCATGCCGATCGCCTGGCCGCTGTGCACCCGCATCTGGCCGCCGATGGCGAACTGCGTGTCTTGTCCGCTCATCAACGTGATCGTTTCGCCGTTGGCCCATTGCAGGTTCTGCCCCGCCAGCACGCCCAATCCGGCCTTGGCGGCGATGGCGATGATGGCGCCGCTGCTGTGCGGTAGCTTGTCGTCGGCCGGCGCGATCGGCTTGCCAGGCGCCTCCGCCTTAGCCGCGTCGATACTTTCCTGGCTCAGCATGCCCGAGGTGGCCGTCAGCATCGCCTTCAACGGCGCCGCCTTGTCGTCGAGCTTGCTGGTGTCCGCCTTGGCCGCGCCCAGGTGGCTGGCGTACGCCACCGTCTCGTGCGTCTTGGCCGCGCCGCTGAACGTCTCGCCCAGCTTGACGGCCTGCTTGAGCAGCGCCATGCCGGCCGTGTTGTCGCCGGCCGGGTCGCGCGCGTCGGCGCCGTGCGTGATCTTGTAGCTCGACACCAGCAGGCCGGCGCCGGCGCGCACCGCGCCGTAGCCGTCGGTGCGCAATTCCGCGCCCGTGCCGCGCAGGCTGCCGCGATAGTTGTCGGCCGCGTGGATCAGGTGGCCCAGGTTCAATTCGCTGGCCGCGTGGCTGCTCTTGAGCTGGATGCGGCCCTGGTTGTCGGTGTCGTCGAACAGCAGCTGGTTGTAACCGACGCCGCCGAATTCCTTGCTGCGCACGCCCCATTGCGCGGCGCTGTTGCGGTGGCCGGCGGTGTCGGCGGCGGCGCCGTGCCACAGCGGGCTGTTGCCGCCGGCGACGTTGCCCTGCCCCGAGACGCCGTGGTCGTGCGCCGACTGGAACACGGCGCTGTCGCTGTCGCGCTCGCTCTTGCCGCCGGGCGTGGGCGCTTGTCCGCCCTCCCCCTGGCCGTTGTACAAGGCGCCGACGATGATCGGCCGGTCGATGTCGTTTTCCAGGAATTGCACCAGCACCTCCTGGCCGATGCGCGGCAGGAACTGGCTGCCCATGCCGCCGCCGGCCGAACGTTGCGCCACGCGCACCCAGCAGGTGGCGCCGGCTTCGCGCTGCCAGTGGAAGCGGATGCGCACGCGCCCCAGCTTGTCGCAATAGATCTCGTCGGCGCCGTTGGCGCTGCCGCCGCCGTCGACGCCGACGACGATCGCGCTCTGGCTGCCGTGCGCGGTCGGTTTCGGGTGGTGGCGCAGACCGTTCTCCCCCACCACCGGACGCCACGGCGTGTCCGCCGCGATCGCCTCGAAATGGTTGGCGTAGCCGCTGGCGCTCGCCTGCGCGATGACGGCCGCGAAGTTCTCCGGCTGCTCGCGCAGCGATTCCTCCAGCAACTCCGGTATCGGCCCGAACAATTCCTCCAGGCCCTGCCTGGCCGGCGTCGGCAGGTTGTTCACCCCCACGCTGAGCACGCGCAGCACCACATAGGCGGCGTCGCCGCCTTGCAGCGGACCCTGCGTCAGCGTGAAACGGGTGCCGGGGCGCAGCGTGCGCACGGTCGAGCGCGCGTCCCACAGGTGGCGGCGCGCCTCGTTCGCTTCCATTTGCAACAAAGCGTAGCGCTGAGCCTGCCCGCCATCCGAATAGAAATATTGCCCCGGCGTGTCGTAGCTCTCGAGCACGGGCGCGTTGGCGCCGCCGACCGGTTGGTTGGTCGGCACGCTGGCGCTGACGGCGCTTTTGGCCTTGTAGTCGTAGCTGAGCACGGTGCTGAGCGCGGCCCGCAGGCTGCGGTGCGCGCGCAGCGCCTGGATGGTGTCGGCCGATTCGCCCACGCGCGCGCCGTGGAAGCGGATGCCGCCCCCCGCTTCGCTACTGGCGTCCTCGGGCGTGGCGCTGGTTTCGACGCTGTTGGCGAACAGCACCATGCCGTGGCCGTCGTCGGTTTCCTCGAAGCGCCAGGCCAGGCCCTCCTCGGTCAGCAAACGGGTGATGAAGTCGAAGTCCGATTCGCGGTACTGGCAGCAATAGCTGCGCGCGCCGGCGGCGGCCATGAACGGCGCCGTCTCGTCGCTCCAGCGCCAGACCGCGAGCGGCGCGTGCTCCTGGAACACGGATTCGACGATCTCGATGACCGTCTTGTCTTGCCACACGCGGCTGTTGCGCGTCTGGCTCAGGCGCCACAGCCACGGCGTCAGCCGCAGGCGGTAGCGCGCCAGGCCTCCGAAGCTGCCCAGCATCGCCGCTTCGCTGACCAGGCCGCTGAAGCGGGCGCGGGTGCCGTCGGCCAGGCTGGTTTCCAGCGCGGCCGGTTTGCCCAGCAGCGGCGCCAGGTCGATGAAGGCGTCGGTCGACAGCGCGATGATGTCGCGCGCGCCGATCGCCTGCAGGCCCTCGTCGGCGGCAAAGGCTTCGACCATCAAGGCCGGGCCGTCGTCGCCGAAACTGAGCGCGTAGAGCCGGGTGGCGCTGGTGAACTCAGCCAGCGCGCCGACGACTTGATCCACCAATGCCAAGCTCATCGCGACACCACCTTGCAATCGCCGGTCTTGGTGCGGCCTTCGCAGACGCGCTCGTGGCAGTGGGCCGCCTTGGACTTGCTCAACTTCTTGCACTGGGCCAGTTGTTCTTTTACGCTGAGCTTGGGCTTTTTGGGTGCCTCCGCCCGCTCGGCCGCCTGGGCGTGCGCCACCAGCGCCGACAGCAAGGCGATATCGCTTTCCTGCTCGGGGGTCGTGGCCGGCTCGCTAGGGGCTTTCTTGACCTCCTTGGCCGCCGGCTTGGGCTTGGGTTTGGGCGCCGGCTTGGCCGCGCTTTTCGGCGCCGCGCCGGCGGACGGGGTCTCCAGCGCTTTGCTGATCACGTCATGACCGGCCTTCGGCGCCGGTTCGCCACCCGCGTTGAGCATTTCGCTCAGGCTTTGCTGCTTTTCCGGCGCTTGCTGGGCGGCGCGGTCCTCGTTGATGACGGCCGCCGGCGCGGCGGACGCCAGCACCTCGTCGGCCGACACCTCGGCCGCGGCCGCCGGTGGCGGCACGGTAGCGGCCGCTGGCGCAGGCGGCGCCTCCTTGCTGGCCGCCACCACCGTGGCCATGGCGTCGTCGTGCGCGGTCTCGCGCGTCACCCACATGCCCACGCCGGCCGCCAGCGCCAGTACGCCCAGTCCCATCGCCGCCAAGGCATAGCGCGACGGGCCGCGCTTGGCGGCCGGCTTGCCGGCGCCACCGCCGGACTCAAGCGTCGACAATATGCGGTTGCGGTCGGCCTCTTCCTGCTGCGCCGGCGTCAACAAACTTGGCCGGGAGGGCTTGGGACTGTCATCTTTTCGTTGCAAAATACGAACTCCTGTCTGTTATTGCAATACTTTACTATATTCAACAGCGATGCGACGCATGGTAGAACGTTAACTGTACGCGGACTCAACAGTGCGCACAATTGAACCGAATAGTCATGCCATTATCAGACTAGTAAGATATACTCTCAAGCAATAATTAATCTGGCAGTAAAGAAAGTTTGTACAAAATGCCTCGACGAGGCGCCGATTGACGTGGTTCAGGGTTGAGGTTGTCGTGTTTTTATTGGCGGTGGTGCTGTATTTCCTTCTGGCGTGCTTGGTGAGCTGGCTGGCCCTGTTTCCGGCCGGCCGCGCCTTTGTCGTCGAGCGCGCCGCGCGCGCCGAAGCGGCACTGCAGCGCCGCTTCGCCGGCCTGAGGCGGCGCCAGACGGCCGGCGCGCAGGCGCTGCGGCAGTCGGGCGCGGCGTCGGCCCAGGGGCTGGCGGCGTTCGCCAGGCGCCATTACCTGCTGTGCCTGGCGGGATTGGCTTTGCTCAGCCTGCCGCCAACGCTGGCTTTTTTGGCAAGTGGCAAGAACATGCTGGGCGCCTACGACGTCTCGACGCGCGAAGTGAACACCCAGGTGGCGGAACTGTTGGAAGGCGAGCAACTGGTGCCGCCGGTGGCGCTGCCGCCGACCGTGTTCGCCACGGCCGAAATCGAGCGCGAGCGCCCGATGCTGGTCTCGGCCAGCCGCAACTGGGCGTTGATGGATCCGGAATACACGCAGCGCCTTTTACTTGTATTTAAGATCATGAAGGAACAGCACGGTTATGATATGGCAATCCTGGAGGGTTACCGCAGTCCCGAGCGCCAGAATATGTTGGCGAGCCTGGGCAGCAGCGTGACCAACGCGGCGGCGTTCCAGAGCTGGCACCAATACGGCCTGGCCGCCGACTGCGCCTTCCTGCGCGACGGCAAGCTGGTGATCTCGGAAAAGGATCCATGGGCCATGCGCGGATACGAACTGTACGGCCAAGTGGCCGAATCGGTCGGCCTGACCTGGGGCGGCCGCTGGAAAATGATGGATTTCGGGCATACCGAATTGCGCGTGCCCGGCGTGATGAAACGAAAAGCTTAAGGAGACAAGATGGCTGGTCCGTTGATACGGTTGGGGGATAAGACGTCGCACGGCGGCGTGGTGGTGAGCGCCTCGCTTTTGAGCGACAGCGGCGGCGTTCCGATCGCGCGCGTGGGCGACATGGTGGTGTGCCCGATTCCCGGCCACACGCCTGGCGTGATCGTCAGCGGCGACTCGACCATGATCGTCGACGGCATGCCGGTCGCCCGCGACGGCGACAAAACCAGTTGCGGCGCCAGCCTGATCGCCAGCCAGCAAGCCACCACGGACCAGGTCTAGACGTATGCAAGGTCTTCAAATGGACGGGCGCCGCTGATGCGCCCCTGGATCAGTCGTAGCCTGATCGTCGCCGCCACCTTCGCCGCCTGCTGGCTGGGCGCGGTGTGGTATTGGCGCGAGACGCGCCGCATGCCGGGCACCGACGACCTGGTGATCTATCTGCTGCTTTTGCCGCTGCTGCTGTTGCTGCTGGTGTGGGGCGGAAGCAAGCTGCTGGCCGCCGCGGGCGCGGCTTCGGCGGCCAGCGCCGCCGCTGCCGCCAACGCCACCGAGGCCGCGGCGAAAACCGTTCCGGCCGCGCCGCCCGCCGTCGCGCTGACCGTGCTGGCCGGCGCGTTGCGCATGCCCCATGGCGACAGCGCCGCGCGTGTGGCCGAGGCGTTGTTGTCGCGCAAGGCCAATCTTGCCCTCGATCCGGAATTGGTCGACGAGAGCGGCTACCCCATCCTCAGCGGCCGGGTCGACGACGTCGACGTCGCCGCCCAGCAGGACGGCATGGCCGACTGGCTGCGCGAGCACCACCCGGACACCGATTTCACCGACGAGCAATGGCGTGCGCTGGCGCTCGGCACTGCCGTGGCCGCCGATCTTGCCGCCGAACTCGGCCCTCATCCTGCCCTGCCCCGCTACCTGGACGCGGCCGCCGACGGCAAACCGTTGCCGCCGCTGCCGGCGCTGCACGTGGTGCCCCTGCTGCCGGCCGAATGGACGGACGCCGAACGCGCCGCCGCGTCCGGCTGGCTGCGCCACGTCGTGGCCCGCCACGGCTGGCCGCAGGCGCGCCTGGCGCCACCGCTGCTGGCCGCCCACGCCCAGCCGCCGCTGCCGCTGATCGGCCAGTTGGCAAGCGAGGCGCGGCGGGAGGACCAGCCGTTGTTGTGCCTGATGCTGGCGTGCGGCTCGCGCATCGGCGCGGCCAGCACGCGGGACTGGGCCGACCATTTCATATTGTTCGACAGCAACCATCCGCAGGGCCGCATCCCCGGCGAAGGCGCGGCCGGCCTGCTGCTGGCCGACACCGCCCAGGGCGCGCTGTTCGATGCCGCCGACGCCGCTTTGCTGTATCCCGCCAGCAGCGCGCTGCGCGCCGCCTCGGCCGACACCAAGCCGCGCGGCGACACCGGCCTGCTGGCCGAACTGGCCACGCAGGCGATCGCCACGGCCGGCGTCAACGCCGCCGACATCGCCATGCTGACCGCCGACAGCGACCAGCGCGTCAGCCGCATGACCGAACTGCTGGGCATGGCCAGCGCCACCTTGCCCGAGCTCGACCTGGGCAGCCAGGTGCTGTCCGTCGGCGCGGCCTGCGGCGACGCCGGCACCGTCACGACCCTGGCCGCGCTGGTGCTGGCGCAGCAACAGGTCAAGGCCGGCGCCGGCCCGGCGCTGTGCGTGACCAACCTCGATCCTTTCCACCGTGGCGCGGTGCTGCTGACGGCGCAAGCCGCCATCACCGAAGCGGCCACGGCATGAACCATTTCACTCAACCCAAGTACGCCTTAGCCCCTTTAGCCCCACTATGATGCAACGATTCTGGCACTTTCTCACCGCTCGCTTCAGCCTGGCCGTGATCGGCTTCGCGGCCTTTGCCGCCGCCCTGCTGATCGCCGCCGCCGTCTTCGAGATTTCCTATAAATGGGTGCTGCTGGTGCTGCTGGCCGCGCTGCTGCTGTACGGCGCCGTCTGGCTGTTCAAGCGCTACCGCCGCCAGCGCTCCGGCGCCGCGTTCGGCGGCATGCTCGAGCAGCAGGCCGGCGCCGCCAAGGCCGACGCCGCCCAGCGCGAGGAAAACGAGGCGCTGCGCAAGCGCATGATGGAAGCCATCGGCACCATCAAGACCTCCAAGCTGGGCCAGCTCTCGGGCGACGCCGCGCTGTATGAACTGCCGTGGTATATGGTCATCGGCAACCCGGCCGCCGGCAAGAGCACCGCGATCGCCAGTTCCGGGCTGCAGTTCCCCTTCGCCGACAGCAAGATCGTCCAGGGCGTCGGCGGCACCCGCAACTGCGACTGGTTCTTCACCACCGACGGCATCCTGCTCGACACCGCCGGCCGCTACTCGGTCGGCGAGGAAGACCGCGCCGAATGGCTGGGCTTCCTGGGCCTGCTGAAAAAATACCGCAAGCGCGCCCCGATCAACGGCATCATCATCGCCGTCAGCGTCGCCGAGCTGACCGGCAGCCGTCCCGAGTTCGCCATCAACCTGGCCAAGAACCTGCGCCAGCGGGTGCAGGAGCTGACCGAGAAGCTCGAAGTGCACGCGCCGGTCTACGTGGTGTTCACCAAGGCCGACCTGATCACCGGCTTCAACGAGTTCTTCCAGGACGCCGAGCGCGGCGAACGCGACAAGGTGTGGGGCGCGACGCTGCCCTACAGCCAGACCAGCTCCAAGCAGGACGTGCTGGAGCAGTTCGACCAGCGCTTCGACGAGCTGTACGACGGCCTCAAGGACCTGAGCCTGGCCAACATGGCACTGCAGTGGCGCGAACGCATGCCGCCGGGCGTGTTCACCTTCCCGCTCGAGTTCAGCTCGATCAAGGGGCCGCTGCGCACCTTCATCGCCACCCTGTTCGAGGAAAACCCGTTCCAGTTCAAGCCGGTGTTCCGCGGCTTCTACTTCACCAGCGCGCTGCAGGAGGGCGAATCCGTTTCGGCCTCGTCCGAGCGCGTCGCCCACCGCTTCGATTTGCAGATGCTGCCGGCGGCCCAGTCCGAGGTGCATGACCAGCACGGCTACTTCCTGCTCAACCTGTTCCGCAAGGTGATCTTCGCCGACAAGGACCTGGTGGCGCAGTACGCCAGCCCAGCCAAGACGCGCATGCGCTACGCCACCTTCTTCGGCGCCATGGCGCTGGTCGGCCTGGCGCTGGGCGGCTGGAGCTGGTCGTACCTGGCCAACCGCCAGCTGGTCAACAACGTCCAGGCCGACCTGGCGCAGGCCGTCAAGGTGCAGGAAAAACGGCTGGACCTGGCGTCGCGCTTCGAGGCGCTGGAAATCCTGCAGGACCGCATCGAGCAGCTCGAATCGTACCGCACCGACCGTCCGCTGTCGCTGTCGCTGGGCCTGTACCAGGGCGAGTTCCTCGAACGCAAGCTGCGTGAGGAATACTTCTCCGGCCTCAAGGAAGTGATGCTGAAACCGGTCGGCCAGTCGATCGAAGCCTTCCTCGGCGAAGTCAACAGCGGCGCCGACAAGCTCGAGCCGATGTCGCGGCCGCCGCAATCGGGCGCGCTCAACGCCGGCGCCGCCGCGCCGGCAGCCGCCGTGCCCGGCGCAGCGCCGGCTGGTGCAGTGCTTCCCGCCGTCGCGCCCGGCGCCGCCCCGGGCGCCCTGCCCGGCACGGTCGCCCTGTCGCCGGCCGCCGCCGTCAACTTCGGCGCGCTGCAGTTCAAGGACGCCAACCCGGCCAACGTCGAGGACGCCTACAACGCGCTCAAGACCTACCTGATGCTCAGCGACAAATCGCGCGCCGAGGCCAGCCACCTGAACGACCAGCTGACCCGCTTCTGGCGCGTCTGGCTCGACAGCAACCGTGGCACCATGCCGCGCGAGCAGATGATCCGCAGCGCCGAACGCATGATCTCGTTCTACCTGAGCCAGATGAGCGACCCGTCGTGGCCGACCATCGAGCCCAAGCTGGCCCTGGTCGACCAGAGCCGCGACAACCTGCGCAAAGTGGTGCGCGGCCTGCCGGCGCGCGAACGCGTGTACGCCGACGTCAAGGCGCGCGCCGCCACCCGCTTCCCGTCGATGACGGTGGCGCGCATCGTCGGCGAGCAGGACAAGGAACTGGTGGTGGGCAGCTACGCCATCCCGGGCACCTTCACGCGCGAGGCGTGGGACAAGTTCATCCAGGAAGCCTTCCGCGACGCCGCCAACCGCGAGCTGCAAAGCTCGGACTGGGTGCTGAAGACCGCCGCCAAGGACGACCTGACCCTGGAAGGCAGCCCGGAGCAGATACAGAAGGCGCTGCTCGAACTGTATAAGAACGACTACGCCAAGGAATGGCAGAAGTTCATCCAGAACGTCAGCATCCGCGAACTGAACGGCTTCGACCAGGCCGCCAGCGCGATGAACCGCCTGGGCGATCCGCAATCGTCGCCGATCGACAAGCTGATCAAGACGGTCTACGAGCAAACCTCGTGGGACAATCCGTCGCTGATCGACGCCGGCCTGCAACGCGCCCAGCGCGGCGTGGTGGAATGGTTCAAGCAAACCATCCTGCGCCAGAAGCCGTCCGGCATCGACGTCAACATCAACACCAGCGCCGCCGCCGGCAGTGCCCCGATCCCGATGGGGCCGGTGGGACGCGAGTTCTCCGGCGTGGCCAAGCTGGTGGTCAGCAAGGACAAGGGCGCCACCCTGATCGGCGGCTACATGGACGCGCTGTCCAAGCTGCGCGGCCGCTTCAACCAGATCAAGAACCAGGGCGACACCGGCCCCGGCGCCAAGCAGTTCATGCAGCAGACGCTCGACGGCACCGGCTCCGAGCTGGCCGAGGCGCTCAAATACGTCGACGAGCAGATGCTGGTGGGCATGACCGACCAGCAGCGCCAAGCCATCCGTCCGCTGCTGGTGCGGCCGCTGATGCAAACCTTCGCCGTCATCGTGCGTCCGACCGAGACCGAGATCAACAAGGTCTGGACCGCGCAGGTGCTGGAGCCGTTCAACCGCAGCCTGGCGCTCAAGTATCCGTTCGCGCCCGAGTCGCGGGTGGAGGCCACCGACGCCGAGATCGGCCAGATGTTCGGCCCGGACGGCGCCATCGCCAAATACTTCAACACCACCATCGGACCGTTGGTGGTGCGCCGTGGCGACACGCTCAGCGCCAAGACCTGGGCCAACATGGGCATCAACCTGGCGCCGGGCGTGATCAACAGCTTCCCGAGCTGGGTCGCGCCGCTGTCGGCCGGCGGCGTGGCCGCCCAGGCCGGTGCCGCCGAGTCGCAGACGCGCTTCGACGTGCAGGCGCTGGGCGCCACCGGTGCCACCGAGTTCACCATCGAGATCGACGGCCAGGCGCTGCGCTGGCGCGGCCAGCCGCAGCCGTGGGTGCACATGGTGTGGCCGAATCCGCAAGGCACGCCGGGCTCGCGCATCACCGCCATCACGCCCGAGGGCCGCACCGTGGTGCTGCTCAACGAGCCGGGCCACTTCGGCCTGAAGAAGATGATCGACGCCGCCAAGCGCACCCGCAAGGACAACGGCGTGTTCGAGCTGAGCTGGGAAAACAACGGCGTGGTCGTGCGCGCCAACCTGAAGATCGTCGCCACCACGCAGGCCGCCCCGGCCGCGCCGCCGCCACCGGGCGCCGCCGCCGGCTTCCGCCGCATGCGCCTGCCGGAGCTGATCACCGCGCCGGCGCCGGCCGCCACGCCGGCACCGGCCCCTGCGGCCCCGGGCCCCGCAGCGGCGGCGGCCCCGGCGGCGGCCGCCGCCCCAAGGAGCCAGCCATGAGCCGTGCCACCCCGATCTCCATCGGTTACTTCGGCAAGATTCCCAGCCGGGGGGACTTCGTCAAGGCCAGCGACAACCCGGCCCTGATCAACATCCTCGACGCCTGGCTGGCGCAGGCGATGGACCTGCTGAGCGCCGACGCGCGCTGGAAGCTGACCTACGACGCGCTCGCGCCGCTGCATTTCGCCTTCATCGGGCCGCGCCGGGGCCGCGCCATCGCCGGCCACATCGTCGCCAGCAGCGACCAGTCGAAGCGGCGCTTCCCGTTCCTGATGATGAGCACGATGGACGTGGAAGACCCGGCCGGCTTCGTGCCCAACAGCCCGCTGGTGCTGTCGCGCCTGTGGAACCGGCTCGAATCGCTCAGCGCCGGCGTGCTGGCCGCGCCCGAGCCAGCCGGCGCGCTGCAGGCGGCCGCCGCCAGCATCATCGAGCTCGACCTGCGCAGCGCCGCCTACGAGGCCGCCTTCACCGACTTCCTCGACCTGCAAACCATCGGCGGCCTCGACGCCATGCTGGCGCAGACCGGCTTCCCCGGCTCGGTGCGGCAGGTGCTGCTCGCGCTGGGCCTGTTGCTGCAGCCGGTCATGGCCAGCAGTTCGAGCCGGCTGGAGAAAAGCCTGGTGCTGCCGCTGCCGTCCGATCCGATGTACCGCAACCTGGTGGGCGCGTTCTGGATGCACCTGATCACGCCGTTCCTGATGCGCGCCGACTTCGAGCTGTCGCTGTTCACCACCCGCCTGGGCGGCCGTCCGGCGCTGGTGCTCGGCTTCAGCGGCGCCTCGTCGCTGACCTTGCAGGCCATCATGGACCCGCAGGCCGGCCTCGAACACCACATCGCCTTCGACGAACTCGACTGGGTCGAGGAACAGGTCGACGCCGACTACGCGATCAAAAAGGTCTCGACCTACCTGGCCCAGCCCAACCTTTCACTCAAATCGGCCTGCGACTCCGTGCGCGCGGCCTTTATCGGAACCTGATCATGCGTTTTATCCGGACAGCTCTATTCATTAGTCTCACCGCGGGTCTTGCCGGCGCGGCGGCCGCGCAGGCGGTGCCGGCGGCGGCGACGCCGCAGCCCGGCCAGGTGCTGGCCAGCGGCACCGTGCCCGACGAGGCCACCAAGGCCGCCGTGCTGGCGCGCCTGCGCGACGTCTACGGCGCCGACAAGGTGGTCGACCAGATCGCCGTCGGCCAGGTGGCGCAGCCGGCCAACTGGAACGCCTACGTGCAAAAACTGATCACGCCCAACCTCAAGCAGATCAGCCGCGGCCAGCTCAAGATCGACGGCAGCACCGTCAGCGTGCGCGGCGAGGTGGCCAACGAGGCGCAGCGGCAAAAGATCGCCAGCGACTTCGCCACCAGCCTCAATCCGACCTATGTGGTCAACAACGGGCTGCGCGTCTCGGCCGCCGAGCAAAACATCCTCGACAACACGCTGGGCAACCGCATCGTCGAATTTGAAAGCGGCAAGGCGACGTTGACGCCGGCCGGCCAGGCCATCCTCGACCAGATGGGCGCGGCCATGCAGAAGCTGCAGGGACGCAAGGTGGAAATCATCGGCCACACCGACAACCAGGGCCTCAAGGCCAGCAACCAGAACCTGAGCCAGGCGCGCGCCGAGGCGGTCAAGACCTACCTGACCGGCAAGGGCCTGAACGGCGACATGCTGACCGCGTCCGGCCAGGGTTCGGACCGCCCGATCGCCAGCAACGACACGCCGGACGGGCGCGCGCGCAACCGCCGCATCGAGTTCCGCATCGCCCAATAAGCGGGTCATTACATTCAAAGGTAACGTATGTTTTCAGCAGAACAATTGCTTGCCCCGATCAGCCCAGGCGCCCCCAGCGGCGAGGACCTGTCGTTCTCGGCCGACCTGGACGCCATCGCGCAAGCGCGCCGTTTCGACGATCCGTCGCTCGACCAGGGCGAATGGGTAACCGAGCTCAAGGAAGCCGACTGGGACTTCGTGGTGCGCCGCTGCGCCGCCCTGCTGCAGGAAAAGAGCAAGGACTTGCGGCTGGCCGTGTGGCTGACCGAGGCCGGCGCCAAGACCGTCGGCCTGCGCGCGCTGGGCGAAGGTTTCAAGGTGCTGGCCGGCCTGTGCCGGGAATTCTGGGACCAGGGCTTGTATCCGGAATCGGATGGCGACGATCACGACCAGCGCATCGGCAACCTGAGCTGGATACTGGGACGCACGCCTGCGCTGCTGCGCGAGATTCCGCTGACCGAGGGGCGTAGCGGCGCGTATTCGACGATCGATTTCGAAACGGCGCGCAAGCTGGCCGGCGCCAACAACGGCAACAGTTCGTCAGGCAATCCGGGCGCCAAGCTGGCGGAGATGGAAACGGCGCGCAAGAATAATTCGGCGCAGTTCGTCGCCGCGTTCGCGGCCGACGCGCAGATGTGTCTGGATGCGTTGAAGGAGTTGGAACTGGTGGCCGACGAGCGGCTGGGCGTGGATAGCCCGGGGTTCTCGACGGCGCGCGACGCCTTGCAGACGTTGCAGCGGATGATGCCGGCGCCGGTGGCCAATGGCGCCGCAGTGGAGACGGAGTTGGCGGATAACGGGTATGTGGGGTCGGCGGCGGTCGATTTCACGCATGACGGTGGCCAGGTGGCCGCGCCGCAGCCGTCCGGGCCGCCTGGGACGATCCAGACGCGCGCGCAGGCGCTGGCGCAGTTGCGGGCGGTGGCGGCGTTCTTCCGGCGCACCGAGCCGCATAGCCCGGTATCGTATTTCGCCGACAAGGCCGCCGACGCCGGCGAGCAGTCGTTGCACGATTGGTTGCGTTCGGTGGTCAAGGACCCGAATTCGATGGCGCACATCGAGGAGTTGCTGGGCGTGAAGCCGGCGGAGTAAGCCACAACGCCAACCCGCAAGGCCAAGCGGGGTCGGACCCATCGGGTCCGACCCCATTTCGCCGCCGTGCGGGTTGAACGACACCCGCACGCTTCACATTACTTGATGGTGTACTTGAACTGTCCCTTCTTGTCGGCGCTGACCTTGATCTTGGAGATCGTGCTGCCCTCCGCCATCTTCGCCAACACCGATTCTGCGATCTCCGGCAACAGACTGCCGTTCAAGATATTGTCGACATTGCGCGCGCCCGAATCGACCTCGGTGCAACGCGCCAGCACCGCCTCCACCAGCGCCTCGTCATACGTCAACTCCGCCTTGTGGTTCTCGGCGATCCTCCGCGCGATCTTGTTCATCTTTAGCCCGATGATCTGGACCAGCACATCATCGGCGATCGGATAGTACGGAATCACCTTCAAGCGCCCCAGGAACGCCGGCTTGAACACCTTCATCAAGTGCGGACGGATCGCCTGCTCCAGCTGCTCCGGCGTCGGCATGTCCTTCGGCTCCTTGTTCAAACAAGCCTGCATCATCGCGCTCGACGCCACGTTCGACGTCAAAATGATGATGGTGTTCTTGAAGTCGATCTCGCGCCCTTCGGCGTCGTCCATCACGCCCTTGTCGAACACCTGGAAGAACAACTCCATCACATCCGGATGCGCCTTCTCGACCTCGTCGAGCAGCACCACGCTGTACGGATTGCGCCGCACCGCCTCGGTCAGCACGCCGCCCTCGCCGTAGCCGACATAGCCCGGCGGCGAACCCTTGAGGCCCGAGACGCTGTGCGCCTCCTGGTACTCGCTCATGTTGATCGTGATCAGCTTGCGCTCGCCGCCGTACAGCACATCGGCCAGCGCCAGCGCCGTCTCGGTCTTGCCGATGCCCGAAGGCCCGACAAACAGGAACACGCCCTTAGGCTTGTTCGGATCATCCAGGTTGGCGCGCGACGTGCGCACCCGCTGCGCCACCGCCTCGATCGCGTGCGACTGCCCCAGCACGCGCTCCTCCAGCATGTCCTTGAGCTTGAGCACGGTCTTGATCTCGTCCTTGACCATCTTGCCCAGCGGGATGCCGGTCCAGCCGGCGACGATCTCGGCCACCACATGGCCGTCGACCTGCACCGGCACCATCGGCGCCTCGCCCTGCAGCTCCTTCAATTCCTTGATCAGCGCCTGCACGCCGGCCGCCGCGTTCTTGGCCGGGGCCTTGTCGGCGCCGGCCGTCTCCAGTTCCAGGCGCGCGGCCTTGATTTTCTCGGTCAGGCCCTTTTCCACCTCCCAGCGCGCGGCCAGCGTGCCGTGTTCGTCGCTGGCCTTGGCGCGCTCCGAGCGCAGCTCCGCCAGGCGCGCCGCGTGGCTGCCGCCGCCGCTTTCCTCGCGCGCCAGCGAGGCGATCTCGGCGTCGATGCGGTCCAGCTTTTTGACCAGGTTCTCGATCAGCGCCGGCGTCGCGTTCTGGCCCAGCGCGACTTTCGCGCAGGCGGTGTCGAGCACGCTGATGGCCTTGTCCGGCAGCTGGCGGCCCATGATGTAGCGGTGCGACAGGCGCACCGCCTCGGTGATGGCCTCGTCGTAGACGCGCACGTTGAAGTGCTTTTCCATCAGCGGCGCCATGCCGCGCAACATGGCGCAGGCCAGTTCCTCGCTCGGCTCCTCGATCTTGACGACCTGGAAGCGGCGCGCCAGGGCGGCGTCCTTTTCGAAGTATTTCTTGTACTCGCCCCAGGTGGTGGCGGCGATCGTGCGCAGCTCGCCGCGCGCCAGCGCCGGTTTCAGCAGGTTGGCGGCGTCGTTCTGGCCGGCCGTGCCGCCGGCGCCGATCATCGTGTGCGCCTCGTCGATGAACAGGATGATGGCGTGCGGGCTTTTCTTGACCTCGTCGATGACGTTCTTCAGGCGGTTCTCGAATTCGCCCTTGACGCTGGCGCCGGCCTGCAGCAGGCCCATGTCAAGCGTGTGGATCTCCACGCCCTTCAAGATGTCGGGCACGTCGTCCTGCGCAATGCGCAGCGCCAGGCCCTCGACCACGGCGGTCTTGCCGACGCCGGCCTCGCCGGTCAGGATCGGATTGTTCTGGCGGCGGCGCATCAGGATGTCGATCGCCTGGCGGATTTCCATGTCGCGCCCGATCACCGGGTCGACCTTGCCGTCGCGCGCGCGCTGCGTCAGGTTGGTCGTGAACTGGTCCAGCGCCGGGGTTTTCGACGCGGCCTGGCCCGCCAGCTCGCCGACCGGATCGCCGCCGGCGTCCTGTTCGCCTGCCGGCGCGCCGTCGGCCGCCGCCACGGCTTCCTGCGAGCCCTCGGTCAGCTGGTCGAACTTGTGCTTGATCTCGTCGACGTTGAATTTGTTGAACAGCTTGGAGCCGCGATAGGCCAGCTGGGCCAGTTCGCTGTCGGTCAGCAGCGCCTGCAGCAGGTGGCCGCTGCGGATGCTGCTCTGGCGCCCGGCCTGGATGTCGAGCGAGGCGATCAGCCAGGCGTTCTCGAACAGCTTCGGCAGGCGCGCCGAGAACACCGGCGTGCGCGTGTTGCCGGCCTTCAGGCGCGCCACCTCGGCCTGCAGGTCCGCCTCCAGCATCGGGATGCTGATGCCGCTCTTGCGGGCGATGACGGCGAAGTCGCTCTTCGGCTGCTCGAGCAGCGCCAGGAAGATGTGTTCGAGGTCGACCTCGAATTGGCCGAGGCCGACGCAGATGCTGGCCGCGCGCGTGGCGGCGGTGCGGCTGGTCTCGTTGAGCTTGCCGATCAGCGTCTTCAGGTTAATGCTCATAGCGCGGTTTTCCTTGTTCGATTAGAGTGTTTCAGTTGGTGTTACAGCGTATGGATTTCGTAGCGCACGTCGGCGCGGTCGCGCGGCTCGCCGGCGGTGATCAGGAAACTGTCCCAGCCCAGGCGGCCGCCGGCGCGCTCGTCGCTCAAGGTCACGCCCTCGACGTCGGCGGCGCGCAGCACCAGTTGCACCTCGTATTCCAGCGACAGGCCGGTCAACATGGTCAACATCTTTTCCAGCGCCTTGGCCGCCTTGCCGCCGGGCAGGAAGGCGTCGAAGCTGGCGCGCGGCAGCGGACCGACCGTCAGCAGCATGCGCAGGTCGCGCTGCCAGACCCGCTGGCCGACCAGCGCGCTGGTGCCCAGTTGCGCGTTGGCGCCGCCCAGCGCGCTCTGCTGGTCGGGCGGCACGTCGTACCAGGCGCCGATGAATTGCGTCACCGTCACGCGCTGGCCGAAGTATTCGCTCAGCACGTGGCCGATCGCCACCGACGACGCCGGCCGGTGCCGCATGGCGGCGGCGAAATAGCCGATCGACTCGTCGAGCACGCCCTCGCCGCCGTCGGACAGGCGGTGCTTGAGCGACTCGTTGCCCACGCCGGCCAAGGACAGCAGCAGCGGCAGGAAGCGGTCCTTGCCGTCGATCTGGTACTTCAGCTCCAGCCGGTACTTGCGCCACGATTCGTAGAACAGCGCCAGCGCGCGGTTGGAGAAGGTGTCGAGGAAGGCGCGCGGCCCCTCGTCCTTTTCGTACAGCGCGTGCGCGGCGACGCGCTCGGTGTAGTGCGCCGGCAGCGCGCCGGCCGTGCCGAGAAAGCCCATGAAGGCCGGCGTGATGCGGATGTATTTGAGTTCGCCGTTGCGCAGCGCCTCGCCCAGCGCCGCGCTGTCGCGCCCGATCTCGCGCGGCTCGGGCTGCATCGCCTCGAGCTGGCTGGCCGGGAAGTTGAGCGACAGCGTGTTCTGGAAGCGCAGGAAGCTGGCCACCGCCTGGTCGTGCGGCAGGCCGTTGCGCTTGAGCCAGAGCTCGAGCATGCGCACCGCCTGGAAGAACTGGAAGCGGTACGGCTGCGCGAACAGGCGCTCGATTACACTAGGTTCAAATCGCCGCTTCGTGGTGTGCATCGCAACAGCTCCTCCCCTGATTTCTTCGATACGACCACCAACCGCGTGAAGCTGTTGGCGTGCACGTACAAGCCGAGGAAGCGCTCGACGATGTGGGTGAAGGCGTGGATGCCGCTGCCGACGAAGGCTTCCTCGTCGATGGTGAGGGTGACCTCGGTGCCGCGCACCAGGCAGGCGAACGGATTGCCCGGCAGCCAGTGGTTGGCGGCCTTGCTGGCGATCGCGTGGATGCCACGGATCTGGCGCTGCGAGGTCGGCGAACGCGGCAGGTCGTACAAGGTCAGCATCTCCTGGAAGGCCTCGACGCCGCTGCCGGCCAGCGACAGGTGGTTGAGCGACAGGTGCGAGATCAGGCGCCAGTGGGCGCCACGGCCGCGCTCGAAGCGGTGCGAGTCGGTCGGCCGCCGCAGGAAGGTGATGCTGCGCACGCTCGAGCCGCCCTCGAGGAACAGGTCGCCGCCGCGCATGCCGTAGGTCAGCGAGGCCGGCAGGTCGCGGTTGGTGCAGGTCAGCTCCAGGCTCAGCGTGTCGGTCTCGATCGCGGCCGGGTCGAAGTCGATGTCGACGATCGAGATCTCGGTCTCGTAGCCTGGACTCTTGCGGGCGATCACCTCGTCGCGCCGCATGACCCAGTAGTGGCCGTTCTTTTCCGGCGTCTCCCCGTGGCGCAGCGAATAAAACGGCCGGAACTCGATGACCGACTCGCCCTGCGGCGTCTGCCGCACCAGCTTGACCGAGTCGATCGATTGCACCTCGAAGGCGTAGGCGCGCCGGGCGTCGGCCAGCACCGGATAGCTGGCGGTGGTGTGGGTCACGCGGATCGGCTCGCCACGCTGGCGGAACAGGTTGACCACCGGCGTGCAGCCCAGCAGCAGGTTGTTGGTCGACATCGTGCCCAGCATGCGCGCCGTGTTCGAATCGGTGCGCAGCCCGCTCATGCCCAGGTGCAAGGTGAAGCGCTTGCAGCCGGCCGGCAGCGCCGCGCCGATCGCGGCCAGGTCGATGTCGATGAAGTTGAATTTTTCCGGGAAGCAGAAATACTCGGTCAGCAGCCGGTAGGCCGGGTGCGAGCGGGCCGAGAACGGGATCAGCGACTCGTCTTCGCCGAAGCCGGCCGGCCACACCGGCACCGCCGCCAGCGGCGTCCAGCGGCCGTTCTGTTCCGGCTCGACCCAGGCCTTGACGGTGCGCAGGAACAGCGCGTCGCGCAGCGCAGCGCAGAACGACGGCTCGCCGTCGATGAACACGCGCAGCATCTTGACGCCCAGCTGCGACAGCGTGACCTGGGCGGCGGTGGCCTCGATGGTGATGCTGACGCCGGAGCTGACGTTGGGCGGCAGCATGACCGCCTCGGGCGCGTCGATGATGGCGGCGAACGCTGCGTGCGACAGCGCGATCGGCGCCACCGTGACCGGATAGGTGGTGCGGAAGGTGCAGGCGACGCCCTTGACGGGGCGCGTGTCGAGCTCGGTGCCGCGGGCGATCTCGGTGGCCGTGGTCAGCTGTGCGGCGGCGGCGCTGTAGTCCATGCGCGCGATCGAGCACGAAGGGAACGGCCGCAGGTAGTGCGGGTACAGCACCTCGAACAGCGCCTCGGTGAATTCCGGGTAGTCGTCGTCGAGGCGCTTGGAGACGCGCGAGTTGAGTAGCGCGAACGACTGGATCATGCGCTCGATGTGCGGGTCTTCGCAGACCTCGCCGCCCATCAGCAGGCGGCCGGCGATTTTCGGGTAGCGCTCGGAGAATTCGCGCGAATAGCGGCGCAGAAATCCCAGCTCCCGTTCGTAGTACGGTAACAGTTCTTCCAAGTCAGACTCCCGGCGACGCCAGACGGCGCGCCTTGCTAATGGTGTAATGCAGGCTGGACGGCTGCAGCACGGCGTCGAAGTTGACCGGCTCCTGCGCCGCGTGCACCACCAGCAGCGCGGTGATGGCGAAATTGAGGCGGTTGATCGTGCCCTCCTGGATCTCGAGCGAGGCGCGCACGTTGCGCAGGCGCGGCTCGTGGCGGGCGATGGCCTTTTCCAGGCAGGCGCAGATGTAGGCGCGGTCGTCGGCGCTCGACAGGCTGAGGCCGGCAAAATCGTTCAAGCCGTAGGTCAGGATCGAGCGGCCGCACTCGGGGTATTTTTTCATCAGCTCCTCGCTGATGACGGTGCGCGTGTTGAGCAGCGCTTCGAGGTCGCGGGCGACGGTGTCCTTCAAATCCTCGATCGACATCCTGGACACGGTGGCACTGGTGGCGCCGTGGACGGGCGCGTCCATCAGGCGGTCGAACAGTCCCGGTGAAAAACCCTTCATGTGCATCCTGAATCTCGGTGGTGTGTCGGAAATACGGCAAAAAATGGCGGCCGCCGCCGCGTCGGGCGGCGGCGGTTGCCACAATAATCCAGCGTCGCGCCGGTCCCCTACCCGTTCGCGGCGGCACGGGGCCGCCACAAGGGAACCGGGCGCGATGGCGGCCGGGGCGCGGCGGGCGTCATGGCGCGCGCGCGTCGTCCCGGTCGCCGGCGTCGACTCCGCGGCGCCCCGACGCCGCCACGGAATCCACGGTGTATGGTTAGGCCGTCTTGTTGGCCGACAGATCCCAACCGCCCGAGGTGTTGCCGCCCGAACCGCCGCCGACTTTTTGCTGGGTGTACTTCCACTTCACTTTCGAGTACTTGATCGACACGCTTTCGGACAGGATGTCGCCTGGTTGCACTTGTGGTGCGACGCTGCTGATCAGGACGTTTTCCAGTTCGATTTCGAAGTACTTGATGCGCTCGCCCTGGCCATCGGCGCGCAGGAACTCGAACTTCGCCTTCGGAATGGTTTTGCCCGAGGAGCAGGTCTGCAGCAGCAGCGGGGTCGACAGGTCGGCCAGCTTGCTGATCACGATGTCCTTGTGCTCGGTGCGCTCGGCGGTGTGGCCACCGGCCGACGACGCGGTCGCCGACTTAGGTTGCAACACTTCCCACTGGACCGACTTGCACTCGATCCAATCTTTGTGAACGCTGTCGGCGGACTCGCCTTTGATGCCGTCGATTTGCAGATATACGTCGATTGCCATGGTATTCCTTTCGGTTTTGGATTAAAAAATTTTAAGACTTGGTCGATTGAGGCAGCTCCGCGACCAGACGGAGTGAAACGGACAGCTCGTCGAGCTGGAAATGCGGGCGCAGGAACGACACGGCGCGGTACACGCCGGGGCGTCCCGGCACTTCGGATACCTGCACCGACGCCTCGCGCAGCGGGAACTGGGCCTTCTGTTCCTGACTGGCGTTGTCGTCGAGTAGCACGTATTGGGTCAGCCAACGGTTGAGGAAGTCCTCGACGTTGGAGGCGGCGGCGAAGCTGCCGATCTTGTCGCGCATCATCGCCTTCATGTAGTGGGCGATGCGCGAGACGGCGAAGATGTATTGCAGCTGGGCCGACAGCACGGCGTTGGCGTTGGCCGCCTCGGTGTTGTACTTCTTGGCCTTCTGGGTCGACTGCGCGCCGAAGAAGGCGGCGTAGTCGGTGTTCTTGCAGTGCACCAGCGAGATGAAGCCGAGGTCGCTCAACTCCTTCTCGCGGCGGTCGGTGATGGCGATCTCGGTCGGGCACTTGAGCGCCACTTCGCCCTCGTCGGTCTTGAAGGTGTGGGTCGGCAGGTCCTCGACCAGGCCGCCGCCTTCGACGCCGCGGATGGCGGCGCACCAGCCGTAGTCCTCGAAGGCATTGGTCAGCTTGGTGCCGAAGGCGTAGGCGGCGTTGCACCACAAGTACTTCTGGTGGTCGGTGCCGTCGACGTCCTCGACGAAGTTGAAGCCCTCGACGGTGGTGCCGTCGGCCGGGTTGAACGGCTGGCGGCCCAGGAAGCGCGGCAACGTCAGGCCGACGTAGCGCGAATCCTCGGACTCGCGGAACGATTTCCACTTGGCGTACTCGACGGTGTCGAACACCTTGGACAGGTCGCGCGGCTTGCCCAGGTCGCTATACGTCTCGAGGCCGAACAGCTCCGGCGAGGCGGCCGAGATGAACGGCGCGTGCGAGGCGGCGGCCACGTGCGACATCTGCTCGATGAAGTACATGTCCTCGGGCTGGCGGGTGATCTCGTAGTCGCCGATCAGCGCGCCGAACGGGGCGCCGCCGAACGTGCCGAACTCCTCCTCGTAGACCTTCTTGAACATGGTCGACTGGTCGAACTCGAGCGCGCTCTGGAAATCCTTGACCAATTCCTTCTTGGTCGCGTTGAGCATCTTGATCTTGAGGTTGGTGCCGGTGGAGGAATTCTTCACCAGGTAGTTCAGGCCGGTCCAGCTGGACTCGAGCTTCTGGAACTCGGGCGCGTGCATGATGGCGCTGAGCTGGCGCGAGATCATGCTGTCGAGCTCGGCCACGCGGGCGTCGATGGTGGCGGCCAGGTTGTCCGACACCACGACGGTGCCTTCCATGACTTGGGACACCAGCTCGGAGATGATGTCCTTGGCGCGCGCGTGCTCGACGCTGGACTTGGCGACCTTGCTCTGCTCAACGATCTGATCGAGCAGGGCCAGCTCGGTGGTGGCCGCGCCGGCGGCCTGGGTGGAGGTTTGGACGGACATGGCTCAATCTTTCTTGGCGGTGGTTTGCTGGCCCAATTCGGCCAGCTTCTCGGTGCTGTGCAGGACGTCGTTGAGGATGTCTTCGAGCTTGTCGTTGCCGGCCAGCTTGTTGCGCAGGTCGGCCAGCTTGGTGCGCGCCTCGAGCAGCTTGCGCAGCGGCTCGACCTGCTCGACCACGGATTCGGGACGGAAATCGTCCATCGACTTGAACTTCAGGTCGACGGCGAACTCGCCGCCGCCCTCGCCGAGCTCGTTGGCGACGCGGAAGTTGGCGCGCGGCTCGACACCCTTGAGCACCTCGTCGAAGTTGTCACGGTCGATGCCGACGAACTTGCGCTCCTTCAAGCGCTTCTGTTCGACCTCGGAGTTGCCGCCGAAGTCGCCCACGACGCCCATCACGAACGGAAGCTCTTTATTTTCGATCGCGTCGCCGATTTCGACGTCGTAGGTCATCTGGACCCGTGGCGGGCGCACCTTCTGCAGGCGCTTCTGAACACTCTCTTTTTTCGACATGACATCCCCATTTCAAAATAAACGGCGGCGTCGCGGCGACGCCACCGGGTGGAATTGCTGAATTACTGACCTTGGACCATTACTTGAGCGCGTCGAACGGATCGGCCTTCGGCTCGCGCGCCGGCTGCTTGCCGCCCTTTTTAGTTGCCGTCGTATTGCGCTGCGTCGGCTGCACCACCTTCTCGCGCGCCGGCGGCACCAGCACCTGCTCGCCGAGGCTCTCGCGCAGCAGCTTGGCCAGGTCCTGCGACTCGGTGCGCAGCGAACCGGACAGGTTGTTTTGACGGCTCAGGTCCGACAGCGCGCGGGTCGACAGGCGCAGGCCGCTGATGGCGATGATGCTGTTGGCCAGTTGGTCGTTGGGGTCGCGCACCAGGATTTCCTGGGCGTTGACGATGGCCTCGCCGTACTGGCCGGCCTCGTATTTGGTTTGCGCCATGCGGGTCCACGGATCCTTGTCGGCCGGGTAGGCGGCGGCGGCTTGCTTCCACAGCGCGATCGCCGCTTCCTTCTGGCCGGCGCTGTCGGCGGCGGCGGCCTTGCCCATGACTTCGGCGATGGTCGGCACCGCCTCTGGCACTTTGACCACCGGCGCGGTGGTACAGGCGCTCAGGGCCAGGATGCAGGCGGCACCGCCCAACAGGCGGCGAAGGTGGATGGATGTACTCATGTGTTCCTCAAAAGTCAGATGTATTAATAGCGGGAACAGTTGCCATAAACTGTTGCCAATTTCTCATTTTTCGGCAGAATATCATAAATTTAATAATTTACCTCGTACAATACGAACTCAACCGTGCGGGGTTAGCGAAAAGAAAGATTATAAAGCTTAGCACGTTACGTAGAAGAAACACTCACGGTGCGCCAGAAAATGTTATTGTTCTGGCAGTTGTGATTGGGCACTAATTTTTTCGGTCCGCCGGCAAGGGCGATAAGGCATTCGATGAGCATCACGGGAAAACTTTTATGGGGCGAGGGGCTGTTCCTGCGCCCCCAGCATTTTCAGCAACAGGACCGCTACCACGAGCAGCGGCTGCACGACAGCGTCAAGGCGCTGCACCCCTACGCCTGGGGCGTGGGCCAGTTGCAGCTCGACCGCGACGCGCTGCACAACAACACCTTGCGCCTGCTGGACCTGGCGCTGGTGTTCCAGGACGGCGAAATCTATCACGCACCCGGCGCCGACGAGCTGCCGCCCGAAATCGACCTGAGCAACATCCCGCAGTCGCAGCAGACGCTGACGTACTACGCCGCCCTGCCCGCCTTCAAGCATTTCGGCGGCAACTTCGCCCCCGAGGGCCAGCCCAGCAACGCCGCCCGCTACGCCCAGAACAACCTCGACACGCCCGACCTGTACACCCAGGCCGCGCACGCCCAGCTGACCTACCTGAAGAAAACGCTGCGCCTGGTGTCCGAATCGGAACCGCGCGACTCCTACGTCAGCCTGCCGCTGCTGCGCCTGCGCCGGCTGTCGACCGGCGGCTTCGAGCAGGACCCGGCGTTCATCCCGCCGAGCCTGTCGATCCGCAGCGCGCCGTTGCTGTTCCTGCAACTGCGCCGGCTGCTCGACGCGCTGCAGGCCAAGGTCAACGCGCTGTACGGCCACCACCGCGAGCCGAGCAAGCACGTCATCGAATTCCGCTCCGGCGACATGTCCTCGTTCTGGCTGCTGCACACGGCCAGCTCCGCGTACGCCTCGCTGAGCCACTATTTCCACCATCCGACCTTGCACCCGGAACGGCTCTATGAGGCACTGCTGGGCCTGTCCGGCGCGCTGATGACCTTTTCCAAGGGCGTCTCGCTGAGCGACCTGCCGCAGTACGACCACCTCGACCCCGGTCCCGGCTTCGCCCGCCTGCACGGCATCATCCGCGAGCTGCTCGACACGGTCATCTCGTCGAAATACTTCGCCATCGCGCTCAACGAGGTCAAGCCGTCGTACCACCACGGCATGCTCGACTCGGGCAAGATCGACGCCCAGACCACCTTCTACCTGGGCGTGTCGGCCGACCTGCCGGGCGTCGAACTGGTCGACGTGGTGCCGCTGCGCTTCAAGATCGGCGCGCCCGACGACGTCGAAAAATTCGTCCTCTCGGCCATGCCCGGCGTGCGCCTGGCGCACGCGCCGCAAGTGCCGGCGGCGGTGCCGGTGCGGCCCGACACCTATTATTTCGCCCTCGAAGCCAAAGGTCAGATGTACGAGCGCATGCTGCAGGCGCAATCGATCTCGATCTACGTTCCGTCCGGCATGCGCGACCTGAAACTGGACCTGGTCGCCGTTACCTCCTGAAGACAACCCCATGACACCTAGCGCCCCTTCCCTGATTCCCGGCGGCCAGCCGGCCTTTTCGCCCAACATCGCCGCCGGCCCCGGCACCGAGCACACGCTGATGGACTTGATGTACGACGGCTTTTACGCGCTGTTCATGCTCAAGAACGGCAACGGCCCGCAAGCCAACGCCGACTTCATCAACAAGATGACGCAGTTCCTCGACGACTTCAGCCGCGGCGCCAAGAAGCAAGGCGCCTCGGCCGACGACATCGACAACGCCAAGTACGCGTTCTGCGCGGCGGTCGACGAGATCATCCTGCGCTCGCCGTACGGCATCCGCGACGCCTGGGAGCGGCGCCCGCTGCAACTGGTATTGTTCGGCGACCAGCTGGCCGGCGAGAACTTCTTCAACCGCCTCGAGAACCTGCGGGCGCGCGGCAGCGCCCACCTGCAGGCGCTCGAGGTGTTCCACATGTGCCTGCTGCTGGGCTTCCAGGGCCGCTACATCATCGAAGGCTCGGAAAAGCTGGCCTACCTGACGGCGCGCCTGGGCGACGAGATCGCCCACATGAAGGGCAAGAAATCGGGCTTCGCGCCGCACGCCGAGCGCCCCGACCAGATCATCCACAAGCTGCGCAACGACGTCCCGCTGTGGGTGCTGTGCTCGGTGTTCGCGCTGATCGCCGGGCTCGGCTACATCGGCCTGCGCAGCATGCTCGGCCACAGCACCGAGACCAGCATGAGCGCCTACAACGACGTGGTCAAGCTCGCGCCCAAGCAAGCCAACCTGACCATCACGCTGCCGTGATGGCGCTGTCCGACCTGCCGGGCTCGTCCTTGCTGGACGGGCTGTTCGGAACCGGCCTGAGCCAACACGCGCGGCTGGTCACGCTGGCCAGCGCGCAGGACTCGACCTTGCCCGAGGCGCTGCTGCCGGAGCGCTTCACGGGCCGCGAAGCCGTCAACGAACTGTTCCGCTTCGACATCGACGCCCTCAGCACCTCGACCGACCTCGAGCTGGTCAGCTTCATCGGCGAGGAGATCACGCTCAAGCTGCTGCAGGCCGACGGCACGCGCCGCGCCTGGCACGGCATCTGCACCGACGCCGCCTGGCTGGGCGCCGACGGCGGCATGGCGCGCTACCGGCTGCGGCTCGAACCGGGCCTGGCCCTGCTCGGCCTGCGCCGCGACAGCTACATCTTTCAGGACAAGAACGCCCAAGAGCTGATCACCGAACTGCTGGCCGACTATAAACAGGTGCGGTTCGAATTCGACATCACGCAGGAACTGGCGGCGCGGCCGATCTGGACCCAATACCGCGAAAGCGACCTCGAATTCCTGCAGCGCGTGCTGGCCGCCGAAGGCCTGAGCTGGCGCTTCGAGCACGACCAGGACGAGCAGGAAGGCAGCGCCGCGCCCGAAGGCGGCCAAAAGCAGGCCAGGCACAAGGTGGTGTTCTTCGACAGCAAGGCCGTCGCCCCGAACACGGAGGGCGGCGCCGCGCTGCGCTTCCACGGCGTGCGCGCCACCGACAGCGACGACGCCATCGACGAATTCAACGCGCTGCGCCGCGTGCAAGCGAACGCGGTGACCATCAGCAGCTGGGACCCGGCGCAACTGGTGGCCCCGGCCGCCGAGCAGACGACCAGCCTCGACATCGGCGAACTGCCGGCGCTGTCGATCTACGACGGCAGCGCCGAGCGGCGCCACGCCGACAGCGCCGCCGCCGACCCGCACAGCCGGCTGATGCTGCAGGCGCTCGAGCTCGACAACAAACTGTTCGAAGGCCAGGGCTCGGTGCGGCGCCTGGCCGCCGGCCACGGCTTCGAGCTGACGCAGCACGAGCACTACGCCGACGGCGCCAACAAGTTCACCGCGCTGTGGGTCGAGCATGAGGCGCGCAACAACATCGAACCGGCGCTGGGCGGCCTCTCCAAGCTGGTCGGGGCGGCCAAGGCCGGGCTCGCCACATTGGCCAAGTTCGCCGGCTCGCAGCTGGAGGCGGGCACCTACCGCAACCGCTTCGCCTGCGTGCGCGACACGGTCGCCATCGTCCCGCGCGCGGCCGCCGAGCGCTTCAGCGGCGCCGCGCTGGGCCCGCAGACGGCATTGGTGGTCGGCCTGCCGGACGCCATCAACACCACCACCCGCGAGCACCAGGTGCGCATCCAGTTCGCCTGGCAACGCGGCGCCGGCGCCAACCCGGGCGGCCTCCAGCACAACACCGATGAAAAGGGCAACGCCCCCGGCAACGACGGCTCGGGCACCTGGGTGCGCGTGGCCGAGGCGCTGGCCGGCCCCAACTGGGGCTCGCAGTTCACGCCGCGCATCGGCACCGAGGTGCTGGTCGACTTCATCGAAGGCGACATGGACCGGCCGCTGGTGGTCGCGCAGCTGTACACCGGCGCCGACACGCCGCCCTACGCGGCCGGCGTCGACAGCGACGTCAACCACGCCGGCGTCATCTCCGGCATGCACAGCAACAACTTCGACGGTGGCGGCTACAACCAGTGGGTGGTCGACGACACGCCCGGCCAGCTGCGCACGCGCCTGGCCACGTCGAGCGCCGCCACGCAACTGAACCTGGGCTACCTGGTGCAGCAAACGCCGGGCTCGGCGCAACGCGGCAACTACCGCGGCCAGGGCTTCGAACTGCGCACCGACGCCTGGGGCGTGCTGCGCTCGGGTGAAGGCATGCTGATCTCGGCCACGGCCCGCGCGCAACAAGGCGCCGGCGTGACGTCTACACAGCTCGACAGCGCCGAAGCCACCGGGCTGTTGCGCGCCGCCTCGGAGCTGAGCAAGAACCTGGCGGACGCCGCCACGCAGCAAAACGCGCTCGTCAGCAAGGACGCCAACCAGGCGCAGCTCGACTTCATCACGCAGATCGACCCGGAGCAAAAGGGTAAATTTGAAGGCGCGGTCGGCGGCCACGATCCGTTGAAGGCCACGGCCGGCGCGCGCGACCTCGACAGCGGCGCGCCGGTGGAGAAATTCGGCGAGCCGGTGGTGCTGATGGAAGCGCCGGCCAGCATCAACTGGGCCACGCCGGCCTCCACCGTGCTGTTCGCCGGCGGGCAGCTGCAGTGGACCACGCAGTCCGACATGCACATGGCGGCCGCGTTCACGGTGGCGTCGGTCTCGGCCAACGCGACGGGCTTGTTCACGCACGCCGGCGGGATTCAGGCGATCGCCGCCAACGGGCCGGTGTCGCTGCAGGCGCATACGGATCAGCTGGAAATTCTGGCGGACAAGGCGATCACCATCGTGTCGGTCAACGATGTCATTGAAGTCAAGGCGAATCAGAAGATCGTGCTGCAGGCGGGGCAATCGTCGGTGACCTTGGAGGGTGGGAATATTACTTTCGCCTGCCCGGGCAATTTCACCGTCAAGGGTGGACAGCATGTCTTCCAGGGTGGTGGCAAAGGATCGGCGACACTTCCGTCCCTGCCGACGGGCAGCGCCATTTGCATCGAATGCTTGAAGAACGCGGCGGCCAAGGCCAGCAGCTTCTTAGTACGCTAACAGAATCAGTACATGGAAACGCAAACTTACACCTATGCCTTGCTGGATTGCTCAGCGCACGACCACGCCCTGCGCGATCTGAAAACGCGTTTCGCGGACATCCGCTGGCAATCGCTTTTTGACGGCACTCCCGAAGAGCATCTGGAGGCCGCAGCGCCGTTGCTCATCGCCACACCACGTGACAACAAAGAGCTGCTCGCATGGCTCGAGCAATTGGAGCAGGCGGCCCCAAGCGTTAGCTGGATCGGCAGCCCGTATGCACTTCCCGTTCTCGCCCAGATGCTTACCCGACGCATGGAGTGCGAGATCAACGATGGCCAACAAGTGGTCCTGCGATTTTACGATCCACGAATTTTGCTTGGGTTGCCGTCGGCTCTGACCGCGCAACAAAAACGTTATTTTTTCGCACCGGTGACCAGCTGGATCGCATGGGAACCACGTCGTCAGGAACGATACGCTATCACTGTAGAGCCGGCCACGCCAGCAGACATCTCGCGCTTCGCCTTCACCCCGATCAGCCTCACGCTGGCGCAACGCGATCAGCTCATGTACTTCGACAAGGAAAATCTCTACGACAGCATTGTTCAGCAATGGCGCGACACCTGTCCCGATGACATCGCCGGAATCAAGCCCAACATGCTACGCGAAATCGCCATCACGGCCGTCGCGCGCGCCAACAGCTACGGCATCACCGACGCAACAGCGCAGCATCTGTTCGCCGGACTGATGATGACCGTATCACCCTCATTCGACGACAACGCCATTGTGAAATCCTACCTCAAGGCCGAAGATGTGCCGCCGGGCGACCGGCTCAGCAATATGATAAACAGCCTGCCAAGCGAAGCTTGGGAGCAGATCGCCGCGAGCAAGCGCATGGACGCACTGTTTGAACTTCCTGCTGATTCACAAAGCGGGCGCGCATAATGGATCTTACAAACATCACCAAAAAGCTGACCGACGCCACCACGGCGCTGGCCAAAGCGGATAAAGACTTAAAATTAGAAATGGCAGGTGCCGCGGCCGATGCGGCCGGGCTGGTCGATCCGACGCCCACCTCCGACCTCATTGGAGCGGGCATCTCGATTGCAAGGGGTGACTACTGGGGCGCGGCGCTGAGCACGGTGAGCATGGTGCCTTATCTCGGCGACGCGGTGGCGAAGCCAGTGAAGGCGGTTCGCGCGACCAAAGCCATCGCTGGCCTGGAAAAGAAAGTAGCCGAGCTAACCAAAACCGTCAACGATCTCAAGAAAGCGAAAAAAGAGGCCGAGGCGGCGGAAGCTGCGGCCAAAGAGGCTAAGCTTGCGAAAGAAGCTGACGCCGCCAAGGATGCAGCTGCTCAACAGGAGAAAGCTGCCGTAAAAAAAGATAAGGACTGTGAGGATTGCGAAGCGTCTGCAAAAAAAGACAAGACGAGCAATGGAGCCAAAACCGAGATCAGAAATGGGTACAAGTACACTCTCGATAGCAAAGAACGCGTAACACGCGTTGAAGGCACGCTTGTCAGCAACCCTGCCCAAAAAAGAAATACCAAGGCACAGCTTGGCGCGGGGGGCAAAGATAGACTATCTACGGACGAGGGTGGACATTTCGTCGGACGGCGATTTGACGGGCCACTTGATGATTTCAATCACTTTGCTCAAAATATGAACCTAAACCGGGGTGAATATAAGGTACTTGAAAACCGTTGGCAAAAAGCTTTAGAAAATGGAAAGGAAGTGCTAATCGACATTAAGCCTTCCTATCTTGGCGATTCGATTAGACCAGAAAAGCTAGATATAATTTACAAAATAGACGGCATTCCATTCTCAAAATCCTTTAAAAACATACCCGGCGGAAAATAAAAAGGAAGTTTATGAAAACCATTAAAACCATAGAAAATTTATATCAAGAGATTGCTGCGGAGGCAGTCCAAAGTGCTCCCGACTTAACTGGAAAGCTGCTGTTCGCCGCAGATATTAAAGAGGGGGTGGTATCTTCCGCTCTTGTTTATGAAAAAGGAAAAGAAAAGACTGCGACTTTCAAATTTAGCACTTCATCACTGATCGATTTGGCATATGAACTTTGGGAAAAATGGAAAGAGGATCCAAAAAATTCTGAATGGATAGGAATGGAGCTTACCGTCTCAAACGGAAAATTCGAGATTAATTTCACTTATCCCGATCAAATAGATTCCGATGAAGATTTCGATGATCGTCGACAAGAAATATTTGACCGCCACTTTATTGATAAAAAAATAGATTACTCCAATGTTTAATTAACAAAACATTGGACTGCCTTAGAAAATGCAAGAGCAAAGCCTAGCCGTCGGCGTAAGATAGGCGATTATGTGGGCCAAGAGCGCAGCAGCAATGCCGATTCACTGGACGGGGCACAGCTAGTCGATCCGATATTATCGCAAGTGTGATTCGAGACAAGGGGAAAGGCCCCGCCGCATCAAGACCGCGAAGTGAGGTGCGTGTTAGCTGTCAAATGAGAGGCGCGCGTTGGCATAGAACATTTATTCTTGAATATGTTCACGGCTGCGTGCCAACCTCAACCATTATTCGACCAGCCGCGTGCATACGGATAACCCCTAGCCCAGGTAAGGGCGGTAATGCATTCGATGAGCATGCGCAAACTTTATGGGAGCGTGGGACTGCTCTTGCGACCCAAGCATTGTCAGCAACAGGACCGCTGCTATAAGCAGCGGCTGCACGTCAGCGCCAAGGATTGCAGAAGGCGCGGTTCCCAGGCGTCGAGCTGCAACTGGCCCACTCGCCAAGCGTAGGCGTGCAACTGGGTATTGTTCGGCGAACATATGCCGAAATACTTACGAGACAAAAAAAATGAATCCAAACCTCACAACTACATTTGAACAACTTACGCTTGCGGTGAAGTCCAACAGCGATCAGTCCGTTAAGGGAATTGACAGTGCATTGCAGATTATCGCACAGGAAGCAGATCCGATATCTGTTGCGGTACTATTACTGTCTTTGGACGATCAGTTTCAGTTTGACGAAGGAATGTTTTCGATAATCCGCACTGCCGAAATGTTCGATGACAAAAGTTACGTCTCAGGTTTTTTAACCGCAATACCGCATTTAACAAAAGCAGCACCGAAATGGGCATCAATTGTTCTCATGCGTATACTAAACAGCGACGAGACCAAGAAAGAACTGATTAGGGCTCTAATTAGCTCCAATCAGGACGCAAAGAAAGCTGTCGAGAATCTTTGCAACATGATTAACGAGCAGAGCACGGATTTCCTAAGCAAAACTGTAGCAGTACACGTAGCTACTAGATAGCCATTCACTCTGCCCGGACGCACCGCAAAGGCAAAACCAGAACGCCAATTTTCAACACTGTCAGAAGCTATCGCTGTTAATCAACCCATTTCAAACTGCTTAGAAATTTCCCCAGATGCGAAATGTTTAATCATCGCTAGAACAGCATTCGGACAATTATTCCTGTGGCTATTGCAGGAGTTGCGGCCGACGCATCTGGGCTGGTTAAGCGATGCCATGGCTTCCCAGCTTACATATTGAGATTCCATCACTTCAGCGACGATGGAGCGGGCCAAAGCTATCTCAGAAAGGCTGGAACATGAAAAACCGCCAAACAGACCTGATTACCGAGCTAACCAAACGTTTTATTGATGAGATCCAAAAGCTAGAGCCTGCATTTGTGCAAGCGTTTTTTAGATTTTATTCAGAAGAACGGATGTACGAATCTTGTTCATCTTACACGACGGTGTCTGACGTGCACATCATCAGCGCTCTTATGCAAGATGAGTTCTTCGACGAGATGAACAATATTTGCGTCGAATTGCTTACTGGAATGGATAAAAATCCTGCTCTCTTGCTTCTAACTATAGACAAAGATTTGGACTACGAAATTAAGTTTGAATACGAAGATATGGAAAAGTGGCGGATTAGCCTTGCTGATGGCGGTACTGGTACACCAACAGAATGATTTCCAGCGTTGCTAAAGGATTTGATCATGGATGAATGTTACGAAATTTTCCTTTCGGAACTTGGACCACAGTTCAGCAAAGTGCAGCCGTCGGATATAGAAATCGCCAAGTTCGAGGGACACTTGCCTCAAAAGCTGCTTGAATACTGGAGGCTTTATGGTTGGGGTGGATACTACGATGGTCTTTTTTGGCTAGTAAACCCAGAAGACTATGCCTCAGTCGTCCAGGCTTGGCTAAAGGACACTGCCATTGAAAATAAAGAGGACTGCTTGGCGATTGCTAGGACAGCTTTTGGCCGAACATTTCTATGGAATAAAAAAACTGGCCAGAATGTCACGATTGTGCCGTTGGACTCACAGATCATTACTTCTCCACCAAACAAAACCGTCTTGGCTGGTGATGACACTATCCCATTACAATCATTTCTTATCGAAAAAAAAAGCGGATCGTCTTGATATAGAAGACGTGAAGGAAAAAAATTTATTCAAACGTGCCTTGAAAAAGTTAGGCCCGGTTGCCGCAGATGAAATGTATGGTTTCGAACCTGCACTTTGCATTGGCGGTATGACCGTATGGAAAATCTTAGAAAAGTCAAAATAATTGAACACTTGACTCTTTTGGAGCAACTGGGAGAAATAGAAATAATGCATTTAGACGTAAGCCGACATTTGTAAATTATGAGGTGACGAGCCAAGTGTAGTGGGCCGCTTCACTCTCGAAAATGTGAGCAGTTTCAAGGTAACATAGTCGGCAACTAGAAAAATAGCCGTGAACTGACGATTACTATGAATAATTATGGATGAATACTTCGAAATTTTCCTTTCTGATTGGGGCCCGCAGATTAGCAAAACCCAGCCCAACAAGGCAGAAATAGAAGAATTTAGAGGAAAATTACCAGATAAATTAATTGAATACTGGCAAGCGAACGGTTGGGGCGGCTACTACAACGGGTTATTTTGGTTCACCAATCCCAATGAATACATACCAGTAGTTGATGCTTGGCTAGATGGAACCGATATTTCGGACAAAAGTGCCTATTTTGCTATTGCAAGAACGGCCTTCGGCCGCGTTTTCCTATGGAACAAGAAAACTGGCCAAAATGCAACAATCGATGCTTTATCTTCACGACTTATCATCACCCCTCCTGATAAAAAAGTTATTGATGGAGATGATACAAAAGCTTTTCAATATTTCATCAGTGGTGAAGAACCAGACGATCTTGACTTTAAGGATGTGAAGGAAAAGCCCCTTTTTAAAAAGGCTCTAAAAAAGCTGGGGCCAGTCGCATTCGACGAAATGTATGGCTTTGAGCCACCCCTATGCATTGGCGGTATGCCCCACCTTGAGAATCTTAATAAGGTAAAGGCGGTGGAACATTTGGTTCTTCTCGAGCAACTGGGAGACGTAGAAGTGATGCGAATCGATGTGAGCAGTCATCTCTAAGCCTAGCGGACGGTGGAGGCGCCCCCGCCACCTTAGCGAATTGGACGGGGGACGATTTTAGTGGCCTGCATAGCGAACCAAGAAAATCGCTCCCGAAGTTCAAGCCAACGCTAAAATCAATGTTAAACTTCCAGCATGCTAATGGTTAAGTTATGAATCCATACTTTGAAGAGTTTCTAGAAGAGTTCTCACCACAATTAGATCCCGTTAAGATCAAAGCTGCACTTTTGGAAAAATACAAAAATGTGCTTCCTCAGGCGATGTTAGATTTTTGGTCAGAAGTTGGTTGGTCGGGGTATGCAAACGGAATCATGTGGAGCACCGATCCTGAGGAATTCGAACCTGCCCTAGCCGCTTGGCTCGACGGTAGCAATTTATTAAGCCGAGACAAATATACCGTGATAGCACGTAGTGCCTTCGGAAAGCTTTTTGTTTGGGGAAAAGCGACGGGCTTAACTATAATTATCAATCCGTTGATTTCTTCCATCACCACGGTGGAACCCACTTTAGAGGCTAAAAAATCGGATTCAGCAATTTCTGCCTTTTTCCTCTCAAAAGATAAAGAAGACTTTGATTTCGACGACCAGAAAGATAAGCCGATGTTCGCTCGTGCGTTTAAAAAGCTCGGCCCCTTAAAATCAGATGAGATGTATGCATTTGAACCTGCCTTAAGTATTGGCGGCACAGCGAAGATTGAAAATCTTGTAAAGGTAAAAATGATTGAACACCTAGTTCTTCTTTCGCAATTTGGTCCTGCCGAATTTACACACATTGATGTCAGTCGGCACATATAGAACGCAATTTCAGGAACATGCTGCGCTCCGGCGGAGGCATGCTGATCTCGACCACGGCGGTTGCGATCTGCGACGGCTTGTAGCCCAACCAGTGAGGTACCATCACTTCCGCGACAAGCCATCGACGAATTCAACGCGCTACGCCCAACGCGCTGCGCCGCGTGCAAGCGAACGCGGTGACCATGAGCAGCTGGGACCCGGCGCAACTCGTGGCCCCGGCGGCCGAGCAGACGACCAGCCTCGACATCGGCGAACTGGAAGATTTCGCTCAAGCTGATACAGGCCGACGACGGGTGCGGACACTGGCCCCTCAAGCAGGGAGAGCTCCTATCGATCTCTAGACAGGTGCGTGGAAGGCGCGGCTTCTCGCGGCTAGGCAAGTTTTAGACTTTCGGGAAGTGCAACTTGAAGGTGCTGTGGACAAAAAAAGAAAGGCGACGGCGAACACTTTTACGACCTCTGTAAAATCCGAAAATGCACAACCACAGCTCATCCTAAGAACGCCCAAATGAATCCGATTAGATCTTTTCTTACCGTGGGTCTTGCGCTCACCGTCCATGTTGTCTCGGCAGCTACGCAAGCCCCCGTATTGTTATTCCGACTTGAAAATAGTGAAGCCATTTGCATAGAAACGGGTAAAAACACCAGTAGTCGAGACTGTGATCATTTCGTTAATTCCAATTCGCTCGACAAGGGCGCCAAGCAAATATTGCGGCAAAGCGAAGCGCTTTTACCCGTATTTTCCCAGCCTAGCGAAAGAGGAATCTATTTGGTGGTTATCGCCAGAACGCCATCAAGAATTCCTCAAGGCAACGCTTATTGTGGGGCTGGTTACGAAGATCATGCCGTCTTATTTGAGTACACAAACAAAAAGACATCTCTTCGAGATGATTTTCTTTTACAAAGCTGCTTAAATTCTATTTCATTGGATCCCGGGGGTGACGACGATATCTTAAAATCACTCTTTGTTGACCAACATAACCATTCAATAAGATTTAGATGGCTCACCGATGCAGAGGATCAGAACCATACATTGACAATTGCGAACGGAAAATTTCTGTTGAAGTAACAGTCAGTAGGAATTTCTAGCCCAGATGACCCACTTATCTCTTCAAACCATTTCCAGCCGAACTTGCCCGAAGACTAGTATGAGTGTGGAAGATGCACCAAAACAGAGTCCCCCTGAAGGCAAAGGGATCAAACGCATTAATCGCCTGTATTCATCAAAGCACTACCAATCTCGATGCGAGTCGACCAAGTGGCATTATTAGAACGATCCGTACCTCCGATTAACATCACCGCCCGCCGTTGCGTGCCTTACGTCAGTTGAACAGCCCCACACGTGTTTCGCCCACAATTAACATTCCTGCTTCTCTTCTCGACGGGCTGCTGCTCAGCCCAAACTTTATGCATGCCTGCAGAAAAAACCTTCTTCTCCTGTCCTGCCGCGAAGAAGATCGTATCTTTTTGTACCACTGCCGATACGAGGACCTATCGCTTCGGCAAGCCGAAGAAAATCGAGATGGCTTACACGGGCGGCGTGGTGGACCAGAAATTCAGTCGCACATCGGTGCTCGGCGCGAGCAACGCGGCCAACATTATTTCATTCACCAACAAAAATGTGGAATATCAGCTGATTTCTCCAATGCGCGGTGGTCCCTTCCTTGAAGTCAGGAAAGGCGACAAAATGCTCGCAGACATTGCTTGTGAGAACGGTTGGGCAAAGACAGTCGGTGATCCTGACCAGTCATCGCCGTTCATCAAAGAGCCGGCAATGGACGAAAGCAAGGAGCAGGAAAAAAAAATGAGCGCTCTAGACGCGGGCTATTTGGCATCCCAGCACATCGCGGTGCAGGGCGACCTGGTCAGCGCCCGGCACGTGGCGGATACAACTGGCGAACACGTCCTCGTCCTCAGCCGCAAGCATGATCGCGACGCGATCCAGCTCAACGCCGCCTATTTCACCAATCGAGCTGGCGGCAGGAATGGATCATCCGCGACGGCGTCGATTGCCCCGGCCTGGACGCGGACGCCAGCTTCTTCCCCGCCGCCCTCACCTTCACCGATCTGAACCACGATGGACGGATGAAAGTGACCGTCAGCTACCGCACCTTTTGCAGCGGCGGCGTCGATCCCTACACGGTCAAAGTCATCCTCAGGGACGGCGCCACCAAGCTGGCGATCCGGGGCGAGTCGCTAGTGCGCTTCCCCGGCCAGCCGCCGTTTGGCGGCACACACCAGCACGACAAGGCCCTGCTTTCCCCCGCCTACGCGGCATATAAGCAGCATCTCGACCAGATCTGGAAAGTAGTCTCCGCCGACAACCGTAAATAGCCGCCGGCGCCAGCGCGTCCAGCCCCCTGCGGCCGACTTTCTCTTTGTATAATGACTTCGCTCGGCCAGTCACCGCAGTGAAGGGCTCGCCCTGCCATCGACAACAACAACGAGGCGTACCAATATGCACAACAACGAAAACGACGCGGCAAAGCCGGCCCGGGCCGCATCGGGCCAGGGCATCTCCAAAAGCCCCCAAGAAACCGCCGCGCCCGATCGCCCACTCACGCGCCAGGACTACAAAACCCTGTCGCTGGCCGCCCTCGGCGGCGCGCTGGAATTCTACGACTTCATCATCTTCGTCTTTTTCGCCACCTCGATCGGCGCCCTGTTCTTCCCGCCGACGATGCCGGACTGGTTGCGCCTGTTCCAGACCTTCGGCATCTTCGCCGCCGGCTACGTGGTGCGCCCGCTCGGCGGAATGGTGATGGCGCACTTCGGCGACCTGGCGGGGCGCAAGAAGATGTTCAACCTGTCGATCCTGCTGATGGCGGTGCCGACCCTGCTGATCGGCCTGCTGCCGACCTACGCCAATATCGGCCTGGCCGCGCCGCTGCTGTTGTTGCTGTTGCGCGTGTGCCAGGGCGCGGCCGTCGGCGGCGAGGTGCCCGGCGCGTGGGTGTTCGTATCCGAGCATGTGCCGGCGCGCCGCATCGGCTACGCCTGCGGCACGCTGACCGCCGGCTTGACCTTCGGCATCCTGCTCGGCTCGCTGGTCGCGACCGGCATCAACAGCGTCTACACGCCGCAACAGGTGCTGGACCACGGCTGGCGCCTGCCATTCCTGCTGGGCGGGGTGTTCGGCCTGGGCGCGATGTACCTGCGGCGCTGGCTGCACGAGACGCCGGTCTTCCTCGAGCTGCAGCAGCGCAAGGCGCTGGCCGCCGAGATGCCGCTCAAGGCCGTGCTGCGCCAGCACCGCGGCGCGGTCGGGCTGTCGATGCTGCTGACGTGGATGCTGTCGGCCGCCATCGTCGTGGTGATCCTGATGACGCCGGCGCTGCTGCAAAAGGTCTACGGCTTCGACGCCCGCACCGCCCTGCCCGCCAACACGGCTGCGACCTTGTGCCTGGCAGTCGGTTGCGTGATCTACGGCGTGCTGGCCGACCGCTTCGGCGCGCGCCGCATGCTGATCGCCGGCGCCGTGCTGCTGGCCGTGTGCACCTGGGTGTTCTACACCACGCTCAAGGTGCGTCCCGACCTGCTGCTGCCGCTGTACGCGCTGTTGGGGCTGAGCGTGGGCGTGGTCGGCGTTGTGCCCAGCGCGATGGTGCGCGCGTTCCCGGCGCCGGTGCGCTTTTCGGGCCTGTCGTTCTCCTACAATGTGGCCTACGCCATCTTCGGCGGATTGACGCCGATCATGGTGACATTGATGCTGAAAACCCAGCCGCTGGCGCCGGCCTACTACGTGATGGCGCTGTGCGGCATCGGCGCGGTGACGGCGCTGTTCATCAAGGAGCGTCCGCTGACCGCCTGAGGCCGGACGTCGGGGGCGGCAATCGGTGAGAAACACCAACCGCCGCCGCGCGCACCGCACGTCAAAAAAGCCGTGTTGGGCGGGAGGAAATGCTATCGTTCGGCTCTCGGGCCCGGTTCGACCGACCCACCACCCGCCACCGCCACCGGAAAAGTTCGCCCATGCCGCATCGCCCGTCCCCGCCCCACCCCGCCCACGACATCGCCTTCGCCGCCGGCGGCGGGCGGATGGGGGAGTTGCTGCGGACGCTGGACTGGGCGGCCACGCCGCTGGGCCCGCTAGCGGACTGGCCGCCGGCGCTGCGCACCACGGTCAGCATCATGCTCGGCTCGAGCCATCCGATGTACATCGCCTGGGGACCGGGCCTGCACCTGCTGTTCAACGACGCCTACCGGCCGATCCTGGGCGCGCTCGCCGATCCGCCCGAGAACGCGCTGGGCAAGCCGTTCCACGAGGTCTGGAGCGACGTCTGGCACCAGGTCGGCCCGATGCTCAACGGCGCCATGGCCGGCGTCTGCACCCACGCCGAGGACCAGCCGTTCATCCTGCACCGCCACGGCTATGCGGAACAGATGTACGCGACGTTCTCGGTCGGCCCGGTCCGTGACGAGACCGGCGCGGTGGCCGGGGTGTTTTGCGTGTGCACCGAGACCACCCGGCAAAAGCGGGTCGAGGAGCGCCTGCGCCTGCTCGACACCATCGGCAAGGCCACCAGCATCGCCGCCGACGCCAAGACCATCATGGCCGAGGCCACGCGCCTGCTGGGCCGGCACCTGGACGTCACGCGCGTGGCCTACGCCGACCTGGAGCCGGACAACGACCGCTTCACGATCCGCCACGACTGGACCGTCGAGGGCGCCTTCAGCACGGTGGGCGTGTATTCGCTCGACCTGTTCGGCAGCCGCGCCACCGGCAACCTGCGGGCTGGAAAGACGCTGCAAATCAATAACGTCGACACCGAACTGGCGTCCGGCGACGGCTACGAGATGTTCAACCAGATCGGCATCAAGGCCATCATCTGCTGTCCGCTGGTCAAGGCCGGCAAGCTGGTGGCGATGATGGCGGTGCACCAGCGCCATCCGCGCGCCTGGTCGGCCGACGAGGTGGCGCTGGTGGAGGACGTGGTGGAACGCTGCTGGGCGCACATCGAGCGGGTGCGCTCGACCGAGGCGCTGCGCGAGGCCGACCGCCACAAGTCCGAATTCCTGGCCACCCTGGCCCACGAGCTGCGCAATCCGCTGGCGCCGGTGCGCAACGGCCTGGAAATCATGAAACTGGCCGGCGGCGATCCGGTATCGATGGCCAACGTGCGCGCGATGATGGAACGCCAGGTGTCGCACATGGTGCACCTGATTAACGACCTGCTCGATATCGCGCGCGTCTCCAGCGGCAAGCTGGTGCTCAAAAAGGAGCGCGCCGAGCTCAAGACGCTGGTGGCGCTGGCGGTCGAGACCAGCCAGCCGCTGCTCGACGCGGCCGGCCACACGCTGACGGTGCGCCTGCCCGAGGCCGCCGCCGTGGTCGACGTCGACGTGGTCCGCCTCAGCCAGGTGCTCAGCAACCTGTTGTCGAACGCCGCCAAGTACACGCCGGCCGGCGGCCACATCGCCATCTCGGCCGCGGTGGCCGACGGGCAATTGCTGATCGAGGTAGCCGACGACGGCATGGGCATCCCGGCCGAATCGATCACCAGCGTGTTCGACATGTTCACCCAGGTCGGGCGCAGCATCGCCAATTCAAAAGGCGGGCTGGGCATCGGCCTGTCGCTGGTGCGCCGGCTGCTGGAGCTGCACGGCGGCAGCGTCACGGCGGCCAGTCCCGGCGTCGGTCTGGGCAGCAAGTTCACGATCCGGCTGCCGCTGGCCGACGGCGGCGACGCCGCGCGGCAGGCGCCGGCCCATACCTTGCAAGCGGCGGCGCCGGCCGCGCGGCTGCGCGTGCTCATCACCGACGACAACCACGACGCCGCCGACACGCTGCGCGAGCTGCTGCAAAACGACGGCCACGAGACGCGCGTCGCCTACGACGGCGCCAGCGCGCTGGCCGTCGCCGAAACGTTCCGGCCACACGTGGCGCTGCTCGACATCGGCATGCCCGGCATGGACGGCTACCAGACGGCGCGCGCCATGCGCGCCCTGCCCGGCCTGGAGCACGTCACGCTGGCCGCGCTGACCGGCTGGGGCGCCGCCGAGGACCGCGCCCGCTCGCGCGCGGCCGGCTTCGACCATCACTTGCTCAAGCCGGTGGTGCTGGCCGAGCTGCAAGCGATGCTGCGCCAGGCCGCGGCCGCCGACGGCGATCCGGCTACCACGGCACGGTGAGCACCAGCGACCCGTAGAACTTGCGCTTGGCCGTCGACGTGACCAGCGGACTGGCGCTCTGCAACGAAAACGACACCGACGCCCGCGGCAAACCATACGCGACGCCGGCCACGGCGACGCTCTGCTTGCGGCGCAACTCGGCCGTGCCGCTGTCGGCGTAGCGGTTCTCGCCGATCCCTGCGTGCGAGAACACCCGGTCCCCGTGCAGCCCGGCATAGACGAACCACCCGCTGCCCAGCAGCACCGGATCGGCGCTGCGCAGTTCCTGCCGCAACGACGCCGGGTAGCTGCGTTTGAGTCCGGTGCCATAGCGCAGCACGATGCTGGCCCCGGCCGACGACTGCAAATTGCCCAGCGTGCCGCCGGCCACGACGATCGCGTCGGCGCCCGGCCCGGCCGCCCCGTCCGCGCCCCAGCGCCAGCCGCGATAGCGCTCCACGCCCAGCAACAGGCGGTTCGGTCCCTGGCTGTCCCAGCCTTGCGGGCGTTCCGAGCCGATCAGGCGGTGGATCAGCGTCTGCGACCGGCGCGCGCCCGACGCCGGGCCCATGACGCCAATGCGCAAGCCGACGATGTCGGCCACCTCGTCGCGCACCGCCACCTGGCCGGCGCCGAGCCACAGCGCGCCGACATAGGGCGCGTCGGCCGGGTCGGGCTGCTTGCGGCTCAGGTCGCGCGGCGTCACCATGATCTGGCTCAGCGAGAATCGGGTCGACACCGCCGGGCCGACGCCCAGCCACGGGGCCAGCGCGCCCACCACCGGCAGCGGCGCGATCGAGGTTTGCCCGGGCGACACGCTGCGCAAGTGGGCCAGCGTGATGCCGCTGGTGTAGCCGCCGCCGTCGCTGGCGGCGAAGGCGTCGTTCTGCACCATCAGCGACAGGCGGCTTTCCCCGGCCTGCGCTGGCGCCGGGGACAAAAGTAAGCAGAAAAGAACACGGGATAAACGACGGGGAGTCAGCGATATCTTCATTGTGGACGGAACACATTCAACCAAACCCATGATAGTCGAAAACGCAAAACGCCGGATCGCGCGCCATTCGTGCGCGCCGCCTCCGTTTGAGCGCCGTCAGCGCCGCCGCCGCGCAGACGCCTACAGTTGGGGCAGCCCGGGGGCGGGCCGCCGCCCACGCCGGCGCCAGTGCAAGCGCCTGCTTGCGCTCACTTTCCGCAAGGAGACCTTATCATGCAACATCTTTGGATCGACAACGGCGGGTTGCGCCGGCACGCCATCGCCGCCGCCCTGGCGGTTTTGCTGGCGCCGGCCGCGGCCGTGGCAGCGGCCACCGACGCCGCCGACACCGGCGCGGCCGTTGCCCCCGCGCGGACCGCGCCCGTCTACAGCGTCATCAACCTGTCGCCGGACGCGTCCACCGCCCTGCTGAACGAACGCGGCCAGGCCGCCTTCGGCTCCGCCGGGGCCGGCGGCGCGAACGGTTTCTTCGACGGCGACCGCGTCCACGACATCGGCTCGCTGGGCGGCGGCTATACCTGGATCAACGGTCTCAACGACAACGGCGTGGTGGTCGGCCAGTCGCTCGACCGCGACTGGCACGGCAACGTCCTGGGCTTCGCCTGGACCTTGCGCGACGGCATGCGCGCGCTGCCCGGCGACTCGGTCAGCACCGCGCGCGACATCAACGACCGCAACGTCATCGTCGGCGACACGCCGGCGCCCGGCGTGAGCGCGCGCGCCGTGCGCTGGAATCCGGACGGCACGATCACGCCGCTGGGGCCGCTTCCACTGTCGCTGTCGGAGGCGTTCGCCGTCAACGAGCTCAACGTCTCGACCGGTTTCGCCGACGTCGCCAGCGGCGACATCCACGCCACGCTGTGGGACAAGGACGGCGCGCTGACCGACCTCGGCACGCTGGGCGGCGGGCGCGCGTTCGGCCTGCACATCAACGAGCGCAACGAGGTGGCCGGCGAATCGGACAACGCCACCGACGAGCGCGTCCTCGGCTTCTTCTGGAGCCGGCGCAGCGGCATGGTGCCGATCGACGTCGAGGGCGGCGGCACCGCGCTGGTGGCCGGCCTGAACGACCGCGGCGAGGTGATCGGCAACGCCGACCGCGGCGACCGCGACACGGCCTACCTGTGGACGCTGGCGCGCGGCTTGACGCCGCTGCCGCCGGGCACGGCGACGCACACCGGCGTGCGCGACATCAATAACAAGAGCGAGATGGTCGGTTGGACCATCCGCTCCGGGCGGGACTGGCACGATTCGCGCGCGGCGCTGTGGCAATCGGCGGGCGCGCTGCCGGTCGACCTGAACACGCGCCTGCACCGTCCGCCGGCCGGGCTGGTGCTGCGGGCCGGCGCGGCCATCAACGAGGCCGGCACCATCCTGGCGTACTCCAACGCCGGCCTGGTCATGCTGCGTCCGGGCAAGACCGGCACCGACGCGCCGGTGCTCGGCCCGCTGCTGGGGCTTGCACCCACGCTCGAGGTCGGGCAGGACGTGGTGGTGACGGCCGGCTTCGTCGACAACGCGCGCACGCAGACCCACACCGGCAGCGCCACGTGGACCGACGGCTGCCCGGCGCCGGCGCCCGTGGTCCACGAGGCGAACGGCGTCGGCGAGCTGCGGCTGCGACATCGCCTGTGCGCCGCCGGCTACCACCTGCTGACGGCGCGCGTCACCGACACGGACGGCCTCTACGCCGAAGCGCGACAGGAGATCGTCGTCGCCAGCGCCACCATCGCGGCGCTGGCCGGCAAAGGGTCGCTGCCCGGCGGCGCGTCGCTGGGGCGCGGCCACCGCGACCTGCCGCTGGCGTTCGCGCTCTGGGCGCCGCTCGGCAGCGGCGCCGCCGCCGGCGAGCCCGTCGTCAGTCTGTCCGGTCCGTTCCAGTTCCGCAGCGACCAGATGACGACCACCGCCAGCGGCCACCGGGCCCGCGTGGAAGGCACCGGACGGCTCAACGGCCGCGACGGCTATCGCTTCGTGGTCGAGGCCTCCGGCGGCGAAGGCGCCGGCGCAACCGGCGCGGGACCGGACCGGCTGCGGGTGCGGGTGACGCATGTGGACGCCGTCACCGGCGCCGAGGCGCTCGATTACGACAACGGCGCGCGGGCCGGCGGGAACGCCGTCGCCGCGCCGGACCGCACCGCCGTGGCGGCGGGCGGGCTGACGCTGCGCCACTGACGCGGCCGGGCGCGGCGCCGCGGCGCGGCCGGGCGCGCTACGGCGCCGCCGTCGCCGGGCGCCCGGTCAGGATGCCGACATATTGCGTCAGCGGCTCGCCGATGACGATGCCGTCGGCGGTGATGTCGAAGAAGCGGATATCCTTGCTGTGGTCGCTAGAGCGCACCTTGACCACCGACATCACGCGCTTGAACTGCCCCTCGAGCTCGACGTAGCGCTGCATGACGATGGCGTCGGCCAGGAAGGCGTTGCCGTAGGAGCTGAAGCGCAGCATCTCGTAGCGGTCCTCGAGCTCGGCCGTCATCAGCACGGTCACCCCCATCGCCGTCAGCACCGCCACCATGCGGTACAGCGACTCGCGGAAGTCGTCGCGGAACGACGACGCCAGCGCCAGCTCGAAGCCCGACAGCGAGTCGATCACCACCCGCTTGGCCCCCATGCGCTTGATCATGCCGACCAGGTCGTGCAGGATCTCGTCGATCGACAGGTCCAGCGTGCGGGTGTTGATGACGCCGACCCGGCCGCTGGCGATCAGTTCGTTGAGCTGATGGCTCAGCAGCTGGTTCGGGCTTTTCTCGAAGGCGGCGATGACGCCGGCCTCGCCGACGCGCACGCCCTCGGCCAGGAACTGCGTGGCCAGCACCGACTTGCCCGAGCCGGACGGCCCCACCAGCAGCAGCGAATAGCCGGCCGGCACGCCGCCGCCCATCATCGCGTCGAGCTCGGCCACGCCGGTCGACAGGCGCTGCTCGCCGTCGATGCTGACCTCGCGCGCGCTGGCGCCGAGCATGGCGCGCGGGAAGATGTCGACGCCGTTGTCGCTGATGCGGAAGGTGTGCACGCCCAGGCTCTGCGCCTGGCCGCGCATCTTGACCACCTGGATCTTGCGCACCAGCGCGTCGCGCTGGACCAGCTGCGACATCCAGATGATGCCGTCGGCCACCGTGAACACCGGGCTCGACTCGGCCTCCGGCGCCAGGTACTCGCCGATCAGGAAGGTGGTGGCCAGCCAGCTGGTCATCTGCATGCCCAGCTGCTGGACGAAGTGCTGCAGGCCGGCCGCGCCGCGGTCCATGCCCTGGGCCGACTGCACCACCGAGCGGAAGGAGTCGACGAAGACCAGGCTCGGCGAGAAGTTGCGCACCTCGTCGGCGATACGCGCCAGCACCCGGTCGAAGTCGCCCTCGAGCAGGTCGGCCGCCAGGTTGACGAACTTGATCGACTCGTTGACCTTGTCGATGTCGAAAAACGGAAACTGCTGCTGGTAGCGCAGCATTTTGAGCGGCGGCTCGCCGAGTACGGTGAAGAACAGCGCGCGCCGCTGCGGGTTGGCCAGCGAAAACATGATCTGGTGCGCCATCGTGGTCTTGCCGCTGCCGGGCGTGCCCGCCAGCAGGTTGAAGGAGAACTCGGGAATGCCGCCCCCCAGCAGCTCGTCCAACCCGGGCACACCCGTCGCCAGGCGCTGAATCTCGACTTTATTGCTCATTGTTGAATTCCCTTTGCGGCAGTGTCCGCGGTGTCCCGGCCCCAGGCCGATCGGAGTATGGCGGTGGTCAACGGCGCGCCGATCAATTGGATCAGCGTGTCGGTGAAAATAATGAGCAGCGCGATGCTGGCCTCGCCGACGGCGGCCGGCTCCTGGGCCTCGAGGCCGGCCCCGAGCTTGTCGAAACCGGGGTCGGCGCCCTCGTCGAGCCATGGATGGCGCGCGCGCGCCACGTGCACGCTGCGTGCGTACAGCGTGTCGAAACCGCCTTGTCCGATGATCCCGCTCAATTCGACGGCGAGCCGCTCCCACAGCACGATGACGTCAGCCCGGATGGTTCCGGGGCTGCGCATCACGTTGCGCTCGATCATCTGGTGCCGCTCGTCGTTAGTCGCCATAATTAAGTGTGAATACCGTGTAGCGATGGTGTGGTTGCCGCTTGCGCCGCCGAAGGCCGTCAGTGTACATGTAACTCTATCAACGCGAGTAACATATCGATGGCCACCGGCTTGACCAGGTAGTGGTCGAAGCCGCAACGGATGGCGCGGGCGCGGTCCTGCGGCTGGTTGTAGCCGGACGTGGCGATGAAAAACGGCATCTTGCCCGTCACGCCGGCGCGGATGCGCTCGGCGACGGAGAAGCCGTCGAGCCCCGGCAGGCCGATGTCGCACAGCACCAGGTCGTATTGGCCGGCCAGGCCGCGCCGCACGCCGTCGGCGCCGTCGTGGCACTGTTCCACCGTGTGGCCGCCCAGCTCGAGCAGCAAGGCCAGCGTGGCGGCCGCGTCGAGGTTGTCCTCGACCAGCAGGATGCGGCGCCGTGTCGGCGTCGGCAGCGGCGGCAGCGGCAACGCCGCCGGCGCGGACGCGGCCGCGCCCAACGGCAGCAGCACGGTGAAGGTGCTACCCTGGCCGATGCCGTCGCTGTGCGCGCGCACCGTGCCGCCGTGCATTTCGACCAGCGAGCGCACCAGCGTCAGCCCGATGCCCAGGCCGCCTTGGGCGCGGTCGAGCGACTGCAGGCCCTGCGTGAACAGGTCGAAGATGAACGGCTGCAACTCCGGCGCCATGCCCATGCCGTGGTCGCGCACCGCGATCCGCACCATGTTGCCCACCACGTGCGCCTCGAGCGCGATCGCCTCGTATTCGGGCGAGAACTTGGAGGCGTTGTTGAGCAGATTGGCGAACACCTGCGCCAGCCGCACGCGGTCGCCGTACAGCGGCACCTCGCCGGCCGGCTGCGTGATCGTCAGCCGCTGCTGGCGCGCTTCCAGCCGCGGCTGGCTACCCTCGGCCGCCAGCGCCACGATGTCGGCCAGCAGCAAGGTCGATTTGTCCAGGCCGATCTTGCCGCTGCTGATGCGCGAGGCGTCGAGCAGATCGTCGATCAGGCGCGTCATGTGCCCCGTCTGGCGCTCGATGATGGCGTGCAGGCGCGGCAGTTCCGGATCGCCGCCGGCCAACTTCGCCAGCAAGGTGCTGGCGAAGGCGATCGGCTGCAGCGGATTGCGCAGCTCGTGCGCCAGCATCGACAGGAACTCGGTCTGGCGCCGCATCGACGCCTCCGCGCTGGCTTGCTTGTCCTGGGCGTTGAAGGTGGCCAGCACCAGGTGGGCGTTGGCCTCGCGCAGCTGCATGACGTGGCGCTCGGTCGTCTGCGCGCTGGCGTTGCGCTGCTGCAGCGCCTCGAGCTGCAGCAGCAACTGCGCGATCAGGGCGCGCAGGTCGCCCAGCTCCTTGTCGTGCAGGGCTTGCAGGTACTGGCCGTCGCGGCCGGCCGGCGCTGGCGCCACGCCGGTGGCCTCGGGTTCCGCGTTGTCGTTCATGATAGTGGGGCGAGCCTTGATAAGTCGTTTGAAAAAAATGCGTCGAGGCGGATCGCGGGGCACACGTTCACACCATACGCCAGTTTGCCCGGCGGCAGGGAAATACCGTCGCGCGTCAGGGTCCTGCGCGGCGCGCCAGCAGCGCCGCGAAGGCGTCCGCCGCCAGCGGCAGGCTGAACAGATAGCCCTGGCCCTCGTCGCAGTGGCGCTCGCGCAGGAAGTCGAGCTGCGACTGCCGTTCGACACCCTCGGCCACCACCTTGTGGCCCAGGCTGCCGCCCATGGCGATGACGGCGCCGACGATGACGCCGTCGCCCGGCGCCGCGCTGATGCCGTGCACGAACGACTGGTCGATCTTGAGCACGTCGATGGGGAAACGGTTCAGGTAGCTGAGGCTGGAATAACCGGTGCCGAAGTCGTCGATGGCCAACAGCACGCCGATCTCCTTGAGCTCGGCCAGGATGGCGGCGCTGGCGCCGGCGTCGTCCATCAGCACCCCTTCGGTGATCTCCAGTTCCAGGCACTGCGGCGACAGGCCGCTGTCGGCCAGGGCCGCGCGCAGGCGGCCGGTGAAGCCGTCGTCGCGGAACTCCAGCGCCGAGATGTTGACCGCGATCACGCCGGGATCGAGCCCGTCCGCCTTCCAGCGCGCCACTTGCATGCACGCCTCGCGCAGCACCCAGTGGCCGATCGGCACGATCAGGCCGCACTCCTCGGCCACCGGGATGAAGCGCGACGGCGCCACCGCGCCGTGCTCGGGATGGGTCCAGCGCAGCAGCGCCTCGGCGCCGGCGATGGCGCCGCTGGCCAGGTTCACGCGCGGCTGGTAATACAGCTCGAAGTCGCCGCGCGCGAGCGCGCGGTGCAGGTCGGCCTCGACGCGCTGGCGCTCGAGCGCGCGCAGGTTCATCTCGGGCCGGAAGAAATAACAGCGGTTGCGCCCGCTGTGTTTGCCATGGTACATCGCCACGTCGGCGTTGCGTATCAGCGCCTCGGCCTGCTCGCCGTCGTCCGGATACATGCTGATGCCGATGGTGCCGCCGATGTGCGCGGTCTGGCCGTCGAGGTCGAACGGCTCGGCCAGCGCGCGGCACAGCTTGTCGGCCAGCTCGGACGCCGAGCGCTCGTTGGCCACCTCGGCCAGCAACACGACGAACTCGTCGCCGCCCAGGCGGCTGGCCGTGTCGCTGGCGCGGATCGCCGCCACCAGGCGCTGTCCCACCGCCTGCAGCAGCAGGTCGCCGACCGCGTGGCCGAGCGAGTCGTTGATGATCTTGAAGCGGTCCAGATCGATGAACAGCACCGCCATCCTGCTGTGCTGGCGCTGCGCCATGCCGATCGCCTGGGCCATGCGCTCCATCAGCAGCGGACGGTTGGGCAGGCCGGTGAGGAAGTCGTGGTGGGCCAGGTGGCCCAGCGCGTCCTTGGCGCGTTGCACCTCCTCCGTCACGACCTGGGCCTTGAGCGCGGCGATGACCAACTGGGCGTTGGCCTCGCGCAACTTGTCGATATGGCGTTGCAGCGCGCTTCTCATCCGCTCCGCCTCGTCCCCGTCGGCGCCGGCGTTCTTGGGAGCGCGCCGGTCGCACCGCCCCACGCGGCGCTCCGGATCGACGCCGCCGCTCATGGCGCCGCTCCCGGCGCTGCCGGGGTGGCCGGGCGCATCCCCGGCCGGTCGCGCCAGGCGGCATCGAACACGCCGTCGGTCAGCGACGCGCCGATCAACAGCCGCAGCAGCCCATGGAAGCGGGCCAACAGCGCGCCGCTGACGGCCAGCGCCTCGGACGCGCCGCGCTGGGCCATCTGCGCGCCCAGCGTGTCGAAGCACAGCGCCGCCGCGCTGCCGGCGGGGGCCGGTTTGAGCCACGGATGGCCGTCGCCGCACAGATCGATGCAGCGGTTGTACAACGCGATGAAGCCGGCGGCGCCGACGATCGGCGACAGTTCCTCGTGGATCGCGTTCCACAACTGGACCGAACGATGGCACAACAGCGGCGAGTCGTTTGTTTCAAGCCACGTCAGGATTGCTTGCGGATAAGTTGTTTCGGCTGTCATGAGGTTCCCATCCGGCACACTCTACAGTAAAAGCCACGCCCGGGAACGGGTTTCTTGGGCCGCGCCGACATGCCGGTCAACCATGACCAATCCTGACGGCAGGCAACGAACGCCGCTGTGCGATGGCGCGCAAAATTATCCGCGATGCGTGGCGGCGCCGGCACGGTTATGTGCGCAAACACACAGACCGGGGCCGGTCGGCGTGCCAGCCTGCACAGGATAATTGTTTTTTAACTAAGGGTTTTATCCCGATGCGTAATGCCTATCCTAAACAGAATTCCCTGCTGGCGCTGCTATCGGCCGCCGAATTCGACAGACTGGCCCCGCAGCTCGAACTGGTGGCAATGGCGCAGGGCGACGTGCTGTACCAGAGCGGCAGCCAGCTGACGTATGTGTATTTCCCCACCACCGCGGTGATCTCCATCCAATACGAGCTGGAGGATGGCGGCGCGTCCGAGATCGCCAGCGTCGGCAACGAGGGCTTGCTGGGGGTGACGCTGTTCATGGGCGGCGCGGCCGCGCCGAACCGCGCGATCGTGCACAGCGCCGGCCACGCCTACCGCCTGCGCGCGAGCGTGCTGCTGACCGAATTCCACCGCAAGGGGCCGCTGTTCGACCTGCTGCTGCGCTATACCCAGGTGCTGATGGCGCAACTGGCGCAATCGGCCGTGTGCAACGGCCACCACTCGACCGTGCAACGGTTGTGCCGCTGGCTGCTGCAGGCGCTGGACCCCGCGAGGACGCCGAGGTCGCGGACCAGGCCCAACTGAGCCTGCTTTTCCCGTGACGGCATCGGCAGCCCGTACTCGCCCTTCGGCACGATCAGCTCGTAGCTGCCGGCCTCGTGCAGCAGCGCGTGGTGGACGATGTCGTCCACGCCGTCACGGCGGGTGTAGGCGGCCACCACGACGGGCTCGTAAAAGAGTGTCTTTATACCCAACTATCGGGCGGCCCGTGCAAATCATTCGCGATATGTCGGGTTGGGCACAGGGTTCGGTGCTTAACGGTGGCTTTTCCCTACAAGTGACAATGTGACGTGGCGACCGCCCGTATCGTCCCACCGTGAAGGATGAAGCCATGCCCCCAAAAAACGCATTACTCCGCTTGATGCCCGCCTGCGCCGCGTTGTTGCTGGGCGCCTGCGGACAAAAAACCGAATCCGCCCTCCCGACGCCCGGCACGCCGGCCACCGCCAAGACCAAGGCGCTGGAGGCGGGCGCCGCCCTCCTCCAGAACAAACCGCCAATCGAGGCCCTCAACGCCTACCTGGACGGCTTCCACTTCTACAGCGGCAAGCCCAACCTCCAGATGGAAGCGCACCACTACTGCGCCATATTGAACGAGGACGTCACCCAGTGCGTGATCTACGACGGCAACGTCAAGGACGCCAAGCTCATGGGGGTTGAATACATCGTCAGCGAAAAACTGTTCCGCACGCTGCCGGCGACGGAAAAGGCGCTCTGGCACAGCCACGTGCACGAGGTCAAGTCGGGCCAGCTGATCGCGCCGGGGATACCGGCGGCGGCGGAGAAGGAATTGATGAAGAAACTTGTAGGCACGTACGGCAAGACCTGGCACACATGGCATACCGACCTGCACAAGCAATTGCCGTTGGGCGTGCCGCAGCTGATGATGGGCTTCACCGCCGACGGACAGGCCGATCCGGCCATGGTGGCCGCGCGCGACCAGCGCTTCGGCGTCGACAGCGCGAAGAAGAAGGCCGAACGCGCCGACATCCCCGCGCCGCGCATCGACCCGCAAGCCAATGGCGGGCAACAGGAACGGCCGTTCCAGATCGCCGACCCAACCGGATCGCAACACGCGCACGAGGCGGGCGCCGTCCAGCTGGCCCCGGCACCGGCCGAGGTCAACGCCAGGTCCGGCGGACGCTGAGGCGGCGCCCGCGCGCCTACTTCGCCGGAACGGGCGGCGTCAACGCCTGGATCGCCGCCGAGACGTAGACCAGCGGCGCGTTCCAGTTGATGGCGATCTCGTTGCTGGCGTAGGAGCAGGCGTCGTCCAGCCACGACTTGGCCGGCAGCGGCGACGGGTAGGACGCGCGGCAGTCGCCCTTGTCCTGCTGGCCCGGCTGCGGGCCGCCGACCAGGAATCCGGGCACCGGTGCGGCGACGCCGTCCGCCACCGACGGCCGGTGGTGCGGGTGCTGCGCCGACTTGACGCCGTAGCCGGTGACGAAGGACGTGTCGACGGCATTGCGGCCGAGCACATAGTCAAGGCCCGACTGGGCCGCGCGCAGATACTCGGGTTTGCCGTTCAGGCGGTAGCCCTGCACCAGCATCATGGCCTGGTTCAGCGCCACCGCGCTGCTGCCCCAGACGTAGTCGGCCGTTTGCATGGTGACGCCGTACGCCGATTGCTTCCACACCTTGGCCAGCTCGCCGGCCAGGCCGTCTATCCTGGCGGCGATCAGCGCCTGGTCGGCCGCCGGGCTCAGTTGCTTGCGGTGGCGCGCCAGCGACATCCACGCCAGGCCGCGCACGTCGCTCCAGGACGGTACCGTCGCCGGCACCGAGGGCGCCTTCATCGCCTTGTAAAAGGCGTCATCGCCGGTGCTGATATACAACTCGGCCGCCGCCCATGCGAACTCGTCGCTCACGTCGGCGTCGCCGTACTCGCCGGTGCGGATGTCCTGGGGCTGGCGATAATAGACGGCCGGATGGCTCCGCGCCCATTGCCACGCCGCCTTCGACGCCGCCAGCATCTTGGCCGACATCCCGTGCAGCTGGCCGTCATACGGCTTGAGCACGCGGCTCGCGGTCGCCATGACGGCGGCGAAGTCGAGCGCCGCCGCCGTGGTCTTTTGCACCACGTAGCGCTGCTGCACCGCCTGGTCCGGCATGACCATGCCGTCGAAGGACTTGTCGGTCAGCTTGTGATAGACGCCGCCGTCGGCCGGGTCCTGCATGGTGAGCATCCATTCCAGGTTCCACAGCGCTTCGTTGAGGATGTCGGGAACGCCGTTGCCGCTTTCGGGAATGTTGAGGTTCTGCGCCTGGTGGAAGGCGGCGAAATCCTCGAACGAGGCCAGCAGGGTGTAGGTCGTGATGCCCGAGTTGACGATGTATTTATTGTAGTCGCCGGCGTCGTACCAGCCCTTGGGACTGGACAGGACGGTGCCGGCCGGACGCGCGGGCGACGCCGCCGATTCGTGGACCAGCACGTGCGTGTCCGGATGCCCGGCCTTGCGGGCGTAGACTCCCGCGTATTTTTCCGGCAAGGCGATGCCGGCGCGGTTTAAATAGTAGGCCTTGATCGCGGCGGCGTTGAGCGCCTGGTAGGCGTCGGCGCCGACCGTGAACGGCGCCGAATCGGGCAAGCCCGGCACGCGCAGCTGGTAGCGCCCGGGCGCCACCAGTTCGCTGAAGCCGGCCAGCCTGACCGTTTCTGCCGACGGCGCGTAGACGGCGGGCGCGCCCAGCGTGCCGCGCAGCACCACCGTATCGCTGCCGGCCTTGACGATGGCAAAGCCGGCGCCGTCGACGTTCGGGGCCACGGCGACCTTGTCCGATCCGGGCAGGAAGCCGATCTGGTCGAGCTTGATCCGGCCGTCGCCGGACGCGGCGCCCGCAGCCGCCGCCGCGCCGCCCAGCAACGCCAGCGCGACGAATCTCCGGGCCGCGCCCGGGATGAAATGGGTAGCTCTCAACTGTCATCCTCCATTGTTTTGAAAACGTTTTCACCAGATGGTCGCCCGGATCCGGCGAAAAGTCAAACCAGCGGCGGCGGCATCGGCGGCCCATTAGCGGCCTGAACATTACATTCGTGAAATTTGACATGGATCAAATACAAGGCGCTGGCCGCGCCCTTACACTGCCTTCGCCGGTATCGTAACGGCCCCTATTCGTCCACCACCAGGAGCCGCGCCATGTCCCCGTCCACGCCCCTCGCGCCCCTCGCGCTCGCGTGCGCGCTGCTGGCCGGCTGCGCGCCGCTGGCGCCGCCCCACGCGCGCCCGCCGCTGCCGGTCGCCGACCACTACCCGATGCCGGCCGCGCCGCCCAACGCCGCCGCGCCGCCCGCATGGCGCGCCTACTTCGCCGCGCCCGCGCTGCAGGCGCTGATCGCCCAGGCGCTGGACAACAACCGCGACCTGCGCATCGCCGCGCTGCGCGTCGAGCAGGCCCGCGCCGCCTACGGCATCGAGCGCGCCGCCGCCCTGCCCACGCTGGCGGCGCAGGCCGGCGCGCAGCGCCAGCGCGTGCCCGCCGACCTCAGTCCGACGCGCCGCGCCACCGTCGCCAGCCAGTACCAGGCCGGCGTCGGCGTCGGCGCCTGGGAGCTCGACTTCTGGGGCCGCCTGGCGAGCCTGCGCGAGGCCGCGCGCGAGGACTACCTGGCCAGCGAGGCCGCGCAACGCGCCGTCACGATGGCGCTCATCGCCCAGGTCGCCGAGGCCTATTTCGAGGTGCGCGAGATGGACCAGCGCATCGCCCTGGCCCAGCGCACGCTGGCCACGCGCCGCGAAAGCTACCGCATCTTCGACCGCCGCGCCGCCGTCGGCGCCACCTCGCGCCTGAACGTGACCCAGGTCGAAACCCTGCTGCTGCAGGCGCAGGCGCTGACCGCCCAGCTGCAGCAGGAGCGCGACGCCAAGCGCCACGCGCTGCAATTGCTGGTGGGCGCGCCGGCCGCGCCAACCACCATCGCCGACGCCGACCAGCCCGCCGACAGCCTGCCGGCGCTGGCCGCCGGCCTGCCGGCCGCGCTGCTGGAGCGGCGCGCCGACATCATCGCCGCCGAACACCAGCTCAAGGCCGCCGGCGCCAACATCGGCGCGGCGCGCGCCGCCTTCTTCCCGCAGGTGAGCCTGACCGGCTCGCTGGGCACGGCCAGCGCCGAACTCGACAAGCTGTTCGGCGCCGGCGCCGGGGCCTGGAGCTTCGCCCCGTCCATCACGCTGCCGCTGTTCGACGGCGGGCGCCGGCGCGCCAACCTGGACCTGGCCGAGGCGCGCCGCGACAGCGCCGTGGCCAGCTACGAAAAAACCATCCAGCAAGCCTTCCGCGAGGTCGCCGACGCCCTGTCGGCGCGCGCCTGGCTGGCCGACCAGATCGCCGTCGGCGAGCGCGCGGTGCGGGTGCAGCGCGAACGCGCGCGCCTGTCGCAGCTGCGCTACGACAACGGCGCGGCCCCCTTCCTCGACGTGCTCGACGCCCAGCGCGACCTGCTCGGCGCCGAACAGCAACTGGTGCAACTGCGCCGCGCGCTGCTGGGCGCCGGCGTGGCGCTGTACACCGCGCTCGGCGGCGATCCCGTGATCGCCACCGGCAACCCTACTCCCCCAAGCCCATGACCGCCACCCTGTCCCAGAAAATCGCCGCCGCAGCGGCCGCCACCGTCCTGCTCGCCGGCGCCGCCTACGCCTGGCGCCACTTCCACGCCGACGGCCCCGGGCCGCAATTTGCCAGCGGCAACGGCCGGGTCGAGGCCACCGAGATCGACGTCGCCGCCAAGCTGCCCGGCCGGCTGCAGGACATCGCCGTCAACGAGGGCGACTTCGTGGCCGCCGGCCAGGTGCTGGGCCACATGCAGGTGTCGTCGCTGCAGGCCCAGCACGACGAGGCCGAGGCCATGCGCCAGCAGGCGCTGGCCGGCGTGGCCAGCGCCGACGCCATGGTGGCGGTGCGCGAGAGCGACCGCCAGGCCGCGCTGGCGCTGGTGGCGCAGCGCGAGAGCGAACAGGACGCGGCGCAGCGGCGCCTGCGCCGCTCCGAGACGCTGGTGCTCGAGGGCGCCTCGTCCGAGCAGGAGCTCGACGACGACCGCAGCCGGGTGCGCGTGACCCGCGCCGCCATCACCGCCGCGCGCGCGCAGGCCGCCGCAGCCGGCAGCGCCATCGACGCCGCCCGCACCCAGGCCGCCGGCGCGCGCGCGGCGGCGGCGGCGGCGCGCGCCACCGTCGAGCGCATCGGCGTCGACCTGGCCGACAGCGCGCTGACGGCCCCGCGCGCCGGCCGCGTGCAGTACCGCATCGCCCAGCCGGGCGAGGTGCTGCCCGGCGGCGGCAAGGTGCTCAACCTGGTCGACCTGGGCGACGTCTACATGACCTTCTTCGTGCCCGAGCAGGCCGCCGGCAGGCTGGCGCTGGGCGCGCCGGTGCGGGTGGTGCTCGACGCCGCGCCGCAATACGTGATCCCGGCGCGCATCTCGTTCGTCGCCAGCGCCGCCCAGTTCACGCCCAAGACGGTGGAGACGGCCAGCGAACGCCAAAAGCTGATGTTCCGCGTCAAGGCGCAGATCGATCCGGCGCTGCTGCGCAAGCACCTGACCCTGGTCAAGACCGGCCTGCCCGGCGTGGCCTGGGTGCGCCTGGACGGCCAGACCCCGTGGCCGCCGGAGCTGGAAGTGAAGGTGCCCCGGTGAGCGAGGCCGGCGCGGAGGCGGCGGCCGGCGAACCCGCCGTGGCCGAGCTGCGCGGCGTCGAGCTACGTTACGGCAAGACGGTCGCGCTGGCCGGCGTCGACCTGGCGCTGCCGGCCGGGCGCATGGTCGGCCTGATCGGCCCGGACGGCGTCGGCAAATCGAGCCTGCTGTCGCTGCTGGCCGGCGCCCGCGCGCTGCAGCAGGGCGAAATCAGCGTGCTCGGTGGCGACATGCGCGCGCGCCGCTACCGCGACGCCGTCTGCCCGCGCATCGCCTACATGCCGCAGGGGCTGGGGCGCAACCTGTACCCGACCCTGTCGGTCGAGGAGAACCTGCAATTCTTCGGGCGCCTGTTCGGCCACGACGCGCCCGCGCGCCGGCGCCGCATCGACCAGCTCACCGCCGGCACCGGCCTGGCGCCGTTCCTGGCGCGCCCGGCCGGCAAGCTGTCGGGCGGCATGAAGCAAAAACTCGGCCTGTGCTGCGCGCTGATCCACGATCCCGACCTGCTGATCCTCGACGAGCCCACCACCGGCGTCGACCCGCTCTCGCGCGCGCAGTTCTGGGATTTGATCGACGCCATCCGCGCCCAGCGCCCCGGCATGAGCGTGGTGGTCGCCACCGCCTACATGGACGAGGCCGAGCGCTTCGACTGGCTGGTGGCGATGGACGCCGGCCAGGTGCTGGCCACCGGCACACCGGCCGCGCTGCGCGAACGCAGCGGCGCGCCCACCCTGGAGGCGGCCTTCATCGCGCTGCTGCCGGCGGCGCGCCGCGCCGGCCACCAGGCGGTGACGGTGCCGCCGTTCGAGGGCGCCGGCGGCGACATCGCCATCGAGGCGCGCGGCCTGACGATGCGCTTTGGCGATTTCGTCGCCGTCGACCACGTCGACTTCCGCATCGGCCGCGGCGAGATCTTCGGCTTCCTCGGCTCCAACGGCTGCGGCAAGTCGACCACGATGAAGATGCTCACCGGGCTGCTGCCGGCCAGCGAGGGCGAGGCCATGCTGTTCGGCGCCCGGGTCGACGCCGGCGACATGGCGACCCGGCGCCGGGTCGGCTACATGTCGCAGGCGTTCTCGCTGTACGGCGAGTTGAGCGTGGCGCAGAACCTGGTGCTGCACGCCCGCCTGTTCAGCGTGCCCGAGGCCGAGATCGGCGCGCGCGTGGCCGACATGGCGGCGCGCTTCGGCCTGACCGACGTGCTCGACACGCTGCCCGAGCAACTGCCGCTGGGCGTGCGCCAGCGCCTGTCGCTGGCGGTGGCCATGGTGCACCGGCCCGAGCTGCTGATCCTCGACGAGCCCACCTCCGGCGTCGACCCCGTCGCGCGCGACCTGTTCTGGCGCCTGATGATCGACCTGGCGCGGCGCGACCGCGTGACGATCTTCATCTCGACCCACTTCATGAACGAGGCCGAGCGCTGCGACCGCATCTCGCTGATGCACGCCGGGCGCGTGCTGGTCAGCGCCGCCCCGGCCGCGCTGGTGGCCGCGCGCGGCGCCGCCACGCTCGAGCAGGCCTTCATCGCCTACCTGCGCGAGGCCGGCGGCGCCGACGCGGCGGCGCCGGCCTCTCAGGCCCCGGCCGCCACGGACGCCGCCCCGGCCCCGGCCTCCACCGCCAGCCCGGCGGCGCCGCGCTGGCGCCGCGCCGCCGGCCGGGCGCTGAGCTACACGCTGCGCGAGACGCTCGAGCTGCGGCGCGACCCGGTGCGCGCCACGCTCGCGCTGCTGGGCACGGCGATCCTGATGTTCATCATCGGCTACGGCATCAACATGGACGTCGACAACCTGTCGTACGCGGTGCTGGACCGCGACCAGAGCGGCCTGAGCCAGAATTACGCGCTCAACCTGTCCGGCTCGCGCTACTTCGTCCAGCACGCGCCGCTGGCCGACCACGCCGAGCTCGACCGGCGCATGCGCAGCGGCGAGTTGGCGTTGGCCATCGAACTGCCGCCCGGCTTCGGGCGCGACCTCGAGCGCGGCGCGCCGGTGGCCGTCGGCGCCTGGGTCGACGGCGCCATGCCGATGCGCGCCGAGACCACCCGCGGCTACGTGCAGGCGATGCACCAGCTGTGGCTGGCCGACATGGCGCTGCACCGGCTCGGCGCCACCCTGGCCGGCGCCGGCACGCTTGAGACGCGCTACCGCTACAACCCGGACGTGCGCAGCCTGCCGGCGATGATCCCGGCGGTGATCCCGATGCTGCTGATGATGATACCGGCCATGCTCAGCGCGCTGTCGGTGGTGCGCGAAAAGGAGCTCGGCTCCATCCTCAACCTGTACGTGACGCCGGTCACGCGCATCGAGTTCCTGCTCGGCAAGCAGCTGCCCTACATCGGCCTGGGCATGCTCAACTTCGCGCTGCTGACGGCGCTGGCGGCGACCGTGTTCGGCGTGCCCGTCAAGGGCAGCCTGGCCACGCTCACCTTGGCCGCGCTGGTGTACGTGGTGTGCGCCACCGGCCTCGGGCTGCTGGTGTCGACCTTCACGCGCAGCCAGATCGCCGCGCTGTTCGTGACGATGATCGGCACCATCATCCCCTGCGTGCAGTTCGCCGGCCTGCTCAACCCCGTCTCCGGGCTGACCGGGGCCGGCGCGCTGATCGGGCGGATCTACCCGGCCACCCACTTCCTGACCATCAGCCGGGGCGTGTTCAACAAGGCGCTCGGCCTGGCCGACCTGGGCGGCTCGTTGTGGCCGCTGCTGGTGGCCGCGCCGCTGATCCTGGCCGCCTCGGTGGCGCTGCTGCGCAAGCAGGAGGGCTGATGCGCGCCGCCCTGCCCACTCGTCTGGCACACATCTACCGGCTCGGCGTCAAGGAGTTGTGGAGCCTGCTGCGCGACCCGGCCATGCTGGTGCTGATCGCCTACACCTTCTCGCTGTCGATCTACGTGGCGGCCACGGCCATGCCAGAGAGCCTGCACAGCGCCGCCATCGCCATCGTCGACCTGGACGGCTCGCCGCTGTCGGCGCGCATCGCCGCCGGCTTCTATCCGCCCCACTTCAAGACGCCGTCGCTGGTGGACGCGGCCCGTGGCGACGCCGGCCTCGACAACGGAGACTACACCTTCGTGCTGGCCATCCCGCCCGGCTACCAGCGCGACACGCTGGCCGGACGGGCGCCGGCGATCCAGCTCAACGTCGACGCCACGCGCATGAGCCAGGCCTTCACCGGCAACGGCTACATCCAGCAGATCGTCGCCGACGAGGTGGGCGACTTCGTGCGGCGCCGGCAGCCGGCCGCCGCGCCGCCGGTGGCGCTGGCGCTGCGCATGCGCTTCAACCCCAACCTCGAGCAGGCCTGGTTCGGTTCGCTGATGGAGATCATCAACAACGTCACCATGCTGTCGATCATCCTGACCGGCGCGGCGCTGATCCGCGAACGCGAGCACGGCACCATCGAGCACCTGCTGGTGATGCCGGTCACGCCCGGCGAGATCATGTTGGCCAAGATCTGGTCGATGGGCCTGGTGGTGGTGCTGGCCGCGCTGGCGGCGCTGGTGTTCATCGTGCAGGGCGCGCTGCAGGTGCCGGTGCGCGGCTCGGTCGCGCTGTTCGTGCTGGTGGCGGCGCTGCACCTGTTCGCCACGACGTCGATGGGGATCTTCCTCGCCACGCTGGCGCGCAGCATGCCGCAGTTCGGCATGCTGATGGTGCTGGTGCTGCTGCCGCTGCAGATGCTGTCGGGCGGCACCACGCCGCGCGAGAGCATGCCGGCGTTGGTGCAAGACCTGATGCTGACGGCGCCGACCACGCACTTCGTCGCCGCCGGCCAGGCTATCCTGTACCGCGGCGCCGGCATCGACGTGGTGTGGCCGCAGATGCTGGCCATCGCCGCCATCGGCGCGGCGCTGTTCGCCGGCGCGCTGCGGCGCTTCCGCCGCACCATCGCGCAGATGGCGTGAGGCCGGCGCCGCCTAGTTGCCGGCCTTGGCGTAGACCGACGCCTCGTAGATGCCGGCCGACCAGCTGGCGCCCTGGTTGTGCACCATGTCCCAGACTTGGCTGACGTCGATCCGCACGTAGCGGTAGGTGCCGCTCAGCGGATGGCTCTGGAAGCCGACCCGGCTGTTGGCCGAATTGTCGAACAGCTGGGTCCAGGACGCGCCGTCGTGGCTGCCGGACACCTTGTAGCGGTGCGCCGCGTCCGATCCGCCCACCGAGCGGAACGACAGGTCGATGCGCGCCAGGTCGACCTCCCGCTGCAGGTCGACCTGCCAGAAGAACGGCGCGCCGATCGGCTGGTAGAAGTGGGCGCCCTGGTCGATGACGCCGTCGTTGGCCTGGTCCGGCGTGCGCCTGGCGCTGGCGCTCGAGGCGACGTTGGCGGTGGCGGCCACCGGCCTGCCAAGCGACACCAGCTGGTCCAGCGCGCCGCTGGCCTTGCCGGTGGCGTCGTCGATCTTGAGCCACGGGGTCCAGGCGAAGCGCATGGCGCCGTCGGCCGCCAGCGTCAGCGGCAGCCACACGTAGGTCGAGCTGCCCAGCAGCGCCGGGTTCCAGCGGTCGCCCAGATAGACGTACTGCGGCGTGCCGGTCTTGCTGGTGTCGATGATCTGCGTCGGCTGGCTATGGAAGCCGGTGTTGTCGCCGATGGTGCGCTGCGCCTCCCAGCCGGATGGATTGGCGATGTCCTGCGTGCGGGTGTACAGCAGCTGGTTCGGGTACCAGCCGGACTGCTTCGACGTCAACATATAGATATAGCCGCCATGCCGCACCAGCGCCGGCGCCTCGCGCGCCTGGTTGATGAACATCGCGTATTGCGTCGACGGCACCACGTCGGTGAAGTCGTCGCTCAGCTGCCACACGCGCAGGTAGACATGGTCCTGCGCCGTGACCAGATACGCCTTGCCGGTGGCCGGATCGAGGAACACCGTGAAGTCGCGCGAGCCGAAGCCCATGTTCCCGCCTTTGACGGGCGGGTCCGGATCCTTGCCGTCGGCCGTGAAGTAGGTCGTGGTGCCGCTGCTGGTGGCGTAGATCTTGACCGCGGCGATGGCGTCGGCGTAGTTGCCGCCCGGGACGGAGATCACCGGCGGATAGATGGGCGCGGTGAATCCGGCGGCGGCCAGCGCATACGTCACGCTCGCCACCGGGCTTTGCGCGGCGGCGCGCACGGCGATCGCCTTGATGGTCTTGTTGGCGTCGAGCGGGATCGCGCTGCCGTCCACGTACAGCGTGGTGCCGGCCGCGCCGGGCACCGGCGTACTGCCGTCGACCGTGTAGTAGACGCTCGCGCCCTGGGTCGGGCTGGTGATGTAGGCCTTGTCGAGCTTGTTGGCGTTGACGGTGACCTGGGCGCCGGCGGCGGTGAACGGCGCGATAACGGGCGCCACCAAGGTGGCCGACGGCGCCGCGCCGATGTTGTAGCTGACCGTGTTGACGGCCGAACGCGTGTTGGTGGCGTAGCCTTCCGCGTCCGCCACCACCGCCACCGCCTTGAGCGTGGTGTCGTAGCCGAAGTTGAGCAGCTCGTTGGAGGCGGCGCCGCTGGCCACCACCGGCGGATAGGCGGGCTTCGGAATGAAAGTCGGGTAATTGCCGGACGAGTCGGGCGTGGCGCCATAATCCGGGGTCGGGATGCCGACGTGGTAGCCGACACCCTCGGTATTGCCCTCGCCGGGCCGGAAGTGGCCCTTGGCCGTGACCGTGTACGGCCCCTCGATGTTGTCGGCCGTGGCGACCACCACTTGCGAGGGCCCGTAGCCGTCGTAGGTTTCCCAATGTCCCCACAGGACGAACTTGCCGGTCGCCTGGTTGAACAGGATCTTGGGCCGCTCGATCTTGCAGTGCGCCAGCACGCGGTTGCCGTGGACGTCCAGCGTTTCCGGCGTCAGGATGGCACCGACCAGCTGCCAGTTCTTCAGGTCGGCCGACTTGTACATGGCCACGCCGCGGAAGGACGCGCGGTTGTGCGCCTTGTCCTCGCCCACCCAGTAATACATGCCGTCGTGCTTGACCGTGAAGCCGCCGTGCGCCTGGATGGCGACGCCGGCGCTGTCGAAATAGGTCTCGCCGTTGGGGATCGAGGTGTAGCCCTGCGCGGACGCGGGCGCGGATGCTGCCATGCCCAACGCGATGCCGAGCGCGGTGCCTAGCAAAAGCGCCAGCCGCGCCGTGTGAGGATAGATTTTTTTCATGTCCCACTTTCTTATCGATAGCCGCCGATTAGAAAACCAGGCAGCAATTCTGCCTTGGATTGGGTGGGACTTTCCCTCCCCGGCAACAATAATCACCGGGTTGAACAGATGGCCGGGGACTAGCGCGGCGCCGGCTTTTCCGCCAGTTGCAGCGCCAGCGCCAGCGCCGTGTCGGCGGTGGCCAGGTGCAGGTCGAACCACGGCAGGATCAGGCTGGCGGCATGGCGGGCGGCGGCGATGTCGCCCGGCGCCAGGCGGTGCAGCGCGCCCAGCACCCGCGCGTGCTGTTCGCGGTGCGAACAAATCGCCGGATAGTCGATCGCCTCCATCAACGACTCCTCCAGGCGGAAGTCGTCCTCGAGGGCCTCGGTCAGCCGCGCCATGGCGGCCTCGACCTCCTCGTCGGGACCGGCCAGCAAGTGGTTGATTTGTTCCGCCATGGCTTCGTGCGCCTCGTCGAACAGCGGAATGCCCAGCGCCATGTCGGCGCGCCAGCCTATTGTTTCCATATCGCCTCCATCGTGCGTCCGGGCCACGGCCGACGCTGCATTGATTATGGTTCACGCGGGCGGGGGAACGATATGATCCAGATCAAGTACTTGCGCGAAAGGCGGGAATCGAGGCCGTCAACCGCTCACAGCGCCAGTTCATGCTTGTGTATGACCCACTGCAACGCGGCATGCGCGCCGTCGAAGTCCAGCCGGTCCAGGCTGCGCTGTATCGCCTCGCCGTCCCACTCGCCGAAGTCGGTCTTGAACGCCGACGCGCAGTCGGCGAACAAGGCGACCGCCGCCGGGTCGCCGTCGCGCGTCAATTCGGCCAGCCGCCGCAAGTCGTCGAGCCAGCCGCCGGCCGCACGCGCGGGGCCGGCGGCCACGCTCGCCTGCGCCGGCAAACACGCCTCCAGCTCGGCGCACAGCGGCGCCAGCGCCGCGTCCAGCGCGTCGAGCGCGGCGGCGATGGCCGGCGCCTCCGCCCCCCCCGCCACTCCGCTCGCCGCCCGCTCCAGCTCCCTGGCCAGGCGCGCCACCCGCGCCGCGCCGATGCCCTCGGCCACCGCGCGCAGCGAGTGCGCATGGCGCACGGCGGCGCCATGGTCGCCCTCGGCGAGCGCTGCCCGTATCCTGGCCACGCGGTCGTGCTCGTCGCGCTGGAACAGCCGCAACACCTTGAGCAGCAGCGCCTGGTCGCCGTTGACGGCGCGCAGCGCGCTGGCCAGGTCCAGGCCCGGCACGCCGGCCGGCAGCGCGCCGCCCGCCAGGCCCGCGCCGTGTTCGCCCGGCAAGTCCTTCATCAGCGGCGCCAGATACTGTTGCAGCAAGCGGTGCAGTTCGGCCGGTATCAGCGGCTTGCTGATATGGTCGTTGAAGCCCTCCTCCGCGCAGCGCCGGCGTTCCTCCGGCATGGCGTTGGCCGTCATGGCGATGATGGGCAGGGCGTCGAAGCGGGCGTCCCGGCGCAGGCGCGCGGTGGCGGCGTGCCCGTCGAGCTCGGGCATGTGCAAGTCCATGAACACCAGCTGGTAACGGCCGCCGGCGGCAGCCAGCAGCCGCTCGACGGCGGCGCGGCCGTTGGGCGCGACATCGACCTCGATGCCGCAGGCGTTGAGCAGGCCGACGGCGATCTCCTGGTTGATGTCGTTGTCCTCGACCAGCAGCACGCGGGCGCCGCCGAAGCGGGGCGCGTGCGACCACTGGCCGGGCGCGCCGTGCGGCGGCGGCGCCAGCGCGCGCTCCAGCCACAGCGCGACGATGAAGCGGCTGCCGACGCCGGGCCGGCTCTCGACGCGGATGGTGCCGCCCATCAGGCGCACCAGGTTGTCGCAGATGCTGAGGCCGAGGCCGGTGCCGCCGAACTGGCGCGTGGCCGAGCCGTCGGCCTGGGTGAAGGCCTGGAACAAGCAGCCGATCTGCTCCTCCGACATGCCGATGCCGGTGTCGCGCACGCTGAACTCCAGCCGCACCCGCCCGGCCTGCTCGTCGAGCAGGCGCACCGCCAGCCCGACCTCGCCGCGCGCGGTGAACTTGAGCGCGTTGTTGAGCAGGTTGATCAGCACCTGCCCCAGGCGCAGCGCGTCGCCGCGCAGCGCGCGCGGGACGTCGGCGTCGACCTCGAACTTGCATTCGAGCGCCGCCTTGTCGCCGAAACCCACGCCGACGCCGCCGGCGCTGACGAAGGCGACGTGGGCCAGCGTGTCGTCGAGGTCGAAGTCGGCGTGGCCGATGTCGAGCTTGCCGGCCTCGATCTTGGAAAAATCCAGGATGTCGTTGATGATGCCCAGCAGCGAGTTGCCGGCCTTGTGGATTTTCTGCACGTAGTCGCGCTGCTTGGCCGGCAACTCGGCGCCCAGCATCAGGTGCGACAGGCCGATCACCGCGTTCATCGGCGTGCGGATCTCATGGCTCATATTGGCCAGGAACATCGACTTGGCCTGGGTCGCCTCCTCCGCCCTGGCGCGCGCCGATTGCGCCTCGCCGCGCTGCTGGTCGGCCAGCGTTTTTTGCCGCAGCACCTCGGCCGTGCGCTCGGCCACCTCGCGCTCGAGCGCCTTGCGCTGCGCCGCCAGTTGCCAGATCCGCAGCCGATAGGCGTAAAACAGCGCGCCGACGATCAGCAGCGCGGCGCCGGCGTAGGCCCAGCGGGTGCGCCACCACGGCGGGCTGATGCTCAGCGGCAGCTCCAGCATGGCCGAGCTGGTCTGCAGGTCGCCGTGGTCGGCCACCGCTTGCAGGCGGTACTCGCCCGGCGCCAGCGCCGCGTAGCGCAGCTCGCCGGTCTTGCTGGTGGTCCATTGCTCCTCCTGGCCCAGCAAGCGGTAGCGGTAGCTGATCGATTCGTGGTTCTGGTAGAACGGCGCGATCAGTTGCACGTCCAGCGCGGCGCCGCTCCACGGCGCGGCCGCCGCCGGTGCCAGCGCCGTGGCGCCATAGCGCGCCGACGCCAGGCGCAGCGGTATCGTGTGTGGCGCGAACAGCTCCCCGGGCCGCAGCAGGTGGGACAGGCCCTTGCTGGTGCCGATCCAGATCGAGCCGTCGACGTCCTCCATGATCGCGTTCTGGTTGCTATCGTTCCAGACCATGCCGCTTTGCTGGTTGAACAGGCGCCAGCGCCGGCCGTTCCAGGCCATCAGTCCGGCGTCGGTGGCCACCCACAGCCAGTGGCGCCGGTCCACCAGCAACGACTGCGGCATGCGCCCTTCCAGCACCCCGCCCTCGAACGGGCGCGGCTGCAAACGTCGCGCCGAACTGTCGGCCCGCCACAGATGGGTATCGCCACCGAGCCACAGCGTGTCGCCGTCGCAGGCCAGTATCCGGAAAACATCGTCGCCGCCCGTCGACAACGGCCGCGACCAGCCGCCGTCCGGGTCCAGCCGCAGCAATCCCTTGCTGCTGGCGAACCACAGGCGGCCGCCGGCGTCGCGGCAGGCGCTCTGGAAGCTGGCGGCGGCGTCGACCAGCGCGTCGATGGCGTCGACCCGGCGCGGCACCGGCTTGCCGTAGGGGTCGTCGATGACGTACAGGCCGCGCAGGGTGCAGATCCACAAGCGGCCGGCCTGGTCGAACAGCAACTGGTAGATATGGCCGACCGGCAGCCGCGCCACCACCCGGTCGCCGCCGCGCCGGTCGCGGCGCACCAGCCAGCCCTGGCCGCCGGCCCAGACGTCGCCATGTTTATCCTCGGCCAACGCGCCCCAGCGCGCGCCGCTGGCGACCCCGCCGGCCGCCACGGCGAAGCGGCCGTCGCCTTGCGTCGCCAGGCCGCCGCCGGTGGCCACGTGCAGCGCGCCGTCGCGCGTGCGCAGCAGCGACCAGATGTCGTCGTGCGGCAAGCCTTGCTCGGTGGTCCAGTTCTCCCAGCGGCGGTAGCCCTGCCATTGCACCAGGCCTTGTCCGGCCACGCCCAGCCACAGGTCGCCCTGGCTGTCCAGCAGCAGCGAATGCAGGTCGGTGCCCAGGCGCAGCCCGTGCGCCACGCCGTAGCGCTCCCAGCCCTTGGCGCCGAGGCGGAACAAGCCGTTGTCGGTGATGCTGAGCATCCGGCCTTCGCCGTCGAGCAACAGCGGCGTCGGCCAGCCGCTCTTGGGCATGGCGAAGTGTTCCGGGGTGCGTACGCTGAAGCGCCGCTCGTCCGCCGACAGCGTCATCAGCCGGTTCGAATCGCCCAGCCACAGCAGGCCGGCGGCGTCGCGCCGCAAACCGTACCAGCGCTGTTGCGGCAACCCCTGGCCGGCGCCGAACACCGTCAGCGCGCCGCCGCGATACCGGCACAGCCCGCTCCCGCAGCCCAGCCACAGCGTGCCGTCGGGGTCGCGCAGGACGCCGGAGCTGTCGTCCAGCGCGGGCGTCGCGGCCAGTTGCGCGGCGCTGAAGAACGGCGCCGCCTGCCAGCCGCCCTTGCCGTCGCGCCGCACCTGCCGCAACTTGCCGCCGCTGAGCACCAGCAAGCGGCCGGCGTCGACCGAGGCGAATTGCTGCCCGGTCGGTATGCTCAGCGTGGCGCCGTCCGTCTGCGGCACCGGCAACAGCCGCTGGCCGTCGAGCAGGAACAGCCCGCGCTGCGTGCCCACCCACAGCCGCCCCGCCGGATCCACATGCAGCGCGCTGACGAAGTTGCCGCCGAGCGTACGGTCGACGCGCTGGAAACGGCTGCCGTCGAAGCGGTACAGGCCGTTCTCGGTGCCCACCCACAGCTGGCCGGCGGCATCCTGGGCCAGCGACATGACCACCAGATTGCCCAGGCCGTCGAGCTGGCCATGGTGGCGCAGCGACAGCTGCTGGCCGCCGGCCGGGGCGCCCGCCAGCGCCATCAGGGCGGCCGCCAGCCACGCGGCGGCGGCGCGCCACGGCGCGCGGCCGGGCCTCGATCGATGGCGAGCTTGAAACATCATGTCCGGCTTACTTTCCGCATTTCGGCGGGCTATCGATGACGCCAGCTTGCCGCAACGACTGTTGTTTTCACTCACGCAATCTTAATTGCGATGGTCGATCTCCACAAGGGACGATCGGACGGTCACCGTCAAAAACCGGCGCCGGGCAACGCCGCCAGCGCGGGCGCCGCCGACGGCGCGCCGGCCCAGCCGCCGCCGAGCGCCTTGAACGCGGCCACCGCCGCGCGCGCCGACTCGGTTTGCGCGCGCGCCCGGGCGTCGGCGGCGCGCAACAGGTTCTCGTCGGCCTGCAGCACTTCGATCAGGCTGACCACCCCTTTCTGGTACGCCGCGAACGAGGCGCCGCGCGCGCGGCCGAGCGCGTCCACGCCCGCGCCCAGCACGCCGGCCTGGTCCTCGCTGTTGACCAGCGCCGAGAACGCGTTTTCCACCTCCTCGGCCGCGCGCAGCACCGCCAGCCGGTAGGCCGCCAGCGCCTCCGCTTGCCGCCCTTGCGCCAGCGCGATCTGGGCGTCGATGCGGCCGAAGTCGAACAGCCGCCAGCGCAGGCCCAGCACGGCGCTGGCCTGGCTGGCGCCGCCGGTGAACAGGTTGCCGGCCGACACCGATGTGGCGCTGCCGAGCATGCCGCTGAACGAGAACTTGGGGTAGTACTCGGCGATGGCCTCGCCGATGCGCGCGTTTGACGCCGCCAGCCGCCGTTCGGCCACGATCAGGTCGGGCCGGCGCCGCAGCAGGTCGCCGGGCGATCCGGCCGCGGCGATGCGCGGCGCGGCCGGAATCGCCGCGGCCGCGCCGGCGCCGGCGAGCTCGTCGCGGTGCGTCCCCGGCGGCGTGCCCAACATCACGTCCAGCGCGTTCATGGCCACGTCCAGCCCCGTCTCGAGCGCCGGCACCGACGCGCGCGCCAGCGCCAGCGCGCCCTCGACCTGGCGCACCTGCAGTTCGGCCGCCAGCCCCTTGCCGTACAGCAGGTTCAACGTCGCCAGCAAGTCCTGTTGCGTGCGCACCTGACGGCGCGCCACGTCGAGGCGGGTTTGCAGACCACGGATGCCGATATAGATGTCGGCCGTCTGCGCCGCCACCGCCAGCCGGGTCGCCACGGCGCCGGCCGCCGACGCCTGGTAGTCGGCCAGCGCCGCCTCGCGCCCCCGGCGCAGCCCGCCGAACAGGTCGAGCTCCCAGCCGACGCCCAGGTTGGCCTCGTAGGCGTTGCCATAGCGATCGAAGTCCGGCCTGGAATTCAGAATCTGCCCCAGCGGCGTCTCCACCGACTGGCGGGCGCGCGCGCCCCGGGCGTCGATGGTGCCCGACGGCAGCAGCGCGGCGTTGGCCGCGCCGAGGCCAGCCCGCGCCTGGACCACGCGCGCCGACGCCTGCGCCAGGTCGAGGTTTTGCGCCAGGGCCAGCGTGACGAAGCGGGTCAGCTGCGCGTCGCCAAATCCGCCCCACCACGCGGCCAGGTCGGCGTCGGCGGCGGCCGGCCTGCGCTCGACCGCCGTCAGTCCCAGGTAGCGGTCAGGCAACGGGGTGGCGGGCCGGCTGTAATCGGGTCCGACGGCACAACCGGCCGCCAGGCCGGCGGCGGCGAACATCATGAGAGAACGTTTGAGTAGCATGGCGGTTTTCCACGGATGAGTGTATATTTAGTGACTATATCACTAAATGGTCACTCGTTGTGAAATCCAAAGACAAAAGGTAAGCTGTCGGACATGACTACAACCACCACCCCGCCGGGTCCCGCCCGGGGCCCGGTCGACCACGAAGTGCGCGATCAAATCGTCGCGGCGGCCACCGATCATTTCCGTTTGTATGGCTACGAAAAGACCGCCGTGTCCGACCTGGCCAAGGCCATCGGCTTTTCCAAGGCCTACATTTACAAGTTCTTCGAGTCCAAGCAGGCCATCGGCGAACTGATCTGCGCCAATTGCCTGCGCGAGATCGAAGCGGACATCCGGGCCGCCATCGACGGCGCCGAGCGTCCGCCGGAGAAGCTGCGGCGCCTGTTCAAGACGGCCGTCGAGTCCAGCTTGCGGCTGTTTTTCGAGGACCGCAAGCTGTACGACATCGCCGCGTCGGCCGCCACCGGACGCTGGGCGTCGGTGCGCGCCTACGAGGAACGCATCCAGGCCATGCTCAGCGAGGTGCTGCGCCAGGGGCGCGAGGCGGAGGACTTCGAGCGCAAGACGCCGCTCGACGAGACGGCGGCGGCCATCTACCTGGTCATGCGCCCCTACCTCAATCCGCTGCTGCTGCAGCACGCCCTCGAATATACGGACGAGGCGCCGGCCCGCTTGTCGAGCCTGGTACTGCGCAGTTTGTCGCCGTGAGCGCCGGCCGCTGATGGCGGTGACCATTGACGATTCAAGACACTAGTTTCGCCATGCCCATCACGGGCACGGCGCCTGTCCGGGCGGCGCGCCCAGCGTCTCGGCCGGGGCGACCGCCGCCGCCTTCGGCAGATTGAGCGGAATCGCCATGAAGGAAAACAAGGGCTGGTAGACGACTTTCTGGCATTCGCCGGTCACCGCCGGATCGCAGATGCGCGCCCGCACCAGCCGGATGCAGCTGGCCGCGTAAGGGTCCTGCATGCAGGTGATGCGGTTGTTGGCCGGACACGAAGGCAGCAAGGCGGCCGGTATCTCGGTGGCCGTGCCGCCGGCGCTCGACAGCGACAGATAGTCGATGCGGACGTAATCGTCCGTCACCGGCGCGCCGATGGCCAGGGTGCCGGCCGAACTGCGGAAGATGGCCCGCCGGCGCACGGTGCTCATCGCCGCCGCGTTGCTGTAGTCGGCGCCGGCGGCCGCGGCGGCGGCCCGTTCCGTCACCACCTGCAGCGTATTGAACATATACAGAATGCGCGACAACTCGATCACGGCGCAGACCACCGCCAGAAACAGCATCAGCACGATCGCGAACTCCGCCGTCAAGGCGCCGGCGCAATCACGGGCTTTTTTTGGTCGCGTGGACATGGCTATCTTCCTGTATTGATACCCGGGCTCGTCATGCCGGCGGCGCTCGCGCCGCGCGGGTCCGAAATGATTGTAGCGGGGCAATTACAGGCAATAGTTGATAGGCGACAAGAAACCGGCGCGCACGCCGGTGTTGATGCGGCGCCGGCGCGGCCGGCCGGACGCTATTCCCAGGCCCGCGCCTGCGAGCGGTGCAAGGTCCACGTGAAGCCGGCGCCGACCGACAGGCCGCTATTGCGCAGGAACAGCGGACTGTCGTGGTTGGCCGCGTGGCTATAGTTGTCGTAGCGGGTGAAGCCGAACACGCGCCAGTCCGGCGAGATCCGGCGCGACAGGCTCAGGCCCAGCCGGGTCATCATCAGGCCGCCCGTGGCCTGGTAGGCCGGACGCGCGGCGGTCGCGTAGCGGGGCGCGACGTCATAGAAGTAGCCGTTCAGGCGGGCGTTGCCGAACACGGCGCCGAGGTTGGCGTCGGCCTGCCAGCGGCCGGAGGCGTCGGCGGCCTCCAACACCACGCGCGGCTCGAACACCAGGCCTTGCCGTTCAAAGCCGTTTCTCAGTTCGACCGGCACCCGCAGCGGCAGCTCCAGCCGCACGCGGCTGGCCGGCGTCGGCTCGGCCAGCAGCACCTTCAGGCGCGGGCCGAACTCCAGCAGCGAGTTCAGGTCGGGCATGCCGGCGCGGGCCGCCACGTCGCCCGACCGGGCCGGCAGCGACAACGCGAAACCGACGTCGAGCTCGACCCGCTCGCTGTAGAACAGGCGCGCGCCGATGCCGGAGCGGTCCGCGCGCAGCACCTTGCCGCGATAGATCAGCATCGGCAACACCAGCGCGCGGGTGGAACGGTCCTCGGACCCGGGATAGGCCGGCGTCGAGGCGGCGCCGCCGAACAGGCCGGCCTCCCACAATGGCAAATCGGGCGCCGGCGCCGGCTCCTGCCGCTCGGCGGCGGCCGGCGCCAAGCACGCCATCATCGCCAGCGTCAGCGCGCCCCTGGCCAACGCGCTCGGCGTCACGCTTGTACTCCCTGGTGGTATCGGTGCATGGGACCTTTCTTCGACAGATGCGATGGTTTATATGTCAACACGATACCATGCCGCCCCCCGCCACCGCCACGCCCGCTCATCCGGTAAGATGGCCGGTCTTCACAATGGGCTGATTTTAATGAGCGTCACATCACCAGAAAACGTCTCCATCATGCAGTGGCCCGTCGACCACGCGACCACCCTTGCCGTGGCGCGCATCGGTTTCACGCCGGCGCCGATCGACCTCGACGGTTTCCGCCGGGCCGGCATCGACTGTCCCGACAGCATCGCCGCCTCCGTCCCCAAACGGCGGGCGGAGTTCTTCCACGGCCGACTGTGCGCGCGCGCCGCGATCGGCCTGCTGGGGCGCGACGCGCCGCAAATCGGCATCGGCCCCATGCGCGAACCGTTGTGGCCGGCCGGCCTGGTCGGCAGCATCACCCACGCGGCCGACCTGGCGGCGGCGGTGGTGCTGCCGCTCGCCAGCGGCTATCGCGGCGTCGGGCTCGATATCGAAACGGTGCTCGGCGACGACGGCGCGCGCGAGGTGGGCGGCGTCGTCGCCAGCGCCGACGAGACGCGCTATCTGGCCGCGTTCGAGCAAGCGCTGGGCCGCAACGTCCCGCTGACCCTGCTGTTTTCGGCCAAGGAGAGTTTTTTCAAGGCGGTGCACGGCGCCGTGGGGCGCTATTTCAACTTCGACGCGCTGGAGCTCGAACGGCTCGACGTGGCGGCGCGCCGCATGCACTTCCGCCAGTGCGAGGACCTCGGGCCCGACTTGCCGCCCGGCTCGCGCCACGCGGTCCACTTCCAGTTGCTCGACGCCGCGCACGTCGCCACCGTCTGCCTGTGGCGGCGCGGCGGCGAAATCGCCTAAGGCCGTATCGCGCACACGGGTTGCGCCAGGATACTTTACAATCCGCAGCAACATTGCAGCCTCTCAACAGACGGCGCGCACGGGAAGAACTCAACCATTTAGCAAGGAACCAGCATGACCGCCACCGACCTGCCGCACTACACCCCCGAAGAAAAACGCCGGCGGGTGTTCGCCATCATCAGCGCGTCGTCCGGCAACCTGGTCGAATGGTTCGACTTCTACGTCTACTCGTTCGCATCGATCTATTTCGCCAGCCAGTTCTTCCCTAGCGGCAACCCGACCACCGAATTCCTGAAATCGGCCGCCGTGTTCGCGGTCGGCTTCCTGATGCGGCCGATCGGCGGCTGGATGTTCGGGCGCATCGCCGACCGGGTCGGCCGCAAGCGCTCGATGATCATCTCGGTGCTGATGATGTGCGCCGGCTCGCTGGCGATCGCGGTGTTGCCGACCTACGCCAGCATCGGCGTGGCTGCGCCCATCCTGCTGCTGATCATCCGCATGTTCCAGGGCCTGTCCGTGGGCGGCGAGTACGGCACCACGGCCACTTACATGAGCGAGGTCGCGCTGCGCGGCCAGCGCGGCTTCTTCTCGTCGTTCCAGTACGTCACGCTGATCGGCGGCCAGTTGCTGGCCGTGTTGACGGTGGTGGTGCTGGAGCAATTCTTGAGCGAGGCCGAACTGAAGGCCTGGGGCTGGCGCGTGCCGTTCGTGATCGGCGCCATCGCCGCGCTGGTGTCGCTGATGCTGCGCCGCACCTTGCACGAAACCATCAAGCCCGAGGACAGCAAGAACCAGGAGGCCGGCACGCTGGCGGGCATCTTCAAGAACCACCGCGCCGCCTTCATCACCGTGCTCGGCTACACGGCCGGCGGCTCGCTGATTTTCTACACCTTCACCACCTACATGCAAAAGTATCTGGTCAACACCTCCGGCATGCCGGCCAAGACGGCCAGCGTGGTCATGACCGGCGCCCTGTTCCTGTACATGTGCATGCAGCCGCTGTTCGGTATGCTGGCCGACCGCATCGGCCGCCGCAGCTCGATGATGCTGTTCGGCGCGCTGGGCGCGCTGGCGACCTATCCGATCCTCGCCATCCTGCGCGGCAACGCCAGCCCGTATATCGCCTTCGCCTTGATCACGGTGGCGCTGGCCATCGTCAGCCTGTACACGTCGATCGGCGGCCTGGTGAAAGCCGAGATGTTCCCGCCGGAAGTGCGGGCGCTGGGCGTCGGCTTTTCCTACGCCATCGCCAACGCCATCTTCGGCGGCTCGGCCGAATTCGTCGGCCTCACGTTCAAGAACCTGGGGCACGAGAATTGGTTCTATATATATGTCACCGTCATGATGGCGATCGCCTTCCTGTTCAGCTTGCGCCTGCCGAAGACGCCGTCGTATCTGCATACGGACCACTGAACCCGGGCGCGGAGAGCCACGCCGAGGACTCAATAGAATAAACGTAGATACAAAAATAGGTTGCCACCATTATTATTTGTATCTACAATTATTCACATGGACATCGCATTCGACTCCGACAAAGATGCCGCCAACATCGAAAAGCACGGCATTTCGCTCGCGGCGGCCGCTCTGATCGAATGGGAAGACGCTTTGACATGGAAGGATGAACGGCACGACTACGGCGAGGCGCGCATTTGCGCAATCGCCTACATCGCCGACCGCCTACACTACGTTGTGTATGTGGACCGTGACGACGTCCGCCGCATCATCAGCCTGCGCAAAGCCAACTTGAGAGAGGTAAGACGATATGCCGAAGCTTAAACCAGGTACCGTGTTCCCTACCAACGAGGAAGACGTCGCCATCACCAACGCGGCGATGCAAGATCCCGACGCGAAACCCTACACCGACGAGGAATGGGAGGCGACCATGCCGACACGCGGACGCGGCCGGCCGGCAGGCAGCGGCACGAAGGTCGCCATGAACATCCGCCTGGACCGCGATCTGGTCGATGCCTTCAAGGGGACCGGAGAGGGTTGGCAAACCCGCCTGAACGACGCACTGCGCGATTGGGCTAAAAACCATAAACTACTCGTGGCTAAATAGCAGGGTATGTCACAAAGCAGGCGCCCGGCGCGTCTAATCTGCAGACCCACTCCGTTCGCAGCCACCATGACCGACTCCGCCGCCTTCACCGCCCTCCGCCCCCGGCTGTTCGCCATCGCCTACCGCATGCTGGGCGTGCGCGCCGACGCCGAGGATGTGGTGCAGGACGCCTGGCTGCGCTGGCACGGCAGCGACCAGCAGGCGGTGCAATCGGCCGAGGCCTGGCTGGTCACCCTCACCACCCGGCTGGCCATCGACCGCCTGCGCGCGCGCCAGGCCGAGCGCGACACCTACGTCGGCTGGTGGCTGCCCGAGCCGATCGTCGAACTCGACGAGCGCACGCCGGAGAGCAGCGCCGAGCTGGCCAGCGAGGTGTCGATGGCCTTCCTGTGGGTGCTCGAGCGCCTGTCGCCCGAGGAGCGCGCCGCCTTCCTGATGCGGCAGGTGTTCGATCACGACTACGCCGACATCGCCGACATCCTCGGCAAGAGCGAGGCCGCCTGCCGGCAGATGGTGCACCGGGCGCAGGAGCGCGTGCGCCAGCAAACCCCGCGCTTCGACGTGCCGCGCGACGCCCACCGCGCGCTGCTGGCGCGCTTCATGGCCGCCGCCCAGGCCGGCGACCGCGCGGCCATGAAGACCATGATGACGGACGAGGTGCAACTGGTGTCCGACGGCGGCGGCAAGATCAAGTCCTTCCTGCGCATCCTGCGCGGCGCCGGCCGGGTGGCGGGCGTGTTCTGGTCGCTGGAACACCAGTATCCGCAGCGGGTGGCCTACCGCCAGGCCAGGATCAACGGCGAGCCGGGCTTGCTGCGCTACGTCGAAGGCAAGCTCGAATCGGCGCAATCGTTCGTGATCGAGGACGGCCGCATCGCCGCGGTGCTGGTGATGCGCAATCCGGACAAGCTGACCGGCGCGCCGCAATTTATTTTCTAACAGCTGTCACAGGCGGCGCGGGTGGCCCGTCTAACAGGGTATGCGGGGCGCAATGGTGCGCCCCACCCTCTGAAAGGCATCATCATGACGCAAACCGCCCGCCTCCCCTCCTTCTTCCAGCTCGCCCCCGCCAATCTGCAGGCGATGATCGCGCTGTCAGCCTCGGTCAAAAAAAGTTCGCTGGGCGCGCGTCTGGTGGAGCTGGTCAACTTGCGCGTGTCGCAGATCAACGGCTGCGGCGTGTGCGTCGACATGCACTGGCGCGACCTGATCAAACAGGGCGCCGACCCGCGCCACCTGAACGCCATCGCCGGCTGGCGCGAGGCGCCGTCCTCGTTCTTCAGCGACAGCGAACGCGCCGCGCTCAACTGGGCCGAAGCGGTCAACGCGCTGCCGCACCGGCAGCCCGGCGACGACGATTTCGCCCGGCTCAAAGAACACTTCAACGACACCGCGATCGCCGAACTGGGCTACGCGATCGCGGTGATACGCGGTTGGAACGTAATCAATGCCAGTTTGCACAACCAGATTCCCGAGGTGCCGGCGCCGGGATTCTAAGGCTTGCCCATTTGGCAAACACGTTCTTGACCACGACGTTTTTGCCAACCTTTAACGATATCATTTTGTTAGTTTTCAGGGCACGCATTTTCACAATTACAACAGTTATATTTTTTACACCGAAGAGGGATTCGGCGTTATCTCGCGCGCGTATGCTTATCATCTAAGCGGCTCCTGCTACTTGATAAAAATCAAACGTGCGCTTCATTCCCTCGCACGCATCGCCCGGCCGCGCCAGGAGATGTCATGCTTGATAAACAGACACCGCACTCGTTCGCCGAGGTGTTCGCCCACGAACAATCGCTGTTTGCCGGATTTCCGCCGCCCGCCGACGCGCCATCGAAACCGGCCGCCGAGGCATTGTCCGAACTCTACGGCAAGGCGGCGGACCGCCAGTTCGCCGGACTGGCCCTGTCCGGCGGCGGCATCCGCAGCGCCACCTTCAACCTCGGCGTGCTGCAGGCGCTGGCGGATCTGGGGCTGTTGAGCAAATTCCACTATCTGTCCACGGTATCCGGCGGCGGCTACATCGGCGGCTGGCTGAGCAAATGGATACACACCGCGCCGGGCGGCGTGGCCGAGGTGGAAAAGCACCTGCGCGGCGCCGGCGACGGCCCCGCCCCGCGCGCCGAGCCCAAGGAAGTGCAATTCCTGCGCAAGTACAGCAACTACCTCACGCCCCGCAGCGGCCTGTTCACCGCCGACACCTGGACCTTGATCTGCACCTACGTGCGCAACACCATGCTGAACATGACCATGCTGGTCGCCTGGATGGCGGTGCTGTTCCTGCTGCCGCGCGTGCTGCTGCTATGGGTGGACGAGTTGCGCAACCACCAGCGCTCCGTGGTCCTGCCGCTCAGCCTGGGCATTTTTCTCGCGTGCGTCGCCAGCATGGCGTTGAACATCTCGCTCAAGGGGCCGGCCACCAAGACCTTCGGCTGGCTGCAAAGCCAGAAATGGGTGCTGCGCAGCGTCTGCTATCCGTTGATGATCGCGGCCTTCCTCGGCAGCATCGCCTTTGTCCAGTACCAAAGCCAGATGATCGACTACCTGGACCATTTGACGTTGCGTTCATGGCCCGCCGCCTGGCTGCTGCTGCCGGGCGCCGTGTATTCGCTGTTCTGGGGCGCCGGCTGGATTTTGGCGCAATACCTGAACCGGCGCGCGGCGCTGGCACCGGGCGCCGCCGCGCGCTGGCGCCTGGCACCGGGCGCGTGGCGCCAAACCACGACGGAAGCGCTGGGCCATGCCTTGTGCGCGATCGGCGCGCTCGCGGTCGGGACGCTGCTGATGGTGTGGCTGTGCCGCAGCGTCGGCGCGGCCACGCTGGAGCGCCTGGCCAACGTGCACTTGGCAACGCTGGGCATGCCGGCGGTGCTGTGCGTGTTCGGCGTGACGATGACCCTGATGATCGGGCTGATCGGCCGCCTGTATGGCGACGCCAGCCGCGAATGGTGGGCCCGCCAGGGCGCCTGGACCGTGATCCTGGCGGCGGCCTGGCTGATGGTGTGCGCCGCCACGTTTTACCTGCCCGCGCTGCTGGCCTGGGCGTTCGAGCGCTACGCCACCTCGGCGTCGCTGGCCGCCGGCTTCACCTCGCTGATCACCTACCTCGGCCTGCGCTCGGGCAGCGGCAAGGGCACCGGGCAACCGGGTCGGGCGGGCCGCTCCGGCCGGCTCGAACTGCTCGCCCAACTGGCCCCCTACGCGTTCAGCCTGTTGTTTCTGGGCCTGCTCACCACCGGCCTGATCGCGCTGGTCGCCAACGGTCCGCCGCACGTCGCGTATCCGCCCGCCGCCGACGACGCCGCGTCCCTGGCGCTGTACTTCGAGCGCTACCTGGCGCTCAGCGACGCCCTGGCCTGGGGCCATCTGTGGCCGACGATGCTGACCTGCGCGGTCGCGGCGCTGTTGCTCGGCTGGCGGGTCGACATCAATAAATTTTCACTCTACATGATGTACCGCCTGCGCCTGGCACGCGCCTACTTCGGCGCCACCAACCACGCGCGCCTGCCGCATCCGTTCACCGGCTTCGACCCGGGCGACGACCTGCCGCTGCACGAGTTGCTGCATCCGCGCGCGGCCGCCGGCACCGCGCCGCCGCCCGGCCCGCCGCCCAAGCCCTACCACCTGTTCAACGCGGCGGTCAATCTGGTGCAAGGCACGGAACTGGCCTGGCAGACCCGCAAGGCCGCCAACTTTGTTTTCAGCCCGGCGTTTTCCGGCTTCGAACTGCCGGCGGCCAACGGCGGCGCGGGCGGCTTCCGTTCGACCGAGCGCTACGCCACGCGCGGCACCTTCGGGGACGAGCACGACAACGGCGTCAAACTGGGCACCGCCGTCGCCATCTCCGGCGCCGCCGCCAGCCCCAACATGGGCTACCACTCGTCGCCGCCGCTCAGCTTCCTGATGACGCTGTTCAACCTGCGCCTCGGGCGCTGGTCGCCGAATCCCGCCAACGCCGGGTGGCAGCGGGCCACGCCCGCGCTCGGGTTGTTTTGCATCGTTAAGGAGCTGTTCGGCCTGACCAACGCCGATTCCGACTTCGTCTACCTGTCGGACGGCGGCCACTTCGAAAACCTCGGCTTGTACGAGCTGGTGCGGCGCCGCTGCCAGCTGATCGTGGTGGTCGACGCCAGCTGCGACGAGGCCGACAATTTCGAGGACCTGGGCAACGCCATCCGCACATGCCTGACCGACTTCAACGTGCCGATCACGCTCGATGTCGCCACGCTGCCCGGCGCCGCCGGCGGCGCCCCGCGCGGCAGTTGCGTCACCGGCCGCATCCATTATCACCAGGCCGACGGCGGCAGCCAGCACGGCGTGCTGCTCTACCTGAAGCCGGCGCTGACCGGCGGCGAAAACGCCGACATCGTCAACTACAGCCGCTTGCATCCGGCTTTTCCGCACGAATCGACGGCCGACCAGTGGTTCGACGAAAGCCAGTTCGACAGCTATCGCAGCCTGGGCCGCCACATCGCCGCCCAAGCGTTGGGGCCGGCGGTGGCGGCGGCGGCCAAGGGCGGCGCGCGCGGCGACGAGCGCGGCTACATCGGCCGCCTCAGCGACGCCCTGGCCACGCCACGCCCGCCGCCGCGCCGCGTGTCGCGCCGGCGGGCGGCGGCGGAGCGCGGCGGCGCGCCGGCGTGAACCTCTTCGCCCCCTGCCGTCGACGCGGCCACCGGTTTTCCGCCACCCCGCGTTATGGCGCGGTGCCGTACTCGTCGGCGCCCAGGTCGATCACGCCCTCCTTCCGCGCCTGGCCGTTGATGTCCAGCGTGCCGTTGACCGGAATCGCGCCCGACGGGAAGTAGGCCGTCCACAGCGGCGAGCTCCAGGTCGTCAGCGCGGTGCCGACGGCGCCGACATTGATCGCCGGCGAGGTGGCCTGGAGGTTCAGGTCGCCGTTCTGCGGCGCGACATAACGGGGGTCGGCGACGACGCGCGTGCCCGGCAAGCTGGTCGCGGCCGACGCGGCGCCCCACCACAGGTTGACGCCCCACACGTTGCCGCTGTGCCCGCTTCCCTCGACCACGTAGTCTTCCGCGATCGTGCCTTCGCCGTAGAAAATATTATTGGCGAAGCGCGAGTCGATCACCTTGTACTGGAACACCACCTCGGTGCCCCAGCCCTGGTTCTTGTAGAACGAGTTGTTGTTGACCTGGATGCGGCGCGCCTGGCCGGCGCCCGACGAATAGCCGCCCAGCGACAAGCCGGCTTCGCGGTTGTTGTACACGAAGTTGTTGGTCATCAAAATATCCTCGGTCGCCTTGCCGCTGTGCTCGCTGGCGAATTCGAAGCCGATGTCGTTGCCGGTGGAGATGTTGCGGTCGAAAATGATATTGCGACCGCCGTCCACGTAAAAGCCACCGGCCGACCCTTCGCCGCCATACCACGGATTGGTGGCGCTGGAATTGTTGCGCGCGATGTTGTTTCGCACCATGCCGTTGCGGACCCGGTCGTTCTCGCCGCAATTCTGGCACTCGCCCTCGTAGCCGATGAAATCGAAGCCGATGTTATTGTTGTCGTGCACATTGTTGTTGAGCACCTCGAAGCGGTCGACGTTGCCGTTGATGACCAGCGCCTCGCTGGCCTGCAGCACGTTCTTGTAGACCTCGTTACCCTGGACCAGCAGGTCGGTGACGCCGGTCGCGTTCGTGCCGAACACGGCCAGGCCATGGGCGCCGACCGCGCACGGGTCCTTGCAGGTGCTGGTGTTGCGGATGTCGTGGATCTTGTTGTTGACGATCTGCAGATGCGAGCCGTTGCCCTCGATCAGGATGCCGACCGGCGTATTGCTGCCGCTCGACGTCAGGCCGGCCACCTCGAACCCGTCGACCCGCACGTAATTCGAATTGTTGATCGTGATCAGGCCCTGGCGTCCCGACGGGCTGAGACCGCTGCCGCTGATGATCGCGCCCGCATCGCCCTTGAGCGTGATGAAGGCGTTGGCGTTGCCGGACTTGCCGGAAATAAGCACCTTCTGTGCGTAGGTGCCGGCCAGCACGCGCACGGTGTCGCCAGCGGCGGCCTTGTCCACCGCCTGCTGGATCGACTGGCCGGGAGCGACCGTGTACGTGGCGGCCAGCGCGGCGCCGAGGTGGGTGGACATCAGAAGGCCGGCGAGCACGCGCGCGGCCTTGGTTTTGACATAGTTCATAGGCAATTCTCCAGATGGCGGCTCCAACGGCGAGCCAGGTGAATGAAACCGTCGCGGCGGCATCAGGGGATGCCACCACGAAAAGCATAGTAATAAGCAAAGAAAGAAAACACAAGAAACTTTCGAAATACTTCGATTTAGTGCGATTGCTATTTTTCCTGCCGCTATCACGTAGGGCGGATTAGCGCAGCGTAATCCGCCAAGCGCCGTCGGCGACTCATGGCGGATTACGGCTGCGCCTAATCCGCCCTACGAAACCGGCCGATTCAGCGACAACGCCTCCTTCGCCGCGCCATCAAAAACAACAGTAAACGAAAGTTTTCGAAAGCTTCTTGTGTTTTCGCTTTCATTTTATTACCATCTATCCCAGACAACAAAAACGGGAGAACGGCATGGGTGAAACGATGGGAAAGGGATTCCGGCGCGGCCTGATGGCGGCGGCGGTGGAAATGGCGGTCTGCGGCATGGCACATGCCCAGACCCAGCAGGAGGCGGCGCCCGCGGCGGCCCAGCAGGAAGCGCCGTCGGTAGTGGTGGTGACCGGCGCGCGCGCCGCGCTGGCGCGGTCGCTGGAACTGAAACGCAACGCCGACGTGATCCAGGATTCGATCTCGGCGACGGAACTGGGCCGCTTCCCGGACGATAACGTGGCCGACTCGCTGACCCACATCTCCGGCATCTCGGTCTCGCGCACCCGCGGCGGCGAAGGCCAGTACATCAACGTGCGCGGCCTCGGTTCGGGCTACAACATCGTCACGTTAAACCAGCGCATCCTGGCCACCGACGGCGACGGCCGCGACTTCGCCTTCGACGTGCTGCCGTCGGAGGTGATCAGCGGCGCCGACGTCATGAAGTCGGCCGAGGCGGCGCAGATGGAAGGCAGCATCGGCGGCGCCGTCAACCTGCGCTCGGCGCGGCCGATGGACAATCCCGGCTACCACGCGTCGGTCCGTTTCGAGGGCGACCGCAACGACCTGTCGCGCAAGAATGGCGGCAAGCTCTCCGGCGTGATCAGCAACACCTTCAACAACAACACGATGGGCGTGATCGTCGGCGCCGTGCTCTCCAAGCGCAACGTGCGCACCGATTCGCTGGGCTACCAGACCTTCAACGCCGACTCGCCCGGCAGCTTCGACGCCAACGGCGACGGCACCATCGGCGCCGGCGAAAGCAAGCTGCTGGCGCCGTGCTGCATCTCGTTCGGCTCCGTCTTCGAGGAAAAGAAGCGCAGCGCGCTGTCCGGCGCGTTCGAATGGAAGGTCACGCCGCAGTTGCGCATGACGGTCGACGCGCTGGCCACCCGGCTCGATTCGCCCCAGGTGGGCTACCAGCAGTCGTACTACATCGAGCACGCGCCGGGCCGCTGGTCGGACGTGGTGATCAAGGACCGCCTGATCACCAGCATGACGGTGCGCGACCTGGTGCCCGAAATGAGCAACGTGACCATCGACCGCGTGGTCGACACCCGCCAGCTCGGCTGGCACGCCGACTGGAAGCCCAGCCCCGCGCTCAAGCTCACCGGCGACCTGTATCGCTCGACCTCGCAGCGCGATTCCGGCGGCAAGGACAGCTTCGTCGTCGCCGGCATCGCCGGCCGCAACACCGGCTACTACCGCGCCAACAACGGCGCCCTGCCCGATATCCGCGTCACCCTGGAGGACGGGCGCGACCTGGCCACCGAACTGGCGGCCGGCCGCCTTGGCAACAAGGACTACGGCCTGCATTTCGCCGGCCTGACCGGCACCGACATCAAGGACACCGTCGACGGCGCCACGCTCGACGGCCGCCTGTCGCTGGGCGGCGCCTGGCACGTCGACGCGTTGCGCTTCGGCGTCAGCGCCACCAACCGCAAGAAGGACCGCAACGCCATCGGCAACGAGAAAAGCGGCGGCGCCTGCCAGTACTGCAATATGTACTCGACCACCTTCTCGTCGCTGGGCGCCGACGTGGTCCATCCGATGACGCTGCCGAACTACATGCGCAACGCCGGCGGCGCCTTCCCGGGCAGCTTCGTGCGCTTCGACGTGCCGGCCTACTTCGCCGCGCTTAAAAGCCTGGACGGCAAACCGGTCCTCGACGACAGCGGCAACCCGACCGGCGAGACCTTCGACGTCAGCAAGTCGCAGCCGGTGTTCGTGCCGACCGACTCCTACTCGGTGCGCGAGAAAACCGCCACCTTGCACGGCCAGTTCGAGCTGGCGGGCGAAAACTGGAACGGCAACATCGGTGCGCGCCTGGTGCGCACCAGGACCACCTCGCGCAGCGCGATCGACCAGATCGTCGCGATCGACGACGCCACGCCGGACATCCCGACCAGCAGCCCGCTCGTGACCTATAGCCCGGCCGTGCCGGTATCGCAGGACGGCAGCTACACCAAGCTGCTGCCGTCGGCCAACTTGAGCTGGTGGGCGCGCGACGACTTCGTGGTGCGCGGCGCGCTGGCCAAGGTCATGGCCCGGCCGTCGCTCGACAAGCTGGCGCCGACCCGTACCGACAATACCCTCGACCGCAGCTACATCCTCAACATCGTCGGCGATCCGAACCTCAAACCGACCGAGGCGGTGCAGCAGGACCTGTCGGTGGAATGGTATTACCGGCCCAAATCGGCGATCACGGCGGCCGTCTTCGCCAAGCAGATCAAAAACTTCGTCACCTACCAGACCGACGAACACGTCGACATCGGCGTGCCCGGCTACCTGTACACGGTGACCCACCCGGTCAACGGCGACAAGGCCCGCGTGCGCGGCATGGAGATCGGCGTCCAGCACCTGTTCGACAACGGCTTCGGCATCAACGCCAAATTCGCCAAGACCTGGACCAAGGCCTACCAGGGCGGCGAATACGTCGGCCAGCTCGAAGGCGTGGCACCGACCGCGTCGTCGATCGGCTTCCTGTACGAACGCGGCGGCGTCAACGCCTCCATCTCGTTCGACTACACCGGCCAGTACACGCAAAGCACCAACGTGCTGGCCGGCTTCCCCAACAAGGTCGATTCGCTGACGTGGGTCACCGCCTCGGCGTCGTGGGACATCACGCCGCGCGTCACGCTGTTCGTGGAGGGCAAAAACCTCGGCGACGCCGTCATGCGTTCGAACCTGGGCCGCGCGGACGCGCAATACGGCTTCGAGACCTGGGGCCGCACCTACGCGGCCGGCATGAGCGTGAAGTTCTGACCATGACCTCCTCGATAACGATGACGACGGCGGGCGGCGCGCGCCCCGCCGGCTGGCTGGGCTACGCGCTGGCCACCACGCTGCTGTGGGGCGTGTGGGGCGCGTTCGCGGGCCTGCCCGCGCAGCGCGGCTTTCCCGAAACGCTGATCTATGTGGTGTGGGCGCTGACGATGGTGCCGCCGGCGCTGCTGGTGCTGGCGCGGGCCGGCTGGCGCGTGCGGCGCGACGGCCGCGCCGTGTTCTACGGCCTGACCATCGGCCTGCTGGGCGCCGGCGGGCAGATGATCCTGTTCTACGCCGTCAAGGCCGGGCCGACCTACCTGATCTTCCCGCTGATTTCGCTGTCGCCGGTGATCACGATCGCGCTGTCCTACCTGTTCCTGCGCGAGCGCACCGGCCGCCTTGGCGTGGCCGGCATCGTGCTGGCGGTGTGCGCGCTGCCGCTGTTCGACTACACGCCGGGCGGCGCGCCGCAGCAGTATGGCCTGTGGTTCGTGCTGGCCGTCGGCGTGCTGGTCGCCTGGGGCCTGCAGGCCTATTTCATCAAGCTGGCCAACGCCAGCATGGACGCGCAGAGCATCTTCTTTTACATGACCGCCAGCGCGCTGCTGTTCATCCCGGTGGCGCTGGCCATGACCGACTTCTCGCAGCCGATCAACTACGGCGCGGACGGGCCGCTGCTGGCCGCCGCCACGCAAGTCCTCAACGCGGTCGGCGCCCTGGCGCTGGTGTACGCCTTCCGCTACGGTAAGGCGCTGGTGGTCTCGCCGCTGGTCAACGCCGGCGCACCGCTGCTGACCACCGTCATCGCCATGGCGCTGGCGGCCACGCTACCGAGCGGCTACAAGCTGGCCGGCATCGGGTTGTCGCTGGCCGCCGCGCTGTGCCTCGCGCTGCAGCCGGAAGACGCGCCCCCACCTGAACCAACGTAATCCAAGGAACACGATATGCGATATCTACTCAATCTGGTGCGGCGCCAAAAGGCCGGCGAAGCGGCCGGCATCTATTCGGTGTGCTCTGCCCACCCGCTGGTCATCGAGGCGGCGATGGAAGTGGCGCTCGCCGCCGGCCAGCCGGTGCTGATCGAGGCCACCTCGAACCAGGTCAACCAGGATGGCGGCTACACCGGCATGACGCCGTCCGCTTTCCGCGATTTCGTGCACGGCATCGCCGACCGCGCCGGCCTGCCGCGCGAACGCGTGCTGCTCGGCGGCGACCATCTGGGCCCCAACGCCTGGCAGGACCGGCCCGCCGACGACGCCATGGCGCGCGCGGAGGTGCTGATCGAACAGTACGTGCTGGCCGGCTTCCGCAAGATCCACCTGGACTGCTCGATGTCGTGCGCCGGCGATCCGGTTCCGCTGCCCGACGCCATCGTCGCCCGGCGCGCCGCGCGCCTGTGCGCCGTCGCCGAAAACGCGTGGAACAGTGCCGGCGGCGAGGCCCCGGTCTATATTGTTGGCACCGAGGTGCCGGTGCCCGGCGGCGCCCACGAGGATCTCGAGGCGCTTGCGGTGACGACGCCGCAGGCTGCCGCCACCACCAGCGCGGTGCACCGCGCCGCCTTCGCCGAAGCCGGCCTGCAGGCCGCGTGGCCGCGTGTGATCGGCCTGGTGGTGCAGCCCGGCGTCGAGTTCGACCACCACAAGGTGATCGACTACCGCCCGGAACAGGCGAGCGCGCTGAGCCGCTTCATCGAGAGCGAGCCGACGCTGGTCTACGAGGCCCACTCCACCGACTATCAGGTCCGCGACAGCCTGGCCGCGCTGGTGCGCGACCATTTCGCCATCCTCAAGGTCGGTCCCGGCCTGACCTTCGCGCTGCGCGAGACGCTGTGGGCGCTGGCCGACATCGAGGAGGAGATGCTCGACGGCCGGCCGGGCTCCGATTTCAAGAACGTGGTGCTGGAGACCATGCGCGCCGAACCGGGCTACTGGCTCAAATACTACGGCGACCCGGTGCGCGCCCGCTTCGACCAGCAGTTCAGCCTGAGCGACCGGATTCGCTACTACTGGCCGCATCCGGCGATCCAGCGCGCGCAAAGCCTGATGCTCGACTACCTCGAACGCCACGCGCCGCCGCTCACGCTACTGAGCCAGTACCTGCCGGCCCAATACGAGGCGGTGCGCGAAGGCCGCCTGCGCAACCGGCCGGCCGATTTACTCAAAGAGGGCGTGGCCAGGGTGCTGCGCCAGTATATGGACGCCTGCACGACGGGCGCCGCAACAAGGGAGTTGGAAACATGTTAGTAGTGGATAAGAGCCGGACCATCCTCGGCCTCGGCGAAGAACAATTGGACACGGCCGGCGCCGGCCTGACCGCGCGCGAAGTCGCGCAGCAAGGGGACGTGTGGCCGCTGATCGCCGACTTGCTGGCAAGCCGGCGCGCCGACGTCGACGCCTTCCTCGGCCCGTTGCTGGCGCGGCCGGACCTGCGCATCGTGCTGACCGGCGCCGGCACGTCGGCCTTCATCGGCGAATGCCTGGCCCCCGCCCTGCTGCGCCGGGGCTTGCGCGCCGAGGCCGTGCCGACCACCGACCTGGTGTCCGGTCCCGGGCTGTTCCTGCAGCCGGCCGTGCCCACGCTGCTGGTGTCGTTCGGCCGCTCCGGCAGCAGCCCGGAAAGCGTGGCGGCGGTGGCGCTGGCCGACCAGTTGGTCGCCGACGTGCACCACCTGGTCATCACCTGCAACGCCGACGGCGAACTGTATCGCATGGCGCAGGGCCGCGCCAACGCGCTGGCGCTGCTGCTGCCGGACGCCACGCACGACCGGGGCTTCGCGATGACCACCAGCTTCACGTCGATGCTGCTGTCGGCCGCGCTGGCGTTCGGCGCGGTCGACGGCGACGCGGTGGCGGCGCCGTCGAGCGCCGCGCCACGACTGCAACTTGCCGCGCTGCCGCTGCTGCAAGCGCTGGTCGAACAGCGCTTTAGCCGCGTCGTCTACCTCGGCAGCAACGAGCTGCGCGGGCTGGCGCGCGAGGCCGCCCTCAAGCTGCTGGAGCTGACCGACGGCCAGACGGTGGCGCTGTTCGATTCGCCGCTCGGCTTCCGCCACGGCCCAAAGACCATCGTCGACGGCGGCACGCTGGTGGTGGTCATGCTGTCGAACGACGCGCACGCGCGGCGCTACGACCTCGATCTGCTGCGCGAGCTGCGCAACGACGGCCGCGCCGGCCGCGTGCTGGCCCTGAGCGGCATTCCCGAACCCGGGCTGGGCGCCGATTGCGTGGCGCTCGACGGCATGGGCGGCGCCGGCGATCTGGCGCTGGCGCTACCGTATATCGTATTCTGCCAATGCTACGCGCTGCTGCAGTCGCTGGCGCTGGGCCTGCGGCCGGACACGCCCAGCGTCTCCGGCACCGTCAACCGCGTGGTGCGCGGCGTGACGATCTATCCATATCAAGGGGAAAACGATGTTTCTGGGCGTTGACGGCGGCGGCACCAAGACCGCGTTCGCACTGGTCGACGCGGACGGCAACGTGCGCGCGCGGCACGAGGAAGGCAGCGCCTACTATCTGGAAGTGGGCATGGACGGCGCCGCCGCGATGCTGCAACGCGGCTGCCGCGCGCTGTTCGCCGCCGCCGGCGTCGGCCCGAACGACATCGCGCAGGCGTTTTTCGGCTTGCCGGCCTACGGCGAGGACCGCGACGTGCAGCCCGCGCTGGACGCGCTGCCGGGCGCGATCCTCGGCCACGGCCGCTACCAGTGCGGCAACGACATGGTGTGCAGCTGGGCCGGTTCGCTGGCCTGCGCCGACGGCATCAGCGTCATCGCCGGCACCGGCTCGATGGCGTATGGCGAATATGGCGGCAAGCGGGCGCGCGCCGGCGGCTGGGGGGAGTTGTTCAGCGACGAGGGCTCGGCCCACTGGATCGCCCGCGCCGGACTGGCGCTGTTCTCGCGCATGAGCGACGGCCGCGCGCCGCGCGGCGCGTTGTATGAGCTGGTGCGCCGGCGCCTTGCGCTGCGGGAGGACCTGGATCTGTGCGGCGTGGTCTACGGCCAGATGAAAGGCGAACGCAGCGCCGTCGCGCGGCTGGCCGGCCTGGTGACCGAGGCGGCCGCGCTGGGCGACCGCCAGGCGGTGGCGATCGTCGATCAGGCGGCGGCCGAACTGGTCGGCATGGTCGACGCCGTGCGCGACGCGTTGGGGGTGGATGACGGCGCCAAAGTCGCGGTGTCGTTCACCGGTGGCCTGGTCGGCGCCGAGGGGCCGTTGCGCGCGCCGCTGATCGAGGCGCTGGCGGGGTACCGGGTGGCGCCGCCGCGTTTCGCGCCGGTGCTGGGGGCGGCGCTGTACGCAGCCCGCAGCGCCGGCACGCCGCTGAGCGCGGACGCGCTGCGGCAGTTGACCGTAGCGGATCGCGTTCCACGTGGGGCGGATTAGCGCAGCGTAATCGGCCATGTACGAGCCGCCGACGGCGCATGCATGGCCGATTACGGCGTTCCGCCTAATCCGCCCTACGTGGATCCACAATAATCGAAGGAATCAGAATGCGTCTTACCCTTATCTGTTTCATGCTGGCCGCCCTGCCGGCGCGGGCCGCCACCGATACCTACACGATGGCCGATTTCGACAAGGTGCCGAAGATCGACGCCCACCTGCACCTGCACGGCGACAGCCAGGACGCCTACCTCGCCCAGGCACGCAAGGACAATTTCCGCGCGCTGACCATCAATGTCGACTACGGCGACTTTCCGCCGCCGGCGCGTCAGCGCGTGGTCGCCAGCAAACTGGCGCGCGCCCATCCCGGGGAAGTCGCCTGGGCCGCCACCTTCTCGACCAAAAACTTCGAGCGCGCCGGCTGGACCCAAGCCACCTTGAAAGACCTCGACACCGCGCTGGCCGATGGCGCCGTCGGCGTCAAGGTCTGGAAAAACATCGGCATGGAGCTGCGCGACGCCAGCGGCAAACTGGTGATGATCGACGACCCGCGCCTGTCGCCGCTGTTCGACGGCCTGGCGAAACGGGGCGTGATGGTGCTGGGCCACCAGGGCGAGCCGCACAACTGCTGGCTGCCGCTCGAACAGATGACCGTCAACAGCGACCGCGAATACTTCAAGGCCCATCCGGCCTACCACATGTACCGCCACCCGGAAATGCCCGGCTACGAGCGGCAGATGGCGGCGCGCGACCACCTGCTGGCCAAACATCCAACGCTGCGCTTCACCGGCGTGCACCTGGCGTCGCTCGAATGGAACATCGACCGCCTGGCGCGCTTCCTCGATGCCCATCCCACCGTCAACGTCGACGTCGCGGCGCGCATCGGCCAGCTGCAATACCAGTCGCAACGCGATCCGCAAGGCGTGCGGGCGTTTTTTGTGAAGTACCAGGACCGCCTGATGTACGGCTCCGACCTCGCCCAGTCGGCCGCCCAGCCGGACGCCGACTTCGCGAAAGACCTCGATACCGTCTGGCGGCGCGACTGGCGTTACTTCGCCACCGGCGACAGCCAGTCGGTGCCGGAACTGGATACGCCGGTGACGGGCCTGGCGCTGCCGCGCCGCGTAGTCGACAGGCTGTTCCGCGAGAACGCCGAAAAAACCTTCCCGACCGCGTGGAAAGCCGCGCCGGAAAAGGCCGTGCGGCGCTAGGCCGAGCGGACCGCCGAACTTTCGTTTCTTTTCGCGCCGGGCGTCCTGTATCATCGGGGTCACTCTGAATTGGCGCGAAATGGAAAGATCGGCAATGAAAAAAAACCATAACACGGAAACGAAAGCCGTAACGAAGGAAACGCCGGACAGCGACATGCTGGTCGAGGAACGGCGCCGCCGCATCCGCGAGCTGGTCGGCGAGCGCGGCCGGATCACGGTGGCCGAGCTGGTGGCGATGTTCGACATCTCGCAGGTCACCGTGCGCAGCGACCTCAACGCGCTGGCCGAGATCGGCGCGGTGGTCCGTACGCGCGGCGGCGCGCTGGCCCAGCGCGCCGACGAGGACCTGCCGATCGGCGTGAAGCAGACGCTGCGCCGCGCCGAGAAGGTCCGCATCGCCGAGGCGGCCGTGCGGCTGATCGGCGAAGGCCAGACCATCGTGCTCGACTCGGGCACCACGACGGCCGAGATCGCCAAGCAGATACGCGGCCTGAAGCTGCAGTCGGTCAACGTCATCACCAACGCGCTCAACATCGCGGTGCTGCTGGCCGGCGCGCCGCACGTGACGTTGATCATGCTGGGCGGCGTGCTCAGGCCCAGCTCGTATTCGCTGGGCGGACCGCAGGCCGAGGCGGCGTTGCAGGGGCTGCACGCGGACATCCTGTTCCTCGGCTTCGACGGCCTGGACCCGGAGATCGGCGTGATGACGCCGCACCTGCTCGAGGCGCGCCTGAACTCGCGCATGCTGGAGATCGCGCGCAGCGTGGTCGCGGTGGGCGACTCGTCCAAGCTTGGACGGCGCAGCCTGTCCGTGATCGCCAGGATCGAACAAGTCGACCGCATCATCACCGACGCCGGCGCGGCGCCGGAGACGGTCGAAGCGCTGCGGGCACGCGGCGCGCAAGTCACGCTGGTGTAGGGAGCGGCAGCGGCCGCGCCCGCGCCGGCCGTGGTCCACCTACACTGACAGACGAGGAAATGTATGAAGCAAGCGCATGACAAACGACGCCGCACCCTGCTCGGATGGCTGGCCGGCACGGCCGTGGCATCGACCGCCTCGCCGGCGTGGGCGGCCGCCGGCGGCAACCACATCGCCCGCGTCGGCGACGCCGCCATGGCGCTGGAATTCGACGGCCAGCTGCGCTGCCGGGTGCTGTCGAAGCACGCGCCCCGCCCCGGCGCCGTCACCGGCTTCGCCCCGAGCGAAAGGCTGCGCCTGAAGGACGGGCGCTGGATCGAGCGTTTCGCGCTGACGGCGCAGGCGGCCGACCGGGTCGACGGTCCGCACGGCTCCGGCGTGCGCCACCGCTTCACCGGCGTGTCCGCCGAGGGCGTCGAAAAGACCGTCGCCGTGACCTTCCACGAGCGCCACCCCGGCTTCGCCATCGTGCGCATCGCCTACCGCAATACGGGCGCCGCACCGCTCGCCGTCACCGCGTGGGCCAACAGCGGCCACACCCTGCGGCCGGCGGCCGGCCGCAAGCCGGAATTCTGGACCTTCTCCGGCGCCAGCCACCTGGACCGGCGCGACTGGGTGCAGCCGGTGAAGGCCGGCTTCGACCAGCGCAACTTCATGGGCATGAACGCGTCCGACTACGGCGGCGGCACGCCGGCGGCCGACGTCTGGCAGCGCGACTGCGGCCTGGCCGTCGGCCACATCGACACCGTGCCGCGGCTGGTCGCGCTGCCGGTGCGCGCGGTCAAGGGCGGCGCGGCGATCGGCGTCGAATACGAGCTGGAGGCCACGCTGGCGCCGGGCGAATCGCTCGCCACCCTCGACACCTTCCTGGCGCTGCACACGGGCGACTACTTCGCCGCGCTGGATCGCTACCGCCAGGTGATGGCCGAACGCGGCATCCGCTCGCCCGACACGCCCGCCGAATGCTACGAGCCGATCTGGTGCGCCTGGGGCTACGAGCGCGACTTCACCATCCCGCTGATGGTCGGCACGCTGCAAAAAGCCAAGGAACTGGGCCTCGAATGGGCGGTGCTCGACGACGGCTGGCAAACCAACGAGGGCGACTGGAAGCTCGACCGCAAGAAGTTCCCGGCCGGCGAGGCGGACATGCGCGGCCTGGTGGGCGCGATCAAGGACGCCGGCCTCAAGCCGCGGCTGTGGATCACGCCGCTGGCGGTCGATCCCGGCTCGGACCTGCTGCACGACCACACCGACATGCTGTTGCTGGACAAGGACGGCGCGCCGCAGCTGGTGACGTGGTGGAACAGCCTGTATCTGTGCCCGGCCTACCAGCCGACCATCGACATGACCCGCGACCTGGTGCGCAAGATCCTCGGCGAATGGGGCTACCAGGGCCTCAAGCTCGACGGCCAGCACCTGAACGGCGTGGCGCCCTGCCACAACCCGGCGCACAAGCACGCGCGGCCGGAGGAATCGTTCGAGAAGCTGCAGGACTTCTGGAAGATGGTGTACGACACCGCGCGCGAGGTCAACCCGAATGCCGTCGTCGAGCTGTGCCCGTGCGGCACCTCGTACGCCTTCCACAACATGCCGTACATGAACCAGGCGCCGGCCGCCGATCCGCTGTCGTCGTGGCAGGTGCGGCACAAGGGCAAGACGCTGAAGGCGCTGATGGGACCGTCCGCGCCGTACGCCGGCGACCACGTCGAGCTGAGCGACGGCGGCGAGGACTTCGCCTCCACCGTCGGCATCGGCGCCGTGCTGTCGACCAAGTTCACCTGGCCGGTCGATCCCAAGCCCAAGGACAGCTTCCTGCTGACGCCGGCGCGCGAGGACAAATGGCGCAAGTGGATCGGCATCTATCGCGACAAGATGCTGCCGAAGGGCCTGTATCGGGGCGAGCTATACGATATCGGCTTCGACCGGCCGGAGGGCCACGCGGTCGAAAAGGATGGCAGCATGTATTTCGCCTTCTTCGCGCCGCGCTGGGACGGGCCGGTGGAGCTGCGCGGCCTCGGCCCCGGACGCTGGCGCCTGCGCGACTACGTCGACGGCCGCGAGCTGGGCGAGCTGCGCGCGGCGGCCGGCACGGCGACGGTGGCGCTGCGCTTCGAGCACGCGTTGCTGCTGGAGGCGGCGCGGGTGTGAGCACCGCCGCCAGCGGCAGCGCTGTTGCAATGACGCACAGAAACATTTTCTAAAAGCTACAAAATGGCGGTTCCCCCGCGCGAAAGGAGTAAAATAATTACTGCTAATCAATAATCTTGTCATCCCGTGAACGCATTCCATCGCCCCGCCCCTCGTTTCCGCCTGCGCCAGGGCACGCTGTTGATCGTGCTGGCGCTGGCGGCGGCCCGCGCGGCGGCCGGCCCCGAGCCGGAGGAATTGAGCACGCTGCCGCTCGAGAGCCTGATGGACGTGACGATGGTGACGTCGGCCTCCCGCTTCGCCCAGCGCGTCAGCGACGCGCCGTCGGCGGTGTCGGTGCTGACCTCGCAGGATGTGCGCGAGCATGGCTGGCGCACCCTGGGCGACGCGCTGGCCTCCCTGCCCGGCCTGTACGTGTCGAGCGACCGCAATTACGACTACCTGGGCGCGCGCGGCTTTCTGCGCCCGGGCGACTACGACAGCCGCTTCCTGCTGCTGATCGACGGCGTGCGCGTCAACGACAGCGTCTACGACCAGGCCTCGATCGGCGACGACAGCCTGGTCGACATGGACCTGGTCGAGCGCATCGAATACGTGCCGGGGCCGGGGGCCGCCGTGTACGGCTCGAACGCGCTGTTCGGCGTCATCAACGTCATCACCAAGACCGGCAGCGCGCTGGCCGGCGCCCAGGGCGCGGTGTCGGCCGGCAGCCGCGGCGAGCGGCGCGGGCGCGCCAGTTACGGCTACCACAGCCAGGACGGCACCGACCTGCTGCTCTCCGTCAAGGCCTCGACCCGCCGCGGCGACGCCCTGTACGCGCCCGAATACGACACGCCCGAGCAGAACCACGGCCTGGCCGAAGGCTTGGACTACCAGCGCGCGCACGGCGCCTTCGTCAAGGCCAGCCGCGGCGGCTGGGGCGTCAGCGCCGGCTACATCGAGCGCGTCAAGGGCGTGCCGACGGCATCGTTCGGCGCCGTGTTCAACGCTCCCTACCACACGCGCGACACGCAAAGCTTCGCCAGCGTCGCCTACAACGCCGCGCCGGCCGACGACGTCGCGCTGTCGACGCGGCTCGACTGGGGCCGCGCCGACTACCTGGGCGTGGGCTGGTATCCGGACGCCGAGGGCCGCGTCCGCCAGAACATCGACGGCGACCACGCCGCGTGGTACGCGCTCAACCTCAACGCCACCTTCACCGGCCTGGCCGGGCACAAGCTGCTGGCCGGCCTGGACGCGCAGCGCAACGCCCGCCGCGACCAGTTCAACTTCAACCAGGACCCGTACCAGCAGGAACTGGACGACCGCCGCGCCGACAGCCGGCTGGGCGCCTACGTCGAGGACGAAATGCGGCTGGCGCGCAAGGTGGTGGTCAACGCCGGCCTGCGCTTCGACCGCGACAGCATCACCGGCACGCGCCTGAGCCCGCGCGCGGCGCTGATCTGGCAGCCCGGCGCGGCCGACACGCTCAAGCTGATCTACGGCACCGCCTACCGCTCGCCCAACGCCTACGAGCTGTATTACGCGGTGGGCGTGGCCGACGGCGGCCAGGCCGCCAACCCGGGCCTGCGCGCCGAGGAGATCTCCACCCACGAACTGGTGTGGGAACGCCAGCCCGACGCCTACAGCAAGGTGTCGCTGGCCGTGTTCCACTACCGGATCTCCGGGCTGATCACCGAGACGGTGCGCCGCGACGGCATGCTCATGTTCGACAACACCGAGCGCGCCTCCGCCAACGGCATGGAACTGGCGGCCGAACGGCTGTATCCGGGCGGCACCCGGGTGCGCGCCAACTACGCCTGGCAACGCGCGCGCGACGGCGACGGCGCCAGCCTGGTCAATTCGCCGCGCCACCTGGCCAAGCTCAACGCCACCTGGCCGCTGCCGGGCGAGGCCCTGCGGCTGGGCGTGGAGGGCCGCTGCATGTCGCGCCGGCTCACCGAACATACGACCGCCGCCGGCTACTGCAACTGGAACCTGACCTTGCTGCCGGCGCGCCGGCGCGCCGCCGGCCTCGATTGGTCGCTCAGTTTTTACAACGCCGGCGACCACCGCTATGCCGACCCGGCCGGCCCGGCCTTCGTGCAGGAAGCCATTCCGCGCGAAGGGCGCACCATCGTCACCAAAATCGGTTATGCATTCTGAACCGAACTCCATCAAAGCCGCGCTGCTGTGGTGCGTCGCGCTGGTGCTGCTGACGCTGGCCCGCTCCGGCAGCGCGCAGACCGACGACGCCGCGCTCAAGGCGGCCTACGTCTACAACATCGCCCAGTTCACCATCTGGCCGGGCGCGGCGGGCGCGCGCCCGCTGACCGTGTGCCTGAGCGGCGCGCACGCGCTGTGGGACAGCCTGCGCAAGCTGCGCGGCAGGCCCGTGGGCGAGCGCCCGCTGGCCGTGCTCGAACCCGGCCCGGGCACGCAGTGCGACGTCGCCGTGCTGCGCGGCGGCGCCGCGCGCCCGACCGAGGCCGCGAGCGGCCTGCTGGTCATCGTCGACGAGCCCAAGCGGGGCTACGCCGGCGCCGTCGCCCTGGTCGAGGAAGACCAGCACCTGCGTTTCGACATCGATACGGCGGAGGCGGCGCGCGCCGGACTGCGCTTCAGCTCGCGCCTGCTGCAGCTGGCGAGGAACGTCCGATGAGGCGCCCCGCCACGCAAACCGCCGTGCCGATCGCCAGCGCGCTCGGCACCGGCCAAATCATCGCCGCCGCCGCCGCGCTGGTGATCGCCGGCGCCGTGCTGATCGCCTACCAGCTACTCGACATGCGCCACGCGCTCACCGAGGGCGCCCGGGTGCAGGCGGCCATCGTCGCCGACAGCATCACCGCGCCGCTGATGTTCGGCGACCGCGACGCCGCCGACGAGGCGTTGCGGGCGTTCCGCTACGCGCCGGGCCTGCGCGCGGTGGGCGTCTACGACAACGAAGGCCGCCTGTTCGCGGAGTTCTCCTATCCCGACAGCCGCCTGCCGGCGCGCCTGCCCGCCGCCGGCGTGACGCCGGACGGCGTGGTGACCGTGACCGAGCCGGTACACTACCGCAACACCATGCTGGGCCGGACGGTTTTACACACCAGTACCGGCAAGCTGCGCGCGGCCATGCTGCGCTACGTCGGCCTGCTGACGGTGGCCTCGCTGCTGGCCATGCTGGTGGTGGCGGCGCTGAGCCGCAAGACCCGGGCGCGGGTCGCCGCCGCCGAGCGCCAACTCGACTACATGGCCCACACCGACCACGTCACGCGCCTGCCCAACCGCCACGCCACCTACGCCCGCCTGGGCGCCGACCTGGATCGCGCGCGCACGCAGGGGTGGCAACTGGCGCTGCTGCTGGTGGACCTGGACAACTTCAAGCTGGTCAACGACAGCGCCGGCCACGCCGTCGGCGACGAGCTGCTCAAGCAGGTCGCCGGCGCGCTGGCCCGCGCGGTGCGCCCGGCCGACCTGGTGGGGCGCATCGGCGGCGACGAGTTCGCGATCATCGCCGGCCCCGTGCGCGACCGCGCCGAGGCGCTGGCGCTGGCGGCCGGGGTTACGCAGGCGCTGCAGGCGCCGTTCCAGCTCGAGCACGGCGAGTTCTTCGCCACCGCCAGCGTGGGACTGTGCCTGTACCCCGACGACGCCCCCACCATGATCGAGCTGATGAGTAGCGCCGACACCGCGCTGTACCACGCCAAGCACGGCGGGCGCAACCGGTTCGCCGAGTTCGTGCCGGCGATGACGGCGGCCACCCAGCGCCGCGCCGCGCTCGAGCGCGAGCTGCGCCGCGCCATCGCCCACGACCGGCTGGCGGTGCACTACCAGCCGCAATTCCATTGCGCCAGCGGCGCGCTGACCGGGGTCGAGGCGCTGCTGCGCTGGAACCATCCGGAGCACGGCCCGGTGCCGCCGTCCGAATTCATCCCGATCGCCGAGGACAGCGGCCTGATCGTCCAGTTGGGCAGCTGGGTGCTGCACCGCGCGTGCGCCGAGGTCGCGGCCTGGGAGCGCGCCGGCGCGCCGCCGATGACGGTGGCGGTCAACATGTCGGCGCGCCAGTTGCGCGAGCCGGGCTTCCTCGATGATGTGACGCGGGCGCTGACAAACAGCGGGCTGGCGCCGCCGCGGCTGGAGCTGGAACTGACGGAAAGCGTGCTGATGGAGGACGTGGCCGGCGCCATCGCCTTCATGCAGGCGGTGCGCGCGCTGGGCGTGCGGCTGGCGATCGACGACTTCGGCACCGGCTACTCGTCGCTGGCCTATCTGCAGACTTTCCCGATCAACCAGCTCAAGGTCGACCGCAGCTTCGTGCAACTGCTGCCGCGCCGCGGCGACACCATCGTCCACGCCATCCTGGTGCTGGCGCGCGGCTTCGGCCTGTCGGTCGTGGCCGAGGGCGTCGAGGAGCAACAGCAGCTCGACTGGCTGCGCGAGGCCGGCTGCGACATCGCGCAGGGATTTTTGCTCGGCAAGCCAGTGCCATCGGAAGAATTCGCAGCCCGCTATCTGGGCCGCTACCTTGCTCAACCCTCGGTTGTTGACCAAATCCTGTCAAATTCCGCCCAAGTAGGCGGCAAGTAGACCATCGGAGCTTTCGATACCTAAAACGTCCATTATCGACTCGAGTTCAGAGCCGAAATATTCGCGCCCTTCCGTATCGTCGTTCTCAACCAGGACTAAAGACCGCTGAAATTCTGCAAGAACCCAAAGTTTTGTCGGGTTAGCTTGAACTCCATCGATCAGTCGGCGGAGTAAGTCATTGAGAATCGTTGACAGGCGCTCCTTCTCTTCCCTTGTATTTTCACCGGGAAGAGAGCCGAATTTTTCCACAGCTTTAAGGATGTGCAGTTTTATTATCGTCGAGTCGTCTATGTCGATTGGTGCATCAATAACTTCGGAGAGTGGGTCGTCATTCATGTGGGATTTCAATTGGATGGGCCGGGTGCGGAAATCCTTGGCAGCGCGCGTGCACCCAGGCACGTGAGCGACTTAGCACTTCTGGCACTCTTCATAAAAAAAACAGCGCGCTGCAAAAGTCGCTGCATTCTACCTTATCGCCACGTACGTGTTTCGGCCTATCCTCCCTGTCGAATTCTGCAAATATTTTTTGATTCGCCAATAGAGGAGATATTAATGAAACTAAAAAAACGCGGTATGGGAGTAATCGTGTGGGCCACCCTGGCCGTATGTGGTGGGAATCACGCAATTGCCAACGGCGCCACCGATCCCGCCCAGCTGGGATTTAAGTGGACTTCGACCCCGCCGCTTATCGCGCCGCAACCAGATTCAAACCAGACAATCTACGGCGTGAAAGATCCTTCGATCGTTTTCGTGAACGGAAAATATCACGTATTCATGACGACGGCGGGTTCCAATGGCTGGGGTCTCGGATACACCAGTTTCGAAAAGTGGACGAACCCGTTGGCCGCGAAAATCGTCCCGCTCGACAAGTCGCCCATGGGGCCGGGTTATCGCGCGGCGCCGCAGGTATTTTATTTCGCTCCGCAGCAAACCTGGTATCTCGTCTATCAAGGTGCCGATCCGCTGTATTCCACCTCGAAAGACATCAGCGATCCGCTGTCCTGGAGCGCGCCGAAACCGTTCTTTCCAACCAGCCCCGACATCGTCAAGCCGCCGCAAGGCACCGGCTGGCTGGATTTTTGGGTGATCTGCGACGATAAAAAATGCTATCTGTTCAGCACCGACGATAACGGACGTCTGCTTCGGTCGGAAACCGAATTAGCCCAGTTCCCCAACGGCTTCCACAACACCGTCGCCGTCATGAACGATAAAAGGGACGACGTGTTCGAGGCGAGCAATACCTACAAGATCGCCAACACGAACACCTACATTACCCTGGTGGAGGCGATTTCGCCGAAAGGACGCTACTTCCGGATTTGGAAGAGTGAGGGCCTGGAGGGAAAATGGGAGCCATTCTCTTCCGCGCCGATGAACGCTTTCGCGAGCAGCGATAATGTCGAGCGGATTTGGTCGGAAGGGATTTCCCACGGTGAAATGATCCGGACCAATCCCGATCAGACGATGACGATCGATCCTTGCCAGCCGCTCGAATACCTCTTCCAGGGGAATGACCCCACGGTACGGGTCGACGATTACATCAAAATTCCGTACCGCTTGGGCGTCATCACGGCGAAGGGCGAAAATCCAATAAGCGCACTCTGCCGCTATCCGGCGTCCCGCCCGGCCGCCGGGGCGGGGACCAACTAACTCATTCGGTCAGCTCGATGTTGGCGCGCAGCCGGATGTCGTCCGAGGCCGCGCCCACCATCAGCTCGAACCGGCCCGGCTCGGCCACCCACTGCAGCTTGCGGTTGAAGAAGGCCAGGCTGCCGCGGTCGATCGTGAAGCTGACTTGCTGCTGCTGGCCGGGCGCCAGCGCGATCTTCTGGAATCCCTTGAGCTCCTTCAACGGGCGCACGCTGGAGGCGACCGGGTCGCGCAGGTACAACTGCGCCACCTCGGCGCCGGCCACCGGGCCGGTGTTGGCCAGCGTGAACGACAGCGTGATCTTGCCGTCGGTCTTCATCGCGCTCTGGCTCAGCTTGAGGTCGCGGTAGGCGAACGTGGTGTAGCTCAGGCCGTGGCCGAAGGCGTAGCGCGGGCTGTTGGACATGTCGATGTAGGCCGACTTATACTGGATATCGCGCTCGTCGGTCACCGGGCGGCCGGTCGAATATTGCTGGTACGTGATCGGGATCTGCCCCTGGTGGCGCGGGAAGGTCATCGGCAGCCGGGCCGACGGGTTGACCGCGCCGAACAGCACGTCGGCGATGGCGTTGCCGCCTTCGCTGCCCGGCAGCCACGCGTACAGGATGGCCTTGGCGTCCCGCGCCACGTTCTCGAAGATCAAAGGACGGCCGGCCAGCACCACCACCACCGGCGTCTTGCCGGCCGCCTTCAGCGCCGCGAACAATTGTTCCTGGCGTCCGGGCAGGCCGATGTCGGCGCGCGACTTGGCTTCGCCGCTCATCTCCCACGATTCGCCGACGGCCAGCACCACGACGTCGGCCTCGCGCGCCGCCGCCAGCGCGGCGCCGAAACCGCTGTCGCTGGCGCAGGCGACGTCGCAGCCGGCGGCGAAGCTGACCCGCGTGCCGGCGCCGGCCTGGGCGCGGATGGCGTCGACCAGGTTGACCACGCGCGCCGCGTTCGACTTGACGATCCAGCCGCCCTCCAGGTCGCGGCGGGCGTCGGCCAGCGGGCCGATGACGGCGATCGATTTGACGCCGCGTTTGATCGGCAGCGCGCCGCCGTCGTTCTTCAGCAGGACCATGGACTTGGCAGCGGTGGCGCGCGCGGCGGCGCGGTGCGCGGGGTCGCTGACAGCCTCTTTTTCGCGCTGCGGATCGGAGAAGCGGTAAGGATCGTCGAACAGGCCCAGTTCGAATTTCTTGGTCAGCACGCGGCGCACGGCGTCGTCGACCAGCTTGACGTCGACCTTGCCGGCGCCGGCCAGCTGCGCCAGCGAGCCAGCGTAGGCGTTGCTCTCCATGTCCATGTCGCTGCCGGCGGTGATGGCCTTGGCGGCGGCGTCGGACAGGTCGCTGGCGTAGCCGTGCGGGACCATCTCGCCGATCGAGTTCCAGTCGCTGACGACAAAGCCCTTGAAGCCCCAGGCGCCCTTGAGGATGTCGCGTTGCAGCATGGCGCTGCCGGTGGCGGGCACGCCGTTGAGCGTGTTAAACGAGTTCATGAACGTGGCCGCGCCGGCGTCGACGGCCGCCTTGAACGGCGGCAGGTAGGTTTCGTACAGCAGCTGTTCGCTCATGTCGACGGCGTTGTAGTCACGCCCGGCGATGGCGGCGCCATACGCGGCGAAATGCTTGGCCGTGGCCATCACCGAGCCGGTGCCGCCCAGCTTGGCGCCTTGGAAGCCGCGCACGCGAGCGGCGGCGATGCGGCTGCCGAGGTAGGCGTCCTCGCCGGCGCCCTCCATCACCCGGCCCCAGCGCGGATCGCGGGCGATGTCGACCATCGGCGCGAAGGTCCAGTGGATGCCGGCGGCCGACGCCTCGCGCGCGGCGATGCGCGCCGACTGCTCGATCGCCTCCAGGTCCCACGACGCCGCCTCGCCCAGCGGCACCGGGAAGATGGTGTCGTAGCCGTGGATGACGTCGAGCCCGAACAGCAGCGGAATCTTCAGCCGCGACTGCATGGCGATGGCCTGCACCGCGCGCGTGTCGGCCGCTCCCTTGACGTTGAGCATGGAGCCGACCTTGCCGGCGCGAAGATCGCTCTCCAGGTTGCGCCGCAGTTCGGATTCCGGCCCGGTGATGAACTCCTTGTCCGACAGCTGGTTCAACTGGCCGACCTTCTCGGCCAGCGTCATCTGGCGCAGCAGCGCCTCGACCCGCTCCGGGATGGCCGCGCCGTCGGCCGCCCAGGCGCTGTTGGCGATCAATGCGAGCAGCGTTGTCGCCGCCGAGCGTGCGATCCAGTTTTTTGTCATGCCTGTCTCCGTGCTATGTATATCGTTGGGTGAAAAAGTTACGTAAATATACACGCAAAAATGCGCCGGGCTAAGCAGTTTTCGGAAAAAACGGAAACGATTCCACTCCGGCCGCCAAGTCGCGGGCACACGGCGTACGCAAGGCATTACCACGTTGGCGCCAATTATCGCGCCACCGGTTCCAGAATCACCGCCGCGCCGCCGGCGGACGCCAGCTTCAGCTCCAACACATCGCCGGCGCCCACCTCGCGCTCCATCCGCGCCACGTCGTTCGGCGTGGCGCCATCCTGCCAGATCGTCGCCCGGTATCTGCCCGGCGACAGGAACCGCAGCGGCACGCGCTGCACGACCCCGTTCGCCTCGTCGGCCGTCATCGCGCCGAGGTACCAGCTGGCGCCCCGGCGCCGCGCCAGCACGATGTCGCGCCCCGGCTCGCCGGACAGGAAGCGGGTCTCGTCCCACGCCGTCGGCACCCGCTTGACGAAATCGAATCCGGCGGCGTCGCGGTAGGCCTCCGGCGAATCGGACACCATCTGCAGCGGGCTGTCGTAGACCACGTACATCGCCAGCGCCTGGCCGCGCGTGGTCTGCGTCTGGGGCTCGGTCTCGCGCACGGCGAAGGTGGCCGGCGTGGCGTTGCGGAAGCCGCCGGGCGTGTAGTCGATCGGGCCGGCGAGCATGCGCGTGTAGGGCAGCATCAGGTTGTGCCGGGGCGTGATCTTGTTGCCCATCTTGTTCCACTCGGCGCCCATCACCCCCTCCTGCGTGATGAAGTTCGGATAGGTGCGCTGCAGCCCGGCGGGCACGTAGGCGCCGTGCAGGTCGAGCAGCAGCTTGCGCTTGGCCGTGGCGGCCGCGACCCGCTGGTAAAACTCGACCATCTGCTGGTCGTCGCGCTCCATGAAATCGATCTTGACGCCCTTGACGCCCCAGCGCGCGTAGGTGTCGAGCACCTCGTCCATGCGCGCCGCCACGTGCGCCCAGTGCGCCCACAACAGCAGCCCCACGCCCTTACCGGCCGCGTAGCGCGCCAGCGCCGCGATGTCGATGCCGTCGGCGGCGCGGGTGATGTCGGTGGTCGGCAGCGCGACCCAGCCGTCGGTGTTCGAGCCCAGCGCCCAGCCGGCGTCGATCAGGTAATACGGCAAGCCGGCGTCGGCGGCGAAATCGATGAAGCGGCGGTAGCTGTCCATGTCCGGCTTCATGCCGGCCAACGGACTCGAATACCAGTCCCACGCCGCCTTGCCCGGGCGCACCCAGCTGAAGTCGCCCGCCGCCGGCGGATTCAGGTTGCCGATCAGATTGGAGCCGATCAGGTCGCCGGCGCGCTCGCCCAGCATGACCACGCGCCAAGCCGTCGTCAGCCCGGCCGGGGACGCCACCGCCGGCGCGGCCTGCCTGGGCTGCGCCGACAGCTTCACCCGCAACGCCCCGCCCTCGCGCCACAGCGAGGACCCGGTATAGCCGCCCAGATTGGCCTGCGTGATCGCGTACGCCGTGCGTCCGGACGGCGCCGTGCACACCACCGGCACGTCGTAGGCGACGCCCTCGCGCAGCGCCGACACCTTCAGCAGCTCGAACGGCACCTCGTGCGCCGTGGTGGCGACCGACACCAGGCATTCGGGGTCGCCCGCGGGAACGAAGGCGGTGCGTTCGCCGCGCAGGCGCACCGGCTGCGTGCCGCCGATGCGGTAGCGGAAGGCGACGCCGTCGTCGTAGGCGCGCACGTCGACCAACAGCCGTCGCCCCTTGGCCGCGCGCTCGCGGAAAACCAGGGTGGCGCCGCGATAATGGTCGCGCGCCTCGGCGGCCTTGGTCGCCACCAGCGGGATGGTCCGGTCAACGCTGACGCCCTGCTGTTTTTCCAGCGTCAGGGGCCCGAAGCCGGGCACGCCGTCGAACTCGAGGCCGAGCGGCGAATCGGCGATGATGGTCTCGCCCGCGCGCGTGATCGAGAAGCGGCTGGCGTCGCGCTCGATGCTGATGACGGCGCCGCCGTTGGGCGAGGAAATGGCCACGGCGCCCTGCGCCGCCGCCGCCGACAGGCAAAACAAGGGATACAGCGCCGACGCGACGGCGGCCGCCATCGTTGAGGAATTTGCTTGCATAACACTCCATACCGAAGCCGTCCGGGCTTCTGTTCGTTGAGGTCGAGGTGGTTGGCACGCCGGCGCCGCGCGTGTACACTACGGCAATGACGGTACGGAATATATCGAAAACATCGACTCGAAGCAAACCTTATCGTCAAAAGAATTATCGATATCGAAATCGCTATCGAAAACATAGAAATTGGAATTGGTAACGATCCCGGTACTCTGCTAGCTTGCTGCATCCGGGCCGTAAACAAGAGCCTGCTTCATCCACCGATCTGGGAGACAAATGGAAAAACATACCGCGCTATCGGCCTTCGCGCTGCTGGCAGTCCTTGCCACGAGCGCCAACGCGGGCGCCCATCCGCCCGCCGGCCTCGACGCCAATGGCCATCTGCTGCCGGTGGCCGCGACCAGCGCCCTCACCGCCGCGTTTTCGTATTCGCCGATCGAGCATGGCGTGCAGGTGCGCGTGGGCGGTGTGACCAAGAACGTGATCTTCTACGGCCCGGCGACGGTGCGGGTGAACACCACGCTGGGCGACAATTTCTGGCGCCATCCCAGCATCGTCGTGACGGGCAAGCCGGCCGCCATCGCGTTCACCACGCGCGAGGACGCCGACACGCTGACCTTGCGCAGCAAACAGCTCCACATCGTCATCGACAAGGCCAGCGGCGCGCTCACCTTCAAGGACGCCAACGGCAAGGTCTACACGCGCGAACGCCAGGCCGCGCCGCAGGCGCTGAAGAAAATCGAAGTGGCCGGCGCCCCGACCTACGAGGCCGAGAACACCTTCACGCTCAAGCCCGATGAAGGCATCTACGGCTTCGGCTTCCTGGGCGAAGGCGAGCTCAATCGCCGCAACAAGAATTTGCTGCTGGTGCAGACCAACATCGGCATCGTCATCCCGGTCATGGTGTCGACGGAACGCTACGGCATCCTGTGGGACACCTACTCGAAGATGCGCTTCAAGGACACGCCCGAGGGCGCGTCGCTGTGGGCCGAGAGCGCGCCCGGCGGCGTCGACTACTACTTCATGGGCGGCGGCACGGTGGACGACGTGGTGGCCGGCTACCGCGACCTGACCGGCGCGGCGCCGATGTACGCCAAGCAGGCCTTCGGTCTGTTCATGAGCAAGGAGCGCTACCAGACGCAGGCGCGCCTGCTGGAGGTGGCGAAAACCTTCCGCCAGGAGCAGTTCCCGCTCGACTACATCGTGCAGGACTGGCAGTACTGGGGCAGCGACAAGGACGGCACCTGGAGCGGCATGATCTGGAATCCCGAACGTTTCCCCGATCCCAAGGGCATGACCAAGTCGCTGCACGACATGAACCTCAAACTGATGGTGTCGATCTGGCCGTCGATCGGCAACGACACGGCGCTGGCCAAGGAGCTCGACCAGAAGGGGCTGCGCTTCGAACCGCTGCACTGGATTTCGAAGAAGGCGCGCATCTACGACGCCTTCAGCCCCGAGGGGCGCAAGATCTACTTCAAGCACGTCAAGCAAGGTTTGCTCGACGTCGGCGTCGACGCGCTGTGGATGGACGGCACCGAAGTGGAAGTCGGCACGGCCGCCCACAGCGCCGCCGACAACGAACGCGACATCAAAGGGCTGGGCAACAACGCGCTGGGCGACTTCACCCGCTACCTCAATCCGTATTCGCTGATGACCACGCAGGGCACCTACGACGGCCAACGCGCCACCAGCCAGCAGCGCGTGCTGACGTTGACGCGCTCGGCCTGGGCCGGCGCGCAACGGACGGGCGCCACCTCGTGGTCCGGCGACACGCGCGCCAGCTGGAAAACCCTGCTCGAGCAGATCAACGGCGGCGTCAACGTCACCATCACCGGCAACCCGTACTGGACCCAGGATACCGGCGGCTTCTTCATCGGCAGCGATTTCCCCGGCGGCGAGAAAAACGCCTCGTACCGCGAGCTGTACGCCCGTTGGCTGCAATACGCGGCCTTCAATCCGCTGATGCGCATCCACGGCACGGATATCGAGCGCGAGCCCTACCTGTTCAAGCAATCCGATCCCGAGATGTACAAATCGCTGCGGGGCGCCGTCGACCTGCGCTACCGGCTGCTGCCCTATATCTACAGCCTTGGCTGGAAAGTCACCCACGACGGCTACACGATGATGCGCGCGCTGCCGATGGACTTCCCGGACGACCGGGGCGTGCGCGACATCAACGACGCCTTCCAGTTCGGCCCGTCGTTCCTGGTCCATCCGGTCACGCGCCAGATGTACCGCATGCCGCCGCCGCCGGCCGCCACCATCCCGGCCAGCGCGCTGCGCACGCCGGACGGCAAGCCGGGACTGGCCGGGCAGTACTTCGAAGGCACTGGTTTCGAAACGCCGAAGGATAAAACGGTCGACGCCACCATCGACTTCCAGTGGCCGGGGCCGCCGCTGGCGGACATTCCGGGCGGCCTCAAGAGCCTGGACAACTTCTCCGCGCGCTGGACCGGGGCCGTCGTGGCGCCGGAGGACGGCGAGTACGAACTGGGGCTGGAGGGCGACGACGGCTATCGTCTGTTCATCGACGGCAAGCTGGTCGTCGAGGACTGGAAGAATGGCGGCAAGCGCTACGCCGGCACCAAGGTCACGCTCAAGCAGGGCCAAAGCTTGCCGGTCACGGTGGAGTATTTCCAGGCCACCAGCGAGCGCAACCTGCGGCTGGTGTGGCGTACGCCGTCGCAGCTGGCCAGCGCGGCCAGCAACACCGACAAGCCGGACACCACGATGCAAACCTACCTGCCGGCCGGCACCGACTGGTACGACTTCTGGACGCACGAGCGCTTCGGCGGCGGCAAGACGGTGAGCAAGGACGTGCCGCTCGACGTCTTCCCGCTGTACGTGCGCGCCGGCGCGATCGTGCCGATGGGGCCGGTGGTGCAATATGCGACCGAGCGGCCCGACGCGCCGTACGAGATCCGCGTCTATCCCGGCGCCGACGGCAAGTTCACCGTCTACGAAGACGACAACGAAACCTACGACTACGAAAAGGGCCGCTACGCCACCTACGACCTGGTCTGGAACGACGCCGCCAAATCGCTGACGGTCGGCGCCCGCAAAGGCGCCTATCCGGGCCTGGTCAAGACCCGCAAGCTCAACATCGTGCTGGTCGGCCCGGCCAATGCCACGGCGATCGAACCGGCGACGGCGACCAGGTCGATCACCTACACCGGCAAGGCGCAATCGGTGAAGTTCTAGTTGATGGGCGGATCGAGGCGGCTATTCTTGTGCGCCTCGATTTTCCTGGCTGTCGACGACACGGCGGCGGTGACCAAGCTGGCATTGACAAACGATGGGTACTTGGATATCTTAAAGACATCTAAAAAGCGAGACTCCCATGACCACGCGTGCCATTTCCAATCAGATCGCTTTTCGCTACCGAACCACTGACAGCGCTACCGGGATCACGCGGGAGACGGCCAAACGCTTGGCAGAACATCTAGGGGTCGATGAAACCCAGGCTATCCACCTCGCGTTGCATGACCTCGCCGTCAAGGTACTCCCCCAGTACGAAGCCGACGATGGTGCGCTGAGCGCCGCGCAGGTGCGCCAAATCAAAAAGCAGGTGCCACAAGGAAGCAATCGCTCGGTGCGTTCAAGCCTGTTCGACAAAGAGCCTCTATGACACCGGTATGGTGGACCGAGCCCACCGCCGGAGAGATCGTCTGGTGCCACTTTCCGGACAATATCACCCCCCGTCCCAAACCACGACCGGCACTCATTCTGGTGGTTTTCGACGACGATGCGCCGCGATTCCACGTTCAAGTCGCATATGGCACCAGCCAGCGCACCAAAACACTCTACCGTGGAGAATTTTCCATTTTACGATCGAGCAATCCCAAGGCTTATGAAACGGCCGGCTTAAGCTACGACACCAAATTCGATTTGAAGCAGATGATCGAACTGCCCTACACCACTGAATGGTTCTCTGTCCCCCCTGCCGCGCCCCATGGACAGACACCCAAACTGGGCACTCTGCATCCCTCCCTTGTGCCGGCTGTTCAAGCAGCTTATCGTGCGGTCATGAAATAAGCGGACGCCACTAAACACGCCTGACCCCGCAATCAGTCATTGCCAACTTATAATGTTCATTGCACAATGTTGGGATGAGACACTTGCCATTCCCTCGCCCAGCCTTGCTTCTGGCCTGCGCCCTGACCGCCAGCGGGCCGGCCGCCGCCGACGGCACGCCGCCCCAGTCGTACCAGCCGGACTATTTCGCGCAGTTCCAGGCGGCGACCGCGATGGACATGGCGACCCGCCTGCCCGGTTTCGTCTTCGATGGCGGCAACCCGTCGCGCGGCGTCGCCGGCAACGTGCTGATCAACGGCAAACGTCCCGCGTCCAAAACGGAGCCGCTTGCCGACGTGTTGGGACGCATCCCGGCGGCGGCCGTCGAGCGCATCGAGGTCATCAACGGCGGCGCCGGCGGCATCGATATGCAGGGTTATCCGACCGTGGCCAACCTGCTGCTCAAGCAAATGGACCTGGTGTCGGCCAGCACCACCGCGTCGAGCTATCTGACGGCCGACGGCGATCTGACGCCCTCGCTGGAGGGCAACTACAGCCTCAAGCGCGGCGACCGCAGCATCAACCTGACGCTGGGCTGGCTGCGCTCGCCCGACACCGGACAGGGACAGGGCCGCAAAACCACGCGCTATGCCGGTCCGGGGTCGGTTGCCGAGGCGACGATGGCCGGCGCCGGCGTCAGCGGCAACAAGGTGGCCAAGCTCACCTATGGGCAAGACCTGCTGGACGGCCAGTTGACCTGGAACGGCGCGTTCAATCCCTGGACCTACCAGTCGCAGGGCTGGTATGACGCCGGCACGCGCTCGCTCAACAGCAACGACAACGCCGGCCGCACGCTCGAACAGGGCCTCGCCTACACGCGCGATCTGGCGCCCGGCGCCAGCATGGACCTCAAGGCGCTGTACCGCACCGCCGAGATGACGGCCGACTCGACCTTCTCCTCGGGCGGCCACACCTCGTACGCGGTGTCGGCCACCAACGCCAGCGAGCAGGTGCTGGCCGCGCAACTGAGCTGGCAAGCGTTGAACGGCGTCGTCATACGCGGCGGCGTCGAGCGTGCCGTCAACACCAACGACAGCGCCAACACCTATCAGGCCGGCGCCGACGCCGCGCCGATGCCGACCGGCGCCGCCTGGGTGCGCGAGGAGCGCGTCGAGGGCCAGCTGTCGTCCGCCTGGCAGCTCGACAACTCGCTCAGCGCCGAGGCCGGCCTGAAGCTCTCGCACGCCAGCCTGAGCGCGGGCATCGACCAGCCGGAGGCCAAGGCCCATCTGTATCCCAAGCCGCGGCTGCGCGTGTCGCTATCGCCGACGCCATCTCTGCAGCTGCGGTTGCGCCTGGAACGCGAGATCAGCCAACTGAACTTCGGCGACAACGCCGGATATTTCGGCGTCGCCGACCCCAGGCTGCGGGCCGACTACCCGGAGCTGGAGCCGGCCAAGACCTGGTTGTGCGAAGGCGCGCTCGAATACCATTTCTGGGAACGGGGCGCGGCCGTGCTGAGCTATACGCAATCGCACATCAGCGACGTCATCGACCGCATGCCGATGCGCACGGCGAACGCCACCTACGACACCGCCGGCAACATCGGCGACGCCAGCGCCGACAGCGTGACCGGCTCGCTGAACCTGCCGACCGACGGCTGGGCCCTGCCGCAAGGTCTGCTCAAGCTGTCGACCACGTGGCGCTCGTCGTCGGTCACCGATCCGACCACGCTGGAGACGCGGCGCCTGTCCGGCGAGCAGCCGCTGGCCTGGCGGATCGAGTTCGCGCAGGATTTACCGCGCCAGCGCACCGCCTGGGGTTTTTCCGTCGACAACGGCTGGAGCAACGACAACTGGCAGGCCGCCGAACGCGACACCAGCAGCGGCAGCGGCTGGGCGCGCGCCTTCGTCAACTACCGGCCGGCCTCGAACATGATGGTGACCTTGGAGTTGAACAACCTGACCGGACGCACCGTCACGTTCGACCGCACCCACTACGCCGGCGACCGGCTGGCCGGCAACATCGACTTCATCGAGCACAACCTCACCCGCACGCAGCCGTTCGCAACGCTGCGCGTGCGGCGGGATTGGTAGGTTTCCCACCTACCAAATCACGGTTACTCCGCGATCCCGATCCAGCGCGAACCTTGCCGGCTGCTTTCCATGGCAGCGTCCATGAACTTCAGGCCGGCGACGCCGTCGTCCACGTCGGGCATGCCGCGCGTCAGCTCGGGCTTGGCCCGGCCGGCGTCGATGGCGTGGATTTGCGCGGCGGCGTCGCGGTACAGCTGGGCGAACGCTTCCAGATACCCCTCCGGATGGCCGGACGGCACGCGCGTGGCCGCCTCCGCCGCCACGCCGCGCACCCGTCCGCGCGTCAGGCGCTGGGCGCAGCCGCCCTGCGGTGTGAGCCACAGTTCATTTGGATTTTCCTGCTCAAAACTCAGGCTGGCCTTGGTACCGTACACGCGCAGGCGCAGGCCGTTTTCACAGCCGGTCGCCATCTGGCTGCTCCACAGCATGCCACGCGCGCCATTGGCGTAGCGCAGCATGACCTGCACATGGTCGTCCAGCAGGCGCCCGGGTGTGAACGCGTGCAGCTCGGCCAGGATCTCGTTCGGCAGCATGCCGCTGACATAGCCGGCCAGATGATAGGCATGGCTGCCGATATCGCCCAGGCAGCCGTTCGGCCCGGCCCGCAGCGGATCGTTGTGCCAGTTGTTGCGCTGGTAGTCCTCGCTCTGGTTGGCCGCCTCGGCCAGCCAGTCCTGCGGGTATTCCACCTGTACCAGCCGGATCTCGCCGATCTCGCCCGCCGCCACCATCGCCCGCGCGTGCCGCACCATCGGATATCCGGCGTAGACGTGGGTCAGCGCGAACACCTTGTTGCGTTCGCGCGCCAACGCCGCCAGCGCCTCGCCCTCGGCCAGCGAAATCGCCAGCGGCTTGTCGCAGATGACGTGGATGCCCGCTTCCAGGAAGGCCGTCGCCATCGGCGCGTGCAGGTAGTTGGGCGTGACGATGGCGACCGCGTCGATACCGTCCGGCCGGGCCGCTTCGGCGCGCGCCATCTCGTTGTAGTCCGCGTAGCTGCGCGCCGAGCCAAGGCGCAGGCCTGCGGCGCTGGCCGCCGCCTTTGCCGGATCGCTGGACAGGCTGGCCGCCACCAACTCGTAACAGTCGTCGAGCCGCCCGGCGATGCGGTGCACCGCGCCAATGAAGGCGCCGTCGCCGCCGCCCACCATGCCCAGCCGAAGTCGTCGTTCCACGCCCATGTCAGCCCTCCAGTCCCATCAGCGCGCGGACCTGCTGCAGGTCCGCGCCGCTGCCGGCAAAATCGTCGAATGCCCGCTCGCCCACGCGGATGATATGGCTGCGAATGAAGTCCGCGCCTTCGCGCGCGCCGTCCTCGGGATGCTTGAGCGCGCATTCCCATTCCAGCACCGCCCAGCCCGGGTAGTCGTATTGCGCCATCTTCGAGAAGATCGCCTTGAAGTCGATCTGCCCGTCGCCCAGCGAGCGGAAGCGCCCCGCCCTGTCCTGCCAGCCCGAGTAACCGCCGTACACGCCCTGCCGGCCGTTGGGACGGAACTCGGCATCCTTGACGTGGAAGGCCTTGATGCGCTCGTGGTAGATGTCGATGAAGGCCAGGTAGTCCAGCTGCTGCAGCACGAAGTGGCTGGGGTCGTACAGGATGTTGGCGCGCTTGTGGCCGCCCACCGCGTCGAGGAAGCGCTCGAAGGTCACGCCGTCGTGCAAGTCCTCGCCCGGATGCAGCTCGTAGCAGAGATCGACGCCGGCGTCGTCGAAGGCCTCAAGGATGGGCAGCCAGCGGCGGCCCAGTTCGGCGAAGGCCTCCTCGACCAGTCCGGCCGGACGCTGCGGCCACGGATATAGATACGGCCAAGCCAGCGCGCCGGAGAAGCTGACATGGGCCGCCAGGCCCAGGCGCTTGGACGCACGCGCCGCGCGCAGCAACTGGTCGACCGCCCACGCCTGGCGCGCCGCCGGATCGCCGCGCACATGGGCCGGCGCGAAGCCGTCGAACAGCGCGTCGTAGGCGGGATGGACCGCAACAAGTTGGCCCTGCAAATGGGTCGACAATTCCGAGATCTGCAAGCCGTGCGAGGCCAGCAGCGCGACAATGTCGTCACAATATGCCTGGCTGTCGGCGGCCTGCTCCAGATCGAAAAGGCGCGGATCGCACGGCAGTTGGATGGCTTTGTAGCCGAGGCCCGCCGCCCAGCCGGCCAGGTTGGCGAGATTGTCGAACGGGACGTCATCGCCCATGAACTGCGCCAGGAAAATGGCCGGTCCCTTGATGGTTTTCATGCTGAACTCCTGCGTTATGCCGCGTGGGGCGGATTAGGCGGAACGCCGTAATCCGCCAATGCATGCGCCGTCGATACGCATGCAGTGGCGGATTACGCTGCGCTAATCCGCCCTACGTGGTTCCGTTGGCCGCTTAAGGCGGCTAAATTAATACGGCGAATCGGCGAAGTAGAACTGCTTGGCGTTGTCACGCGTGATCAGCACCGACGGGATGATGGTCTTGGCCGGCAGCGCTTCGCCTTTGAGCCGCGCGGTGGCCGTCATCTTGATGGCGTCGTAGATGAACTTGGGCGAGTACGAGACGTCGGCCTGGATCAGCTTGTCGCCGTCGATGATCTTCTTGACGGCGCTCTTGGCGCCGGCGCCGCCGAACACCTCCTTGATGTCGGTGCGCTTGGCCTGCTCGATGGCCTTGACCACGCCGATGGCCATGTCGTCGTCGGCCGCCCAGACCGCGTCGATCTGCTTGAAGCGCGTCAGATAATCCTGCATGACCTTGAAGGCGTCGTCGCGGTTCCAGTTGCCGTACTTGGTGTCGAGCACCTTGATGCCGGGGTTGGCCTTGAGCGCGGCGTTGAAGGCGTCGACGCGCTCGTTGTCCAGGGTGCTGGGCATGCCGCGCAACACCACGATATTGCCTTTGCCGCCCAGTTTCTTGGCCAGGTATTCGGCAGGCAGCTTGCCGAAGGCCGTGTTGTCGCCCGCCACATAGGCGTTTTGCGCCGCCGGGTTGGTCAGGCCGCGATCGACCACGGTGACGTAGACGCCCTTGTTTTTCAGCTGCGTGACCGGCTGCGTCAACGACGCCGACTCCAGCGGGAAGATCACCAGCGCGTTGATCTTGTTCACCACCAGCATGTCCTGCAGCTGGTTGGCCTGGTCCGGCGTGCTGGCGGCCGTCTTGATGATGATCTTCAGCGTCGGATTGGCCGCCTCCAGTTCCTTCTTGGCCTGGTTGGCCCACCAGACGATGCCGCCGGTGAAGCCGTGCGTGGCGGTCGGGATCGCCACGCCCAGTGTGACTTTCTCGGCCGGAGGTGCCGAAGCGGCCGAGCCGGCCGCGACGGCCAGCAGGCAGGCGCTTACGATGCGTTTGATTGAGATCATTGTATTCCCTTGTAAAAAAATTAGCGGCGGCCACGCTGCAGGTAGGCGACGGTGATGATCACCACGCCCTGCACGGCGGCGTTCAGGTGGACGCTGATGATGCTGGTCAGGTTGACGATATTGCCGATGACGGACAACAGGATGGCGCCGATGACGGTGCCCATGATGCGTCCCGAGCCGCCTTTGAGGGAAGTGCCGCCCACCACCACGGCAGCGATCGCCTCCAGCTCCCACAGGATGCCGGTGGTCGGCGTGGCCGAGCCCAGGCGCGGCACGTACAGGATGGTGGCGATGGCCACGCACACGCCCAGCAGCAGATAGGTCAGCACCTTGATCTTGTCGACGCGGATCGCGGCGTAGTTGGCGACCTGCTCGTTCGAGCCGATGGCCTGCACGTGCTGGCCGAACGCGGTGCGGTTCAGGATCACGGCGCCGCCGACGGCCACCAGCAGGAACACCAGCACCGGGATCGGCACGCCCAGCACGCTCTGGTAGTACACCGGGCTGTAGACGTCGGACACGGTGCTGTCCAGAGTCAGCGCGCCGCCGTCGGACAGGTAAGTCAAGGTGGCGCGGAAGATGCCCAGGGTACCCAAGGTGGCGATGAACGGCTCGATGCGCCCGCGCGTGACCAGCAAGCCGTGCGCGCCGCCCAGCACGCCGCCCATCAGCAGCGCCAGCGCGCAGCCCAGCAGCACCGTGGCCACCGGGCCGGCCCATTGCGCGCCGGCCGCCGCGTTCATCAGCATGATCATCGCTCCGGCGATCAGTGCCGCCATCGAGCCGACCGACAGGTCGATGCCGCCGGAGACGATGACAAAGGTCATGCCGACCGCGATGATGCCGATGAAGGCCGTGCGGGTGAGCACGTTCATCAGGTTTTCGACGGTGGCGAAGTCCGGGTTCAGCAGGCCGCCGGCGATGCACAGCAAGACCAGCGCGACGACCGGGCCGTAGCCGCGGAAGCGCTCCAGCCCCGGCAACGTGAAGGGAGCTTTAGTGGTGGGTGTCGGTTGCATGGGAGATCAATTCTTCTTCGGTGAGATGGTCGTGGTCCAGCATCGCCTGCAGCTTGCCGCCGCGCAGGATCGCGACGCGGTGGCACAGGCCGATCAGTTCTATCAGTTCGGACGAAATGACGATGACGGCCCGGCCCTCGGCCGCCAGGCGGTGGATCAGCTGGTAGATGTCGCGCTTGGCGCCGACGTCGACGCCACGGGTCGGCTCATCGAGCACCACCACGCGCGGATCGCTGTGCAGGTATTTGGCCAGCGCCAGCTTTTGCTGATTGCCGCCGGACAGCTCGCCGGCCTTGCAATCGACGTCGCGCAGGCGGATGCCGAAATCGGCGATGGCCTTGTCCAGCGCGGCGCGGCCGCCCTTCAGGTCCAGCCACGGCTTGGCGTCGCGCTCCAGGGTCATCACCGTGAGGTTTTCCCGCAGGCCCAGGCCGACGTGCAAGCCCTTGCCCTTGCGGTCCTCGCTCAGGTAGGTCAGGCCGTGCAGCATGGCCTGGCGCGGATTGCGGATATCGACCGGCGCGCCGTCGATTTCGATGCGCCCCGATGAACGCGGGCGCAGGCCGAGCAAGGCCTCGAAAGCCTCGGTGCGGCCCGCGCCGACCAGGCCGCCGAAGCCGAGGATCTCGCCGGCGCGCACCTCGAAGCCCAGGTCGCGCACCCAGCCGGGCACGCTCAAGCCCTCGACCTTGAGCAGCACCTTGGCATCCGCCGCCGGCAAGCGCTTGGGCAGGAACATGTCCGACACGTCGCGCCCCACCATCAGGTTGGCCATCTGGTGGCGGTCGATGTCGGCCGTCAGCGCGCGGCTGACGAAACGGCCGTCGCGCATCACCACCACCTCGTCGGTGTTGGCCTCCATCTCGTCGAGCTTGTGCGAGATGTAGACGATGGTCACGCCCTCGGACTTGAGGCGCGCCATCAACGCGAACAGCTTGCGCGTTTCGCCGGACGACAGGCTGGCCGTCGGCTCGTCCATGATCAGCAGGCGGGCCTTGCGGCTGAGCGCCTTGGCGATTTCCACCAGCTGCTTCTCGGCGACGATCAGGTCGGCCACCTTGGTGTCGGGACTGATGTCGAGCCCGACCTGCTCCAAACAAGCGGCGGCGCCGGCGCGCATGGCCTTGAGGTCCAGCAGCCAGCCGCTGCTTTTCTCGTGGCCGAGAAAGATATTCTGCGTGATCGTCAAGTGCTCGGCCAGGTTGAATTCCTGGTGGATCAGCGCGATGCCCAGCGCCTCGGCCTGCCGCGCGTCGGCGAAGTGGCGGGCCGTGCCGTCGATCAGCAGCTGGCCGCCGGTCGGGCGCTCGTAGCCGGCCAGGATCTTCATCAGCGTCGACTTGCCGGCGCCGTTTTCCCCCAGCAGGCCGACCACGCGGCCCGGTTCGAGCGCGAAGTCGACCCCGTGCAGCACCCGCACCGGGCCGAACTCCTTGACGATATGTTGAAAATGTACGGACAAGCTCATGGAAATCCCTACGGCACCGGCATCTTGGCCAGCACCGCCTGCAGCCCGCGCATCGAGGCCGCCACCGATTCCAGCTGGCCCATGCCGTTCGGGTATTCCTCCTGCTCGACGATGATCCACTCGGTGCCGCCGACGCTGCGCACCGCCTTGGTCAGGCCGGTCCAATCGGTCTTGTCCTGGCCGATGATGCTGGTGCCCTCCGTGCCTTTGACGAACTTGGCCTTGTAGTGCGTGGTCACGGTGCGGCCCGGGTAGGCGTTCACGAAGGCGATCGGGTCCTTGCCGGCGTAGGTGGTCCAGCCCACGTCCTGCTGCAGGATGAAGTCCTTGGGCGTGTTGTTGGCCAGCAAGTCCCAGTTGGTCTGGCCCTTGTCGCCCAGCATCTCCGCCTCGTGGTTGTGATAGCCCAGCTTCATGCCCTGCTCGCCCAGCTTGGCCGACAAGGCGCTCAGCTCCTTGGCCAGCTCGGCCGAGCCTTCCTTGCTGGCGGCGCGATTATCCATGGCGATGATCAGGCGGTTGCAGCCGAGCGTCTTGTAGAAATCGGTGGTGGCCTTGAAGTTGGCCGCGTTGAGCTGGTCGACACGCGTGTGCGCGCCGGCGCATTGCAGCCCTTTTTTCCGCAGGAAGGCACGCAGCCCCGCCGGATCGGCCTTGTATTTGCCGAACTCGCCGGCGAACTCGACGCCCTGGAAACCCAGCTTGGCCAGCTTGTCCAGCGTGCCCTCGAAGTCCTGCTTGATCTCGTCCTTGACCGACCACAGCTGCACGCCCAGCATCGGGCTGGTGGCAGCCTGGGACGACGCCGCCGTCAAGGCGAAGCAAAGCGCCAGCGCGTTGCGTTTGTGTGCGTTGAAAACCTTCATGTTCATATCCTTAAAGTTTGCCAAGTTTGAGTTGTTCAACCGCATAGTCGCAGGCGCGCACGGTGAGCGCCATGAACGTCAGCGACGGATTCTGCCAGGCGCCCGAGCACATGCTGGCGCCGTCGGTGACAAACAGGTTCGGCACGTCGTGCGCCTGGTTGTACCCGTTGAGCATCGACGTCTTCGGATCGCGCCCCATGCGCGCCGTGCCCATCTCGTGGATCGACAGTCCCGGCGCCCACTGCTCCGTGGTCCTGATCGACTTCTTGACGTCCTTGACGCCCAGCGACTCGAGGATGTTGGCGGCGGTATCGGCCATGTCCTCGCGCATCTTGTTGTCGTTGGCCGAATAGGTGCAGTCGATGTGCAACTGCGGCATGCCCCACTTGTCCTTCTTGGTCGGATGCAGGCTGACCATGTTTTCATAGCGCGGCAGCATCTCGCCCTGGCCGAACAGGCCGAAGTGCCAAGGGCCCGGCTTGCGTATCATCGCCTTGTAGTCCTTGCCGAAGCCGGGCTTGCCCCCCTGCTGCTGCCAGCCTTCGCGCCGGGCGCCGCCGGCCAGCGCGTAGCCGCGCAGGAAGCCCGGATGCTGCTCCGTCACGTTGCGGAAACGCGGAATGTAGGGTTCGGTCGGACGCCGGCCCGAGTAATAATCGTTCTCGTAGCCCTCGACCCGGCCGGAGGCGCCGGCGCCGAACAAGTGGTCCATCAGGTAATGGCCCAGCACGCCCGAGGAGTTGCCCAGGCCGGTGGGGAACGCCTCCGAGGTCGAGTTCAGCAGCACCTGCGTGCTGCCCAGCGTCGAGGCGCACAGGAACACCACCTTGGCGTGGAACTCGCGCGTTTCCATGGTTTCGGCGTCGATCACCCGCACCCCGGTGGCGCGGTTGGTCTTGGCGTCGTACAGCACGCTGTGGACGATGGCGTTGGTGGCGATGCTCAGGCGCCCGGTCGCCACGGCGGCCGGCAGGGTCGAACTCTGCGTCGAGAAGTACGCGCCGAAGGAACAGCCGCGATTGCACATGCTGCGCGCCATGCAGCTGCCCCGGCCCATTTCCAGGTGCTTTTCGTTGGGCTTGGTCAGGTGGGCGCAGCGGCCCATGATCATGCGCGCCGGCGCGAAGCTGGCGTCGAACTTCTTCTTGAGCGCGGCCTCGACGGTGTTAAATTCGAACGCCGGCAGGAACTCGCTGTCCGGCAGCACCGCCATGTTTTCCCGCGCGCCGCTGATGCCGACGTGGCGCTCGACATGGCCGTACCACGGCTCCAGGTCGGCGTAGCGGATCGGCCAGTCGACGCCATGGCCGTCCTTGGCGTTGGCGCCGAAGTCCAGATCGCTCCAGCGGTAGGACTGGCGCGCCCACAACAGCGACTTGCCGCCCAGCTGGTTGCCGCGTATCCAGCTGAACGGACGCCCTTCCGGCGTGCTGTAGGGCATGTCGCGGTCGTTGTTGAAGAAGTGCTTGGTGTGGTCGTCGAAGGCGTAGCATTTGCGCTGCTCGGCGAACTGGTCCGCCGCCAGCTTTTCCTCGACCAGGCCGCGGTTGGGCAGTTTCCACTCGTCGACGCCTTCGCCGATGTAGTCGCTGCGGTGCTCGACCGGGCGGCCGCGCTCGACCATGAGCGTGCACAGGCCGCGCTCGCACAATTCCTTGGCGGCCCAGCCGCCGGTGATGCCGGAGCCGACCACGATGGCGTCGAATTGTTCGGCGCTTTTCTTGATGTAGGGTTGGTTCATATCAGAGCCCAGGTGCGAGTGTTTTTTCGAACGGGAACGTCGCCCTTGTAGCCGCCGGGCACCGGCAGATACGCCAGCTCCAGGGTCGAGCCGGCTTCCGAGGTGTAATAGGCGAACAGCGTGTAGGACTTCAGCGTGCGGAAAAACCGCTGGTCGTCGGCCCCGAACGGCGCCGTGCCGCCATCGAGGGCGTGCAGCAGCTCGATCCTGCGCTTGGGCGGCAGCGCGCGGAAGCGCTTGCCCGCCGTGGCCAGCGCCAGCGCGTCGACGCGCTCCAGTCCGGCGATAAAACTCTTTTGCTCCGGCTCGGTGGCGCAGGCCCGCAACATATGGTCGATGGTGCGGTGCGCGCCGACGGCCAGCGCGCCGGGCGTGTCGGTGGCGGGAATGATGTGCTCGGCCAGCACGGCGGTCAGCGCCAAGGCCTCGGCCGACAGCACGCCGGGCGCGGCCGGTGCGCCGGCCGGGGTCGCCAGCGCCGCCAGGGCGTCGCCGGACAATGCCAGGCCACACAGGCCGGCTAATTTGATGAGAGCGGATCTGCGTCCGTCGATCTCTCGTTCAGCATGCAACATGTCTCCTCCATGAATCTCGGGTTCAACTACTCCTTCGGACCGTCGCCGCCCGCCCGGAGGCCAGCAGGGACAGCTGATACTGTTTGGGCGTGATGCCGACCACGCTGCGGAAGATCTTGGTGAAATAGCTCTGGCCGCCGAAACCGGTCTCCACGGCCACGCGGGCGATGCTGTTCGCACCCGGCAACAGGCGGCACGCCTCGTGCACTTTCATGCGCAGGATGTATTGCTTGGGCGTCAGCGAGAAATGCTGCTTGAATTTGCGCTCGAAGGTCGACAGCGACATGCACGACAGGCTGGCCAGGTGGTCGATGCCGATGTCCTCGGTCAGGTGCGCCTGCAGGTATTCGATGCAGCTTTTAAACACGTGGAACGGCGCGATGGCCTCCTGCGAGCGCTGGGCGTCGCGGCTGAAGCCCTCGACGCCGACGATCTCGCCGTGGCGGTCGCGCACCGGCGCCTTGGTGGTGAACAGCCACGTCAACGCGCCGTTATTGCCATCGATCACTTCGAGCTTGTTTTTGACGGAGACGCCGCTTTCCATCACCTGCAGGTCGTCGGCGCGGATGCGGTCGGCGATATCGCGGCGGAAAAAGTCATGGTCCGACTTGCCGATGATGTCTTTCACGCTGGAAAGAGAATGCTGCTCTTGCAGCAAACGGTTGCCCCAGACGAACTGGCCGGCGCGGTTTTTGGCGAAATAGTAGGTGTCTTGCAGGTCGTCGAACAGGACGCTGGGGGTGGAGATGCCGTGGCGGTAGAAGAAGTCGGCGCAGTCGGAGGTGGACGCGGCCGGGGCGGCGCCGTCGGCGGCGAGGAAATTTTGGTGTTTTTCCTTTTCGGTATCGCCGGTGGCCACCACCATTCCCATCCTGATCATCCTCGTGCTCATCGCCATTCGCCATTCGCTAGTCTGGCAAGAATGGTAGCATCGACAACTTCCGGGAAGTATTAAAAAATCGGAAAAATTTATAACGAAATCGGCAAGTGGGAAAATTCAAAGCCTGGCGGTCGAGATGTTTTCCATCACTGCGCCAAGCGGCACCAAGCTCTCCCCCGCTTGATCGCCGCTTGGACTACATGGCCTGAACCTTTCAGCATCGAGCATCCGCCGCGAATCGCTCAAAGCCGCCGGCTGAGGTCAATTTGGCTACCCCTCTCTCGGTTTCTCTTTGAGCACTATTCGGTGACAACCACTCCTGCGACAAATCAGGCAGCGGCCTGATGTATGCTCGGGTCGTAATAAATGCTGTCCATGAGCGCGGCACGATTGTCCCATATACGCCCGCCCAGTACATCCCTTGGCCTTGAGTGCAGCCACCAAGGGCTATTCTGCACAGGGATAACGACACGCTCCCAGTAGTTGCCTAGGTTTAAGGTTGTGGGGGCCGTTCCGAAGGCTTCGCTGATGCCTACTCGGTTGGCGTTGTTCAGCCCGACAAAAAAATCTGGCCTTTTCATGGCAAGCAGACGACTTGCCGTTGCGACGCCGCCCTTGTGTGCCTTACCCTGGAAGGCAAGGTCGAAGTCGTGCACAAAAGCGTCGAACTGCGCCTCTGACACATCGCCCTCCAAAGGAATGTTTTGCAGCGCGCTGGACAATAGCTCCGGCGACTCATTGACAAGGTTCTTGAAGTCTCCTTGGCCGAACATCGTTCCAAACCAGGCCCAATTTAGACCATCAAGCTGAGATTCCTTGGTTCCATAAGTGCCCGCAATTGCCTTGCGCTCGTATTGCGACATCGCCGAGAACGAACGATGCTCTTTGAACAAAACTGACGCTCGCTCCAAGATTTCCAACCGACCTACGAAGTCATGGTGGCCGTCTTTCTTCACTGCTGCGGTAAAGCTCGCCCAAGAAACGTCCATAGGAGATGTCTTCGCCCCTTTGCGGGGCTTCTTTAGCCGGTGGAACTTATCCAGCGCGCTGCGCTTAGCCTTGTTGATTCGATACTGGGTTTCATAAGGAAATAGGAAATCGTCTTCGTCGATCGTCTCCGCTACGGCCCAGCTCGATTTAACGAAGGAGGTTAAATCAACAAAGACCTCATCGTCAGCGGAACCTTCAAGCAGCACACTTACCTCGATATTCCTGCCTCCGAAGGCTCCTCCGGTGAGGTTATGGCTCCCTACAACCGCAGCGAACCCTTTCGCCATCTTAAAGAGATAGACCTTCGGGTGGAAAAGACGACCATCTGGTGGCAAACAGCGAGCTCCAACGTGGGGGATGAACCTCCGCAGCACTTTCGGGTCAGTCTGATACATGTGGGTACCGATTACAACGCGTCCTAGTTTCGGGTGCGCCTCCAGCATTGCCTCCACCGCAGGGTTGGGGCCTGCCCAAGCCACCGCCACATCAAACCGAAGACACTCCCTTACCAGACGGACCACGGCGCGGGTCGCTTCGGTGTCCGTCAACATGTTCACTTTCATGCGATTCTTTTCTTGTTAATTTTGTTTTATGGTGTTGGGGCTCGTTTGGCTGTCGCGTGCCCCGCACCGCAGCGGCTTTGGCTCCAGCCTGCTGCGGTGCTGGCTTCGCGCATTTCTGAGTTAATTGGCAGGCTGGCTTTTTACGTCGCTGCTTTGACGGCGCCAACGGAAACACCTGCACCTGCCGCGGCTCCTACGCCTGTAACGATAGCCGTTCCAGCAGCCATGCCGCCCCCGCCTGCCGCCACGGCGCCTCCTCCGATAGCAGCCAAAGATGCATTTGTGAGCGCAGCGCCAGACAAAGTACTGATCGCCGTACCGGTGCTAGCCGCTCCGAGTAATCCTGCACCGCCAGCCGCAGCAGCAACCGCGGGAGCCGCTGCCCATGCCAGACCACCGGTGGCAATCGTTCCCCCAACTACGAGCAACGTTTTCCCTGGGTTTTCAACAACAACGTCTATAACATCACTCACCATGTCCACTGCGCCACCCAACACGTCACCAATAAAGTCGAACATAATGCATCCTTCATAACAACTAGGTTGAAAATGGCCGGCGATGCGCTCGACATCGACTACCGAGGAAGACTTTCTAAACAGCCACGACCGCTTCCAGTAGAAATTGGCCGATGACAGTTAGGATAGCATTATTTCCCAGTGGAAAAATACACGAAATGTCACACTGCAGGCGTGTGGCGAGGGCAGGTCCCGGTCGAATAAAACGCCTCAAATACTCGAGACAAATGCGCGAATTCACGGGAACGTACGTTTATTACGGAATCGATATTTCAGCCGCGTCCAGGAGCCGGTCTGACGTCAATGTCTGGTCGAGGAAAGAACTTAACCAACCAGATCACGGGCGAGCTCGATCAAGGTCGCCGACGGGATGGCTTCGCGCACGTCGGCCAGCGCGCTGCGCAGCGCCGCGTCCGCCGTGTCCGACTCGCGGGTAAATTCCAGCGCCAATCGCCCCGGCTGACCGATCCCGACCAACGCGTCCTCGCAGCCGGCCTGCCCCAACCGCTCAACCAGCGCCTCCGTATCACGGTCGCCGTCGACGAGCTGGTAGTTCAATGTAAAGACGTACTCCATGTTTTAATCCTCGCCCTCGTCGGCGACTCGCCGTCGCTTGTGGTGAGAGGACGCACTGCCAGTATCGGGACCATCAACATGGCCGTCAAGCGACGGCCGTACCGTATTATGACGGCTGCGGACTGACGCCCTCCGCCGGCGCGCACAAAATCGTTTGTGTCGGGAAGGCAAGACCGATGCCGGCCGCCTCGAGCTGCTCGTAGATCGCCAGGAGCAATTCTTCCCGGACAATCACCTGGACGTCAAATTCGGGCACGTCGATATACGAAAAGACTTCGATATTGAAGGCACGGTCGGTGATGTTGCCCAGCCTGGCGCGCGCGCCCTCGGCCATTTTTTCATGGCCGGCGAGCACCTGCTGGACGATCCGGATGGCCTCACGCAGCTTGGCCGACGTGGTGCCGTAGGCGATCGCGATGACCGGATTGAACAGGAACCGGTCGCGCTCGGCGTAGTTCTCGATCTGGCGCGCCGACAAGTCGCCGTTGGGCACGGTCACCACGGTGCGCTCGCCGGTGCGGATGCGCGAGGACCGGATGCCGATGTCCTCCACCGTGCCGACCACGTCGCCGACCCTGACGAAGTCGCCCACCTGCAGCGGCCGGTCGGCGATGATGGTGACGCTGCCGACCAGGTTTTCCACGGTTTTCTGCGCGCCCAGCGCCAGCGCGATACCGCCGATGCCCAGCGCCGCGATGCCGGTGGTGACGTCGATGCCGAACGTGCCGAGGATGCCGATGCCGGCGAACGCGAGCAACAGGAACTTGACCGTGCGCCGCGCCAGGATGATGACGGACACGATCTGCCGGCGCTGGTGCCGCTGCATGCGCGCGACGGCCAGGTCGGCGATGCCGTCGACCAGCCGCAGGCCGAACCACACCAGCGCGATAGCGGTGATGACGCCGGTGTAGCGCAGCAAGGTCTGGCGCGCCACGATCGAGACCGGCAGCTGGTCGGCCCAGTTATAGAAGACGAAGACGGCGATCAGCAAGCTCAACGGCGGCAGCGCCGCCTCGGCGAAGCGGTAGCCGCTGCTGGCGGCCGGGTCGGCGACCAGCCGGCGGATGACGGTCACGCAAATGAAGGAAACGATCCACAAGCCGCCGAACACCACCACGCCCAGCCCGAGCAACACGCCCCAATCCTTGAGCGGCGCGCCGGCCACCAGCGTTTCGTTTTTCGCCGGCGGCTGGGCCGCCGGCGCGCCCTTGGCCGCCGCCGCGATCTGCGCCAGCGTTTCCTTCGAAACGCGCCATATCTGATGTTCGCCGTCCGCGCCGCGCGTGAGCAGGATCGGCACCTCCTTGCCCTGCAGCTTCACTTCACCGATGATTTCCTGGTCGGCCGGCAGGTCGTCGTCGAGCCTGCCGGTGTCGGCGTTCGACAAGGCGGCGAACGGCTTGAGCGAGCCGTTATCGTCGAGCAGCGCATGGAAGGCGCGCGCCTGGCTGGCGGCATTGAGTTGCTGGCGATTGTTGGCCGGCGCCGGGATGTCGAGGAATTGGGCAGCGCGATCGTAGTCCAGTTCGGCCAAGGCCCCGATCAGGCCGGCGACCATGGAGCGCGGCGTCTCGCGGCCCAGCGTATCGGCGGGAACGGCCGGCGCCTCGGCGGCTGGCTTGATCGGTGGCACGGCAACGGCGACAGGCGCCGCCAACGCCATCAAGAGCCAGAGCAGAAAACGGTGATAAAAGCGCATACAAAAAACTCCTATTGATTGGATCGCCACCGCGTGCGCAACCGTAAGGCTGTGCACGGCTGACCTGTGGGCCGTCAATGATAGAAGTCTTCCGCGCGCGGCGCTGTTCGCTACCGCACAGTGCGCCAACCAGGGGCCACTGGCGATTCAGCCGTGCCGCGCCGATCGGGGCGATTGATTACAATAATTCGTGAGCGCATCGAAACAAGGAGCCATCATGGATCCAGATAACCGCACCCCATCGACGCCGGCCGAGTACACCGAAGCTGCCATCATGGGTGGCCTGTATGGCGACGGCTTTATCGCCTGCAAAAATGCCTTCCCGACCGAGTGGGTGCGGCGGCTGGGGGCCGATATCACCGTGTTGTTCCGGGAGGCGCTGGCCCAACCCGGCGGCGCGCTGCCGCGCGGCCCGAACCGCTACTACGTCGAGATCCACCCGGAGCGCCTCAGCGGCTTCATCGACATCATCACGCACCCTTGGGTGGCGGCGGTCTGCCGCGCCATCCTGGGACCGGATTACCGCATCGTCGAAGCCGGTTTCGACGTGCCCGGCCCGGGGGCGCTGCACCAGCCGTGGCACCGCGACTTCCCGACGCCGGCGGCGACGCTGCAAGGCCGGCGCCTCAATTCGCTGGCCTTCAACATCACCACCGTGGACGTGACCGAGGACATGGGCCCGTTCGAAATCGCGCCCGGCACCCAGTGGGACGACCTGGCGGGCGACGACCCGATGTTCCCCGCGCGATCGCGCTGGCCCCGCTACGAGGCGCTGGCCCAGCGCAAGCTGGCGAAAATGGGCGACATCTCAGCCCGCTCGGCGCTGACCATCCATCGGGGCACGGCCAACCAATCCGACAAATCGCGCCCGGTGTTCGTGCTGGGCGTCGACGCCCCGGACGCCCGCAACGCCGACAAGCACGACCTGCAACTGACGCGCGGCTACTACGACAGCCTGCCGGACGCGCTGCGCCGCCACATCACCTGCCGCGTGGTCGACCAGCTCGAGCCGATCGTGCAGGAGCATACGATCGAAGGCTTGCTGACGGGCGTCTCGCCCGGCGCGCGGATGGGCATGGGGGGATGAGCACTCGGTCCAACCCGAACCGCGCCGGCACGGCCTCTTTTACTCTTCAAAGATCGCCACGGCCCGCGTCCAGCCGGCCGATGCGGCGCGGATCTTGTGCGGGAAGCAGCTGATGGTGAAGCCGGTCGGCGGCAGCGACTCCAGGTTGTGCAGCTTTTCCAGGTGACAGTAGCCGATGTCGCGGCCCGCCTTGTGCCCTTCCCAGATCAGGCCGACGTCGCCCGTCTCGGCGATTTTCTTGGCCGTGTAGCTGAACGGCGCGTCCCAGCTCCAGGCGTCGGTGCCGGTCAGGCGCACGCCGCGCTCGAGCAAATACATGGTCGCCTCGTAGCCCATGCCGCAGCCGCAGTTGACGTAGTCCGGCTTGCCGTAGCGTTCGCCCGCGCGGGTGTTGACGACGACGATTTCCAACGGCCGCAGGGTGTGGCCGATGCGCTTGAGTTCGGCCTCGACCTCCGCCGCCGACACCACGTGACCATCCGGCAGGTGGCGGAAATCGAGTTTGACGCCCGGCTGGAAGCACCACTCCAGCGGCACCTCGTCGATGGTGATCGAGCGCTCGGCCTCGCCCAGCTTGCGGTTCATCGTCGAGTGGAAATGGTAAGGGGCGTCGAGGTGGGTGCCGCTGTGGGTGGTCAGCCGCACCCATTCGGCGGCGGCGGCCTCGCCGTCCGGGAAGTCGCTGGCCTTGGTGCCGGGCAGCATGTGCATGAACTCGCCCAGCGTGTCGGCGTGGGTCTGGTATTCGATCTTCGGCGCCAGCATGGGCGGGTCGGACAGCACCTCGTTTTCCAGGTAGATGGAGAGGTCGACAAAGCGGCGCGGCATAAACATCCTTTCAGGGTCAGAAGCCGCCATGCTAGGCGCGCCGTGCCGCGCTGTAAAATCACTTCTGTCGATTACTCCCATCGATGGCTTCGATACCAGCGTCCATCCTTGCCACCGCCTGGTGCAGCAAATCGCGCAGCCACACCAGCCCCGGGTCCTGCGTGCGATATTTGTGCCACTGCATCGACTGCGCCATGCGAGTCACCCGCAGCGGCATGTCCAGCATCGCCACCGGCAGCCCGCGCGCGACCTCCTTCGCCAGCCGGCGGTGCACCGTGGCGACGCGCTCCGTGCCCACCACCAGAAACGGCGCGGCCAGGAAGCTGAAGGTGGTCACCTCCACCCGCCGCTTGATACCGGTGTTTTCCATGAACGTGTACTCGAAGGTGCGGTCCATGCCGGGCGGCTGCATCACCACATGCCCGGCCGCCTGGTACTCGGCCAGCGAGATCGCGCCCTGCTTCGCGTAGCGGCTCTGGTCCCACACCACGGCGCAAAACTCCTCCTCGAACAGGCCGTCGGTCGGATGCTCCGGCGAGCAGAACTCGTGCGGAATCACCAGCAGGTCGGCGTCGCCGTGCTCCAGCGTGCGTTGCGGCTGCCGCGTTTGCGGCAACAGGTGGAAGCGCACGCTGCTCGATTGCTCGCGCGCCAGCACCAGCAGGTGCGGCACCAGCACCGACATCGTGAAATCCGAGACGAAGATGCGGAACTCGCGGTCCGAGCGCGCCGGCTCGAAATGCGGCGTGGCGGTGATGGTCGTGTTGACGCGCACCAGCACGTCGCGCACCGCCTCCTGCAAGACCTCGGCGCGCGGCGTCAACTCCATCTGCCGCCCCACCTGCACCAGCAGGTCGTCGCCAAAGTATTCGCGCAGCCGCGCCAGCGAACTGCTGAGTGCCGACTGGCTCATGTGCAGCTGCTCGGCCGCGCGGCTGACGCTGCGCAGCGTGAACATGGCGTCGAGCGCCACCAGCAGGTTCAAGTCCAGCTTGTTGAAGCGCATGCGGTCTCCTTCGGTTTTTATAGGTATCGACAGCATCGATACATCGAATGCATACAATCAATTTTACACATACGCGCTCCGTTGGCAAACTGAATGCACCACATAAAAACATAACCGGAGACAATAATGAATAACTTCCTGGCACCCGCTGCCCGGCCGGCGCCCCCGCGTCTGGGCCTGTTGAAGACGGCCACGCTGGCGACTACCCTGGCCGCCGTCCACGGCCACGCCGCCGAGCTCGAACTGTCCAATCCCGATTGGACGGTTCGCTTCGACAACACGCTGAAAATCAGTACCATGTACCGCGTGCATGACGCCGATCCGGCGCTGGTCGACACCACCCGGCAACTGGTGCCGGGCGTGCCGGCATCGGCCTTTCCGCAGGCGCTCAACTTCAACGCCGGCGACGACAACTTCCGCAACAAGGGCCTGGTGTCCAAGCGGATCGACCTGCTCAGCGAGTTCGACGCCGTCTACCGCAAGGACTTCGGCGTGCGCGTCAGCGCGGCCGGCTGGTACGACCAGGCCTACGACGGCAGGACCGACGCCACCGACACGCACAACGGCCAGTCCCCCTACGACAGCATCCCCGAATCGACCCGCAAGCTGGCCGGCCGCAAGGCCGAGCTGCTGGACGCCTTCATCTTCGGCGGCTGGGAGCTGGGCGCGGGCCACAAGCTCAGCGCGCGCCTGGGCCAGCACGCGCTGGTCTACGGCGAGACGCTGTTCTTCGGCGACAACGGCATCGCCCGCGCCCAGGGACCGACCGACGTGATGAAGCTGCAGTCGTCGCCCAACGCCCAATTCAAGGAGATCATCCGTCCGGTGCCGCAGGTGTCCGGCCAGCTGCAACTGAGCCCGGACGTCACCGTCGGTGCCTACTACCAGTTCCGCTGGGAGGCCGACCGCATGGCGCCGGCCGGCAGCTATTTCAACACCTCCAACAACATCTGGGGCGGCTCGCCGCTGCCGGAGATCGTCAGCGGCAACGTCTTGCTGCCCGGCGCCGACCAGAAGCCATCGGACCACGGCCAGTTCGGCGCCCAGCTCAAATGGCGCCTCGACGAGACCGACATCGGCTTCTACGCCGCGCGCTACCACGACAAGTCCGGCCAGTTCTATTCGCAATTGAACGTCACCAGCGCCGCGCCGAGCAGCTGGTACTACATCTTCCCGGAGGCCATCACCACCTGGGGCGCCAGCGCCACCCACGCGATCGGCAACACCAGCTTCGCGCTGGAGGCGTCGGTCCGCAACAACATGCCGCTGACCAACCAGAACGTGGTCTACCCGAACGTGCAGCCGCAGCCCTCGTACGCCACCGGCCGCACCGCCCACGTCAACCTCTCGTGGCTGAGCTCACTGGGACCGAACTGGCTGGCGCGCGAATCATCGTTCATCGGCGAGCTGGCCTGGAACCGGGCGCTGTCGCAGGACGATCCCAACCACACGCTCGACGGCCTGCGCACGCGCGACGCCAGCGCGCTGCAGATGATCTACACGCCGACCTACCGCCAGGCGCTGCCCGGGCTCGACCTGAGCGTACCGGTCGGCTTGCGCTACGCGCTCGACGGCTACTCGTCGGTCACCGGCCTCGGCTGGGGCGCCAAGCACAGCGGCACCGCCACGTTCGGCGTCGACGGCACCTACCAGGGCGTGTGGCAGTTCTCGCTCAGCTTCAACAAATACCTGGGCAAGGCCGAGCCGTTCGTCAATTACCGCCCGCTGCTGGCCAACGGCGCCGCCGTCTACACCAGCGGCAACGCCCTGGCCGACCGCGACTACCTCGCGCTGTCGCTGCGCCGCACCTTCTAAAAACCACTCCGGAGACCGTATGAAGCATTCGATATCGACCCTTGCCGCGCTCGCCGCGCTGGCCACCGGCGCGCTGGCGTCCGCCGCCACGCCCGACGAAGCGGCCAAACTGAAGACGGAACTGACGCCGCTGGGCGGCGAAAAAGCCGGCAACAAGGACGGCAGCATTCCGGCCTGGACCGGCGGCTACACCACCCCCATCGCCGGCGACAAGGCCGGTGGCCGGCGCGGCGACCCGTTCAAGGACGAAAAGCCGCTGTATGTGGTCACCGGCAAGAACGCCGACCAGTACGGCGCCTTGCTCAGCGACGGCACCAAGGCCATGCTCAAGAAGTACCCCGACTACCGGCTCGACGTCTACCAGACCCACCGCACCGCCGCCGCGCCGCAATGGGTGTACGACAACACGTTCAAGAACGCCACGCGCGCCAAGCTGACCGCCGACGTCGTCAGCGGCGCCTTCGGTGGCATTCCCTTCCCGATCCCCAAGACCGGCGCCGAGGTGATGTGGAACCACGTGCTGCGCTGGCGCGGCACCTCGTGGCAGGTGCCGCTGAACCAGTACCAGTTGACGGCCGACGGCAAGGCCGTGCTGACCACCGCCGGCGTGGCCGACGAACAAATGCCCTACTATTTCCCGGAGAGCTCGCTGGAGCAATTTTCTAAGACCAACGAGCAATGGCTGATCCGCCTGATCAATTCCGGGCCGCCGATCCGCGCCGGCGAGGCCATCGTCGGGCGCAACAGCATCGACGCCAGCAAGGACCAGGCGTGGGTTTACCTGACCGGCCAGCGCCGCGTGCGCAAGCTGCCCAATCCGTGCTGCGACACGCCGACGCCGTCGACGGCCGGGGTGATGAGCTTTGACGAGCTGTCCACCTGGACCGGACGCACCGACCGCTTCGACTGGAAGATCGTCGGCAAGCAGGAACTGCTGATCCCGTACAACGGCAACAAGCTGCTGCAACCGAAGACCGACGCCGAGCTGCTGGGCAAGGCCTACCTCAATCCCGACCATGTGCGGTGGGAGAAGCACCGGGTGTGGGTGGTCGAGGCCAGCCTGCGCACCGGCCAGCGCCACCAGGCGCCGAAGAGCCGCTACTACTGCGACGAAGATACCTGGAACTGCGTGCTGGGCGACCGCTGGGACGCCAACGGCCAGTTGTGGAAGACGCTGTGGTCGCAGACCTTCGTCGCGCCGGACCTGCCGGGCACGGTGATCGGCGCCTTCGGCTACACCGACCTGATCTCCGGCACGGCGTTCGTCGGCGACCTGTCGACGTCGAAGGCGGCGCAGTATCCGCTCAAGCCGCGCTATCAGGACAGCGTCTTCACGCCCGATGCGATGACCGGCGAAGGTGCGCGCTGATGTTGGCGAGCACCTTCATCGGCGCGCTGGCCCTGGGCGCCCTGCCCGCCGCCGCGCTGGCCGATAGCGCGCCGGCGCCGACGGCCACGGCCGCCCTGGCCACCACGGCGGCGCGGCTGCGCCCGGCCGTGATGGCGCGCGGCGCCGCCCGGTCGGTGCTGCTGGGCGCCGCCACGGCGGGCAAGCGCATCGTCGCCGTCGGCGAGCGCGGTATCATCCTGCTCAGCGACGACGCGGGCAACAGCTGGCGCCAGGCCGCCGTGCCGGTCAGCGTGACGCTGACGGCGGTGCGCTTCGCCGACGCCAGCAACGGCGTCGCGGTCGGCCATGGCGGCGTCATCCTGGTCAGCGGCGACGGTGGCGCCAGCTGGCAAAGCGTGATGGACGGCCAGCGCATCGCCACCCTGGCGCTGGAGGCCGCGCGCGCCGGCACCGACGCCGCCGCCATCCGCGACGCCGAACGCCTGGTGGCCGACGGCGCCGACAAGCCGCTGCTCGACGTCTGCCTGCTCGGCGGCGGCCGCATGCTGGCGGTCGGCGCCTACGGCCTGGCCTTCGCCAGCGCCGACGGCGGCCGGACCTGGTCCTCGTGGATGGACCGCATCGACAATCCAAAAGGTCTGCACCTGAACGCCGTGCGCCGCCGCGGCGACACCCTGCTGATCGGCGGCGAGCGCGGACTGGCGCTGCTGTCCACCGACGCCGGCCGCACCTTCAAACGCCTGCCGGTACCCTATCAAGGCAGTTTCTTCAGCGCGGAGCTGACCGGCGACGGCGCCCTCGTGCTGGCCGGCCTGCGCGGCAACGTCTGGCGTTCCGCCGACGCCGGCGCCAGCTGGCGGCAGCTGTCCAGTCCGATGCCGGTGACGATCACGGCATCGGCCGCGCGCGCCGACGGCTCGCTGCTGTTCGCCAACCAGGCCGGCGTGCTGCTGGCCGCCCGCCAGGACGCGCTGGTGCCGCTGCCCGGCGCGCCGCTGGCGCCACTGAACGGCGTGCTGGCGCTCGACGACGGCAAGCTGCTCGCGCTCAGCGCGCGCGGTGTGGCAGTGGTCGCCGCCAAGCCGGCAAACGGGGGCCAGCCATGAACATGTCCGAGAACCTGAACCAGTTCGACCGCGCCTCCGGCTCGCTGGTCGAACGGCTGCTGTTCAACCACCGCCTACTGGTGATGCTGGCCTGCGCGCTGGTGACCATCGCGCTGGGCTGGCAAACCACCAGGCTGACGATCAACGCCAGCTTCGAGAAGACCATTCCGACGCACCACCCGTACATCCAGAACTACCTGGCCCACCAGGCCGAGCTGACCGGCCTGGGCAACGCGGTGCGCATCGCGGTCGACAATCCGCGCGGCAGCATCTACGACGCCGCCTACCTCGAAACCCTGCGCAAGCTGAGCGAGGAAGTGTTCCTGCTGCCGGGCGTGGCGCGCACGCAGATGAAATCGCTCTGGACGCCGGGCACGCGCTGGGTCGGCGTCACCGAGGACGGCCTGGAGGGCGGCCCGGTGATCCCGGACGGCTACGACGGCGGCGCCGCCAGCCTGGCGCAGCTGCGCGCCAACATCGCCCGCTCCGGCGAGATCGGCCAGCTGGTCGCCTTCAACGCCGGCTCCAGCGTGATCTACGTGCCGCTGCTGGTGCGCGACGGCGACGGCAAGGCGCTCGACTACGGCGCCTTCGCCCAGCGCCTCGAAGCGCTGCGCGCCAAGTACGAGCAACAAGGCGTGCGCCTGCACATCACCGGCTTCGCCAAGCTGGTCGGCGACTTGATCGACGGCGTGCGCGCGGTGCTGCTGTTCTTCGCCATCGCGGTCGCCATCGCCACGGCCATGGTCTACTGGTACACCCGCTGCGCGCGCTCGACCGCCCTGGTGGTGCTGGCCTCCCTGGTGGCGGTGCTATGGCAACTGGGCATGCTGCCAATGCTCGGCTACGCGCTCGATCCGTATTCGATCCTGGTGCCGTTCCTGGTGTTCGCCATCGGCATGAGCCACGGCGCCCAGAAGATGAACGGCATCATGCAGGACGTCGGGCGCGGCATGCACAAGCTGGTGGCGGCGCGCTTCACCTTCCGCCGGCTGTTCCTGGCCGGGCTGACGGCGCTGCTGGCCGACGCCGTCGGCTTCGCCGTGCTGTCGACCATCGACATCGACGTCATCCGCGAACTGGCGGTGGCCGCCTCGCTGGGCGTGGGCATGCTGATCATCACCAATCTGATCCTGCTGCCGATCCTGCTCAGCTACACCGGCGTCAGCGCCAGCGCCGCCGCGCGCAGCCTGCGCACCGAGGCGGCCGACGCCGGCGGCCAGGCGCGCCACCGCCTGTGGGCGCTGCTGGACCGCTTCACCGGCCGCCGCTGGGCGCTCGGCGCGATCGCCGTGGCGCTGCTGCTGGCCGCCGGCGGCTACGCGCTCAGCACCCGCCTCAAGATCGGCGACCTCGATCCGGGCGCGCCGGAGCTGCGCGCCGACAGCCGCTACAACCGCGACGTGGCCGCCCTGTCGGCCGCGTACGGCGCCTCGAGCGACGTGCTGGCGGTGATGGTCAAGACCCCGGACGGCCAGTGCGCGCAGTACGACACCCTCAACAAGATCGACGCGCTGGAATGGCAGTTGCGCCAGATCGACGGCGTCGACAGCACCAACAGCCTGGCGCTGCTGAACCGCCGCGTGCTGGCGGGCCTGAACGAGGGCAATCCGAAATGGTACGAGTTCCTGCCCAACCAGGACATGCTCAACACCGTCACCGCCGGCGCCCCGCGCGGCCTGTACAACGACAGCTGCGGCCTGCTGACGGTCTACGCCTACCTGCGCGACCACAAGGCCGACACTCTGGCGCGCGTGGTGGCCCACGTCGAGGCCTTCGCCGCCGCCAACGACAGCAAGGATGTGCGCTTCCTGCTGGCGGCCGGTTCGGCCGGCATCGAGGCGGCCACCAACATCGTCGTCCACGAAGCCTGGCGCCGCATGCTGTTGATGGTGTACGCGGCGGTCGTGGTGCTGTGCTTTATCACCTTCCGCTCGTGGCGCGCGGTGCTGGTGGCGGTGCTGCCGCTGATGCTCACATCCGTGCTGGCCGAGGCCCTGATGGTGGTGTTCGGCATGGGCGTCAAGGTCGCCACCTTGCCGGTGATCGCGCTGGGCGTGGGCATCGGCGTCGACTACGCGCTCTACATCCTGAGCATCACGCTGGCCCAGCTGCGCCAGGGGGCCAGCCTGTCGGCTGCCTACTACCGCGCCCTGCTCTTCACCGGCAAGGTGGTGATGCTGACCGGCGTCACGCTGGCCATCGGCGTCATCACCTGGGTCGCCAGCCCGATCAAGTTCCAGGCCGACATGGGCCTGCTGCTGGGCTTCATGTTCTTGTGGAACATGCTCGGCGCGCTGATCCTGGTGCCGGCGCTGTCGCACTTCCTGCTCAAGCCGGCCCGCGCGGCGGCCGGTCCACAGATTTTATCGTAAGGAGTATCCATGTTCCGCTATTTCCCCACCAACTATGTCTGGGACCTTTCCATCAACCTCGCCATCGAGATGGGCGCCAAAATGGGCGAGATCGAGGAGATGTGCGCGCCGCTGCGCGAAGCGGCCAGCCAGCCCGACGCCGCCGGCTCGCAGGCGTTCCGCGCCACTTGGGTGCGCATGGCCGACAAGCTGTGCGAGCTGGCCGCCGAGGACGAGGCGCGCGGGCGCCTGATCTCGGCCGGCGACAAATACGGCCGCGCCGCCACCTACTACCTGACCGCCGAGCGGCTGCAGGCGCACGGCTCCGAAGGCCGCATGGCCTTGTACCAGCGCTTCCTCGAGGTGTTCGCCAAGGGCACGGCGCTGGCCGGCGAGAACTGCGAGCGGGTCGAGATCCCGTACGGCGACACCCACCTGTCGGCGCTGTACATCCGGGCCGAGGGCGTGGCCGGCCGCGCACCGGTGCTGGTGCAGCTCAACGGCCTCGATTCGACCAAGGAGATGAAGTATCGCGTCGGCCTGCCGCGCTGGCTGGCGCAGCGCGGCGTGTCGTCGCTGGTGGTGGACCAGCCGGGCACCGGCGAGGCGCTGCGGCTGCATGATCTGACGGCCGTCTACAACAGCGAGGTATGGGCCGCCAAGGTGGTCGACTGGCTCGAGACGCGCGACGACATCGATCCGTCGCGCATCGGCTGCGAAGGCGTGTCGCTGGGCGGTTACTACTGCCCGCGCGCGGTGGCCTTCGAGCCGCGCTTCGCCTGCGGCGTCGTCTGGGGCGCCAACCACGACTGGCGCGACGTGCAGAAGAAGCGCTTGCAGAAGGAAGGCAGCTTCCCGGTGCCGCATTACTGGTCGCACGTGCAATGGGTGTGGGGCGCCAAGGATCTCGAGGACTTCATGCGCATCGCCGAAAACGTCCACCTCGACGGCGTGGTCGAACGCATCAAGGTGCCCTTCCTCGTCACTCACGGCAGCAAGGATAGTCAGATCCCGCTGCACTGGGCCGAGCGCACCTACGAACAACTGGTCAACAGCCCCAAACGGGAACTGAAGATCTTCACCGAACGCGAAGGCGGCGTCCAGCACTCCAGCTTTGACAACTCCGCCAACGCCGGCGCCTACATCGCCGACTGGGTCGCTGAGACCCTCGGCGGGCGCGTCTCCATTTAAACCAACAAGGAAGCAACCATGCATATCATCGGACCAGACGCACTCGTATTCGGCGTCGACGACGTCGCCGCCTGCAGCCAGTACCTGACCGACTACGGCCTGATGCCGGTCGGCGTGAGCGCCGCCGGCGGCCGCTTCGAAGCGCTCGACGGCACCGCCATCGTCATCGCCCGCCAGGACGACGCTACGCTGCCGCCACCCCTGCCGACCCGCACCATGCTGCGCAAGACCGTCTACGGCGTGGCCGACGCGGCCACCTTGGACGCCATCGCCGCGGAACTGGGCAAGGACCGCGAGGTACGCCGCCTGCCCGACGGCTCGCTCGAGGCCAGCGACGACCTGGGGTTCGTGCTTGGCTTCCAGGTCACCGTGCGGCGCCCGTTCGCGCTGCCGGCCGAAGCGGTCAACGCGCCGGGCGCGCCGGCGCAGCGCGCACCGAACGTGGTGGCGGTCGACGAGCAAGCCGTGATCCAGCCACGCACGCTGTCGCACGTGGTCTACTTCGTGCCCGACATCGCCAGGGCGGAAGCGTTCTATGTCGAGCGCCTCGGTTTCCGCTGCACCGACCGTCTCGGCGGCGCCGGCCCCTTCCTGCAGCCGGCCGGCACGCTGGACCACCACACGCTGTTCCTGATCCAGACCCCGCCGTTCATGCAGGGCGTCGAGCACTTCACCTTCCACCTCGGCGGACCGACCGAGTTGATGCTGGCGGGGACGCGCTTCGTCAAGCAGGGCTACCAGTCGTTCTGGGGGCCGGGCCGCCACAAAATGGGCTCGAACTGGTTCTGGTACTTCAATAGCCCGCTGGGCTGCCACGTCGAATACGACGCCGACATGGACCTGCACGACACCACCTGGACGGCGCGCGACGTGCCGATGAGCGCCGACGCTTCGCAGCTGTTCCTGTTCCAGCAGCGCGACAAATGGGCGCCGGCCGGCGGTCCGCCTCCAGGAGTGCCTGGCGGCCCGCCGCCAGGCAAGCCGGCGGAAAGCATCGTCCAGGAGTAGCCATGCGGGCGCCCGACATCCGGCTGTGCCACCTCGACGAGCTGCCCGACGGCGAGGCGCGCGGCTTCGACCCGCACGGCAGTGGCCAGGACAGCGTGCTGGTGGTGCGCCAGGGCGCCACGCTGCACGGCTATCGCGACCTGTGCCCGCACTACGGCGACACGCCGATGGCCTGGCGCCGGCACGCCTACCTGAACGCCGGCGGCACCCACATCGTCTGCGCCGCGCACGGCGCGCTGTTCGAGATCGACGGCGGCATGTGCGTGCGCGGCCCCTGCCTCGGCCAGGCGCTGACGCCGGTAAAGCTGGCGTTGAACGCCGCCGGCGAAGTACATTTGAAGGGTGAGGTGCCGGACGACGCGGGTCCGGCCCCCGCTACAAAAACCACCGAAGACAATACTAATTAATCAACGGAGACTCACATGACATCACCAGCAAACAACATCCTGATCATCGGCGGCGGCTTTTCCGGCATGTCGGCCGCCATCCAGCTGCGCAAGCTGGGCGTGGCCGTCGAGGTGGCCGAGATCGATCCGGGCTGGCGCTCCTACGGCGCCGGCATCAGCCTGGGCGGCGCCACGCTGCGCGCCTTCAAGACGCTGGGCATCCTCGACCAGTTCCTGGAGCACGGCGCGGCCGCCGACGGCGTCGACCTGCTGCTGCCGCACGGCCAGCACCTGGCCACGTTGCCGACGCCACGCCTGGCCGGCGACGACGTGCCCGGGGGCGGCGCCATCATGCGCCCGGTGCTGGCCAAGATCCTGGCCGACGCCACCATCGCCAGCGGCGCCAAGGTGCGCCTGGGCTGCACCTTCACCAGCCTGCGCCAGCACGCCGACGGCGTCGAAGTGAGCTTCACCGACGGCACCGTCGGCAATTACGACCTGGTCATCGGCGCCGACGGCCTGTATTCGAAGGTGCGCGAAACGCTGATGCCGGAGGCGCCCAAACCGCGCTACAGCGGCCAGTGCGTATGGCGCGCCGTGCTGCCGCGTCCAGCGGAAGTGGAACGGGCCATGATGTGGGTCGGGCCGAAGATCAAGACCGGCGTCAATCCGGTCTCGCGCGACCGCATGTACCTGTTCGTGACCGAGGACCGCGCCGACAACGTGCAGATCGATCCGGCCAGATTCACCGACATGCTGACCGACCTGCTGGTACCCTTCGCGGCGCCGCTGATGCAGCAGTGCCGCGCGCAGTTGCAGCAGATGGGCGCCGACGCGCAGATCGTCTACCGGCCGCTGGAAGCCTTGCTGATCCCGCAACCGTGGCACCGCGGCCGCGTGGTGCTGATTGGCGACACCGTCCATGCGACCACGCCGCACATGGCCTCCGGCGCCTGCATCGGCATCGAGGACGCCATCGTGCTGGCCGACGAGTTGGACGGCGCCGACACCATCGAGCAGGCGCTGGCCGGCTTCGAGGCGCGGCGCTGGGAACGCTGCCGCATGGTGGTGGAAAATTCGAGCCGGCTGGGCGAGATCGAAATCGCCGGCGGCGACAAGGCCGAACATTCGCGCATCATGCACGCCACCCACATGGCCCTCGCGGCGCCGATCTGAGCGCCGGGAGCCCGCCATGAACAACTTCAACGAGCGCGCCGAGCGCTGGCCCGGCCGCGTCGCGCTGGTGGTAGCGCACTGCGCCGGGATGGTCGACCTGGTCGCGCTGCCGGTATGGGTCGGCGCGCTGATCGCCGGCTACGGCCTCGATCCGCAGCGGGCCGGCGCGCTGGCCACGCTGTTCCTGCTGGGCGCCGTCGCCAGCAGCCTGGTTTGCGCGCCGCGCTTCCACCGGCTGCGCAGCGGCGCGGTCGCCGTGGGCGGCTTCACGCTGGCCGCCGCCGCCTTCGCCGGCGTCTCCGCCACCCACGACTACGCGCTGATGGCGCTGTTGCACGCGCTGGCCGGCGCGGCGGCCGGCGCGGCGCTCAGCATGACCCACGGGACCATCGGCCGTTGCCGCAATCCGCACCGCATGTTCGCGCTGGCCGGCATGGGGCTGGGCGTGTTCGCCATCGTCTTCCTCGGCTCGATGCCGGGTTTGATCGCCACCCAGGGCGGGCCGGTGCTGTTCCGCGTCTTCGCCGGCGTGATGGTGGTGGCCGCGCTGGTGTCGGCGCTGGCGTTTCCGTCGGCCGTCGCCGACACCGAAGTCAGGACCGCCAACGCCGCGCCGATCGCGCCGGCCGTCTGGTTCGCGGCGTTCGGCATTGGCTGCATGGGCCTGGTGCAGGCGATGATGTTCAGCTTTTTGGAGCGCATCGGCGCCGATCGCGGCTTCGCGCCGGGCGCCGTCACCGGCGTGCTGATCGCGCTCGGCTTCGTCAACCTGTTCCCGGCGCCGCTGGCGGCGCTGCTGGAGCGGCGCTGGCCCGCGCATCTGGTGGTGCTGGCCGGCCCCGTGCTGCAGGCGGCCCTGGCGCTGACCATCGCCGCCAGCAGCAGCTACGCGGCCTACGCCGGCGCCGGCGCCGTGTTCGCGGCGGTGATGATCTTCACCCACACCTTCGCCTTCGGCCTGGTGGCGCAACTCGACGCCGGCGGCCGCGCGCTGTCGGCCACGCCGGCCATGCTGATGGTGGGTGCCGCCATCGGCCCGGTGCTGGGCGGCACCCTGGTCAAGAGCGCCGGTTACGGCATGCTCGGCGCCGCCGCCGCGCTGATCGGCTGCGTGTCCGTTTTCTGTTTCGCCCAGGCCGGCCGCCGTCGCGTGGCCGTGCCATCCTGATCCCCCCATAGGAGTAGCATGATGTCCCTGCCCCCGATACACCGCGTCGTCACCGGCCATGACGCCGCCGGAAAAGCCATCGTCGCCAGCGACGGCGCCCTGCCCACCGTGATCGAACTGGCGGCCATTCCCGGCACCGTGTTCCATGAGGTGTGGAGCACCGCCGCCACCCCGGCGCCGGCCGACAACGGCGCCGACCCGACGCTTGGCGCGCTGGTGCTGCCACCGCCCGCCAACGGCACGCGCATGCGCTTTGTCGACATCCCGCCCGATACCGACGACTTTCTCGCCAACGGCGCGGCGCGCATGCACGACGCCTTCACCCAGGCCGGCGACGCCGCCGCGTCGACCGTCGCCGCCGATTCGCCGCACCCGCTGATGCACCGCACCGAGTCGGTCGACTACGGCGTCGTCATCGAGGGCGAGATGACGCTGGTGCTCGACGACTCGCAGGTGCTGCTCAAACCCGGCAGCGTGGTGATCCAGCGCGGCACCAACCACGCCTGGGCCAACCGTTCGGACCGGCCCTGCCGCATGCTATTCGTGCTGGTCGACGCCACCTACGATCCGGCCATCGCCGCCGCCCTGGCCCTGCCGTCATCCATCTGGAAAAAAACATGAAATTCGCCACCCTGCAAGACCACACCCTCGACGGACGCCTGCTGATCGTCTCGCGCGATCTGACCGCCTGCGTCGAAGCCGGCGACATCGCGCCGACCCTGCTGCACGCGCTGCAGCACTGGGCCGACGTCGAGGATGCGCTGCGCCGGCGCTATGAGGCGCTCAACGCCGGACGCCTGGAAAGCCAACCCTTCGATCCGCGCCGCTGCGCCGCGCCGCTGCCGCGCAGCCCCCAGTGGTGCGACGGCTCGGCCTTCCTCAACCACGCCAACCTGATGGAAAAAGCCTTCGGCACGCCGCCGATTCCGGACCTGGACACGATACCGCTGATGTACCAGGGCGCCAGCGACGACTTCCTCGGCCCGCACGACGACGTGCCGATGCCCAGCGAGACCGACGGCATCGACTTCGAGGGCGAGTTCGGCGTCATCGTCGACGCGGTCGCGATGGGCAGCGGCGCCGACCAGGCGCTGGACGCGGTGCGGCTGGTGGTGCAGCTCAACGACTGGAGCTTGCGCGCGATGGGCCCGCGCGAAATGCGCACCGGCTTCGGCTTCCTGCAGGCCAAGCCGTCGACCAGCTTCGCGCCGGTCGCCGTCACCCCGGATGAACTGGGCAACGGCTGGTCGGATGGCCGCGTGCACCTGCAACTGGAAGTGTCCTGGAACGACGCGCCCTTCGGCCGCCCCGACGGCGGCGAAATGAGCTTCGGCTTCGGCGAGTTGATCGCGCACGCGGCGCGCACCCGGCGTCTCAAGGCCGGCACCATCATCGGCACCGGCACCGTCTCCAATGTCAGCCGGCAGGCCGGTTCCGCCTGCATCGCCGAGCGGCGGGTGATCGAGATGATCGACCAAGGCGAAGCGCGCACCGGCTTCATGCGCTTTGGCGACCGGGTACGGATGGAGGCGCGCTGGCCGGGCGCCGGCGCCGGACCGTTTGGCGTCATCGAACAAACCGTGGTGCGGGCGGAGCGGCCGGCATGACGGCCCCTGCTCCGCTGAAGCATACGGTGATCACCGGCGCCGATGGATTCGTCGGCCGCGCGCTGGTGGCGCGCTTGCGCGACGATCCCCGGCAGCGCCTGACGCTGATCGACCAGCGCTTCGACCAACCGCCAACCGCTCCGCACATCCGCCAGGTGTGCGGCTCGTTCGGCGACGACGCCGTGTTGGACCAGGTGTTGGAGCAACCGGCCGACACCGTATTCCACCTGGCGAGCGTGCCCGGCTCGCTGGCCGAGCGCGAGCACGCCCTCGGTTATCAAGTGAACCTGCTGGCGACGTTGACGCTGGCGCATCGGCTGGCCGCGCAGGGTCGCAAGACAGGCAGTCCTGCGCGGCTGGTGTTCGCCAGCTCGGTCGCGGTCTATGGCCCGCTCGGCGCGGACCCGGTGCGCGAGGATCAACCGGCCCGGCCGGCGACCAGCTACGGCGCCCACAAGCTGATGGCGGAAATCGAACTTGCCGATTTGAGCCGGCGCGGGGAACTCGACGCGGTCAGCCTGCGCCTGCCAGGCATCGTCGCCCGGCCAGTCAGCGAATCGGGCCACGGCTCGGCATTCATGAGCCTTGTGATGCACCGTCTGGCCGCCGGCCAGCCCTACGTGTGCCCGGTGCCGGCGGATGCCACCGCGTGGTGGATGTCGCTGCCGTGCTGCGTCGACAACCTGCAGCATGCGGCGCTCATGCCGACAGCCGGCGCGCCGGCCTCGCGCACCTGGCAGCTGCCCGTGCTGCATCTGAGTATGGAGCAGCTGCTGGCGGCGCTGGCGCGACGCTACGGGCCGCGCAGCCGCGCCTTGTGCACGCACGAGGAGAACGCCGCGATCACGGCGCTGTTCGGACGCTTTCCGCCGCTGCAAACGCCACTGGCGCTGGCCGCCGGATTCCGGCACGACGGCGACGCCGACCGCCTGGTCGCGGCGTCGGTGTGAACCGCAGCTCCATGGAAGCGCGCGCTAAAAATACGCAACCCGACCCGGCGATCATCGAGCAGCGCTGGCTGGTGTTCCTGCGCGTGGTGGCCGTCGGCAGTTTAAGCAAGGCGGCCGCCGCGCTCGACATGCCGCAGTCGATGGTCAGCCGTCATATCGCCCAGCTGGAACAACAATGCGGCGAGCGGCTGTTCCGGCGCACCGGGCGAGGCGTGGTGCTGACCGAGGTCGGCGAGCAGCTGCTGCCCCGCATCGGCGAACTGGCCGCCGGCGCGGAACGCCTGGCCGACGATATCCGCAGCGTGCGCGGCCAGCCGGTCGGCGAGGTCATGGTCGGCCTGCTGCCGTCGGCCGTCGGCCGTCTGGCGGGGCCGCTGTTCGCGGCGGCGCGCGCGCAAATGCCCGGCGTGCGCCTGCACCTGTCCGAGGGCGCCAGCGCCCAACTGGACGAACACCTGCGCGAAGGCCGGCTCGATATGGCCGTGGTGCTGCGCGAGGACGGCGACCGCGCCGACGACGAGGATGTGCTCGCGCGCTTGGCGTTGCACGTCGTCGGGCCCGCCGGCGACCCGCTGCTGGCGCACGGGGAGCTGCCCTTCGCCGCGCTGGCGGGCCTGCCGCTGGTGGTGCCGGGCCGCCCGCACCTGCTGCGCGCGCGCCTCGACCGGCTGGGCGCCGAACACGCGCTGCCGCTCAACGTGGCGGTGGAAGTCGATTCGGTGCGGCTGCAATATGAGGTCGCCGCCGCCGGCGGAGGCTATGCCATCGCCGCCGCGCCGCCGGCCGGCATGGATCGGCGCCTGGCGGCGGCGCGCATCGTCTCGCCGGAGCTGGAGCGGTACGTGGTGCTGGCCGTCTCGCCGCGCCGTCCGCATACGCGCGCGTCGCGCGAGGTGCGGCGCGTGATCTGCCGCCTGGCGCCCTCTTTCACCTGAATTTCCGTGATTGGTGGGTTTCGTAGGGCGGATTAGCGCGCAGCGCGTAATCCGCCATGAGCCGCCGACGGAGCCTGGCGGATTACGCTGCGCTAATCCGCCCTACGTGATCGACGTGATCAACGCGATCGACGTGGCCAGCCATCGACAATGAGCATAGCTGCTTTCCCTAACCGGTGGTTCCTCGCGCGGATGACGGCTCGTATAGTCGAAGGCATCCAAACCACGGGGCCCGCGCCATGTCCGAACCAGTCAGCACCACCATTCCTCCCACCCTGTTCCTGTCCGACGCCGACGTTGCGTCGCTGGCCGATTGGGGCGCCGCCGTCGCCGCGCTGGCCGACGCCTACGCCCGTCCGGTGTCCGACGCCATGGTGCCGCCGCGCTCCATGGCGCGCGGCGACGGCCACTGGTTGCGCAGCCTGACGGCGGTCTCGCCGTCGGGCGGCCACCTCGGCTGCAAACTGATCGCGGCCTCCACCCGCGCCCGGCGCGCCAGCTACCTGATCTCGCTGTTCGACCAGGAGACCACGGCGCTGGCCGCGCTGATCGACGGCAACCGCGTGACCGGCCTGCGCACCGCCGCCACGGCCACGCTGGCGGTCGACCTGCTGGCGCCCCTGCGGCCGCTACGGGTGGCGGTGATCGGCTCGGGCTTCGAGGCGCGCGGCGCGCTGGACTGCCTGCGCACGGTGCGCACGGTGCAATCGGTGCGTGTCTACAGCCCGACCCCCGCGAGCCGCGAGCGCTTCGCCGACAGCTTCCGCCCGGACCTCGACATCACGACCGTCGCCAGCGCCCAGGAGGCGGTGCGCGAGGCCGACGTCGTTCTGTGCGCGGCGCGCAGCCGGGATGAATCGCCGGTGCTGCGCGGCGCCTGGCTGCCGGCCGGCTGCACCGTCGTCTCGCTGGGATCGACCCTGCCGGAGCAGCGCGAGGTCGACGAGGAGACGCTGGCGCGCGCCGCCTGCATCGTCGCCGACATGCCCGACGAGGTCGAGCACGACACCGGCGACGCCATCGCCGCCACCCGCGCCGGCGTCCACCTGCCGGACAAGCTGGTGTCGCTGGCGGCGCTGGCCGCCGGCGCCGTCACGCCGCGCCGCGCGGAACGCGACATCGTCGTCTACAAATCGGTGGGCTCGGCGCTGCAGGACGTGGTCATCGCCGAGATGCTGTTGGCGCTGGCCCGGGAGCGCGCGATCGGCACGCCGCTGGCCGCCAGCATCGCGCCCGTCTCCAAATAATTTTCCATCCATCGCATCACGCACCACCTATAGGAGCCATCATGGCCGGTTACACCAAAAAAGAAGCCCGCGACTGGGCACGCGAACGCCTGCAAGGCGTGGCCAACGTCATCATCCCGACGATGACGTCCGATTTCAAACACCTCAACGAAGCGGCGGTGCGCCACGACGTCGACACCACCATCGGCCACGGCTTCGTCGGCACGCTGACCTGCTCCGAAGTGGCCATCACGCTCGACCAGTACGAGCAGTTCGTGCGGGTCGCCGTCGACCAGGCGGCCGGCCGCATTTTCATCGTCCACCACGCGGTGTTCAACACGCTGGAGGACAACATCGAAGCGCTCAAGGTGGCCGAGGCGGCCGGCGCGGAACTGGTGCTGCTCGGCTATCCGCCGTACTTCTATCCGAAGTCGATGGAGGACGTCTACAACTACACCAAGGCCCTGTGCGACGCCACCGACCTGGCGGTGATGCTGTTCCCGATTCCGACCTGGGGCTTCGGCCGGCTCGATCCGTCGGACATGTCGCTGCCGCTGCTGCGCCGCCTGATCGACGATTGCCCGAACGTGGCGGCGATCAAGGCCGAAGGTGGCGCGCCGCACATCATGGCGGCGATCGAGGTGCACCGCGCCTTCCACAAGGAGGTGGTGATCTCGTCGCCGATGGAGCACGAATACGTGCCGCTGGCGCAGTTGATCCCGATCCCCTTCTGCGGCACCAATTATTCGGCCTTCTACGGCCCGGTGCTGCCGAAGGTGTACAAGTTGATCCAGGAAGGCCGCTTCGACGAGGCGACGGCGATCTTCTACCAGCTTGACGCCGCGCGCAAGGCCTTCGGCAGCGTGCCGCAGGCGGGCAATGGCCTGATCAACCGCATGATGTGGAAGTACGAGGGCTGGCTGCAAGGCTACAACGGCGGCCCGCTGCGCCATCCGACGGCGCGCGTGTACTCGCGCGACATGGTGGCCCTGCGCCGTGGCCAGGAAGCCTCCGGCCTGAATCCCACCGCCGATGCCGACGAGGCGTTCTTCGTCGGCCGCAATCCACGCTAAAGGACCAGCGATGAAACACCTGCTCAAAGATCCCACCCTGTGGCGCGACGCCGCCTATGTCGGCGGCGACTGGCTGGCAAAAACGCCCCATGGCAGCTACGCGCTGCGCAACCCGGCCAACGGCGAGGTACTGCTCGAACTGCCGCGCTGCCAGCAGGCCGAGGCCCGCCACGCCATCGAAGTCGCACACCAGGCCTTCCTGGCTTGGCGCAAGACGACCGCCAAGCACCGCGCCGAGGTGCTGCACCGCTGGTATGAACTGGTGCGCGCCAACCGCGACGACCTGGCGCTGCTGATCACGCTCGAGGAAGGCAAGCCGCTGGGCGAGGCGCGCGGCGAGATCGATTACGCCGCCTCCTTCCTGCAGTGGTTTTCCGAGGAGGCCAAGCGGGTGCGCGGCGACGTCATCCCGGCGCCGAAGGAAGGCCAGCGCATCGTCGTGCTCAAGCAGCCGATCGGCGTGTGCGCCGCCATCACGCCGTGGAACTTCCCGGCCGCGATGATCACCCGCAAGGCCGGCCCGGCGCTGGCGGCAGGTTGCGCGATGGTGGTCAAGCCGGCCAGCCAGACGCCGCTGACGGCGCTGGCGCTGGCCGAACTGGCCCTGCGCGCCGGCGTGCCGCCCGGCTTGTTCAGCGTGCTGACCGGCAACGACACGCGCCTGCTCGGCGCCGAGCTGACCAGCCATCCGCTGGTGCGCAAGATCACCTTCACCGGCTCGACCGAGGTGGGCCGCGTGCTGCTGCAACAGGCCGCCGCCACCATCAAGAAGTGTTCGATGGAGCTCGGCGGCAACGCGCCGGTGCTGGTGTTCGACGACGCCGACCTCGACACGGCGGTCGAAGGCGTGCTCGCCTCGAAGTTCCGCAACACCGGCCAGGCCTGCATCAGCGCCAACCGCATCTTTGTGCAGGACGGCATCTACGACGCCTTCGCCGCCAGGCTGGGCGCGCGCGTGGCGGAACTGAAGGTTGGCAACGGCCTCGACGACGGTGTCCAGCAAGGTCCGCTGATCGACGCCGGCGCCGTGGCCAAGGTCGAGGAACACATCGCCGACGCGCTGGCCGGCGGCGCCCGCATCGCGCTCGGCGGCAAACGTCATGCGCTGGGCGGCTGCTTCTTCGAGCCGACGGTGCTGGTCGACGTCAAGCCGTCGATGAAGATCGCCCACGAGGAAACCTTCGGCCCGGTGGCGCCGCTGTTCCGTTTCCACACCGAGGCGGAGGCGCTGGCACTGGCCAACGCCACCGAGTTCGGCCTGGCCGCCTACCTGTACAGCAGGGACGCGGCGCGCATCTGGCGCGTCGGCGCCGGCATCGAATCGGGCATGGTCGGCATCAACTGCGGCCTGATCTCGAACGAAGTGGCGCCGTTCGGCGGCGTCAAGCAAAGCGGCCTGGGTCGCGAGGGGTCGCAATACGGCATCGAGGAATTCCTCGAGATCAAATACCTGTGCTGGGATGGATTGGAGGAGATTTAGAGATGATCAAAATGATGGCAGCCATTTGCCGGCGCCCCGGCATGACCCACGCGGAATACATCGCCTACGTGCAATATGTGCACGCGGCGATCAGCAACGAGAATCCGCTCGCGCTGCGCGCGTACGTGCAGAACCACGTGTTCGATTCGGCCTTCGGCAGCGCGGCCGAGGCGGCGCACACGATGACGGTGGCGCGCGATTCGGTCACGGAGCTGTATTGGGATAACGCCGGGGACCTGCAGGCGACGTTTTCGCATGAGCATGTGCGGACCAAGGTCGGCCCCGATGGCCGGAATTTCAGCGATACCAGTGTCGCGCTGAGTTTGGTGGCGGCGGAGGTCGAGCAGCCGGTCGCGCGCCCTGGCGGCGGCTGCGGCGCCAAGGTGCTGCACTATCTGCGCGCCGCCGACGGGCTGGAGCTGACGGACTTCTTCGCGCGCTGGCAGGCGGCGCACGCGAAGGCGCTGGCGGCGGCGCCGGAGGCCGCGTCGGCGCTGCGCCGGTGCGTGCACAACCGGCAGCTGCCGCAATTTAATCCGATGCTGGCTTATTTCGGCGGCAAGGATGCGCCGATCTATGAAGGCGTCGGCAGCCTGTGGTTCGACAACGCCGCGTCGGTGGGCGCCTTCCGCGCCTACGAGCGCGCGCTGCTGGAAATCAACGCCGATCCGGCCACCGCGTTCTACCGGCCGGACCAGTCGTTTTTCCTGTATGCGCAAGAAGTCGACATCTACCGGCGCAGGTGATTTACCCGGGGCGGATTATCCACCCCGGGCAATTCGTATCAACGATCGAGCTTGTAGAAATGCAACACCGTGGTCTGCGAATAATCGCGGCCCGGATCGACGCGGGTGCTCGGGAACGCCGACTGGTTCGGGCTGTCCGGATAACCCTGCGCCTCAAAACTGATCGATTGGTACTTGGTCAGCTTCTGGCCGCCCTTGCCCACCACCTCGCCTTTGAGGAAGTTGCCGGTGTACATCTGCATGCCCGCTTCGGTGGTGGCGATCGCCAGGCCGCGGCCGGAGTTGCGGTCCTCGATCTTGACGGCCGGTTTCGGCTCGGCCGTTTTGCCACCGCGCAGGATGTAGTTGTGGTCGATGCCGCCGTTGGCCAGCGCCAGCTGCGGATGCTGGGCGCGCGCCCGCTCGGTCACATTGGCTGGCGTGCGGAAGTCGAACGGCGTGCCCGCCACCGGCAGCGGCTGGCCGGTCGGGATCAAGGTCTTGTCGACCGGCAGGATGGCGTCCGACTCGATCGTCAGGTCGACATCGGTGGCCAGGCGCGTGGCCGGGATGCCCGACAGGTTCAGCATACTGTGCCAGGTCAGGTTGACCACCGTCGGCTTGTCGGTCTTGGCGCCGTAGCGGATGGTCAGGTCGTTGTTGTTATTCAATTCGTAGGTCACGTCGGCCACGACGGTGCCGGGGAAGCCCTGGTCGCCGTCGGGCGACGTCAGGGTGAACGTCACCGAAGCCTTGTCGGCGGTCTGTTCGACGCTCTTGACCACCCAGTTGCGCTTGTCCCAGCCGATGCTGCCGCCGTGCAGGGTGTTGGGCGCCTCGTTGACCGCCAGCGCGAACTTCTTGCCGTCCAGTGCGAAAGTGCCGTTGGCGATGCGGTTGGCGTAGCGGCCGACCGTCACGTTGGTAAAGCCGGGCGTCGATTCGTAGCCGGCCAGCGTGTCGTAGCCGACGGCCAGATCGGCCGAGTTGCCCTGCTTGTCCGGGAAGCGCAGGCTCTGCACCGTGGCGCCGTACGAGATCAGCGTGGCCGACAGGCCGCTGGCGTTCTTCAGGACGATGGCTTCAACCTTGGCGCCGTTCGACAACGTGCCGAAAGGCATGCGCGACAGCGACACGCCGCCGGAAGCGGCGTCGTCGCGCGATGGCAGCTGGCTGCAGGCGCTGAGGCCAACGAGGGTGCTAAGCAGGAAAATCGAGGCGGGTCTGGTCGAAATAGTCATGTAGTTGTGAAGGTTCCGTTAAAAAAAATAGGTGGCCGGCGACTGCCGGCCATGCCCATGATAATTGCTGAGCCGGCCGTCGGGCGCCCGGGAGACAGCCGGACGTTAGCATAAACCAAACGCCGGCTTCCCGTGCGACGGCACAACCGATCAGCGCGCGATGCTGGAGATTTCCCCGTCGGTCAAGGCGGTACCGTAGATGCGCAGGTCGTCCATCGACCCTTTATATGGCGCGTCCCACCAGTTCACGCCCAGCGCGAACACGCCGCTGGTGGTGGTGAATACGTTGGGGAAGTTGACGCCGCTGTAGCGCTTGGCGCCGTTGACATAGATGTTGACGGCGCCGTTCTTGACGGTGAACGCCACGTGCGACCACTGGCCGACCGGGATGTTCATGCCCAGGCCGGCGTCGTACCACGCCGTGCCCGACCACAACATGGTGGAACCACCGACGCCGTCGTGTCCCTTCGGCAGCAAGCTGATCCACGAGTCGCCGGTGCGGGCGCCAAAGAACGTGGTGGTGAACGCGGTCAGTTGGGCCGGCTTGAGCCACATCGCCACCGTGTACGTGTTGCTCGAGAATAGGCCGTTCGGCAGGCGCACACCGGTCGCGCCGTTGAAGACGGCCGCGCTGCCCTTCATGCCCGGCTCGTACCCCAGGCTGCCGCCGGCGATATCGATTTTCGCGCCGATGACGGCGCCCGCGCCGAACGCGCCGGTGGCGTCGTTCAGGTTGCCGTCGAACGGGAAGTAGGCGACCATGCCGCCCAGCTTGCGCACGGTGACGACAAAGGACTTGACGGCCTTCGCCATGCCTTTGGTGATGGTGGCCGTCAACGTGACGGTCACATCGCCGGACGGGCTGGTGACCTGCCCCGTGTTGCTCAACACGCGAGGATTCGACGAGGTCCACGTGATCACGGCATCGCGCGCGGCGCTGGTCGGCAGCGTCATGTCGCCGGTGACCGCGTTGGTGTTGCCGAGGCTGAGTTCACTGTAAATCGCGTGCACGATCTGCATGTCGCTGCCGGACGGCAGGCGGCTGCCCATGACGGAGACACCCTCGCGCGACGTCGCGGTAAACGTCATCACATAGCTTTGCGAGGTTTCATCCCACTGCCTGAGGAACACGCCTTTGAACGGGGACGACCCCGGCAGGTTGATCTCGGCCTGGTTGGCGCCCACCAGCGCCCACGTGCCGGAGACAGCGCCGCTGATCGTCCCGTTGGCGTTGAGGGTGATGAATTTGGATTTTTTGATCGTGGCGGAAATATCCTTGCCGTGATTGACGAACATGTAGTCGCCGAACACGAATCCGCGCGGCACGGCGGCCAGGGTTTCGTTGGTATTGCGGTACGGCGTCACCACCGGCCAGCCATCGGCATTCATGAACATCTGGTGCACGCGGATTTCATGCTGTTCGCCGCGCTCCGGGAACCGGGTGTGGAAGATCAGGAAGTGCTTGCCGGTGGCCGCATCATAATACGCCGAATTGTGACCGGCCGACACATAGCCGGTGCCGATGCCGGTGCCGAGTTCGCCCAGCTTGCGCTCGAACAGGAAATTGCCCATGATCTTGACGCCATACGGCGCGATCGAGGCGTCGTCGAACAACGGCTTGGTCGGATCGGCCTTGACGTTGGCCATATTGACGCCCTGGGCGTCGAAGTACGGGCCGTCCGGCGAGGTGGCGCGCGACACGCGCATGTTGTAGCCGCCGGCCGCGTCCAGCCCGCCGAACGACGTGAACATGTAGTAGTACTGCGTCACGGGGCTGTACATCACGTAGGCGCCTTCGATGCGGCTGTGATTGCCGCCCATCAAACGCTTGCCGTAGCCCTGCCCCGGCAGCGGCATGCCGGTGACCGGATTCATCTGCATGATGAAGATGCCGCCGGAATAGGAACCGTAAATCATCCACAGCCTGCCGCCGTTATCGAAGAACACGTTAGGATCGACGGTGTTCGGATGCTTGAGGGCGTCGTAGATAGTGCCGTCGTAGCTGGCCTGGCCCCACATGCCGGACTTGAGGATGATGCCCTTGTTGACGTACGGGCCCTCGATATTGTTCGACACCGCGATGCCCAACGCCGAGCGCGGCGAATCGCCTTTGCAGGCGTTGTAATACATGTAGTACCTGCCGTCGGCGAGGCGGATCACGTCCGGCGCCCACAGCGTGTTCGATTGCGCCCAGCTGAACGTCTCGGCCAATTCCGTGTAAACGTTGCTGGAACCGTTCAGGAATAATTTATTGGTGGCGCTGACCGAGTCGGTTATCTGCGTCCAATTCATCAAATCGGTGCTTTTGGCCGATGCCAGGTGGGAGCCGAACACATAATAGGTGCCACCGGTCTTGATCACGGATGGATCGTGGACGGAGGCGTTTTTAAAGGTCACCGGCGCATAGGACTGTTGCGCGGCGGCGTTGGTGGACAGCATGGATGCGGCCAATACAGCGGCGGCCCCCCACAGCGAGAAGGATTTGGTCACGTTGGTCTCCAAGTATATTTTTATCGTTTTACCCGCCCAAGGGCTGCGGAAGTTCGCCTTTTGCCTGTACCTGCCCGGCAAATTTCATGGTCGGCTACGCACGATATCGTGGAGAAACTGATGTGTCCAATGACGTTTTACGCCGCCGCGATAGCCAAACAGGCATCGGGGGTTGGCGGCATCGCGCTGACGTGGCGCAAGTCCGACGCGTCAAAGCGGCCGGTATGCTCGCTTACGTGCGAATTCCGCGTAGTCACGCGCGACGTGTGGGTCGGCATAAGCGGCGACGGCGTCCGCTTCGGCATCGACACCGTCTAATCCAGGCATCACCGCCACCGAAGCCCGCCATTGTTCACGTGGAATAGGCGGACCTATGAACGGAAGTAAATAAGCATCCAGGTGACCTGCATTTGGCGATTCAAGTTCAAGATTAAGCGCTTGCAGGTACGGCTCCTTTTGCGTGCGTGTCCAATCAATGGAAAGGCCTGCGCGAAAACACAACTCGGAGTGTATCAACAACATGGTACGTCCGTTACCATCGAGAAAAGGATGTCCATAGGCGAACAATCCCATGATGAAGCCAGGATGGGTTGGCATCTGGCCTTTTTCCTGCGCCTGGACCAAGCCGTCCTCCACCGCACGGCGACAATCGCGTGGATGACAAAAGTAGACAGGTCCCTTCGAAATCGCCTTGTCTGGCAGCACTGCGGCGCGATCCTGACCTGCCCAAGGATACAATCCGCCAAAAAGCAGTCGATGGGTGTTGAGGAAATCCTCATATTCAATCCTGCGACAGGTTACCAAGTAGTCAAGCGCAGCCGGAAGTTGGGCACGAAACAAAGCGTGCTCCGCAACCTTGACGATGCTCAGGTCCTTTTCCCCACCGGTATTCCGTAGATAGCCCGCAGTTTCAAAATCACCGAATGGATCAAACATGCGATTTAAGCATGCGGTGATGTTCCATCACCAGCTTGGTCATGTCCGTCGGCGACAATTTTCCTGCCCGCGTCAGCGCCACGAGCAAGTCATCGGTGGAATCGGTCGAGACTTCATCGCCGGCAAGCCGGGTCACCGCGACGGCCCACAGATCGCCATAAGTGGGTATATAACTTATCCCCAAACGTCGGGCCAACGAAGCGACATAGCGCGCGGTCGGCGTCATCACCCGCGTCTGACGCCTCCGTCGCGTGGCGAGCTTTCGGCGTAATTTCGCTTGTCGCTGATGCGCATTGGCAAGGACCGCTTGCTTACCGAGCAACTCTAATTTCTGAGGTGTGACATACACGCCGCGCTCAATCCGCAGAATAAAACCCTTGCGGCGCAACTCCAGGAGAGCTGCCGAAACCTGACTGCTGCTACCCATGCCATTCAGATCCGAGCGCAGCAAAAGACCGTCCCGACGGGGACGGATTGACTGCAATATTCGGCCTTGGATGTCCATATGGTTTATTATACATGATGTAGTTTTCCTTTGTATATCATAGACTTACCGCATTTCTCAATGCCGGTCTCGACCGGCTTCCGCTCGACGGGATGCACGCGTGCCTCGGCCGGCCCGGCGCTTACCCCATCGCCCTCCACTCAGCCGTCACGCCGGGTCGCCAGCGCGACGGCCCAGCGCTACAACGAGCCGTGCAGACGCACTTCCGCCATGCTGCCGTACCAGGTACCGCCGTTGTAAATGCGGATGTAGCGATATGGCGAGGCGCCCCCCACCGCGAAGCTCTGCCAATCCGCCGTCTGGACGCCGGCCCCGGCGATCGTGGTCCACGTGGCGCCGTCGTTGGAACCCTGGAACACGACGCCCTTCGCGCGGATGGTCTGGTCCTGGCGCGCCAGCAGTTCGACACTCGTCAGGCTGACCTGCTTGCCGGACTTGAAGTCGAACACGATGTAGCTGCCGACTCCGCTGTTATTGCTGCCGGTGCGGAAATCCGAGAAGGACGAGATATTGCCGTCGAACAGCGCGTCAACCATCGAGGCGGTCAACGCGGCGCTGCGGTTCAGCGTCGAGTCGATCAGCGTCGCCACGGTCGAGATATTGCGGATCACGTCCGATTCATCGACCACATAGGCGCCGCTGCCGTCCGTGGTGGCCGTGGCCGGATAGCCGGCCGAACCATCCGGCAGCTTGTAGTTGACGGCGAACGTCACCTTGCCCGCCGCCACGCCCTGCGGCAGCGCCGCGCTGGCCGTGAAGTTGACGTTGTCGCTGGTGGCGACCGTCGCCGTCTGGCCCTGGATCGTGGCCGTGACGTCGTTGATGGCCGCCTTGGCCGTGAACGTCAAGGTCACGGTGTTGCCCGGCACGACGCGCTTGTTCGCCACCGTCGCCGGGCTGAGCGATTGCGCCGAGGTCAGCGACGCGGTGGCGATCTGCGCGGTCGATTTGACGACGCCGTACAGGCGCAGCTCCGCCATGTTGCCGTACCACTGGCCGCCGTTGAACACGCGCAGATAGCGGAACGGCGTGGTGTTGTTGGAGGTCAGCGTTTGCCAGTCGGCGTTGTTGCCGGCCGCGTTCGTGATCGTGGTCCAGTTGGTGTTGTCGTTCGAGCCTTGCACGACGGTGCCGTTGATGCGGCCGACCTGGTCCTGGCGGGCCAGCACTTCGGCGCGCGCCAGCACCACCGTGCCGCCGTCGCGGAAGTCGAACTCGACCCAGCCGCCGTAGCCGCTGCCGTTGACGCGGTAGTCGGTGGCGGTCGTCAGGTTGGCGTCGAACAGCAGGTTCGCGGTGTTGACCGCGTCGGTGGCGTTGCGCCCGCTCGAATCGGTGACCGAGGTGACCGTGGTGACGTTGTCGATCATGCCGGTCTGGTCGGCGATGGTCAGCGCGCTGCCATCCGTCGTGAAGAAAGTCGGTTCGGCGTCCACGCCGGCGGCGGTTTTGTAGTTCAACAGGAAGCTGACCGTGCCGTACGGGCCTGTCGCGCCGGCCACCCAGCTGGCGGTCCAGTTCAGGTTGTCCGTCGTGCTCACCGTGGCGGGCTGGCCCTGGATGGTGACGTTGACGTTGGTGATCGCCTCGGTCGAGACGAATTTCACCTTGACCGTGTTGCCCGGCACGATGCGGTTGCGCAGCGCCTGGTCCGAACCCATGGTCACGGACGACAGCTTGTTGACCGTCTCGTAGCGGGTGCCGAAGATGTGGAACTCGCCCAGCTCCAACATGCTGCTCGAGGGCTCGATCATGGCGATCTTGAAGAAGCGGTAGCGCTGGGTTTGCAGCGCATCGTCGACCGGCAGGTTCTGCATGTCCTCGGTCACCACGGTCAGCCCGGGCGTCAAGCGGGTCCAGTTGGCGTTGTCGTTGGAGCCGTAAACCGTGGTGCCGCCGATGCGCTCGGGGAAGCTGGTGCGCACCTGCAGGCCGAAGGCGGTGGCGGCGACCTTGAAGCTCGGTCCGAAGTCCAAGGTGTGGGTCTGGTTCTGCGCCAGGTAAAAGCCGACGAAGGAATCGGGATTGCCGTCCAGCGCGTTCGGCACCTGGGTGCCGAAGGTCGACGACGTCAGCATCTTGGTGTAGTTCAGGCTGCCATCGGCGATCACCGGCGTCAGCAGTTGCAGACCGGCCACGGCCGTCCTGAGCGTGGCCAGCTTCTGGAAGAACACGTCGTCGGTGGCGCTGGCGATGACGCTTTCGATGTCGTTGTAGGCGGCGGTGTAGGTGTTCAGCGTCGAGGTGACGTACGGCAGGCTGGCGTTGTAGCTGGCGATCACGGCGTTGACCACAGCCTGGCGGTCGGCGCCCACGATGACGGTGACGCGCTTGCTGACGACGCTGGTGCCGTCCCTCGCCGAGACGACGAAGCTATAGGTGCCGGCCTGGGTCGGCAGCCACGAGAACGCGCCGGTGCTGCCGTTGAAGCTGGCGCCGGGCGGCGGATTGTCGATCTGGTAGGTCACCGTGGCGGTCGAGCTCGAATCGGTCGCGGCGAAGCTGGCGCTCACGGCCTGGCTGGCGCCGGCGTAGGTGTAGACGTCCAGGTCCGCGTTGCCGGCGGTGAAGGTCGGCAGGCTCAGGCTGCCGCCGTTGACGTTGATGTGGTCGATGTCCACCGTCGTGCCCGCCCCCTTGATCGTGACCGGCAGGAAGTCGCCCAGCCCGCCCGCGTAATTGACGTACATCCACTGGCCATTGGTGTTGGGCAGCTGGAACGTGGTGCCGAACGCTTCCATGGTGGCGACGCCATTGGTGCGCACCTTCAGCGACAGGCTGCTGGTGCCGTAGCCATAGCCGTAGACGGCGAAGCTGCTGCCGGCGGCGGTGGCGGTGGTCTCGATGTAGGAAGCGGTCGTGTCCGACTTGACGACGGAGTTGGCGTCGAGCGGCGTGAAGCGCGCCTCGACTTCGCGATAGGGGTCGGTGATCGTCTTGACCAGGCGCTGGGTGCCCTCGGCGGCCGCGGCGGCCGGGATCAACAGCCAGAAGTCGCCACCGCCGTCGCCGCCGTCCCAGTTATAGACGGTGCGGTTGGCGAAGATGCGCGAGAAGTTGGGCGCGTGCTTTTCCATGTTCATGCCGCGCGCGTACTTGTAGTAGTAATACAGTTCCCAGGTGTTCTGGGTCAGCCGCCCGCGGTAGGCGCCGGCCACCTTGTGGTAGACGACGGTGGGGTTGCCGCTGGCGTCGGTATGCGACGCGGTGGGGATCCACGCAATCTCGTAGCCCTGCATATAGGTGCCGAACTTCTCGGCGGCCTGCAGGATGCGGTCGCACAGGAATTCGTAGGGGCCGACCGCGTTCGGCGCGGTGGACGGCGTGCCCTCGACCGGATCGACCTTGGTGCCCTGGGCCATCATGAAGCGCGCCAGGATTTCGGCGTTGGTGAGGTCGCCGGCGCCGTGGGCCTGGTCGCGGCCCATCTCGACGTGTTGCACGGCCGGCGTCACCTGCTCGCCGGTGTCGTCGTTGGTGGTCACCAGGCGGAACAGCGCTTTGACGGCGCCGTTCTGGCCCTGGTCGACGGCGTCCTTGTTCACCGTGAACCACTCGACGGTGCGGTCGTAGCCGGCGCGGTCGCCGGTGAAGATATACCCCGCCATGGCGCCGATCGTCGTGTACAGGTGCTGGTTCATGAACCGGCAATTGCAGCTGTTGTCGGTGTCGATGGTCGGCAGCACGAAGTTGTTGGCGAAATTGCTGGTGTCGTCGTCCGTCCACGCCAGCGCGGCGGTCTGGTAACTGGTGTAACGCAGGATCTCGGCCGCCCCCACCATGCGCTGCAGCGGAATGCCCGTGTGGATGTGCGCGTCCGTGTAGTAGGCGAACTGGCTCGGGTCCATCTGCCCGTACAGGCGGATGATGCGCAGCGCGTTGGCGCGGTAGGTTTCGTTACCCGTCACGTAGTACAGGATGGCCTGGGTGTAGGCGGTCAGCGCGTCGGCGATGAACAACGATTCCACGCCCTGGCTATTGAGGCCGTAATAGCGCGGCTTGGACGGGTCGGCGGCGTTGACGTTCTTGATCGAGGGCGTGGTCGACGCGGTGCCGGACAGCAGCATCTGGTTGAAATAGGTGTTCCACGGTTCCTTTTGCGCCCGCACCTGGGTGCGCATATTTTCCAGCACGTCCTTGGTCAGGCCGACGCCTGGATGCTTGAAGCCGCTCGCATCGAGCGTCTCGTTGATGGTCGGCTGATAGCTGGTGGCCAGGTTGACGATGGTGTCCGCAGCCATGGCCACGCGGGCCGGCAGCACGCCACACAGCGCGACGATGCCCGCCGCCGCGCCCATGCGGACCATCCGCCAGAACGCGCTGTTTAATCTTTGTATTTTCATTGTTGTCTCCTCCTTTTTTTAACTACACGAGTGCCGATTCCAACTCCTCTTGTTCTTAATATATTCAATACATACCGCCCGGCCGGGATGCGCCGGAAGGGATTTCAAACGACTGGGAAAAGCGTGGTGAATACGCGCCGGAACGGCACGCGATAGACCACGAGCCCGATTTACGGGCCCGTTGTTATCGATATCAATACTAGTCCATCGATGGGGGCGTGTCCACGTTTTTCAGCTCCCCGTCCGATGAACGCAACTACGGGGACGGGGCGCGGAGACGGAACTCGAGATCGGCGTCGCGGTCGACGACCAGCTGGCCATCCTGATAGACCAGCTCGGCGACCTGGATGACGGTGCGCTGGTTCCAGCGCGGGTCGGCGCCCGCCTCGGCCTCGTTCTTTTGATGGACGAAGTAATAGATGAACGCGCGGTCGCCATCGACGACGACGTCCGGATGCTGCCCCATGGCGCGGTCGGTCGCCTTTTGGCCGGCCCCGCCGAGGATGTAGCCGGCCTGCTCGGTCCATTTGAGCGCATCGTCGGAACGCAGCACCATCAAGCCCTTCCACACGTCGGCGATCAGCCAGTAATGTCCCTTGAACCGGAACACCTTGGGCCCCTCGCCGTGGGTGGAATTCACCGGCCCGTCGCCGGCCTTGGTCCAGGAGCGCAGGTCGCGGCTGTCGGCGGCCATGATGCGGCTGCCGGCCCGCTCGTCCTTGTACCACATGCGGTAGCCCTGACCCAGCTTGATGACGGTCGGGTCGATCACGCGCCCCGCGTCCAGCTTCACCGTGCCCTCGCAATCCCATTTGGACAGGTCGGTGCTGGTCAAATGCTCGATGCGCGCTTCGGCGCCCGCCACGCCCCAGCGGTGGAATATGCCCGGCACGACGGTGAGCCACATGTGATAGGTGCCGTTCTCGTACATCACCTCGGGCGCCCACAGCGTCGCGTCGGTGCACGCCTTGGGAAACTGCGCCGTGCCCTCATAGCGCCATCGCACGCCGTCCGCCGACGTGGCGACGCCGATCGCGGTGCCGTGCACCCATTCGACATCTTGCGGGTCGGGCAGCTTCATCGTCGCCCTGCGGTTGGTGTAGAACATTTTCCACAGCTTAGCGCCGCGGTCATAAATAATCGACACATCGGCCGCGCCGTCGAAAACCGGGTCGCGGTACAGCGGCTTGGGCGCGATGTCGGCGGCGTCTGCCCAGCTTGAGAAAACCAGCGGCAGCGCGATGGCTAACGCGGATAGCAACGATTTCATTCAGTCTCCATTTTTGACGGCAAATCCGTTATCGATAACATCCCCATTGTAACCCGCGTTGGAGACGAAACGGTACGTTCCAGGTGCCGTCGCGTCAAATGGTTACGCATATCATATTCGCCGAAACACTTCTTTTCCCTTACGCACAAATTACATTCGCCGCCCAGATACACTCTGTGGCTAAAAATGGTTGCGCTTATCAAATTATGTTTGAATATGTTGACTTTGCTCAATCCGGCTCCTAGACTTGGCGTTGTCGTGCTGTAAAAAAACAGGAAAAGCACGGCGGTAACCAAAAAATGGAGACAAGCAAATGAATCATAGAACGACCGCCAGCCGGCGCGCCGCACTTGGCCTGACCGTCATGGCCGGCATGATCGCCCAAGCCTACGCCCAGCAGGCCGCCCCCGCCGCCGACACCAGCCCCCCGGGCGCCACCGCCGAGGCGCCGATCACCAGCGTACAGGTAACCGGCTACCGCAACAGCCTGTTGTCGTCGGCACGCGACAAAAAAGAAGCCGTCGGCTTCCAGGATTCCATCAACGCCGAGGATTTCGGTAAGTTCCCCGACAAAAACCTGGCCGAGTCGCTCAGCCGCGTTCCCGGCGTCGGCGTCTCGCGCGACGTCACCGGCGAGGGCATGACCATCCAGATTCGTGGCCTGGGCTCGTCGTTCACCAAGATTCTGCTGAACAATTCTCCGGTCGCCGTGGCCTCGTCCGGCCCGATCGACGGCGCCAACACCAACCGCGAGGTCGACCTCGACCTGCTGCCGACCGACCTGTTCACCAAGCTCACCGTGAGCAAGAGCCCGACCGCCGACCAGATCGAGGGCGGCGCCGCCGGCGTCGTCAACCTGCGCAGCGCGCGGCCGTTCGACAAGGAAGGCAAGCAGCTGTCGATGGGCCTGACCGGCACCAAGCAGCAGATCGCCGACAAGGCCGGCATGCGCGGCAACATCATGGCCAGCAACACCTGGGACGGCAAGTTCGGTATCCTGGGCGGCATCTCGTTCTCGCGCCAGCAAGCGCGCACCACCGGTTTCGAAACCGTCGGCTGGACCAATCCCAACCTGACCGCGTCGCAAAGCACTTCGCCGACCCGCAACAACACCGGCGGCGGGAACTGGACCATTCCGGCCACCGTGCCGGCCGGCGCCGGCAACGGCCTGACGGCGGGCACGCCGATCGACCAGGCCTTCCTGCTGGCGCACAATCCGGGGCTGACGATCGGCCAGATCGACAACGCCATCATTCCGCGCCTGGGCCGCACGATGGAATACTACGGCACCAAGGACAAGATCTCCGGCGTGCTGGCGGCCGAATACCGGCCGACGCAAGACCTGCACTTCTACCTGGACACCATGTACAGCAAGAAGGACGACGACATGCAGCGCAACGCCTACACCTGGGCCGTGCGCAACAACGGGTCGATCCCGCTGAACATGCAGGTCGATAAGACCGATTGCGCCAACGGCTGCACGGTCACCAGCGGCACCTACGCCAACGCCTTGAACTTCATCGAGTTCGGCCCGCGCCGCGACAAGGTCGACCTGCTGGGCATCAACCCGGGCATGGAATGGAAGATCACGCCCAAGCTGACGCTCGACGTGGCCGGCAACTGGAACCGCAGCCGCTTCACGCACGAGGCGCCGACGGTCATGCCGATCACCGCGCCCAACAGCGGCAACACGATCACCTACGCCAACAACGGCGGCGTGCCGTCGATCGTCTCCAACCTGGACCTGAACAACCCGGCCAGCTACCAGTGGATCGGCGGCCGCGTCAACGTGCAGAACGAGTTGCGCGAGACCGAAACCAAGGGCTTCCACACCAACCTGGCATGGGGCGACAAGAAGCTGACGCTCAAGGGCGGCCTGGCCTGGGACGACATCGACCGCACCATTCGCGGCCAGGATAATTCCGCCGCGTGGCAGGCCGCCGTCTGCGGCAACAACCCGACCGTGTTCCTGCAAGGCCCGAACGGCGCGCCGCCATGCAACGGCGCCAGCACGCCGGGCGCCAGCGCCGCCGCCCTCTATCCGGGCTACGGCACCGGCTACACGGCCGGCCAGACGGCTCCGCTGACCTACCAGGGTTCGCTGATCACCAACGCCGCGCTGCCAAGCTATCTGGTGCCCGGCCCATACGGCAAACTGGCGCTGGACTGGGATCGCTTCCGCCAGGATTCCAAGTACGACTACTACAACAGCACCGCACCGGACACCGGCGCCTCGTCGACCGGCGCCAGCGCCGGCTACATCCGCGAGAAGTCGAAGGCGGTCTATCTGGAGGCGAGCGGCGAACTGGCGCCGGCCGGCTTCAACACCCGCTGGAACGTCGGCGTGCGCTATGTACGCACCAACCAGCAGGTCGGTTCGCGCAACTCCTTCAGCGACCCGCGCAACGCCAGCTTGCCGCTCAACGGCAGCAAGTATCCGAACATCGATTCGTGGGTGTACCAGGACTCGGAGTACAACAACACCCTGCCGTCCGGCACCCTGGCGGTGGACGTGGTCAAGGACGTGGTGGTGCGCGCCGCCCTGTCGCGCAGCATGACGCGCGTGAATCCGAATTCGCTGCGTCCGGGCGTCAATTTCTCCGGCGTGTCGGCCGATACGGGCACCCAGGGCAATCCTAACCTGAAGCCCTACCTGTCGGATAACATCGACCTGGGCATCGACTGGTACACCGGCCGCGAAGGTTATGTGTCGGTCACCGGATTCCAGAAGCGCGTCAACGGCTTCACCGTGGACGAAAACGTCACGTTGCCGTTCTCCGCGCTGGCACAGTATGGCATCAACTACGGCACGCTGATCCCGACGCAGCAGCTGGCGATCGATTCGCGCGGCGGCCCGGACGTGGCCACCGTCGTCATGACCCGTCCGCGCAACGCCGACGGCATCCTGCGCATCCGCGGCCTGGAAGTGGGCTGGGTGCAGCCGCTCGACAAGCTGCTGCCGATCAAGGGCTTCGGCTTCAACGAGACGCTGACGCTGATCAACCAGAAGGCCAGCGGCGAAGGCTCGAAGGGGTTCATCGCGCTGGGCGTGCCGAAGAAGACCAACAACTTCGGCGTCTACTACGAGAACCACGGCTACATGGCGCGCTTCATGCACACCTACTCGCAGGGTAGCCAGGTGGCGACGGCGAACCAGAGCGGCATCACCCAGGCCGCGCTGTTCAGCGACACCTACAAGCAGTGGGACTTCTCGTCGAGCATAGAACTGGACCAGGTGTTCGACCGCGATGGCCTGCCGATGCTGACCTTCGATATCGTCAACCTGAACAAGGCCAAGCGCCGCGGCTACTTCCAGTTCCCGAACGCCACGATGTCCGAGTACGATCCAGGCCGCACCTTCGCGTTCGGCCTGCGGATGAAGTTCTAACGGCGGCGGTGCCGCGCTTATAGGGTTAATACATGAAACAACAACTCTTATTGGTCGCGGCACTCTGCGTGGCGGGGGCGGGGTCGGAGGCGGCCGCCGCCCCCGCCACCAGCGCGCGCTTCGAACGCTTCAGCTACACCGGCAAGTCCCTGGAGCAGGCCAAACCGGGGCCCGGGCAGTTCGTCAACCCGGTGTTGTCGGGCTATTTCCCCGACCCGTCCATCACCCGCGTGGGCGACGATTACTACGTGGTCAATTCCTCGTTCACCAATTTCCCCGGCCTGCCGATCATGCACTCGCGCGACCTGGTGACGTGGACCCAGATCGGCAACGCGCTGGATCGTCCCGAGCAGGTCGACTTCACCGGCGTGCGCGGCTCGCAGGGCATCTACGCGCCGGATATCTCGTTCCACGACGGGCGCTATTACATCATCACCACCTGTTCCAGCTGCCCCGGCGGCATGGGCAACTTCATCATCACGGCCGAGAATCCGGCCGGCCCCTGGTCCAAGCCGGTCACGGTGAAGGGCTTGAACGGCATCGACCCGTCGCTGTTCTGGGACGGCGACAAGGTCTACGTGGTCCACAACGACGCGCCAGAAGGCACGCCGCGCTACGACGGCCACCGCGCCATCTGGATCACGGAACTGGACCCGGCCACCTTGCAGCGCGTCGGCACGCGCCAGGTGCTGATCGACGGCGGCGTCGAGCCGGCCAGGAATCCGATCTGGATCGAAGGCCCGCACCTGCTGAAAAAAGACGGCTATTACTATCTGATGTGCGCCGAGGGCGGCACCGGTGACAACCACTCGGAAGTGATCCTGCGCTCGAAGGACGTGATGGGCCCATATGCTCCCGGCCCGGCCAACCCGATCCTCACGCAGCGCGACCTCGATCCGGCCCGCCCCAATCCGGTGACGACCGCCGGCCACGGCAAACTGGTGCAAACCCAGCGCGGCGACTGGTGGGCGGTGTTCCTGGCGACGCGCCCCTACCCCGGCAATTTCTACAATATCGGGCGCGAGACCTTCCTGCTGCCGGTGACGTGGAAAGATGGCTGGCCGATGATCCTCGAACAGGGCAAGCCGGTGCCGTACACGCTGGCCAAGCCGGATCTGCCGCGGCAGCCAACGCCGGCGCTGCCGATGAGCGGCGACTTCGCCTATGTCGACGAATTCAATGGGCCGCTGTCGCCGGCCTGGATCGGCTTGCGCACGCCGCGCGTACGGCCGTACAGCATCGACAAGGGTCAACTGGTGCTGCAGTCGGGCCAGCCGCTGGGCAAGCTGGACGGCGTCCCGGGCTTCATCGGCAGGCGCCAGCAACACCATGACGCAACCGTCTCGACGCTGGTCGACTACCAGCCGGCGCGCGACGGCGACCGCGCCGGCCTGATCGCCATCCAGAACGACGCCAACCATCTGTTCCTGGGCGTAACGCGCATCGCCGGGCGCCGGATGGTTGCGCTAGTCAAAATCGAGAACGGCAATGAAACGGTGCTCGGCTCCGCGCCGCTGGCGGCGGGCCGGGTCGAGCTGATCATGGAAATGCACGGCGGACGCTCGGCCTATAGCTACCGCGCCGGCGGCAAGGTCAACTCGCTCAAGACCGACGTCGACGTGACCTTCCTGTCCACGCAAAAAGCCAAGGGCTTCGTCGGCGTCGTCATCGGACCATACGTGCAGGCGGCCGACGGCGGCTAGCGTCCCGGTTTTTTCCCGCGCCGCGCACGGCACATGCGATGTTGTATAGTTGCATTTTCCGTTCGTGGTTCCGTATGCAGGAAAGCTTACTACTCATCGAAGACGACCTGGCGCTGGCCGCGCTGACGGCCGAGTTTCTGCGCGCCGAGGGCTACCAGGTGACCGTGGCCCACCGTGGCGAAGGCGTCGCCGCGCTGGTGCGCACGCTGCGGCCGGCGCTGATCGTGCTGGACGTGATGTTGCCGGGCATGGACGGATACGCCGTGTGCCGGCAGATCCGCGCCGGCTATTCCGGCCTGATCCTGATGCTGACCGCGCTCGACGAATCAGCCGAGCAGCTGACCGGCTTTGCCGCCGGCGCCGACGACTACGTGGTCAAGCCGGTCGATCCCCAGATACTGCTGGCGCGGCTGCGCGCCATGCTGCGCCGCCATCCGCAGGCGCAGGCGCCCCATGGCCTGCTGCGCTGCGGCGCGCTGGCCATCGACCTGGCGACCCAGCGCGCCACGCTGGACGGCGCCCCGCTGCCCTTCTCCACCGCCGAATTCGAACTGCTGTCGATCTTCGTGCGCCACGCCGGCGTGCCGCTCGGGCGCGAGGTGCTGCTGCAAAACCTGCGCGGCCTCGAATACGACGGCCTCAATCGCTCGATCGACATGCGCGTCTCGCGCCTGCGCAAGAAGATGCAGGCGCTGAACTGCCCCGTCACGATCCAGACCATCACCGCGCAAGGCTATTTATTAGCCGCCACCGACGATGCGGACGCCGTTTAAGCCGGGCCGCCCGCTGCTGGTGGCGCTGTGCGCCTGCTGGGCGGCGCTGACCGTCTGGCTGCTGTGGCTATCGGCGCTGGGCGCGATCCATGTCAGCGAGTACAGCTTCCGGCGCCTGCTCAACGGCCCCGGCTACCTCGTGGCCGAGCGTTTGCGCGCGTTGCCGCCGCCCGAACGGGCGGCCGGTTTGCAGGTGCTGCAGCGGCACTTCCAGTTTCCGCTGTCGCTGGTGGCCCGCGCCGACGTCGAGCTGGCGCCGGAGGCGGACGTCATGCTGGCGCACGGCCAGGCGGTACAAGGCAGCACCGAGGAAATCGCCTACTTCGCGCTGGACCAGCAAACGTTGATCCAGATGGGACCGATGTGGGGCAGCGCGGCCATCGAGGACGTGGCGCGCCAGCCGGTGTTCTGGCTGGCCGGCGCCGCCTGCTTCGCGCCGCCGCTGTTGCTGTCGCTGGCCGCGTGGCAGCGGCGGCGGCGCCGCGCGCGCTCGATGGCGGCGCTGATCGACACCCTCGACCAGCTGCTGCGCGCGCCGGCGGCGGTGTTGCCGGCGGTCGAGGCGGAATGGCAGCCGATGGTGCGGGCGCTGCAGCACCACGCCAGCCAGATCGCCGCGATGGCCGAGCGCCACAAGGAGGTGTCGCAGGCGGTGTCGCACGAGTTGCGCACGCCGCTGGCGCGCATGCGTTTCGCGCTGGCCCTGCTCGGGCGCGGCGCCGACGAGGCGACCCGCGCGCGCCTGCACGAGCGGCTGCTGCGCGACGTCGGCGAGCTTGAGGCGCTGGTGCGCGCCAGCCTGGCCTTCGCCCGGCTGGCCGACGCGCCGGCGGTAGTGGGCAACGAGCGCATCGCCCTGCGCGCCTGGCTGGAGGAGGAACTGGCGGCGCTGGACGGCGGGCGCCGCGCCGTCACGCTGGCGGTGGAGCTGGACGACGACGGGCTGTGGGGCGACCGGGCGCTGTTGCATCTGGTGCTGCGCAATCTGCTGGACAACGCCGCCCGCCACGCGCACGGCCAGGTGTCGCTGACGGTGCGCGAGCACGCCCCGGGGCAGCTGGTGCTGGAGGTCGACGACGACGGTCCGGGCATCGCGCCGGAGGACCATGAGCGCATCTTCGAGCCGTTCGTGCGGCTTGGTGTGCACGATGGCGGCGAGGAAGGCCACGGCGGCAGCGTCGGTCTCGGCCTGGCGCTGGTGCGGCGCGCGCTGCACTGGCAGCAGGGCGAGGTGCGGGTCGGGCGCAGTCCCCTTGGCGGCGCCCGATTCAGCGTGACGCTACCGCGCCGCCGCGCCGGCTAATAACGCCGCACAATCACCTAACCACGTAACCACGTAGGGCGGATTAGGCGGAACGCCGTAATCCGCCATGCATGCGTCATCGGCGACGCATGCATGGCGGGTCCGTTACAGCCTGTGACAACGCCCAAGCCCCGCCGCAACTAGACTGCCAGCAGCCGTCGCAAGCCCTGCGCCGGGTCCTTCTGGAGACCTTCCCATGACTGTACGACCTTCCCTTCGCACCTCGCACCTCGCCCCCGCGCTGCTGGCGGCGCTGCTGACCGCTTGCGGCGGCGGCGCGTCCGACGCCAACGCCGACCGCACAGCCGCCACGCTCACCGTGAAGGCCGCCACGCTAAAGGCGGTGGCCACGCCGCTGCCCTACACCGCCGGCACCATCCGCCCCAACCACGTCAGCGACGCCACCCTGGCGCAGCAACGGGTCGACTTCTACGCCCAGTGGAAGGCCCTGTACGTGGCGCAGGAATGCGGCAGCGGGCGCTACTTCGTCAAGGTCAACGCCGACGGCAAGGTGGTCGGCGGCGGCACGGCGGACGACACCATCACCGTGTCCGAGGCGCATGGCTACGGCATGCTGATCAGCGTGCTGATGGCCGACGAGGACAGCGACGCCCGCACCGTGTTCGACGGCATGGTGCGCTACTTCCACGACCACCCGGCAAGCTCCGACGCCGGCCTGATGGCCTGGAACCAGGTCAAGGGTTGCGCCAACGCCGGCGGCGACAAGCGCGGCCACGTCAGCGCCACCGACGGCGACCTCGATATCGCCTACGCGCTATTGCTGGCCGACCGCAAATGGGGCAGCGCCGGCACGATCAACTACAAGGCCGAGGCCCAGCGCGTGCTGAGCGCCATCATGAAGTACGAGGTGCACCCGAACGGCAAGCACCTGCTGGTGGGCGACTGGGCCCGCATCGACGAGGACCGCACCTACGAGCAGACCACGCGCACGTCCGACTTCATGCTGTCGCACCTGAAGGCGTTCGCGCTCGACAGCGGCGACGCGCGCTGGAACGCGGTGCGCGACCGCAGCTACGCCATCGTCGATCTAATACAGCGTAACTTCAGCAAGACCACCGGCCTGGTGCCGGACTTCGTCTACCGCCTCGATGGCACGCCGGCGCCGGCCGCCGCCAACTTCTTCGAGGGCGAAAACGACGGCAATTATTCGTGGAACGCGTCGCGCTTCCCGTGGCGGGTGGCCATGGATTACCTGCTGTACGGCGACAACCGCGCGCTGACCGCGCTCAAGCCGCTCAACAGCTGGGCGCGCACCGTCACCAAGAACGATCCGAGCCGCTTCGCCGCCGGTTACAAGCTCAATGGCAAGGTGTCGGAGGCCGACTATAACCAGCTGCCGTTCGTCTCCGCGCTGGGCGTATCGGCGATGGTCGACCCTAACAACCAGGCCTGGCTGAACGCCATCTGGAAGGACGTGCAGGGCCAGACGCTGAAGGACAACGACTACTACGGCAACACCCTCAAGATGCTGGGCATGATCAGCATGTCCGGCCGCTGGGCCAAGCCGTAAGCAAGCCGCAGTTATAACTCGCGGGTCCACACCAGCCGTGTGGCGGCCTCGCTGCCGCGCGGCCGGTGCAGCAATGAGACGGCATCCAGTTCGGCGCGCTCGAGACGGATGCTGCTCTCGACCACAAAGTAGTCGCTGCGCAGCCCGACGCGCACGTCCTTCAGCACCGTACCATCGGGCAGCGTGGCGGCCAGTTCGGCCATGCTGCGAAAGTGGGCCTGGCGGCGCCGCTCCGCCAGTTGGCGCGCCTGATCCAACGACAGGCGCGTGACCGCCGCCAGCAATTCCGGCGGCGCGGTGTCGAGGTTCAGATCTGCCGGCGCCGGCAGCAGGATCACGAAGTTGGCCAACGCCGCCAGCACTTGCGGCGTGTAACCGGGAACGCCGGACAGCTCGTCGACGCGCTTGAGCGCCAGCTGTCGCTTGGCCCCCTGCGCCCCTTGCTGGCCGTCGGCGACCGCCCGGGCGGCGCGCAACGCCAGCGCGGGATCGAGTTTAAGCTGCGTCAAAAGACGTTCGTAGACGCGGATCTCGGCGAGATTGAACGTCCCGCCGTCGGCCAGATTGGCGAGGTTGTAGCGCGACTGCGCGTCGATGATGCGGCTGGCGATGCCGGCGCGCGGCGCCACCTCCTCCGCCGCGTCGAGGTCGAGATAGCGATCCAGGTGGATCTCGGCCGGCTGGCTGTTCCACCAGCCGTCCAGCGTCGTCAGTTCCGGCGAGCGCTCGCTGTCGTCGCGCAGCACCTGCCGGCTCCAATCCAGTCCGGCACGGAGAACCCAGCGCGTCTGCGCGTGCAGGCGCTGGTTTTCCAGCATGCGCACCTGCACCTGCTGGCGCCAGAACAGGCTGGCGATCGCGCTCACGGCCAGCGTGGAGATCAACAGCGCGGTCACCATCGCGATGCCGCGCTGGCGTCGATACCCGCCGCCGCGCCGGCGCATCAGCCGCTTCCCAGCATGAACATGCGCACCAGCGGGCCGACGCCATCGGTCGGACGCAAGGTCACCTGCAGTCCAGCCGCCTCCATCGCCGGTGGCCGCACGACACGCCGCGTGCGCACACGCGGACCGGCCGGAGCCCCGGCGGCCGCTTGCCAGGTGCCGCCGCTCCAGGTCAGCAGGTCGAAGCCCGCCACGCCGGGATCGAGCGCCACGCTCGCCGGCGGCGCGACGCCCTGCACCGCCGCGCTCCACGCCGCGCGCAATTGATCGAGATCGCGCGTGGCCGGCGAGGTGCCGCGCAACAGGCGAACGCCGTCGCCGTGGTACACCACCACCTGCATGCGGTCGGCGCCACCGTCGCCATCGACGCCGCGCAACAGCACCAGCCGGCCCGGCGCGGCCGACAATGTGGGTTGTCCATCGAACGCCGCGCGGCGCGCCAGTTGCGCGCAATCGGCTTCCAGCTGTGCAAAGGCCAGTTGATGGCCGCGCATCGATTCCAGCTGCGCGGCCAGCGCCACGCGCGAGGCCAGGATGCCGTCCAGCGCGCGCCACCCCATCACGGTCATCAGCGACAGGATCAACATCGTCACCAACAGCTCGACCAGCGACATGCCGCGCTGCGGGCGGTGGCGCGGCGTTGTCACTGGCGCCCCTGGATGCGGCGCCACTCCAGACCGGGGCGGTCGACGCGGAAGCGCAGCAGCCGCTGGTGCTCGACTTCGGTCACGTAGATAGTGCGGCCATCCGACCCGCCGAAACAGAGGTTGCTGGGCCGCGCGCCCGGCAGGCGGATTTCGCGCAGCAGCGCGCCGTCCGGCGCCAGCTTGACCACCGTGCCCTTGCCGAAGCGGCTGACGTACAGGTTGCCGTCGACGTCGACGCGCATGCCGTCCATGCCGAAATCCTCGAAACGGCGCAGCAACCGCTTGTTCGACAGCCCGCCGTCTGCCGCGATGGCGAAGGCCCAGATATTACGCTGCTCGCTCTCGTTGACATACAAGATGCGGCCGTCGGGACTGACCTCGATGCCGTTGGCGGTGCCCATGCCGTCGGCCGCCAGACTGACCTTGCCGCCACGGTCGATGCGCCATACGCGCCCGGTGTTGTGTTCCCAATCGGGATCGCTGGCATACAGCACGCCGTCGGCGGTGATGGCCAGATCGTTGGGCTGGGTCATCCTCGCCTCGTGCGCGTACAGCTGAGGCGTGGAGGCGCCGGGCGCGATGCGGAAAATATTATGGCCCACGTAGTCGGCCACATACAGCGCGCCTTCGCGGTCAAAGCGCATCCCGTTGGGCACCGAGGCGCCGGGCAGCAGCGCGAACTCGCGCGCCGCCCCTTCCGGCGTGACGATGCCGATGGCCTGCTGGCGGCCGAAATTGGCCGCGTAGACGTTACCCGCGACGTCCACCGCCGGCCCTTCTATGCCGGCGGTGAACCCTCGCTCCGCTGTCAGCGGCGTGGCCACGAACAAATCCTCCGCCGTCGACGGGACGCTCCAGCCCAATCCCGCCGACAGCAACAGCACCATCATCGAACGCATGGCATACCCTCGCGAAAAAACATCAATGGCCCAGCACCTGCAGTTCCTTGATCGAGCCGCTCCACGACGACGCGCCGGTGCGTCCCGACACCCGCACGCCGGTCACGCCGTTGATGGCCGCGCCGCTGAAGGTGTAGGTCGCGCCGCCGGCGGAGGCGCTGTTCGGATAGGCCGGGCTGACGGCCCAACCCGATTCCACCCAGGTCGTGCCGTTGGTTGTGTACTGCAGGCTCACGCCGGCCTCGAAATAGCCGTTGCCGTACGTGTCGATGACGCCGTTGATGAATTTGGCCGACGAAATGGTCTTGGCCGCAGGGAGCGTCACGCCGGCCGCCTGCCATTTCTGGTTTCCGCCCTCGCCGGCGCCGTTGATCGTCAAGGTGGCGCTGGTATTGCCATCATTGACCGCCGCCGCTGCCGCCTTGTTGGTGTTGGCGGTGGCGGCGGTGTTGGCGGTCCACACGTAGCCGGTGCCGGTGGTGGCGACGTTGCCGTCGGTCGTGCCGCCGCCGTTGCCCAAGCCGGCCGACACCGCGCTCCAGAACGTGCCGTCCTCATAGCCCATGGCCCACACGCTGGCGCCGCCGAGCGCATAGGTGTTCACCAGCGCTGCCTTGGCGGTGACGCTCTGCGCGTCGTCGTACCAGAGCACCGGCTGCTTGTTGGCGGTGGTCCATTCGGTGCCGTCCGGCTGCTGGACCACCGTTCCCCAGGTGGCGTATGGGGTGGCCGACGCGGTGTCGCGATGCTTGACCGCGCCGTGCGCGGCGATGACATCGTTATAGCCGGAGACGCCGTTCGTGCCCTTCCAGTAGACCAGGTTCTTGGTGCTGTAGTCATAGCCGTAGGTTGGCAATCCGTGCAGCACCTTGGCCGCCGGCACGCGCGAGACCGCGTACGCCAGCTTGGACTTCATCCAGTCCAGCCCCGCCTCCGGCCCCGGCCAGGTGGCCGAACTGGAAGACGACCACCCCGGACCGACTTCGTCATACGTCATCAGCTGGAAGTAGTCGACCGCCGCGCCGATGGCGGCGTAGTCGTAGCCGGCCAGGTACTCCGGCTGGCCGTCGCCGCTCATCGGCGGAATGCTGATGATCAGCTTTTTATTCTGGTTGTGCAGCCCAGTGGCCAGCGCGTTGATGAAGGACGTCATCTGCGCCTTCATCCCCGGCTGCACCGCCTCGAGGTCGATGTCGATGCCGGCGAAGCCGTTGTTCACCGCCAGGTTGACAAGATTGGTCACGGCCGTGGCGCGGCTGGCGGCGCTGGCCAGCAAGCCGTTGCTGACGGCGGGATCGAAGCCGCCGTACGAATTGCTGTAATCGGAAACGGTCGGATACAGCGGCAGGCTTTTGGCCTTGGCGAAGGCGATGATGCTGTTGGTGGTGGCGGTCAGGCCGCTGCTGTCGATGCTGCCGTTGGCCAGCATGGCGTAGGACGAACCCAGTCCCACGGCCGACAGGCTGGTGTAATAGGCCTGCAGGTTGGTGTACGACTGCGCCACCTGGCCGTCGGTGTAGGCCAGCACGAAGGCGGCGGATGCATCTCCGCCGAAGGTGGCGGCAGCCAGCGTGATGGATGCGGCCAGCATGCGCAGCCGGGTCGGAACAAGTTTGGTAGCAATCACGGAAAGTCTCCAGGTTGGGTGGGTTTCGGGAACGACCGGGCGTAGTCCGCCCCGGCGGTCCGCGCACGGACCGCCGTTTGCTGCATTACCACGGGTGAGTCAGAAGAAGGCGGCGCTTACCACTCGGTGCCGACGCGGATGCCGAACATGCGCGGATCGTTGTACGAAGCCAGGGTGAACGTCGACTGCGGGCCGCCGATGCCGCCCCAGGTCTTGGCGCGCACGTCGCCCACGTTGCGCACGTAAAGCTCGGCGTGCCACGGGAACCTGGCGCCGCTCGGGGCAGTGAGTCGCAGCGCGGCGTCGACCTGGCTGTAGGCCTTCTGGCCGTCGGACAGGTGCGGCGTATCGAGGTTACGCAGCGAGAAGTACATCTTGTCCTGCCAGCGCCACTGAACCCACGGCGACAGCGACCAGCCGTCGTTGAAGTAGAAGTCCTGCGAGAAGCTCAGGGCCATGGTCTTCGGCGGCGAATAAGGCAGATGGTTGCCGACCACGTTGTACGGCCGCAGCTGCGCCAGCGATGGATCGGTGCCGGTGTAATAGTCCGGACATGGCGTCACGCCTTGCTTGGCGCGGGCGTCGCAACCGATATCGTCGCTGTAGGTCGGGTAGTCGGCGATCTTCGCGCTCAGCAGCGAGGCCGAATAGCTGATGCGGGCGTCGCGCCACGGACGGTACTGCCCTTCCAGCTCCAGTCCCTTGATGTCGGCGCGGCCGATATTCTGGGTCGAATACCAACTGATCACCGCATCGCAGGCCGGATGGTCGGCGTCGCAGGTGCGCTTGCTGCGGCCCACGGTGTGCTGCCCTGTCGCCTGCATGTCCTTGTAGCGGCTGTAGAACACCGTGGCCGACAAGGTCAGACGGTCGTCCAGCAGCTTGCCCTTGTAGCCCAGTTCCAGATTGGTGACGGTCTCCGGCCGGTACGGCAGGAAGGAGTACTGCGGTCCCGGCGGGCCGGAGGCGCAATCGTAAGGCTTGCCGTTGGCGTCCAGCTCCGTGCCGCACAGGTTGAAGCGGTCGTTGAAGCCGCCCGCCTTGTAGCCCGTCGACAGCGAGGTGTAGACCATGTTGCGCGGATCGATCTGCCAGGTCAGGCCCAGGCGGCCGGTGGTTTTGCTCCACGATTCCTCGTGGTTGCTGATCGACGCCGCCGCCGGGAACACGCCGCTGCCGTAGTAGGCGCCCATGCCCGGCTTGAGCAGGCTCGAATTGACGCCGGTGTAGCCTGGCGTGCCGGGACCGCCCGGATCGAGTATGCCGTTGAAGTAGTCCTTGCCGTACGATTCCCAGAACTGGCCATCCTTGTCGGCGCGCTTGTCCTTGCTCATGCGCACGCCGGCGGTGAAGTTCCACGTCGGCGCGAACTGCCAGTCCGACTGCGCGAACACCGCCTTCGACTCCGATTGGCGATTGGGCTGGTGGTAGAAGTTCGAGTACGGGTAGCCGTTCGGCCCCTGGTTCAGATAGTCCTGGCCGAAGTCGATGTTGTTCTTCTCCTTCATGTAGAACAGGCCGGCCACGTAGCGCAACGAACCGAAGTTCTGGCGCAGCTGCAGCTCGTGGACGTCGGAGGCGAACTTCGATCCCATCGTGTAGGTGGCGGCGTCCACCACCGGCCAGTGGTCGCCTCCGGCGGCGGCCGTGGCGTCGACGTCGGCCTCGATGTTCTGGTAGCCGGCGTCGGTGTCCTGCTGCTGGAAGCGGCGCTGCACCGCGTGCGCGTAGCTATATTCGATATCGGTTTGCTTGTTGAGGCTCCAGACGATGTTGGAGCGCAGCGTGCGGATCGACATGTCGGTGACGCCCGGCACGTTGATCGATACGTCGTACTTGCCGCCCTTGCAGGCGTACGGCGTGCCGGCCACCTGCGCGCAGTCCTTGAGGGCCAGGTCGCCGGCATCGTTGTTCTGGTAGTTCTCGTAGGAGACCAGCCATTGCAGGTCTTTGGTGACCTTCCACAGGCCGGACAGGCGGGCCGCCCACTGGTTGCGGTTGGTGTAGTAGTCGCTCTTGCTCACCGGGTGGTTGCGGCGCTGGTCGGTGTCCGGAATGCCGTCGGCCGGGAAGCCCTTCGATGGCATGTTGACGTCGTACTTGTCCTGCGTCTGATTGATCCAGCCATCGCGCTTGACGCCCATCGCGGTAAAGCGCAGGGCCATGTCATCGCTGACCGGGATGTTCTGCACCACGTTCAGCTGGCGTTGGTTGTAGTTGCCCAGGTCTAGTTCGACGCTGCCCTCTTTGCTGCCGATCACCGGCTTGTTCGGAATGATGTTGATGCTGCCGCCGGTCGAGTTACGGCCGAACAGCGTGCCCTGTGGTCCGCGCAGGATCTCCAGCCGGTCCAGGTCGAACAGCAGCGCCAGCGCGCCCTGTGGACGCGGCGAGTAAATGCCGGCGATGTGCAGGCCGACGGCCGGGTTGCCGATCTCGGTGAAGTCGGAATTCGACACGCCCCGGATCGCGATCTGCACCCCCGAGCTGCCGTCGACCGAGCCGCCCAGCTGCAGGTTGGGCACTTCGCCGGACAGCGACTTGACGTTGACCGCGCCCTGGCGGGTCAGGTCCTCCTGGGTCACGGCGGTCACCGCGACCGGCGTTTTGAGCAGCGATGTGCTGTAACGGGTGGCGGTGACCATCACCTCCTGAATGGTGTCGGAGGACTTGGGCGTGGCGGCCGTCTCCTGCCCGAAGCCCGGTGCGGCCAATACCGCCAGCGCACCCGCGACCGCGGAGCTGATCAGGGTCTTCCTGCGATTCAAATCAAACATGCTCTTTCCTCTTGTTGGCGTGACGGACCTGCCGTCATCTCGATTGAAATCCCAACTGCTAGTAGGTGCTTCGCTACGGCGTTTGCTGCTTGTGTTTAGCGTTTATCCCCAGCCGTGTTTCAACATTAACACCCACTTCGCGGCCACCGCAAATCGCTACACCACGCTCCCATATCCGCCATAAGTCCTTGAAATTACTGGATATTCCATCAATCAGGCGGGACCTCTCTTACACTTCTTTACGCGCCGATCGGCCACGCCCCCGCCGGCGCCGCGATTGCTAAACAATCCATGCAAATCCTTACAATTCATTACAGAGATCGTCCCGCGCTTGCAACACAAAACCCGCTAGCGACGCGGGGCTTGCAGCACCATCGGTCCGATCTTGCGGGCGAACGGCCAGCCCTGACGTTCGTCGGTGGCCAGTTCCCAGTTGAAGGCGCCACGCAAATCCGGGTGGCGGCGCCGCAGTTCGCGCCATGCGGTGGCGACCTGCGCATCGCTCATGAAGTTGGGCGCGTTGTTGATGCCGAATCCGACCACCACGTGGGAAGCGCCCAGCAGCTCGACCCACTGGTCGACATTGGCGACGACATAGGCCGGATCGGCCAGATTGGGACCGTCGTAGTATTGCGGCGCGCAGTAGTCGAGCGCACCGGCGCTGAGCATGTCGCGGCAGAAGCGCTGGTCGATGGCGCTCCACGGCGCCGGCGGCGCGCTGATGATGAAGCCCGGGTACATGCGTTTGAGTTCGAGGCTGATCCAGATCATCTCGGCGGTGTCGGGACGCTGGTTGGCCTGGAAGGTGTTCCAGTCCAGGCCATCGATGCCGCCGAACCGGCGATACAGGTCGGCGATGCTGGCGATGAAGGCGCGCGACTTGGCGCGGTTCGGGAAACTCATGCCGTTGCCGTCGCCACCGACCGACAGGATGATCTTGCGGCCCTGTACCTGACGCGCGAACCGCAGGTCGTCATTGAAGTGCGAGGCGGCGCCCCGGCCGTCGCCCGGCGCGGTCCAGTAGACGGCGCCGGTGGTGCCGGGCGGCCCGCCGACCGGCCGCGCGGCGAACAGGTACACCACGCTGTAATGCGGATCGATATCGCGCAAGCGCGCCGGCATCTCATGCCATCCGGGGTAGTAGCCGGCGAGCACGCGCGCCGGCAGGCCACCCGGCGCGCCAGGTCCAGCCGACGGCCCGAATTTTCCCACCGTGCCGCCCACCGCCGCGACGACTGCGCTCACGCACACGCCGGCGGCGGCATGCCGCAATTTCACTTTCGTACTTCCTGCATCGCGCGCGACAGCGAGAAGGTGGCGTCGTCCTGGTCCAGCGACCATGACATCAGGCCGCGCAAGCCCTGCGCGCGCACGTAGTCGGCTTTTTCCCGGATCACGCGCGGGTCGTCGTAAGTCCAGAATGTGCCCTGGTCGTAGGTCCACAGCTGCTTGGTGACCGGATGATAGAAGGTGGTCAGGCCGCGCGCCGCGATGGTCGAATATTGTTCCGCGCCCTCCTCGAAGCCCTGGGCCGCGCCGGTCGCCGGCTGATACAGCCCATTGTTGGCGGGGCCGACGCCGCCCCAGCCGCGCGCGTAGAACGGCACGCCGACGACGATCTTGGAGGCCGGCACGCCAGCCTTGGTGAAGCGCTTGACGCCCGCCTCCACGCTGCGCGGACTGTCGTCGCCGCTGGCCGGATCGGTGTACAGATTGGACTGGAAGCCGGTCGGTCCGAGCTTGCTCCAGGCGCCGTGGAAATCGTAGGTCATGAGATTGATCCAGTCCAGCGAACGGCTGTACGCCGCCGGATCGGTATGGCGCATCTTCTCGTCGGTGCTGTTGACGGCCGCGGTCAGCAAATAGTGCTTGCCGTTGGTCTTGCCCAGCGCGTCGAGCTGGCGGCGGAACTCCTCCAGCAGCAGCGTGAAGTTGGCCTTGTCGTTCGGTCCCGGATGTTCCCAATCCAGATCGATGCCATCGAAGACGCCGGCGGCCGCGCCGGCGCCGCCATGGCCGTCCAGCTTGGGCAGGTTGCCACGCAGGTAAAGGTCGATACAGGACGACACCAGCGCGCTGCGCAAGGCCGGCGTGCCCGCGCCGGCCGGGAAGTGGTGCGACCACTCGCCGCCGCCCAGCGCCACCAGCACCTTCAGTTTCGGGTGGCGCTTTTTCAGTTGCGCCAGCTGGTTGAAATTGCCGGCCAGCGGCTGGCCGGCCTTGTCGGCGCTGCCGTCGACCGATTCGTCGGCGCTGAAGCGGCGCGCGTAATCGAGCGTCGCGTTCATGCCGTTGGCGATGTCGTCGATATCGCGCCCGCTGTCGCAGCGCACGCCGCCGTCCGGCATCTTGTAGACGTTTTCAAAGGCGTACACCAGATAGGTGAAGCCGGCCGCGCCGCCCGCCCGGTCCAGCTGCTTGAGGCGGAAGCCCTTCCCCACGCTCCAGCCAGTGTAGTAGGAACCCACTTCGGCCGCCTGCACCCCGCCGGCCAGCAAAGTGGCGGCGACGGCCAGGCAAGATAAACGTGTACGCATGATATCCTCAGAGTTTGATGTAGATTTTTCGGCGATCCATCGCATAGGCCACCAGCCAGCAAGCCAGCATGAACGCCACCGCGAACAGCAAGGAGGCGTTGTACGGCGATGACCACGACAGGAACACGGTTTGATACAGCCAGCGATACAGCGTGTCGCCGCCCACGTGCAGGCGCCCCAGCACGATGACCGCCACGTCGGCCAGCAGGTAGATAAAGAGCGTGTTCTTGCCGAACACCTCGAAGAAGTAGGTGCCGAAGCGCGCTCCGGCCATGTCGATCACGGCCACCAGAACGGCGAGGATGATCAGGTCCCAGCCCACGGTGCAGACGACGAAGCTGCTGGTCCACAGCTTCTTGTTAATCGGTAGCAACGCGTCCCATCCATAGGCCAGCACCAGGCACGCCACGCCCGCCGCCACCAGCGTGGCCACGGTGCGAACGCCGGGGCCTTTGCGCTGCAGCCAGACGGCCGCCGCGTAACCGGCCAGCACGTTGACAATCGACGGCAAGGTGCTGAGTATCCCCTCCGGATCGAAGGCGATGCCCTCGCCGCGATACATGTGCGGCGCGCCCAGCACGGCCAGGTCCAGCTTGAGCGCCGCGTTGCCGCTCAGTGTGTAGTCGCCGAAGGACGCCAGCATCCACCAGTAGCCTAGCAAGGCGGCCACGCTGAACGCCGCCGCGCCGCGCAAGCCGCCATAGCGCACGATCAGCGCGGCGAACAGATAGCACAGGCCTATGCGCTGCAGCACGCCCATGACGCGGGTACCGGAAATCGGCGCCAGCGTGAAGTCGGGATTGAAGAACGGGAACCAGTACAGCAGATAGCCGCACAGGAAAATCAGCGCGCCGCGCTTGATCACGCGCTGGAGGAAGTAAGCCTCGCCTTGGCCGGCGAACTTCTTCATGCTCAGGCTCACGGCGGCGCCCACCACGAACAAGAACGATGGGAACACAAGATCGGTCAGCGTGAAGCCATGCCAGGCGGCGTGTTCGAGCGGGCCATAGCTGCTCTCGCCGCCGGGGGTGTTCACGATGATCATCAGTGCCAGCGTCAGGCCGCGGAAGACGTCCAGTGCCAGATAGCGTGGGGAAACGGAATTCGACATCTCAGAGTTTCAGTTTGAAGTTATAGGTATTTAAGACCGCCACCACCGCCACGACCACGGCGGAGAACAGCAGCGCGAAGGCGATGGCCACACCGCCGTGCATCAGCACCGGCCACCAGCGCAGATGCAGGTAACCCATCAGCGTGGCCAGTATCACCGGCAGCAGATAGGTCACCAGCGGATTGGCCGCCGCCGGCTGCACCAGCGCCGTCCAGCGCACGACCTGGCGCATCTCGATCAGCCAGTACAGCAGCACGAACAGGCCGCTGCACAAGGCCGCGCAATACAGCGCCCACGGCGGCGTGGCGCCGATTTTGGAGATCGGGTAAAGGTGGTGCAACAGCCAGGCGGCCAACGCCAGCACCAGCGTCAGCACCGCGCCCGCCGCCAGCCGTTGTGGCGCGCCACCATACCGCGCGCCATCGAAGAACAGCAGCACGCATATGGCGCCGCACAACACGATGGAGGTGTGCGTGGCGTGCATGGCGATCACGCCGTTGCCGCCTGCCGCCTGGCTGAACGTGAACCACAGCACACAGCCCGCCGCCGCCAGCACCAGCACCGCCATGCGTCCGCGCCCGGCCAGATAAACGATGCTGGCAACCAGATACGCCCAGCCTATGCAACCGAGGATGCCCCACCACGAGGTCTGCATCCAGTCCTGTCCATCGGGGCCGCCGCGATAGGCCAGCGCCAGCGCCGCGATCGCCGCCGCGCCCAGCCAGCGCAGCCAGCGGTTGCTGCGCGTGCCCCACACCAGCAAGGCCGCCACGTAAAAGCATAGGGCCCACAGCTGGATGGACATGCCCATGGCCGCTTCGTTATAGCCCTCTTCCGTGTTGACCATGAACAGGCCGATGACGATCAAGCCGAAGGCGCGCGTGGCGATTTGCCACAAGGTCTGGCGCATGCCGCCTTCGACAGCCAAGCGGTGATTCAGGCTCAAAGGAATCGACGTGCCGACCACGAACAGGAAGGCCGGGAACACCACGTCGGCAAGGCTCATGCCGTCGACGCTGGCGGCCATGTGCTGGATGCCATACGGGACGCCGTTGGCGCCGGACAGGCAGTTCACGAACAACATGACGAAGAAGGTCAAACCACGCAGGGCATCGATGGCGATGATGCGTTGGCGCGGCAGTACGGGGTGGGCAACAGGCATGGACGATGTTTTTCCGATCAGAATAGACAGACACTAGCATGCGCCCCGCGCGCCCCGCAACGTCGCTGACCATCATCCGCAAGCCTTTGATTTCAATGAACAATCTGTAGAATCGAGGCCGCCGCGCTTACGCTTCTTTACACAAGCGGCCCGCACGCCCCAAGAAGCCGTGCGCATGCGGCGGGCAAGCTCACAATTCATTACGAATTAGTGGCGCCGGGGAGGATGATCGTGGCGACCAAGCCACCCTCGGCATGGTTTTCCAGCGTCAGCGTGCCGCCGTTGGCCTCGACGATGCCGCGCGCGATGCCCAGCCCCAGTCCCAGGCCGCCCTCGTTGCGGGACCGGCCATGATCGAGCCGCATATGCGCGTCGAACAAGCGGCCCAGTTCCTCCGGCGGCACGCCGGGGCCGTGGTCGCGGATCTGGATGTGCACCGCGCCGTCGTGCTCCACGGTGGCGATATCGGCGCTGCCGCCGTAGAACAGCGCGTTGTCGAGCAGATTGCCGATCGCGCGCTTGAGCGCCAGCGGCTTGGCCCGCACCGCCAGCCCGGCCGGCGTGTAGCCGATCTGGTGGCCGGCCAGTTGGGCGCTTCGCAGCATGCGGCCGATCAGCGCGTCCAGCCGCACGGCGGTGACGTTTTCGTGGATGTCGCTGTCCCTGACGGTTTGCAGCGCGCTCTTGACCATCATGTCCAGATCATCCAGATCGTCGTGGAACTCCTCGCGCACGGCGTCGTCGTCCAGCAGTTCGGAGCGCAGCTTGAGCCGCGTGATCGGTGTGCGCAGATCGTGCGAGATCGCGACGAACAGCCGCTCGCGGTCCTCCACGTATCCTTGCAAGCGGGTTTGGGCCTGCTCCAGCTCCCGCGTGCGCGTGCCCACCTGCACCTCCAGCTCGCGCCGCCGCCGCGAGTGCATGCGCTCGCGCGCGCGATGACCGCCCCATGCCAGCATCAGCAAGGACAGCGCCACCGCCAGCCGGAACCACCAGCGCTGCCAGTACGGCGGCGCGATCTCGAAGGCCAGCGGCGGCGAAGGCTGGCCCCAGACGCCGTCCTTGTTGGCTGCCCGCACCTGGAACTCGTAGTGGCCGGGATCGAGATTGGTGTAGGTGGCCATGCGCTTGCTGGCATCGCCGACGGTCCAGTCGCGGTCGTACCCTTTCAACCGGTAGCTGAAGCGGTTGCGCTGGGGATCGCTGTAATGCAGCGCCGCGAACTCGAAGGTCAGCGCGGCGGCGTCGTGCGCCAGGCGCGGGGCGGCGGCGCCGATGGGCAGCGGCTTGCCGCCGGCCTGCATGGACGTGATCACGGCCGGCGGCGGATAGGGATTGTCGCGGATGGCCGCCGGGTGGAACACCGTCAGGCCGTTGACGCCACCAAAGTACATGGTGCCGTCGCGCTCCCGGTAGGCGGAGCCGGAAAAGTAAAAGCCCTCGATCATGCCGTCGCGCGCCGAGTAATTCCTGAACGTGCCGGCTTGCGTGTCCATGCGCGAGATGCCGGTGGCGGTGCTGAGCCACAGCACGCCGTCGTCGGCCTGCAAAATGGCGCCGATGGAGTCGTCGGCCAATCCCTCGCGCGTGGTGTAGCGGCGGAAGCCGATGGCGCCGCCGGCGCCGCGCACCACGCGGTTCAAGCCGCCGTTGGTGCCCACCCACAGCGTGCCCTGGCGGTCGACGAACAGCGACTGCACGCGGTCGCTGCTGATGCTGGCGATATCCGCGCGGTCGTGGTGGAAATGACGGAAGCCGCCGCCGTCCGGCGCCAGCAGATTGAGGCCGTTGTCGGTGGCGACCCAAATGGCGCCGTCGGCATCCTGCGCCGTCATGCGTACCCAGTCGTCGCTGAGGCTCGCCTTGTCGCCCCCGTCGTGGCGGAAGCTGCGGTCCGGGCCTCCGGCGCCGTCGATCCGATGCAGGCCGCCACGGCTGCCCACCCACAGATTGCCGGCGCGGTCGCCGGTGATGTGGGTGATCGAACCGCTGTTCGGATCGGGGCTGCTGAAACCGTGCGCCGAATAGGTGCCGCGCTCCGGATCGAAGCGTCCCAGCTCGGCGCTGCTGCCTATCCAGGTGACGCCGCGCGCGTCGCGGTGGACCGCCAGCACGATCTCCTTGTTGTGCATGTGGCGTTCCAGCCTTGCGTCGCCACGCAGGCGGGTGATGTTGCCGGTGGCGGGATCGAGGCGGTCGATGCCGCCGATGCCGGCCAACAGCAATCCGCCCTTGCCGTCGCCGCTGATGCCGTAGACACGGTTGTCGTGCAGCGTGCGCGGATCGCCCGGAATGTGGAAATAGCGGCTGAAGCCACCGCTGGCCAGGTCGGCCCGGCGCACGCCGGCGGTCCAGCTGCCCACCCACAGCGTGCCGCTATGGTCCTGGAACAGGCTCGATACCTCCTTGCCCGCGCTCTGGTGCGGGTCGGCCGGGATGGCGACGAAGCGGCGCCGAACCTCGTCCCAGCGATGCAGGCCGTTGGTGTTGGTGCCCAGCCAGAGCGTGTTGTCGCGGTCCTGCGCCAGCGCCGTCACCAGTCCCGGCGCCAGGCCGTCGGCCGGCCCGTACACGTGGCGCGGCATGCCGGGCGCGCCCAGTTGCCAGCTGACCAAGCCATCCATCGTCACCAGCCACAAGACCTGGCGCTGGTCGATGCGCAGCTGCTGCACCTCGTTGAGCGGCGCGTTCGGCCTGGCGGGCGTGTCGACGCGGAAGTGCTGGAAGCCGGCGGCGCCGGCGGGCAGGCGGTCCAGCCCCTGCTTGAGGCCCACCCACAGCGCGCCCTCCCCGTCCAGCGCCAGCGCGTTGACCTGGTCGTTGGCCAGGCTGGCGGGATCGGCGGGATCGTGGCGCAGCACCGTGTAGCGTCCCGACTCCGGATCGAAGTGATGCACGCCGTCGCTGGTGCCCAGCCATAGCTGGCCGTAGCCGTCGCTGATAATCGCCTGCACCTGCCGCCTGCCCGCCCGCTCCGGACCATCCAGCGCGGCGGGAAAGCGCGTGAAATCGCCGCTGGCCGGATCGAAGCGCTGCAGGCCGCCGCGCGTGCCCACCCATAAACGGTTCTTCTTGTCGACGTGGAGCACCTGCACCCAGTTGTCGGCCAGGCTGCGCGGATCGTTGGGGATGGTGCGATAGACGGTGACGCGGTAGCCGTCGTAGCGGCTAAGGCCATGCTGGCTGCCGAACCACATGAAGCCCTGCTGGTCCTGCACGATGGCGGTGACGGTTTCCTGCGCCAGGCCGTCCCTGACGCTCAGTTGCTCGAAGTTGAGCGTGTGCGGCACGGCGCCCGCCGCGACGCAGTGCAGCAGCCAAAGGCAGCAGGCCAGCAAGGCACAGCGCAGCATGCCGGCCGGCTCACGCCGGCGACACCGACACATCGGCCGAGAACACATAGCCGGCGCCGCGCACCGTCTTGATCAGCGACGGCTGCTTGCCGTCGTCATTCAGGCGCAAACGCAGCTTGCTGATCTGGACGTCCAGCGAACGGTCCAGCGGGCCGGCGTCGCGCCCGCGGGTTTGTTCGGACAGCACGCCGCGATCGAGGATATCGCCCGGATGCTCGACGAAGTACTTCAGCAACTGGTAATCCAGTCCGGTCAGCGGCACCGGCGTCCCGGCGCTGTCGGTGACGAGGCGCTCCAGCAGATCGAGCGTGAAGCCGACAAACCGGTAATAGCGCGGCGCGCTCTGGGTGTCGAAGCCGGCGCGGCGCAAGATGGCCTTGATCCGCGCCAGCAGCTCGCGCGGGCTGTAAGGCTTGGCGATGTAATCGTCCGCGCCCAGTTCCAGGCCGACGATGCGGTCCGCTTCGTCGGAGCTGGCGGTCAGCATGATGACCGGCACATTGGAACGGCGCCGCACCACTTTGCACAGCGCGAAGCCGTCGGTATCGGGCAGCATCACGTCCAGGATCACCAGCGACAGCTGGTCGGCCAGGCGCGCGAACTCGGATTGAAAGCTCAGGCCATCCGGCGCGAGGGTCACCTCGTACTGCTGTTTTTCCAGATAGGTTTTCAGCAGCATGCCGGCCTTCTGGTCATCCTCCGCGATCAATATCTTGCGCATGCAGCCTCTGTCCGATGAATTCACCTCAACTCTAGCTCTAGTATAAACACAAGGTGGCGCAAAAAAAAAGCCGGCGCCCGGCGGGGCGCCGGCAAACGAAGAATCGCACCACAGGGGGAGAGCCGTGCGATTCCGTGCTCGCACCGCTTGCGAGGCGGCGCAAACATTAACGATATAAACCATATGGCGGATACCGGTGAATCGATTCTAGCACCGGGTCCACTACCCCACGTCCGCCAAGCAAGCCATTGATTCCATTGACAAATATGCGAATAGACCAAGGATGTCGTTACACTTCCTTACCGGCCGCGCCTGGCCACGGGCGGGATCGGCCGGCGGCGCCGCGCGGGGGGCGGCGCCCGATGGCAAAACCTTACAAAACTTAACAAAAATCTTCCACTGTTGTTGTTCGCATACGCCAGTGGACCGTCAAAGCTCATGCCGTCTTGTCGATTGGCCGCGCCGGCAACGCCGCGCTTGCCCGATGCAGGCGATCGATGCCGCGCAACGCGACGCCGGACGAGATACAGATCGCCGCCAGCAGCAAAAAGAAGCCTTGCGGCGTGACCCGCTCCCATACCGCCCCGACCAGGCCGGACAACAGATTGCCGGTGAAGGAGCAGAAGAACCATGCGGCGATCGTGGTGGCGGCGAAGCGTGGCGGCGCCAGGCTGGCGAACAGCCCCAGGCCGACCGGCAGTATGTACAGCTCGGCCAGCGTGAAGATGCCGAAGAACGCCACCACCCACAACCAGCCGATGGCGTGCGCGCCGGAGCCGCTGGCGACGATCAGCGCCGCCAGCATGGCGTAGGCGACGCCCACGCCGATGGCGCCCATGCTCATGCGCGCGAGCGCCGGCACGGCCCGGCCGGCGGCGGCGCGGCGGGTCCACACGCGCACCAAGAGTGGACTGATCAGAAAGACGAACATCGGATTGAGCGACTGGAACCACGTTACCGGTATCGTCAGCCCGAACGCCTGCCGATCGATGGCCGTGTCGGCCCATACGGCGAAGGTGTTCCCGGTTTGTTCGTAGGCGACGCGGAACAGCATGACCGCGAGCGCGACGCCAATCAGCATGCGAATATTGCCGCGTCCATCCCCGGACGGCGCCGGCGCCGCCTGCGGCGGGCTGGCGGTCCTGGACGCGTCGGCCGGCAAATGCTTGCCGCCCAAGGTGTAGACCGCCAGGCCCAGACACATGCCGACGCCGGCGGCGCCAAAGCCGTAATGCCAGCCGTAGACCTCGCCGAGCGTGCCGCAGATCAGCGGCGCAAGGAAGGCGCCCAGGTTGATGCCGACATAGTAGACGTTGAACGCGGCGCCGGCGCGCGGATCGCCCTTCGGATACAACAGCGGCACCTGGCTGGGCAGGTTCGGCAGGAACAGGCCGTTGCCGACCGCGATGACCACCATGGCCGGAAAGAACAACGCCTCGAACGCCATCATGAAGTGGCCCAGCGCCATCAGCGCGCCGCCGATGATGACGGCCTTTCTGCGGCCCAGCCAGCGGTCGGCGATCAGGCCGCCGGCGATCGGCGTCAGGTAGACGCCGGCGGCGTAGGCGCCGAACACGACGGAGGAAAACGCCTGTGTGAAGTGCAGCTCCTTGGTCATGTAATAGATTTGCAGCGCGCGCATGCCGAAGAACGAGAATTTTTCCCACATCTCCGTCAGGAAAAGAATGGTCAACCCCTTGGGCTGGCCGAACCAGGTGTCGTGGTCACGCATGGTCGCCGGCCGCTGGGTGATCGATGCCGGTGAAGCGGGCCGGGCTGATGCGGGCCGGATCGACGCCCGGCCAGGCCGGCGGCGCGGCGCCGTCCCCGCCCAACAGCATCGACGCGTAATAGCGCCCGGCGCCGGGCGCCGACTGGATGCCGTAGCCGCCCTGCCCGGCCGCCCAGAAAAAGCCCGGCGCCCTCGGATCGTATCCGCCCACCAGTTCGCCGTCGGCGACGAAGCTGCGCAGGCCGGCCCACACGTGCGTCGGCCGGCGGATGCGCAACGTCGTCATGCGCTCGATGTTGTCGATGGCGATGGCGATGTCGAGTTCTTCGGCCTGGACGTCGTGCGGCGCGACCGGATCGGCGTTGCAGGGCGAGCCAAGCAGCATGCCGGCATCCGGCTTGATATAGAACGATTCGCGCACGTCGACAAACAGCGGCCAGTGCGACGAGGCGATCCCCTCGGGCGGCGCGAACAGGAAGGCGGAGCGGCGCTTGGGCACCAGTCCGACCGGATCGGCGCCGGCCATGCGCGCGACCGCGTCGGCCCAGGCACCGGCGGCGTTGACGACCACCGGCGCGCGATAGACGCCGCCGGCCGTGTTGACGCTCCACAGGCCGCCGGCATACGTCATGCCGGTGACGGCGGCATCGTAGACGGTGCGGCCGCCCTGCTGCCGCGTGCCGCGCAGGAAGCCTTGCAGCAGCGCGTCGACGTCGATGTCCGAGGCATCCTCCTCCAGTACGCCGCCGATGACCTGGCCCGGACGCAGCACCGGCAAAAACTCCAGCGCCTGCCGCGCGTCGAGGCGCCGCACCACCGACGAGGTGGCGCGCACCGACGCCTCGTGGGCGTCGAGCTCGGCCTCCTGCCCGGGGCCGGCGAACACGAAGGCGCCGCGCGGCGACAGCAGCGGATGCTCGCAGAAGCCGGCGGGCGGGTTCCGGAAGAAATCGATGCCGGCCCGGGTCAACGCCCGCACCTGGTCGGGGCCGTAGCTTTCCATGAACAGCGCGGCCGAGCGACCGGTGCTGTGGTAGCCGGGCTGGGGTTCCGCCTCCAGCACGATCACGCGCGCCTGGCGCGCCAGCCAGTAGGCGACCGACGCGCCGCCGATGCCGGCGCCGATGACGATGAAGTCCGCTGTCTCATGGCTCATACAATTCCCGTATTTTCAAATTAAGAAATTTATTCTATACATGAAAGATAGGCGAGTACGGAAATCCACGCAAGCACTTTCTGCGCAATCGTCCAGGTGCGGGCATGCAGCGCGCGCGCCGCCAGCACATCGGCAGGCGGCGGGAAGCAGCGGCAAGCGGCGGCAAGCGGCCGGATAGGTTCGTTATTTCAGAATTGGAAAATTGGTGGCGCTACTTTTTCGACTTCTTCACCGCGGGCGCCGGCGCGGCGGCCGGCGGCTCACCCAGCGAGGCGTACATCGCCTCCTGGTTCGGTTCGTCCGATGTGCATACCGACAGCACGCGGCAGCGCCCGTCGCCGACGGCGATATAGGCGTGCGCCATGCCGCTGTCGAAATAGATCGAATCGCCGGTTTCAAGCCGGGCCGGCGCATACAGGTCCGTGTAGAGGTCGACCGTGCCTTCGAGGACGATGGCGAACTCCTCGCCCGGATGGCGGATCAGTTCGCCGAATTCGGCCAGCGAGCGCGTATGGATTTCGGCGATGATCGGCACGGCGCGCTTGTTGAGCAGGTCCGCCGCCGGATACAGGTGCGAATAATTCGGCGTGTTGATGGCGTAGCCGGTGCCGCGCCGGTTGATGCTGCGGCGCCCGCTCGCGGCCGGTGCCGCCGGCTTGCCGACCGCCGCCGCGCCGCTGAACAAATGCGATATGTCGATCTCCAGCGCATTACAAATGCGCAGCAACTTGTCGTAGCTGAGCGACATCTTGTTGTTCTCGATCTTGGAGATCGTCGACATCGGCATGCCGCTCCTCGCGCCCGCCTCGATCAGCGTCATGCCACGCTCCTTGCGGATGCGCCGGAGCGATTCGCCCAGGTCGCCGTCCCGTTCCGTTCCATGATTGATCGCGCGTTTAGTGGCCATGCGTATTCCTCGTAAGAGCGCCCATTATAGACGCCCTTGCCCAGGTTGAAAACTCGGCGCGCCGCTTTTCTAGGATGCTAAATTAGGGCCGCCGCGTGCGGATCGCCGACGCGCGGCCAGTAGTCGAGCGAGCGCAGGCGGTAAGGGATCGCGGCGAAGTCCAGGCTCATCGCGCCGGGCGTGGTGACATACCACACCGCAGCCGCCAGCGGCGCGTACTCGGCGTGGAAATGCTGGGTCGACTTGACCACCACGATGGCCTTGTCCGCCAGGGTGATGCCGATGCCGGTGAACGCGTCGGTGCCGTAGGTCTGCGTACGGATCGACGCCAGCAGCACGTGCAGGCCGTTGTCCGCCTCGACCCAGACGCAGTCGCCCAGCCGCTCGCGCGTCCCGAGCGCGCTCTGGCTGTGGTTCTCGACGACCGCGCGCACGGTCACGCGCAGGTCGACCGGCTGCCCGGAGGCGGGTCCGCATTTGCCGCCGATGCGCAGCGCCAGTTGCGCGCCCACGCCGGCGCTCTTGCAGATGTGCACCGCGCCCAGGTCCCAGATGGCGCCGACGGCGACATTGGCGACCCGGCGCTCGACCAGCCGGCGCAGGATGAACGTACTGTCGCCGGCCGCGCCGCCGCCGGGATTGTCCGCCACGTCGGCCAGCACCACCGGGCCGGCGCCGGACGCGGCGGACGGCGCGAGGTTAAGCGCGAGGTCGAGCGCTTCATCGATGCCAACCACCTCCGGCACGATGCGCTCGCGCAGCGCCCAGAACTCGGCGCCGAGCCGTTCGGCCACGCGGCGGGCCAGCGCCGTGTCGTTGTCGGCGACCACCCACAGTTTGGCGCCGGCCTCCGGCACGTCGCCCCACGGAAAACTATGGCCCAGCGACACCGACAACACCCCCGGCTCGCGCTCGGCCTCCTGCATCCGCCGCACGAAGCCGCGCATCGGTTCGCGGGTCGTATGCCACAGGCCGACCATCTTGCAGTCGAACACCGCCGTAACGGGCCGCACGCGGCGCGCCACCGTGTCCGTCAAAATGCGGTACAACTCGCGGCCGCGCTCCTCGGCGTCGATGTGCGGGTACTCCTTGAACGCGATGATGGCGTCGGCCGCGCCGCGCATCCGTTCGGTGAAGTGGCAATGCAGGTCCAGCTCGATGCCGATGGCCACGTCCGGGCCGACCAGCGCGCGGATGCACGCGGCCAGGTCGCCCTCGCAGTCGTCGTAGCCGTCGGCCGCCATGGCCCCGTGCAGCAGCAATTGCACCGCGTCGACCGGCAGCGCGGCGCGCAGGTCCGCCAGGATCTCGTCGCGCAACGCCTCGTACACGTGCCGCACGGTGCGTCCCGCCGGCTGGGCCAGCGTGCACAGGCTCTCGACCACCTCGCCGCCGTCGGCCTCGACCAGCCCGCGCAGGAAATGCAGGAACGCGCCGGTGCCGTGCGGGTCGCGCCGGCTGGCGTCGCCGTGGAAGATGCCGATCTCCTCGAAGGCGCCCAGCCCGGTCGGGGTGGCGGCGAAGGTGTTGGTCTCTGTGGCCAGATGGGCGATAAAGAATTTCATGCCGGTCTCCGCTCAGTAATTCAGGTTCCAGGTCATCAAGCGGCCGACGACGCCGATCCAGACCACGCCCAGCAACGCCAGCGCCACCAGCACCGCCCAGGCGCGGGTCAGGCGCGTGGCGTCGGTGCGCGCCATCCGCCACGCCACCCACACGCCGGCGGCCGCCGCGCCGACGGCCAGCAGGCCGCTGACTTCCAGCAGCCCCACCACCCAGTCGATCGAGGTGCGGTAGACGCCGACATCGGTGTTGAGCAAGGGCTTGATCAGCATGAACCACGCGCCCAGGTAAAGCACGTCCACCACGACGGCGGCGCGCTGCAGCGTGCGCAATTTGCGCAGGCCAGGGCCGGCGCCGCTGGTGGCGCGGTCGGCGCGGCGCAGCAACGCGCCCAGCGGCCAGGCCAGCAGCGCGCACAACAGCGTGGCCGCCGAAAACACCAGCACGCCGAGGTTCAGCGCCGCCGAGCGCGCCAGCGGACCTTCCTGCAGCACCGAGACCGGGTTCTCGCTGTCGATCACGGTCTTGACGCCGTCCACCTCGGTCAGGGCCAAGGTCTGCGTGCCGCCGACCTTGCGCCACAACTGTGGGCCGACCTCGCGGTAGGTGGCCATGGCGCCGGTCGCCTCGGGCGTGCTGATGGTGCCATCCGGATTGGCCGTGATGGCGGTCTGCTGCAGCAGATACAGCAGGCTCAGGAAGCCGTGCTCGACCCGGCGCGAACTCTGGTAGCTGCCGGCGATGCGCCGCGCGTCGGCGGCCGCCGAAGCGAGGGTGGGCGGCTCGCTGACCGCCGCCGCCGGGAAGTAGCGGTCCATGAAGCCGTCGAACAGTTCCTTGCGCGCGCCGTAGACGGCGCCGTCCTTGCCGCGGCTGTTGAAGGAGAAGAAGATGCCCACGCCCTCGCCCGGCAACAGGTCCAGCTCGGTGTGGTGGACGATGGTGTCGCCGCCGTGGCCGATCACCTCGCGGCCGTTTTGCGTGGCGCGGAAGAACCCATGGGCCATGACGCCGAACCCCGGCCGCGCCGGTTCGCTGGGGCTGTGCATGCGGGCGACGGTGGCCGCGTCGAGTATCCGGTTGCCGTCCAGCCCGCCCTGCTGCAGGTGCGCGAGCATGAAGCGGCCCATGTCGGCGGCGGTCGTCGTCAGCGCGCCGGCCGGCGCCGTGATCACCAGCTCGAAGGCCGACGGCGGCTCGCCCGTGGTGCGGTAGCCCTTGGACAGTTGGCCCGGAAAATCCTTGGGCAGCGGTTGCACGAACGTCGAGTGCGACATGCCCAGCGGACGGAAAATGTGGCGCTCGACATAGTTCTCGAACGACTCGCCCGAGACGCGCTGCACGATGTAGCCGGCCAGCGCGACGCCGTAGTTCGAATAGGCCGGCACGGCGCCGGGGGCGAACAGCATCGGGCGCGGATGCTCCTTCAGGTAGCGTTCGGTGGTCTGCGCCTGCGCCGGATCGTAGCCGAGCAAATCCTTGATGCCCTCCTCGAAACCGGCGCGGTGGTTCATCAGGTGGCGCATCGTCACCGGCTCGTACGATTCGTCGATCTTGAAGTCCAGGTAGTCGTTGACGCTGCGGTCGAGGTCGATCTTACCCTGCTGCACCAGTTGCATGACCGCCGTCCACGTGAACAGCTTGGACGTCGAGCCGGGGCGCACCAGCGAGTTGGCCGGGTCCATCGGGATCGCGGCCTCGACGTCGGCCATGCCGTAGCCCTTCTGCAGCAATACTTTGCCGTCCTTGACCACGCTGATCACCAGGCCGGCGATCTCGCCGCTCTTGAGCGCGTACGGCACCCGGCCGTCGAGCCAGGCGGCGAGATCGGCGGCGTCCAGCGCGTGGACCGCGCCCACGGCCGCGCCGTCGTCGCCGGCCGGCAGCGGCGCCGGCGGCACTTGCGGATCGATGGGCGGTTGCGGAGCCGGCGCGCCGAGCGACGGCGCCGCCAACGCCAGCCAGAGCATGGCGGCCGCGAGGAAAACACTGGGTTGTTTCATCGGATAGTCCTTCGCGCGTATCAATAGTTGGGATTAAAGCTCAACAGGTGGTGAGAGAAGCCGACCACCACCAGCACCGCGAACGACAGCACCCACACGCCGGCCAGCGCCCGCGCGCCGTTGCCGCCGGCGCCGGCGCCGGTCCGGCCCAGGCCGCGCGCATGCCACAGCGCCGCCAGCAAACCGCCGACGAAGGCCAGCCAGGTGGTCGCCTGCGCCAAAGTCAGCATCAGGGCGGGATCGGTTTCCTCGGTCATGGCGACGGTGGCGAACCACAACGCCACGCTCAGCAGCACCAGGCAGCTCGCCACCCGCACCCACATCGCCGGGCGCGCCGGCGCGGCCACGCCGTGGCGCCGGCGCAGCAGCGCCGCCACCGGCCACACCAGCACCGTCAGCGCCGCCACGCCTAGCGCGGCCAGCAGCAGCACCAGCACCGTGGTGCCGGCCATGAACGGCACCGGCTCGAACACGAAGGCGAACACGTACGGCTCCAGCCCCCAGCGCGCGACCTTGCCGTTCTCGACGATCGCCTGCAGGCGCCGCTTGCCGTGCTCCTCCTGCCACAGGAACGGGCGCACCTCGCGGAATACGCTACGGGTGCCGCCGATGGTGATCGCCACGCGGCCGTCCTCGATGGCGTGCACACGCAACGGGCTTAGCAGCTGCAACAACGACAGGAAGGTCGAATCCTCGCGCCGCGTGTTGCGGTAGGCGCCGGCCAGCAGGCGCGCGTGCGCCTCGGCCGTGGCGCGGCCGACACCCGGGCCGGGGGCCGGCCGCGCGTCCGGCAGGTAGCGGTCGGCGAAACCCCGGTACAGATGGTCGCGCAGCCATTTGCCCTGGTCGTGGCGGCCGGGTGAGTTGACCGACACATACAGCCCGATGCCGTCGTCGGGCAGCAGGATCAGGTCGGAGTGGAACATATTGGTGTCGCCGCCGTGGCCGACGGCGCGGTGGCCGTTCATATCCTGCTGATAAAAACCCAGCCCGATGCCGTTCAGGTCCGGCATGCCGCGCGTGATGTGGGTGTGCATCAGCTCGACGGTCTCCGGGCGCAGGATGCGCTTGCCGTCGAGCTCACCCCGCCCCAGGTAGGCCAGCATGAAGCGCCCCATGTCGGCGCCGGTCGCCGCCAGGCTGCCGGCCGGCGGCAGGCTGACGATCTCGTAGCCTTGCGGCGCCTCGTCCGCGCTGGGATAGCCGAGCGACATGGCGCCCCGCAGCGCCTCGGGCAGCGGCTGGCGGAAGGTCGAATGGCGCATGCCGAGCGGCGCGAAGACGTGCCGCTCGATGTAGTCGTCGAAGGTCTGGCCGCTGACGCGCGCGACGATGTAGCCGGCCAGCGCCGTCGCCCAGTTCGAATAGCCCTGCGTGGTGCCGGGATCGTACAGATACGGTGGCATGTAGCCCTTGAGCACCTGGCCGTTGTCGGGCGTCGACGCGCCGTAGACGATCAGCCCGCGTCCCGTCTCCTCCAGGCCGGTGGTGTGCGTCATCACATGGCGCAAGGTGAGCGCCTTGCCGTTGCGTCCGGGCACCTGGAAGTCGAGGTAGCGGTTGAGGTCGGCGTCCAGATCGAGCTTGCCTTGCTCGACCAGCTGCATCACTGCCGTCCAGGTGAACAGCTTGGAGATCGAGCCGGGCCGGAACAAGGTGGCGCCGGGATCGACCGCCACCGAGCGGTCGCGGTCGGCGTAGCCATAGCCTTTTTGCAGCAGCGGCTTGCCATCCTTGACCAGCACCACCACCGCGCCGGGCACGCCGGCGATGCGCAGCGCGCTGGGCATCATGCCGTCCAGCCAGGTTTCCGCGTCGGCCGCCGTCAATATCGGCGCGGGGGTCTTGGTCGAAGCCGGCGCCGGGGCGCCGACTGTCGACAGCGGCGGCGTCAGGGGCGGCGCCGGGACTGTTTGCGCTTGCGCCGCCGCCCAGCAAACGCCGAGCGCTATCGCGGCCAGCCACGTGGCAATCGTCGGGCGGCCCATCAGAAGGCCCGCGCCAGGTTCATGCCGAAGGTGCGCGGCTGCACCGGCGTGACGCGCAGCGGGCCGCCGAACGCGGTCAAGGCCGTGTCGGCGCCGCTGAGCGCGCGTTTGTCGGCCAGGTTGCGCACGTAGGCGCCAAGCTCCCAGCCGTTGATATCGACGCCCGCCTGCAGGTCGACCAGCGTGTAGCCCGGCATGCGGAAGTTCGGGATCGACGTCGTCGGCGAATCGAAGCCGGCGTTGCGCGCCCCCACCTGCCGCACCGTCACGCCGAGGTAGGCCGGCTTGCCGGCCAGCTCGTAGCTGTAGCGCCCGCCCAGCATCGTCGACAGCCTGGCCGAATTCGGCAGCCGCGCGCCCGACGCGCCGAGCGCCGGGGCATCCTCCTTGAGCTTGGCGTCGGTGTAGGCCAGGCTGCCGTCAAGGCTAAAATGGTCGTCCAGCTGGTAGCGCAGCGCCAGCTCCGCGCCGCGCGAACCGGCCTTGCCGGCGTTGCCGGTCAGCGTGGTGGCACCGACGGCGATCGGCTGCTGCAGCTTGTCCCAGCGGATGTCGAACAGCGCCAGTTCGACGAACAGGCGCTTGTCGAGCAGGTCGGCCTTGTAACCGACCTCGTAGCTCCACAAGGTGTCGGCCGCGAACGACAGCGGCGCGCCCGGCACCACGTTGCCGTTCTGGTCGAGCGCCGGCGGATTCGGGCCGCCGGGACGGTAACCGCTGGCGGCGCGCAGGTACACGCTGCTGAATTTATCGAGCGAATAGCGCGCGGTCGCCAGATAGGTCTTGGAACTGTCCTTGCCGGGCGACTCGAAGTCCTTGACGCCGTTGGTCACCGTGCCGTACACCTGGCGGTTGCGCGCGGCGCGCGCGCCGACCGTGAACGACCAGGCCCGGGCCGGGTTCCAGGTCAGGTCGCCGTAGACGGCGTTCTCGGTAAAGCTCGACGGCTGTCCGGAGGTCACCAGCGTCGACTCCGACAGGTCGGACAGCTGCGCCCACAGGCGCTGCTCGCGGTTGCCCTTCTCCTTGTTGTGAAAGTAGCCGAGCAGCCATTCGAGCGGGCCGCGTGCCGACGTCAGGCGCACTTCGGCGGTGCGCTTGCGCAGCGCGATGACGTTGTCGAGCGCCACGAAGTTCATGCCCTCGCCGCCGAAGATCTCGGTCGCGTCCAGCGCGGTGTCGCCATCGAAGCGCTGGTGCGACCCGATCACGTTGAGCCGGGCCCAGCCGAGGTCGTACTCGATGTCGCCGGAGAGCAGCCCGGTCTTGATGGTGTACGGTTCGGCGCGGTAGAGCTTGTGGGTCAGGTCGCCGTACAGCGGCTGGCCGGTGGCGGCGTCGTACTGGACGATGCTGGTGCCGTCGCGCTCGATATTCTGGCGGGTGGCGGTCAGCCGCACGCGCAGCTTGCGGCTCGGATCGAACAGCACCGACACGCGGGCGCCGCGCGTGTCGCCGTCGTTGACGTGCTTGCCCGACACGGCGCCGGCGGCGTCGATGTAGCCGCCGTCGCGCTGGTTGAAGGCGGCCACGCGCATCGCCGCCACGCCCCCGCCCAATGGAATGTTGAGCACAGCGTTCTCGGTGTGGCCCAGGCCGCCGCCCTTGCTTTCGCGCAGCGCCAGGCCGGCCTTGCCGGAAAAGCCGGTGGCGTCGGGCTCGTTGGTCACGTACTTGAGCAGGCCGCCCATGGCGCCGGCGCCGTACAGCGTGCCCTGGGGACCGCGCAGCAATTCGACATGGTGCAGGTCCAGCAGCGACAGGTCCAGCGCCGACACCGCCTCGCCGACGAAACTGGTGCTCGATCCGAAGGCGACCTCGTCGACATAAATGCCGACGGTCGGCGCGCTCATGCTGCCCACCGAGACGCCGCGGATGTTGACCTGCCCCCGTCCGGGACCGCCGTCGCTGGCGACGTGCACGCCGGGCAGCGAGCCCACATAGTCGGTCAGCGAGGCGGCGCCCGAACGCTCGAGCGCCTCGGTGGCGAGCGTCTCGACGCGCAGCGGCACATCGCGGACCGGCTCGCGGCGGCGGGTGGCGGTGACGGTGACGACATCCATCCTGGCGCTGCCGGCCGGCGCGGCCTGGACGGTGTCCCCTGTTGCGTCGGCCGGCGCGGCCTGCGAGGAATCGGTGGCGCCGGCCTGGGCGCCCGCTTGCGCGCACGCCAGCGAAAAGACCGAGGCCAGCGCCATGGAGAGCGCCCTTCGTCGCGGCGGACAATCAACGGCGGATTGCCCTTGCGCAACGTCATGTGGGATGAACTGGGCCTGCTTCGATACGCGTCGGTACATGATGCACTCCTGGTGAGGGGACCTCGGGCAATCCGTTTTCCAAATATACATTATTTTCCACAAATTGAACAAATGGAAAATAATATAAAATATTTTCTGTGTTGGAAAACTTGTACACGGTCCCCGCACCAGCGGCTTGAGTCGGCCTTCGCCGTTCTAACGCGCCTGGAACTGCCAATAGTCGAAGTTGAACAGCGGCGCCCGCCCCTTCCCTTTGAAAACGAAGAACAGATCGTGCACGCCGGTGGCGGCGCCGACCGGCGTGTCGATGGTGCGCCAGCTCTGCCAGCCGCCGGTGTCCGGCACCGCCAGGGTCCCCAGCAGCGGGCCTTGCACGTTGCCGAGCCGGATCTCGATTTGCCCGCCCTTGGCGCCGCTGGCCACGCTGGCGGCAAAGCGCGACGGCCCGCCCGCGCCGAAATCGACGCCGGCCACCTTGATGTAGGTGCGATCGACGATGTCGGCCACGTGCATGCCGGCGCCCGGCCCCCTGGCGGTGTGCACGCCCGGGGCCCAGTCGAACGGACGATCCCAATCGTGCTTGATGCGCGAGGTCCAGGCGATGGTCTCCGCCTCCACCCGGCGATACGGGTCGAGGTGGCCGAGCTGCTCGACGCCGATGCCGTCCCACCATGGCAGCGTTGGAATGGAGCCGTCGGCGTTGTAGTCGAACCTGGCCACGGTGACCGAGCGCCGCTCGCGGTGCACCGGCGTCTGCGCGAAATTCAGCTGGTAGTTGAATCCGAAGACGTAGGAGTGCCCCTTGTAATCGATGATGCCGGGATGGTTGCCGCTCGACGCCGCATTCGACTCCATGATTTGTCCCTTGTACCGCCACGGCCCCAGCGGCGATTCGCTCATCGCGTAGCCGATGCCTTCCGGGCAGCAGGTGGACGCGTAGGCCATGTAGTAATGCCGGCCGCGCTTGTAGAACCACGGGCCTTCCTGGTAGTTGGCCGGCTTGCTGTCGCTTTTCACGATGGGGCCCGAGTACGACACCATGTCCTCGTTGAGCTTGACGTACCAGAGGTTGGGATTGCCCCAATACAGATAGGCCTGGCCGTCGTCGTCGATGGCGACGGTGGGATCGATGTAGCCCTCCGCCTTGTCGATCAACGGCTTGCCCAGCGCATCCTTGAACGGGCCGGCGGGATGGTCGGCCACCGCCACGCCGATGACGTTCTTGGGCCAGCCGGCCACGCTGACCGGCGCGTACAGATAGAACTTGCCGTTACGCGCGACCACCTGCGGCGCCCAGGCATCGTTGCTCTGCACCGCCCACGGGAACGTGGCCAGCGAGGCGACCACGCCGTGGTCGGTCCAGTTGACCATGTCGGTGGACGAGTACAACATCCAGTCGAGCATTTTGAAGTCGGCGGCGTCGTCCTCGTCGTGGCTGGTGTACAGGTAGACCACACCGTCCTGCACCAGCGGCGCCGGATCGGCGGTGAATTTGGTCTGGACGATCGGGTTGGCGGCGATGGCCGGCGCCACCGTCAGCGCCGCCACCACGACCGCCAGCGGTACGGAAAACAGATTCCACACGGCTGGCTCCTTTTAGAACGTCATGCGCAGGCCGGCGCGGTAGGTGCGCCCCACCACGTCGTAGATGCTCGGGTTGATGCCCATGCTCAGGTTGGTCTGCGGCAGCAGCACCGGCGCGCGGTCGGCCAGGTTGTCGACCTTGGCGTAGCCGGTGATCTGGGGCGTGAACTTGTAGGTCGCGCCCAGATCGAAGTAGGTCGCGCCCGCGATCTGGTTGTCGTAGATGGTCGGATGCGCCGCCGTCGGCAACGGGCAATTGGTCTGGCACTCGATGTACTCGTTGTTGTACACGCCGGCGCTGATCCAGCGCTCCGACAAGGTCACGCCGAGCTTGCCGTAATCCCACGATTGCGACAACAGCGCCTTCCATTTCGGGGTGGTGCCGAACATATTGCCGGCACCCTCGCTCGGCGTCGTGCCCGGCAGGCCGGGGTCGGAGATCGAGTGGATCATGCGGCTGGCCAGCCCGCGCAGGGTGACGACGCCGGGCACGCCGTAGTCGTTCAGGTTGGCGCGGTAGGCGGCCTCGATGTCGACGCCGCGCGTGTGCAGCGACGCGAAGTTGAAGCTTTGCGCCTGCACGAAGTTGGTGCCGGCCGGCCCGTTGATCGAGACCGCCGCGCACACCTGCTGGAAGCCGGCGTAGCACAGGTCGACCTCCTGCTGCGCGCCCAGCGAGTTGATGACGTTCTTGACCTTGATGTCGTAGTAGTCGACCGACAGGTTGAAGTTGCGCGCCCAGCTCGGCTGGCTCAACACCACGCCGAACGAGTTGTTGCGGGCGCTCTCCGGCTTCAGGTCGGGGTTGCCGACGTTGCGCTGCTGGATCTGGATCGACGAGCCCTGGGAATTGTTGACCGCCTGGTTGGTGACCGTGGTGGCGGCGAACAGTTCGCTCAGGTTGGGCGCGCGCACGTCGGCCGAACTGACCGCCCGCAGGCGCAGGCCGTCGACCGGGGTTTGCCAGGTGGCGCCCAGCTTCCAGGCGCGCGCCTTGCCGGCCGTGCTGTACTTCTCCTCGCGGTCGGCGACGTTGAGGTTGGCTTCGCCCCAGGTGGCCGACTTCAGGAACGGGATGTTGAGCTCGACATAGGCTTCCTTGACGTTGAACGCGCCCTGGCCGTTGTGGTAGTTGCCGGCGAACCAGTTGTCGCCGGTGGCCGACAAGGTCGGGTCCTGCGGATAGCTGGCGTCGTACGGCGACTGGTAGGCCACGCCGGCGCCGTACGGGTCGCCGTAGACCGCATATTTCTCGCGCCGCCACTCGGCGCCGAACGCCACCGAGATCGGACCGGCCCAGCCCTCGGTCAGCGTGCCGTTGATGTTAGCGCTAACAACATTTTGACTAGAATCGGTATGCTGCCGTGGACCGTTGCCCGGGGCGACGTAGTTCCAGGTGGCCGGGTCGACCGCGTTGTTGCCGAAGATGTTCATCGGCAGACAGCCGGCCGCCCGCGCCGCCGCGCTGCGGCAAACGATCTGGCCGCTGGCCGGGTCGCGGACCGCGTCGATGGCGAAGTTGTAGCGCGGATTGAGCGTGATGTCATGCACTTGCAGCACGGTGGTGTTCTCGCCGTGCTCGGCGTACGCGTCGTACGACCACTCCTTGCCGAACAGGCCGAACTTGCCGTTGGCGCCGACCACGAAGCGGCGCTGGGTGCGGGTCGGGTGCACGTTGATCAGCTCGGGGAACTGGGCATTGGCGGTGCCGACCGGCATCGTGCCGCCCGGGTAGCCGGAGGTGCAACCTGCCGCCACCGATGCCGGCAGGAAGGCGTTGTCGCACTTGATGGCCAGGTTGCCCTGCTTGGCCGCGCCCGGGCTCGGCGAGAATACCGACGTTACCTGCGCCCAGTTGCCGGTGACATAGATTTCGTTGTCGGCGTCGAGGTCCCACGACACGCGGCTGTAGGCCACCTCGCGCTTGAAGTTCATCGCCAGGTTGGTGCCGGCGCCGACGCTGCCGGACAAATCGCCGCCGACGCAGAAGTTGCCGACGCAATTGCTGCCGTACTGGAAAGGATAAGGCGAGCCGTCCGGGGCGAACGCCGTGCCCTTCAACGCGCCGCCGGTGATCAGGCCGTATTTGGCGTACTGCACGTGCTGGGCGTGCAGGATGCTGGTGTAGCGCGGCAGGCCGGCGGCCTGCATGGCCTTGGTCGATTCCTGCAGCGCCGGGTTTTTATACCAGTCGCGCCCGTTCGAGCCGACCTCGCCGAAGCCAGGCGAATCGACGCCGCCCTGCTTGGTGAACTCGCCGCTGACGGTCACGTGCAGGCGGTCGTCGGCGAAGCCCTTGCCCCACGCGGCCTGCAGGGTGCCGCTCTTGTCGTCGCCATAGGTGGTCATGCCGCCGCCGACGTGGGCCTTGAAGCCGGTGAATTTCTTGTCGGTGATGAAGTTGACCACGCCGCCGACCGCGTCCGAACCGTAGGACGCCGAGGCGCCGCCGGTGACCACGTCGACCCGCTTGACCAGCAGTTGCGGGAACTGGCTGACGTCGGTCACGCCGGTGACGTTGGCGCCGACCACGCGCTGGCCGTCGAGCAAGGTCAGCGTGCGGTTCGGGCCGAGGCCGCGCAGCGACAACGAAGACAGGCCCTGCAGGCCGCTCGAGGTGCTGAAGGTGTTGACCGTGCGGCCGGTGCTGCCCTGCAGAGCCGGCAATTCGGTCAGCGTTTCGAAGATGTTCGGTTTGGCCGCCTTGTCGAGGTCGGCGGTGGTCAGGCTGGTGGTCGGCGTCGGCTGGCTGAAACCGCGCGCGGCGATGCGGGAACCGGACACGACCACGGTATTTTCCGGGGTGGCCGTGGGCGCGGCTGGGGCGTCGGCCGGTTGGGCGGCGGCCTGGGAATCGGCCTGAACGTCGGCCTGGGCCTGGGCCGGCGTGGACAACATGCCGTAGGCGCCGGCCAGCGCAAGGCACATCAATCGTTGTTGAAGTGGGGTTTTCATATGGTCTCCTTCTTTTTTAATGTGTGCCGCCGTCCGTTTGCGGCTTATGCTGTGATGTTTAGTAAAACGATCGAACTAACCCAATGTAGCCATGGCATTGTCGAAGAACCAATAACATTTTTTATCGTAGCGATATCGGAATGAATATCGGTCGGCGCGCCGCCAGAGGGCGGCGGCAACCAAATGACAGCGGTACCATCGAGCTGCGCATCGCGCGCCGGGAGTGGGTTGTGGCTAAAAAGCCACCATCGCCAGCCGGATTCCGGGTCCAAAAACCATTGGACATCCTCGGGACCAACCGTTAGCATCGGGGCCGCGATGTTTGCGCATATCATTTGATGGCTAAAAAAACGGAGACGGCTATGCGGCACGAGCTTACGATGCGCCTGCAAAAAATGCGGGCATGGATGGCGCTTTGCGTCCTGACGATGGCATTGCCGGCGGCGGCACAGGGCGCGCCCGGTTCCAATCCCATCATCCGCGACAAATTCACGGCCGATCCCGCCCCGCTAGTGGTCGGCGATACCTTGTACTTGTACGTCGGCCATGACGAGGCGCAGCGCGACGAGATGTTCAATATGCGCGAATGGCTGGTCTACTCCACCAAGGACATGCGCACCTGGACCAGCCATGCGCCGATCATGAACGTGAAGGATTTCAAGTGGGCCAAGGCCGACGCGTGGGCGTCGCAGACGATCGAAAAGAACGGCAAGTTCTATTTCTACGCGGCGGTCGAGCACGACGCCACCCATCCGGGCAAGGCGATCGGGGTGGCCGTGTCCGACAAACCGACCGGCCCCTTCGTCGACGCGCGCGGCTCGGCGCTGGTCACCAACCAGATGACGCCCAAGGGCACGCACAGTTGGGAGGACATCGATCCGACCGTCCTCACCGACGACGACGGCACCAGCTGGCTGGCATGGGGCAACCGCCAATGCTATATCGCCAAGCTGAAGCCCAATATGACGGAGCTCGACGGCCCGATCCAGGAGATCACGCCGCCGCACTTCGAGGAAGGCCCGTGGCTGCACAAGCGCGGCAAGCTGTATTACCTGACCTACGCGTCGCTCGACCGCAGCACGCAGCGCGACGAGCACGTGTCGTATGCGACGGCGCCGGCCATCACCGGCCCGTGGACCTATCGCGGACTGCTGACCGGTTCGGGCAAATACAGTTTCACCATCCACCCCGGCATCGTGCAGTTCAAGGACAACTGGTATTTGTTCCTGCATAACGCCACGCTGGCGATCGGCGACATGAACGGCGCCATCGGACGGCGCGCGGTCACGGTCGAACATCTGCAATACAACGCCGACGGCACCATGCGGCCGGTGGAGCAGACGGCGGCCGGTGTCAGCGTGCCGCCAACGTCTAACTAAGGACGGCGGCGCGACAGGATGAAGCGCTCCAGCTCGGCGGCCGCGTGTTCGATATGCCGCTTGAGCAGGCCCGCCGCCGCCCGCACCTCGCCGGTTTTGCACAGGCGCACCAGCTCCTCGTGCTCGTCCTCGGCGCGCCGGCAACTATCGGCGCTCAAGGACAACTGCAGGCGCGTGTAGCGGTCGGTCTGTTGCAGCAGGCCGGCGACGATGGCCAAGGTGCGCGGCTGTTCGGCGCGCGACATCAGCACGTCGTGCAGCCGCGTATTGAGTTCGCCCCAACGGGTCGGGTCCTGCGTGTGCAACTCCTCCCGGTACTCGGCCAGGATGGCGTCGATTTCCGCGAAGTCGGCCGCGGTCAGCCTGGGCGCCGACTTTTTCAGCAGCAGCGGCTCGAGCAAGCCGCGCAGCATGAACAACTCGTTGATCTCGGCGACCGACAATTCGGACACCACCGCGCCCTTGTGGGGCACGATCCTGACCAGGCCCTCGCCTTCCAGCTGCACCAGCGCCTCGCGCACCGGGATCCGGCTGATGCCGAATTCGGCCGCCAGCGCGTCCTGCCGCAGTTGATAGCCGTCCGGCAGGTCGCCGGCCATGATCTTGCGGCGCAACGCGTCCGCCGCCTGCTCGGCGACGGTCGTCACCGCGAAACGCGGCGCGGCGGCCTTGGTGCTGGCGGGAGGACTCATGGAGGGCTTTACGCCGCCACCTCTTTCGACCAGCCGGCGTACCAGGTGCGGAACAGGCCGTACTGGATCTCGGCATAGCGGCGCTGGCTGTCGCTGAGGACATCGGTTTCGTTGAAGTGCAGCGTGTATTCCTTGTCGCCGTTGAGCACCATCAGATATTTGTAGAACAGCACCAGGTCGGTGCCCTCGTCGAACGACGACAGCACGGCCAGCGCCGATTCCAGCTCGCGGGCCTGGCGGCGGGCGGTGACGTCGCCCTTGGCGGCCTTACGGCACAGGTCGACCAGTTGCAGCACTTCGCGCGGCAAGGCGTTGCCGATGCCGGTGATGGCGCCGGTGGCGCCGCAGTTGACGAAGCCGTGGAACACCTGCGTGTCGACGCCGGCCATCAGCGTGACGTCCTCGTCCTGGCTGGTGATGTGTTCGGCCGCGTAGCGCAGATCGACCGCGCCGCCGAACTCCTTGAAGCCGATCAGGTTCGGATGCTTGGCGCGCAGTTCGAAGAACAGGTCGGCACGGGTGGCGAAGCCGTAGTACGGGCTGTTGTAAATCACGCTAGGCAGCTTGGGCGCCGCCTCGAGCACGGCGGAGAAATGCGCCTTTTGCGCCGCTGGCGAAGCGCCGCGCGACAGCACCCGTGGAATCACCATCAGGCCGCTCGCGCCCACTTTGGCCGCGTGCGCGGCGTGCGACACCGCCTCCTTCGAGTTGACCGCGCCGGTGCCGACGATGGTCGGCACGCCGGCCGCGACCAGGCGCGCCACGCCTTCCTGGCGCTGCGCTTCGGTCAGCAGCGGCCAGTCGCCCATCGAGCCGCAATACACCACCGCGCTCATGCCGAGGTCGACCAGTTCGCGGCCCTTCTTCACCAGCGCGTCGAAATCGGGGGCGCGCTCGGGGGTGCAGGGGGTCATGAGGGCCGGAATAGTGCCGGTGAAGATATTGTCGCTCATGGTGCTTCCTTCAATATATGTTGGGTGGTTTGGGGAGGTGAACGCGAGGGCATCACCGTCCCTGAATCATAATCCCTTTGGATATTTTATACAATCCTGAAAATAAAAAATGCCGATCACGTCGGCAAGTCGTTGATTTGTATGGGGATAGTAGCTGTTGCGCCGGCGGTCTGGCGCGGCGTTTTGCGAAAAACCGGCCGGGACCGGCGCCGAATCGAGCCGCGCGTTGGCGGTATCGGCGTGTCCCGGCGCGGCCGGAGTGCGGCTTTAAGCCGGCTTGTCCGACACGTACATGCCGGCGTATTTCAGACCATAGAACAGCACGTACAGGTAGCACAGGATCGGCAGCAGGAACGACCATTGCACGCCGACCGTGTCGGCCAGCAGGCCTTGGCCGAACGGCACGATGGCGCCGCCGACGATGGCCATGCACAGCAGGCCGGAGCCCTGGCCCGTGGCCGGACCGAGCTTATGCAGCGCCATGCTGAAGATGGTCGGGAACATGATCGAGTTGCACAGGCCGACCATCAGCAACGCCCACATCGCGAGCTTACCGCTGGCAAACACCGCCACCAGGATCAGCAGCACCGAGCCGGCCGCCGTCGCGCCCAGCGCCTTGCCGGGGCTGACCTTGCGCATCACGCCGAAGCCGATGAAGCGCCCCACCATCGCCCCGCCCCAGTAATAGCTGACGTAAGGCGCGGCGTCGGCCGCCGTCATGCCGGCGACGTTGGGCTCGCCGAGGAAGTTGATCAACAGGCTGCCGATCGACACTTCGCCGCCGACGTACAGGAAGATCGCCAGCGCGCCCAGCACCAGGTGGCGGTGCGACAGCAGCGACACCTTGGCCGCCTCGTCGCCGGCGCGCTGCACGATGCGCGGCAGGCGCGCCAGCGCGAAGAACAGCGCCAGTCCCAGCAGCACGGCGCCCAGCGCCAGATACGGTCCCTGCACGGCGGCCGCCTCATGCGCCTTGTAGGCCGCCTGGCCCGCCGCCGGCAGTTGCGCGTATTCCTGCGCCGACAGCACGGCGCCGGACAGGATCAGCATGCCGCCCAGCGTCGGGGCGACGGTGGTGCCCAGCGCGTTGAAGGCCTGCGTCAACGTCAGGCGGCTGGACGCGGTCGCGGCCGGCCCCAGGTTGGTGACGTAGGGATTGGCGGCCACTTGCAGGATGGTGATGCCGCTGGCGAGCACGAACAGCGCGCCCAGGAACAGGCCGTAGCCACCCAGCGAGGCCGGGTAGAACAGGCCGCAGCCGATGGCCGCGACCACCAGCCCGGTGACGACGCCGCCCTGGTAGCCGATGCGCCGTATCAGCGCGCCGGCCGGCACCGACACCAGGAAGTAGGCGCCGAAGAAGCAGAATTGCACCAGCATCGCCTGCACGTAGGTCAGCGTGTAGACCGCCTTCAGATGGGGAATGAGCACGTCGTTCAGCGAGGTCAGCAGACCCCACATGAAGAACAACATGATGATGACGAACAGCGCGCCTTGATTGGTCTTGGTCGCGCCTGACGCGACGCCGCCATCGACGGTGGGGGAAAGATTTGCCACGTTAATCCTTTTTTTATCTTGTAATGGAGCAACGGCGCCTTGCGGTGCCGCTACGTCTCCTGCCAGTATGACCTTAAAGATCATTAATAAATGATAGCACCGCATTAATGATACGTAAATAATCTTCGTGCCGTGCTCGGCGCTTTCTGGCAAATGAATTCATTTATTGTTAAACTCCCCGCATGCCTACCCTCCCCGCCGACGGCGCCAGCTGAGCACGATGGTCTCCCTGCACCGCAAGTTGCTGCTTTGGCTGCTGCTGCCGCAATTGATCCTGTGGGTCGCCGGCGGCGTGGCCACCTACCGGCTTGCGGCCGGCTATGCCAACCGCGCCATCGACGCCAGCCTGGCGCAGACCTCGCGCGCGCTGCTGCGCCAGGTCAAACCCATCGAGCAGGGCTTGCTGATCGATTTTCCGCGCGCGGCGCAGGACGTGCTGGAGGCCGATCCCAAGGACCGCCTGATGTATACCGTCAGCACGCCGCCGGGCCGCTTCATCCTCGGCAACAACAACCTGCCGGCGCCGCCCCCGGCCGCCAGCCACGCGCTCGACACCCCCTATTTCTATGACGGCGAGGTGGCGCCGCAACCGGGAACCGGCGGCCCGCCCAAGAAAATGCGCATCGCCGCGCTGTACGTCGGCTTCGGCGACCTGAGCGCGCCCAACCAGACCATGCTGGTCCAGGTGGCGCGCAGCAGCGCCAACCGGGAGGAGCTGGCGCGCGCCATCCTCGGCGACACGCTGCTGCCGCTGTCGGTGCTGGTGGCGGCGATGAGCCTGATCGTCTGGGCCGGCGTGCGCGCCGGGCTGGCGCCGCTGGCGCGGCTGCGGCGCGAGGTCGAGAGCCGCGCGCCCGACGACCTGACGCCGCTCAAGCTGGACCTGGCGCCGGTCGAATTGCGCTCGCTGGCCGGCGCGCTGAACCACCTGCTCGAATCGGTGCGCGGCCAGGTCGGCGCGCAGCAGCGCTTCATCGGCGACGCCGCGCACCAGTTGCGCACGCCGCTGGCGGGCCTGAAAAGCCAGACCCGGCTGGCCCTGGATGCGGCCACCGACGAGGCCCAGCGCAGCCGCCTGGCGCTGGTGCACCAGAGCGCCACGCGCAGCGCCCACCTGGTGGCGCAGTTGCTGACGCTGGCGCGCGCCGAGCCGGGATCGGCGGCCGCGCTCGAGCGCACCCAGTTCGACCTGCAGCGCCTGGTGCAGGACTTGGTGGCGCAGCTGGTGCCGCGCGCGCTGCGGGCCGGCGCCGACCTCGGCGTGGGCAGCGACGACGGCGCGGTGGCCGTGTATGCCAACGCGCCGCTGTTGCGCGAGGCGCTCACCAACCTGATCGACAACGCCATCCACTACGCCGGGCGCGGCGCCGAGATCACCGTCAGCGCCCGCGCCGAGGGTGGGTGGGCGGTCGTCACCGTCGAGGACAACGGCCCCGGCATCGCACCGGCCGACCGCGCGCGCGTGTTCGAGCGCTTCGTGCGCGCCACCGACCTGGGCGACGGCTGCGGCCTGGGACTGGCCATCGTCAAGGAGATCGTCGAGCGCCATCATGGCGGCGTCGAACTGTCGGACGCCGCGCCGCGCGGCTTGCGCGTCACGCTGCGCCTGCCCGCCGCGCGGGAAGCGGCGCCGGAGGACGCGGCGTGAGGCGCCCCGCCTGCCCCGTCCCGCGCCGCGCCGCGCTGGCCGCCGCTATCGCCACCTTGGCCGCGCTGGCCGGGTTCGCGTTCGCCGCCGGCCCGCAGGCGCCGCCGCGCGCCGTCGACGAGGTCGAAGTGCTGCATTTCTGGACCAGCGGCGGCGAGGCGGCGGCGCTGGCCAAGCTCAAGGCCACCTTGCGCGCCGAGGGCCACAACTGGAAGGACTTCACGGTGGCCGACGGCGGCGGCGGCCTGGCGATGATGATGCTCAACTCGCGCGTCGTCTCCGGCAACCCGCCGACCGCCGCACAGATCAAGGGCGCGGCGATCCAGGAATGGGCGCGCAACGACCGCCTGGCCAGCATCGACGAGGTGGCGCGCGCCGACCAGTGGAACACGCTGCTGCCGGCCACCGTCAGCGACACGATGAAGTACCACGGCCGCTACATCGCCGCGCCGCTCAACGTGCATCGGGTCAACTGGCTGTGGATCAACCCGGCCGCGCTCAAGAAGGCCAACGCCAAGCCGCCCGCCACCTGGGACGAGTTCTTCGCCGTCGCCGACGCGATGAAGAAGGCCGGCCTGGTGCCGGTCGCCCACAGCGGCCAGTCGTGGCTCGACATGGGCGCCTTCGAGAGCGTGGCGATCGGCGTCGGCGGCGTCGAGTTCTACAAGCGCGCGTTCCTGCGGCTCGAGCCGTCCGCGCTGGTCAGCCCGGAGATGGAAAAGACGCTGGCCACCTACAAGCGCCTGAAGAGCTACACGGCCAACACCGGCGCCGGCCACGACTGGGTGGCGGCGACCGCCATGCTCACCAGCGGCCAGGCCGGCATGCTGATGATGGGCGACTGGGCCAAGGCCGAGATGCGGGCGGCCGGCAAGCGCCCCGGGGTCGACGTGCTGTGCGTGCCGATGCCGGACACGGCCGGCGCCTTCACGTTCGACATCGACGCGCTGGCCATGTTCCAGGTCAACGGCCGCGACAAGCAGGCCCAGCAGGATCTGGCGCGGGCCGTGATGGACAAGGATTTCCAGCAGGAGTTCAACCTGGCCAAGGGCTCGATCCCGGTCCGGCTCGACGTCAAGCTGGACAAGTTCGACGACTGCGCCAAGCGCTCGGGCGCCGACTTCAAAAGCAGCGCCCGCCGCGGCACCCTGCTGCCCAGCCTGGCCCACGGCATGGCGCAGCCGTCGCACACGGTGGCGCGGATGTGGGACGTCATCAGCCAGTTCTGGGCCCAGGACAAGATGAGCGCGCGCGAGGCGATGGCCAGGCTGGCCGAGGCCGCGCGCGCCGACGCCCGCTGACGCCCACGCACGATACAAACCGACACACTCGCACGGCAGCGGCCGGCATATAGTATCTCCAAGTAATCCCAACCCGATCACACCTGGAGAGTAACGATATGCGTCTGCCCCTGATCGCCCCGGCCGAATTGAGCGCCGAACAAAAACCGCTGTACGACGATATGCGCAAGGGTATCGCCAGCAATTTCAACGCGTTCAAGAGCGAACGGGAGGACGGCGCCCTGATGGGGCCGTGGAATCCATGGCTGCACCAGCCGGCGATCGGCAAGGCGATCTGGGACCTGACCCTGGCGATGACGGCCGGCGCCGTGCTGCCCGACAATGTGCGCCAGATCGTGATCCTGGTGGTGGGCGCGCGCTACGGCGCCGCCTACGAGCTGTACGCCCATGTGGCCGTCGCCGAGCACGAGGGCATGGCGCCGGCGCGCCTGGGTGCGCTGGTGGCCGGCCTCAAGCCGACCGACCTGTCGACGAACGAGAACATCGGCTTCGACTTCTCGTACGCGCTCAGCCGGGGCGGCGTGCTGCCCGAGCCGCTGTACCGGCAGGCGGTGGAGGCGTTCGGCCAGACCGGCACCAACGAGCTGATCTATTTAGTCGGGCTGTACGCGCTGGTCTCGACCACGCTCAACGGCTTCAACGTGCCGGTGCCCGAGCGTGAATAAGCGCGACCCCAGCCAGCCGCGCGGCCCGCGGCCGATCACCGGCAGCGCCCGGCGCGGCCGCGTCGAGTTCGAGAACGTCGCGCTGGTGCTGCAGGGTGGCGGCGCGCTGGGCGCCTACCAGGCCGGCGTCTACGAAAAATTGCTGGAGATCGGCGTCGATCCGACCTGGCTGGCCGGCATCTCGATCGGCGCCATCAACAGCGCCATCATCGCCGGCAACGCCCGCGAACACCGGGTCGCGCGCCTGCGTGAATTCTGGGACCAGGTCAGCGCGCCGGGCGGCGGCTTCCCCGGCGGCCCGTTCGACGCCTGGGCGCTGCCGGACGTCCAGCGCGGCTGGCTCAACCAGTTCGCCGCCGGCAACGTCCTGATGCAGGGCGTGCCCGGCTTCTTCCGCCCGCGCGTGCCCTCGCCGCTGCTGTCATGGAACGGCGCCGGCACCAGCTACTACGACACCGAACCGCTGCGCGCCACGCTCGAGCGGCTGGTCGACTTCGACCGCATCAACGCCCGCGAGACCCGGCTCAGCGTGGGCGCGGTCAATGTCCGCACCGGCAACTTCGCCTACTTCGACAACGCCGTCGACAAAATCGGCCCGGAGCACATCATGGCCAGTTGCGCGCTGCCGCCCGGCTTCGATTCGGTCGAGATCGACGGCGAGCACTACTGGGACGGCGGCATGGTGTCGAACACCCCGCTCGACTGGGTGCTGTCGGCGTGCTCGTCGCTCGACACGCTGGTGCTGCAGGTGGACTTGTGGAGCGCGCGCGGCCAGTTGCCGACCGATATGGCCAGCGTGGCCACGCGCATGAAGGAGATCCAGTATTCGAGCCGCACCCGCAACGCCACCGACGCCTTCCGCCGCCTGGAGCAGTTGCGCACGCCATTCAAGCAATTGCTGGCGCTGATGCCGGCCGAGCTGGCGGCCTCGCCGCAGGCGCTGCTGCTGGTCGACGAGCTGGAGCCGGCGCTGTACAACATCGTCGAGCTGGTGTACCGCTCGGCGACCTACGAGGGCCAGTACAAGGACTTCGAGTTTTCGCGCCGGACCATGACCGAGCACTGGCAGGCCGGGCTGGCCGACGCCACCAGGACCTTCGCGCACCAGGAGATCTTCCGCCTGCCGCGCGCCGAGGACAGTCCGGCCCACTACGACTTCCTGACCGTTAAATGAGCTCCGCCAGCGCGGCGGCGTCGAAACCCTTCAGGCTTTCGTGCTCGCCGCGCTGGACCTTCGCGGTCCAGGCGGGGTCGCTGATCAAGGCGCGGCCGACGGCGATCAGATCGAACTCGTCGCGCTCCATGCGCTCGACCAGGCGGTTCAGACTCATGGTGCCCGAGCCCTTGCCCTGGAAGGCGTTCAGCACGTCGCCATCGAGGCCGACCGAACCCACGCTGATGGTGGTCGCGCCGGTCAGCTTCTTGGCCCAGCCGGCGGCGTTCAAGCCGTTCTCGCCATCGACTTCCGGGAACTCCGGTTCCCAGAAACGCCGCTGCGAGCAATGCAGCACGTCCACCCCGGCCTCGACCAGCGGCAACAGCCAGTCCGACATCGCCGCCGGCGTCTCGGCCAGGCGCACGGTCAAGTCCTGCTGCTTCCATTGGCTGACCCGCATGATGATCGGGAACTCGGCGCCGACCGCCTTGCGCACCTCCGCCACGATCTCCCTGGCGAAACGCGACCGCTCCTTGAGCGTCGCGCCGCCGTAGCGGTCGTCGCGCAGGTTGGTACCGGCCCAGAAGAATTGATCGATCAGATAGCCGTGCGCGCCGTGGATCTCCACCGTGTCGAAGCCCAGCCGCTTGGCGTCGGCCGCCGCCTTGCCGAAGGCGGCGATGGTGTCGGCGATGGCGCTGTCGCCCATGGCCTGGCCGCGCGCCGCGCCGGGGGCGTTCAGCCCGGACGGGCTTTCGACCGGCGCCTCGGGCTCCCACTCGCCGGAGCGGACCGCGCCGGTGTGCCACAGCTGCGGCCCCATGCGCCCGCCGGCGCCGTGCACGGCGTCGATCACGCCTTTCCAACCGGCCAGCGCCGCCTCGCCATGGAACATCGGAACGTTGGGCTCGTTGCGCGACGCGGGCCGGTCGACCACGGTGCCTTCGGACAGGATCAGTCCGACCTGCCCGGCCGCGCGGCGCTGGTAGTACGCGGCGTTGGCCTCGTTGGGCACGCCGTTGGGGGAGAAGTTGCGCGTCATCGGCGCCATGACGATGCGGTTTTTCAGCTCAAGCGACTTGATGGTGAGTGGGCGGAACAGCACGTTCGTATCGATGGAAGTCATAAGGTGGACTCAATTGTTGTTGGAGTCTGCATGGTATATGAAATATACTTGGAGTCAATTAGGCACCTTGTGGTGCCTAGGTATAGACAAGGAAACCACCGATGACCGATATTCCAGAACAATGCTTCTCCGCCGACTGTCCGGGCCGCGCGCTGTTCGACCAGATTTCCGATAAATGGTCGATGATGGTGCTGGTCGTGCTTGAAGAGGAGCCGGTTCGCTTCAACGCCATCAAACGCCGCCTGGGAGGCGTGACTCAAAAGGCGCTGACCCAATGCCTGCGCAGGCTAGAGCGGAATGGGCAGGTCTCGCGCCGTGTGATTCCGGTGTCGCCGATCGCGGTGGAATACGAGATCACGCCGCTCGGGCGCACCCTGCTGCTACCGTTAAAGGCGATGCACGAGTGGACGATGACCAGGCTGCCCGAGGTGGAACAAGCCCGGCAGGCCTTCGACCGGCGCAACCCGGCCCAGGACCCGCCGACGCTCAGCGCGCCGTGATCGTCACCGGGATGGTAACGGTGGAACTGACGCCACTGCCATTGGTCGCGACCACTTTCAGCTGATAACCGCCGGTGACAGGCGCCGCCCACAGCATCGAGATCGTGCCGCCGCTGGCCGAGAACATCATGCCCAGCGGCGCGCCGGAGATGGAAACCGACATCGATTTGCTGCCCGCATCGGTAACGCTGAAACTCCCGCTCAACACCCGCCCCGCCACCCCGGTCAAGGCGGTGGCCTTGATCACTGGTCCGCCGGTGCCGGCGCTGGCGGTGGTCGTGGCGGTGCCGGCGGGCGCGACCACCACCGTGTAGACGCCGGAACCGCTCAAGCCGTTCACGCCGTCCTTGGCGGTGACGGTGACGCCGTAGGTACCCGCCACCGGCGCCGCCCAGCCGACCACGCCGGCGCCGCTGATGGTCATGCCGGCGGGGGCGCCCGACAGCGAATAGGTCACCGCGTTGGTGGACGTGACCGAGGCTGTGAACGTCAGCGCCGTGCCGGCCTTGCCGTTGATGGTCGCCGCCGTCACCACCGGCGCCGTTTGCACGGTCAGGCCGGACAAGGTGCCCAGCAGGGAGCTGGCCTTCGGCGTGCCCAGGCCGGACGGCGCGTCGTAGCCGGTCTTGGCGGCGCAGGTGGTGCAAGTGCCGTGGCTGCCGGCGGTGACGTCGGCGAACACGCCGGCATAGCTGCCCGGCACGCTGGCGATTTGCGTGTACAGCGCGGCGTGCGGCGCGCCCAGCGCAGCCTTGGCGTTCTGGGCCCGCAGCGCGTTGGCGACGGCGATCAGGCCGGCCCATTGCGGCGTCGCCAGGCTGGTGCCGCCGACGCTGGTCCATTTGACGGTGGTGGTGCCGGAGGCGATCAGCGCGACGTACTGGCCGCTGTTGGGGTCGGCGTTGAAGGCGACGTCGGCGACCGTGCGGCGGCTCGTGCCGTCCATGCCCGGCACGGCGGCGCTCTGGTAGGCCGGCTTTGCCACGTAGGCGCTGGTGCCGCCGCCGGTGCCGGACCACACCACTTCGGAGCGCGCGGCGCCGCTATAGGTGAGCGTGGTACCGCCGACCGCCAGCACCTTGGCCGACACCGAGGGCCACGCCACGCCGGCGCCGGAGTCGCCGGTGGCGGCCAGGTAGCTCATGCCGGCCGCCGAGAAGGTAGCGTCCGCCGAACCGGTGCCGGCGCTCTCGGCGCCGCCAAAGCTCATCGACACGACGCCCGGGCCCATGTTGTTGGCCAGCTTCACGCCGCCCAGCAGATTATCGTAGCTGGGGCTGTTCGCCTCGATCAGCACGATGCGCGCCAGCGGCGCGGTGGCGTGCGCCCATTGCACATCGAGCGCGATCTCGGTGGCCCAACCGGCATCGTACGGCGGCACGGTGGCGGTCATCGCGCCGGCGGCCGTGCTGTACACCACGGAAAATTCGCAGGCGGTGCGCGAGGCGGCCGGCAGCGGCAGGCTGGCGCCGGCGGCGATGGCCTTGGTGGCGCAGGCCGGCAGACCGAACTTGCTGTTGAAGGCGGCCAGTTCCGCCGCGACGTTGGGATCGTGCCGGGCGTCGACGATATAGATGGTCTGGCCGGCGCCGAGCTGCGCGGCCTGGGTGGCGGTCAGGTTGGTAAAACTGGCCGGCAGTGTCGGCAGGCCGTAGGCGGCGCGGATCTGCGCCGGGGTGTAGGTGGCGACGGTGCCGCCGGTCGCCGCCGGCAAGGCCGTGCCGTCGGTCGACGAGGCGGCGCGGGCGGCCAGGCGCCGGGGCAATTCCTGCATCGTCAAGCGGCGCGTATCGACGTTGCGGTATTCATAAGGCACGGTTTGCCGATGGACCGCGACGGGCACGGGCGCGCCGGCCTCGACGCTCTCCGGCGTGTCCAGCACCACCGGCGCCATATGGAAGGAAGGCAGCGCCAGCAGTTGAGCGTCCTCGGCGGACAGGTCGCCGTTCTCCAGCACCAGCACCGTGGACGCGGTCGCCAAGGGGCTGGCTTGCAGCGGCCCCGTGTTGGCATTGGTGTCGGTGTTGCCGCCCCCGCAGGCGCTGAGCAAGGCGGCGACGCAGGTGATCGGAAGCAGGTAATGGCGCATGGCGGTCTCTCGGAGGTGGTATCCGGCCTGGATGATCGCCGGATTCATGCCTATGCTACCATTAAATTTCCACGTGGAAATAATTGATGATGTAAAAGCGTGTTAAATATGCGACCCGTCAACGGGCCGGGTTGGCGGCCCGATGATCGAACCCGCGCTTCAGCGATCCCACGGCGGGACGCCGGCGAACTCCTGCGCCAGGAAATCGATCATCACGCGCACCTTGGCGCTCAGGTGGCGCCGGCTCGGATAGACCGCCAGCACGTCGATGTCGGGCAAGTCGTATTCCGGCAACACGCGCACCAGGCGCCCCGCCCGCAAGTCGGCGCCGATCAGAAAGGTCGGCTGCCAGATGACGCCGCCGCCGGCGACGGCCACCGCGCGGGCGGTGTCGCCATTGTTGGTGTGCATCGCGCAGTTGACCTTGACCACGTCCGGCTTGCCCGAGCGCTGGCTGAAATGCCACTCGTCGGCCGTGGCCGCGTAGCGATAACCGATGCAGCGGTGCGCGGCCAGGTCCTGGGGTACCTTGGGGACGCCGTGTTTTTCAAGATACGCGGGCGCGGCGCAGCAGATGTTTTGCGACGTCGCCAGCTTGCGCGCCGCGTGCGAGGCCGAGCCGGCGCGGGAGATGCGGATCGCCATGTCGTAGCCCTCCTCCACGATGTCGACCACGCGGTCGATCAGCGCCACCTCCAGCTCGATGCCGGGATGCAGGTCCATGAACTTGCCCCACAACGGCGCCAGCTGCAGCACGCCGAAACTGAGCGGCGCGTTCAGCCGCAGCACGCCGCGCGGCGTGCCCGACGTGGACGAGGCGATCGCTTCGACCTCGGCCATGTCCTCGACGATGGTTTTGGCCCGTTCGTAGAGCGCGTCGCCGCTTTCGGTCAGCGACATCTTGCGCGAACTGCGGTTGAGCAGCCGGGTGCCGAGGTGGCTCTCCAGATCGGCGATGATGCGCGTGACGTTGGCCGGCGATGTGTCGAGCGCGTCCGCCGCCCGCGCGAAGCCGTTCTTGCGCACCACCTCGACAAACACTTCCATCGCCCGCAACCTATCCATGCCCGCCCCGGTCATTCACAAAAGCTGAATATACCACCGTTGGCCACGGCCGGCACCGCATGCCGGCCCTAAGTTAAAGCGCGGCGGCGGGATCGGAAGTGGTTTCCAGTTTGATGACGGTATCGACCGGATCGCGCGCGGCGGCATCGACGCTGACGACGATGCCGTCGCCGGACTGGCTGAATCGCACCGGCGCGCCCGCCAGGGTGCTGGCCGAGACGATCTTCCCGGGCAGCGCGGGCAGCCTCAGGCTGTCCGCAGGCCACGACAACACGTGGACATAGATGTTTTTGCCGCGCGTCGTCGCGCCGTACACGCCGTCAACCGGCTGGAAAGGACCCGGCCGCGTGGCATAGATGCCTTCGCCGTTGACGCGCATCCATGCCCCGACGGCCTGCAGCGTCTGGACTTGCGTCTGCGGGATATCGCCGTCCGCGTCCGGGCTCATATTGACCAGGGCATTGCCGTTCCGAACCACGGCGTCGACCACCAGGCGGATCACCTTCTCCGGTTTCATCGCATCGCCGGGCACGTAGCCCCATCCAGCGCCGATCGAGAATGTTTTCTCCCAGGGTTTCTGCCGTATCGGTCCGGCGATCGCCTGGTCGCCCTCCTCGGTGGCGAAGTCGCCTTGCCAGCCGGAGCGTGGATTGATCGCGATCTTCGGCTGCAGCTTCCTGACTTGTGCGTTGAGGATCTCCGGCTGCCAAAACCAGGCGGCGTCGGCGTCGGTTCCGCGATGCGCCAGCCAGCCGCCGTCGTACCACAGAATATCGATCTTGCCGTAATTGGACATCAATTCGCGGACCTGCCCGTAACCTTGCGCCTTCATCAGCGCCGCGTTCTCCGGCAAGCCCTTGGGATCGAAATAGCCCGGAAAGCGCCAGTCCATCGGCGAGTAATAGATGCCGACCCGCATACCTTGGCGGCGCACGGCCGCCACGTAATCCGCGATGAAGTCCTTGTGCGCCGCCGAATGCACGGAGTCGAAATTCCGATAACTGGATTTGCTGTCGAACATGGCGAAACCATCGTGATGCCGCGCCGTCATCACCATGTACTGCGCGCCCGCGTCCTTGGCCAATTTTGCCCAGCCATTCGCATCGAAATGCCTGGGCTTGAAGCGCGCGGCCAGTTTCGCGTACTCCGCGGCATCGACCTTGTCATTGGACATGTGCCACTCCCCTTTGGCCGGGATGGCGTACAGCCCCCAATGGATGAAGATGCCCAACTTCGCATCCCGCCACCAGCGCATGTCCTCGGCGGAGAGCAGCAACTCCGGCGCCAGGTTTCCCGCATCCGATTTCGACTTCAACGCCGAACGCTGTTCATCGGTGATAGCCGCCGGCGCCTGCTCGGCCGAACTTTGAGCGCACTGTAACGACAGCAAACATGCGGTGGCCAACAAAATGTTCTTCATACGTCTCCATTAAGTAACTGTTTGCAATATATACTATACATCGATACTCAGTAATGCAATCTTGACGAGCGTACATATGGCGGCCTACAGGTCGGACAATGGCGTATTGGCCCCGGCGTCGCCCGCCTCGAGCACTAAAATCAAGGCGTTCAGGTCATGCTCCAAGCGTGCCAGGGTGGCGGGGTCCATGGACGCTAGCGCGTCCGGCAACACCCCGGCGAACGGCATGGGCGCGGAGCGAAGGCGGCTCTCTCCAGCGGCGGTAAGCGTCATGGTGACCACGCGGCGATCGCTGCTGCTTTTCGCTTGCTCGATCAGCCCCTGGGTCATCAGCGACTTGACCAGGTTGCTGGCGGTGGTCTGATGGATGTCCAGCTTACCCGCCAGGCCGTTGACGCCTATTCCCGGGTGTTGCTGAATAACGCTTAGCGCCCACAGCTGGGCGCCGCCCATGCCGGCGACTTTCTCCACGCTGCGGAAATGTGTTTTGACCGCATTGAACACGATTCGGAACTGCCGCAGCACTCTGGCTGCGGGCACTGCGTCCGCGACGGCTTCCACGGAGGACGGTTGATTATCTTGCATGGCCGAATAATAACTGAAAGGACTTCATGTTTGCTTAATTGACAGATCAGCTTGATGCAAAGTATATTTGTGCAAATATACTTTCAGCTTGGCGAATTCCCGTCCGATCCGCCCTCCCCCATGAAAACCAAGCACGACACCGCCGCATCCTTCAACCGCGAATTCCGGGATTGGCGCATCTGGGCCACCCGGGGCATCGTCGTCGCCGCCGCCGGCATCGCGGGGCTGACCGTCGTCGCTTTTACCTGGTTAGGGGAGGAGGCGCTGGGCTTATTCATGACTGCTTTCCATGTCCATCCGTGGATCGCCCTGTGCTGGACGCCACTGTGCGCGGCGGCGATCGTCTGGATCACCCGGCGCTACTTTGCCGCCGCCGCGGGATCGGGCATCCCGCAAGTGATGGCCGCCCTCGACCCGCTGGCGTCGGCGCCGATCCAGGGAAGACTGGTGTCGTTCAAACTCAGCATGGCGAAAATCGCCTTGACGACGTGGGGTTTGCTGGCCGGACTTTCGCTGGGCCGCGAGGGGCCGTCGGTGCAGGTGGCCGCCGGCATCATGCTGACGGCGCAACGCTGGCTGCCCGAGCGCTCGGCCGTGACCACGCACGGCTTGCTGGTCGCCGGCGGCGCCGCCGGCATCGCGGCGGCTTTTAATACGCCGCTGGCCGGCATCATGTTCGCCATCGAGGAGTTGTCGCGCACGCCCGAGCAACGCAGCAGCGGCTTGTTGATGTCGGCGATCGTGCTGGCGGGTTTGATGGCGGTCTCCGTCTACGGCAACGCCACCTATTTCGGGATCATCCACGCCAGCGGCATCGATCTTTCGCTGTTGCCCGCCGGGCTGCTGGTGGCCTTGGTCAGCGGTGGACTCGGCGGCGTGTTCTCCCGGCTGCTGCAAGCCTCCCTCGGCGGCAAGGGGCGCGACTGGATGTCGCGCCTGCGCAAGGCGCGGCCCGTGCTGTTCGCGGCCGTCTGTGGATTGCTGGTGGGGCTGATCGGGTTTGTCTCGGGCGGCGCCACGTTCGGCAGCGGTTATAACCATACACGCGACATGCTGGCCGGACTGGAGACGCTGCCCGCGCTGTTTTTGCTGTTGAAGTTCGTGGCCACCTGGCTGACCACGTGGTCGGGTGTGCCGGCGGGCATCTTCGCGCCGTCGCTGGCCATCGGCGCCGCTATCGGCAACGATATCGCGCTGTTGCTGCACTCGCCTAATGCGACCGCGCTCATCGCCCTGGGGATGGTGGGCTTTTTGGCGGCGGCCACGCAGGCCCCGCTGACCTCGTTCATCATCGTGATGGAAATGGTGGATGGCCATTCCATGGTGTTGAGTTTGATGGCGTGCGCGATGGTCGCGCGTACCGTCTCCCGCGTGATCGGCGCGCCGCTGTATGGGGTTCTGGCGCAACAGCAACTGGTCAATGCGATTGACGCGGTGGGTCCGGCGGACGTCGCCGGCGATGTGAAAAAGGCGTAACCGGCCTCCCTGGCCCTCTCCTCCACGGTATCGACCGTTTGGTCGATGGCGTCGTCCAACTTCAATCGCCGCAATCCGCCGCCATGGGTGCGCCGTCGGCGGCTCAAAAATGGCGGATTACGGCGTTCCGCCTAATCCGCCCTACGTGGAACAACACAAATCCCGCCCGCAGGCCCCTGAAAACGGTCGAAAACCGGCTTGGCCGGGGTCTTTTAAACCTTTTGGTGACTATTGACTTAATTGGTCACTAGTATCAGAATAGGCGTCCTGTCTAGCTCTTTTTGGGATTCCCATGTTCCGCCGCCTCGTTTTCGCTGCCGCCCTATCCCCCCTGCCGTTCGCTTTGGTCGCCTGTGGCGACAAGCCGCCAGCCGATCCCCGCACCGCGGCGCCACTGGTGCGCGTGGCCACCATCCGCGACGCGGCGGACGCTTCGCGCGTGTTCACCGGCACCGTCGCCGCACGCGTGCAAAGCGATCTCGGCTTCCGTGTCTCCGGCAAGGTGTCGCAGCGGCTGGTGGACGCGGGCCAAACCGTCAAGCGCGGGCAGCCGCTCATGCGCATCGATCCCGTCGACCTGAAACTGGCCGCCCACGCCCAGCAGGAGGCGGTCGCCGCCGCCCGGGCGCGGGCGCGCCAGACCGCCGACGAGGAAGCCCGCTACCGCGACCTGCGCGGCACCGGCGCGATCTCGTCGTCCGCCTACGACCAGGTCAAGGCGGCGGCCGACACCGCCAAGGCCCAGCTGAACGCGGCCGAGGCGCAGGCCGAAGTCGCCGGCAACGCCAGCCGCTACACCGAGCTGGTGGCCGATTCCGATGGCGTCGTCATGGAAACGCTGGTCGAACCCGGCCAGGTCGTCAACGCCGGCCAGGTCGTGGTGCGGGTCGCCCACGCCGGGCGCCGCGAGGCCGTGATCCAGTTGCCCGAGACCTTGCGCCCGGCCGTCGGCTCGGTCGGCCAGGCCGCGCTGTTCGGCAAGGAGGGCACGACCGCTCCCACCAAACTCAGGCAACTGTCCGACAGCGCCGACCGGCAGACGCGCACCTTCGAGGCGCGCTATGTGCTGGAGGGCGAGCTGGCCGACGCGCCGCTGGGCACCACCGTCACCATCCAGATCCCGGAGGCGCATCCGGCCGCGCCGGGCGGCTTGTGGGTACCGCTCGGCGCCCTGTTCGACGCCGGCAAGGGGCCGGGGGTGTGGGTCATCGATGGAAAACCCGCGAAGGTTTCCTGGCGGGCGGTCGCGGTCCAGCGCCTGGACGACGACGGCGCGCGCATCAGCGGTCAGCTCAAGTCCGGCGAGCGCATCGTCGCCCTCGGCGCCCACCTGCTGCGTGAAGGCGAACAGGTCCGCGTGGCCGACCAGGCCACCGCCGCCTCGGGAGCGCGTCCATGAGCGCAGGCCGCTTCAACCTGTCGGCGCTGGCCGTGCGCGAGCGCGCCATCACCTTGTTCCTGATCTGCCTGATCTCGCTGGCCGGCATCCTGGCGTTCTTCAAACTCGGCCGGGCGGAAGACCCGGCGTTCACGGTCAAGGTGATGACCATCGTCACCGCCTGGCCGGGCGCCACCGCGCAGGAAATGCAGGACCAGGTCGCCGAGAAGCTGGAAAAACGGCTGCAGGAACTGCGCTGGTACGACCGCAGCGAAACCTACACCCGGCCCGGCCTGGCCTTCACCACCCTGACCCTGCTCGACAGCACGCCGCCGTCCGAGGTGCAGGAACAGTTCTACCAGGCCCGCAAGAAGGTCGGCGACGAGGCCGGCAACCTGCCGCCAGGCGTCATCGGGCCGATGGTCAACGACGAATACGCGGACGTCACCTTCGCCCTGTTCGCGCTCAAGGCCAAGGGCGAGCCGCAGCGCCTGCTGGTGCGCGACGCCGAGACCTTGCGCCAGCGCTTGCTGCACGTGCCGGGCGTCAAGAAGGTCAACATCGTCGGCGAGCAGTCCGAGCGCATCTACGTCGAGCTGTCGCACGACCGCCTGGCGACCCTGGGCGTCAGTCCGCAGGAGGTGTTCGCCGCGCTCAACGGGCAGAACGCGCTGACCCCGGCCGGCTCCGTCGAAACCCGGGGCCCGCAGGTGTTCATCCGCCTCGACGGCGCGTTCGACGAGTTGCAAAAGATCCGCGACACCCCGGTGGTGGCCCAGGGCCGCACCTTGAAACTCTCGGACATCGCCACCGTCAAGCGCGGCTACGAGGACCCGGCGACCTTCATGATCCGCAACGGCGGCGAGCCGGCCCTGCTGCTGGGCATCATCATGCGCGACGGCTGGAACGGCCTCGACCTGGGCAAGGCGCTCGACAAGGAAGTCGGCGCGATCAACGCCGACATGCCGCTGGGCATGGGCTTGACCAAGGTCACCGACCAGGCGGTCAACATCAGTTCGTCCGTCGACGAATTCATGGTCAAGTTCTTCGTCGCGCTGCTGGTGGTGATGGTGGTGTGCTTCGTCAGCATGGGCTGGCGCGTGGGCATCGTGGTGGCGGCGGCCGTGCCGCTGACGCTGGCGGTGGTGTTCATCATCATGGCCGCGACCGGCAAGAACTTCGACCGCATCACGCTCGGCTCGCTGATCCTGGGCCTGGGCCTGCTGGTCGACGACGCCATCATCGCCATCGAAATGATGGTGGTCAAAATGGAGGAAGGCTACGACCGCATCGCCGCCTCGGCCTACGCCTGGAGCCACACGGCTGCGCCCATGCTCTCGGGCACGCTGGTGACGGCGGTCGGCTTCATGCCCAACGGCTTTGCCCGCTCCACCGCCGGCGAATACACCAGCAATATGTTCTGGATCGTCGGCATCGCACTGATCGCCTCGTGGGTGGTGGCGGTGGTGTTCACGCCCTACCTCGGCGTCAAGCTGCTGCCCGAGCTCAAACAGGTCGAGGGCGGCCACGACGCGCTCTACGACACCCCGCGCTACAACCGCTTCCGCCGGGTGCTGGCGCGCGTCATCGGCCGCAAGTGGCTGGTGGCCGGCGCGGTGGTCGGCCTGTTCGTGCTGTCGGTGCTGGGCATGGCGGTGGTCAAGAAGCAATTCTTCCCGATCTCCGACCGTCCCGAAGTGCTGGTCGAGGTACAAATGCCGTACGGCACCTCGATCGCGCAAACCAGCGCCGCCGCGGCCAGGGTCGAGGCCTGGCTGTCCAAGCAGCCGGAAGCGAAGATCGTCACCGCCTATGTCGGCCAGGGCGCGCCGCGCTTCTTCCTGGCGATGGGCCCCGAGTTGCCGGACCCGTCGTTCGCCAAGATCGTGATCCGCACCGACAGCCAGGACCAGCGCGACGCGCTCAAACTGCGGCTGCGCCAGGCCATCGCCGGGGGCCTCGCCCCCGAGGCGCGCGTGCGCGTGACCCAGCTGGTGTTCGGCCCGTATTCACCGTATCCGGTCGCCTACCGGATCTCCGGCCCGGACCAGGACCGGCTGCGCGCCATCGCCGCCGACGTGCGGCAAGTCATGGACGCCAGTCCGATGATGCGCACCGTCAACGTCGACTGGGGCACGCGCACGCCCGTGCTACACTTCACCCTGCAGCAGGACCGCTTGCAGGCCGTGGGGCTGAGCTCCAGCGCGGTGGCGCAGCAATTGCAATTCCTGCTCAGCGGCGTGCCCGTCACCACCGTCCGCGAGGACATCCGCACGGTGCAGGTAACGGCCCGCTCGGCCGGCGACAGCAGGCTGGACCCGGCGAAGATCGCCGACTTCACGCTGGCCGGCGCCAACGGCCAACGCATTCCGCTGTCGCAGGTGGGCAGCGTCGACGTGCGCATGGAGGAACCCATCATGCGCCGCCGCGACCGCATGCCGACGATCACCGTGCGGGGCGACATCGCCGACGGCTTGCAGCCGCCGGACGTGTCGGCCGCCGTCGGCGCGCAACTGGAAACGATCATCGCCAAGCTGCCGGACGGCTACCGCATCGACCAGGCCGGCGCGATCGAGGAGTCGGGCAAGGCGACCACGGCGATGCTGCCGCTGTTCCCGATCATGCTGGCGGCCACTTTGCTGATCATCATCTTCCAGGTGCGCTCGATCTCGGCGATGGCCATGGTCTTCCTGACCAGTCCGCTCGGGTTGATCGGCGTGGTGCCCACCCTGCTGCTGTTCCAGCAGCCGTTCGGCATCAACGCGCTGGTGGGCCTGATCGCGCTGTCGGGCATCCTGATGCGCAACACGCTGATCCTGATCGGCCAGATCCACCACAACGAGCAGGCCGGGCTGGCGCCGTTCGACGCCGTGGTCGAGGCCACCGTGCAGCGCTCGCGCCCCGTGATCCTGACGGCGCTGGCGGCGATCCTGGCCTTCATCCCGCTGACCCATTCGGTGTTCTGGGGCACCCTCGCCTACACGCTGATCGGCGGCACGCTGGCGGGCACGATACTGACCCTGGTGTTCCTGCCGGCGATGTATTCGATCTGGTTCAAGATCCGGCCGGCCCGTCGGCAAAACTGAGACATCCCATTCATCCTATAAGAAAGAACCACCATGTCAGAGCCTAAAGTTGTCGTTATCACCGGCGTGTCGTCGGGCATCGGGCGCGCCGCCGCGGTCAAGTTTGCCGAGCGGGGTTGCCGCGTGTTCGGCACCGTGCGCAGCCTGGCCAGGGCGCAGCCGGTGCCCGGCGTCGTGCTGGTCGAGATGGATGTCCGCGACGAAGCGTCGGTGCAACAGGGCATCGACGCCATCGTCGCGCAGGCCGGGCGCATCGACGTGCTGGTCAACAGCGCCGGTGTCAGCCTGCTCGGCGCGACGGAGGAAACCTCGGTCGCCGAGGCGCAATCGCTGTTCGACACCAACGTGTTTGGCATCCTGCGCACGACCAAAGCGGCGCTGCCCCACATGCGCGGGCAAGCTGCGGGCAGGATCGTCAACATCAGCTCGGTGGTGGGTTTCCTGCCGGCGCCGTACATGGGGCTGTATTCGGCCTCCAAGCATGCCGTCGAGGGCCTGTCCGAATCGCTGGATCACGAAGTGCGCAACTTCGGCATCCGCGTGGTGCTGGTCGAGCCCTCGTTCACCAAGACGGGACTGGACGTCAACGCGCCGCACGCGGCCGTCAAGCTTTCCGCCTATAACGGCGAACGCGACAAGGCGTTCCGCACGATCGAAAGCGCCATCAATGGCGCGCCCGCGCCCGATGGCGTCGCCGGCACGGTCGTCGAAGCCGCGCTGGGCGCCTGGAAAATGCGGCGCACGCCGAAGGGCGAAGCATCGCTGCTGAGCAAATTGCGCCGCTTCATGCCCGCCGGCCCGGTCGATGCAGGCCTGCGGAAAACCTTCGGACTGGTCTGAGATCGCCGGTGGTCAACGCCGACTCTCACGGATAGAGTTCCACGGCCCCGTCCAGGGTCTGTTCGGCCGCCAGGCCGCCGAACTCGGCGTACAGGCTCGTGGCCGTCGCCGGCACGGTCATTAAAAACTTGCCGACGCCGAGCACGGTGGCCGCGCTCAGCGCGCCGCCCGCCACCGGGCAGGACAGCAAGGCCACGTTCAGCACGCGGCGGTTGGCGATGCCCTTGTGGGCGGCGGCCGGCGCCAGGAAATTGACGCCGTTGGTGGCCTTGTACGGCGTCGACGACCCGGCCGGATAAGAGGCCGCCGCCGTCGGCCCCGCGGGCCCGTAAAGCGTGCTCCAGGCGCTGGTGGCGAACGCCACGTAGCCGGCGGTGGGCTCGACGGAGCCGGGCACGTAGGAACTGTACGGAACGGCCCGGGCGTACGTCCACAGCGGGCCATACATGGGCGCGGTGGTGCCAACGGGCTTGGTCAACGGGTCGGCCACGGTGCGCAGTTGGCTCCCGGTCGTCGTCGACGCTGCCGATTGGCTGGTGGGCGCGACGGCCATCCACGGGGTCGCGGCGCCGAACGCGAAGGAGCGGATATTCGTGTCCGGCGGCGCGGTCACGTTCGAGCACAGCGACCCGGTGTATTGGTCGAACCTGGAGTTGAGCTGGTTGAACAGCGACGCCAGCGGGAACGGCCGGCCGACGGTGATCGTGCCGCCGAACACGCGCGGCATCGCCAGCTGCCCCGTACATACATACGGGCCGACAAAGGCCGTCGCCAGGTTGGCGATCGTGCCGGCGGTGCCGGGGGGCGAAAACGGGTCGATGATGAAATTCTGGGCCGCGGTGCCGTTCGGATTGAGCTGCATCAGGTCATACGCGACACCGCGCCGGAAGCCGTACTGCACCAATTCGACGTTCGCCGGCGGCCCCGGGTTGGCGCGCGTCGCCGCCTCGACGTTGGACAGCGCGCACACCGCCAGCGGCACGACATCGATCGTCGAGCGCCCCGCCACCGCTGTCACCTCGACGTCGGCAGTTCGCAGGGCGTCGGACATCACACGCAGAAAAAACAGTTCGATGACGCCGATGTCCAGATTGCCGGTGGCCGCGCGGGCGTAGGTCAGGCCGCTGGGAGCGCTGCGGGCCGAGGCATGGTCAAGCCAGGCGCCGTTGGGCGAGTTACTGAACGACAGCGCGGCGTCGTTCCAGCTGATGCCCTCGCGATCGTATTTATATTTGAGCGCGCTCATCGCGACGGCGGCCTGCGCCAGCGCATTGTCGATCCCGGTCGAGGTGCCGTTGAGCGAGCGCGCCGCCGCCATCGCCGCCACGTTGGCGATCGTCCGCAGTTCGGCGCGGCGGTTGTAGACGCGCGCCAGGTCGAGCGCCAGGCCGATAAAGCCGATCAGTATGGCCACCATCAAGGTGAAGAGGATGGCGATGGCGCCGCGTTGCCGCGGGCGCCGGGCCGATGTCCCCCGCGACGGCCGGCCGCCGGCGGGGCGCGGCACCATGATATTGACGCGCTGTTTCATAGACGCTCCTCTCGTGGACAAACGATTGTAGCGGTGCGGCAACGCGTAACAATTGACTAGGGACAACAAAATGGCGTGAGCAAGAACCGGCCTTCGACGCCCCGGCCCGCATGACCATGCGGCGCGGCGGGACCCACGGCCCGCCGCGCTACCAGGCCAGCGCGCGCGGCCCCAACGCCGCCCCCAGCGCCGTGGGGATCAGCATGCCCAGCAAATACCAGGAGCCGACGAACACCGGGCTCATCTCCGGACAATGCAGGCAGTACACCGCCGCCGCCGCCGCGCCGGCGGCGAAGCCGGCTGCCGCGCCCGCCAATCGGAGGCGGGTCGGCGCGCGCCCGCGCAGGATGTGCAGCGCGGCGGCCAGCAACGGCAGCGACAATATCGAAATCAGCAGCGGGCAATAGCGCCACGTGCGGCCCCAGAACAAATCCGGACGCACCTCGGGCGCCGCCAGCCACAGCGCCACCGCCGCCATTACCCACAGCACCACCACCGGCCCGGCGACGAACAGCGGCAACAGGCGCACGCTGGCGCCGGGCGCGGCCAGCCGCTTGACCGCCAGCCCGCCGGCGCCGGCCAGCGCCAGCGAAAACCCCAGCTTCAGCCAGAACGCCGGCAACGCCAGCGCCAGGCCCAGGTCCGGGCGCATGCCCAGTATCGCCAGCATCAGCGCGGCGCTGGCGAGCAGGCCGCCGAGCAGCGGCAGCGCCGTGGCGCGCACCGGCCGCGCGGGCGGCGCCACATCGGGCCCGCTGGACAGCATTTGTATCAAATCATCCGTTTTCATGGCGAACCTCTCAAGATAGCGGCCAATGTTTTCATTCCACGATGCACCGACACCTTGACGGCGGCCTCCGACATGTGCAGCAGGTCGGCCGCTTCGCGCATCGACAATCCATCGAGTTTGGTATGGACGATGGCGTCGCGCTGCTTGTCCGGCAACAAGCCGAGCAGCTTGGCGAGGTCGCGCCGCGCCTCTCCGGCGGCTTCGTCGGTGGTGGAGAACAGCGCGTGCTCGCCCTCGTCGACATCGTCGAGCGCATCGTGCAGGCTGTCGCGCCGCGCGTGCCGCCGCAGCCAGTCGATCAGCTTGTACTTGGCGATCGTGTAGACCCACGCCGTCAGCGGCACGGCGGTGTCGTAAGTCAGGCGCTGGTTATGGATCGCCAGCAGCGCCTCCTGCACCAGGTCCTCCACCTCGTCCGGCCAGCGGCTCAGGCGCCGCCGCAGAAACGCGCGCAAATGCGTCGCCGTCGCCGTTAAAAAACGGCGATAGGCCAAGGCATCGCCATCCATGCCCTGTAAAAACAAGGCGTGGAGGCGTAATTCGGTCGAGCGTAGGTGGTCCACCTCTTCTATTCGTCGCATGGCGCCCTTTGGTTACATCGCCCAAACAAAAAATTTTTTAAGAATATTTTCCCCACCGTGTAACCAATCCACCGGCGGCCACGAACTCACTGGTACCGTCATCGAGAACACCGACCATGAAATCCTCCGACAGTCCCATTATCCATCCGGCATGGCTGCGCCTGACACATTGGCTCAACGCCATCGCCGTGATCGTCCTGCTGACCAGCGGCTGGCGCATCTACAACGCCACCCGCTTCCTCGGCTTCACCATCCCGTCCGGCTACACGCTGGGCGGCTGGCTCGGCGGCGCCTTGCAGTGGCACTTCGCCGCGATGTGGCTGCTGGCCGCCAACGGCGTGCTGTACCTGGCGATCAACCTCGCCTCCGGCCGGTTGCGGCGCCAGTTCTTCCCGATCAGTTTGCGCCAACTGCTGCGCGACATCGGCCAGGCGCTGCGCGGCAGGCTGTCGCACGCCGACCCGCGCCACTATAACAGCGTGCAACGACTGGCCTACCTGTTCGTGATGGTCGACGCGATCGTTCTCGTGCTGTCCGGGCTGGTGCTGTGGAAGTCCGTGCAGTTTCCGCTGTTGCGCGAGCTGATGGGCGGCTACGAAGCCGCGCGGTACGTGCACTTTATCGCGATGGCCGGCCTGTCCGCCTTCATCGTCATCCATGTGGTGATGGTGGCGCTGGTGCCACGCACGTTGCTTGCCATGTTGCGCGGCCGCTAAGCCGCATCGGGACCGACCATGATAAAACTATTCAAGAAACGCGAGATCGTCATCCCGGCCGAAGGCGCCGCCATGCTGGCCGACGCCATCGCCCGCGTGGCCGAACCGTCGCGCCGCGCCTTCCTGCAACGCTCGGTCACCCTCGGCGGGCTGACCTTGCTGACCGGCTGCTCCCTCAGCAGCGAGGAGAGCATCGAGGCGGCGCTGACCCGGGTGTCGCGCTTCAACGACCGGGTCCAGGGCCTGCTGTTCGATCCGGCGCGCCTGGCGCCGACCTACCCGGAATCGATGCTCACGCAGCCGTTCCCGTTCAACGCCTACTACGGCGAGGACGAGATCCGCGACATCGACGGCGGCGACTGGCGCCTGGAGCTGTCCGGCCTGGTGGCCGACCGCAAGCCGTGGACGCTGGCGGCGCTGCGCGCCCTGCCGCAGCAGGCGCACGTGACGCGCCACATCTGCGTCGAAGGCTGGAGCGCGATCGGCAAATGGGGCGGCGTGCCGTTCTCGCACTTCCTGCGCCACGTCGGCGCCGACCTGAGCGCGAAATACGTCGGCTTCAAATGCGGCGACGACTACCACACCAGCATCGACATGGCCACCGCGCTGCATCCGCAGACGCTGATGGCGCTGAGCTTCAACGACCAGCCGCTGCCGCCGCGCTACGGCTTCCCGATGAAGCTGCGCATGCCGACCAAGCTGGGCTATAAGAATCCCAAGCACGTACAAGCCATTTTTGTCACGAATACCCACCCTGGCGGCTATTGGGAAGACCAGGGGTATAACTGGTTCGGCGGCAGCTGACCGGTACCTACGTTGTTAAAACCCGTTGTTAAACCTACTAAAGGAATCACCATGAACAAACTGACCACCACCCTGCTCGCCGCATGCCTGATGCTGTCCGGCGCCGCCTACGCCCAGGACGCGATGAAGAAGGACGACATGTCCAAGGACGCCATGGCCAAGGACGGCATGAAAAAGGATGCGATGAAAAAGCCGATGCATCACGACAAAATGGCCAAGGACGGCATGAAGAAGGACGACATGGCCAAGGACGGCATGAAAAAAGACGAGATGAAGAAAGACGACATGAAAAAGGACGACATGGGCAAGGACGCGATGAAGAAATAAAGTGAAGGCCGCCGGAGCGGCCTTTTTTATTCGCCCCTGGCCATCTGGCCGAACACCTCGTCGCGCCGCACCCAGGCGTGATACAGCGCCGCGCCGAGGTGGCCGAGGATGGTCAGGAACAGCAGGTATGCCAATGCCCCGTGCAGCGGGCGCAGGAAACCGTACACCTCGGGGCTGTGCGGCAGGATGGCCGGCAGGTGCACGCCGCCGAACATCGGTATCGGATAGCCGCCGGCCGACAGCATGGCCCAGCCGATCAGCGGCATGGCCAGCATCAGCCCATACAACAGCCAATGCGACGCGTGCGCGGCGGTTTTCTGGATAGTCGGCAGGTCGGCCGGCAGCGCCGGCGTCGGCCGCGTCAGGCGATTGGCCAGGCGCACGACGGCCAGCAGCAGGATGGCGATCCCCAGCGGGCGGTGCATGGCCAGCAACTGGTCGCGGTACCGCAGCGACACGACCATGCCGGCGCCGACGAACAGCATGGCGAAAATGGCGACGGCCATGGCCCAGTGCAGAACCCGGGCGAGCAAATTGAAGTGGCGTGGGCGGTTCATCGGGCGCTCCCGTTCTGGCTGGTTGGATAGGCGCTCTTGCCTGCGCTGATTTCGCGTTCGCGCCGGTTGAACGACACCGAGTACGCCGCCGAGCGCGCATGCAGGATCGGATCGTCGCTGCCGGCGATGCCGTCCGGTAGTATCAGCGGATCGAAGTTGATGTCGCGGCATGGACCGGTGGCCTGCGCTTCCGCGTGTACCACGGTCAGGGTGCCGATGGTGGCCTCCGGACGGCTATCCGGCCAGGCCTTCGAGGGATCGGTGATCGGGTCGCCGGGCGCGGCGATTTGCACCACCATGTCCCACACCAGCGGGCCGGCGGCCAGGCGCCGCTCCAGGTCCTCGCCCAGAAAATTGGCATCGGCCGACTTCAGCTGCTCGGGCGTCATCGCCGCGAACGGTGCCCGCGGCCGCATCGACCAGCGCACCATGCGGTCGACGCCCTGCGCGTCCGTCAGGCGGAACGCGTTGACGCCGTTGAAGCGGGTGTTACCCAGGCTGTCCGACCTGGGCGCCGTTTTAGCCCAGGCCTGGAAAGCGGCGATCTCCGGATGCGCGGCCAGCACGGCCTTCATCTTGTCCGGGTCCGGCTTGCCGGTGGCCGGATCGGGCTGGCCGGCCTCGTTCATCGCCTGGAATCCCTGCGCCGTCGCGGCGGCAAAGAAGGGGAAGCTGTTCATCGCGATGCGCCAGTCCTGGCCGTCGTCGGTTTTCAGCTGCACGGCCATGCCGCGCACCGGCGACGCGCCATCGGGCGCGTACGGGTTGTTGGAGGACGCGGAAAAGCGGCCGATGACGGCGATCGACGGCTGCGAGAAGGCGCGCGCGGTCGACAGTTTCGCCGCCGCCGGCGTCGGCGCGAACGTGCCGTCAAAGCAGACGCCCTTGCTGTGCGCGCGCCGGAAACCCGGCTGTTGTTTGCCCGACGCCTGGGCGGTGTCCATCATTTTTTGCGGCGTCAGGTCGCGGTTGCCGATCCAGCCGCCGACCCACGCGAACAGCGCGGCGACGACGGCCAGTATCAGGAAAATAGGCAGCAGTAGCAGCATCGGGCCGCGCGGGGTGGGGGTGGGCATGTCTGTCTTGGCTTTCGTTGGTGGGTTGGATGGCTGGCGACGGCGGATTGTCGCATTGAAAGCGAACACAACGCGTCCGGGAGACCTGCGCGATGCGGGCAACGGGGTCGTGCGTTTCCACAAACAAGTGCTAGATAACGCACATACGCCATGCATCAGCGCTGGCGAATTGCCGTGGGTCAATGCTATCCTTCTTCTTGCCCGCCTCTGAAGGAACCCCAACATGACATTGCCTGCCGAAATACGATTCGACCAGCCCGATCTGGCCAAATTGCTGGACCATAGCGACGCCGTCGCGCTGGACGCCCTGGGTTTCGGTGCGATCGGTTTTGACCACGACGGTCGCGTCGCCCGTTACAACACGTTCGAATCGCAAGCGGCCGGGCTGCGGGCGGAGCGGGTGCTGGGCCAGGACCTGTTCCTGGCCGTCGCGCCGTGCATGAACAACTTCATGGTGGCGCAGCGCTTTATCGACGCCCGCGCCGATGGCGCGCCGCTCGACGACATCATCAACTACGTGCTGACCTTGCGCATGCGCCCCACCAAGGTCAAGCTGCGGCTGTTGTACCAGCCCGGCGCCGCGCTCGCGTACGTGCTGGTCCAGCGGCTATGAGCGCCGCCGGCGAACCTCCCGACGCGCAGGAATACGAGGCGCTGTTGCAGTTCCTGTACATGGCGCCGGTGGGCCTGGTGCAACTGGCCGCCGACGGCGCCATCCAGATGCTCAACCCGCTGTCGGCGCAACTGCTGATGCCGCTCAGCCGCGACGGCGGACTCACCAACCTGTTCGAGGCGCTGGCGCCGGTGGCGCCCGACCTGCGCTCGCGCTGCGCCAGCTACGCCGAACCGCACGGACAGATATGCGATGCCATCCGCCTGTATCTGCACGCCGGCGAACAGGCCGGCGGTCCGCAGGTCATGTCGCTCAGCATGTTGAAGCTGGGCGCCGACCGCTTGATGGCGGTGCTCACCGACGTCACGCTGCAAGACCGGCGCGAGCGCCAACTGCGCAAGACCGACGCCTGGCTCAATGCCATCATGACCAACATCGCCGACTACGCGCTGATCAGCCTCGACCGGCAGGGACGGGTCGAGTCGTGGAACGAAAGCATCCAGCGCGTGACCGGCTATGACGCGGCGGCCATCACCGGTCAACCCTACGCCCGCTTCTATCCCGACGGCGCCACCACCGAGGCGCAGCAACTGGAGCGCCTGCGCGAGGCCGACGACAACGGCTGGACGCTGGACGAGGGCCTGCGCCTGCGCGCCGACGGCAGCGAGTTCTGGGGCAGCGCCATGATCTCGCCGCTGCCGCCGCCAGGCGACGAGGCCGCTTCCGCCCTCGCCCCGGCCGCCGACGACGAGGCGGCCTATTGCATGATCATCCGCGACATTTCCGACAAGCGCGACGTCAGCGACAACCTGCGCAAGGCCACCTACAGCGACCACCTGACGGGTTTATCGAACCGGCGCGCGTTCGTCGAGGCGGCCGACCTGGAGCTAAAACGCCGCAAGAAAGCCGCCCGCCCCGTCTCGCTGATCATGATCGACGCCGACCACTTCAAGGCCATCAACGACCGCCATGGCCACCCGGCCGGCGACGCGGTGCTGAGCCAGCTGGCGCAGACCATGCGCGGCGTGTGCCGCCAGGTGGACGTGCTCGCGCGCATCGGCGGCGAGGAATTCGCCATCATCCTGCCGTCCGTCGGCCTCGACGCGGCGCTGGCCATCGCCGAGCGCCTGCGCGCCGAGGTCGACAAGACGCCCGCCATTTACGAGCAACGGCCGATCGCCTACTCGATCAGCGCCGGCGTGGCCGTGATGGACGACACGCTCGACGGCTTCGACGGCCTGATCAAGCGCGCCGACGAAGCCTTGTACCTGGCCAAGCGGCGCGGACGCAACCAGGTGGCGGCCTGGGAAGCGCCGGCCACGGAGCAACCATGAGCGGTGACGGCGAGCTGGCCTACGAAGCGCTGATCCAGTTCCTGTATCGGGCGCCGGTGGCGTTGATCCAGCTGCAAAAAGACGGCGCCATCGAAATCCTCAACCCGATGGCGTCTCGGCTGCTGATGCCGCTCGCGCCGGACGGCGACATGGAAAACTTTTTCCACGTGCTGCGCCGGCACGCGCCCGATTTGCCGCGGCTGTGCGCGGACTTTTCGGCGCCGCAAGGCGTCATTTGCGAAGGCCGCCGCATCGGCGTGGAAACGACCCACGGCCACGCCGATGGCCCCGCCGTGCTCTCGCTCGGCCTGCTCAAACTCGACGACAACCGCCTGATGGCGGTGCTGCTGGACGCCACCCACGAGGTGGTGCGCGAGCAGCGCATGCTGGCCAACGCGGCGCAGGTGGACGCCCTCACGCAATTGCCCAACCGGGCCGGCACGCTGGCGTTGTTGCGCAAGATGGGCGCGCGCGCACGCGCCGCCAGCGGCGACCACTGCGCGCTGCTGTTGGTCAACCTGGACCGCTTCAAGCGAGTCAACGATACGCTGGGCAACGCGGTGGGCAACCAGGTGATCGCGCTGGTCGCCGAACGCCTGCGCACGACGGTGCGTTCCGGCGGGCGCGCCGCCGGCGGCGGCCTTGCCGTGGAAACCCCCACCCACGTGGGCGGCGACGAATTTGCCGTGCTGCTCGACGGCTTGCCGGAACGGGCGATTGTCGAACGCATCGCCGGCCGCCTGCTCGAGCGCCTGGGCAAGCCCTACCGCGTCGGCGAGCAGGAGCTGGCCCTGACCTTCAGCCTCGGCATGGTGGTCCTGGGCGCCGGCGCGCAGGATGCCGACGACCTGCTGCGTGACGCGGCGATCGCGATGACCGTGGCCAAGTCGCAGGGCGGCAACCGCATGGTCGGGTTCCAGCAGGAGATGCGCGACCAGGCATTGCTGCGCAGCGGCCTGGAGGCGGATTTGCGCACGGCGATCGAGCGCGCCGAATTGTTCAATGTGTACCAGCCGGTGGTGGGCCTGATGGCCCACGGCCGGATGGACCCGGGTGCCGGCGTCGAGGCGCTGGTGCGCTGGCGCCATCCGGTGCGCGGCCTGGTAGGGCCGGTGGAATTCATCGGCGTGGCCGAATCGACCGGCATGATCCACGCGATCGGCGAGCAGGTGCTGGCCACGGCCTGCCGCGATTTCGTGGCCTGGCAGCGGCAACTGGGCGCGGGCGCGCCGCGCCTGCTGGCGGTCAACCTGTCGCGCGCGCAGCTGACCAAAACCGACCTGTGCGACAAGGTGGCGGCGATCCTCGCCGCCAGCGGCATGCCGGCGGCGCAGCTGCAGCTGGAAATCACCGAGAGCCTGGCGGCGCAAGGCGCCGACATCCAGCAGCAGCTGCTCGGCCTCAAGCAACTGGGGGTGAAGCTGGCGCTCGACGATTTCGGCACCGGCTATTCGTCGCTGTCGAGCCTGCACCTGCTGCCCGTCGACACCGTCAAGATCGACCGCTCGTTTGTCAGCCTCGCGGCCAGCAGCGCGCACCACAAGGTGCTGATCGAGGCCACCGTGCTGGTCGCGCGCAGCCTCGGCATGACCACGGTGGCTGAAGGGATCGAGACCGTGGAACAGGCCGAGGTTGCCCATGCGCAGGGCTGCGACAAGGGCCAGGGGTATCTGTACAGCCGGCCGCTCGAGAGCGCCGCGCTGCTGCAATGGCTGGCCACGCAGCAAGCGCCAGCGGCGGGTTAAGCGAAATCATTCCCGCTCGAGCGATCTACAGCGCCAACCCGCAACCGAGTTCATCAAGAAGACCGAATACGACATCCCGATACGCCTCGACGGGCCTTGGGGCTTGGGAAACAGAGATATCGTCGATTTCACGCGGTCGCCAAACAACATCACCACCATCGACTGATTGTCGCGCACCGACATCCAACACAGACCTTGCACCTCTGGCAGGCTTTGCCAAATCGTCAGTGCCCGGCGCCGAGTTGCCGGATAGGCCGATGCAGCAGAATCTCCGCGATGGCGCCTCTGGGTTGACTGACCGCGTACATCGTCGGGATGACCGAGTTAGTTGCCGGGTCAAACAAAGGACTAAACCGCGCGTTGCCCTTCCCGCTGTCGTTAAATACCGTAGGACCAAACCGCCCGGTGGATACATCAAAGCTGTGCACTCGATACCAAGTCCCCGCCGGCCTGTTCAGTGTCCGGTAAGGCAACGAATCAGCCATGAACCGGTCCTGCGATGTGTTCCCGCGCGGCCAGGACGACGGCAGTTGGATCGGCCTCCAGCACCTCACGGGGACGACGGCCATTCAACGCCACACTGGACGACTCAAACCAACTGGCTACCCGCAAAGGGCTCGCCTTGCCAAATAGCTGAAGCACGTCACGTATTGCAGGATATGGATTCCCCAATGGATCAAAAGCGTAACGTGGATAACGCTTTTTTCCGCCGTGTTCGATCGCAAATACCTTTCCCTCACTCAGCAGTCGATTGGCTCGAGCATGGGAGTTAATACGTTTGCCGCTCCCGGGCACCAGCGCATCCACCTCGGTGGAGGTCAGCCATTCGGTCCCGTTCAATATAGCAGTCGCCGCACGCTGTCGCAGTCGCTCTTGCACTGGATCATAGGGGCGGATCGGCGTCCGCTCCACGATTTGAGCCACGGAAGAAGTCAACTGGCGCGCAAGCGTTTCGCCCTCGCGAATTAGAGTCAGCACTTTTTGAAGTTCCTCGAAAGCGTGCCGCTCTTGAATCTCCGCCCTGCCTACCCGAAGCGCGCCAGCAACGGCTGAAACTCTCGCGTTGCCAGAATAAAACCGCTTGAAACGCGACGTAGCGATTAATTTACTCATGATGTCGCCCCCTGCTGCGAAATGAGATACGTGAGAAATTCTACCACATCGCGAATCTCACGAACGTACATTGGCCCCCAGCACATCCACACCCGGCCTCGCGCCAGGCCGCCTCCATAAAACACTCAACGCCACTTATTATTTTTCTCAGCCAGTCGGTAATTTATTGACGCTCAGCAACTATGCAACATAGACTACATTTCCGTTTTGCATATTGCCTCACCCCGACCGGCCGCGCCGCATCGGGACTTCTGGAGAGTGATCGATGAACAACCGAAATCCCCTGGCACATCACCGAACAACCAAACTTGCCGCCGCGCTCTTCCTGTTGAGCTCGGCCGTGCTCCCGGCCTGTGGCAACGCCGCCGAAGCCCGTACCTTCACCCACCCCGGCACGCCGCTGACCGTCTCGGACCTCAATACGCTCAAGACCTATGTCGACCAGGGCAGGCAGCCATGGAAATCCGGCTACGACCAGTTGGCCAACGATGGCAAGGCCAAGCTCACCTACGTCATGGCGGGGCCGTATGCGACGGTGGGCCGAGCCCCCAACGTCAACCTCTGGGCATGGCGCAACGACATGGTCGCGATCTGGAATCTGTCGCGGATGTGGCATTTCACCGGCAATGCCGAATACGCGAAGAAGGCACGCACCATCCTCAGGGAATGGGCCACCACCCAGGTCGAGTTCACGGGCCGCGAGTCGATGCTCGACCTGGGCGACTACGCCTACATGTTCGTGGGCGGCGCCGACATCCTGCGCGGCACCTGGTCCGGCTGGACCGCAGACGACACGGCCGTGGTGAAGAAGTACTTCAAGGATGTGCTGATGCCGGCGTCGAACCCCTATGGCGAAAACCAGTTCGGGGCCGCCAACAAGGGCGCGCTGGCGCTCGTCGCGCTGGGGTTGATGGCCATCTTCAACGACGACGCGGAGGCGTTGGACAAGGTCGTGTACCAGACCCGCACGCTGGCCCACATCGGATTGCGCAGTTCCAACGACATCGGCATGCTGGGCGACTCCCTGCGCGACCAGGGGCACGCCCACGGGCAGCTCAAGTCGCTGTCCATGCTTGCCGAGGCACTGTGGAAGCAAGGCATCGACGTCTATTCCGATTTTGACGACCGCCTGCTGGCGGCGGGCGAGTATTTCGCCAGGGTGAACGAGCTCGCGCCCACGCCCTTCCTTCCGTTTGGCACGACCGACGCCTACTACACCGCCGACAACACCAATCGCGGCTGGGGCGGCGGCAACATCACGCTCAATCAGATTTATGGCGCCTACGCCCTGCGCAAGGGCATGCAGGCGCCGTTTATCGCTCAACGGCGCGGCTGGATGCCGGTCGACAGCGGCAGCTTCATGTTCCTGACCGACGCCGCTTCCGCAACCACCGCGCCGGCACCCGCGCCGCAGCTGCCCATTCCCTCGACCACCTCGGTCACCTCGGGATTGAGCAGTATTGAAATCGGCGGCGCCACCCCGGCCGGCTCGGCCACCTACGCCGACGGCAAATGGAGCGTGTCGGGCGCGGGCGCCGAGATCTGGGGCGCGAACGACAGCTGCCACTTCAGCTACAAGGCCATCACCGGCGACGGCGCCATCATCGCGAAAGTCGACGCGGTCCAGAACACCAGCCTGTCCGCGAAGGCCGGCGTGATGATGCGCACCAGCCTGGATCAAGGCGCTCCGCGCGCGTGGATGGCCATCACCAACCGGCTCCAGGCCGAACAGAATATCCAAAACCTCGCCGTGTACGGCGGCAACAACTACGGCAACAAGGCCCTCGCCATCGCCAACACCGCGCCCTCGTACTGGTTGAAGCTCGAGCGCATCGGCAACGTCATCACCGGCTACCTTTCCCCCGACGGCACCAACTGGGCCGCCACGGACGTCGGCCGTCTCAACGGCCCGCTGCCCGAGACGATCTATGTCGGGCTGATGGTGTCGTCGGTTGCCAACGGCACGCTGAATCGCTCCAGCTTCAGCAACGTCCAGATCACCGGCGGCGACGGCGGCGCGCCGAGCGTCATCCCCGCCGCGCCGGCCGCGCTGCTGGCCGCCCCGGGCGATGACGCCGTCCCGCTGCGCTGGCAGCAATCCTTCGGCGCCACCAGCTACACGGTCATGCGCGCCACCTCCAAAGGCGGCCCGTACTCGACCATCGCGATGGACGTCGCCGGCGGCAGCTACACGGACACGTCGGTGACCAACGGCGCGACATACTACTACACCGTCGCGGCGGCCAACTCCGCCGGCACGGGCGCCAGCTCCCCCGAGGACAGCGCCACGCCGGTACGGCCGATGGTCAACGTCGCCGCGGGCGGCAGCGCCCTCGACAGTGCGAACAACCCGGCCAACGCCAGCCGCGCTTTCGACCAGAACTCGGCGACGCAATGGTTCTACACGGGCGTGACGGGCTGGCTGAGGTATGACCTCGGCCACACCGAGACGGTGCGGCGCTACACGGTCATCAGCTCCGGCGATCAGGTCCCGCGCGATCCGAAGGATTGGCAGTTCCAGGGATCGAACGACGGCGCCGCCTGGACCACGCTCGACACGCAAAGCGATCAGGCGTTCAGCCGGCGGCTTGAGCTGAAAGGTTACACGGTCGCAAGTCCGGCCGCCTATCGCTACTACCGGCTTAACATCACAGCCAATAACGGCGATGCCACCTTTACGGATCTCGCCGAGTTCGGACTGTTCGCTGACAAGCCGCGGTAACTGCGGGCCTGTCGTTTTCCGTAGGGCGGATTAGGTGGGACGCCGTAATCCGCCATGAGCCGTCGACGGCGCTTGGCGGATTACGCTGCGCTAATCCGCCCTACGTGATTCCGATGTCCGCTTGCCTTGGCGGCCTTCGGGTCAATCGCGCACTTTCATATTCCAGTCGGGTTGAGGCGGCTTACTCGCTATAGAGCTGGGATCTGCCGCCGTCGATCAGGATGTCGGCGGCGTTGATGAAGCGGGCCTCGTCGCTGGCGAGGAACAGCGCCGTGTAGGCCACCTCCAGCGGCTCGCCGATGCGCCGCACCGGCAGCAGGTTCACCTGGCGCGCGCGCTCGGCGGCAGGGTCCGGACACGATGCCAACCACGCCTCGGCGCTTTCGGTCAGGATCAGTCCCGGCGAGATGGAGTTGACGCGGATGCCGCGCGCCGCGTACTCGATGCCGAGCGACTTGGTCAGCCCGATCAGCGCGTGCTTGGCGACCGGATACGGAAAGCATCCCGGAATGATCTTGTGGCCGTGGACCGAGGCGATATTGACGATGTTGCCGTAGCCGCGTTCGAGCATCGACGGCAGCGCGGCGCGGATCACGTTCCACGCGCCTTCGAGATCGACCGCGAAGCAGCGCGCCCAGTCCTCGCCCGTCATCGCTAGCGGATCGGTGAAGACGTTGACGCCGGCGTTGTTGACGAGCGCGTCGATGCGCCCGTAGCGGGCCAGGATCGCCGCCACCATCGCCTCCACCTCGCCGCGCCGGGAGATGTCGGCGCGCAGGTACAGCGCCCGTCCGGCGGCCACCTCGCCCGCCAGCGCGTCCATGACGGCGGCCGCGTCGGCGTCGTCGCGGTGGCTATTGAGCACCACCGTGGCGCCCTCGGCCAAAAACAGCATGGCCACCGCCTTGCCGATGCCTAAGGTCGAGCCGGTCACCAGCACCACTTTGTCCTTCAGCCTGTCCACCATCGCACCGCTCCTTGACCGAACCACGCCATAAAATAAGGTATTGCGCCGGCGGTGCGCACCAGGGACGCGTCCGAGCCGGCATCCATCATCGTAATGGACTTGGCGGACAGCAGGGTATGCAGAAAGACAACGCTGCTATGCCCGATTTGTATGCTTCAGGCTGAAGTTGCCACCTGCGCGGCCCGGAACCACACAAGTGTCGATCCGCCGCGTCACGGCAGCAATTGGCCCGCGGCGGACACCGCCGCTTCGCCGCCGATGCGTACGCTCAGCGTTCCCGCCTCGCCACGCTCCCACGACGCCTGGACTTCGCCATCGCGGCCGATCTCGATGCCCTGCTCCGCCACGTAGCCGCCGGTCATTTCGCCGGGATGCTTGTGGCGCGCGATAAACGCCGCCACCGACCCGTTGCCGGAGCCGCAGACCGGATCCTCCGGCACGCCCTCGCCAGGGGCGAAGGTGCGCACCCGGAGGCGCGCCGGGCCGGCATCGCCGCGTTCGACAAACACGGTCACGCCGACCGCCCCCGCCTTTTTGCACACGCGCGCGATCAGGCCCTGGTCGGGATTGAGGGCCGATATCGCCGCGAACCGCGACAACTCGACAATCAACCATGGCACGCCGGTCGACACAACTTCGAAGGGAAGCGGCGCCAGGTCGGCTGCGTCGCATCCCAGCATCTCGGCCACCACGGCGCGCGCCAGGCCGGCGTCCCGATACGACGGCGCCGCCTGCGTCATGGTCAGCAGCTTGCCGCGTGGCGTGGGCGTCACCGCCACCGGCACGATGCCGATGCCGCACTCCTGCCGCAGCAGCGTGGCGTCGGCCTTGTCCGGATAGCGCGCCAGCACCGCATGGGCCGCGGCGACCGTCGGGTGGCCGGCGAACGGCAACTCGCTCATCGGCGTGAAGATGCGCACGCGGTAGTCGGCGGCGGCGCTGGTCGGCTTCAGGAGGAACACGGTCTCGGACAAGTTCATCTCGCGCGCGATTTTTTGCATGATTTCAGCGGGCAGATCGTCGGCGTCGAACACGACGGCGGCCGGATTGCCGTATAGCGGGCGCGTGGTGAAGGCATCTACCTGAACAAAATCGAATGGCATGGCGAACTCCGTTGAGGGGGTAAAATGCCATCATAGAAGTTGAGACACTTCGCGTAAACATATAAAGTGTCTCATGACACTATTTCTGAGGAAACCCGATCATGCGCCTGGCCTCGCCCTGGACGCCGCACCTGATGCCGATCGCGGCACCGCCGTCCGAACGCCTGGTGGCCGCGCTGGCCCACGATATTCTCGAAGGCAAGCTTGAGAGCGGAGACCGCTTGCCCCCGCACCGCGACCTGGCCGACACGCTCGCCATCGGCGTGGGCACGGTGACCAAGGCCTTCGCCATGCTCGAGCGCCGTGGCCTGGTGCGCTCGGTGAAGGGGCGCGGCACCTTCGTGGCGCTGGTTCAAACACGCAAAGGCGTACAGATCGACCTGTCGCGCAACGCGCCGCCGGCCGTGATGACGGAGCGCCTGCTGGCGCGCACGCTGGCGTCTGTGGCCAGGAACATCGATTCCGGATTGTTCAACGACTATCCGCCGATCGCCGGCCACGAGGAACATCGCCGGCTGGTTGCGCGCTGGTTCGCCAGCGTGGGCATGGAGGCGGACCCGCGCCATCTCGTGCTCACCTGCGGCGCCCACCACGCGGTGGCCCTGGCCTTGAACGCCTGCCTCGGCCCCCATGGCACGCTGTTCACCGAGGCGCATACCTATCCGGGAATAATCACCCTCGCCCGCCACCACGCGCTGCCGCTGGTCGGCGTGGCGATGGACGAACAGGGCATGGTTCCGGACGCGTTGAAGCACGCGCTCGGGCGGGCGGCGGCCGGCCCGCGCGCGCTGTACGTCACGCCCACTATGCAGAATCCAACCACCGCCACCATGGGCCTGGCGCGCCGGGAAGCGATCGTCGCACTGTGCCGCGTGCATGACGTCTGGATCATCGAGGACGACGTCTACAGCCAGAGCGCCGTCCCCGACCTGCTGCCGCTGGCGATGCTGGCGCCGGAACGCACGTTCTACGCGAATAGCCTGTCCAAGACCCTCAATCCGACATTGCGCATCGGCGGCCTGGTGCCGCCGCCGGCGATGTACGCGCGCGTCATCGACGCGCTGCACACCTCGGCCATCATGGTATCGCCGCTAAGTTGCGCCTTCATGGCGCAGTGGCTGATGGACGGGACGGCGGACGCGGTGCGCCAGGCGATCCGCGCCGAATCCGTCAGCCGCGTGAACCTAGCGCGCCAGTTGCTGACCGGGCTGGCGTCGCAAGACACCGCCGGCTACCACGTCTGGTTGCCGATGCCCGCGCTGCAGGCGCAGCGTATCGCGACCGCCGCGCAAGCCATCGGCGTGACCGTCACCCCGCCGGCCTCGACCGCCACCGACGACAGCGCCACCGACAGCGGCCTGCGGCTGTGCCTGGGCACGCCCGGCATGGCGGAACTGGGCGCCGCGCTGGCCGCGATCGAGCGACTGCGGAGAGAGGCATCATGACCGCCGTCGGCCACCCGATCGTCAACGCGCGATCGCCGGCACCAAGCGGCCGCGCCATGCCAGGTGCGTGGTGCCCAGCATCAGCCCGCCGATGACCAGGCTGGCGCCGGCCAGCGTGAGCGGCGCCAGCACCGCCGTCAACCGGCCCGGCATGCGTTCATGCAGGCGCAGCGTCAGGTTGGCCAGCGCCGCCACGCCAAAGCTGAAGGACCAGTACGACGGGGCGAAAGGCTGCTGCCGTATCCATGGCAACAACCGCAGCGCAAGCGCGCTCTGGTACAAGCCATAGCCCAACAACATCTGCACAAAGAAATCGGAATACGACTGCTGGTCGGCCCGCGCCTGCGCCATGCTGGTCTTGCTCAGCCAGTACCGCGCATCGCGCTGGTCGGCGTACACAACGGCATTGGGGAAGACGCGGGTGCCCGCGCCCAGCCCGCCGATGTGGTCCGGATGCATGTGCGTGATATAGATTTCATCGACTTGCGCGGGCTAATAGAGGGCGAAGCCGGCGATTACGTCGATCTTGTTACGCTCGAGCTGGCCCTCATACGAGCCATGGATGCGGCCGATGTAGGCGTCGCGATTGCGCACCAGCGTGGCCCGGTCGAACACCGGCGGCGCGGCCGCAAAGCCGTAATCCGGGCCGTATCGGCGCATCGCTTCGGCGATGTGGGCGGCGTTCCACATGACCTTTCTGGGCACGCAGCCAACCTTGACGCAGGTGCCGCCGATGGCTCCGGCTTCGATCACCGCGCATTTCTTCCCGTGCAGGGCGGCGCGGTTGACCGAGGCGATGCCGCCGCTGCCGGCGCCGATCGCGATATAGTCGTCATGCTTCATCTCGTGCCCATGGTCAGCACCATGCGAAACTTGACGTCGCCGGACTTCATGCGCTGATAGGCTTCGGTCGCCTGTTCCAGCGGCATGGTTTCGATACGGGGGCGCACGCCGGCCAGCACGCTGAAACCGAGCGTCTTCTCGTTGTCGTAGGGTGTGCCGGTGATCGAGCCGAGCACGCCGCGTTCGCCCACCACCAGCCGCCCGGACGACACCAGCAGCGGATCCTTGTCCGCGCCCAGCATGACCAGCCGCCCGGTGGGCGCCAGACCGTCGATCAGGGCCGTCACAGCGGCGGCGTTGGAGACGGTGGTCACCACCGCTTGCGCGCCCCCATGGGCTTGCAGCACGGCGGCGGCGTCCTCGAGCCGGCTGTCGATGTAGACGTGCGCGCCCAGATCGAGCGCGTCCTGCGCGATGTCGCTGCCACGGCCGATCGCCACGACCTTGAAGCCCATGCGGCGCGCATACTGCAGGGCCATGTGCCCCAGCCCGCCGATGCCCAGGATGGCGACGGTGTCGCCCGCCTGCGCCCCGCTCTTCTTGAGCGCGTTGAAGGTGGCGATGCCGGCGCACAGGATCGGCGCGGCCTCCTCCGCGTCCAGCTGCTCGGGAATGGAGACCAGGCCGGTGGCGCGCGCCAGCATCATCTCGGCATAACCGCCATCGCGGCTGGCGCCGACGAACGGCTGGTTCTGGCACAGCTGGAAACGGCCCTGGCGGCACTGCGGACATTCGTTGCAATGCCCGCCCAGGCGGCCGACGCCGACCCGCTGGCCGACCTTCCAGATGCCCGGCGTGTGCTCGCCCAGCGCGACGATGCGCCCGACCACCTCATGGCCCGGCACGCGCGGCGGTTGCAGCGCCGGATCCGCCGCTTCGATGTCGCCGATGTCGGCGCCGCAGATGCCGCAGGCCTGGACCGCGATCAGGACTTCGCCGATCCCCGGCGCCGGCGTCGGCCGCTCGACCAGTTCCAGCACGCCGGGACGACTAACTTGCATCGCACGATAAGCTTGTTTCATCTTCATCACTCCTTCAAGTCGTTAAAAAACACAATCACCCACCGTTGGCGGTATGGTGTTGCCGTTGCCAGGCCCGCACCCCGAGCTCGGCCGCGTCGATGGCGCCGGCCACATAGCCGGGAAAACGTGGCGACCACTCGCTGGCGATGGCGCTCAGGCGCCCCTGCCAGGGACCGGACGCGGGCGCCGCCGCCCGGGCGTGGCCGTGATCGCCGCCGGCGTCGAGGTCGTCCGGGGTGGCGGTCAGCGCATCCTTCGACCAATCCTTGATGAATTCGGCGCGCGGCGCGTCCGCCCTCGGCCCGAACAAACGCGTCAACTGGGCCCGGCAATGCGTCAGCAACACATCGTCGGTGAGGCGCTGGCGCGTCCTTGCCGGCACGCCAAGGAAACCGAACAAGGCCGCGCTGCCGCCCGGCATCGAGGCGTCATGGATCTCGCCCAACGGCCCGCCGCCGCTGCGCGCCGAACCCGACAGGCCTTGCGCGCGCCAGAACGGTTCGTCGTAGATGGCGACGTACTTCGCATGGGGCGCCATCCAGGTGGCGGTCGAAGCCCACTCCCGCGCCAGCGGCGCCGGCAGCGCCGGCTCGTACACGATGCCGCCGGCGGCCAAGCGCGGCGGCAAGGCCAGCAGCACGTGCGCGGCGCGCCAGGTCGTGCTTGCGCCGGCCCCGTCCACGCTCTCCACTTCGACCTGGTCCGCCGTATTGCGCAGGCGCCGCACGGTCTGGCCGGTGACGATGCGCGTGCCGCGCAGCGTGTCGTGCAGCGCGTCGGTGAGCGCGTTCATGCCGCCGACCAGCCGCATCGATTGCGGCGCGCTGACATAGCCGCGCATGCGCACCGGCGCCTCGCCGGGCGCGCGCTCGTACAGCATGTCGCCCTCGTCGTACTGGGCGAAGCGTTGCAGCCCCAGTTCGTCGACCAGGCGGTGCAGCTCGCGCTGCTGCTCCGGCCAGAACCAGGTCGGGCCCAGATCGAAGCGGTCGAAGCCGGCGGCGCTTGCGTCGCCCGCCGGCGCTGCGGCGCTGGCGATACGGCCGCCGACCAGGTCGCGCGCCTCCAGCAGGACGACATCGGCGACGCCCAGCCGTTCCAGCAGGTGCGCGGCGTACAGGCCGCTCAGGCCGGCGCCGACGATCACTATGCTTGCTTGTTCCATGCTCAGCCTTTCAAAGTGGTGGCGGCCAGGTGCCGGGTCTTCAGGTAGACCGTCGCGCCGCGCGCGCCGGCAACGATGGCGGGCAAGGCGCCGGCGGGCAGCCGCATCCACGCGCAGCGCGCGCAGAATTGCTGCTGCGCGATCACGTCGCCCTCGAGCACCAGCAGTTCCAGGCCGCCGTCCGCGTCGGCCAGCAAGGCCTCGTGCGGCGCCAGCCGCTGCAGAGTGACCTGCTCGGCACCGTCGGCGAACAGCGGGCAGACCTCGCGTCCCTGCTCCACACGCCAGTTGGCGGGATCGCGGGTATCGATGCGCACGTGGCGCTGCTCGTGCGACGGCATTTGCCGCAACTTGACGAAGATCACCGCGCCCTCGCCGCTCGACGGTTGATGACTGGAGCCGGGCGGATTGCGTAGGTACCAGCCGGCGGGATAATCCACGCCGCCCTCGGAAAAGGTGCCGTCGAGGACCAGGATCTCTTCGCCGCGCGGATGCAGGTGCCGTGGGAAAACGGACGCCGGCGCATACCGCACGATGCTGGTCGCGCGGGCCTTCTCGGCGCCGATGCGATCGAGCATGATGCGCTCGACGCCGTTCTGGGGCGACGGCACCCATTGGTACTGATGAGGCGCCAGGATCACCGGGCGCGAGAAATCGGCATTGATAAGCATGACAAACTTCCAAAGTTGGACAAATGCGGCCATCGCCGGGCCGGGCTTGAAGCCCGCCCGGCGGCGACCGCCGATGACGGCTTACTTGTTCGGCAGTTGCTGATACGCTTCCATCACGCGCGCCGAGTACGTCAGGGCCGCGCCGGTGTTGAGCGCGATCGCCACGCCCAGCGCCTCGGAGATTTCCGCCAGCGTCGCGCCGGCTTCCACGGCTTTCTTGGTGTGCACCGAGATGCAACCGTCGCAACGGGTGGTGATGGCCACCGCCAGCGCGATCAGCTCGTGGATCTTCGGCGTCAGGTGGCCGGTTTTGGCGCCGGCGTTGTCGATCGCCATAATGCCGCGCATCACATCGGGGCTCTGCGCGGCGTAGTCGCCAACTTTTTCCAACAGGGAATCGCGGTAGGTGTTCCAGTCTTGCATCATGATTAATGCTCCATAAAGTAGATAAATGCGGGCGCCGGGGCGCCCGCATTTCCGGGCTTGCCTCTGGTATTTAGTTACGGCCGGCCATCACGCCGCCATCGACATCCCACACCGCGCCGGTGACCCAGGAGGCCTTGTCGGACAGCAGGAAAGCCACCACTTCCGCCACATCCTGCGGCGTACCGACCCGGCCGATCGGATGGAAACTGTTGAAGCCCTGCAGCGCGCTATGCACGTCCGCTTTCGGGATGAAACCCTCGTAGATCGGCGTCTGCACCACAGCCGGCGACACCGCGTTGACCCGGATTTGCTTGGACGCCAGTTCCATCGCCAGATGCTGCGTCAGCGAATGCAGGCCCGCCTTGGCCATCGAATAGGCCGACGATGGCGTGGCGGCGATCGCCTGCTTGGCCCACATCGAACCGATGTTGACGATCGCGCCCGGACGTCCGCCGGCCACCAGGTTGGCGGCGACCTTTTGCGTGATGAAGAACACCGCCTTGTTGAGCTTCATGTACTGGTCGTAATCGGCGGCGCCGTGCTCGAGGAACGGTTTAGGGAAGAACACGCCGGCCGAGTTCACCAGCAGATCGATGTCAGGATGCTGCTCGTCGATCGCCTTTAGCAGCGTGGCCAGGCCCTCGTCGCTGGACAGGTCGGCGGTCAAGGCCCATACCGTGCCCAGTGCCGACAATTCCTTGCGCGCCTCTTCGGCCTTGTCCGCGCGGTTGCCCACGATTACTGCGCTGCCGCCTTCCGCCAGGACCATGCGCGCGGTTTGCAGACCCATGCCGCTGGTGCCGCCGACGACCAACAGTTTCTTGCCTTCGAATTGCTTGCTCATATTCACTCCTTTGTATGCCCGGCCCCAAGGTCAGGCGCTGCTTAAGAAAAACTTCTGCGCAGTGAATTACTGCTGCGATGGAAAGAAGTTTGCGCCCATTGCAGGATTGAAACAAACCAGATTAAATGTCAGGCACTGAAAGAAAATCTTTAGCTGCCTGTACCGGTGGGCTAGAATGCGGAGGCCAAGCAAACAAACTCAACAACATGAAGACACCGATACATCTGAATGCCTTGCGGGCGTTCGAAGCGAGCGCCCGGCACCAGAGCTTTTCCGCCGCGGCGGCCGAACTTAACGTCACGCCGGCGGCGGTCGGCCAGTTGGTGCGCACGCTGGAAGACTGGCTGGGAGCGCCGCTGTTTCATCGCAACCCGGGCGGCAAGGCGCGCCTGGTGACCACCGAGGCCGCCGAGCGCGCACTGCCGGATTTGCGCGCCGGCTTCGACAAGCTCGTGCTCGGCCTTGAACGGCTCAAGGAAGGTTCGCTCAATGGCGTGCTGACGGTCACCGTCAGTCCGGCCTTCGCCGCCAAGTGGCTGCTGCCACGGATCGATCGGTTTCAGTCGGTCTGCCCGGAAACCGATGTGCGGCTCGATACCAATCTGAAGGCGGTCGATTTCGTCTCGCAACGCATCGATATCGGTGTGCGCTACGGCACCGGACACTGGCCCGGCCTGACGGCCGACAAATTGCTGGGTGAGGAAGTGTTTCCGGTGTGTTCGCCGGCCTTCCTGCAACAACACGCGCAGTTGCGGCAACCGGCGGACCTCGCGCGGCAAACGCTGATACACGACCTGTCGATGGACGGCCATGCGGATTTCCCGACGTGGCAGGCATGGTTGGCCAAGGCGGGCGTGCGCGATGCCCCGACCTCGCGCGGCATGAAGATCAACAACTCGGCCGCGGTGCTGCAGGCGGCGGTCGAAGGCCATGGCGTGGCGATGGCGCGCAGCGTGATGGCGCACGACGACATCGCCTCGGGGCGGCTGGTGCGCCTGTGCGGCGATATCACGTTCGAGTCGCCGCTGGCCTATTACATCGTGTACCGCCCCGAGTCCGCGGGCCTGCCACGGTTGGCGACATTTCGGGGCTGGCTGCTGGAGGAAGCCGCGAGGTAGCGGCACCGATCCAGTTCAACCCAGCGGGATGAGGACGCGATCAGGACTCGGCCCTGGACCGGCGCAGCAGTATCGAACCGGCCAGTCCCAGCCCCGCCAGCAGCTGTGCCAACGCGCCTGGTTCCGGTACCGGGGCGGCGCTTACAAAACTCATATCGTCCATCACGTAAGAGGCTTGAAAGCCGCTGGACACCACGACCGCGTCGATCGCGCCACCCCAGCTGGCGTTCAGGAAAGCCGGAGTATCCGACAGTTGTAGCGATGCCGAAGTGGCCACCAGCTTGCCGGCGAAGTACAGATCAAAGCGCACGCTGCTGTCGCTGTAACCGGAGAACCACGCGCCCTGGAAGATCGTCGGCGCCAAAAAGCGGACCGTGCTGGCGATTGGCCCGCCGTCGGTCCAATCGGTGGTCACCCTGCCCTGGCCGGAATGGGCCACGAATGGCGCCTGCTCGCTGGTGAAGACGGAAAAGCCGGAGTTCGACCAGTCGAGCCCACCATAGTTGCCCGGTACGGACGCGAAACCGTCGGGACCGACGATGTCGTCGAACGTCAGCACGGTCGCCGAGGCGAAAGGTGCGCACAGCGCGATGACCGAGGCCAGGATAAAGTCGCGGAGAATGGAATGCATGGGTATCCTATTGGGTAGGTGATGAGAAGGTGCCGCAGCCGGCGGCTTGCCGGCTTGGGACGCATGATCAAAGTTGGCCGAGCGCCGGGTCGCTCACTGTGTGTCGACCGGTCTCGATACGTCCGGCGAAACGTCTCAGATAGTCGGGCTGGCCCGACACCGTGGCGCTGAAGTCGTACCAGTAGCCATTGTTCGCCACCGCAAGCCGCACGACGAGTTCAGCGCGTGGAGCAACGGTGTGGAGCTGCCGCAGCTGCGCATAGGCGTTGGCGGTCAGGCTGAAGGTGCACGCTGCCGCGCCGTTGTTGACCAGGCGCAGCACCAACTCGCCGCTGACGGCGTCGCATCGCACCTGAACGTCGGGGCGCGGCTGGCCCGCCGCGACAGCGCGCAGCGCACTACCCGTGAAGTGACGGTGGTAGCCGTTCGGCCCGAGCACCCACAAGTCGTACGCTCCGCCGACAGCGGGCGCCCAGGTATCGGCCAGCGATTTTCCCGCCTCGACGGTGTAGCGGCGTGGCACCGCCGCCAGATCCTTGCGGTCATACACATGGAACACGGCGGCTTGGCGGCCGGTGTTGATGAAGTTCAGCGCCACGCGCACGGCAGCCATGGTGGCGCCGGGCTGCACTTCACAGGTGGTCGCAAGTTCATAGGGCAGCGCACGCGACGGTCGTGTGCCCGCAGCCTGCAGAGGCTGTTGCGGCATGGTCGGCGGCGCGATTTGCGATAGACGCTGCTGTGCGGCGCGCAGGGCGTCGGCCTGGCCGCGGTCCCGCCTGCCCTTCAGCACCGGCAGCTCGCCGGCATTGGGCGTCGCGAAGTTAAACGCGCTCGTCAGGTCGCCGCAGACCGCGCGGCGGAATGGGCTGATGTTCGGCTCCCGCACACCGAAGCGCGCCTCGAGGAAGCGCAGCACCGACGTGTGGTCGAACACTTGCGAGTTGACCCAGCCGCCCCGGCTCCAGGGCGAGATCACATACATGGGGACGCGCGGGCCGGGGCCGTAGACGCGGCCGTCGGCGGGCGGCTGCTTGGTGCTGCCGAGCGGCCGGCCGTGCGAGTAGTATTCCGGCGCCAAATCCGCCTGCGGCAGCGTGGTCTTTCCGGCGTAACCACCGTTGCCGTCGGGCGAAGGCGCGGATGGCGAAGGGACATGGTCGAAGTAGCCGTCGTTCTCGTCGTAGGTAACGATCAACACCGTCTTGCTCCAGACGTCGGGGTTGGCCGTCAAGGCGTCCAACACCTCCTGGACGAACCAGGCGCCCTGCACGGGGCTCGATGGCCCGGGGTGCTCGCAGTAGATCGACGGTGCGTTAAGCCACGACACCTGCGGCAGCCTACCCTCGCGGATGTCGCGTTTGAACGCGTCCAGATATTGCTCGGGCTGGGTGCCCGGCAAGGTGTTGGCGATACCTTTATAGAGCGGGTTGTTCGGGTTGTCGCTGGCGGCATCGTAGGCGTGATATGGCAGCGCCTGGCCGGTGTTGCTGTACGGCCGTCCCGGCGACCCGCCGCTGGAAACCGGGTAGCCCGACGCGATGTTGGCGCGCTTGAACTGCCGGAACGCGCCGAGCATGTTGTCGCCCCATTCATCGGGCATGTTTTGGTAACTCATCCAGCGCACGCCGGCAGCCTCGAGGCGCTCGGCATACGTGGTCCACGTATAGCCGGTGTCGACGCCGCTGGCCAGGCCGTCGATGGCGTCCCATTCGTTGGTGACAAAGGCCGTGCCGGTGGGTACCGCGCCGTTGGTGCCCGTCAGGAAGAACGAGCGGTTCGCATCGGTGCCCGTGTGCATGGCGCAATGGTAGGCGTCGCACAGCGTGAACGCATTGGCCAGCGCGAACTGGAACGGCACTTCGGGCTCCTTGAAGTAGCCCATCGAAATGGCGTTTTTGTAGCGCGGCCACTGGTCCATGCGGCCGTTGTCCCAGGCCGCCTGGCTGTCATGCCAGTCGTGCGGCGTACCGTTGGCGCGCTGGGCGTTGCCCACGCTGCCGTCCAGGTGGAATGGCATCATGACGTTGCCGTTTGCCGTCCGTTGCTGCCACACGTTACGGCCTTCCGGCAGCGGGATGGGGAACCGGTCGCCAAAGCCGCGCACGCCGGCGAGCGTACCGAAATAGTGGTCGAACGCGCGGTTTTCCTGCATCAGGATCACAACGTGCTCGACGTCTTGAATGGTGCCGGTCGCGTTGTTGGCCGGGATGGCCAGCGCGCGCTGGATCGAAGGTGGAAAAGCGGCGAAGGCGGTGGCGGCGATACCCGCGCGGGCACTGCTGCGAAGGAAACTGCGTCGTGAGGTCATAGGGCCTATCCGAGGTTGAGGGACGAGGTATGCAACGCGGGTTGCTATATTGTTGTCATGGGGACAATGTTTTGGACGTCGCCAATATACGCCCCGTGAATGACGGCGCGATGACACCCGGCGATGCGGATGGGCGTTGTCTGCGTAGGGGTGAGGAATGCCGCGTCCGCCGCAGGGCGCGGAGGTCAGCACGTATGCAAGAGTGCGCCGATGCTGGACGCAAAAGAAAAAGCCCCTGAAAATCAGAGGCTTGGTCGGTACAGCTTGCCGGTCAATCCTTGCGTTGCAAACCCACCTTGCGCAACGCTTTGGTGCGCGGGCCTGGTTGGGCGGCCCAGCGCTCCCCGCTTTGACCGTTCCATCCGGCGACCTGATCGGCATTTTGCGCTGTCATGCCATCCCCTGCTTAAACCAGCATCGACTGCTGGGCGGAGATACCCGCCGTCGCGCCGTGCGCTATTGCCGTGGTGACCGAGGGCATGAGGGGGTTTGCGAGGTCGCCCGCGGCGTAGATGCCGGGGATGCTGGTTTCGCGGCGCTCGTCGACCTTGAGGGCGATGCCGAGCGGCGTCTCGACGGTGGCCAGGCCCAGTGATTCATGCAGGCTGGCGGACGGCTTGTTGCGCGGATGCGCGAACAGGATGTCGACCGCGACATCGGCGCCCGTATCGAGCTTGACGGTGGCATGATGGCTGCCGTGTCGGGCGATTTCCGCGATCCGGCCATCGACGACAGATGTGTTGCGGCGCGCCAGATCGGCCCGGATATCGGGCGCAATGTCGTGACCATCGGCAAAGACCGTCAACGTCCCGGTCCAATCCTGGTACAGCCTGACATAATTGTGCGACGGCGGGCCGGACCAGACGAGGCCCCAATGCTGGCCGGCGACTTCAAAGCCGTCGCAATACGGGCACGGCACGATGGAGGTGCCCCAGCCGTCGGCAAAGCCCGGCACATCAGGCATCTGGTCGGCGACGCCATAGCTCAGGATCAAACGACGTGCCCTCAGGCTTTCGTTATCGTCCGTGACGACGCAGAAATCGTCGATTGCGCCGGAGATGCTGTCGGCGCGGGCATGGACCAGCCTGACCGTGGGATAGCGCGCCAACTGCTGCCGCGCCTCGGCCAGAATGTCCAGCGGTGGCTTGTGATCGTGGCCGAGCAGGCCATGCGAGTGGCCGGCGAAGCGGTTGCGTGGCCGGCAAGTGTCGAGCACCGTGACCTTGCGGCGGGCACGGCCGAGCTGCAGGGCGGCGGCGAGGCCGGCAAAGCTGCCGCCGATGATGATGACGTCATTCATGGTGATGGGCTCCGTGTTGTGGATGAAGGGTGGGCTGGACCTGGTGCGGACCCAGCCATTGGGTTTGCACCTTTAGGATACTTTGTGGTATCCTAATTAAAGAATTAGATACTGTCAAGTACTGGAATTTTTTTATGACCGAAAACAATCAGGGCCGGCGCGGCCGGCCCGCCAACGAGGCGCTAGGCCAGACGATCGCCGACGCCGCGTGCGAACTTTTTGTGGAACTTGGCTATCAGGCGACGACAATGGACAAGGTCGCCCAGCGGGCGAAGATATCCAAGCTCAGCATCTATCGGCACTTCGAGAACAAGGAGGCGCTGTTCAGCGCGGCCATCGCGGCCAGCTGCCATCGGTTTGCGCCCCAGGCCCTGTTTGACGGCGTCGACGGGTCGGCCGAGGATCAACTCATGGCGGTGGGGTCGTCCCTGCTTCGCACCTTCCTGAACCCGGACGTGCGTCGCGTCGAAGCCATGATCACGGCCGACAAGACCAATCAAAAGTCGCTCAGCAAGCTCCAATACGAAGCCGGCCCGGCCCATGTCATCGCCCAAATCGAGGCCCTGTTGCGTCGCTTGCATGCGAAGGCGGTGCTGAACGTGCCCGATCCTCTGCAGTCCGCCCGTTTGTTTGCCGCGCTTTTCAAAGGATCCGATCTTCTGATCATCGCGCGCTTCGACGAGGAGAAAGCAGAGGACGACAACGAAATCGCATCCTATTGCCGGTCGGCCGTCGCCATGTTCGTCGCCGCGCACGGTGACGACGACCACGCGGGCGGATAAGCATTTGATTGCTCCGGGCAGCTCTTAGAAACGGGGGGCTTGGCGATGTGAAAACTCGCCAGACAATGCTGTCATCAGTCGCCCTCCCCATGGCCACAATAAGGCGCCGCGACCGCTCCTAGCAGCGAATTGGTGGTCAGGGCTGGACCGCGTTGTACAGCCCGATTACCGTGCCGACAAATCCGCCGGCCTTCTTCGTGCTGAGGAAGCTGGCGTCCAGATCCTTTTTAAGCGACTTCCACCTGCCATCGTCGAGCGCATACATAGCGGACACGCGCCCCGCATCGAACGCAAGCCGCAGGCGAACTGGTTGCACGAGCGTGCCGGGCAACTTTCGAGACGCCAGCACCCGGCCACTGCGAGGAGCCCGCTCCCCATCGCGTTCGGCCAATACCAGCATCGGGCTGCCGCCTATTCGCTGGATGCCGAAGAACAACCACGACTGGTCGCTTTGCACGGCAGCGAGGCCAGCCCGTTCGCCATCCGCTGCCGGCGTAAAACGCATCGCCGTGCTGGCTTCGGCCTGCGCATGGGCCTGCTTTCTCCCGACGAACGATGGCACGGCCGACGGGTCGCCGAGCGGTGTAGACGGACGGAGCACAAGGTCACCGTTCTGCAAAGTGTAACGCGGAGTGCCGTCGCTCCGGATACTCATCCAGCCAAATTTGAGCGCAGGACCATTGAATTCGTCGGTGTAGCCATAGTCGCCATTGAGCGGCATCGCCGGCCTGGCTGCATGCGGCAGTTCGGGGCGTTCAACCACCAGCGGCAGTGCCCGGCCCGCCGGCAGGATGGTCGGCCAGTCGTCTTTCCACGTGACCGGCAACAGGAAGGTCTCCCGCCCCGTGTTATACAACTGTGGCGCGTAGGGACGGGCTGCGAGGAACGCGGCCCACCAGCCGCCGTTTGGGGTCTGCACGAATTTCGCATGGCCCGCGCTTTCAACAGGATGCTCGCGGTCCGTAGGTAGGTCAAGCTGGGAAAGAATCGGATTGCCGGCATAGGCTTCATACGGCCCTTTCAAGTTGCGGCTGCGGAACACCAGTTCGGAATGGCGCTCATGCGGCTTGGTTCCACCAGCGGCGGCGAGCAGATAGTAATAGCCGTTACGCTTGAAAAGATGCGGCCCCTCGGCCCAGAAAATGGATGGAGGGTGTTCGCCCCCGCCCACCAGCGGCACGCGCTCGCCCACCATCGTATGAGTTTCCGGGTCGAATTCCTGCAGCCAGATCACGCGGTGGCCCGGATAGTGGGGCGCTCCCTCAGGAGGACCGTTGTTGACGATATATGCCTTGCCGTCTTCGCTGTTCCAGAAAATCGATGGGTCGATGCCTTCGACATCGAGCCAGTAGGGATCGGACCAGGGCCCCGCAGGATTGGATGCGGTGATGACGAAGTTCCTGCGGAAAGTCGAGACAATGTAGTAAATGCCGTCGCGGTACGAAATGTCCGGCGCCATCATGCCGTCCGAAACCTGCAGGCCGCGAAAGTCCAGTTGTGCCGGTCGATCGATGGCATTGCCGACCTGCGACCAGTTGACGAGATCGGTCGAGTGATAGATCGGGAGCCCGGGGAAATGCGCGAAACTGGACGTGACGAGATAATAGTCCTTGCCAACCTGAGTAAGGCTGGGGTCTGGTGCATAGCCGGCGACGATCGGATTGACGAAATGCTTCGCATCCGGCATCCCCCCATCGAGGCTGCGTCCCTCATAGCGGAACCAGGAAAAGTGCGCGTCGACGCCTCCCGCTGTTTGTGCGTTGCCGATGCAGGACGCGGCCATGAGAGCGGCCAGCAAGGGGAGACGAAACAAGGACATAGCCTTCCTAAACTTGTTGTTGGGGTGTGGAGGTGGCCGGGGAGGTTCGGGGCAACTTTGACGGTCGCGCAGGTCAGTTGGTGTAGACGATGCCGCGGCCGGGGGCGGAGACGTAGATTCGCCCATAGCTATTCCAGTCCCCGGCGATCGTGCGGATGCCGCCGTACTGGTGAGCGTCATCGTTGAAGCGCGCCCAGCTTGCGCCACCATCGTCGGAGTGGTACACGCCCCACACGCCGTTGACCGTGCCCACAACGTAGACCGCGGCCGCGTATGGGGAGCCGGTCGCCGCCTTGCCCAGTGCCACCGCCGAGGCGCCCTGGAAGTCGGGCCACGCGTTGGCGCCCCAGACCGACGCGAAGTTGCCGACCTTCGTCCAGGTCGTCCCCGAATTGAGCGAGTGGTACACGGCGTTACCGTCGGACAACCAGATGTCTCCTTCGACGTTGGGGTTAACCGCGATCGAGGTCAGCTTGAAGAAGTTGGGGGCCAGCTTGGCCGACACCGCGCCTTGGCTCAGCGCGAAAGTGTGGCCGCCGTCCGTCGAGACGTAGACCTTGCCCGTCGTGCCGCTCCAGAATGCGCCGCCCGAATCGTAGGCGTAGACCTTGTTCGGGTTCCGGCGGTCCGCGACGAGGTGGTAGGCGCGATTGTTGCCGTTGATGGCGGACAGCGACGGCAGGTTGGTCGCCACCCAGCTCGCGCCATTGTTCGTCGTGTACGACGGCGTCGCATTCGCCGGCGCCCAGACCGCATTGTTGCGCGCGGTGACCGCGATGCTCTGTTCGAAGGCGTTCTCAACCGCAGCGCCGGGAGCAAGGCTGGCGAACTGGTTCCAGGTGTTGCCGCTGTCGCCGGACCAGAAGCCCGCCTGGGTCTTGGTGACGTTGAACTGGCCGCTGGCAACGATGTAGGAGGAATCGGACCACGCCATGTCGGCTGCGTAGCCATGGCTCCAGTCCGGGGTCGGCCCCTTGGCCGGATGCGCCGCGAGGTCGGTCTGGAGCCAGGTGCCGATGTCGCCCGCACTGTTGACGAACTTGTACGACGCGCCGGCCGGCGCCGCGATGAGGGCCTCCGTGCCGGTCTCCTCGAGGTTATTGAGCGGAGCGTCCCAGCTCGGCGTGAGCGACGACGCGTTCCAGGTCTCCCAGATGCCGCCGCCGACGATGTGCATGACGTGGTCGCGGTTGGTCGGATCGATCTCGATGTCGTCCACCCAGCCCCAGAACTGCTGCCCCCAGTGCTGCGTGCCGCCCTCGGCTTCGTGCCAGGTGGCGCCGCCGTTGTCGGACAACTGGACGACCTGGGAGGCGCTGTTCCAGGTACTGGTCACGGCCAGCGCAATGCGGGCCGTCGAGCCGGTGCCGTAGACGGACACGCCGCCATAGCCGCCCTGCGTGCTGCTGGCGAGCGGTTGTGGGGACCACGTATCGCCATTGGTCGTGCCGCCGAACTTGTAGAGGTAGCCGGGACCGGCGCCGGCCGGGCCGGCGTTCTTGTTGAACGCCACATAGTAGTTCCCGTCGCTGGTGCGCACCATGTGCGGGACGTAGAAGCCGGCCACGGTGGCCGGGACCGCCACCGGCGTCCACGAGAAGCCGCCGTCGACGGACTTGTACATGGTCGAGGTCAAGCCCGCCGCCTGGGCGTAGTCCGGTGCGACGGCGGCATACATGATCCAGGTCGTCCCGCCGCCACCCACGTTCGAGTTGTCGAACATGATCTGCTCGACGCCCACCGAGCCGCCCATGCTGCTGATCTGTGCATCCGTCAGAACGAGGGACGACAGCGAGGTCTGGGTCCAGGTCTGCCCCGAGTTCGTGCTCTTCCACAGGCCGGCCGTGCGCGAGGCGTAGAACATCGTCGACGGATTGGTCGGATCGAGCTTCAGGCGTTCGCCGACGGCACGGCCTTTCTCGTTGCCGCCCACCGGGAACGGCAGGTCGTAGTGGGTCCAGCTGTTGCCGCGGTCGCTGGAAGCGTAGATGCGGCCGTTGCCTTCTTTGGTGCTCTTGCCGGTGACCATGTAGACGCGCTGGTCGTTGCCTGGATCGAGGGCGACACTTTCGACGCCGAGGAACTTGTTCTCGGCGGCACCGAGGCTGTCGATAAGGGGTGTCCACGACCCGTTTGCATTCCAGCGGTAGACGCCGCCGATGTCGGTGCGGGCGTACAGGACACCCGCGCTGGTCGGGTGGTAGATGAGGCCGCTGACATAACCTCCGCCGCCCCACTTCACGCTGGTCCAGGTGGTAGCCGAACCGGTGGTGACGGTGGCAAGGAGCTTGGAAGCGCCGGCCGGCGCAATGCCGTCCGCGCCTCCGCCCGAGCAGGCGGCCAGCAGACTGGCCAACAGGGCCGGGATGACGATGTTCAACTTCCGATTCATAATTGTCTCCTCAAAAGGATGGTTATTTTTCGTTTTGCCGGCTTTGTCAAACAACGCCATCGCGCCTGGCAGGCTGCTGCACGCGACAATGATGTTGCAACGGGGTGCCGACGCCTCCCGGTCGATTCAGTTTCCACGCATATAATTGCGCCCTGCGCAAGGGTGCGCTAATACTTTTCGCCGAAATTTCGAGCGTGTGCAGATATTGCTAACGGCTTCCGCCGATTTTTTTAGTGGTCGGGAGCGGGATGGGGCAAGACCGCTGTCCGGATCGCCCTGGCAAATGAATGCCTGGCTCGGAACACCTTTGGGGAGCATGGGTACGGTCATTCGAGCCCGCTTGATGCGCGCTCAGGAAGAAGCCGATTTTGCGCAAGTCGAAGCGACCTGGCCCGCCGCGCAAGCAATGCCTCGTGCGTTCACGCGCGCGCTGGCGATTCAAGCTTCGTCGTACAGTGGGTTCGACGGTCCCGCCAGATCGTGTTCGGGAGTCGCCTTCGCTTGGGTTGCGAGGCGCCGGAAGGCCCCGGGCGTGCAGTCGTATTCTTCCTTGAACAGCTTGTTGAAATACGACACATTGCCATAACCGACCGAGTATGCGATGTCGGCGATGGGCATGCCCTCGTTGTCCTTCAGCACCCGCGCAGCTTCCGTCAACCTCAATTTGTTGACGTAGCCGGTAAAAGTCATGCCGAGCTCCATTTTCAGGATCTCGTTGATTTTCTCGCGGTCCGCGCCTATCCGTGTCGTCACGGTGGACATATTCAGTTCGGGGTCAGCGTAATTGTCGCCGATGAATTGCAGGATGGCCGCCTTTTCCTTGTCCTTGAACGGTTCCAGGGTCAGTTCGCGGTACGCGACGAAAGGCAGGTCATTGCTCAGCTGCGAATCCAGGCTCGCGGCGAGAGCGCGCGAGTGCCCCCGTAAAAACCAGACGGCGAACGCGCCCGAGCCGATCGCCAGGATGACCGCCAGGGCGACGAGGTAGCGATCGTCGCGGCCATGCAAGGTGAACTCGCTGATCGCGACACGGGAATCGACTTCACGCGGACTATGATGGTTGATCCCGAACACGAATTTGGCAACCTGGTCCAGCCTGTAGGACTGGTGCGACGGGTCGACCTTGTACACGTCGAACCACCACGCCGGAATGACGAGACGGGTCAGGTCCAGCGACACCGGCGTTCCGCTCTCGCTGCACGAGAAGTGGGTGGCCGGCGACGGGTAAGCCCAGAATTCGCCCGGCTTCGCGACGCTGGCGTCGAATATCGGCATGGCGAACACCAGTGAATTGGCGGGCGCGCATTGGGCGACGAAGGTGACGGTGGCGTACCTCGACAAGTCCGCCGGCACTGTATGGCCCTGCCCGTCTTCGAACAGCATTTCCGCCGCAACATAGGGATGAGCCGTGGCGCGCGTGATCCTGAAGTCGAAGCGGAACGATTGCCGTCCGGGATCCAGAATGCGCATGGTCGACGTGCCGCCCAGCACGGCGTCCTCCGTGGTGACAGCACGCCACCGCACGCCTCCACCCGCCCTCGGAACCAGCGCAGCGGAAAGATAGCTTTGATCGATGCAAAACCAGGCTGCAAGCGCAAACGCGATCAGAAGGAGAATGAGCGCGATCAACGCCTTCCTGAAAAATTCTTGCATAACACTCAGCCTGATTCATTCCTTACATTATCGGTTCTGCGCGTCCGGGCATGCCCGCCCCGCAGGAACTGGGGGTTACCGTGTCCAGCGCAGCGATTGCGCATCCAGCGACACCTCGTAGTAGCCGTGCCTATCCCAGCTCAGGGGCGTGCCGTTCTGCTCCAGCGCGCCGCCGTCCACCACGACACGCAGCTTGCGGCCCGCCGGGAAGTTGGCCGGCAGCGTCCAGCGCCACGTCGTCACGCCGCCGCTGGTGCTGGGCGTTGCCGCTTGCAGCAACTGCTGGCCGCGCCAGTAGGCGCCAATGTTGACGACGCTGTCGATCCACATCGTGCCGAACGATTTAGCGTACACCATATTACCCGTGATCACGCCGATGTCCTCGCCGCCGCCCCAGTTCTGCGTGGGAGCGGGCAGCACCGTGTGGAACAGATAGATCATCCAACGGCCCCGCCCCAAGGCCTTGTCCACGGCGGTGTTGAAGGTGGACACGGGATCGCCGCCCGGCGTGGACGGATCGCCGGGGAAGCCGGTGATCGGCAGGTTCAGCGCGTCGCTCGCGGTGCCGGGCGCCGTCATACCCGGCCACACGCCCCGCGCGACGAGGAAGCGGGACGCGGCCGCCTTGTAGTCCGTGTCGCCGAACGGGTAGGCCATGGTCCAGACCGCTGACTGTCCGATGTTCGTGCGGATGTAGTTGTCGGTGTCGTCGAACTCGGCCCCTGCACTGCCCAGGCCTGCAGGGCAGGTGTTGGAATCGTTGTCGGTCAGTTCCGCCGCCCTGCAGTGGTGCGTGGTGTGGTTGCCGATCTCCGAACCCTGGGCCACGGCGTCCTTCCAGGTGGCGTCGTAGTTGGGATAGCGGTTGCCCGCGGGGTTGATGTAGTAGGTGACGCGGACGCGCTGCGCCTTGAGCTCCGGGTAGTGTTCGATCTGGGACGGTTGCGAATCGTCGAAGGTGTAGGACACGGCGGCCTTGAAGCCGGCCCAGTCGAGCACGCGCAGCCCCGGCCGTCCCGTGGTGCCGGCTGGGCGCGCCACCTCGCGCGCCACGAGCGGCAGCGGCAAGCCGGCCGCGCCGCCGTCGTTCCATGGCAGCACCAGCACCTTCAGCGGCGCCTGCGTGCCGCGCTGGCCGTCGCTGGCCTTCACGACGAGGTCATAGCCGTTGTGGGCGTCGGCATCGGCGGGGCGCGCGGTGTCGGGCGCCTGGCGGAACGACAAGGCGCCGGTCGCCGCATCGATCTTGAAGCGCGCCGCATCGGTGCCGGAAATGGACCACGTGGCGCTGCGTCCGGCAGCCAGCGTGGCCGACGGCATAAGGAAAGTCGCGGTCACGCCTTCCTGGACCTTCACGCTTGCCGGCAATGCGAGCACGGGCGCGGCTGCCGGCGTGCCGACTGCGCCGGCCAGGACGCCGGGATCGTGGACCGCACCGCCCCCCGCGCTGCAGCCTGCGAGCAGAACCGCCAGCAGCGCCGGGACGGCGAAATTGACCTTGCACTTCCTATTCAAGATGGACTCCTCCAAGCATACTGATTATTCTGAATTTCCGGAATGACAAGCAGCGTGGCCACGCCAGACCGGTCGGCGGAAGGGTATGCGCTCCTCGCGCGCGCTAACGTTTATCGCCGAAATTCTCTTGCGTGCAGAAATTGACAGGAATATCCGTAGATTGTTTTAGTGTGGTCCGCGGCTGGCTGAGTTGGCGCCTCGTTCTGAACTGCGTGGGGGAGCAGCCGTACTCTTCCTTGAAGACCTTGTTGAAATAAGAGCAGTTGGCATAGCCAACCGAACGGGCGATTTCCGCCACGGTCGCGGCGGCTTTATCGGTCAGCAATCTGGCCGCTTCTGTCAACCTCAGCTTCTTCAGATAGCCGGTGAATGTCATGCCGAGGACCGTTTTCAGCACGTCATTGATCCTGTTACGGTTTGCGCCCGTTCCGGCGCTAACACGTTCCAGATCCAGTTCGGAATCCGGGTAATGGGTCGCGATGAAGCGCAAGATGGCGGCCTGGTCCTCGTCCCCGACAGGCGAAACGGTCAATTGTCGGTATGCCACGAAAGACAGGTCTTTTTTGAGGCGGGCGTCCACCGTCGCAATGAGGGCGCGCGACTGGGCCCGGAAGAACCAGATCCCGTAGGCACACCAGCCGGCAAGCAGAACCGCCGCCAGCGCGGCGAGGTAGCGGTCATCGCGGCCATGCAGCGCGAGATCGGCGATCTCGACATGGGAGTCGGCCTCGCGCGGGCTGAACGGGCTGGCACCGAATTCCAGTTTCGTCACATGGTCCAGCTCGTAAGACCTGCGCGAAATGTCGACATGTTCGGCCTCGTACCACCAGTCCGGAATGGTCAGGCGCGTGAGATCCAGCGAGACCGGCATGCCTTGCTCGTTGCAGGAAAAATAGGTCATGACGGGCAGGTAGACCGGCTTGCCGCCTGGCTTCGTGACACGCCCATCGACGAGGGTGAGGATGAGGAGCAACGAATTGGCGGGTACGCATTTGGCAAGGAAAGTAACTGTCGAGTACTTCGACAGATCTTCCGCAACGGTTTTCCCGTCCGCGCCCCCGATCCGCAATGCCGCCGACGCCCATGGATTCGCGATGGCCCCGGAGAGCCTGAAGTCAAAGCTGAGCGAGCGCTGCGGGGCATCCCGGATGTGAACCGTCGATGCGCCGCCGTAGAGGCTATCCGTGATGGCCGCGACCCGCCATCGCGCCGCCCCCTTTTCCTGCGGGGCGACCGACGAAGACGGATGGCTTCGATAGATGCAGAAACACGCAATCAGTGCGTCGGCAAGCAAAAGGACAACGAGCGCGACAAGCGCCTTCCTGTTGAAATATTGCATGTTTATAAACTACGGTGGAATCATTGCGCACGTCGGCACCCGGGCGGGCCATGAGCATCATAACAGCGCGCGACCGCGTCGGGTCATGATCCTTTCGAAGCGATCACGCCGCCGATGCAACGGCTTAGCGGCACAGTGCGCTCACCGGGTTGTCAGTTTGCGAACTTCCGCCTTCCCGACATGCGTGTGCCGCCATCGGACGCGGGCTCGCAATATGCGGCGGCCAGTGTCGTCGGCCCCGTTGTTTTCAGTTCAGGGCGACGGTCGAGATGGCTTGGTTGTATTTGATATATAAAAAACCAGAAGAAGTATAGATGATCCGTCGGTCCGCCGCAACACATTTAGCGCGTCAGCAAGACATGCCGCCTTTTCAGGGCGCGCTCGTGGAAGATCCGTTCAGTTGCTACTTCGTCGGGCAGTCCGGACGGCGCAAGGAAGACGCTTATGGCATGAGCCTGCCAAGACTAGCGACAAAAAAAGAAAAAGCCCCTGATCGTCAGAGGCTCAGTCTCATCCGTTTGCCAGGCAGCGACTGCCGGCTACGGCATCACTCCCACTCCATGATGAATAGGTCCAGAAATCATCGCTAAATCAAATAGTTAGAGCAGCCTGTCACCGTTAATACCATGAAAAATACCATGCTAGTTCGCGTCATGGAGTTGCCTGGAATAGCCCGGTCAATTATCTGCTACCGCCCCACAGCCGCCCCTCGTCCCTTACGCAGGAGCGGGAACTCCATCGCGCTCACCCTGGGAGTATGCACATGGGTGGGCAGTCCAACTCCTTGTAGCAAAAGCCCGATTTTCCGCCCTGTTTTTCCCTATTTTTCCCGGAATTGAACTATCGCCGCGCTTCTCGGTCTAAATATGACAAAGCAGAACAAAATAGGGGAGAAAATCGAATGAATACGACAGTGACCGTGCAGCTGCCCACCGACACCCTGCTCCAACTGATAGAAAAGCTGCGCCGCTGTGGCGGCCCGCAAGACATTTCGGAAGCCCTGACGAAGGCCGTCGAATGCTGGCTGGAAGACCCGGCCAGATTCGCGCCGGGCGCGGACCCTGAGGACATGCACGGCTATCAATGGAAATCGCTGTTCCTTCCCGAAGGCACCGTGTTGAAATCGTGGAGCTACGGCGAAAACAACTACGCGCGCGTTGAAGGCGATCAGATCATCCACAATGGCCGCGCGGTGTCGCCAAACCAGTTCGCGCAATCGTTCGCGCGCTCGACGCGCAATGCGTGGCAGGACTTGTTCATCCGCCGTCCCGGCGACCAGACCTTCAAACTAGCATGCCGACTGCGCGATGAACTGATCGCGGCGGCGAAGCCGACTGCCCCAACGCCGGCCGCTACGATCCTGACTGGCTCCACCGCGGTGCCGCCGCTGGCGGTCGGATCAACGGCAACCTTGCCCGTGCCGCAGGCCCCGTCGCCAGCTGGCCAGCCACCGCGCAACACCGATCGCGAGCCCGGATGGGACTTGCCGGAGCGCAGAAAATTCCGCTATCGGCTGGAAGAAGTCGCCTATTGATTCAGCAAAAATCCGAATGCAATGATCAAGCAAAGTCGGCTATTGGCCGAGGCTGTGTAAAAACGCAAAAACACGAAATTTTCATCGGTAGGGTGACCATTCCCTATGCCGAGAAAATCGCGTAGCGGCCGTTCTAAGAGGTCGTTTTTTTCGCGCGACGAATTTTTCTGCGTTTTTACACAGCCTGGGCCGCAAGGGGACACTTGGAATTGGCCCTCTTCAATTCCTAAGCGAGGGCCGCTTGGCGGAGTACTTCCTCAGCCCACTGGTTGAGACTCTTTCCGCTCGCAGCAGCAGCAATCGCGGCTGCTTGGTGGATCGAGGGATCAACGCGCAGTGAAAACTTGCCCGAGAAGCTCTTACGCGGTTCCACGCCGTCTTCAGCACATGCATCAAGAAAGACCTGAAGCGAAATCTTCCCCTCTCGCTGTAAGCCCCTCACATCTTTCGCGTAAAAGTCCGCACCACCATTCAGTTCAAGAAACTCCCCCCGAAACATTTGGATTTCAGGATCAAATGTGATGACGGCCCGGTGGCCATCAATTGTCATCGTGTTCTGCGTATTCATGGCTTCACTCCGTGATCTTCAAACCACTTGCGAATAGAGGCAAGTGCTCCCTTGTCCGTCGTCGGCTCGGGATGTGGTCGGTGGAACACCCTCCGCTCGCCAAACAAGCGAACCAAGATGCGCGAGCCTTCGCGTTCTTCGACGCTACCACCCAACTCGACAAACAAGGCTTCAATGTCCGCCCAACGAACATTCGCAGATGCAGGTCGGGTAAAGACCAGTTCCAACGTGCGATGGTGCTTGCGCCTCATCTCTCAATGGTATCAGAAAATGGTATCATCGGAAGTACTGCGACGTATCTAGCCCGCGATGCAATGACATCAGCTTCTCAGCGAACATGGCCTAGTCGCCCCGCTCCGTTGGGCATTCGCGCCGTGCCATGAAAAATGCCATTGACGATGCAGGTGCATTCATCAATGGCATCCATTTAACTCAATGTAATCAAAGAGTTAGAAAAACCACCTCACTCCCACTCGATGGTCGCAGGCGGTTTGCCCGAGATGTCGTACACCACCCGGTTAATCCCGCGCACCTCGTTGATGATGCGGTTCGACACCTTGCCCAGCAGCGCGTGCGGCAGGTGCGCCCAGTGCGCCGTCATGAAGTCCTGCGTCTGCACCGCGCGCAAGGCCACCACGTACTCGTAGGTGCGGCCGTCGCCCATCACGCCCACCGATTTGACCGGCAGGAACACGGCAAACGCCTGCGACGTCGCCTCGTACCAGTTCTTCGGCAGGTTGTCCGGGTCGACCGCCTGGCCGGCGATGAATTCGTACGGCGTGTTGCGCAGCTCTTCGATGAAGATGGCGTCGGCGCGGCGCAGCAGGTCGGCGAACTCCTTCTTCACCTCGCCCAGGATGCGCACCCCAAGGCCCGGGCCCGGGAACGGATGGCGGTAGACCATGTCGTGCGGCAGGCCCAGCGCCACGCCCAGCTTGCGCACCTCGTCCTTGAACAGTTCGCGCAGCGGCTCGAGCAGCGACAGCTTCATGTGCTCCGGCAGGCCGCCGACGTTGTGGTGGCTCTTGATGGTCTGGCCCTTCTTGCCCTTGCCGGCCGATTCGATCACGTCCGGGTAGATGGTGCCCTGCGCCAGCCATTTGGCATTGACCAGCTTGCCCGACTCGGCGTTGAACACCTCGACGAACTCGCGGCCGATGATCTTGCGCTTTTGCTCCGGGTCGGCGACGCCGGCCAGGTGGCCCATGAACTGGTCCTCGGCGTCGATGCGGATCACCTTGACGCCCAGGTTCTTGGCGAACATGTCCATGACCATCTTGCCTTCGTCGAGGCGCAGCAGGCCGTGGTCGACGAACACGCAGGTCAGCTGGTCGCCGATGGCGCGGTGGATCAGCGCGGCGGCCACGGACGAGTCGACGCCGCCGGACAAGCCGAGGATGACCTCGTCGGTGCCGACCTGGGCGCGGATCTTCTCGACCGCTTCCGAGATGTAGTCCGGCATGTTCCAGTCCGATTTGCAGCCGCAGATCTCGTGCACGAAGCGGCCCAGCATGGCCTTGCCCTGCACCGTGTGCGTCACTTCCGGGTGCCACTGCACGCCGTAGAAGTGTTTCTCTTCATTGGCCATGGCGGCGATCGGGCAGCTTGGCGTATTGCCCATCAGGACGAAGCCGGGCGGCATTTCCAGCACCTTGTCGCCGTGGCTCATCCACACCTTGAGCATGCCGTGGCCCTCGTCGGTGACGAAGTCGTTGATGCCGTCGAGCAGTTTGGTGTGGCCGCGCGCGCGCACCTCGGCGTAACCGAATTCGCGCACCAGGCCGTTCTCGACCTTGCCGCCCAGCTGCGCGGCCATCGTTTGCATGCCGTAGCAGATGCCCAGCACCGGCACGCCCAGTTCGAACACGGCGTCCGGCGCGCGCGGGGCGTCGCCTTCCAGGGTCGAGCTGTGGCTGCCCGACAGGATCACGCCGGCGGCGCCGTAGTTGCGCACGAACTCGTCGCTGACGTCGTACGGGAACACTTCGGAGAACACGCCGGAGTCGCGCACGCGGCGGGCGATCAGCTGGGTGACTTGGGAGCCGAAATCGAGAATGAGGATTTTAGAATGCATGGATATCTACAGGAGAGGTCTGGAATGGAAAAACGCCGGCTGTCTAGCCGGCGTCGCAAGGACTAATTAATCGCCGGAACGGTAGTTCGGCGCTTCCTTGGTGATTTGCACGTCGTGCACATGCGATTCGCGCATGCCGGCCGAGGTGATCTCGACGAACTCGGCTTTATTGCGCAGCTCGTCGATGGTGGCGCAGCCGCAGTAGCCCATCGATTGACGCACGCCGCCGACCAACTGGAAGATGATCGCCAGCACGCTGCCCTTGTAGGCCACGCGCCCCTCGATACCTTCCGGCACGAATTTGTCGGCCTTCATCGTGGCGTCCTGGAAGTAGCGGTCGGCCGAGCCGTCGCTCATCGCGCCGAGCGAACCCATGCCGCGATACGATTTGTACGAGCGGCCCTGGTACAGGATCACCTCGCCCGGCGCCTCTTCGGTGCCGGCGAACATCGAGCCCATCATCACGGTCGACGCGCCGGCGGCCAGCGCCTTGGAGATGTCGCCCGAGAAGCGGATGCCGCCGTCGGCGATGCACGGCACGCCGGTGCCTTCGAGCGCCTCGGCGACGTTGCTGATGGCGGTGATCTGCGGCACGCCGACGCCGGCGACGATGCGGGTGGTGCAGATCGAGCCGGGGCCGATGCCGACCTTGACCGCGTCAGCGCCGTATTCGACCAGCGCCTTGGCGGCGGCGGCGGTGGCGATGTTGCCGCCGATGACGTCCACGTGCGGGAACTTGCTCTTGATCCATTTTACGCGGTCGAGGATGCCTTGCGAGTGGCCGTGGGCGGTGTCGACCACCAGCACGTCGACGCCGGCGGCGACCAGCAGCTCGATGCGTTCCTCATCCTTGGCGCCGACGCCGACGGCGGCGCCGACCAGCAGCTTGCCCTGCGAATCCTTGGACGCCAGCGGGTGCTCGGTCGACTTCTGGATATCCTTGACGGTGATCAGGCCGCGCAACTCGAAGGCGTCGTTGACGACCAGCACGCGCTCGAGGCGGTGCTTGTTCATCAGGCGCTTGGCTTCGTCGCGGTCGGCGCCCTCGGCGCTTTCCTTGATGAACACCAGCTTTTCGCGCGGGGTCATCTTGGCGCGCGCCTCGGCGTCGAGTTCCTGTTCAAACCGCAGGTCGCGGTTGGTGATGATGCCGACCACTTCCTTGCCCTCGACCACCGGGAAGCCGGAGATGCCGTATTGCTCGGTGAGCTTGATGACGTCGCGGATTTTCATCGTCGGCGGGATCGTGATCGGGTCGCGCAGCACGCCGGCCTCGAACCGCTTGACCTTGGCCACTTCGCGCGCCTGATCCTTCGGATTCAGGTTCTTGTGGATGATGCCGATGCCGCCCTCTTGCGCCATGGCGATTGCCAGACGGCCTTCGGTCACGGTATCCATCGCCGCCGACAGCAGCGGAATGTTCAACGTGATATTGCGGGTCAGGCGAGTTTTGAGGGACGTATCGGCAGGCAGAACATTCGAGTACGCTGGTACGAGAAGCACGTCATCGAACGTGAGTGCTTTTTGGAGAAGACGCATAGCAATTCCTATAGGCGCAAAAGCAGATTATACAGAGTTTGAGCCGTTCTGTCTGGAACTTGTTTACGGCCCACGGGCTTGCGCATGCCGCAAGGCCCCAATCTGAAATTGAATTTAATTCAACATTGTGAGATTTGGTTAGATTACCCGAGTAACATTCTGTGTATAGTGCCGGCGCCTCTTGGTTTTTTAATATCAACCACCGAGTGATTTGGGCCCTTTTCAACAACCACACAGGAGTAAAAGTGAACAATACGATTTTGAAGTTGCTGTCCGCCGCAGCGCTGGTCGCCGCCATGGCCGCGCCGGCCTTCGCCGATACCGTCCACGGCAGCGATGTCGACGTAACGGTCTCCGGTTTTACGCCGGTTTCAAGCACAGGCAACTCCTTCACCTTTTCCGGTGGCTCGTACGTCGGGGACGGCTTTCCCAACAGTATGCTGTATAAGACCTTGTTCATCGTCGATGCGCACGCGGGCAAGGCGCTGACGGGCAAGATGAGCTTCACGATGGACGTGCAATACCAATTCGCCGCGCCACCGGCCCCGCAACCCGCTGGAGACTATTTCGCTTACGCCTCCGGTAGTGTCGACGTGCTGGCGCCCCGCTGCGACAGATGCGGGCCCTTCGATTCCGATCTGCTCGGCAATGTACGGGGCAGCGGGAACGCGACCGCCACCACGCCGACCAGCGGTACCATCTCCTTCGTTTCCGCTGCATCCGACGCCACCGGCCGCTACGACAACCTGCTGGCCTACTTGTTCTACGGCTTGACGCTGGATCCGGCCTACGGCTCGATGAGCATCACGTCGCTCACCATGTCCTTCGACACGGTGACTGCGGCAAGCCCGGTGCCGGAACTGCCGCCGTTGGCCATGATGGGCGCAGGCTTGGCCGCGCTTGGCTTGTGCGCGCGGGTTAAAGGCCGTAAGAAACCAGCCAAAGTGGCACTGGAAGCATAAGCGGCACGATGATTGCGGCGCCGTCACGCGCTGGCGCGGCCAATCCCCCGGCCCGGCCTCGCCGCGCACAACGCCGGTTGACACCCGGGCCGAATCATGGCGAAATCAGCTCCATCGTTACCGGAGCGCACCATGGATCACCTTCACAGCACGCGCCGAGCGCGCTTCCCGCTTGCCCCGCTCGCCAAATCGTCCGCCCTCTTCCTTGTGCTGCTGGCGCTGGGTCTGCCGCGCGCGGCGTTGGCGCAGTACATCTGGATCGATGACAAGGGCATCAAACAATTGTCGGACCGCCCGCCGCCGCCCTCGGTGCCGGCCAAGCGCATCCTGAAAGCCCCCGGCAAGACGGCGTTCAACCCCAACGCCAGCCCAGCGGAAGCCGACACGGGCGGCCCAGCGGCCGACGGCGCCGAACGGGCCGCCGCAGCCGTCCCCAAAGCCCCGCCCACCGTGGCCGAGCGCGAGGCCGCCTTCAACCAGCGCCGCGCCGAACGCGCCGCCGCCGAGCGCAAGGCCGCCGAGGACGCGCAGCAAAAAGCCGACGTCGCCGCCAACTGCGACGCCGCCCGGCAAAACCAGCGGGCGCTGGACCAGGGCATGCGGCTGGCCAACATCGACAAAAACGGCGAGCGCGCCATCATGAGCGACCAGGAGCGCGCCGAATTGGCCAAAAAGAATCAAAAAGTGTTGGCTGGCTGCCAATAAGCACTTTCCCCCTCTCCCTTTAGTGGCAAGCTGCCGTATGATATCGCTATCAATACCACTATAAGTATTACCGATGACGAAATCACAAGCGGGCAGGAGCCGGGCCAGCGGCCGCATTACCCTGGCGATGGTGGCGAAACACGCCGGCGTGGCGACGATGACCGCCTCGCGCGCGATCACCCAGCCGGACATGGTGTCGCAGGCGCTGCGCGACCGCGTCGACAAGGCGGTGATCGACCTGGGCTACGTGCCCAACCGCGCCGCCCGCGCGCTGGCCTCGTCGCAATCGAAGGTGATCGCGGTGCTGGTGCCGTCGCTGTCGAACGCCGTGTTCACCGAGGTGCTCGCCGGCATCCAGGACGCGCTCGACGCCGACGACTACCAGATCCTGATCGGCAACACCCGCTATTCGGACCAGGAGGAGGAAAAGCTGATCGGCACCTACCTGCAGTCGAACCCGGACGGCATGCTGCTGTCGGGCCTGACGCACAGCGAGCGCGTGCAGCAAATCCTGACCAACTCGCGCGTGCCGGTGGTGTCGATGATGGACATGTCGACCGACCCGTCGCAGCTGACGGTGGGCTTTTCCCAGTTCCAGGCCGGCCAGGCGATGACCCGCTATCTGCTCGACAAGGGCCACAAGCGCATCGGCTTCATCGGCGCCCAGCTCGACGAGCGCACCTTGCGCCGCGCCGAGGGCTACCGCCAAGCCATGCACGAGGCCGGCCTGGCCGACACCCGGCTCGAGGTGATGGTGGCCGAGCCGTCGACCATCGCGCTGGGCGCCGAGCTGCTGGGGCGCATGCTGGCGCAGGCGCCCGACTGCGACGCCATCTTCTGCTGCAACGACGACTTGGCGCACGGGGCCATCTACCAGTGCCAGCGGCGCGGCATCGCGGTGCCGGCGCAGCTGGCGATCTGCGGCTTCAACGACCTGCCCGCGTCGGCGTGGATGAACCCGTCGCTGACGACCATCGGCACGCCGCGCTACCGCATCGGCTTCGAGGCGGCGACCCTGCTGCGCGCGGTCATCAAGGGCGAGGCGCCGCCCAACCGCCAAATCGACCTCGGCTTCACGCTGATGGCGCGCGAAAGCGCCTGAGCCCGGCCGCCAGGGCGACCCGCCTTGATGCGGCGCAGCATAGATTGTTGTTTACAAATGGCGCCAAAAGCTTACACTGGAAACAATTCTGTTAGCGCTATCATCCACTTATCTCCATGAGCAATCAAACAACGCAAGTCCGCTGGGTCGTCATGGGCGTGAGCGGCTGCGGCAAAAGCTCGGTCGGGCTGCAACTGGCCACCGCGCTGGGCGCGCCCTTCCTGGAAGGCGACAGCTATCACTCGTACGCCAACGTCGCCAAGATGTCGGCCGGGATGGCGCTGACCGACGCCGACCGCGCCGACTGGCTGCGGGCGCTGCACGCCGAGATCGACGAGGCGCGCCAGCGCGGCAGCGGCCTGGTGTTGTCGTGCTCGGCACTGAAGCGCCGCTACCGCGACCTGCTGCGCGACGCCGACCCGCTACTGCGCTTCGCCCACCTGGACGGCCCGCGCGAACTGATCGCCTCGCGCATGGCGGCGCGCGCCGGCCACTACATGCCGCCGTCGCTGCTGGCGAGCCAGCTGGCGTCGCTGGAACCGCTGCAGGCCGACGAGGCCGGCATCGTGCTCGACATCGTCAAAGACCCGACCGCGCTGGTGCGCGACATCTTGCGCACCACCGACCATCATCCCAAGCAGGAGACAACATGACATCGACCAACCACGCCGCCACCCGATCCGCGCCGCCAGGGCCCGCCTGACGGCCGCACACCGAGCTCTCCCCGGGGTGGCGTCTCCCGCCGCGCCGCACCGGGCACCCGTCGCGAGCGGGTGTCCGGTACGGCGTTCCGCCCCGTTCGGGCAGTGGAGTTCCGGCTCCGCTGCCTGCTTTTACATCCGCGTTAACACCGACCGTAAATCGTGTCCTCGTATCCAAGACAAGGCGACTGTGAACAAAGCACTGACCTGGCGTGAAAAAATCAGCTACGGCATCGCCGATATGGGCTTCAATTTTTATTGGACCAATATCGCCACCTTCCTGCTGATCTACTACACCGACGTCTTCGGCATCTCGGCCGGCGCGGCGGCGTCGATGATGTTTACGATCAAAATCATCAACGCCTTCACCGACCCGATGATCGGCGCCGCCGCCGACCGCACCACCACCCGCTTCGGCAAATTCCGCCCCTACCTGATCTGGGTGCCGGTGCCGCTGGCCTGCGCCGCCATCCTCACCTACACCACGCCGGACCTGGGCCACGACGGCAAGCTGGTGTGGGCCTACGGCACCTACCTGCTGATGATGGTCTGCTACACCTGCATTAACATCCCGTACAACGCCTTGTCCGGCGTGCTGTCGGCCGACCCGCAGGAACGCTCCACCGTCAACGGCCTGCGCTTCATCTTCGCCTTCGCCGGCGGCACGCTGGTCACCGCCGCCACGCCGGCGATGGTGTCGTGGCTCGGCGCCGGCGACGATAAACTGGGCTGGCAGCTGACGATGCTGGCGTGGAGCGTGTTCGCCTCCGCCCTGTTCGTGCTGACGTTCCTGAACACGCGCGAGCGCATCGCCCCGGCGCCGACGCAAAAATCCAACGTCGCCCAGGATATCCGCGACCTGTCGCGCAACCGGCCGTGGGTGGCGCTGTTCTTCCTGGCGCTGATCATCATGATCACCATCACCTTGCGCACCACCAGCGCGGCCTACTACTTCAAATACGTGGTCGGGCGCCCGGAGCTGATGCAGGGCTTCGTGCCGGCCTATATGATCTCGGCCGCCATCGGCGCCTCGATCACGCCGTTCCTGACGCGCTTCATCGACAAGAAAAAGCTGATGATGATCCTCATGACCGTGACCGCCATACTGTCGTCGGCCTTCTTCTTCGTGCCGAAGGACCAGGTCACGCTGATGTTCGCGCTGCAGATCGGCATGGGCCTGGCGCTGGGACCGAAGTCGCCGCTGGCCTTCTCGATGTACGCCGACACCGCCGACTACAACGAGTGGCGCACCGGCCGCCGCGCCACCGCGATGACCTTCGCCGCCGCCACGTTCTCGCAAAAGCTCGGCACCGCGATCGCGGTGGCCGTCATCGGCTCGCTGTTCACCAAGCTTGGCTATGTCGCCAACGCCGCGCAGTCGGTCGGCTCGCAGGCCGGCATCGTCTGGCTGATGTCCTTCATCCCGGCGGCGTTCGCGGTGCTGGCGGTGGCCGTCATGTTCTTCTATAACCTCGACAACGCCAAGCTGGTACAGATCCAGGCGGATCTGGAACAGCGCAAGTCGACATCGTAACAACCTCACGCCCACTATTTACGGAGACCGTTTCATGCTACGCCCAACCCACAATGGCGACCGCTTCGAACTGACCAGCGCCACCGCGATGCCGCGAGCCGCCGGCTTCCTGTGGAACCAGAAGATGATGATACAGGTGACCTGCCGCGGCTACGCCGTCGCCCAGTACATGCAGCCGGAGCCCGCCAAGTACGCCTACGCGCCGAACCTGGAGGCCAAGACCTTCATGCAACCGGAGCAGAACTACTACGCCCACCACCCGGGCCGCTTCTTCTACATCAAGGACGAGGAAACGGGCGAGCTGTTCTCGGCACCGTATGAGCCGGTGCGCACGCCGGTCGACAGCTTCATTTTCTCGGTCGGCAAAAGCGACATCGAGTGGACCATCGGGCACCTGGGCCTGAGGATCGAGCTGACCTTGAGCATTCCGACCACCGACGTGGTCGAATTGTGGTCGCTGCGCGTGACCAACCTGTCCGGCCGCGCGCGCAAGCTGAGTGTCTATCCGTACTTCCCGATCGGTTACATGTCGTGGATGAACCAGTCGGGCGAATACCGCGCTGACCTGGGCGGCGTGGTGGCCAGCAGCGTGACGCCGTATCAAAAGGTCACCGACTACTTCAAGCAGAAGGATTTCAAGGACAAGACCTACTTCCTGTGCGAGCAGGCGCCGCTGGCGTGGGAGGTGCAGCAGCAGGCCTTCGAGGGCGAAGGCGGCCTGCATTATCCAAGCGCGATCCAGCAGCCGCTGCTGGCCAACGGCGACGCCCGTTATGAAACGCCGGCCGCCGTGGTGCAGTACCGCCTGGCGCTGGAGGATGGACAGGCGCAAGACTACCGCTTCATCTTCGGCCCCGCCTTCGACGACGCGGAAATTATCGCCATGCGCGAAAAATACCTGGGCGCCGCCGCTTTCGACAACGCCCGCAAGGACTACGCGGAGTACATCGCCGGCGGGCGCGGATGCCTGCGCATCGAGACGCCCGACAAGGAACTCGATAACTTCGTCAACAACTGGCTGCCGCGCCAGGTGTTCTACCACGGCGACGTCAATCGCCTCAGCACCGATCCGCAGACCCGCAACTACCTGCAGGACAATATGAGCATGAGCTTCATCAAGCCCGGCGTGATGCGGGCGGCCTTCCTGCACGCGTTGTCGCAGCAGGAGGCCAGCGGCGCCATGCCGGACGGCATATTGCTGGCCGAGGGCGCGGAACTCAAATACATCAACCAGGTGCCGCACACCGACCACTGCGTGTGGCTGCCGGTGGCGCTCAAGGTCTATCTGGACGAAACCGGCGACTACGACATCCTCAACGAGGACGTGGTGGGCCACGAGAGCGGGGTCGCCATCACCGTCTCCGAGCGCATGAGCAGCGCGATGGACTGGCTGCTGCAATCGCGCGACCAGCGCGGCTTGAGCTACATCGCCCAGGGCGACTGGTGCGATCCGATGAACATGGTCGGCTACAAGGGACGCGGCGTGTCGGGCTGGCTGACGGTGGCCACCGCCTACGCGTTGAACCTGTGGGCGGAGATCTGCGAAAGCAGTAGCAACGGTGGCGCCAGCGCCTCGCTGGCGGAAAGCGCCAAACATTTCCGCGCCGGCGCGGTGGCGGTCAACCGCGCGGCCAACGAACACCTGTGGGACGGCGACTGGTACGCGCGCGGCATCACCGACGACAACGTCACCTTCGGCATCAGCAAGGACAAGGAAGGCCGCATCTATCTGAACCCGCAGGCGTGGGCGATCCTGGGCGGCGCCGCCGACGCCGGCCAGCGGGCCGCGATGATGGCGCAGGTGGAGCTGCAGCTCGATACGCCGTACGGCGTGGCGATGTTCGCGCCGCCGTACAGCGCCATGCGCGACGACGTCGGCCGCGTGACGCAAAAACATCCCGGCTCGGCGGAAAACGGCGCGGTCTACAACCACGCCTCGATCTTCTACATCTACAGCCTGTACACCATCGGCGAAGGCGACCGCGCCTACAAGCTGCTGCGCCAGATGATCCCCGGCCCGAGCGAGGCCGATTACCTGCAGCGCGGCCAGCTGCCGGTGTTCATCCCCAACTACTATCGCGGCGCCTATCACCAGTATCCGCGCACGGCGGGCCGCTCGAGCCAGTTGTTCAACACGGGCACCGTGTCGTGGGCCTACCGCTGCTTCATCGAAGGGCTGTGTGGCTTGAAAGGTGATAGCGACGGCTTGCTGGTCAACCCGCAGTTGCCGAAGCACTGGGATGGCATCAACGTCACGCGCCAGTTCCGCTACGCGACCTTCGAGGTGGCGATCCGCCGCGCCGACGTGGCCGAAATTCAGGTGACGATGGACGGAAAACGATTGCCTGAACCGCGCGTGACCGGTATCGTTGCGGGTGGCGTGCACGCGCTGGAGGTTCTGATTCCGCGCGCCGACCAATAAATCAAACTATAAGGACAAAGCAATCGTATGAAGAAGCGTCTCTGGCTGTCACTGGCACTGGTTTATCCCCTCATGCTGTCTTCCACACTCACCGGCGCGGCCCATGCCGCCGACGACAAGCGTCCCTGGCTCGATAGCGCCCTGACGCCGGACGCGCGCGCCGAGCAGCTGGTCAAGGCCATGACGCTGGACGAGAAGATCCAGACCGTCTTCGGCTACTTCTCCACCGATTTCGAGTCCAAGAAATATACCTCGCCGAAGGAAGGCCGCAAGGATTCGGCCGGCTTCGTGCCGGGCATCGAGCGTCTGGGCCTGCCGCCGCAATGGCAGGCCGACGCCGGCGTCGGCGTGGCCACGCAGGCGGCGTCGAAAAAACCATACCAGCGCACCTCCCTGCCCTCCGGCCTGGCCACCACGGCCACCTGGAATCCCGAGCTGGCCTTTGCCGGCGGCGCGATGATCGGCGGCGAGGCGCGCAAGACCGGCTTTAACATCATGCTGGCCGGCGGCGTCAATCTGATGCGCGAGCCGCGCAACGGCCGTAACTTCGAATACGGCGGCGAGGATCCGCTGCTGGCCGGCGTCATGGTCGGCGAGCAGATTCGCGGCATCCAGTCCAACCACATGGTCTCGACGCTCAAGCACTTCGCCTTCAACGACCAGGAAACCAACCGCAATCACGTCAACGTCAAGATCGACGACAAGGCCGGCCGCATGTCAGACCTGCTGGCCTTGCAGATCGCCATGGAGCGCGGCGATCCGGGTTCCGTGATGTGCGCGTACAACCGCGTCAACGGCGCCTACGCCTGCGAAAACGACTACCTGCTGAACCAGGTGCTGAAACAGGATTGGGGCTTCAAGGGCTACGTCATGTCCGACTGGGGCGCGACCCACTCCACCGTTCCCGCCGCGATCAACGGCCTGGATCAGCAATCGGGCCATCCGTTCGACAAATCGGCCTACTTCAACGAAGCGCTGAAGGAAGCGGTGGTCAACGGCCACGTGCCGCAGGCGCGCCTGGACGACATGGTCAAGCGCATCACCCGCACCATGTTCGCCCACGGCCTGGTCGAGCATCCGGTGGCGACGCCGACCTCCGACGACGCCGGCATCGACTTCGGCGCCAACGGCAAGATCTCGCAGGCCGACGCCGAGGAAGCCATCGTGCTGCTCAAGAACAGCAACGACTTGCTACCGCTGGGCGCCAACGTGCGCACCATCGCCATCATCGGCGGCCACTCGAACGTGGGCGTGATGTCCGGCGGCGGTTCGGCCCAGGTTTATCCGATCGGCCTGTCGCCGGTCGCCAACGAAGGCCCGGCATTCTTCCCCGGACCGATGGTCTATCACCGCTCGTCGCCGATGCAGGAACTGACCGCGCGCACCAAGGCCAAGGTGGTCTACCACGACGGCAAGGATGCCGCCTCCGCCGCCAAACTGGCGGCGTCCAGCGACGTCGCCATCGTGTTCGGCAACCAGTGGATGGCCGAATCCATCGACGCGCCGGATCTGAACCTGCCGAACAAACAGGATGCGCTGATCGCCGCCGTGGCCAAGGCCAACGCCAAGACCATCGTGGTGCTGCAGACCGGCGGCCCGGTCGTCATGCCATGGTTGAACAACGTCGGCGCGGTGGTCGAGGCCTGGTACCCGGGCACCAATGGCGGCGCCGCCATCGCCCGCGTGCTGACCGGCGAAGTCAATCCGTCGGGACGCCTGCCGGCCACCTTCCCAGCCTCGGTGGCGCAGCTGCCACGGCCGGTGATCGACGGCGACGCGGTGACCAAGGATGAAAACATCATCGAAAAAGTCGCCACCGACTACAACATCGAAGGCGCGGCGGTCGGCTACAAGTGGTTCGACCTGAAGGGCCACAAGCCGCTGTTCCCGTTCGGTTACGGCCTGTCGTACACCAGCTTCGCCTATGCGGACCTGAGCGCGAACAAGTCGGCCGACGGCGCCGGCATCGACGTCAGCTTCAGTGTGAAGAACACCGGCAAGCGCGATGGCAAGGCGGTTGGACAAGTGTATGTGTCGCCGGCGGCCGGCGGCTGGGAGGCGCCGAAGCGCCTGGGCGGCTGGGACAAGGTGGCGGTGAAGGCCGGCGCCAGCGGCAACGCCAAGGTGAAGATCGATCCGCGCCTGCTGGCCATGTACGACAGCGCCAGCAAGACCTGGAAGATCGCCGGCGGCGAATACATCGTCACCCTGGCCGAATCGGCCGGCGCCAAGCCGGCGGCCACCGTCAAGGTGAAGCTGGACGCGCGCACGCTCAATATCAGCGGACGCTAAGCCCTATCGGATGCGGCATCGCGGTTCACGCGGTGCCGCATTTTCATTTCTCTTTCCAAAACACGTCGACGGTGTCGACGCCGCCCTGATTCCACGCTTTCACCTTGGCCTCGACGAAAGTGCCCTCCATATCCTCGCGCGGGGTCAAACCGGTTACGTGATAGCGGAACTGCGCGCCGTGCTTTTCGCGCGCCAGCTGTTCCGCCTTGCGGCTCAAATCGCCGTTCTGCGCCAGTTGCTTGCCCGTCAGCGCCAGCATCGACAGCACCACGCCGATCGTCAGCGCCACATTGATGGCGGGTTTGCGGCCACGCATCGCCTGGATGGCCGCCTGTACCGGCTGGCGGCCTAGCTGCTGCAGCAGCCAGTACAGCAGGCCGCAAAACAGCACCAGCGGCAGCGCCGCGCCGAAATGGGCCGCAGGGGCCAGGCGCAGTTCGGTCAAGGTCAAATCGAGCGGCTGCATCAGCGACATGACGCCGCTGGCGACGGCGATCGGCAGCAGAATGGCGGCGATCCAGATCAGCACGAAGGCGGCCCTCAGGCTGCCGCGCATCAGCAGCACGCCGGCGATCACGGCGGGGATGGTCATGCTGTAGGAATAGCTGGCGCCGGTCGACAGGCACCAGATCATGTAGGCGATATCGACCGCCCCGACAGCCAGCAATACGACGCCGGCCCGGTGCAGGATGTGTGGTGCTGTTTCAGTCAAATTGGCTCCGCAATGTTTTCGATTGGCCAATATTGTAGCTTGTTACACGATAAGCGCGATGGGCGGCCAAAGCGGAATCATGAGACGAGACGCCCTCCTCACGGACTAAGCAGGACGACTCTTCGGCTTATACAGCGGTTGCGTGCGGCGATACTCCTCGAACTCCTGCGCAACATATTGAGGATTTTGCAGGATATTCCACAGCAAAGTCTCTTCATACCAATTCGGAACAGCCGCACCGGATTCCCAACGCTGAAGACTGTCCAACCGGATGCCAAAACGACTGGAGAATTCCGCTTGCGACAAGCCCAGTGACTCGCGCAGATCACCAACATTAACGGGCGACGGAATGATTTCCACAGTCTCCAGTTGCACTTCTCCCCGGATGTGACGCCCCACTTCCTCGATAGCCCTGATCATCGCTTGCACGTCCATGGCTTCCTCCTATCTCAAGGTGACGCTTCTTAGATCAACTAGTGCCCAATTAAATCCCACAACCATTTCAACCCGCCGCGGACGGCGATCACGACCACGCCTTTGGTCGCTAGAGAAAGAGCTGCCCGTAGCAACCTTTTCTCTCTCGCAGCGGGAGATCGCGCGTCCCAATCCACCCTTTCGATTCGTATTAGATACACGGTTCCATGGTCCGGTGGAAGCAAATAATGAATAATAGTCCCGGCATAATCGAGTCCGCGCAGTCCTGGTAAATCTCCGACCGGTTCGCCAAGTTTGGATTCTTCGCCCAGCAACAGAAAAAGCGCGCGGTACTCGGCGGGGTTGAGATACGTGCTCGCGTTTTGGCTAAACTCGCTTGAGCAGACGATCCGCACAGGCGGCTTGGATGGGGGAGTTGATTTTGTCATGGCGCCGCCGTGCGGTAGCAAGACCCATTGTCTTCCTACTACCGGCATGGCGCATGAGCTGCCTCAATCGGACCCTGTCGGGCCGTCAGGCGACGACCGCCTTGCGGCGGCGGCGCGCGTTCTTGGGATCGGCGATCAAGGGGCGGTAGATTTCCACGCGGTCGTGTTCGCGCAGCACCGTGTCGAGCGGCTTCTTCTTGGCGTAGATGCCGACCTGCATCGTGGCCAGGTCGATGCCGGGCACTTCGGACAGCACGCCACTGGCGGCGATGGCCTGCTCCAAGGTGGTGCCCAGCGGCACCCGCAACGCGCGCAGGAATTGCACCGCGTCGCTGGCGTAGCACACTTGTACGTTGATGAGCTCAGCCGCCATACACGGTTTCCGCCCGCTTGCAGAAGGAATCGACCATGCTGTTGGCGATCATGCCGAACACAGGCCCGACCAGCTTGTCGAGCAGGGTGCCGGAAAATTCATAGCGCATATCCAGTTCGATTTTACAGGCATCGTCGCGCAGCGCCTTGAACGTCCACACCCCGTCGAGGCACTTGAAAGGACCGTCGACCAGCTTCATCTTGATGGTGGTCGGCGCCGTGTTCTCGTTGGAGGTGGTAAAGCTCTGCTTGACGCCGTGGTAGTTGATGCCGATGCTGGCCACCACCACGTTGCCGCCGCGCTCGCGGATCTCGACGCCGCTGCACCACGGCAGAAACTTGGGATAGTCTTCGATGTTGGCGACCAGGTCGAACATCTGCTGGGCGCTGTAACCGAGGAAAACTGATTTGTGCACTACTGCCATTGGCTAACCATTTGCTATGATGTTGAATTAGTCGCGTTTTTTGACGCGAAGCAGTAGTTTAACCGACCCGCACGGGTTTACAGCTGATTTACGACTCCATGACCATAGCCGATAACAAAAAAGCCTTCTTTGACTACTTCATCGAGGACCGCTACGAAGCGGGCATCGTGCTCGAGGGCTGGGAAGTGAAGGCGATCCGCGACGCCCGCGTGCAGATCAAGGAGGCCTACGTCACCATCCGTGGCGACGAGCTGTTCCTGTTCGGCGCCCACATCAGCGCCCTGCCGACCGCGTCCACCCACATCAGCCCGGAGGCGGTGCGCACCCGCAAGCTGCTGCTGCACCGCCAGCAGATGGACAAGCTGATCAGCAAGGTCGAGCGCTCCGGCTACACGCTGGTGCCGCTCAACCTGCATTACAAGGGCGGCCGCGTCAAATGTGAAATCGGCCTGGCCAAGGGTAAAAAGATGCACGACAAGCGCGCCACCGAGAAGGATCGCGACGGTAAACGCGAAGTGGCCGCCGCGATGAAGACCAACCGGCGCTAAACTGTTGCGCGCTCCGTACACAACCCGGCCCCGAACCGGGTTTTTTATCGCCTTCAGAATTTCCAATCGGAAACATCCATGCTAAACTGGGCGCTGGATGATTTCACATTCACGGCCGGCCGGTGCGGCTTCCGGCCAGCGATACGGTTAGACTTTTGACGATGAGGCAACAATGGCGCTGAAAACTGCAATGGCTCTGGCAGCCGGACTGGTCCTGTCAGGATGTGCGGCGCGCTACACGCCCACGCCGCTGGCCGCCAACTTCCCCTCCACCAAGCAGGCCAAGCTGCAAGCCGCCTACCACTGGGGCGTGGTGTCCAACCACATCGAAAAGCGGCTGGTGGCCGAGCTCAAGAAAAGCCCGCCCCGCCCGGTCTACATCAACGAGCCCCGCGACCCGAACGCCTTCCAGCGCGCGCTGGTGGCGCAGTTGACGACCTCGCTCGTCAACGACGGCTACGTGGTCTCGCGTGCGCCGGCCGGTTCGCTCAAGATCGACCTGGACGTGCAGACCGTCACGTTCGGCGCCGGCCGTCCGCAATACCGCCCCATCGGCGAGCGCGCCGCGCTGCCCGGCGGCGTCTCGATGGCCGAGCTCGAACCGGCCCCGCTGGGCCGCTGGCGCGCCATCGGCACCGGCTGGGACCCGTTCGACAGCACCAACGCCCAGTTCGCCCCCGGCGAGACGCCGAAAACCGAGATCATCGTCACGCTGTCGGTCTCCGACCAGTACCGCTATCTGGCGCGCAGCACATCGGCCTATTACGTGGCCGATTCCGACCGCGAGCTGTACGGCATCGTCGATCCGGAGCCGGAAACCACTAAACTGACCCGTACCTTCAAAGTACGCGGAGACATGTAAATGCCGATGACATCCCTGGCCCGCGCCGCCGCGCTGGCGTTGCCGCTGCTGCTGGCGGCCTGCTCCTCCACCACGACCAAGGAGGAAGGCAATTATTCGACGATCTCGTCCAACCAGTTCATCGACGCCAACTACAAGGCCGCCGACGCGCTGATGCACCAGCTGAACGGCAAGCTGACTGCCGACAAGCCGCTGATCATGGCCACCATCGTCAACATCGACGCGCTCGAGCAAACCACGACCCTGGGCCGGCTGGTGTCGGAGCAGCTGTCGACCCGCCTCGCGCAAGGCGGCCTGAGCATGATTGAAATGAAACTGCGCAACAACGTCTATCTGAAGCGCAATCAGGGCGAGCTGATGCTCACCCGCGAGATCGGCGAAGTGGCCACCGCGCACAACGCCCAGGCGATCGTGGTCGGCTCGTACGCGGAGACCAGCGACATGGTGTTCATCAACGTCAAGGTGATCCAGCCGAACACCAACTTCGTGCTGGCCGGACAGGACTATGTGCTGGCCAAGGAAGCCATCGTCCGCTCGATGCTGCAGCGGAACTAAGGCTGGCCAACCCGCCCCCCCACGCGGGGTCGTACCCGACGGGTACGACCCCTAAGCCATAAGGCAGGCGTATCGCTCAGGCGGGCGGGTTGGAAACGCTCACAACAGGCGCGGCAGCACGTCGGCCGCCGCCGCCTCCACCTTCAGGCCGATCAGGTCGTCGGCCCGGGTCTTGCCCAGGTTGATCGCCGCGATCGGCTTGCCCGCCGCCGCCGCCAGTTTGCAGAAGCGGTAGCCCGAAAACACCATCAGCGACGAGCCCACGACCAGCAAGGCGTCGGCGCGCTCCATCATGGCCAGTGCGTCGGCGGTGCGCTGCGCCGGGATATTGTCGCCAAAGAAGATCACATCGGGCTGCAGGGTCCCGCCGCAATGCGCGCACACCGGCACGTGGAAGCGCTGCAACGCCTCGAGCTCGACCTCGGCGTCGCCGTCGGGACGCACCTCGGCGCCGACGGCGAACAGGCCGGGGTTGGCGGCCAATAATTCGTCCTGGATCGCGGCGCGCGCGCTGACGCGGCGGCACGCCAGGCAGACGACGCCGTGGATGTTGCCGTGCAATTCGATCAGCTCGCGGCTGCCGGCGCGCTGGTGCAGGCCGTCGACGTTTTGCGTGATCAGGCCGTCGATGCGTCCGGCCTGCTCCAGCGCGGCCAGCGCCCGGTGGCCGACATTCGGCGCCGCCCGCGCCAAGGTCGGCCAGCCGACCATGCTGCGCGCCCAGTAACGGCGGCGCACGCCCTCGTCGCGGCGGAAATCCGGTCCCTGGATCGGCGTGCGGCCGCGCCGCACGCCCTCCTTGTCGCGATAGTCGGGAATGCCGGAATGGGTGCTGAGGCCGGCTCCGGTCAGCACCAGCACGCGCCGGTGCCGGTGCAGGAAGGTTTGCAAATGGTCGATGTGGGCATTCAGGTTCATGAATGCCATGGTAGCCGAATCCCGGTGGTAGCATGCGTCATGGACAGGTTTTGACCCGGCGTGCATGTTTCGGCTTTTATTTCCTGTTTAGTAGAACCCCTTGCGCCTGGAAAGGCATCAACGGGAAACAATGGAGGATGGTGGATGCAGCAAACACAGGGCCTGAGCAAGGACTCGACCCCGGATGCGGACGAGGCGCGCCTGCTGGCCAGGGTCGCGGGCGGGGACCGGAGCGCCTTCGAACAGCTGTACAGGACTTATTTTTCGCGCCTGTCGCGCTTTATCGGCCGCATGACCCGCAACGCCCCGCTGATCGAGGAGGTTGTCAACGACACCATGTTGGTGGTCTGGCAAAAAGCGGCCAGCTTCGACGGCAGCTGCAAGCCATCGACGTGGATTTTCGCCATCGCCTACCGCAAGACGCTAAAGGGCTTGCGCGGCGGCGACGATCCGGTCGAGTCCGATGCCTCGCTGTACGAGGACGAAAGCGGCAACCAGCCGGAGCAGACACTGGACCGGCTGCAGCTGCAAGCGACCGTCGCCGGGGCGCTGGACCAGCTGCCGGCGGCGCAGCGCGCGGTGATGGTGCTAACCTACTATCATGAGATGGCCTATAGCGATATCGCTGAAGTGGTCGATTGCCCGGTGAACACGGTCAAAACCCGCATGTTTCATGCGCGGCACAGATTGAAGGATTTGTTGTGGAACGAAAGAGAGAACAGTCGATGAACGGGCGTGTCTTCAGGATGGATGTCCCGGCCCACCAGGCGGTGCAGGAATTGCTGCCCTGGTATGCGTCATCGCAACTGCCGGCCGACGACGCCCAACGCGTGGAGCAGCATCTGCACGTCTGCGAACAGTGCCGCCAGGACCTGCAATGGGAGCGCGAACTGCGCGCCGCGACGCAAGCCGACGCCGGGCGCGACGCGCTGGCCTTGCCGGAAGGCGTGGACATGGAACGGGCCTGGGCACGAATGATGCCGGCGCTGGGCGCGCAGGACCCGATCGACCAAGCCCACGTCCAGGCCCCGCCTCCCGAGCCGGTGCCCACCGGCGCGGCGACGCCGCCGGCGGCCCCGCCCTTGTCGCCGCAACGCTGGTGGCGCACCGGCGCCGCCAACCAGCCGGCCTGGCTGCGCTGGGCGGTGGCGGCGCAATGGGTGTTGATCGTCGGCCTGGTCGCCCTGCTGGCGCGTCCGGACCCGGCGCCCGCCGCCTACCACGTGCTGGGCAACGGCGTGGGCAGCGCGACCGGCAATCTGGTGGTCATGTTCCAACCCAACACCACCGAACGGGAACTGCGGCGCATCCTGCAAGCGCAGGGCGCGCGCGTGGTCGACGGCCCGACCGTCACCGACGCCTACCTGCTTAGCGTGCCGGACGAGAACCGCGACCGCGCGCTGCAAGCGCTGCGCGCCAACCCGGCCGTCAAGCTGGCCGAGGCGCTCGACGAAGGCGGTGCGCCGTGACGGCGCGCGGCATCGGCCTGGCCGCCATGCTGGCGTTGACGGCCTGCCTGTGCGGCCCGGCATCGGCCCGCGCCCAGCAACCGCAAGCGCCGCAGGATGCCACGCCGGCCCGGGTGGCCACCGGCGCGGCGCCGCCGGCCGGCGACGAACAGGTGCTGCCGCCCGCCGACGACCCGGCCCACGATCCCGGCGCCCACCAGCTGCTGGTGATGCTGCGCCTGCCCGCCACGCACTACCGGCCCGACGCCACCTACGGCGGCCGCTACATCGACGACAGCGGCAGCGCCGGACGCCGGCGCCGCGCCGAGGCGCTGGCGCAGCAGCACGGGCTGACGGTGGTCGAGGGCTGGGCCATGTCGCTGCTCGGCATCGACTGCTACGTGATGCGCTACCAGGACAACGCCGACGCCGCCCGCATCATCGAGCAGCTGTCGCGCGATCCGCAGGTGGAGTGGGCGCAGCCGGTGGCCCGCTTCGAGGGCATGGGCGGGCAAGCGCCGGCGGCGGCGGCCGGCGCCGGCGCGGCCGACGCGCTGTACCCGGTGCAGCCGGCGGCCCGCTACTGGCACGTGGCGGACCTGCACCGCTACGCCACCGGCCGCGAAGTCCGCGTCGCGGTGATCGACAGCGGCATCGACGCCAACCATCCGGACCTGGCGGGGCAATTGGACGTCAACGCCAACTTCGTCGACAACGGCGGGCCGCCACCGGAAATCCACGGCACCGCCGTCGCCGGCATCATCGCCGCGCGCAGCGGCAACGGCGGCATCGTCGGCGTCGCGCCCCAGGCCAGGCTGATGGGCCTGCGGGCCTGCTGGCAACTGCCCAACCTGAGTACCCGATGTAACAGCTTCACGCTGAGCAAAGCGCTCAACTACGCCATCCTCAACGGCGCCAAAGTCATCAACCTGAGCCTGTCCGGTCCGCCCGACAGGCTTTTGGACCGTTTACTGGACGTCGCGCTCGAGCGCGGCATCGGCGTGGTCGGCGCCATCGACGCCCAGGCCAGCGCGCCGGGCTTCCCGGCCAGCCATCGCGGCGTGCTGGCCGTGGCCTCGCAACCGAACGTCAAGGTGACGGGCAATTTCGCGCCGGTGAGCGCCGCCGCGCTGATGCTCAAGGCGTCCGCCGCGGCCGGTCTGGAGCGCCCGCTGTTCGCCCCCGGCAACGACGTGCCGACCACGGCGCCGGGCGCGCGCTGGTCGTTCGTCAGCGGCAGCTCGTACGCGGCGGCCCACGTATCGGGCATGCTGGCCTTGCTGGGCGAATTGCAGCCAGGCGCCACGCCGGCACAGTTGCGGCGCATGTTGCAGCCGCCGGAAGTGTTGAACGCTGTTAATATTGACGCATGCGCCACTATTTCCCATCTCATCAGCCATTGCAGCTGCGGCTGCGCCGTCAAAACCAGCCAGCGCGGCGCCAATCCGTGAGGTCGACGGGCGGCGCGCTGGCCCTGGCCTGCCTGGGCGTACTGCCGTTGCCGCCGGCCGCCGCGCAGGTCGACATCAGCGGCAGCGTCGCGCTGCAATCGGAATACCGCTACCGCGGCCAGAACCCGGGCAAGGGCAACGCCGTGCCGCAGGTCACCGTCAATATCGACGGCGTGGCAGGCTGGTATCTGGGCGGCTTCGCCAGCGAAATGACCATCGGCGACGACGACGGCTACAAGCTGCAGGGCTACGCCGGCTACGCGCGGCGGATGGCGTCGGGCGCCAGCTGGGAGGCCGGATGCAGCCGCATCACCTACACGCAGGCGCACGCGAACGACTTTTCCGAGTGCTACGCGGGCCTGAGCTTCGCGCGTGGCAGCACGCGGATCTACTATTCGCCCAAATATCTGGGTTTTCCGGTGAAGACGGTGTACGCGGAAGTCAGCGCGTTCTACCCGGTGCATCCGCGCTTCAATCTGGTCGCCCATGCGGGCGTGCTGCATAACATCAGCGGGGGCTACTGGCCGGGCATCCCGACCTCGTCGCGCATCGACGCGCGCCTCGGCGTCGGCGTCCCGTTCGGCAATTGGACCGTGCAAGTGGCCCGCGAATATGTGCAGGACGACGGCCGGCGCTACGCATGGTACCCGGTGCATCCGCCCAAATCGTGGAGCTTGGGATTGACCTACGCGTTTTAAACGGCGGCGACCAGGCGTCCGCGCAACTCCTCCACCGACGCGCGCCACGCCTCGTAATGCTCGCTCTCGGCCCACAGCTCGCGCAACTCCGATTGCTCCGACAGGATGCGCGCGATGACCTGCAAGGCCTTGTCCTCCAGATCGGCGCGCTGGCGCGCCTTGGGCTTGCGCGCGGCGACCCACGCGTCGACCGCCGCGCTGTCCTCGCCGGCGGCGCCGCCCTTGCCCTGCAAGCGCGCCAGCACCTCGATGGCCACCAGCGCCTCCGCCGCGAACGGCGCCTCCAGCTCGCCGGCGCTGGTGTCGAGCGCCGTGTCGAGCGTGTCCTCGACGGCGTCCAGATTGCTGGTCTGGGCCAGATCCTCGGCCCAGTCCTGCGCGTAGTCGTTGCCGAAAGCGTCCACCGCCCATGTACCCATATTCCGCTCCCTATGCTTTGGCGGGTTTGATCAGCGACGCGTCCTTCTGCGTTTTTACCACTTGCATCGCGGTCGCGATCAAGCCGCTCATCTCACCCAGGTTGGCCGGGATGATAATCGAATTATTGGTTTTTGCAAGCTGGCCGAAAGCACCGACATACTGCTCCGCCACCTTCAGGTTGACCGCGTCCTCGCCACCGGGCTCGCGGATCGCCGCGCCCACCTGGCGCAGCGCCGAGGCGTTGGCCTCCGCCAGCGCGACGATGGCCGCCGCCTGGCCCTCGGCGCGGTTGATGGCCGCCTGCTTGTCGCCTTCCGAGCGGGCGATCTGCGCTTCGCGTTCGCCGTTGGCGATGTTGATCTGTTCCTGCTTGCGGCCTTCGGAGGCGGCGATTAGCGCCCGCTTTTCGCGCTCGGCGGTGATCTGCGCCTGCATCGCGTGCAGGATCTCCTTCGGCGGCGTCAGGTCCTTGATCTCGTAACGCAGCACCTTCACGCCCCAGTTGGCGGCCGATTCATCGATCGCGTTGACCACGGTGGTGTTGATATGGTCGCGCTCCTCGAAAGTCTTGTCGAGCTCCATGCGGCCGATCACCGAGCGCAAGGTGGTCTGCGCCAGTTGCGTGATCGCGGCGATGTAGTTCGACGATCCGTACGACGCCCGCATGGCGTCGGTGATCTGGAAGTACAAGATGCCGTCGACCTGCAGCTGCGTGTTGTCCTTGGTGATGCACACCTGCGGCGGCACGTCCAGCGGGATCTCCTTGAGCACGTGCTTGTAGGCGATGCGGTCGACGAACGGGATCACGATGTTGAGGCCGGGCCCCAAGGTCGCGTGATATTTGCCGAGCCGCTCGACCACCCACGCGTGCTGCTGCGGCACCACGTTGATGGTCTTGAACACGAACACCAACGCCAGGACAAACAACACCAGGCTTACATTACCAAAACTGATATCCATCTACACTCTCCGGTTGATTAATCTTAGCCTGCCACGATCAGGCGGCTGCCGCGCACTTCGCATATCTTGTAGTGGCCCGGCGGAGGGTTCGCCCCCGGCGGGTTGCGATCGAGCTCCACGTCCCACAACGCGCCCCGGTACATCACGCGCGCCGCGCCGTCCTGCCAGGCCGGCACGTTGACCGTCTGGCCGATATCCATGTTGACGTTGGGATCGCGCTCGGCGCGCACGCCGCTTGCCAGCTTGCCGAAACGGCTGCGGCGCAGCGCGAAGGTGGCGCCCACGCCCACCAGTGCGGCCACCAGCGTCTGTAGCGCCGGCCCGAGGCCCAGCAGCGCGGCCAGCGCGCCGGCGCCAAGCCCGATGGCGATCATCAGCAGGTAGAAGGTGCCGATGAACAGTTCGACGATGACGAGCGCGCCGGCGGCGACCAGCCAGTAACTCCATTCAGCCATGATGTTCTCCCATTACGACGGTTGAAAAATGCAAAAACCCCCGCTTCCCGGACCGGGACACGAGGGTTTTTGCAGCAAGACAGATGGTATTGATAGAGTTTTTTGCAACTAAATTCGACAACTCCAGTCTATACCATTTTCAGCCAGGGTCAAACTTTATTATTTACTTCTGCAGCGCGGCCAGTTTCTGCCACGTGTCGATCACCGAGTCCGGGTTCAGCGACATCGACTCGATGCCCTGCTCCATCAGCCAGACCGCGAAGTCCGGATGGTCGGAAGGACCCTGGCCGCAGATGCCGATGTACTTGCCCTGCGCGCGGCACGCCTTGATCGCCAGCGACAGCAGCGCCTTGACGGCCGGATCGCGCTCGTCGAAGTCGGCCGCCAGCAGCGCCATGCCGGAGTCGCGGTCCAGGCCCAGGGTCAGTTGGGTCAGATCGTTGGAACCGATCGAGAAGCCGTCGAAGTGCTCCAGGAACTGATCGGCCAGGATCGCGTTCGACGGCACTTCGCACATCATGATCAGACGCAGTTCGTTCTCGCCGCGCACCAGGCCGTTCTTGGCCAGCAGGTTGACGACCTTCTCGGCCTGGCCCAGCGTGCGCACGAACGGCACCATGATCTCGACGTTGGTCAAGCCCATGTCGTTACGCACGCGCTTCATCGCCAGGCATTCCATTTCGAACGCGCCGGCGAAGTCCTCGGCCAGGTAGCGCGCCGCGCCGCGGAAGCCCAGCATCGGGTTTTCCTCGTCCGGCTCATAGCGCGAACCGCCGATCAGCTTTTTGTACTCGTTCGACTTGAAGTCGGACATGCGCACGATCACCGGCTTCGGCCAGAAGGCGGCGGCGATGGTGGCGATACCCTCGGCCAGCTTGTCGACGTAGAAGGCCTTCGGCGAGGCGTGGCCGCGCGCGACCGACTCCACCGCTTTTTTCAGGTCCGCGTCGATGTTCGGGTATTCCAGGATCGCCTTCGGATGGACGCCGATGTTGTTGTTGATGATGAATTCCAGCCGCGCCAGGCCGACGCCGGCATTCGGCACGGACTGGAAGTCGAACGCCAGCTGCGGATTGCCGACGTTGAGCATGATCTTGGTCGGCAGCTTAGGCAGCTCGCCGCGCGCCACTTCCGACACTTCCGTCTCCAGCAGGCCGTCGTAGATCTTGCCCTCGTCGCCTTCGGCGCAGGACACGGTGACGAAGGTGCCGTCCTTGAGCACTTCGGTGGCGTCGCCGCAGCCGACGACCGCCGGCACGCCCAGTTCGCGGGCGATGATCGCCGCGTGGCAGGTGCGGCCGCCGCGGTTGGTGACGATCGCCGAGGCGCGCTTCATGACCGGTTCCCAGTTAGGATCGGTCATGTCGGCCACCAGCACGTCGCCCGGCTGCACGCGTTCCATGTCGGCCGGGTCGTGGATCACGCGCACCGGACCGGCGCCGATCTTCTGGCCGATCGCGCGGCCGGAGGCCAGCACGGTGCCGCTCGATTTCAGTTTGAAGCGCTGCTGCACGTCGGTCGCCTTCTGCTGCGACTTGACGGTCTCGGGACGCGCCTGCAGGATGTACAGTTTGCCGTCGCGGCCATCCTTGCCCCACTCGATGTCCATCGGACGGCCGTAGTGGTTTTCGATGATGACGGCGTACTTGGCCAGTTCCACCACTTCGGTGTCGTTCAGCGAGTAGCGGTTGCGCATTTCCACCGGCACGTCGACGGTCTTGACCGAGCGGCCAGCCTTGGCTTCGCTGGTGAACTCCATCTTCAGCAGCTTGGAGCCGATGTTGCGGCGGATGACGGGCGATTTGCCTTTTTCCAGCATCGGTTTGTGGACGTAGAACTCGTCGGGATTGACCGCGCCCTGCACCACCGTCTCGCCCAGGCCATAGCTGGAGGTGACGAAGACCACGTCCTTGAAGCCGGACTCGGTGTCGATGGTGAACATCACACCGGCCGCGCCCAGGTCGGAGCGGACCATGCGCTGCACGCCGGCCGACAACGCGACTTCGGCGTGGGTGAAGCCTTTGTGGACGCGGTACGAGATGGCGCGGTCGTTGTACAGCGAGGCGAAGACGTGCTTCATCGCGTCGAGCACGTTTTCGATGCCGACGACGTTGAGGAAGGTCTCCTGCTGGCCGGCGAAGGAGGCGTCCGGCAAATCCTCGGCGGTGGCCGACGAGCGCACGGCGAACGACATTTCGGTGCTCGAATCGGCGACCAGTTTGTCGTAGAAGGTCTCGATCTCGGCCTGCAGGCGTGGCTGGAACGGGGTTTCGATGATCCATTGACGGATCTCGGCGCCCGCTTGCGCCAGCGAGCGCACGTCGTCGATGTTCAGATCGGCCAGGCGGTCGGCGATGCGTTCGGCCAGCGGCTTGCCGCCGCCGACGCTATACGACAGGAAGTCGCGGAACGCCTGCGCCGTGGTGGCGAAGCCGCCTGGCACGCGGACGCCGGCTTCGGCCAGTTGGCTGATCATTTCGCCCAGCGAGGCGTTCTTGCCGCCGACGGATTCGACATCCGTCATGCGCAAATTTTCGAACGACGCGACGTAAACCGCTTCGTTATTTTGCTCCTTCAATGCTGCGTTAGACATATTGACACCTTTTGATGATAGAAATCTTCCAGCGGTGCGCAGACGCTTTGTTTCATTCTTGTTATTCTGGTCGTCGTGCAGCACAATCTTACCTATGGCGTCCATTCTACAGCCTGCGGCTCAAATTGACGATTCACAATCCTGACAGGCTTACATCACATGACACAAGAACAACGTCCTCCCCTGCCGTCGGCGGCCCGCACGGTTTTCTTCGTCTCCGACGGCACCGGTATCACGGCTGAAACTTTTGGTCACTCCGTGCTGACCCAGTTCGAGCTGCGTTTCCGGCAGGTGCGTCTGCCTTTCATCGATACCCTGGACAAGGCGCACGACGCGGCGCGCAAGATCAACGAGGCTTTTGCAACCGACGGTCAACGTCCGATCATCTTTTCGACCTTGGTGCAGACCCAATTGTCGGACGTGATCCGGCAATGCAAGGGCATGTACATGGACTTGTTCCAGACATTTGTTGCTCCTTTGGAACAAGAATTAAATGTCAAATCGACACACACCATTGGTCGTTCGCACAACATTGTGGACAGCGAAGAATACAAAAACCGCATCGAAGCGATCAATTTCTCGCTGGCGCACGACGACGGCCAGTCGCACAAGAACCTGGCCTCGGCCGACGTGATCCTGGTCGGCGTTTCGCGCTCGGGAAAGACGCCAACCAGCCTGTATCTGGCGATGCAGTACGGGATCAAGGCGGCCAACTATCCGCTGATCCCGGACGATTTCGAGCGCGGCAAGCTGCCGTCGTCGCTGTACGATTTCAAGCCGAAGATCTTCGGCCTGACGATCACGCCGGAGCGCCTGGCCGAGATCCGCAACGAGCGCCGCGCCGGCAGCAAGTACGCGTCGCTCGAAAACTGCCGCTACGAGGTCAACGAGGCGGAAATGATGATGAAGCGCGAAGGCATCCGCTGGCTGTCGTCGACGACCAAATCGATCGAGGAGATTTCGACCACGATCCTGCAGGAGATCAAACCAAACCGGCGCGAGTACTGACATGATCCGGCGCGCCGCGTTGACGATGCTGCTGGGGGCCGCCGCGCTGCAGGCGGCCGCGCAGGACACCCCTTCCCTCGCGAAAGCGTACGAAGGCCGGCTGAAGATAGGAGCCGCCATCGAACCGTCGCAGTTGACGTCGGCCGAAGCGCCGCTGCTGGCGGCGCACTTCAATAGTATCGTCGCCGAAAACGTCATGAAGCCGGCCGACATCCAGCCGAAGGAAGGCGCGTACAATTTCGGCCCGGCGGACAAGCTGGTGGCGTACGCGCACGGCCAGGGCATGGCGATGCGCGGCCACACGCTGCTGTGGCACCTGCGCACGCCGGCGTGGATGTGGACCGACAGGGAGGGCAAGCCCGCCACGCGCGAGCTGGTGCTGGCCCGTCTGAAGTCGCATATCGACACGGTGGTGGGCAGGTACAAGGGCGCGGTGTACGCGTGGGACGTCGTTAATGAGGTCATCGACGACAAGCAGCCCAATTGTCTGCGCAAGGATAAATGGTTTGCCGCCGTCGGCGACGACTATATCGAGCAAGCCTTCCGCTACGCGCACGCGGCCGATCCGAAGGCGCGGCTGTACATCAACGACTATTCGACCGAGGAACCGGCCAAGCGCCAGTGCCTCGAGCGTGTCGTCAAGGGATTGATCGCGCGCGGCGTGCCGGTGCACGGCGTCGGACATCAGATGCATGTATCGGTGTTCGGGCCGTCGGCGGAGGCGATCGATGAATCGCTGTCCACGTTCGCGCGACTGGGGCTGGAGAACCAGGTCACCGAGCTTGACGTCAGCCTGTACCGGTATCAGGCCAAGTCGCTGTCGGACAGCGAGGACACGCTGCTGCGGCTGCAGGGCGAACGCTATGCGGCGCTGATGAAGGTATTCCTGGCCCATCCGGAACTGCGCGCCGTCACGTTGTGGGGCATCTCGGACAGCCACACATGGCTCAACCACGGCGAGTATGAAGGGCGCCACGATTCGCCGTTGCCGTTCGACAGGCGGCAGCAGCCCAAGCCGGCCTATACCGGCATGTTGAACGCGGCGAAAAACAACCTCAGATGAAAGCGCGCTGACCGCCCCCCTCCATCCATCGGCGTCAAACGAGGCCGTCATCTTTGTACCCTATACAACGCCTCCCATCGCCTGGCGGCGGTGTTAAATATAGAATTTCCTTGCGCCAACATCTTGGAATCCCATATCCTGATGGCTCGATCGACGACCGTTTGGATGGGCAAGAGGATGCGAATGATGGGGGTCCATAAGCCGACAGCAAAAATTAACCGGTTTGCGTCCTATTGCTGCGCGCTGCTGCTGGGATTGCTGTCGGCGCTGGCAAGCGCGCAGCAGCTATCGCTGCGCTACTACACGAACACAGACGGCTTGGGCAATCTGGCAGTCAACGCTCTGGCGCAGGAGCCCGGCGGGGCGCTGTGGATAGGCACGGAAAATGGCCTGTACCGCCACGACGGCGAGACCATTCGGTCTCCCGAGGGCGTGGCGAAGCAGGAAATCTACAGCACGGTTTTTGGTAGCGACGGCTCCTTGTGGGCCGCCAGTCAAGCCGGCGTCCTTCGCTACCACGGCGGCAGGATTGTCACGGTATCGACTGGTGACCCGACCTGGTCGGCGCTCGCGGGGCAGTCGCTGGCGCCACTGCCCGATGGCGGCGTGCTGGTCGTCGGCGGAGAGGGCAAACTGTGGCGGGTGGTCGCGACCGGCGACAGCGCGCGCATGGAACCGGCGCTGCCAGCCACGCTCGATCCATCGAAACCGGATGCGCGCGAAGCCCGCTCCATTCTGGTTGCCAAAGACGGCGCCTGGTGGTTCGGTTGCGGCAGCGCGTTGTGCCGATGGCACCAAAACCGACTCGAGCGCTGGGGCGCCGCCGACGGCCTGCCGCAGGGTGAATGGCTCGGCCTACTGCAGGCGCGCGACGGCGCCATCTGGGCGCGGAGCGACCGTCATGTCGTGCGCCGCGCCGCCGGCACCACCCAATTCACAGACGTCACGCCGCAGGGCTTGGGGCGTGGCGCCAATAGCCGCTGGTTGCCGATGAGCGAAGACAGCGCGGGACGCGTGTTGACGCCAGGTGACGCGGGGGTGTATCGCTGGCAGGCCGGGCAATGGCAGCACTTGGGGGACCGTAACGGTTTGACGGAGGATGGCCTGCGCGCCATGCTGCCCGACCACAACGGCGACGTGTGGCTGGGCACCACCGGGCACGGGCTGGCGCACTGGCGCGGCTATGAAAACTGGTCGTCGTGGACAACGCGCCAGGGCATGCCCTCCGACGTGGTGTGGTCCATCGCCGACGATGGCGCGGGGAGGGTTTGGATCGGCACCCAGCGTGGCGTCGTCTCCATCGATGCCGCGGGCCAGACGCTGGTGCGCGAGGCGCCCACGGTCACCGGCCAGATCGCCGGCATTGTGTCCGACGGTAGCGGCGGCATGTGGTTGTCCACCTTCGGCGGGGAGCTGCTCCACCGCCGGCGCGGGCAGCCGTGGCGCTCCATGACCGACGGCGGCCGGATACGCGGAGGACGTATGCTGGCCGCCGGTGGCGAACTGTGGGTCCTTGGCGGCGGCCGTGGGCTCTTTAGCATGCCGCTCGACGGCAGCGGGCCGGGACGGCGGCGCGACGAGCTCGATCGCCTGTTCAACGCCAGCGACCGGAGCGTCAACACCGCGTGCCGCGACAGGGGCAGCGGCGTCATTTGGGTGGGAACCGGTAGCGGGCTGCTGCAGTACGATCCGGCGCGCGGCTTCGTCCGGCCGCAGGTGGACGGGCTGGCGCCGAGCAGCGGCGTGTCCTATCTTGCCTGTGGCAACGGTCGTGTTTGGCTGCGCACGGCCGTCGGTCGGCAATTGATGCGCATCGACCTGAATCGCCCGGGCGTGCCGCGGGCCGAACCGGTGCAACCGGCCGTGCTCAAAGGGTTGCGCCTGCTGTCGCTGCTGGAAGACCACCGGGGCTGGCTGTGGGCCGGCACCGACGTGGGCGTGGTGCGCTGGAACGGCAAGGATTGGCGCCGTTTCGACGAAAGCAATGGCCTGGCCTGGAACGATTGCGACCAGAGCGCGCTGGCCGAGGATGCGCGCGGCGCCATCTGGGTCGGCACCAGCCGTGGCGTGACCCGCATCAGCGATCCGGAGCGGCTGGGCGGCGCGCAGCCGCTGGCGCTCAAACTCACCGAGGCGAAGCTGGGTAGCGTCAGTCTGACACCCGGCCGCAAAACGGCGATACCCTGGTCCACGCAGTTGCTGGAACTGCGCTGGGAAATTCCGATCTTTACCAACCGGCTGTCACAGCATGTGCGCTACCGCCTGCATGGAAGCGAGAACGGTTGGAGCGAGATCGCGGGCGGCGAGCTGCGTTATGCCGGTTTGGGTACGGGCGACTACAGCCTGGAGCTGGTCGCCGTCAACGACGACTTGGGACAACGCAGCGAGCCCGTGACGCTGAATTTTGAGATCATGCCGCCGTGGTGGCGACGTCCGCCGGTGGTCGCCGTCGCATTGGTTCTCGCCGCGTTGCTGATCTATGCCGGGCACCGCGTTCGCATACGGCGGCTGGTGCAGCATCGAAACGAGCTGGAGGCGCTGGTGCGCGAGCGCACGCGCGAACTGGCCGAATCGCACGAGCGCATGCGTGAGCTCGCGTTCACCGACAGCTTGACCGGCGCCATGAGCCGGCGCGCCATCTTCGAACTGGCGGCGCGCGAGCTGGCCCAGCGACGACGCCACGGCGGCGCCTTGACGCTGGTGCTGCTGGATCTGGACCACTTCAAGCGCGTCAACGACACCTATGGACATCCGGCCGGGGACGCGCTGTTGTGCGGGCTGGTGCGGCACCTGCGCATGCAGATCCGCGACGGCGACTGCATCGGGCGCTATGGCGGCGAGGAGTTCCTGCTGGTTCTGCCGGGACTATCGCTGGACGAGCCCGGCGCCGTCGAGCGCATCGACGCATGGCGGCGCTCCGTGGCCGGGCAGCCGTTCGACATCGGCGGCGCGACGCCGCTGACGGTGACCTGCAGCATGGGGGCGGCCAGCCTGGCGTCCGCCGAGGAGACGCTGGAATCGCTGATCGCGCGCATCGACGCCGCGCTGTACCGCGCGAAAGCCGCGGGGCGCAACCGGGTCGAAGTCGGCGTTGTCGAATAACCACTCCGGGGTCAGAAGAAATGCTGCCAGTCGGCCAGCCAGGCCGGGAATTCCTCGACCGGCATCGGTTTGGCGATGTAATAGCCCTGCGCGTAGGTGCAGCCCAGCCCTTGCAGGAAGTCCCAGTCCTGCTTGGTCTCGACGCCGACCGCCACCGAGCGCCGGTCGAGGCTGCGCGCCAGCCCCAGGCAGGAGCGCAGCACCGTGCCGATGGCCTGTTTCTTGGAGGCGCCGTCGACGAAGCTGCGGTCGATCTTCAGTTCCGAAAACGGTATCCGCGCCAGCAGCTGCAGGTTGCTGCGCCCCGTGCCGTAGTCGTCGATCGCCAGGCCGAAACCCTTCATCCGCAACCGCAGCAGGCGTTCGAGGAAGTGCGGGTCGGTCGTCAGCACCGCCGATTCGGTTATCTCGAAGGTGATGTAGTCGGGCAGGATGCTGTGCCGCGCCAGGCAGGCCGCGATCTGCTCCATGAACTGCGGGTGCGCCAGGGTGCTCTGGTCGACGTTGATCGAGAACGAGATCGGTATGCCCTGGTCGTGCAAGGTGCGGCACGCGGCGACCGATTTTTCGATCATGCTCCAGTCGAGGAAGTCGATGCGGCGGTTCTGTTCCAGCGCCGGCATGAACGACGCCGGCCCCAGTACCCCGTGCAGCGGGTGGCGCCAGCGCGCGAACATCTCCAGGCCCTTGACCTGCCCCGTCTCCAGTTCTATCTTGGGCTGGAAATGGGGATCGAATTCGCGCGCCTGCAGGCCCGCGCCCACTTCGGCGAACGACATCGGCTGGACCTTGACGCTGGCGGCGTGGGGTTCCGGCCGATGCAGATGATTGCCGACCAGCGCTTCCAGCCGGCTGCCGATGACCGGCTTGCCGACCGCGCCCAGCACGTTGACGCCGTAAGCGTCGGCCATGGTCTCCACCGAGAACAGCACCGCGTTGGTCTGCGCGCCGACGATGATGATGCCGGCCGTGCTTTTCGCTTCGCCCAGCCGGCGTATCAGCTCGAGCGCGTCCATGCCGGGCAAGGCCAAATCGAGGATGGCGATATCGACCGGGGGCGTGATGCCGGCGCTGAAGTGGCGCAGCGCCGTGTAGCCGTCGGGCGCTTGCGTGATCCGTCCAACGCCCAGGTGGACCAGGATATCGGCCAGCGCGTGTCGTTGTACCTGATCCCCTTCCGCTACCAGAAAGTGCAACTGCGCGATATCCATGACGGCTCCGATCAAACGTTCTAGGATTGATTCTGCCTGACTTGTTCGAAAAAGCATACCGCCGCGCAGGCGGCGACGTTCAGGGACTCCACTTGCCCCAGATGCGGAATCACCACCTGGTGGGTCGCCATCGATAGCAGATCGTCCGCCACGCCCTGCCCCTCGTGGCCGAACAGCCACGCGACCGGCTGCCGCAGATCGACATCGTACAGCCGTTGCGTGGCGTAGCCGCTGGTGGCCAGCGATGTCACCTTGGAGGCAGACACCAGCGCCGCCAGGTCGACATTCTCGAAAATATCGAGCACGAAGTGCGCGCCCATCGCCGCCCGCAGCACCTTGGGCGACCAGCAGAACGCGGTGCCGGCGCTGCAGTAGACTTGCTTGATGCCAGCCGCCGCCGCGCTGCGCAGGATCGAGCCGACGTTGCCGGGGTCCTGCACGTTATCGAGCAGCACCGCCGATACCGCCAGCGGCTCGCTGACGGCGCGCTCCGGCGTCTGCACCGAGAACATCACGCCGACGCCGTGCTCGACCTGGCTGACGGCGTTGTACAGCGCATCCGGCAGCGCCAGCACGTGCGCGTGCTGCGCCTCCAGCTGGCCGACGATGTCCATCACTTCGGGATTGTGCAGCGCGGTCTCGCTGACGATGCATTGCTCCGGCAGGCCGCGCAGCTGCAGGTAGGCCTGGCACAGGTGCACGCCGTCCAGCAGGGTGCGGCCGGACTTGCGGCGCGCCTGCGAGCTGCCGGCCAGCTTGACCAGTTCCTTGTATTGGGCGTTGTCGCGCGAGGTGATGGTCTTCATGCGAAACCTCCGGCGGCCAGCAAGTCCATGGTTTGCGCCGTTTGCGCCGTCTGCTCCACCTTCACCACCTTGACCGTCTCGACCACCACGCCGTTGCGCAGCGCGTGCAGTTCCAGCACCTCGCGCACCGGCGCGAACGAGCGGCGGTGCACCGGCGAGGCGCCGTGTTCGCGCAGGCGCTCCAGGTGCAGCGCGGTGCCGTAGCCCTTGTGCTGGTCGAAGCAGTAATGCGGATACTTCGCGTGCAGCGCCACCAGCGCGGCGTCGCGCGCGGTCTTGGCCAGGATCGACGCGGCCGAAATGGCGTCGACCTTGTCGTCGCCGCCGATGACGGCGATGCTCTGGATTTTCATGACCGGGCAGCGGTTGCCGTCGATGAGCGCGAGCGTGGGCACCGTCTTGAGCGCCTCCACCGCGCGCCGCATCGCCAGCATCGACGCCTGCAGGATATTGAGCTTGTCGATTTCCTCCTCCGACGCCTCGGCGATGGCCCAGGCCAGCGCCTGCGCCTTGATCAGCGGCGCCAGCAGGTCGCGCTTGGCTTCGGTCAGCTTCTTCGAGTCGCGCAGGCCGGCGATCGGGCGCGAGACGTCGAGGATGACGGCGGCGGCGAACACCGGTCCGGCCAGCGGGCCGCGGCCCGCTTCATCGACGCCGCAAATGATTTCGTCGGCCGACTCGGGCAGGTCGTCGAACAGGCCTGGATGTTGATTTTTCACGTTGATTCTCTATCTGGAAATTACCTTGAGCACGGCCGCCGCGCTCTCCACCGCGCTGTTGCGCAGCAGGCTGTGATGCATGTCGCTGAAGCGCTGCACCAGCTTCAGGCGGTGCGGCGCGTCGCTCAGCTGCTTCCACATGGCGTCGGCCAGGCCTTGCGGGCTGGCGGCGTCCTGCAGCATCTCCGGCACCAGGAACTCGCGCGCCAGGATGTTGGGCAATCCGATCCACGGCTGGTAGCCGAAGTGGCGCAGGATCTGGTATTCGGCCGCCATCATTTTATACGCGATCACCATCGGCTTCTTGAACAACGCCACCTCCAGCGACGCCGTTCCCGACGCCACCAGCACGGCGTCGGCCGCCGCGATGGCGGTGTGCGACTGGCCGTCGAGCAGCTGGATTTCCACGTCCCGCAGGCCGGCCCGCGCCACCAGTTCGAGGAAGTACTGGCGCTGGCGCTCGCCCGCCATCGGCGCGACGAAGCGCAGCGAGCGGTCGCGCTGCTTGAGCAGCCTGGCCGCGCCGATGAAGGCGGCCGTGTTGTACTTGATCTCCGACATGCGGCTGCCCGGCATGATCGCCACCACGTTGGCGTCCTCGGGCAAGCCCAGCGCGCGGCGCGCGCCCGCCACGTCCGGCACCATCGGTATCAGCTCGGCCAGCGGATGGCCGACATAGCTGACCGGCACCCTCGCCTGGCGGTAGATCTCCTCCTCGAACGGAAAGACCACCAGCATGTGCGAGACCGCCTTGATGATTTTCTTGATGCGGCCACCGCGCCAGGCCCAGATCTGCGGCCCGATGTAGTGGATGGTCGGGATGCCGGCGTCCTTGAGCTGCATCTCCAGCCCCAGGTTGAAGCCCGGGTAGTCGGCGCCGATGAAGGCGGCCGGCCGCTCGGCCAGCAGGCGGTCGCGCAGTTCGTTCTGGATGCGTTTGATTTCGGGGTAGCGCGGGATCACGGCCAGCAGGCCGCGCACGGTCAGCTTGTCCATCGGGTAGTGCGATTCGAAGCCCTGCGCGATCATATGCTCGCCGCCGATGCCGTGGAAGCGCGCGTGCGGCAGATGCGGACGCAGTCCCGATAACAGGCGCGCGGCCAGCACGTCGCCCGAGGGCTCGCCGGCGACGACCGCCAGCGACAGTGGCGGTCGTTCCGGCTGCGTCATGTCAGCGGACGATGCCACGGCTGGCGATGCCGAGGAATTCGCGCATCGAACGAATCTGCTCGGCGGCGGCCGGCGTGGCCTGCTCCTCGGCCAGCAGCGCGGCCTTGGCCTCTTCCAGGGTCAGGCCGGAGCGGTAAATCATCTTGTAGGCGGTGCGGATGCCGTTGATCTGCTCGCGCGTGAAACCGCGCCGCTTCAGGCCTTCGATATTGACGCCGTGCGCCTGCGCTGGGTTACCGTTCAACAGCACGAACGGCGGCACGTCCTGCGTCAGCGAGGTGCTCATGCCGACGAATGCGTGGGCGCCGATCTTGCAGAACTGGTGGACGTTGGCGAAGCCGCTCATGATCACCCAGTCGCCGATTTCGACGTGGCCGGCCAGCTGCGCGTTGTTCGAGAAGATCGTGTTGCTGCCGACCTGGCAGTCGTGCGCCAGGTGGACGTAGGCCGAGATCCAGTTGTCGTTGCCCAGCGTGGTGACGCCCTTGTCCTGCACCGTGCCGGTGTTGAAGGTGCAGAATTCGCGGATCGTGTTGCGGTCGCCGATGCTCAGGCGGGTCGGTTCGCCCGACCACTTCTTGTCCTGCGGCGCGGCGCCGATCGACGAGAACTGGAAGAACTTGTTGTCGCTGCCGATGGTCGTGTGGCCTTCGATGACCACGTGCGGTCCGACCACGGTGCCCGAGCCGATGCGCACGTTGGGGCCGATGACCGAATACGGCCCGACTTCGACGCTGCTGTCGAGTTCCGCCTTGGGGTCGACGATGGCGGTGGCGTGAATCTTCGACATGCTTACTTCCCCATCGGCTGGCTGGCGTCGCTGGCGCTGCGGATGGTGCACATCAGTTCCGCCTCGAGCGCCAGCTGGCCGTCGACCGTGCCGACCGCCTTGTACTTCCAGATGCCGCGCGCGTGGCGCAGGATCTCGACGTTCATCACCAGCTGGTCGCCCGGTTCGACCGGACGCTTGAAGCGCGCGTTGTCGATGCCGACGAAGTACACCACCGAGTTCTCGTCCGGCTTGACGCCGATCGACAGGAACGACAGGATGGCCGCCGTTTGCGCCATCGCCTCGATCATCAGCACGCCCGGCATGACCGGCTTGTGCGGAAAGTGGCCGTTGAAGAATTCCTCGTTGACGGTGACGTTCTTGATCGCCGTGATGCGTTGGTTGGCCTCCCAATCCAGCACGCGGTCGACCAGCAGCATCGGATAACGGTGCGGCAGGTATTGTTTGATCGCGTGAATATCCAGGCACTTCTTGGTGCAGGACGATTCGGTGGTTTCCGGAGTGGTGGTCATAATCTATTTCTCTTCTTGATTCGTCAGTGTTTTAATTGTTTTTTCCAGCGCCCGCACCTTGTCGCGCATGGCGGCCAGGTTGCGCACGATGACGGCCGACTTTTCCCATTCGGCCGGGCGCGACATCGGGTAGTAGCCGATATAGGTGCCCGGTTCCGTCAGCGAGCGCGGGATCATCGTCGACGGCCCGACGTTGACATGGTCGGCGATGGTGATGTGGCCGTTGATCATGGCCGCGCCGCCGAAGGTGCAGTACTTGCCCACCGTGGTGCTGCCGGCCATGCCGACGCAGCCGGCCATCGCCGTGTGCGCGCCGATATGGCAGTTGTGGGCGATCTGGATCAGGTTGTCGAGCTTGACGCCGTCCTCGATCACCGTGTCGGCCAGCGCGCCGCGGTCGACCGTGGTGTTGGCACCGATGTCGACGTCGTCGCCGATCATCACGCGCCCGGTCTGCGGGATCTTGATGTAGACGCCCTTCTCGTTGGCGAAGCCGAAACCGTCGGTGCCGATCACGGCGCCCGAGTGGATGATGCCGCGCGCGCCGATCTGGCAGTAGGCGTGGAAGGTGACGTTGGCGAAGAAGTGCGTGCCCTCGCCGATCACCGCCTCGCGGCCGATGTAGCAGCCGGCGTCGATGACGGCGTGCTCGCCGATCACCGCGCCCGCCTCCACCACCACCTTGGGCCCGATGTGGGCGGTGGCGGCGATCTGCGCGCCCTCGCCGATGAAGGCGGTCGGATGCACGCCGGCCGGCGGCACGATCGCCGTCAGCGAGTAGAAATACTGCGCCGCCTTGGCGAAGTAGACGTACGGGTTGGGGGTGACGATGCGCGCGCCGCTGTAGCCGGCGGCGATGAATTCGTCGTCGGCGGGCGAGACGATCAACGCCGCCGCCGCCGTCTGCAGCGCCTGGGCGCGCAGTTTGCTGTTGCTCAGAAAGCTGATGTGCGAAACGCCGGCGTCGGTCAATGGCGCGATCCCGGTCACTTCCAGGTTCGCGTCACCCATCAACTGCCCGCCGAAGCGTTCGACCAATTCTCCCAGTCGAGTGCCCATCGGGGTATCCAATCTTGTGTGATTTATTTGTCTTTATCGAGCGCCGCCAGCACCTTGTCGGTGATGTCGATGCGCGGGCTCGCCCATACCGCGTCCTGCAGCACGATGTCGAAGCCTTCGACATTGGCCATCTGGCGGATGATCTTGGTGGCGCGGTCCGAGATGGCCTGGCGCTCCTCGTTGGTGCGCTGGCTCAGGTCCTCGCGGAACTCGCGCTGGCGGCGCTGGTATTCCTTGTCAAGCTCGAACACGTCGCGCTGGCGCTTGACGCGGTCGGCCTCGGACAGCGCCGGCGCCTCCTTCTCCAGCTTGTCGGAGGCCGTCTTCAGGCGCCCGGCCATCTCCTGCATGGCCTTCTCGCGGCTCTTGAACTCCTCTTGCAGCTTCTCGCTGGCCAGCTTGGCCAGCTTCGACTCGTTGTAGATGCGCTCGGGGCTGAGCCAGGCGATGCGCGAGGCCGAGGTCTGGGCCTGCACCGGCGCCAATGCACTCCAGCCCAGCGCAAGCACGGCGAGATATTTGGTCAGATTAGCGGATGCAGTCTTCAACTTGTTTCTCCGAGGTAAATATTAATGCCGTACGCTGTTAAAACCGGCAGCCGCATCAGAAGCCGCTGCCCATCTGGAACTGGAAGCGCTCCAGGCGGTCGCCTTCCTTGGCGTTCAGGGGCTTAGCATAACTCAACTTGAGCGGGCCGACCGGCGAAATCCAGCTAATACCCAGGCCGGCCGAATAGCGCAGCTGCTGCAGGCGCATCTTCTCGCCTTCCTGGTACACCTGGCCGCCGTCGACGAAGCCGAACCAGCGCAGGCTGCGGTCCTGGCCCGAACCGGGGAACGGCAGCTGCAGCTCGGCGTTGCCGATCAGGCGCGAGGCGCCGCCCAGCGCGTCGCCGTAGCGCGGATCGACCGCGCCCAGCGAGGAGCTCAGGTAGCCGCGCACCGAACCGATGCCGCCGCCATAGAAGTTCTTGAACACCGGGTAGGAGCTGTCGCGCAAGCCGCGGCCGTAATCGACCTCGCCCTTCAACGCCAGGGTCACCTTCGAGAACAGCGGCTTGTACCACTGCTGCTCGTAGACCGCGCGGTAGTACTTCTGCTGGCCGATGATGTCGAGCTCCAGGTTGGCGCGCTGGTAGCGGCCCACCGTCGGCGTCAGCGCCGAATCGCGGCTGTCGCGCGCCCACGCCATCGTCAGCGGCACGGCGTTGGTCTTGGCGCTGCCGATGCCGCTCTGGATGCCGGTGATGTCGCGCACATACTGCTGGAAACGGGTCGGCGAGGTGGCGTCGGTGACGATGTTCGAGCGTTCCAGGCCGATGCCGAAGAACACCGTGTCGACTTCGGAGAACGGCACGCCGTAGCTCACGCGCCCGCCCTGCTGCTTGATCGTGTAGTACCCGGTGTTGAGCGCCGGCGGTTTCATCGTGCGCAGATAGATCTCGTACGAGCGCGAGACGCCGTCGTCGGTGTAATACGGGTCGGTCTGCGAGAACGAGATCGTGCGGCTGTACTTGGACGTGTTCAGTTCCATGCCGACGGTGGTGCCCGAGCCGGCGAAGTTGGCCTGCTGGATCGCCGCCTGGAAGGTGAACTTCTCGGACTGCGAGAACGCGCCGCCGATCTGGAAGTTACCGGTCGGCTTTTCGACCACGGTCAGGTTGACGTCGACCTGGTCGGAGGTGCCCTGCGCCTCCGGCGTGTCGACCGTGACGTCCTTGAAGTAGCCCAGGCGGTCGACGCGGTCGCGCGACAGCTTGATCTTGTTGGCGTCGTACCAGGACGACTCGAACTGGCGGAACTCGCGGCGGATCACCTCGTCGCGCGAGGTGGTGTTGCCGGCGATGTTCATGTGGCGCACGTAGGCGCGCTTGCCCGGATCGATGAAGAAGGTGAACGCCACCTCGCGCTTGTCGCGGTTGATGTCCGGATTGGCGTTGACGTTGGCGAAGGCGTAGCCGAAGGTGCCGAGGCGGTCGGAAATGAGCTTGTTGGTGGCGGTCAGGCGCGCGCCGGAATAGGTCTCGCCGTTCTTGAGCAGCACCAGCGAACGCAGCTCCTCCTCGCGGCCGAAGGTCTCGCCCTCGAACTTGATGCCGGAGACGGTGTACTTCTCGCCTTCGGTGATGTTGATCGTGATGTAGATGTCCTTCTTGTCCGGCGTGATCGACACCTGGGTCGAATCGATGTTCATCTCGATGTAGCCGCGGTCGAGGTAGTAGGACTTGAGCGACTCGATGTCGCCGGTCAGCTTGGTCTTGGAGTACTGGTCGGCCTTGGTGTACCAGCTGAACCAGCCGCCGGTGTTGAGGGCCAGCTGGTCCTTCAGTTCCTTGTCCGAGAAGACCTTGTTGCCGACGATGTTGATCTGCTTGATCTTGGCAATCTCGCCCTCGTCGACCGCGAACGTGATGTTGACGCGGTTACGCTCGATCGGCGTGACGGTGGTGACGATCTTGACGCCGTACAGGCCGTGCGACAGGTACTGGCGCTTCAACTCCTGCTCGGCGCGGTCGACCGAGGCCTTGTCGAAAATCTTGGTCTCGCCGACGCCGATGTCCTTCAACGCCTTGACCAGCGTGTCTTTTTCAAATTCCTTGGTGCCGGTGAACTCCACCTTGGAGATGGCCGGACGTTCCTCGACCAGCACCACCAGCACCTGGCCGTCGGCCTCGAGCCGCACGTCCTTGAAAAAACCGGTGGCGTACAGCGCCTTGATGGCGGTGACGCTCTTGTCGTCGTTGAAGGTCTCGCCCACCCGCACCGGCAGGTAGCTGAACACCGTACCGGCTTCCGTACGCTGTATCCCTTCGACGCGGATGTCCTTGATGACGAACGGTTCGATCGCCATGGCCCGGCCGGCGCACAGCGCCAGGACGGCGGCGCCGATCAAGCTGCGGCGTAGGGAAGGTGAAGTAATACGGTCAGAATATAATTTCATCGGGGTTATTCAATGGCTAAATCAACGAACTACTTTATAAGAGCCGGGCGACGTCGTTAAATACCGCCAACAGCATTAACGTCATCAGCAAACCGATGCCGACGCGCTGTGCGATCTCGTTAAAACGCTCCGGCACAGGACGCCCAGTTAAAACTTCCAGCGAATAATACAGCAAATGCCCCCCATCTAGAACCGGAATCGGTAGCAAATTCATTACCCCTAAACTGATGCTGATGAAGGCGATAAAGCTCAAATAACTGGCCACGCCCATGCGCGCGGTCTGGCCGGCGTAGTCGGCGATCGTGATCGGGCCGGTGACGTTCTTGAGCGAGACTTCGCCGACGATCATCTTGCCGATCATCTTCAGCGTCATCGTACAAGTGTCCCAGACCCGCGCCAGCGCCTTGCCCAGCGCCGCCGGCGGCGACGAGGGCACGGTGATCATATCCGGCTGCAAAGCGATGGAAGCGCCGATCTTACCGACTGTTACAGTTCCTTTGCCGCTTTTTGCCTGCTCGGCCTGGGGCGTCATCGCCAAGGTCACCGGCTGGCCGTCGCGCCGCACCGCCACGCTCACCGTCTTGCCGGCGGAGGCGCGGATCAGGTCGATGAAGGCGATGCCGTCTTCCACCGGCGTGCCGTCGACCGCCAGCAGCAGGTCGTCCTTGCGCAGGCCGGCGCGTTCGGCAGGGCCGCCGGCGATCACCTGCTGCACCACCGGCGCCGGACGGGCCACGCCCAGGCCGAGCTTGCCGACGATATCGCCGTCGAGGTCGAGCGCGGCCAGCACCTCGGCCGCCAGCACGACATGCATCCGGCCCTGGCCGGGACGTTCGACCGTGAGGCGCGCTTCCTTCTTGTCGATGGCCGACTGCATCAGGTTCCAGCGCAGCTCGGACCAGACGCTCACCGGCTGGTCGTTGATGGCGGTGACCAGGTCGCCGCTGCGCAGGCCGGCGCGCCAGGCGGGCGTGGCGATCGGCGTCGACGGCGCGGAGGACGACGCGGTTGGCGACGCGGTTGGCGACACGGCGCCGGCGGACAACTCGACCACCTCGCTGGCGCGCACACTCACCCGGCTGACCGGTTCCTCGACGCCGTGCATGTACAACCCGGCGAACAGCACGATCGCGATCAGGAAATTGGCCAGCGGGCCGGCGCCGACGATGGCGATGCGCTTCCAGACGTTCTGGCGCGTGAACTCGCGCTTCAGCTCTTCCGGCGGCAGGTGGGCCAGGTCGCCCTCGCGCGCGTCGAGCATCTTGACGTAGCCGCCCAGCGGCAACGCCGACACGGCCCATTCGGTCTGGTCGGGGCCGAAGCGGCGCGACCACACGATCTTGCCCATGCCGACCGAAAAGCGCAGCACCTTGACGCCGCACCAGCGTGCCACCAGGTAGTGGCCCAGCTCATGGAAGACGATCAGCGAGCCAAGGCAGACGACGAACGCCAGGACGGTTTGCAGGAAGTTCATTTTGCCAGTCCGGCGATGAAGTTTTCGGCGGCGCCGCGCGCCAGCGCGTCCTGCGACATGACGGCCTCGATGCTGTCGGCGGCGCCGTGCGGCAGCGCCTCCATCACCCGGGCGATGACGCGGTCGATCTGGCGGAAGCCGATCTTCAGGTCGAGGAAGGCTTGCACCGCCACCTCGTTGGCCGCGTTGAGCAGCGCCGGCGCCGTGCCGCCGGCGCGCAAGGCGTCGAAGGCCAGCGCCAGGCACGGGAAGCGGGCGAAGTCGGGACGCTCGAACTGCAACGTGGCGATCTGCGTCAGGTCCAACTGGGCGACGCCGGAATCGATGCGCTCCGGGTAGGCCAGCGCGTGGGCGATCGGCGTGCGCATGTCGGGGTTGCCCAGCTGCGCCAGCACCGAGCCGTCGACGTACGACACCATCGAGTGGATCACCGACTGCGGATGGATGACGACGTCGATCTGGTCGGCCGGGGCGCCGAACAGCCAGTGCGCCTCGATCACCTCAAGGCCCTTGTTCATCATCGTGGCCGAGTCGACCGAGATCTTGCGGCCCATCGACCAGTTGGGGTGCTTGCAGGCCTGCTCCGGCGTGACGGCGTCGAGCGTGTCGACGGCGCGCGTGAGGAACGGGCCGCCGGACGCGGTGAGCAAAATCTTGGCCACGCCGCTGGCGCCGGGCTGGCGTCCGTACGACGACGGCAGGCACTGGAACACGGCGTTGTGTTCGCTGTCGATCGGCAGCAGCACGGCGCCGGCGTCGGCGGCGGCGTCGATGAACAGCTGGCCGGACATGACCAGCGCCTCCTTGTTTGCCAGCAGCACCTTCTTGCCGGCGCGGGCGGCGGCCAGGGTCGGGGCCAGACCGGCGGCGCCGACGATGGCGGCCATGACGCTGTCGACTTCGGGCGCGCTGGCGATGGCGCACAGCGCCGCCTCGCCGAATTCGATCTGGGTGGCGACGCCGGCCGCGCGCAGCAGCGCGCCCAGGCGGTCGGCGGCGGCGGCGCTGCCGACCACGGCGCGCGCCGGACGGAATTGCACGCACTGCGCGGCCAGTTCCTCGACGCGGCTGTGCGCCGACAAGGCGTAGACGGAATAGCGCTCGGGATGGCGGGCGAGCACGTCCAGCGTGGACACGCCGATCGAACCGGTGGCGCCAAGTATGGTGATGCGTTGCATAGAAATCTCTTTCAGAGCCAGGCGGTCAGCAGCGCCGCCAGCGGCAATACGGGGATCAGCGCGTCGACACGGTCGAGCACGCCGCCATGGCCCGGCAGCAGGTTGCTGCTGTCCTTGATGGCGGCGCGGCGCTTGAGTTGGGATTCGAACAGGTCGCCGATGACCGAGGCGGCGACGATGACGAGCAGCGCCAGCAAGGCCAGCGCCCAGCCGAAGCGCGCCTGCAGGCGCACGGCGAAGGTGTCCTGCAGCCACGGCGCCGAGACGGCCGCGACGATGGTCAGCGCGGCGATCGCCAGCACGGCGACGCCGCCGCCGATGGCGCCTTCCCACGATTTGCCGGGCGAGATGGTCGGCGCCAGCTTGCGCTTGCCGAACGCCTTGCCGGAGAAATAGGCGCCGATGTCGGCGATCCACACCAGCGCCAGCACCGACAGCAGGTACAGCGGCGATTTCAGGTACAGGCCGACGATGGCGAAGAAGCACGCGAAAATGGCAAAGCTGAAGGTGATGGCCATCGACCAGTTGGCAGCGCCCTTGAGCGGCGGCAGGCCCAGGCCCAGGGTCGGCGCGTAACGGATCAGCCACAGCAGCGCGGCCACGCCGTACAGCGCGTTCACGGCGCCCGGCTTGGCGCCGTACATCAGCAACACGAACAGGGCGCAGCTGACCACGCCGGTGACCTTGGCGGCCGTGGCCGACAGGCCGAACAGGCGCGCGCCCTCCCACATGGCGGCGCCGACGAACAAGGTGACGACCACGGCGAACGCGGGGAAATAATTGAAGAACAGGACCGGCAGCAACACCGCCAGCAAGAGCACCGCGGTAATAATCCGTGTTTTCAGCATTAGTTGGTCTTTTCCGCCAGTTGCGCGCCGGTGCGGCCGAATCGGCGCTCGCGGTGCTGGTAGGAGGCGATCGCCTCGTCGAGGCACTCGATGGAGAAATCGGGCCAGTAGGTGTCGGTGAAGAACAGTTCGGTGTAGGCCAGCTGCCACAACAGGAAGTTGGAGATGCGCTGTTCGCCGCCGGTGCGGATGAACAGGTCCGGCTCGGGCGCGTAGGCCATCGCCAGGTGCGGCGCCAGCTGCTCCTCGGCGAAGTCGCCCGCGCCCGGGTGGGCGGCGACCATCTTGCCGACCGCCTGCATGATGTCCCAGCGCCCGCCGTAGTTGGCGCAGACGGTGACGGTCATGCGGGTGTTGTTGGCGGTCTTGCGCTCGGCGCTGGCGATCATGCCCTGCAGCTTGGCGTCAAAGCGGCTCAGGTCGCCGACGACTTTCAAGCGGATATTGTTGGCGTGCAGCTTGGAGACCTCGCGGTCGAGCGCCGTCACGAACAGGCGCATCAGCAGCGACACCTCTTCCTCCGGGCGGCGCCAGTTTTCCGAACTGAAGGCGAACAGCGTCAGGTATTCGACGCCGCGGCGGGCGCAGGCCTCGACCACGGTGCGCACCGCCTCGACGCCCTTGACGTGCCCGGCCACGCGCGGCAGATAGCGCTTGGTCGCCCAGCGGCCATTGCCATCCATAATGATCGCCACGTGGCGCGGCACATTCGGGGCTTCCGGAACCTCAGTAGTCGAACTCGTATATTTCATGAAAACTTTGGTGCCAAAGTATAAAGTATTGCAGGTGTGGTGCGAAAAGACAAGGTGGCACGGTAACCCGCACCCCGAAAGCGTGACGGGGTCGGACCCCGTACGGGGTCCGACCCCTCGGCCGAGGTGCCAAATTCGCCGTCGGCGTCTTCCGGGTTAGACCGTCAGCACTTCCTTTTCTTTTTCGACAACCATCTTGTCGATGTCGGCGATGAACTTGTCAGTCAGCTTTTGCACCTCGTCGGACGCGCGGCGCTCCTCGTCCTCGGAGATGGCCTTGTCCTTGACCAGTTTTTTCAGCGATTCGTTGCCGTCGCGGCGGATGTTGCGCACCGCGATCTTGGCGTCCTCGGCTTCGCTCTTGACCAGCTTGACCATCTCCTTGCGGCGCTCCTCGGTCAGCGGCGGGGTCGGCACGCGGATCATGTCGCCCTGGGCCGACGGGTTCAGGCCCAGGTCGGCGTCGCGGATGGCTTTTTCGATGGTCGAGGCCATTTTCTTCTCGAACGGCTGCACGCCGATGGTGCGCGCGTCCATCAGGGTGACGTTGGCCACCTGGCTCAGCGCCGTCGGCGAACCGTAGTATTCGACCATCACGTGGTCGAGGATGCCGGTGTGGGCGCGGCCGGTGCGCACCTTGGCCAGATCGGCGCGCAAGGTTTCCAGCGATTTGGTCATGCGTTCTTGCGCATTCTTTTTAACGTCAGCTACGGACATTGCTGCTCTCCTGTTATCGGATGAATTAAACGTGGTGCATAAACATTAAACGTGAACCAGTGTACCCTCATCCTCGCCCATGATGACGCGTTTGAGCGCGCCGGGCTTGGTGATGGAGAACACTTTGATCGGCAATTTCTGGTCGCGGCACAGCGCGAAGGCGGTCGCGTCCATCACTTGCAGGTGCTTGGCGATCGCCTCGTCGAAGGTGATCGAGTGGTACAGCGTGGCGTTCGGGTCCTTCTTCGGGTCGGCCGTGTAGACGCCGTCGACCTTGGTGGCCTTCAGGACGATCTCGGCGCTGACCTCGGAACCGCGCAGCGCGGCGGCCGTGTCGGTGGTGAAGAACGGGTTGCCGGTGCCGGCCGCGAACACCACGACCTTGCCCTCTTCCAGGTACTGCAGCGCCTTCGGGCGCACATACGGCTCGACCACCTGCTCGATGCCGATGGCCGACATCACGCGCGCGGTGATGCCGACATGGCGCATCGCGTCGGCCAGCGCCAGCGCGTTCATGACGGTGGCCAGCATGCCCATGTAGTCGGCGGTGGCGCGGTCCATGCCTTGGGCGCCGGGGGCGACGCCACGGAAGATGTTGCCGCCGCCAATGACGATCGCCAGTTCCACGCCCAGTTTCGCGACCTCGGCCACATCGGCCACCATCCGTTCGATCGTGCCGCGGTTGATGCCGTAAGGATCATCGCCCATCAGGGCTTCGCCGGACAATTTGAGGAGGACGCGCTTGTAGGCTGGTTTGGACATGAGACGGGGCTCCTAAAGTGTATAGGGTTGATTCGGGGAAGGCTGCCGGCGCCTATCATACCTTGAGATAGGCGCGACGGCCGCCGGGGACAACTTGTGTTACAGACAATGTTATGTTGCCGGGTTAAAAAAACGGGCCTCTCGGCCCGTTTGTACTATTAACCCTGGGAAGCGGCCATTTGCGCGGCCACTTCAGCGGCGAAGTCGTCGACTTTCTTCTCGATGCCCTCGCCCACCACGTACATGGTGAACGCCTTGATGGTGGTCGCTTTTTCCTTCAGCATCTGTTCGATCGACTGCTTGTCGTTCTTGACGAACGCCTGGTTCAGCAGCGACACTTCCTTCAGATACTTCTGGACCGAGCCTTCCAGGCGCTTGGCCAGGATTTCCGGCGATTGCGCAGGCTTGCCGGCGGCCACGGCGGCGGCCGCGTCTTCCTCGGCCTTGAGCTTGGCGACCGAGCGCTCTTTTTCGATCAGTTCGGCTGGAACCTGGTCGGCCGACAGCGACACCGGCTTCATCGCGGCGATGTGCATGGCGACGTCTTTACCGACTTGCTCGTCGGCGCCGTCGAACTCGACCATCACGCCGATGCGGGTGCCGTGCAGGTACGAGGCCAGCTTGGCGCTCGTTTCGAAACGCTGGAAGCGGCGGATCGACATGTTTTCGCCGATCTTGCCGATCAGGGCCGAACGCACTTCGTCCAGGGTCTGGCCGTTGCCCGCTGGCAGGGCCAGCAGCGCGGCGACGTCGGCCGGGTTGTTTTCAGCGACCAGCTTGGCTGCGGTGTTGGCCAGGTTCAGGAAGTCGTCGTTCTTGGCGACGAAGTCGGTTTCCGAGTTCACTTCGATCAGCGCGCCCACGCCGTTGGCGATGTAGGCGGCGACCACGCCTTCGGCCGTGATGCGGGCCGATGCCTTCGATGCCTTGCCGCCCAGCTTGACGCGCAGGATCTCTTCCGCACGACCCATGTCGCCTTCGGCTTCGGTCAGTGCTTTTTTGCATTCCATCATTGGCGCGTCCGTCTTGGCGCGCAGTTCGCCTACCATTGCTGCAGTAATCGCTGCCATAGTGTTTCTCCTGTATTCGGTATTCGGTGGAAGGGGAGCGGCCGGTGAGCCCTGCTCTACCCATTAGTTAAAAAAAAGGGGGAGCTGTTGGCCACCCCTTTTTCCTTACAGCTAGCTAGTAAAGAACAATTAAGCCTGTTCGTTCACTTCGACGAATTCGTCGCCAGCTGCGGCTTTGACCATTTCAACAACTTCGTTACCGGCGGCTGCACGGCCTTCCAGGATCGCGTCCGCAACGCCACGGGCGTACAGCGTGATGGCTTTCGACGAGTCGTCGTTGCCTGGAATAACGTACTGAACGCCTTCTGGCGAGTGGTTGGTGTCGACCACGCCGATAACCGGGATGCCCAGTTTAGCGGCTTCGGTGATGGCGCCTTTATGGTAGCCAACGTCAACGACGAAGATAGCGTCAGGAACGCCGCCCATGTCTTTGATACCGCCGATCGATTTTTGCAGCTTGACCATTTCGCGCTGGAACATCAGGCCTTCTTTTTTCGACAGCTTCTCGACCGAACCGTCTTCGATCTGGGCTTCCATGTCTTTCAGGCGCTTGATCGAGGTCTTGATGGTCTTGAAGTTGGTCAGCATGCCGCCGAGCCAACGCTGATCGACGAAAGGAACGCCCGCGCGTGCGGCTTCAGCGGCGATGATTTCGCGTGCCTGGCGCTTGGTACCAACCATCAGGATGGTGCCGCGGTTCGAAGCAACCTGCTTCACGTGTTTCATCGCTTCTTGATACATACCCATCGTCTTTTCCAAGTTGATGATATGGATCTTGTTGCGGTGACCGAAGATGAACGGTGCCATCTTTGGGTTCCAGAAACGGGTTTGGTGACCAAAGTGGACACCGGCTTCCAGCATTTCGCGCATCGTTACGGACATATTTAACTCCAGGGTTGGGTCTGGAATCCGATCAGTCACCATAGAGGCACCCTTGTCGATCGGATTCGCGTTTATGAATAAACAATATTAACAACATTGCCCGAACACAAAATCAAATTCAAGCAACCCGAGATTCTACCCTGAAAACAGCCATTTGGGCAAGTCCGGTCCCGGACCACGCGCCGACTCAGCGGCACAGTGCGCCGAAAGGCATCGGCGAGCCGACTGGCGCGATCCGCGTCCGCGCCCGTTGCCCTGGACAAAAAATGTCAAATGTCGGCGCCGATACAACGACCCAAACGTTAAATTGTAACATTCAGAAATTTATTGTTCTCGATCATGTGAATCGTGACCAATTTGTAATATCATTTGCCAAAGTTTAGTGCCCCAGCAATAAGACACTTGCTTTTCTGTAAGACCTGTTAAAATCGCAATATTGCGTTTTGGAGATTGTCTCGATGTCCACCCTTTTTGCCATCACCCTCGCGGCGGCCGCGACCGTACAACCGAGCTGTTCGTGGGACCGCCCGGGCGCGAACCCGTACACCGGCAACACCGACGCGGCGATCGACCGCTACACCGACATCCCGGAACGCACCCGCGTCAAGCTCAAGCACCGCCTCGCCTACGGCAACCCGGACGAGATGGTCAGCATCACGCGCGACGCCATCACCGGCAAGTATAACTACGACCCCGAGATCCGCGACATGCACTTCGGCGCCGCCTCGGTGTGCCACACCGTCACCCGCAGCAAGTGGAGCCCGAAACGCGAAGAGCCGGGCGCCGTCTACTGCGTCGACCAGCATTGCATCCTGGTGCCCAAGATCTGCGGCAACGTCAGCCGCATCGCCCGCCCGCGCCCGGCCGTGGCCGCCGTGCCGCCGCCAGCGGTGGCGCCGGCCCCGAACTGGAACGACCACGTCGGCGACAGCGACCTGGGCCTGGTGGACGCGCCGATGATCGAGGACGTGCCGAACCTGCGCACCGCCGGCTTCCTGCCGGCGCCGATGCCGGCCGCGCCGGTCGAGGAACGGGTGGTCGAGCAGCCCTTCGCGGGCCGCCCGGTGCCGGCCAACCAGCCGGTCTTCCCGGGCGGCAGCGTGCGCCCCATCCTGCCGCCGCCCAACCCGCCCGGCAACCCGCACGTGACCCCGGTGCCGGAGCCGGAGACCTACGCCATGCTGCTGAGCGGCCTGGGCCTGCTCGGCTTCGCCGCCCGCCGCAAGCGCCGCGCCGCCGCCGCGGTCGCCGCCCACACGGCGGCCTGAGCCGATTTCGACACAGGGCGGCCGTTGCCGCACGCGGCGCCCCCGGCGTCGTTTATAATTTCAGCATATCTGCACGCCGCGACGGACCCCGGTCCGCTCGCCGCCTGCGTTTTTACCGTTTACCTTGCTGATTGCGATCCTCTATGTCCATCTCCATTAAATCCGCCGAAGACATCGCCGGCATGCGCGTGGCCGGCCGCCTCGGCTCCGAAGTGCTCGATTACATCACCCCCTTCGTCAAGGCCGGCGTCACCACCGGCGAGCTGGACCGCCTCTGCCACGAATACATGGTCAACGTCCAGGGCACGATCCCGGCGCCGCTCAATTACTGCCCGCCCGGCTACACGCCCTACCCGAAGGCGATCTGCACCTCGGTCAACGACGTCATCTGCCACGGCATCCCCGGCGACAAGGTGCTCAAGAGCGGCGACTCGGTCAACCTCGACATCACCGTCATCAAGGATGGTTATCACGGCGACAACAGCCGCATGTTCCTGATCGGCGAACCGTCGATCATGACCAAGCGCCTGTCCGACATCACCTATGAATGCATGTGGCTGGGCATCGCCAAGGTCAAGCCGGGCGCGCACCTGGGCGACATCGGCCACGCCATCCAGCAGCACGCCGAAAAAGCCGGCTACAGCGTGGTGCGCGAGTTCTGCGGCCACGGCATCGGCAAGATTTTCCACGAGGAGCCGCAGGTGCTGCACTACGGCCGGCCGGGCACGCTCGACGAGCTCAAGCCGGGCATGATCTTCACCATCGAGCCGATGATCAACGCCGGCAAGCGCGAGATCCGCGAAATGGGCGACGGCTGGACCATCAAAACCAAGGACCGCAGCCTGTCGGCGCAGTGGGAGCACACCATCCTGGTCACCGAGACCGGCTACGAGGTGCTGACCTTGTCGGCCGGCAGCCCGCCGCCGCCGGCCTTCATCACGGCCGGTGCGGCCGCTGCGGCCGTGGCGGCGTAGCGCGCATGTCGGCGGCCGTCATGAAAAACGAGCTGCGCGAGCAGCTCAAACGCCAGCTCAAGACCGAACGCCAGATCGTCATCGCCGGCTTCCAGGCCGACGGCATGCCCGAAAAGCTGCTGCGCAGCCTGCGCCAGAGCGTCGACGCGGTGCTGACCACGGCCTGGCACGCGGCGCGCCTGCCGGCCAACACGGCGCTGGTGGGCGTGGGCGGCTACGGCCGCGGCGAGCTGTTCCCCTATTCCGACGTCGACCTGCTGATCCTGCTCGAACAGGCGCCCGACGCCGCCACCACCGAAAAGCTCGAGGAGCTGGTGCAGCTGCTGTGGGACCTGGGCCTGGAGATCGGCCACAGCATCCGCACCGTCGACGAGTGCCTGACCGAGTCGGCCGCCGACATCACCGTGCAAACCAGCCTGCTCGAGGCGCGCGTGATCTGCGGCGACGAGCAATTGTTCGCCCAGCTGCAGCGCCGCTACGACGAGGCGATGGACCCGCGCGCCTTCTACCACGCCAAGCTGCTGGAGATGCGCCAGCGCCACGCCAAGTACGAGGACACCGCCTTCAGCCTGGAGCCGAACTGCAAGGAAAGCCCGGGCGGCCTGCGCGACCTGCAGGTGATCCTGTGGCTGGTCAAGGCCGCCGGCCTGGCCAACTCGTGGCGCACCCTGGCCACCAGCGGCCTGATCACCCAGACCGAGGCCAAGCAGCTGATGGAAAAGGAGCGCGCCTTCAAGGACATCCGCGTGCGCCTGCACCTGCACGCCGGCCGCCGCGAGGACCGGCTGGTGTTCGACATCCAGACCGCCATCGCCGAGTCGCTCGGCCTGCAGGCCACCGGCAGCGGCCCGGGCATGCGCCGCGCCAGCGAATACCTGATGCAGCGCTACTACTGGGCCGCCAAGACGGTCACCCAGCTCAACACCATCCTGCTGCAAAACATCGAGGAACGGCTGTTCCCGCAGGAGGAGGTGGCGGTGCCGATCAACGCGCGCTTCAACGACCTCAACGGCCTGATCGACATGGGCGACGACGACACCTTCGTGCGCACGCCGTCGGCGATGCTGGAGATCTTCGTGCTGATGACCGAGCGGCCGTCGCTCAAGGGCATGACTTCGCGCACCATGCGCGCGCTGTGGCACGAGCGCTTCCAGATCGACACCGCGTTCCGCGCCGACCCGGTCAACCGCGCGCTGTTCCTGCGCATCCTGCAGGCGCCGCAGGGCATCATCCACGCGCTGCGCCGCATGAACGATTTGTCGATCCTGGGCCGCTACCTGCCCAACTTCCGCAAGATCGTCGGCCAGATGCAGCACGACCTGTTCCACGTCTACACGGTCGACCAGCACATCCTGATGGTGGTGCGCAACATGCGCCGCTTCACGATGGCCGAGCACGCGCACGAATACCCGTTCTGCAGCCAGCTGATGGCCAACTTCGCGCAGCCGTGGCTGCTGTACCTGGGCGCGCTGTTCCACGACATCGCCAAGGGCCGCGGCGGCGACCACTCCAAGCTGGGCACGGTCGACGCCCAGCAGTTCTGCGTCGAACACGGCATGAGCGCCGAGGACACCGAGCTGGTGGTGTTCCTGGTCGAGCAGCACCTGGCGATGTCGCAGGTGGCGCAAAAGCAGGACCTGTCGGACCCGGACGTCATCGCCGCCTTCGCCAAGACGGTGGGCGACGAGCGCCACCTGACGGCGCTGTACCTGCTGACGGTGGCCGACATCCGCGGCACCAGCCCGAAGGTGTGGAACGCCTGGAAGGCCAAGCTGCTCGAGGACCTGTACCGCATCACCCTGCGCGTGCTTGGCGGCGAGCCGCACAGCGCCGACCACGAGCTGAAGAACCGCCAGCAGGAGGCCTTGGCCACGCTGCGCCTGTACGGCCTGGGGCCGGACGCGCACGAGGCGTTCTGGCGCCAGCTCGACGTCGCCTACTTCCTGCGCCACGACGCCTCCGACATCGCCTGGCAGACGCGCGCGCTGTACGACCGCTTCACCAGCGACAAGCCGGTCGTCAAGTGCCGCCTGGCGCCGATCGGCGAGGGCCTGCAGGTGGCGGTCTACATCCGCGACCAGCCGGACCTGTTCGCGCGCATCTGCAGCTACTTCGACCGCAAGAACTTCAGCATCCTCGACGCCAAGATCCACACCACGCGCCACGGCTACGCGCTCGACACCTTCCTGGTGACGGAGCAGAACTTCGCCAAGAGCTACCGCGACATCATCAGCCTGATCGAGCACGAGCTGTGCGGCGTGCTGACCCATCCGGAGCCGCTGACGGCGCCCGGCAAGGGCCGGCTGTCGCGCCTGTCGCGCACGTTCCCGATGCAGCCGACGGTGGACCTGCGCCCGGACGAGCGCGGCCAGTATTACCTGCTGTCGATCGCCGCCAACGACCGCACCGGGCTGCTCTATTCGATCGCCAACGTGCTGGCCAAGTACCGCCTCAACCTGCACACGGCCAAGGTCATGACCCTGGGGGAGCGGGTCGAGGACGTGTTCCTGATCGACGGCCCGGCGCTGGGCAACGCCCGCAGCCAGTTGCAGCTCGAGACCGACCTGCTTGAGGCGATCAAGGTATAAACTGTTCCATTGGCGGCTCATGGCGGATTACGCGCGGCGCGCTAATCCGCCCTACGTGTTTTAGATCGGATTTACCGTCATCGGACCGTAGGGCGGATTAGGCGGAACGCCGTAATCCGCCACGAGCCGCCAGCGACGCGGCCCGACCCGATTCATATTAGCTTTACCCCATACTCATCATTTATAGAAAAGCATCATGTCAGAAGAATTATTACGCCTGTCCAAACGCATGTCCGAACTGGGCCTGTGCTCGCGCCGCGAAGCCGACGAGTGGATTGCGCGCGGCTGGGTCCGGGTCGACGGCCAGGTGGTCTCCGAACTGGGCAGCAAGGTCACCCCCAGCCAGAAGGTCACCGTCGAGCGCCAGGCCGCCGCCGAGCAATCGAAGCGCGTGACGGTGCTGATCAACAAGCCGATGGGCTACGTCAGCGGCCAGGCCGAGGACGGCTACCAGCCGGCCGTGGTGCTGGTCAAGCCGGAGAACCGCTGGCCGGACGATCCGTCGCCGGAACTGTTCCACCCCACCCAGCTGCGCTCGCTGGTGCCGGCCGGCCGGCTCGACATCGACTCGGTCGGCCTGCTGGTGCTGACCCAGGACGGCCGCGTGGCCAAGCACCTGATCGGCGAGACCACCAGCGTCGACAAGGAATACCTGGTGCGGGTCGAGTACACCAAGCCGGGCAAGCTGCCCGACAGCGACCTCAAAAAGCTCAACCACGGCCTGTGGATGGACGGCAAGCCGCTGTTGCCGGCCAAGGTGCGCTGGCAAAACGACGACCAGCTCAGTTTCACCCTGCGCGAAGGCAAAAAACGCCAGATCCGCCGCATGTGCGACATGGTCGGCCTGAAAGTGGTCGGTTTGAAAAGGGTTCGCATCGGCAAGGTCAAACTGGGCGACCTGCCGGTGGGCCAGTGGCGCTATCTGCGTCCCGAAGAGCAGTTTTAAGGCGCCGGCGCCGGCGCCCGTGGACCAAAACCGCACAATCGGTGAAATATTCTGACCACTTATTGCTATTTAGCAAGCCAAGTGCGGGAATAAATTGTAAACTGTGCGGACCGACCTCGCATTGCCGAAGTCATTATCAAAGAGATATGCCGCAGTGAACGATCCCATACCCAATGAAATGCGCCGTGGCCCGCCCAGCCTAAAAGATGCTGTGGAGCCGATACCGGCCGGTTCGAAGCCGCATGACATGACCGATGAGCACGACATCGGCGATTCGCTGACCCTGCTCGCCGACAATGGCGACCCGGTGTCGATCTATCCGGCCAGCACCACCAACGTGGTGATGGCGCGGATCCGCTCGGTCGATCCGGAAAACCCGTATTTTGTGCTCGAGCTCAACGAGGGCGAGTTCCTGCCGCCCGGCGAGGCCACCTTCGTCGCCTGGCTGCGCTCGTCGAAGATCCAGTTCAAGCTGGCGTCGGACGAATGGGCCTGCCAGCCCGGCGTGCCGACCCTGATCCCGCTGGAGTTCCCGGACAAGTGCCTGGTGCTGAACCGGCGCGCCTCGACCCGGCTGGAAACCCCGCTGGGCATCTACTACATGGCCTCGTTCGTGCTGAACGGCAAGCCGTACGAGTTGCAGTTGTACGACTTCTCGTCGGGCGGCGTCGGCATGCGGGCGCCGCCGCGCGACTGCGTCGGCCTGCACGTGGGCCGCAAGCTGCAGCGCGTGCGGCTCGAGCTCGGCCCCGACTCGGTCATGATCGCCGACCTCGAGGTGCGCCTGTCGCGCACCTTCCGCTCCTTCCTGCTGGGCGAGCAGGTGCAGATCGGCTGCCAGTTCACCAACCTGTCTCCCGCCATGCGGGACGAGCTGACCCGCCTGCTCGACAAGCTCAACAGCGGCAAGCACCGCTAGCGGGCCGGCCCCGGCCGCTTCAGACCGTATCGGTCGACTGCCGCACGCTGGCCGCGCCGGTGGCCTTGTGGGTATCGCCCATCATCGCCTCCAGTCCCGCGTGGCCGGTATCGTCGTTCTTGAAGTTGACGCTCGACGTGTGCGAATCGAAGCGGAACACGTCGTACTTGACGTCGCGCAGCACCGAATCCTCGAAGTCCACGTGCGCCGTGATCGGCTTGCCGCCGCTGGTGACCATCAACTGGCCGACGTCGGACGCCTGGAGCCCCTGGAGCTTGACGTTGGCGTCGCCGTTGGTCTGGATCACCTTGTCGTGCGCGTGGTAGAACGACGAGTTGGTGATCTCGACCTGCGCCGGCCGGCCCAACGCGGTGGCGGCGACGCCGGCGCGCTGGGCGTCGACCGCGCGGTTGTCGGCGCCGTCGATGGTGATGGCGTCCTCGCCGACGTCGCGGTTGACGACGTTGTCGAGCTTGGCGTCGCCCATCAGGTGGATGCCGTCCGCGCCGGAATACTGCAGATTCTTCAGCTTGCCGCCCGATTCCACGATAAACACCGGCAATTGCGTCTCGCTGACGCCGCCGTCGCCCAGCGCTTTGGTCGGACGGTAATACTTACCGCCGCCGTCGAAGGTTTCGCCCGCGTGGACGATGATGGTTTTATTCACATCGACGATGGCGGTCGGCTCCGGCGGCGCCGTGCGGGCCGCCGGCCGGACGCCCGGCACCGGCCCGGCGGCGGCAAGCGTGACGGCCTTGACCGGCGCGTGCGGTGCGCTTACTGTCGTGTCGGCCAATTTTGCACCATCGTGGTGCACAACCGGGGCTGCCGCGCCGATGTGATGCGCGGGCATGGCCACATGGGTCGCGGCGGACCGGGTTGGCTGCGCGTCGGCCGATTTATGGTGGTGGTGGGCGTGGTGGTTGTGATGGGTGTGATGGGTGTGATGGTGATGGTGATGGTGATGATGGTCATGCTTCGGCCGCTTGTGGTCGCCGTCGTCGAGTTCGGACGCCGCCGACTTGCGGCCCAGGCCGCGTTGCATCAGACGCCGCACGGCCTGCTCCCATTCCTTGTCCAGATTGATGGCACCGGGGCCGGCCGGATGGGCGTGACACTCCCCTCGGGGATGCTGCGCGTCGTGTACGCGCGTGGCTGAAATTTTTTCCATGGCTTGCACTCTCTCTTCTCGATGTGGGCCGGATAAATTCCGGCTTATCGACTCTACAAGCCCGTCCGGCGGCGCCACGCCGCCCCGGCGAAGTGGACATGCGCGGAACGAAAGCCCGCGCCCCGCCCCATTCCTCGGCATATTTCTTGCTTGAAAATACGGACAAAAGACCTATAAGACAAAACAGGAAGCACATGAGCACCACAGCGGCAGAGACCGAACCGCCCCAGCGCATCGTCAAGATCCGGCGCGACTACAACACCTGGGTGGCCAACGAAACGATCGAGGATTACGCGCTGCGCTACACGCCGCGCTCATTCCGCAAATGGTCGGTGTTCCGCGTCTCCAACACGGCCTTCGGCGCCATCTCGTTCCTGGTGCTCGAAGCCATCGGCGGCACCATCACCGTCAACTACGGCTTCATCAACGCGCTGTGGGCCATCATGGCCGTCGGCCTGATCATCTTCCTCACCGGCCTGCCGATCAGCTACTACGCCGCCACCTACGGCGTCGACATGGACCTGCTCACGCGCGGCGCCGGCTTCGGCTACATCGGCTCGACCATCTCCTCGTTCGTCTACGCCTCGTTCACGTTCATCCTGTTCGCGCTGGAGGCGGCCATCATGGCCTACGCGCTCGAACTGTATTTCGGCCTGCCGCTCTATCTCGGCTACATGGTCAGCGCGCTGGCCGTCATCCCGCTGGTGACGCACGGCGTGACCCTGATCAGCCGCATCCAGATGCTGACCCAGCCCGTGTGGCTGGTGCTCATGGCCCTGCCCTTCGTCGCCATCCTGCACAAGCAGCCGCAATTGCTGCCGCAGCTGATGGACTACGCCGGGCGCTCCGGCCAAAACGGCCATTTCAATGTGCTGATGTTCGGCGCCGCCACCGCCGTCGGCGTCGCGCTGATCACGCAGATCGGCGAGCAGGTCGACTTCCTGCGCTTCATGCCAGCCAAGACGGCGGACAACCGCCTGCGCTGGCACCTGGGCGTGCTGGTCGCCGGGCCGGGCTGGATCCTGCTGGGCATCGCCAAGATGCTGGGCGGCGCGCTGCTGGCCTTCCTGGCCATCAGCAGCGCCGTGCCGCTCGACCTCGCGGTCAACCCCACGCATATGTACCTGGCCGGCTACGGCCAGGTGTTTGCCGATCCGCGGCTGGCATTGCTGGCCACCGCGCTGCTGGTGGTGATCTCGCAGGTGAAGATCAACATGACCAACGCCTACGCCGGCTCGCTGGCGTGGTCCAACTTCTTCGCGCGCCTGACGCACAGCCATCCCGGCCGCGTGGTGTGGGCCGTCTTCAACGCGCTGATCGCCGTGCTGCTGATGGAGCTCGACGTGTTCCAGGCGCTCGACCAGGTGCTCGGACTGTATTCGTGCATCGCCATCTCGTGGATCACGGCGGTGGTGGCCGACCTGGTCGTGAACAAGCCGCTGGGACTGAGCCCCAAGGGCATCGAATTCCGCCGCGCCTATCTGTACGACATCAACCCGGTCGGCGTCGGCGCCATGGTGCTGGCGTCGGCGCTGTCGGTGGCCGCCTTCATGGGCGTGTTCGGCCACCAGGCGCAGGCCTTCTCCGCCTTCATCGCGCTGCTCACGGCGCTGGTGGCGGCGCCGCTGATCGCCATCGCCACCAAGGGCAAATACTATACGGCCCGCGCGCCGGGCATGGTGCAAAAGACCTGCGTGATCTGCGAGAAGGAGTACGAGGCCGAGGACATGGCGCACTGCCCGGCCTACCAGGGTTCGATCTGCTCGCTGTGCTGCTGCCTGGACGCGCGCTGCAACGACGTCTGCAAGCCGCACGCGAAAGTGTCGGCGCAATGGCAGCAGGCGATGCAGGCGCTGTTGCCCAAATCGCTGTGGCGCTATTTGAGCAGCGGCCTCGGACACTATCTGCTGCTGATGATCGTCACGCTGCTGTTCCTCGGCGCCCTGCTCGGATTGATCTACTACCACGAGCAATCGGTGCTGCCGGCCGGCGACGCGGCGCTGCTGCCGCAATTGCGGCTGGTATTCTTCAAGATCTTCGCCGCGCTGCTGATCACCAGCGGCATCGTCGCGTGGTGGCTGGTGCTCACCAGCGAGAGCCGCCGCGTGGCGCAGGAGGAATCGAACCGGCAAACCGGCCTGCTGACGCGCGAGATCGAGCTGCACAGCCAGACCGACGCCCAGCTGCAGCAGGCCAAGAAGACCGCCGACCAGGCCAACCAGGCCAAGAGCCGCTACATCGCCGGCATCAGCCACGAGATCAGGACGCCGCTGAATGCCATCCTCGGCTACGCCCAGCTGCTCGACAACGACCCGTCGATCCCCGAACACCGGCAGCAGGCCATCCGCGTGATCCGCAGCAGCGGCGAGCACCTGCTGTCGCTGATCGAAGGCACGCTCGATATCGCCCGCATCGAGGGCGGCAAGCTGACCTTCGACACCAAGGAGATCAACTTCCCCGACTTCATCGGACAGCTGGTGCGCATGTTCGAACTGCAGGCGGCCAACAAGGGGCTGACCTTCCGCTACGAGTTGACCGGGGCGCTGCCGCGCATCGTGCGCGCCGACCGCAAGCGCCTGGGCCAGATCCTCATCAACATCCTCGGCAACGCCGTCAAGTTCACCAGCGAGGGCGGCGTCGTGTTGCGGCTGAAGTACGCGCGCGAGATCGCCTCGTTCGAGATCGAGGATTCCGGCCCCGGCATCCTGCGCGAGGAACTCGATCACATCTTCGAACCGTTCACGCGCGGCAGCGCCAGCGCGCACGCCAACGCCAGCGGCACCGGCCTCGGTCTGCCGATCAGCAAAATGCTGACCCAATTGATGGGCGGCGAAATGAACATCCGCAGCGCGCCGCTGCAAGGCAGCTTGTTCCACATCCGCCTGTTCCTGCCCAGCGTGCACGTCACCGGCAAGGAGCTCAAGGAACTGGAGGCGCCGGCGCGGCAGCGCACCGGCTATCGGGGCCCACGGCGGCGCATCCTGGTGGTCGACAACGAGCAGGTCGACCGCGAACTGCTGCTCAACATCCTCGCCCCGCTGGGATTCGAGATCGCGCAGGCCGCGTCGGGACTCGAATGCATCGACCTGCACGCCTCCTTCCAGCCCGACCTGATCCTGATGGACCTGGCCATGCCCGGCATGGACGGCTGGGAGGCCAGCTACATCCTGCGCCGCCGCCAGCTGTCGCAGGTGCCGATCGCCATCGTCTCGGCCAACGCCTTCGACAAGGGCATGGAAAACCAGGCCGGCATCACCGCGGCGGACTTCATCGTCAAGCCGGTCAACGTCGCCGAGCTGCTGGACTGGATCGGCCGCCGGCTGGCGCTGGACTGGATCACGCAACCGCGCGCGGAGACGATCAGCAGCGAGATGCCGGCGCCGCCGGCGTCCATGACGCTGCCGCCGGCCGCGCAGATGGCCGCGCTGGAGGAATTGATACGCATCGGCTACGTGCGCGGCATCCAGGCCAAACTCGACGAGATCGACGCGCTCGACGCGGCCCACCACGGCTTCACGCACACCATGCGGGATTTTGCCAAACGCTTCCAGCTGGACGCGATGGCTGACTTTGTCCGAAAGAACAAGAGCGATGAACTTCAACATTGAACCCGCGCGCGGCAACGTGGTGCTGGTGGTCGACGACGTGCCGGAAAACCTCGCCGTGCTGCACGACGCGCTCGACGAATCCGGCTTCACGGTGCTGGTGGCGAACAACGGCGAAACGGCGCTGCAACGCGCCGCCGAAGCGCAGCCGGACATCATCCTGCTCGACGCCATCATGCCCGGCATGGACGGTTTCGAAACCTGCCGCCGCCTGAAAGCCAACCTGGCCACGCGCCACATCCCGGTGGTGTTCATGACCGGCCTGACGGAGGCCGAGCACGTGGTGGCCGCCTTCGAAGCGGGCGGCAACGACTACGTGACCAAACCGCTGCGCACCGGCGAGGTGCTGGCGCGGATCGCCGCCCACATGCAGACCGCGCGCCTGATGGACCAGGCCCGCAGCGCCCTGGACGCCTTCGGCAACGCGGTCATCGCGATGACGCCGCGCGACGGCAAGATCGTCTGGCAAACCCCGCTCGCGCGCACCTTGATGCAGGGGTATCTGGTCGACTCGGAGCTGACCTCATGGCTGGCGGCGACGCAGCACGCGCACAGCCAGGGCCAGTCGCACCCGCCGCTGACGCTGGCGCGCGGCAGCCGCCGGCTGATCTTCTCGGCGGCGGAGTTCAGCGAGGACGAACAATGGATGATCGTACTGCGCGAGGAATCGGACGTCGCCCAGATCGAAAAGCTGATGGCCGCGTTCAAGCTGACGCAGCGCGAATCGGAGGTGCTGAACTGGCTAATCAAGGGCAAGACCAACCGCGACATCGGCGAGATCCTCGGCACCAGCCCGCGCACGGTCAACAAGCACCTGGAACACGTGTTCGTGAAGCTGGGCGTGGAAACGCGCACCTCGGCGGCCGCGGTAGCCCTGGGCAAACTACGCGGTGGCCGCAAAGAGGAACTGGAAAGATCCTGAGCACGCGCACGGACATTGCGCCTGAAAACCACACAACCACACAACCACACAACCACACAACCACGTAATCACGTAGGGCGGATTAGGCGGAACGCCGTAATCCGCCATGAGCCGCCTGCGACGCCTATCGAATGACCACCGTTGAAAACGGCGAAAGAACGCTCCACCCCAACGTCGAGTACAACGCCCGCCCCGCATCGGTCGCCACGAGCAGACGCCGCGCCGCATCGGAGCACTGCGTCGAACCCAGCGCCGCCATCACCGCCCTGCCCAGGCCCCGTCGCTGGTGCGCGTCCTCCGTGACGATGCGGTCAAAGATAAACACCCCGCCGTATTCAACCGCATATCCGCTCGCCGCCAGATTGCCGTCAGCGGCAAAAATACGCGCCACACGCGTAAAGCTTTCAGTGACCAGCTCCAGCCGATACTCGGCGGGCAAGGCGTGCTGCACATCGCGGCTGCCATCGTGGGTCATTAAGTAGCCGGCCGGCTGGAGCTCCCACCCTGGCGGGACGAGGTCGAGCAACTGCTCACCATGTCCACACATCTTGATGAAAACACGTGGAGCCGTAATCGACAGCGCCAGCGCGCGAATTTCCGGGGCTGGTCCGGCAAAGACATAACGCCTAACCTCCTCCGCCGACCCCGTATCAACACGCAGTCCCCCATGATCGGGCACCGGCAACGGCAAACCGCGCGCGATTGAACGGGCGGCCAGCCAGCCAGTAAGAAGTTCTTGCGCGACCTGAGATGCACTGCCTTGCTTGCTCATCACCTCGCTCCATCATTCCGTTAATTCACGCACATCCGCAGCATCAGCATCGGCACGCAAGTCCATGCCGTCGCGGCCAGAGCGCAGATTGCGCGAAGCTAACGTGCGCATCACCTCACCCCAACGCGAGATAATCAGACCCGCACGCGGCCCCCTCGCAGGAGGCAAGCCTGAAGAGGTCAGCATGAAAAAACCATATCGTATCAGCCCCGATGTATGGGAACAATTCCTGTCTGCTTGGACGGATCCCGATGGCAGAATTCGTTGCGTAGTGCCGAATTGCGATGCGCCAATGGATCTGCTGACAGTTGACCACCGGGTGTCGAAATTCGAGCATGGTACTGACGCGCTTAGCAATCTCCAACCCATGTGCCGCTCCCATAACTCATCCAAGGGGTCCCGCCCGGACGGTTATTGGAGTAAGCATCTGTATTTCGACAACGCGCTCAACTTGGCTGTGCTGCGAACGTCCCAGCGGGAATATGTGTATCACGCTTTACTCGATTACCGGACGTTCTTCGCGCAGCCGATCAGCCAAATCAGCGGGAAGCTGTACACTGTGGCGCAAGTCGTGGCCTCTGGGAAGACACTTGCGGAATTTTGTATTCCCTTCGCTATCAATGCATGTGTCCGCAGATCGTGCCCCGCTCAGTCTCGCATCGATCGCATGCTAATCGTGACAAAAGGGACGGCGCTCCGATCTCAAATTGCTCAAGAACTTGAAACGGAACCTGTCAGGTATGGTTTCTTACATGAAGCTCCGACTGTCCTTGAAATCACCGACAACGCCACCTTACTGGATCCCCAAGCTTCTTACCATATCGGTGTGATGTGTCCGAATATGCTGTGGCCTCACCTAGACGTGAGCGCTGAAGGACGGAACGGGCCACGCGGTCGCGCATGGATTCGAGGCATTGAACGTGTCGCTAATCGACATCCGCTGGTGATTTTCGATGAAATGCACTTTGCACCCGACAACATCCGGGAATTTGTCGCTGCAGCAAGCAACACGCTCGTTTTTGGTTTTTCTGCCACGCCCTTTAAAGGCGACGGCAAACTTCTAGATGATATCGTTTTGGTGAGCAATTTCACTTATCTTGATGCCATGTCAGAAGACGGGTCGATGAAATACATTCGCTAGGGGCTATCGTGTCGCAACGAGTACCGCACCGGTCGAACTCTTGGGTCGGGGAATCTGTGATTCGCGGCGAGCGTTCACTTATCGTTCTGTCTGCGGATCGGCAAAAGCTTCTCGACGAGGAGTTCCAGGACACGTCCAATTTCAATGGACTCCCAAGCATTCGTTCGGTAACGAATTACGTCATCCAACTGGTCCAAGAGCTCGATGACCCCCAATTTATTCAAGGAAAGGAGCATATTCGAGAACACGACCATTGGGAGCATTATCGTCACACGCATATGAAAAAGGTGTTGGCTAAACCGTTTCCCGTGCACGCAATCATCTCAGTTGCAGACAACGCGATGGTAGATGAAGTTGCCAGGTATATGCAACGCGTTTTCGAAAGCAAACGCGGCATGTTTCCAAAGAAGGACGGCTGGAATGCAATGGGAGTTCACTGCAGGTCGTCAAATCAGCTAGACAAAGAACACCCGTTCTATCGCTACTTGCGAACTGGGAGGCTTGGCCCGGACTGCTGCCGTTTTTTGGTGGTCAACCAAATGGCTGTTGAGGGAATCAACAACAAGTACTTGTCAGTCTGGGGAGTGGCTGAATACATCGACAGCGCGACAGTCTTAATTCAGCGAGGCGGGCGCTTTATGCGCAGCGCCGCAGTCCGTGTCGGCGACATTTTATATATTCCTCCAGCATCGCATGACATTGTTCGTATCGTCACGCACGAGACTTTCGGGCCGACGCATGCGGGTAAGCACAAGTTCAAAACTGCCGAGAACATTGACCGCGCGATCCACTACATCCGCCACATGCGCGAGGAGACCGCAGGTTTGATGACCCTCGAAGAATTCGTGGCACTTGAATCCAATTTCACGGCGTCTGAAAGTCACCGCACAATTAAGGCCATGTCTTTGGCCGACAAGTACGCAATCGCACATTTAGTGGCGGCAAGTCTGGAAGCCGGTTCCCTACCTGACGTCGAAGACATTCTACGTCGGGTCGAAAACATCCGCGCCAATGCGGCAAGAGAGCAGTCGGCGACAGGAGCGGCGTGGGTGGCCGAAAGTGCTGACTTAGGTCCGCTACGGGCCTACGCCAAAAGCCTGATCGACAACGAACCCGTGACCTTTACCATCGAAGTCAATGGCACGATTGAGGCAAGGGATATCGATGCCGTTAAGGACTTCCGGTCATCCCTTCTCCGGGAAGAACCTCCAGATGCCGAGCCTATTCTCGAAGCGGAACACCTGTTCCGGCGACCTTTTACCGTCGATGACGCAATCGCCTGGTTGAATGAGTGGTCTTTCGGCCCGCGCGAAACCAGCACACGCGAACTATGGGGCGACGAGGTGTGGCTGGCGCATATAGAACAGTTGCGCGACGTGTTGGTTGGGCGCTTTGAAGCCTTGGACTTCGAATTTGAAGAAACCCCTGCGGATCTCATCCGAACGTTGGCTAATAAGATTTCCAAGTTCTTAAATATCAAGGAAAAATACGCCACCGTACTAGAACTTGTGATCGAAGGATCTCGTTACCGTTTGGCTCCGGTCCCAGTCAGCGGACTTAGCGACTTTGAATACGGCGCGGTGCTCTGCAAATCATGCGTCACATTTGCCCTGCGCAGCGAGGCCTTTCAGCGGCAGCTGTTGAAGTGGATCACGTCTCGGTTGCTCAATACAGGTCAGCTCAGGCCACTCGACGAACTCTTCAAGCGAGGGCGCGCATGGGAGGATATATGAGAACCAATGAAACCTCCGCCGTGCGCACGCCAAAGCAGAGCCGCTCGCTCCGAGACCAGCTTGCCGGAACAGAAGCATTGCGCACCCGGATACCGATGCCGGAGTTTATAGTTTTGACGGATCCGGACGTGCGGCGTCATTTTGCCTCGTTAAAAAACGAGACCCAACGTCGGGCCTACCTCGACGCCCTAATGAGGATGCTTGATCACTCTATCGAAAGTTGGACTACCTTCTACGAGGCTGTCTCACTACTCCGAAACCATCGCCCTTATTGGCGTAAGCAAGGCTACGGCACATTTGCCGCATTCTGGCGCGATCGTGCCGGCCCAACATTCCAAGCGCTGAAGGAATTGGAGGACATTTATGCCTATGCCCGTCTTGCCTGCCCCGAGTATGGAGGGAGCGACTCACGAAGTGCTCGCCGTCTACGTTCGCGCGTAGAAGTCTTGGCAACACCTGTCAAATTGAAGCGTATCCCCGTATCCGGCGGAAAGCGGGTCTTTGAATCGAAAGATGACGCGAGTAAAGCCATTGCCCATGCGTTCAAATGGTCCATGGTGAGCAACCGATCTTTCGAATATCGCCTTTATCGAATCAAGAGGGACCGTCAGGATGTCGCCGCACATCTCCTCGCGGGAAAATTCACGGTCCGATTAGATAGTGGACTGTATGCAATCGATCTAATTCGTGCAGAACGCGCTGTCTACGGAGCCACCTACGGAATGAACGGCAGTAGTACTGTTGCTAAGACCTCGACCGAGACACACGCGCTGGATACCGAGAAAAAACGCATAAAACAAGAAATTCAACACTTAGTGAAGGCGTCCGCACAGTCGTCCGCGTATCAACGATATATTCTTGAGCAACTCCGGGCTATACCTTGGCTTGCACGCGAATTCAAAGCTTCGCCGTGAGCGCTATTTCTACACCTTGAATTGCGCCTGTATAACGTCATGATACCCAAATCTGCTACAGCCACAGTGGTCGTCCACTTGGAGATTGATTCTGTCAAAATAGACATAACAGATCTGTTCCTCCTTGACTTCACCCTGACAGAGGAACTTGCCAGCATTCTCGAGGCGCTCATAGTCAAAGAGAAGTCTACATCAGCCCGAGGGCGTCTAGCTGAAGCGAAGCAGTCGCTCTGCAAGGTCCTGGATTTGATCGCGGGGAGAACAATAGAGGTAGGCACACGACTTGCTATGGCGGCACGCGTATCAGAATCGGAGTACGATCCGCGCCCGACAAAGTGTTCATCAGGATTCTCGCCGAGCCGCAATGAGCTGCTGACATTGAAGGCGCGCCGAAGGGATGAGTTCGTGAAAATGAGTATTGGGGAGCTTCGCGTGGCGGTTGGAGAGCGGCAATGGACAGAAATACAAATGCGCCTCGCCGTCATGCAACCTATCCGCGCACTATATTTGCGGAGGACGGCGCAATGGCTTTTGCGTGGCCTCGACATCAGGCAGGCTGTAGCAAAAGCCTGCATGCCGGCAAGACGCCATCGTCAATGAGTCTTTCATACTTGCGCAATGCCGTATCGCGTATTTAGTCCCTAACGTCGAATACGCGGAAGCCACTCGAAAAAACGAAGCAATGTTGCTCGATATTTGCAGAAAAGGCACGCACTTATCACAAAGCTATGCCGCGCAGGCGGCTAAAAAAGAAGCCACGAGGCTCACGGTCCGGTACACATCCGCAGCATCAGCATCGGCACGCAAGTCCATGCTATCGCGGCCAGCGCCAGCGCCGCCGTCGCGACGCGCACCCAAACGATCAGCTGCACCGGTCGCGCTGCGCGCCACAGCAGCCGCACCGCGCGCGCCAGCAGCGCCACGGCGGCAACCATGGCCAGCACCGAGGCCACGACCAGCGCAACGGCGGGATCGCCCCCGCGCTGGCAGGCCGCCGCCGTCCACGCATAGCAAAAAAAGAAATGCGCGGCCCACACCAGCAGCGGCGCCACCGCCAGCGTCATTTGACTGAGAAGCCGGTCTTGAGTGCGCATGATCATCCCATCAATTGTGGCAGCCACCGAACGACCGCCTCGATACACAGCCCCTGCAAGGTCGCATAGTGCCACACCAGCGCGCAGTTATCCAACGTCGCGCGGCCCGGCGGCGTGAGCCTGCCCGTCCAGGACCGGGCCAACAAATAACACGCCAAAATGAACAGCAACACCGCATGCAGCCCCTGATAGGCCAGCATCGCCGCCACGGTGGCGCCCCAGGCATGGGCGGTTGGATCAAGCCCCGCCAACACCTGACCGCGCAGATCGGCCGCGAAGGCGCCCAACATGCACGCCAGCGCCAGCGCGATCGCCAGCCGCTGCCATCCCTGCTCGCCCATCCGGACCGGCGCGCCTGCCACCGCCGTGCGCCGCGTCCATTCGATCAGCAGCGATCCCGCCAGCAGCAGCCCACAGGACAGCAAAGGCCATAACGGCGCGGGCAGGCGGCTGCCCGGCGGCGGACAAACCTCCAGCCGCATCGAGATGTGAATATGCGCGAACAGGAACGACGCGAAGATGGTGCCGTCGACCACCAGCATGATCACCGTCCCCCACCACGAGTGCGAGGCCGGTCCGGTGACGCCCACCGGCAGCACGACATCGTCCGCCACCTTCGCCGTGCGCTGCGCGGGCGGCCTGTCGGACTGCCACATCCACGCCAGCACCGACGCCACGGCCACGATCCCGCAGGCCCATGCCACCAGCGTCAGTTTTATCGTCAGCAGCAGGAAGAAACCTGCCGTGCCGACGGCTGCGGCGAACGGCCACCAGCTGTCCCCCGGCAGCACCTGCAGATACAGCGGGCGCGCCCGCACCGGGCTGGTGACGATGGTCTCGCGCCGCCCGGTGGCGCTGCCCGGCAGCCAGTGCGCGCCATCGGCCACTTCCCGCGCCAGTTGCGGATGGTCCCACAGCGGCTCGCGCGACGCCACCTGCGGAATGCTGCGCGTGGCGTATTCGTCGGCCGGCAGCCATTCGAGCGTCGATGCGCGCCACGGGTTGCCATGCTCTCGCTCCGGCAGGCGTAGCGTGCGCACCGCGTCGACCATGAACAGCAGCACGCCCAGCGCGAGAATGAACGCGCCCACGCTCGACAGCATGTTGAGCAGATCCCAGCCCATCTCCGGCGAATAGGTGTAGACTCGGCGCGGCATGCCCAGCAAACCGGTGATATGCATCGGGAAGAACGCCATGTTCATCCCGCCGAACATCAGTCCGAACACCCAGCGCGCCACGCGCTCCGACATGCGGTTACCGTTCACCAGCGGCATCCAGTAATACAAGGCCGCGAACATCGGGAACACCATCCCACCGATCAAAACATAGTGCAGGTGGGCGACGATGAAATAGGTGTCGTGCACCTGCCAGTCGAACGGCAGCACCGCCACCATCACGCCGGTCAGGCCGCCGAGCACGAAGATGAACATGAAGCCGAGCAGGAACAAGGTCGGCGCGTTGATGCGCACCTGCCCGCGCCACAGCGTGGCTATCCACGCGAACACCTGCACGCCGGTCGGTATCGCCACCGCCATGCTGGCCGCCGACACCAGGCTCGTTTCCAGCAGCCCCAAGCCGGCGGTGAACATATGGTGCGCCCACAGCGCGAAACTGAAAAAACCCACCGCCACCAGCGCGGCGACGATCGAGCGGTGCCCCACCAGCGGCGTGCCGGCGAGTGCCGGGATCATCGTCGACACCATGCCGGCGGCCGGCAGGAAGATGATGTACACCTCCGGGTGGCCGAAGAACCAGAACAGGTGCTGCCATAACAGCGGATCACCGCCTCGGCCGGGAATGAAGAACGGCCAGTCGTAGGCGCGCTCCAGCTCCAGCAAGGTGGTGCCGGCGATCACCGCCGGGAACGCGAACACGATCATCACGCCCACCACCAGCATCGCCCAGGCGTACACCGGCATGCGGCCCAGCGTCATTCCCGGCGCGCGCGTGAACAGAATGCCGACAATCAGCTCGATGGCGCCGGCGATCGCGGAAATTTCGATGAAGCCGATGCCGAGCAGCCAAAAGTCCGCGTTCAGCCCTGGCGAATACTCCTTACCCGTCAGCGGCGGATACATGAACCAGCCGCCGTCCGGGGCCAGCCCCGCGAACAGGCTAAGGAAAAAGCCGATGCCGCCCACCGCGTACGCCCAGAACGCGTAGGCCGACAGGCGCGGGAACGGCAGGTCGCGCGCGCCCAGCATGCCGGGCAGCAGGAATACGGCGATCGCCTCGACCACCGGGATCGCGAACAGGAACATCATCACCGTGCCGTGCATGGTGAACACCTGGTTGTAGGTGCCGGCGGAGAGCAGCGCGTTCTCCGGCACCGCCAGCTGCGCCCTGATCATCAGGCCAAGGATGCCGGCCAGGATGAAGAACAGCAGCGCGGTGCCGATGTACAGCAGGCCGATATTGGTGTTGTTGACGGTGGTGAGGAAGGCCAGCCCGCGCGGCGTGCGCCAGATGCGTTCAAGCTGTTCGAGTTCTCCCGCCGGGCGTGGCAGGGAGCTGGGAAGGTCGTCGCGCGCGGCCGTCATTTGAGCTGCTCCAGATAGGCGGCCAGCGCACGCAGGGTCGCGCCGTCCATGTCGGCGCTGGCCGGCATCCGCACGCCCGGCTTGGCGACATGCGGATCGGCGATCCAGGCCGCCAGGGCGCCCTGCCCGTTGCGCAAGGTGCCGGCGCCCAGATACAGGCGGCTGCCGACGTGCGTCAGGTCCGGGCCAAGTGTGGCGCGGCCATCGTCGGCCGTGGTGCCGGCGCGTATCGTATGGCAGGCGGAGCAACGCTGTTCGTCGAAGGCGCGCCGCCCGCGCTCCACCTCGCCCCCGTGCGGCAGGATGCCCGCCGGCCGCGCCTGCCCCGCCAGCCATGCCGTGAATTCGGCGGGCGACTGCGCAACGACGTGCAAGGCCATGCGCGCGTGCTGCTCGCCGCAATATTCGGCGCACTGCGCGCGATAGACGCCGGCGCGGTCGGCCTGCAAGGTCATGCCGTGCACGCGGCCCGGCACCATGTCGACCTTGCCCGCCAGCGAAGGCACCCAGAAGCTGTGTATCACATCGGCGCTGCTCAGGCCCAGATAAACCGGCTGCCCGGCGGGTACCCGGATCTCGTTGGCCAGCACGATATCCGCTCCGCCGGCGGGATCGGCATAGCGCACCTCCCACCACCACATGCGCGCCACCACCGCGATCTTGACCGCGTGGCGCGACGTCGGCTGGCTCAATTGCGCGGCGCGCCAGGTGCCGAACACCAGCAACGCAGACAGCAGCACCAGCGGCAACAGCACGCCGCCGCCGACTATCCACACCATCGGCCGCACCGGACGCCTGCCGCGAAGGCCCATCACGCACAGCGCCATCACGCCGGCGAACAACAGCGCGCCGCCGATGAACAGCACCCACGTCAACTGCGCGATGACGGCTGCATCCGGTCCGGCCGGATGCAGCGCCGATTGCAGCCAGGATTGGGCGCTCATGGTTGCGCGTACAGGTAGGCCGCCATGTCGCGCGCGTCGGCGGCCGACACGCCCATGGCCGGCATCGCGGTGCCGGGCTTCATGGCCGCCGGGTCGACGATCCAGCGCGCCAGCGCATCGGGACGATTGGGAATCTGGCCGGCGATATAACTGCGCCGGCCGTAGCTGTCCAGCGACGGGGCGAGCGTGCCGCGCGCCGCCGCCACGCCGGCGATCTGGTGGCAGGAACCGCACTGGTACCGCGCCAGCAGCAGCTTGCCGCGTCCAACGTCGCCACCCGGCACCGGTGAACGCGCCTGTTCGCCGGTGTCGCAAGCGGCCAGCAGCGCCAGTAAGGAAAGGAGAAGGATGCGCACGATTGGAACCTGCTCAAGCCTGTCGAATAGCTATAATACAAGAACATATCATTTCGCTACGTTCAACAGAACGCGGGTCGTCGCGCCGTGATTGGCGCGGTCGGCAAAGGACACGAACGATGACTACGCACCGCCGCCGACTCGTTTTGACCACGGTCGCCGCCACCCTGGCGACGCTGGCGGTGCTCGGCGCGGCCGGCGGCGCGGTGGTGTTCTACGGCGGTTATTACGACGTCGCCTCCACCAAACTACACTTCCAGCCGGTCCACACGGTGCTTGAACGCGGTATGCGCGAATCGGTCCAGCACTACGCGCGCGACGTGCGCACGCCGGCGTCCGTGGCCCAGGCCAAAATCCAGGGGGCGGGGTTCAATGCCGCATCGACGCCAACGCCGGCGTTGCTGCGCGGCGCGGGCCTGTACCGCGACAACTGCGTGATCTGTCACGGCGCCCCCGGCGTCGCCCAGGACGACATCGGCAAGAGCATGCAGCCGGTGCCCGGCCCGCTGGCCGACGCCGCGCGCCGCTGGCGTCCGAACGAGCTGTATTGGATCACCCGCCATGGCATCAAGATGAGCGGCATGCCGGCCTGGGAATTCCACCTGGCCGAGGATGACCTGTGGGCGGTGGTTGGTTTTCTGGTCGCGCTGCCGGAGTTGTCGCCGCAGGCCTACGCGGCGATCACCAAACAGGCCGGCGCCCAGCCGCGCGCGCCGCGACCGCAGCGCGAGCGCGCCGACGCCGCGCGCGGGCGGCTCGCGCTAAGCCAGTACGCCTGCAACGCCTGTCATGTCATTCCCGGGGTGACAGGTCCGGAGACGTTTTTCGGTCCGCCGCTGAAGGATCTCGCGGCGCGCAAATACATCGCCGGCCACCTGCCCAATGACGCCGCCAACCTGGCGCGATGGATACGCGATCCCCGGCAAATCAACCCGCAAACGGCCATGCCGGCGATGAACGTCACCGAGTCCGACGCGCGCGACATGGCGACGTACCTGCTGGCGCGCTAGCCCCCACCCCGCAAGGCGATCCGCCCTGGGGTCGGACCCCGAGGGGTCCGACCCCGCCGCACCGGGTTAAGGTTCACACAGCCAAATGCCGCTTAACTTCCGGATCGTTCATCGTCGCCTGCGCGCCGGCGGCGACCACCTCCCCGCGCGACATCACGATGAACTGGTCCGCCAGCTCGTGCGCGAAATCGAAATACTGCTCGCACAGCAGAATCGCCATGTCCCCCCGCTGGCGCAGCAGCCGTATCACGTTGCCGATATCCTTGATGATCGACGGCTGGATACCCTCGGTGGGCTCGTCGAGGATGATCAACTTCGGCTCCGCCAGCAGCGCCCGCGCGATCGCCAACTGCTGCTGCTGGCCGCCGGACAAATCGCCGCCGCGACGGTGCAGCATATCCTTCAGCACCGGGAACAGCTCGTACACCTCGCCTTTGATCAAGCTGGCCTTCTTGCCGCTGTGCGTCGCAAGCCCCATCAGCAGATTTTCCTCCACCGTCAGCCGCGCGAAGATCTCCCGCCCCTGCGGCACGTAGGCAATGCCGGCCCGCGCGCGCTGGTGCGGCGCCAGGCGCGTGATGTCGCGCCCTTCCAGCTTGACGCTGCCGGCCGACACCGGCAACACGCCCATAAGGCACTTCAACAGTGTCGTCTTACCCACGCCGTTACGCCCCAGCAGCGCCATGCACTTGCCGCGCTCCAGCTCCAGCGACACGCCGCGCAAGGTATGCGACGAACCATAGTACTGATTGATTTTTTCAACTTGCAGCATATTCTTCAGCGTCCCAGATAGACTTCGATCACCCGCTCATCGGACTGCACCTGCGCCATCGTCCCCTGCGCCAGCACCGAACCCTCGTGCAGCACCGTCACCACGCCCTGCTGCGCGATCTCCGTCACGAACGCCATGTCATGCTCGACCACCATGATCGAATGCTTGCCGCGCAATTCGTTCAGCAGTTCGGCCGTGCGCGCGGTCTCCGCGTCGGACATGCCGGCCACCGGCTCGTCGAGCAAAATCAGCTGCGGCTCCTGCATCAGCAGCATGCCGATCTCCAGCCACTGCTTCTGGCCGTGCGACAGCAACCCGGCCAGACGCGCCTCGCTGCCGTTCAGGCGTATCAGCTTGAGGATCTCGTCGATCTTGCCGCGCTGTTCCGAGTCCAGCCGCGCGAACAGCGTGGGCCGAACGCGCTTGTCGGTCTTCATCGCCAGTTCCAGGTTCTCGAACACCGTGTGCTGCTCGAAGATGGTCGGACGCTGGAACTTGCGGCCGATGCCGGCGTGGGCGATCTGGTACTCGGTCATGCGGCTCAAGTCCATGGTCTGGCCGAAGTAGGCCGTGCCGGACGTCGGCCGCGTCTTGCCAGTGATGACGTCCATCATCGTCGTCTTGCCCGCGCCGTTAGGCCCGATGATGCAACGCAGCTCGCCGACCGATATGTCCAGGCTCAGTTTATTGAGCGCCCGGAAGCCGTCGAACGACACCGTGATCTCTTCCAGGTACAGGATCGCGCCGTGCGTCGTATCCAGTCCCGCTGCCGCGACGCGGTCATAGCTCTCGTTTCCGCTCATGCCGCCTCCTCCTTCTTGCCCCGGCGCGCCGCCAGGCCGGCGATGCCCTGCGGCAGATAGCGCGTCACCAAAATAAAGATCAACCCCAGCGCGAACAGCCACAGATCCGGGAAGGCGCCGGTGAACCAGCTCTTCAAACCATTGACCGAGAAGGCGCCGATGATGGGACCGATCAGCGTGCCGCGCCCGCCGACGGCGGCCCAGATCACCATCTCGATCGAGTTCGCCGGCGACATCTCGGAAGGATTGATGATGCCCACCTGCGGCACGTACAAGGCGCCCGCTATCCCGCACAGCACCGCCGACAGGGTCCATACGAACAGTTTGAACCACAGCGGGTTATAACCGATGAACATCAAGCGCGACTCCGAATCGCGCACCGCCTGCAGCACGCGTCCCAGCTTGGAGCGCACGATGGCGCGGCACAGCAGCAGCGAACCGGCCAGTACCGCCAGCGTCACCAGATACAGGGTCGCCTTGGTGCCGGGCGCGCTGATCGAATAGCCCAGAATGCGTTTGAAATCCGTGAAGCCGTTGTTACCGCCAAAGCCCGTGTCGTTACGGAAGAACAGCAGCATGAAGGCATACGTCATCGCCTGCGTGATGATCGAGAAGTACACACCCTTGATGCGGGAGCGGAACGCGAAGAAGCCGAACACGAAGGCCAGCACGCCGGGCACCAGCACCACCAGCGACAGGCAGTACCAGAAGCTGTCGGTCGCGGTCCAGTACCACGGGTAGGTTTTCCAGTCGAGGAAGACCATGAAGTCCGGCAGATCGCTCTGGTACACGCCATCCCTGCCGATGGCGCGCATCAGGTACATGCCGTGCGCGTAGGCGCCCAGCGCGAAGAACACGCCATGGCCCAGTGACAGGATGCCGGCGTAGCCCCACACCATGTCGAGCGCCAGCGCGGCCAGCGCGTAGCACATGAATTTGCCGATCAGGCTGACCATGTAGCTCGGCACGTGCAGCGCGTGGCCGTCCGGGAAAACCAGGTTAAGCAGCGGCAGCGCCGCCAGCACCACGCAGGTCGCCGCGATGGCGCTCCACGCCCGGCGCGAAAACAAAGAATTAGCGGTCATTCAGCACTCCTGCCTTTCATGGCGAACAGACCCTGCGGCCGCTTCTGGATAAAGATGATGATGAAGATCAGGATGGCGATCTTGGCCAGCACCGCGCCTGCCACCGGCTCGAGGAATTTGTTGGCTTCGCCCAGTCCCAGCGCGGCGATGATGGTGCCGGCCAGTTGGCCGACGCCGCCCAGCACCACCACCATGAACGAATCGACGATGTAGCTCTGGCCCAGGTCCGGCCCCACGTTTCCCAGCTGCGACAGCGCCACGCCACCGAGGCCGGCGATGCCCGAGCCCAGGCCGAAGGTCATCATGTCGATCTTGGCGGTCGACACGCCGACGCAGCCGGCCATGCGGCGGTTCTGCATCACGGCGCGCACGAACAGGCCCAGTCGCGTCTTGTTCAGGATCAGCCACACGCCCGCCACGACGATCATCGCGAAGACGATGATGGCGATGCGGTTATAGGCCAGCACCAGGTTGCCCAGCACCGTCACCCCGCCCGACATCCACGACGGATTGGCCACTTCGACGTTTTGCGCGCCGAAGATGGTGCGCACGCCCTGCATCAATATGAGGCTGATGCCCCAGGTGGCCAGCAGCGTCTCCAGCGGACGGCCATACAGCCAGCGGATCACCGTGCGTTCCATCGCCACGCCCACCGCCGCCGTCACCAGGAAGGCGGCCGGCAGCGCGGCGATCAGGTAGGCGTCCACCGCCGACGGGAAGTACTGGCGGAACGCCAGCTGGCACAGATAGGTGGTGTAGGCGCCTATCATCAGCAGCTCGCCGTGCGCCATGTTGATGATGCCCATCAGGCCGAAGGTGATGGCCAATCCCAGCGCCGTCAGCAGCAGCACGCTGCCCAGCGAGATGCCGTAGAAGACATTGCCGATAAATTCGGTGCGCGCCAGGCGGCTGTCGATGGTCGCCAGCGTGCGCGCGGCGGCCACGCGCACGCCTTCATCCGGTTCGGCCGGCGTGCCGTCGGCGTTTTTAATTAGCATCGCCTGCAGCACCGGCCGCAGGTTGGCGTTGCTGCTATCGGCCAGCGCCTCCACCGCGCCTTTGCGCTTGGCGGCGTCGGGCGATTGCAGGTTGGCGGTCGCCGCGACCAGCTGCAGCAGCGGACGGATGCCGGCGTCGGTCTCCTTGGCGAGGGCTTTTTCGATCAGCGGCGCCTGCGCCAGCGTCACGCTTTTTTGCAGCTCGGTGACGGCGGCCAGGCGTTCGGCGCGGTCGGGGGAAAGCAGTTTGAGCGCCGACAGCGCGTCGTCGATGGCGCCGCGCAGACGGTTGTTGATCATCAGGCCGTCGATCCCCTCCGGCAGCGGGCCGGTGGCGCCGCTGGCGGGATTGTAGGCCTTGTCGTCGGTGACGATCAGTATGTGACCATCGGGCGTCGCGTAGGCGTCGCCGTTTTTCATCGCCATCAACAGGCGGGTGGCGTCGTCATTGGCCAGCGCGCCGATCTTGCCGACCGCCGCGATGCGGGCGTCGGCGTCGTCGCCGGTCAATGGCGCCAGCAAGGCGCTGTCGATGGCCGCCTGTGCCGCGCCGGCGATGCACAGGCATGCTAGCAGTATTAGTTTTTTCAAGATTTTTCCAGTATGCGGAAATCGTGGAACCCGCACTGCGGCGGACAGGGGTCGGACCCAGAGGGGTCCGACCCCAGCCTCTTTGGGTTGGGTGTACGGCTCAATCCACCGTCGCTTTCTTTACAGCTTTTGCTTGCCTTCGTTACCAGGGATGTACGGGCTCCAAGGCTGGGCGCGCACCGGACCCGGCGTTTTCCACACCACGTTGAACTGGCCGTCGCCGCGGATCTCGCCGATGAACACTGGCTTATGCAAGTGGTGGTTGGTCGCGTCCATCGTCAGCGTGAAGCCCGAAGGCGCCTTGAAGCTCTGGCCGCCCATCGCCGCGATCACCTTGTCGGTGTCGGTCGACTTGGCCTTCTCCACCGCCTGCGCCCACATGTGGATGCCGACGTAGGTCGCTTCCATCGGATCGTTGGTCACCACCGTTTTCGCGTTCGGCAGTTTTTTGGCGACGGCGTAGGCCTTCCACTTCTTGATGAACTCCGCGTTGACCGGATTTTTCACCGACTCGAAGTAGTTCCAGGCCGCCAGGTGGCCCAGCAGCGGCTTGGTGTCGACGCCGCGCAGTTCCTCCTCGCCCACCGAGAACGCCACCACCGGCACGTCGGTCGCCTTCAGGCCGGCGTTGCCCAGCTCTTTGTAGAACGGCACGTTGGAGTCGCCGTTGATGGTGGAGATCACCGCCGTCTTGCCGCCGGCCGAGAACTTCTTGATGTTGGCGACGATGGTTTGGTAATCCGAATGGCCGAACGGGGTGTACACCTCGTCGATGTCGCTATCCTTCACGCCTTTGCTCTTCAAGAAGGCGCGCAGGATCTTGTTGGTGGTGCGCGGGTAGACGTAGTCGGTCCCCAGCAGCACGAAGCGCTTGGCGCCGCCGCCGTCCTTGCTCATCAGGTATTCCACCGCCGGTATCGCCTGCTGGTTCGGCGCCGCGCCGGTGTAGAAGACGTTCTTTTCCAGTTCCTCGCCCTCGTACTGCACCGGGTAGAACAACAGGCTATTCAACTCCTTGAAGACCGGCAGCACCGACTTGCGCGACACCGACGTCCAGCAGCCGAAGACCGCCGCCACCTTGTCCTGGGCGATCAGGCCGCGCGCTTTTTCGGCGAACAGCGGCCAGTTAGAGGCCGGATCGACGACCACCGCTTCCAGCTTCTTGCCCATCACGCCGCCCTTGGCGTTGATCTCATCGATGGTCATCAAGGCGACATCCTTGAGCGAGGTCTCCGAGATGGCCATGGTGCCCGACAGCGAGTGCAGGATGCCGACCTTGATGGTGTCTGCTGCATAAACATTCACACCGGCGGCCAGCATGGACGCGGCGGCGGCGATGCGGCTCAGGGAGCCGATGAAGTTGCGACGATTTTGCATGTGATAGCTCCGTAGGTGACGAGATTAGTATTGCAGCTGCAAAGTGACCGAGAACTTGTCCTGGCTGGCGACGCTGGTGACTTTGGTCTTCGAGTAGAAGGCGCTGACCTGCGCGTTGTAGCCGTCGATGATGTAGTTCACGCCGGCGTCGATCTGCTTGGTGTCGACGTTGGTATCGGCGGAGAACTTCTGCCAGTGCGCGAACGGCTGCAGCTTGCCCCAACCGGCCTTCTGCTCGAAGATGTAGGACACGCCGGCCGAATAGGCCTTGCCCTGCTCCGCCAGCACGATGTTGTCGGTGTCGTAGTCGTAGTAGGCCGCTTCCACCGCCACCGCGCCGGAACCCTTGATGCGCTTCTCCATCAGGAAGTCGACGTTGTAGGAGCTGTATTTGCCGTTCTTGGCGACGGTCAGGATGCCGTCTTTCTGATAGCGGCCCGCCACGCCGATCGACAGGATGTCGGCGTTGCCCAGGTAGTTACCGGTGCCGTAGTAGCCCGGTTCCGCGTCCCAGAAGTCGTACTGCAGGCGGCCCGCGTACATCAGCGAATCGTCGGCCTTGACGCCCGCCGCCTTGGCCTGCGACTGCGTCAGCGTACCGATGCCGAAGGTGTGGCCCTCGAAGGCGCCGAACGAGTAACCGAGCTTGCCGTCGGCGACGTTGCCCCAGACGACCACGCCGTCGTCGCGGCCGCGGAAGATGCCGCCGTTGTAGCCGTAGCGCGACGCCACGCCGGCCCAGTAGCCGCCGCCCATCGAGTAGTACGGCCCGGCCATGTTGGCACGGTCGCTCGGCGACAGCAGGCGGCCGGCCCATATATTGAGTTCGGGCGAGATGGCGAACTGGCCGGCGGCGTCGAGCACGCGGATCTTGTCGCCGTCCCACTCGGTGTTGAACATGCCCTTGATGTTCTTGTTGAGCGAGGCGCCGAAGAACAGGCGGCCGCTGTCCAGATTGAAGTCCTGCGAGCGCCCGCTGCCGTTGGGCGCGGCGTCCTCGGCGCTGGTGAAGCTCTCGCGCAGGCCGAAGCCGACGCTAACCGACTTGTCGTCGCCCATGTTGATCGTCGCGCCGGCGCAGGCAGGGTTGGATATACCCGCCGCCACCGCCGCCACCGCCGCCAGCAGCAGTTGCTGGCTTCCCCGTTTCAGACGCATCGTGTTTCCCCTTGGTTGGACTATTGTTGAACTAATGTTGCAACTTTAGTCAGCAAGGAGAACTCGGGGAATACGTCGAATGACGTAGGGCCGATTACGGCGTTCCGCCCATTCCCCCCCTACGTGATCCCATAGCACGCAATTTCGTGCACAATTACGCTTTCAGATTTTAAGAGAGCCCTATCATGACCATTTTCGCCGCCCCCGTATTCGACGCCACCGTGATTTACGAAGGCAACGAGCTGTTCAAAGGCCAGGGCGCCGCGCGCGGCTGGGCCGAGAAACTGGCCAAGGAACTGGAGTGCGAGATCGGCGTCGAAAAGATCGGCACCGGCTGGGCGCTGACCGGCACCGTCGACGGCGAGCCGTGCAAATGGGGCATCCTCGGCCAGCGTCTTAAACGCATGGAATAAAGCGTGCGCTATCGCACATCATTGCGCTGAGGCGGACGGTAGGATTACCGCTAACCTGCTCACCCGAGGACAGCAATGAAGCGCGATCTCCCAGCGGCCGTCACCCCGGCCCCCACGCCCGCCACCGACGACGCCCTGGCGGCGGCCAAATCGGCCGGCCTGCGCTACGTGCACGACTACCAGCCAGGCATCGCGCGCCGCAAGCGCGGCAAGACCTTTCACTACGTCGACGCCGACGGCCACCCGGTCAAGGACGCCGACACGCTCGCGCGCATCAAGTCGCTGGTGATCCCGCCGGCGTGGACCGACGTCTGGATCTGCAAGCAGCCGCTGGGCCACCTGCAGGCGACCGGGCGCGACGCGCGCGGGCGCAAGCAGTACCGCTACCACCCGCGCTGGCGCTCGCTGCGCGACGAATCGAAATACGAGCGCATGCTCAACTTCGGCAAGGCGCTGCCGGCCATCCGCAAGGCCGTCGACGCCGCGCTCAAGCAACCCGGGCTGCCGCGCGAAAAGGTGCTCGCGACCATCGTCTACCTGCTGGAGGCGACGATGATGCGGATCGGTAACGAGGAATATGCGCGCGAAAACAAATCCTTCGGCCTGACCACGCTGCGCGAGCGCCATGTGCGGCTCGACGGCAGCAAGGTCGAGTTCCGCTTCCGCGGCAAGAGCGGCGTCAACCACACGGTCCAGGTGCAGGACCGGCGCCTGGCCAACACCATCCGCCGCACCTTGGACCTGCCGGGCCAGGAGCTGTTCCAGTATGTCGACGACGACGGCAATCCGCACACGGTCGGCTCGGCCGACGTCAACGAGTACCTGCAATCGATCGCCGGCGAGGACTACACCGCCAAGGACTTCCGCACCTGGTCGGGCACGGTGCTGGCGGCGGTGGCGCTGCTGGAATATGAAAAATACGACTCCGAGGCGCAGGCCAAGAAGAACATCGTGCAGGCGATCGAATCGGTGGCCAAAAAACTCGGCAACACGCCGACCATTTGCCGCAAATGCTACGTGCATCCGGCGGTGATCGAGTCCTACCTCGACGGCACGATGCTGACGGCGCTGCGCCAGCGCGCCAAGGAGGAATTGAAGGAAGACCTGCACGAGCTGCGTCCCGAGGAAGCGGCGGTGCTGGCGCTGTTGCAGCAGCGTCTGCAGGCGGCCTGAGCACGGCGGAGGACGCGTCCGGCGCTCGCGCGGCACCCGCCTTCGGGGTAGAATCTACTTCCGTTGACCGCGAGCCGCCCATGCCCCCTGCCCTGCCATTTCCCATCCGCAAAGAGTGCCCGCCCGGCGCCTGCGAATGCCGGCAGAGCGAGCTGCTGGACGCGTGGGAACGCGACGACCAGACCGACATCCGCGTGCTGCGGCTGACGCGCGAGGAGGAAAAGGCATTGATCGCGCGCATCGAAGCGATCGACAGCTACGAGGCTTTGGGCCGCATCGAGCAGCGCATGCGGGAACTGCTGGGCATCCAACTGACGATCACGCCCAGCGCCAACGGCGTGCGCACCGTCATGGGTTTGCAGATCAAGCTGGCGGAGCAGCAAGGCCTGTGCCGGCGCACCCGCGAAAACATTCCCGCCGCGATCCGCCGCTGCTTCGGCCAGCATCCCGAGATCATCTACGCGCTGCTGAACGCGCGCGACCTGCTGGGCGCCGAACAAGGCTAAGGCCGGGACCGCGCGTCCCTATCGCCCGACCATTACACAAAACAATCGCCCATTCACGGAACACGCGCTCGGTAAACCTTCGCGCGCAGGATAAGCCGCGCCCTTTTTTAGCGTGATCAACGCAATGGGAAGCGATGACGACCGCTTCCTTTTTATCCGTTTAACAACGCCCCGCATTTAGACGATGACAATTCGATTCTAATATGGCAATATCATTATGATATTAAAAATTATTTAATTATTGAAGGGTCGTTGTTCTTGGCCGTTGGGATAGCTATGCCTACGATTAATGAATACTATAAGCGATTTCCGGATAAAACGGCCGAGGATGAATTAAAGGCCATTTACGCAATTCATAGCTCGCTCTTATCCACGCTACGCACGATGGAAACGGCGATCGTGCATTCCTGGTATTCCCGCAGTACTGAGGGAATTATCGCCCATGTTGCCGATGCCGTCGCACTGGCAGCCAACTGGCAACGTATGTTGGACCAGCAAATGCGAGGCTTTCTCAGTGGTTCCGTATCCATACGGGCGCCGTCTCCCATATCGATAACAAGGGCGGCGACCTGGGCCGCGCGGGCCGAAGCGGGCCGCTTTAGCAATCTCGATTCCAGACTATGGCTTGATTTGCTGCGACAGCTTGAGCCGTTGATCCTGGACGTATTGGCGCCCCCGTCCGAGCCACAGCGCGACACCCCGGAATTGTCGCCGCGCCCGCCCACCGTGCCGAGGAGCGCGCCAACCTCGGCTCCGCCAGCGTCCGATTACCTGGGCGAGGCCCTTTTCGACGCGTTGCAGTCGCCCGACCAATCCGAGCGGGAAAGGGAGCGCCGCGACAACCGTGTGGCTGATTTCGCCCTTGCCCGCATGGATGAAAACGGGCGATACAAGCTCTTGGGCAAGGCGGCGCTCGAACAAGCGCTGGCGTCCAATTCCCGTTACCGTCTACGGGTTCATATTGGATCGCCAAATCCGCGTTACAGCGCGGTGCAAGGGCCCGTGGTATCGGTCGATGAAATCCTGGGCGCGGCTCCCGACGATAAACCGCGTGCCATTGACGTCACCGTTTTTCCAAAGCGCTTTAGGCTGCGTTCACCATCGACGATAACGCTGTCACTTCCCCCTGCCGGTCCGACCAAATACGCGTATTTTGATCTGATAACACCAGAGGAAGAAGGCATTTGCGATTTGCGTATCGCACTGTATTGGCAAAACAATTTAATCCAGTCATTCACCCTGACAACGGGGGGATTGACCGGCGCAAGCGGGGAAGTTACCAAAAGTCAAGGCACAATTATTAAGATGACATCGTCCGGATTGGAATCGATTCAATCAATCCGGAACCTGCACGCCAGGGCTTTATCCATAGCGCTTAATCATGACGTCAATCCCGGCAGCCATACGGTGATGATAAAAGGAAGCAATTGGAGTCAGCAAGTCCAATTGAACTCGGCGGCCATGACGCGCTTCATGGATAACTTCCGCGCGATTTTGCAAGAGTCGGCGGAAGACCCGAATGCCAGTTTCAAATCGAGCCTGCTGAAGTTGGCGCAACTGGGCAGCAAAATCTGGGAAAGGCTCTCGCTGAACTCAGCTGACACCCGTCTCCACGATCTAAAAACCAACGCCGGAGAAACCGTCCAGTTTGTACGCCACGGCGACGCCCCCTTCCCCTGGCAGGTGGTCTACGACTATGTGCTGCCCGAGGGCGAAGACTTTCTCCGGGCCGAGGTGTGTTTGGCCGGCCAGGCGGCCAGCCCCGACTGGACGCCCGGCATGCGCGGCTGCCCGCATTGTCCCGGAAAGAATGTCGTGTGCATCGAAGGATTTTGGAGCGCGCGCCACCGTATCGAGCTCATCTCGGAGGAGTTCGGCGCCGGCGGTACGCCGGAGGGACGCTGCGTCCACACCAGCGCCCAATCGAATGGCCCGTTGGTTTTGTCCGGCATCGCCGACAACAGCTTGGCCTCCTCCGATTTTGCCCAAGCGCTGGCCAACCGTTGGGCGAACGATGTCCAGAAAATTGCCGCGCTCATACCCAGCCTCCAGGACAGACTGTGGAATCCTGGTCAAAGGCCGGCCGTGCTCCTGCTGCTCAGTCATTTGTATCCGGAAGACGACAACCGCAACGTTCCCAGCCACATGCTCGCGATCCGCCCCGAAATCGGGGAAATGCGGGTGTCGGCGCGCTGGCTTTCCCAGACCCGTAGCGCGAGCCATCCACGCTGGGAGGCACCGTACAGGCCGGTCGTGCTGCTCATGGCCTGCCAATCGGCGCGCACCCGGTTGGGTGAGCTGACCAATTTGGTGGACGCGTTCCTCGCCACCGGCGCCGCCGCCGTCGCCGGCACGGAATGGAACGTCCTGACCAGCCAGGCCGCCGCCTTTGCCACGCATTTGCTCGAGAAAACACTGGGGCGCGAATTACCGCTGGGAGAAGCGGTGCGCAGCTTCGTGATCGACGGACTTCGGAATCAAGACATTTCACCGTTTGTCTTCACGGTGTATGGCAACGCGGATTTGACAATCGGGAGAACATGATGCGGACAAGCTGCGCAAAGTACTACGCCACGATCACCATGCTGCTGACGGGCCTACCCGTGGCAGCGGTGACGTTATCGCCGCTGCAGGCGCCGCCGTACATCATGTCGACGGCGAGCGATCAAACCACTTTACCGGTTCCTCTGATTGTCCCGCCCGGAACAGCCGATGTTTGCTTGCGACTGGGCGCTGTGTCATGGAAGCAGAACAACGATAAGGTGCTGAGCGATCACTTCGACGTCAACGACAAGCTCAGCGTCAAAACCGGAGTTCCCACGCTCCTCATCAATATCAAGAACGTCCACAGTCTAAGGCCCGGCGAGTATCAACTGATCGTCGTACCGTGTGGGAAAGAGGATGCTTTCGACCCCTTTCGCCTGACGCTCACCCGCCCCGCCGTCAAGTTCGAAACCGTTGCGGGAAAAGTGACGGTCGATCGCTGGGTGGCTTTTTTTGACCGGGACGTCGCAACGCGGACGGTGCCGGCCACCATCGAACTGCGGCCGGCGGTGGACAACAAGGGCGAGCACCTCAGGGCGCTCACACTAAGACTCGAGAATCTGGTGTCGGGACAGAAGAATACCGGCGTGTGGCAGACCAGCTCGGCGCGTGACGTTGCTGTCGGCGGCCATGTCGATGTCGCGCTCGACGCCGGAACGCTACCGGTCGGTGTCACCGACGGACAATTGGCGCTCGACAGTCCCGATCTTGACAACCGCTATGTTATCCCATTGCAGTACCGAACACGCTTGCACTGGTCCTGGATCATTTGGATGGTCGCCTTGGGCATCGTTGCGGGCGTGATCAATCGGGTGGTGTTCAAGCACCGCCAGGCCTTGGCGACGGCGCGCGCGCCGGCGCTGGAAGCGCTGATCGCCTATCGCCAGCAACTCGACACGATCCCCGATACGGGATTCGCCGATGCCATTCGGGAGCCGCTTGAGAATCTTGTCAACGCGGTCAACAAGGATGACGACGCCAAGATTAACGAGGTCACGACAATCACCAAAGACGCCGTCGCCGCGGCGCTGCAAAAGTTAAATGAAGAAATAAGTTCGACGTCGAAAGCGATCGTGGACCTTCGAAACGGATACGACGTTCAATCCGCCCTGCCGGTTCAGCTTGGCGACGTGCGGGACGAAGCGCTCAAAGAGTTGCAAGAAAGCGAGCTGTTGCTGCGGGGCCGCGACCCCACACGCGCGCAGGCGCTGATCGAGGCGACCAAGCGACGCACCGACGAGGGCCTGACCAAAGCGCACGCCGAGCTTAAACTGATCGGCGACACGTTCGTCGAGCAGCTTGGCCTGGTGGCGGTCATGCTCATGCCGGCGGCGCAAACGATGCTGTCCGCCCGGCTCGTCGAATGGAGGGCGTCGCTGTCGGCGCTGTCGGGTCCATATCAAAGCGATGCTAAAACGTTTCTCCGAGCCGCCTCCGAGGTGGAGCTGAACGCGAAAGCGCTGCTGACCTGGTGCGCGGAAGAATTAGCAAAAGGCGCGGCGAAAATATCGGCGCTGGTCGACGGGCGTGCCGCAGCCGGTAGCTTGAAAACGGAGCTCGACGGGTTCTGCCAGGCCGCGGACCAACTGATATCGGCCGCGCGGTCCCTGCCCTCGCCGATATTATCCGGCCCGCTCCTCGCGCAATGGACCACGCACGTCGGACGCGCCATCGACGCGGGCAACGAACTGCTGCAAAAGCTTGCATCGCTGCGCGCGGATCACGCGCCGGACTTGAACCAACCTGGCGCGAACTGGATCGCGCTGCTTGAGGGCGTGCCCCCGCTGAACTCACAATTGAGCGCTGACACAGCGGCCGCCACGCCGGCAACGTTGCCGGCGCCGGCCCAACTATACCCCCAAGGCGGCGCCGCGAAAGTGCTTATTCCATCGTTCGACGCTTTCAAGCTGGGCAGCCTCGAAAGCGCGGTGGCGACGAACAAGCTCGCCTTGTTCAGGGCCGACCTGGGCATGGCGACGCTGGTGGCGATCCTGCTGGCCTGGGCGAGTTTCGCCTACATGGAAGACAAATTCATCGGCACCTGGGCCGAACTACTGGCCCTGTTCTTCTGGGGATTCACGGCCGACCTCAGCGCCGAAAAACTCGCCGAGCGCATCACCCCGGCAAAAGTGGGCCCGTGATCATCGGGCGCGGCGGCGCCGGTGACCGTGGCGATGTCATCCGCCGATGGCATCAAACAGTGCCGGCGGGCAGTCGCTTGCGCCCCCCGGATTATTTCATCTCAGGGGAATACAAAAAAATGAAAAATAGTCCAAAACAAGGGTTCACCTCTAGTCGAAGCGGATCAAAGTCCCGCCTCTTCGCAAAGTCGGTTTTGCTCACCACGTTGGCGGCCAGCGCGACCGGCTGCAGCGTGTTTTACAACGAAGCCCGCGACAAGCAAGGTCAAACCGCCAAAAGCGACTGGGAAAAAGTCGATCTGACATCTCAAATCAGCCTCGCCAGGAAAAACCACGCGGCCCTTCTTGCTGAGCAACTCAAGACGACGGACGAGAGAGCGGTAATCCTGCGCAACATTGCCGCCCGCGAAATGGCGATCGGCAGCGGCTCGGTCAACGATGTCTTGCTCAAGTCCATAGAAAGGGAGCTGCACAAGCTATCCGCATCGGATTCGGCAGCACAATCCTGGGTGCAATATGAAACGACAAAACAGGGCGCGGAGGCTGGGGTGGCGCTCGCTGTACAGAATTTCAAGCAATCGGGCTTTACGCCGAAACGCTGCGACGAAGCGCAACTCAATGAGGCGCCTATTGGCGAGATCCGGGATGCGGATGCGGTCAAAGGAAGGAGGCTGACTGAAATTCAGCAGGATTACGTGGCCAAATGCGCCGCGTTAAAAGATATCGGCCCGAAACCGACGCTGCCCGACGGAATGCTGGCGGCCGCCGTCGAGGCGCGCGATACCGCATCGGCGGAGGTTGACAAGGCCGACGACGATACCAAACCCGCGCGCGACGCCTTCGAGGCGGCGCTGGCCGAGTTTAACAAGGCGACGTCGGCGCAGGAGGCGAACAGCAAGGGGCTGCAGGAAAAGCTGCAGCATGCAAAGGAAAAATTGCAAAGCGCCGTAGAGAACGCGGACAAGGCAGGCGAAGTCCTGAGCGGCGCCTTCGGATCGCAGCTGCTGTCCGACGCCGAGCAAGCGTCCATCGACCGTTTTTTAGCGACGTTGACGGCCACCAAAGACGATACGTTGGCGGAACGCAGCAAAGCCGCCGATGCCATCCTCGCGATCTCGAAGTTTGCCGCTGAGACAAAAGCGGATTGGGCCGCCACCGACAAGCCCAATCTGGTGCCGCTGCTGTTGGCGAAGAACCTGGCGCAGGCCAAAGGCGATGCCGCCGCGCGGGAGATCGCGCTGCGCCGCCTGAAGCTGGATCTTCTTCAGCAGCGGGTCAACATTCAGTTGCAGCGCTATCAACGTCTTTCCTACGCAAAAGCGGCCCTGGTCGGGAAACCGGAAGTGAGGAGAGGCCGCGAAATCGACACCGCCGCGCTCCCTCCGATCAATTTGGAGGAACCGGTCAACGCCGGCTTCACGCCGGTGGGCGCCAGACCCGCCAAGACCAAAGAACTCAATGCGTGGAAAGCCCAGGTCATCGACAAGCAACGCCTGTGGGACTCGGCCACAAATTATTTGGATGACGTCGGGCGGCTCCAGCCAGCCGCCGCCAAAATTAACTTCCAGGTCGACGCGTTAGCCCACGACCGCTCGCTCTCGCTGGCCGAGTCGAATCTGGCGCTATGGACCGGCGTCATCAATTCAGTGGTAGAGCAACAGGCATCCTATGCCGCTTCCGGCATCAAACCGAGCGATATACAGGCGCTACTCAACAGCGCAACCCTTCTCTGGATAGGCAAAGGAGTCAATTGATGAACAACCATCTTCTTACTTTCGCGATCGCGTGTATCGCGCTGTCCGGCTGCGCCTCGCCACCGGTCGCTCGCGAATCGGCAAACTTCGGCGTGAGCGCCATCGGTCAGATGGAAAGCGCGCTCGGCGATTTCCGATCGAGCGAAACAGAGTCGTACAAGGCTCGGCAGGCATCGCTGATCGAACAACAACGGCAGGCGAAGAACGTACGCGCCAGCATTGCCAACAGCAGTCGCATGCGCGAGTCCGCCGGCGATTATCAAGCCCAAGCGGTCACGCTAAGATTGATCGGCAATGCCGAAGCGATGGGCAATGATGAAGCCGGGTTAATCGCCGCGAACAAACTCGATGACGCGACGATCGCCGCGCTGGCCACTCCGTTGCCAAGCACGAAGAAGGCCACCGAGGCGGCGCAGAAATCGCTGGCGGCCTTGGGCGCCGATCTGACGGCACAAGCCAAGTACGACAATCTCAAGCTATTCACGACCGCCGTCAAAACCACAGTCGACAGCAACAAAAAGAAAATTGAGGAAGCAAAAAATGCGGCTCAAGCCGGCACGGTCGCTAAATAACCCATTCAACATTCAAGGAGCATCACATGGCAAGCAATCTCGACGGTTTGTGGCTGGCTTTTTCCCACGCCTACACGGCCCTGCAAAATGAAAAGAAGTACTTTGAAAATTTGGCACAGTTTTCCATTTTGGAAGAAGACAAACTCAAGTTCTTCCGTGCCGCGTTCGAAATGGAAGACCTGCTGGCCCAAATGAAATCGACCAACCAGGCGACGATCGATAAATACAACGGCACCGCGCTGAAGGGGCCGGACGACGCAACGCTTGAGAAGGCCCAAAGTCTGGCTTCCGAATTCGCCAAGGACATCGCGGCCAACGCGAAGGCGGTGGCCATTGTTACCGACGCGACAAGTTTCATTAGACACTGGGCGGGCTTGGCATAACCGTCAACACAACGGGCGCCTGGCGCTGGCCGATGCCGTGCCGGCCAAAGCCCCACGCCCGTTCATGTGTACCCCTTTAGCAAGCTCAGTCGGTATGAAACTCGCTGGCGGTCACAAACAAATCCCACGCGGCGATGAACATCGCCGCGACCACCGGGCCGATGACGAAACCGTTCAGCCCGAACAACGCCATGCCGCCGACCGTCGATAACAGCACCACGTAATCGGGCATCTTGGTGTCCTGCCCGACCAGCACCGGCCGCAGGAAGTTGTCGACCAGGCCGATCACAAACACGCCGAACGCCGCCAGCGTCACGCCCTGCCACACCGCGCCCGTGGCGAGGAAATAGATCGCGACCGGGGCCCAGACGATGGCCGCGCCAACGGCCGGCAGCAGCGACAGGAAGGCCATCAACACGCCCCACAGCACCGGCGCGCGCACGTCCAGGAACCAAAAAATCAGGCCGCCCAGCGCGCCCTGGGCGATGGCGACCAGGATGTTGCCCTTCACCGTCGCGCGGATCACGGTGGTGAAATTCTGGAACAGGCGCTGCTTGTATTTACGGCTCAGCGGCACGGCTTCCTTGATGCGCTTGGACAACTTGTCGCCGTCGCGCAGCAGGAAAAACAGCAAGTACAGCAAAATACACAGGCTGGTCAGGAAATCGAATGTGTACAGGCCGGCATTGATCGCCCGCTTGGCCACTTCCTGGCTCACTTGCGAGGCGGCGTCGGTGAGCTTGTCCTGCAGGTTGGCCAGGCTGGTCAGATGGAACTTATCGAGCAGGCCCACCAGCCAGTTCGGCAAAGCGGCCATGATCTTGTTAAAGAAGCCCGCCACGGAAATGTCGCCGGAACGCACCATGTCCACGACCGAGGCGGCCTGGTTGACGATCGACACCGACACCAGCGTCAGCGGCAGGATGACGATCACGACAATCAGCAGCAAGGTCAAAATCGACGCCAGGTTGGCCTTGTTGCGGGTGCGCTGCAGCAGCCAGCGGTAGATCGGCGCGAACAGGATCGCCAGCACCACGCCCCAGAATATCGCCCCGCCGTACGGCGCGAGTATCCATCCGAAGCCGATGGTGACGATGGCCAGCAGGGCCAGGAAGATTTTTTGCTGAAACGAAAACGGTTGCATGGGAGATCGCGTGTTAGTCAAGTTGCATCATCATAAACGATGCATGCCCCACTGCCCCGCACGCATGTGGCAACACGCCGGGCGATCTCAATCGTCGTCGTTGGGGTCGAGGTCTGGGAACATGACGTCGGTGAAGCCGAACTTGGAGAAGTCGGTGATGCGCATCGGGTACAGCACGCCGAGCAGGTGGTCGACCTCGTGCTGCACCACGCGCGCGTGGAAGCCGTCGACGTCGCGCGCGATCGGCTGGTTGAACTGGTCGACGCCTTCATAACGCAGTTTGGTCCAGCGCGGCACGCTGCCGCGCAGCCCGGGCACCGACAAACAGCCTTCGAAGCCGTCTTCCTTTTCGTCCGACAGCGGCGTCAGAACGGGATTGATCAATACCGTTTCCGGCACCTGCGGCGCGTCCGGATAGCGCACATTTTGCTTGAAGCCGTAGATCACCAGCTGCAGGTTGACGCCGATCTGCGGCGCCGCCAGGCCGGCGCCATTGGCCGCGTGCATGGTGTCGAACATGTCGGCGATCAGCTGCTTCATTTCCGGCGTGCCGAATTCGGTCACCGGTTCGGCCACGCGCAGCAGGCGCGGATCGCCCATCTTGAGGATTTCACGTACGGTCATGTCGCCACCTTATTTACTGTTTCGCCAGCAGTTCCTGCAGGCCCGCCTCGTCGAGGATGGTCACTTCCAGTTCCTGCGCCTTGGCCAGTTTGCTGCCGGCGTCGGCGCCCGCCACCAGATAGTGCGTCTTCTTCGACACCGATCCGGAAACCTTGCCGCCCTGCGCCTCGATCATCGCGGCGGCCTGGTCGCGGCTCAGGGTCGGCAGCGTCCCGGTCAGCACGAAGGTCTTGCCGGTCAGCGGACCTTCGGCCGCTTCCTCCGGCAGTTGCGCCAGCAGGTCTTCGCGCAGTTGGTGCAGCGACGCGACCAGTTCACGGTTGCCCGGCTCCGCCATCCATTCCGTCAGCGCGTCGCCGACGGCGGCCGGCAGCCCGAATACGGTGAAGATCGGCAGGTTGGCCATCGCCTTCAAGTTCATGCCCTGGTCCACCAGCTGCTTGCTGCGCGGTTCGGTCAGTTTCGGGATCGCCAGCGCGGCCATCAGCTTGACGGTGTCGAGCTTCTCGCGCAGCTTGGCGCTGGGCGGATGCTCGCCTTTCGGCGTCACGCCGGCGGCCAGCAGCGCGTCGATGGCTTCCTGGTTTTTCGGCTCGGCGAAGAATTCGGCGATCGACAGCGCCACCGTGCCGCCGATATCGGGCAGCACGCGCAGCAGCGCGGCCGGCACGCGGCGTATCAAGTCGAAGCGCCCCAGCCACTCGGCCAAGGTCTTGGCGGTCGATTCGCCCACGTGGCGGATGCCGAGCGCGAACAGCAGACGCTCCAGCGGCGGGTTCTTGCTGGCGGCGATGGCCTCCAGCAGATTGTCCGCCCACTTGGTGGCGATCTTGCCCTTGACGACAGTCTCCGGCGTGGTGCCATCGCGTTCGTCGGCCAGGCGCTTCATCTCCAGCAGGTCTTCGAGCTTGAGCGAATACAGGTCGGCCACGCGCTGCACCTTGCCCCATTCGACCAGGCTGTCGATGTAGCGGTCGCCCAAGCCTTCGATGTCCATCATCTTGCGGCCGGCGAAGTGGCGGATCGCCTCCTTGCGCTGGGCCGAACAGAACAAACCGCCGGAGCAGCGGGCGATGGCCTCGCCCTCCTCGCGCACCACGTGCGAGCCGCACACCGGGCAGGTTTTCGGCAGCTCGTACATCGCCGGTTCCGGCGTCGGGCGGCGCTCCAGCACCACGGCCAGCACTTCCGGGATGACGTCGCCGGCGCGGCGCACGATCACCGTGTCGCCGACGCGCACGTCCTTGCGGCGCACCTCGTCTTCGTTATGCAAGGTGGCGTTGGTGACGTTGACGCCGCCGACGAACACGGACGCCAGCCGCGCCACCGGCGTGATGGCGCCGGTGCGGCCCACCTGCACCTCGATCGCCTGCACGGTGGTCAGCGCCTCCTCGGCCGGAAACTTGTGCGCCAGCGCGAAACGCGGGGCGCGCGAGACGAAGCCCAAGGTGCGCTGGTCCTGCAGCAGATTGGTTTTGTAGACCACGCCGTCGATTTCGTACGGCATGGTCGGACGCGCTTCGCCGATCTGTTTGTAGTATTCCATCAGGCCGTCGTAGCCGCGCACCACCTTGCCCTCCTTGGCCACCGGCAGGCCGAGCGTGCGGTACCAGTCCAGCAAGGCGGAATGCGATGGCGGCATCTCGGCGCCCTCCAGCAGGCCGACGCCGTAGCAGAAGAAACTGAGCTTGCGCGCGGAGGTGATGCGCGAATCGAGTTGGCGCAGGCTGCCCGCCGCCGCGTTGCGCGGGTTGACGAACTCCTTCTGCCCCGCCTCGCGCTGGCGCGCGTTCATGGCGTCGAAATCGGCTTTGAACATCAGCACTTCGCCGCGCACATCGAGGATGGCGGGCGGATTGGACGTCTTCAAACGCAGCGGGATGGTGCGGATGGTGCGGATATTGGCCGTCACGTCCTCGCCGGTGTAGCCGTCGCCGCGCGTGGCCGCTTGCACCAGTACGCCGTTTTCGTAGCGCAGGTTGATGGCCAGGCCGTCGTATTTGACCTCGGCCGCGTATTCGACGGCGCCGGCCGCGTCCAGGCCTTCGCGCACGCGGCGGTCGAAGTTCTCGACATCCTCGTCGGCGAAGCCGTTATTGAGCGACAGCATGGGCACCGAATGGGTGACCTGGTCGAACTGCGGCAGCGGCGCCGCGCCAACGCGCTTGGTCGGCGAGTCGGCCAGCGCCAGCTCCGGGTGCTCCAGCTCGAGCGCCTGCAGCTCCATGAACAGCTTGTCGTACTCCGCGTCCGGGATGGTGGGCGCGTCTTCCACATGATAGGCGTGCAGGTGCCGGTTCAGCTCAGCGCTCAACGATTCGATACGCGCCTTGTAATCCACTTCAGTCATTGCCACTTCCAAATCAGCTAAACAAACGCAGCGCGCGGGTGGAACCGGCCGGGATATCGGCCTCGTTCATCTCGGTGTAGAAGTCCTGCACCTGGGTGGCGATCTCGCCCAGCGCGGCGTCGGTCAGCGGCTGGTTGTAGTCGTCGACGATGGTGGCGTCCAGGCGGCCCACCAGCGATTTGGCGCAGGCCACCATGGCGCCGAAGCCGTCGCGCGATGGCGCCACGCACGGCACGTCCAGCAGCAAGGTCAGACGCGAGGTGGTTTCCTCGGCCAAGGTGACGTTGGTCGACAGCGAGAACAGGAAGCCGCCCTCGCCGTCCGGCATCACGAAGCGGCCGTCCGGGCGCACGTCGAAGCCCTGCTTTTCCAGCGCGCCGATCAAGGTCGAAATGGCCCACGGCGCGCCGTTCGATTGCAGGTTCACGCCCAACTGGGCGTCGTGGCCGGCGACGAAGCGGTGCAGATTGCGCGCCTCGGCCATCACTTCGATCATGTCCGGGATTTCCGGCTCGGCGCCGATTTCGTCGGCCATCGCGCGCAGGCGCGTGACCAGTTCCGAGTATTCCAGCTCGTTCAACGCGGTGCTGCGGCTGGCCAGTTGCACGCCGCCCTGCAGCTTGGTGTAGACGCCGCCGTGGACGATCGGTTCCCAGTCGCCGCTGACGGCCAGGCCGATGTAGTGCACCGGCTTGTTGCCGACCATGCGCAGGGTTTGCAGCACCGGCAGCAGCTTGTCGCCGCGCGCGGCGCCTTCCAGCGCCAGCGGCAGCAGGCAATCGATCAACGGGTCGACCAGCGCGGTGGCCTGTTCGGCGGCGGCCGCCGAGGCGGCGTTGGCGCGCGCGATCAGCGCCGCTTCGGCCGCGGCCGACGACGACGCGTCGACAGGATCGGTGCTGAATTCGCCGGCGACCGCCGCCAGCGACGCGGCGGCGGCGGCCGCCTCGGCACCTGCCACGCCCGGCGCCAGCGCAGGCGAATCATCGAGCGAGAAGCTCGGCTCCTGGCGCGGTCCGCCGGCCGGATCGACGCGCGGTTCAATACGCGGCTCCGGACGCGCTGCGGCCGGCGTTTCGCCGGTGCGCATCAGCACATCGTCATGGTCGGTCGCGAAGGCGCGTTCGACGCTCTTCTTAGCCTTGTATTCCTGGATTTTGTTGTAGGTGAATACACCGGCGACGAATACGCCGGCGATCCCGATCAAACTCATTTGAAGGTCTGTCATGCTGCTTGTGCCTCTGAAGCGAAATTGGCGGCGGATTGCATATCCACCGCCACGATGCGCGATACGCCCTGCTCCTGCATCGTCACACCGATTAGTTGATTGGCCATCTCCATCGCAATCTTATTGTGCGAGATGAAGAGGAATTGGGTATGGTCGGACATGCGCTTGACCATCCGGCAGAATCGTTCGGTATTGGCGTCGTCCAGCGGCGCGTCGACCTCGTCGAGCAGGCAGAACGGCGCCGGGTTGAGCCGGAACATGGAGAACACCAGCGCCGTCGCCGTCAGGGCTTTTTCGCCGCCGGACAGCAGGTGGATGGTGGCGTTCTTTTTACCCGGCGGCTGCGCCATGACCTGCACGCCGGAGTCGAGAATTTCATCGCCGGTCATGATCAACTTGGCCTGGCCGCCGCCGAACAGGATCGGGAACAGCTCGGAGAAGTGACCGTTGACGCGGTCGAAGGTGTCCTGCAGCAGATCGCGCGTTTCCTTGTCGATCCTGGCGATGGCGTCTTCCAGCGTGTTGATCGCCTCGTTCAAATCGGCGTTTTGCGAATCGAGGAAGTTCTTGCGCTCGGACGCCGTCGCCAGTTCGTCCAGCGCCGCCAGGTTGACCGCGCCGAGCAGCGAAATGGCGTTGGTCAGTCGCGTCACCTCGCCCTGCAGATACGACGCCTTCATGTCCGGATGGAGCTTTTCGGCCAGCGCCGCCTCGTCGGCCTGCACCTCGGCCAGCTGCGCGGCGAACTGCTCCTGGTTCAGGCGCGCGGCCTGCTCCTTGAGCTGCATTTCCATGATCTTGTCGCGCTGCGGCTGCAGCGCGCGCTCGGTCGACATGCGCCCTTCCTCGAACTGGCGCAGCTGCTGCGTGATCTGGTCGAGTTCATGGCGCGCGTCCGACAGCGCCTTCTCCTGCTCGGTGCGGCGGTCCAGCAGATCCTGCAGGCCGTCGTTGGCGGAACCCGATTCCAGCGTCGCCAGTTCGTGCTGGCCCGCTTCCAGGCTTTGCGTTACCTGCGCCACCTGCGCGGTAGCGGTGGCGATCGAACGGCGCAATTCCTCGATCTTGTTGCGCTGGGATTTTTCGGCGAACTGCGCTTCCTGCGCCGCGCGTTCCAGATCGCGCAGGGCTTCGCGGGCGTCGGCCAGGCGCTGCTCCTTCTCCAGGAAAATGGTCTGGCCGTCCTCGTGGTCGCCCTGCAGGTTGCCGAGCTCCATATCGAGCTGCTCGAACTTTTCCTCGGACTCCATCTTGATCTGGGTCTGTTCCTCTTCCTGCGCGGCGATTTCGGCCAGGTCGGTTTCGATCTGGTTGCTGCGCTGGTTGAAGCGTGCCTCGATCTCGGACAGTTTGACCACGTCCAGCTGCAAGGTGTGCACCGACTGCTGCAGGCTTTGCAGCTTGGCGCGGTACTCGGTCAGGCGCCGCGTCAGTTCCGACAGCGCCGCCTCCGCACGCACCGAGCGGGCGCGCGCCTCGTCGGCCAGCATCTGCTGCGCGCGCAGCTGCTTGGTGATGTTTTCGATCTCCTGCTGGCGCCCCAGCATGCCGTCCTGCTCCGAATCGGCGGCGTAGAAGCGCACGCTGTTCTGCGTGACGACGTGGCCCTGGCGCGTGACGAAGTAGCCGCCGGCCGGCAGCCTGGCGCGTTCGGCGAAGGCCTCGGCCGCGTCGTCGGCCTGGTAGGCGTTGTGCAGCCAGTCCTGCAGCAGGCCGCGCAGACCGGGGTCGTTCAACTTGAGCAGGTTGAGGAACGGCTTCAGGCCCGCCACCTCCACCGGTGCCGGCGGCACCGCCGTCGAGGGCGCGAACAGCGCCAGCTTGGCCGGCGGCGCGTCGCCGAAGAAGGCCTTGGCCCATTCGATGTTCGACATCTGCAGCGCCGACGTGCGCTCGCGCAGCACCGATTCCAGCGCCGTCTCCCAGCCGGATTCGATATTCAGTTTTTGCCACAGGCGCGGCAAGGAATCGAGTTCGTGCTTTTGCAGCCACGGCGTCACCTTGCCCTGGGTTTGCACGCGCTCCTGCAGCTGGCGCAGCGCGTTCAGGCGCGCTTCCAGCTGGGCGTTGGCGGCCGTCTCGCTATTGACCTGCTGCTGCGCGGCCTGGCGTTCCTCTTCCAGGCGCGGTTGCTGCTCCAGCGCCTCCTCCAGCAGGAAGCTCTGCTCCTCCAGCGCCTGCTGCTTCTCCTCCAGCTGCATGCGCATATTGGTCAGGTGCGCGCTGTCGGGCAGATTGAGGCCGTTCTTTTCCTGCTGCAGGCGCTCGCGCCGCACGGCCAGGCCGTTGAGGATGTTGTTGGCGTTGCGCTGGTGCGCCGATTCCAGCTCCAGCTGCTGCTGCGCCTGCATGATGCGGGCCCGCGATTCGGTGCTCTTGGTCTGCGCCTCGCGCCACGCCTGCTCCAGCATCGGCAGCGACTCGCCCTTTTGCTCGGCCATCATCTGCGATTGCTCGACCTTGGCCGACAGCTCCTCGAGCGTGAATTCGGCCTCCTCGATCTGGCCGGCGTATTCGGTGGCCTGGTTCTGCCACTGGTCGCGCTGCGCGGTCAGTGCCGCCAGCTGCGATTGCAGGCGGCCGCGCGATTCGATGACGAACTTGATCTGCGCTTCCAGGCTGCCGATTTCCGAGTTGGTCTGATACAGGCTGCCCTGCGCCGTGTGCAGCCGGTCGCCGGCGGCGAAGTGCGCCTGGCGCATGTGCTCCAGGGTCAGCTCGACGTTGCGCAGCTTGGCGGTCTGCTCTTCCAGATCGTTCTGCGCCTGTTCCACCTCGCGGAAGTACTTTTTCTGCTCGGTCTCCGCTTCGATCTTGCGCAGCAGCCAAAGCAGCTTTTGCTTCTCTTCCTGGTCCGACTGCAGCTGGTGGAACTTGGTCGCGACGGCGGCCTGGCCTTCGAGCTTTTCCAGGTTCGAATTGAGCTCGCGCAGGATGTCCTCGACGCGCAGCAGGTTTTCGCGGGTGTCGTGCAGGCGGTTTTCGGTTTCCCGGCGCCGCTCCTTGTACTTGGAGACGCCGGCCGCCTCCTCGAGGAACACCCGCAGTTCCTCCGGGCGCGATTCGATGATGCGGCTGATCATGCCCTGGCCAATGATGGCGTAAGCGCGCGGACCGAGGCCGGTGCCGAGGAAGATGTCCTGGATGTCGCGCCGGCGCACCGGCTGGCCGTTGATGTAGTAGGTCGAGGTGCCGTCGCGCGTCAAGGTGCGCTTGACGGCGATCTCCGCATACTGGCCCCACTGGCCGGCGGCCTTGCCGTCGTTGTTGTCGAAGACCAGCTCCACGGAGGCCCGCCCGGCCGGCTTGCGGTGGGTCGAGCCGTTGAAAATGACGTCCTGCATCGACTCGCCGCGCAGCTCCGAAGCCTTCGATTCGCCCAGTACCCAGCGCACGGCATCGATGATGTTCGACTTGCCGCAACCGTTCGGCCCCACCACGCCAACCAGCTGACCCGGCACCTGGAAATTGGTGGGATCAACGAAAGACTTGAATCCCGACAATTTAATCGAAGAGAGACGCACGTGATTATCTGGGCTATGGGCTGTAAAAGATCACAATAATACCATTTAGCGCATTATCCGCGCCCTATTCATGCCCCCGGTGCTTGGACTCCTGCCACATGGCGCGGGTGTACGGCTGGTCGCGGCCGGACAGGTACAGCGCGGCCTGGGTGATCCACTGCTCGGCCGGCACCGGCTCGACCTGCGGCGCGATCAACACGATCGGCAGGCACAGCACGACCAGCATGCGGCTCAGCGCCCAGTGGTGCTCGCTGCTGGCGTAGCGGATGAAGCCGGCGGCGATGGCCAGGCCCAGGATGGAGCCGGTGACCGATTCGGACACGGAGTGCGCCATCATCGGCACGCGCGAGATGGAAATCAGGATGGCGAACACAACCCCGGCGGCGGTGGCCAGATACCTGGCGCGGCTGCTGGAACTGCGGAAGGCGAGGAAGGCGGCGACCGGGTAGACGGCGGCGGCGCGCATCGCGTGGCCGCTGAAGCCGGCGAACTCGACCGATTCCACACCGATGCCCCAGCCGACGAACGCCATTTTGGTGACGACCACCAGCGCCATGCCGATGCCGAACAACAGCCCCCACATCCATGTCAGCCGCCAGGACTTGCCCGCGATCAGCCATATGGCGATCGCCACGCCCACCGGCCCCGTTACCGCCAAACTTCCCGCTATGCTTAAAGCGTGCCACCACATCATCCAATCACCGCCTTTCAATTATTTTGCACTGCACCATCATTAAAGCATACCCAGCAGTATTTGACCGAACAATTGCTGCGCACCAACGTCTGTAGCCTGGGCGCCAAGGCCGCAACGGGTGGAAAATCGGCCCCGCCAGCACGCTTGGCGCAGGCGTGGCATACTATTGCTCACACTCACTGTTGTTTGATTGGAAATACTATATGACACTCTCGACCTGGCTGTTGTTCCTATCCGTTTCCCTGGCGGCGGCCTTCAGCCCCGGTCCGGGCGTGTTGATGGCCATTTCGACCGCCTCCACGCAAGGCGCGCGGCGGGCATTGTATAGTTCCCTGGGCAATGCGCTGGGGGTGTTCATCGTCGCCACGACCGCCGTGGCCGGCCTCGGCCTGGTGCTCAAGACCTCGGCGCTGGCGTTCGGCGCGGTAAAAGTGGCCGGCGCCGCCTACCTGATTTATCTCGGCGTGAAAACCTGGCGCCAGGCGTCGGCCGCGCCAGCCCAGGCCGATGCAGCCGCAGCGCCGGCGCCCGCCGCCCAGGCCAGCCGCCTGAGCACCTTCCGCTCCGGCCTGCTGGTGGCGGTCAGCAATCCCAAGGCGATCCTGTTCTTCACCGCCGTGTTCCCGCAATTCATGCCGCCGGATCACGTCGATCCGACCCGATTCCTGCTGCTGACGTCGACCTTCACCGCCTGCAGCCTGCTGTCGCACTTCTTTTACGTGGTGTGCGCGTCCTGGATGAAGCGCAAGGTGCGCCACAGCGCGGCCCGTGCACGCTTTACCAAACGCACCACCGGCGCCTTGTTCATCGGCATGGGCGGCGCGCTACTGACGGTCAAATAAGCGGTTGAACTTCAACCGAAGGCGGACGCGGGCGGCTCGTCTCCCGCGTCGTTGACGGCGCCCCGGGCCAGCGCCTCGGACAGCGCCATCGACACCACGCCGTCGCTGCGCACCACCTGCGCGGTTTTTTCCTGGAATTGCTTCGCCAATTGCTCGCCGGAGACGGAGAACGCCTCCTGCCGCGCGGCGGTCGAGAAGATATACAGCGTGCGCAGCGGACTGATCCATGCCAGCTTGACCTTGCGCCGGCCACCGTCCGGCTGCGCGAACTCCAGCCACATGCCGCGCGTTAGCCCATCGACTTCAATCGCGGCATCCTCTTCGGCCGCCTCCAGCTCGGGCCGGCGGGCGCGCTGCTCCGCCTCGGCCTGCTCGGCCGCGTCGGCTTTCGCCTGAATTTCCAGACGCCGTTCGGCGGCTTGGCGGGCCACTTGCATCGATATTTCCAGCTGACGCTCGGGCGACAGGTCCAGCGGCGCGCGCACGATGGACGCGTGGCACTCGGCCAGCTCGGCAAAAAATTGCAGACGATCGGCGTCCTGCCACTTGATCACATCCAGCCATTTATTCAGGCTCGCCAGCATGCCGGGCAACTTGGCGATCAGCAGCTTGCGGTCGTCGGCGTTGAGCTTGGGGCGCACGCTCCAGATCAGCTCGTCCATGGCGCGGGTGGCGTTGTTGACGGCGCCCGGCTTGCCGTCCTCGATGCTGTAGGCGACGGTCAGCACGGACACCCAGCGTTGTTCCAGGAAGGCTTCCACCACGGCGATGACCTCGCCGGTGCCGATGCGCAGGGCCACGGCGTTTTTCGCCAGCTTGGCCGATTCGGTCGTCTTTTCCTGTTTCAGCGCGGCGGCGATCGGTTCGGCGATGGCCACCGCCGCGGCGCGCTCCTCCGCCTGGATCGACGACTCCAGGTCGCTGACCGCTTGCGCGAACACCGACAGTTCGCGGTCGTAGTCGCGGCCGACGCGGTCGACACTGCGCTGCATCGCCTTGAACAGCGGGTCTTCCGGCCCCTTGTGCTGCTCCCAGCCCATGCGCGACAGCAAATCGATCATGCGGCGCGCCGGGTGCTCCTCCTGGAAGAAGAAATTCTTGTCGACCAGCGCGGCCTTGAGCACGGGAATCTGCAGGAAACGTATCAGGTCGCGTATTTCCTGCGAGATGTTCTGGTCGCGGAAGACGGCCTCGAAGATCGCCGTCAGCAGGTCGATGGTGCTTTCGTCGGCGCGCGTCAGGCTTCCTTGCGGCACGCTTTGTTTGATGTTGGGCAAATAAAACACGTTGGCCGGGATGGCAGCGCCCTCGCCCGGGGCCGGGGTTCCCGCCGTGCCGGCGGCGGCCGCCGCACTGCTCTGCAAGCGGGCCAGATAAGCGAACAACGGCTGCTTGGCGTTGATCTGGGACTGCCGCTGCGCAAGCTCATTGCTGATGCCCACCGGCTGGAAACCTTGCGCCGGACCCTGTACCCAGCCCCCGCCCGGCGCGGCGGCCACAGCCTCGCCGACGCCGGCGCCTGTGCCCCCGCCGAGGAAGCCAACCGCGCCGGCCGCCCGCGCGGCCGCGCCCTGCCCGGCCGCGTTCGGCACCCAGGCGGTGCCCGAATGCAGCGCCGACATCGGCAAATCCGGAATGCTCAGATCGATACCGCCGTGCAGCATACCGCCGGCGATGTTGTCGACGATCTGGCCGGCGGCCGATCCGGCCACATCGCTGGAGGCGAAAAACTGCCGCAATTGCTGGGCCAGCGCCGCCTGGTTGCCGCGTGCGCGGTCGCCCGCAATTGTCTTGGTCGCGTCGGCCTTGCGGCCCTTGTAGCCGTCCACCGAGCCCGGCAGCACGCCCTTGCTTTGCAACGCCAGGTTTAGCGCGTCGAGCATCGGTCCCAGTTCAATGAACATGCCTGGTTTGATGAGCGGCTGCAACAGCGGAGCCGACTCGGGCTCGGCGTCGAACTGCGTCCACGCCTGCTGCAAGGCCACCAGGAACACTTCCGGGCGAAACGGGTTCTGGCTCACGCGCAGGATATCGCGGTCCAGCAGGAAGGCCAGCCGCACGTTCAGCGTCTGCAAAGCATCCGAATGCAGCGATTCGAACGGTTTGCCCACTCCGCCGAGCGCCACCCTGGTATCCATCTCCTCGAACGGCACCAGCGCCAGCGGCTGGTCCGCGCCGCCACGCGCGCGCTGGTCCCTGGCGGCCGGCGCCAGCTCGGCGATCTCGCGCCGCAGCGCTTTTTCCAGGGTTTCCGTGGCCAGGTGCAAAAACGCGAACTGACGGTTGCGCAGCAGGTTGCCGGCGCGCAGCCGTTGCTGGATAGCGCGGGTGTCGCCGTCGGTGGCGTCGATCAGCGCGCCGGCCAACTTGGTGGCCAGCTCCAGATATTGGTCGCCGGCATGCTTGACGGCGATGCCGATCAAGTCCTCCAGCAAGCCATGCCGCGGCGAGACCGGCTGTTTCGCCGCGACGTTGGTCATCGGAATTGTTGAAGTGTCAGCCATGGCATCGGCCTGCTCAGTTATCGATCCGTAAACCTCATTCTTACACAGTATTTCCACATGGCAATACCAACAAGGAAAGAATCCCGGTTTTTTTGCAGTGTTTGCACACTGTGTAGCACTTTCCTCGTTCCAACAGCTGCTTTGACGAGGCGCAAAGAACAAGCTTGGGCTTTGCTTAACATCATTATCTGACCCGGCGTTCCCGGCCCGGTTCCCCCACCTGCGCGCCCCCATCAAGGATACCCATGAAATTCCTGCATAACCTGGAAACCTCCAGCAAACTGTTGGTCGCCTTTACCGCCGTGCTGGCGCTGACCGTGCTGCTGGGCCTCAGTTCGCTCTACCGCATGGGCGACATCAACGGCGCGTCGACCCGCTTGTCCGGCACCTGGCTACCCCAGACCATCGCCGTGCTGTCGCTCAAGAACGATCTGCAGGAATTGCGCAAGCTGGAGCACGTCGTTATCAGCGACAAGGGCAGCATCGACGGTGCCGAGCAAAAACTAAGTCTCGCACTATCCGCCTTCCGTGACAATGCCGACAGGCTCGGCAGGACCGTCAACGATGCAAACATCAAGGCCCAGGCGACCGATTTACAACGGATGGCCGCTTCCTACTTGGCCGAGCACGACAAAATGATGGCGCTGGCCAACGAAGGCAAAAAGGACGAGGCGGTCGCGCTGCTCAAGGGATCGTCGCTGCCGCTGCTCGAGGCCGCCAACGACCAGCTCGACAAATTACTTTCCAGCAATATGGAAGGCAGCCAGCAGGCGGCCCGCGACGCCGACCGGCTGTACGGCGTGGCGCGCGTCATCACGCTGGGCTTGCTCGGCGTGGCGATCAGCCTCGGTGTGCTGCTGGCGCTGTGGCTGGCGCGTTCGATCTCGGCGCCGTTGCAGCAGGTGATGCTGGTGGCGCAACGAATCGCCGACGGCGACCTGGGCACCCGCATCGAGGCGGGCCCCAACAACGAGACGGGCAAGCTGCTGCGGGCGATGCAACACATGAACGACAGCCTGCAAACGATGATCTCCCAGGTCCAAAGCGGCGCGCGCGCGATCGGCGAGGCCTCGGCCGAAATCGCCGAGGGCAACCAGGACCTGTCGACCCGCACCGAACAACAGGCCGCCTCGCTGGAGGAGACCGCGTCGTCGATGGAGCAGCTGACGGCCACCGTCAAGCAAAACGCCGAGCACGCGGTGCAGGCCAACAAGCTGGCCGTGTCGGCGTCGGCGGTCGCGGTGCGCGGCGGCAACGACGTCGAGCAGGTGGTCGGCACGATGGCGTCGATCAACGACAGCTCGACGAAAATCGCGGAAATCATCGGCGTGATCGACGGCATCGCGTTCCAGACCAACATTCTGGCCTTGAACGCGGCGGTGGAGGCGGCGCGCGCCGGCGAACAGGGGCGCGGATTCGCCGTGGTCGCCTCCGAGGTGCGCAACCTGGCGCAACGCAGCGCGGCGGCGGCCAAGGAGATCAAGAGCCTGATCGACGACTCGGTCGACAAGGTGGTGCGCGGCACGCGGCTGGCCGACCAGGCGCGCCTGACGATGGACGAGGTGGTGGGCAGCGTGCAACGGGTGACCGGGCTGATCGGTGAAATCGCCGACGCCAGCGCCGAGCAGACCGCCGGCCTGGAACAGGTCAACCAGGCGATCGCGGCGATGGATCAGGCGACCCAGCAAAACGCCGCGCTGGTCGAACAGGCGGCGGCCGCCGCCGCGTCGATGCGCGATGAAACAAGCAAGCTGAACGAGGCGATCGGCGCGTTTGCCGTCAGCGGCGCCGCCGCGACCGGCCCGGCCGTCGGGGCCTCCGGCGCGCTCGACACGCGCGGGCTGACGGCCATGAGCGGCATGGACCTCGAGCACATCGAGGACATCGAGGACGCCGAGGACGCGCCGCCGGCGCCGCCGGTACAGCCGGCCGTCGCAGCCCGCCGCGAACGCGCCAAGCCGTCCTTGCCGACCGCAGAAAAACGCCCGCCGCGCCAGCCGGCGGCCGCCGGAACCGCCGCGCCCAAGGCGCAGACCGCCCGCCCGAATGCCCGCGCCAAGCCGTCAAGCGGCCTCGGCAAAGCATCCGGCAAGCTCAGCAATGAAGTCGAGTGGGAAGAATTTTGACGACGCGGGTTTTAACGACGAGTGCGAGGCATGATCCTACAGCCGACCAAGACTCGCTCCGATAGCAAGTGCCTGAGCGAAAACGCATCATTGCTGCACCAGAAACGCGCGGTGTTTCCACCGGTTTTCGACAAACACCGCGCGTTTTTGGCGAGTACGTTCTTTCACTTTCGTAAAGGAATCAAAATGAACTCGAATCAAAAAGGCGGCAGCAGCAAGCAAGGCTCCAATCAAGGCAGCAGCAAGCAATCGGGCGACCAGGGTTCTTCCAGCGGCTCGCGTTCCGGCACCCAGGGCGGCACCCATGAGCAACACGTGGAAGCTGGCCGTCAAAGCCACAAGAACGACACCAACAAGCAGTCGGGCAACAAAAACCGCTGATTGATTGGCGGCGCTGTACCACCCCGCAACGCCAAGCGGGGTCGTACCCGTTCGTTCGGGTACGACCCCGAAGCGCAGCGGCTAGCGGCTTGACACTGCTGCTGCGGGGGTGATGCTTTAAATATTGGCCACGCGCTGGCCGCGCGGCGGCACGAAATCGCGCACCGCGTTGACCATCCCCACCGCCACCCCTTCGGCCGCCGTCAGGTGCAGGTCGGAATACGCGTGCGTGCGCCAGTGTTCCTCGGTCAGGCGCACATGGTCGCGCAGGATCTGCTCGGTGCGCGCGTCGTCGGCCTGCAAGCCTTCGACGATGATGCGCAACGCGTCCGGGCGGGCGCCGTGCGGCGCGCTGGCGTGCGACTTGTGGACCATGAAGCGCGCCGTGTCGCTGGCATACCGCTCCTCGCCGGCCAGGAACAGGATCACCGCGATCGACGCCACCGCGCCGGCGTTATAGGTGATGATCTTGATCGGCAGCTTGCTCAGGTAGTTGTACAGGCAAATACCGTCGCTGACGTAGCCGCCGTTCGACTGGATCAGGATGTGGGCGGTGGTGATGCGGTCCTCGGTCATGTCGGCGACGGCGTCGAAGACACGGCGCACCATGTCGCTGTTGACATCGCCGGACAGCGTGAACCACGCGTGGCCCTCGTAGGAATTTGGATCTTGGCTCATGGGTGGGCTCTCGAATAAGTGTGATTTATTCTAGCAAATAGTTGTTTATATGGCGTTTTTATTGTCGTCCATTCGTGCGCGCCTCCGCCGCCGCCCCGCCAGCGGCTTGCCCGCAAGATTGACATCGGGGCCCTTCTGACATATATTCCCGAGTCTTGATCGGGAGAGGGTTGCCGGGCGAATTCGCCAGCGCAGCCGCCGAAGGGGCACTACCCAAAAACTCTCAGGCAAAAGGACCGATCAAGGGACCAGCGCGGCCGCCAGCGGATGTCATCATCCCCGGCGGGATGCCAACTGGACCAACTCTGGAGAGCGGCCGCGGCACACGCCGGCGGCCCACCGAAGGGGCGCACGGGAATCGAGTCCAACTCGCCCCGTAATCTCTCAGGTACCAAGGACAGAGGGGTCTGCGATCATTGTGGAAACAGCTTTTTAGCCGTTCCTTGTATGTTCTGTTAACCCCTTTTCGATTTGGACCGAGGAATTATGACGCTCAAAGCCACCCCACTCAACAACGCACACCGTGCCGCCGGCGCCAAGATGGTCGATTTCGGCGGCTGGGACATGCCCGTCAACTACGGATCGCAGATCGAAGAACACAACGCCGTGCGCACCGACGTCGGCATGTTCGACGTCGCCCACATGTGCGTGGTCGACATCAAGGGCGCCAACGTGCGCGCCTTCCTGCGCGGCCTGCTGGCCAACAACGTCGACAAGCTGCAGGTGTCGGGCAAGGCGCTGTACTCGTGCATGCTCAACCCGCAGGGCTTCGTCATCGACGACTTGATCGTCTACTTCATCGACGAGAGCTGGTTCCGCCTGGTCGTCAACGCCGGCACCGCCGAAAAAGACGTGGCCTGGATGCAGGCGCAAAACGCCGCCACCAACAGCGGCGTGACGATCACCCAGCGCCGCGATGGCGACCCGGCCAGCGCCATGGCGCTGATCGCCGTGCAGGGCCCGAACGCGCGCGCCAAGGTGTGGGAAGTCATTCCGGAATCGAAGGCCGGCACCGCCGACATGAAACCGTTCAACGTCGCCTTCGCGCACAGCGCGGCCTTCGGCGAGGCGATGATCGCCCGCACCGGCTACACCGGCGAGGACGGCTTCGAGATCGGCGTGGCCGCCGGCCAGGCCGAGAAGCTGTGGAACGCGCTGGCCGCCGCCGGCGTCAAGCCGGCCGGCCTGGGCGCGCGCGACACCTTGCGCCTGGAAGCGGGCATGAACCTGTACGGCCAGGACATGGACGAAACCGTCAATCCGCTCGACGCCGGCCTGGCCTGGACCATCGACCTGGTGTCCGAGCGCGATTTCATCGGCAAGGCCGCGCTGCAGGCAATGGGCCAGAACGCCCAATTCGTCGGCCTGATCCTGCGCGAAAAAGGCGGCGTGCTGCGCGCCCACCAAAAGGTGATCGTGGCCGGCACCGACGCCGTCGGCGAGATCACCAGCGGCACCTTCAGCCCGACCATGCAGCAGGCCATCGCGCTGGCGCGCGTGCCCAACGGCGTGGCCGTCGGCGACACCGTGCACGTCGAGATCCGCGACAAGAAGCTGGCCGCCTCGGTGGTCAAGCTGCCTTTCGTTCGCAACGGTAAAATCCTGGCTGTTTAATTAGTTTAGTAGTCCGTACCAGCACCCTGACCCCTACCCCTCTGGAGCCTTACATGAATATTCCTGCAGACCTGAAGTACACCGAATCCCACGAGTGGGTGCGCGCCGAGGCTGACGGCACCGTCACCGTCGGCATCACCGAGTACGCGCAGGACGCGCTGGGCGATATCGTCTTCGTCGAACTGCCGAAGGTCGGCAAGAGCTACACCGCCGGCGACGACGCCGCCGTGGTGGAATCGGTCAAGGCCGCCAGCGACATCTACGCGCCGGTGTCGGGCGAAGTCATCGCCGTCAACGAGGACGTGGCCAGCGCGCCGGAATCGATCAACACCGACGCCTACGCCGCCTGGCTGTTCAAAATCAAGCCGGCCGACGCCGGCGCGATCGACGGCCTGCTCGACGCCGCAGCATACGGCAAGACCACCGAAGCGTAATTCCGTTTTTCGAGAGCCGGCGTCTTGCCGGCCTTCTTTTAACCCGCACGGCCAGGCGGGGTCGGACCCGACGGGTCCGACCCCAGGCTTGCGGGTTTGCCTCCTCTCTTTTGGCCCTGACAAATCATGACCCGCACCAGCCTGACCCAACTCGAAGCCCGCGACGCCTTCATCGCACGCCATATCGGCCCTGACGCCGCAGAACAGCAAGCCATGCTGGATGTCCTCGGCTACGCCTCGCGCGCCGCGCTGATCGACACCATCGTTCCCGCCAACATCCGCAACAAGGCCACGCTGCCGCTGGGCGCGTTCACGCAGCCGATGCCGGAACAGGAAGCGCTCAACAAGCTGAAAAAAATCGCGGGCAAGAACAAGGTCTTGAAGTCGATGATCGGCCAGGGCTACTACAACACGCTGACGCCGGGCGTGGTGCTGCGTAACATCTTCGAAAACCCGGCCTGGTACACCGCCTACACGCCATACCAGCCGGAGATTTCGCAGGGCCGCCTGGAAGCGATCCTGAACTTCCAGCAGACCATCACCGACCTGACCGGCATGGGCATCGCCAACGCCTCCATGCTCGACGAGGGCACCGCCGCCGCCGAGGCCATGACCTTGATCCAGCGCGTCGGCAAATCGAAGTCGAACGTGTTCTACGTCGCCGACGACGTGCTGCCGCAAACGCGCGAAGTGGTCGAGACCCGCGCCAAGCCGCTGGGCATCGAGGTCAAGGGCTTCCACCCGGCCGAACTGTCCGGCATCGGCGAAGCCTTCGGCGTGCTGCTGCAGTACCCGGGCGTCAACGGCGTGGTGCGCGACTACAAGGCCGGCGTCGAGGCAGTCAAGGCCAAGGGCGCGATGGTGGTCGTCGCCGCCGACCTGCTGGCGCTGACCATGCTCACGCCGCCGGGCGAATGGGGCGCCGACGTCGTCGTCGGCAACAGCCAGCGCTTCGGCGTGCCGCTCGGTTTCGGCGGCCCGCACGCCGGCTACCTGTCGACCCGCGACGAATTCAAACGCAGCATGTCCGGCCGCCTGGTCGGCGTCACCATCGACGCCCAGGGCAACAAGGCCTACCGCCTGGCGCTGCAAACCCGCGAGCAGCACATCCGCCGCGAAAAAGCCACCTCCAACATCTGCACCGCGCAGGTGCTGCTGGCGGTGATGGCGTCGATGTACGCCGTCTACCACGGCCCCAAAGGCCTGCTGCAGATCGCCCAGCGCGTGCACCGCTACACCGGCGTGCTGGCTGCCAACCTGAAGACGCTCGGCTACACCGTCACCAACGACACCTTCTTCGACACGCTGACCGTGGCCGTCGCCAACGCCGAACAGCTGCACGCCTCGGCCCACTCGCACGGCGTCAACCTGCGCGTGATCGACGCCTCGCACGTCGGCGTCTCGCTCGACGAGACCACCACGCGCGAAGACATCGCCCTGCTGTGGACCGTGTTCGCCCATCCGGTTGGCGGCCCGGCCCACGGCCCGGCCTTCGACACGGTCGAAGCGGCGGTGGCCGAGTCGTTCCCGGCGTCGCTGGCGCGTTCGAGCGAGTATCTGACGCACCCGGTGTTCAACCGCTACCACTCCGAAACCGAAATGCTGCGCTACCTGCGCAGCCTGGCCGACAAGGACCTGGCGCTGGACCGCACCATGATCCCACTGGGTTCGTGCACGATGAAGCTGAACGCCACCAGCGAAATGATCCCGGTCACCTGGCCCGAGTTCTCCAACATCCACCCGTTCGCGCCGGACAGCCAGACCGTCGGCTACCGCGAAATGATCGGCCAGCTCGAAGAGATGCTGTGCGCGGTGACCGGCTACGCCGCCATCTCGCTGCAGCCCAACGCCGGCTCGCAGGGCGAGTACGCCGGCCTGCTGGTGATCCAGGCCTACCACCAGTCGCGTGGCGAGGGCCATCGCAACATCTGCCTGATTCCATCGTCGGCGCACGGCACCAACCCGGCGTCGGCCAACATGGTCGGCATGCAGGTGGTGGTCACCGCCTGCGACGCCAACGGCAACGTCGACCTGGCCGACCTGAAGGCCAAGGCCGAACTGCACTCGAAGAACCTGGCCGCCGTCATGGTGACCTACCCTTCGACCCACGGCGTGTTCGAGGAAGGCATCCAGGAACTGTGCGAGATCGTCCATGGCCACGGCGGCCAGGTCTACATCGACGGCGCCAACATGAACGCGCTGGTCGGCGTGGCGGCGCCGGGCGCGTTCGGCGGCGACGTCTCGCACCTGAACCTGCACAAGACCTTCTGCATTCCGCACGGCGGTGGCGGTCCCGGCGTCGGCCCGATCGGCGTCGGCGCGCACCTGGCCAAGTTCCTGCCGAACCAGCGTTCGAACGGCTACATCCGCGACAACGCCGGCATCGGCTCGGTCAGCGCCGCGCCGTACGGTTCGGCCAGCATCCTGCCGATTTCGTGGATGTACATCGCGATGATGGGCGCCGAAGGCCTCACCGCCGCCACCGAGACGGCCATCCTGAGCGCCAACTACATCGCCCGCCGCCTGTCGCCGCACTATCCGGTGCTGTACTCGGGCCACGACGGCCTGGTGGCGCACGAGTGCATCATCGACCTGCGCCAGCTGCAGGACGCGACCGGCATCAGCAACGAGGACGTCGCCAAGCGCCTGATGGACTTCGGCTTCCACGCCCCGACCATGAGCTTCCCGGTGCCGGGCACCCTGATGATCGAGCCGACCGAAAGCGAATCGAAGGCCGAGATGGACCGCTTCATCGACGCCATGATCGCCATCCGCGGCGAGATCGCCAAGGTGGAAAGCGGCGAATTCGACAAGCTGGATAATCCGCTCAAGTTCGCGCCGCACACCGCCGAGGTGCTGACCGCCGACAAGTGGGAGCGCAAGTACAGCCGCGAAGTGGCGGCCTACCCTGTGCCGTCGCTGCGCAAGCAGAAGTACTGGCCGCCGGTCGGCCGCGCCGACAACGTCTACGGCGACCGTAACCTGTTCTGCGGCTGCGCGCCGATGAGCGACTACGAGTAAGCATCGGCTGGCGCGGCAAACGCCGCGCGCCCCGAAAAAAAGCAGGCGGACCTCGCGGTTTCGCCTGCTTTTTTTGTTGTAAGATGGATATTCTTTTATCTCGGGGGAGCCGAACGATGCATCCACTGTCTCTGCCACGCCTGTATTTGCTGCGGGCAGTCTATCTGATGATCGCGTTGGGACTGGCCATGCTCGTCGGACCGGGCATCATCCATCATGACAAGCCGTGGGAGTTCATGCAGGGCGTCGTTAACTGCATGCTGGCCGCTTTCGGCTTGCTGTGCGCGGTCGGCGTGCGCTACCCGCTGCAAATGCTGCCGGTGCTGCTGTGGGAGCTGATTTGGAAAACGCTGTGGCTCTCGATCGTCGCGCTGCCGGCGTGGCGCGCCGGCCAGATGGACCAGACCATGGTGGAGAATGTGTTCGCCTGCCTGCTGGTGGTGGTGATCCCGATCGTCATGCCGTGGGGGTATTTGATCGAGAATTATTGGAAGCGTCCGGGCGACCGTTGGCGCGGGGCTGCCGACAGCCCTGCCACGCGCGCTTGACATTGGGGCCGCTGGCACGCTGGCATGGCCGATTACGGCGTCCCCGCCTCATCCGCCCTACGTGGTTCCTTGGTCGTTCGGTTTCGCGGGGCCGCGGCGCGCGTGAGCAAAGATGAACCGCGTTGCCCGCAGCGCCGCCAGCATACGCCGTGCGCGTTCAATTCCTGATCGAGGCCAGCCGCAGGCGCACCACGCGCGGCGAGCCCGGTTGCTGTGGGGAGTTCGGCTCCTGACCCTCGTCGAGTTTGAACATCGCCACCGCCTCCGACAGGTTCAGCGCCTGCCGCTGCAGGCCGGTGGACGCGGCGGCCGCCTGGCGCACCAGCGCCAGATTCTGCTGCGTCACCTGATCCATCTCCAGGATCGCCATGTGCGCGCCCTGCAGCTCCTCCGCGTTCTCGGCGCTGGCCTCGCTGATCTGGCCGATGATGTCGCCCACCTTCTGCACCGAGGCGACGATCTCCGCCATGCTGTCGCCAGCCTCCTCCACCGAGCGCGCGCCGCCCTCGATCTCGGCCACCGACTCGGCGATCAGCGCCTTGATCTCGTGCGCCGCCGTGGCCGAGCGCTGTGCCAGCGACAGCACGTCGCTGGCCACCTGCGCGAAACCCTCGCCTTGGGCGCCGGCGCGGGCCGCCTCCACCGCCGCGTTCAGGGCCACCAGATTGGTCTGGAACGCCAGGCCGTCGATCACGCCGACGATATCGACCACCCGGCGCGAACTGCCGCGGATGGACGCCATCGTCACCACCAGCCGCTGCACCACGCTGCCGCCGCGCACCGCGAAATTGGTGGCGCAACGCACCAGCTGATTGGCCAGTTCGGCGTTGTTGGCGGTGCGCGCCACCGTGGAGCTGAGCTCGCGCATCGCGCCGCTGGTCTCGCCCAGCGAGCTGGCCTGCTTTTCGGCGCGCTGGGTCAGGTCGGCGCTGCCCTGGGCGACCGAGCGCGAGGCGGTATCGATCGACTGGGCCGACGCCAGTATCGTCTTGAGCGTGGTGTTCAGATTGCGGATGCTGGTGTCGAGCGCGCGCGACGTCTCGGAGATCTCGTCGCGGCCATACACCCGGTTCTTCACCGTCAGGTTGCCCTCGGCCAGATCGATCGCCGCCGCGCCGATCTCGCGCACCTCCTTGAGCAGCGCGTTACGCACCACCATCGTCACCAGCAGCGACAGCACGATCGACACTGCCACCATGATCGGCATCCACACCGACACGCTGGTGAACTCCGATTCGGCCTCGGAGAACGCCCGTTCGCTGAGCGACTGTTCCAGCTTGGAGAGCTCCTCGAGCCGCTGCGACACCACGTCGAACGCCCGCTCGGCCTTGAACATGGCGTTGGCGGCCATCGAGTGGTCGGCGATTCCCAGCTCGATGACGTCGGCGACCGCCTTCACGTACTGGGCGTGCGCCGCCTGCGACTGCGCCACGAAACGGCGCTCGGCCGGATTCGATTGGGTGACCATCTCCAGCTGCGCGAACTGGCGGTCCAGCACCGCGTGGCGGTTGTGGATGCCGCGCACCAGCGCGTCGACGCGCGCGGTGGCGAAGCTGGCGTTGATCCAGGTGAGCAGCTGGTAGATTTCGGTGTGGGCGCGGTTGGCGCCGGCCACCAGGTCGGCGGTGGCCTTCAGGCGCACCGCGCGCTGCTGCACCATGTTCTCGAGCGATTGGTTTTGCCGCACCATCCCGAGATAGGCGCCCGCCGACAGGACGATCAGCAGGATCAGCACCACCCCGGGCGCCAGCAGCAGTTTGGGACCTATACGCAGTTTGCTAAGCATGACAATTGGCCATTCAGTGTTTGTAGATGCCGGCTTCCAGCGCCACGTCGCCCACCCGCAGCACGTAGGTGCTCTTGGGTGCGACCTTGCCGGTTTCCGGATTGCGGAATTTGTAATCGACCCAGCCCTTGCCCCGGCCCCTGGCCACCGCCACCATCTCGTGGCGGAAAGCCTTGCCGTCGGCGTCCGGCACGTCGAGGAAATCCTTGCCGATCAGCGCGGTGGTGGGATGGGCGATGGTGATGCCGCGCAGGTCGCGCATCGCCAGATACAGCGAGCCGTGGTAGAACATCGGGTCCTTGCGGTTGATGCGCGCGATCATCTCCTCCTTGCCATAGGTTTTGATGAACTGCGCCCCTTTTTCGGCCAGCGCGACGGCATCCTTTTCGCAAGGCTCGGCGTGGACCGACAAACAGCTTAACAATGTGACGATTCCGAATATGGCGCGCATGATTTTCCCCCGCAGGTAACATGCTGTAATCTACGCCCCGTACCCCCACGCAATCTTGCGCTGTCTCAACTCGGCGCCAGCGCTACCAATAAACAACAGGAAACAAGCACCCATGATGAAACCCACAACCAAGGCGGCGCTGGTGTCGGCGCTGATTTTCCCCGGCTTGGGGCATCTGGTGTTGAAACGGCCGCTGCGCGGCTGTCTGTTCATCGTGCCGGCGCTGCTGGCCGTCGGCTTCCTGCTGCGCACCACGCTGACGCTGGCCAGCGCCCTGGTCGACGAGATCAACAACGGCACGCTGGCGATCGACCCGATCCAGATCATCGCGCGGATCCACGCCTCCGGCGTCGACAACGCGGCCGCCAACGCGGCCTCGCTGGTGATCGTGCTGTGCTGGGTCGGCTCGGTTGCCGACGCCTACTGGCTGGGACGGCGCGGACAGGCGTAGAATCGGACGGCGCTCCCGCGCTTCGAGGTCCAATCCATCACAGAAAAGGATACGCCATGAGACAGCCGCCGCCCGTCCGCCGCCGCCGCCCCAAGATTCAGTTGCTCCTGCCGATAATGCTGCTTGCCGCCAGCGTGGTGACGGCGACCGCGCTGGCGCAAGCGCCGGGCATCCGCCGCACCGTGATTCAAAAGGGAGAGGTCTCGGTGCCCGGCCGCGAGGCGGTCGTGGTCCGCGTCGAACTGGATAAGGGCGCAACGGCCGGGCGCCATTCGCACCCGGGCGATGAAATCGGCTACGTGGTGGAGGGCGAAAGCGACTTGCTCGTCGACGGCGAGGACCCGCGCCGCATCAAGGCCGGCGAATCGTTCATCATCCCGGCCGGCACCGTGCACGACGCCGTCAACGTCGGCGCCGGCATGGTCAAGGTGGTCAGCGTGTTCGTGGTCGAAAAGGGCAAGCCGCTGGCGAGCGCCGCCAAGTAGCGCTCCCGCCTCGTCAATCGGCCAGGCGGCCGACGGGGAACGCCGGTGGCAGCATTGTGACCATGGACCGCCACTGTACCCACAGCGCCAGGAAGGTGCCGGCCGCGATGACGCCGGCCGGCATCAGCCACGGAAAATCGGGATGGCGGTGGTTCATCGCGACAAACAGCGCAAACGTCACGACCAAGGCCACCGCCCAGCCGATGACGATGCGATTGGGGCGCAGCCGCGCGTAATCCGGCAGCAGGAGGCAGGCCAGGGGCAACGTCAGCGAGGCCAGCGCCAATGGGTAGGCGCGCGGTACCAAGCTGCCGGTATGCGCCATATCGATGCAAACCAAACCGGCCAGCGCCACCAGCCAAATCCGCGTAAAGCGCCACAGCAAGGCCCCGGCGAACACGCGGTTGAAGTCGCGCGCCGGCGGCGCCGCCGGCGCCAGTCGATACAACGCCTGCTCCCCGGCGCGGGCGCCAGCCACCGTCAGCACGGCGAAGGTGTACGACTGGACCGACCACAGGATCGAGATTTGCAGCAGGTGGTAGCCGGGCAGCCAGCCGAAAAACCTGAACTCGGGAGCTTTCGCCAGCAATGCCCCAACCGCCACCGCCGAAAAAGCCACCATCGAAAAGAGCTGCCATCCATCGTGCACGCCCGTTCCCAGCGCGTGCAGCATTTTGCGGCCCGGCGCCCCCGGCCGCGCGCTGTCTCGACGCAAGGCGCCCGCGTAGCCCGCGCTCCAGAAGCGGCGGCGTTTGCGCGCCCGCAGCGCGGCGCCTTCCGCCCCGGGCGTGCGCCACATCTCGATCCGGTCCTGCGAGGCGAAGTGCCGGTCGCCTCCGCGCGGCAGAGCCCATTTCAGCCCGAGTGCCAACAACGCAATGCCGAGCGCGATGCCGAGCGCCGACAGCGCGGGCTCGCTCAAGGCCGACACCAATGCGGCCAGCCGGTCCAGCCACGCTTCGGGCAGCAGCTTGGAAAACCACCAGCTGGCCACCGGCAGCGCGGCCGCCAGCGGGAAGCGCTGCGCCAACAACAAGAACGGGAACAACAGGCCCGCGCCCGCCAAGGCCAGGCCGAAATGGCCAAAAAACAGGCTGGTCACGCTTGCCAGCACCACGCTGGAGGCGACCGCCAGCACCACGCAACAGGTTATCAGGCGCCGCCGCAGATGCGGCACCAGGCAGGCGTTCGCCGGATGGTTCTGGCGCGCGGCGCTGACCACGAAGGTGCCGCCACACATCATCAACAGTATCAACAGCGCCAGGCAGCAAAAAGCATCCCCCACGGCGGCGCTGTGCATGACCGCGCGTGAAAACCAGAACACGGCGGCGGTGGCGGCGCCCAGGATGCCGACCAAACGCGCCAGCGAACGCCGCGCGGGCGCATCCCCAATCAGCTGATGGAACAGCGGCATGTAAGCGCGCAGGACGCCGGCGCTCATTTGGTCACCTCGACGAACAGGTCTTCCAGGTTCAGGGTTTCGACCCGCAGGCCGGGGCCCGCGCGCAGCGCCGCCGCCTCCGCGTCCGTCAGACGGGCCAGGATGGTGGCGCCGCCGTCGGGGCCGTGGTGGCGCCGGATCTCGTCGCCAAAACGCAGGCCGGCCAATGCCGCGGCGGTTCCCGTGACGCGGTGCGCGCTTTCGAGCAGCTCGTCGAGCGGCGCCTGCAAGGTGATCTTGCCCCCCTGCAGAAACGCCACGTCCAGCGCCACCCGCTCCAGGTCCGACAGGATGTGGGTCGAGAAGATCACCGTCGTATCGCGCTCGATCACGTCGTCCACCAGTTCATGCAGGAAGTCGCGGCGGCCCACCGGATCGAGGCTGGCGACCGGCTCGTCGAGCACCAGCAGCCGCGGGTCGTGCGCCAGCGCGCGGATGATCGACAGGCGCTGCTTCTCGCCGCCGGACAGCTTGCCGATCCGCTGCTGCGCCGACTGCCCGTCCAGGCCCCAGCGCCGCATCAGGCCCGCCACCTTGGTGGCGTTCCAGCGCGGATACAAGGCCTTGAAGTAGTCGAGCATCTGCACCGGCGTCATCCACTCGAACAGGTCCGACTTCTGCGGCACGTAGCCGATTTGCGCGCGCACGGTGTCGCTCAGGTCCGTCACCCGCTCGCCGAACAAGGCGGCGGTGCCGCTGTCGGCCTCGCGCAGGCCGAGCAGGCAGGCCAGCAAGGTCGATTTGCCGGCGCCGTTGCGGCCCAACAGGCCGATCACCTTGCCCGGTTCGATGGTCCAGTTCACACCTTGCAGCACCTGCTGTCCGCCGAACGATTTGTGCAGGCCGGCGACATCGACGATGGATGATTTCATTGTTCTTCCTTGAGGATTTTTTTAAAAAGGGCGAGGACGGTGTCGGGATCGAGTTCGAGCTGGCGCGCCTCGGCCGCCGCCCGTTGCAAGGTGGGACGCAGCAGGTCTTCGCGCCCGCCCCGGTTGCGCGCCTGCGCCGGGCGCTCGGCCACCAGCATGCCGATGCCGCGCGCGCGCGACAGCACGCCCTCGGTTTCCAGCATGTTGTAGGCCTTGGAGACGGTCATCGGGTTGACGGCCAGCGCCAGCGCGACTTCGCGCACCGACGGCAGCACGTCGCCGGGCGCCAGCACGCCGGCGGCGGCCAGCCGGCGCGTTTGCTCGATCAGTTGCCGGTAGATCGGGTCCGACGAACCGACGGCGATCGTAAATAATGTGGCGGTATGGGCGGTCATCGATCGGTGTATGGCTTCATGTATTGGTGTATTAGTCGAATAATACATCAAACCGCAAAGCCGTGCGACGAAATTTCGCCGACGGTAAAATCGCTGGCTTATTGCTTGTCCTGGTTTTTGAGGGCGCCGCGCACATTGGTGGCGACCAGGCACAGTTGCAGCGCAATCAGCGCGTAGGCCTGGTCGTGCAGGCCCCACGCCACCCACAGCGCATTGCTGGCTAGAAAGCACCAGAACCCGACTTTGCGCCGGGTGTGGTGGGACGACGCCACCAGCCACGCGGCCAGCACCGTCACCGCCATCGCCGGCCACTGCAAAAGATTGATCCAATCTGTCATGGGCACAGCTTATGCGGGGCGGCGCCCGGCCTATGTGCGTTAGTTCACGGCCGCCGCGATTTGCCTCGGCACCAGCGCGCCATGCGCGGTACGCGCTGCATATAATGCAAGAAAACTGGAACGGACACGGGAGTTGAAAACATGTTCGATATGGAATTGCCTTGGTGGGAATTCGTCTTGCGCGCCAGTATCGTGTATGTCGCCTTGCTCATCATGATGCGGTTTTCCGGCAAGCGCACGGTCGGCCAATTCACGCCGTTCGACCTGCTGGTTGTTATGCTGCTGAGCGAGGCGGTATCGTCGTCGCTGTCCGGCGGCGACGACTCGATACCGGGCGCCTTGATCCTGGCGCTGACGCTGATCGTGCTGAACGTCGCGATCGCGGTGGCCACCTCGCGCAGCGAAAAAATCGCCGCCATGGTCGACGGCGAAGCGGTGCTGCTGGGGCGCGACGGCAAGGTGTTCCAGGACGCGATGCGCCGCAACCACGTGGCCAAGGGCGACGTCGACCAGGCGCTGCGTGAGGCCAACTGCTCGCAGGACAAAATGAAATGCATCTTCCTCGAAGCGAACGGCCAGATCACCGTCCTCCACGACGAATAAACCAACAAGGAGCACCATGCGCATCGCCACCTTCAACGTCAACGGCATCGGCAGCCGCCTGCCCGCCCTGCTCCAATGGCTGGCCGAAAAACAGCCGGACGCCGTTTGCCTGCAGGAGCTCAAGGCACCGCAGGAGAAATTCCCCGAAGCGGCGATCAACGAGGCCGGCTACCAGGCCATCTGGCACGGCCAGAAAAGCTGGAACGGCGTCGCCATCCTGGCGCGCGGCGTGGCCCCAATCGAAGTCGGACGCGGCCTGCCGGGCGATCCGGACGACGAGCAAAGCCGCTACATCGAAGCGGTGGTCAACGGCGTGTTGATCGCCGGCCTGTATCTACCGAACGGCAATCCCGCGCCCGGCCCCAAATTCGACTACAAGCTGCAATGGTTCGAACGGCTGATCACGCACGCCGCGCGCCTGCTCGACAGCGGCACGCCGACGGTGCTGGCGGGCGACTTCAACGTCATGCCCACCGAGCTAGACGTCTACAAGCCGGAGCGCTGGGTCGACGACGCGCTGTTCCGGCCGGAGGTGCGCGAGGCGTTCCACCGGCTGGTCGCGCAGGGCTGGACCGACGCGCTGCGCACCATGCATCCGGGCGAAACGATCTACACGTTCTGGGACTACTTCCGCAACGCCTATGGCCGCAACGCCGGCCTGCGCATCGACCACCTGCTGCTCAGTCCCGACCTGGCGCCGGCGTTGAAGGCGGCCGACGTCGACCGCGACGTGCGCGGGCGCGAAAAGCCCAGCGACCACGCGCCGGTCTGGATCGAGCTCGATATCGACGGGGGCAAGTGATGGAACAGGAACCGAAACGCGAACAGAAATGGCCTGATCACATTTGGCTGGTGCGGCACGGCCAAAGCGCCGGCAATGTCGCGCGGGACGCGGCCGAAGCGGCCTCGCACCTGCTGATCGACATCGCCGAGCGCGATGTCGACGTGCCCTTGTCGGAGCTGGGCCGGCGCCAGGCGGGCGCGCTGGGCGACTGGTTCCGCGCGCTGGGCCCGGACGCGCGGCCGACGGTGGTGCTGTTCTCGCCCTACGTGCGCGCCCACGCCACGGCGGGCGCGGTGCTCGACCGGCTCGGGCGCGAGGGCCTGTGCGCGGTGGTGGCCGACGAGCGGCTGCGCGAAAAGGAATTCGGCATCCTCGATCGCCTCACGCCGCTGGGCATCCGCGACAAATATCCGGAGTTGGCCGAGCAGCGCCAGCACGTGGGCAAATTCTATTTCCGTCCGCCGGGCGGCGAAAGCTGGTGCGACGTCATCCTGCGGCTGCGCAGCACGCTCGACACGATCAGCCGCGAATACCGGGGCGAGCGGGTGCTGATCGTCGCCCACCAGGTGATCGTCAACTGCTTCCGATACTTGCTGGAGCGGCTGGACGAGGAAGGCATCCTGGCGATCGACCGCATGGGTGACGTGCCCAACTGCGGCATCACCGAATACCGCTACGATCCCCGCGCCGGCAAGCACGGCAAGCTGGTGCTGGTGCAGGCCAACTTCGTCGCGCCGCTGGAAGAAACGGGCACGCCGGTCACGCACCAGCCGGACATGCCGGCCGCCCCCAAATCATGAGCGCGCCCAATCAACAAACTCCGGGGTCAGGTCCACCATTTCTACACGACCCCGACCGTACGGAACTTCTACAGAACAGCCCGTGTAGAAATGGTGGACCTGACCCCGGAGTGGAAGTGGCGATCACGGCGGGTTCGTTGCGCGACTGGAAGTTGCCGATGCCGGGCGTGGACGCCGACAAGGAGGTGCGCGGCCATGTGTTGATCGTGGCCGGCTCGCGCGAGATGCCCGGCGCCCTGCTGCTGGCGGCGACCGCCGCGCTGCGGGCCGGCGCCGGCAAGCTGACCATCGCCACCGCGGCCAGCGTGGCGCCGCAGTTGGGCGTGGCGCTGCCGGAGGCGCGCGTGATCGGCCTGGCCGAGACGGCCGATGGCGGCTTGCTCGCCGATGGCGCGCAGAGTTTGTTCAAGGCTTGCGAGCGCGCCAGCGCGGTGCTGATCGGGCCGGGCATGCAGGACGAGGCGGCCAGCGCGGCGCTGGTGCGCGCGCTGCTGCCGCATTGCGCACACGCGCCGTTGGTGCTCGACGCCGGCGCCATGTGTTTGGCGCGCGATGGCTTTCGCTTCGATAGTCCGGTGCTCTTGACGCCTCATGCGGGCGAGCTGGCCGGGTTGACCGGTGGGGACAAGGAGGATATTGCCCAGGCGCCTCAGGTGGCGGCGCAGCGCGCGGCGCGTAATTGGCGGGCGGTGGTGGCGCTCAAGGGCGCGGTGACGGTGATCGCGGAGCCTTCCGGTAGGCGCTGGCGTCATGAAGGTGGCAATACGGGGTTGGCGATTTCCGGGTCGGGCGACGTGTTGGCGGGGTTGATCGCGGGCCTGGCCGCGCGCGGGGCGGCCTTGGAGCAGGCGGCGGCGTGGGGCGTGGCCTTGCATGCGATGGCCGGCGAGCAGTTGTCGCTGCGGCATGGGCCGCTCGGTTATCTGGCGCGCGAGATCAGCGGCGAGGTGCCGGCGCTGTTGCGGGCGCTGGCGGCGCATTGATGCGGTGTTGGCGGAGCGGTGGCGGATTACGCTGCGCTAATCCGCCCTACGTGTTTCCTTGGTGGGTTGGGGTTGGGTGTCCGCAGGCCCGCGCGAATGCGGACCACGGAGACACGTAGGGCGGATTAGCCGGAACGGCGTAATCCGCCATGCGCGCGTCGCCAAAGACGGCGCGCCCACCAATTACGGCGTTACACCAGCTTGGCCGAGTGCTCGCGCGTGGCGTGGAACTTGAGCTTTGGCCAGCGCTCCTCCGTCAACCGCAAATTCACGCTCGACGTGGCCAGGTACGCCATGTTGCCGGCGGCGTCGTACGCCACGTTGTGTCCGAGCGCGTTCTCGAAGTCGGCCAGCGCCTTCTTGTCGTCGCTCGAGATCCAGCGCGCGCTGCTGATGCTGGTGCCCTCGAACACGGCGTCGACGCCATATTCGTTCAGCAAACGGCTGGCCACCACCTCGAACTGCAGCACGCCGACCGCGCCCAATACCAGCTCGCCGCCCTGCACCGGCTTGAAGACCTGCACCGCGCCCTCCTCGCCCAGCTGCTGCAGACCTTTGTGCAATTGCTTGATCTTGAGCGGATTGCGGATCCGCACCGAGCGGAAAAAGTCCGGCGCGAAGTACGGAATCCCCGTGAACGTCAACAGCTCGCCCTCGGAGAACGAGTCGCCGATCTGCATGTTGCCGTGGTTCGGCAGGCCGATGATGTCGCCGGCGTACGCCTCCTCCACCTGCTCGCGCGACGACGCCATGAACGTCACCACCGACGAGACCTTGATCTCGCGCCCCAGGCGCAGGTGCTTGACCTTCATGCCGCGCTCGAAACGCCCCGAGCACACGCGCAGGAAGGCGATGCGGTCACGGTGCGCCGGGTCCATATTGGCCTGGATCTTGAACACGAAACCGGTGAACGGCTGCTCCTTCGGATCGACCGCGCGCACCGTGGCGTCGCGCTCGCGCGGCGCCGGGGCCCAGTCGACCAGCGCCGACAAAATCTCGCGCACGCCGAAGTTGTTGATCGCCGATCCGAAGAACACCGGCGTCTGCACGCCCGACAGGAACTGCTGCAGGTCGAACGGGTGCGAGGCGCCGCTGACCAGCTCCACTTCCATGCGCAGCTGGTCCATCTCCAGCGGGAACATCTCCTGCAGGCGCGGATTGTCGATGCCCTTGATGATCTCGAAGGCGCCGTCGGCCTTTTCCTCGCCGGCCTTGAACAGCATGATCTCGTCATTCAGCAGGTGGTACACGCCGCGGAAGTTCTTGCCCATGCCGATAGGCCAGGTGACCGGCGCGCATTGGATCTTGAGCACCGATTCCAGCTCGTCGAGCAGTTCGAGCGGATCGCGCGTCTCGCGGTCCATCTTGTTCATGAAGGTGACGATCGGCGTGTTGCGCATGCGGCAGACGTCGAGCAGCTTGATGGTCTGCGCCTCCACACCCTTGGCGGCGTCGATCACCATCAGCGCCGAGTCGACCGCCGTCAGCACCCGGTAGGTGTCTTCCGAGAAGTCCTGGTGGCCCGGGGTGTCGAGCAGGTTGACCACGTGGTCGCGGAATTCGAACTGCATCACCGACGAGGCCACCGAAATGCCGCGCTGCTTCTCGATCTCCATCCAGTCCGAGGTGGCGTGGCGGCCCGATTTACGCGCCTTGACGGTGCCGGCCATCTGGATCGCGCCCGAGAACAGCAGCAGCTTTTCGGTCAGCGTGGTTTTACCCGCGTCCGGGTGGGAGATGATGCCGAAGGTGCGGCGGCGCTGCACTTCGCGCGCGATCAGCGCCGGCGTTTTGGCGCTGGCCACCGGGGCGGCGTCGTCGTTATTTTCGGGTATTGCGGTGTCGATATCGTTGACCATGTGTGCGCGATCTAAGGCGGTTCTGCAAAACCCTCGATTTTACCGGCAGTTGGCCCCGCCGTGTGAATTGTTTGGCGGCGCCGCCCGGCCCCAACCCCGGTTTACTCCCCTTTGACGCGGCGCCAGCCCACCCGGTGCGCCTCCGCCGCCACCTCCTCCTGGCCGTCGTTGTTGACTTTTCGACCATCGGCTAAGGTGGTGATCAGCTTTAACTGGCCGTTCGGCAGGCGCACGATGATGAAACCGACCGCCGCCGAGGTGTTCGACAGGGTGATGCCGGCCGGCCGGGTGCCGATCGACTGGCCATTGCAGACGTTGACCTGATACAGATTGCTCGAGCCGCCCACCGAGCAGGACGAGGAGGACGTCGGCAGGTTGGTCACCACGTTGGCCACGCCGCTGACGATCTGCGGGTCCAGGTTCATGCGCTCGCCCGGCACCAGCGCCCAGTCGAAGAACCAGCCGTCCTTCTGCGTCAGGTCGACCGGATTGCTGGTGATCGCGTAGCTGTTGGTGTTGCTGCTCGACCCGAGCAGGCTGAGGGTCTGCTGCACCATCGTCGCACCGCGGACGTTGCTGATCGTCGCGCCGCTGTCCTTGAGCAGATACAGGCTCTGGATCGCCGTGTTGGAGGTGTCCGGGATATCGAGCAGGCGCCCGGTGCCGTACAACACCACGCGCACGCCCTGCACGCTGGTGGTCGTCACGCCGCCCGTGGTGGTGGTGGTCGGCACGCCGCACATCGTCACGTCCGGACGGGTGGTGATCGGCTTGTTGACGCCGGCGTCGCCCATTTTGAGCACCGTCACCGCGCCGCTGTCGGCGGTCAGGTCGAAGCGCCACATCTGGCCCTGGTTGTCGCCACCGTAGACATAGGTGGCGCGCGGATCGGCGCCGGGGTCGTCGGAAATGGCGGTGATCTTGGCCAGCCCGGACGGCGTGGCGGTGTCGCCGGAATTGGTGCTCACCTTCTTCAGCAGCTCGCCCGTGTAGGCGTCCAGGACGTACAGGTAGCCCTTGCCGTCGCCGCCGCTGACGCCGTCCGTGCCGGTGATGTTGTTGTAGCCGGAGGTCAGGAACACCACCCAGCGGCCGTCGGCCAGCGTGCCGAACTGCGGATTGCCGAAGGTCAGCCCGAGGTCCGGATCGTTGAGCGCGCACACGGCCGGATCGGCGCAGAACTCCCACAGTTGCTTGGGCGCGGCGCCGGTGTCGGTGATGTCGAGCGCGTAGTAGCCGCGGCCGCCGCCGTTCAGGCCGGCCACCAGGATGGTCTTCCACTGCTTGCCGGACGGCGTGGCGGCCTTGACGTCGGCCACCTCGGGCGTGCCGTCGGTGGTGTACTGGTGGTTGGTGCCGTAGGTGGTGCTGGCCAGCGCCGCCAGCTTTTTCATCGTGATGCGCGGCACGTAGGCCCACACCTCTTCGCCCGTGCCGGCGTTGAAGGCGTGCAGCATGCCGTCGTTGGCGGCGGTGTACACGGTGCCGGCGCGGTAGGTTGGGCTGTCCGGGTTGCCGTACTTGTCCTTGAAAGCGTCGTAGTCGGCGTCCGGGTAGTCGCCCAGCGGCGCGCGCACGAAGGCCGGCTTGGACGAGGCGATGTCGCCCAGCACGATCGGCACCGGCCCGGTGGCGCCGGCCGGCGTGTTGGTGGTCAGCGTGTAGGCCCGGAACAGGTTGTCGTCGGCGTACTGCTGCTGGCCGCGCAGCCAGTTGACCAGGTTGTTGCCGTCGTTGACGATGGCCTTGTCGGCGGCCGACAGCAAGGTGCACTGCGACAGCGCCGCGCATTTATTGCTGAACCAGCCGGCGGTGATGCCGCTCATGTTGGCGAAGCGGAACTCGAGCAGGTCGGCGCCGGCCGTGCCGGTCGGACTCGTCATGTAGATGCGGCGCGTGTCGGTGCTGCCGGCCACGCGCTTGCCCAGCGTGTCGCTGGTGGTCCACACCGCCGCCGCATTGACGCTGCCGTCGGTGATGTCGATCTTCTGGTCGGACAGCTCGCCGTACCATTTCACGGTGGTGAAGGTGTCGGAGAAGATATCGTTGTCGGTGCGGGTGATATTCGGCGTCGAGGTCGCGGCGGCGGCCGCCGCGCCGGTGCGCACCTGCATGTTCGACAGCGCCTCGCTCAAGCCGCTGACCACGTCCTTGGGCTCCTGCGCGCTGAAGTACTTGCCGTGGCCGTTGATGGCCGCGTGCCACAGGTCGTCGACCCGCTCCTGCACCGTGCTGGCGGTGCTGCCGGTGTTGGGGTCGGGCCAGACGTAGGCGCCGTTGCCGTTCCACGGGCAGCCGCTGGTGGCGCCGGTGATCAGGTTGTAGAAGTCGCCGCCGGCCTTGGCCGCGGTGTCGTAGTTCGGCTCGTAGTTCATCACGCCGTCCACGCCCAGGCCCAGCGTGTAGGTGTTCATGTGCAGGTGGGTGTTCTCGCCGCTGCCGGCCGGCACCGAGCCGGGACGCGTCATGTCCGGCTCCAGCACCGGCCGCAGCGACACCGTGGTGGTGCTCGATCCGCCGTTATACCAGTGCAGCGCCACGTCCGAGATCGACGGCTGCGCCTGCGCCCGGGCGTCGACGCAGCCGCGCGCCTGGGTGCAGAAGCGCGCCGGGTTCTCGACGTTGTCGTTGTTGACCACGTTGTTGGTCGAGCTGCCGTTCCAGTAGCCGTCGGTGGTCAGGATCAGGAAGTTTTGCTGGCAGGGGTATTGCACCACCTCCTGGCCGGCGCCGTAGTCGTACGGCGCCAGGTTGGCGAACATGCGGCCGACGTTGTCCATCGCGGTGCGGATCGGCGTCGAGCCGGAAGTGGTGGTGTTGTACAGGTTGTCGTACCAGGTGGCGCGCGCGCTGCCGGTGAAGTCGGCCGGCTTCTGGTCGATCGACTGGGCGGCGCCGGCGCTCGACAGCCTGACGTAGCCGACCTTGTAGTTGCCGGTGATGGCCGAGAAGGCCAGCCCGACCGAGGTCTTCATCATTTGCAGGCGGCTCTTGTAATACACGTACCAATTGGCGAAGTTGGTCATTTCCTCGTCGTAGGTGCAGCTGGTGGCGGCGGCGCAATCGGTGCGGTCGGTGCCCTTCGGATAGGTCTGGCCGCTGACGATGTTGACGCGCACAAAGGGATTGGGCGCGCCCGAGCCGGCCGAGATGGCCGCCGTGGTGGTCGGAATGCCGTCGTTGACGGCCGCCTGGTAGCCGCTGGTGGCGCCGCGCGTCCAGCTGACGCCGCCCTGGTTGTCCATCGTGAAATTGCTGATCGCGGCGCTGTTGGACGTCGCGCCGTAATCCAGCAGGCAGACGCTGGTGTTGGTCAGCCCCGGGCACAGCGTGGTGCCGCCGAGATAGGCGCGGATGGTGCCGCCGACGCCGATGCGGGTGGCCAGCGCGTTGGCCACGTAGCTCTGGCTGCGGTTGCCGCCCATGCTGAGGTAGGCCGGGTTGCTGGTGCTGGTGCCGCCGACCAGGGTCGTCGTGCCCAGCGACAGATTGCGGATGATGGCGCTCTGGTTGTTGCCGGTGGCGGCGTTGCTGGTGCCGGTGAAGGTGATCACCGACTTGGCCGGCACCATGGCGCTGGCCACCACCTGCGGCGCGGTCACCGTCAGGCCCCAGCCGGCGCGCGAGGCGTCGCTGGTGACGACGCAGCCGCTGACGGTCTTCGGCGTGCCGGTGCACGTGACCGGTAACACGGCGACGATGTTGTCGGCCGACAGGGTGATGCCGAACACGCTGCAGGCGGGCACGCTCGACTGGCTGATCGGCGTGCGCACGCAGGCGTACATCTGTTTCCCCGTGGGGTTGCTGGTGGCGATGATGTTGGCGGCCAGCGCGCTGGCCACCGTCTGCTGCTTGAGCAAGGTGTTGGTGCCGCTGTTGGCGGGGATCGTGGCGTTGGTGATGGTGGTCTGGACGCTGGCCGCGTCGGTCAGCACGACGCTGGTGATGCTCATCGAGGCCGCCGTGGCCGAGGCGCCGATGGCGATGGTGCCGTAGGCGGCCACCGCCCCGGCCGGCGCCGAATAGCTCGGGTAGATGAACGCGCCGACCCGCTTGCCCTGGCACTGCGTCAACAGCCGGTCGCTGCACCAGCGCACCTTGACCGGCACCGGATAGCCGGCCGGCGCGGTCGCCCCGACCGAGGTCGACTGGCAAACCTTCATCGTGTCGTCGGTGCAGAACTGGCCGACGCCGATGGTGTAGTAGTACGGGCCGGTGGTGACGGCGTTGGCGGTTTGGTAAGTCGCGTCCGGATAGGTGTAGCTGGAGGTGTTGGTCCTGCAGGTGCCGCCGGAGCACCAGCGCAGGTCCGGGAAGCCGGTCACCAGATTGAGGTTGGCGGTGACGCTGGCGCCGGCCAGGTCATGCTTACTGACGCCGAAGCCGTCGCCGCTGACCGAGGTCCAGTCGACCGTGTTGGCGCGGTTCTGCTCCGGATAAAAGCTGCCGTCGGCCTTGATCGGCACCGCGTAGCGGATCTTCGGATTGTAGTATTGCTTGTTGAAGTCCGGGCTCATGAACGGCGGGTGGCCGACCGCGCAGGCGGTGATGCCCGCCTGCAAGGTGGCGCCGCTGCGGCACAGGTTGTCGTTGACGTAGTCCGGCGTGTAGGTCTGGTCCATCGAGCCGGAGTTATCGAACAGCAGCATCAGATTGGGCTTGACGGTGCCGGTGCCGGTGATGTTGAGCAGCGGCACCTGGGCGATCTGGGTGGCGGCGGCGCCGGCCGGGAGCGGCGCCAACGCGTACGACAGGGCCAGCGCCAGCGCCAGCCCGGGGATGAATCTGTTCATGGCGGTTCCCTTCCTCTCGACGGCCTTCACTCAAGGCCCCTTCAACACCACGGCTTGCGTCACCACGTTGCCGCCGCGCGCACCGTTGATGCGCGCCGTCACCACGTAATGGATTTGCGGCTGCTGCAAAAATTTCGGCGCGCCTAGCGCCAGCGACGTGCCGAACGGCTGCGAGGCCTTGCTGTTGGGGCGCGCCGACGTCGTCCGGCAACTGTTGTTGACGTCGTTGTACGCGCCCGGGAAGGTGCACATGCGGTGGATCACGTACTGGACCTGGTCGCCGGTGGCCGGATTGGCCGGCAAGGTGACGGCGCCGATCCAGAAGGCGGCGTTGCTCACGGTCCAGGTCGGCGTCAGGGTCGCCACATAGCCCTGGGCCGGCTGGTTGACCAGCAGGTCGGCGCGGTTGGTCACCGAGCGCAGATAGGCGAAGCCGGCGTGCAGACCGGCGTCGGCCGACTTGCCCAGCGCCGAATCGTAGGCCAGGTTGGCGGTGGTCATCGTCGTCGACGTGCTCGACTTGAGCAGGTAGATGCTGCTCACCAGCATCACCGTCAACATGATCAGCATCACCGGCAAGGCGATGCCGCGCTGGCGCCGTGGCGCACGCAAGGGTCGCATCATGGCCTCCACTGCGCGTTACGGATCGGCACGATCGTCTCGAACACGCGGTAGCGATAGCACTTCCAGTCGACCGTATCGCCCAGCACGGCCACGTTCACCTGCACCGGCGCGGCCGCCACCGTGGCCGGCGCGGCGCCGGCGAACACGGTCGGCTGCACGGTGGTTGCGCGGCACTGGCCGGAGCTGTCGGGCTTCTCGGCGGTCTTGCTGCGCGCCACCACCGCCAGCCGCACCGAACCGATGCGCTGGTAATCGCCGGCGCCGCCGACCACGCCGTCGTTGTCGGCGTCGATCATGGTCGAGCTCCACACGCCGATGCGCATGCCGCTGGCGGTGGACGCCTGCGCCGCGCCGTTGCCGGGCGTGTTGGGGTCGTAGTCGGCCAGCGCCCGGTTGTCGAAACCGTACTGCGCCTTGAGCGAGACCACGTTGTCGATCACCGACGCGCCCTGCTGCGCCGAGCCGGGCATATCGGTGGCGCGCAGCCGCAGGATGCCGTTCTGCACCGACCAGGTGTGGAAATGCAGGCGCCGCGCGCTGCCCAGGTTATAGATGTAGCTGACGTTGAGCGGATACGCCGTGGTCAGGCCCACCTGCGGATTGAACGGGAAGTCGGCGCCGCTGGCGACCTGCAACTGGTTGCCGTTGACGCCGATGCCAAAGCCCGACAACTGGAACAAGGTGCAGCGCCGCGCGCCGGGCGTGATCGGCGCCACCACCAGCACGTCGCCGACGTTGAAGTCGTAGGGATTGCGGCTGTCGACGGTCAGGGTGCTCTCGCCGGGCACATAGTTGGTCACCAGCTTGGTCGAGCCGACCGCCGTTTGCGACGAGCCGCTCTGGAACGACACCACGTCGCTGTTGACGCCGTTGGACTGGATCACCACCGGCGCCAGCGGCGTGATGTTGGCGCCGCCGCGCTGATCCACCGCCAGTTGATAGCCGTTGTTATCGGAAAATACCGTATCGCAGCCGGCCAGCATCGTATCGTTCAAGCCCCAGCCGGCGTCGGCGGCGTCGCCGCTGAGCGAGAACAGCGCCAGCATGCCGTTCTGCATCGAATCGGAGCCACCGACGGCGGCGTCCTTGTTCTGTTCGCCGCTGACGACCAGCCGCGTGGCGAACACCAGCGCCAGCAGGCCGATCACCACGCTGACCATCAGCTCGACGAGCGAAAAGCCGCCGCTGCCGGGCCGGCGGCGCGCGATGGAGGATACGGGGGAAGGATGGGCGCGCATGTCAATTGGCGATATAGGCGGTGACCAGATGGCGGTTCTGGTCCGTGTTGGCCTTGCGCTGCCAACGGATGGCGATATCGACCTGGGTCTGGAACGTCTGCCGGACCACGGTGACGGAGACGAGGGCGCCGGGGATGGCCGCGCGCGTCTCGGTCAGCCACGGCGCGATGGCGGCGCCGGGCGTGCCGTTCTCGGCCAGGTTGTAGCTGGCCAGGTTGGCGGCATCGGCCGTCATCACGCCCAGCAGCTTCTCGCCGGCCATGGTGGCCTCGGCGCGCATGCCGGCGTCGGACAGCGCCGAATACGCACGCGCCTGCAAACCGATCGTGCCCAGCAGGCCGATGCCCAGGATCACGATGGCCAGCATCGCCTCCAGCAGCGCGATGCCGCCCTGGCGGCGGCGGGCGGGAACGGGCCTCATGGCGGGCACCCGCGGTTATCGGTATCGGGCAAGGTCGGATTGCACTTGGTCGCCATGCCGGCCAGGGTCACCACCAGCGCCACCGGCGGCACGTCGGCGGCGTAGGCGGTGGACGGATCGAGGCGCAGGCTGTTGACGCGCCCGGCGAACAAAGGATCGACCCAGCCCAGCGGCGTGTAATAGACCTGGTTGCTGCCGACCGGCTGCGTGGTCGGCTGCAGGATCTCGGCCGGCGGCAGCGCGTCGGCGGCGCGGAACACCGATTTCCAGCCGGCGGCGCCCTCCGGATCGCTGGCCGAGGGCGCGTCGGTGGTCGACCACGCGCCCTGCGTGGCGGAGCACTGGGCGGCCTGGGTGGCGAAGCAGATATCGACCTGCCAATCCAATTGGCCGGTGTTCCCGTTCGGCGTCAGCGAAATGCGGCTGAAGGCGTTGTGGGCCACGGCCTGGCGGCGCGCCAGGCTGAAACCGTCGGCGTAGAACTCGCTGGCGCCGCGCGCGCGGTTGGCCAGCAGCCAGCGGCTGGCGTTGGGAATGCCGATCGCCAGCATGATGCCGAAAATAGTCATCGTCACCAACAGCTCGACCAGCGTCACGCCATGCTGGCCGGGCCGGGACGCTGGCGTCAATTGGTGCATGCGCCACCTTTGTGGTCGACCCAGCAGGCGGCGTTGACGCCCCAGCCGGGGGGCGAGCCGGTGGTCGCGTGGGTGCCGTTCTGATCGATGGTGTAGACGAAGCCGGCCATTTTACCGACGCCGGTCGCGGTCAAGGTATAGGTCGACGCCGACGCCGCGCTGAGCGAGTAATTAAAGTAGGCGGTATTGGTGGGAAAGGCATTGGCCGTGCCGAAGCCGAGGTAGGTGCGGTTGTTCGACCAATACTGTTCGGCCGCCGGCTGGGCGCCGCCGAGGGCGGTGAAGGCCTCGCTCAAGCGGCCGCGGATAACGTAATCGCCATACGCCGGAATGGCCACGGCCAGCAGGATGCCGACGATGGCGACGGTGACCATGACCTCGATCAGCGTAAAACCGTTGCGCAAACGTTTATTCATGGCCGGCTCCCGAAAGTTATCTTCTGGAACCAGTCTACGCCCCCAAGCTTGCATTACCCTGAGGAAATGCTGACAAACACCTGACAAACAACAACTCCGGGGTCAAGTCTAACATTGCTACACGACCTAGACCGTAAGCGGCGATCCTCCGCCCTTACAACCGGGCTGGCAACTTCGGGGTCAAGTCTAACATTGCTACACGACCTGAACCGTAAGCAGCGATCCTCCGCCCTTACAACCGGGCTTATGTAGTAATGTTAGACTTGACCCCGGAGTTGGGGAAGCGGACCGTGAACAGCGCGCCCTGGCCGCCGGCGGCGTCGCCGATGTCGAGGCCGGCGCCGTGGACCACGGCGATGTCGCGCACGATGGCCAGCCCCAGCCCGCTGCCGTGGCTTTTGTCGTCGAGCCGCACGTAGCGGCTGAACACTTGCTCGCGCTTGGCCGCCGGGATGCCCGGGCCGCTGTCCTCCACCGTCAGCCAGCCGTTACCCGCCGCGTCCGGCCGGCAGCCGACCGTCACCGTGCCCCCCGCCGGCGTGTAGCGGATCGCGTTGTCGATCAGGTTGTCGATCAGGTCGCGCAGCAGGAAACGGTCGCCGTTGACCTCCACCGGCCGCAGATCGAAGCCGATGTCTATCCCCTTGCGCGTGGCTTGCTCGACGAACGATTGGATCGCGTCCTCCACCAGCAGGTTCAGCGCCACCGGCTCCAGCCGCGTCCTTTCGAAGTGGTTCGGCTCGGCCCGCGCCAGCGCCAGCAACTGGTTGGTCTGCCGTATCATGCGCTCGGTGGCCGATAGCATCAGCTTGACCGAGTGCGCCGTGTCCGGCTCGGCGTGGCGCGCGCCCAGCCATTCGAGCTGCGTCTTGAGCCCGGCCAGCGGCGTGCGCAGCTGGTGCGCGACGTTGGCCAGGAAGTCCTGCCGCGCCTTGGCGCCGTCGCCGACCTTGTCCAACAGCCCGTTGAGGGCCGATACCACCGGCTCCAGTTCATACGGGACATCGGTGAGCGCGATCGGCGCGAGGTCGTCGCCGTCGCGCGCGTTGAGGCCGGCGCGCAGGCGGTTCAACGGCCGCAGCCCGTTACTCACCGAGAACCAGATCAGGCCGATGCAAGCGAGCGCGATCAATACTTCCAGCAGCACCAGCCCGCGCACCACGGCTTGCCGGATCTGGTGCGGCATGTTGTCGACCGCGATCTGTGCCGTCGGCGCGGCCCGGGTGGCGCCGGCCGGCCCTTGCCCTTGCCCCGGCGCCTCCGACTGGCCAGTCTCGAGGACGATCCGCGTCGGCAGCCACGCCAGCATGTAGGCCAACGCCCCACCCGCCAGGTTGATCAGCAGGATGGGGACGATCAGCGTTTTGAGCAGCCGCACCCTGATGCTAGTCATCCGCCCCCCGCGCCGCGGCCGACTCCAGCATGTAGCCGAAACCGCGGATGGTGCGGATCGAGACGCCGGCGTCGGCGATCTTCAGCCGCAGCCGCGAGATGTAGACCTCCACCGCGTTCAGCGTCAGGTCGTCGCCCCACGGCAGGATCGCTTCGATGATCTGCTGCTTGGACACCACCCGCGCGCCGTGCTGCAACAGGTATTCGAGCACCGCCCATTCCCGCGCCGACAGCTCGACCGGGTTGCCGCGCACCCGCGCGCGCCGGGCGGTCAAATCCAGCGCCAGTTCGCCCAGCGCCAGCACGGTCGGCTTCGGCGTGTTGCGGCGCGCGAGCGCCCGCAGCCGCGCGACCAGCTCGGCGGTGGCGAACGGCTTGACCAGGTAGTCGTCGGCGCCCAGCTCCAGCCCGCGCACGCGGTCCTCGACGGCGTCGCGCGCCGTCAGCAATAGCACCGGCACCAGGCTGCCGCGCGCGCGCAGCCGGCGCACCACGTCGAAGCCGTCGATGCCGGGCAGTCCGATATCGAGCACGACCACCTCGGCGCCGCCGGCGCGCTGCAGCAGCGCGTCGGCACGGGCGCCGTCCCCGACCACTTCGACGACCATGCCGTGGCCGCCCAACACACGGCTCAGACCGTCCGCGAGGACGGCGTCGTCTTCCACTACGAGTACATGCATGTTGTGCGCCCTTCGACTGGGATTTGTGCATTATGCACCGGGGCCGACAGGAAATATAGCTGCGGTGTAGGACCAGACCTACAGCCAACCATGTTGCAAGCCTACATTTGTGCGTCCACTCCTCTTATGTTCGCAAACTAACATTCCCCCTAAAGTGGCATCAACGCGTCAGCTATCCCCGACGTGATGTGTATAGCCAGAGATTAGTGAGGAAAATATGAACAACACCCAAGTCAACGCAACCGAGAAATCCACCGTGTCGAGCACCATGGCGGTCGATTCCAAAGAGTTTAAGGTTGCGTCGCGGCCTGTTGTCAGCTACAGCGGCACCCAGCAGAACGAACTGCTGGCCGCGCTTCCGCGCGAGGTGCTCGAATCCCTGTTCGAACATCTGGAACTGGTCACCCTGCCCTTTGGCAAAGAGCTGTTTGAATTCGGCGGCGCGATGGAATATGTCCACTTCCCCACCACCGCCATCGTGTCGCTGCTGTACGTGATGGAAGACGGCGCCACCACCGAGATCGCCGTGGTCGGCCACGAGGGCGTGGTCGGCGTGTCGCTGTTCGCCGGCGAGCGCGCCATGTGCAGCGCCGTGGTGCAGGCGGCCGGCTACGGCTACCGCATGAAGGCGCAGCACCTGCGCGACGCCTTCAACCAGGGCGGCGCCCTGCCGGCCCTGCTGATGCGCTACAACACCGCGCTGTTCGCGCAAATGGCGCAGAACGCCGTCGGCGGCCGCCACAGCTCGATCGAACAAAAGCTGTGCCGCTGGTTGCTCGACCGTCTGGACCGTTCGCCATCGAACGAGCTCAAGGTCACGCAGGAAATGATTTCGATCATGCTGGGCGTGCGCCGCGAGAGCATCACCGCCGCCGCCGGCAAGTTGCAGGACGAAGGCTTGATCACCTACCGCCGCGGCAACATCACCGTGCTTGATCGCTCAGGCTTGGAGGATTATGCGGGTGAGTGCTATAAGGTGGCGAAGACGGAGTACGATCGTCTGCTGGTGGATGTAGCACGCTGTTAAGCACATCGGTGAGGGCGGCCGGCAGCGGCGGCAACGGCGCCGGCGCCGCCGTCACCGCCTCATCGAGGATGGAAGCCCGCATGCGGCGTTCCTGACCCGGCGCCGGCGCGGCGTCCTCGCCACCGCCATCGCGGCCGTCGGTGCGGCGCAGCGGAATGGCCACCTCGATACACGTCCCCGCATCGTTACGCCCACGGCGTATCGTCATCGTCCCACCCAGCAGCAAGGCGCGCTCGCGCATCCCCAGCAAACCGTGCGACATCGGCTTGACGATGTTATTGGCGTCGATGCCGATGCCGTCGTCGATAATGCGCAGCATCAGCGCTTCCTGGTTGCGGTTCAAGGTCACCGTCACGCGGCTGGCCTTGGCGTACTTGCGGATATTGGTCAGCGACTCCTGCACGATGCGGAACAGCGCGATCGACAGGTCGCCCGAATCGCGGCCCAGCGCCTCGATGTCGGCGGCGACGTCGCAATCGCAGCGCACCTTCGACATCCGGCTGAATTCGTCGCAATAGCTTTCGATGGCGGCGCACAGGCCAAGGTTGTCCAGCAGGCTGGGTCGCAGATTCTCGACGATGCGGCGCTTCATCTCCACCGCCTCCATCAGGGTGCCGCGCGCGCGCTTGAGCTGCACGGCCAATTCCGGCTGGTTCTTCTGCAACTGCTGGGTGACGGCGGCGATATCCATGCTGATCGACGTCAGGAAGGCGCCCATCTCGTCGTGCAGCTCGCGCGACAGCCGGACCTTCTCCTCCTCGCTGATGCTGATCAGGTGGCGCGACAGCACCGATAGCTGCTCGGTGCGCTGCTCGACCTGCGATTCGAGCGTCTCGTTGGCCGCCTGCAGCGCGTGCTCGACCTGCGCGCGGTTGGCGAAGCTGCGCCGCACCAGCTGGTAGAACATGATCAGCACCACGATGGCGACGGCGTTGATGCTCATGCCGAGCAACACCGCCTTTTGGTATTCCTGATAAAACATGGCGCTGCGCGTGGCCATGGTTTCGTTCTGCTCCTGCTCCATGATGACGACCTGCAGGCGGATCTCGTCCATGCTGCCGCGCCCGTCGCTGAGCTTGGCGATCTTGACGATCTCGTCCAGGCCGCCCTCGCGGTAGACATCGATCGCCTGGCTGACGGTGGTCAGGCGGCGGCGCACCAGGGTTTGCAGCTGGGTCAGGTTCTTGAGCTGGGTCGGATTATCGGCCAGCAACTTTTGCAGTTCCTTGAATTCGTGTTCGCTGTCGGCCAGCGCGCTGCGGGTCGGCCCCAGATAGGCGTCGCTGCCGGACAGGAAATAGCCGCGCATGCTGCTTTCGGCGTCGAGCACGAGCACGTTCAGATATTGCAGCCGGTCGGCCACGCGCGCGCTCTGCCCCAGCAGCACCTGGGCGCCGCGCAGCGCCTGCAGATTGTAAAACAGGCTGAAGCCGTTCACGATCAGCAACAAGGCGCAGGTCACGCACAAGACGGTCTTGTACAGCGGCAAGCGATGATGCGGCGCTGTTTCGACGGTGAAATACATCCACTTCCTTCGCGACGGGGTTTAGATGCCAGGCAACACGCCATGCCGGGTCATTATAGTCCGTTAGGGAAATAGATGCAGTAGCCGCGCACCCCAAGAGTGCGCAACTGTATCCTTTAAGCAAGCGGCCTGGAGCGTGGCCGGCGGGGCTGGCGTCAGTCCAGCAAATTGTTTTTCATAGCGTAATATGTTAAATCGCTATTCGATTGCATCCCCATCTTTTCCATGATGCGGGTGCGGTAGGTGCTGACGGTTTTGATGCTCAATGACAACGCCACGCCGATATCGGACACCGTCGCCCCGCGCGCCAGCCGCAGGAACACCTGGAACTCGCGGTCGGACAACTCGGTGTGCAGCGCCGTGTTCGGATCGCGGTCGAAGCTTTGCGCCAGCAGTTCGCCGACGGTCGAGCTGACATAGCGCCGGCCCTGGTAGACGGTGCGCACGGCGGTGATCAGCTCGTCGGCCTCGCATTCCTTGTTCAGATAGCCGTTGGCGCCCATCTTGAACAGGTTCAGCGCGTACTGCTGGGCCGGATACCCGGACAGGATCAGCACCGGCAGATCGGGCTGCCCCTGGCGGATGGTGCGCAAGGTATCGATGCCGCTTTGGTCGGGCATGGCGATATCGAGCAGCAGCACGTCGCAAATCTCGCGGCGCGCGATATCGAGCGCCTCGCGCCCGGTGCCGGCTTCCGCGACCACGTCGAAATCGTCCGACGCCGAAAAAATCTGTTTAAATCCTGCTCTAACTATTTGATGGTCGTCACAAATGGCAACGCGTATCATTGTTTCCCCTCGTCTTGTCCGGCTCGCGCCCGCTCGGGCCCGCCGGACTTCACGCCACCGTGTATATCAGCGTCGCTGATAAATGAATAATATTGAAAGTATATCAGGAATTAGCTTCTTGCCACCCCGCGCGCAGCGGTGCGCGCGCTAGTCTTGCTGAAGCAGACTGAGGATGGAAAGCAGTTCGCTGCGTATCATTTCGCGGTCCAACGGAGCGGGAACGGCTTGCGCCTCCTCGCCGGAACCGCCATCATACTCCGCCGCCGCGCCATCGTAGGCACGGCTGTCGAGTTTATTGCGCGCCCCGCTGATGGTGAAGCCCTGTTCATACAACAGTTCGCGGATGCGGCGGATCAGCAGCACTTCGTGATGCTGGTAATAGCGGCGGTTGCCGCGCCGTTTGACGGGCTTGAGCTGGGTGAATTCCTGCTCCCAGTAACGCAACACATGCGGCTTGACGCCGCACAGCTCGCTGACCTCACCGATGGTGAAGTAGCGCTTGGCCGGTATCGGCGGCAGGACGACCAGTTCGGACTTGGCGAGACGATCGTTCATCGCTTCTCAGCTCCCACTCAGGCGGCGCGCGCCATCGGATTGCTCTCTTCGACCATGCCCTTGAGTTTTTGACTGGCATGGAAGGTCACCACGCGGCGCGCCGTGATCGGGATTTCCTCGCCGGTCTTGGGGTTGCGGCCGGGGCGCTGCGGCTTGTCGCGCAACTGGAAGTTGCCGAATCCGGACAGCTTGACGGCCTCGCCACGCTCGAGCGCGTTGCGGATCTCGTCGAAGAAAGTCTCCACCATGTCCTTGGCCTCGCGCTTGTTCAGGCCGACCTGTTCGAACAGCAGTTCGGCCAGCTCCGCCTTGGTGAGCGTGGGCAAATCTTTTTCCGCATCCTGGCGTACCTTGGCGACCTGCATGGCGCGATGCAAATCGGCAGCCAATGCGGATTGGAGTACGGCGGAATCAACGTCGTTGTTATTAATTTTCCTGCCCTGCCTTATCAAAGAACGAATGAGTCCGGCCTTGTGCCGGACTCCCGAATGATCAAAAAAAGAAACCGCGTCGGTCTGCTGGACGTCTCGCCGGCGCGTCAGGTGCGCAGGCGGGCGCCGTGTTTTTGCTTGGCCGCATCGCCTGCGGCGCTCATCACCGCCTCGACGACATCGTCCTGCAGCGTGTTTTGAGTATCTTGCAAGCTAAAGCGGAAAGCAAGCGATTTCTCGTCCGACTCCAAACCTTTTCCACGATATTCATCAAACAAAACAATGGCTTGCACGATCTTTCCTTGCGGACTTGCTTGCACGGCAGCATTAAATGCGTCCAGCAAATCCTGTGCCGGAACGGCCTGCTTGACGACGACGGCCAGATCGCGGGTGGCGCCGGGGAACTTGGAAATCTCCACGTATTCTGGCACAGGTCGTTGCTGCAAAGCAACAGCATCCACTTCGAACACGACCGCCGCGTTCGGCAGCTCGTACTTCTGCAGCCAGCGCGGATGCAGCTCGCCGATGAAGCCGATCACTTTGCCGTCGAGCACCACGTGCGCCGAACGGCCCGGGTGCAGCGCCGGATGCTCGGCCTTGACGAAGCGCGGCTGCAGCGGCGCGAACAAGTGCTCCAGGTCCGCCTTGAGGTCGAAGAAATCGACCGCGCGGCTATCCTGGCCCCACTGCTCGTCCGCCACGCTACCGTAAGCGATCGCGGCCACGCGCTTCGGCTGCCGGTAGCCGGCCACCGTCAGCGGGCCGTCCGCCACGCTGTCGTCGCGCTGGTACACCGCGCCCACTTCGAACACGCGCACGCGGTTGGTCTTGCGGTTCAGGTTGTAGCGCACGTTGGCCACCAGGCTGCCGACCAGGGTCGAGCGCATCACGCTCATCTGGCTGGCGATCGGGTTTTGCAGCTTGATCGGATCGGCGTTGCCGCCGAAATCCTGCTCCCACGCCGCTTCGACAAAGCTCATGTTGACCACTTCCTGGAAGCCCAGGTCGGCCAGCTGGTGGCGCACCGCGAACAGCGACCGGGTGTTCTCCGGCGCGAGGATCATCGTGTTGGCGGCCACCGGCGCCACGGTCGGGATGTTCTCGAAGCCGTAGACGCGCGCCACTTCCTCGATCAGGTCTTCCTCGATCTCGATGTCGAAGCGGTAGCTCGGCGAGGTCACCGAGAACACCCCCTCCTCCAGCGTGAACGGCAGCGCCAGGCGGGTGAAGATGTCGGCCACAAGCTTGTCGTCCAGCGCCACGCCGATGACTTTCTGCGCGCGCGCGGTGCGCATCTTGACCGGCTCGCGTTGCGGAATGTTGACGATCTGGTCGTCGACCGGGCCGACCTTGGTCGCCGGCGTGCCGCAGATCTCTATCAGCAGCGAGGTGATGCGCTCGATGTGCTCGACCGTGGTCGCGTAGTCGACGCCACGCTCGAAGCGGTGCGCCGCGTCGGTCGAGAAGTTATATTTGCGCGCGCGGCCCTGGATGGCGTTCGGCCACCAGAACGCCGCTTCCAGGTAGATCGATTCGGTGTCGAGCGACACGGCCGTGGCGTCGCCGCCCATGATGCCGGCCAGCGATTCGATTTCCTTGTCGTCGGCGATGACGCCGACCCATTCGTCGATGTTGACCGTGTTACCGTTCAACAGCTTCAACGTCTCGCCGCTCTTGCCCCAGCGCACGGTCAGGCCGCCGTGGATCTTGGCCAGGTCGAACACGTGGGTTGGACGGCCCAGCTCCAGCATGACGTAGTTGGAGATGTCCACCAGCGCCGACACCGAGCGCTGGCCGCTGCGCTCGAGGCGCTGCTTCATCCAGTCCGGCGTGGCGGCCTTGGCGTTCAGGTGGCGGATCACGCGGCCGGAGAAGCGGCCGCACAGGTCCGGCGCCGCGATCGTCACCGGCAGCACTTCGTCGCTGTTGACGGCGACCTTGCGGGACTGCGGCGCGTGCAGCGCCACGCCGGTCAGCGCCGACACTTCGCGCGCCACGCCCAGCACCGACAGGCAATCCGCCTTGTTCGGGGTCAGCTTGATGGTGAACTTGAGGTCGTTGAGCGCGTAGTAGTCGCGGAAGTTCTGGCCGACCGGCGCGTCGTCCGGCAGCGACGGCAGCGTGCTGCCCTCTTCCGGCAGCCGCAGCTCCTTGGCGCCGCACAGCATGCCCTGCGACTCGACGCCGCGCAGCTCGCCCACCTTGATCTCATACGGCTTGCCGTCGGCGCCCGGCGGCAGCACCGCCGGCGCCACGGCGACCACGACCTTCAAGCCCTGGCGCATGTTCGGCGCGCCGGTGACCACCTTGAGCAGGGTGCCGGTGCCGATGTCCAGCTGCAGCAGGGTCAGGCGGTCGGCGTTGGGGTGCTTGGCCACCTCGCGCACCTCGGCCACGACGACGTTGGAGAACGGCGGCGCGACCGCTTCGACCTCTTCCACTTCGAGGCCGGACATCGTCAGCAGGTGGGCCAGTTCGTCCGAAGTCATCTTCGGATCGACCATGGTACGGAGCCAGTTTTCGGAGAATTGCATAATCAAGCCTTCAAAGAGTGTCCAGCGGGAGCGCCTGCCGTGCCAGCCGGCCGCGCTCGACCGCGTGTAGTGTACTGAACAGTGTTCTTAGTTGAACTGCTTCAGGAAGCGCAGGTCGCCCTCGTAGAACAGGCGCAGGTCGCTGACGCCGTAGCGCAGCATCGTCAGGCGCTCGAGGCCGGAGCCGAACGCGAAGCCGATGTACTTTTCCGGGTCCAGGCCGAAATTGCGCACCACCGTCGGATGCACCTGGCCCGAGCCGGAAATTTCCAGCCAGCGGCCCTTCAGCGGTCCGGAGCCGAAGGCGATATCGATCTCGGCCGACGGTTCGGTGAACGGGAAATACGACGGACGGAAGCGCACCTGCAAGTCGTCGGTCTCGAAGAAGGCCTTGACGAAGTTCAGGTACACGCCCTTGAGGTCGGCGAAGCTGATGTCCTCGGCGATCCACAGGCCCTCGACCTGGTGGAACATCGGCGAGTGCGTGGCGTCGCTGTCGACGCGGTAGGTGCGGCCCGGCGCGATGACCTTGATCGGCGGCGTGTGGCTGCGCGCGTAGCGCACCTGCATCGGGCTGGTGTGCGTGCGCAGCAGCAGCGGCTTGCCTTCGCTGTCGTTGCCGTCGATATAGAAAGTGTCTTGCATCGAGCGCGCCGGATGGTTCTCCGGGCTGTTCAACGCGGTGAAGTTGGTCCAGTCGTTTTCGATCTCGGGGCCGTCGGCCACGTCGAAACCGATCGAGCGGAAGATCTCCTCGACCCGCTCCCAGGTGCGCATGACCGGGTGCAGGCCGCCGCCGGCGCGTCCGCGGCCAGGCAGCGAGACGTCGATCGCCTCGGCGTTCAAACGGGTTTGCATCTGGGCGTCGGCCAGCGCGTCGCGCCGGGCCGTCAACGCCGCTTCGATTTGTCCCTTGGCGGCGTTGATCAACGCGCCCTGCGCCTTGCGCGCTTCCGGGTCGAGCTTGCCCAACCCCTTCATCAATTCGGTGATCTGGCCGGTCTTGCCCAGGTATTTGGCTTTGGCATTTTCCAGCGCGGCGGCGTCATCTTGCGCGACCGTGAAATCCTGCACTGCTGAGGCGACGAGTTGTTCCAGGGAGTCCATGCGTTTTTCTTATCCTCAATCAAAAACGGGGCACAGGTCTAGACCTTTGCCCCGTTCCCAACCACCGGCCCGGTGAGGGGCCAGCGATCAACAATCAATGCTTACGCAGCGATTTTTGCTTTCACAGCGTTGACAATCGCGGCGAAGGCCGGCTTGTCCATCACTGCCATATCGGCCAGAACCTTGCGGTCCAGTTCGATCGAAGCTTTTTTCAGACCGTTCATGAACACGCTGTACGTCACGCCATGCTCACGGGAAGCGGCGTTGATACGGGCGATCCACAGGCGGCGGAAGACGCGCTTCTTGTTACGACGGTCGCGGTAGGCGTATTGGCCAGCGCGCATGACTGCTTGCTTGGCAACACGGTAAACCTTGCTGCGACGACCACGGTAACCTTTGGCCAGGTTTAAGACTTTTTTATGACGGGCACGAGCTGTAACCCCACGTTTTACTCTAGGCATAGTAACTCCTTAAAAGTGTGAGATTAAGCGGATGGCATCATGCGCATGACGGACGTGACGTCCGATGCGTTGATGTTACGGGTGCCGCGCAGCTGACGCTTGTTCTTGGTGGTCTTCTTGGTCAGGATGTGGCGCTTGAACGCCATACCCGATTTAACAGTACCACCCGGACGCACGCGAAAACGTTTCTTCGCGGAGCTTTTGGTTTTCATTTTTGGCATAGCAATCTACCCTCTTGGGTAGCTCCATATCAAACAGGATTGCAGGTGGTGACACGACGTCACGCTTAGATGCCTGCTTTCACTTGTTTTTGCAGCAGATGCGAGTCCACTACATTTACAACAGCCGGCAATTATAGACCAGTTGCGGCGATTCTGCAGCAAATAAAAAGGGCGCCATGGTGGCGCCCTTCCTTAACCCACAGACCGAAGGGGTCGTACCCCGTCCGGGGTACGACCCCGCGACGAATCGCCGTGCGGGTCTAAAGCTTACTTCTTTTTCTTCGGAGACAACACCATGATCATCTGGCGGCCTTCCATCTTCGGGAACTGCTCGACCTGGCCGTACGGCTCCAGATCGGCCTTCAGGCGTTCCAGCATGCGGAAGCCAATATCCTGGTGCGCCATCTCGCGGCCGCGGAAACGCAGCGTGATCTTGGTCTTATCGCCCTCGTCGAGGAACTTGATAAGGTTGCGCAACTTGATATTGTAATCGCCGTCATCGGTGCCCGGACGGAATTTGACTTCCTTGACCGCGATGATCTTTTGCTTCAATTTAGCTTCGTGAGCCTTTTTCTGCTCCGAATACTTGAATTTGCCGTAGTCCATCAAACGGCAAACCGGCGGTACCGCCGTTGGCGCGATCTCGACCAGGTCGACATTGGCCTCTTCCGCCAGGCGGAAGGCTTCGGCCAAAGTGACGATACCGAGCGGCTCGTTCTCGACCCCGGTTAAACGCATTTCAGGGGCAGTGATTTCGCCGTTGATGCGATGCGACTTGTCAGTAGCTATGGTGATTCCTTTTAAAATCTAATGGTAAGGCCAGTGCGATCAGGCTTTATTGGCGACGTCTTGCTGGAGTCGCTCGATCAGGGCATCGACGGACATGACGCCCAGATCGACATTGCCCCGTGCCCGCACGGCCACGGTGTTGGCATCCCGCTCTTTATCGCCGACTACAAGGATGTAGGGCAGTTTTTGGACGGAATGTTCACGTATTTTATAGGTTATTTTCTCGTTGCGCAAATCGCTCTGCACGCGGAAGCCGCTGCGGCGCAGCTTTTCCGTCACTTGGGCCACATAATCGGCCTGCGCGTCGGAGATGTTCAGCACCGATACTTGCACCGGAGCAAGCCAGGCCGGCAAAGCGCCCGCGTAGTTCTCGATCAGGATGCCGATGAAGCGCTCCATCGAGCCGACGATGGCCCGGTGCAGCATGACCGGCACCTTGCGGCTGTTGTCGGCCGCCACGTATTCGGCGCCCAGGCGCTCCGGCATGAAGAAGTCGACCTGCATCGTGCCGACCTGCCATGGACGGCCCAGCGAATCCTTCAGGTGGTACTCGATCTTCGGACCGTAGAACGCGCCCTCGCCCGGCAACTCGGTCCAGGTCACGCCGCAGGCGCGCAGGCCGGAGCGCAGCGCGTCCTCGGCCTCGTCCCAGACTTCGTCGGTGCCGATGCGGTTGTCCGGACGCAGCGCCAGCTTGACGTCGATGTTGTGGAAATCGAAGTCCTTGTACACTTCCATCGCTTGCGTGTGGAAAGCCACCACTTCCGGCTCGATCTGCTCTTCGGTGCAGAAGATGTGGCCGTCGTCCTGGGTGAAGCCGCGCACGCGCATGATGCCGTGCAGCGCGCCGGACGGCTCGTTGCGGTGGCACTGGCCGAACTCGCCGTAACGCAGCGGCAGGTCGCGGTAGCTGCGCATGTTGCTGTTGAAGATCTGCACGTGGCCCGGGCAGTTCATCGGCTTGAGCGCGTAGGAACGGTTTTCCGATTCCGTCACGAACATGTTTTCGCGGTAGTTGTCCCAGTGGCCGGTCTTGCCCCACAGGCTGGAATCGAGGATCTGCGGCGCCTTGACTTCCTGGTAGCCGTTGATCTGGTACTTGTTGCGCATGTATTGCTCGACCTGCTGCCAGATGGTCCAGCCCTTCGGATGCCAGAACACCAGGCCCGGCGCCTCATCTTGAAAGTGGAAGAAGTCCAATTGCTTTCCAAGCTTTCTGTGGTCGCGCTTTTCCGCCTCTTCCAACTGGAACAGGTACTGCTCCTGGTCTTCCTTCTTGGTCCAGGCGGTGCCGTAGACACGCTGCAGCATTTCATTCTTGCTGTCGCCGCGCCAGTAGGCGCCGGCCAGCTTCATCAGCTTGAACACTTTCAGCTTGCCGGTCGACGGCACGTGCGGACCGCGGCACAAGTCGGTGAATTTGCCTTCCGAGTACAGCGACACGTCCTGGTCGGCCGGAATCGACGAGATGATCTCGGCCTTGTAGTCCTCGCCGATCGACTTGAAGTAAGCGACGGCCTCGTCGCGCGGCAGCACCTTGCGGGTGACCGGCTCGTCCTTCTTGGCCAGTTCGGTCATTTTCTTTTCGATCGCCACCAGGTCGTCCGGCGTGAACGGGCGCTTGTACGAGAAGTCGTAGTAGAAGCCGTTTTCGATGACCGGGCCGATGGTCACTTGCGCGTCCGGGAACAGTTCCTTGACGGCGTAGGCCAGCAAGTGGGCGGTCGAGTGGCGGATCACGTCGAGGCCTTCCGGGTCCTTGTCGGTGATGATGGCCAGATCGGCATCCTTCTCGATCAGGAAAGAGGTATCCACCACTTTGCCGTCGACCTTGCCGGCCAGCGCGGCCTTGCCCAGGCTGGTGGCGATGCTGGTCGCCACTTGAGCCACGGTGACTGGGCCGTCGAATTCACGGGCAGAACCATCTGGAAGGCGGACTGAAAGCATAGTGATCTCCTGTCGGCGCGGGGCCGGTGTAGTAACAACGTTGAAGCGTGAATAAAAACGCGGACGAAAAAAAAACGCGGGCTAGCCGCGTTTTCTCTTTTTTTGAGCAAAAGAATCCCGATCGACTAGCGTCACTCCCAAAGCTTGGTAGTAGTTCGCGGTGTCATAACCGGATTGCCTTTCTCGCTCTTACATGTTCTGGTGGGCGGTGCAGAATTCGAATCTGCGACCCCTTGGATGTCGACCAAGTATTCTAACCAGCTGAACTAACCGCCCGTTGTACTGCATTACTTCTATTTTACCGCTTTTTACCACTGTGCTACGTAATCTGGTGGGCGGTGCAGAATTCGAATCTGCGACCCCTTGGATGTCGACCAAGTATTCTAACCAGCTGAACTAACCGCCCGAAGACCAGCATTATAGAGAGCGATTCGGAGAAAAACAAGGGCAATAATCGGAAACATTTACAAAACGCACTATGACTGCGCGAGACGCGCCGCGTGCCCATCCTTTAAACTGTGGTTGTTACGATCACCGACGGATCCCATGCAAGCTGAAACCCGCATCCACACAGGCGCCGAGGCGCCCCCCTCGCCTTCCGCCCACCTGCACGAGCACCGCGACGGCGACGCCAAGCACGCCCACTTCACGGTTCAGCGCAGCCAGTCGGTGCTGGCGTGGTCGCTGGCGCTGACCCTGGGCTTCGCCGTGGTAGAGGTCGTCACCGGCTTCATGTCCAACTCGCTGGCCTTGATTTCCGACGCCGGCCACATGGTCACCGACGCCGCCGCGCTGGGGCTGGCCCTGCTGGCGCAGCTGATCGCCAAGCGGCCGCCGTCGGCGCGCCACTCGTTCGGCTTCGGCCGCGCCGAGGCGCTGGCCGCGTTCGTCAACAGCCTGGTGCTGCTGGTGCTGGTCGGGTGGATCGTGTTCGAGGCCGCGCAGCGCTTCGCCCATCCCGAGCAGGTGCATGGCGCGACGGTGTTCATCGTCGCCGCCATCGGCCTGGCCATCAATCTCGTGCTCGCTTATATGTTGTCGCGCGGCGACAGCAACATGAACACGCGCGCGGCGCTGGTCAACGTCATCGGCGACCTGCTGGGATCGGTGGCGGCGCTGGTGGCCGGCGCCGTCATCTATTACACGGGCTGGATGATGATCGACCCGCTGCTGTCGGTCTTTGTGGCGTTGCTGATTTTAAAATCGACCGTCGGCGTGCTGCGCGAGTCCTACCACTTCCTGATGGGCGGCGTGCCCGAGCCGATCGACTACCTCAAGGTCGGCGCCGATCTCGAACAGATCGGCGGCGTCTGCTCGGTGCACGACCTGCACGTATGGGACATGTCGCCCGGCGAGCCGGCGCTGATCGGCCACGTCGAAATCGCCGACCTGGCGCGCTGGCCCGAGATCCTGCACGCGATCAAAGCCATGCTGCTGGAAAAACACGGCATCGACCACATCACCTTGCAGGCCGAAGTCGCGCCGCAAGCGCCCCTTTAACCACAGCCCCTGGAACACCATGCACAATTTTGAGAAACGCCGCGACCGTTACGAGTTGTTTGCCGCGTTCGAAAAGCCGCTCGTCAACGTCAGCTTTGAAATGGTCGTGCCGGACTTCCGGCCGTACTGCAAGGAGCACAAGCTGCCGCCGTTCCATTTTTTCCTGTATTGCATACTGAATTCGATCAAGGAGATCGACAACTTCATGTACCGCATCCACGACGGCGAGGTCATCAAGATCGACGAATTCTGGGCCTCGTACACCGTGCTCAACAGGGACAACAACCTCAACTTCGCCTGCTTCGCGATGTCGACCGACCTGCGCGAATTCATCGCCCGCAGCCTGGAGGCCAAGGCCGTCGCCGAGGCCAGCGGCGCGATGATTAACTCGGCCAAGCAGCAGTCCGAGCGCGAACAGAAGAACAACGTCCACATCACCTGCATGCCGTGGTTCAAGCTGACCTCGATCGAGCACCCGGTCTACCGCCACGGCGGCTACGACATCCCCTCGCTGGCGTGGGGCAAGTTCGGCGACGCCGCCGACGGCAAGATGACGGTGCCGTTCTCGGTGCAGGCGCACCACGGCTTCGTCGACGGCTACCACATCCATTTGCTGGCCGTGGCGATCGCCGCGCGGGTGGCAGGGATCATGCAGCCATGACAACTCCGGGGTCAGGTCCACCATTTCTACACGAGCGGAACCGTAGGCGACAAAAACCCGCACAAAACACGCATTCACGGCGTGTTGGTCCGTACATTCCACCCGAACCGATCAGCCCGTGTAGAAATGGTGGACCTGACCCCGGAGTTGCTTTTAGGCGCGGCGGGCTTCCTGGACGCCGCTGACCTCGGCGATGGCGTTGAGCGCCTTCTGTAGTTGCGCGGTGGCGCCGATTTCGGCCGTGAAGGTCATGCGCGCGTAGCCCTTGGCGCTTTGCGTGTTGACGCCGATGACGTTGATCTTTTCACGCGAGAAGATTTCGGAGATGTCGCGCAACAGCCCCTGCCGGTCGCCCGCCAGGATGAAGATGTCGACCGGGTACACCGTGTCCGATACCGCGCGCCCCCACTCCGTGACGATCACCCGCTCCGGCGCCTTGGCCCGCATCTCGGCGAAGTTCTTGCACGTGGCGCGGTGGATCGAGACCCCCTTGCCGCGCGTGACGAAGCCGACGATGCCGTCCGGCGGCGCCGGCTTGCAGCATTTGGCCAGCTGCGTCATCAGCCCGTCCGTGCCCACCACCAGCACGCCCGATTTGGCGCCCTGGTCCACGCTCGAGGCCTTGCTCTTGCCCAGCACGACCGCGTCCTCCGGCTCGACCGGCTCGCCGCTGTCGTGCAGCGCCTGCTCGACGTGGCGCAGGCTGAACTCGTCCTTGCCCACCGACAGGAACAGGTCGTCGACCTTGGCGAAGCCGAGCTTGTTGGCCAGCGCCTCCAGGTTGACCGCCGTCTTGCCTTCGCGCTGCAACGATTTTTCCACCATCGCCCGCCCGTGCGACAAGGTTTCCTGCATGTCGATGGCGTGGAACCAGGCGCGGATCTTCGAGCGCGTGCGCGTGGCCACCGTGTATTCGTCGCTGAGCCAGTCGCGCGACGGCCCGGCCGTGCCCGGCGCGCCCTTGGCGGTGATGATCTCGCAGGTCTGGCCGTTCTTCAGCGGCGTGTTGAGCGGCACCATGACGCCGTCGACCCGCGCGCCGCGGCAGCGGTGGCCGACGTCGCTATGCAGGTGATAGGCGAAGTCGACCGGCGTGGCGCCGACCGGCAGTTCCAGCACCCGCGCCTGCGGCGTGAGCACGAAGATGCGGTCGTCCAGCGCGGCCGACTTGAGCTTTTCCACCCATTCGCGCTGCTGCTCCTCCTGGCCGACGACGGCGTCGGCGACGTCGGTCTTCCACGCCAGCAGCTGGCGCAGCCAGGCGATCTTCTCGTCGTATTTTTGCCCGGCGAAGTTCGAGCCGCCCTCCTCCTTGTAGCGCCAGTGCGCCGCCACGCCGTACTCGGCGAAGCTGTGCATCTCCTGCGTGCGGATCTGCACCTCCAGCGGCCGGCCGTCCTCGGCCGTGACGACCGTGTGCAGCGACTGGTAGCCGTTCGGCTTCGGCCGCGAGATATAGTCGTCGAATTCCTTGGGGATCGGGGTCCAGATGTTGTGCACCACGCCCAGCACCGTGTAGCAAGTCTTGACGTCCGAGACGATGACGCGGAACGCGCGCACGTCGTACAGGTCGGTGAAGTCGAGCTCCTTGCCCTTCATCTTGCTCCAGATCGAGTAGATGTGCTTGGGCCGGCCGAACACCTCGGCCTGGATGCCGGCGGCCGCCATCTCCGATTGCAGCCGGGCGATGGCGTTGGTGACGAACCCTTCGCGCATCATGCGCTTTTCCTCGAGCATCTTGGCGATGCGCTTGTACGCCTCCGGCTCGATGAAGCGGAACGACAGGTCCTCGAGCTCCCACTTCAGTTGCCAGATCCCCAGCCGGTTGGCCAGCGGCGCGTACAGGTCGAGCGTCTCGCGCCCGTAGGCGCACGTCATGTCGTTGAACAGCTTGAGGTCGGCGAAATAGCGCAAGGTCGTCACGCACGAGGCCAGCCGCACCAGCACCACGCGCATGTCCGAGGCCATCGCCAGCAGCATCTTGCGCAAGGTTTCCACCTGCGCCACGGCCATCTGCGCGGCGTTGCGCCCGCGCCCCACCGCTACCGGCGCGGCCGCGCCGCCATGGCCGCCCGGCGCCTGCGTCAGCTCGCGCAGCCGTATCAGCTGGCGCACGCCGGCCACCAGGTCGCCGACCTCTTGGCCGAAACGCGGCTCGATGACCGCCGCCTGGGTCGTATCGAGCAGGGTCAGCTCGAACATCAGGCCGGCGATGCGGGTCTCGACGTCGGTGCGCATGAACGACAAGGTGCCGGCCACGCCGATCGAGAAATCGAGCGCCGACTGGCCGCTGGTGCTGAGCTTGTCGCCATAGGCGGTGCCGGCGAAGTCGAGCGCCGACAGCATGCGCGCGCTGTCGTCCGGCGTGAGCCCCTGCACCAGTTGCTCCGAGGTAGCGCTGGTGAGTGCGGTGATGGAAACCATGTTCTTCCTAACGCTGGGCGGCGACGATGACGATCTCGACCAGCACTTCCGGATTGGCCAGCTTGGCTTCGACCGTGGCGCGCGGCGGCGTGTGGCCGCCCGGCACCCAGGCGTCGTACTCTTCATTCATGCCGGCGAAATCGGCCATGTCGGCCAGGTAAATCTGGCAGCTCAGGATACAGGTCTTGTCGCTGCCCGCTTCGGCCAGCAGGCGGTCGATGTGACCCAGCACCTCGCGGGTTTGACCGCGGATATCGAGACTGGTTTCCTCGGCGATCTGGCCCGCCAGATAGACGGTGCCCTGATGGATTGCCACTTCGGACAATCGTTTTCCTACATGCAGTCGTTTAATTTCCATGCTTTTTCTTCTTTAACTTCGATACGGTGTGCGCCGGCCGTTCAGCCGAGCAGGAATGTCTTGGCGATCGCGATCTGATCGTCGTGGATGAAGGTCGGCGCGTGGCCGACGTCCGGGATTTCCACCAGGGTGGCCTTCGGACCGCGCCCCGCCATCATGGCCGCCGTCTCGCGCGTGAGCAGGTCGGACTCGGCGCCGCGCACCAGCAAGGTCGGACAGGTGACGGCGTCGTAGGCGGCCCACAGCATCGCCTCGTCGGCGCCGGCCGACTCCGGTGTCGCCGAGCGGAACGGCAGGGACAACCCCATGTCGTAATGGCGCACCCATTTGCCGTCCTTGTCCTGGCGCAGCACATCGGTGGCCAGCTTGTGCCATTCCTGCTCCGTGTGCGGGCCGAACGAGGCCGAGACGTCGCGGATGAATTTGGCGCCGTCGTCGAACGTCTCGAAGCGCAAGTCCTGGCCGATGTAGTCGCCGATACGCTGCAGCGCCGCCGGCGCCAGCACCGGGCCGATGTCGTTGAGCACCAGCTTGCGGATCGGATTGTCCGGCAGCGAGGCCAGGCCCAGGCCGATCAGCCCGCCCATCGAAGTGCCGAACCAGTCGACCTGTTGCTCGGCCCCCTGGTCCAGCACGCGCGCCAGCAAGGTCACCATGTCGCTGACATATTGGGGAATGCGGTACAGCTGGGGATTGCGCAGCCAGTCGGAACGGCCGCGGCCGACGACGTCCGGGCAGATCACGCGGTAGTCGGCGGCCAGCGCGCGCGCCATGCTGTCGAAATCGTCGGAGACGCGGGTTACGCCGTGCACGCACACGAGCACGTTCGGGTTGCCCTCGTCGCCCCATTCCTTGTATGCCATCCGGTGCAAGCCAGCCAACGACAGGCACTGAACAGACTTTATTTTCGCTTCGAACATGCGGCTTCCTCGATGTTTTTATGTAATGATGTTCTGAAATACCATTTTACCGGGCGTTGCGCTTAAACTCCTACCGAAGTGTAGCGCAGCGAGCCTTTTATCTCCAACCCCGCAGAGGACAGCATGACAAACAAGACTTTGAGCGGCAAAACAGCATTGGTCACCGGCTCCACCTCCGGCATCGGCCTGGGCATCGCGCGCGCGCTGGCGGCCGAGGGCGCCAACGTGGTGCTCAACGGCTTCGGCGACGCCGCCGAGATCACGCAATTGCAAACCGACCTGGCCAAGGAATTCGGCGTCCAGGTCGCTCACCACAACGCCGACATGTCCAAGCCGGCCGAGATCGAAAGCATGATCGCCTTCGCCGGCGAGCAGTTCGGCGGCGTCGATGTGCTGGTCAACAACGCCGGCATCCAGCACGTGGCCAACGTCGAGGATTTCCCGGTCGAGAAATGGGACGCCATCATCGCTATCAACCTGACGTCGGCGTTCCACACCTCGCGCCTGGTGCTGCCGCGCATGCGCGCCAACAACTGGGGCCGCATCATCAACCTGGCCTCGACCCACGGCCTGGTGGCGTCGGCCGGCAAGTCGGCCTACGTGGCGGCCAAGCACGGCCTGATCGGCCTGACCAAGGCCGGCGCGCTCGAGACGGCCGCCACCGGCGTGACCGTCAACGCCATCTGCCCCGGCTTCGTGCTCACGCCGCTGGTGCAAAAGCAGGTCGACGCCCGCGCCGCCAAGGACGGCATCAGCAACGACGCGGCCAAAAAAGCGCTGCTGGCCGACAAGCAGCCGTCCGGCGAGTTCGTCACGCCCGAGGAACTGGGCGCGCTGGCCGTGTTCCTGTGCGGCGACGCCGCCAAGCAGGTGCGCGGCGTGGCGTGGAACATGGACGGCGGCTGGGTCGCGCAATAACCGGGTATTTCTCCCGGGCGCACTGGCGGGCCCCGCCCGCCTGTCCGCCGTACGTGTTATCCCTCATATGGAAGAGTTATCACAGCCAGTGATTTGCGGTTTTCCACAATAGTGATAACTCTGCGGTTGCGACATCATGGACTCCTCAAACGAACGCGAGGAGACCCCGTGAAAAAGCCATTCTATAAAGTCCTATATGTCCAGGTGCTGTTCGCCATCGCCTGCGGCATCCTGCTCGGCATCTTCCTGCCCGCCGACGCGGTGGCCATGAAACCGCTGGGCGACGGCTTCATCAAGCTGATCAAGATGATCATCGCCCCGGTGATCTTCTGTACCGTGGTCTCCGGCATCGCCGGCATGCAGGACGTCAAAAAAATCGGCCGCGTCGGCGGCAAGGCGCTGCTGTACTTCGAGGTGGTCTCCACCTTCGCGCTGGCCATCGGCCTGATCGTCGCCAACGTGCTGAAACCGGGCGCCGGCTTCAACGCCGATCCGGCCCACCTGGACGCCAAGTCGATCGCGCAGTACACCCACGCCGAAGGCTTGACCACGGTCGACTTCATCATGAACATCATCCCCAAGACCTTCGTGGACGCGTTCGCCAAGGGCGACATCCTGCAGGTGCTGCTGATCGCCATCCTGTTCGGCTTCTCGCTGTCGCTGCTCGGTGAGCGCGGCCGTCCGATCACCAAGCTGATCGACGAGCTGTCGCACGTCATCTTCGGCGTCGTCAACATCATCATGAAAGTCGCCCCGATCGGCGCGTTCGGCGCGATGGCCTTCACCATCGGCAAATACGGCCTGGCCTCGCTGATCCCGCTGGCAAAGCTGATGGGCTCGTTCTACCTGACCTGCGGCCTGTTCGTGTTCGTCGTGCTGGGCCTGATCGCCCGCTACACCGGCTTCTCGATCTTCAAGTTCGTCAAGTACATCAAGGAAGAGCTGCTGATCGTGCTGGGCACGAGCTCGTCGGAAAGCGCGCTGCCATCGCTGATGACCAAGCTGGAGCGCCTCGGCTGCGCCAAACCGGTGGTGGGCCTGGTGGTTCCGACCGGCTACTCGTTCAACCTGGACGGCACCAACATCTACATGACGATGGCCGCGCTGTTCGTTGCCCAGGCGACCAACACCGAGCTGACCTTGTGGCAGGAACTGACCATCCTGGGCGTGGCGATGCTGACCTCCAAGGGCGCCTCGGGCATCACCGGCGCCGGCTTCATCACCTTGGCGGCGACCCTGGCCGTGGTGCCGACGATCCCGGTGGCCGGCATGGCGCTGATCCTGGGCATCGACCGCTTCATGAGCGAGTGCCGCGCGCTGACCAACTTCATCGGCAACGGCGTGGCCACGGTGGTGGTCTCGAAATGGGAAAAAGAACTCGATGTCGCCAAGATGAACGCCGAGCTGAACAATCCAGGCTCGACCGTGTCCGCCGACGAGTTGAAACCGGTGATCGTGCCAGCCCACTAAGCCGGCGCACCGTCCAGCAAAGCCCCGCGCAGCGATGCCCGGGGCTTTTTTCTTAAGATCGCGACATCTTTTGCAAACTTACCAATCTCTGCCAGCGGCGAAAATTATCGAGATAGTCATTTATCAAGTCCCGTCACGCGGGGGGAGCCTGACGCCCCAGGCTGAGGCGAACTGTCGTGCGGTGGCTCTCGCGCCATGGAGCTGCAAAGATTCCAGCAAGCGCGCGCGGGTGTACAGCGGATTTTTCAAGCTCTTGACGCATCGATCGAGCGCCGAGCCAACACGGGCCGCGTCAGCCCGCGTCAGACTGTCGATGAACTTTCCGGGCGCTACGACCAGAATACCGAGCCGTTTCATGTCTGCTACCGCGAGATGTTTGACATTGCTTGAAACTATGAAAACCTTGTCGTCGGGGTTGTCTTGCAGCGCTAAATCCCGCAAGACCAAAGCGGCGGCGGCGACATGCTTGTCCCCGACATCCACTGCGGCGGGCACCCGGGCCAGAACCGAGGGTGCTCCATGGCCAATAATTTCGTGACCACGGACGGCTCGTTTATAGCTATCCAATCGCCTCTGTGCTTTGACGGTTTCGCCGGCGGCTTGTTGTGACGACATGTCGATGGTGGCGCCAGCCACCACCCTTGGCCAATTGCGCAAGAATTCGGCTTCGATGTCGGCGCTCCATCGCGCCCAAAACAAACCCTCCAAGCACAAGTCGAACAAAACATCGGATAAGCGCGGAGGCAACAAGACGTTAGCATCAAGCAGCGCGTGCGTAGCGCCGCCGGGCGACAGGGGATGGTCGACCACCATCTCACGGGCGACGTCGCTTGTCCGCTTGAATGAATGCCGTCTCCGGAACCTCGTACATGCCGTTCGCCTCGGCGACCGCGTGATAGTCGGCTCCCTCGGCAGCGGCCTCATGTTCCTTGATCCATTGACGCACCGACGATTCGGGCACGCGTCGATGCCCGTCCTCGGACACCGACGCTCCCGGCAGCTTCTTGTTGTCGATCAGCATGGCGACATATGACCGGCTGCAATGCATCAGCTCGGCCGCAGCCTCGGGGCTTAACAGCGCACCTCTCGGCTGGCGCGGCACGCGGCCCTCCAACGGGGCGACCTCAAGTGCGTCCCGCGCGACGGACGACAATTTGCGTTGTCTTTTAGGTCCAATACTCACGGAAATCTCCAGTGAATTCTCGTTCTATTTTAGTGAAAATCGAAGACAACGCAATGACATTCCTGCCTGGGTTGAAGCTGGCATGAATGAAGAAAAACGGCCAGCATCTCAGGCGCTGGCCGTTTTTAAAACTCAACAGATCAATGACACACTAAACTTCAAGTCCGCATTTTTACACGGTGCGACAGATCAGCGGCCGCTCGTCACAGCGCCGAGAAATCCAGCTCGACGCCGGTGGCGGCCTGGATCTGGTCCTTGTTCACGCCAGGCGCCAATTCGGTCACCTTCAGGCCGGTCTCGGTCACTTCCATGACGCCCAGGTCGGTGACGATCAGGTCGACCACGCCCACGCCGGTCAGCGGCAGGTCGCACTTTTTCAGCAGCTTGTACGACGTCGTGCCGTCCTTGGCGGTGGCGACGTGCTCCATCAGCACCACCACCCGCTTGACGCCGGCCACCAGGTCCATCGCGCCGCCCATGCCCTTGACCATTTTGCCCGGAATCATCCAGTTGGCCAGGTCGCCGCGCTCCGACACCTGCATCGCCCCCAGGATCGCCAGGTTGATCTTGCCGCCGCGGATCATGCCGAACGAGTCGGCCGAACTGAAATAGGCGGCGCCCGGCAGCGCCGTCACGGTCTGCTTGCCGGCGTTGATCAGGTCGGCGTCGATCTCGTCCTCGGTCGGGAACGGGCCGATGCCCAGCAAGCCGTTCTCCGACTGCAAATACACTTCGATTCCCGGCGGCACGTAGTTGGCCACCAGGGTGGGCAAGCCGATGCCCAGGTTGACGTAAAAACCGTCCTGCAATTCCTTCGCCGCGCGCGCGGCCATTTCGTCACGAGTCCATGCCATGATAGTGTCTCCGATGTTCTTAGTTGGCGCGCACGGTGCGCTGCTCGATGCGTTTTTCCGGCGTCGCGTTGACGACGATGCGGTGCACGAAAATACTCGGCAGGTGCACCGCGTCCGGATCGATCTCGCCGATCTCGACCAGGTGCTCGACCTCGACGATGGTGATCTTGCCGGCCATCGCCGCGTTCGGGTTGAAGTTGCGCGCGGTCTTGCGGAACACCAGGTTGCCGGCCTTGTCGGCCTTCCACGCCTTGACCAGCGCCACGTCGGCCACCAGGCTGCGTTCCATCACGTATTGCTCGCCGTCGAACTCGCGGATCTCCTTGCCGTCGGCGACGATGGTACCCACGCCGGTCTTGGTGAAGAAGGCCGGAATGCCGGCGCCGCCGGCGCGCAGCTTCTCGGCCAAGGTGCCCTGCGGCGTGAATTCGAGCTCGAGCTCGCCGGCCAGGTACTGGCGCGCGAACTCCTTGTTTTCGCCGACGTAGGATGCGATCATCTTCTTGATCTGGCGCGTTTCCAGCAGCTGGCCCAGGCCGAAACCGTCGACGCCGGCGTTGTTGGAGATGGCGGTCAGGCCGGTCACGCCGGAGTCGCGCAAGGCGCCGATCAGCGCCTCGGGGATGCCGCACAGGCCGAAGCCGCCGACGGCGATCGTTTGGCCGTTTTGAACGACGCCGGCCAAGGCTGCGGCGGCATCCGGATAGATTTTGTTCATGTTGTCCCTTAACTGTCTCGTATTGAAGTGTTACTGGTCTTTTGTAGGCGTGTGGTGTTGCTAAATCAGTTGATAACATTGTTAACTACACTACCGACGCGGCGTCTCAGCATAGAATACGCTCTCTAAAAGCACAATACCGTAGAACTACCTGCCACTTTCGCCATGAACGCCGCCCCCGTCATCGACTACGAATCCATTTTCCTGCACGCGCCGGTGGGCATGTGCATCTCGGAAGATCGCGTCATCCAGCGCTGCAACGAGGCGCTGGCGGCGATGTTCGGCTATACCCGCGCCCAGCTCGAAGGCCTGTCCTTCCTGGCACTGTACCCGACGATGGACGAATTCCTGCGCACGGGCGACCGCATCATCCCGATCATGAACGCCAAGGGCCGCTATTCGGACGAGCGCATCATGCGCCGCGCCAGCGGCGAGCTGTTCTGGTGCCACGTCACCGGCCATTCGATGAAGGCCCAGGAGCCGCTCGGGCCCGGCATCTGGACGTTCGAGGACGTCAGCGAAAAACGCCCCGTCACCGCCGAGCTGACCCCGCGCGAGCGCGAGATCGCCGCCCTGCTGGTCGAGGGCAAGACCAGCAAGAGCATCGCCCGCCAGATCGACCTGAGCCCGCGCACGGTGGAAATGCACCGCGCCAAGCTGATGCGCAAGTTCTCGGCGTCGACCTCGTCCGAGCTGGTGCACAAGCTGGTGGGCATCCAGCTGTAATTGCTCTTGCCGCCGCGGCTGCTTGAATCGGTTCGTGGCTAGGCGCGGCAACGAAGACAGTGCGCAAGCACGGCAAGGCGCCGCAATGACGCCACGGACCGATTCAAGCGGCCGTTACATCGCCGTCATGCCGTCGTCGGCCGAGATAATCGCGCCGTTGATGAAATTCGAATCCTCGCCGGCCAGCAGCAACAGCAGCCCGTCCAGGTCCTCCGGCGTGCCCGGACGCTTGCGCGGCAGCATGTTGATCAGTTTTTGCCCCTGCTCGCTGGCGAAATAGTCCTCGTTGATCTCGGTCGAGATGTAGCCGGGGCAAATGGCGTTGGTGTTGATGCCGTACTTGCCCCACTCCACCGCCATCGCCTTGGTCATCTGCACCACGCCGGCCTTGCTCATGCAATAGACGCCGATCTGCGGCAACACCCGCAGGCCGGCCACCGAGGCGATGTTGATGATGCGGTGCTTCTTGCTCGGGTCGCCCTTGGCGCGCGCGATCATGCGCTTGGCCGTTTGCTGGGCAACGAAGAACGCGCCGCGCAGATTGGTGTCCATCACGAAGGCATAGTCGTCCGGCGTGACGTCGACCAGCCGCTGCGTGGTCGACACGCCCGAATTGTTGACCAGGATGTCGATCGGCCCGGCCTCGGTCTCGGCGTGGGCGATGGCCGACTTGATGCTGGCGAAATCGGTCACGTCCAGGCTCACCACGTGGGCGGCGCCGCCGTCGGCCTCGATCTCGGCGCGCAGCTCCTTGAGCCGCTCGGTGCGGCGCGACGCCAGCACCACCTGGGCGCCGGCCTGGGCCAGCACTTTGGCGAACCGGGCTCCCAAACCGCTGGAGGCGCCCGTGATCAGCGCGATTTTTCCCTCAAAGTTGACTTCTATGCCCACAGCTTGCTCCTAGATATATTGAATGACAGATGCACGACCGCCCGGCCCGGACCCGGCTGTCGAAACGTAATCATTACACAAATCGCCAGTATTAGATTGCGGTGTCTAATAATGTCCCTCAAAATGGCGCCAACGTTGCATTCGGGCGGAAAAAGAAGCACACTCGTGCTAAAATTTTCCCCGCCATCCCATTCCACCATTAAAACCACTATAAAAACCATGACACAGCCTCAAAATCTCGTAGAACAGTACGGACCGCGCGACGCGATGGAATACGACGTCGTCATCGTCGGCGGCGGCCCGGCCGGCCTGTCGGCGGCGATCCGCCTCAAGCAGCTGGCCGCCGCCCAGGGCCGCGAAGTGTCGGTCGTCGTGCTGGAAAAAGGCGGCGAGCTCGGCGCCCACATCCTGTCGGGCGCGGTGATGGACCCGAAGGCGCTCACCGAGCTGATCCCGGACTGGAAGGACAAGGGCGCGCCGCTCAACACCGCCGTCACCGAAGACCGCGTGCTGTTCCTGACCGAAACGAAGTCGTTCAAGACCCCCAACTTCGCGCTGCCGGCGTGCTTTGAAAACCACGGCAACTACGTCATCTCGCTGGGCAACGTGGTGCGCTGGCTGGGCCAGCAGGCCGAGGCGCTGGGCGTGGAGATCTTCCCCGGTTTCCCGGCCGCCGAGATCCTGTACGGCGACGATGGCCAGGTCAAGGGCGTGGCCACCGGCAACATGGGCGTCAAGCGCGACGGCCAGCCCGGCCCCGACTTCCAGCTCGGCATGGAGCTGCATGGCAAATACACGCTGTTCGCCGAGGGTTCGCGCGGCCACCTGGGCCGCCAGCTGATGGCCAAATACGACCTCAACAAGGGCAAGGACCCGCAATCGTACGGCATCGGCATCAAGGAACTGTGGGAAATCGACCCCGCCAAGCACCAGCCCGGCCTGGTGGTGCACACCACCGGCTGGCCGCTCGACACCAAGACCTACGGCGGCTCGTTCCTGTACCACCTGGAGAACAACCAGGTGGTGGTCGGCTATGTCGTCGGCCTGAACTACGAGAACCCCTACCTGTCGCCGTACGAGGAATTCCAGCGCTATAAAACCCATCCGGCCATCAAGCCGTTCTTCGAGGGCGCCAAGCGCATCTCCTACGGCGCGCGCGCGATCACCGCCGGCGGCTTGCAGTCGCTGCCCAAGCTGGTGTTCCCGGGCGGCGCGCTGATCGGCTGCGACGCCGGCTTCCTCAACATGAGCCGCATCAAGGGCAGCCACGCGGCCATCAAGACCGGCATGCTGGCGGCCGAGGCGGCGTTCGAGGCGCTGGCCGCCGAGCGCCAGCACGACGAGCTGGCCGCCTTCCCGGCCGCGTTCGAAAAATCGTGGCTGCACGAGGAGCTGCACGTGGCGCGCAACGTCAAGCCATGGCTCAACAAGGGGCTGTACCTGGGCTCGCTGATGACGGGCATCGACCAGATCGTCTTCCGCGGCAAGGCGCCGTGGACCCTGCACCACACCCACGCCGACCACGAATGCCTGAAACCGGCCTCGCAGTTCACGCCCATCGTCTATCCCAAGCCGGACGGCAAGCTGACCTTCGACCGGCTGTCGTCGGTGTTCATCTCCAACACCAACCACGCCGAGGACCAGCCGATCCACCTGACGTTGAAGAACCCGAGCGTGCCGGTCGACGTCAACCTGGCCCAGTACGCCGGGCCGGAGGCGCGCTACTGTCCGGCCGGCGTCTACGAGTTCGTCAAGACCGACGCCGGCGCCGACCGCCTGCAGATCAACGCGCAGAACTGCGTGCACTGTAAAACCTGCGACATCAAGGACCCGACCCAGAACATCGTCTGGGTCACGCCGGAGGGCGGCGGCGGGCCGAACTATCCGAATATGTAAGAAAGCAACAATATCGAAGCGGCACGTCTTCCCGGGGCGTGCCGTTTTTTTATGCGCGGCGCGATTTATCGGGACCGCCGGCGGCAAACGGAGGATAATTGACTGGTGGAAAAACGGCGCGCCACATGGGGTTCGCCCCCGTCGGACCGCCGTTACATATTTTTTTTAAGAAATTTCCACAAAGCATTTAATGTCCTTCCTGGTACGGTCGTCTTGTACTTGGGAGAGCGCGAAACACCGACGCTCCGAACTGAATCCACCTACCAGGAGTATTTCCATGCTGAGCCTTCACACCAACGCTTCCGCCCTTTCGGCACAAAACTCGATCTCCCGCACCCAGTCGTCGCTGTCGACTTCGCAGACCCGTCTGAGCACCGGCTTCCGTGTCAATTCGGCAATGGACGATGCTGCTGGCCTGCAAATCGCAACCCGCCTGAAAGCGCAAACCAGCGGCATGACCATGGCCATGCGCAACACCCAGAACTCGATCTCGATGATGCAGACCGGCGAAGGCGCCCTGGACGAAACGACCAACATCCTGGTCCGCATGAAAGACCTGGCCACCCAGTCGGCCGACGCCTCGTCGACCACCGATGACCGCACCGCGATGCAAGCCGAATTCGACGCGCTGTCGAACGAACTGTCCAACATCGCCGGCAACACCTCGTTCGGCGGCACCAAGCTGTTCACCGACACCACCGGTACCTTCCAAAGCGCCACCCTGACGTTCCAGATCGGCGCGTCGGCCAGCGAAAAAATGGTCGTCGACATGGGCACCGCCACCGCTAAAATGAGCGCCGACATCAAGCTGGCCGCCACCCAGTACGTCTCCGACGGCACCGCCGGCGCCGCTGGCGGCGCCTCGGCCGGTACCGAGATCGCCTCCGCGACCGCCGCCAACAGCACCATCGACACGCTGAAGACCGCGATCGACAGCGTCGGCGCGCTGCGCTCGCAAATGGGTGCCGTGTCGAACCGTCTGGACCACGTGTACAATAACTTGTCCAACATTTCGAGCAACACCAAAGCCGCTACCGGCCGTATCATGGACACCGACTTCGCCAGCGAATCGTCGAACATGACTTCCAGCCAGATGTTGCTGCAAGCCGGTACCGCGATGCTGAAGCAGTCGAACAGCACGTCGTCCCTGGTTATGTCCTTGCTGCAGTAATCGTAGCCTTTCCGTCCCGCCCGCGGGACGGAATAACAAGGAGCCAACCGGAGTTTTCGGTTGGCTTTTTTTTCATCGAATCGCAACAGTTAAATTAAAGAGCGAGCCTGATGGCCGTAGACCGCGTCGGCGCCACCCCGCGCCCCTTGAGCATCCCCGACCGGCAGTCCGGACAGCCGGGTCCCGCCGTGCGCGGGCCGCTCGACGCGCGCGACAGCAACGCCCCCTACCCGGTCACGCCGCTGGCGCCGGCCGCCCCGGCCACCGTCGGCGTGCCGTTCGACGGCGCCGACGCCCAGCCGTTGCCGCAGTCCGGGCTCGACGCGCTGGCCGCCGCGCTGCACGGCCTGGCCGACGCCGAGCCGTCGGCGATGCGGCCCAACCAGGTGTTCATGTCGCGCCAGCTGGTGTGGCAGCCGCCCGACACGGCCATGATGGCCGGCTCGTGGCAAACCATGGTGCGCGCCTACGGCGAGCAGCGCGCCGCGTGGCTGGAGCAGGCCAACGGCCAGCACGTGCCGTCGAGCCTGTTCATGGCGGACCACACGCCGTCGGCGCTGCGCGAGGGCCGCCCCGGCCTGCCGCTGGTGACCGAAATGGAACCGTGGCGCTTCGCCGTGTTCGCCTGGGGGGCGGAACGGCTGGTGCTGCGGGTGGTCGTCAATGACGACGAGGAACCGGAGCGCCAGCGCCGCAAGCGCGCGCGCGTGGCGCTGCGGCTCGAACTGATGCTGCCCGGCCTGGGCCGCGTCATCATCCAGATGGAACCGGCCGCCGGCAACGGCGTGCTGATCGAGGTGGGCGCGGCCCACACCTCGGCCATGCAGCACATGCGCGAAATCCTGCCGCGGCTGGCGGTCATGGTGGCGCGCTGCGGCCTGACCATCCTGCGCTGCCGGCTGCGGCGCGAACTGCCGCCGACCAGCACCGAACACCCCTACCCGACCCGCGCGCACACGGCGGCGCTGACGCCGGCCGTGTTCAAGGCCATGGCCGAGATGGCCGTCATGCTGTCGCAGCCGCTTCCGCCGGACGACGCGTTCGCGGAGAGTGCATGAGGAAAACCGGCGCATGGGTGTGAAGGAACCGGTCCCTGCGGCGGCGCCCGAGGCGGTCGGCTTCGGCGCCGCCTTCCTGTATTGGCTCAAGCTCGGCTTCATCAGCTTCGGCGGCCCGGCCGGCCAGATCGCCATCATGCACCAGGAGCTGGTCGAGCGGCGGCGCTGGATCTCGGAGCGGCGTTTCCTGCACGCGCTCAATTACTGCATGGTTCTGCCCGGTCCCGAGGCGCAGCAGCTGGCGATCTACATCGGCTGGCTGATGCACCGCACCCGTGGCGGCATCGCCGCCGGCGTGCTGTTCGTGCTGCCGTCGCTGTTCATCCTGATCGGCCTGTCGTGGATGTACATGGCGTATGGCCAGACGCCGGCCGTGGCCGGGCTGTTCTATGGCATCAAGCCGGCCGTCACCGCGCTGGTGTTGCACGCGGCCTGGCGGGTCGGCTCGCGCACCTTGAAAAACGCCTGGCTGTGGGCGATCGCCGCGGCCGCCTTCCTGGCCATCTTCCTGCTGGCCGTGCCCTTCCCGCTGATCGTGCTGGCGGCCGGCCTGGCCGGCTACCTGGGCGGCCGCTACGCGCCGCAACGCTTCCACGGCGGCGGCGGCCACGGCCAGGGCGCCGCCAGCTACGGCCCGGCGCTGATCGACGACGACACGCCGCCGCCGGCGCACGCCCGCTTCGGCTGGCGGCGCTTGCGCAACGTGCTGCTGGTTCATCTTGCCCTGTGGCTGGGCGGCATGGGGACGTTGATCGCCCTGTTCGGCGCCGACGCCGTGCTCACCCGCATGGCGTGGTTCTTCACCAAGGCCGCGCTGCTGACCTTTGGCGGCGCCTACGCGGTGCTGCCGTACGTGTTCCAGGGCGCGGTCGGGCACTATCAATGGCTCAGCGCGGCGCAGATGATCGACGGCCTGGCGCTGGGCGAGACCACGCCCGGGCCGCTGATCATGGTGGTGTCGTATGTCGGCTTCGCCGGCGGCTGGAACACGGCCATCTTCGGCGCCGGCGCGCTGCCGTGGGCCGGCGCGGTGGCGGCGGCGGTGGTCACCTACTTCACGTTCCTGCCGTCGTTCCTGTTTATTTTGCTGGGCGGACCGTTCATCGAATCGACCCACGGCAACCTCAAGTTCACCGCCCCGCTGACCGGCATCACCGCCGCCGTGGTCGGCGTCATCCTCAACCTGGCGCTGTTCTTCGCCTGGCACACGCTGTGGCCGGGCGGCTGGGGCGGCGCCTTCGAATGGCCGGCCGCGCTGATCGGGCTGGCGGCGGGGGTGGCGCTGTTCCGTTTCAAGCGCGGCGTCATTCCCGTCGTGGTAGCCTGCGGACTGGCCGGCCTGGCCTGGACGCTCTTAGTCAAATGAGGAATATGAAAGCATACGTTTATCCCGCAATGATCGCGGCCGCGCTGGTCGGCTGCGCCGCGCCGGCGCCCAGGGTGGTGCAAGCATGGGAAAGCCCGGCGGCCGAATTTCCGGCGATCTGCATGCTGATGCAAGCGGACGGCACGGTCGCGTTCAAGGGAGGTTTCCAGTTCTACCAGCCGGGCAGCTGGCGGCAGGACGGGCAGACCGGCATGCTGACCTTGACCTTGGGCGGCAGCGCGCCGTTCCCGTCCGACATCGTCAAGATGCAACTGCGCAGCAAGATCGGCGCGCTGACCGCGTACAACGAGCAGCGCCGCGAGTTGACCTACAAGGTCGGCGCGAACACGCCCTTCATCGCGCTGGGCAATTTCTATTTTTATCGCACGGAAACCTGCCACGGCGCGTGATCGGTCGAATGGTCGGCGGAGCAATTGCCCATGAAACCGCCCGAACTTTAAGGGGCCACGGAAACACGTAGGGCGGATTAGCGCAGCGTAATCCGCCAAGCGCCGCCAGCGGCCCACGCCCCGTCACGCACCAGCCCGTGTAGCAATGTTAGACTTGACCCCGGATCAACCAACGGTGCCGATGATGCTGACCTCGCGGTTTTCGGGGATTTCGTTGTACGACAGCACGTGCAGGCCCGGCGCGAACAGGCGGGCGTAGCGCGCCAGCAACGGCCGGATCTGCGGCAGCACCAGCAGCAGCGGCGGCGTGGCCTGCTGCTTCATCTGCTCGCGCGCGACCGGCATGTTGACCTGCAGCTGCGCCAGCAGGTGCGGGTCGATCGGGTAATTGTCCAGCACCACCTTGCCGCTCTGGCGCGCCTGGTTCAACGATCCCAGCAGCATATTCTCGAGGTCGCCCCCGAGGTTGAAGGCGAGCATCTCCGTCTTTTGCCCGAACAGCCCCGTGACGATCTGGCGCCGCAGCGCGCAACGCACCTCGGCCGCCAGCAGGATCGGGTCCTTGGTCGTCTCCGAACTGTCGACCAGGGTGGTGGCGATCGGCACGATGTCCTTCAGCGAGACGTTCTCGGCCAGCAGCACCCGGAACACCCGCAGCATCTGCGTGTGCGTCAGCGCCTTGTCCAGCGAGGCCGACAGCTTGGGCGACAAGGCCGTCAAGCGGTCCATCAGCGCCGGCACGTCCTCGTGGCGGAACAGTTCCGGCAGGTATTCGCGGATCAGCTTGGACAGGTGGGTGGCGATCGCGCTCGGCGCCTCCACCACCTGGTAACCGAGCCCCAGCGCGTTGGCCTTCTCGCTCGTTTCGATCCACGTCACCGGCATGCCGTAGGCCGGCTCGATGCCGGGGATGCCGTCGATCTGGCCGTAGATGTTGGGCGACGGGATCGCCATCAGGCGGTCGGCGAACACCTCGGCCTGGGCCACCACGCTGCCCGAGAGCATCACCGAATACTGCGACGGTTTGAGCCCGAGGTCGTCGCGCACGACGATCGGCGGCAGCAGCAGGCCCATCGCCTCCGACAGGCTTTGGCGCACGCCGCGCACCCGCTTGGTCAGCGGTTCGCCGTGCGCCTTGTCGATCAGGCCGACCAGCTTGTAGCCGAGCGCGACCTGCAGTTGCTGCACCGCCGGCAGGCTGTGCCAATCGAGCTCGGGCGCGCGGTCGTCGCGCAGCGCCGCCTCGATGGCGTCCAGATTCGAGGTGTCGGGCGGCTTGACCTGCTGCCCCAGCTTCCAGCCGACATACGCCAGCACCAGCGCGAACGGCGCGAACATCTGCCATGGCATGCCCGGCACGGCGGCCAGGATCAGCATCATGCCGGCGGCGCTGAACATCACCTGCGGCGACGTCAGCACCTGGTCGCCGACCTGGCGCTCGAAGTCGCCCGAGTCGGAAATGCGCGTCACCAGGATGGCCGAGGCGGCCGACAGCAGCAGCGCCGGGATCTGCGCCACCAGGCCGTCACCGATGGTCAGCAGCGCGTATTGCTTGAAGGCGGCGCCGAACGACATGTCCTGCATGATGGCGCCGATCGCCACGCCGCCCACCATGTTGATGATCAGAATCAAAATACTGGCGACCGCGTCGCCGCGCACGAACTTGGAGGCGCCGTCCATGGCACCGTAGAAGTCGGCCTCGGCGGCGACGTCCTTGCGCCGCGCCTGGGCTTTTTCCTGGTTGATCAGGCCGGCGTTGAGGTCGGCGTCGATCGCCATCTGCTTGCCCGGCAAGGCGTCCAGCGTGAAGCGCGCCGACACTTCCGAGATGCGCTCGGCGCCCTTGGTGACGACCATGAAGTTGATGATCATCAAAATGACGAAGACGACGATACCGACCACGTAGTTGCCGCCGATGACGACCTCGCCGAAGGCTTCGATCACCCGGCCGGCCGCCGCCGTGCCCTCATGGCCGTGCAGCAGCACCACCCGGGTCGACGCCACGTTCAACGTCAGCCGCAGCATGGTGGTGGCCAGGATCACCGTCGGGAACACCGAGAAGTCCAGCGGCCGCTTGGCCGACACCGCCACCAGGATGACGATCAGGGCCAGCACGATGTTGAACGTGAACATCACGTCCAGCAGCACCGGCGGCAACGGCAGGATGATCATCGCCAAGATCACCAGCAGGAAGACCGGTGTGGCGAACTTGTGGCGACGCGCTTCGGCGATCAACCGCTGGAAAAAATTCATGACTGCTTAACCTCGCTCATGGATGTTGGTACGACGACTTCACTCGGGAACGCCGGCTCGGCGGCGCGCCGCCCGACCCGGAATGCTTTCAGTTGCAGCACATAGTTCAGCACCTGCGAGACCGCCTGGTACAGCTGCACCGGGATCTGCTGGTTGACCTGGCTGGTGTTGTAGATGGCGCGCGCCAGCGGCGCCAGCTCCATCACTTCGATCTTGTGTTCGACGGCGATCTGGCGGATGTAGAGCGCCATCTCGTCGACGCCCTTGGCCACCACGTACGGCGCCTCGGCGCGGTCGTGGTCGTACTTGAGGGCGACCGCGTAGTGCTCCGGGTTGACGATGACGACGTCGGCGCTGGGCACGGTCTTGCGGGCGCTGTTGCGCGCCAGCGCGCGCTGCAGCTGGCGGATCCGGCCTTTGACTTCCGGCCGGCCCTCGGTCGACTTGTGCTCCTCCTTCTGGTCCTGCTTGCTCATGCGCTGCTGCTTGGCGAAGAAGAAGGCCTGCGCCGGCACGTCGATCAGCGCGAAGATGACGAACACGGCGATCATGGCCATCAGGCCGTCGAGCATCAGGTTCGAGCCGCCGACCATCGCCTGCCCCATCGGCATGTGCTGCAGTTGCATGTAGTCGCGCACGCTCGAGCGCGCCACGTGGATCAGCACCGCGATCAGCACGCCGGCCTTGGCGATCGACACCGCCAGCTCGAAGCCGTGCTTGGCGCTGAACAGCCGGCCCAGGTTGGCGGCCGGGCTCATGCGGCTGAGCTTGGGCGCCCAGTGCTTGGTGCTGACCACCCAGCCGCCCGGCACCATCGCCCCCAGCACGATGAACAGCGGCACCACGAACAGCGGCAGCACCATCTGGATGAACAGCCACATGGCGCTGCCGAACACGGTCGACATCGAGTTGTCGATCGAGCCGGTGCTGTCGAACGGCGCGAAGCTCTGGTGGAAGATCTCGTGGAACTCCTGCATGTAGCTCGGCAGCAGGTAGACGAACAATTTCAGGCTGACCAGGATGCCGATCGCCGTCGACAGGTCGCGCGAGCGCACCACCTGCCCTTCGTCGCGCGACTTCTTGAGCTTCTGCTGTGAAGCCTTTTCTGTTTTGTCGCCGGTGCTGTTGTCAGCCATGGCCCGCCGCCTGCATCTGCTGGCGGATCAGCTCCAGCACCTGGTTGCTCATGCGCACATAGTGGTCGGGGATGAAGCGCACCACCTCGGCCAGCATCACCAGGCCGAAGATGGTGATCACCGAAAAGCCCAGCGCGAACAAATTCAAACTCGGCGCGACCCGGTTCAGGAACCCGAAACCGAGCTGCACCACCAAGGTCGAAAACACGATCGGGATCGCCAGCAGCATCGCCGCCGAGAAGATCCAGGCGACGTTGTAGGCCACCGCGTTGAGCAGCAGCGGCGCGTAGCCCTGGCCCAGCGGCCAGGCGCGGAAGCTCTGGCCGATGATGTTGGCGATCAGCAGGTGGCCGTCGATGGCGAAGAACACGATGATCGACAGCACCGACAGCAGCGCCGACACCACGTCCGACGACTGGCCGTTCATCGGGTCGTTCATGACCGCCATCGAAAAGCCCATCTGCGACGACACCATGAAACCGAGCACGCCGATGACCGACATCGCGAAGTGGAACGCCAGCCCCAGCACGAAGCCGATCAGCGCCTGCTCGATGGTGGCCACCACGCCGTGCATCGAGAACGGGTCGATGCCATAGTTGCCCACGCCGTCGACGGCGCCGGTGGCCGGCAGCATCAGCACCGCCAGCACCAGCGCGATCAGGATGCGCACCGTCACCGGCGTGACCGCCTCGCCCAGCACCGGGGCGCCGATGAACATCGCCAGGATGCGGCAAAACGGCCACCAGATCGCGGTGAGCATCGGCAGCAGCTGGGCCAGGACCGGTTCCATGTGGGCAGCTAGCCGACCAGGGTGGCGGCGCGGGTGAAGATGGAGACGCAGAAATCCATCAGGTAGCCGGCCATCCAGCGGCCCATCAAAATGATGGCCAGCAAGGTGACCAGCAACCTGGGCAGGAAACTGAGCGTCTGTTCGTTGATCTGCGTGGCCGCCTGCACCAGCGCCACCAGCAGGCCCATGATCAGTCCGGGCACCACCAGCAACACCACCAGCAGCATGACGATGTGCAGCGATTCGACCACCAGGTCGACGGCAACTTCAGGAGTCAGCATCGGTATCGCCTATCTAAGTCAATACGCCTGCACGCTCGTGACGAGCGTGTTGACGGTCAGGGTCCAGCCGTCGACCAGCACGAACAGCAGCAGCTTGAACGGCAGCGAGATGACCAGCGGCGACAGCATCATCATGCCCATCGCCATCAGCACCGACGACACCACCAAGTCGATCACCAGGAACGGAATGAACAGCATGCAACCGATCTGGAAGGCCGTCTTGAGCTCGGAAAGCACGAACGCGGCCAGCTTGACCGTGAACGCGTGCTCGGACGGCACCGTGATCTTGTCCTCGCCGGCCAGGTGGGCGATCTGCTGCAGCGCCGCCTTGCTGGTTTGCGCCAGCATGAAGCGCGAGACCGGCTTTTCGGCGATCTGCAGCGCCGTCTCCAGGCCGATCTTGTCCTGGTCGTAGGGCACGAAGGCCTCGGTCCAGATCTGGTCGCCGATCGGGCGCATCACCAGCAGGGTCAAAATCAGCGCGACGCCGGTGATGACCCGGTTGGGCAGGCCCTGCTGCAGGCCCAGCGCCTGGCGCAGCAGCGACAGCACGATCACGAAACGGGTGAAGCTGGTCATCATCATGACCATCACCGGGAGCAAGCCCAGCAAGGTCATGACGATCAGGATCTGCATCTTGACCGTTAGTTCGGTCTTGGCCCCCGGCACCACGTTGGCCAGCAGGTCGACCGCCTGGGCGGCGCCCGGCGCCAGCGCCAAGCCTACCGCCGCCGCGACGCAGGTGCCGAGCATCAGGCGCCGGCGCGCGTCCACGCTCCAGGTCATGGAGTCATCATGTCGAGATTGAGGCCGTCCAGGTCGATGACTTTGAGGCCGTAGTTTTCGCCCGCCACCACCACTTCGGCGCGGCCGATGGCGGTGCCGTTGACCTTGATGACCAGCGGCTCGCCGGCCAGCACGTCGAGCTCGACGACGCTGTCCGGGCCGATCGCCATCAATTCCTGCAGCGAGATGCGCGCCGAGCCGACCTCCAGGGTCAAGGTCACCGGGATCTTGCGCATCATCGCCGGCAGGTCGCGCCGCGGCGCCACGGCCGGCACGTCGGCCAGCTCGGTGCCGACCTGGTCGATGATCATTTCCTCGGACAGGTCTTCGAGCAAGGGGTCGGTGGGGTTGGCTACGTTCATGTTCATCATGTTATTCGACATCTTCAAAGGAGGTTAGACAGAGTTTGCCCTTGTGCTCGGTCACGGCCGCGGTAAACAGCCGGGAATCCTCGAGCAGGACGTCGGCTCTGCTCAGACTGATGGGGATGACATCGCCAACCTGCAGGTCGTACAGCGCGCCCAGCAGCACTTCCTTGCTGGCCAGGCGGCCCGTCAAGCCCACCTGCAGGCGCTGCGCCAGCGGCGGCGCGGCCTGCGGCTTCTTGGCGCCGTCGCGGTCGCGCAACAGGCCGCGCAGCACGCTGGCCATCAGCGCCTTGTCGAGCGCGAACCAGAACTGGCCGGTGGCGCCGCTGGCGTGGTCGGCCACGGTGACGGTGATGGTCCAGTTGCCCTTGGGCGGCGGCGCGCCGGGCGCCGGCTTGAATTCGGTATCGGCGCCGTCGTCCACGCCTTCGGCGGCGGCCGGCTTGTCGACCGCCGGCAGGTTGAGCTCGATGCGGCCGGCCAGGGTGCCGGCCAACTGTTGCCCCAAAACCACAGCGAGGCGCTCCTCGGTGGCGGTCACGCGCACCGTGTCCTCGTCGATAACGGCCTGGCTGTTGTCGGACTTGCCACTGCTGCCGTATCGGTAGTTGAGTACGCTGAGCAACACCTTGCGCTCGAGCGAGAAGCTGATGTGCCCGGCCGGGGCGGCAAAGCTCAACCAGCGCCCGCGCTGTTCGCCGTCGAAGCGGGTGAACTGCACGTCATCGACCCGGAACCCGCCCCAGTAGCGGCGGTTCATGTTCAGGCGCATGGCCTGCGTCAGGTCGTCGCGCAACTGCGCCGCGAAGATATGCAGCAGGTGCACGGGACGGCCCAGCAAGCAAGGATCGAGGACCTGATGATGCGCGGTCTGTTTGGTGGTTGTCATGTTAGGGCCAGGTCGGGTGTTAGGGCCGGGTCGGGTAATTCTTCATACTCCTCCATCATCGCACTATCCAGCTAAAAACTGGCTAGTTCCGGCGCAAAATTTAGCGCGTTGCAACAGCATAGCCAAACTCGGGCGGGATCGCTAGTCGCAGCATACATCAAAATTCACATTATTACTATGGGACAATATTTGTCGCAGGATGTTTACGTAGGGCAAATAAACCTTTACAAGAATATTGCTAGCCGGTAAGCTGAACGCAGCCTCATAGAGCAATCGCTGCAACGCAACAAACCTTAACAAACAGCCCTTAGTAAATGATTTATAACGGTATTTTCTCTGAGAAAACACTTTGCAGCGGTCCCCCGGCCGGCGGCGCGAACATTTAACCAGGGTAGGCTCAAAACGTGACATTTTCCCGACGCCCGACACCGCCCGACACCACTGCCCCGTCAGGGTTCGGCCGACACCGCCATCGCCCTCGCCCCCTCCAGACTGTGACATGCAAAACGGATGTGTAGCACGAATGCGATAGACGCGGCGTGGCGGGCCCGGCAAGCGCCGGTTTGGCAACGCGGAGCTTGCTGGTGACCGGCAATCTCGATATGGTAGACAGGTGGGAACGGCGCGGCGCGCCCACCCACGCAACAGGAGGTAGCAAGCATGAGTAATGGATTCTCCAGCCTGATTCAGGCCGATCTGGCGTCGCTGACCAACGCGGCGCAAACGCTGGGCCACGGCGCCATCGCGCCGGCCGCCCAGTTCAACCTGCAGGCCGGCGGCGAGGCCCACCCGGCCTTCTCGTTCGCGCAATCGATGAAGGACGCGGTCGGCAAGGTCAACGAGGGCGACGCCGCCGCCGGCCAGAAGATGGCCGATGTCGATTCCGGCAAGAGCGACGACCTGGTCGGCGCCATGCTGTCCAGCCAGGAAGCGAGCCTGTCGTTCTCGATGCTGATGCAGGTACGCAACAAAGTAATGGGCGCCGTCGACGAGCTCATCAAGTTGCCGCTGTAACCGCCGTCACCCTACCACCCGCGCACCCACAACGCGAAAGCAATCAACGTGATCAACACCATCAAGACCGCCTTCGGTCGCTGGCGCACCAGCCCGGCCGCCATGTCGCTGCCACCGAACCTGCTCAAGAACCTGTATCCGCTGCTGCTGCTGGCGATCGGCGTGACCGCGCTGGTGCTGATGTACCTGTGGAACGACCAGTCCGGCTACAAGCCGGTGTTCGGCGCCCGCGAGAAAGTCTCCGCGTCCGACATGATGACCGTGCTCGACACCGACCACATCCCCTACCGCCTGCATCCGGAGAGCGGCCAGGTCTTGGTGCCGGCGTCGATGCTGGGCAAGGTGCGCATGCTGCTGGCGGCCAAGGGCGTCACCGCCCAGCTACCGGCCGGCCTCGAACTGATGGACAAGAACGACCCGCTGGGCGTGTCGCAGTTCGTCCAGGACGTGCGCTTCCGCCGCGGCCTCGAGGGCGAGCTGGCGCAGTCGATCATGACCATGGACGCCATCGCCCACGCCCGCGTGCACCTGTCGATCGCCAAGTCGACCTCGTTCGTGTCGTCCGACGGCGACAAGTCGTCGGCCTCGGTGGTGGTGGCCCTCAAGCCGGGCCGCACCCTGCAGCCGGAGGCCATCGCCGCCGTCGTCAACATGGTGGCCGGCAGCGTCGCCAGCCTCAGCCCGCAGCGCGTGAGCCTGGTCGACCAGAGCGGCAACCTGCTGTCGTCGCACATCGACCTGACCGAGGGCTTCGACGCCGGCAGCGCCGGCAACGAGAACGGCAAGCGCATCCAGGACGAGGTCAAGGCCAACGTCAAGAACCTGCTGGGACCGGTCATCGGCGACGACAACTTCCGCCTCAGCGTGATGGCCGCCGTCGACAACGACAAGATCGAGGAGACGGTGGAGAAATTCGGCGCCGATCCGAAGGTCACCAGCGAGGCCATGCGCGAGGAGCAGGACCGCAACCGGATGGCCATGGGCGTGCCCGGCACCTTGTCGAACCGGCCGCCGCCGGCCAACCCCAACCCGGCCGACGCCGCCAAGCCGGCCACCGACCCGGCCAGCCCCGGCGACGGCACGGCGCGCAAGAACGCCACCACGCGCCAGTACGCCTACGACCGCAGCATCACCCAGACCAAGCGCAGCCGTGGCCGCCTGCAAAAGCTCAGCGTGGCCGTGGTGCTGGCGCAGGCCGCCGCGCCGACGCCGAAGACCGGCTGGAGCGCCGCCGAGATCGCCAACATCGACAAGATCCTGCGCAACGGCCTGGGCATCGACGCCGCGCGCGGCGACCAGCTGGTGGTGTCGGCCATGAACTTCCCGCCCAAGGCCGCCGTCACCCAGTGGTGGGAGGAGCGCGACAACATCGTCGACATCAGCTCGTACGTGATCTACGGCGTGGCCCTGCTGCTGGGCTACCTGCTGATCCTGCGTCCGCTGCTGCGCCTGGTGACGGTGCGCTTCACGCCCGATCCGCAGGAACTCAAACGCGTCGCCAGCGAGCGCCGCGCCGCCGAGGCCGCCGCCGTGGCGGCCGCCAAGGAAGCCAAGGACGCCAAGGACGGCGTGCTGCCGGCCCTGCCGGGCGCGGCCGCGCCGGGCACGCCGGGCGCGGCGCCGGCGCTGGCCGGTGCGGCAGCCCAGCCGGGCATGCCGGTGGTGCCGCTGCTGGAGAACTACGATCTGCCACCACCGGGCTCGGCGGTCGACGTCATGGTCGACCACTTGAAGGTGCTGGCCGCCAAGGAACCGGAACGCGTAGCCGAAGTCGTCAAACAATGGATGCAGAAAAATGGCCGAACTCAATAATCCCCAGGAATCGGACGAGTCCGAATACGCCCACGGCGCCGCCAAGCTGTCGCCGGTCGAACAGGCCGCGATCGTGCTGTTGAGCATAGGCGAGGAGCCGGCCGCGGCCGTGCTGCGCTGCCTGAGCCGCGAGGAATTGCTCGAGGTGACACAGGTGATGTCGCGCATGAGCGGCATCAAGGTCGAGTCGGTCAAGACGGCGATGCAAACCTTCTTCGACGACTACCGCCAGCAGTCCGGCGTGCACGGCGCCTCGCGCAGCTACCTGAAGCGCTCGCTGGACCTGGCGCTCGGCGGCGACCTCGCCAACACCGTCCTCAACAACATCTACGGCGACGAGCTGCGGCCCAAGATGGCGCGCCTGCAGTGGGCCTCGCCGAAGTGGCTGGCCGAATACATCTCCAACGAGCACGTGCAGATGCAATCGGTGTTCCTGGCCTTCCTGCCGGCCGCGCTGGCCGGCCAGATCATCGACGCGCTGCCGCAGGAGGGCCGCGACCTGGTGCTGCTGAACCTGGCGCGCCTCGACGAGATCGACCGCGACCTGCTGCAGGAGCTCGACGACCTGGTGGTTCGCTGCCTGAGCTCGTTCGACTCGCAAAGCACCAGCGTCGAGGGCATCCGCCAGGCCGCCGAGATCCTCAACCGCCTGCCGAGCAACCGCGCGCAGATGGTCGAGCTGTTGCGCGCCCACGACCCCGAGGTGGTGGCCCAGATCGAGCTGTCGATGTACGACTTCTTCATCCTCGGCAACCAGTCCGAGGTGGCCATCACCCGCATCATCGAGGAAGTGCCGCTGGAGCAGTGGGCCATCGCGCTCAAGGGCGCCGAAGTGTCGATCCGCGACGCCATCCTCAAGACCATGCCGAAACGCCAGGCCCAGGCGTTCGAGGACATGATGCGCCGCGCCGGCCCGATGCCGATGTCGCGCATCGAGCAGACGCGCCAGGAGATCATGGCCACCGTCAAGGCGCTGGCCGACGGCGGCGAGATCGAGATCCAGTTGTTCGCCGAACAGGTGGTCGAATGAAGCAATTCCGCGTCTACCGTTTTCCGCCGCTGGCGCAATTCACCAACCTGGCGCACCAGCGCGCGGTGGCGAACGGCCACAACCAGGGTGGCGACGGCGGCGCCCAGTGGGCCGCCTCGGTCAGCGAGGGTTTCGAACAGGGCCAGCGCGACGGCTACGAGATCGGCCTGGCGCGCGGCCAGGAGGACGGCTTCGAGGCCGGCCGCAGCGCCGGCCAGCAACAGGGCCGCGAGGAAGGCCGCCACGAGACCCTGGTCGCCTACGACCAGATGGCGCGCCCGGTCGACGCCATGCTCAAGAGCCTGAAAAAGCTGCGCTCGGACTACCGCGCCGCCCAGCGCAAGGAAGTGGTCGACCTGGTGGCCAAGGTGGCGCGCCAGGTGATCCGCGCCGAGCTGGCGCTGCAACCGGTGCAGCTGATGGCCCTGGTCGAGGAAACGTTGGCATCGATGCCACCGACGCGCGAGGAGATCGACGTCTTCCTCAACCCGGAGGAATTGAAGCGTATCGCCGAGCTCGATCCGAAGCGTTCCAAGCGCTGGAACCTGATCCCCGACGCCCGCCTGGAAGTGGGCGAATGCCGCATCAAGGCCGGCGACAACGAAGTCGACGCCGGCTGCCATCAACGGCTTGCGGCGGTCATGGAACAGGTCGATAATCAACTGCAAGCGGCCGACGGCGGCGACGAGACGGAGACGGAAGAGTGATCGCTGACGCGCTACGCAATCTGGAGCTCGGTTCCGTGCCGATGGCGACCCCGACGGGCCGCCTGGTCGGCGCCTCGGGCTTGCTGCTCGAGGCCGTCGGCTGCCCGATGCACACCGGCCAGCGTTGCCAAATCGAGACAGTCGGCGGCGAGTGGCTCGACGCCCAGGTCGTCGGCTTCCGCGACAAGCTTTCCTTTTTGATGCCGTTCAAAAAAGCGGTCGGCCTCACCACCGGCGCGCGCGTGCTGCCCTCCCCCGAAAAAATCAGCCTGCAGATCGGCTCCGGCTGGCTCGGGCGCATGGTCAACGGCCTGGGCGAACCGATCGACGGCCTGGGCAAACTGAGCGGCGACTATCCGCTCGACCCGCAGCCGCCGCGCGTGCATCCGCTCAAAAAGAAACCGGTGACCGAGCCGCTCGACGTCGGCGTGCGCGCCATCAATTCCATGCTCACCCTGGGCAAGGGCCAGCGGGTCGGCCTGATGGCCGGCTCCGGCGTCGGCAAGTCCGTGCTGCTGGGCCTGATGACGCGGCAGACCGTGGCCGACGTGGTGGTGGTGGGCCTGATCGGCGAACGCTCGCGCGAGGTGCGCGAATTTGTCGACATGTCGCTCGGCAAGGACGGCCTGGCCAAGGCGGTGCTGGTGATCGCCCCCGCCGACGAGAGCCCGCTGATGCGCATCATGGCCACCGAGCTGTGCCATTCGATCGCCGCCCACTACCGCGACCAGGGCAAGAACGTGCTGCTGCTGGTCGATTCGCTGACGCGCTACGCGATGGCGATGCGCGAGGTGGCGCTGGCGCTGGGCGAGCCGCCGGCCACCAAGGGCTATCCGCCGTCGGTGTTCTCGGCGCTGCCGCAGCTGGTCGAATCGGCCGGCAACGGCGAAAACCAGACCGGCTCGATGAGCGCGATCTACACCGTGCTGGCCGAGGGCGACGACCAGCAGGACCCGGTGGTCGACACCGCCCGCGCCGTGCTCGACGGGCACATCGTGCTGACCCGCGAACTGGCCGAGCGCGGCCACTATCCGGCGATCGACATCGGCGCCTCGATCAGCCGCTGCATGAGCCAGGTCATCACGCAGGAACACATGCTGGCCGCGCGCGCGCTCAAGTCGAGCATGGCGCGCCACAACCGCGTGCGCGACCTGATCCCGCTGGGCGCCTACGTGCCCGGCGCCGACCCGATCACCGACAAGGCGGTCATGCTGCACCCCAAGGTGGAAGATTTTCTGTGCCAGGGCACCAAGGAAGAAGCGCCGTTCGCGCCGTGTGTAAGTGAACTTGAAAAGCTGATGACATGAGCCAACACAACATCCGTAACCTGACCACCCTGGTGGCGCTGCGCAACACCGAGGTCGAGCGCCTGCAAACCGTGATGGCGGAAAAGCAAAACCTGCGCGACCGCTACCAGAAGAACCTCGAGCGCCTGACCGGCCTGTACACCAACAGCGGCGCCAGCGGCAACCTGCACCCTGCGCTGGCCGGCAACTGCGGCGACTACAAGCAGGCCGTGATGCAGATGGCCGACAGCCACCGGCTCGACCTGCACATGCACGAGGCCGACATGGCGGTGTCGCAGCAGGCCCTCAACGCCGCCTGGGCCAAGCGCGAGGTGCTGGGCAAGGTGCTGGTCACGCAGCAGCAGGTGGTGCTCAAGCAGCAGGACGCCAAGGAGCGCAAGCAACATGACGACCTGGCAACCCAGGCCTGGCTGCGCGGGCAGAAAACGCCCGGGTAATCTTGGCGGCTTGTCAAGTTGTTGTCGGCGCGTCATTGATGCGCTTTGGGACACATTCCCGGGGCCCGCGCGACACATTTGCAACACCTAAAAAAAAGTTAGAAATATTTTCATACGGAAACGATTAGGGTCGCCTTGTATCAAGGTACACTTCATTTATCCTTTCCAGGAGCAAGATCATGGCAGTCATCAGCAGTCCGACCTACGACCCGACCACCACCGCCACCAACCTGGCCAACGCCTATGTCGCGCCGACCAAGGCGCTGCTCGACGCCCAGGCCGCCAAGGCCAAGGCCACCTCCGGCGCGCTGTCCACGCTCGGATCGGCGCTGAGCGCGTTCCAGACCGCGCTGTCGGCCTTGAGCGGCGGCACCAAGACGGTGACCGCCAACGCCGCCACCGTGAGCAACACGGCCGTCGCCACCGCCACCGCCAACTCGAAAGCGGTGGCCGGCACCTATTCCTTCTATGTCGAGCAACTGGCCACGGCCGGCCAGGTGTCCTACAACGTCGCCGACAGCGTCGCCACCAACGCCGGCTCGCTCAACATCGCGCTGGCCGACGGTTCGACCTTCCAGGTCGCGCTGACCAACGCCGACAGCGACATGGACGGCAAGCTGACGGCCAAGGAGATCGCCGCCGCCGTCAACGTCGCCGCCACCAACAATTCGCGCGTGACCGCCTCGACGATGACGGTCAACGGCGTGTCCAAGCTGGTGCTGACCTCGACCAAGACCGGCGCCGACAACGCGGTCGCGTCGATCGACGTCGCCGGCCTGGGCGATCCGGCGCTGCAGGCCGACCTGTCGGCCCAGACGGTGCTGAGCGCGGCGAGCAACGCCATCGTCTGGATCGGCGGCCAGAACGGCACCAAGATCGAGCAGGCGTCCAACACCATCACCGCCATCGACGACGTCAGCTTCACCGTCACGCAGGCGCAGGCGGCCAACGCCGCGCCGGTGACGATGACCGTCGCCGCCGACAAGAGCGGCACCGCCGCCAACGTCCAGAGTTTCGTCACCGCCTACAACACGCTGCTCGGCGTGATGAACACGCTGACGGCGGCCGGCGACCACACGCCGGTGTCGGGCACCGATTCAACGGCCACCTCGGCCGACGCGGCGCTGCACGGCGACGCCGGCGTGGCCTCGCTGCGCGACCGCCTCAACACGGCGCTGCGCGCCGCCAGCGGCGGCCAGTCGCTGATCAGCTTTGGCATCAGCGCCGGCCGCGACGGCATGCTGTCGCTCGACACCAACCGCCTGAACAAGACCGTGGCGGCCAACCCGGCCGCCATCGACACGCTGTTCGGCCACACCGCCGTCAACGGCGGCACCGGCGTGATGGGCACCATGAACAAGCTGGTCAGCAGCTGGACCAACTCCGCCAACGGCCTGCTCAGCACCCGCAAGTCGGCCGCGACCAAGCAGCAGAGCGACGTCGCCGACCGCCTGGTGACGGTGGAAAACCAGTTCAACAACGCCTACAAGCGATATCTGGCGCAATTTACCGCGTTGCAGTCGCTGCAGGCGTCGATGACGTCGACGTCGAACATGTTCACGGCGATGTTCTCGTCCGACAGCAACAACTAATCCTGAAACAGCATCCCCCCGCGGCAATCGTGCCGCGGATTCTACCCGTACGGTGAACCCCATGTTGAACCACGAAGCCTACAGCAGTTACCACTCCACCAATCTCGACGCGCAGGTGGCACGGGCGTCGCCGATCGAGCTGGTGCTGGTGCTGACCGACGGCCTGCTCGAGGAACTGGCGCGCGCGCGCGGCCACATCGTCGGCAAGCGGTACGAGCTCAAGGCGATCAGCCTGAACAAGTGCACCGACATCATCAACGGCCTGTCGAGCTCGCTGGACTTCGACAACGGCGGCGAGGTCGTCGAAAACCTCGGCCGCCTGTACGACTATTGCGCCGGGCGCCTGTACACGGCCGGCGTCAGCCTCGACCCGACCATCATCGACGAAGTGACGACCTTGCTGACGACCATCAAAAAAGGCTGGCTGGGCGTACAGGCCAAAAATGGATAGGCAAGCGACCCTGCTGCAGATGGCCAAGAAGATGAGCGCGGCCATCGCCGCCGAGGACTGGAAGCTGCTGGCGGCGCTCAACACGCTGATGGCGGCGACCTTGCCGCAGATGGCGGCGCAGGGCAAATGGAGCGGCGCCGAGCGCGCCGCCCTGTCGGCCCTGCATCAGATGCACCAGGAGGCGGTAAAACGTTGCAACCTCGCCACCGAAGATTTGGGGCGTCGCCTGCACGAAATGCAGGCAAACAAAGAGGGCTGGCTGGCCTATGCCCTCGACAGCGAACACGCAGAAAACGGAATTCAAGCATGAGCATCAGTATGAACAGCGTCAACCGCACCAGCGCCGCCGAGCAGGCGGCCAAGGCCGCCAAGGCCGATTTCACCGCCCCGGTGGCGGTCAATCGCGGCCAGCCCGAACGCGCCGACAACAACGGTGCGCAGGCCCGCCAGCAGGCCCAGCGCAGCGCGGCGGCCGCATCGAGCGCGCCGGCCAAGGCGCCGGCCGGCCCGGCGCCGGCCCGTAGCGCGCCATCGAACGGCGCCGCGCCGGCCGCCAAGAGCGGCAAGGCCAGCCAGACCAACCAGGCCGACCAGGCGGACGAGCGCGACGACGAAGCGGCGGTGGACGCGTCCGCAGCCGCGCCGTTCGCACGCCTGATCGATTTCGCCGACATCGCGGTGACCCGGGACGACGGCGCCGCCAGCGCCACGCCCGACCACGCCAACCAGGCCGCCGTCGCCCAGCCCGCCGCCGGCGACACCAACGGCGCCGACACGCTGCCGGCGATGATCACCTCGATGCTCAACCTCGGCGCCGCCACGCCGGCCGCCGCCGACCCGGCCCGCGGCGACGCGGTCAGCGCCGTGTCCACCTTGAACACCTCGGCCACGCGCCTGAACCTGGCGGCGGTCAACGTCGCCGTCAACGTCACCGCGACGGCGCAGGCCGCCGCCCAGCAGCAGACTGCGGGCGCCGCCACGCAAGGCGTCTACCACCTCGCCGCCGCCCAGGTCGCCGTGGCCCGGCCGGGCAACACCAACAACACCGACGCGCCGGCCGCCGACACCGAGGTCGCCGCCGCCGCGCCGGCACCGGTGGCCGCCGACGGCGCCCCGCAACCGGCCGTCGCCGCCGTCCCGCGCGCGCCGCAGCGCGCCGCCGAGGCGCCCGCCGCCGCGCCGGCCGCCGACGCCGGCGCCACCCTGGCCACCAGCGGCGCCGCCAAGGACGAGCACCGCGCCACGACAGCGGCCCCGGCCGCCAACAACGGCGGCGTCGGCCTGGCGGCGGGCGCGCCCGCCGCCCCGGCCGCCGCGGGCACCACCGTCAAGCTGGCCGGCACGCCGGAACAATGGCAGCAGCCGCTGCGCCAGGCGCTGGGCGAGCGCCTGCAGGTGAACCTGCAACGCAACAACGACCACGCGGTGATCCGCCTGGAACCGCCCAACATGGGCAGCATCGAGATTTCGATCCGCCACAGCGCCGGCTCGCTGCAGGTCAACCTGACGGCCAGCAACAGCGAGGTGGTGCGCCAGCTCAACACCATCGGCGACAGCGTGCGCCAGGACCTGTCGACGCGCCAGTTCACCGACGTCGCGGTCACCGTGGCGTCGACCCGCGCCCAGGGCCAGGCGCAGTCGCAGGCCGACGGCGGCGGGCGTAACGGCCAGCAGCGCGAGCAAAACGACGGCCGCACGCCGGGCCGCGCGCTGTCCGAGGACGGCGCCGCCGCCCTCTTCGCCATGACGTCCGAGCAGGAGTAACGAGTCGATGAAGAACATGAAAATGATAGTCATCTTCGCCCTGGTGGCGGTGGTCGGCGCCGCCGCCGCCGGCGGCGCGGTCTGGTACATGTCCAAGGGCGACGCCGCCACGGCCGACGCGCACGACGGCAAGGATGGCAAGGACGCCAAGGACAAGGCCAAGAAAGTGGCCAAGAAGGAAGAAAAAAAGGATGACGTGCCGCCCAAGTACCTGACGGTGGACAAGGTGATCATCATGCTCAAGCGGCAACCGGGCGACACGGCGTCGCACTACATGTCGGCCGACCTGGTGATCAGCACCAGCCCGAAGACCGAGAAGGAAGCCAAGGAACAATTGCCGATGTTGCGCAGCGTTGCCGTTCGCACCTTGTCGAACCTGCCGATCGCCACCGCGCAGCTGATGACGATCGACCAGTTCGCGGCCGAGCTGAACAAGGCGTTCGACGAAACGTACGAGCATGAAGGCAGGGAAAAACCCTTTTCCGAAGTCATGATCGGTAAACTCATCATCGAGTAGGCCGGATGAACACCAGTGGAGCGGGCATGGCATACACAGAGCAACTGGCGGAGGCGTATGCCGAGGGCTACAGCGAGGACGGCAGCGCGCCGGCCATGCACAGCGCGGCCGATGAGCAGAAGCACCTGCTCGCGTACGCGCCGCTGGTCAAGCGCATCGTGCGCCAGCTCAACTCGCAGGTGGCCGGCGCCATCGACCGCGACGACATGGAGCAGATCGGCCTGATGGGCCTGCTCGAGGCGCTGCGCCGCTACGGCGAGCCCGACGGCGCCTTCGGCAGCTACGCCAGCCTGCGCATCCGCGGCGCCATTTTGGACGAGCTGCGCCGCCAGGACTGGCGCCCGCGCGCGGTGCGCCAGCAAAGCCACAAGCTGCGCGACGCGGTGCGCGCGCTGACCCGCAAGCTGGGCCGCGAACCGAGCGAGCAGGAGATCATGACCGGCCTGGGCTTGACGGCCGAGGCCTACCAGGCCTACCAGCTCGACGAGAACGCCGAGCTGATCGCCAGTTTCGACGAGATCCTGCAGGACACCGTCAGCAGCGACAGCGCGCCCAGCCCGGAGGACCAGCTGATGGTGCGCCGCAGCCTGGAGCAGGCGCTGCGCGGGCTCGACGAGCGCGAGCAGCGGGTCGTGCAAATGTATTACGAATTCGAGCTCAGCTACAAGGAAATCGCCGCCGTGCTGGACCTGACCGACGCCCGCGTCTGTCAGCTCAACAAGGCGGCGCTGGGCAAAATGAAAGCCGTGCTGCAGGCCTGAATCGTTCAGGCTTGCAACAGGATTTAGTAAATGACGCGGAAAGGCGAATCATCATGCAGCAAATAGTCGGCATCCTCATCGTTCTAGGCAGCGTCTTCGGCGGCTTCTTCATGATGGGCGGGGCGTTCCATCAAATCTGGCAGCCGATCGAGCTGATCGTCATCGCCGGCGCCGGCTTCGGCGCGCTGGTGATCGGCAACCCGACCCACGTGCTCAAGGAGATGATGACCCAGATCAAAAAGATCATCACCAAGAAGAAGTACGACTCCGAGTTCCAGCGCCAGCTGCTGTTGCTGATGTACGAGCTGCTGCAACTGGCCGCCGGCGGCCTCAAGGCGCTCGACGCCCACGTCGAGGCGCCCAAGGACAGCCCGCTGTTCCAGCGCTACCCGCGCGTGCTGGAGGAGCCGAAACTGCTGGCCTTCATCGTCGACAACTTCCGCCTGATGGCCATGGGCAAGATCAACGCGCACGAGCTCGAAGGCGTGCTGGAGCAGGAACTGGAAGCCATCCACACCGAGCTCGAGCAGCCGGCCAAGTCGCTCGGCAAGATCGGCGAGGCGATGCCGGGCTTCGGCATCCTGGCCGCCGTGCTGGGCATCGTCATCACCATGAACACCGTCAACGAGGGCGCCACCTCGGGCGAGATCGCCGAGCACGTCGGCGCGGCCATGGTCGGCACCTTCATCGGTATCTTCTTCTGCTACGGCCTGATCGACCCGCTGTGCAACATGATGAAGCAGCTGGTCAATTCCGAGGGCTCGAACAAGGAAACCGTCAAGGTGGTGCTGGTCACGCACGTGGCCGGCAAGCCGCCGCTGCTGGCGATCGACGCCGGCCGCCGCCTGGTGGCGCTGAACATCAAACCTAGTTTCGCCCAGCTGGAACGCTGGATCAACGACCTGGAAGGCCGCGACAACGCCCCAGCCGATGACAGCTCGCGTCGTGGAGGCCGTGGTGCTAAAGCCGCATGACAAGGGGCATGACCAGACCATCGTCAAGCGCGGTGGCGGCAAGCACAAGCACGACGACCACGGCGGCGCCTGGAAGGTAGCGTTCGCCGACTTCTGCCTGGCGCTGATGTGCCTGTTCCTGGTGCTGTGGCTGATGGCGGCCCGCAACACCGAGTCGCTCGAGCAAATCCTCACCGAGGCCGACGGCGCCAAGACCGACCAGGGCAAGGGCGTGATGCCGCAGCAGGTCGGCGGCCCGCGCGGCAGCCTGATCGACCGCTACCCGATGCCGCACTTCGGCACCACCGACGAGCCGGGCGAGAAGAAAAAGGCCGAGGGCGATCCGGAGCCGGTCGTCACCAGCGCCAAGGTCAAGTACGAGTCGCCGAACGACCTGGCCGCGCTGTCGAAGGCGCTCACCAAGATGAGCTCGGACTTCGGCCTGACCTCCAACCTGGAATCCATCATCACGCCGTACGGGCTGCGCGTGATGCTGCACGACACCGACCGCCAGGGCATGTTCGTGCGCGGCAGCGCCGTGCCGACCGACAAGTTCCGCGCGCTGCTGCGCAAGATGGGACCGCTGTTCAAGCAGATGGAGAACCAGATGCTGATCGTCGGCCACACCGATTCGCTGCAGTACGCCGACACCAGCTACGCCGCGTTCTCGAACTGGACCTTGTCGTCGAACCGCGCCATGTCGGCCCGCGCCCAGCTGCTGGCCGGCAGCATGAACCCGGAGTCGGTGCTGCAGGTGGTCGGCATGGCCGACCGCGCGCCGCTCGACACCAAGCGCGCCGACGCCGGCGTCAACCGCCGCATCGAGCTGCTGATCCTGACCACGGCGCAGGCCAAGACCATCGCCGCGATGTTCGGCATGCCCGACAGCTCGAGCCCACTCAACGAGGACATCAACACGGCGCTGCCGGACCCCAGCCTGCTGGAAAAACTGCGCAACTCGCTCGGCGGCGGCGCCACCCCGCCGCCGCCGCGCGATCCGCGTCGCAGCGGCCACAACTAAGATATCGTATGGAAACCAAGCCAAGCAGAGGCACACGTATGAGAATCACGACATCCACCCCGGACGGCATGGCCGTCCAGCGCGTCGCCGACAGCGCCCCGGTCGACGCCGGCGAGGCCGCCGCGCCCGCCCCGGCGCCGGCGCCGCTGCAATCGGCCGTGATGCAACCGGCGCTGCAGGCGATGCGCGACATGCCCGAGATCGACCAGGAAAAGGTCGACATGCTGCGCGACGCGCTGGCCAAGGGCGAGTTGCCGTTCGACCCGGCCAAGCTGGCCGGCCTGATCCAGCGCTTCCACGGGAGCGAGAAGTGAGCAATGTGGCCGCGATGACGCGCCAGGACGCCATGCGCGCGCTGCTGGCCGGCATCGCCGACGACCTGCGCGCCTACCCCGCGCTGCAGGACTTGCTCGAACAACAATTCCACGCCGCGCTGCGCCACCAGGCGACGCAGCTGGGCCAGGCGGCCGAGGCGATTTCGGCGCTGGTCGACACCTTGCAGCAGCGCCGCGCCCTGCGCGTTGCGCTCGCGCAACGTTTACTTGGTCCAACTGCCAACATGGACCAGGCATTTGCCTTGCTGAAACATCCGGCGCGGGAGAAAATAGAGTCCGACTGGAAGACGCTGGAAACCATGGTGGTTGAATGCAAGCGTCTCAGCAAGCGCAATGGCGACTTGCTGCTGGAACAGCACACCATCATGCAGCGCGTGCTGCATGGCGAGGACCAACTTTATGCGCCAGCTTGACCTAACACCGGCGACGGCACCGACCGCCGCCACCGTCTCGAACATGACCGCCAGCCGCCCCGTCGCGGCCATCGGCGCTTTCGCCGCCTCCGGCGGCGGCGGCAATTTCGCCGCGACCTTCCGCCAGGTGCAGCAGGACGTCAGCGCCTTCATCAGCCATGGCGGCGGCGGCTTCCACGAGCCGGCGCCCTCCCCGTCGCAGGCGCTGAGCCTGCAGGCGATGGCGTTGCAGCGCGCCAACGGCGCGATCGACGGCGGCGCCGACCATCAAGGGGTCGACGGCGATATCCAGAAACAATTCCTGGCCTCCATCAAACCATGGGCGGAGGAGACCGGCAGCAAGCTGGGCGTCTCGCCCGAGGTGGTGGCGGCCCACGCCGCGCTCGAATCGGGCTGGGGCCAGCAACCGCTGCGCAAGGGCGGCGCCGACACCAACAACCTGTTCGGCATCAAGGCCGGCGGCAACTGGCGCGGCGCCGTGGCGGCCGCCACGACCACCGAATACGAACAGGGCGCGATGCTCAAGAAGACCGAGCGCTTCCGCAGCTATCCGGACACCGCCAGCGCCTTCCGCGACTACGCCGATATGCTCTCGAGCAATCCGCGCTACCAGGCCGCGCTCAACACCGGCAGCGACGCGCGCGCCTTCGCCAGCGGCCTGGCGCGCGGCGGCTACGCCACCGACCCCACCTACGCCGACAAGCTGAGCAAGCTGGCGGCCCAGCTGCAGCGCGGCGCCGCCGTCACTCGTTCCGCGGATTGATCGTGACCGGCATGTCGGCCGGCTGCACCGTGCCGGCGGCGGTCACCTTGGCGCGGATGATGGTGCCGCTGGCGTTGCGCACCCGCACCAGGCTGCCCTTGGCGCCGGCGTCGAGCGCCTCGCCGCCCATGCTGACCTCGACCTGCTCGTTGCGCGCGACGATGCGCACCGCCTCGCCGCGCTTGACCAGGGTCGGCGCCGCCAGCAGCGCCAGGCGCAGCACCTCGCCGGCGCGCAGCGAACGCTTGCCGCTCATGCCCACCACGTCCTGCGGGTCCGACACCGGATCGGCGATATTCGAGATATCGTGGCGTTCCAGCAACACATCTTCATCGGCGATAACTTTACCGGCCGGCACGTCGTTGGCCGCGATGGCGATGCGCGCCGACATTTGCGCGCGCACCACGAACTCGTACCGCCAGCCGGGCGCGCCGGCGCCGGCGCCGGCGCTGCACACGGCCGCGAACTTCATGCGGCTCGGCACCCGCGTGTCGAGCGCCTCGACCGTGACGCCCTGCCCGCAGGCGGCCAGCGGGCGGCTGCCGCGCACCACGGCGAGCTCGAATTTAGGCTCTATCAAACCGCTACTGTCTGCCCAGCGCAACACATGTTGACGCGCCGCGGCCTCGACCAAAACCGGCACCTGCTCGGCGTTTGTGGGGCTAGCGGCGGCCGAAGTGTTAAAAATTGTTGTGCTAACCAGCAACATTCCACCTAAACCAGTTACAATACTTTTGTTGAACATGGGCAATACCTCTACTATGATGCGGAGAGCGGTGCTAGTTAAACCGCCGTTTGGTCATTTTACATTGGCCGACATGTTTTGCACTCATGCAACACCGTTTTTTAGCGTAGCAGCAGCAATTGGGACAGGGGAAGATCATGGGCATTAACTTCAAAGAAGCGGCAGGGGTCCACGCCGACACGCTGCAGCTGCGTGCCGAACGCACCCGCATCCTGGCCACCAACCTGGCCAACGAGAACACGCCGGGCTTCCAGGCGCGCGACATGGATTTCGCCGCCACCTTGGCCAACACCCAGGCCGAGGCGGCCGGCGACATCGGCGGCGACGACGAGGCCGCGTCGATGTACCGCGTGCCCTACCACCCGACCCGCGACGGCAACACCGTCGAGATCGGCGTCGAGCAGGCCGCGTTCTCGCAAAACGCCTCCGACTTCCAGACCAGCCTGACGTTTGTGACGATGCGCCTGCGCGGCATCGCCAAGGCCATCAATGGCCAGTGAGCGCGCCGTGCCGGCCGCAAGTGGTCCCCTCGCCCGCATCAACCACGGAGTAACCCATGTCCTTTAAAAACATTTCCGATATCGCAGGATCGGCCATGGCGGCGCAGACCGTGCGCCTCAATACCATCGCCAGCAACCTGGCCAACGCCGATTCCGTCACCGGCAACGAGGCCGACACCTACCGCGCCCGCAAGCCGGTGTTCTCGGCCGTCATGGGCGACAGCTTCGACGGCGACACCCAGGCCGGCGGCAAGGTGCAGGTGCTCGACGTGGTCGAGTCGGCCGAGCCGCTGCGCAAGGTCTACGAGCCGGGCCACCCGATGGCCAACGCCGAGGGCATGGTGTTCTACCCCAACGTCAACGAGGTGGCGGAGATGGCCGACATGATGTCGGCCTCGCGCGCCTTCGAAACCAATGTCGAAGTCCTGGGCCGCATCCGCGGCATGCAGCAATCCCTCCTCAAACTCGCTGAAGGTTAAGCCATGGCAGTCAGTCTCCTCAACAACAGCGCCAACGGCGCCGCCAACACCGGCACCAGCGTCACCGGCAACGCCGCCAGCGCCTCGTCGGACATGTTCACCAAATTGCTGGTGGCGCAGATCCAGAACCAGGACCCGCTGTCGCCGACCGATCCGTCGCAGTTCGTCCAGCAGCTGACCCAGCTGTCGCAGACCGAGGCGCTGCAAAGCCTGTCCTCGCTCACCAGCGCCAACTCGAGCGTGCTGCAAAGCATGCAAGTGCTGTCCCTGGGCGCGCAGGTCGGCTCGGACGTCATGGCCGAGACCAGCTCCGTCAAGCTCGACGGCAAGACCGCCGTCGCCGGCCAGACCACGCTGGGCGCCTCCAGCAGCGCCACCAACGTCGTGCTCACGGGCGAGGACGGCACCAAGTACACGGTCAAGCTGGGCGTGCAGGCGCCGGGCACGGTGCCGTTCACGATCGACCCGGCCGCGCTGAAGATCCCGGCCGGCACCTACAAGATGGCCGTCGAGACCAGTTCCAAGGAAACCCCGCCGCTCGACATCCAGGGCCGCCTCAACAGCGTGCGCCTGTCGGCCGCCGGCGGCGTGGTGCTCAGCGTGGCCAACGTCGGCGAGATCGCGCCGACCGCCATCACCGCTTTCAACGGCAAATCCGCCTCGGCGATTCAATAATCTTTACTTAAGGACCCCATCATGAGTTTCGATATCGCATTGTCCGGCATCCAGGCCATCAACGAATCGCTGAACAGCACCAGCCAGAACATCGCCAACGCCGGCACCTACGGCTACAAGTCGTCGCGCGCCAACTTCTCGTCGCTGGTCTCGGGCGACGTCCAGACCGGCGTGATGATCGGCTCGACCACGCAAAGCATCGGCAAGCAGGGCGGCGTGCTCAACACCGGTCGCGGCCTCGACGCCTCGATCAACGGCCGCGGCTTCTTCATCACCAAGAACCAGAACTCGGGCCAGGTCGAATACACCCGCGTCGGCATCTTCGACGCCTCCAAGGACGGCTTCCTGGTCGACGCCACCGGCCGCAAGGTCCAGGGCTACCCGATCAAAACCGGCACCACCACGCTCGGCGCCCTCGGCGATGTGCCGATCCCGACCGGTTCGATCCCGGCCGTGGCCTCGGCCAAGATGAACTACGTCGGCAACATGTCGGCCGACTGGACCGCGCCGGCCACCGCCTGGGTCGCGGCCACCCCCACCGCCACGCCCGACCCGTCCATGTTCAACATGTCGAAGGCATCGGTGCTGTACGACACGCTCGGCGGCAAACACACGCTGACCCAGTATTTCGCCCGCACCGCCAGCACGGCCGACAGCGTCGACGTCCACTATGTGCTCGACGGTACGGAAGTGGGCGGCCCCACCGCCGCCGTCGCGCTCAAGTTCGACACCACCACCGGCCAGCTGACCGCGCCCACCGGCAGCTCCTTCCTGCTCGACCTGACCACCTTCACCCCCGCCCCGGCCAACGGCGCCAAGCTGGGGAAAGTGACGATCGACTACACCGGCACCACCGGCTTCGCCGGCGAGGCCACCACCACCGCCAACGCCGCCGACGGCTACGCGGCCGGCACCTTCACCGGCGTCGCGCTGGGCACCGACGGTTCCGTCATCGCCAGCTACAACAACGGCCAGAAGCAAAGCGTCGGCCGCCTGGCCATCGCCACCTTCCCCGACGAGGGCTCGCTCAAGGCCATCGACGGCACCAGCTGGATCGAGTCGGTCAACTCGGGCACGCCGCTGGTCAACGCGCCCGGCGTGGGCATGGGCGGCAACATCAACACCTCGTCGCTGGAGCAGTCCAACGTCGACATCACGTCCGAGCTGGTCGGCCTGATGACGTCGCAGCGCAACTACCAGGCCAACTCCAAGGTCATCCAGACCGAGAGCACCATGCTGCAATCGCTGATGCAAGCGATCTAAGGAACGACTGAACCATGGACGCGTTGATTTACACAGCGGTGAGCGGGGCCGAACGGGCCCTGCGCGGACAACAGGTGCGGGCCAACAACCTGGCCAACATCGACACCGGCGGCTTCCGCGCCAATATGGAGCTGGCCACGGCGCAGACGGTGCAGGGCTACGGCTACGACGACCGCCACATGTCGCAGCTGCAGGCGAACTCGGTGTCGACCCGCCAGGGCACGCTCAAGGCCACCGGCCGCGAACTCGACGTCGCCATCTCCGGCGTCGGCTTCCTGGCCGTCGACGGTCCGACCGGCGAGGCCTACACCCGCGCCGGCAACATGGCGCTCGACGAGAACGGCACCTTGCGCATCAACGGCAACGTGGTGCTGGGCGAAGGCGGCCCGATCACCTTGCCCGAATACAGCAAGATCGACATCGGCGCCGACGGCACCATCTCGATCCAGAATCCGGGCACGACCACCATGCAGACGGTCGACAAGCTGCGCCTGGTCAAGGCCGAGGCGTCCGAGCTGACCAAGAACGAGGCCGGCCTGCTGGTGGCGCGCTCCGGCGTGCCGCTGCCGACCGACCCGACCGTGGTGATCCGTTCCGGCCACCTCGAGGGCAGCAACGTGTCGGCGGTGGAGGAAATGGTCGCCACCATGAGCCTGAACCGCACCTTCGAAATCCAGATGAAATTGTTCAAGGCCAGCGATTCGATGGCCGAAACCGGTAACCGCCTGATCAGCGGCTAAGCTGATCCCCGTACCCTCACCAGGAGCAACCCATGAATCCAGCAATGTGGATCAGCAAGACCGGCGTGCAAGCGCAAGACCAGAAACTGCAAGCGATCGCCAACAACCTGGCCAACGCCAACACCGTCGGCTTCAAGCGCGACCGCGTGGTGTTCGAGGACCTGTTCTACTCGGTCGAGCAGCGCCCGGGCGCGCAAGTGGCCGACAACAACACCCTGTCGCCGTCGGGCGTACAGCTCGGTAACGGCGTGCACATGGTCGGCACGCAAAAAGTGTTCACCAACGGCAGCCTGCAAACCACCGGCCGCGAGCTCGACGTCGCCGTCATGGGCAACGGCTTCCTGGCCGTGCGCCAGCCCAACGGCGAGACCGCCTACACCCGCGCCGGCCAGTTGCAGGTCGACGCCAACGGCATCCTGGTCAACGCCCACGGCCTGCCGCTGATTCCGCAGATCACCGTGCCGGCCAACGCCACCGGCCTGACCATCGGCGAGGACGGCACCGTCTCGGCGGCCATCGCCGGCACCGCCACGCCGAGCCAGCTGGGCCAGCTGACCCTGACCAGCTTCATCAACCCGACCGGCCTGGTGGCGCTGGGCGAGAACCTCTTCGCCGAGACCGCCTCGAGCGGCACCCCGACCGAGGGCGCGCCCGGCACCGCCCAGTGGGGCAAGCTCAAGCAAGGCACGCTGGAGGGCTCGAACGTGCAGGTGGTCGAGGAAATGGTCGACATGATCGCCGCCCAGCGCACCTACGAGATGAACACCAAGGTGCTGTCGGCCGCCGACAACATGCTGCAATACCTGGCGCAGGCGGCGCGCTGATGAACGCCGCATCGCACGCCCTGGCACTGGCGGTCGCGGCCTCGCTGCTGGCCGGGTGTGCCGCTTTGCAACCGCCGCCGGTGCGGCCCGGTCCGTCCGACGAGGCCCCCACCGTCTCGCGCGTGATCGGACCGAAGGGCAGCTCCGGCGGCGTCTACAGCCCCGACCTGGGCCTGTCGCTGACCTCCGACAGCCGCGCCTTCCGCGTCGGCGACGTCGTCACCGTCAGCCTGCAGGAAACCACGCAGGCGAGCAAGAAGGCCGGCACCAGTTATTCCAAGGATTCGGCAAACGACATCAATGCCCCCAGCCTGCTGGGCAAGGTGTTTCCCAAGGCCTCCATCGGGCTGGGCTCGTCGAGCACCTTCGCCGGCGACGCCACCAGCACCCAGCAGAACGCTTTGACCGGCGCCATCACCGTGATCGTGCAGGAAGTGCTGCCGAACGGCTTGCTGCGCGTGGCCGGCGAAAAAACGCTGACCCTGAACCAGGGCGAGGAATTCGTCCGCCTGCGCGGCTACCTGCGCGCGGCCGACATCGACGCCAACAACCAGGTCTCGTCGCTGCGCATCGCCAACGCCCGCATCGCCTACTCGGCCCAGGGCACCTTGGCCGAAACGCAGTCGGCCGGCTGGCTGTCGCGCTTCTTCACCGGCCCGTACATGCCGTTTTAAGCGTCTTTGCCTTATTTGCCTTATTTTGGATCGCACATCATGAACTTCCGCACCCTGCACCGCATCCTGGCCCTGCCGTTGGCGCTGTGCCTGACCTTGACCGCGAGCGTGCCGGCCCAGGCCGCGCAAGTGCTGCGCAACCTGGTCGCCGTCGAGGGCATGCGCGACAACCCGCTGGTCGGCTACGGCCTGGTGGTGGGCCTCAACGGCAGCGGCGACTCGACCCAGGTCAAGTTCGCCAGCCAATCGGTGATCAACATGCTTAAGCAGTTCGGCGTCAAGGTGCCCGACGGCACCGACGCCAAGTCGAAGAACGTGGCCACGGTGATGGTGTCGGCGGTGTTCCCGCCCGGCTACCGCAAGGGCCAGAACATCGACGTGGTGGTGTCGTCGATGGGCGACGCCAAGAGCCTGCGCGGCGGCGCCCTGCTGCTGACGCCGCTGCGCGCGGCCGACAACGAGGTCTACGCGCTGGCCCAGGGCAACGTGGTGGTGGGCGGCTTCAGCGCCCAGGGCAAGAGCGGCTCGTCGGTGACGGTCAACACCCCGACCTCGGGCCGCATCCCGAGCGGCGCGGCGATCGAGCGCGAGATCGCCACCGACTTCGCCACCAAGCCGAGCGTGCGCCTGTCGCTGCGCCATCCGCACTTCCAGACCGCGATCAATATCGTCGATTCGATCAACAAGCGCTTCGGCGACATCGCCACCGCCAGCGACGCCACCAGCGTCGACGTGGTGGCCCCGGCCAACCCGACCCAGCGCATCGCCTTCATGGCCAAGCTCGAGGCGCTGTCGATCGACGTCGGCGACGACTCGCCCAAGGTGGTGTTCAACTCGCGCACCGGCACCGTGGTCATCGCCGAGGGCCTGCGGGTGCGCGCGGCCGCCGTCACCCACGGCTCGCTGAAGGTGGTGATCTCCGAAAGCACCAAGGTCAGCCAGCCCAACGCCCTGGCCGCCGGCAACACCGTGGCCACCCCGCAGTCGCAGGTCAGCGTGGACCAGGGCTCGGGCCAGATGTTCAAGTGGCCGGCCGGCGCCAAGCTGCAGGGCATCATCGACGTCATCAACAGCCTCGGCGCCTCGCCCGACGACATCATGGCGATCCTGCAGGCGCTGGACCAGGCCGGCGCCATCGAAGGCGAACTGGTCGTCATTTAAGGAGTTCCCATGAGCATCCCCGCCCGTTTCGATCCGAGCAAGCTGCGCCTCGGCGTGGCCGACCAGCTCAGCGCCACCCACGTGGCGCCGGTGGCGGCCCAGCCCGGCGACACGGTCGATCCGGCCTACCGCGCCAAGGCCACCGAGGCGGCCGTCAAGTTCGAGAGTTTCTTCATCGGCCACATGCTGCGCCAGATGCGCTCGGGCACGCGCGAGCTGGCGTCCGAGGACAGCGTCTTCAAAAACAAGGTCAACCAGGACATGCAGGACATGGCCGACAACCTGGTGGCCGACCAGATGGCCGGACGGCGCGCGTTCGGCGTGGCCGACGCCATCCTGCGCCAGCTGCTGCCGGCGCCGCTCCAGCAGGCGCCCGCGGCCACCCCCGCCGCCGCCGCGGCGCCGGCCGCCGCGCCCGAGCAGGTGCCGAACGGGGCGCCGCCGGCCGCCTGAGCGGGAAAAACTTCCCGGATGGAAATAATATGCGGTTGCCGCTTAATCCCGCCGGGCCCACGGTCGCCTTGTACTGATATCGGAGCACTCGTGACGGCCAGACGGCTGGTGGCGACCGCTCCCCCGGCCTTCACCAGGAAAGACCCGCACCATGAGCATCTCCTACAACGCATTGTCCGGCGCCCTGGCCGCCCAAGCCGCGCTCAACACCGTCAGCCAGAACATCGCCAACTCGCAGACCAAGGGCTACACCCGCCAGGGCGTGCTGCTGCAGGCGATCGCCTCCGACGCCGGCGTCAACAGCCCCGGCAACGGCGTGCAGATCGGCGCGCTGCTGCGCTTTAGCGACTCCTACAAGTCGCAGCAGATGTGGCGCGCCAACTCCGACCTCGGCCAGCGCTCGCAGGTCCAGCCCTACCTGACCCAGCTGGAAAAGGTGATGGCCGACAAGACCTCCAGCATCAGCTACGGCGTCGACAACTTCTTCAAGGCGCTCAACGCGGCCGCCGTCGATCCGACCTCGACGCCGCTGCGCCAGCAGGTCATCACGATGGCCGACTCGATGTCGCAGCAGATCAACAGTATTTACAATCTGACCTCGACCCAGCTGATCTCGGCCAACCAGCAGCGCTCGACGCTGCTGCCGTCGCTCAACGAATCGCTGGCCGGCATCGCCGCGCTGAACCAGCAAATCATCCAGGTCGGCTCGGCCGGCACCAACACCTCGGCCCTGATCGACCAGCGCGAACAGCTGATCGACAAGGTGTCCTCGCAGGTGGCGGTCGAAGTGATCAACAATCCGGACGGCAGCACCAGCGTCTCGCTCAAGGCCGGCCAGCCGCTGGTGGTCGGCGACATGGCCGCCACGCTCAAATTCAGCACCGTGTCGGGCGCGCAAACGCTGGATTTGACCTTCGCCGGCACCACCTTCAAGCTCGACGACACCAAGGTCGGCGGCCAGCTCGGCGGCCTGGGCGACTTCATCCAGAACACCCTCAAGCCGCTGCAAGTGTCGATCGCCGAGATCGCCCAGCAGATGTCGGCCAAGGTCAACGCCCAGCTCAACGCCGGCCAGACCGCGCCCGGCGTGCCCGGCAACAACTTGTTCGTCTTCAACCCGGCCAGCGCCACCGGCCTGCTGGCGGTCGAGCCGACGCTCAAGGCGGCCGACCTGGCCTTCTCCAGCGACGGCACGCCCGGCGACAGCGGCAATTTGCAGCTGCTGATCGACATCAAGAGCCAGCCGATCACCCTGACCAGCCTGGGCAGCGTGCTGCTCAACGACGCCGACACCCAGGTGGTCGGCAAGCTGGCCGTCGACAGCCAGCAGAACCAGTCGCAGCTCAAGACCGCCACCACCATCCGCCAGCAGGCCGAGGATGACTGGAAATCGACCAGCGCGGTCAACCGCGACGAGGAGGCGATCAACCTGATCGAGTACCAGAACATGTACCAGGCCAATATGAAGGTCATTTCCGTGGCGAACAACCTGTTCGACGCCACCTTGCAGATGTTTAACTAAGGGAACGTCCCATGCGTATCGCCTCCAGTCAATTCCAGGCCACGATGAACCGCGGCCTCGAGGAAAACCAAAGCTGGGTCTCGAAGCTGACCGAGCAGATGGCCTCGGGCAACCGCATCATGCTGCCGTCGGACGACCCGATCGGCGCCGTGCGCATCTCGCGCCTGACGCGCGAGGAAGCCATCGTCGGCCAGTACCGCGAAAACATCGCCGCCACCAAGATCCGCCTCGACAGCAACGAGGAATATCTGAGCAGCATGACGCGCGACATCACCCAGGCCCACGACCTGCTGGTGTGGGCCTCGGACGCCAGCAACACGCCGGACGACCTGCGGGCGATGGTCAGCACGCTGACGTCGCTGCGCGACAGCCTGCTGTACACCGCCAACCAGAAGGACCAGGAGGGCCGCTACATCTTTTCCGGCACCTTGACCAACGATCCGGCCATCACCGTCACGCCCGACCCGCTCGCCCCCGGCGGCGCCACCTACGTCTACGGCGGCAACCAGGGCCAGCAAAAGACGGTGATCGGCAACGGCATCACGCAGACCGTCAACGTCAACGTCGACGGCCTGCAGGACCTGCTGATGAAGATGAACGCCACCATCGGCGCGCTGTCGAACCCGGCGCTGGCGCCGAACGACCCGGCGGTGCGGGCCGTGCTGGACGACAATATGAGCAACGCCACCACCACGCTGGACCTGATCGCCGGCAAGATCGCCCAGCTGGGCGGCGCCCAGAACGTCATGGCCACGCTCGACGACAACCACGCCAACGTCAGCCTGTCGAACAAGAGCGCCATCCTCGATCTGGGCCAGCTCGATTACGCCGAGGCCGCCACCGAGCTGTCCGGGTATAATCTGTCGCTGGAGGCGTCCTACAAGGCCTACTCCAAGGTGAGCAACCTGTCGTTGTTCAACGTCCTGTAACCACGTCGCCACGCCCGCGTATGCAAATCTCGCCCCAAGCCACCCCCACCGTCATTGTCCCCGGCGGCGCCGGCAATGCCAGCGCGGTGGACGGCACCGCCCTCGGGATGAACGGCGAGAACGCGGCCACGGCCACGCCGGTCACGCCGACGCCGACCTCGGCGGCGCCGCTGCGGCGCGGCCTGACCCATATGGACCAGCCGCTGCAGGACGACATCTCCGGCGCCCAGCAAGCCCTCGACTTCCTCGAGCAAAGCGCGGCCCAGCTGCGCAACCTGAAGGCCGACCTGAGCGCCCGCCTGGCCAACCGCCAGCGCGCCGACGGCACCCTGGAGGCGCGCGTGCGCCAGTTCAGCAACAGCTGGCGCAACCGTTCGCAGGCGTCCGGCGGCACGCTCGACGCCCAGCTCAATTTCAGCAACAAGGCCACCACCACCCGCTTCACCGTGCGCGGCATGAACCTGGCCAACCTGCGCCCGGGCGGGCGCGAGGTGCTGGCCATCTCGCTGGGCGGCCAAAACCTCAGCTCGGTGGTGCTCGAGCCGGGCCTGACCGACCAGCAGATCGCCCAGCGCTTCGACACGGCGCTCGCGCCTGGCGGCGTGCGCGCCGCGCTGGGCGAGGACGGCCAGATCGAGTTCACCGCCGCCGAATCGCAATGGGCCGCGATCCGCGACGGCATCGCCGTGCAGGGCGGCGGCCTGCGCTTCCCCACCGGCCAGCTGAACCGCGTCAAGGCCGAGGCGCAGGCGCCGGCGGTCGATCCGGACACCTGGCAGACCACCGACGTCGAGGCCATCCGCGGCACCTTGCAGCAGGTGTTGCAGGCGCTGGCGCAGGTGGAGCGCTCGATCGCCTCGGTGCAGACGGCGCTCAACCAGGTCGCCGCGCGCGTGCGCAACGCGGCCCCGGCCGACACCAACGAGGGCATGGAGCAGGTGGCGCAGAATTTCGTCTCGACCGCCGGCAAGCCCGGCTACCAGTCGCTGCTGTCGATCACGTCGGCGCTGGCCGGCATCAGCCGCGAGCGCGTGGTTTCGCTGCTGAGCCTGCGCTAATCACCGCGGCTCACAGCGCCTGCCCCGGCCGCGGCAAGCCCTGGCGCGCCAGCGCGCTGAACGCCTGCGCCGGCATCGCCTGCGCGTACACATACCCCTGCGCGAAGTCGCACCCGGCCAGCTCCAGCAGATTGCTCTGGGCCGCCGTCTCCACGCCCTCGGCCACCACCCGCAGCCCCAGCTTGTGGGCCATCAGGATCAGCGCCTCGCACATGGCCAGGTCGCCGCTGTCGTGCGCCAGGTGCTGGATGAAACTATGGTCGAGCTTGAGCAGGTCGATGCCGAAATGCTTGAGGTGGGCCAGCGACGAATACCCGGTGCCGAAGTTGTCCAGCGCCACCTGCAGCCCCATCTCGCGCAACTCGCGCAGGCGCTCGCCGACCTGGGCGGCGCCGTCGAGCAGCACGCCCTCGGTGATCTCGATGATCAGGCTGCGCGGCGACAGGCCCAGCGCGGCCGCGTGCTCGAGCCAGCCCACGTACAGCGCGGTGTCGCCGCGGAACTGCGCCGACGACTGGTTGATGCCCACCTGGAAGCCCGGACCCAGCTCGTCCTGCCACAGCCGGGCCTGGCGCGCGGCCTGGCGGAACACCCAGTCGCCGATCTCCATCATCAGCCCGCCCGACTCGGCGCACGGCAGGAACTCGGCCGGCGCCAGCAGGCCGCGCTGCGGATGGCGCCAGCGCAGCAGCGCCTCGGCGCGCTCGATCTGGCCGCTGCGCAGGTTGACGATGGGCTGGTAGTACAGCTCGAACTGCAGCTCGGCCAGCGCCGAGCGCAGGTCGACGGTGGCCTGCTGGCGCGCCTGCGCCGCCTTTTGCAGCGCCGGCGTGAAGTGGCTGTAACGGTTGCGCCCGCCCTGCTTGGACGCGTACATCGCCTGGTCGGCGTTGCGCAGCAGCGCCTCGGGCGAGCTGGCGTCGGACGGGAACACCGAGATGCCGATGCTGGCCGTCACCGACGGCTGGGCCATGCCCAGCGTGAACGGCCGCTCCAGCCGCGCCAGGATGGCCTGGGCGATGCGCTCGACGGCGCTGATCTGCTCGAGTCCGGTCAAGATGACGGTGAACTCGTCGCCGCCCAGCCGCGCCACGGTGTCCGAGGCGCGCACGCAGGCGCCGATGCGGCGCGCCGCCTCGGCCAGCAGCAGGTCGCCCTGGTCGTGGCCGAGGCTGTCGTTGACCTGCTTGAAGCCGTCGAGGTCGATGAAAAGCAGGCCCAGCAGCACACCCTCGCGGCGCGCCTTCTTGACCTCCTGCGCCAGCCGGTCCTGGAACATATGGCGGTTGGGCAGCGCGGTCAGGCTGTCGTAGTTGGCCTGTTGCCAGATCAGCTCGGTCGAGGCGCGGGTCGCGGTGATGTCGCTCACCAGCGCCAGCGCGCCCAGGTAGCCGCCGTCGCCGTCGAAGATGGGATTGGTGGCCAGGGTCACCCACAACTCGGCGCCGTCCTTGCGCAGGAACTTGAACTCGTGGCGCTCGGCCGCGCCGCGCTGGCGCCGCGCGATGTTGCGCTCGAGGATGGCGCGGCCCTCGTCGTCCATGAACGCCACCAGCGGCTGGTCGAGCATCTCCTCGATCGTATAGCCGAGCATGTGCGCCATCTTCGGATTGACAAAGCTGGTGCGGGCGCTGGCGTCGATTTCCCAGATGCCCTCCTCGGCGCAATGGACGATGCGGCGGAAACGCTCCTCGCTGCGTTCGAGCGCGGCGGTCTTGCCCTCGGCCAGCTCGACCACCACCCGCAGCGCCTGGCCGCTGGCGTCGGCGCTGGCGCGCAGGGTCACGGGGAAGCCCTGCTGGTTGCGGGCGCGCAGCATCTGCAGGTCGCAGCGCTCGGGCTGGGCGCTGTTGAGGGCCTGCCGCACGAAGCGGTCGAAATCGTCGTGGAAGCGGGGCGCGACGAACTGGCGGAACGGCACCTGGCCGGGCGCGGCGCGCGACAGGCCCAGCAAATCGGCGCCGACCACGTTCATCTGCAGGATGGTGGTATCGAAGGCGAGCACGAAATAGCCGACCGGGGCCAGCAGATAGACATCGTTGAAATAGGAACTCTCGGCGGCGGCCTGGCCGGCCTCGGCGAAGTCGGGCGCGGCGACGGCGGCCTCGCCGATGGTGGCCATCATCGCCTCGTAGGGCGCCAGCGCGGCGGCCTCGGCGACGCGGGCCAGGCCCGCGAGGCCGCCGACGCGCTCCTCGGAAATGGGCTGCCTGCGGCCCAGCGCCTCGGTACCGGACGTTTGCTTCTCCATACCCTCCCTTTGCGTAACCCGCCTCCGGGGTCAGGTCCACCATTGCTACACGAGCTCATGCATCAATGGTGGACCTGACCCCGGAGCATGGAACTAGACTAGCATTTACGCGTAGCGATGTCGAGAAAACACGGGAAGTTAGCGGTGCGCACGGTTCAAACGTTGTTCGGCGCGTCGTTGCAACGCCTCAAACCCCAGGCTCAGCGCCCAGTAGATCAGCGCCGCGGCCACATACAGCGGCAACGGCCGGAACGTGGTGGCGATCACTTCCTTGGTCGAGAGCATCAGTTCGGTCAGCGTGATGACCGATACCAGCGAGGTGTCCTTGATCAGGCTGATCAGGGTGTTGCTCATCGCCGGCACGGCGATCCTCAGCGCCTGCGGCAACACCACGTGGCGCAGCGTCGCCCCGTAGCCGAGCCCGAGGCTGTAGCTGGCCGCCCACTGTCCCTTGCCGACGGCGCCGATGGCGCCGCGCAGGCTTTCGGACAAGAAGGCGCCGGCGTTCAGGCTCAGCGCGAGGATGCCGGCCGTCACCGGCGCGAATTCGACGCCGACGCTGGGCAGGCCGTAGTAGATGACGAACATTTGCACCAGCAGCGGCGTGCCGCGCATCAGGCTGACATACACGCCGGCCGGCCAGCTCAGCAGCCGGTACGGCAGCATGCGCATGACCGCCACCGGGAAGCCGATCAGCAGCCCGCCCAGCATCGAGGCCAGCGCGAAGACCACCGTGTAGCCGGCCCCGCGCAGCATGACCGGCGCCGCCTCCGCCAGCAGCGCGCGCAGTTCGAGCAGCCCCTGCCACTCCATGCTCAGGGCGCCTTGCTGACGTCAGCGCCGAACCATTTGAGCGAGATCGCCGTCAGGCTGCCGTCGGCCGCCGCGCCGGCCAGCGCCTGGTTGAGCGCGGCCTTGAATTCCGGATTGCCCTTCTGGAAGGGAATGCCCATGCGCTCGACCGCGCCGACCCGCGCGCCGGCCTTGATCGGCAGCCTGGAGATCTTCAGCAGGTAGGCCGACATCAGGCTGTCGTTGAGCGCGGCGTCGAGCCGGCCGCTGGCCAGGTCGGACATGGTGTCGGGCGCGGCCGCGTAGCTGCGCACGTCGATGCCGGGCACGGCCTTGGCCTGCTGCTCGTAGACGCTGCCCTGCCCCACGCCCAGCTTCTTGCCCTTCAAGTCGGCCAGCGACTTGTAGCCGGCGGCGTCGTCCTTGCGCACGATCAGCTGCGGCATCGAGTAGATATACGGCGTGGAAAAGTCGAACGCCTGCTCGCGCTTGGGATTGATGCCGACCTGGGACACGATCACATCATATTTATGGGCCGCCAGGCCGGCCAGGATGCCGGCCCACTCGCTGGTGACGAACTCCACCTTCACCCCCAGCCGGGCGCCCAGCAGGCGCGCGACGTCGACGTCGTAGCCGGCCAGTTGGCCGCTCTTCTGGTCCTTGTAGTTGAACGGCGGATAGGTGCCCTCCAGCGCCACCTTGAGCGTGCCGCGCGCCTTGACGGTGGCCAGCAGATCGGCCGCCGTGGCCGTGGCCGGCGGGCCCGCCAGCGCCCACGCGGCCGCCGCCAGCATGGCCAGCGCGCGCAACGCCGGGCGCCGGGCGGGTTTAATGGCGGAAACAATCGTCGGCGCGCTGGTGTGCATGGCATTCCTCATAGTGGCGGACGCTACCATGCGCCCATACGGCGCCGCAGGCCGAAATTATGGCCGACGACCAGCATCGAGGTGGCGATCAACCCGCTCAGCCCGATCATCAACTGTATTAGTTTATCGTCCGGCAATACCCACAGCGCGCCCTGCGGCGCCTCGTCGACGCGCGCGGCGGCCATGATCAGGGGCGCCACCCATTGCGCTTCGGGCGTAACATCCAATATCAGCGCGCCGTCCTGCGTGGTCTGCAGATAGATTTCGCCGCCCTCGGCCAGGGTGAAGCACACGCCGTAACCGGTTTCATTCTTGCCGATATGCTGCTGCAGGCTGAGGTTGTGTTCCTCGATCCAGAGTTCGACATCGGCCGGGCTCTCCAGCCCGTCCCAAGGCACCGGCTTGAAACGCGGCGGCTCATTCTTATCTTGCATACTCATTCCGTTCACTGGCCAAGCCGCCAGTCTACCCGATAGGAGGAATCGACGATGAAATTCAAATATTTGTACGGCCCCGGCCGCAAGGAATACGTGTCGGAATTCGGCCGCTTCCTCGACGGCTACCTGCGCGCGCATCCCGAGGTCCGGCGCGACCAGGAGCTCGGCTGGCGCATCTGGTGGGAGCGCCCGGTCGACCCGCGCGCCATCGACCGCGAGCGGCAGGCCGAGCTGAAGCCGGCCGCCTACCACTCGTACTATTATGAGTAGTTGATGGGCGGCGGGCGGCTCAGCCCTTCCAAGTGCGCTTGAGGCCGGTATCGGCGTGGATCCAGCCGCCGCGCGGCCCGGCGCGGTAGTAGAAGCCGACGCCGCCCTGGCGGAAGCTCTTGACCAGTCCGCCCAGCACTTCGGCGTTCAGGTTGGCCAGGCGGATGTCGGCGGCGCGCCCCTCGATGTGCAGCGACTGGCGCGCGGCCGGCACGCCCGCCTCGCGCAGCTTGTTGTTGGAGGCCGAGGTGCGGTAGCCCGACAGGATCTCCAGCGGCGTGTCGATGCCGTAGCGCTGCACGAAGGCCTGGGTGCCCCACAGCGTCTCGAACAGCTTGGGATCGATGCGGGCGGTTTCCTTGCCGTTGACGTCGCGCAGCAGGTGGCACAAGTCCTGGTAGGCGGACTCGATGATCTCGCCGTCGCGCCAGTACAGCAGCTTGGCGCGTTCGTTGCTGGCCGGCCGGTACACCTCGATGGTGCGCGGCTTGAGCCAGAACTCCATGTCCAGCAACTGGGCGTCGAAGATGTCCGGCGGCGGCTCGATCTCGCCGGCCGCCGCACCGGTGCCCGACGGCGCCGACTGCGCCGACGCGTGCGGCATGCCGCCGGCCGGGCGCGCCTGCGTGATCACGGCCGGCGCCGCCACGTGGGCGGTGGCCGGCCTGGCCGCCGCGCCGGCGGCGCTTTTACGCGCGGCGCTGTCCGACGCGCATCCTATCAGCGGCACGGACAACAACCCCGCCGCCGACAACCCCAAACCCTGCTGTAAAAACTCTCTGCGCGATGCCATAGCTATTCCGTAAAACTCGATAGGGATACTATAGCGTAAGCAGGGGGAAATGAAAAACACGGCTGGGCGCCGTGACACACCGGCCGGCTACAGCACGGCCACGCGCAGCACCCGCTCCGGCACCCATTCGCCGCTGGCCAGCGTGCGCGGCGGCACCACCATCAGCACCCAGCCCTTGACCCGGTCGTCGTCGACCAGGTTGATCTCCATCTTCAATTGCCGGTCCAGCGCGACAAAGGTGTTCGGCGCGGCGGCGACGATCTTGTGCCACGGCTCGCCGTCGATGCGGGCGTACATGTGCTGGCCCCGGGGCGCGATCGTCAGGGTCTGGCCGTTCGACAGCGTATAGCCGCGCCGGTAGTCGTCGAAATCCTGCGGCCACATGCGGCGATAGTGCTCCGGCACGTCGATGCGCCGCACGTGGTCCGCATGGCCGGCCTTGTACGGCACCGGAACCGACTGCTGCTCCGGCAGCGACTGCCAGTCATCCCGCTCCAACTGCTGGGCCCGCGCCAACGGCGCCGCCGCCAACAGCGCCATGATCACTGCCACGTTCACGCGTTTCATGATGACTCCTTCATAGTAAGTCCCGAGGCTATATTTAAGCAGCGGCGCAAAAAACCGCAAATGCAAAGTCGCTATCGCGCCTGCGGCGGCATCGGTATTTAATATGAGTCAGGGGCCGGGACGACACACGATAAATGTATCGAAAACCCCGGCCGGCATGCCTGTCACGCGGCGGCGGCCACCGGTTCCGACCGCTGCAGGGTCGCGCGCGGCTCGTCGAGCAGATAGCCTTGCGCCAGCAGCGGCACGCCGGCCGCGTCGCCCAGTTGCCGCAGCACCGACAGCGACTGCGGCGTTTCCACCCGCTTGAACAGCACCGCGACATTGGCCGCCGCCGAGCGCCGCAGCAGGGCCAGCAAGCCGTCGCTGTCGTGCAGCTCGCGCGCGTCGATCTTGAACACATCCGGCCGCAAACGGTCCAGCACGTGCAAGCCGTCCTGCGCGCCGGCCACGTTGACGGCGAAGCGGAAACCGTTGCGCCGGTAGTTGTCCGACACGTAGTTCAACAGCCAGCCCTGCTGCGGCGTGGCCGCCGGCAGTTGCAGCACGATGCGGGACAGCGGCAGCTCGAGCGCGTCGAGGATGCGGCGGAACGCGTGGCCGTGATTGCTGCTGACGGCGCTCAGCAGGCGGTCATGCACGTTCAGGTACAGATCGGCATCGGCATTGGGGGCGCTGTCGGCCTGGCGGAAGAAATTGATCGAATGCAGCATGCGGCACAAGCGGTCGAGCTCGATGGACTCGTCGTCGCTGGCCGCGTGGTCCAGCAGCTTCCACAGCGACAAGCCCATGTCCTGCGCCGACACGCTGCGCGCCAGCCCCTCGTAGGCGTGGACGACGCCGGTGTCGAGCTGGCGGATCGGCTGGAAGGCGCTGCTCATGGTGCAATTGAAAAACCGCCCCTGCGCCTTGCCCTCGTGATCGAGCCAGATGCTGGTGGCGGCGCCGGTCGCATCGGATAGACGCGCGAGGTATTTTTGCAGAACGGGAAATGACATGGGTTCCTCAGCGGATACAGGCAATGTCGACAGCGTATGCGGGCGCGGGAAAAAGCAGAACGAATGCTTTCACCTATGGATATGCCAAAACATTCCTTCCGATCACATCGCGGCGCGGCTATTGTGGGACATCATCCACCACGCCGGACCGCATCGCCCATGTGCCAACTACTCGCAATGAACAGCAGCAAGCCCGCCGCCGTCGATTTTTCGTTCGCGGGCTTCGCCGAACGGGGCGGACGCACGGGCGAACACAAGGATGGCTGGGGCATCGCGCTGCACACCAGCGGCGGTTGCCGCCTGTACACCGACTTCCTGCCGTCGATCGATTCGCCGCTGGCGGCGCACATCAAGCAAAACCCGATCAAGGCGAAAAACGTCGTCGCCCACATCCGCAAGGCCACGCAGGGCCGCATCTCGCTGGAGAACAGCCACCCGTTCACGCGCGAGCTGTGGGGCCGGACCTGGTCGTTCGCCCACAACGGCGACCTGAAGCTGTTCCATCCCAATCCCAGCCTGTACGCGCCGTGGGGCGACACCGACAGCGAGCGCGCCTTCTGCCATGTGTTATCGGGCCTGGCGCTGCGCTTCGAGCAGGCGCCGCCGCGCCACCTGCTGTACCGCGCGCTGGAAACGCTGGCCGGCGAGATTGCCGCCTACGGCACCTTCAACTTCATCCTGTCGAATGGCGAGCTGCTGTTCGCGCACTGCAGCACCGACTTGCATTTCGTCGTCAGGGAATACCCGTTCTCGGTCGCCCAGCTGATCGATTGCGACCTCAGCATCGATTTCAGCAAGCACAACCATCTGGACGACCGCATCGCCGTCATCGCCACGCAGCCGCTGACGTCGAACGAAGCGTGGACCAAGCTCGCGCCGGGCGAGCTCAAGCTGTTTGTCGGCGGCCAAGAAGTGGGATCGGCGCCGGAACGGCGCGAAGAGTGGCAGCTAGCCGTGTGCTATTAAAAGTGCGAGGAAACACGTAGGGCGGATTAGGCGAAGCCGTAATCCGCCATCGATAAGCCGCCGATGACGCACGCACGGCGGATTACGCTACGCTAATCCGCCCTACGTGGAATTACAATTACAGAAACGCTTGCGCTTGGCAGCGTCGGGCGCGCCGGCCTCGGCATCGAGCTGCTTCCAGAAGAACACGGTCTCGACGCCATACGGCGAACGCACCTTGCCCGCCTCCACATACCCGCTGCGCGCGAAAAACCCATGCCCCGCAGCCGTGCTATGCAGCTGCAACGCCTTGACACCCCAACTGCAAGCCTGCTCCTCGACCCGCGCCAGCAACGCCTTGCCGACACCCTGCCCGCGCGCCTCCGGCAGCAAATAACACAAAGCCAACTTCCCGGCCCCGGTCAGCAACGCCACGCCGACGACGACGCCCTCGCTGACCGCGACCAGCGAAAAATTGGTGGGCGAACTGAACCAGTTAGCCACCATCTGCGGAGTTTTGTTGCCCAGCCAGGCGTCCAGAATGGCGGGATCGTTCTTATGATCGAGCCCGCAACACTCCGTGATAGAACGGCGCAAAACATTGCACGCCGCGTCCGCATCTGTCGAAGCAGCAATACGAACTTCCAGACTCCGAATTTCAAGACTCATGTACGCTCACAAATATTCCCGATAGCAAAATGAAGTCGCCTTCTCAGTGCCTGATTCGACTATACACCAAGCCGCCAAAGTCGTTGCGGACGCACCCGGATTCCTCGCGGCGACGCCGTTTTTCCCTATGACAGCCTAGTGTCCGGCCCTGCTTTTGCCCACGAATGTTTTCAAAAATCGTTATACGGTTTTTAACGAAAACTCCATGGCATCCATACCTACTAAGCATATAACGAAAAATTCGTATCTTTTCGGGGCGAAATTTTACACCATGGGCGTCTGTTATTACGAAAGCTCATTATGACCAACAAAAATCCTGCCCGCCGTCTCGTCGTCACCTCGTTCCTGGCCGCCTCGGCCCTCTTGATGGGGTTGCCGATGCAAGCCAGCGCGGCGGAACCGGTGCTGCTGAACGCCTCGTACGACGTGGCGCGCGAGCTGTTCAAGGACATCAATCCGCTGTTTGTTGCCGACTGGAAGAAAACCACCGGCGAAACCATCAGCGTCAACCAGTCGCACGGCGGCTCGTCGAAACAGGCCCGTTCGGTCGCCGACGGCATGGAGGCATCCGTTGTCAGCATGAACCAGGCAAATGACATCGACATGCTGGCCGATCGCGGCTTGGTGGCGCAGGACTGGGCCAAGAAATTCCCCAACAACGCCGCGCCGTTCTACTCGACGATGGTATACCTGGTCCGCAAGGGCAATCCGAAACAGATCAAGGACTGGGCCGACCTGGCCAAGCCGGGCGTGAAGGTCGTGATTCCGAATCCCAAGACCGCCGGCAACGGCCGCTACACCTATCTGGCCGCGTGGGGCTCGGTGGTGAAAAAAGGCGGCACCGAGGCGCAAGCGCGCGAGCTGGTCACCAAAATCTTCAAAAACGTGCCGGTGCTGGACGCGGGTGGACGCGGCGCCACCACCACCTTCACCCAGCGCGACATCGGCGATGTGCTGGTCACGTTTGAAAACGAGGTGAACATGGTGCGCGCCGAGTTCGGCGACAACTTCGAGGTGGTCTACCCGTCGATCTCGATCCTGGCCGAATCGCCGGTGGCGGTGGTCGACAAGGTGGTCGACCGTCGCGGCCTGCGCAAACAGGCGACCGGCTACCTGAACTTCCTCTACACCGAGGCGGCACAGGACGTGATCGCCAAGCACTATTTCCGTCCGCGCTCCGAGAAGGCCTTCAAGAAGTACAACGCCAACTTCCGCCAGATCAGCATGTTCACGGTGGATGAGGTCTTCGGCGGCTGGAAAGCGGCCCAGAAGAAGCATTTTGACGACGGCGGCGAATTCGACAAGATCTACCAGAACAAATAAGGTTATACGGATCGATTCGTTTGCAACCGCCGCGAATGCCCTTAATCTGGATGCGTAGTAACTAGCCCAACCAGACTAAGGATGCAAGATGGCCATTTCTGAAATTAACGTACGTAACCAGTTCCGCGGCAAGATCAAGGAAATCATCTTCGGGCCGGTCGTCTCGGAAGTCGACGTCGAGACCCAGCATGGCATCGTCACCTCGGTGATCACGTCGCGCTCGATCCACGATCTGGACCTCAAGGTGGGCAGCGAAGTGATCGCCCTGGTCAAATCCACCGAGGTGTCGATCGCCAAGATCGGCAGTTGAAACGCCACCCGGCCGCCGCCGCGGCCCGCCACCAATAAAGCCCCGAGCGCTCCCCCGCCTCGGGGCTTTGTTTCTGGTCGATACAAAATAGTAGAATCCGTAGGTTACATACAATAGACGAGAAACCACTTTAATGTTATCGTCTATCCTTCGTATTGCCGCACAGCTAGACTTAGTTTTGCGCCGCGCCTCCCACGGGCGCCCCGTTTCACCCCTCACTCCCAAGAATACCTAACATGCTCAAGAAAATTGTCGCTGTATTGCTGAGTACGTTCACTGCGGCCGCGCTCGCAGTGCCGCTCGGCTCGCAGTCCGTGCTGGTTGTCGAAGACGACACCGGCAAGGTCCTGCTCGAAAAAAATTCCACCGTTCAAGTCCCAATCGCCTCGCTGACCAAGCTGATGACCGCGATGGTGGTGCTCGACTCCAAACCGGACATGAAGGAGCCCATCAGCATCGACCAGGCTGACGTCGACATGCTCAAGCACAGCGCCTCGCGCGTGCCGGTGGGTGCCGAAATCGCCCGCGGCGACGTGTTGCAGTTGGCGCTGATGTCGTCAGACAACCGCGCCGCGGCGTCGCTGGCCCGCACCTATCCAGGCGGCCCGGCCGCGTTCAAGGCGGCGGTCCATGCCAAGATCCGCGCGCTGGGCTTGACCCAGACCGTGATCGAGGAGCCGACCGGTTTGTCGCCGGAGAACCGCTCGACAGCGACCGATCTGGTCAAGATGGCAAAGGCGGCGTCGGCCTATCCGGAGATCGCCCGCATCACCACCGAGACCAAGGACATCATCAAGATCAAGGGTCGCCAGGTTGAATATCACAACACCAATCGCCTGGTCGGCGCCAAGGGCTGGGATGTCGGCCTTTCCAAAACCGGATATACGGAAGAGGCCGGCCGGTGCCTGATCATGCGCTTTAAATCGGGTGGAAAAAACAATACCTTGGTGTTATTGAATGCGAAAGCTAATTCGGCACGGCTGATGGATGCCTTTAATATTCGCCGGTTTATTTCGGGCCCGATCGACCAACCAAAAGTCATGAAGGCTGCGGCCAAGACCAAGAAGAAAGCGATCAAGGCGAGTAAGCGGAATCGTCGCGCTATGTGATTTATTTGTTTTTCTGATATTGAAAGCCGGGCCTTGGGGTCCGGTTTTTTTTCGCCTGGTGGATTGTGGTGACCTCACGCGCTGGCGGCGGAGCTTGGCGGATTACGGCCTTTGGCCTAATCCGCCCTACGTGGAACCGTGGTTTTCACCCTTTGCATGCCTGGTTTTGGTGTGTTCGTGCTAATTTTTAGCTTGATGCGACGGCAAGCGACTCCCCCTTGCTGGCTTTGGGGCTATTAATTGTCGAGGAGATCGCGCAGGCCGCTGGCCCGCTGCGTGCGCTGGGCGATGGCGTCGAGTAGCACCTGGCCGTTCGGCGTGAGTAACGTAAAGTAGTCGCGGGCGCGGGTGATGCCGGTGTAGATCAGCTCGCGGGCGAGCGTGCCGCCGCTGTCTTTCGGCAGCACCAGCACCGTGTGCTGGAACTCGGAACCTTGTGATTTGTGCACCGTCATGGCGAACGCCGTTTCCACATTGCGCAGCCGCGTCGCCAACACGCTGCGGACGTTTTCGCCTTCCGAGAAATACACGCGCAACGCTCCCGGACGCGCCGGGTCCGGCAAAGTCAGGCCGATGTCGCCGTTGAAAACGCCCGTGCCGTAGTCGTTGCGCGTGACCATGACGGGGCGCCCGACGTACCATTCGCCGGTTCTTTTCAGTAATCCGGCCGATTGCAATCTTTTCTCGATGACATCATTGAGGCCGGTCACGCCCCACTCGCCTTCCCGCACCGCGCACAAAATTCGGAAGGTTTCGAAGCTGTTCAGTACAGATTTGACCCAGGCGAGTCGTACGATCTCTTCACCTTCCGGCGCGCCGGCCGCGATCATTTTGAGATAATTTTGATAACCACCTGCGGCGCCCTGTCGGCCCGCCAAAGCCAGTTGCAGCAGGTCGGCGGGCTGCGCCGGATCGATCCAGGCGACCTTTTCCTCTTGGCTGGCGCGCAACACATTGACGGAAGCGGCGGCATCGCCGGCGTTGACGGCCAGCGCCAGCGCGCCGATCGGTCCGCCAAAACGTCGGCTTTCGCGCAACATCACCGTTTGCTGGGCGATCGGACCGCCGTCGCCGGCGAAGTTGTCGGGCAACCGCTGGCCGGTGCTGTCTAGCACGTATGACAAGGTTTCCGCGCCGTAGTCGCCGGCCTCGGCGTTGTGGCACAGGTCGCCAAGTACGGCGCCGGCCTCGACGGACGCGAGCTGATCTTTGTCCCCGAGCAGTATCAAGGTGGCGCTGGCCGGCAACGCGGCCAGCAGCGCGGACATCATTTCCAGGTGGATCATTGACGCCTCATCAACAATCAGCACGTCGACATCCAGTTGGTTGCCGGCGTGATGCTGAAAGGCGCGCGTGTCGGGGCGCGCGCCAAGCAAACTGTGCAAGGTTCGGGCGGCGCCCAGTTCGCGCGCCGGCATCACTTCGCGCACGCGCTCGTCCAGTCCGGCCAACGCGACGTCGATCGATTGCTTCAGGCGGGCCGCCGCCTTGCCGGTCGGGGCGGCCAGCGCCACGCGCAAATCGGACTGCCGGCCGCCGCTGGTGGCGAACAGCAAGGCCAGCAGCCGGGCCACCGTGTAGGTCTTGCCCGTGCCAGGACCGCCCGTGATGATGCCGAGCTTGCCCCGCATGGCGACCGCGCACGCGACTTTTTGCCAATCCACGCCACCGCCGCGCGCCGCATGGGGAAAGAGGATGTCGAGCCAGCGGCGCACTTCGGCCACCTCGTTGTCGGCGTCGATGGCGATGACGCCGCCGAGCGCGCGGCTGCGCACCGCTTGGGCGACCATCGTTTCGTCGCGCCAATAGCGGCGCAGGTACAAGCGCTCGCCGTCCAATATCAGCGGCTGCTGGAAATCGAGGTCGCCGACCGGCCAGACCTGCTCGCAGCCGGCGAGCAAGGTGCGCCAGGCGGCCGGATTTTTCGGCCAGGCGCCGACCGTGTCGCGCAGCTCACGCCACTCGTCGCCGGTCCAGCCCAGCAAAGCGGCAGGGTCGGCCGACAATTCCTCAAGCATCAGACAGCTATGCCCGCGCCCCTCCAATTCCGACAACAGCACGCAAGCCACCATCAACTGCGGCGAACCGCTGCCAATGGAGCCGATAAAACGCGCGAAAGCCCCGCTCAGGCGGCGCAGATGGCCGCTTTCGGTCAGCGCGTCGATGCGCGCGAACAGGGGCGTGGAAGTGTCCATATCAATATCCATCCGAGGCCCCACCATGCGCCGGGCCGGAATAGCCCAGCAGTCGATCAAGGCCGTCCAACAACGCCGGGTCCGGCGCCATCCAGTAGCAGCCCCGCGTTTGCAGGTTGGCGATTCCGCGCAGGAACAGGAAAATAGCCCCGCCCAGATGTTCGGCCGGATCGTAGCGCCCACCGAGCCGGCTTTGCAGCAGCCGGTGCAGCGCCAACATATAGATAGCGCCCTGGATGTCGTAGCGGTGCTCGGCGATCGCGCCGATCAATGCCGGTTCGTGATAGGCGGCGTCGCCGGCGCCCAGCGCGTTCGACTTGTAATCCAGTACCCAGAATTTGCCATCGTGCTCGAACACCAGGTCCGCGAAGCCTTTCAGCATGCCGTGCAGCTGGCGCTCCGGCAGCGACGGGCGCGCCGCGCCGTTCAGCAAATGCGCGACGCACAGCTGGTCCAGCGCCCCGGTGTCGAGCCGTTCGCTGGGGAACCAGAACTCCATCTCCGGCAGCGGCGCGTCGATGCGGCTCAACGGCGCGTTCATATACGGCAGTTCGGTCGTGGCGATCAGGCGCAGCCACGCCAGCGTATCGTCAAGCCGGTTGCCCCAACCGGCGCGCTCGACCCGGCGCGTCAGGCGCACCTCGAAATTGTCCTGCTCGACGATGGCGAAGCCCTCCTCGCCCATCCACTCCAGCTGCTCGTGCAAAAAGTTACCGGGCACCGAACCGCGCGGGAAGCGATGCCAGGGTGCGTCCTCCACCCGCGCCGGCGGCGGCGCGATGCCCGGCATGTCGCCGTCTTCGAGCAGCGTGGCCTGCGAGCCGTCGCGCGGCACCGGCGCAGCGCCGACGCTTTCGGCGGAGCCGATCATGCCGGTCGGCCCGGTGCGCCGCGCCAGCGAGCTGAAACTGCCGACCGACCAGTCACGCTCGAAGCGGCCGGTGTAGTGCAGCGGCTCGAGCAGCGGCGGGCGTTGTTCGACGCGGCTCAGGCGCGTCGGCGGCCGCGGCGTCATGTCCAGCGTAACGATGTCGATCGCGGCGCAGCCCTTGCAGGTTTGCTCCCAGCGCTCCATCACCAGATCGGACGGCAGCGCCTCGCCGCCGGTGAGCAGATAGCCCAGCGCCGACTCGTGCAGCGTATTGTCGCCGGCCTTGCGGCTGGCCAGCGCCGTCACGCCCAGCCACAGGAAGTGGCGCGCGCGCGTCAGCGCCACGTACAGCAGGCGCAAATCCTCCTGCAGGCGCGCGCGCTCGACCAGCTCCATCGCCGTCTCGGTCAGCGCCATGTCGATCCGGCGCACGCCTTCATCGTCGCTGAATTCGAAGAAGCTCCGGTTACGCCGCTCCACCTTGCGCGCGGTGACGGCAAACGGCAGATACACCAGCGGATACTCCAGCCCCTTCGATTTATGGACCGTGACCACTTTCACCAGTTCGGCGTCGCTTTCCAGGCGCAGCACGCGCTCGTCGCCGGCGCCCTCGCCGCCCTCGATCTGTTCGGCGAGCCAGCGTATCAGCGCCTGCTCGCCGTCCAGCTGGCGGCTGGCCGATTGCAGCAGCTCGGCCAGATGCAGCAAATTGGTCAGGCGCCGCTCGCCGCCCGGCTGCCGCAGCAGCGCCGCCGGCAGCCGCAACTCGTGGATGAAGCGCCGCAGCATCGCCAGCACGCCCTGGCGCTGCCAGACGATATGCAGCGCCTTCAGCTGCTCGACGCGCTCTTCCCACGCCAGTTCGTCCGATGTCATCAGCGCCAGTTCCGCCAGTTCCAGGCCGGCGGTGCGGGTGGCGTAGGCCGCCCGCGCCAGCGCGCCGTCCAGCGGATTGGCGACGGCCGACAGCCAGCGCAGCACGTCGGCCGCCTCCTCGCTGTCGGTCACCGAGTCCTTGTCCGACAGGTAGACGCTGGCCACCTGGCGCCGCTGCAGCGCGCGGCGGATCGCCGCCGCCTCCTTGCGGTCGCGCACCAGCACCGCGATATCGGCCGGTTTCAGGCGCTGGTACCCTTCCGGGCCGTCGAAGCCGGCGCGCTCGTCGTTCAGTTTCGCGACGATGTCCTCGGCGCAGTGATGGGCGAAGAACTCGCGGTAGCTGTCGGCTTTCAGGTCCTGCGCGGCGCTGCACGCCACCACCAGCGCCGGCACGTCGCCGTCGGCATCGACCATGCGCTCCTTGCGCCCCTTGGCGCCGACCGCCTCGAACGGCAGCGGATTGACCCGGGTGCCGGGATCGCGGAAGCGGAACGCGCCGCGTCCGAAGCCACCCTGCGCCGGCTCGCCCTCGGCGATCATGAACAGGTGGTTGACCGCTTCCACCACCGGCTTGGTCGAGCGGTAGTTGGTGCCCAGCTGGTAGTGGCGCCCCGTGGTGGCCTTGCGCGCTGACAGATAGCTGTAGATGTCGGCGCCACGGAAGCCGTAGATCGACTGCTTCGGGTCGCCGATCAGGAACAGGCCCGTCGCCGGGTCGTTGTCCGCCACCCGGTACAGCAGGTTGAAGATCTGGTACTGGTTGGGCGCCGTGTCCTGGAACTCGTCGACCATCGCCACCGGATACTGCTCGGTGATGCGCTTGCGCAGCGCCTCCGCGTTCTCGCCCTGGAGCGCGGCGTTCAGGCGGTCCAGCATGTCGGCGAAACCGAACTGGCGGCTGCGCTTTTTCAACTCGCTCATGCGGTTGGCGACCGAGGCGGCGGCGTGGCGGTACAGCGCGTGCGCCAGCGGTTCCAGTTCGTCGAGCGCCTTCTTCAACACCTCGACCGCGTCGAAGTCCTCCGGGATGGCGGCGCTGAAGCCTTTGGAGAAGGCGTCCTCGATGCCCCATGGCGTCAGCCGCTTCCAGGCGGTGTCGGTAATGTCGGGCATGACGGCGCCAGGGTCCAGCGCCCAGGCGCGCAGGCCGTTGAACCAGCCGGCCAGCGAGTCGGGCCGCATCTTGTTACCGTTGAAGCACTTGGGCGACATCTCGCGGTGCTGCGCGATCCACTGCTCCATGCGGGTGGCGCGCTCGTTCCAGCCGGCCTTCAGGCCCGCCAGTTGCGCCAGGTGCTCGCGCTGGACCGCCGCGATCAGCGCCGCCAGCGACTGCGCCGCGTCGACGTCGCCGATGATGTAGGCGCGCTTGACCAGTTCGCGGATCGATTTTTTCATCGCGCCGACGTCGCCCCAGCACGACAACAGCGCCTCCAGCGCCACGGCGTTGAGCGGATAGACCTGCTGCCGCCAGTAGTCGTGGGCGGCGTCCTCGAACAGGGCCTGCTCGTCGCTGACCAGTTCCTCGTCGAACAGGCTGCCGCTGTCGAAGGCGTGCTCGCGCAGCATGCGCTGGCACCAGGCGTCGATGGTGAAAATGGCCGCTTCGTCCATCGTCTCCGCCGCCAGCATCAGCCGGTGCGCGGCCTGCTGCCGCTCGGCGTGGCTCGGGTACGATTCCAGGATCGCGTCCAGGTAATCGTCGCGGGTGTCGTCCCCGCCCAGTTCCTCGAAGCGGCGCACATAGGCCGCCGCCTCCACCAGCCGTTCGCGCACGCGGTTCGACAGTTCGCGCGTGGCGGCGCGGGTGAAGGTCATCACCAGGATATCGGCCGGCAGCAGCGGGCGCCGGTAGCCGTTTTCGCCGCCATGGCCCAGCACCAGCCGCACGTACAGCGCGGCGATGGTCCAGGTCTTGCCGGTGCCGGCGCTGGCCTCGATCAGGCGCGAGCCGTGCAGCGGGAACGTCAGCGGAGCGAGTTGATTGGTGATTTGAGGCTGGTCCGTGCTCATTGAGCGCCTCCGCCGTCGATCGCTTCGATCATGATGTGGTGTTCCAGCCAATTCGCCAGCGGGCCATACAGCGCCTGCGAAACGTCGGCGAAGTCCGGCTCGGCGCTGAGCGCGGCGAAATCGGGCCACAGGCGCGCCAGGCACAGCTCCTCGTTCTCGCCGGCGATCTCGAAGCCGCCGTCGTAGACCGCGCGCGCGTCGCCCCCCTGCGCCAGCGCCAGCGCGGTTTTGCAGGCGGTCGGCAAGGGACGATTCATACCGTCGCGCCACAGGCAGACCAGTTCGCGCAGCGCTTCCAGCGCCTCGTCCCGTGGCAGCGCCTTCATCGTCACGATGGCGTCGCGCGCCACCAGGTAACCTGTGACGGGCATGCCGGCGGCGGCGGCGGCCAGCTGCCGCAACCACATGGCGATCAGCTTGTCGCCGCGCGGCTTGCCCTGCTTGTCCGTCACCTTGGACGACATCTGCGTCAGCCACACCGTCTCGACGCCGTTGCTGCGCAGCTGGTCGATCCAGTCGTCCAGGCGCACGCCGGCCAGCACCAGGCTAAGCGCCACCTTGGCGGCCGGATGCGGATAATGCTCGCGCAAGGTGAGCCACGCGCAGCGCACCGGCACCAGCGCCTCCACCAGCTGGCGCTGATACTGCTGGCCGATCAAACCGATCGGCAGCACGCCTTCGCGCGCCAGCCTCTCGGAGCGCTCGGTCAGCTTGTCGTAGACTTCCTCGATCTGCTCCGCCTCTGCGCCGTCGTCGAGCATCGTGTCCTCGAGCAGGTAGCGTTCCAGCGCGTTCAGCGAAAACGGTTCCTCGTCCTCGCCCACCAGCGCCGACTCGCCGAACATGACGCCCAGCCGCTGGCGGAAGAAGAAGCGCACCGGCTGGCGCACGAAATTATTCAGGCTAAGCAGCTTGAGGCTGAATTTATCGTCGATGTCGAACGGCGGCAGCTCCGACGGTGGCGCTTGTTCCTCCTCCCCCACCCGGTGCGCCTCGCGCCATTCGCGCGCGTACGTCAGCAAGCCGCCGGCCTCGAAATAACGGCGGCTGAACGGCTGCAACGCGTGCTCGGTGGTGCGCGCGTGGAGATCCAGTCCCCAGCCGTTGACCAGATAGTCGCGCAGCTGCGACACCAGCACCGACGCCGGCTGCTCGCTGTTGTCGCGCACATTGCGCCCCACCCAGCTGATGTACAGCTTGTCGCGCGCGGCCAGCAGCGCCTCCAGCATCAGGTAGCGGTCGTCGTCGCGGCGCGAGCGGTCGCCGGGACGCGCCATGCCCGGCTGCGCCAGCAGATCGAAGTCGGCCTTCGGCGCGCGGCGCGGAAAATCGCCGTCGTTCATGCCGAGCAGGCACACCACGCGGAACGGCACCGCGCGCATCGGCATCAGGGTGCAGAAGGTCACCCCGCCGGAGACGAATTGGTGGTTCAAGGTCGGCTCGTCCATCAATCCCAGCCAGGCCTCGCGCAGCACCGCCAGCGGCACCGCCTCATCGAACTGCGCGCCCTCGCAGGTTTCGAGCCAGTTATTGAGGGCGTCGTCCAGCTGCGCCAGGGTCAGGCGGTCGCCCTCCTCGCCGGAGGTGAAGAACGCCGCCAGCAAGGCGCGCGCCTGCACGCCCCAATCGGCCGGGGAGCGCGGCTGCGCCAGCACCGCGCGCCAGTGCAGCAGCGCCTCGACCAGTTGCGCCAGCGAGCCGGCCAGCGCGGCATCGAGCCCGCCAACCTCCGAAAACGGCTCGATGCCGGCGAAGCTCGCGCTGACGTTGCCGCCTCCGCCGCTGGCATAACCGAGCAGCATGCGGCGCACGCCGAAGATCCAGGCGTTCTGCTCACCGGCCGGCCCCAGTCCCAGGCCGCTGCGGTGTTCCTGGTCCAGCCCCCAGCGCACGCCGGCGCCTTCGATCCACAGGCCCAGCGTCGGCAAATCCTCCTCGGCCAGGCCGAAGCGCGATGCCAGCGCCGGCACGTCCAGCAGGTCGCGGATCTCGCTCTGGCGGCAGCGCTGCTGGGGCAAGCGCAGCAGCCATTCGAGCGCCACCAGCAGCGGGTTGACGCTGCGGTCGTTGACGTCGCCGATTTCAAACGGAATGTAGCGCGCGTCGCCACGCCGATGCTGCGCGAACACCGCGTGGATGGCGGCCGAGAAGGTGTCGATGTCCGGCACCATCACCACCACGTCGCGCGGCCGCAGCGGCGCCGCGCCATCTTCGGCGCCGGCGAACATCTGCAGCAGCTGGTCGTGCAGCACCTCCACCTCGCGCTGCACGCTGTGGGTGATGTGGAATTCGATCGAGCGGTCCTCGTCCGGCGGCGGCACGTGCGGGTGCTCGGACAACGGCAGCAGATCGCGCACGGCCGCCTGCACCTGCGACAGCAACGTGTCGCCCTCGCCTTCGCTGAACAGATCGATGCGCAGCGGCGCCACGTGGTCTTCGTCGCCGGCCTCCGCGGCGACGGCCGCCGCGCTGGCCGAGGCCTCGTCGAATTCGTCGAGCATGCGGACGAAGTCGCGTCCCTGGCGCCCCCAGCTGGCCAGCAGCGGATGGCTGTGCGCATGCAGCTCTTCGAGCGGAATCTGGCCCAGGTCCTGGCCGTTGCGCAGTTGCTGGCGGCGGTGGGCGGAGCGCAGCAGGTCGCGCCCTTCGATGATGTCGCCCCAATAAAACTGGCAGGGATTGGGCACCGCCAGCACCACCTGAGAATAGCGCGCCAGCGAGGCGAGCGCCTGCAGGCTTTGATACGGCAGCGCCGAGACGCCGAAAATGACGATGCGGCGCGGCAGGCGGCCCAGCGGCGCCTCGCCGGCGGCGGCCGCGCGCACGAATTCCGTGTGCACGGTGGCGCGGCCCAGGTCGCGCTCTGCGGGGTCGACGTCGGCGATCACCGCGCGCCACAACTGGCCCTGCCAGCGCTGGTCGTCCGGCAGCGGCACCGCCTCGTCGCGGGCGCTGCGCATCTGGTCGCGCCCGCGCGCCCAGTCGTCGAGCCAGTCGGCGCGGTAGACCTGGTACTGGTCGAACAAGTCGGCCAGCCGCTCGGCCAGTTGCAGGCGGCGCTCCGCCTCGCCGTCGGCCAGGAAGTGGCGCAGCGGCGCGAAGACGGGATCGGCCAGCAGGGTCGGCAGCAAGCGCATCAGGCGCCACGTCAGCGGGCCCTTGTCGAAGGCGGAACGGACCGGCACCCGGTCGCGCCCCAGCATGCCGCGATAGGTCTCCCACAGAAACCGGGCCGGCAGCGCCACGCGGGTGGCGGCGCACACGCCCATCTCCTCGGCCAGCGCGATCTTGAGCCACTCGGCCACGCCGTTGGACTGCACCAGGAAGATGTCCGATTCGAGCGCCCCGAGCGGGTGATTGCGCAGCCACTGGAACACGGCCGCGCGCAGCTGTTCCATTTGATTGCCGTGCAAAATCAACAAGCCGGAGGTGATGCTGGGTTGCATAAGACTCTTTATCGGGAAAGACGCGCCGTCAAAACGCCGCAGTCAAAACCCTATTATCGCTCATCTAGCTATGGTCGTACGCCAGCAGCTCCTGTGCGATGTGCCGGTCCAGCACCACCAGCATGGCGTGCATCTGCGCTACCAGGCGGCGTGCGTTGGCCGTGTCGGGGTCCGACCGCACCCGCTCCAGCGCCAGGCACAGGTTCCCGAAGCGCATCGCCCCGACCGCGCGCGCGGACGATTTGATGCGATGGCCCAGCTCCGACAGCAGCAGCAAATCGTCCCGCGCCAGCGCCGCGTCGATCTCGCGCATGCCGTCGCGCGCCGATTCGACGAACAGCAGCGCGTATTTGCGCATCTTGTCCGGCTTGCCGCCGAAGGTCTGCGCCAGCGCGGCCAGGTCAAACAGCTCGCCGTCCACCGGTTCCGCTTCCGCCACCGGTGACAGCGTTTGCAAGCCCGCTTGCGCAATGCCCTGGGCGCGGATTTCCACGTCCGCGTCCGTCATCGTCCGCACCGGCGGCTGGGCCGGCGCCAGCGCCCCGGTCGCCGCCGCCGGGCTGCTGCCATCGGCCATCGTGAAATACGACGGCGGCGGCGGCGACAACGGCCGCGCCGGGGCGCTCGCCGACCTGGCCCGCTGGCTCATCCACTTCGACAGCATATTAAACAGCAGCTTGGGCGCGATCGGCTTGGTCACGAATTCGTCCATGCCCGCCTCCAGGCAGCGCTCCTGGTCGCCGCGCCCGGCGTTGGCCGTCATCGCGATGATCAAGGTGCCCGACAGCTTGGGATGCGCACGGATCAGGCGCGTGGTCTCGTAGCCGTCCATCACCGGCATCTGCACGTCCATCAGCACGCAATCGAAGCGCTCCTTGAGCAGTAGGTCGATCGCCTCCTTGCCGTTGTTGGCCACGCAGACGGTGGCGCCGGCGTCCTCCAGCAATTCCTGGCCGACCTGCTGGCTGAAGATATTGTCCTCGACCAGCAGGATCGACGCGCCGCGTATGCTGTCGAGCACCTCCGGCTGCACCGTCTCCACGTTCGGCTGCAGGAACTGCGTGCCCTTGGCCAGCCGCGCGGTGAACCAGAAGGTGCTGCCCTCGCCCGGCTGGCTGTCGACGCCGACGCCGCCGCCCATCAACTCGGCCAGCTGCTTGCTGATGACCAGTCCCAGGCCGGTGCCGCCGTAGCGCCGCGTGGTCGACGTGTCGGCCTGGTGGAACGATTGGAACAGCTGCGACATCTGCTCCGTCGTCATGCCGATGCCGCGGTCGGCCACCTCGAAGCGCACCAGGATGTGGCAATCACTATCCTCCAACTGGCGCGCGCGCACATGCACCTTGCCGTTCTCGGAGAACTTGATGGCGTTGCTGGTGAAGTTCAGCAGCACCTGCTCGAGCCGCAGCGGATCGCCGCGCAGTTGGCGCGCCATCCCCGGACAGACTTCGTACACCAGCTCCAGCCCCTTGGCTTTCGCGCTCTCGCCCAATTGGCTAGTGATGTTGGCCAGCAGCGCGTCGAGCGTGAAGTCGAGCATCTCCAAGTCCATCTTGCCCGCCTCGATCTTGGAGAAGTCCAGGATATCGTTGATGATGCCCAGCAGGTGCTGGCCCGAGTGGTAGATCTTCAGCAGATAGTCGCGCTGCTTCGGATGGGTGACCGATTTGAGCGCCAGGTGGGCCATGCCGATGATGCTGTTCATCGGCGTGCGGATCTCGTGACTCATATTGGACAGGAAATCGCTCTTGGCCTGGTTGGCCGTGTCGGCCTTCTCCTTGAGCTGATGCAGCTCCGTGACATCGGTCGACATGCCGATCACCGCCGTCACCGAGCGGCCGATTTCCACCGGCGCCCTGACGGTCCAGTGATATTGCACCTCGCCGTCCGGGCCGACGAACTGCGTCTCGCCGGAGCGCTTGACGTTCTCCTGGAACACCGGCTGCTCCAGCGCCCACGCGGCGTCGGCGGCGGCGGCCGGCATCAGCTCGCGATCGAGCTTGCCGACGATGTCCTGCACCGGCAGGCCAAGACTGTGCGCCATGCGCGCGTTGACATAGATGAAGCGGCGGTTCTGGTCCTTCATGTAGACGTGGGCGTCGACATTGTTCAGCACCGTGTCGAGCAGCACGCGGTGCTTGACGGCGCGCCGCCGCGACGAGTACAGCACCGCCAGATAACTATATAGCAGCAGCGTGCCGGCGAAGCCGGTCAAGCCGGCCAGCCACGGGAAGTAGACGTCGAAGCCGCTCAACAGCTCCGACTTCTTCACCTGGAAGTGGGCCTTCCACAGGCTGCCGTTGAAATCGATCGGCAGCACCGATTCCAGATAGTCGCCGCGCTGATCGGCCGGCAGCGGCGTCACGGCGGTCGCGCCGGTGTCATTGAACAGCAGCCGGTCGTGCTGTTCGATGACCAGGCGGCGCTGCTCGACATCGGTGCTGGCGTCGGCGTACAGCGTCAAATGCACCTGGCGCACGGTCATCTCGTCGATCGCCCCCTGCACCAGCTTGGCCACGCTGAAGCCCAGCCCCACCGATCCCAGATAGGCGGCGCGGCGCGCGGCCACGTCGCCCAGCGGCAGATTGCGGCGGTACACCGGCAGCCGCAAGCCCAGCGCGGTCTGGCGCATCGGCTGCTCGATGACGAAGGGTTGACCCGAGGCGCTCACGTGGCCGCTGTCGCGCGCCGCCGCGTTCAATTTCTCGACCACGGGACTGGTCAACAGATCGAGCCCCATTTTCTCGTTCTGCAGATCGGCCGGTTCGACGTAGGTCAGCGGCGCGTAGCTGGGACGGCGCCCGGCCGGATGGATGTCGAAATCGGGATAGCCAAGCGGCGACAGGCTGCGGTCGGCCCGCACCGCCGCGACGAACGCGTCGCGCTGGGCGTCGCTGACCACCGGCGCCCAACTGAGCATGGCGATGGCGGGGAACTGGCGCGGCAAATCGAGTCCCGCCACATATTGGTGGAATTGCAGGCGACTCAGGTCGTCGCTGGTCTGGAACAGCGCCACCAGGCCGCGCGTCAGGTCCGAATACGACTTGATGCGCGCCGAGATGGCGTACTGGGTGCTGCGCGCCAGGTTCTCGAAACGCTGATCGGCGTCGGCCTCGACGATCCGCGCGGCGACCCCATACAAGGTCGCCCCCAACGCCGTGGCCAAAGTCCAGCCCGCAACCCAAAACAGCGCGCGCGACCGCAAGGCGGTTTTTCTGCTGTTAGCGGAATTAAGCATGCGCCATCACTTTATTCTTTCGGGATAGACAACAAATCTCAAAAACTTTTGCATCACAGCAGCATACTATTAATGCCGCTCGGTAACCAGCGAAAGAATTTTGAGAGATTTGGTGAGAATCAAGGGAACCATATGACATAAGGGCACTCTAACTGATGAGCTTGTGTAACTCAGTGTTGGAGGAGCGCATCATGTCTGCCAAATCTGTTGTATCTGCCACGGTATTAACGATTTTTTGCTGCATCGCCGGCGCCACGCCGGGCGGCGGCGAGGCCCATGCATCCGACCACCGCGAGTTCGACGCCGTCCTGCAAACCCCATTTCATGCCGACAACAAGGGCATGCGGACCATTACACTGCATTTCAGCTACCCGGATAGTGAGCAAACGCAACAAGTGCGTTGGCAATTGGAATTATTACGCGCCGATGAGCGGGTGCTGAAGCGCTGGAAAGGCCGGGCGAGTCTGGCCGCTGCGGCGCTGGCGGTGCCGATCCGCTGGAACGCCCGCGCCCGCCTGGGGACCACGGGCAGGCTGCCGGCCGGTCTCTACCGGCTACGGCTGCGGGCCGGCATCGAGAACGCTATCGACAACACTGTTGATATAGAACAAAGCTGGGAGGTCGCCGTCGGCCGGCCCCGTCCGGCGCCGTTGGCGTCGGCGCCGGCGCTGGCCGGCCCGCGCGCCACGCCCTACCAGGCCTACCTGGGCAACCTGCACAGCCAGACCAACCACAGCGACGGCGGCGGCGCGCTCAACCAATGCAGCGGCGCGCAGCCGCCGCAAAGCGCGGCGCTCGGCCCGACCGAGGCCTACGGCTACGCGCGCCGGCACGGCCTGGACTTTCTGATGACGTCCGAACACAACCACATGTTCGACGGTTCCCACGGCACCAACGCCGACGCCGAGCCGGCGGCCGTCAAGGCGCTGTACCACAGCGGCGTGCACGCGGCCAACACCTGGAACCTGGCGCATCCGGATTTGCTCGCCATCTACGGGCAGGAATGGGGCGTGATCAACAACGGCGGCCACCTGAACATCCTCAACGGCGAAGAGCTGCTGGGCTGGGAGCGCAACGCCGCCGGCGCCCTGCTGGCCGACACCGCCACGCCGAGGAACGATTACGCGACCCTGTACGCGCTGATGCGCCAGCGCGGCTGGGTCGGCCAGTTCAACCATCCCCGGGCCGACCAGTTCGCCATCGGCGGCAAGCCGCTGGCCTGGACGCCGGACGGCGACGCGGCCATGTTGTTGTGCGAGGTCATGAACAGCAACGCCTTTTCCAACCGCGACGACGAGTCCGAGCCGCAGCACAGCAACTACGAGGCGGGCTGCAACAAGCTGCTCGAGGCCGGCTACCACGTCGCCTTCGCCAGCAACCAGGACAACCACTGCGCCAACTGGGGGGCGTCGTACGGCAACCGCACGGCCGTGCTGCTCAAGCGGGGCGAGGCGCTGAACGGCGCCACCTTCCTGGCGGCGCTCAAGGCGCGGCGCGTCTACGCCACGATGGACAAAAACGCCGAATTGATACTGACCGCCAACGGCCACATGATGGGCGAGCGCTTCGACAACCAGGGCCGGCTGACCTTGCGGGTCGGCTACGTGGGCCGGCGCGGCCAGCGCGCCGCCGCCGTCAAACTGTTTGCCGGCGTGCCCGGACGCAACGGCGAGGTCAGCGTACTCAGCCGCAAGGCCCACACCGTCTTCACGCCCAAGCTCGGCGAGCACTTTTATTATGCGCGGGTGACGCAAAACGACGGAAAAATGCTGTGGAGCGCGCCGGTCTGGGTCACGCAGCGTCCGCGTTAGTACGCCGCGCGAAGGCGCACTAAACGGGCGCGGCGAGCCAGAAATTTCCTGTACTCTATATCGCTAAGTGAAAACGTTGCCAACTTGATTGACAGATCGCTAAAATAACCAAAATCTCATGTTGCGGCAACGCACAATATTGCTTGACTCCCAGACATACAGGAGTATCTTTTACCTTCCAGACAGATTCCACCGGACCGTAACCTGACAACCATACAGCCCGCCGTGCAGATCCCAAAAGTTCTCCTCGTCAACGACGATCCGGCCAGCCTGTATGCGCTGGAAAGCTTGCTCACCGATGCAGTCGAACGGCAGATATACGAGCTGGTCACCGCCGGCTCGGGCAAGGAGGCGTTGCGCCAGGTGCTGTTGCACGAATTCGCCGTCATCCTGCTCGACGTCAGCATGCCGGGCATGGACGGCTTCGAGACGGCCGAGGCGATCCACTCGCATCCGCGCTCGGCCAGCGTGCCGATCATCTTCATCACCGCCCACTACGCCGACGAGATGAACCGGCTGCGCGCCTACCAGGCCGGCGCCGCCGACTATCTGTTTACGCCGGTGATACCGCAGATCCTGCAGTCCAAGGTGGTGGTGTTCGTCGACATGGCGCTGAAAAACATGCAGTTGCAAAGCAAGACCGAGGAGCTGGTGCGCCTCAACCAGGATTTGCGCGTGCAGCGCGTGCAGGACCTGCAGCGCATCAACGGCGAGCTGGAACTGGAGATCAAGGAGCGCAAGGTCGCCGAGCAGCGCGCGCACGACCTGTCGACGCGCGACGCGCTGACCAATCTGGTCAACCGCCGCGCGCTGATCCAGCACCTGGAGCACGCCGTCGCCGTCTCCGACCGCAATGGCATCGGCTTCGCGCTGCTGTTCCTCGACCTCGACAAGTTCAAGCCGATCAACGACAACCACGGCCACGAGGTCGGCGACGAGCTGCTGCGCCAGGTGTCGGCGCGGCTGGCGGCGTCGGTGCGCGTGGCCGACATCGTCGCGCGGCTCGGCGGCGACGAATTCGTCGTGCTGATCGAGGGCCGCGCCGCCTCGGCCAACGCCGCCCGGGTGGCGCGCAAGATCGAGATGGCCTGCGCCCTGCCCTTCGATATCGCCGGCCACCGCCTCAAGACGGCGGCCAGCATCGGCATCGCGCTGTATCCGCAGGACGGCGCCAACGCCCAGCTGCTGATGAAGCACGCCGACACCGCGATGTACCACGCCAAGCAGAATCCGGCGACGCCGGTGCAGTTCTTCCACGAGGGCCTCAACGTGCGCGAGCGCGAACGGGCGCAATGGACGGCGGAGCTGCGCCAGGCGCTGGCCGGCGGCGAGCTGGAACTGCGCTACCAGCCGCAGGTGGAGATCCGCAGCGGCCGCGCCACCGGCGCCGAGGCGCGGCTGTATTGGCATCATCCGGCGCGCGGCTTGCTGGAGGCGGCGCAGTTCCTGCCGCACGTGCAGGACCGCCCGCTGCTGGACCTGATCGACACCTGGGTCATCGACGAGGCCTGCGCGCAGTCGGCGCTGTGGCAACCGGCGGCGGCCGGCGGCGACGGCGACGCGGCCGGGGCGCCGCCATGCATCTGGATCAACCTGGCCACGCCCCAGCTGCACGCCGAACTGCTGCAAGAGCTGCTGCCGGCCTTGGACAAACACGGCCTGGCGCCGGGCAGCATCGGCGTCGAACTCAATGAAAAGCTGCTGCAAGGCGCCGCCGGACCGCTCGAGCAGTTGCTCGCGCGGTTGCAGGCGGCCGGCGTGCGCGGCGCGCTGGACGATTTCGGCAGCGCGCGCTCGTCGCTGGCCGCCTGCAAGCGCTGGCAGCTCGATGTGCTGAAGATCGACCCGGTGTTCGTCCACGCCATCGGCAACGATCAAGGCGGCACCGACATCGTCGCCGCCGTGATCCACCTCGCGCGCGCCCTGTCCATGCGCGTCGTGGCGCTGGGCGTGGACCAGCGCCAGCAACTCGAAGTACTGCGCAAGCTGCGCTGCGACAGCTGCCAGGGCGAGCTGTTTTCGCCGCCATTGCCGGCCGCCGAAGCGCGGCTGCACATGTCGCCGGGCGCCGCCTCCTTTTCCTCCACCCTCCACACCCTCCTGAACAACGAGGATTAAGCCGATGAATAACATGACCGACCTGGGCGAGCAGCTGGATCTCAAGATCCTGCTGGCGACGCTGATGGCCCTGAAAAAAGGCGACTTCTCCGCCCGCATGCCCTCCGACTGGACCGGCATGTCCGGCAAGATCGCCGACACGCTGAACGAAATCATCGAGACCAAGGAAAAAATGGTCCACGTGGTCACGGACGTGAGCCGCGTGGTCGGCCGCGAAGGCCGCCTGACGCAGCGCGCGCAAGTACCCAACATGGCCGGCGGCTGGGCCACCATCATCAGCGCCGTCAACGCGCTGATCGACGACCTGGTGCGCCCCACCACCGAGATGGCGCGCGTCATCGGCGCCGTGGCCAAGGGCGACCTGTCGCAGACCATGGCGCTGGAGGTCGACGGCCACCCGCTCAAGGGCCAGTACCTGCGCGCGGCCACCACCGCCAACACGATGGTGGAACAGCTGTCGTCGTTCTCGTCCGAGGTCACGCGGGTGGCGCGCGAGGTCGGCACCGAGGGTAAGCTGGGCGGCCAGGCGCAGGTCAAGGGCGTGGCCGGCACCTGGAAGGACTTGACCGACTCGGTCAACTCGATGGCGGGTAACCTGACGTCGCAGGTGCGTAACATCGCCGAGGTGACCACCGCCGTGGCCAACGGCGACTTGTCCAAGAAGATCACGGTCGACGTGCGCGGCGAGATCCTGCAACTGAAGGACACCATCAACGTGATGGTGGACCAGCTGCGCTCCTTCGCCTCCGAGGTCACGCGGGTGGCGCGCGAGGTCGGCACCGAGGGCAAGCTGGGCGGCCAGGCCTACGTGCCCGGCGTCGGCGGCACCTGGAAGGACTTGACCGACAACGTCAACTTCATGGCCTCGAACCTGACGGGCCAGGTGCGTAACATCGCGGCGGTGACGACGGCGGTGGCCAACGGCGACCTGTCGAAAAAGATCACGGTGGACGTCAAGGGCGAGATTCTCGAACTGAAAAACACCATCAACGTGATGGTGGACCAATTGTCGTCGTTCGCGTCGGAGGTCACGCGGGTGGCGCGCGAGGTCGGCACCGAGGGTAAGCTGGGCGGCCAGGCGCAGGTCAAGGGCGTGGCCGGCACCTGGAAGGACTTGACCGACTCGGTCAACTCGATGGCGGGTAACCTCACGGGCCAGGTGCGCAACATCGCCGACGTGACCACCGCCGTGGCCAACGGCGACTTGTCGAAGAAGATCACGGTCGACGTCAAGGGCGAGATCCTGGAACTGAAAAACACCATCAACGTGATGGTCGACCAATTGAACTCCTTCGCCTCGGAGGTGACGCGGGTGGCGCGCGAGGTCGGCACCGAGGGCAAACTGGGCGGCCAGGCCAACGTGCCCGGCGTGGCCGGCACCTGGAAGGACTTGACCGACGGCGTGAACTCGATGGCGGGCAACCTGACCGGCCAGGTGCGCAACATCGCCGACGTCACCACCGCCGTGGCCAACGGCGACCTGTCGAAGAAGATCACGGTGGACGTCAAGGGCGAGATCCTGGAACTGAAAAACACCATCAACGTGATGGTGGACCAATTATCGTCGTTCGCGTCGGAAGTGACGCGGGTGGCGCGCGAGGTCGGCACCGAGGGTAAGCTGGGCGGACAGGCCTACGTGCCCGGCGTCGGCGGCACCTGGAAGGACTTGACCGACAACGTCAACTTCATGGCGTCGAACCTGACGGGCCAGGTGCGTAACATCGCGGCGGTGACCACCGCCGTGGCGCGCGGCGACCTGTCGAAAAAGATCACGGTGGACGTCAAAGGCGAGATCCTGGAGCTGAAAGACACCATCAACGTCATGGTGGACCAGTTGTCGTCGTTCGCGTCGGAAGTGACGCGGGTGGCGCGCGAGGTCGGCACCGAGGGTAAGCTGGGCGGCCAGGCCAACGTGTCCGGCGTGGCCGGCACGTGGAAGGACTTGACCGAGAACGTCAACCAGCTGGCGGCGAACCTGACCAACCAGGTGCGCGCGATCGCCGAGGTGGCGACGGCGGTGACGCGCGGCGACTTGTCGCGTTCGATCCAGGTGGAGGCGCGCGGCGAGGTGTCCTACCTGAAGGACAACATCAACGAGATGATCCGCAACCTGAAGGACACCACGCTGAAGAACGCGCAGCAGGATTGGCTCAAGACCAACCTGGCGCGCTTCACCCGCCTGCTGCAGGGCCAGCGCGACTTGCAGGCCGTGACCAAGCTGATTCTGTCGGAGCTGGCGCCGCTGGTGTCGGCGCACCACGGCGTGTTCTATATGATGGACTCGCAGGAATCGGACGCGCGCCTGCGCATGATCGCCAGCTACGGCTACCGCTCCAGCCGCAAGCTGCCGACCTCCTTCCTGCCCGGCGAAGGCCTGGTGGGCCAGTGCGCGCTGGAGAAGGTGCGCATCTGGCTGACCGACGTGCCGCGCGATTACATCGTCGTCTCGTCCGGGCTGGGCGCGGCGCCGCCGACCAACATCGTGGTGCTGCCGATCCTGTTCGAGCAGCAGGTCAAGGCCGTCATCGAGATCGCCTCGCTCGACCGCTTCACCGAAACCCACCTGTCCTTCCTCGACCAGCTGATGGAATCGATCGGCGTGGTGCTCAACACCATCGAGGCCAACAGCCGCACCGAATCGCTGCTGACGCAATCGCAGTCGCTGGCGCAGGAACTGCAGCAGACCAACCAGGAACTGGCCGAAAAAGCCCGCCTGCTGTCGGAGCAGAACATCGAGGTGGAACGTAAGAACCGCGAGGTGGAACAGGCCAAGCTGGCGCTGGAGGAAAAGGCCACGCAGCTGGCGCTGTCGTCGAAGTACAAATCCGAATTCCTGGCCAATATGTCGCACGAGCTGCGCACGCCTTTGAATTCGCTGTTGATCCTGGCGCAGCAGCTGGGCGACAACCCGGACGGCAACCTGTCGGGCAAGCAGGTGGAATTCGCCAAGACCATCCACGGCTCCGGCTCCGACCTGCTCACGCTGATCAACGACATCCTCGACCTGTCGAAGATCGAATCGGGCACGGTGACCTTGGACGTCTCGGAGTATCGTTTCCAAAATCTCCGGAACTACGTCGACCGCACCTTCCGCCACATGGCCGAAGCCAAGCACCTGGGCTTCTCGGTCGACCTGCGCGAAAACCTGCCGACGGCGATGATGACCGACACCACGCGCTTGCAGCAGGTGCTGAAAAACCTGCTGTCGAACGCGTTCAAGTTCACCACGCACGGCCAGGTGTCGCTGGTCATCAGCCTGGTCAACAGCGGCTTCTCCAGCGACCACCCGAACCTGATCCACGCCGACGCGGTGCTGGCCTTCGCCGTCAGCGACACCGGCGTCGGCATCGCCTCCGACAAGCTGCAGCTGATCTTCGAGGCGTTCCAGCAGGCCGACGGCTCCACCGCCCGCAAATACGGCGGCACGGGCCTGGGCCTGTCGATCTCGCGCGAGCTGGCGCGCCTGCTGGGCGGCGAGATCCGGGTCGAATCGGTGGTCGGCAACGGCTCCACGTTCACGCTGTTCTTGCCTTACAACCGCGCGGGCTTCATCAACTACGACATGGGACGCCAGCCGCAGGTGCGCATGCCGATGCCGGCCGCGCCGGCGCCCAACATCGTCTACTCGCAGCCGCATCACAACGAACTATCCATGCCGGAGCACGACATCGCCGCCGGCGCGGTCGGCGAACTCGATGCCGATATCGGCGAATACAGCACCAGCGACGACCGCGGCCTGGTGGCGCCGGGCGATCCGTCGGTGCTGATCATCGAGGACGACGAACGCTTCGCCAAGATCGTGCTGGGCTTCGCCCGCGAGAAGAACTTCAAGGGCATCGTCACCATGCAGGGCGACTCCGCCTTGAGCCTGGCGCGCGACTACCTGCCGTCGGCCATCCTGCTCGACCTCGACCTGCCCGACATCGACGGCTTCACGGTGCTCGACCGCCTCAAACGCGACCCGAGCACGCGCCACATCCCGGTGCATGTGATGTCCAGCCTGCGCGAACGCGAGCGCGCGCTGCGCCTGGGCGCGATCTCCTACCTGAACAAACCCGTGAACCAGGCCGCGCTGCAGGAGGAGTTCGCGCGGATCCAGAAATTCCTGTTGGGCGGAAAACGCAGCCTGCTGGTGGTCGACGACGAACCGGCGCAGCGCGACTCGATCGTCGCGCTGATCGGCGACGCCGACTTGCACATCGTCGCCGTCGACAACGGCAAGGCCGCGCTGGAGGCGCTGCGCGAACAGCGCTTCGACTGCATGGTGCTCGACCTGACGTTGCCCGACATCTCGGGCTTCGATCTGCTCGACATCATCGGCAAGGACGAATCGCTGCGCGACCTGCCGATCGTCATCAACACCGCCAAGGACTTGAACCGCAAGGAAGTGGCCAAGCTCAAACGCTACGCCAAGACCATCGTCATCAAGGACGCGCGCTCGCCGGAGCGCCTGCTCGACGAGACGGCGCTGTTCCTGCACCGCTCGCAGGCCAGCCTGCCGGAGGCGCAGCGCCGCATGCTCGAGGAGATCCACGCCGCCGACGGCGGCCTGGCCGGACGCAAGGTGCTGATCGTCGACGACGACCTGCGCAACATCTTCGCGCTGTCGTCGCTGCTGGAGCGCCAGCAGATGCAGGTGTCGTTCGCCGAAAATGGCCGCGACGGCATCGAGGTGCTGGAAAAAGACCCGACCATCGAAATCGTCCTGATGGACATCATGATGCCGGAGATGGACGGCTACGACACCATGCGCGCGATCCGGCGCATCCCCAAGTTCAAATCGCTGCCGATCATCACGCTGACGGCCAAGGCGATGAAGGGCGACCGCGATAAATGCATCGCCGCCGGCGCCTCCGACTACATCACCAAGCCGGTGGATGTGGCGCAGCTGCTGTCGCTGATGCGGGTGTGGCTGCACTGATGGCGGGCATGACGTCCCTCCTGGCCTCGCTGAAGTCGGCGCTGCGCTCGACCCAGGAGGCGGAGCTCAACGAGATCGGCGGCGCCGGCGACGAGGCCTTACCGCCGCCGACGGAGGCCAGCGCCGGCTCCAACGGCCACGCCGCGGCCGCCGTCCCGCCGGCGCGGCGCCACTCGCCATCGTCGGTGGAGGAACTGGAGCTGGAGCTGCTGCTCGAAGCGCTGTTTCAATGCCATGGCTACGACTATCGCGGCTATGAGCGCGATCTGGTGCGCCGCAAGGTGCGGCTGATGATGGCGCAACTGTCCACGCCGACCATCTCCGCGCTGCAGGCGAAGGTGCTGCACGATCCGGCGGCCTACAACGCCTTGTTGAAGGCACTGTATGTCGAACCGGCGCGGATGTTCGACGACGCCTCGGAAATCGCGCTGCTGCGCATGTCGCTGGGCGTCTGCCTGCACGGCGCCGCCGTGCCGCGCGTCTGGCTGGCCGATTGCGCGGGCGCGCAGCAGGCGTGGACGCTGGCCATCCTGCTGGAACAGGAACAACTGGGGCCACGCACGGAAATCTACGCCACCGTCGCCAGCGACGCCCTGCTGGCCGAGGCGCTGGAGGCGAGCCTGCCGATGGCGCGTTTGAGCGAGCTGCAAGGTAACTACATGAAAAGCGGCGGTGCCGGCCGCCTGATCGACTATTTCGAGGTGAACGCGGAACGCACGCACGCCACGCTGCTGCCGCAGCTGCGCGGCCGCATCACGTGGGCGCAATACAACCTGGTGACGGACGCCTCGTTCAACGAATTCCAGATGATACTGGCCGCCCGCGCGCTGCCGGACTTCGGCGCGCAGCTGCGGCGGCGCGTGCTGCGGCTGTTCGACGACAGCCTGGCGCAATCGGGCATGCTGGTGCTGGACCGCCCGCTCGAAGACGACGACCCGCTGGCGAACCAGTACAAACAGGTCTTCCCGCACCAGCCCTGGTACAAACGGGTAGCCTAGGATTCAGCGCGCCGCTCTCACACGCCGGCGGTGCGCGACTGGCCGGTCTCCAGCATCTTGCGCGCCTCGACCGCCACTTGCTCCAGTTCCTCCGGCTTGGTGCGCTCCGCGCGCGGCGGCAGTATCAAGCCGCGCTTGACGGCCGGCCGCTCGCGGATCGCCGCCAGCCAGCGCCGCAGATGCGGCAGATCGTCGACCGGGATGCCGGTCCACTCATGGATATTGACCCACGCGAAATTGGCGATATCGGCGATCGAATAATCGCCGGCCAGGTATTCGTTATCGGCCAGATGGCCATCGAGCACGCGGAACAGGCGCTTGCTCTCGCCCTGATAGCGGTCGATCGCCGGCTGGATCTTCTCCGGGAAGTAGCGGTAGAACACATTGGCCTGTCCCATCATCGGACCGACGCCGCCCATCTGGAACATCAGCCATTGCAGCACCTTGGAGCGGCCCTTGAAATCGGTCGGCATCAGCTCACCGGTTTTCTCCGCCAGATAAATCAGGATGGCGCCGGATTCGAACACGGCGAAATTATCTTCCGAACGGTCGACGATGGCCGGGATGCGGCCGTTCGGATTGATCGCCAGGAACCACGGCTGCTTCTGCTCATTGGACGACAGGTCCAGCGCATGCAACGTGTAGGTCAATTCGAGCTCCTCGAGCGCGATGGAGATCTTGTGGCCGTTCGGCGTGGCGGCGGTATACAGGTCGATCATTGTCTCTGCCTTAACTTGTTGTTTGTGTAAGCAGATAATAGCCCGATTTAAAAAGCGCTGCAGCGGCCGACGATAAAAGTCCGCCAACGGCACAGGCAAAAAAAAACCAGCGTCATCGTGAGATGAAACTGGTCATAAAACGCTCGAGAGCGTGGGGATGGACGGTGTCCGGCGGCGATCGTGCCGCCTGAACGAAATTTGTGCCGGGCTGTGGGGTCCGGCAACCGGGCGCTCGGCTGAACCGCGCGCTATGGGTACTACTTTGCCAGTTATCGGCCAAGTCAGGCTTAGGACTTCATTAAGTCGAAAAATTAGGTAGGATGGTGCCGGTGTTTCAGGCCACCGGCGAGCCTGCTGAGTCGTGCTTTGTGAAATCCCGCGCCTGCTTGGGCGCGGCGACCAGCTGGAGCACGCTGGGACCAGCGAACGCATAATAATCTTACAATATGACGGCCAAATGACGCCCTTCCATCACACACCAAAGACCACCTTGAACACCGCGCTGCGCGGGCTGACCGGCGCCGCATTCCTGTGCGCGCTGGCCGCCTGCTCGCAATGGGGCGCGCCCGCCGCGACGACGACGGCGCCGCCGGCCGCGCAGGCACCCGCCGCCACCGGGCCGGCCGCGAGCCAGGCTCCGGACGCCGGCGCCATTCTTCATATCGACAGCGCCGCATCGCTGATCGCCGTCACGGTGCGGCGCGGCGGCGTGTTGGCGCGGCTCGGACACGACCACGTGGTGGCCAGCCACGCGGTCACCGGCACGGTGGCGCCGGCGCAAAACCGCGCCGACTTCCAATTCCGGCTCGACCAGATGACTGTGGACGAAGCGGATCTGCGCCGCGCGGCCGGCCTGGAGACGCAGCCGTCGGCCGACGCCATCGACGGCACGCGGACCAACATGCTGACCAAGGTGCTCGACGCCGAGCGCTATCCGGTGGTGACGGTACACGCCGAACGCGGCGCGGCGGGCGCGCCGCTGCGGGTATCGATCACGCTGCACGGCGTCACGCGCGACTACGCGGTGCCGGCCGACCTGCGGGAAAACGACGGCGTGATGACGGTCAGCGGCACGCTCGAATTGAACCAAAGCGATTTCGGCCTGGTACCGTTCTCGGTGATGGGGGGCGCCATGGCCGTGCAGGACAAGATGGAACTGCGTTTCTCACTGCTAGCAAAATAACTCCAGGGTCAGGTCCACCATTTCTACACGAGCTCAACTTAAAAGCACATGAGCGTCGCGCCCACAGCTGGGTCCGTGTAGAAATGGTGGACCTGACCCCGGAGTAAAAAAAAGGCCCGCAGCATGGAGCGCGGGCCGAAGGTTTTCAAATCGGGAGAGACTTGAAAGAGCAAGGCCAGTATGTCAACCCAGCATGACTGGATGATGACAATCGCCGCCGCGAACAAACTTTTTTAGCGGGCGACGATCAGCCGCAAACCAAGTCCGACGAAAATCGTGCCCGCTACCCGGTCCATCCATTTGCCGGCGCCAGGGTGGCGGTTGATCCACGCGCCCACCGTGCCTGAAAAATACCCCAGCAGGCCGAACACCACCACGCCCTGCGCTGTGAACAGCACACCCAGTTGCGCCGTCTGCCAACTGGCGTCGCCCCGCTCGGCCACCACGAATTGCGGCAGGAACGAGAGGAAAAACAGCACCACCTTGGGGTTGATGGCGTTGGCGAACAAGCCCTTGGCGAACAGCTGGCCCAGACTTTCATCGGGCAAGGCGGCGCCGTCGCCGCCATTCACGCGCGCGCCGCCGCTGCTGCGCAGGGCGCCGATGCCGAGCCAGATCAGATAGGCGCCACCCACCAGCTTCAGCGCGCCGAAGGCCAGCGGCGATGCCTTGATCAGCGCGCTCACGCCCAGCGCCGCCAGCACCGTGTGGCTCAGGCAACCCAGCGCGCAGCCCAGGCCGAATACCAGCCCCCGGCGCCGGCCGCGCGACATGCCGATGCTGAGCACCATCAGGTTATCCGGCCCCGGCGATAAGGTGATCAGCAGCGCGGCGCCGAGAAAACCGATGAATTGTTCTGGAGTAATTAGCATGGGCGCGGTTCCGATGAGAAAGGCGCCATCATAACCGTCCGATATCTTCGCTGCAATATTGCTAATGAGGGTTGCCCAGGACAACGGTCAAATTTTGCTTCCGGCGGGATGTTCTCGTTTAAAATGAGCAAAAAACAATTCTCCAGCCCGGCAGCCTTCGGAACACCAATGAGTAAAACCAGCAAGATGTCCCACGCGCTCACCGTACTGGCCCGTCACGCCAGGCGCGACGCGTTGCTCTTGCTGTGCGCTGTCTTTTTCTTTTGGCAATGGCCGCCGGCCCTGGCCGCCGAGCCGCGCGCGCCCATCGCGCTGACCACGTCCGGCGACAGCGTCGACCTCGCCAAAGCAGGCCAACTGTATGTGGACGAGGGCCAGCCCTACCCGTCCACGGCCGCCGGACTGCCGGCGATGGTCGCCGGCCTCAAACCGGCCCGCGCGGTCGATCTGCTCGGCGGCAGCTACTGGCTGGTGGCAGAGCTGCGCAACGACAGCCGCCACTCGGCCTGGGTGATCGATCCGAACGACACGCTGATCGACATGGTCGATATCCAGATCTACGGCGAGGACGGCAGCGTGCGCCAGATGCTGACCGGGTACCGCCAGCCCCACTCCTACCTGCTGCACTACGGTAAGGATGTCGATCTGCAACCCGGCCAGCGCTACCAGGTGCTGATCCGCTTCTCCAGCCCGTACTACGCGCGCACGCCGGTGTTCTCGGTGCTGCCGCGCGCCGCCTACCAGCAGCTGGTCGCGCGCGAGAACGTGCTGATCATCGGTTCCATCGGCGCGCTGTTCGCGCTGACCGTGTTCAATTTCTTCATCTATTCGATCACGCGCGACCGCTCCTCGCTCTATTACTCGCTGTATGTGCTGTGCTACGCGGTCGCCTGGGGCATGACGTTCCACCTGTCGGCCGACCTGTTCAACTGGCACAACCTGCACTGGCATTACGTGCCGTTCTTCCTGCTGCCGGTTCTGAGCACGCTGTTCTACACCACCTTCCTGCGCCTGAAGGAATACGCGCCGCGCCTGTATAAGCTGAGCCGCGTGAACATCGTGCTGCCGCTGCTGACCTTGCCGAGCTGCTTCTTCTTCCTCAGCTACGCCCACACCATCGCCACCGTCGTCATCACGATCTGGATGACGATGGCGCTCACCAGCGGCATCGTGGTGTGGCGCCGCGGCTACCAGCCGGCGCGCTTCTTCGTGCTCGGCTTCGTCGCGCTGATGGTGCCCGGCCTGCTGATCCTGCCGGCCAACGTCGGCCTGATCCCGGCGATGGTGACCAACGCCCAGCTGTTCACCTTGCTCGGCGGCACGCTCGACGGCGTGCTGCTGGCGTTCGCGCTGGCCGACCAGATCCGGCTGCTGCGCAACACGCTCGAACAGCGCGTGCAGGAGCGCACCGCGCAGCTGACCGAGGCCAAGGAGCACGCCGAGGTGGTCAGCCGCCACCGCATCGATTTCCTGTCGGCGATGAGCCACGACATCCGCACGCCGCTGGCCGGCGTGATCGGCATGATCAAGTTCGCCATGCGCGACCAGTCGGTGCGCGGGCGGACCGAGGAATACCTGCGCATCGGCCTGCAAAACAGCGAATCGCTGCTGGCCATCCTCAACGACATCCTCGACTTTTCCAAGATCGACGCCGGCCGCCTGTCGATCGAGACGGTGGACTTCGACCTGATCGCGCTGATCGACGACGCGCTCGGCATCCTGCAAGGCCAGGCCGACGCCAAGAGCCTGCTGCTGCGCAGCGACCTGGCGCTGGACCTGCCGCGCTACGTGCGCGGCGACCCGACCCGGCTGCGCCAGATCCTGCTCAATTTGCTGGGCAACGCCATCAAGTTCACCGACCGCGGCGAGGTGCGGCTCGACGCCTCCGCCATGCAGACCGCCGACGGCCGCGCCAGCATCTGCTTCGACGTCACCGACACCGGCCCCGGCATCCCGGCCGACACCTTGCCGCGCCTGTTCCAGAAGTTCGAGCAGGCCGACCACTCGACCACGCGCCGCTACGGCGGCACCGGCCTCGGCTTGGCCATCTGTAAGGAGCTGGCGGAGCTGATGGGCGGCTCGATCGGTGCCGAAAGCCGGGTCGGCGTCGGCTCCACGTTCAGCGTGACGCTGCCACTGGCGCTGGGCGCGGAACCGGCCGCCGACCCGTTCAACCTGCCGCGCAAGGAGCACCACGCCTACCGCCTGCGCGTGCTGTGCGCCGAGGACGTGCGTACCAACCAGATCATCGTCAGCACGCTGCTGGAGAACATGGGCCACGACATCCGCATCGTCGAAAACGGCCTGCAGGCGCTGCACGCGCTGAGCACGGCCGCCTACGACCTGGTGCTGATGGACGGGCGCATGCCGATGATGGACGGCGAACAGGCCGCGCGCCTGATCCGCGACGGCGGCAGCGAGGACTACAAGGTGCTCGACCCGGGCATCCCCATCATCGCGCTGACGGCCAACGCCAGCGACCATGACCGCGCGCGCTATCTGGCCGTCGGCATGGACGGCTTCCTCAGCAAGCCGGTCGACGAGCGCCTGCTGTACGACCAGATCGAGAAGATCATCGCCCTGCACCTGAGCCGCGGCCGTCCGCTGCGGGCCACCGACGCGGCGCAACTGGCCGCCGCGCGCAACGAGGCGCTGGACCAGCAGTTCGGCGTCGAGCCGGACGCGCACGTGGAAGGCGCGCGCGCCACCGATCCGGCGGCCGTGCAAATCATGCCGCTGGCCGGGATGTCGCACAAGCACATGCAGCGCATCACGCAAGCCTTCCTGGAGGAAGCGCCACGGCGCATGGAGACCGCGCGCGCCGCCGTCATCGCCGGCAACACCGGCGCGGCGGCGGCCGCCATCCACGCCCTCAAGGGCAGCGCCGGCTACCTGAGCTCCACCCACCTGCACACGCTGTGCAGCGAGATGGAGTCGGCCGCCGCCGCCGGCCAGCTGGTCGAGGTGGCCGACATGCTGCCGGACGTCGAGGCCGCGCTGCACAAGGCTTGCTGCGACCTGCGCACGGCCGTCGACAACGCCAGGGCGCCGGACGTCAGCAGCGCCTAGCGGCGGGGACTGGCGGAACGGGTTAGTCCTTCAGCTCGGCCGGCACCTTGCCGCCGTTTTCCGCCAGCTTGATCATCACCTGCTTGTGCAACCAGATATTCATCGTCGCCGAATCGTTTTTGTCGCCGGTGTAATGCAGCTCGTCGGCGAGCTCCTTGCGCGAAGCGAGGCTGCTGTCCAGATTGAGCAGCTTGAGCAGGTCGACGATGGAGGTGCGCCAGTTCAGCGGCTGCGCATTTTGCTGCTGCATCGTGGTGAGGATCGCCTCGACGTCGACCACCGGCATGACCGGTGTGGCGGCCTGCTGTGGCGCCGGCGCCGGCGCGGCGGCCGCCGCTGGGGCTGGTGCGGCTGAGGTTGGAGCGGCCGGCGCGGTGCCCGCTTGGGCGGCCTCCGGCTTGGAACCGGGGAAAATCTTGTGGAAGATATTGCTGAGTATGCCCATGGTGTATCCTTTCAAGGTTATAAAAATATAGACCGCGTTCGACGCGCTCCGTTCCGTTGCATCGCCCTGCTTCGTGCTTACTTCGGCCTTGCCGGCGGCACGCCCGCGTCCGGCTTGCTCAGCGTGCCGGCGCGCAGCTGCCCCACCGCCACCGCGACCGCGCTGGCGACGTTGCGCACCTCCCGCTGGAACGCCTCGTCCCGGTCGAGCGCCTGGTGGCTCTCCGCATACGATTCGTAATAGCCGACATAGCGATCCAGCGCCGACTGCTTGCCGGCGTCGATCAGCCCCATCCAGTCCAGCCAATCGGCCAGGCCGCGCCGCACACCTTCGATGCCGGCCACGTCGCCATGCACCACCAGCCCGTAGGCGCGGCCGGCCAGATGCTTGGGATAGTCCCAGCCGGCCAGCTCCAGCGCCTTGGCCTCGGCCGCCTTCTTGCCGTGCGTGGTGGTCGGATCGGGATTGCCGCCGTCCGCGCACACCAATCGGTCGATCATCAGCTTGAGCACCGACGGCGTTTGATACCAGTAGGTCGGCGTCATGATGATGACGCCGTGCGCGGCGACCCATTTTTCGTAGATCTCCGCCATCCAGTCGCTGGTCTGGCGCGCGCCGTGGTTGGGATAGCAGCTGCACGGCCAATGACACAAAGGCATCGCCGTCGACACGCATCCCTTGCACGGATGGATATGCAGGTCGTAGCTGGAGGTGAGCAGGCTCAGGTCCAGCAGATCGCTGTCGATGTCGGACTCGGCCAGCGTCTCGCGCGCCCACTTCGTCATGCGATAGGTTTTGGAGATCTCGCCCGGGCAAGTGCCGTCGTTGCGCGCCGATCCGTTGATGAGCAGCACGCGCGAACGGGTGCGCGCATCCTTCTGGGTCCGCTCGGCGGCCAGCAGGCGGTCGCGGGTGGCCTTCCACTCGACCGACAGATCGTAGCCGGGATCGGCGAATTCGGCGCCCGCCTTTTGCGTCACGGGCGCCTTGCGTCCGGCATGATAGTTACTCCAGGCGACCTCCTCGACCTGCGCCAACGCGCCCGCCACCGCGCCGAACGACGGATCGTGGAACGATTGCATGAAACGCAGACGGAATTCGTCGCGGCCTAGCGGCTCCGGGGCCTGCCCGGCGCGAATCTCGGGAATGTGGTCGGTCATGGATGTCTCCTGGAGAAGGACGAGCTTGCCACGAAAGGCGCCGCCCGTCGGTGCGCGGACGAACGTTCCATGCCGAACATAGGGTGTCTGCCATGTCGAAAGTTTCCCTCCGTGCACTCCTACATCGCCTCGGGATGTGCGCCTACTCGCTGAACCGTTCGGGCGGCTTAGGATAGCAACTCAGGGAAGGACAATGTCTTCCCTCTTTCAAAGGAGAAGCATCATGAGCCAACCGAACAAACCTAGCGAAAAAGGGTTCAAACCCGGTGCCAACATGCCGCACGACGGTTACGATCCCGAGCGCGATGGCATGTCGGAGAGTGGCAACCACGCCGTCGGACATCCGGGCAACGACACGCCGCACGTGAACGAGCAGCACGGCCGCGCGCCGGCCCGTTCCGAGCAGAGCCTGCGCCAGGGCAACCTGAGCCGGAGTTACCAGGACAGCAAGCAGGATGCCGCCGCCGCCGCCGCCCAAACCACGCACCGCGACCGCGCGGCCGGCGCCCGGGGCGACAACAGCAGCGACACCAACCGCTAAGCGGACGATATCTATTCCAGTTTAGTGGACATGGATTTCCTGTAAAATGGAAATCCATGGATATCAATTTTTTGATCGCCCGCCGCGTGCGGGAATTGCGCGATGCGCAAAATTTATCGCTCGACGCGCTGGCGGCGCGCAGCAATGTCGGCCGCTCGACGATTTCGCTGATCGAGCGCGGTGAAAGCAGCCCCACCGCCGCCGTGCTGGATAAACTGGCCAGCGCGCTGGGCGTGGCGCTGGCCAGCCTGTTCGAGGACAAGGCCGAGCCGGCGGCGCAACCGTCGCCGGTGGCGCGCGTGGCCGACCAGCCGGTATGGACCGACCCCGCCTCCGGCTACACCCGGCGCAGCCTGTCGCCCGCCGCCCCCTCTCCCCTGCAACTGGTCGACGTGATCTTCCCCCCGGGACAGCGCGTGGCCTACGACAGCGCGCCGCACGGCGCCGACATCCACCAGCAAATCTGGATCATCGAAGGCACGATGGACATCGGCGTGGGCGACCAGCAATGGCGGCTGCGCGCCGGCGACACGCTCGCCATGCGGCTCGAACGCCACATCGTCTATTTCAACCCGACGGCGGAACGCGCGCGCTACCTGGTCGCGCTGACCTCCCAGCCCGCGACGAGGAGAACCTGATGTCCGATCCGATCACCGTGCGCCGCATCGACGCCGCCGAAGCCAAGGCAAACGGCGAGACGCTGGCGCGGGCGCTGGCCGACGTGCTGACCGATTGCGTGGAGGGCGGCGCCTCGGTCAGCTTCATGCTGCCGCTGCCGCGCGAAAAGGCGCTGGAGTTCTGGCGCGGCGTGCTCGATGGCGTCACCCGCGGGCAGCGCGTGCTGCTGGTGGCGGAAACGGCCGGCGGGCGCATCGTCGGCACCGTGCAGCTGATCACGGCGCAGCCGGACAACCAGCCGCACCGCGCGGACGTGGCCAAGATGCTGGTGCACCGCGACGCGCGCCGACGCGGCGTCGCCGGATTATTGATGGCGGCCGTCGACCAGGCCGCGCTCGACGAAGGGAAAAGCGTGCTGGTGCTCGATACCGTCACCGGCGGCGACGCCGAGCGGCTGTACCAGCGCGCCGGCTGGCAAAGCGCCGGAACCGTGCCGAAATACGCGCTGATGCCCGATGGCGCCTACTGCGGCACCACCTTCTTCTACAAGCACCTGGCCTAGCGCGATCACACACACGGCGGGAGACGTCATGACCAACACCAGCCTTATTGGCATCGCAGTGATCTTGATTGTCTTCGCGGGGCCATTGGCGCTTGGTCTGGCCGGCCGGCTGAGCGCGCACCGTGATTCGGTGGGCGCGGACCGCGCCATCGCATGGGACTGGAAATTCACCGTCACGTCGGCGCTGCTGTATGTGCTGGCTTTCAACCTGACGTTCTTAATTCAGGAACTGGCCCTGGTCGTGCCCAAGGCGCTCACGCCCGGACTGAGGCCTACGCTATTCCACAACAATCACCTCTGGGACGGCGACAGCCCGCTGGCCGCATTATTCCAGGGCACCGGCGCGCTCGCCACGCTGCTGACCGGCGCCGCCTGCGCCTTGCTGCTGCGCCGTGGCGCGGGCAAGTCCGCCGCGATCCGGCTGTTTCTGTTCTGGATGGCCTACAGCGGCGTGTTCATGGCGCTGCCACAAGTCGTTATCGGCGCACTCAGCGACAAAAGCGATGTGGGCATGGCCATGGATTATTTCCAGCTCGGAAGCACCAGCAAGACGATCGCGGCGCTGATGGCGCTGGCATGCATTCCGCTGGCTGCCATTGGGCTCGGCAAGCTGTTGCTCGCTGCAGTGGGCAGCCGGACGCAAGTCGGCCATGGCAAGGGCCGCAGCCGGCTGGTTTTCATGAGCGCGACGCTACCGGGCATGCTGGCGCTGCCGGTGATCACGCTGTTTCGTGTGCCGCGCGAGCTGATCGAGGTGCTGGCGGTGCCCTTGGTGGTGACAGTGGTCGGACTGGCCTGGATGCAAGCCTGGGCCTGGCACGCCCGCGTCGACGCGCCCCATGGCGGCAGCGCAGCCGGGACGATCGCCCGGCCGCTCGGCGCGGTGCTGTGCCTGCTCCTGATCTTCCAGGTAGTGCTAAGGCCGGGAGTACACTTTTACTGACGGATCAGAGCTTTTCGATCGCCAGCGCGATACCTTGGCCACCACCGATACACAACGACACCACGCCGCGCCGGGCCAACCCGCGGCGCATCGCATGCAGCAGCCGCACCGTCAGAATCGCCCCGGTCGCGCCGATCGGGTGACCATGGGCGACGGCGCCGCCCTCGACGTTGATGACGTCTTCCGGCAACGACAACCGCCGCGCCGCCGCCAACGGCACGACAGCGAACGCCTCGTTGATTTCAAAACGGTCCACGTCGGACAACGCCCAGCCCGCGCGCGCGAGCGCCTTGGTCACCGCCGGCACCGGTCCCAGCCCAAACTGGCCCGGCTCCACGCCGACCACGGCCGACGCGACCAGGCGCGCCAACGGCTGCAATCCGAGCCGCTCGGCGGCGGCGCGGTCGGCGACGATCAGGGCCGCCGCGCCGCTGTTCAGGCCGGGCGCGTTGCCGGCCGTGATCGTGCCGTCCGGGCGGAACGCCGGTTTCAAGCGCGCCAGCGATTCCTCGGTGGTATCGGGACGGTTGGCCTCGTCGGTATCGAAAACCTCGACCCCTTTCCTGCCCTTGATCTCCACGGCCACGATCTCGTCGCGGAACGCGCCGGCCGCCTGGGCCGCCGAAAAGCGTTGCTGCGAACGGGCGGCCCAGCGGTCCTGCGCGCGGCGGTCGATATCCAGATCCCTGGCCAGGTCTTCGGTATGCCAACCGGAGTGCTCGGACGAGAACGCGTCCACCAGCCCGTCGCGCAGCAGGCTGTCCAGCATTTGCGCGTGCCCCATCCGCGCGCCCCAGCGGGCGTCCGGCAACAGGTACGGCGCCTGGTCCATGTTTTCCATGCCGCCCGCCAGGACGACATCCGATTCGCCGGCGAGGATTTCAAACGCCGCGGTGGCGATCGCCTGCGCGCCCGATCCACATACGCGGTTGAGTGTCATCGCCGGCACGCCGACCGGTAGTCCGCCGTGGACGCCAGCCTGGCGCGCCGGATTCATGCGGTTGCCGGCCTGGACGACGTTACCCATCAGCACGGCATCGATGCGATCCGGCGCGATGCCGGCGCGCTCGACGGCGGCGCGGATGGCAATGGCGCCAAGATCGACGGCGCCGACGGTTTTGAGGGACCCGTTGAAGGCACCGATGGCGGTGCGAACAGGTGCGCAAAGGACGATTTCTCGGGTAGTCATATGAAACCTTTCGTCGTGGTCGGTAAGCGTGTTAATGCAATGGTGTTCCCGCGCCCCTGGGTCACGTGCTGCCGGGTGCCATTTGCCACCACGGCATATTGTTTGAATTGGCCCACGTTCAGCTCCGTCGTCTTTAAGTCATGGAAACCTGGCCAATTTTTCGGGCAGCGGCCGCCCCCGCCGTCAAGATGGAGGGGACCCGCGCCGGACGGCTGGCCCGGGCAAGCTGGATGGTCCCCACCATCGATGCGAAGACCGCCCCCGCAACCGCCAGGCTGTTTGGATGGCCGTCGGCCAGCGCCCCGGCGATGGTGGCGATGTACTCGCCTATCGCCTTGTCCACCATCGCGCGCGTCGATTCCGGCCTGCGCGCCAATTCGGGGCCCAGCGCGGCCACCGCGCACCCGCGTTCCGGATGCGTGACATGGCGCGGATCGAGGTAAAAATCGATGACCGCATCCAGGGAACGACCGGGAGCGGCATTCCGGATCCTCTCGGCCATTACCGCCCGCGTTTCGCCGAGCGCCGTGACGATCGCCTCGGCCACCAGCGCCTCCTTTGAATCGAAATGGGCATAGAACGCCCCGTTGGTGAGCCCCGCTTCCGCCATCAGGCTGGCCACGCCCGCCGCCGCGATACCGTCGCGACGCAACACCCGTGCGGCGGTTTCGACCATCCGCGCCCTCGTCAATTGCTTGTGATCAGCTTCGTACCGCATTTACCCCCCCATTGAATTACGATCATAATCCAATAACGGCTGAAAGGCTAGTGAACGGTGCGCTGCGCGTCTTATGGTCATGCCAGAATGGTCCCAGGCTATTTTGAAAGAGGCGCATGACCCCGGAACTGGTGTTCACCATCGGCCATTCAAACCGTCCGATCGAGGACTTCATCGGTCTGCTGTGGCAAAACGGTGTCGGGTGCCTGCTCGACATCCGGACGATTCCAAAATCGCGGCACAACCCGCAATTCGGCCAGGACCAGCTGGCGGCCTCGTTGGCCGACGCCGGTATCGAATACCGCTACCTGTCGGGCCTGGGCGGGCTGCGCCGTCCACGCGCCGACACGCCCAATACCGGCTGGCGCAACCTGTCGTTTCGCGGCTACGCCGACTACATGCAAACCGATGAATTCGCGGCCAACGTCGACACGGTCGTCGAGCTGGCGCGCGACAGGCCCTGCGCGCTGATGTGCGCGGAAGCGGTGCCGTGGCGCTGCCACCGCTCGCTGGTGGCGGACGCCTTACTGGTGCGCGGCGTGCGCGTCGACGACATCATCGACGCCCGTCAACGGCGTCCGCACAAGCTGACGCCGTTCGCCCGCGTCGACGGGCTGCGCATCACCTATCCGCCGGAGCTGGCGGCGCCCGCTAAATAAAATCGGTCTCGCCGTCGATCATCGCCGGATGGCCGCTCATCGCGCGCGATGCCTGCATGCCGGCCATCAAGGCTGGGGGTCAAGTCTAACATTCATACACGTCCTGATCCGTAAGGTGCCTGACAACACGAACACGAGTATCGCTTGCGGCAACCAGCAGTTGGCTGCAGACGGGTTTGTGTCTGAATGTTAGACTTGACCCCGTCCTGGTTGCCGTAGTGGCAGTAACGGCCGCGGCCCCGGCGGTAAAAAACGAAAGACGAAAACACATGCTAAGTCTTGAAGATGAGAAATGGAAAGAGCTCCACGGCGGATACAAAATGCCATACGATGCATCGATAGCGCTGCGAGCAATGCAGGACGGAATAGACGTCTGGGATGAGTTATGGGAGGAACTTCACCATCAGGGTGACGTCGGCGTCGGGTCTTACGCGGCGATTCCCCAGTTGGTTCGCATCGCGAGCGAGGCGCCCGATCGTGATTGGAATTTTTACGGGCTAGTGGCAACGATCGAAGTTGAGCGCCATCGAAAAGACAATCCAACTATACCGGCGTGGCTGAGGGTGGATTATGACAACGCTTTGGCGCAGGCGTCCGCTTTGGCCTTGGCGGACATGATTACGAAGACCGACAGCGCCACTACCCTCTCCATGTTCAGTGTAGTGGCGCTGGCAAAAGGCGAATTAAAGCTCGGCGCCATGCTTTCCGGTTTGGACGCGTCTGAATTTGACGAATGGCTGGAAGATCGATTAGCTTGGTCGGAGCTGTATCGAGAATGAATATCGCCGTTCGACCACGACCGACCGGTCTAAGGCTGGGGTCAAGTCTAACATTCGTACACGTCCTGATCAGTAAGGTGCCTGGCAAAACGAACGTGAGGATCGCTTGTTTATGGGGCAAGCAACAGTGGGCTGCAGATGGGTTTGTGTCTGAATGTTAGACTTGACCCCAGTTGCTGACCCCAGTTGCTGGCTAGTTGCTTTATAATTAAGTGTCTTGATGGGGGCCAGTAGCGCACTTGGCTGGGTTGTATGCACCCAATAGAAAGGTCCAAACCGCCATGAACGAAAACCTCGAACAAAAATGCCGCGATCTTGTCGAGATGCTGAGCTGCCACTATGTCGAACCCGAGGACATGGAGGAGGCGCTTCCCCCGTTGACATTAGCGTTGACGAATCCCGGCGCGTATATCGAAGCGTTTCCTGAATACGAATGGCTGGCTGATATTTACGATCCAGAACTATTTGAACCAAAGTTAGCTGAAGATTTATTTGCGTGTGCGCTATCCGACGCCATCAACGATTTTGTGGTGGTTGGCGACAAGGCGGACGAGATTTTTGAAGCCGTCGTCGATGTTCTTGATGACATGGACATCGAAGTCGACGAACCTGATTTTGACAGAGGAAATTGGTCTGATTATGCTGAATTTCTCGACAACCAGTTGATCAAGCTGAACGCAAATAAACGACTAGTCGCTTTGGATATGAATTTTTCAGACCAGATCAGCGTGTTCGTTGTCGAAAGCGCCGATTACGACAGAATTGTAGAGTTGGTGCAATTCTTTAATTTGAAATTGGTCGACAGCACCACGCTCCCGAAATTTAATTCGTAACGGCTGACGCTAACACTTGGATGCATGCCCCCGTCCCTGGTCCTTGCGCCCTCCTAGATAAAATCGGTCTCGCCGTCGATCATCGCCGGATGGCCGCTCATCGCGCGCGATGCCTGCATGCCGGCCATCACCGCCGCCTCCACGCAACCGGCGTTCAAGCCGGTCTTGATCCAGTCGCCGGTCAGGAACAGATTGTCGAAGCCCGATTGGTCGGTCTGCAAACGGTACTTCGTGCTGCCCACCACCGACATCACATAGCGTTCCGACGGATCGACGTTGGCGCGCCAGTACTGCGCATTGAAACGCAGCGCCCCGGTGCCGCCGCTCGCATCGGTCAGCCAGTGCCAGGGGAACGCGCCCGATGGCCCGGCCGCCGACCACAATGACGCGATCTCGCGACTGAGCTGGTTGAGCGCGCCCTTCTTGGCCAACTCCGCCATCCGTTGCGGGAAGCCGGTATCGGCGGCCGGCGGATAGCTGTCGACCGTCAGCGCGCTGCAGAAGTAGGAGGTGTTGCGCGGCTCCTGGCCGACGGGCCAGTCCTCGCGCGCCAGCAGCTGGTCCATCGGCGCCCAGGTGTCGTATGGCTCGGCGAAGCCGCTCAGCACCGGTTGCTGGCCGTTGGGCTGGATGTTCCACCCCATCTGCGTCAGGTCCTTGTCCAGCCAAACTTGGTAAGCTTGGGTCGCCACCGTCTTCACGTTCTCCGAGGTGGCCAGCAACGCCGGGCTTTTCGCCAGCAGTTGTGGACACAGGGCCGGCAGCGAGCCGACCGAGATGCCGAACACCACCTGGTCGAAATCGACGCCCCGCTTCAACGTCAACACTGGCAGCTCCCGGTCGAAGTGTTCCCGGTAGACGCGCGGCCAGTCGCTCCAATACGACTCCAGATTGATCTCCCGCTGTTGCAGCAGCGCCGCCTGGCGCGGGTCGATCTGATCGTAGTTCGGCTGGCTCGGCCAACAGGCCAGCTCCTTGACGTCGACCAGCGGATGGTAATCGGCGCCCGCCAGATCGACCTGGCGCGTCATGCGGATGGCACCGATCTCGCGGCCGTCCGGCACCAGCTCCTCGACCTTGTGGAAGAACTTGAACTTGACGCCGCGCTTGAGCAGCACCTCGTACAACGGCGTGAAGATGGTATCGCCCATCCCCGCCTGCATCTTGAACATGATGCCGCCCTTGTAGCACAGGCCGATGCGCGCCATCGACCGCAGCAAGGTGCCCGCCTCCGCGTTCGGCTTGGTGAAGTCGCCGCCCTCGTAGGCGAATATCAGGTCGTAGAAGCCACGCACCGGCGCCGAGTTCACACACAGGTCCTCGTCGCCGCCGTGCTTGCGCAGCCAGTCGCGAAAATCAATATCGTTGATGACATCGAAGCCGTGCTTGATCACGCCATCGTCGAACACGCCCTTCATGACGGTGATGCCGAGATCGAGGCAGATGAACAGCCGGCGGATATCGTCAAGGATGTCGCCGTCGGCATGGGAACTGTCGATCAGGCCCCGATAACGCGTGCGCAGCCGCCCGCGCACGCCGCCCAACACGCCCGCCAGCACGTGATGCTGGCCCTCCGTGTGCACGCCGGTATCGGCCGACATGTTCGCCACCATGCCGGTCAGCGCGCTGGCGGCCAAGGTCAGGTCGTCGGCCAGCTCGTTGACCGTGTTGGCCACGCCTTCGGCCAGGTGGTATAGCCAGTCGGGCAGCATGCCGCCATGGTGCGGCTGCTCGTCCAACTCCAGCGACGCGGTCAGCTCGTCGATACAATTGATCCATTGTTCGATCCAGCCCATCATGGCCACCGCCAGCTGCCACAGCGAGATTTCCTGATCCCCCTCCCCCGGCTCCCCGGGCAGCGATGGGAACACGATCGACCAGTTGTGCCAGTGGTCGCCGACCTGCTCCGACAGGGCCACGTAATCGTGCTGCTTGAAGGCGTCGCGCCACGTCGCCAGCGGCGCGCCGGCCGGACGATCCAGGCTGGCATAGGCTTGCTTGATCATCTTGAAGGCGTTGGTGTAGAAGCCGAACCAGATGTGCAGCCCATGCTCCTCGATGCGCTGCCCGTAGCGCGCGTTGCGGCCGCTGGCGCCCTTGCCGCCCAGCCGCCAGCCTTGCTGGTAGACGGTGATGTCGTAGTTGTTCTGCCAGCCCGGCTGGTCGCTCAGGTAGTAGGCCGCCGTCATCGAGCCGACACCGCCGCCGAGGATCGCGACCTTCTTCGGCGCCACGCTCGAATTGTCGATCAACTCCTCGCCCGGCTGCGCCGTGAAGTCGAAATGGAGGTTGTACGGCAGGATCGCCTGCTGCGCGCCCAGTCGCAGGCCGAGCGTCTCCTGCAGCGGAAAACTGTCGAAGGCGTGCAGCACGCATTCGTACTCGTACCCGAGCAGTTTGCCGCCGTGGATCTTCTCGATGGTGGCCGGCGCCGCCAGGATCGCCTGGTACACCGCCTTCAGCCCCGCGCTGTCGGGGAACTGCTTAAGAAAGATCTGGTCGATGCGCGGATTGCGCAGCAGCGAGACGATATCGTCCCAGCCGGCGGCGTCGAGGTTGAAGAAATCGGGGATCGACAAAAACAGCTCGATGGCCTCCTCGATCAGGTCGAACAGGCTGTGGACCGGCCTTTCGATGCCGGTCTTTTGCGTGGCGTTCACCTCCAGCAGCGGATGCATGGCGATTTTGGTTTCGGGCGAGAACGGGTGGAAGCCCTTGGCCGAGACCGAACAGCGCAGCGGGTCGGCGTCGGCGGCGGGAATCTCGTACTCGCACAGATACTTCGGGTAGCCGAACAGCTCGCGGCCGTTGATCAGCGCCATGGCGTCGTCGACGAAGATGTGCGCCGGGTAGTAGTAGATGTGGGCCAGCTCGCCCTCCTCGTCCATCGCCCCCACCATGATCCAGGTGACGATGTCGATCTCCGTGATCCAGCCCTTGGCCTGGTCGACCGCCACCGCCGAATCGGCGTGGTTGACGCGGGTGAACGTCAGCAGCACGTACGGCGAGATCGCCTTGAAGCGCAGCCGGCCGCCGACCACCTGGTTGAGCGTGCCGTCCAGCGTGCCCTGCAGCTTGGCCAGGTCGCCCTTGACGAAGAAACCGTACATCTCGGCGTTTTTCAACTGCAACGGTGCATGCATCATCACCGAGCCACCTTGGTAGATATAAGAAGGACGCGTCGCCATAGCTTGATCGATATCAAAAAGTGAACATTTTTTTAGTGTATGCCAAACACGCTTATGTTGCCTAAAATTAATTCGTGATCGAAGGTGTACGATGGCGTCTACGCCACAAAACAGAGGAAATTGGATGGGCCGCGACGATCACCGTAACCACCCGAGCCGCGCCTGGGTCCGCATGCCGTCGGAACGGCGGCTGGACCTGCTCGACCCGACGCCGTTCGACTGGGACGACTCGGACCTGGCGCTGGGGCTGGCGCGCACTTACCGCTGGGGCGGCCACTCGGCGTGGCCGCGCCCGCTATCGGTGGCGCAACATTCACTGACGGTGATGCACCTGCGCGCGGCCGCGTGCCAGGCGGTCGGGGTGGAACTGGCGCCGCTGGCGGCGCTGCGCGAACTGCTGCACGACGCCGAAGAGGGGCTGCTGGGATTCGACTGCGTGTCGCCGCTCAAGCCGTTTCTCGGGGAGGGTTTCCGGGCGCTGACGGTGCGCCTGGAAAACGCCGTGTTCCTGCGCTACGGCCTGCCGCACTGGACGCCGAAGGAGCACGCCGCCCACAAGCTGGCGGACCGGCTCGCCGCCGCCAGCGAGGCCGTGCACGTGGTCGGCTGGTCGGCAAAGGAGGTGCTGCACACGCTGAAGATCACCGTGCCGCCGCTCAACGACGACCCGCTGCACGCCATCTACGGCGGCACCCCGTGGGAACCGTGGGCGCCGCCGCTGGCCGCCGAGCGGTTTCTGGCGGAACTGGACCGGCTGAAAACGCTCAGCAGCTGAATAGTTCATCCCTACATCAATATCAGGATTTCCTGATGCCCAAGCACGCCCCGACGCTGTAAATTCCTCCTCTGCAACATTGGAAATTAATCCACATGAAAGCAGCACGTTCACAGGGAGTGTAGTTGATGACATCCAGCAAATTTTTAGTCGCCTTGGCGGTCGCGGCAACGGCAAACGCCCACGCGGCCGACGCCGCCGTCGCCACGCAATGGGGCACGGTCGCCGAACCGGCCTACCCGGCCACCGTCTGCGGCCAGCCGCTGGCGGCCACGCTCAAGCCGGTCAACGCCTCGGCCGACACGCTCGACAAGGATCCGTCGCGCTCGCAGCCGGACGCCGCGCGCATCCAGGCCGCCATCGACGCTTGCCCGGCCGGCCAGGCGGTCAAGCTGGTCAAGGGCGCCGGCGGCGAGAGCGGCTTCATCAGCGGCCCGCTGACGCTCAAGTCCGGCGTGACGCTGTGGGTCGACACCGGCGTGACGCTGTTCGCCTCGCGCAATCCCAAGGACTACGACACCGGCACCGGCGCCTGCGGCACGGCCGGCTCGGCCAGCGGCAAGCTGTGCAAGCCCTTCATCGTGGCCGACAAGACGGCCAAGAGCGGCATCGTCGGCGGCGGCATCATCGACGGCCGCGGCGGCAGCCTGCTCACCAGCGGCACCAACGCCAACGCCCGCAGCTGGTGGGACGTGGCCTACCAGAAGCGCACGCAAAACCTGACCCCGCAGACCTTCCGCATCCTGCAGATCCAGAACGGCAGCGATTTCACGCTGCACGGCATCACGCTGCAGAACTCGCCCAATTTCCACGTCTGGGGCTATGGCGTGACGGGACTGACGGCCTGGGGCATCAAACTGTTGACGCCCAGCCTGGCCTACACGCGGGACGGCTACCAGTGCCCGGCCGGGACCACGCCGGACGTGCTCACGCCGGCGACCTGCTTCACGCCGGACACGGCGATCAACACCGACGGCTTCGACACCGGCTACTCCAGCAACGTGCTGCTGGCCTATTCGTATATCAGCGTGGGCGACGACCATGTCGCCATCAAGTCGAGCTCGGGCTCGGGCGCGCACCGCCACACCTACGCGCACAACCACTTCTATTACGGCCACGCGCTGTCGATCGGCAGCGAGACCAACGCCGGCGTGAGCGACATCGCCGTCACCGACCTGTCGATCGACGGCTACGACAGCGGCACCGGCGGCGGCCTGCGCATCAAGTCCGATTCGTCGGTCGGCGGCCAGGTGTCCAACGTCAGCTACACCGGCATCTGCTCGCGCAACATCAGCCATCCGCTGACCTTCGACTCGTTCTACAGCGGCGCCACCGGCTCGCTGTATCCGAGCTTCACCGGCGTGACGGTGCGCGACTTCCACCATCTGGGCAGCAGCAAGTACCAGGGCGGCACGCTGACCTTCGCCGGCTACGCGCTCAACGGACAAAACAATCCGCTGACGATCACGCTGGACAACGTGGTGTTCGACGGCACCCAGCCGACCTACACGCCGGGCCACAACGGCGCCTCGCTCAACCCCTACGCCACCCACTTCACGCTGGGGCCGGGGCCGGTCAGCTTCGCCTCGTCCATCGTCGCCTCGTCCGCCAACGGCGTGACGATCACCGGCAACGGCGCGGGCGGCGGCACGGCGCGCAGTTGCGGCGCCGCGTTCGTGCCGCTCAAATCGGTGCTGGCGACGTCGCCGATCTGACCGCGGCGGCACGGCGCGCTTGACGGCGCCGCGCCTGCTTACTGCACGTCGAGCAACTCGACGTCGAAGATCAGGTTGGCGTTAGGCGGGATCGGACCGGCGCCGCTGTCGCCGTAGCCCAGCGCGGCGGGAATGATCAGCGTGCGCTTGCCGCCAACCTTCATGCCCTGCACGCCCTCGTCCCACCCCTTGATGACCTGGCCGCCGCCAAGCTGGAAGCTGAACGGCGAGCGGCCGCTCGACGAATCGAACTGGGCGCCGTGCTGCTGCGGGGACTTCGGCTCGTACAGCCAGCCGGTGTAGTGGACCACGACGGTGGCCCCGGCCACCGCGTCCTTGCCGGTGCCGGTCACGGTATCGATCTTTTGCAACGCCACGGCCGGGGCCACGTTGGCGGCGGCTTCGGTCGAGGCCGGCTGCTGCGGCTTGGAGCGGTCGCAGGCGGCCAGCGCCAGCGTAAGCGTCAGGCCGATGGCGCAGGAGGAAAACAGCTTGTTCATGTGATCTTTCGTAGGGGTGGTCGATTTCGGGATGCCGCAGCATACATGGCGCGCGCACGATTGCCAACACCCCATGGCGGGCGCAGCGAGGTTGCTTTTTGGCCACGGTACTTGAGCTGTCGTTCCTAGTCGTGCCCCCATCGCTTTATCGCTTGGTGTAATCTTGGTGGCGCGCCAGCCTCGAGTAACTACGACGGCGGCATTCGGATATCACACATGGAGCTCATATGGCGTACCCCGCGCAGCCTCGCGCCAACAGCGAAGGCAGCTTGGAAAAAGGCTCTTGGTTAAGCAAACTCGGCCCTGGACTGATCACCGGCGCGGCCGATGACGACCCCAGTGGAATCGCCAGCTATTCCCAGGCCGGGGCCCAGTTCGGCCTCGGCATGTTATGGACGCTCATCTTCACCTACCCGCTGATGGTCGGCATTCAAGTCGTCAGCGCCCAAATCGGCCGGGTCACGGGCCACGGCCTGGCCACCAACTTGCGCCGGCATTATCCGGGATGGTTGCTCTACAGCATAGTTGGCCTGCTGCTGACCGCCAACACCATCAATATCGCGGCCGACGTCGCGGCCATGGGCGAGGCGGCGCGCCTGATCGCCGGCGGCCACGCGCACTTCTATGCGATCGGCTTCGGCCTGCTGTCGGTGCTGCTGCAGGTATTCGTTCCCTATTCCCGCTACGTCAGGGTGCTCAAATGGCTGACCCTGGCCTTGCTCGCCTATGTGGGGACCGTGTTCGTCGTGCATATCCCTTGGCATGACTTCCTGTCGCGGGCCGTGCTTCCCGCCGCGCTTCCCTGGAAACCGGAATATATCACCACGATGGTCGCCGTTTTGGGCACCACCATCAGTCCCTACCTGTTTTTCTGGCAGGCCTCCCAGGAGGTCGAGGAACTGAACGCCAAGCCCGGCGCGAAGGCGCTGCGCAGCACTCCCCGGCTGGCGCGCGCGGACTTCTTAAGGATCAAGATCGATACCTATATCGGCATGGGTTTTTCCAATCTCGTCGCGTTTTTTATCATGTTGACCACCGCCGTGACCCTCAACGCGCACGGTGTCACGGATATCCAGACCGCGGCGCAAGCGGCGATGGCCTTGCGCCCGGTGGCGGGCGATTTCGCCTTCGTCTTATTTACATGCGGGATAGTCGGCACGGGAATGCTGGCGGTGCCGGTGCTGGCGGGTTCGGCGGCGTACGCGATGGCCGGGACATTCCGATGGAAAAACAGCCTGGAATATTCGGCGTCGGCCGCGCCGCAGTTCTACGCGATTATCGCGGTGGCCACCGCCATCGGCACCTTGTTGATTTTCACGCCGATCGACCCGATGAAAGCGCTCTACTGGAGCGCGGTGATTAACGGCGTGATCTCGGTCCCGATCATGGCGGTCATGATGTTGATGGCGGCGCGAAAGGACGTCATGGGGCATCTGGTCATCAGGCCCAGACTCAAACGCCTGGGCTGGCTGGCCACCGCCGTCATGGCCGCCGCCGTGACGGCCATGCTGGTCATGCTGGCCACCTCTTGAGCCACCGCCGATCGCTGGCGCCGGCGGTGGTACTATCGCGCCGTTACGTCACACGCCCACCATCGACACCGCCTTGGTGTTCAGATACGCCTCCAGCGCCTCCGGCCCGCCCTCGGAACCGTAGCCCGAATCCTTGACGCCGCCGAATGGCAACTCGGCGCTCGGCGTGGCCGGCTGGTTCAGCCACAGCATGCCCACTTCGACGTTGTGCATCAGCAGGTGCGCGTTCTTGATCGAGCGCGTGAACGCGTAGCCCGCCAGCCCGAACGGCAGCCGGTTCGATTCGGCGATCGCCTCCTCGAGCGTGTCGAAGCCGCGCACCGCCGCGATCGGCCCGAACGGCTCGTCGTTGAAAACCATGGCATTGAGCGGCACGTCGGCCAGGATGGTCGGCGCGAAGAAGTTGCCCGAGGTGCCGACGCGCTGGCCGCCGGTGGCCACCTCGGCGCCCTTGCTGCGCGCATCCTCGACCACCTGGCTCATCGCGGCCACGCGGCGCGCGTTGGCCAGCGGACCGAGCGTGGTGCCCTCGGCCAGGCCGTCGCCCAGGGTCAGGCTCTCGGCGTGCGCCACCAGCGCGCGGGTGAACTCGGCCTTGATGCTGTTGTGGACCAGGAAACGCGTCGGCGCGATGCAGATCTGGCCGGCGTTGCGGAACTTGGCCCCGCCGCTGGCGGCCACCGCCAGCGCCACGTCGGCATCCTCGGCAACGATGACCGGCGCGTGTCCGCCCAGTTCCATCGTGGCGCGCTTCATGTGGGCGCCGGCCAGCGCCGCCAGTTGCTTGCCGACCGGGGTCGAGCCGGTGAAGGTGACCTTGCGGATGACCGGATGCGGTATCAGGTAGGCGGAAATTTCCGCCGGGTCGCCGAACACCAGGCCGACAGTGCCGGGCGGCACGCCGGCGTCGACGAAGCACTGCATCAGCGCCGCCGGCGACGCCGGGGTCTCCTCCGGCGCCTTGCACAGGAACGAGCAGCCGGTGGTCAGCGCGGCGGCCAGCTTGCGCACGATCTGGTTGATCGGGAAGTTCCACGGCGTGAAGGCGGCGACCGGGCCAACCGGTTCCTTGAGCACCAGTTGCTGCGCCGCCGGATTGCGCGACGGCACGATGCGGCCGTACACGCGCATGCCCTCGGCGGCGAACCAGTCGATGATGTCGGCGCCGGCCAGCGCCTCGCCCCGGGCTTGCACCAGCGGCTTGCCCTGCTCCTGCGTCAGCAGGCGGGCGATGTCGTCGGCGCGCTCGCGCAGCAGGCCGGCGGCGCGGCGCATGATGGCGGTGCGCTCGAAGGCGGGGATCCGGCGCCAGGCGTCGAAGCCGCGCTGGGCGGCGGCCAGCGCCAGGTCGAGGTCGGCGATGGCGGCGTGGGCGACGCTGCCGATCGCCTGGCCGGTGGCCGGATTCAGCACCGGAATGGTCTTGCCGCCGGAGGCCTCGCGCCATTGGTTGTCGATCAACAGGCGGACATCGGGGTAGCTGGCATTAGTCATCGGTCATCTCCAATCAGGTGAAAAAGTGCTGCGGTCGCCCGCATCCACCCTCTACTTTGCCAGAAATACGCCAACTCCGTATCGCGCCGCCTTTCCACGGCGATTTCGGTGGACCGGACGCGGCCCGATGGCGCAAAATGGAACCATCGCGTGAAAGGAGCACCAGACCATGAACTCGAATGTTGCAACACTGAAACTCGCGGCAGCGCCCGCGCTGAGCCGCACCGAAGAATCGTTGGCGACGCTGCGCGAATGGCAGCGGGCCGGCACCGTGCTGTCGTTCCTGTACGCGCGCTCGCTGGGCGGCTTGATGCAGACGGGGCACGGACGCATCGTCTCGCTGACCGACGGCGCGCTCACCATCGATGCCGGCGGCTCGTCGCTGTTCGTGGTACTGGCCGACGCCCGTTACGACGATAGTCCGCAAATGTTCTTCACGCCGACGCTGAGCAGCCACTTCATGGTGCCGGGCGTCGGCATCAGCCTGGGCAACCACGACTGGCTGTTCTTCTCGGCCGATCACATGCCGAAAGAGGCCATGCTGTCGCGCGACCAGGTGCCGAAGATCAGATAGCCGCGTGGCGGTTTAAATCGGATCGAACATCTTGCGGTCGACATAGCACCAGCCCCACGTCTCGCCCGGCTCCTTCGAGCGCATGATGGGGTGGCCCGTTTCGGCGAAATGCTTGCTCGCGTGCTTGTTCTTGGAGTCGTCGCAACAGCCGGTCTTGCCGCAGATCATGCACACCCGCAGGTGTACCCAGCTGTCGCCGATCTTCAGGCATTCCTCGCAGCCGGCGCTGTTGGCGCCGCGCGTGTGGATCAGGTTCAAGTGCGCGCAACTGTTGCCCATGGTGGCTCCTCCTTAAGATGTGCGCCCATCTTACCGCGCGCCGCCGCCCCCGCCCTCTGTCTTTTGACGGGCACCATACCAAGGTATAACTATCGGCGCCGCCCGATGTTGCGCAAAATGAGCTCATCAACAACACCGAGGAGCTCGACATGAATACTTCCGCATCCATCGTCATCGCCGACGTCCATCCCCTGATCCGCGCCGGCATGGCCTCGCTGATCGAATCGGCGGACAACTTCCGCCTGCTGGGCCAGGCCAGCAGCGGCAGCCAGGCGGTTGAAATGTGCGAACGTTTGCAGCCCGACCTGCTGCTGATCGACCTGAACATGCCCGACTGCGACGGCATCGAAGCCATCGGCCGCATCAGCGCGCGCCGGCCCGGCGCCAAGATCATCATCCTCAGCGGCCAGGAGCGCGAGGAGGACGCCGACCGCGGCATGCGCGCCGGCGCCAGCGCCTACATGCTCAAGAGCGCCCCGCTCGACGACCTGATGGCCTGCATCCACACCGTGTTGTCGGGCAAAAAATACATGATGCCGGAACTGGCGCTCAAACTGGCCAGCCGCATCCACGGCAACCAGCTGACGCCGCGCGAACGCGACATCCTCGGCCACCTGGCCACCGGCATGAGCAACAAAGTCATCGCCCGCGCGGCCGGCATCGGTGTGGGCACGGTCAAATTCCACGTCAAAAGCATCATGTCCAAACTCAACGTCTGCACCCGGACCGAGGCCGCCATGGTCGCCGCGCGTCGCGGACTCGTGCATTTGGCGTGATCGGGTAGACTGTCCATTCAACAACCAGGAGGCAATATGATAGATCGTCACGCGGCAACTTACATTCCCGTCAGCACGGAACGCACCAAGGCCGTGGTCAAGGAACTGCGCCCCGGCATGCGTGAAAAAATCGACGTGGTCAGCTTGGCCGACCCCAAGCGGCGCGCCGAGGTGGAAGCCTGGATCGTCGCCGACGAGGACGGGCCGGTGCATTTCATGTACCAGGACGGCCCCGGCGGCCACGAGGTGCAGTTCGGCTTTGCCGACGAGGTGCGCGAAACCATCGCCGAGGCGGAAACCGACCTGTAAGCCGGCGCCGGCCGCTGATCAAACCGACTATGCCCGTGATAAAATAATAATTTTTCCGGGAAGAAAAAATGATTGTCGGGATAGACCTCGGTACGACCAATAGTTTGATCGCGGTGTGGGAGGACGGCGCGCCGCGCCTGATTCCCAACAGCCTGGGCGAGACGCTGACGCCATCGTGCGTCAGCCTCGACGAGGACGGCAGCATCCTGGTCGGCCGCGCCGCGCGCGAGCGCTTGCAAACCCATCCGGCGCGCACCGCGTCCGTGTTCAAGCGCTACATGGGCAGCGACAAGCTGATCCGCCTTGGCGAGCGCGAGTTCCGTCCCGAGGAACTGTCGGCGCTGATCCTGCGCTCGCTCAAGGAAGACGCCGAGGCCGTGCTCGGCCACCCGGTCACCGAGGCCATCATCACCGTCCCCGCCTATTTCTCCGACGCCCAGCGCAAGGCCACGCGCGCCGCCGGCCAACTGGCCGGATTGCGCGTCGACCGGCTGCTGAACGAGCCGACGGCCGCCTCGCTGGCCTACGGCATCAACCTGCGCGACGCCGAAACGCGCTTCCTCGTGTTCGACCTGGGCGGCGGCACCTTCGACGTCTCCGTGCTCGACCTGTTCGAGGGCGTGATGGAAGTGCGTGCCTCGGCCGGCGACAACATGCTCGGCGGCGAGGATTTCGTGCTATGCCTGATCAACCACTTTTTCGAACAGCAAAAGATCCCGCTCGGGCTCAAGAGCGACGCCCACTTCATGCAGCGCCTCATCGCCGCCACCGAACGCGCCAAGCGCGCGCTCAGCGATTCGGCCTCGGCCACGATCCAGATCAGCCACCACGACACCGAGTATGCGATGACGCTCGACGAGGCGGCGTTCGAGCGCGTCTGCGCCGGCTTGCTGCAGCGCCTGCGCGACCCGGTCGAGCGGGCGCTGCGCGACGCCAACCTGCGCATCACCGAACTCGACAACGTGATCCTGGCCGGCGGCGCCACCCGCATGCCGGTGGTGCGGCGGCTGGTGGCGCGCATGTTCGGCCGCTTCCCCGCCTGCGACATCAACCCGGACGAAGTCGTCGCGCTGGGCGCGGCCGTGCAGGCCGGCCTGAAGATGCGCGACGCCGCGCTCGACGAGGTCGTCATGACCGACGTCTCGCCGTACTCGCTCGGCATCGAGGTGTCGATGCAACTGGGCGACCGCAGCTATTCCTCCGGCCACTTCGACCCCATCGTCGAGCGCAACACGCCGGTGCCGGTCAGCCGCGTCAAGCGCTACCATCCGGTCAGCGACAATCAGAAATATCTGGAACTCAACGTCTACCAGGGCGAGGCGCGCATGGCGCGTGACAACATCCGCCTCGGCAGCCTGAAGGTGGCGCTGCCGAGCCTGCCGATTGACGACAGCGGGATCGACGTGCGCTTCACCTACGACGTCAACGGGCTGCTGCAGGTCGAGGCCACCGTCGTCAAGACGCGCGAGACGCACGTGCTGGTGATCGAGGGCAATCCGGGCATGCTGTCGGAAGCGGAGATCGCCGCGCGTTTCATCACGCTGTCGGAACTGAAAATCCACCCGCGCGACCGCATCGAGCACCGCACGCTGCTGGCGCGCGCCGAGCGTTTGTACCAGCAGCTGCGGGGACAGGGCCGCGAATGGTTCGGCGCGCGCATCGTCGCCTTCGAACAGGCGCTCGAAACCCAGGACAAGCGCGTGATCGATCCCGTGCGCGCGCAATTCGAGGCCACCTTGAACGAAATCGAACATGACAGTTTTACCGTTCCGTTCAACGATTAACGCTAATTGCCCTTGGAATCAGATAGTAATAGACGAAATGCGAAATCCTGAAACAGATCGGCTGGTCACCGACCGTCTAACGCTGGAATTTCCGGCCAGCGGGATGGCCGCGCGCCTGCTGGCCTATCGCCAGCTAAATCGCGACCACCTGCGGCCATGGGAGCCGGAGCGCCCAACCGAGTTTTATACCATCGAGGCCATGGAGGGCCAGCTGGACAGGATGCGAAGACAGGTTGAAGAGCAAACGGCGGCTCACTGGCTGATATACGCGCACGATAGCGGGAACATTATCGGTGTATGCAGCTTCACCAATATCGTCCGCGGCCCTTTTCAAGCGTGCCACCTGGGCTTCTCGCTAGGCGGCGACTATCAGGGCAAGGGTCTGATGCATGAAGCACTGGCGGCGGCGATATCGCAGGTCTTTGAGGTCCACAAACTGCACCGCATCATGGCGAATTACCAGCCGACCAACCATCGGAGCGAAAAATACTGTGCCGATTGGGCTTCGAACGGGAAGGCCTGGCCAAGAAATACCTGAAAATCAACGGGCGTTGGGCCGACCACGTGCTGACCTCCCTTATTAATCCTGCGGAGAGTGAATGAACATCGAAGTACGATTGGCGCACAACACCGAGCGCCTTGTGGTGCGCCACATGATGGAGCTGTACCAACACGACTTTTCCGAATTCGACGGCACCGATCTGGACGAGCATGGTCAATACGGCTACTACGACCTGGATTGTTTCTGGATCAATCCGAACTTCTCCGTATTCGTTATCAAAGTTGATGACAAATGGGCTGGATTTGTTTTGGTAAACGACGAGGTACTCAATCCTGAAAACTCGGCGACGATAGTCGAGTTCTTCGTCTTACGGAAATACCGTCGCCATGGCGTCGGCCAGCGCGCCGCCCAAACGATTCTGAGCTCCAATCCCGGCCGTTGGGAAATCAAGGTCATCCAAGAGAATCCCGCAGCGTTCAGGTTTTGGCAAAACGTTATCCAGACCAATTGGCCGGGGCAGGAGCAAGCAGCAACGATGGATGACGACCGCTGGCACGGCCCGGTTTTCACAGTCACCATCCCCCCGGGGGATTTTTAGATTGGAAGTCATGACAAAACTCGCTATCCCGGCTGTCGCCGTTGCTTTCCTGATGGCTAGCGCGAGCAGCCACGCCACGCCGCCGGCCGGCCAGGACGCCCTCGCCGGCCCTAAAATCAAGATCGATGTCGGCGGGCGCAAGCTGAATATGTATTGCATCGGCAAGGGCTCGCCGACCGTGCTGTTCGAAGCCGATATCGGCCGCGCCGGATGGGATTGGTCGGCGGTGCTGCCGGAGGTCGCCAAACGCACGCGCGCCTGCGTCTACGACCGCGCCGGTCTGGGTTCCAGCGATCCCATCATCCGGGCCTCGACGGTCGCCAACGCCAGCAAGGATTTGAACTTCCTGATCAAGAACGCGCGACTTGACGCGCCCTTCGTGCTGGTGGGCACAGGCTACGGCGCGATGGTGGCGCAGCATTTCGCGCTGCGCTCGCGCGGCGCCGCCGTCTCCGGCCTGGTGCTGGTCGAGCCGATGCACGAAGATGCGCTCCCTGCGGACCGCGCCACCCAGCTCGACGCGGCGCTGGCCTGCCTGGCCTCGGCCGAGCAAGGTAAAACCGACGCCGCCTGCGCCTATCCCGCCACCGGCATCAACGGCGACATCGGGCCGGCGCTGGCGGCCTCGCAGGCGGCCCAGGCAGCCAAGCCCACGTATTGGCGCGCCCGCGCCTCCGAGCTCGATAGCCTTGAGACCAGCGCCGGCCAATTGCGTGCGGCCCGCAAGCCGTTTGGCGACATCAAGGTGGTCGAGGTTAAGCAAGGCCAACCGTCGGCGATCATCGATGCCGTGACGAACATACTTGATACGCCGGCGAACCGGGAGTGACGGCCCCCCGCCGGCTTTTCAACAGATTAATATGACCAGTGAACTCATTTTCTCGCAGCGGCTCGGTCTGAGCGATGACGCGGACGAACGCGCCATTCGCCGCGCCTACGCCCGCGAACTTAAATTGATCGATCAGGAAGCCGATCCAGCGGGCTTCCAATATTTGCGCGAGGCTTATGACGCGGCGCTGTACTGGGTCCGTCATAAAGATGAGTTCGAAGAGCACATTGCGCTCGAGGAGCTTGAGGCGGTCACCGTGGAGGCGCCTGCCCAGCCGCCCCTCTCCCCGCCCGGGCCGGCTGAACACCGGCATGCCGATCCCGCGCCGGCCAGCCCGCAAGAACAAGCGCTCGAGATCGACCATGACGCGCTGGCCGAGGCCGTATTCGCCGATTTCCTGCGACGCGCCAGCGCCATCGCAGACGAGCGCCCGGTCACGCCGGACGCGCCGTGGCAACGCGAATTGCGCGCCAGCCTGGACGATCCCCGCCTGATCAACATCACCGCCCGCGAGATGTTCGAACGGCGCGTGGCCGATTTGCTGACGACCGGCTGGCGGCCCGGCCACGAGGCGCTGCTGGTGGCCGCGGTCAAGGTCTTCGACTGGGCCGGCGATCGCCGCCGCGTGTTCAGCCTGGGCCGCTCCGGCGCGATGCTCGACGCCGCAATCGACGAGCGCGCGACCTTTGATCTGCAGCCCGACGCCCAGCGCGAGCAACAGCGCCAACTGATCGAGCGTTTGCGCGATCCGAAGCCGCCCGGTACGCGCGAGCTGGTGCGCAATAGCGCGACGCTGGAAACGCTGATCGCGCGCTTCCCCACGTGGCTGGCGCTGATCACGAGCGTCGACAACATCGTGCAATGGCGCGAGCGAAACAATACACTCCCCAAGTGGCGGCGCAAGCTGACCTACACCGGCTTGCGCAAGCCGGCCGAGCCTTCATACGAACATCAGGAAAAAAGCGGCTTCAACTGGACATGGTTGATTATCCTGGGTTTTATCTCCCTGATCCGCTTCCTCGCGCACGACGGCGGTGCCGGCCAAGCCCCTTCGTACGCGCCGGACGAAGTCACAAAATACTTTAATCGGGGCAATGAACAACTGAAGAACGGCGACGCCCAAGGCGCCGTCGACAGCTTTTCCCGCGTGCTGGAACTCAAGCCCAACGACGCGCATGCTTACGGCAATCGCGCGGCGGCATACCTGAACAGCGACAAAGACCAACTCGCCGCGAAAGATTTCGACAAGCTGGCGGCGCTCGATCCGTCGAGTCCGCTTCTCTACCGAGGACGCGGCATGCTGGCGCTGAAAGCCGGGCGCAACGAAGAGGCCGTCGCCGCCTTTACCAAAGCGCTGGAACTCGAACCCCACCATACTTTCGCCCTGACGCGCCGCGCCAACGCGTACGAAAGACTTGGTGATTCACAAAAAGCGCTGGCCGACATCGATGAGGTGCTCCGGCTCGACAAAAATAGCGGGCCGGTACCTTATATATTGCGCATCAGAATATATAAAAAGCAGGGCGACAACGACAAAGCACTGGCGCAGCTCGAGCCCATGCTTGCCGCCAACCCGGCCAGCGCCTTCGCCTACATTTCGGCGGCGGAGTTGCAGATACAACTGCACGACCACGCAAAGGCCATGGCGCTGCTCGACCGCGGCGTGGTCGCCGCGCCGGAAGCGGAGATCTATCTGTACCGAGCCCAATTGCGCCCCCGGTCCGACAAGGAGGGGCGGCAGCGGGACATCGATTCGGGCTTGGCGTTGGACCCGCACGGGGTCTACGCGCACAGGTTGCGCGCCGAGCTGGAGTTCGACAACGGAAAACCGGCCGCCGCCATCGCGACTTTGACCAAAATCATCAATGACAACAAGGCAACCGGAGACCTGGCCTTGGCACTCATAGACCGCGGTGCGTATCATCTGAAAATGGCCAGTCTTCCGCTGGCACAGACCGATTTCGAGGGCGCCCGCAAAACCGCCAAGGCGCCGATCGAGCTGAACAACATCGCATGGGAGCTCGCCAGGCGAAATATCGCCCTGCCGACGGCGCTGTCGATCGCCACGGAAGCGGTGGACAAACAACCCGGCCAGGCAACCTTCATCGACAGCAAAGCGTTCGTCCTGTTGCGGCTCGGGCGCTACAGCGAGGCCATCGGCCAATACGATGCCGCGCTGAAGCTGGCGCCGAAGTTGCCCGCCGCCTTGTACGGCCGCGGCATCGCCAAGTGGCGCGCCGGACAACTCGCGGCGGGCGACGCCGACCTGAAGGCCGCGCGCGCCGCCAAGCCGGACATCGCCGACGAATTTGCGCGCATGGGCGTGCGCCGGTAGTCGCCACGACACCTCCCTGCCCTAAGACAGAAGCCATCCGGCTAGTGTTCCGCTAGCATCAACGCACCCATCGTTGACACAGGAGCACTCCGCATGAACCGCAAAACACTTTTGGCCGCCGCGCTCAGCCTGGCCTGCGCGCTGTCGGCCCCGGCAGGCCACGCCGCCGCGCCGCTGGTCGGCACCCAGGCGCCCGGCTACTATCGCATGATGCTCGGCGACTACGAAATCACCGCCCTCTCGGACGGCAGCCACGCCTTTCCCATCGACACCGTGATGACGCACGTCACGCCGGCGACGATCCAACAGGACCTGTCCAGCGCCGACCTGGCGCAGCCGGTGCAGGGCTCGATCAACGCCTTCCTGATCAACACCGGTAAAAAACTGATCCTGGTCGACGCCGGCGCCGGCGCCCTGTACGGCGACTGTTGCGGCAAGCTGCTGGGCAACCTGCGCGCCGCCGGCTACCGGCCGGAGCAGGTCGACGAGTTGCTGATCACCCACCTGCACAAGGACCACGCGGGCGGCATCATGGCGCAGGGCGCGGCGGCGTTTCCCAACGCCGTGCTGCGCCTCTCCCAGGCCGAGGCCGACTACTGGCTGACGCCGGCCAACAAGGCCAAGGCGCCGGAATTCCTGTCGACCTTCTTCGACGCGGCCAAGGCCGCCGTCGCGCCCTACCAGGCCGCCGGCCGCTACCAGCCGTACGGCAAGTTCGGCCAGCTCGAAGCGGGCATCGAGGCGCTGCCCGCGCCCGGCCATACCCCGGGGCATGCGATGTATCTGGTGCAAAACAAAAGCCAGCAACTATTGATCTGGGGCGACATCGTCCACGTCTCGGCCATCCAGTTGCCGCATCCCGAAGCCACCGTCAAATACGACAGCAGCGAGGACGACGCGCACGGCACACGCGTGCGCCTGTTGCAAATGGCCGCCAGCAAGCACATGATCGTAGGTGCCGCGCACATTGCCTTCCCCGGCCTCGGCCACATCCGGCAACGCGACGGCGCCTACGACTGGCTGCCGGTGAACTATGACGGCGCGCCGGCCTCCAACGCTGTAACTAAATAAGCGCAATCCATTGCCCCCCGAAAGGTAGACCATGAGCAAACCGAACGCATCGCCTTCACCCTCGACCGCCACGCCGGCCCCCGCCACAACGCCGGCCGCGCACGAGGAAGAAGTGCTCGACGAGGCGCTGGAGGAAACCTTCCCGTCCAGCGATCCGATCGCCGTTTCGATCACCAGGGAGGAACGCCCACCCAAACGCTGAGTTCCGGACTGGACTTTTGGCAGGAGCTTTACTCCGATGCGCTGACTACACTGCTATGGCAGCATCCCCCCAACCATCAAGGAGCTTCAAATGTCCAACAGCAAACTTTCAGTCGACAGCGTCATCACCGAGGACGGCACCCGCATCCACTTCAAGGATTGGGGCACCGGCCCGGCCGTGGTCTTCAGCCACGGCTGGCCGCTGCAAGGCGACGCCTGGGAAGACCAGATGATTTTCCTGGCCAGCAACGGCTACCGCGTCATCGCGCACGACCGCCGCGGCCATGGCCTGTCGAGCCAGCCATGGAACGGCAACGACATGGACACCTACGCCGACGACCTGGCCACCCTGATCAACGCGCTGGACCTGAAGGACGCGACCCTGGTCGGCCACTCCACCGGCGGCGGCGAAGTGGCGCGCTACATCGGCCGCCACGGTACCGCCCGGGTCGCCAAGGCGGTGCTGGTGGGCGCCGTGCCGCCGCAGATGGTCAAGTCCGACACCAATCCGAACGGCCTGCCGATGTCGGTGTTCGACGGCATCCGCAGCGCCGTGCTGGCCGACCGTTCGCAATTCTTCAAGGACTTGACGACGCCGTTCTACGGCTACAACCGCGAAGGCGCCAAGCCGTCGCAAGGCGTGCGCGATACCTTCTGGGCACAAGGCATGCAGTGCGGCATCAAAAATGCCTATGACTGCATCAAGCAATTCTCGGAAACCGACTTCACCGAAGACTTGAAAAAGATCGACGTGCCGACCCTGTTCGTGCACGGCAGCGACGACCAGATCGTGCCGATCGACACCGCCGCCAAGGCCGCCGTCAAGCTGGTCAAGAACGGCACGCTGAAGATCTACGAAGGCGCGCCGCACGGCCTGCCGACCACCCACAAGGACAAGCTCAACGCCGACTTGCTGGAGTTCCTCAAGTCCTGACGCTGGCGCTACCCCTATCGGGTAACCGATATCCCTCCCCAATGAACGTTCTGGGTCACTCTTTCGGATATGGGACTATCCGGCCGCGCGCCGGATAATGAAACCACGGAATAACCTCGGAAACACGTAGGGCGGATTAGCGTAGCGTAATCCGCCATGCATGAGCCGCCGATAACGCATGCATGGCGGATTACTGCGTTCCGCCTAATCCGCCCTACGGTTTAATTTGAAAGCACATCATGAGCAACGAAAAATCCTCCGACATCCTGCAAGACTTCGGCGCGCTGGCCAACGTGCGCATCGGCCTGAGCGCCGAAGTGCGCTCGCAAGGCGTGCGCGCGCTGAACCGCCTGCTGGCCCACACCATGGCCATGCGTGACGCCTACAAAAAGGCGCACTGGCAAACCTCGGGCGCCACCTTCCACCAGCTGCACCTGCTGTTCGACAAGCATTACACCGAGCAAGTGGCGATCATGGACGCCATCGCCGAGCGCGTGCAAACCCTGGGCGGCGTGACCTTCGCGCTGGCGCAGGACATCGCCGACGAGTCGACCATTTCGCGCACCGCGCCGCGCGGCCGCGAATCGGCCCAGGCGCAGTTGAGCCGCCTGCTGGACTCGCACGAAACCATCCTGCTCGAGGCCCGTCCGCTGGCGCGCGCCGCCGCCGAGGCCGGCGACGACGGCACCAACGATTTGATCGTCAGCCAGGTGGTGCGCAGCAACGAACTGCAAAGCTGGTTCATCGGCGAGCACCTGGCGGCGCAAACCCAGGCCGCCAACTAGCAATGCCCTCGCCCATGGACAACCCGGCGGTGTTGACGCTCGACAACGAGCAACTGTACCGCCGGCTTCAGGAGGAAAAAGCCCGCCGGCTGCAGGCGGAGCAAGCGCTGCAGCATGCCACCGAGGAACTGGCCCGGCTGGCGCGCATTACTTCCATGGGCGAGTTCGCCGCGTCGATCGCGCACGAGGTCAACCAGCCGCTGGCGGCCATGGTGTTGCACGCCGAGGTCGGCCTCAAAGCGCTGCGGCAAGATCCGCCGCAGGCCGAGCAGGCGCGCGACGCGCTGAAACTGATCATGCACATCGGCGCCAGCGCCGGCGACGTCATCCGCAGCATCCGCGGCATGTCGAGCAAGACCGGCCCGGTGCCGACCTGGTTCGCCGTCGACGAGGCGCTGCGCGAAGTGCTGCGCCTGCTGCGCGCGGAGTTGCACAAACACGGCGTAGCCGTGCGCGACGGCCTGGCCCTGGGCGAGCATCAGCTGTATGCCGACCGCGTGCAGTTGCAGCAAGTGATGATGAATCTGGTGCTCAACGCCATCGAGGCGATGAAGGACGTCCACGACCGCCCGCGCAAGCTGGAGCTGAGCTCGGCGCTGGCCGACATCTCCGGCACCTTGCGCATCAGCGTGGAAGACAACGGCGTCGGCGTCTCCGCCAAGCTGGCCGAACGGCTGTTCGATCCGCTGTTCTCCACCAAGCCGGGCGGCACCGGCCTGGGCCTGTCGATCTGCCGCACGATCATCCACGCCCACGGCGGCCGCATCTGGAGCACCTCGCGCCAGCCGCACGGCACCGCTTTTCACATCAGCCTGAAGGGAAACACTCCATGGACACCATCTCCGTCCTGATCGCCGACGACCATCCGCTCATCCTCGCGGGCCTCAGCGCCCTGATCCATTCGATGCCGGAGTTCCGGCTGGTGGCGCAGGCGGCCAACGGCGTGCAGGCGGTCGAGTTGTACCGGCAGCACCGGCCGGACGTGGTCGTCATGGATTTGAGCATGCCGGAGATGCACGGCGTCGACGCCATCGGCCACATCCGCGCATTCGATGCCGGGGCGCGCATCGTCATCCTGACCACCTACCAGGGCGACGAGGACGTCTATCGCGGCTTGCGCGCCGGCGCCATGGCGTATCTGCTCAAGGACAGCGGATCGGAACAATTGGCCACGTGCATCAAGACGGTGGCGTGCGGAAAAAAATTCCTGCCGCCGGAAGTGGCCGGCAAATTGGCCGAGCGGACCGGGGCGGCGGCGCTGTCGCGGCGCGAACTGGAGATACTGGCGCATCTGGCCACCGGAAAAAGCAACAAGATGATCGCGCGCAGCGCGGCGATCGAGGTGGGTACGGTGAAGTTCCACGTCAATAATATTTTGGCCAAGCTCAATGTTGCCAGCCGCACGGAGGCGGCGACGGTGGCGGCACGGCGTGGGCTGCTCAGCGTGTTTTGACGGTTCGCGTGCCACGCTTGCTTGCGCCCTTGGCGGATCGCGCATGGCGGATTACGGCGTTCCGCCTAATCCGCCCTACGTGTTTCCGCGTGAATTAACGGGTAATTAATTTACTTTGGCTGGGACTGGCGCCAGCGTCTTGTGGTCGCTGTTGCTGCGCGGCGCGGCCTTGTGCACCATCGTGTAGGCGTAATCGACGCCCATGCCGTACGCGCCCGAATGCTCGCGCACCACCGCCATCACGGCGTCGTAGGTCTCGCGGTGCGCCCAGTCGCGCTGCCACTCCAGCATCACTTGCTGCCAGGTCACCGGCACAACGCCGGCCTGGATCATGCGCTGCATCGCGTAGTCATGCGCTTCCTTCGAGGTGCCGCCCGAGGCGTCGGCCACCATGTAAATCTCGTAGCCGCCTTCCAGCATCGCGCACAGCGCGAAACTGTTGTTGCAAACCTCGGTCCACAGACCCGAAACGATGACTTTTTTCTTGCCGTTGGCGGCCAGCGCGTCGCGCACTTTCTGATCGTCCCACGAGTTCATCGACGAACGCTCCAGGATATCCTTGCCGGGGAATACGTCCAGCAATTCCGGATAGGTGTGACCCGAGAACGATTCCGTTTCCACCGTGGTGATGATGGTCGGGATGTTGAAGATCTTGGCCGACTTGGCCAGCGCGACGGTATTGTTCTTCAATGCCTGGCGGTCCATCGACTGCACGCCGAAAGCCATCTGCGGTTGCTGGTCGATAAAGATCAGCTGGCAGTTGGTCGGGGTCAGGACTTCGAGTTTTGGGTTCATCATGATGGCTTCCATTATTAGGTAGAGAGGAACGATCATGTTAGGCCCCGCACCGGCATGCCGCCACTATCTAAATGTAGGCTCCGGCGGCATGGCAAGTCTGCTAAGCTGTCCACTGAACATCATCACCATGGACCCAACATGACCACACCGGACGACGCCGCGCAACGCACGCAGCTCAACGCGTTGGCGCGCGGATTGCGCGACCTGCACAAACAGTTGCTGCACATTGAAACCCAGTACTTCGGCGCGGTCGGCAGTCCGCTCGAGTTGCTGCAACTGGTGACGAACCATCCGCATTTCGCCTGGCTGCAAAAACTTTCCGGCCTGATGGCGCAGATGGACGAGCGGCTCGACGAGCCGGAGATCATCACCGTCGCCGACGCGCAAGTCTTCCGTCGCGCCGTCGAGGCCCTGATCGGTCCGTCCGAGGAAGGCGACCTGGCATTCCGCGCCAAGTACAACGCCTTGCTGCACGACGCGCCGGAAGTGGTGATGGCGCACGGCGCGGTGCGCAAGTTGCTGGCCGCGGTGGGCGACGCGCCCGCCGCGTAAAGTTGCTGGACTCGTGCCCACTAGCCGCGCCGGCGCCAACGCCGCGCCAGCCGTTGCCAGCGCGACTGGCCCACATAGGCCAGCCCGGCCGGAATCGTCAGGCTGATCCGCGTGCCCACCGCCGGGGTGTCGATCACCAGCGTGGCGCCGATGCGTGCCGCGCGCTCGCGCATGCCGGGCAGGCCCCAATGGCCGGCGCGCTGGCCACTGGCCAAAATCCCGGCGTCTATGCCCTTGCCATCGTCCGCCACCAGCATGATAAAGCGGTCGGCGTGATAGCCGAGCGTGACCTGGATCGATTTGGCGCCGGCGTGGCGGAAGGCGTTCATCAGCGCCTCGCGGCCGATGCTGTAGACCTCGCAGCCGACCTCCTCCGTCAACGCCGCCGCGCCGCCCTCCCTGCGCAGGCTGAACACGCTGTGGTGGCTTTCCTGCAGCACCTCGCCGACGATCGTCAGCCCGCGCTCGAGATCGCCGTCGCTCATCGCGCTCGAACGCAGGTCCTGCACCTCGTCGCGTCCCTCCTCGATCACGCGCTCGGCCAGCAGCAGCATGCGCTCGAGGCGCGCGCGGGTCGACGACTCACCCGGCAAGGCGCTCATCGCGTTCTGGAAACCCAGCACCAGTCCCTGCACGCTTTGCAGGAAAGTATCGTGCAAGGTGCGGGCGATGCGCTCGCGTTCGGCCATGCGTTCGGCGATGCGCAACGTCGCTTGCCGCAGCCACAGCCGGTAAAACAGATACAACATGCCGGCGGCCAGCAGCGCGCACAGGCCGTAGAACAGCGGCGTCTGCGTAAAGGTCGGCAGGATGGTCAGCGCGATCGACGTCTCCTGGTCGTTGGGCTGACCGCGCTCGTTGACGGCGGCGACGCGGAAACGATAGTCCCCCGGCCCAAGATTGTTGTACGACACCGCGCGCCGGCTGCCGGACTCCTGCCAGCCGGCGTCGACGCCCTCCAGTTGATAACGGAAACGCACCATCGCCGGCATGGTGTAGCTGAGGGCGGTGAACTCGATACGGAAAGAGGTGACGCCCGGGTCGAGCCGGACGGTCCGCGAGAAATCCAGATAGCGTTTGCCCTTGGCCACCAAGGTCTCGACCAGCACGCGTGGCGGATACAGCGGCGGATAGGATTTGGTGCTATCCAAGCGCGCCAGGCCGGCCGCGCCGACAAACCAGAACTGGCCGTCGGCATCGGCGATGGCCGTGGGCAGGCGCGTGCTGGTGTCGGCGAAGCCGGGATAGCCGTCCAGCACGCCGTAAAGAACGTATTTCAACGGTGCCCCGGGCGTCGCCGTCGCCGCCTTCCAGTCCGCCGCCTTGACGTGGACCACGCCCTTTTTACTGTTGAGCCAACGATCGCCGTTGGCGCCGACAACCGTGCCCGAGACGCCGGCCAGCACCTCGGGATCGTCGGCGACGAGGCGATGGAAGGCGCCGTCGCGCAACACCGCCATGCCGCCGATGCCGCCGGCCGCCACTTCGGCGCCGGCGACGTGCAGATGGGTGACGGGGCCGACGTCATCCTCAGGCGGCGACCGGTAGCGCGTGACGCGGCCATTATCGAAATACACGATCAGTCCGTCATCGAAGCCGAGCCACAGCGAGCCCTTGCGAACGCCAGCAGCGCCCACGAACGCGCCCGGCGGCAAGCCCAGGTCGGCTTGCACGGTCCAAACTCCGTCGACCAGCCGGAAGGCCCCGCGCCGCGCGATCGCCACCCACAAGCCGACGCCGTCGTCGACCACGCGCGTCACTTTCACCGGGCCGGTCCTGCCGTCCGGCTCGGGCGGATAGGCGATACGCTCGGAGCGGTCCGGGTAGCGCCGCTCGATCGCGTCCGCGCGCGCCAGCAGCAAGGCGCCGTCGGCGGCGTTGCCGATCGCCCCCGTGTTGCTTGGCGGGTAATGCTCATCGATGGGGCGGGCGCCGTCGGCGCGCAGGCGCCACACCTGCCCGGATGGCAAGGTCAGCGCCAGCACGTGGCCGGTCTCGTCGCGCGCAAACTTGAAGGCGCGCTCGCCGCCCGCCAGCTTGACCGGCGCCAGGCGGTTGTGGCGGAATCTTTCCACACCGGCTTGGGTGCCGATCCAGATACTGCCGTCGCGGTCCTCGAACAGAATGTTGCCGGTCTGGCTGCTGAGCTGCCAGGGCTGGTCCAGCCGGTCGCGCGGTCCGGCGTTGGGCGCCATCTCGCGGCTGGGCATGGCGCCCACGCCGTCGGCACGGCAGACACCGACCGGACAGGCCAGCGACCAGAAATTGCCGTCGCGGTCGAACAGGCCGTTTTCCTGGCCCTGCGAACGCGACAACCACCCCGGCCGCGGCTTGAGCGGACCCTGATGCTGCGCTGGAACCGGAATCAGCCGGTCGTGCAGGTCTTGCCACAGCCGGCCGTCGGGCGACTCGATCAGATTGACCGTATGCACATTTTGCCGCTGCACCTCGCGGAAGCGTTTGCCGCCGGCGGGCAGCACATACAACGCGTGGCCGACGGCGATCCAGACCTGGCCGTACTGGTCGGCCACCACGTTCGAGACCTCGCCCACGGGCAAACCCAGTTCGGGGCCGACATTGTGCCAGGCGCCGCCGCGCAGCTGCAGCAGCGCGCTGGTGGTGGCCACCCACAACCGGCCGCTGTCATCGGTCGTCGCGCTCGACACCGGCGAGATCGGCGCATCGCCCACCGTCGCGGGGTAATGCGTGATGTGGCCGTCATGCAGATGGCTGAGCCCACCGAACAGATAGCCGATCAGCAAATCGCCGTTGCGCAGCGCGGTCAGCGCCGTGACCGGACGCTTGGGCGCGGTCTCGCCGTTCAAAGCCTCGAAGCGGCGGAAGCGCATGCCGTCGAAGCGGTAAAAGCCGTCCACACTGCCGATCCACAGCCAGCCGTCGGCGGTCTGCGCCATCGACGATACCTGCCCCGGCGCGCCATCCTTGCCGGTCCATATATCGTGGTGCAACTCTTCAAGCGGCGTTTTGCCGTCGAGCGCCAGCACGGCGGGTGATGCGAAAACCAACAGTACCGCCAGCCAACGCGCTGCGGACAGGATCAAATTCATATACGGTGAGAAAAATTACCAACCCGCCATCATAGGCGATTTTCCCGGACGGTACCCGGCCGGCCCGGCTTTGCTCATCCAGATGCAAAAACTATCGAAACAATAGAAACAATAAATTTTACCAATGGACGCCGATTGAGTACGCTGACAACTCCACCAGCCAAACGAGTATGATCATGAACAAGTCCACGCCCACCGCTACCATCCGCCCTCTTCCGCTCAGCGGCATCGCCCTGGGACTGGCCTACGCGGCGGGCGTGCTGGGCTTCGGGATGCCCGGCTGGGTGTTTTTCGCCGCCGGCGCGCTCATATGGATGATGGCGGACGGCCGCACCGTGGTGGGCTTGCTGACCCGTCGCGCGGAGCACCATACGCAGCGTATGATCACCTACAGCACGCCGCCGGCGATCGCCCTGCTGGCCTACCTGACCCTGGCCGACGGCAACGCCGATCCGGTCGTCGGGGGCGCGCTGGCCTTGCATGCGCTGCTGGTGTGGGCGGTGCTGATGGGGGCGGCCTACGCTGTTTCTCAACAATCACCGGTAAGCCACCGTATTTAAAGCGGATTTCCCAGATATCCACACCAACTGTGGATAAGGTTGTGAATAACCCCCTCTTGACAGCCGAGAACCCCTTTAACGGCGGGGGTTTTAATAAAATGCCCAATCCGCAGGCAGATTTTTTACCCAATAGAATCAATCACTTACAAGATCTAAAATTTCAGCGCGCGGGCCTTTTGAGGCTGCTTGAAAAATATTTTTCTGTGCATAAGTAGGAACCGAGACAACTATGTCACCCCGCGCAGGGAATCCTTTGACAAAAGTACGTGTGAGGAATAGTGTGGCTCTGGAGGTACGCATGGCCTTCTTAGACTCGCCTCGGGATTGATGCATGAACCAGAATGACGATGACACGGATTGGATGATAGAAGACGAGCTCGTACCGCTCGACGCACCGCAGGCGGGAGCGTCGTCGGCGCCGCCGCCGTGGCGGGTGCTCATCGTGGATGACGACGTCGATGTCCACGTGGTCACCAAGTTCTCGCTCAGCAATGTGTGTTTCCTGGGTAGGCGGCTCAGCTTCCTGCACGCCTATAGCGGCGAGGAAGCGCTGAACACCCTGCGCAACACGCCGGACATCGCGCTGGTGCTGCTGGACGTCATCATGGAGACCAGCGACGCCGGGCTCAATGTCGCGCGCCAGATCCGCGATACGCTGCACAACCAACTGGTGCGCATCGTGCTGCGCACCGGCCAGCCGGGACAGGCGCTGGAACACAGCATCATCCTCGACTACGACATCAATGATTTCTGGTGCAAGACCGACCTGACCACGCGCAAGCTGTTTACGACCGTCATTTCGTCGCTGCGGGCCTACCATGGCCTGGAGGAAGCGCACCGGCAGACGGTGACGCTGCAGGCCGAACTCGATCATGCGCGGCGCGTGCTGACGGCGGTCGACCAGCACGCACTCATCGCCACCTTGAACCGGCGCGGAAAAATCGCCTCGGTCAACGACAAGTTCTGCGGCGTATTCCAGTTCGGCCGCGACGAGTTGATCGGCGCCGACCTGCGCCTGCTGCATCCGCCCGCCTACCCGCAGGACCAGCTGGCGGACGCCCTGCAAGCCGTCAAGGACGGCGAAAACTGGAGCGACGTCGTCACTGCCTGGCGCCGCGACGGCCAGGAACTGCGCTTGCGGGTGACGGTCAGCGCCCTCGACGAACCGGCGACGCCATACATCGTGCTCGCCAGCGTTTTGCAAACGCTCAAAAAGTGAGCCTAAGTCACGGATTGTTAAGCGGTTTTTCGGATATCCACAGCATCTGTGGATATCTATGTGGACAACACCCCATTGACAACGCGGCGCGCCTGTAACGACGCGGTTTTCTACAAACTGCCCATCCAAAAGGCAAAATTAAACCCCTTAGAAATCAAAGACTTGCCACCACATCGATTGTTAAACAAAATTCTTTTAAAAAAATTCTTGTCAACATGATGTGTGCATAACTAAACGGGGACCAGTTTCATCGGCCGCGCTCAGTGCCGCGCCTTGCGACGCTGTTGAGGATTCAGCAACACCCGCTCGATCACCTGCGGCGCCACGTTATGGGATTTCATGTACTCGATGGCGCAAATCGTATTGAAGCTCGACTGCACGATAATGCCACGGTCGACGACGGCGCTGCACTGCTCGTCGTGTCTTTGCTGTTGGAAATCGGTTTGGGGAACAGACTCCAGGCGGTGGGCTAGCAAGGCGTTCATCATGATCCTTAGCGAAAGGTTAAGGGATATTTGATCCCGATCAAAGACGTGCAACGGGAGTATGAGCGACCCGGAGCCAAAGTCAATGTCAGGCTCCTATCATTCTAGAATTAAAATATTGCCTGTACTGAACGCAATAGACACGGGGCAATAACCGGGGCGATAATGACCGGATGACCCCAGAGACGCCACGCCCCCGCCCCACTTCGCTGTTTGATTTATTCCTCTCGTTCACCGTTTTGGCCTTGCAAGGCTTCGGCGGCGTGCTCGCGGTCGTACAGCGCGAAATGGTCGAGCGCAAGCGCTGGCTGACGCAGGAGGAGTTTCTCGAGGACTGGGCGGTCGCCCAGATCATGCCCGGTCCCAACGTCGTCAACCTGGCGCTGATGATCGGCGGCCGCTACTACGGCCTGCGCGGCGCCATGTCGGCGCTGGCCGGCATGCTGACGGTGCCGTTGATGGTGGTGCTGGGCCTGGCGCTGCTGCATGCGCACTATGCCAACCATCCGGGCGTGGCCGGCGCGTTGCGCGGCATGGCGGCCGTGTCGGCCGGCATGATCGCCGCTACCGGGCTGAAGCTGGCCTCGGCGCTGCGCAAGCACCCGTTGCCGCTGTGGCTGACCGGACTGATCGCTTTGCTGTGCGTCGGCTTTGTCGTGGTGCTGCGGCTGCCGCTGGCTTACACCCTGCTCATCCTCGGCAGCGTCGCCGTCACGCTGACCTACCGCACGATGAAGGGAAAGCGGCCATGAGCGAGGCGCCCATCCATGTCGTGCTGAGCTTTGCCGATTGGCTCAACCTGTTTGGCCATTACATGCTGTTATCGCTGTTGTCGATCGGCGGCGCGATTTCGACGACGTCGGAAATGCACCGCTTTCTGGTCGAGGAGCACCATTGGCTGACGCAATCGCAGTTCAACGACTCGATCGCCATCGCCCAGGCCGCGCCGGGGCCGAACGTGCTGTTCGTCGCGCTGATGGGCTGGAACGTGGGGCTGAACGCGGGCAGCTACACGGCCGCGTTCGCCGGAGTGGCGGTGACGATGCTCGGCATCATGATTCCCAGCACCACACTGACCTACCTGGCCGCGCGCTGGGGCCATCGCAACCGCGAGCTGCTGGGCGTGCGGGCCTTCAAGCAGGGGATGGCGCCGGTGGTGGTCGGGTTGATGGTGTCGGTGGGGATCATCTTAGGCAGCGCCAATCGCGACTGGACCACCGACTGGCCGCTGTGGCTGTTGTCGGTCGCCGCCGGAGTCGTGATCTGGCGCACCCGGCTGCATTTGCTGTGGCTGCTGGGCGCGGGCGCGATCTTGGGGTGGTACGGGTTGGTGTGATGCAAAGAACCCGGTACGGCGGGGTCGGACCCACCGGGTCCGACCCCGGACATTCACGCCGTGCGGGTTAAAACTTACTTGTTCTGGTAACCACCGTAATACTTCACAGGGCTCCACTCCGGCTGCACCTCGGGCACGGCCGGCGCCAGCTGCTTGTACTCCGGCCCGGCATACACCACCTTGCCATTGACAATGGTCAGACTGCTTTCCAGATTCTTGATCTTCTCGACATCCATCGAGAAGTAATCCTGCGGCAAGATCACCACGTCCGCGTATTGCCCCTTGGCCAGCGTGCCCTTGAGCTTTTCCTCGCCGCTCATCCAGGCGCTGCCCTGCGTCATCAGCTTCAACGCCTGGTAGCGGCTCAGCACATCGCCCGGCTGCCACAAGCTCAGGCCGCCCGCCGTCTTGCCCGTCACCGCCCAGTAGATCGACGGCCACGGACCATAGCTGCTCACGCGCGTGCCATCGGTCCCCAAGCCGACCGGAATCTTCATCTCCAGCATCTTCTTAATCGGCGGCATCTGGCGGGTCTGCGCACCGTACTGCTTCCAGTACAGCTCGCCCTGGAAGTGCATGCGGTTTTGCACGGCGATGCCACCACCCAGCGCTTTCACCCGCGCCAGTTGCTTGTCGCTGATGGTCTCGGCGTGGTCGAAGAACCAACGCAGGCCGTTCAGCGGCGTGTCCTTGTTGACCTTTTCAATGACGGCCAAGTCGCGGTCGATGCTCTCGTCATACGTCGCGTGGATGCGGAACGGCCAGCGGTTCTTGATCAGCAGCCGCAGCACCGGCTCCAGCTCGCTCTCCATCTCCTTCGGCATGTTGGGGCGCGGCTCGAGGAAGTTCTCGAAGTCGGCCGCGCTCCACACCAGGTTCTCGCCGCCGCCCTCGGTGTTGTAGCCGTTGGCGTAGAACAGATGGTCATTCTTGTCCGGCTTGGTCTGCGTCAGCCAGCGCTGGTAATCCTCCAGCTCCTTGCCCGGCTTTTGCGCGAACAGATAATACGACGTGCGCACCGTCAGCTTGCCGTTCCTGGCCAGCTCCAGGCTGACCGCGTAGTCGTCCGGATAGGCCTGGCCACCGCCGCCGGCATCGATGGCGCTGGTTAAGCCGAGGCGATTCAGTTCGGTGTAATACTGCTGCGTGGAATTGATCTGCTGCTCGCGCGGCAACACGTTGGTCTTGGCCAAGGTGGTGTACAGGATCATCGCGTTCGGCTTGGCGATCAGCAGGCCGGTCGGCTTGCCGTCGGCGCCCAGTTCGACCACGCCGTCCTTGTATTTGGTGTCGGCGTTGTAACCGAGCGTGGCGATGCCTTTCTGGTTGAGGAAGCCCAGGCCGTACAGGTACAGAATGAACACCGGCTTGTCCGGCACCGCCTCGTTGATTTCGGCCAGGGTCGGCAGCCGCTTTTCCTCGAACTGGAACTCGTTCCAGCCGCCCACGACCTTGATCCAGGCGCCGTCCGGTGTGCGCGCCGCCTGCTCCTTCAGCATTTGCAAGGCTTTCTTCAGCGACGTCACGCCGTCCCAGCGCAACTCGGCGTTGTAGTTCAAGCCCTCGCGGATGATGTGCAGGTGGGAATCGTTGAGGCCGGGAATGACGGTTTTGCCGCCGGCGTCGATCAACTGGGTGTTGGCCGATTTGAGTTTGAGGATGGCGGCGTTGCTGCCGACGGCCTGGATCTTGCCGTCCTGGATGGCGAGCGCCTGGGCGAACACGCCCTCCTTCGTCATCGTGGCGATCTTGCCGTTGGTGATGATCAGGTCCGTCGCGGCCTGCGCCGACGTCGCCAGCGCGACGGTATGGATCAGGGTGACAGCGAATGCGAGCTGCTTCAATTTCATCGTACTACTCCTAAAAATATAATGGGCCGGCGCGGAGTGGCTACCGCGCCGGCCCACATCAAGGCCAACGAATTGAGGCTAGCTCAGTTCGATTAGTCCTTGAGTGCTTCGACCGCGAAGGTCAGGGTAACGTCGTCGCCGACGTTAGGTGCGTATTTACCTGCGTTAAATTCGGTACGCTTGATGGTGGCGGTGGCGTTGGCGCCGCAAGCCAGTTTCTTCATCATCGGGTGGTCCATGCACTTGAAGCCGGTCACGGTCAGCGTCACTGGCTTGGTCACGCCCTTGACGGTCAGGTTGCCTTCGATGGTCGACGGGGTGTCGCCCTTGAAGTTGACCTTGGTCGACTTGTAGGTGATGGTCGGGAACTTGGCGGTGTCGAGGAAATCCTCGCCCTGGATGTGCTGGTCGAACAGTTTCGAGCCGGTATCGACCGATTTGGTGTCGATGGTCGCTTCGACCGAGCCGGTCTTGGCGGCGCGGTCGATCGTGATCTTGGCGCTGGTGTTGTTGAAGCGGCTCGTCTGCAGCGAGTAGCCGAAGTGGCTATACGAGAAGCTCGAGAAGGTATGGTTGGCATCGGAAGTGAACGATTCCGGTGCGGCAACGGCGGACATCGAGATACCAGCGGCGACCATCAGGGCGAAGATTTTTTTCATGTAGGACTCCAGAATGTTGGAACACAAATAAGAACGCTAACGGACGAGCCTGGCCAGCCCGTTGATGTTCTCGAGTGGGAATGATTATGCTCGCGACATCTAAAGTTGTAAAACGAAAAATTTACCGCTTTACTATCGATAAAATCGATCATACGGCGTGGGAATAATAATAACGGAGCGCGGCTAGAAGCGAATCCGCCATAAGGCGGAGGGGGGCGGACCACTTAACCGTCCCGCCCCCGTTCCGTTGACGATTTCATCGCCATGTCATATTAAAAAACTAAGCTTGTCCGCTCTCAAATGATCGGAGCAAGCATGACTTCATCGATTTCACGTCGCAATTTCCTGGCCCAAGGTGGGGCATTGGTGGGCAGTTCCGCATTGGGCGGCTCCCTGCTGCTGGGGGGCTGCGGCAGTAGCAGCCCCACGGCCATCGGCGTCAGCGAGAACGAACGGCCCAAGATGCTGTCGGGGATACAGTTCGGCGACGTTACGGATGAACGGGCGATCATCTGGAGCCGGACCGACCGCAACGCGCAGATGATTGTCGAATACGATACCAGCGACCGTTTCAACAACTCCAGCCGCATCGTTGGCCCCACTGCCAGCGACGCCACCGATTTCACCACCCGTGTCGACCTGAGCGGCTTGCCCGCCGGCCAAACGGTATTCGTGCGTGTGCGCTATGTGGATCCCAACAATTCGAAAATCGAAAGCGAAACCATCTCGGGTCAATTCCGGACCACGCCGGCTGCCGATGGAACCCGGGCCGTGCGTTTTCACTGGAGCGGCGACCAGTGCGGCCAGGGCTGGGGCATCAACACCGATTTTGGCGGCATGAAAATCTATGAAGCGATGCGTTTGCGCGACCCGGACTTTTTCATCCACAACGGCGACACGATTTATGCCGACGGACCGATCCTGGCCCAGGTAACGGCGGAAAACGGCCAGGTCTGGCGTAATCTGGTCACGGAAGAAGTCAGCAAGGTCGCGGAAACGCTGAAGGAATACCGCGGCCGCCATGCCTATAATATGATGGATGCGAACTTCCGCAAGTTCGCCGCGCAGGTGCCGCAGGTCTGGCAATGGGACGATCACGAAGTGACGAATAACTACAGCGCGTCCAAGGATTTATCGGCCGATACGCGTTACACCGAAAAAAACATTGCGACCCTCACCGCGCGCGGCCGTCGCGCCTTTCTCGAATATGCGCCCATGCGCTATTACAAGCAAAGCGAACCGCAGCGCATTTATCGCACCATCTCGCACGGCCCGTTGCTGGACGTATTCGTCGTGGACATGCGCAGCTACCGTGGTCCGAACAGCACCAACCTGCAAACCGCGGAGGACGCCAGCTCGGCATTCCTGGGACGTGAACAGGTGGAATGGCTGATCGCCGGGCTGAAAGCCTCGACCGCGACCTGGAAAGTCATCTCCGCCGACATGCCCATCGGCCTGAACGTCGGCGACGGCAAGAACGCCCAGGGCGAGGCCTTATGGGAAGCGCTCGCCAACGGCAACGACGGCGCTCCACTCGGCCGCGAACTGGAAATGGCCCGCCTGCTCAGCAGTATCAAGGCGGTCCCCAACGTGGTTTGGATCACCACCGACGTCCACTACTGCGCCGCCCACTATTACGATCCCGCCCAGGCCCGGTTCACGAACTTTTCCCCATTCTGGGAATTCGTCGCCGGCCCGATGAACGCCGGCACCTTCGGACCGGGCGTGCTCGACAAAACCTTCGGCCCCACCGCGGTATTCTCGAAAAGCCCGCTGATCCAGAACTCCTCGCCGTTTGCCGGCTACCAGTTCTTTGGTGAAGTCAATATCGACCCGCGCACCAAGGCGATGAAGGTCGAGCTGTTCAACCTCGACGGCGTCTCCCAGTTTGCACAGACGCTGCCGGCGGTGGGGGTTTAAAGCGTAGACAGGTCCCCGGGTTTTCATGGCCTCCGGGGATCAGGCGGCGGCGGCTTGTTGCGGCTCGGGGTGATGCAGGATGCGGCTCAACAAGCGCTGCTCCAGCGCCGCGAAGGCCGCGTTGCCCCGCGCGCGCGGCCGAGGCAAATCCACCTTCAGATCGAGCGTGATGCGCCCCTCCTCGATCAGCACCACACGGTCCGCCAGGGCCAGCGCCTCCTGCACATCGTGCGTGACCAGCACCGCCGTGAACCCGCGCTGCAACCACAACGCCTCGATCAGCTGCTGCATCTCGATGCGCGTCAACGCATCCAACGCGCCCAGTGGCTCGTCGAGCAGCAGCAACTGCGGCTCGTGCAGCAAGGCGCGCGCCAGCGCCACGCGCTGCCGCTGACCGCCCGAGAGCTCCGCCGGCCAATCGTCGGCGCGCTCCGCCAGGCCGACCGTCGACAACGTCGCCGCCGCCGCGTTCAGGGAGCGCGGCAAGCCTAGCGCCACGTTCTCCAGCACCGTCTTCCACGGCAGCAGGCGCGCCTCCTGGAACATGATGCGGATGCTGGCGCCGATGGCGCCCCTGCCGATCGCGATGCTGCCTTCGTCGGCCGTCTCCAGGCCGGCGATCGCGCGCAGCAAGGTGCTCTTGCCGCAACCGCTGCGCCCCACCACGGCGACGAACTCGCCGGGGTGCAGCTCGAGCCGGACGTTCTTCAACACCTCGCGCTCGCCGAAGGATTTGCTCAAGCCCTCCAGCGCCAGCGAGACGCCCTGGCGCTTGACGGGCGCCGGTGCGGGCGCGTTTTGCGCCCTGGCCTTGCTCAAACCGGGGACATCGAATAAAGCGGTCGAAATGTTCATATCATTGACTCCATCAAATCAGCGGTAAGCGGGATTCCAGCGCAGGAAGCGCTTTTCCAGGCCGCGCGACAGCAGGTCGGCCGCCTTGCCGAGCAGCGCGTACAGCAGTATCCCCACCAGCACCACGTCCGTTTGCAGGAACTCGCGGGCGTTCATGGTCATGTAGCCGATGCCCGCTTGCGCCGAAATCGTCTCCGCCACGATCAGCAGCACCCACACGAGACCCAGCGAAAAGCGCACGCCCACCAAAATCGACGGCAGCGCCGCCGGCAGGATCACGTCGCGGTACAGCGGCCAGCCGGACAGGCCGTAGCTGCGCGCCATCTCGATCAGGCCCCGGTCGGCCGAACGGATGCCGTGGAAGGTGTTCAGATACACCGGGAAGAACACGCCCACCGCCAGCAGGAACAGCTTGGCCGTTTCGTCGATGCCGAACCAAAGGATCACCAGCGGTATCAGTGCCAGCGCCGGGATGTTGCGCACCATTTGCAGCGTGGTGTCGAGCAGCGTCTCGGCGCGGCGGAAGCTGCCGGTCAGCAGGCCAAGCGCCAGCCCCAGTCCGGCGCCGATGGCGAAGCCGCTGATCGCGCGCCACAGGCTGGTGCGAAGATGTATCCACAGCTCGCCCGACACCGCCAGCGTCCAGAAGGCCTTGGCCACCGCCCACGGCTCCGGCAGGATGCGGCTCGACAGCCACCCCAGTTGCGATGCCGCCTGCCAGCCGGCGATCAGCAGCACCGGCAAGATCCATGGCGCGAACACGCTGCTTTGCGTCCGTCCGCCGGCATTTTTACGCGCCGGTTTGCGGGTGCCCTTGACTAGCGGTTGTGGTAAGACGGCCGCCATCTCAAGCCGCCTTCTTCGGCACGATATCGCTGGCCATCACTTCGCCGAACGGCCCGCTCAGCGACTGCTCGCCCACGGCTTTGCCCTTGCCCAGCAACGGGAACACCAGTTCGGCGAAGCGGTACGACTCCTCCAGATGCGGGTAGCCGGAGAAGATGAAGGTGTCGATCCCCAGGTCGGCGTATTCGCGGATGCGCGCGACCACCGTCTCGGGATCGCCGACCAAAGCGGTGCCGGCGCCGCCGCGCACCAGGCCCACGCCGGCCCACAGGTTGGGCGAGACTTCCAGCTTGTCGCGGCGGCCGCCGTGCAAGGCCGCCATGCGCTGCTGTCCGACCGAATCCATCTTGCCGAACGCCGCTTGCGCCTTGGCGATGATGTCGTCGTCCAGATGGCTGATCAACTCGTCGGCGGCGCGCCACGCGGCTTCGTTGGTTTCGCGAACGATCACGTGCAGGCGGATGCCGAATTTGACGGTGCGGCCATGCTTGGCGGCGCGCGCGCGGATGTCGGCGATCTTTTCGGCGACGGCGGCCGGCGGCTCGCCCCAGGTCAGGTAGACATCCATCTGCTCGGCCGCCAGTTCGTGCGCGGGCTCGGAGGAGCCGCCGAAGTACAGCGGCGGATAAGGCTTCTGCACCGCCGGATACAACGTCTTGGCGCCCTTGACCTTGATATGCTTGCCCTCGAAGTCATAGCCGGCGTCGCCGCCCTCGCCCGCCAGCGACGCGCGCCATACGCGGATGAATTCATCCGATATCTCATAGCGCTTGGCGTGGTCGGCATAGAGGCCGTCCGCCTCCAGTTCGCCCTGGTCGCCGCCGGTGACGACGTTGATCAGCAGCCGACCGTTGGATAAACGGTCGAACGTCGCGGCCATGCGCACCGCCAGGCCGGGCGTGGTCAGGCCGGGCCGGATCGCGACCAGGAACTTGAGCTTTTGCGTGACGCTGATCAGCGACGAGGCGACCACCCATGCGTCTTCGCAGGAGCGGCCGGTCGGCAGCAGCACGCCGTCGTAGCCCAGCGTGTCGGCGGCGACCGCGCATTGTTTCAGATAGTCGGCATCGACCGGACGCGCGCCCTTGGAGGTGCCGAGATAGCGGCTGTCGCCGTGGGTCGGGATAAACCAGAAGATATTCAGTGACATGATGGTTTCGATTCCTTATTGCGCCGCCAGCTGTTTGGCCGGCAGTTGGGCATCCTTGACCGCGATCGGTTTCGGAATCAGTTTGAGGGTGGAGAAAGCGTCGGCCAGCTTTTGCTGCTGTTGCAGCACGTCGGCGGTGATCGGCTTGACGCCGTAGGCATAGCGGGAGGCCGCCAGCGCCACCACGTCGGTATCGAGGCCGGTCTGCGCGGACAGGATGGTGGCGACCTCCTTCGGATTTTTGGCGCCCCACTCGTCCACCTTGGCGATTTCCTCCAGCACGATGCGGACCACTTCCTGGTTCTTTTCCGCATACGGACGCGCGGCCAGGTAGAATTGGTGGTTGGCGACCAGCCCTTTGCCGTCCGCCAGAACCCGCGCGCCCAGCTGCTTCTCGGCGGCGGCCAGGAACGGGTCCCAGACCACCCAGGCGTCCACGCTGCCGCGCTCGAAGGCTGCGCGGGCGTCGGCCGGCGGCAGGAAGACGGTATCGATGTCCTTATAGCCTATGCCCGCCTTTTCCAGCGCCTTGACCAGCAGGTAGTGGACATTCGAGCCCTTGTTCAGCGCGACCTTTTTGCCTTTCAAGTCGGCCAGGCTGCGGATCTTCGAATCCTTGGGGACGACGATCGCCTCGCTGGCCGGCGATGGCGGCTCGTTGCCGACATAAACCAGGTTGGCCCCGGCCGCCTGCGCGAAGATCGGCGGCGCTTCGCCGACGGTGCCGAAATCGACGCCGCCGACGTTCAGGCCCTCCAGCAGCTGCGGCCCGGCGGGGAATTCGGTCCATTTGACGGCGATGTTCTTGGCAGCCAGCCGCTGTTCCAGCGTGCCGCGTCCCTTCAACAGCGTCAACGTGCCGTATTTTTGATAGCCGATACGAATGGTCTGCGCTTCCGGCTTGGCCTGCGCCGCCGCGATGGTGGGTGTGCCTGCGGCCAGCACACCGGCGGCGAAGAGCAGGCCCAAAGTGTAGCGGCGCGCGGCGCGCTTTTGTTCGATACTCATCAATTCTTCCTTGATAGTGATTTAGCTGGCCAGGCGCACCGGCTCGGCCGGTACCACGTAGCTGTCGCCGATGCGGCCACTCAACGCGTTCAGGCCTGCGGACAGGGCCTCCACGCCGGCCTGCACGCGCCAGGAGATCGCTTGATCGAGCGCCAGCCCGGAGCCTTCGACCCAGACCAGCTGCTGCGACGTGGCGTAGACGCTGGTCAGCACGTGCCGCGCATCCAGCGCGTGCAGCACCGGCCGCAACGCGTAATCCAGCGCCAGCATGTGCGACTGGCTGCCACCGGTGGCGAGTGGCAGCACCAGCTTCCCGGCCAGTCCATCCTGCGGCAGCAGGTCGAGGAAGGCTTTCAGAATGCCGGTGAACGACGCTTTATAAACCGGGGTGGCGATCACCACCGCGTCGGCGGCAGCCACCGCCGCCAACGCGCGCTTGATCGCCAGGTCCGACGTGTCGGCGTGCAGCAGCGCCTGCGGCGGCAGATCGCGCACCTGCAGCTTGCTGTAGCGGTGGCCGTGCAAGGCCAGCTTTTCGCCGACATGATCCAGCAAACGGCCGGTGCTAGACGTCGCCGCGGGGCTGCCGCCTAAAAGAAGAATGCTCATGCTCTGGTCCCCATTGATGTTGTGGCGACCAGAATAAATCCGCACCTTTGAAATCAAAACGAATAGTTTTGCGCTTTGATATGCGGATTACATTTCATGATTTTTCCAAATAAGGTAAATTGAATTTTTTCCACCCTTATCCAAGTAACCGCTTCCAGGACCCGACATGGAAAGTACGCTTATCCACTGGCTGAATCAAACCGGCACTACATACCATCTGGCGGAGCACCCGCCCGTGCACACCATCGAGGAGGCGCTCGCCTCCGCGCCGTCGATGCCAGGCCTGATGACCAAGAATATCTTTGCGCGCGACGGCGGCGGCAAACGCCACTTCCTGATCATCGTGCCGTTCAATAAGCGTATCGACCTCGCGGAGCTGGCGCGCGTGCTGCCGTCGACAAAACTCGGTATGGCTTCGCCTGAGCGGCTCATGAAACACCTGGGCATCGCGCCCGGTTCGGTCAGCATCCTCGCGCTGATCAACGACAACGAGGGTGCGGTCGAAGTGGTGATCGACAACGCGGTGTGGGATGCTACCGCCGTCCAGGCGCATCCCTTGCGGAACACGGCGACGGTGTCGTTGACGCACGAGACGCTGGAGCGATTCCTGGAGCACACCGGCCATATGCCGCGCGTGCTGGAGGTTCCGGGTCAACTCACCTCGTAGACACGTCCAACAACGATTTTCCGCATAAGGAAAGCTGGATTTCTTCGTGTACGGTTTAAGGGGGCGGGTGCAATACTGGCGGCACCGAGACCCTTTAACGGACATACCATGTCTAAAGCCTTACTCAAAACGGCGCAGCATCCGACACAGGATGCGGTGCCGGCCCCACTAAGCGTCGCCATCGATCTGGCCAAGCGCCTGGCGGAAACAGCCAACGCCCGCGACCGGGCCGGCGGCCACGCGGCACAAGAGCGCGAATGGATACGCGAATCCGGCCTGCTCACGCTATCCATCCCCACCGCGTTCGGCGGCCAGGGCGCCGACTGGCCGACGGTCTACCAAGTGATCCGCATCCTCGCGCGCGCCGACAGCGCGCTGGCGCACGTACTGGGCTTCCACTATCTGCAACTGGCCGGCGTCGATTTATATGGCACGCCGCAGCAGCAGCGCCGCTTCCTGACGCAGACCGTGGAACAGAATCTGTTCTGGGGTAACGCGCTCAATCCGCTGGACCGCCGCACCACGGCAGTCGACGCCGACTATGGCTTCGTGCTCGATGGCGTAAAGAGTTTCTCATCCGGCTCCGTGGGTTCCGACTGGCTGACCATCTCCGCCTGGCACGCGGAGACCGAAACCGCCTTGATCGGCGTGCTGCCGACCCGCCAGGAGGGCGTGACGGTGCAAGCCGACTGGGATGCCTTCGGCCAGCGGCAGACCGATAGCGGCAACGTCCACTTCACGCAGGTGGCGCTGCCATCGACGCAAGTGCTGCAGGCGCCGGGCCACACGCCCACCGCCCGGGCGACCTTGCGCTCGCAGATCGCGCAGCTGATCATGGCCAACCTGTATCTCGGCATCGGCGAAGGCGCCTTCGAGGCGGCGCGCACCTACACGTTGAACGAAGCGCGGCCCTGGTTCGCCTCCGGCGTGGCCTCGGCCGCCGCCGATCCGCTGATACAGCACCGTTTCGGCCAGCTGTGGCTCAAGCTGCGGCCGGCGGCGGTGCTGGCCGACCACGCGGCGCGGGAGCTCGACAGGTTGTTCCGTCTGGGTGACGCGGTCACCGCGCGTGAACGCGGGGAGCTGGCCGTCGCCGTGGCCGAGGCAAAGGTGCTGGCCCACACCGCCGGCATCGACGTCAGCAACCAGATGTTCGAGTTGACGGGCGCCCGCTCGACCTCCGCCAGGTACGGCTACGACAGGTTCTGGCGCAACGTCAGGGTGCACACGCTGCACGACCCGGTGGACTACAAGATCCGAGACCTCGGTCGCTTCGCGCTCGATGGCACCGTGCCCGAACCGACCGCGTATTCCTGAAGAAGCTCTAGACATCTAAAACACGTAGGGCGGATTAGCGCAGCGTAATCCGCCACGCTCCGTCGGCGGCGCATACATGGCGGATTACGGCGTTCCGCCTAATCCGCCCTACGTGGATACGTGGATACGTGGATACGTGGTATTAACCAACCCAGATTTCCGATGACTACATTGATCAACATTACCCACGCGAGCAAAACCTTCGCACTGCCCGGCGGCGGGGAGTTCCACGCCGTGCGCGACGTCTCGCTATCGATCGGCCAAGGCGACATCTTCGGCTTGATCGGCAAGAGCGGCGCCGGCAAATCCACGCTGCTGCGCCTCATCAACCTGCTCGAACGCCCCGACCAAGGCCTGATCGAAGTCGACGGCCGCCAGCTGACATCGCTGAACAAGCGCGATCTGCGCGACGCCCGCCGCAATATCGGCATGATCTTCCAGCAGTTTAATTTGCTGCAGAACGCCAGCGTATTCGACAACGTCGCCTTCCCCCTTCGCATCCACGGCGGACTGACGGCCGACGGCATCACCGCCCGTGTCAACCAGTGCCTGGAACTGGTCGAATTGGGCGGCAAGTCCGCCAGCTATCCGGCGCAGCTTTCCGGCGGCCAGAAACAGCGCGTCGCCATCGCCCGCGCCCTGGCCAGCGGACCGGCCGTGCTGCTATGCGACGAGCCGACTTCCGCGCTGGACGCCGAGACCACGCGCGCCCTGCTTGCCACGCTGCGCGATATCAACCACCGGCTCGGCGTCACCATCGTTATCGTCAGCCACGAACTGTCGGTGATCGGGGAGATCTGCAACCGCGTCGCCGTTATCGAGGACGGCGCGATCGCCGAACAATTCGCGCTCGACGACGCGGCCGGCCTCGCGGTTCCGCGCAAAACCGCCCTGGGCCGCGAACTGGCGCAGCACGGCGCGGCAACGCTGGCAGTCGCCGCCCACGCCCACACACCGCACCGGGAGAGCGCCCATGTTTGATTCCATCAGTTCCCTGAGCGTCTCGGCCGTCAACGTCGTCGCCATGCTGCCCGAAATGGGCGTCGCCCTTGGCCAGACGCTGACCATGCTCGCCATCGGCCTGTCGGCGGCGGTGCTGATCGGCGGACCGCTCGGCATCCTGTTGTTCCTGGTCGCGGACGGCCAATCGCTGCAAAACCGTCCCGCCGCGCTGGTGCTGGGCTGGTTCGTCAACACGGTGCGCTCGTTCCCGTTCATCATCCTGCTGGTGGCGCTGGTGCCGTTCACCCGCATCATCGCCGGCACGTCGATCGGTCCATTGGCCGCCGCCGTGCCGCTATCATTCGCCGCCATCCCCTACTTCGCCCGCATGGTGGAACAGAACCTGCGCGAAGTGCCGCGCGGCGTGGTCGAGGCGGCGCACGCGATGGGCGCGTCGGAACTCCAGATCGTGCTGCGCGTGCTACTGGTCGAAGCCCGCTCCGGCCTGGTGCTGGCGCTGACCGTGCTGTCGATCAGCTTCCTGTCCTATTCGGCGGTGGCCGGCGTGGTGGGCGGCGGCGGCATCGGCGACCTGGCGATCCGCTATGGCTACTACCGCTTCGAAACCGACATCATGGTCGCCACCGTCGCCATCCTGATCGTCATGGTGCAACTGATCCAGTTCACCGGCAACCGCATCGCCAAACGTATCGATAAACGCTAGAGGAAAACAACGTGAAAACACCTAACCGCCGTCAACTGCTGCTGGCCGCCCTGCTCCTCGCCGCCGGCGCCCACACCATCGCCAACGCCAAGGACCCGAAGGAACTGGTGATCGGCACCAGCGCCGGACCATACGCCGACCAGGTCAAGCTGGGCATCAAGCCGATACTTGAAAAACAGGGCTACAAGGTCAAGCTGGTGGAGTTCAACGACTACATCCAGCCCAACTTCGCGCTGGCGGAGGGCTCGCTGGACGCCAACATCTTCCAACACATCGTCTACCTGACCAAGTTCTCGACAGAGCACAAGCTGCAACTGTCCGAACTGGTGAAAGTGCCGACCGCCCCCATCGCCATCTACAGCAAAAAACACAAGACGCTCAACGATGTGAAGGAAGGCACCACCGTCGCCCTGCCCAACGACCCGACCAACCAGGCGCGCGCGTTGGTGCTGCTCGATCAACTGGGCTGGATCAAGCTGCGCGAGAAGTACGATCCGGTGCGCGCGTCGGAAAAGGACATCGCGGCCAACACCAAAAAGATCAAGCTGATACCGCTGGAGGCGGCGCAACTGCCACGATCGCTGCAGGACACCGACTACTCCTTCGTCAACGGGAACTACGCGCTGGCCTCGGGCCTGAAGCTGAAAGATGCGTTGGCGACCGAGAAAATCTCGCCCAACTACGCCAACCTGGTGGCGGTGCGCACTGCCGACAGGGACAAGCAGTTCGCCAGGGATATCGCGGCCGCCTACCGCTCGCAGGAGTTCCTTGAGGTGACCGACAAACACTTCGCCGACTACGCCAAGACCGATTACCAACTGGCGCTGGAAGCCGTCGGCAAGCCCAACTCGGGAAAATAATGAGCAAACCGATACGCTTCAACGCCTTCCAGATGCACACGGTGAGCCATCAATCGCCGGGCCTGTGGACGCATCCACGCGACAATGGCCATCGCTACACCGATCCGGAACACTGGACGGAACTGGCGCGGCTGCTGGAGGCGGGCCGCTTCGACGCGGTGTTCCTGGCCGATGTGCTGGGCGCCTACGACGTCTATCAAGGCAGCGCCGACGCGGCGCTGCGCCACGGCGTGCAGGCACCGCTGAACGACCCGCTGGCACTGGTGCCGCTGATGGCGCAAGCCACCACGCACCTGGGCTTCGGCGTGACATGCGCGCTGACGTACGAGCATCCATACACCTTCGCGCGCCGCATCTCGACGCTCGACCACCTGACGCGCGGCCGTATCGGCTGGAATATCGTCACCGGCTACCTGGATAGCGCGGCGCGCAACCTGGGACTGAACCAGCAATTGGGCCACGACGAGCGCTATGACCTGGCCGACGAATACATGGATGTCGTCTACAAGCTGTGGGAAAAGAGTTGGGACGACGACGCGGTCGTCAACGACAAGGAGCGCGGCGTGTATGCCGAACCCTCGCGCGTGCACCCGATCAATCACGCCGGACGGCATTACAAGGTGCCGGGCTTTCACCTGTGCGAACCTTCGCCGCAGCGCACGCCGCTGCTGTACCAGGCCGGTACCTCGCCACGCGGCACGGCCTTCGCGGCCAGGCACGCGGAGTGCACCTTCGTCAGTGGTCCGAGCAAGCAGGTGGTGAAGAAGTATGCCGACGATCTGCGGGCGGCGGTGCGGGCCGCCGGCCGCGATGGCGATGCGCTGAAGATCTATGCGCAAGCGCTGATCGTCACCGCGCCCACCGAGGCCGAGGCGCGCGCCAAGCACGAGGAATACCGCCGGCATATCGATATCGAGGCCGCGTTGGCGCTGCTGTCCGGCTGGACCGGCGTCGACTTCAGCCGCTACGCGCTGGATGCGACGATCGAATATATCGATTCGGAGGCCGGGCGCTCGGCGCTGGCGTCGTTCAGCCAGGCGGACCCTGACCGCAAGTGGACGGTGCGCGAAGCGGCGGAGTTCATCGGCCTTGGCGGGCGCGGGCCGGTGCTGGTGGGCGATCCGGCGCAGGTGGCCGATCAGCTGGAGGCCTGGCAGGACGAGACGGGAATCGACGGCTTCAATCTGGCCTTCGCGGTGGCCCACGAAAGCATGGGCGATGTGGTGGAGCTGATCGTGCCGGAACTGCAGCGGCGCGGGCGCTATCGCAAGGAGTATGCGCCCGGTACGCTGCGCGAACAGGTGTTCGGACAGGGGCCGCGACTGGCGCCGACGCACGCCGGCCGGCAAGTGCGTATCGACGCCGCCGAGGTGGCGGCGCCATTGAAATCGGCCGCTTAAACCCGCACCGCCACGCGGGGTCGTACCCCATGCGGGGTACGACCCCTAAGTGGTAGCGGATGCGTATCGCTAAAAGGGTGCGGGTTTAGTCGTTGCGCATCTGCGCCTGCGACACGTTGCTGCCCGGCGGGACGCTCTGGGTGAGCCACACGTTGCCGCCGATGGTGGAGCCGGCGCCGATGGTGATGCGGCCCAGGATGGTCGCGCCGGCGTAGATCACAACGTCGTCCTCCACCACCGGGTGGCGCGGCACGCCCTTGATCAACACGCCCTTGTCGTCGGCCGGAAAGCGCTTGGCGCCCAGGGTCACGTGCTGGTAGAGGCGCACGCGCTGGCCGATGATGGCCGTCTCGCCGATCACCACGCCGGTGCCATGGTCGATGAAGAAGCTACCGCCGATCTGCGCGCCGGGGTGGATGTCGATACCGGTCAGCGAATGGCCGATATCGGAAATCAAGCGCGCCAGGAACGGCGCTCCCAGACGATGCAGGCTATGCGCCAGACGGTAATACAAAATCGCGATGGTGCCCGGATAGCACAGCATGATCTCCGCCACCGACGTCGCCGCCGGATCGCCGGAAAACGCCGCCTGCACATCGGAGACCATCAGCGCGCGGATCGCCGGCAACCCCGCCGCGAACTCACGGGTGATCGCGTGGGCGCAACGGGTCATCTTTTCCTCGTCGACGACCGCCTCCTCGCACGAGAACTGCAAACCGCGCCGAACCTGCTCGGTCAGGCGGTTCAAGGTCGTATTGAGCGTATCGCCGACAAAATAATCGATGCTTTCGTCGGTCAGGTTCGGGCGGCCGTAGTGGGTCGGAAACAGCACCGCCGACAGGCCGTTGACGATGATCGTCAGCGCCTCACGCGACGGCAGCTCCCTGACCTTGCCGTGGTGGCGGATATTGTGCGTCGCCTCGCGCGACACGCGCAGTTGCTCGATCACACTGGCCAGATTCCAATGCGACGGCCTCACGCCGGTTTCGTCAAAAGTGTCGATAGTCATGATGTCTCAAATATAGGCTGGAATAGAAAACGCGGACGCGATGTCCCACTGTATAGCTTAGCCGCCGCCCCTTCAAGTCGGAAGGAAGCATTTTTTGCTTCGATATGAGCTAATCGTATATCGCGTAAAATGCGGGTCTAACGAACAATACCCCTTTCATGAATATTTTGCTGACGCTCCTGCTGGCGGGTCTGACCATGGTCGGACCGCTGGCCATCGACACCTACCTTCCCTCCTTCCCGGCCATCGCCCAGACGTTCGATGCCAGTCCGCTGATCATCCAGCAGACTTTGAGCATGTTCCTGTTCTGCTTTGCCTTCATGATGCTGTTCTACGGCACGTTGTCCGACTCCTTCGGCCGCCGTCCGGTGATCCTGGTATCGCTGGTGCTGTACATCGCGGCCTCGATCTGCGCGGCCCTGGCGCCGTCGATCGGCGTGCTGCTGGCCTGCCGCGTGGTGCAGGGCCTGGCCGCCGGCGCCGGCTCGGTGGTTGGCCGCGCCGTCGTTATGGACCGATTTTCCGGCGCCGAGGCGCAGAAGATTTTGGCCCACATCATGATGGTGTTCGGCCTCGCCCCGGCGATCGCGCCGGTGCTGGGAGGCTGGCTGCAGGTCGGTTTCGGCTGGCGCTCGGTGTTCTGGTTCCTCGCCGCCTTCGGCGCGCTGATGTTCATCTCCGTGCAGCGCGCGCTGCCCGAAAGCCTGGCCGTCAAGGACCGCCATCCGTTTCATCTGGGGCCGATCGCCAAAAACTATTGGAAGGTGCTGTGCCACCACCACTTCCTGCTGCTGTCGATCGCCGTGGGCATGTGCTTCGCGGGCGTGGCGCTGTATATCGGTTCGGCGGCCTACTTTGTCATGAACATTCTGCACTTGCCTGAAACGGCGTTCGCGTGGATGTTCGTGCCGCTGATCGGCGGCATGGTGGTGGGGTCGGCCTTGTCGGGGAAGTTCGCGCATAAATTCTCGCGCAAGACGCAGGCTTGGATGGGCTTTGCCGTCATGATCGTGGCGGGCGTGATCAATGTGGCCTACAACTATTATTATGTGGCGGCCGTGCCTTGGGCGGTGATGCCGCTGTTTATCTACTCGTTCGGACTGGCGCTGGCCATGACGCCGCTGTCGATGATCGCGCTGGACTACTTCCCGAACAACAGCGGACTGGCGTCGTCGATGCAGTCGTTTATTCAGATGCTGTTGTTTGCGCTGGTTTCGGGGCTGGTGGCGCCGCTGTTGTTCGACAGCGCGCTCAAATTGGCGTGGGGCGTGCTGGCCAGTTTGGTGGTTAGCATGATCGCGTGGCTGCTGGCGCAGACCGGCAAGCCGGTGACGCATTAGCGCGGCGGAATCGGCCGTCGTTGGGACGTCGACGGCGCATCGATGGCGGATTACGGCGTTCCGCCTAATCCGCCCTACGTGATTCAGAATTTGTCGCTGTCAAGGCCAGGGTGTAGGATTGAGGTTCTCGTACTGCGCACCACCCTGCTCCGGCTCCCGATCGGCCGGCAGCCCGGCCGGCGCCTGCGCCGGATAGCGCAGTCCCAGTATCTCCTTGCGCGACTCGACAAAATCGGCGCTCGACAGCGGATTTTCCTTGTCTGGCCAGTTCTCCTCGGCCCACTGCTGCAATGCCTCAAAGCGCTGCCATAGCTCGTTGACGAACTGGCGGCGCGACTCTTCGTTGACCATGATTCCTCCTTGATTTTGCCTTCAGTCTGCGGTGCGTCGGCGTGATCGTCGGTACGCCGACGCACGAATATACATCCGCGGTTAGAATAGCGCCTTAAACTGCTTTAACGACTCACCAATGCGACTGACCTCTTTTACCGACTATTCGCTGCGCACGCTGCTCTTCCTCAGCGCGAACCGGGATCGCCTGGTCACCATCCAGGATATCGCCGACCTGCACGTGATCTCGAAAAACCACTTGATGAAAGTGGTCTATCAGCTGGGCCAATCCGGGCTGGTGGAGACGGTGCGCGGCCGCAACGGGGGTCTTCGCCTCGGCAAGGAGCCGAAGGACATCAATATCGGTGCGCTGGTCCGCGCCACCGAGACGGATTTTTTCATGGCGGAGTGCTTCGACCGCGCCAACGACACCTGCCCGCTGACGCCCGACTGCCGCCTCAAACATACACTCAACGACGCCACCAAGGCCTTCCTGGCCGTGCTGGACAAACAGACGCTGGCCGATATGCTGCCGGCCGATCCCGCCACGTCCGAGGTTAAACCGGTGCGCATCATGCGCGGTGCGGCCAGCCGGGACTAACCCGGCGTTCATCGTCAGGCCGCGTCCTGCGTCAAGCGCGGCAGGGACGCCATCAGGTCCGAGAAGCGCTGCCCCTGTATCATCACGTGATCGCGCAGCAGCCGCGCCGCCAAGTCGCCATCGCCGGCCAGGATAGCCTGCACCACCCCATCATGCTCGCGATAGGAATTGGCCAGGCGGTCGCGCACGCGCAGCTGCAGGCGGCGGTAGGGCCGCAGGCGCCGGTACAGGTTGCGGGTCTGCTCGATCAGGAACTGGTTATGGCTGCCGGCGTAGATCGCCTCGTGGAACACCTCGTTCTTGTAGTAATAGTCGTCCGGCTCGTGCGCCCGCATGGCCGCCTCGCAGGCCTCGTGCGCGGCCAGCAAAGTCTTTTGCTCCTCGGGCGTCATGCGCCGCGCCGCCAGTCGGCCGCAGGTCGACTCCAGTTCCGACATCACCTCGAACATCTCCACCAGTTGCTGCGGCCCCAGCTCGGCGACGATGGCGCCGCGACGCGGCCGGATCACCACCAACCCCATGGACGAGAGCTGTATCAGCGTCTCGCGGATCGGCGTGCGCGACACGCCGAAGCGGGTCGCCAGTTCGGTTTCGTCCAGATGCTGGCCGGGCTTGAACGCGCCCACCGCGATCATTTCTTCTATTTGTTCGCGCAAGCTTGCGGAATGGGTAGTCATGGTAGTCGATGCCTTTCGCCGCACAGGTTTTCATTATAAATGCGGTTTGAGCTTGACAATGTATCCAACGTGGACGATCTTGTATACATAAAAAAGAAGATTGCATAACGTATGCAATAAAGATAATATTTCTAAACATCAATTTTCTTGGAGAAATGTATGCCCGCAATTACCCGCAGGTTCGTACTCGGCGCCCTGGCCGCCAGCCCGTTGTTGTTCCAACCGGCATGGGCACAGAACAAGACGCTCAAGATTTCCCACCAGTTCCCGGGCGGCACCATCAACGAGGGCGACTTCCGCGACCGCATGACCCGCATGTTCGCGGCCGAAGTGGAAAAACGCTCCAAGGGCAGCCTGAAATTCGAGATCTATCCGGGTTCCTCGCTGATGAAGACCAACGCCCAGTTCTCGGCCATGCGCAAGGGCGCGCTCGATCTGTCGCTGGTGCCGCTGTCGTACGCCGGCGGCGAGGTCCCGGAGGTGAACATCGGCCTGATGCCGGGACTGGTGACGTCGTACGAACAGGCGTACGGCTGGAAGACCGCCGAAGTGGGCAAGGAACTCAGTCGCATCCTGTATGAAAAGGGCATCGTGCTGGTGAGCTGGATCTGGCAAGCCGGCGGCGTCGCTTCGCGCACCAAGCCGGTGATCGATCCGGAAGACGCCAAAGGCATGAAGATCCGCGGCGGCTCGCGCGAGATGGACCTGATCCTCAAGGCCGCCGGCGCCGCCGTCGTGTCGCTGCCATCCAACGAGATCTACGCCGCCATGCAGACCGGCGCGATGGAGGCGGCGCTGACCTCCTCCACCTCGCTGATCTCGTTCCGCCTGGAGGAAGTGTCGAAGGCGCTGACCACGGGCCGCAACGGCGCCTACTGGTTCATGTTCGAGCCGCTGATGATGTCGCGCTCGATCTTCGACGCGCTGACCAAGGAACAGCAGGCGACCATTCTCGCCGTCGGCGCCGAGCTGGAAGCCTTCGCCATGAAATCGGCCAAGGCCGACGACGTGCAGGTGGCGGCCGTGTATCAAAAAGTGGGCGCCAAGGTGGCCGACCTGAATCCGGCCGCGCTGAAGAAATGGCAGGCCATCGCCCGCACCACCGCCTGGAAGGATTACGGCGAAAAGAACGATAACTGCGCCAAGCTGCTGAAGCTGGCCGAGAAAACGCTATGAGCCACGGCGTCGAGCTGGAGCCGGGGCGCGGCCCCGCGCCACCCGACAACGCCATCGTGGCGGCGGCAACCGCGCTGCTCGACCGGCTGAACCGCGCGCTGTTGCTGCTGTCGATGATCGCGCTGGTGCTGACCGCCATCGTGCTGACCTACTCGGTGGTGTCGCGCTACTTCTTCCATGCGCCCACCGACTGGCAGGACGAGGCGTCGGTGTTCATGCTGGTCGGCGTCACATTCTTCTGCACGGCGTTCGTGCAGTCGCATCGCGGCCATATCGGCATCGAGGCGGTGGCCCCGTTGCTGCCGCGCGCCGTCAACGCGGCGCGCTTGCTGTTCGTCGACGTGATGTCGGCGGCGTTCTGCGCCTTCTTCTCGTGGAAATCGTGGACGCTGTTCCATGAAGCCTGGGTCGACGGCCAGACCACCTCGTCGACCTTCGCGCCGCCGCTGTGGATACCGTACTCGATGATGGCCGCCGGCATGACCTTGCTGACCTTGCAGATCGTGCTGCAAACGCTGGCGCGCATGACCAATAAATCACCCGACAAAGCGACGATGGAGCGTGCGGCATGAGTGAACTGACCCTGGGCGCGCTGTACGGCGCCGTTACGCTGGTGGTGATGTTCTCCGGGATGCCGATCGCGTTCGCGCTCGGCATCGTCGCCACCGGCTTTATGTACTTCTTCATGCCCGCCTCCTCGCTCGACACGATCACGCAAAACGTCTACGAGGAGATGGCGTCGATCACGCTGCTGTCGATCCCGCTGTTCATCCTCAAGGGCGCGGCGATCGGCAAGTCACCGGCCGGCAAGGACCTGTATTCGGCCATCCATACGTGGATGCACAAGGTCCCCGGCGGCCTCGGTATCGCCAACGTGTTCGCCTGCGCGCTGTTCGCCGCCATGGCCGGCTCCTCGCCGGCCACCTGCTCGGCCATCGGCTCGGCGGGGATACCGGAAATGCGCAAGCGCGGCTACTCACCCGGTTTCGCGGCCGGCATCATCGCCGCCGGCGGCACGCTGGGCATCCTGTTGCCGCCGTCGATCACGATGATCCTGTACGCGGTCGCCGCCGAGCAGTCGCTGGGCCGCCTGTTCCTGGCCGGGATCGGCCCTGGCGTGCTGCTGGTGTTGCTGTTCGCCGGCTATGCCGTCTACCGCGCGCAGAAGGAATACAAGGCCGCGCTGGTCATCTACCAGAACGGCGGCGAAAAATCGCCCTACCTCGAGGACGAGCATTTCACGCTGAAGCAAAAGGTGGAGATGCTGCCGCGCGTGCTGCCGTTCATCGTGCTGCTGATCGGCGTGATGGTCGCGCTGTACGGCGGCTTCGCCACCCCGTCCGAGACGGCGGGCCTGGGCGCGCTGCTGGCGATGGTGCTGCTGGCCGTGATCTACGGCGTTTGGCGACCGAAGGACCTGTCGCCCATCCTCAGCTCGTCGATCAAGGAATCGACGATGCTGTTGCTGATCATCGGCATGTCGCTGCTGTATTCGTACGTGATGAGCTACCTGCACATCAGCCAGTCGGCCGCCAACTGGGTGGTCGGCCTGCACCTGTCGAAATGGCTGCTGCTGGCCGTGATTTTGCTGATGGTGGTGGTGTTCGGTTTCTTCCTGCCGCCGGTGTCGATCATCCTGATGACGGCGCCGATCATCCTGCCGCCGTTGAAGGACGCGGGTTTCGACCTGATCTGGTTCGGCGTGGTGATGACGGTGGTGATGGAAATGGGCTTGATCCATCCGCCGGTGGGGCTCAATATATTCGTTATCAAGAACATCGCGCCAGACATACCGCTCAAGGATGTGATCTGGGGCGTATTCCCCTTCCTGGTGCTGATGTTCGTGGCGGTGATTTTGTTATGCCTGGTCCCGTCCATCGCCACAGGCCTGCCTGACATGATTATGGGAGCAAAGTAAATGACAGTCGCCGCATGGAACACCTTGCAGCAAAACCGCGCTGCGAGATTGAAGCGGGCCGGCACGGAACTGGGCACCGACCTGGCGGGCAAAAGCCTGCCGGCCGCGCGCATCGCCGATCTGCTGCACGCGGTGATCGAGTGCGGCGACCGTGTTTGCCTTGAGGGGAACAACCAGAAGCAGGCCGACTTCCTCGGCCACGCGCTGGCGCATCTGAATCCGGAGCGGGTCAACAACCTGCACATGCTGCAGTCGGTGCTGGCGCTGCCGGAGCATCTGGACGTGTTCGAGCGCGGCGTCGCCTCCAAGCTCGATTTTTCCTTCTCCGGGCCGCAGGCGGCGCGCGTGGCGCGACTGGCCTCCGCCGGCAAGCTCAATATCGGCGCGATCCACACCTATCTGGAGCTGTTTAGCCGCTACTTCATCGACCTGCCGCCGCGCGTGTGCCTGATCGCGGCGGAAGCGGCCGACCGCCATGGCAACCTATACACGGGACCGAACACGGAGGACACGCCGGCCATCGTCGAGGCGACCGCCTTCAAGCAGGGCATCGTCATCGTCCAGGTCAACCGCATCGTCGACAGCGTGCCGCGCGTCGACGTGCCGGGCGACTGGGTCGATTTCGTCGTGCAGTCGCCGCGCCCCTACTATATAGAACCGCTGTTCACGCGCGATCCGGCGCAGATCTCGGAAATCCAGGTGCTGATGGCGATGATGGCCATCAAGGGCATCTACGCGGAATACGGCGTGCAGCGCCTGAACCACGGCATCGGCTTCGACACCGCCGCCATCGAGCTGCTGCTGCCCACCTACGCCGAGTCGCTCGGCCTGCGCGGCAAGATCGGCAAGCACTGGGCGCTCAATCCGCACCCGGCGCTGATCCCGGCGATCGAGGCGGGATTCGTGCAATCGGTGCACTCGTTCGGCTCGGAGCTGGGCATGGAGGACTATATCCACGCGCGGCCGGACGTCTTCGCCATCGGCCCGGACGGCACCATGCGCAGCAACCGCGCCATGTGCCAGGCCGCCGGCCACTACGCCTGCGACATGTTCATCGGCTCGACCCTGCAGATCGATTTGCAGGGTAATTCGTCGACGGCGACGGCGGGCCGCATCTCCGGCTTCGGCGGCGCCTCCAACATGGGCGCCGACGCGCGCGGACGGCGCCATGCCAGCCCGGCGTGGCTGAAGGCGGGCCAGCAGGCGCGCGAGGGCCGCAACACGATCCCGCGCGGCCAGAAGCTGGTGGTGCAGATGGTGGAAACCTTCCGCGAGCACATGCAACCGGCCTTCGTCGAAAGGCTCGACGCCTGGGAACTGATGGAACAGGCCAAGATGGCGATTCCGCCGGTGATGATCTACGGCGACGACGTCACCCACATCCTGACCGAGGAAGGCATCGCCAACCTGCTGATGTGCCGCACCGACGAGGAACGCGAGCAGGCGATACGCGGCGTGGCCGGCTACACGCCGGTCGGACTGGGACGCGACGCGCGCATGGTGGAGAATCTGCGCGACCGTGGCATCATCCAGCGCGCCGAGGACCTGGGCATCGACAAACGCCTGGCCACGCGCGATCTGCTGGCCGCCCGCAATATGAAGGACCTGGTGCGCGCATCGGGCGGTTTGTATCAGCCGCCCAAGCGTTTCCGCAACTGGTAAAGGAATAACTATGGAAACCCTGAACTACCGATTCGAGCATGGAACCCAGCGCCTTACAACCGGCCCGCAAGTGGTCGGCGTGGTCGGTTCCGGCAATCTGGAAGTGCTGATCGAGCCGGCCGCGCTCGATGGCGCCTGCACCATCGAAATCACCACGGCAGCCGTCGGCTTCGGCCCGATCTGGCAAGCCGTGATGAACGACTTCCACGCGCGCTGGCTGCTGGCCGATACCCGCATTTCGATCAACGACATGGGCGCCACGCCGGCGGTGGTCAGCCTGCGGCTCGACCAGGCCGTGCAAACCATGCTGGGAGAAGCATCGTGACCAACGCCGTCAACACAATCCGCGCCAGCAGTTATCAGGAAGCGACCGCGCGCGAGCGCCTGCAACAGCTGTTCGATCCGGGCAGCTTCGAGGAATTCCTGCCGCCGTACAAACGGGTCATCAGCCCGCACCTGGGGCAACTGAACGCGCCGGTGGCGTTCGACGACGGTGTGGCCGTCGGCCGCGCGCTGCTCGGCGGCGTCCCGGTCTACACGGCGGCGCAGGAAGGTGGATTCATGGGCGGCGCCGTGGGCGAAGTCCACGGCGCGAAGCTGGTCGGCCTGCTGCGCCGCGCCGTCGCCGACAAGGCCGCGGCGGTTGTGCTGCTGGTGGAATCGGGCGGTGTGCGACTGCACGAGGCCAACGCCGGCCTGATCGCGGTATCGGAGGTGATGCGCGCCCTGCTCGACGCGCGCGCCGCCGGCGTGCCGGTGATCGTGCTGGTGGGCGGCTCCAACGGCGCCTTCGGCGGCATGGGCATCGTCTCGCGCTGCGCCAACGTGGTGGTGATGTCGGAGGAAGGACGGCTGGCGATGTCCGGCCCGGAAGTGATCGAAACGGCCAACGGCGTCGAGGAATTCGATTCGCGCGACCGCGCGCTGGTCTGGCGCAGCACCGGCGGCAAGCATCGCTATCTGATGGGCGACTGCCAGCGCATCGTGGCCGACGACATCGCCGCCTTCCGCGCGGCCGCGCGCGAAGCGGTGGCGCAGTACGCCAGCGAGCCGGCGGAACTGTCGCTGGAGGCGCTGGAGGCCGAACAGCGGATGCTGGGCGAGCGCATCGCCCGCTTCGGCGACCTGCCCGACCCGGTCGACATCTGGAGCGCCATGCAAATCCCAGACGCGGCCAACGTGCCGATGCTGGAAGTGGATAGTTTTATCGCGGCGGCCGCAACGCGCCGCATGGGAGCCTGACATGGATAGCAAAAAACTGGCAGACGCACTGTTCCCGCAAGGTCACTCGATCGTCGAAAAAGACGATTTCCTGTGCGGCGGCGGTCAGGTGGACGGTGAAACGGTGCAGGTGATCGGCACCACCGCGCACACGCCCATCGGCGTGGAGATCGCGCTGGCGCAGGCCCGCGCCATACTGGACACGGTGCGCGAATTCCCCGGCAGACCGATACTGATGCTGATCGATACGCAGGGCCAGCGCCTGCGCCACCGCGACGAAATGTTGGGCATCAATAGCTATATGGCCCACCTGGGAAAATGCGTGGACCTGGCGCGGCGCAGGGGCCATAAGATCATCGGCCTGGTGTACGACCAGGCTTTGTCGGGCGGCTTCATCACCAGTGGTCTGATGGCCGACGCCTGCTACGCCCTGCCCGACGCCACCATTCGCGTCATGGGTTTGCCGGCGATGGCGCGCATCACCAAGGTGCCCGAAGAACGCTTGACCGAACTGGCGCAAAGTAATCCCGTGTTCGCGCCGGGACCGGAAAACTACCTGCGCATGGGCGGCCTGCAGGCGATCTGGGAAGGCGACCTGGCCGCGCAACTGCGCGCGGCGCTGGCCGAACCGGCCGCCGGCGACCAGCGCAGCGCGCTGGGCCTCGAACGCGGCGGACGACGCCTGGCGCAGCCGGTGATCGAAGCGGTCATGACGGACGGCGATGTACGCGCCGCCTGAAAATGCCGGCACGGAGCGGGCATGGGAGCGGCATATGCTGGTGTGGCTGGAGGACGCGGGCTGGAACGCCGCGCAGGCCACCACCGAACCGCAGCACAATGCCGCCTTCACGCTGTGGCAAAACCAATCCTGGCCGCTGATCGTGCGGCGCGCCGACGCCGACGCGGCGGACGATGAGATCTGTCTCGGCTTACCCTTGCCGCCCGACGAAGACACCGGCACAAAGGTGCGCATTTCGCTGCGCGCGCAGGTGCGGCATATCAGAAAGACGACCGGCGCGATGGAATTGGCAGCCGTGCTACAGTCGTCGAACACAGAACGCGCGCCGTTGGCCGCGCTGGAGCGCGATGCCGCCGGCCTGCGTCTGCGGGTGTACGGATCGCACGCGATGGAGGCCATCACCGGCCTGCCGTATGTGTCGCCGACGTCGGATATCGATCTCCTGTTCCACCCCGCCAGCCGGCGACACCTTGAGGAAGGCGTCGCGACGCTGTCACGCCACGCCGCGCGATTGCCAGTCGACGGTGAGATCGTCTTTCCCGGCGGCGCCGCCGTATCGTGGAAGGAATGGCAAATGGCGATGGCCAATCCCGCAAAGGTGATCGTCAAGGAGCTGCACGCGGTGCGCCTGGCGGACACCGCGTCGCTGCTGGCGCTACTGGACCCGGCATGATGCAAGCCACCACCCTTGCCCACGTCTCGCGCGCGCTCATTCCACGCGTCGCGTCACAAGCCCCAAGTCCTGCGGCGCAACGACGCTACGCCGGCGAGGTCGCGCGGCTTGCCGTCGGCAGCCTCCACGCCGAGCTATGCCTGTATCCGAAACCGGGACTGGTGTCGCTGGTCGACACGGGCAGCCACACCGACATGGACGCGTCCACCTTCATGCGCAGCCTGTTCTCGTTGCGTCACTATTTCAAAAGCATCTGCCTGGCGGGACTGAACGACGCTCCTTTCGCGCGCCTGAAGCAGCTGGGCATCGCGGCGGAGACGGCGATGTTGAAGGCGACGCGGGGCGTCAATACGCATCGCGGCGCCATCTTCAGTCTTGGCCTGCTGTGCGCGGCGGCGGGCCGCGCCCACGCGCAAGGCACGCCAACGACGCCGGCGGCGCTGCGCGCCACGATGCTGATACGTTGGGGCGAGGAGCTGGCCATGCACGCCAGCGCGCCCTCCGTCCCGGCGGCGACAAGCAACGGCCTGCGCGTGGCGGCGCGCTACGCGGCGAGCGGCGCACGGGAAGAAGGCGCGCTTGGACTGCCGTCGGTGTTCGAGATCGGCGTGCCGGCGCTGCAAGCCGCGCGCGCGCGTGGCGCCACCATGACGATGGCCCGCATCGACGCGCTGTTCGCGCTGATGGCGCACATCAGCGACAGCAACGTCTACCACCGCGCCGGCCCGCAAGGCGCGCGGACCGTGAGGCTGCATGCGCGGCGCTTTCTTGACGCCGGTGGCACGGCCAACTGCGACTGGCACGCGTCGGCCCTGGCCAGCCATCGGGTGTTCGTTGAACGGCGGCTGTCGCCAGGCGGCGCCGCCGATCTGCTGGCGGCAAGCTGCCTTGTGCAATCCATCGCCGCGCTGGACGCGGATTGGCGGTGATCATGTCGTACGGCGCCCAATCACGTCTGCTGCTACTCTGTCCCGGCCAGGGCGGGCAACACGCGGGGATGTTCGACCTGGCGCGCACCAGTCCCGTGGCGCGGGCGCTGCTCGACGGTCTCCAGGGCGTCATGCCGCCGGCGGCGCGCGGTGCACTCGCCGGTGGTGGGTCCAATGCGGCCGGCGTGGACATCTACGCCAACGGCAACGCGCAGCCGCTGATCGTGGCCGCCACGCTGGGCATGTGGGAGGCGATCCGGGAGTTCGCGCCGCCACCGGCACTGGTGGCCGGGTACAGCATCGGCGAATTGTCCGCTTATGGCGTCGCCGGTGCGTTCGACGCCGCCACCGCGGCCGGGCTGGCGGCCCAGCGCGCGCAGTTGATGGACGCGTGTCTGGCGCGGCATCCGGGACAGGCGCTGGTGGCGTTGTCGGGTCTTGCGTCGAAACGGCTTGAGGAGCTGGCGACGGCGCACGCTTTTCATATCAGCATAGAGACCGGGGACGACGCCAGCATCGCCGGCGGCTCCGCGCAGGCGGCGATGGCGCTGGAGGCGGCCGTCGTCGCGGCGGGCGGAAGATGCACTCGGCTGCCGGTTGAAGTGGCGTCGCATACGCCGTATATGCAAGACGCGGTGCGGCCGTTCGCCGATGTGCTGCGGCAGGTGGATTTCGGGCGCATGGCGGCGCCGGTGTTGGCCGGCGTGAGCGCGGCCGCGGTCGGCGGCAAGGAGCAGGCGGTGGAGCTGCTGTCGCGCCAGTTGGCCGAGAAAATCCGCTGGTTGGCCTGCATGGACGCTTGCGGCGAGGCCGGCATCACGTATGCGCTGGAACTGGGGCCGGGGTCGGCGCTGGCGAAGATGCTGCAAGCGCGGCATCCTCATATCAATACGCGGTCGGTCGCCGATTTTCGTACGCTCGACGGCATACGCAAGTGGCTGGAGCGCGCCGCCGAATAGCAGGCTTCGTCGGCGGCTCACACATGGCGGATTACGGCGTTCCGCCTAATCCGCCCTACGTGTATCCAGAATCCCTCACCTGCGATTGTTCTGCGTCGCCCACGCGACGATGTTGGTCGCGTCCATCGCCCCCGGCTGGCGCGCGATTTCTCGTCCACCCTTGAACAGCGCCAGCGTAGGAATGCTGCGGATCGCATAGCGCGCCGATAAATCCTGCGCTTCTTCGGTGTTGACCTTGACCACGCGGAACCCTGGCTCCAGCCGCTGGGTCGCCTGCGCGTAAAACGGCGCCATCGTGCGGCACGGGCCGCACCACGGCGCCCAAAAGTCCACCAGCACCGGAATGTCGCTGCGCTCGATATGCTTGAGAAAGCGCGCGCTCGACAAATCCACCGGCTGTCCGGTGAACAACGCGCGCTGGCACTTGCCGCACACCGGCTCCGCCGACAGCCTGGCCGCCGGCACGCGGTTGACCGCGTCGCAATGAGGGCAAACGATGTGCAGCGACTCCGGCTGCGCGGTGGTGGAATTCGTCATGATTATCTCCAGACAGCAACAAGCTGTCCATGATAAGGCATGGACGAAAAAAATGCCGCGCGCGGCGATCCTCGACCCCGCACACGGCAAATCTCGTTTTATTTTATTGCAGCCGGTATCAAGTTTCCTTGCGGGCTCCGGCTTGCTTGCTGCCCTGCGCGGCCGCCTGGGCCGCCGTTTGTGCCTGCGTGCCTTGCTGGCCACCCTGCATGCTGCCCGGCTGGCTTTCGATACCATTCTGACCGGCGCTCTGCAGCGACTGGCTGCCGCGCATTTCGTTGGCGCGCGACTGGCGCGCGCCGTCGCTCATGAACGGATCGGTGAACTTGCTGACCGCGTCCTGCTGGCTGCGCAGGGTTTTTTCCGTTTCCTCCGACGTCACGCGTGCCACCTCTTCGGCCAAAGCCTTGGCGGTGCGGCTGGTTTCCTGCACGTGCTCTTCGGCGACTTTGGACAGGTCCACCTGGGTGTCGGCGGCAATCCGCGACAGATGCTGCTGGTAGGCGCGCAGCTTTTCGGCGGCAGGCTGCGCGTGCGCGGCTGCGGCGGCGATCGCTTCGGTCGGACGATTTGCGGTGATGAATTTGTGGCTGGTCAGCGTACCTTCTTCCAGCAAGGTTTGCGCCAGTTGGATGTTGAGGTCGCTGTATTGCTGGACGGTACGGAAGATGGATTTCGACATGTCGTTGAAGAACGACAACTGCGCTTCCAGATGGGTTCTGGCTGCTGGGGTAACTGATTGGGAAAATGGATACATAACTGTGCCTCGAAAAAGAAGGTAAAAGGGTTGCCCTGGAAATTCTGTGGTTGGGGAGTTCTCGATTGTGTCGGTCCGGTTTCGACAACGCGTCTGCAGCGCGAATGCCAAGGCTACGTCACCCCGATGCGCGCCGTATGATCTAGATCAAACGTGCACCGAACCGCCATGCACGAAAATTGTCCCGTCTTCGCTTCCTTGCTTTGCCCCTGTTCAACATTGGTGCCATCGGCCAATGACAAGCAGCAATATATCCATAAAAAAACGGGGCCGGTCCAGCACAACGCTGAACCGGCCCCGCCGCCCGCCGACTTGATCGACAAGCTTACTTAAACAATACCGAGGCTTTCTGCACCGTGATGGAGATGCCGATGGCCATCGGGATGCCGACCGCCAGCCAGCCGAACGCGACCGCCAGCGGGCTGGTGGTGCCGCCCGACGCGGCGGCCGCGCCGGTCGATGCGGCGGCGTCGCGCTCGTGCGCCAGCTTCTTCTCGGCCGCCAGTTCGGCGTCGGTCATGAAGTGCTTGTCGGCGATCGGGCGCACCAGCAGGTTGCACACCAGGCCGGCCAGCAGCAGGCCCGCCAGCACGTACATGGTGAAGTCGTAGGCCTGCGCCTTCGGCACGCCGTTGGCGATCTGGTACTCGCGCACGTAGTTGACCAGGATCGGGCCGAACACGCCGGCGGCGGCCCATGCAGTCAACAGACGGCCGTGGATGGCGCCGACCATCTGCGTGCCGAACAAGTCGGCCAGGTAGGCCGGAACCGTGGCGAAGCCGCCGCCGTACATCGACAGGATGACGCAGAAGAAGCCGACGAACAGCGCCAGATGGCCGCCGTGCGCCATCGATGGAATCGACGCGTACAGCGCGAAACCGAGCACGACGAAGATGCCGTAGGTGACTTTGCGGCCCAGGAAGTCGGAGCACGACGCCCACACGAAACGGCCGCCGATATTAAACAGCGACAGCAGGCCGGTGAAGCCGGCGGCGATGGCGGCGATCTGGCCCTTCTGCGCCAGGGTCAACTCGTTGAACGCGGTGGTCACGCCCAGCAGCTGGCCGCCGAAGATCTCCTGCAGCAGCGGCGAGGCCATGCCCAGGATGCCGATACCGGCCGTCACGTTCAGGCACAGCACCAGCCACACCAGCCAGAATTGCGGGATGCCCCACACTTTGCTGGCGTGGACGTGGCGGGTGGTGATCATGGCGTTGGCGTTGGTCGCCGGCGGCGTCCAGCCGGCCGGTTTCCAGCCGCTGGCCGGCACGCGGTACGACAGCGCGCCCGCCATCATGAAGACGAAATAGATCGCCGCCATCGCCAGGAAGGTTTGCCAGACGCCGACCGAGCCGGCGTTGGCGAAGTGCTTCATCAGCATGTCGGCCAGCGGTGCGCCGATCATGGCGCCGCCGCCGAAGCCCATGATGGCCATGCCGGTCGCCATGCCGCGGCGGTCCGGGAACCATTTGATCAGCGTCGACACCGGCGAGATGTAGCCCAGACCCAGGCCGATACCGCCGATGACGCCCGAACCGATCCACATCAACCAGATCTGGTGCTGATAGACGCCCAGCGCCGAGATCACCAGGCCGCCGCACCAGCACAAAGCCGACACCACGCCCGCCTTGCGCGGACCGGCGTGTTCCAGCCAGCCGCCGAACAGCCAGGCCGACAGGCCGAGGAAGACGAAGAACATCGTGTACATCCAGCCCAGCATCGAGATCTGCCAGTCGCAGGTCGACGACAGGATGCGGGCCATCAGATCCATCTCGGCCGCGCAGGCCAGCGGCTCGGTGACGCCGACCGCGCGCGACAGCGGCAGCCAGAACACCGAAAACCCGTACGCCATGCCGATGCAAAGGTGGATCGCCAACGCCGCCGGCGGCACCAGCCAGCGGTTGAAGCCGGACCCCGCCACCGTGCGGTCCTTCTCCAGAAAATCAAAAAACGCCATGTTTACTACTCCCTGATTATTTCTCAAAAACAACAAGGGGCGCAGATTAGCACAGAAACGTCGGCTTACCCACCATTTTCATTGTCTAACGATCCAGTTAACGTACATCTGGGCAATATATCGGTTAAACTGTGCTGAGTTTCCATACGGGAATAATCGAAAGATCACTACCATGTCGATAGCCGCTCTCCACACCGCCACCTCCGGCCTGCAGGCCAGCGCCGGCGCGCTCGCCAACAGCGCGCACTCGGTCGCCAATATGGCCACCGCGAACTTCCAGCCGGCGCGGGCGACGTTCCAGGAGAGCGCGCCGGCCGGCGGCGGCGTCTCGCTGTCGGTGCAGGGCCGCCAGTTGCAGTCGTCGGAAACCAGCGGCACCGACTTCGCCACCGAGACCACCAACTCGCTGGTTTATAAAGCGCAGTTCGACCTGTCGGCCAAAGTAATACAGGCGGCCGACGAAAACCTCGGCACGCTGATCGACATCAAAGCTTGACAGGGTCTGGCCGAATCGGCACATTGGGGGCTTCCGAGAGGGACCCCATGACAACAGAGCAGCAAACCCCGGCGCGGGCCGGATGAACCAGATCGACGTCGAGCAGGTTCTGGCATCGCTGCCGGACCGAATCAGCGGCATTGCGCGCCGCTGGTCGACGCGCGCGCCGGACGCGCCCGCGCTGCACGACGGCCGGCGGCACTGGAGCTACGCGCAGTTGGCGGAGGCGGTCGATCACACCGCCGCGCTACTGCGCCGGCTCGATGTGCGTGCCGGCGACCGCCTGATGGTGGTCGGCGAGAACTGCGTGGCGCAGGTGGTGCTGACCTTCGCCGCCGCCGACATCGACGCCTGGATCGTCCACGTCAACGGCCGCCTCTCGGCGCGCGAGGTGGACCAGATCCTCGACCACAGCGGCGCGCGGCGGGTGATCTACACATCGATGCCAGCCTCCCCCGAAACAACGGCCCACGGGCAGCGCCATGGCGCCGAGCCGGCGCAGCCGCCGTTCGACGCCTGCGAATGGATGGTCGGCGCGCTGAACGCCGGCAGCGCGCCGGAACCGGCGCATGCCTCGCCCGAGCGCCAGGTGGCGGCGCTGATCTACACCACCGGCACCACCGGCCATCCCAAAGGCGTGATGCTCACGCACCGCAACCTCTTGTTCATCGCCGCCATTTCGAGTACGCTGCGCGGCCTGACGCCGCACGACCGCGCCTACGGGGTGCTGCCGATCACGCACGTCTATGGACTGGCCTCGGTCATGCTGGGCACCTTATACGCGGGCGCCTGCCTGTACCTGTGCCCGCGCTTCACGCCCGACGCGCTGATCAAGGCGATCCGCCACCACCGCCTGACCATCCTGCAGGGCGTACCGGCGATGTACGCGCGCTTGCTGGAAAAGCTGGGCACCGGGGACGACGGCCAACCGCCACGGCTGAAGAACCGGCTACGCTTCGCCTACGCCGGCGGCTCGCCGCTGGCGCCCACGCTCAAGACGCAGGTGGAGCGGCTGCTCGGCGTCCCGCTGCACAACGGCTACGGCATGACGGAGACCTCGCCGACGGTCAGCCAGACCCGCCTGGACCAGCCGCGCGGCGACGCCTCGGTGGGCATGGCCATCCCCGGCGTGGAGGTGCGCGTGGTCGACGTGGCCGGCGCGGATGTGGCGACGGGCATGGACGGCGAACTGTGGGTGCGCGGCCCGAACATCATGCTCGGCTATTACCGCGAGCCGGAGATGACGGCGGCGGCGATGCGCCCCGGCGGCTGGATCAACACCGGCGACATGGCGCGCCGGGACGCCGACGGCGCATTGTTCATCGTCGGGCGCACCAAGGAGCTGATCATCCGTTCCGGCTTCAACGTCTACCCGCTGGAGGTGGAGACGGTGTTGAACGCCCACCCGGCGGTGACGCAGGCGGCGGTGGTGGGCCGCGACGCCGGCGACGGCAACGGCAACGAGGAGGTGGTGGCCTTCGTCGAACTCGATCCGCGCCATCGCGTGTCGACCGAGGAATTACAGCAGTACCTGGCGGGCCGGCTGTCGCCGTACAAAATCCCGTCGGAGATCATCACGATGCAAACCCTGCCAGCAGCGACGACCGGCAAGATCTTGAAAGGACAGCTGCGGCAACTGGCACAAAAATAACCGGAAAAGGTGGAGACAGTCATGAGAAAAATAACGATGGCCGCGTCGATCGCGGTGCTGATGACGGCAATGTTGGCGGTCCGCGCGCACGCGGAGGAATTCATCGTCGGCGCGCAGCTGCCGCTGACCGGAACGCTGGCGCGGGTGGGCGCCGGCATGCAGGAGGGCGTGATGGTCGCCGCCGATGTCTTCAACAGGAACAACGGCAAGCACAAGATCAAGATCGTCACCATCGACGACGAGTCGGCGCCGGCCAAGGCGGTGGCGGCGGTCGAGAAGCTGGCCAGCGAAGGCGCCATCGCCGTCACCGGCGGCTACGGCTCCAATAACATCGCCCCCGCCTCCGACGCGGCCAACAAACTGGGACTGCCCTACATCACCTCCGGCGGTGTCGACGATAGCCTGGTCAACAGCGGGCGCAAGAATTTTTTCCGCATCAATAACACCGCCGGCTACGAAAAAGCCGTGTTGGGCACCTTGGCCGACATGGGCGCGAAATCCGTGTCCATCGTCTTCTCGACCAAGGAAGCCACCTCCGACCTGGCCGGCTCCGTGCAAAAGGCGCTGGCGGCCAAAAGCGTGAAGGCTACCGCGCACTCCTTCGATCCGGCCATCACCGACTTCAAGCCGATCGTCAACAAGATCCGGCTGCAGGACAAGTCCGACGTGATACTGATGGTCGGCTACGAGAACGATTACGTCGGCATCCTGCGCGCGGCGCGCGTGCTCAAGCCGCCCGTCAAGGCGCTGATCGGCGTATGGTCGCTGGCGACGCCCAAGATGGCGGCCGAATTCCCCGACCTGATGCCGAACGTGTACGGCACCGCGCTGCTGCCCTTCCCCGCCACCTTCGACACCGCCGACGGCAAGGCCTTCGCCGCCGCGTACAAGGCGCTGTACAAAAAAGAGCCGGATTACCTGGGCCAGTTCGGCTATGTGCAATCGATGCTGCTGTTCGAGGCGATCGCCCGCGCGGCCGACAAGGGCACGGTCAAGAAAGGCGGCGTGGCCGAGGAGCTGCGCAAGACCGACCGCGAAACCTTGATCGGGCGGGTGCGGTTCGGCGCCAATGGCGACAATCCCAACTTCGTCCACCGCATGGCGCAGCACCAGGGCAAAAACATCGTCATCGTCTGGCCGCCGCAAAACGCCACCGGCAAGATGGTCTATCCCGGCACCCCGTGGTAAGCGCGGACCGGACGGCATGACGGACCTGATCCTGCAGGCGCTGTATTCGGGCCTGCTGCAAGGCGGCTCCTACGCGCTGATCGCGCTGGGACTGGCGCTGGTGTTCGGCACCATGCGGGTGATTAACCTCGCCCACGGTGAGCTGGTGCTGCTGGCGGCCTACATCGCCTACACGGTGGAATCGGGCCTGGGACTCAACCCGGCGTGGGCGATTCCGATCGCCGTGATCGTGGTGGCCACGACGTCGGCCGGCGTGTACGGCATCGTCAGCCGCATCCGCAAGGACCGGGAGATCAATTCGCTGATCCTCACCTTCGGCATCGGCGTGATCATGACGAACCTGATCCTGCTGATCTGGAAGGCCGACGTGCGCTCCACCAGTTCCAGCTGGCTGCAGGAGGCGTTCGTCGTCGGGCCGTTGTACAGCATGCGCGGCGAGGCGGTGTTCTTCATCGTCAGCGTGCTGCTGATGGCCGGCCTGTGGTGGTGGCTGTCGCGCAGCTGGCATGGGCGCGCGCTGCGCGCCGTCTCCAGCAACCGCGAGGCGGCCAAGTTGATAGGCATCGCGCCGGGACGCACGGAACTGGCGTCCTTCATCGTCGCCGGCATGCTGGCCGGATTCGCCGGCGTGGCGCTCTACAGCTACGGCGTGATCCAGCCCGCGTACGGCGGCGCGCTGACCGTCAAGGCCTTCATCATCACCGTGCTGGCCGGCGTGGGCTCGATTCCCGGCGTGCTGCTGGGCGCCGTGCTGCTGGGCGTCGCCGAGGCGCTGACCGTTACGCTGGCCAGTTCCGCGCTGCAGGAGCTGGCCGGCATGCTGCTGTTCCTGCTGGTGCTGTTCGTGATGCCGAATGGCCTGATGGGCACCAGCCGGAGGCGCGGATGAGCGGGCGTGGCCACGGCTGGCCGCTGCTCGCCGCACTGCTGGCCGTCGGCTACGGCGCCGTGCCGCTGCTGCTCGGCGCCAACCAGTACATTATGAGCCTGATCGTCGCCGCGCTGGTGATCGGCTGCGTCGCGCTGTCATGGGCCTTGCTCGGCAACCTGGGCGGCATGGTCAGTTTCGGCCACAGCGCGTTCTTCGGCGTCGGCGCCTACGTCTCGGCCATCGTCACGCTCAAGGCGGGGCTGCCGGTGCCGGCCGGGATGGCGCTGGGCGGCATCGGCGCGGTGACCGCCTCGCTGGTGATGCTGCCGGTGCTGCGCCTGCGCGGCCCCTACTTCGCACTGGCGATACTCGCCTACGCCCACATCTTCCGCATCATCGCCACCGAATGGACTTCGCTGACCGGCGGCTCCGGCGGCATCGGGAATATTCCCGTGCTGCCGTCCATCTTCAACCTGGGCATGGGCGGCAAGACCGGCGCCTATCTGGTCATCCTCACCATCGTCCTGCTGTTCGCACTGGCCTACCGCGCCATCCGCGCCGGCCATTACGGCCTTGCCCTGCGCGCGATGCACGACAGCGAGGACGCCACCCGCGTGGTGGGCGTCGACAGCACGCTGCTCAAAGGCCTGATGCTGATGGTCTCCGCCTTCATGGCCGGTGTGGCGGGCGCGTTCAACGCCCACTACCTGAATTTTCTGGAACCCGATTACGCGTTCAACGGCGTCTGGGTGACGCTGCCCATCGTCGCCGCCATCTTCGGCGGCTACCGCACCATCGCCGGGCCGGTGATCGGCGCGCTGGTGGTGTATCTGCTTGATCAACTGGTTTTCAAGGCGCTGATCCCGACCGGACATCAACTGGTGCTGGGCGCGCTGCTCGTCGCGATGATCATCCTCAGTCCCACCGGCCTGCTGCCGCTGTTGCCGTCGCCGGGCAAGTCGGCATCCAAGCCAGGAAGGAACGACCATGCTTGAACTGAACAACCTTTCGGTGCGCTTCGGCGGTCTGACGGCGGTCAACAACGTCACGCTCAATGTCGGCAGCGGCGACGTGGTCGGGCTGGTCGGCCCCAACGGCGCCGGCAAGACGACGCTGTTCAACGCCATCTCGGGACTGGTGCGCCCGACCGGCGGCAGCATTCGTTTCGACCGCCACGACGTGCTGCGCACGCCCGTGTACCGGCGCGCGCGGCTAGGCATCGGCCGCACCTTCCAGGTTCCGCAGCCGATGCACGAACTGACCGTGCGCGAGAACCTGGTTGTCGCACAGCGCTTCGGCGCCGACAAGATCGACACGCGGCGCATCGACGAGATCCTGGAGTTCACCAGCCTGACCGGCAAGGCGGAGCGCGAAGCCGCCACCGAGCTGTCGCTGACCGAACTCAAAGCGCTGGAGGTGGCGAAGGCGCTGGCGACGTCGCCCAAGCTGCTGCTGCTCGACGAAGTACTGGCCGGGCTGGAGACCACCGGCAAGCGCCGCTTCATGGGAATGCTCAGGGAGATGCATACACGCTTCGGCGTCGGCATCGTCATGATCGAGCACGATATCGAAACCATCAGCGCCTTGTGCGCGCGCGTGGTGGTGCTCAACTTCGGACAGTTGATCGCCGACGGCACGCCGGATGCGGTGTTCCGCGACCCGGAGGTAGTCCGTAGCTACACGGGAGCCGCGGTGGGAGCAACCGATGCTTGAACTGGACCGGGTGCGCGCGGGCTATGGCGCCATCAATGTGCTGTGGGATGTATCGATGCGCGCGCAGGCCGGCCAGCTCACGGCGATCATCGGTCCGAATGGCGCCGGCAAGACCACGCTGCTGCGGGCGGTAATGGGATTGCTGCCCGTGACCGGTGGCGAGATCCGCCTCGACGGCGGGCGCCTGGACGGCACGCCGACCTGGCATATGGCCGACCACGGCCTGGCGATGATCACCGAGGACCGTCTGATTTTCCGCGACATGAGCGTGGAGGAGAATCTGGTCATGGGGGCGTTTCATCCTTCGCATCGGGCGCACGTTAAGCCGCGCCTGGAGCGGTCGTATCGGATGTTTCCGCGACTGCGGGAGCGGCGCGCGCAGCTGGCCGGTTCATTGTCCGGCGGCGAGGCGCAGATGCTGGCGATGGCGCGGGCGTTGATGTCGGAGCCGCGCCTGCTGATTGTCGACGAGCCGTCGCTGGGACTGGCGCCGGTGATCGTCAACGAGGTGTTCGAGACGCTGGAGCGGCTCAAGGCCGAGGGACGGACCATTATTCTGGTCGAGCAGAATACGGAACGTGCGATCGGTATCGCCGATCATGTGTATTTGATGCAGAGCGGGAGGATCGTGCTGTCGCAGCGCGCTGCGGAGGTTGACCTTGATCATGTCAGCGACCTTTATTTCGCGCGGTGACAATGGAACTGTTGGCGGCGCATGCATGGCGGATTACGCTTCGCTAATCCGCCCTACGTGTTTCCTCGGTTTTTCCGTTTTTAAGGACGATTCATCGGTCTGCGGTCCGGATGCGGGCCGAAAAATCCTCGGCCTTGTCGGCGGCGCGCGCCCGTTCGGTGATATGCGCCTTGTGCCGCAACGCCTCGAAATCCGTCCCTCCGGCCAGCGCGCCGATATCGTACAAATACCGGTCCAGATACCCCGACGCCAGCAACCGCCAATCCATCGGCAGCCCCGGATCGATGCGGCGCGCCATCTCGAATATGATGGTGGTGCAGTTGGCCGTCAGCGTGTTGTAGAAGCGCGGCTCGCGCTTGAGCTGCGCGCCTTCGTCCAGATACGCCAGAAACAAGGAACGCATCTGCTCCGGCGCGATCTTCAACCTGTACAGGTACATATCCTCGCCGCGCACGTTGGTGCGCACCCGCAGGATATCGCGTTCGTCGGCGGCGATCAGCACCGTCTCGAAACCTTTGAAGAAGCCGGCGACGGCGTCGAAGCTCTCGCCACGCTGTTTGCGGATCTCGATAGAAAACACCAGATAGCGGCCGTCGGCGAAACCGAACGACACCAGCGTGTGCGCGATCGCGGGTCCCATCCAGTACGACATCGCCACATCGACCGACCGTAGCTGATCCAGATCGTAGCTGCGCGCTTCCCAGCGCTGGGTGTAGTCGGTATCGCTGCGCCAGTCGAAATCGCGCACCTGGTCCAGGGTGACCACGCTGCCCCGCACCTGGCCCGTGACCATGCGCGACACGTCGTCGGCCCACACGCGGTGATGGGTCGGCTGCAGCGTGCCCCACCAGGCCATCAGCGCGACCATCGCCGCCAGCCACGGCAAGGCCATGCGCGCGTCGCGCCGGCGCCACCACAGCGCCAGCGTAACGACGGCGCCGGCACCCCATACCACCACGGCCGGCAGGCGCAGCGCGGGCAGCTGAAACCATAGCGCCATGCCGCCCCAGGCGGCCAATATCACCAGCAGGAACGACGCCAGCGCCCGGGCCGCGACAATCAGAGTATTTTTATTCATGCCCGATTATATGGGCTGGGGCTTCAATCCTCGTGTTCGTCTTTGCCGGTGCCGCACCCAATCTGGACGCATATGATTTTTACTGCAATACTCAATACCATGCCGATTATTCCGATAAGCTCCAACATGGCGGTTCCATAAAATGAAGAAGAGACGCTTCACTTTAACGGCGCCACGCCATTCGAGCCAATATCAAATATGGCGGCCATCTATCTCGAAACGGCATACACGGTGATATCGCTTAAACAGTTTAAATACTTCGTTGAAATCGTCGAGGCGGGAAGCTATTCGCGCGCGGCGGAAAAGCTCTACGTCGCGCAGTCGGCGCTGAGCCGCCAGATCAAGGAGTTGGAAGACGAGCTGCAAACGCAATTGCTGACGCGCGACTCGCGCCACATCGAGCTCACGCCCGCCGGCCAGCTGTTCTTCGAACGGGGCAAGCGCATCCTCGACGACATCGACGACACAGTGGTGCAGGCGCGCCAGGTGGGGCTGGGCGCGCGCGGGGTGATCCGGCTGCAACATTCGAGCTCGGTGATCCTGACGCCGGCCCTGTCCGGCGCCATCGGCCGGCTGCTCGACCGCTTCCCCGGCGTGACCTTGGAGGTGTCGATGGCGCCGTCGGAAAACCAGACCCTCGACATCGAGGAAGGCCGCGCCGACATCGGCCTGATCCGCCTGCCGACGCTGCGCAAATATCCCCACATCCACGTGCGCGAGGTCTCGTCCGAGCGGCTGATGGTGGCCGTGTCGCGGCACTCGCCGCTGGCCGATCTCGACAACGTCGAACTGGCCAGCCTGAGCCAGGAGAAGTTCATCTCGATCCCGCACAAGGACCGGGGCGGCCTGAGCTATCTGGTCGCCAACCTGTGCCTGGAACAGGGTTTCTTTCCGATACCGGCACGGGCGCTGTCGCGCAAGTCGTCGCAGCTCAGTTTGATCGAAGCGGGCCTGGGCATCGCCATCGTCCCGGAATGCATGCGCTTGATGGCGCCGGCCGGCGTGCGTTTCGTGCCGCTGGCAAACGGCAAGCTACTCACCGCCGTCGGCCTGGTCTGCCTGCGTGTAGCCGATCCGCTGGTGGCCGGGTTCGCCGACGCCTTCCTCGACTTGATGAAAACCGCTAGTTGTAAGGATTTGTGAACCGGGCGACTGTCGACGCCGGTGTATGGCACACTGACATCATGTCAACAGTAAATGAGGGACAGCATGGGTGCCGGGCCGGACGATAAGGACATCATAGACGTACAGCCGGAAGACGTGCACGTGCAAGAGACGCCGCATCGGCGCGCCAGCGACCACGAGCGCCGCGCGCCGCGTCCCGAGGTGGGCACGCCGCGCTATCTGGATCCGGGCGACAACGTCTTCAGCCTGTGGGGCCGGGTCATCATGGCGCGCTACCGCCGGGTGGCCGCCGCGGTCACGCGGCACATCATCCAACGGCCGCTGCATATCGGCGTGTCGGCGCGGATTTTCCACCCGGAAGCCGGCGCGAAGGGCCTGCGCAGCAAGAATCTGCAGTACCTGGAGGAATCGATCGCGCAGTGGGTCATGTCGCGCGACGTGCTGGTGTTCATGATCCCGACCGTCAACACCGACGGCCTGCTGCACCCGTCCAACATCCGCCTGCGCGACTACGCGCGCCACCTTGACGGCCTGGTGCTGCAGGGCGGCGCCGACGTCTCGCCGCAAAGCTACTCGGAAACGCCGACCCGGCCCGAATGGGGCGGCGACCGCGCGCGCGACATGTACGAGCTCGAGCTGCTGCACGAATTCGTCGAGGCCGGCAAACCGGTGCTGGGGATCTGCCGGGGCTGCCAGCTGATCAACGTCGCGTTCGGCGGCACCTTGTACCAGGACATCGCCTCGGACGTGCCCGATTCGCTGGCCCACGTCAATGACGAGTACGACCGCAACCGGCACGAGATCAGCTTCCCGGCGGGATCGTCGCTGAGCAAGCTGTTCAAGGGGCATCCGACCGGGCTGGTCAACTCGATCCACCACCAGGCCGTCAAAACATTGGGCCGCGACATGGTGGTGGAGGCGCTGTCGGTGCCGGACAACATGGTCGAGGCGATCCGCTACCGCAAGGCGCCATTCGTGATGGGCCTGCAGTGGCACCCGGAATTCCACAGCGCGGGCGGCGTCGAGCTGCTCGACTGCACGGCCATCCTGGATAATTTCCTGCGCGTGGCGCGCGAGACGCGGTTCTGAGTTATCGGCGGGGGTCAAGTCTAACATTCATACACGACCACATCTGCGGCCTATCCATGCCCCTTCGTTCTAGCTGGCAATTCGACTTTCATCTCGCTCTGCGTAACCGGGAAAAACCCAACCTCGTGCAGGTTGTGCCACGCAGCCTACTGATCAGAATGTGTATGAATGTTAGACTTGACCCCAGCGGTTGACCTCGCCGATTGCTGCGGGCTGCGGCTAACTGTTCTTTGATCTGGTCGACAGCGCCACGATCGCGGCGCCCGCTGCAACGATCAGCGCGTCCTCAAGCAGTCCGCTGCGGGTCTGTCCGATGCTCGCCATGGCACGCTTGCGGGCGGCGAGCGTCATGTAGGCCAGCGGTACGGCCGTTGCGACAGCGACCGCCGCGCCGGCCTGCTCCCGGCCCTCCGGCGCCAGCGCGGCACCGGCAATCCCGGCGCTCATTACGCGCGCCAGCAGCCCGAGAAAAACAGTGCGGTCGGGGGCGGTCTTCATTTTGTCGCCGACCAGTTCTCCAACGCCCATCGCCAGCGCGCCATATTTAAACATCGGGCGGTCCAGCAGGAATACCTGGCCGGGTGTTTTACGATCCGCCAGACGGGCGGTGGCGATGGTGGCCATTGGCGTCATCGAGCGCGCGCTGGCCACGGCGCCAATCAGGGCCGATGAAAGCAGGCTGGGAATTTTCATCTTTGATACCTCTTTGGGTGAAGTCGAGTAAACCCATACCTTAGGAGGTATTTCGGAATTAATCTGTTAGGTGGGGCATATAGCGAGTTCAGTTGATGAGTTTAACGGCCGCGGAAGCGATGGATCGCGGCGTCCACCATGCCTTCGGCGCTGCCGCTGCGGTCGAACTGCTGGCGCAGATAGTGCGCGTCGCTGCCTTCGTGCGTGACCTGCATCAGGTGCTGCAGGCCCGCCGTGGCGCCTAGCTTGGCGCCGTACGGCTCCATCTTGCGCAGCGTCGTCAAAATATCCTCGCGCAGCGACAGGCTTTCGTAGCTCTTCGGATGCACCAGCGTTCCATCCAACCCGAAACGGCAGGCCTGGAAGCGGTTGTAGTTGTAGACCAGGTAGTCATCCTCGGCCGGCGCCTCTTCCCTGCGTTCGAGCAGGTAGCTGCACAGCGATTGCAGATACACCGCCAGCGCGGCCGCCCGCTCCACCGTCAGCGGCGTGTCGCACACCCGCAGTTCGATGGTGCCGAATTCCGGCTTCGGCCGGATGTCCCAGTAGAAGTCCTTCATGCTCTTGATGACGCCCGTGTGCTCCATCTTGGCGAAGTATTCGTTCTCGAACGTCGCCCAGTTCTGCACGAACGGCGCGCGGCCACTCATCGGGAAGGCGAACACGGAATTCAGGCGCGCGGAATTGAACAGCGTGTCGTTCCCCTGCACGTACGGCGACGACGACGACAGCGCGATAAAGTGCGGCACGTAGCGACTGAGCGAATGCAGCAGGAACAGCGCGTCGTCGCCGTTGGCGCAGCCGATGTGCACGTGCTGGCCGAAAATCGTGAACTGCTTGGCCAGATAGCCATACAGTTCCGACACTTCCTTGAAGCGCGGCTTGGCGAAGATCTTCCGGTCCGACCATTTCTGGAACGGGTGCGTACCGCCGCCACAGATGCCGATGTTGAGCTGCTCGCCCGCCGTCACCAGCGTGTCGCGAATCAGCTGCAGCTGCGCCACCAGTTCGGTGTGATTGGTGTGCACGTCGCTGTTAATCTCGATCATGCTCTCGGTGATCTCCGGCGTGACGTTGCCGGGGAACGGCTTGCGTCCCAACAGGTGCAGCAGGTCCGGGCTCGACGCCGTCAGGTCGTAATCCGAAAGGCTGATCAGCTGGAGCTCGAGCTCCACGCCCATCGTCAGCGGTTGCGATGTGTTGAATGGTTCTAATGGCATTTAGCGTTCCTCCTTGATCTGGGTTTCGTTGGCCCATATCAGCGCGCGCTGCGTGATGATCGGTCCGACCACCTCCAGCAGCAGCGTCATCGCCGCCAGCGCGGCCAGTTCGTCGACCAGCACGATCCCCATGTATTTGGTTTGTTCGAGCAGCAGCGTGACGAACACCGACATCGGCGCCAGCGCCACGCCGGTCAACACGCCCTTGCGCCACGAGATGCCGCCCACCTTGGCGAAGACCGCGACGCTGGCCGTCTTGACCAGGAAGCGCGCCAGCAGCAGCAAGATGCCGAGGCCCGCGCCGTCGACCACGCGCTCCCACTCGAGCGTGGAAACGGCGAACACGAACAGCAGCACCGTCAGCAGCTCGCCGATGCCGCCGAAGTTACGCTCGGTGCGGCTAAACGCGACGCGGCTATGGCGCGCCGCCAGGCCGAAGGTCAACGTGGCCAGCACCGGCGAGACTTCGAAGGCGCCGGCGGCGGCCACCAACAGCACGACGCCGAGCGCGAAGGCGACGGTGCCGTCCTGCGCCAGCGCGCCGAGGCGGCGCAGCAGCGCCGGCACCATGAAGCCCATCAGCGCGCCCATGACGGCCGACACCACCAGTTCGATCAGGCTGTGCGAGATCGCCTGCGGCAAGCTGCCGGAGGTCTGGAATACCCAGAAGCCCACCACCACCTTGAATACGAACACCGCCAGCACGCAGTTGATCGCGACCAGGTGCAGCACGCGCTCGGTGACCTGGCCGGAGCTGTTCTGCTCATTGATCACGCGCAGCACGCCGGCCGGCGATGTCGACATCGCCAATGACGCCAGCAGCAACGACGTCAGCGACGGCATGCCGGTGAGATGCGCGATCAGGTAGACGACGCCGAACGTGGCGGCCGATTCGGCCAGCCCGCTGACGGCGATCCAGGGATTGATCCTGAGCCAGCGCAGATTGATGCGGTATCCGAATTCGAAAAGTATCAGTCCGAAGGCCAGATTGGCCAGCGTGGTGATGGTGCTCGACGCGCCGCTGGTCAGGGCGGCCGGGAAGATTTGGGCCAGTAAAAAACCGACGACACCATAAACACTGATGCGCGGCAGACGTGTCCAACGATGCAGGAATTCTCCCGATAACCAAGCCAGCGCGATCGCGAGTGGCCAGCCTAGTTCGGCCATGATGACCTGAATATCCGGCATGTACTTCTCCTCTGTAAACCATACTTCGATTATTATGGCCGATAATATTTACCTCGACTGTTCGGTAGGGAACATAAGGAAGTCAGATGCTTGAACTAATCAGTGAACACGCCTGCTTCGGCGGCACCCAGCGTTTCTATCGCCACGACTCGCGCGAGATCGGCCTGCCGATGCGCTTTTCGGTCTTCATCCCGGACGGCGCGGCCGACGCCCAAACCCGCATGCCGGCGCTGTTCTACCTCGCGGGACTGACCTGCAACGAAGAGACCTTCATGATCAAGGCGGGAGCGCAGCGCGCGGCCGCGCAAGCGGGCCTGATACTGATCGCGCCGGACACCAGCCCGCGCGGCGCCGGTGTCGACGGCGAAGCGGACAGCTGGGATTTCGGCGTCGGCGCCGGCTTCTATCTGGACGCAACCCGTGAGCCCTGGTCGCGGCACTATCGGATGTACAGCTACATCCACGAACTGCGCGAGCTGGTGGTGCGCGAGCTGCCGGTCGACGGTGCGCGCATCGGCATCTTCGGCCACTCGATGGGCGGCCATGGCGCGCTGACGATGGCGCTGAAACGGCCGGACGTGTTCCGCTCGGTGTCGGCGTTCGCACCCATCGCCGCGCCATCCAAATGCCCGTGGGGCCAGAAGGCCTTCGGCGGTTACCTCGGCGACGACACCGCCGCGTGGGCGCAATACGACGCCAGCCTGCTGATGGCCGGCCTGAAAACGCCCTTCCCGGCCGGCATCCTGATCGACCAGGGACTGGGCGATAAATTTTTAGCGGAGCAGTTGTATCCGGAGGCGTTCGAGGAAGCCTGCCGCAGCGCCGCGCAGCCGCTGGAACTGCGGCGGCACGCGCTTTACGACCACGGCTACTACTTCATCTCGACGTTCATGGAAGACCACATCCGCTTCCACGCGCGCAATCTGACTACAGTTTGATTTCGGTGCCCAGCACGCGCAGGAACTGGCCGAGCCACGCCGGGTGGGCCGGCCATGCTGGCGCGGTGACGAAATTGCCGTCGGTGACCGCCTGGTCGACCGGGATGTCGGCGTACTGGCCGCCGGCCAGCTTGACCTCCGGCGAGCAGGCCGGGTAGCACGAGATCTTTTTACCGGCGATGACCTCCGCCGCCGCCAGCAGCTGCGCGCCGTGGCACACCGCGGCGATCGGCTTGGAGGCGGCCGCGAATTCCTGGACGATGGCGATCACGCGCGGGTTGAGGCGCAGGTACTCCGGCGCGCGGCCGCCGGCGATCATCAGCGCGTCGTACTTGGCCACGTCGACGTCGTCGAAGCTGGCGTTGAGCGCGAACAGGTGTCCCGGCTTTTCGGTGTAGGTCTGGTCGCCTTCGAAATCGTGAATCGCGGTTTTGATGGTGTCGCCGGACTGCTTGCCGGGGCAGACCGCGTGCACCGTGTGCCCCACCATTTGCAGCGCCTGGAACGGCACCATGGTCTCGTAGTCTTCCGCAAAGTCGCCCGTCAGAAACAGAATTTTCTTAGCTGCCACGGTATGTCCTTTCGAGAACGGGTTAAATAGAAAAAGGGCCGCGACGTCGCCGTCACGGCCCTTCGATACTACCCTGATTTGTTCGCGGACGCTTACGCCGCAGCGCCGGCGGCCTTGGCGATCACGGTACGGATGGTTCCGGCCAGATCCTCGGCCGAGAACTTGGCCACGTAGGCGTCGGCGCCCACACCCTTGACGTGGTCCTCGTTGGTCTTGCCCGACAACGAGGAGTGGATCACCACCGGGATCTTGGAGAAGCGCGCGTCCTGCTTGATCAGGCGCGTGAGCGTGAAGCCGTCCATCTCCGGCATCTCCAGGTCGGTCAGCACCATGGCCACGCGGTCGGTGATGGCCACGCCTTCGGCCTTGGCGCCGTCGGCGATGTGCTGCAGGCGCTCCCACGCCTCCTTGCCCGACTTGGTCATGATGAAGTGAACGCCCATCGCGTCGAGACCTTTTTCGATCAGGTTGCGCGCCACCACCGAGTCGTCGGCCGCCAGGATCACGGCGCCCGGTTTCAACAGCACTTTCGGGCCGATGGTTTCGGGATCGACGTCCTTGCCTTCCGGCGGCACCAGCTCGCGCAAAATCGTTTCGACGTCGAGCACCTGCGCCAGGCGGGTGTTTTGCACGTCGCCGTCGACGCGCGCGATACTGGTGACCTTGCCGCCGGCCGTGCCTTCGGCGGTCAGCACCTGGCTCCAGTCCAGGCGCACGATTTCATCCACCGATTCGACCGCGAACGCCTGCGTGGTGCGCGCGAATTCGGTGACCAACATGATGTTCAGACCAGTTTTTGGGGTCACACCGACGATGCCCGGCAAATCGAGCACCGTGATGATTTGACCGCGCAGATTGACGACGCCCAGCATATGTGGCGGGGACCCGGCCACTGCGGTTACTTCCGGCATCGCGACGATCTCGCGGATCTTGAAGACGTTAATACCAAACAACTCGGAGTGTTGGCCGTTGGCGTCGCCACCCAAGCGGAACAGCAGCAACTCGAACTTGTTCGAGTTTGTTAAATTACTGCGCTCATCCACTTCCTGCTGAACTGATTTCATAAATTGGTCTCCGTCGGGGTCCGCTGATAGGAAACGGCCCACTGCGGGCCGGCTTCCATTGCGTTTCCAGTATAGCGGGAGCAACACACTTGCGACACATTTTGGACGGCAAGATATTGATTTAAAGCACGATATACAACGGTTACGTGGCGGCCAGCGGTAAAACATTGCCAATAAAAAAAGAAACCTCACGGGTTTCTTTTTACAAGCCGCACGACTAGTTTTTTGATGGTGACGCGGGGCTGAAAACGTGCGTCACGCTAAAATTCTGGAGCGGGAGAAGAGTCTCGAACTCTCGACCTCAACCTTGGCAAGGTTGCGCTCTACCAACTGAGCTACTCCCGCGTGGAGAGGCCAAATTATGACAGAAACATTCCCGCTTGACCAGTGCCCGCCACCAACTTTTTGCCCGCGTGCCAATAGTGTAAGCTTGATAGCGATTTGCAATGGAAAAGGATGGGAATGGATTCAATCGAAGTGGTGTTGGCGATGCTGTTGGCGGTGGTGGCCAGCGCCTATATCAAGCGGCTGCTGCCGCCGGCGATACCGCTGCCGCTGGTGCAGATCGCGCTGGGCGCGCTGATCGCCGCCAAGTCGTCGCACGGCGTGGACCTGGAGCCGGAGCTGTTCTTCCTCGCCTTCCTGCCGCCGCTGCTGTTCCTCGACGGCTGGCGCATCCCCAAAAGCGGCCTGCTGCGCGACAAGGGCACCATCCTGGAGCTGGCCCTGGGCCTGGTGGTGTTCACCGTCGTCGGTGCCGGCTTCCTGATCCACTGGCTGATACCGGCCATGCCGCTGCCGGTCGCCTTCGCGCTGGCGGCCATCATCTCGCCGACCGATCCGATCGCCGTCAGCTCGATCGCCTCCAACACGCCGATCCCCAAGCGCCTGATGCACATCCTGGAGGGCGAATCGCTGCTCAACGACGCCAGTGGCCTGGTGTGCTTCCGCTTCGCCGTCGCCGCCGCGATGACCGGCAGCTTCTCGGTCGGCAGCGCCGCCCTCACCTTCGTCTGGCTGGTGGTGGCCGGCATCGGCGCCGGCGTCGGCGTGACGCTGGCCGTGACGTGGGCCCAGCGCTGGCTGTCGCGCCGCTTCGGCGAACCGGTCGGCTCGCCGATCCTGGTCAACCTGCTGCTGCCGTTCGGCGCCTACCTGGTGGCCGAGCGGCTGCACGGCTCCGGTATCCTGGCCGCCGTCGCCGCCGGCGTGACGATGAGCTACGTGGAGCTGAGCGGCCACGCGCTGGCCAATACCCGCATCCAGCGCTCGGCGGTGTGGGACACGGTGCAATTCGCGCTCAACGGCGTGATGTTCGTGCTGCTCGGCGAGCAGCTGCCGGACATCTTCCGCGGCGCCAGCCTGTCGATCGAGGAAAGCGGCCATCTCAATAAGTGGTGGCTGGCCATCTACGCGTTCGCCATCACCGCCGGCCTGCTGGTGCTGCGCATGGCGTGGGTGTGGGCGTCGCTGCGGCTAACCATCTTCAAGCAGAAGATCCGCCATCAGGAGCGCCAGAAGATCAATCCGCGCCTGCTGCTGGCCACCACCCTGGCCGGCGCGCGCGGCACCATCACGCTGGCCGGCGTGTTGACGCTGCCGCTGGCGTTACCCAGCGGGGCGCCGTTCCCGGCGCGCGCGCTGACGATATTCCTGGCCTGCTCGGTGATCCTGATTTCGCTGCTGACGGCCAGCATCGCCCTGCCACGCCTGCTGGCCGGCATGACCTTCCCCGCCGAACCGGACGACCAGCGCGAGGAGGACCTGGCGCGCCGCGAGGCCGCCAACGCCGCCATCAAGGCTATCGAGAAGACGCAGGTCCGGCTGATGGAGGCGGAAAGCTGCGTCGATCCGGAGGTATATCCGCAGGCGGCGGCGCGGGTGATCGCGTTCTACGAGCATAAACTCAAGGAAGTCGACCGGGATGACGACTCGGAATGGCGCAAGACCGACCACGCGGAAAACGAGCTGCGGCTGGCGGCGCTGGCGGCGGAAAGGCGCACCGTGTTCGATCTGGCGCGCACCGACCGCATCTCCGACGCCATCTCGCGCAAACTGGTGCGCGAGATCGACCTGATGGAAACGCGCTACAGATAAAGGGGACGAAGCCCGCCATGCGACCGACACGCACCCAAACCACCATCGCCATCGCCTGGGTTCTATTCTGGCTGCTGATGGTCACCACCGCCGTGCAGGATTACCTGCGCGACAACGACCACGGCGTGTGGAAGCCGATATTGTGGGAGACGTCGTCGGCCTTCACCGGCACGCTGTTGATCGTGACGCAGCGCTATTTCACACGCAGGTACGACCAGCTGATCTCGTCGCCGCGCGACTGGTTCGCGCGCCAGCTGGTTTGGCTGCCGGTTTATTGGGTGGTATTCGTGCCGATCGCCTTCGGCATCCGCCACGCCGTCTACCGCCTGGCAGGCGACACCTATAGCCACCAGGCGTGGCCGCAGGTTTTTCTGTACGAGGACGTGAAGATGACGGTGTACTTCTTCATCTTCACCACCATCGCGTTCGGCGTGCTGTCGTTCCACGCCATGCTGGACGAAAAGCTGCGGGTGGAAAGAATCAACGCCTCGCTGCGGGAGGCGCAGTTGCTGCGTCTTAGCCAGCAATTGCAGCCGCACTTCCTGTTCAACGCCCTCAATACCATTTCATCGCTGATGCACAGCGACGTCGCGCGGGCCGACGCGATGCTGATCCAGCTGGCCGACGTGCTGCGCGCCACGCTCGACGTGGGCGAGCAGCACCAGGTGCCGCTGGAGCTGGAGCTGCGGCTGCTGCGCGGCTACGCGTCGCTGATGAGCGAGCGCTTCGCCGACCGCGTGCACATCGCCTGGCACGTCGACGAATCGCTGCTGGCCTGCCGGGTGCCAGTGATGAGCATGCAGCCGCTGCTCGAGAATATCTTCAAGCACACCGTCGAACGGCGGCGCCAGAGCACCGTGATCGCCATTTCGATCGCGCGCGAGGACGACGTCATCGTGCTGCGCCTGGAGGATGACGGCGGCATGCTGTCCGCCCCCGGCGCGGCGACGGCCAAGGCATCCGGCATCGGCGTGCGCAATCTGCGCGAGCGTCTGGCGGCGCTGTACGGCACGGGCGCCTCGTTCAACCTGACACAGCTCGCGCCGGCCGGCGTGCGGGCGGAAATGCGGTTGCCATGCGTATCCTGATCGTCGACGACGAGCGCCCCGCGCGCGACAAACTGCGCCGGATGCTGGCGCTGGAGCCGGACATCGCCGCCATCGACGAGGCGCGCGACGGCGTCGAGGCGCTGGAACGGCTGGCGTCCTTCGGGCCGGACCTGCTGCTGCTCGACATCCAGATGCCGGAGATCAGCGGACTCGATGTCGCCGCCTCGCTGCCATCGCCGGCGCCGCTGGTGGTCTTCGTCACCGCCTACGACGAATACGCGCTGCGCGCCTTCGACGCCAACGCCATCGACTACCTGCTCAAGCCCTACGACCAGCAGCGACTGCAGCGGGCGTTGCGCCGGGTGCGCGACCGCATGGCGAACAGCGCGCCGGCGGCCGCGCCGACAGCCGCGCCACAGCCGCTGCCCGCCGTCACCCAGCTGCTGGTGCCGGAGCGGAGCGGCACGCGCATCGTCAAGGTCGACCAGATACAATGGATCGAAACGGCCGACAATTACGTCGTGCTGCACACGGCCGACGGCGAGCCGCTGATGCGCCAGACGCTGGCCGGCCTGGTCGAAAAGCTGCGGCCCCGATTCCTGCGCTGCCACCGGCGGGCGGCGGTGCAGCTGGAGTGGATAGCAAGCGTCCAGCCGCTGGACAAGGGCGACAGCGAGCTGATACTGCGCAGCGGCGCCCGCGTCCCCTGCTCGCGCCAGTACCGCGCCGAATTAATGGATCGCCTGCAGGGAACAAGGTGCGAGTCCCATAACGCACAGGGAATCACGAAAAACCACGGAGACACGTAGGGCGGATTAGCGAAGCGTAATCCGCCATGCAAGCGCCGCCGACGCCGCAGCCGTGCGCCCGAACTGGCCCCATCCTGCTAGCCTACGCGAGCCACCATCAACGATCAGGAGCGCAGTCATGCACAGTCTTCAAAAGATCACCCCATGTCTCTGGTTCGACGGCCGGGCCGAGGAAGCGGCCGAATACTACGTCAGCATATTCCGCAACGCCAAACTCTGCCAAATCTCCCGCTACCCCGAGGCCGGCAAGGAACACCACGGCCAGGAACCCGGCACCGCCATGACGGTCGTCGTGGAACTCGACGGCCAGCGCTTCACGCTGATGAACGGCGGCCCGATGTTCCAGTTTTCACCGGCGGTATCGTTCCAGATCAATTGCGAAAGCCAGGACGAAATCGACTACTTCTGGGACAGGCTGTCCGATGGCGGCGCCCCCGAAGCGCAGAACTGCGGCTGGCTGGCCGATAAATTCGGGCTGTCGTGGCAGGTGGTGCCGACGATACTGCCGTCGATGATCACGGACCCGGACCCGGAAAAATGCAACCGCGTCATGAGCGCGCTGCTGCAAATGAAAAAACTCGACATCGGCGGGCTGAAGAAGGCGTACGCCGGCCCGTAAGCGGGTCCCGAGCCGGCTCGCCCCGGCCGCATCCCGCTTCGCCCCATCGTGCTGGACGGACACGGGCGACATTCCTAAACTGGCTCCATCGCATCTACGACGAGAGCCAGCCATGCACAATACCGACAACAACCGCCTTTACTTCCTCGACTGGATACGCATTTTCGCGTTTTTCGTGCTGATCCTGTACCACACCGGCATGTATTACGTAACGTGGGACTGGCATGTTAAAAGCCCCGACGCCGGCCACGCGATCGAACCGCTGATGATACTGTCGTCGCCATGGCGGTTGGGGTTGCTGTTCATGATCTCCGGCGTCGCCAGCGCCTTCATGCTGAAAAAAATCCGGGTCGGCACGCTGCTCAAACAACGCAGCTGGCGCCTGCTGGTGCCGCTGGTGTTCGGCATGCTGGTCATCGTGCCGCCGCAGTCCTACTTTGAAGTGGTCGAGAAAGTAGCCTACAAGGGCGGCTACGGCGAGTTCATGCATCTGTACATCACCGGCTACAAAGGCTTCTGCCGGGGCGGCGACTGCCTGGACATGCCGACCTGGAACCACCTGTGGTTCGTCGCCTACCTGTGGGTGTACACGATGCTGATCGGCGGCATCGCCTGGCTGGCCGGCGCGCGCCTGCAAGCATGGTCGAACGCGCTGGGACGGTCGTTGACGGGCTGGAAGATCATCGTGCTGCCGGTGATCGGGCTGGCGATCGCCCGCTTCGCGCTGGCCGACAGTTTCCCCGCCACGCACGGTCTGTTCGACGACTGGTACAACCACGCGCAATACTTCTTCCTGTTCATGCTGGGCGTGATGCTGGCGATGCAAACCGGCTTCTGGGCCAACGTGGAAAAGCTGCGCTGGACCAGCCTGGGTTTATGGTTGGCCAGTTGGGCGGCCATCGTTTGCTATTACTCGATACCCGAGGCGCAGGCGGCGTCGCCGGCCGTCGCCCAGTGGAAGCCGGTGATGCGCATGATCTATTGCTTGTGCCAGTGGGTGCCGATCCTGACGGTCTGCGGCTTCGGCCATCGCCACCTGGCGTTCGACAGCGCCAAACGCCGCTACCTGACCGAGGCCGTGTTCCCGGTCTACATCCTGCACCAGACGCTGATCGTCAGCATGGCACACTGGTTCAAGCCGCTCAAGCTGGCGCCGGGGCTCGAGGGCATGATGCTGATCGCGCTGACGTTTTGCATCAGCTTCGGCGTGTTCGAGGTGGTGCGCCGGGTGGGGGTGTTGCGGCCGTTGTTTGGACTGGGACGCCGTCCGGCCGCGCTTGCCGGCGGGCACAAGGGGCAGACCAGCGCGGCCGTTGTGTAAGGAAGCTTCCGCTAAAACAGGGAAACACGTAGGGCGGATTAGCGCAGCGTAATCCGCCATGCATGCTCCCCCAGCGGCTCGAAGATGGCGGATTACGGCGTTCCGCCTAATCCGCCCTACGTGGATCCGCGTTACTCTTGCGGTCCAACAGGCTCAATACCGCCGCCACCACCCTGCCCGGCTCCACGCCCACCAGGCAAGCATGATGCCCCTGCGGACAAACGCTCTTGTAACAATAGCGGCACGGCACGTCATGGAACAGTACCCGGCTCTCGACCTGCCACGGCGTGTGCTGCGGATTGGTCAGCGCGTACAAATCGACCACCGGTGTCCCGAGCGCGGCCGCCACGTGCGCCGGCCCCGTGTTGTTCGACACCAGCACCGGCGCCAGCGCGATCGCCGCCCCCAGCTTCCCCAGATCGAGCTCGCCCGCCAGCGAATGCGCCACGTCGCCGGCCACGCCGGACTCCCGGACGATCGCCGCGATCAGCGCCGCATCGCCGGCCTCCCCGCTCAGCACCACGCGCAAGCCTTGCTCCACGCTCAGCCGGCGGATCACGGCGGCCCAGTGCGCCGCCGGATAACGGCGCGACGGCGCGCTGGCGCCCGGATGCATCAGCACCCATGCCCTGCCGCCGCCGGCCAGCAGCGGACGCAAGCGACGCCGCGCCCACGCCATATCGCCGTCGCGCACGGCAAAGGACAGGCGTTCGCTATCCGGACGGCAGCCGATGCCCGCGACCAGCGCCAATTGCCGCCGCACCTCGTGCCGTATCCCCTGCGCCGGCTCCGGGTCGGCGACCCAGTCGGTCAGCAGTCGGTAGGGATTTTCCCGGCAATGCGCCAGTCTAAGCGGAATACCGGCCTGAAAGCACAACAGCGCCGCCGGCAACGCGCTCTGGCTGAACGAACTGAAGATCACCGCCGCGTCAAAGCACGCCGCGCGCAAGGTGCGCACGATCGCCGGCGTCTCCTCGGCGCCGGCCGGCGCGCCGTTGCGGACCCACGGCGCGGCATACGCCAGCACCGCATGCACCTCGGGGATGAACGGGGCGACGGCCGCCGCCGCCGGCGAGGCCAGCAGCGTCAACCGGCGCCCCGGCAGCGCCTGGCCCAGCGCGCGCATCGCCGGAGTACACATGAGCACGTCGCCTATGTTGTCGAGCCGAACGCACAGGATGCGGGCGGCGCCGCCCCACCGGGCCGGGCCGGTGACGCCCGCCGGGCCGCCATCGACGGCACACGCGCTCATGGGGTCGCGCCGCATGGCCGCCCCCGTGTCGCCTGGATCAGCCGCGCGGCGGCGTCAAGATCGGCGGCGATCCACGTGGGCCGGCGCAAAGCCGAGCGCTGCCACATGGTTTCGTTGCCATTGTCGATCAGGATGGTGCGGCAACCGGCGCGCGCGCCGGCCTCGACGTCGTCGAGGATGTCGCCGATCATCCACGACGCGCCCAGATCGACCCGATGCTCGGCGGCGGCCCGCGTCAACATGCCCGCGCGCGGCTTGCGGCACGCGCAGCCCTCGTCCGGGCCATGCGGGCAGTAATAAAAACCCGCCAGCCGCGCGCCTTGTTCGGCCAGCAACTGCGCCAGGCGTTGCCGTACCGGCTCCAGCGCGGTGGCGTCGAAGCGCCCCTGCGCCACGCCCGGCTGATTGCTGACCACCAAAAACCGGTAGCCCAGGCGGCTCAGCCGTCGCACGCCGGCGGCGGCGCCCGGCGCCAACCGGATGCGGCGCGGATCGACGTTGTAGGGCACGTCGTCGATCAGCGTGCCGTCCTTGTCCAGAAAGATGGCCCCGGCAGCGCTCACGGCCATGACGTCTCCCGCAGCGGCAGCACCGTCAATTCGGCCACCACCGATTCGGCGGGCAGCAATAGCGCGGCCTTGATGGCGCGCGCCACGTTCATCGGGTCCTGCAGCGTTTCGGGGTCGAGCTCGGGAAACCGGTCCAGCAAGAACGGCGTGCGCATGCCGCCGGCGATGACGGCCGTGACCTTGATGCCGCGCGGGCGCAGCTCGGCATGCATCGCGTGCGACAGCCCCAGCAGCCCCCACTTGCTGGCGTGATAGGCGGACGCGTTCGGCCACGCGCGCTTGGCGGCGGTCGAGGCGATGTTGATGATCTGCCCGCCCCCTGCCTGGCTCATGTGCATGGCGGCCTGGCGCGACAGGAAGAACGGCCCGTTCAGGTTGGTGCCGATGACGCGCAGCCAGTCGGCCGGCGCCAGCTCCGTCAGCGGCAGCGTCAGGTCGGTGCCGGCGTTGTTGATCAACACGTCGAGCCGGCCCCAGTAGGCGACGGTGCGGGCCACGATCCGCTGGGCCGCGTCCGCGTCGCCGACGTCCAGGCCGGCGGCATCGGCGCGCAGGCCTTGCGCGCGCAGCGCCCGCGCCAGCGCGCCGGCCTTCTCGCCGTCGAGATCGGCGACCGTGACGGACGCGCCGGAGGCCGCCAGCAGCCGGCACAGCGCCTCGCCCAGGCCGCTGGCGCCGCCCGTCACCAGCACCACCCTGCCCTCCAGGGTATGGTCGAAATCATTTTGCATTATGCCGCTCCTCCCATGGTAAATTCGCGCACCGGCGCGCCCGCCGTTTCCTCCTGGCGCACCAGCTGTTCGGCCTGACCGACCTGCTCGCTTCTCACCGCATGTGCGGCCCGGCGCCCGGTCCTCGCCACCACCTCCTCGTAGATCGACAGGATGCGTTGTGCCACGCCGCGCCACGTGTAGTAGCGGTGCGCGCGGCGCCAGCCGGCCTTGCCCAGCCGGCGCGCGAGGTCTGGATCGGCGTACAGCCGGTGCAGGCGCGCGGCCAGCTGCACCGGGTCGCGCGGCGCGATCAGATAGCCGGTGCGGCCGTCGACCACCGTGCTTTTGATGCCACCGACGGCCGCGCCGATCACCGGTGTGGCGCAGGCCATCGCCTCGACCGGGGTGATGCCGAACGGTTCGTACCATGGCGTGGTGACGAACACGTCGGCCGCGCTGTACCAGTAGCGCAGCTCGGCCGGCGCCTTGGGTCCGGTGAACGTCACCTGTCGCTCCAGGCCGAGCCGCGCGGTCAGCGCCATCAACGCCCGCAATTCGGCGGTGTCGTGGCCGGCGCCGGGCGGCGCCGCGCCGCCGACCACCAGCAGCCGCGCCCGCACGCCGTGGCGCGACGCCAGCTCGGCGACGCCTTCGATCACCGTGTCGATGCCCTTGCGCGGCACCATGCGCCCCAGTTGCAACACGACGAATTCGTCGTCCGCCAGCCCGAGCCGGGTGCGCGCGCGCTCGCGCACCGGCCACAAGGTCAGCGGATCGAAGCCGCACGGCACGATGTCGATGCCGGCGCGCCTGGCGCCGTACAGCCGCACCATGTCCTGCAAGTCTTGCCGGCATTCGGCGATGACGCGGTCGGCGTCGCCCATCAGCGCGCGCTCGATCGCCACCCGCTCGTCGGGAAAACCGTCGGCGCCGCGCTGCGCCAGCCGCCTGACCATGCCGAGCGCGTGAAAGGTGATCACGTAAGGGATGCCGAGCGCGCGCCGCACCTCCTGCGCCACCTGCCCGGACATGAAGAAATTGGCGTGGACGATGTCGTAGCGGGGTCGCTGGTCGCGCGCGAACCCGATCACGAAGCGCGCGAACTGCGCCATGTGGGGCAGCATGTCCTCCTTGCCGATGAAGCTGGCGGGACCGGCCGGCACGTGGATCACGCGCACGTTGCGCTGCCAGTGGGTCAGCAACGCCTGCCCGGGGCTGTCGCGCCGCGTGAAGATGTCGACCGCGCAGCCGAGCCGCGCCAGTTGGCAGGCCAGGTGCGCGACGTAGACGTTCTGGCCGCCGCAGTCGATGCTGCCGGGCGCGGCCAGCGGCGACGCGTGATCACTGATGATGGCAATTTTCAGCATGGCAAAGGCTCCTGATTAAAGTCCGGTCACGCGCGTCAGCGCCCGGTTCCAGTCGGCGACAAAACGGTCGATGTGAAAACGTTCCAGCGCGGCCGCGCGGCCCCGCGCGCCCAGCTCGCGCGCCAGCCCCGGCTCGCGCAACAAGGTGCGCATGGCGTCGATCAAGCGCTCGGGCCGGGTGTCGATGAAGCCGCTGCGCCCGTTCTCGATGACGGTCGGCAGTTCGGTGGTGGCCAGCCCGACCACGGGCAGGCCGACCATCATGGCCTCGATCACCGCCAGGCCGAGGCTGGTGTAGCGCGCCGGATGGAAAAACCAGCGGTAGTCGGCCATGAAATCGGGCAGTTGCCCGTGCGCGACCTCGCCCAGGCCGTCCAGTTCGTCGGAACCCATGCCGATCAAATCCAGCGGCACGCGGGCGCGCGCGGCGGCGTACAGGTCGGCGCCCAGCCGGCGGCCGCGCCGGGCCAGATGGTTGACCACCACCAGCCCCCGCTCGCGCCGGCCGCGATAGGCGATGCCGGCCGGCACCCGCACGCCATGCTCGATCACCGTGTGCGGTGTGCGCCCGCTGTCCCACATCAGTGCGTTGTAGGGCGTCACGTGCACCAGCAGCAGGCCGGGATCGTCCACCGGATGCAAGGTGTCGGTGGCGTGCGGGCGCGGCGTGTCGTGTTCGACGTAGATACGCGGCAGAAGGCGTTGTTGCGCCGTCAGCAGCTCGTACTGGTCGCGGAAATACTGCGGATCGTCCTGGTAGATGACGCAATCGAAGCGGCGCCGGCGCGCCTGCTCCGCCGGCAGGTCGATGACGTTGTCGCCCCAGCGCATGTCGCCGCAGCGGCCGCCGTAGCCGGGCGGACGCCCGGGCCGCGACATCACATGGAAACGGTGCGGCGCCTGGCTCAGGTAATACAAATAGGCGCCGTGCGTGTGCCAGGTCAGGATATCCAGGGTACGCATGCGCGCTCCTCCCGACCGTCGGCGGACACGAACGTGGGCACGACCGTTCCCTTGACAAGCGATATTGCCAGTTGTTTCATTCCGCCTCCGGTTCAAAACACCACGTGACGCCGCGCCGTTTCCTGTTCCACCCGCTGCTGGAGTTGCCACAGCCGCGCGTAAAAACCCTGCCGCCCGAGCAGCTCGGCGTGCGTGCCGCGCTCCTCGATGCGTCCATGTTCCAGCACGATGATTTCGTCGGCGCCGACGACCGTCGAGAGCCGGTGCGCGATGATCATGATGCTTCGATTTTTTGACAGGCGGTTAAGTTCCAGCTGAATCGCGTGTTCTGACGCTGGATCAAGCGCGGACGTGGCCTCGTCGAAAATCAGCATCGGCGGATTCTTCAGCACGATGCGGGCGATGGCCAGGCGCTGCCGCTCGCCGCCGGACAGCATGACGCCACGCTCGCCCACCAGCGTGTCGTACTGTTGCGGCAGCGCGGCGATGAACTCGTGCAGATGGGCGGCGCGCGCGGCCTGCTCCACCTCCTGCTGGCTGGCGCCGACGCGGCCATAGCCGATGTTGTAGGCGATGGTGTCGTTGAACAGCACCGTCTCCTGCGGCACCACGCCGATCGCCCGGCGCAGGCTGGCCGGGCTGACGGCGCGGATATCCTGGCCGTCGACCAGGATGCGGCCGGCGGTGGGGTCGTAAAAACGCAGCAGCAGGCGCGCCAAGGTCGACTTGCCGGAACCGCTGCTGCCGACCACGGCCAGCGTGCGGCCGGGCGCGATGCGCAGGCTGATGTCGCTCAGCAACGGCCGCCCGGATTCGTAGTGGAAGCCGACCCGCTCGAACACCACCTCGCCGCCGGCCGGCCGGAAAAGGGGCAGCGCCGCCGGCTCGGCCACCTCCGGCCGCTCGTCGAGCAGCGCGAACAGGCGCTCGACGTTGACCCGGGCGTCGCGCGCCTCGCGGTAGATGAAGCCGAGCGCGTTCAGCGGCAGACACACTTGCAGCACATAGGCGTTGACCAGCACCAGGTCGCCCACGGTCATGCGGCCGCCGCGCACGGCGTCCCCGGCCAGCAGCATGACGGCGGCGACGCCGGCGGCGATGATGGCGCTCTGCCCGACATGCAGGATGAACAAGGCGCGCTGGTTGTGGCCGACCGCCTCGCGCCAGTGCCGCATGATGGCGGCGAACTGGCGCGCCTCCAGCGCCTCGTTGCAAAAGTATTTGATGGTGTCGTAGTTGATCAGGCTGTCGGCGAGGCGGCTCTTGGCGTGCGAGTCGAGCTTGTTGACGCGGCGCTGGTGGGTGCTGCGCCGCGCCGTAAACATCAGCGTGTAGCCGGCGTAGACGACGAAGGTCAGCGCGATGGCGGCGGCGAACCAGCCGCTGTAGCGCGCCAGCATGACCGCCAGCACCATGGCGATTTCGATCAGCGTCGGCACCAGCGTGAACAGCCCGACACCCAGCAGGAAGGCGATGGCGCTGGTGCCGCGGTCGATGTCGGGCAGCAGGCCGCCGATCTGGCGCCGCGTGTGGAAACGCGCCCCCAGCGCGTGCAGGTGGACGAAGGTTTTTTGCGCGTACAAGGCCACCGTGCCCCGCGCCACGCGTGAAAACAGCAGGTCGCGCAACTCGTTGAGCAAGGTGGCGGCAAAGCGCAACAGCGCATAGCCGGCCAGCAGCGCCAGCGGCAGCGCGGCCGGTTGCGCCGGCCCTGACAGCGCTTCGATGATACGTTTGAGCAGCAGCGGCACGGCCACCGTCGCCACCTTGGCCAGCACCAACACCAGCAGCGCGGCGCCGATCCGCCAGCGATGGTCGACCAGCAGGCGCCACATGTCATAGGCGGCCTCGCCCGGCTTGGGCCGCCACCATGTGCGCCACCGCGAGCCGGTCTGGCCCGCCAGCCGCGCGTCTTCCCCCGCGTCCCCACCCTCGTTCATCGTCGCCGCTCCCAGAGTCAAACCCAGGCACGCACGGTGCGCACGCGCTCGAGTTAGACTGCATCCCCCGGCAGAAGTGCCCGCCGCCTCGCGCCTGGATGTGGCGCCGCCGCGCATGACGCACTTCTGCGCCGCCTCATACGCCGCGCGGCCGGATGTGCCATCGACGCGCGCACCTTTGACTTCCCCGCCGCCTTGATCTATTGATGGTGCTCGCCCGCGCCATCGCCAGGAGGCCGCCCATGCCCGCCATCGATTGGCCGCACCTGTTCGGCTTCACCGTCTCGCCGGTCGAGCTGTTCATTCGCGGCACGCTGACCTTCATGCTGCTGTTTTGCCTGTTCCGTTTCGTGGTGCACCGCGACGTCGGCGCGCTCGGCGTGAGCGACCTGCTGGTGTTGGTCATCATCGCCGACGCCTCGCAGAACGCCATGGCCGGCGAATACCGTTCGCTGCCCGACGGCGCGGTGTTGATCGGCACCATCATCGGCTGGAGCTTCCTACTCAACTATCTGAGCTTCCATTTCGAGGCCGTGCGGCGCTTCACGCTGCCCCGGCCGCTATGCCTGGTGCGCGACGGCAAAAAGCTGGAACGCAATCTGCGGCGCGAGCTGATCGCCGACGAGGAATTGCACGAGATGTTGCGCGAGCACGAAATTGTCGATCTGTCGGAGGTGCGGCGCGCGTATCTGGAACCGGATGGCCAACTGACTGTCATACGTAACAGGCGTGGCGGGAGTCAGCATGCCGCCCCGGCGTCGGCAATCAAGGAGATTCAGGAGAACCATATGGCACACGCAAATCCGATCCAGATTCAAAAGTATCTGAAAGGCGTCGACTATCCGACCGACAAACGGACGCTGATCCAGACTGCCAAACAACAAGGCGCCGATGACAGCGTCTGCGCGTCGCTGGACCAGCTGCCCGACCAGCAGTTCCAGACCCCGGCCGACGTCAGCGCCGCGTTCAAGGGTCCGTCCCAGGACCACGCCGAACGCGGCGACGACGAACGCGGCGACGACGATACCACCGGCAGCCGCCGGCACTGAACGCGACCGATGGACGCGTTCACGCCCGAGCTGCCGGCCGCCGGCGACATCGTCCGTTTTCACGACGTGGCGCTGGGGCGCCAGCACGCCGAAGACGATGATGCCGCCCGCCACGACGCCCGCCACGACGGCAATGACGTGGTCTGGAGCGCCATCCGCGCCAACCACTATCACAACCGCCTGCTGTGGCGCGAGGAAGACCGGGCCCGGCGCACCGACGTCGGCGCCGAGGTCATCGCGGCCAGCAAGCGCGCCATCGACCGCCACAACCAGTTGCGCAACGATGCCGTCGAGGCGCTCGACGAGGCGCTGCTGACGCGCCTGTCGGAGCGATGGCCGTGCCCGTTGTCCGGCGCGCGGCTGAGCAGCGAGACGGCCGGCGCGATGGTCGACCGGCTGTCCATCCTCGCGCTGAAGATCTTCCACATGCGCGCGCAGGCGCACCGTGCCGAGGCCGGCGCGGCGCACATGGCCGCGTGTGCCGCGCGGCTCGACCGTCTGACGGCGCAGCGCGACGACCTGGCCGGCTGCCTGGACCGCCTGCTCAGGGAAACCGTCGCCGGCGTCGCCCGCTTCAAGGTCTACCGCCAGTTCAAGATGTACAACGATCCCACGCTCAACCCGTGGCTGTACCGGCCATCGGCAAGCGCCGTCGAACCGGGAGGCGGACCGTGAGCGCGCCCGTCGATGTCCTGGTGCCCACGTATAACCGTCCGCATGCGCTGAGCGCCACGTTGATCTCGCTGGCCGCGCAGAGCGTGCCCCATCTGCGGGTGGTCATTTCCGACCAGTCCGACGGCCACGGCGCGCTGGAGCGGCCCCTGGTCCTGGCCGCGCAGCGCTTCCTGATCGCGCAAGGGCACGAAATAAGCGCTTCGCGCCACCTGCCACGGCGCGGCATGGCCGAGCAGCGCGCCTTTTTGCTGTCGCGGGTGCGCGCGCCCTACTGCCTGTACCTGGACGACGACGTGCTGCTCGATCGCGACCTGATCGAGCGCCTGCTGACCGTCATCGACGAACAGCGGTGCGGCTTCGTCGGCAGCGCGCTGCACGGCCTGAGCTACGTCGGCGACACGCGTCCGGACGACGAAGCCATCGAATTCTGGCAAACGCCGGTCGAGCCGGAGCTGATCGAGCCGGACGGGCCGGCATGGCGGCGGCACCGACTGCACAGCGCGGCCAACCTGTTTCATGTGCAAGCCCGGCTGGGGCTGACGCGCGCCACCAGCCGCTGCTACCGCGTGGCGTGGATCGGCGGATGCGTGTTGTACGACACGGCAAAACTGCGCGCGGCCGGCGGCTTCGATTTCTGGCCCCTGCTGCCCGCCGAACACTGCGGCGAGGACGCGCAAGCGCAGTTGCAGGTCATGGCCCGCTATGGCGGCTGCGGCATCATCCCGTCCGGCGCCTACCACATGGAACTGCCGACCACCATCACGCGGCGCGCCTGCAATGCGCCGCACGCGCTGTGGCGGCCCGGGGTGGCACAGCGCGACGGCGGCCAGCCCCGACAAAACTGAGGTCCGCATGCCGACGCCCGCCGCGCCCGCGTCCAGGTCCGTTCCGCCGGCCGCGCCAACCGCGGAGACGCTGGGCGCGTCGCTGCCGGCAAGGCATCCGGCGCCGTTGCCATCCCTTGCGCAAGCCGGCAACGTGCCGACACCGCAAACGCAGGTGGAACCGTCGGCCTCGCTGCTGCCGGATGTCCGCCACATCGTCGTGCTGCGCCCGAACGCGATCGGCGACTACATCTTCGCGCTGCCGGCGCTGCATGCGCTCCGGGCGAGCTATCCCGCCGCCCGCATCACGCTGCTGGGCAAGCCCTGGCACGCCGGCTTTCTGCATGGAAGGCCGGGACCGGTCAGCGACGTCATCGCCATGCCGCCGCTGCCGGGCATCGGCGCGGCGCCCGACGCCCCGATGCCGGAGTCGGCGCGCCAGCTGGTGGCGGCGCTGCGCAATATGCGCATCGACGTCGCGCTGCAAATGTATGGCGGCGGCGCCTACTCGAACGCCTTCGTCGCCTCGCTGGGCGCCGCCGTCAGCATCGGCGCCACCACGCCGGGCGCCCCGGAGCTCGACCGAACCATCGTCTACAGCCGCCTGGCGAACCGGCGGGTCGAGCTGCTGCAAATCGCCGCGCTGGCCGGCGCCCGTCCCCACCTGGTGTCGCCGGAGCTGGAGGTCACCGCCGCCGACCGCGCGCTGGCCGCGCAGATCCTCCCCGGCCTTGCCGGCGCCCGCATGGTGGTCGTGCATCCCGGCGCGAGCGACCCGCGCCGCCGCTGGCCGCCGGCGGCGTTTGCCGCGGTCGCCGACGTGCTGGCGGACGCCGGCGCGCAGATCGTCATCAGCGCCACCGACAGCGAAGCGGACACGGCTCGGGCGGTCGTCGGGCACATGCGCCATCGCCCGGTCGACCTGACGGGACGGCTGCCGCTGCCGGCCTTGTGCGGCCTGCTCGACCGGGCGCGGCTGATCGTCTCCAACGACACGGGGCCGCTGCACCTGGCGCTGGCGCTGAACAAACCGGCGGTCGGCATATTCTGGCTGACCAACATGATCGAATCGTGTCCGCTGGCGCAGCATCTGCTGCGGCCGGCGCTGTCGACGCGCATCCACTGCCCGGTGTGCGGCGAGGAGAATCTGCACACGCGCTGCCCGCACGACGCCAGTTTCGTCGCCGACGTCGGGCAAGACGAAGTCATCGCGCTGGCCCTCGAACTCTTCCGCGACACGAAATAACTCCGTACCCCATGCAAAAACTCCGTACCCCATGCAAACCCCGGAACCACGTAGGGCGGATTAGCGCAGCGTAATCCGCCATGCCCGCTCCGCCGCCGGCTCACGACGCATAACGCCGCGCCCCCGAATCACCCGCCCCCGCCCCCGCCAACAACGCCCGCGCCTGCGCCAGCACCAATTGCGACTTGCACCCTTCCGGATCGCGGATACAGCGATGCAAGCGCCGATTCAACGGCGCCCAGCGCCCGATATCGGCCTTGCTAAAAATAACCACGCTCCTCAACCCCAACCCGGCCGCGATATGCGAAACCCCGGTGTCATTACACACCAACAACCGCGCCCCGCGCATCAACGCCGCCATCGCCCCCACCGACATCGGCACGGTGGCGTTGACCGCTGGCGCGCTCATGTGCGCGGCCACGGCGTCGGCCAGATCCGCCTCGCTGGCCGAGCCGGTCAGCACGACCTTCAATCCATGATCGAAGGCCAGCCGGTCGGCCACCTCGGCGAAGCGGGCCGGCGGCCAGCATTTGTCGCGCGTGCGCGCGCCGGCATGAACGCACGCATAACTGCCGGCGCCCAGGCCGCGCGCGGCGCCGGTGCGCGCCAGCTCGTCCCAGTCCTCCGTCATCAGCGGAAACTCCATGCGGCAACTGCTGATCTCGGCGCCCAGCCACCGCACCAGTCGCAGCAGGCGCAACGGCTCCGGCCCGTGCCGGGGATAGGGAAACGAGTGCACCGCCTCGCACAAGGAATTGCCGACCGCACCGTAGCCGGCCTGCATCCGCGCGCCGAACGCGCCGACGATGCCGTTGCTGACCTCCCCGCTGCCATGCATCTGCAACGCCAGCGCGAAGCCCTGCGCGCGCATCTGCGAATAAAACTCCTCCTGCGCATACGGCAGCGCCGGTTGTTCCGGCAGATCCGGATGCCCCGGAAAAGCGATGAAGTCATCGATATAGGCGCGGTAGCGCCGCGCGAACTGCGCCGCCCACGGCAGGCCGACCAGCACGATGCGGGCGCGGGGCAATGCCGCGCGCAACGCCCGCAGCGCCGGCACCGCGCACAACATGTCGCCCAGATACAGCGCGCGGAAAACGGCAACGGAACCGTCGCCCACCCACTGCAGCGGCGACGGCTTCATCGCGCGCCCCCGTGCGCCAGCAGCCGGTCGATGACGTTGGCGGTGATGCGCTCGACACGCGGCTCACCGCCGCCGTCGAGCACCTGCGCCCAGTCGGTCGTGCCGGCGCTGAACACGGTGCCGCCACGGCTGAAGATGCCCATGCAGGCCGCGTGGACGCCCCGCCTGGCGGCATGCCGCTCGCGGGCCGGCAATTCCTGCCAGTCGTCGCCCAGCACGCAGCTGGCCAGCAGTGCATAGGTGCCGGGCGTGCCGAGGGCCGCGGCGTCGGGTGCCACGCGCGGTGGGGCTGCCGGCGGCACGCCGCCGGCTTCGTCATCGACCAGCGGCACGCCGTCGCATTCGTAGCCCACCAGCGGCGGCCGCGTGTGCGCGCCGAATACGTCCCCGTGCCGCAGGCCGGTGCCGGCGAAGGCCCAATGATCCGGCGCCCGCACCACATAACCCAGCGCGCGGCGCGGTCCGTCCCACCAGCCGCCGCCGTGCCGGTAGCTGGCGCCGCCCAGCGCGTCCTCCGGCCGGCCGGCGCCGCCGCGCGGCCACCACTGGTCGCGCGCGCCCTGCGGTCCACCCTGGTGGCAGACCATCGCCCGGCCGTCGTCGACGTAATGGATGCGCCACCAGCACAGATTGGCGCCGAAGAAGGCGGCGTTGCCGCCGTTGGCGATGAACGCCTCCACGTGGTCGCGCGCCGGCTCGCTCCAGTACTCGTCATGGCCCGCGCTGAGCAGCAGTCGGTAGCGGCCGCACAGATCCGGGTCGGCGTGGATATCGAAGTCGGTGCAGAACTCCGGCTCGTAGCCGTGGCGCAGCAGCCAGCGGATGAAGCGCCCGTCCCAGTGCGCGAAGCTCTGGCGCGGCGAGCTGTTGTCGTAATGATCGGGCGCGCCGAACACCGCGCCGCCGGTGCCGCCGCCGGGCCGCCGCAGCGATACCCGCGCGCCGGGCGGATGCGTCGATCGCGGCGGATTGTCGTAGAAGCAGCCGCCGCCGCTGTGGTTGTAGGCGTGCCACGTCGCCAGCGGCAGCTTGACCAGCAGGCCGCCGCGCGCCGCGCCCCGCACCACGAACAGCGCCGCCGCCTCCGGCATCCATGGCGCCGGCGGCGGCGCGCCGTCCGCCTCGCAGCAGGCGAAGTAGACGGCCGAGTCCCAGTCGCCGGGGATGTCGAATTCGTAGGCCGGCCAGTTCCAGTCCTGGTCCGGGCCGAGCGCGGGCGCGTGCTCGCCGCGCAGCCAGTCCGACCGCAATACCGGCTGCAGTTTCGCGCGACAGCGGAAAATGTGCACACGAAAGCGCGCCCGGTCGGTCGACACATGCAGCACCAGCCGCTGTCCGGGCAGCACGCTGGCGTGCGCGGGATAGGCCTGGATCATGGCGCGCTCGCGGCGGCGATGGCCGCGACGACAGCGGCGGTGGTGGCGGCATGCATCGCGCCGCCCTCAAAACGGCGCATCGGGTTCGACCCGTTTGCGCACCAGGAAAGGCGGCATCGCCAGCGCGTGCAGCGGCGTGGCGCGGAAGGTCTCCAACGCCTCGGCCGGCGTCTCGACAATCGGCTCGTCCTTGCGGTTGAACGAGGTGTTGAGCAGCACCGGCACGCCGGTGCGCGCCTCGAACGCCAGCAGCAGCGCGCGCAGCAAGGGATCGTCGTCCGGCCCCACGCTTTGCAGGCGCGCGCTGCGGTCGATATGCGTGGTGGCGCCCAGGCGCTCGGCGCCGAACGGCGTGACCGGCACCGCGAACTGCATGAACGGCGCCGGATGCATCAGGTCGAAATAATCGCCGGCCCGTTCCAGCAGCACCGCCGGCGCCAATGGCCGGAACCATTCGCGCCGCTTGACGCGGGCGTTGATCCAGTCCCGCATCCGTTCGCTGCGCGGATCGGCCAGGATGCTGCGATGCCCGAGCGCGCGCGGACCGAACTCGCTGCGCCCCTGGAACAGCGCCAGCGCCTTGTTGGTGGCCAGCAGGTCGACCATGCGCGAGCACAGCGCGCCGGCCTGGTCGAAGCGCTCAACCCGCAGATCGTCCGCGTCGCGCAAGGCCGCCTCGATCGCGGCGGCATCCGGTGGCGGCCCCAGATAATCGTCGCGCCAGCGGAAGTCGCAGCGGCGCTCGGCCAGTTCGGTCAGGCCGTAGACCGCGCAGCCGAGCGCGGTGCCGCCGTCGCCCGGCGTCGGCGGGATGAACAGCGAACGAAACGGCGTCTCGCTCAGCAACCGCTCGTTGACCGAACAATTGAGCGCGGTGCCGCCGGCAAAGCACAACTGGTCGGCGCCGGTGCGCGCGTGCAGCCAGCGCGCCACCCGCAGCAGCGCCTCCTCGAAGGCGTACTGCCCGGCCGCGGCCAGATTGGCGATGTCGTGGAACGCGCCGCCGCCCGACGGCGCATAGCGAAAGCGCTGGCGCTCGGCCAGCAGCGCGCGCCAGCGGTCGGGCACGAACACCCTGCAGCCGTCGACGTCGAGCGGCGGCATGGCCAGCGCGTGGGGGTCGCCGAACGGCGCCAGGCCCATGACCTTGCCCTCGTTGCCCTCGCCGGGGAAGATCGCCTGGGTCAGCATGAAATAGAACATGCCAAGGCCGGCCGGCTGCCGCTCGTCGCGGTCCCACAGCTGCTTGCCGACGCAGTCGATACTCCCGGCGTGGTCGCGCGACGCCAGATAGAACGACGATACCTCGCGCCAGTGGCCCGGCGCGGCGGCCGCGTCGGCCCAGCGCTCGGTGAAATCGGCGACGGCGCTGCCCTGGCCGTCGATCACCATGACGGCGGCGCGCGTGAACGGCGACGGATGGAAGGCGCTATATAAATGCGCGACGTGGTGGGAAATCCGCGCGCGGCGCGCGCGCGGCGCCAGGCGCAAGGTGGCGGCCAGCTCGCGCTCGTAGGCGGGCAGCTTGTCGATCTCGGCGTCGGAGGAATAGCATTCGACCAGCACGTCGATCGGCTCGTCCAGGCCCGGCAGGCGCGCGGCGTAATAGTCGCGCACGTCGCCCGGCCTGCCCCAGTGGTGCTTGACGCGGCTGAGCCGCTCTTTTTGTATCGCCCACCGCAGCGTCGAGCCGCGCAGCAGGCACGCGCTGGCGTCCTGCGTCCGGTTGATGCCCAAGATTGCCGGTCCGTCGTCCATCGCCGCCTCCTCCGTGCCGGGACGCAACGCACCGCGCGCCGCGCCCTGCAGGTTAGAGCATCGGCATGCCGGGTTAGTTCTGCCTTATCCGCACTGGCCTATTTGACGAAGGTCAGCGTGTGCTTGGCCGGCCCCGGCAGCAACGGCGACTCGCGTCCGGCGATCCAGTCCTCGCGCCCGCCCAGGAAGTTCGGCGACAACGGATGGCCGCTCTGGCCGGCCGGCATATTAAAGATGCCTTCCCGCTCGCGCCCCGGCGTCACCGTCATGCGCTCGGACTGTCCGAACGTCGGCCCGGCCACGCGCGGCATGTGCTGGTCGCCCGGCAGCATGTCCGGCGCCACCTTCAGGAAGCGGCCCACCAGCGGCAGCGCCGACGCCATCGGATGGGCGCTGGCGGCGATGTTGCGGCGGCCCCAGGTCGCCTCCGACAGCGGCCGGCCATCCTTGGTCAAGTCGGCGATCACGCGGTCCAGCGCCGTCAGCTGCAAGGCCTGCCAGTCGGCGAACTGCGGCGGCAGCCATCCGGGCGGACGCGCGTCCAGCAGGCGCGCCAGCACCACCGGCCAGCGCGCGCTGATGGCGGCCATGTTGGCCTTGGGGTCGATCGCGGCCATCTGCTGGTCGGCGTTTTCGAACAGGATGTCGTACAGCGCATACATATAGGCGCGGGTGACGCGGTAGCCCACCGAGTCGACGCTGGCCCGGCCGCTCCAGCTGCTTTTCAACAGCGCCAGCGTCTCGGCGCGGCGCGGATGATCGGCGATGGCCTTGGCGTCGAGCGCCGCGATGGCGCGGTCGCGCCACGGCGCCAGGAACACGGCGCGGTCGTCGAGCGTGATCGCATAGACTTTTTTGACGTCGGTCTTCGCGCCCAGCGCCGTCAGGTCCTCGCGCACCTGGTGCGTGCGCGCGCCCAGATCGTAGCCGCCGTCGCCGATCAGCGCCGCGCCGGCGCCGGCCAGCTGGCGGCTGTTGGCGGTGGCCAGCTGGCCGCTGGCGGGATTGACCACTTTCGGATATTCGTCCGGCGTCAGCCAGCCGTCCCACACGCCGGCCTTGTCGTCGGCGCTCAGCGGATAGGTGATCGCCGCGCCGGCCGGCGCGCGGCGCGGCAGCGGGCCGGCGACGGTCCAGCCGATGTTGCCCTTGTCGTCGCCGCCGACGAAATTCTGCGCCGGGATGCCCAGGGTCGGCGCGATCGCCAGCGCCTGGTCGAGCGTATCGGCCCCTTCCAGCTTTTGCGCGTTGACGTTGACGGCGGCCAGCGTGTGCGCGGTCCAGTGCACGGCGTAGCTGCGGCCCATCGCCTCCCGGATCGGGCCGAGCGAGGTTTCGCGCACGACCAGCGTCTCGGCCGGCGCGCCCTTGACCAGGATCGTCTCCCGGTGCACCGTCGGCGCCTCCCAGCCGGCCTGCGTGCGCACCTGCCCCGGCTTGGCGGGATCGGCTTCGAGCGCGATCAGGTCCAGATAGTCGCCGTAGCTGTTGGTGTAGCCCCAGGCGACATGGCCGTTGCTGCCGACCACCACCACCGGCGTACCGGGCAAGGTGACGCCGACAACGCTGCGCTGGCCGCCCTTCCCGTCCGGGAACCGCAAGGCCGCGCGGTACCAGGTGGTGGGCAGCTGTATGCCCAGGTGCATATCGTCGGACACGATGGCGCCGCCGCTGTCGCTGCGGCTGCCGGCCACCGCCCAGTTGTTGCTGCCGACGGTGTTGAACCATTCGGCCGACAACGGCGCCGACGCCATCTTCGACAACGGCGCGGTGCCGGCCGTCCCGGGCTTGCCCCACCACGCCGGCGCCGCCGCCGGAATCGGCGCGGGTTCGCCCGGCACCGACTCGGCGTCGAGCGGCGCGTCCCACTGCGTCGATTCCGGCGCCAGGAAGGCGCGCTGCTCGTCGGACGCATTCTCGGCCAGCCAGCCGCGCGACAACTCGCGCGGCAGCAAGCCGCCCTGCAGATCGAAATACATCGCCCAGATCACCAGCAGCGAATCGCTGGCCGACCAGGCGCGTGGCGGCATGCCCACCAGCGCGTATTCGAACGGCTTGACGCTCAGCGCCTCCAAACCGGCGTTGACGCCGGCGGCGTAGCGTTCGAGCAGCGCGCGGTCCGGCGCCGGCATGGCCTTGAGGGCGACGTCGGCGCGGGCGCGGAAGCGATGGAAGCGGCGCGCCTTATCCATCGGCAGCGCGCGCGCGCCGAATAGTTCGGACAACTCCCCGGCGGCCGCCCGGCGCAGCAAATCCATCTGGAAGTAGCGCTCCTGCGCGTGCACGAAACCGGTGGCGTAGGCGACATCGAGCCGGCTGCCGCCGCTGATGACCGGCACACCGCGCTCGTCGCGGGCGACGCTGGCGGTGGTCTCCAGTCCCGCGGCCGTCCGGGTGCCGTCCAGCGCCGGCAGACTGCCGCGCAAATACAGCCAGGCCGCCAACAGCGCCAACACCAGCAACCCCACCGCCACCAACAAGACCCGCTTGGACCACACCGTCAGCCTGCTCTTTTGCATACGACTCCCGCGATTCAGATCAATCCGGCAATAGTGCCAGATAACCCACCCCGCAGGCAATCGGACGATCCGAACTTACAACGTCAATTCCCAGGTCTCGTTGACCATATCCTGGCCGAAGGCGTGAACCGGCTCCTCGGCGACCAGCGCGTAGCCTTTGCCCAGGTAGATCTGGCGCGCCTCCTTTTGCTGGTTGGTCGTCCACAAACGCATTTTGCGGTAACCGGCGGCCCTGGCGAAACGGTGGCACTCGTCCACCAGCCGCGAACCGAGGCCGGCGCCGCGCGCCGCGCTGTCGACCAGCAGCAGCCGAAGCTTGGCGACGCCGTCCTCGCCGCCGCGCGCCACCGCGATCGAGCCGACCCGCTCACCACCCATCTCGGCGATCCAGCAGCGCTCCAGCGCCGGATCGAAATGGCGTTCGAAATCGGCGCAGATCTCGCCGACCAGGGTCTCGAAGCTGGCGTCCCAGCCTTGTTCGGCCGCGTACAACGCGCCGTGGCGGCGCGCGATCCAGTCCATGTCGCCGGGACCGTGCGCGCGCAGCACGAACGGCTGCGCGTATTTCAGCGCGCCGCCGCTGTCGAGCAGGTCCTGGATGGTGCGCATCGCTTCGAGCATGCGCAACTGGTCCGGCTCTTCAAAGCGCGACAGCAAATCGCCAACCTCGTCGCGCGAGCGCCGCTCCAAAGGCTCGTACAAGGCGCGTCCCTGCGCGGTGATGTGCAGCAGCCTGCTGCGGCCATCGGTGGCCGACGGCACCTTGATCACCAGCCCCTGACTCTCGAATTTGGCCAGGATGCGGCTCAGGTATCCGCGATCGAGTCCCAAATCGCGCCCCAGCGTGGCCGCCGGCTGGTCGCCGTGGTTGGCCAGCTCGTACAGCACGCGCATCTCGGTGAGCGTGTAGTCGCTGTGCAGCAGACCTTCGCGCAGCACGCCGATCTGGCGCGTGAAAAAACGGTTGAACGACCGCACCGCGGCGATGCGGTCGTCAAATGAGGTGTCGCGCATGGCCTTCCCTTCGATATCGGATGGACCCAGCATACGCAATATGATTGACCCAGTCAACAATCCATAAAGAGAGAACGCGCACAGAGGCCGCCGCCACGGCGGCCTACCATGGCGTTTTGGACAACCTTGAAAAGAGAGGACCGCCATGAACGACGTCACCAACATGCAGGACTGTATCGACGCCTGCACCAACTGTCATCAAGCCTGCCTGCAAACGGCAATGACCCACTGCCTGCAGATGGGCGGGCGCCACGTCGCGCCGGACCACCTGCGGCTGATGCTCGACTGCGCCGCCATGTGCGAGCTGTCGGCCAACCTGCAGTTGAGCGGATCGCCGTTCGCCGACCGCCAGTGCGGCTTGTGCGCCGACGTGTGCCACGCCTGCGCCCTTAGCTGCCGCGACCTCGATGGCATGGAGGAGTGCCTGCGCGCCTGCGAGGCGTGCGAGCACACCTGCCGCCAGATGGCGGCCATGAACGCCTAGCCGATCTACGGGATCTGGTGGATGTCCTTCGCCACTTCCCGCACATAGCGCAGCAGCAGCGCCGCGCCGGGGGACATCAGATGGCCGTCCACCGTGATGATGCCGAAAGCGTCCATGCGGCACGGCAGCTCGATCGGCAGGATGTTGAGCACCCCCTGCGACTCGTAATACTTGGCCACGGCGATCGGCATGACGTTGAGCGCGTCGGTCTGCTGCAGCAGCGGTTTAATCAACAGCACCGCCGTGGTGTCGACCACGTTGCCCGGCACTTCCAGGCCGGCGCGGCGGAACATCAGTTCGCAGCGCGCACGCAGGATGCTGCCCTGCGGCGGCAGGATCCACGGCTGCCCGGCGATGTCGCGCAGCTGCAGGTTGCGGGCCTTGAGCAGCGGATGGCCGGGACGCACCACCGCGCACGCCGGCTCGTCGCCCAGCTCCTCGTAGCTCAGCCCCTGGGCGCTTTGACGCTCCGGAATGCGGCCGATCATGAAATCGAGCCGGCCGCGCTGCAACTGCTCCAGCAGGATGTTGGACTGCTCCATCTCGACGCCGATGCGCAGGCGCGGCGAGGCCTGCTTGGTGCGCGTGATCGCCTGCGGCAGCAGCGAGATCCCCGGCGTCATGATGGTGCCGATGTCGACCTGCCCGGTCAGGCCGGCCTTGATGGCGACGATGTCCTCGTGCGCCAGCGAGAGGCTGGTCAGCGCCATGCGGGCGTGGCGTATCATCGTCTCGCCGTAGATGGTCGGCTCCATGCCGCGCGGCAGCCGGTCGAACAGCTGCACGCCGAGCATCTCCTCCAGGTCCTTGAGCTGCTTGGACGCGGCGGGCTGCGTCATGTGCAGGTCTTCGGAGGCCCGGTGGATGTTGCGTTGTTCGTCCAGCGCGATCAGCAGCAGCAGCTGGCGCGTTTTGAGGCGCGCGCGCAGGAACCAGTTCGAATTAGTATCCATAGGAAAATGATATCACAATCGGTATTAATATAACGTCAATATCGATCGTTTCAATATCACTTGCAAGCCGAACTAGGATTGGCGGTCGGCCCTTCCTTGGTCTGCTTGATGAACGGGATGGTGCCGTCGGCGTTGTACTGGAACTCCTCCACCGCCACCGATCGACGGAACTCGCCGCCGGTCGGCAGCTTGTCGTTGTGGTAGAAGATGTAGCTCTTGCCGTTGAAATCGATGATCGCCTGGTGGATGGTCTTGACCTTGGCGTTCTTCTCCATGATCACGCCGCGGAACTGCCACGGGCCGGTCGGGCTGGCGGAGGTCATGTAGGCGGTCGTCTCCGGGTAGTCGCGCGAATACGACAGGTAGTAGGTGCCCTTGTGCTTGTGCAGATACGGCGCCTCGGTGAAGCGGTCCATGCCCACCGTGTGGATCGGGCCATCGAATTCGGTCATGTTCGGTTTGAGCTTGGCGTACTTGAGCACCGTGTTACCCCAGTAGAGATAGGCCTGGCCGTCGTCGTCGACGAACACGCCGGGATCGATATCGTCCCAGGCGATCGGCGCTTCCAGCGTCATGTTGTTGGTGACGAGGGCCGAACCGCGGGCGTCGACGAACGGGCCTTCCGGCTTGTCGGAGACCGCCACGCCGATGGCGCGGCCGGGGATGGTCGCGTGATCGACGGTCGCGTAGAAGTAGTACTTGCCATTGCGCTTGGTGATGTCGGCGGCCCAGGCGTCGACCTTGCCGATCGCCCATTTGAAGGCGGACGGCTTGATCGGCGAACCACGGTCGGTCCAGTTCTTCATGTCGCAGCTGCTGTACAGGCGCCATTCCTTCATCACATAGTCTTTGTCCGTGGTCGAGGCGCCGTCCACGCCGACGTACAAGTAGACCGTGCCGTCTTCCACATAGGCCGACGGATCGGCCGTGAACAGCTTGGGAAGTATCGGGTTGGCGGCGTGCGCCACGTTTGCGGCGGCAAAAACCGCCCCCGCCGCTGCAATGGCGGCAAATTTCATCAATGTAGTCAAAGCTCTCTCCAGGGTTAAATCTTATTTTTTTGTCGTGGCGCCGATCGCCATCAGGCGCTGCACCACGCAGAATACAAACAACAGACCGCCGATGACGATCTTGGTCCACCACGAGCTGAGGGTGCCGTCGAAGGCGATCAGCGTCTGGATGGTGCCCAGTACCAGCACGCCGGACAGCGCGCCGGCCACATAGCCGTAGCCGCCGCTGAGCAAGGTGCCGCCGATGACGACCGCCGCGATGGCGTCCAGCTCCGTGCCCTGCGCGTGCAGGCCGTAACCGGACAGCATGTAGAACGAGAACAGCACCCCGGCCAGCGCCGCGCAAAAGCCGCTGAACGCGTAGATCAGCACCTTGGTGCGCGCCACGCGCAATCCCATCATCAGCGCCGATTGCTCGTTGCCGCCGACGGCGTAGATGGCGCGGCCGAACGGCGTGCAGTGCGCCACGTAGATGGCGATGGCCAGCATGGCCAGCGCGATCAGCGCGCCCGGCGACAGGAAGCCGCCCAGCACCGGCACCTGCGTCTGCGACATGGCGACGAAGAACGGATCGTCGATGGTGATCGAGTTGATGCTGATCAGGTAGCACAGGCCGCGCGCCAAAAACATGCCGGCCAGCGTGACGATGAACGGCTGCAGCTTGAAGTAATGGATGATGGCGCCCATCGCCGCGCCGAAGCCGGCGCCGAGCACCAGCGAGATGGCGATCACCAGCAGCGGCGGCACATGCCAGGTTTGCAGCAGCCAGGCCGAGATCATCGTCGTCAGCGCCAGCACCGAGCCGACCGACAGGTCGATGCCGCCCGACAGGATCACAAAGCTCATGCCGACCGCGATCACCAGCAGGAAGGCGTTGTCGATCAACAGGTTGAACATCACCTGCAGCGACAGGAAACCCGGGTAGGCGGCGCCGCCGGCAACCAGCAACAGCACCAGCAGCAGCACCGTCACCAGCGAGGTGAAATACGGCGACGACGTCAGGCCGCGCAAGCGCGAAGGATGGGCGCCGGCGGCGGCGCCGTTCATGACGGTTGCGCTCATGACGCGATTCCTTTCGAGCGGGCCGGGAAGACGCGGCGCCACATGGTTTTGAATTCGGCCGACTGCGAGATACAGACCAGGAACACCACCACCGATTTGACGACCATGTTCACTTCCGGCGGCAGCCCGATGGAGTAGATGGTGTAGGTCAGCGTTTGAATGATCAAGGCGCCGATCACGCTGCCGGCCAGGCTGAATTTACCGCCGGCCAGCGAGGTGCCGCCCAGGGTGACGGCCAGGATCGCGTCCAGCTCCAGCAGCAGGCCGGCGTTGTTGGCATCCGCGCTTTTGATGTTCGCGCTGATCATCAGGCCGGACAGGCCGGCGCAGGCGCTGCAGAACAGGTAGACGAAGAAGATCAGGGTGGCGGTCTTCAAGCCGGCCAGCCGCGCCGCGACAGGGTTGATGCCGACCGACTGGATGAACAGGCCGAGCGCCGTCTTGCGCATCAACAGGAAGGTGGCGCTGAAGACGGCGGCGACGATATACAGCGAGAACGGCAGGCCAAACAGATAGCCGCTGCCCAGGAAGAAGAACGGCTCGTAGTAGACGGTGACGATCTGGCCGTCCGTCAGCAACTGCGCCAGGCCGCGGCCGGCCACCATCAGGATCAGCGTGGCGACGATGGGCTGCAAACCCAGGCCGGCCACCAGCAGGCCGTTCCAGACGCCGCACAGCAGCGCCGCGCCCATGGCCGCGCACAGCGCCCACACCATCGGCGTATTGGCGACGTATTCGGGCACGCCGTTGTTCATCACCATGGTGCCGCCGATCAGCATCGCGGCGACCGTGCCGCTGATGGCGACCACCGCGCCGACCGAGATGTCGATGCCGCGCGTGGCGATCACCAAGGTCATGCCGATGGCGGCCAGCGCCAGCGGCGCCGCACGGTTGGCGATGTCGATCAAGCTGCCGTACAGGTGGCCGTCCTTGATCTCGATGTGGAAGAAGCCGGGAATCAGCAACAGGTCGATCAGCAGCAGGATCGCCAGCGCCGCCAGCGGCCGGAATAACGGATGGCGCACAAACATGGGCACTTGCGATTGGGTGGGCGCGCCGCGCGCGGCGCCGCCGGTGGTATTGGTTGTGCTGTTCATTATCCGTGCGCCCCTTCCGCCGCGATCACTTGCAGCACCGAGGTTTCATCGAGCGCGCCGCGCGGATATTCGCCGCCGGTTTTACGGTCGCGCATGACCACGATGCGGTCGCTGCAACGCAGTACCTCCGGCAGTTCGGACGAGATGAACAGGATCGACATGCCCTTGCGGCACAGCTTGACCACGTAGTCCATGATCTCCTGCTTGGCGCGCACGTCGATGCCGCGTGTCGGCTCGTCGAGGATCAGCATTTTCGGCTCGGTCGCCAGCCAGCGCGCCAGCAGCACCTTCTGCTGGTTGCCGCCGGAGAGCGTGCCGATGGGCGTTTCGATGCTGGCGGTCTTGATGCCGAGCGCCTTGACGTAGTCCTCCGCCAGCTGCTGCTGCCGCTTGAGCGGAATCGCGCGCAGCAAGCCGGTGCGCGCCTGCAGCGCCAGGATCAGGTTCTCGCGCACCGACAGGTCGAGGATCGCGCCTTCGTGCTTGCGGTCCTCCGAGCAGAAGCCGATGCCGGCGGCGATGGCGTCGCGCGGCGAATTAAAACTGTGTTCCTTGCCATCGATGGTGATGGCGCCGCTGTCGGCCTTGTCGGCGCCGAACAGCAGGCGCGCCGCCTCGGTGCGGCCGGAGCCCAGCAAGCCGGCCAGGCCAAGCAGCTCGCCCTGGCGCAGTTCGATATCCATAGGGGCCAGCGCGCCTTTGCGGCCGAGGCCCCGGGCGCTGAGGAAGGCAGCGAGTTTCGACGGCGCGGCGGCGGCCGGGGTGTCGTTCACCGCCGGCGCGGCTTCCGGCGCCGCCGTCGCGGGAGCGCCCACCATCTTGTTGACCAGTTCAAGCCGCGACAGGTCGGCGCAGGCGTACTCCCCTTCCCGCTCGCCATTGCGCATCACGGTGATACGGTCCGAAATGGCGTAGGTCTGGTCGAGGAAGTGGGTGACGAACAAAATAGACATGCCCTGCGCGCGCAAGCCGCGCAGAACGCTGAACAGCAGGTCGACTTCCTTTTCATCGAGACTGGAAGTCGGCTCGTCGAGGATCAGCACCTTGGCCGACACCAGCATGGCGCGCGAAATGGCCACCATCTGCTGGATCGCCAGCGGATAGTGCGCCAACGGCATGCTGACGTCGATGCGGATCTGCATCCGCTCGAGCAGCTCGGCGGCCTGGCGCTGCATGCCGCGCCAGTCGATGCCGCCGAACTTGCGCGGATAGCGGCCGATGAAGATATTCTCGGCCACCGACAGGTTCGGGCACAGGTTCACTTCCTGGTAGACGGTGCTGATGCCCAGGTTTTGCGCGTCGAGGGTGGAGCTCGGGTGGATGGCCCGGCCATCGAGCAGGATCTCGCCGTGGTCCGGCGCGTACACGCCGGTCAGCACCTTGATCAAGGTCGATTTGCCGGCGCCGTTCTGTCCCATCAGCGTGTGGACCTCGCCCGGATACAGGTTCAGCGCCACGCCGCTCAAGGCCTGAACGCCGGGGAAGGCTTTGCTGATGCCGCGCAGCTCCAGCACCGGCGCTGTCGATGGCGCGGCTTGCGCTAATTCGCTCATCGCCGGGGCAATCAGTATTTACGGTTCGGGAATTCCTTGGCCGCTACCTCGGCCGGGAACACGCCTTCCTGCACCGTGATGCGCTTGGGGACGGGCTTGTTGGCGGCGACGTCGCGGGCGATCTGCATCAGCTGTGGGCCGAACAGCGGATTGCACTCGACCGTCACGTTCATCTTCCCGGCGACCATCGCCTGGAAGGCGCCGCGCACGCCGTCGATCGAGATGACGAGAATGTCCTTGCCCGGCTTCATACCGGCTTCCTCGATCGCCTGGATCGCGCCGATGGCCATGTCGTCGTTGTGCGCGTACAGCACGTTGATCTTCTTGCCCTCGGCCTTGAGGAAGGCTTCCATCACTTCCTTGCCCTTGGTGCGGGTGAAGTCGCCGGTCTGCGAGCGGATGATCTTCAGCTTCGGATTGCCGGCGATGATCTCGGCGAAGCCCTTTTGACGGTCGATCGCCGGCGCCGAGCCGACGGTGCCCTGCAATTCGACGATGTTGAAGGTGGCGTCGGGCGTCTTCTTGGCGCGCTCCAGCAGCCAGCGCGCGGCCAGGCGGCCCTCTTCGATGAAGTCCGAGCCGATGAAGGTCACGTACAGCGACGGGTCGGTGACGTTGACGGCGCGGTCGGTCAGGATGACCGGAATCTTGGCGGCCTTGGCTTCGCGCAGGACCGTGTCCCAGCCCGATTCGACCACCGGCGAGAAGGCGATGATATCGACGCGCTGGGCGATGAAGGAGCGGATCGCCTTGACCTGGTTTTCCTGGCGCTGCTGGGCGTCGGCGAATTTGAGGGTGATGCCGTCCTTCTTGGCCGCGTCCTTGATCGAGACGGTGTTGGCGGTGCGCCATTCGCTTTCGGCGCCGACTTGCGAGAAGCCGATGACAAGCGGTTTGGCCGCGAAGGCCGGACCCACGCTACCGAAGGTGGCTACGATCGCGGCGGCGACGCCGGCTTTGAGTACGGTTCTGCGATTGCATGTCATAGCAAGGTCTCCAGATGGTTTTTTGTGTATTTATAAAGCACATACTATGAGAAACTCAAATATCTATCCAATGATATTTTGGTCAACTGCGATATCGGTTTCGATATCGATCCGCGCGGCAATCAGCGCAACAATCGGAGTCCGTAAAGGCCTCCCGCCACCGAACCGTCGCGGGCCACGAACTTGACCACCAGCTTCCCGCCCGCCGCCGCCACCAGCGCCGGCGGAATCAGGTAATCCACCGTGTAGAGGTCCTGCGCCGCCTTGCCGTCCAGGGTCACCGCCGCCAGCCGCTGGCCGTTGATCAGGATATCGAACTTGCGGCCGGCATCTCCTTTCGAATATGTCAGGCGCAGGGCCTTGGCTTCGGACTTCTTGTCGGTCAGGTCGTAGCTGAACCAGCTGGTCGCATGCCGCCAGTGGCGCCCCTTGGCCAGTCCCGATTCACCGCCTTCGGCCTTGAAGAAGTGATCGGACTCCGGCTGCTGCTCGCCCGGCGCCACCTGGTCGATGGTGCGCGCGTCCAGCTCGAGGCGCGCCGCTTCGTCCTCGGCCGCCTTGGCGCGCGTGGCCGCCAGGTCCGCCGCGGTGGAATACGGCCAGTAGATCATGTAGCGGGCCTCGTGCACGCGGAAGAACGGCACGAAGACGGTGCTGCCCTCCTTGCCCTGCACCAGTCCCGGCGCGACGAAGGTCAACGGCAGGCCGGGCACCGGCTTGAAGCGGCCTGCGAAGGCGGCGCTGTCGCTGACCAGCACCGGGGCGGCCTGCAACGGACTTACCGGCCCGGAGGCGATGTGGCCCATGCGCGAATCGTCGGCGAGGAAGTTCAGCTTCTCGTCCGGGAATGGATTGGTCTTCGCCGCCAGCACCACGGGGCCGTGCAGCACGGCGTAGTAGTTGGACTTGTCCGGCATCTGTTCGAGCCGGGTTTTCATCGGCAGGGCGATGTCGACCTTGTCGCCGTCGCGCCACTGGCGCCGCACGCTGACGTAGCGGTCCGCGCCGACACTGGCGGCGAACGGCTTGCCATTGACGGCGATGCGCAGCGCGCCCGCTTCCACCCACTCGGGATAGCGGATCTTCAACGTGAAGGTCTTGTTGCCCTTGACGGTGATGGTGCTGCTGGCTTCATCCGGGAAGCGGTTGGACTGCCTGATCGTCACGCCCCGCTCGCGCCAGTCCAGCGTCGACGGGATGAACAGGTTCACGTACAGGTTGTCGCCACGATGCGCGTAAATGAACTCGCCGTACTTGGCGTGGTTCTCCAGGCCCGAGCCGACGCAGCACCACATGCCCTGCTGCGGCTGCGAATAGACGCGGTAGTGGTTCGGACGCATCGGCGTGAAGTAGACAAAGCCGCCGCTTTGCGGCCGCTGCGAGCCCAGAATGTGGTTGTACAGCGCCCGCTCGTAGTAGTCCGCGTAACTCGCCTTGGGATCGCCCTGGAACAGCAGCCCGGTGAGCTTGAGCATATTGTAGGTATTGCAGGTCTCGGGGCCCTCGACCTCCTCGATCATGGGCGAGAAGTCCTTCTGGTCGTGGAAGTGCTCCTTGACGCTGTTGCCGCCGATGGCGACGGTGCGGTGATCGTGGACCGTCTGCCAGAAGAACTGCGCGGCTTTTTGCCAGTCGCGCCGGCCGGTGATGTCGCCGATGCGCTTGAAACCGATCACCTTGGGGATCTGCGTATTGGCGTGCAGGCCGGTGAGCCGGTCCTCGCCATCCTCCAGCGGACGCAGGATGGCCTGGTGCGAAAAGCGGATCGCCAGGTCCATGTATTTTTGCTGGCCCGTCATCTGCGAGACGTCGGCCAGCACCTCGTTCATGCCGCCATGCTCGCAGCGCAGCATGTTCTGCATCTGTTCCTCGCTCAGGTGCGAGGTCAAGGCCAGCGTCCAGTCGCACAGCGCGATCAGCATCGCGCGCGCGTCCTGGTTGCCGCCGTAAATGTAGGCATCACGCAGGCCGGCGTAAAGCTTGTGCAGGTTGTACCACGGGACCCACTTGCCGTTGACGGAAAAACCGTCGGCCTGCAATTTGCCTTGGGCGATATCGTGCCACGCGGCGGCGCCACCGGGAACCCCGGCGATGTAGCCGTCGCCGTTGCTCGCCTGGCAGCGTTTGAGTTCCGCGACGAAGTAGTTCATGCGCTTGAAGACTTCCTCGTCGCCGGTGGCGGCGAACATCAGCGCCAACGCGGTCAGATAGTGCCCCCCCATGTGGCCATCCAGCCCTGACGACTCCCAGTTGCCGTAGCTGGCCTCTTTCGGCGTCAGGCCGGCTTCGCGCAGGTACGGCGCCAGCAGCCGGTCCGGATTGAGCGCCATGATGTAACGCAGGTCGGTTTGCTGGGCGTCCAGGAACGGGCTGGCGGTCAGGCGCACGGCCGACAGCGGGAACAGCCGCAGCGGAGCCGGAGCGTCGGCCGCCGCCGGAGCGCCGGCCCGCGTGGCGGCGCCAGCCATCGGCGGAACCGCCGCTGCCGCCATGGCGGTGGCGGCGTAGCGCAAGGTGCGCCGGCGTGCCGGCTTGTGTATGGCGGCCGCCATTATTTAGCCGGCAGCTGCGTGCTGCGGTATTTGTTCAAATCCGCCTGGTCGACCGTAGGCCAGCCGTCCGCATCCCATTTCATTTCCATGATCTTCAACTTTTGCAGGTAGTTGTCAGCGGTCTCGTAGGCGTGCAGCACGAGATAATCCTTGCCATCCATGGTGTAGGCGCTGTTGTGGCCCAGGCCTTTCCAGTCCTTGTCGCCGGCGATCAGCAGCGAACCGCCACCCTTCATCATATCGACACCCTTCTTGTCCACATAAGGCCCTGTCACCGACGTCGAACGGCCGATCACGACGTGGTAGGTGCTGTCGCCTTTGCGGCAGCACAAACCGAACGACGCGAACAGGTAATAATAACCGTTCTTCTTGAAGATGAACGGCGCCTCGATCTCGCCGGGGCCCGCCTCCACCCCGGCGGGAACGTCGGCGTTGGCGGTGCGGCTGGCGATCGCGTGCCACTCCTGCGGCTCCGCCAACCCGGTCCAGGCGGCGTTCAGCTTGACGAGTTTCAGCCCGCTCCAGAAGGAACCGAACGACATCCACGCGCCGCCCTTGCCGTCTTCGACGATGTTCGGATCGATCGCGTTCCAGTCGTCCCGCGCCGGCACCGACTGCAATACCATCCCCTGATCCACCCAACGGTAATCCGGCGAGCGGGGATTGAGCGTCTTGTTGACCGTGACGCCGATCCCCGACGTGTTTTTACCGAAGCCCGACACGGAATAATACAAATAGTATTTACCGTTATGGAACTGCACGTCCGGCGCCCAGATATGGCCGTCGAAAGTCGGCGCCGCGCGTTTGGCCCACGTCGGCGGGGCCTTGAACACGGGGCCTTCGAGCTTCCAGTCCTTCATGTTGGTCGAACTGTAGAAGGTGATACCCGGTCCCGTGCTGAAGACGTAATAGGTATCCCCCTCCTTGGCCATCACCGGATCATGCACACTGACTTCCTTTGCCGTGCAGGCCGACAAACTGGCCACGCCCAACAGCAATGCCATCGTCGATAAAAGAGACTTCATTTACTACCTCAAATTAAGTGCCCGTACGGGCGCCCCAGATCGACACGCCACCCACTGATTGCGCCGTCCATGTCACCACGAACGCGCCGGCGTTGGTATTCCACTGGCGCGACAGCACGCCGGAGAAGACATCCGCGCCAAGTGTGATGGTGATCTTGTTCGAGCCGTCATGCTTCCACGTGCCGGTGGCCGCGCCGGACACCGTGCCGTCCGCCGCCAGCTTGATATTCTGCGACTGCTTGATCGTCGCCGAGATATCCTTGCCGTGGTTGATCATCTTGTAGCTGCCTGCGGCGTCGGCTGCCGTCACGTCGGCCGACAAGGCGGTCGCGTTCTTGCTCAACGGCGCATAGCGGAACGGCGACACCACCAGCCAGCCGTCGGCGTTGATGAACATCTCGTGCACGCGGATTTGATGCAGCTCGCCGGTGCCGGGGAAGCGCGTGTGGAAGATCAGGAAGTACTTGCCGGCCGACGCGTCGTAGTAGGCCGAGTTGTGGCCCGGCGAGACGTAACCGAGCGGCGTGCCGCTCTCCCCTTCGGCCAGCGCGAACTGGTGGTTACCCATGATCTTCTGGCCGAACGGCGCGATCGAGGCGTCGTCGAACAGCGGCAGCGCGGGGTTGGCCTTGACGTTGGCCATGTCGTTGCCCTTGGCGTCCACGTACGGGCCGTCGGGGTTGCGCGAACGCGACACGCGCATGTTGTAGGCGCCGTTGGCATCTAGCCCGCCGAAGGACGTGAACATATAGTAGTAGTCCGACTGGGGACTGTACATCACGTACGCGCCCTCGATGCGGCTGTGGTTACCGCCCATCAGGTGCTTGCCGTAGCCTTTTTGCGCCGGCAGCCCCGTGGCCGGGTCGATCGGCAGGATGAAGATGCCGCCCGAGTACGAGCCGTAGATCATCCACAGCTTGCCGTTCTTGTCGAAGAAGGTGTTCGGATCGACCACGTTGGGCATGGTCAGCGCGTCGTAGACGTTGACGCCGTCCTCGCTGACCTGGCCCCACATGCCGGACTTCAGGAACACCTGCTTGTTCACATACGGGCCTTCGACCTTGTCCGCCACCGCCACACCCAGCGCGGAACGCGGCGAGTCGCCCTTGCAGGCGTTGTAGTAGAAGTAGAACTTGCCGTCGCCCAGCTTGACGACGTCGGGCGCCCACAGGTCCGTCACCTGCGCCCAGGCGAAGGTGTCCGCCAGCGAGGCGACGACGTTGTTGAACAACGGATTGGCTGTATTAACGCCATCGGCGATCTTGGTCCAGTTCATCAAGTCGGTCGACTTGGCCGCCGCCAGGTGCGAACCGAACACGTAGAAGGTGCCATCGACCTTGATCACCGAAGGGTCGTGCACCGACACCTCGCCGAAGGTGACGGTGGTCGCCGGCGCCGCTGGCGGTGCAGGCGGCGGAGGCATCGATGTCACCGGCGCGGTGGCGGTGACGGCGGGACTGCCCCCGCCTCCCCCGCCGCCGCAACCGGCCAGCAGCAAGGCCACGCCGCCGGCGATGGCCTTACGACGCGAAATCATGATTTCGCCCATGGTTTTACTCGACCGCCACCACGATAACAGCCTTGGCGGGTATCTTGACCGTCAGTTTGCCATCCGCGCCGGCCGTGGCGCTGAACGGCGCCGGTTTGATCGCTTCCGGCGACTGGAAGGTGTTATGCGTATCCATCGCGGCCGCGGTCAGCACGCGGCCATTGACCGATTTGATGGCCTGGCCCGGCACGTCGACGGCGACTTCCGCCTCCTTGGTCGGGTTGGTGTTGACCAGGGCCAGATAGAGCTTGCCGTCCTTGGCACGTGCGGCCGAGGCGCTGATCTCCGGAATGCTGCTGCCGTTGTACGAGTACCGCGGGTTGTTGGTCAGCTTCAGCGGCAGCGAGGTGGCATCCTGGAACGGCACATACATCTGGAACGCGTGGTACGTCGGCGTCAGCACCATCTTGTCCTTGTCGGTGATGATCATCGCCTGCAGCACGTTGACCATCTGCGCGATGTTCGTCATGCGCACGCGGTCCGCGTGGTCGTGGAAGATGTTGAAGTTGAGCGCCGCCACCACCGCGTCGCGCAGCGTGTTTTGCTGGAACAGGAAGCCGGCGTTGGTGCCCTTCTCGACGTCATACCAGGTGCCCCACTCGTCGACCAGGAAGCCCAACTTCTTCTCCGGGTCGTTCTTGTCCATGATCGCCGAATTGGCTTTGATGAAGCCATCCATCTTGATGGTGTTGGACAGGGTCGAGAACCACTGGTCTTCCTTGAAGCCCGTCGCCATGCCCTTCACTTCCCACTGGCCGGTAGGGATGGTGTAGTAGTGGAAGCTGATGCCGTAGGTCTGCTTCTTGAGCTCTTTGCTCAGGGTTTCGGTCCAGGACAGGTCGCTGTCGTTGCCGCCGCTGGCGATCATCTGCGGGCGGTACTGCGGAGGCGCGCGCAGGAAGGTCTCGACGTTCTTGTACAGATTCGCGTAGTGTTGCGGCGACATGTTACCGCCGCAGCCCCAGGCCTCGTTACCGATGGCGAAGTAGTTGACCTTGAACGGCTTGTCGCGGCCATTTTTGCGGCGCAGTTCCGCCAGCGTCGATTTGCTGTCGGAGGTCATGTACTCGATCCACTCCGACATCTCCTGCGCGCTGCCGGTGCCCAGATTGCCGTTGACGTAGGTCTCGGCGCCAAGCTGCTCGGCCAGTTCGAAGAATTCGTGCGTGCCGACGGCGTTCGATTCCTCCACGCCGCCCCAGTTGGTGTTGACCTTGACCGGACGCTTTTCGCGCGCGCCGATGCCGTCGCGCCAGTGGTATTCGTCGGCGAAGCAGCCGCCCGGCCAGCGCACCAGCGGCACGTGCATGGCTTTCAGGGCGCCGACTACGTCGTTACGCCAGCCGTTGGTGTTCGGGATCTTCGATTTGGGACCGACCCAGATGCCTTCGTAGATACCGGTGCCCAGGTGTTCGGCGAACTGGCCGTAGATGTTTTTGTTGATGACCGGACCAGGCTTGGTCGTGTCGATCGTCACGCCCACCGGGTCGGCGAGGACGACGCCCGAAGCGAGCAGGCACAAAGTGAGAACGCCACGTTTGATGTGATTCATTTTTTTAATCTCCTGATTACTGTTTTATCGTTATCACGAAGCCGCCATGCGGCTTGATGGTTACTGCTGCTTTTTTGCCACCGGCGATATCGCGCTGGCTAAAACTCCGTTCGCCTTCACCGTCGGCGATGATCGTGCCCTGCTTGCCGCCCGCGAAGGACAGGTCCAGGGACAGTGTCTTGTCGGCTTCCGTGGCGTTGATGCCGGCGATATACCAGGTGTCGCCAGCGCGGCGCGCGATCACCGCGTACTTGCCCGGGAAGCCGTCCACCAGGCGGCTGTCGTCCCAGCCGCGCGGCAGCTCCTGCAGGAAGCGCTTGACGTAGGCCGGCACGGTGGCCATCCCTTCCGGCACTTCGGCGAAGTGCTGGATGCCGGACACGTAAAGTACCGACGTGGCCAGCTCGAAACCATTGGTGCTGGCGCGCTTGATCTTGGGGATATCGCCGAACACCATCGGCGTGAAGTCCATCGGGTCGAACAGATTGCGGGCGAACGGCAGCATCGCCGCGTGGGTCGGCATCTTGTCCTCGTCGGCCTGTTCGAAGGTGGTGAACTCCATGCCGCGCACCGCCTCCATCGTCATCAGGTTGGGCCAGGTGCGGGTCCAGCCGCGCGGCAAGGTGGCGCCATGGAAGTTCACCAGCAGGCCGGCGGCGGCGGCGTCGTTCAGCATGTCGACGTAATAGGCGATCATCGATTGCGCGTCGCCGTTGAAGAAGTCGATCTTGACGCCCTTGATGCCCATCTGGCGCAGGCGCTTGAACTCGGCCACGCGCTGCTCGTGCGTCAGCAGTTTGCCTTTCGGCGAATACTCGGTCGAGTTCCACGGGCCGGAGGAGTTGTACCAGACCAGGATGCCGACGTTTTTGGTGGCGGCGTAGGCGGCCAGTTCCTGCACTTTTTCGTAGCCGATCTTGCGGTCCCAGTCGGCGTCGATCAGCGTGTAGTCCCACTTCATGTCGGCGGCGTAGTCGATGAACTTCTTCTGCACGTCGTAGACCGTGGCGTCGTCCTTGAGCAGCGCCCAGCTCCAGGACGCGTGGCCCGGCTTGACCAGTTGCTTGTCGAAGGCGATCGCCGGCGCGGCCAGGTCGGTGCCCAGCGTGGAATTGACCACGGTCGACAGCGAACCAAGCGCCATCAGGCGCCATGGCGAGGTCAATGTGCCCTCGACGTCCGCCATCAGGCCACGGTCCGGGTACACTTCCTCCTTCATCGGGTTGCCGATGCTGTATTTGCCGCCTTTGGATTCCGGCGCCAGGCGCGAGGCCTGGAAGCTGCCATCCATGCCCGCTTCGGAGATCGCAAGCCAGTTGTCGCCGGCCTTGAACAGCGCCGGGAACACCCAGCCCGCCGGCGACGGCGAAACCGTGCCGACCGGGATGTCCATTTGATAGTGCTCTTCGTACGACGGATTGGTTCTGCCCCAGCCGGTCTGCGCGACGGCGATCGGCTGCAGCCAGGCCTTGGCCGATGCCGGCAACGCGAAGGTGCTGCGCTCCTGGATCAGGGTCTTGCGCGGCAGCGACGGCTCGGCGACGATGTAGCGGAAGGCCACGCCATCGTTCGATACGCGGAAGACGATGTCCATCTTCTGCTTCTGCGCGTTTTGCACCGAATAGGTTTGTTCGTTGGCCTTGTAGGTGATGTCACGCTTTTTACCCGTGGCCATCTGGTATTTGTCGGTGACGACGCTGACCTTGGAGCTGGAGGCGATCGTCAACGCGCCGGCCAGGTCGGCGCCTTGCAATTGCAGTCCGAGGTCGGAGGCCAGCAGCACCGGCTGGCCGTCGCGGGAGACCGTGTAGGTCAGGGGTTTGCCGGGCGATTCGTTCAGCTGGACGCTGATGTGGCGGTCGGGACTCGTCAGGGCGCCCGGGGTCGCCGCGATCGCCGTCGACGCGGCTGTGGCGCCCACCGCGACCGCGGAGATAAACTTATTCACCATGTTCTCACCAATTTTTTAGGGTTATGTGGCCCCGCGCCTCGATGGGCGTTGTCTCCGGGGCGGCGAACGGTGTTCCTACAGTCTTATACCCAGCCTCCGTCGACGATGAACTCCTGCGCGGTGCACATGGCGCCGTCGTCGGCGGCCAGGAACAGGATCATCGAGGCGATGTGCTGGGGCATCAGCTTGGTGGGCAGGCACTGGTTGCGCTTGATATCCTGCTCGCCCGCCTCGTCGAGCCACAGGTCGATCTGGCGCTGGGTCATCACCCAGCCCGGCGTGACGGTGTTGACGCGGATGCCGTGGGCGCCGAATTCGCGCGCCAGGCCACGGGTCAGGCCATGCGTGGCCGCCTTGGAGGTGGCGTACACCGGATAGCCGGCGTTCTTGACTTGCCAGGAGATCGAGCCGACGTTGATGATCGAGCCCGCGCCCTTTTCCTTCATGCCTTCGAATACCGCCTGGCAGGTGAAGAACATCGGACGCTGGTTGATGGCGATGCGCTCGTTCCAGTAGTCGACGGTGACGTCCTTGGTTTCGTGGCGCTGGTCGTTGGCGGCATTGTTGACGAGGATATCGAAGTCGCCGATGATGCCGACCATTTCGGCCATCGTCGCCTGCAAGGCGGGGATGTCGGTGATGTCGCAGACCCGGAACACCGGCTCGGGATAGCCGGCTTCCTTGACGCGGCGGACCAGCTCCAGGCTGGCGTCGCGGGCGATGTCGACGAAGGCGACCTTTGCGCCCTGCTCGGCGAACGAGATCACCATCGCCTCCCCGATGCCGGTGCCGCCACCGGTGATGAACACGCGCTTGCCGCGCAGGCTGGCGAATTTTGCCAATTGGGTCATACAATCTCCGTTATTTTTATGGACGAAAGCCCCGCCGTGGCGGGGCCGGTACTGCCGCCACAATCACTTGTGGGTAAGTTCACCTTCGAGGCGCCGCCAGGCGACGCTGCTGTCGTCGCGCAGGACTTCCGGCAACAGCGACTGGGCCAGGTTTTGATACGACACCGGGCGCAGGAAGCGGGTGATGGCGCCGGTGCCGACCGAGGTGGTGCGGCCGTCCGACGTCGCCGGATAAGGGCCGCCGTGCACCATGGCGCTGCATACCTCCACGCCGGTCGGATAACCGTTGGCCAGGATGCGGCCGACTTTACGCTCCAGCACCGGCAGCAGCTGGTGGGCGGCGTCCAGATCGGCGTCATCCATCAGCAAGGTGGCGGTCAACTGCCCTTCCAGGCCTTCGGCGATCTGGCGCATTTCGGCGATGTCCTTGCAGGAGACCACCAGCGAGGCCGGACCGAATACTTCCTCCGACAACGCGTGCTGCTTCAGGAAAGCCGCGCCGTTGGTGTCGAACAGCGCCGGAGCGGCCTTGCCTTCGGCCTGTGGCGCCAGCGCCAGCGTGTTGACGTCGGCGTTATCGGCCAGTTGCGAGATGCCGCGCTTGTAGCTGCCCGCAATACCCGGCGACAGCATGGCGCAGGCGGCGCCGCCTTCCAGCGCCTTCGACGCGGCGGCCTTGAAGCGGTCCAGATCCGCGCCGGCGATACCGATCACCAGGCCAGGGTTGGTGCACATCTGCCCCACGCCCAGCACCAGCGAGCCGGCGAAACCGGCGGCCAGGTCCTCGGCGCGGCTGGCCAATGCCTTCGGCAGCAGGAACACCGGATTGATCGAGCTCATTTCCGCATACACTGGAATCGGCACCGGACGCGCGGCGGCAACCGCCATCAGCGCCACGCCGCCGCTACGCGAACCGGTGAAGCCGACCGCCTTGATCGACGGATGGCGCACCACCTCCTGGCCGATGTCGTTGCCGACGCCGGTCAGCAGCGAGAACACGCCAGCCGGCAGGCCGCAGATCTCGACCGCCTTGGCGACCGCGCGGCCAACCAGTTCCGACGTGCCGGGATGGGCGAAGTGCGCCTTGAGCACCACCGGGCAGCCGGCCGCGAAAGCGGACGCGGTGTCGCCGCCGGCGACCGAGAACGCCAGCGGGAAGTTACTGGCCGAGAAAACGGCGACCGGACCGAGGCCGATCATGCGCATGCGGATATCGGGACGCGGCGGCGCGCGCTCGGGCAGCGCCTTGTCGATGCGGACATCGTTCCACGAACCTTCGCGCAGCAGATTGGCGAACAGTTTCAACTGGCCGACGGTACGGCCACGCTCACCTTCGACGCGGGCGCGCGGCAGGCCGCTTTCGGCCATCACGCGCTCCACCAGCACATCGCCCAGGGCCATGATCTGTTCGCCGATGGTCTCGAGGAATATGGCGCGCTTGTCGTCGCCGATAGCGCGGAAGGTGTCGAACGCCGCCTCGGCCAGACGGCAAGCCTGGTCGATCTGCCGGGAATCGGCGGTGAAGAATTCCGGGTCCATCGACTGCTGCTGCGATGGATTGTAGGCGCGGAAGGCGGCGCCGGTGCCCTTGACGGCCTGGCCGCCGATCAGCGAATCGCCGGTGATGATCATAAGGTCTTTACTTTCGCTACTTCGGTTTTGTAGACAGTCAGCTTGTTGCGCAGGGCCGGACCGAATTGCGGCGATTCGATCTCGAACGTTTCGCCCGGCTTGACGACGATGTTGTCGGCCACGCTCAGGGTTGCGGTGCCGAAGAAGTGGATATGCACATCGCCGGCGCGCTTGAACAGCGGGTACTTGAAGTGGTGGTGCTCCAGGTTGCCGATGGTGTGCGACATATTCTGTTCGCCGCTGAAGAAGGCCTTCTCCCAACGCACTTTGCCGTCCACGTCGTAGATGCGCGACGTGCCCTGGATGTTGGCCGGCGCTTCGCCGACCAGCAGCGCCGGGCCCAGGCCGCAGGCGCGCAGCTTGGAGTGCGCCAGATACAGGTAGTTTTGACGCTCGGTCACGTGGTCCGAGAACTCGTTGCCGATGGCGTAGCCGACGCGGTAAGGCTGGCCGTCGTCGCCGATCACGTACAGACCGGCCACTTCCGGCTCTTCGCCGCCGTCGAGCGCGAAGTCGGGCATGCTCAGGTCCTGGCCGCTGGCGGCCACGATCGAGCCGTCGCCCTTGTAGAACCATTCCGGCTGCACGCCGGCTTCGCCAGCGGCGGGCTTGCCGCCTTCGACGCCCATGCGGAACATCTTCATGGAGTCGCTCAGGCTTTCGACGTCGCCGCCGATTTTCTTGTGCATCGCGTCGCGGGTGTCGGCGCTGCCCAGGTGGGTCAGGCCGGTGCCGGTGACGTAGCAGTGGGCTTCGTCGGTGTGGTCCAGTGGCGCCAGCAGGCGGCCGGCGGCGGCGACGGCTTCAAACGACGCGGTGGCGCTGCCGACCGACTTGTCGACCAGCGCGGCCAGGCCGACCGATTTGCGGATCGCGTCCTGGGCCAGCGCGTAGGTGGTGCTGTAGCCGTCGATGACGCGGATGGTGTCTTGTTCCAGCACGCCGATCTGGCGGGCGCCTTGTTCGTTCTTGAATTGTACGAGTAACATGGGTTCTCCGATTTCTATTAGTGCGAGTGGCGAGGAACAGCCGAGCCGCGATTCCCGACCAGGAAATCGAAGTCGCAACCTTCATCCGCTTGCAGCACGTGTTCGATGTAGAGCTGCTGGTAACCGGTCTTCGGACCTGGCGCGCTGCCCGCCACGCGGGCGGCCTGGCGTTCGGCCATTTCGGCGTCCGAGATTTCCAGGTTCAGCAAACCGCCGGCGCAATCGAGGGTGATCCAGTCGCCATCCTTGACGATGCCCAGCGGGCCGCCGGCCATCGCTTCCGGCGCCACGTGCAGCACCACGGTGCCGTAGGCGGTGCCGCTCATGCGGGCGTCGGAGATGCGGACCATGTCCTTGACGCCGGCCGCCAGCAGCTTGGGCGGCAGGCCCATGTTGCCCACTTCGGCCATGCCCGGATAACCTTTCGGGCCGCAGTTCTTCATCACCAGCACCGAGTTGGCGTCGACCACCAGATCCGGGTCGATGATGCGCGACTTGTAGTGTTCGAAGTCTTCGAACACCACGGCCTGGCCGCGATGCTGCATCAGCTCCGGCGTCGCCGCCGATGGTTTCAGCACGGCGCCGCGCGGCGCCAGGTTGCCGCGCAGGATGCAGATGCCGCCATCCTTGAGCAGCGGCTTCTCCAGCGGACGAATCACTTCGTCGTCGTAGATCGGCGCGTCCTGGCAGTTTTCCCACAGCGTTTTGCCGTTGACGGTCAGCGCGTCCGGGTTGGGCAGCAGCTTGCCCTCGCCCATGCGGCGGATCACGGCCGGCAGGCCGCCGGCGTAGTAGAACTCTTCCATCAGGAAGCGGCCCGACGGCAGCAGATCGACGATGGTCGGCATGCCGCGGCCCACGCGGGTCCAGTCTTCCAGTTCCAGGTCGACGCCGATACGGCCGGCGATGGCTTTCAGGTGGATCACGGCGTTGGTCGAGCCGCCGATGGCGGCGTTGACGCGGATCGCGTTCTCGAAATTCTCTTTGGTCAGGATCTTCGACAGCTTCAGGTCTTCCTTGACCATGTCCACGATGCGCATGCCCGACATGTGGGCCAGCACGTAGCGGCGTGCGTCGACGGCCGGAATGGCGGCGTTGTGCGGCAGCGAGGTGCCCAGCGATTCGGCCATGCAGGCCATCGTCGACGCGGTGCCCATGGTGTTGCAGGTGCCGGCGGAACGCGAGTGGCCCGCTTCGGCCGCGAGGAAGTCGTGCATGCTGATTTCGCCGCCCTTGACCTGCTCGTGCAGCTGCCAGACGGCGGTGCCGGAACCGATGTTTTTGCCGTTCAGCTTACCGTTCAGCATAGGGCCGCCGGTGACGACGATGGTCGGGATGTCGACCGAGGCGGCGCCCATCAGCAGCGCCGGCGTGGTCTTGTCGCAGCCGACCAGCAGGACGACGCCGTCCATCGGATTGCCGCGGATCGATTCCTCGACGTCCATCGAGGCCAAGTTACGGGTCAACATGGCGGTCGGGCGCAGATTCGATTCGCCGTTGGAGAACACCGGGAATTCGACCGGGAAGCCGCCGGCTTCGAGGATGCCGCGTTTGACGTGTTCCGCCAGTTTGCGGAAGTGGGCGTTGCAAGGGGTCAGTTCGGACCACGTGTTGCAGATGCCGATGATCGGTTTGCCCTGGAATTCGTGATCAGGGATGCCCTGATTTTTCATCCAGCTACGGTACATGAAACCGTTTTTGTCCTGGGTGCCGAACCATTCGGCGGAGCGCAGCTTTACCTTCTTGTTGTCGTTCTCAGACATGCATTTCTCCTCAGTATTTTCCTGTGCGGGGGCGTGAATGTCATGCCCCCGCATCGATAAAGCATACTAAGATGTACTGAGATATCTTTCCAATAAATTATTATTCGACTTCGATATCAAAACCGGTATCGGCAGCCCACCACCGGCCCGCTAGGCGTCGGTGCTGAAGCGGTAAGCCATGACGGTCGAATACTCCTGGCCGGGACGCAGGATGGTCGACGGGAAGCCGGGGCGGTTCGGCGAATCGGGGAAATGCTGCGGTTCGAGGCAGAAGCCGCTGCGATAGCTGTAGATCTGCCCTTTTCCCTGCATCTTGTCATTCATGAAATTCCCGCTATAGAACTGGATGCCGGGCTCCTGGCTCCACACCTCCAGCACGCGGCCGGAGGCGGGATCGCGCACGCGCGCCGCCATCTCCAGCGCGCCGGGCCGGGATTTTTTCAGCACGAAGTTATGGTCGTAGCCGAAGCCGTTGCGCAATTGCTCATCATCTTGATCGATACGCTCGCCGATCGGGTGCGGCGCGCGGAAGTCGAACGGCGTGCCCTCGACCGGCGGCAAGGTACCCAGCGGGATCTGCGCATCGTCGATCGGCGTGTAGGCGTCGGCCACGATGGTCAGCTCGTGGCCCAGGATGTCGCCCTTGCCGGCCAGGTTGAAATAGGCGTGGTTGGTCAGGTTGACCGGGGTCGCCTTGTCGGTGATGGCGTGGAAGGCGATACGCAATTCGTTATCGTTGCGCAGTTCGTAGATGGCCGTCACTTCCAGGTTGCCGGGGTAGCCCTGCTCGCCGTCGGCGCTGACGTAGCTCAGTATCAGCCCGGCCGAATGGGGCGTGGTGAAGGTCTCGCCGGTCCACAGCCGGCGGTGGAAGCCTTCGCTACCGCCGTGCAGGTGGTTGACGCCGTTGTTGACGTCCAGCTCAAAGGTCTCGCCGTCCAAGGTGAAGCGGGCGTTGGCGATGCGGTTGCCGTACCGGCCGATCAGCGCGCCGAAGTAATGCGACTCGCCCATGTAGCCGGCGACGTCGTCGTAGCCGCAATTGACGTCGGCCAGCGTGCCGCTGCGGTCGGGCACATGGATTTCGGTGATGGCGCCACCGAGGTTGATGATCTTGACGATCATGCCGTTGGCGTTGGTGAGCGTGTAGCGGACGACATCGCGGCCGTCGGCCATCTGGCCGAACGGGGATTCTGTGATCGAAGCTTGCATTTGTTAACTCTCAAATGGGGCGGCGGCCGGGGGGGATGAACCCACCGGCCGCCGCGGTTATTCTGTGTGGCCGCGTGCGCGGCCTACCGCATGGACTCGATTTAAGCGATCGACGGTTTTCCGAAGACCGGCATGCCCTGCTCGTCCCACTTCAGCGGTTTGACGTAAGTGTGACGGTCCGGATTCCACAGCGGATCGCCGATAATCTCGGTGTAGGTGCGTGCATGATAAACCAACATGACGGTTTCGCCATCATCGCCGATGGTGAAACTGTTATGTCCAGGACCGTAGACGCCGTGGTCGAAGCAGGTTTGCAGCACCGGCTCCTTCAACTTGGTCCACGAGGCCGGGTCCAGCAGGTCGGCGTTTTCGTCCGCCCACAGCAGGCCCATGGCGTAGTTCTCGTCGGTGGCGCTGGCCGAGTAGCTGATGAAGATCTTGCCGTTCTTCTTGAGCACCGACGGCCCCTCGTTGACCCAGAAACCACGGATCTCCCAGTCGAATTCCGGCTTGCTCAGCATGACCGGCGGGCCGCCCAGCTGCCACGGCGTTTTCATCGGCGCGATGTACAAGTTGGAGTTGCCCTCGATGGCGACGTCCTTCTGCGCCCACAGGTAGTACAGCTGGCCCTTGTGGGTGAAAGTGGTGGCGTCCAGGCAGAAGGTGTCGATGCCGGTGTCGATCTGGCCCATGAACTCCCACTCGCCGACCAAAGGATTGGCGCTCTGGTTGCGGATCGCGTACATGCGGTGCTGGAACAGCTTGTGCTTGATCTCGCGCGTCGGCGCGGCGGCGAAGTAGACGTACCAGGCGCCCTCGTTGAAATGGAGCTCGGGCGCCCAAACCAGTTCGCTGTAGGCGCCGGTCTCCGGCTTGAACCAGACATCGACCTTCTCGGCGTCGGCCAGGCCGGCGATGGTCTTCGCGCGGCGCAGTTCGATGCGGTCGTACTGCGGCACCGAGGCGGTGAAGTAGTAATAGCCGTCGCTGTGGCGGATGATATAGGGGTCGGCGCGCTGTTCGATCAGCGGCTGCAGTACGTCGTTTTCCATTGCTTCGTTTTCCAAAAAATTAGATTGCCACATAAGATTCGGCTCCCATTTTCTTCTTCACTTCCGTGTAATACTCGTCGGTGACCCGGTATTTGAACATCAAAAGGCCCATCAGGGTATGGAAGAAACCCGGGATCAGGGTCATCATCAGCACGATGCCGTGCAGCGCGAACGCGGTCTGCTCGTGGTTGGGCTGATACTGGAAGTATGTCAGCAGGCCGCCGGCCAGCGCGCCCGCCACGCCCATGCCGGCCTTCTGGCACACCGAGATGCCGCCGAAGGCGAAACCGGAGACGCGCTTGCCGGTCTTGACCTGGCCGTAGTCGATGGTCTCGGCGATGGCCGACCAGAACACCGGCGCGTGCAGGTCGACCACGAACGACAGCACGAAGTACAGCACGAACGCCAGCATGATGTCGCCCGGCTTGACGAAGAAGTAGATCGCCGCGCTGATCACGCCGACGGCGATCTGGCTCCAGCGGAACAGCTTGACCTTGCAATAGAACTTGGTGATCCAGGTCGAGGCGATCATCGACAGGATCGCCGCCACCACGCCGATCGACAGGAAGGTGGCCACGGTGGCAGTGCCGCCGCCCAGATAATATTTGACGTAGTAGATCGCCGCGGTGGCGCGCAGCACGTAGCCGATGGTGCCGGTCACGCAGACGCCGCACAGGATCAGCCACTGGTCGTTTTGCAGCAGCACCTTCAGCTGCGCCCACAGCGACTGGCGCTGCACCACGTGCACCACGCGCTCCCTGGTGGTGAAAAAGCAGAACAGGAACAGCGCCACGCCCATCGCCGCCATCACCGCCATCGCCGCCTGGTAGCCGGTGGCCGCGCTGCCGCCGCCCCAACGCTCCGACAGCACCGGCACCACCACCGTCACCATGAAGGCGCCGACCTTGGCGAAGAACAGGCGGTAGCCGTTGGCCGACAGCCGTTCCTGCGGATCGTTGGTCAGGCTGCTCGGCAGCGAGATGTAGGCCACGCCGACGCCGGAGGTCATGACCGTCATGATGATGTAGGTCGAATAGGCCCAGATCAGTTTAGCGTCATAGCCCCAGTCGGGCGTGGTGAAGACGAAGAACACGCTGATGCCGTAAGGGACGGCCAGCAGCAGCAGCCAGGGGCGGTAGCGGCCCATGCGCGCGCTGGAATAGCGGTCGGTGAGCTGGCCCACCACCAAATCGGCGATGGCGCCGACGAATTTAACGACCAAGAACAGCAAGGCCAGGTCGGAGGTTTTCAACCCGTAGATATCGGTGTAGAAGAACGTGATGATCAACATCATCGACGAAATTACCACATTCAGCGCCATGTCGCCGGCGCCAAAACCCACTTTTTCCAACAACGATAATTTTTGATTCGACATTCACGACCTCTTTAAAATGCCGCTATCCCGCACAGGCGGGATAGCTTTTTTAACGCCTTGGTGACATCAATACTTCAGGTTCATCGACAAGCCAACGGTGCGGTCATAGCGGCGGGTGTCGCGCGGATAGATCGCGGCATTCGACCAGTAATCCTGGAACTTGAAGTTCAGCAGATTGGTGCCGGTCAAATTGACGGTAACGTGGTCGCTGACCTTGTAGCTCAGGGAGCCATCGAGCGACGACATCGCCTTGACGATCAAGTCCTTCGGCACCAGGTTCGGGTTGGCCCGGTCCGGCGTGTCCGCATAGGTGTCGACAAACTTGGAGCGCCAGTTGTACGCCAGGCGCGCCGACCAGCCCTGTTTCTCGTACAGTGCCACGATGTTGTACGACAGGCGCGACATGCCAGCGAACGGCTTGCCCTCGATATCCTTGTTCTCGGACGCGGTCACGCCGCCTTCGCTGTAGGTCACGTTGGCCTGCAGACCGAAGCCGCTCAACCAGCCGGGCAAGCCGTCATAGAACTGCTGGTACGCCAGCTCGACGCCCTGCAGGTGGCCCTTGTCGGTGTTGAACGGCCGGGTCGTGTTGTAAGGAACGCCCTGGAACGTCTCCGATATCACACGGTTCATGATGTAGCCGTCGAAGTTATGACGGAACACCGTGCCGCTGATGGAACCGGTAGGCGCGAAATACCACTCGAGCGAGGTATCGAAGTTCTGCGCGGTGAACGGCTTCAAGTCCGAATTGCCGCCGCTCGCCGTCGCCACGTTGGTGGTACCGTTCGGTTTAATGTACGCGGTGGCCGGATTGAGCTGGCCGAAGTCCGGACGCGTCATCGTCTTCGCGTAGGCGAAACGCGCCAGCAAATCCTGGCGCAACGCCAGCTTGAAGTTCGCGCTTGGCAGCACTTCGGTGTTGGACGAGTCCTTGGTGGTCGGCGCCAGCACGCCATCGACACTGTCGTTAGCCTGGATATCCGAATCGGTCTTGGTCACACGCACGCCGATCACGCCATCGACCGGGAACTGGCCCAGGTCGAAGCCGATCTTCGCTTTGCCGTACAAGGCGTAGTTTTTCTCCTTGTTGGAGAAGAAGGACGCCGGATCGAGCGCCCTGGCGGCGGCGTTGCCGGTGGCGGCGGCGCGGATCGCCGAGGTGTTGTTGATCAAATAGCCGGCGCAAGGGGTCGACCATTTCGGGGTGCCGTAATTCTCGGAGAACTCGGTGGTGCTGCACGACAGGCCCGGAATGCTCGACATGGCGATGCCGGCCGGAGTCGGCACGCTGCCCTCGAACGACTTGATCGAGCTGGCGGTGCGCTCGTTGAGGCGAAGGCCGGCGCCGAACTCCTTGAAGAAGCCATCGGCCTCCGGCGAGTAGGTCACATCGCCGCGCCAGTCGGTCGACTTGCCGCGATCCATGCCGTAGCGGTCGAAGAACTGCGACAGGAAGATCTTGCTCGGATCATTCAGGGCCGGACTCTGATACTGGACGAATGCGCCGCCGTTGACGTTGGTCTTGACGAACACGTTGTCGACATTGAGGCTGGTGTCGAGGATCGGATTGACCCAGTCATATTTGCTGCGGGTGGTCGCCAGCTCGGTGGTCGCGCGCAGGCCCGGCATCACGCGCCAGTTGGCGCCGACCGCGTACTGCGAGGCGGTGCTGGTCGATTCCCGGCCCTGCGTCGACAAAATGGTGAACGCGTTGGTCGAGGTGATGGTGTCGGTCTGGTTGGTGCCGGGGATCTTGGTGACCTTGATCTGGTCGGCCGACGTGGCCCAAGGCAGGCCGACGAAGAAGTCGGTTTCGTCGGTGTTCTTGTACACCGAATGCAGGCCCTCGGCATACACTTCCAGATCGGCGCTCGGTTTCCATTGCAGCGCGAAGTTGGCGGCCTGGCGTTTGCGCTGGCCGTGCACGTCCTGCAGGCCGACCAGATCGGGGCCGGTCAGGTTCGGCGCGGCGAAGCTCTTATCGATCGGGAAGGTCTGGAACGCGCGCTCCTCGTGGAAGCGGTCCTTCACGGACGACACGCCAAATAACGCGCCCACTTCGCCGATGCCGGTTTTCCAGCGGTTCGACACCATGCCGGACAATTCCGGATCGGTGGCCTCGGCCTTGTCCTTGTTCTTGGCGCCGACCTGCGCGCTGGCGGTGAAGCCCTTGAAGTCGAACGGACGGTTGGTGCGCACGTCGATCACGCCGGCGATGCCGCCCTCCACCTGGTCGGCGCTCTGCGACTTGTAGACGTCGGCGCGCTGCAGCATGGTCGAAGGGATGTCGGCCAGCTTGATGTAACGGCCGGTGGTGGTAAACATCTCGCGGCCGTTGATCAAGGTGGCGATGCCGGGCAAGCCGCGGATCAGCACCGTGTTGGCTTCGCCGGCGTCGCGGCGCACCTGGATGCCGCTGACGCGGGCCAGGGTCTGCGCCACGTTCGTGTCGGGGAATTTGCCGATATCGTCGGCGACGATCGAATCGATGACGTTGTCCGAATCCTGCTTGATCTTCTGCGCGGTCTGGGCGGCGCGGCGCACGCCGGTCACGGTGACGACGGCCGCCGGCGCCGGGGTGGTGTCCGCCGCGGCGGCGGGCGCCGGTGTTTCAGCGGGTGCCGGGACAGCTGGAGTCGACGAGGTGTCTTGTGCCAAAACCGGGAACGCGCTCAGAAGGCCGGCGGCGGCCAGCACCGCAACGCTTGATTTGAGAACGAGGCGATGCTTCGCCTGGGACTCGCGAGTCCCGGATGCGGAATGATAGTTCATAGGTCTCCAGTGTTTTCTGTTTTTAGAGAGAGCTGCCACGCAGGGTGCAACTTTCGGATTTCATCTTAGGTGCTGCGCAAAAAACAAACCAATCAATTTTTTCGGGTTTTTGATATCGAAAAAGATATCGATAAGTATTTGATAGGCAATAAAATGCCGGTTTGCGCCGCAGGCAGGGATGGCAGGCGTGGGAATCCGCGTTTTTTTTAAACCGGCGGGGTCAGGTCGGCGTCGGCTGATAGCGCCGGAACGCGTCCCGGATGTTTTGCCGCAGTTGCGCGTCGTCCCACGGCTTGGTCAGGAAACGGTAGATCTCGCCGCGGTTGACCGCTTCCAGCACCGATTCGAGCTCGGTGTAGCCGCTTAATATCAGGCGCATGGTGTCGGGATACAGCCGCGTGGCGATCGCCAGGAACTTCGGACCGCTCATGCCAGGCAGCCGGTGCTCGCACAAGATCACCTGCACCGGCGTGCGCGCCAGCACATCGAGCGCCTCCTCGGCGCTGGCGGCGGCGACGATGCGGTAGCCTTCCGAGCGCAAGGCGCGCTTGATCGCGGAGACCAGCGACGCTTCGTTGTCGACGATGAGCAAGGTGAGCTCCCGCGCTTCGCCCCCCGCGGGCAGCTCGATATGCGTATCGGCGCGCAGCATGGCCTCGAACGCCGCCGCCGGCACCGCCGGGCTGAAATAATAGCCCTGGATCTGGTCGCAGCCCTTGGCCCGCAACTGTTCGAACTGCGCCGCCGTCTCCACCCCTTCGGCGATGACCAGCATGCGCAGGTTGTGCGACATGGCGATGATGGCCGAGGCGATGGCCGCGTCGTCCGGATTGGTCGTGATGTCGGTGACGAAGGCGCGGTCGATCTTGACGCTGTTGAACGGGAAGCGCTTCAGGTGCGCCAGCGACGAGTAACCGGTGCCGAAATCGTCCAGCGACAGCCGCAGCCCCAGCGCGCGCAATTGGCGCATGGTTCTTTCGGCGCCGGCCGGGTCCCGCATGACCAGCGATTCGGTCAGTTCCAGCTCGATCAGATTGCTGCCCAGGCCATGGGACTTCAGACAGCCCGCGACCTGCGCTGCCAGGTCGCCCTGGCCGAACTGCAGCGCCGACAGGTTCACCGCCACCGGCACCACCGGCACGCCGGCCGCCGCCCACGCGGCCTGCTGGGCGCAGACGTTGGCGATCACCCAGGCGCCGATGTCGAGTATCAGACCGTTCTCCTCGGCCAGCGGAATGAATTGCGCCGGCGGGACCATGCCGCGCTCCGGATGGATCCAGCGTATCAGCGCCTCGGCGGCGGCCACGCGGCCGGTGCGCAGGTCGACCTTGGGCTGGTAGTACATGACGAACTGGCGCTGCTCGCTGGCCCGCCGCAGCATGGTTTCAAGTTCGAGCCTGGCGATCATCGCGGCGTTGAGCTCCGACGAATAGAACGACAGCCGCTCGCCGCCGGCCTTGGCCTGCTTGAGCGCCGCCTCGGCGTGCCGGAACACCGCCTCGGCGTCGGCGCCGTCGCGCGGATAGCTGGCGATGCCGCCATGGACGCTCAGGTGGATGTCGTTGCCGTCCACCCGCATCGGCTGTCCGATCAACTCGCCGGCGTGCTCGATCACCGGCAGCGGATTCTCGCTGGCGCCGCATGCGCCGGCGATGACGTAGGTGTCGCCGGCCAGCCGCGCCACCGTGCACGGACGGCTCATGCCGTCGACCAGGCGCTGGGCGACCACGCGCAGCACCTGGTCGCCCACCCGCGACCCGAGCGCGTCGTTCAGGCGCTTGAAGCGGTCCAGGTTGATCATCAGGACGAACGCGTGGCCGCCCTCGTGCTTGCAGGACTGGATGATCTGGCCCAGCCGGTCATGGAACAGCGCCTGGTTCGGCAGTCCCGTCACGGCGTCGTAGTAGGACAGGTAGTTGACGCGCTCCTCCTGCGCGATGTATTGAATGGCGAACGAGATGTCGCCGGCCAGGTCGTCGAGCAGCACCAGCTCCTCGGCGTCGAAATAGCCGGCGTCGCGCGCGTACAGCACCATCACCCCGACCGCCTCGGCGCCCTGCATCAGCGGCAGCGCGGTCAGCGACAGGAAACCATGTTCGCGCGCGTCGCGGCAGGTGGCGCCGCCCTGATCCGGCGCGCTCAAGTCGTTGCAGCAGACCGCCCGCGCGTGGGCCAGCGCGCGCCGCGGCACGCTCAGTTCATCGTCCGGCTCCAGCGCCGTCTCCCGCAGCAGCCGCTCGAGCCGCTCCGGCCCGGTGCCGCGCCAGGCGGCGGCGGTCATCCGGCCACCGTCGCGCAGCGCGATCCAGGCGGTGTCGAACCCGCCCTCCTCGGCGGCGACGCGGCACGCCTCGTGGTACAGCGCGGCGCGGTCGCGGATGCGGATCACCGCCGAATTGATGCCGCTCAGGACGGTCTTGATGCGGCTTAGCCGGGCGATCTTGCGCTGGTGCGATTCCAGTTCCCGCACGTAGTGGGTGAGCTGGTTGGCGTTGACCAGCGACAGGTGGGTGCGCACGCGCGCGCGCACCAGCGCCGGCGACACCGGCTTGACGATATAGTCGACCGCGCCGCAGGCGAAACCGGCCGCCTCGTCGCCGACCTCGCTCATCGCCGAGACGAAGATCACCGGTATGTCGCTGGTGTCGGCCTGCGCCTTGAGCGCGCGGCAGACGGTGTAGCCATCCATGTCGGGCATGCGCACGTCCAGCAGGATCAAGGCCGGATGGTGCTTGCGCGCCGCCGCCAGGCCTTCGACGCCGTTGCGCGCGAATACCAGCGCGTGGTCCGGCCCGAGGATGGCCCGCAGCGTGGCCAGATTGCTTGGTTCGTCGTCGACGATGAGTATCGGGCCGGTCATCGCGCGTCCTCCGCGCCGGCCGGCGACGCCGCGATCAGCGCCCGCACCTCGTCCTCGGCGCCGCGGAAGTCAAAGCCGTCGAGCCGCGCGCGCACCGGCGCCAGCGCGTCGGCCGGCAGCCGTGACGCCAACGCCACCAGCAACGGCGCCGCCGCGTCGGGGTTGTCCTGGTCCAGGCAGGCCAGCAATCCGTCAAGCAGTTCGGTCGTGCCCAGCGCCTCCAGCGCGGCCGTCGACGGCGCCGGCACCGCCGCGCCGCGCAGCGCCTCCGCCGACGCCAGCGCGGCGATCGATTCGAGCACCGTGGCCAGCGCGGCGCGCAATGGCGCGATCAAACCGGCGGCGTCGCCGCCCTCCACCGCCGCCTTGTGCAGCTCTCCCGCAAGCCGGCACACCTCGGGCAGCGCCAGGTTGCCGGCCACCCCTTTCAATTGATGGCACAGCGCGTCGATGCCGGCCGGGCCGCGCGCCGCCAGCTCCGCCGCCAGCCGGTCGGCGACGTCGCCGTAGTCGGCGGCGAAGCGACCGAGGACGGCGCCGTAGTCGGACCACTCGGTCCACACCAGGCGCGCGCGGGCGATGTCGATGCCGCCCGGCGGCGCGGCCGCCGGCAAAGGCGAAGGCGGAGGCGACGACGTGGCGACGGTCTCCGGCGCCGCCACGGCCGGCCCCACGCGCGCCAGGCGCCGCACCACCTCCATCAATTCGTCGACGTTGAACGGTTTGGCGACGAAGGCGTCCATGCCGGCCTCGCGCGCCTCGTCCTGCTGGCTCTTGAAGGCGCCGGCCGTCAGCGCCACGATCGGCAGATCGGCGAAGGCCGGCGACTGCCGCAGCTCGCGCGTCGCCTCGTAGCCGTCGAGCACCGGCATTTGCACGTCCATCAGCACGATGTCGACCGCGTCCGGGTGCTCGCGCAGCCAGTCGACCGCCTCGCGTCCGTTGCTGGCCAGGTGGACGACCGCGCCCTCGGCGACCAGGATGCGCGAGGCCACCTCGCGGTTGATGTCGCTGTCGTCGGTCACCAGCACGCGCACCCCGGCCACGCGCAGGCTGGCCGGGCGCTCCTGCGCGCCGTCGCCCTGGCCGCCGCGCCGCCGTAGCGCCCGTGCCAGCGCGTTGTACAGGCAGGAGCTGGTCACCGGCTTGGTCAGGATGCCGTCGACCAGCTCGATGCCCTGCTGCCGCAGCAGCTCGTCGCGGGCATACGCGGTGACCATCATCAGCACCGGCTGGGCGTCGTCCGGATAGCTCTCGCGGATGCGCCGCGCCAGCTGCATGCCGTCCATGCCCGGCATCTGCCAGTCCAGCAGCAGCGCGTCGAAGCCGCCGGCCGCATCGTGCCGCTGGCGCACGCAGTCCAGCGCCAGCGCGCCGGACATCGCCTGGCTGGCGCGCCAGCCCAGGGCGCGCGCCATCGAGGCGATATTGTCGCGCGAGATGTCGCTGTCGTCGACCACCAGCACATCGAGGTTGGTCAGCGCGGCCGGTTCGACCTGGCCGGCGGCCACGCGGCCGAACGGGATGGTGAACCAAAACTCGCTGCCGCGCCCCGGCACGCTGGTCACGCCGATCTCGCCGCCCATGTGCTCGACCAGATACTGGCAGATGGTCAGCCCCAGGCCCGAGCCGCCGAAGCGCCGCGTGGTCGAGGTGTCGGCCTGGCTGAAGGCCGAGAAGATGTGTCCCAGCTTGTCCTCGGCGATGCCGATGCCGGTGTCGGTGACGGCGAAGCGCAACACGGCGCGCTGGGCGTCGTGCTCCAGCAAGGTCAGGCCGACGCCGACGGCGCCGTGCTCGGTGAATTTGATGGCGTTGCCGGTCAGGTTGATCAGCACCTGCTCCAGCCGCAGCGCGTCGCCCACCAGCTGGCCGACGGGCGGCGGCGGCGCGATGGTCAATTCCACATCCTTGTCGCCGGCGCCGGCGGCCATGATGCTGGCCAGGTTGTCCAGCACATCCGACAGGTGGAACGGCACCTGCTCGATCTCCAGCCGTCCGGCCTCGATCTTGGACAGGTCGAGGATGTCGTTGATGATGGCCTGCAGCGAGCGGCCGGCGTTGCGGATCTTGCGCACCAGGTCGGCCGCGTCGGCGTCGAGCCGGCGCTGCTCGAGCAGGTAGGCCAGCCCCAGGATGCCGTTCATCGGCGTGCGGATCTCGTGGCTCATGTTGGCCAGGAAGTCGGCCTTGGCGCGGTTGGCCGCCTCCGCCTCCGTGGTGCGCGCCTCCAGCGCCACGTTGGCCACTTGCAGCTCGCCGGTGCGCGCCGCCACCCGCGCCTCCAGCCCGGCGTTGAGCGCGCGCACCTCGGTTTCGGCGGCGGCGCGCTCGGTGATCTCGTGCTCCAGCGTTTGCAGCATGCCGTTGAAGGCGTCGGCCAGTTGCCCCACCTCGTCCTCGCTGTTCTTGGGCGCGCGCAGCCGGTAGTCGCGCTCGCGCACCACCTGGCGCGCGATCTCGCTCACGCCCATGATCGGGCCCGAGATCCAGCGCTGCAGCAGCGACGACAGGCCCACGCCCAGCACCAGGCTGCCCAGCAGGACCACCGCCAGGATGGCCAGGTAGCCGCGCAGCCAGGCCGCGAGGTCGTAGCGTTCGCGCAGGTAGACCGTGCCATGCACTCCCTCGTGGTCGGCGATGCGCCGGACCACGGTCAGTTCGCCGGCGCCGAATTCGGCGCCGGCGGCGGGCGCCATCGCCGGTGGCGGCGGCGACGCGGCGTCGCGCCGGTAGGTGGCGAACAGCTTGCCGCCGCCGGTATAGACGGCCGCCGTCAGGATGTTGGGGTTGGCGCGCAGCAGCGCCAGGTTTTCGGTGGCGACCTTGGCGTCGTCGAACTCGATCGCCAGCACGCTGCCCTGGCCCAGGATGGCGGCGATCGAGGTCAGTTCGCGCGCCGTGGTGGCGCGGTTCTCGCGCAGGTCGCGGTACAACAGGGTGGCGCCGGCCAGCGTCAGCGCGCACAGATTGGTCACCAACACCAGCAGCAGCAGCTTGTGGCGCACCGAACGTATCCGCAGCCTCATGGTCTTCCCCCCTCGATTTTATGCGCCACCGCCAGCAGCCTGGCGCCGATCTTCAGGCCATGACGCTCGGCGTGCGTCAGCGAGACGTCGAACCGGATCCGGTTGTCGACCGGTACGAAGCTGATCGCGCCGCCCGCCGCCAGGGTGCCGTCGCCGTCGGTGACCACCAGCACGCCCTGCGCGGGCGCGGCGTCGAGCGCGCGTTTCAGGCGCGCGCCGTCCTGCGCGCCGATATACAACACCTGGGCGCCGCCGGCCGGATCGCCGGCGCGCAAGGTGCGCACCGTCACGGCGCGGCCCTTGATCTGGCGCGTCAGCCGCAGCTGGTTCAACTCGGCGGCGACCTGGTCGGCGTCCACCACGGCGATGGCCAGCGGCGCCGCCGGGTCGGCGAAGGCCGCCGGCGGCCACTCGATATGCTCGGCGAAGCGGTAGATATACGCCGCCTTCACCTGCGCCGCGACGCGGGCCGGGTCGGCCTCCTGGCCGGCCGCCGGCGCTGGTCGCCACAACGGCATCGACAGCAGCAACAGCAGCAACAGCAGCAACAGCAGCAGCGGCGCGCGGCGCCACAGCCCGGCCGCGAAGCCGCCGCGCATGGCTGCCGGGACGATGGTCGCCACGTCAAAAACGCAGCGTCAGTTTCAACTGCACGCTACGCTCGATCAGGCTGCGTCCCGGCAGGGCGCCATACTCCGCATGGGCGCGGTGCAGCAGGTTGCGCCCGATCAGCGCGACGTCCATGGCCGGGTGCGCTTGCCACAGCCACTGGCCGTCCAGCTCGTAATACGACGGCACGGCCGGCCGTGGCAGCGCGCCCGTGTGGCGCAGCGTCAGGTCCAGCGCGCTGCTATCGGTCAGGTCGACCGACGAGCGCAGCAGCCAGTGGCGGCCCGGATCGTTGGTGGTCAGGGAGGGGTTGGTGGCGCTCATGTCGTGGCTGCCGGGTAGCGGATCGATCCGCACGCGCTGCGCCACCAGCCCGGCGTTCAACCGCCACACCGGCGCCGCCTGCCAGCTGCCCCACATCTCGACGCCGCGCGTGCGGCCGCGCGCCTGGTTCTCGAACAGGAACAACGCCGGCGCGGCCGGGCCGGTCTGCGGCTCGAGCGTCCGCAACTTGTCGTAGCGGCTGTAGAAGGCGGTGGCCGACCAGGACAGCGTCGGCAGCGGCTGGGCACGGTAGCCGAGTTCGATCACCTTGGCCACCTCCGACTCGAAGGCCGGACCGCCGCCGTAAATATACACGCGGCGGCCGCCGCCGACCGCGAGCGGCGCGCTGGGCGCGTGCAGATCGCGGTCGAAGCGCGACGGCGCGCGCACGGTGCGGGCCAGGCTGCTCCAGACCAATTGGCCTGGCGCCGGGGTCCACGCCAGTCGCAGGCTGGGCAGGTATTCGGCGCCGGTGTAGTTATTATGTTCGACCTTGGCGCCGGCGGTCAGCTTGAGTTCCGGCGTGACGGCGTATTCGTCCTGCGCGAACAGGTTGGCCCAATGCATGTCCAGTCCGCCGGGCAGGAAGCCCAGTCCGGGCGAGTTCGCCACCCTGTCCCAGCTGTGGCGATAGCCGCCGCCCCAGGTCAACACGTTGCGCTGGCCCAGGCGCAGGTCGTGCTGGGCGTCCAGGTCCAGCGTCGACAGGCGCTCGACGAAGGCGCCGGGCTGGTTGCGCTCGGTGTGGTCGAGGATCACTTGCAAGCGCATATTCGCGTCCGGCGACAGCTTGCGGGTCAGACGGCCGATCAGATTGGCGCCCGAGATATGCACCGGCAACGCGGCAAACTGGCCCAGTTCGCCTTGATAGCCGTCGCCGGACACGCTCAGCGCGCCCTCGCGCAAGCCCCAGTCGGCGCGGAAACCGGCCAGGGTGCGCTGCATGCCGAAGTTGGTGTTGACGCCGGCGGCGGTGAAGGTGTCGTTGAGCTTTTGGTACTTCCCATAGACGCGATAGGTGCCGCCGGCGGGCAGCGCGCCGCCGTAGCGCAGCGAACCATTCTTGTCCCGGTCGCCGCCGATGGCGCTGAGCTGGCCGCCGCGGGTGTCGGCCGACGAGCGCGTGATGACGTTGATGACGCCGTTGACGGCGTTGGCGCCCCAGATCGTCGCGCCCGGTCCGCTGATCACCTCGATGCGCTCGACATCCTCCATCACCACGTCCTGCGCGTCCCAGAACACGCCGGAAAACAGCGGGGTGTAGATGCTGCGGCCGTCGATCAGCACCAGCAGCTTGTTCTCGAAGGGGCTGTTGAAGCCGCGCGCGGTGACCGCCCAGTTGCGCGCGTCGACCTGCGCCACCTGCAGGTTGGGCGCCAGCCGCAGCGCCTCGGGCAGCGACTGCGCGCCGCTGCGGCGGATATCGCCGGCGCTGATGACGAACACCGAGGCGGCGGTGCTGTCGAGCCGCTCCGCCTGGCGCGACACGGAAGTCACGATGACATCGCTCAGCTGTTCGAGCGACATGTCGGCGATCACGCTGCCGTCCGCGACCATGGCGCGCGCCGGGGCCGCGCCCAGCGTGGTTGCAACGAGCAATACCATCGAAAAGCTGGCTCTTCCGGCCATCGCGCCCCCTGCGGTTGTCCCCCTGCCGCCGCCGACCGCCAAGCCGGCGCCCTGTCCTGGACGAGCGCCACGGCCTGTCGTATGGCTCCTCGCACAAGAAAATTATAGCCACATCCGCGCTGCTTTCCTTTTGGAATTTATATTTTTATGCAGGATTCAGCAACGATAGGGATGGAATGCAACAGCGTGCCGCGCCGATCACGGGCCCCGATCGTCCGTGCGCTCGGCCAGCAGATAGCCGGCGCAGGCGGCGCCCGGCAACGGAGGACTATAGAGATAGCCCTGGAAAGCATTGCAACCGAGCGCCGCCAACGCGTCGCGCTGCTCGACCGTCTCCACGAACTCGGCCACCACTTCGACCTGCCGCGCGCGGCCCAGCGCGGCGATGGTCTGGATGATGTCGCGGCTGATGGGATTGCCAAGCACGTCGCGCGTCAGCGAACCGTCGAGCTTGATGGCGTGGATGGCAAACCGGCGCAGGTACAACAAGGACGTGTGGCCCATGCCAAAGTCGTCCATCGCCAGCGCGACGCCCATGTCGACGATGGCCGCCAGGTTGCGGTCCACCACCTCGCTTGCCGCGATGGCCTGGCTCTCGGTGATTTCCAGCTCGATCTCCCTTGGCGCCAATTGATGACGCGCCAGGCAGGCGGCCAGCACCGTCGGCAACGCCGGGTCGCTCAACTGCAAAGGCGACACGTTGATCGCCATCGTAATGTGCGGCAAGCCAAGCCGGTTCCATTCGGCCTTGCGGGCGCACGCTTCCTCCAGCACCCACGCCCCCAGGCGGCCGATCAAGCCGCCCTCCTCGGCCAGCGCGACCGCGACGTCGGCGCGGATCGGGCCGTGGCGCTTGTGTTGCCAGCGCAGCAGCGCCTCGACGCCGATTGGCGCACCGTGGTCGTCGTGCTTGGGCTGGAACGCCAGCGTGATCGCGGCGCTGCCGATGCCGCGTTTTAACTCGGCCAGCAAGCTGCGCGCGGCCAGTCCCGCCTGGCTGTTGGGCGACATCGACCTCAAATACAAGGGCCCGCCGGCGCCGATGGCGCCGATCGCCGCGTCGAACGCCTCGGTTTGACCGCGCGCGCGCCGCGCTTCGGCCTTGCGCACGAACGGCAGATAGATCAAGGTGCTGACCACCAGGCCGAGCCCCTGCACGGCCGCGCCGCGCCACGAGTGGGTGAGCAGGTAGCCCGACAGGAACGGCGGCGTGGTCCACGGCACCGTGAAGTCGTACAGCGCGATGAATCCGCTGTGCACGGCGGTCAGTCCCAGCAAGGTCAACAGCAGCGGGGCGAGCAGGAACGGCCACCAGAAGACCGGATTGAGCGCGATGGGCAGCCCGAATATCAGCAGCTCGCTGACATTGAAGAACGACGGCACCACGGAAACCAGGGCGAGCCGGCGGAACGGGCCTTCGCGCGCCACGATGAGCAGCGCCACCACCAGGCCCAGGGTGGCGCCCGATCCGCCCAGCAGGCCGAAGACATCGATTAACCGTTTCCAGGGCACGCCGCCGGTGCCGCCCAACAACGCCAGCGCATGGTCGCCCAGCACCGTGTTGCCATGTATGCCGGCCAGCCACACCACGTGGCTGACCAACACCGCGCCGATACCGAGCAGCCAGTCCGCGTCGGCCCGGGTGGAAATGGCCCCGGCCAGGGCGGCCAAGCGGTGCGTGTCCAGCGGCGGCAGGGCCATGAAGGCTTCGGCCGACAGCAGTACGGCGAAGCCGAGGATCGCGCACGGCGGTATCATGCCCAGGGCAAAATAAAAGGTGGGGTTGCTGTCGTAGTCGGGCTCGATCCGGAACCTCGGCGCCAGCAGGCGCAGCAACTCCGGCGTGGCAAGACCGATGATCAAGCCCAACAACACGGAGGCGTCGCGTCCCAGCGGCCTGATGACGGGCGAGCCGCTCGCCATCACGCACAGCATGAAGTTGACCAGTGCCGCCAGGCCGACCCAGACCAAGGGCAGCATGTCGTCGCCCTGGTCCGTCGCCAGGCGGCGCGCCACGCGCAGGCTGAGCACCACGCACAGCGCCAGACCGAACAGGCTATCGATCACGACGACCATGTCGTGGGCGCTGCTCTGCCAACCCGGACCGAAGACATCGACCAACAGCCGGCGCGCTTGCGGAAATGGAAGCGTCCACAGCACGATCGCCATCACGCCAAGAAAAGTAATCGGCAGCAGCACGACAAAGCTGTCCCGGATGGCGAGCACCCACAGCGTCGCGCGCGACCATGGTTTCTTCAGAAGGGCTGTCATCTGCTTCAAGCTACGTGATCGAGCAATGCTGGGTACTCATCTGTGACAGCGCGCCCTTGCGAGGGAGAATAGAGCCGCAGTATCCCACCGGGGTGCCATATTGGCAAGTAAAGTGATCGAAGGGAATCCGGCCCGCGCGCGGCGGGCCGGGAGGATCGGCCAGGACGGCCTATTGGAACGCGACTTCGGTAAAACTGCGCAGCTTGCGGCTGTGCAGCCGGTCCACGCCCAGGTCGCGCAGCAGTTCCACCGCGCGGATGCCGATCCGCAGGTGCTGGTCGACGCGGTCGCGGTAGAACTGGTTGGCCATGCCCGGCAGCTTGATTTCCCCGTGCATCGGCTTGTCGCTGACGCATAACAAGGTGCCGTACGGGACGCGGAAGCGGAAGCCGTTGGCGGCGATGGTCGCGCTTTCCATGTCCAGCGCGATCGCCCTGCTCTGGCTGAACCGGCGCTCGGGCGTGCGCTGGGGCAGCAATTCCCAGTTGCGGTTGTCGGTGCTGGCCACCGTGCCGGTGCGCATGACGCGCTTGAGATCGTGCCCGGTCAGCTGGGTCACCTCGGCCACCGCCGCCTCGATCGCCACCTGCACCTCGGCCAGCGGCGGAATCGGCACCCACAGCGGCAAATCCTCGTCGAGCACGTGATCCTCGCGCACATAGCCGTGCGCCAGCACGTAGTCGCCCAGCTCCTGGGTGTTGCGCAGGCCGGCGCAATGGCCCAGCATCAGCCAGGCGTGCGGCCTGAGCACGGCGATGTGGTCGGTGATGGTCTTGGCGTTGGCCGGGCCGACGCCGATGTTGACCATCGAAATGCCGGCGCCGTCCGCGCGGATCAGGTGGTAGCCGGGCATTTGCGGCAGGCGCGGCAACGGCGCGCCGAGCGCGTCGCCCGGCAGCACCGCCTGGCCGACGCGGCGCGTGACGATATTGCCCGGCTCGACGAAGGCGATGTAGTCGTCCTCCGGTCCGGTCGACGGGGCCGCCATCAGCTCGTGGCCCAGTTTGACGAATTCGTCGATATAAAACTGGTAATTGGTAAACAGCACGAACTTCTGGAAGTGCTCGCACGAGGTGCCGGTGTAGTGCCGCAGCCGCTGCAGCGAGTAGTCGACGCGCGGCGCCGTGAACAGCGACAGCGGCTGCGCCTCGCCCGGCGGCGGCTCGTGGGTGCCGTTGGCGATGCCGTCGTCCATCGCGGCAAGATTGGGCAAATCGAAGACATCGCGCATCAACAGGCGCCGTTCGGCCGTCATGCTGCCTTCAATGTGCTCGTGCTCGGCGAACGAGAAGTGGATCGGGATCGGCTGCGCGCTGGTGCCCACCTCCAGCCGTACCTGCTGGTGGTGGCCGTGGTTCTTGAGCAGCAGCTTGAATTGCTGCTGATAGTAGCGCGCGAACAGATCCGGGCGCGTCAGCGTGGTTTCGTAGGTGCCGGGACCGGCGACGAAACCGAAGGCCAGCCGCGAGTCGGCGCGCGCCACGGTGTCGGTGTGGACGCGGACGAAGGGGTAGCACGCCCGCACGTGCTCGCCGACATTCTCGCCGGCGACGAAGCGTTTCATGGCATCGCGCAGATGGGCGATGTTGGCGTCATAAATGGCCAGAACCTGTTCGTAAGCGGCAATCGGATCGTCAAATTGCATCGGGGCGAAATGGGGACGGTTCGGTAACATGCGACTCCTTTTTTGAAACGGCTATTGAATCAGGGGTTCTTATTTCCTATTGTAAAGGCTGTAAGCAGAACTTGCATTCTTCCCATGGAGGAACGGGCAGGCGTACCGTACAATGACATCACGCCACCAATAAAGTTTCAGCATGAACGAGCCAGTAACACCCTGCTTTACGCCGACGCAATCGCATCCCGACATTCTTTACGGTCAGCAGCAAAGCGAACTGCTGCGCGAGGAAATCCTGGCCGACCTGCTGGAGGCGACCGCCCGCCGCGCGCCGGAGCAGATCGCGCTGATCGCCGGCGAGCGCCGGCTGAGCTATCGCGAACTCGATGCGCAGGCCGACCTGGTGGCCGGGCGCCTGATCGACGCCGGCGTGCGCCCGGGCCAGATCGTCGGCTTGTGGCTGCCGCGCGGGATCGAGCTGCTGGTGCTGCAGGCCGGCATCGCCAAGGCCGGCGCCGCGTGGCTGCCGGTCGACGAGGACACGCCGGTCGAGCGCCTGCAAGTGTGCCTGGACGACGCCGACGGCGCCGGCGTGCTCACTTGCGCCGCCTTCGCGCCCCGGCTGGCCGGCATCGGCCGCCCGGTGTGGACGGCCGAGGCGCTGCTGGCGGCCGAAGACCGGCCCGCGCCCGTGGCCCGGCGCGGCGCCGTCTCGCCGGACGCGCCGGCGTACGTGATCTACACCTCCGGCTCCACCGGCAAGCCCAAAGGCATCCTGATCACCCAGCGCAGCATCTGCCACTTCCTGCGCAGCGAGAACGAGGTGCTGGGCGTGACGTCGACCGACAAGGTGTATCAAGGCTTCTCGGTCGCCTTCGACATGTCGTTCGAGGAGATCTGGATCGCCTATCTGGCCGGCGCCACGCTGTGGATCGGCCCCAAGGAAATCAGCGGCGATCCGGAGACGCTGCCGCGCATGCTCGACCAGCACCGGGTGACGGTGCTGCACGCCGTGCCCACCTTGCTCGCGCTGTTCAACCAGGACGTGCCCAGCCTGCGCCTGATCAACCTCGGTGGCGAGATGTGCCCGGAGTCGCTGGTCGAGCGCTGGTCGCGCGACGGCCGCCAGATGTTCAACACCTACGGCCCGACCGAGGCGACCGTCTCGGCCAGCCTGGCGCGCCTGCGTCCCGGCCAGCCGGTCACCATCGGCACGCCGCTGCCCAATTACGGGCTGCTGGTGGTCGAAGCGAACCCCGACGCCGCGCCCGGCACGCCCCTGCGCCTGCTGGCGCGCGGCGAGATCGGCGAATTGTGCATCACCGGACCCGGTCTGGCGGCCGGCTACCTGGGGCGCCCCGACCTGACGGCGGAAAAATTCCTGCCCAATCCCTGGTCCGAGGGCCTCCATGACGAGCGCCTGTACCGCACCGGCGACCTGGCGCGCATCGGCGCCGACGGCGAGGTGGTCTGCCTCGGCCGCGCCGACGACCAGGTCAAGATCCGCGGCTTCCGCGTGGAACTGGGCGAGATCGAGGCGCTGCTGGCGCAGGCCGACGGCGTCGGCACCGTGGCGGTCCTGCTGCGCAAGGACGACGGCATCGACCAACTGGTCGCCTACCTGGTCGCCGAAACCAACGTCACGCTTGACCCGCGCGCGCTGCGCGCCGGCCTCGCCGCCAAGCTGCCGCCGTACATGGTCCCGGGCCGCTACGAGGTGCTCGACGCGATGCCGCGCCTGACCTCCGGCAAAATCGACCGCAAGACGCTCAAGGCCACGCCGCTCGGCGCCCCGGCGGCCGGCGGCGCCGAGGATTCCGACCTGCCCGAAACGCCGGCCGAGGAAGCGCTGTTCGCCGCGCTGGCCAAGCTGTTCCCCGGCCAGACTATCCTGCGCCACGCCGACTTCTTCTCCGACCTGGGCGGCCATTCGTTCTTCGCCGCGCGGCTGGCGTCGGCCTTGCGCGCCGATCCGCGCTACGCCCACGTCACCGTGCGCGACATCTATCAGCAGCGCCAGGTCGGCAAGATCGCCCAGGTGCTCGGCGCGGCGCACGGCGCCAGCGCGCAGGAGGCGGCGTGGACGCCGCCGTCCGCCGTCAAACGCTGGACCTGCGGCCTGGCGCAGGCGGCGGTGATGCCGGCGCTGGTGGCGCTGCGCATGGCGCAGTGGTTGGCGCCGTTCTTCACCTACCACTTCTTCACCGGCGACCCGGGCGACTCGGTGGCGCGCGCGATCGCCGCCTCGGTCGGCGTGTTCCTGCTGGCGACGGTGATGGAATTCGCCATCGCCATCGCCGGCAAATGGCTGATCGCCGGCCGCATCAAGGCCGGCGCGTACCCGCTGTGGGGCCTGACCTACTACCGCTGGTGGCTGGCCGACCGGCTGGTCGAGGCGGCACCGGCGTATCTGTTAAGCGGTTCGTCGCTCAACGCCTGGTGGCTGCGCGCGCTGGGCGCGAAGGTCGGCCGCGACGTGACGATAGGCTCGATGACCCTGCGCGCGCCCGATCTGCTGGACATCGCCGACAACGTCAGCATCGGCAACGCCGTCAATTTCGAGAACGCCCGCGTCGAGCGCGGCGTGCTGCGCCTGGGCCGGATCACGCTCGAGCGCGACGCCTGCGTGAGCTCCTTCGCCATCCTCGAAGGGAACACCCATGTCGAGGCGCAGGGCCACCTGGACGGCCAGTCGGCGCTGGGCGACGGCGCCCGCGTGCCGGCCGGCCGCATGTGGACCGGCTCGCCGGCGCGCGACGCCGGCGCCTTCGACCCCGCGCGCCTGCCGCCGCGGCCCGCGCTCACCGGCGCGCGCGATCTGGGCGAAAGCCTGTTCTTCGTCGCCGGCATCCTGCTGATCGTCACGCTGTTCTTCATGCCGGTGTTCCCCAGCTTCGTGCTGATCGACTGGTTCGACGAAATCGGCGTGATGCCGGGGATCCAGGGCGACGGCACGGGCATCCGGCTGCTGCGCTACTTCCTGCTGGCCTTCCCCGCCAGCGCGGTGCTGATCCTGCTCACGGCGCTGCTGTCGGCGGGCATCCGCTGGACCGTGCTGCCCAAGCTCAAGCCGGGCCGGTTCGCGGTGCACAGCAACACCTACTGCGCCAAATGGCTGGTCAGCCAGATCCAGGAATCGAGCCTGCAGGTCCTGCACGGCATCTACGCCACCGTGTTCGCGCCGTACTGGTATCGCCTGCTGGGCGCCAAAGTCGGCAAGGACGCCGAGATCTCCACCGCGCTGGGCGTGGTGCCGGACATGCTGACCCTGGGCGACGAGACCTTCATCGCCGATGCCGTCATGCTGGGCGACGAGGAAATCGACGGCGGCTGGATGACGATGCAACCGACCGTGATCTCCAACCGCAGCTTCGTCGGCAACGGCGCCTACATCCCGGACGGCACGGTGCTGCCCGAGCAGGTGCTGATCGGCGTGCACTCGCGCGCGCCGGGCAACGCCAGGATGAACAGCGGCGACACCTGGCTCGGTTCCCCGCCGATCAACCTGCCCGCGCGCGAACAGACCAGCGGCTATCCGGAATCGCTGACCTTCCACCCCTCGCCGCAGCGCCGGCTCGGCCGCGGCCTGATCGAGGGTTTCCGCATCGTCGCGCCGCACGCGCTGGTGATCGCGGTCGGCTACACCTTGGTGCTGTCGGTGATGCCGATCGCCGGCGCCGGCCGCTGGGCGGAGGTGATCTGGGACCTGACCTTGGCGGGGCTGGCCTACGGCGTGTTCAACTACGTGTTCGTGGCGCTGCTCAAGTGGGTACTGATCGGCAGCTACCGCAAGCGCTCGGCGCCGATGTGGACGCCGTTCGTGTGGCTGTCCGAGGGCGTCACCAACCTGTACGAGGGCATCGCCGTGCCCAACTTCATGCGCTACCTGCGCGGCACGCCGTGGCTGCCGCTGGCCTTCAACCTGATGGGCGCGAAAATCGGCAAAGGCGTCTACCTCGACACCACCGACATCACCGAATTCGACTGCGTGCGGATCGGCGACTACAGCGAGCTCAACGCCCTCACCTGCCCGCAGACGCACCTGTTCGAAGACCGGGTGATGAAAATCGACGAGGTCACGATCGGTTCGCGCGTCTACATGGGACCGCGCAGCGCGGTGCTGTACAGCGCCGTCGTCGGCGACAACGCCCGCCTCGGCGCGCTGACCCTGGTGATGAAAGGGGAGCATATTCCCGCCAACGGCAACTGGTCCGGCTGCCCGGCCGCGCCCACAACGTCCTAATCAGCGAACCGGCCAACAGAATCACGTCAAAATGAAGTCAATGAAGTCAATGAAGTCAATGAAGTCAATGACGTCAATGACGTCAAAATCACGTCGGAATCACCTCGGAATCACGTAGGGCGGATTAGCGCAGCGTAATCCGCCATGCATGCGCCGCCGTCAACGCGGTCGATTTCAATGCGATAGCAACAACACCCCGGCGGGCTCTACAGCGGCACGGATTCCGCTACCGCGCGCCATATTGACGAGGTATGTGTTAAATAACAACGCGGCTAGTTCACAACATGAAAATTTCATGATTTCAATTAATAAGTGAGCATGCAATAATGGTAATGTCCTTTTTCTACTTGTTTGAAATTTACGGAGTTTTCCATGTCACTAAAGCGCATTTTTGCCGTCCCCATGCTCGTTCTCGGTTTGCTGGCCAGCTCGGCGCACGCTGCCGTCGTCTTCGATAGTTACGGCCCGTTCGACTTCATGTCGTACCAGGTCGACAACGGTACCGACGCCAACGGCGCGCACTATGAACAAAGCCACGCCGTGCGCTTCACGCTGACGGGCGAGACGAAAATCACCTCGATCCAGACCGCCATCGACAACGTCAGCGGCCTGGGCAAGATCACCCTGGGCATCATGGGCTCGGTCAAGCAAGACACCACCGGCGTGCCCAACCCCGCCGACTTCCCGGAACTGCCATCGGGCAAACTGCTGTACTCGAGCGACCTGACCGGCGTGCTGTCGGGCGCCTCGCTGTCCAACCTGAACTGGACGCTGGGCGCCGGCACCTACTGGCTGACCGGTTCCGCCTTCGCCAACACCAACGCGACCTGGACCACCGGGAACACGGCCAACTACGCGCTCTCCGACCAGGCCGGCGTGTGGACCGGCGGTCTGGAAAATAACTTCAGTCCCGCCGCGCTGATCGAAGGCATCATGATGGGCGCCGGTGGCGGCCAGGGCGGCGTGAGCCCGGTACCGGAACCGGAAACCTACGCGCTGATGCTGGCCGGCGTGGCGCTGGTCTCGGCAATGGCCCGCCGCAAACGCGCCGCCTGAAATGACACGCGCGACACGTGTCGTAAAACTGATGGCGATGGGCGCGCTGGCCGCGCTGGCGTGCCCCGCCCTCGCCGCCGAGTGCGGCGCCGACAAGCTCGGCACCTCCCGCACCATCAAGCTTCCCCGCGAAGGCGCGCTGTACGGCGCGCAGCAGCACGACCCCTTGCCGCTGAAAAAGGGCGAGGTCGTGCTGACCTTCGACGACGGCCCGGAGCCGGCGGGCACGCCCGCCGTGCTGGCGGCGCTGGCCGACCAGTGCGCCAAAGCGACGTTCTTCATGCTCGGCGACAAATTGACGCGCGCGCCGGACCTGGCGCGGCGCGTCGTTGCCGAGGGCCACTCGGCCGGCATGCACAGCTACGCCCACCAGCACCTGTCCGAGCTGCGCCCGGAGCAACAGCTCGAAGACCTGCGCAAGAACCTGGCCGCCTATCGGGCCGCGTTCGGCGTGGACGCGCCGGCCTACCGCTTCCCGTATCTGGAAGAAACGCCGACCATGCTGGCCGCGCTCAAGGCGTCCAACATCACGGTGATGTCGATCGATCTGGGCATCAACGACTGGCTGCCCAGCGACACCACCGAACTGCTGACCGTGCGCCTGGCCGAGGGCCTGACCGCCAGGGGCGGCGGCATCATCCTGATGCACGACGCCAACGGCCCAACCGTCAAGGCCTTGCCGGCGCTGCTGCGCCTACTCAAGGACAAAGGCTACAAGGTGGTCCACCTGGAGTGGGAAAAGTAATCCGCGCGGCGTGATTACGGCGCCGGGGCGTCCAGGAAAAAGATGGCGTGGGCCTTGGCCGGCGCCTTCTCGGTCGGCTTATCGATCTGCACCTGGGCGCAATCCTCGACCACCAGGCTGCGCCAATTGCCGACGCCGGCGTTGGCGAACGCCGTGTGCGCCTTCGACCCCAGGCTGATGTCCAGCGCCAGCCGCGCGTTGCGCTCGCCGGTCTTGGCGTAGTTGACGCCGCGCAGCTCGAAGCCGAACGCGGTCAGCCACGGCTCCCACAGGCCGCTCTCCACGCCGTCGACGATGCGGTCGAACATCGTCCACAGCGGCAAGCCCTTTTTCACCACGGCGCGCAGCACCGCCAGCGACGGCGCCATGCGCGCGTCGGTGCTGCGCTTGCCGGCGCCGCTCTCGCCGATCGCCTTCAATTCCTTGGAAAACGCCGCGTCACGCTCGGTGTAGTCGCGCATGCGCGCGTACAGCTCGGCATTGAGGAAGGGATTGGGGGCGCGGCCCGCGGGCGCCTCGGCGGGATTTTTGGCGGGAGGCTGTTTTTTGTTCGTCATGGGGGGCCCACTAAGGTTAAGGGCCGTAGTTTAGCCGACCTTGAACGCATCGATGACAATCTTTGCCGCCTGGCCGAGGATTTCGGGACGGATCGCGTCATCCTTGCCGGGTTGCGTCAGGTACACGGCCAGCACGATAGGCGCCTTGCCGGGCGGCCACAGCACGGCGATGTCGTTGACCGTGCCGTAGGAGCCGGCGCCGGTCTTGTCGCCCACCCGCCAGCTCGACGGCACGCCGGCACGGATGCGGGTGGCGCCGGTGGTGTTGCCGATCAGCCAATCCGTCAGGATCTCGCGCTTGGCCGGCGGCAGCGCGTCGCCCAGCGCCAGCTTGTGCAGCGATTCCATCATCGCCGCCGGCGTGGTGGTGTCGCGCGGGTCGCCGGGGATGGCGCTGTTGAGCTCGGTTTCCAGGCGGTCCAGGCGGAATTGCCGGTCGCCGATCGTGCGGGCGTAGGCGGTCACCGCCTCCGGACCGCCGAGGTGGCGTATCAGCAGGTTGGCGGCCGTGTTGTCGCTGTACTGGATGGTGGCGGCGCACAGGGCCTCGATGGTCATGCCGTCGTCAAGGTTTTTCCCGGTGATCGGCGAATGCGCCACCAGTTCGCCCTTGTCGTAGCGGATGCGCTGCTGCAGCGCCGACGGCTCGCGCGCCAGCACCGCCGCCGACAGCATCATCTTGAACGTGCTGCAGAAGGGGAAGCGCTCGTCGGCGCGGTGCAGCAGCTCGCGACCGTCGGCCGTGTTCAGCGCCGCCACGCCCAGCCGGCCGCCGGACGCCGCTTCCAGCCGGACCAGCCGCATGTCCGGCGGCATGGGGGCGGCGCTGGCGCGGGCAAATGGGGTCGATGCGAGCGCCAGCAACAAAGTACGACGGAGGGCGGAGTGGGTCATGGTGTGTGGTCGGGGCGTCAATCTGGATGAAGGGGAAGTGCTGGATGATAACGCGAAGCGCCCGCTCCGTGCCAGGGAGGCGCAAATCCGCCCGGTCCCACCGGAGGCGTCTGGCCCAGGATTATTGCCGAAATAAGTAAATTGCTTCGATTGCATGACATGTCATCAACTTTTCATAGTTGGTGCGTAAGCTCTTGCCTCGCATGACCTCAGTTTTCGTGTTCCCCGACAATCGACCTGGATCAATCAAATGCATATTTTCTATTTCGCGTTCGCACGCACGCAGGTGCATGCATGAGCCGACGTGACTTCCTCCGCACAATGGGCAAGTCGGCCGGCGCCAGTGCCGTGCTGGCGACCTTTCCACCGTCCATCCAAAAGGCGCTGGCCCTGCCTGCCAATCAGCGCACCCGCAGCTTGCAGGATGTCGAGCACATCGTCGTGCTGACGCAGGAGAACCGCAGTTTCGACCATTACTTCGGCACTCTTGAAGGGGTCAGGGGATTCGGCGATCCCTTTCCGATTCCGGTGATGGACCGGCAAAATCTCTTCAGCCGCAAATCGGTCTTCGTGCAGCGCTCGGTCGGCGGGGCGCCGGTGCCCGGCCGACCCAACTGGCCCCATGGCAGCGCCATCGCGCCGTTCCGGCTCAACACGGTGCAGGACTTTCCAGTCATGCGCGTGGCCGGGACGCCGCATAGCTGGCTCGACGCCCAGCTGGCGTGGGACCACGGACGCATGAATGACTGGTGCACGGTCAAGCAGAACCACGCGATGGGCTATTACGCCGACGCCGACATTCCGTTCCAGTTCGCGCTCGCGCGCGCCTTTACCATCTGCGACCACTATCACTGCGCAACCCAGACCGGCACCAACACCAACCGGCTGTTTCTGTTCAGCGGTCACAACGATCCCCTGGCGGTTGCGGGCGGCCCGTCGACCGACAACAGCCGCGACGACTTCAATCCGGACATGTCCACCGACTACTTGTGGACCACCTATCCGGAGCGTCTCGAAGCGGCGGGCATCAGCTGGCAGGTTTACCAGAACATGGCGGACAACTTCACCGATAACTCGCTGGCGGGCTTCCGCTCTTTCCGCAACGCGTGGTATCGCCGGCCGGGCTATTCGCAATCCCTGCGCGATCGCGGCACCACGACGCGTGACCTCGACCTGCTCAAGGCCGACGTGCTTGCCAACCGCCTGCCGCAGGTCAGCTGGGTCGTCGCGACCGCCGAAGGCTCGGAACACCCGGGTCCCTCGAGTCCTGCGTCGGGCGCCGACTACATCGCGCGCGTGCTGGACGCCCTGACCGCCAATCCGGACAGCTGGAGCAAGACGGTCCTGCTCATCAACTTCGACGAGAATGACGGCTTCTTCGACCACATGCCACCGCCCGCGGTCCCGGCGTACACGAGTTACGGCAGCAATCCGGCGCAGTCGCAGCTCGCCGGCGCGTCAACCGTCGATACCACCGGCGAGTACCATCACGTGCTCAACGGCGCCGATGCACGCACGCACCACCGCCCCTACGGGCTCGGGCCGCGCGTTCCGATGTATGTCATCTCGCCATGGACCAAGGGCGGCTGGGTCAATTCGCAGGTCTTCGACCACACCTCGGTGGTGCGTTTCATCGAGGCGCGCTTCGGTGTGCGCGAGCCGCTCATCAGCCCATGGCGCCGTGCGGTGAGCGGCAACCTGTTGTCCTGTTTCGACTTCGCCAACCCGAACGACAACGGGTTCACGCAACTGCTGCCGGAAACGGCCGCGCGGCGCGCAATGGCGCTGAGCCTGCCAAACACCAAGGTCCCCGCAACGCCGGCCACGCTGACGGCGCCGGTGCAGGCTGCCGGCGTGCGTCCGGCACGCGCCCTGCCCTACGAACTCCAGGTGCAGGCACAGGTGCCGGCCGCAGGCGGCCAGGTGGTGCTCAAATTCGACAACCTGGGCGAAGCCGGGGCGGTGTTTCATGTGTACGATCGTCTGGCATTGGAGCAGGTCCCGCGCCGCTATACGGTCGAGCCTGGCAAATATCTCGAAGGCCGCTGGAACACCGCAGCTGCCTACGATCTTTGGGTATTGGGACCGAACGGCTTTCATCGCCACATCGTCGGCGACGTGCGTGGCGCAGGCAACGCCGCCTGGCCGGAGATCAGCATGCGCGCCGACCGCAGCGCAGGCGAGCTGCTCATCGACCTGGTCAACAATGGCGCGCAGCCATGCACCTTCGAACTCACCGCCAACAAGTATTACGCGAGCAAGCCGCTGGAAGTGCGCGTCGTGGCACGCTCGAGGAGCACCGTTCGGCTTCCGCTGGCATCGAGTTCAAACTGGTACGACTACAGCCTGCGCGTGAACGGCTTGCCGGGCTGGTTGCGCCGCTTCGCCGGCCATCTGGAAAACGGCTTGCCGTCCATCAGCGACCCGGCGATGCGCGGGGCAGCGCAGCTTGACCAGTACCGCGTCATTTAACTTCTACAAGGAGCTTTTCATGAAGTGTCGATTTCTCGTTGCCGCGGCCTTGTTCGCCGTGGCGTGTAGCGGCAAAGCTGCCGTCACCTACGGTCAGAACCTCATCGTCAACGGCGACGCCGAGGCGGGCGTGAGCGGCTGGACCGGCTACTCGAATTACAACACGGTCCAGTCGGTGGACTATGGCAACAACTGGGTGCTTCCCACCCAGCCTGGCCCGGTCGATCGCGGAACGAAGATGTTCGCCGGCTTCGGGGAGTATGCGGTGGGCGTTCAGACGCTGGATTTCGGCGCGCCCACGGCGCAGAACACTTCCTATTCCTTGAGCGGATGGCTCGGCGGCTGGGCCGACCAGGGCGACAACGCACTGTTCTTCGTGCAGTTTCTCGATGCGGCGAACAATGAGATAGGAAACGCGGCGATCGGTCCCGTCACCCCGCAAGATCGCGGCAACCAGACGGGCCTGTACTACCGGGAGTCCTCGGGAATCATGCCTGCTGGCACGAGCAAGCTGTCTTTCTGGCTGTCGATGGAGCGTCTTGTTGCGGGCGACAACGATGGCTACGCGGATAACCTGTCCTTCATCGCGCGGCAAACTGCGAGCGTGGTGCCGGAACCTGGCATGGCGCCGATGTTCTTGCTAGGCTTCGGCATGTTGGCCGGGGCGCTCCGCCGCAACAAGCGCGCGCGCATGTCGTAATTGGGGGCATAGTAGGTCGACCAGCGCAGCGGCGCGAACGCCGTTGCTGCGACTCAATGTTCCGGCGGCTAGGGGGACCTGGCCACCGGACGGTAGCGGTAACGCATGGGCAGCGCCCGCCATCGAGCGATCGTGAAAGAAGTATCCGCGCGCCTACCCCCGCTTCCAACTTTGCCTGACCGAATGCAGACGTTCGGCTAATGATCGGTCGGGCTATTCGCTTGTAGTTCTGGAAATTTTGGCCGGTCCCGTTTCGTGGGCCGACCGTCGGCTAACGCCCCACAGCCGCCCCTCGTCCCCCACTCAGGAGCGGAACCCCATCGCGCTCCCCCTGGCAGTATGCACAGGGGTGGGCCGCGCAGCTCCTTGTAGCAAAAGCCCGATTTTTCGCCCTGTTTTTCCCTATTTTTCCAGGGATTGAACTATCGCCGCGCTTCCCGGTCTAAATATGACAAAGCAGAACGAAATAGGGGAGAAAATCGAATGAATACCACAGTGACCGTGCAGGTGCCTACCGATACCCTGCTCCACCTCATAGAAAAGCTGCGCCGTCGTGGCGGCTCGCAGGACATTTCGGAAGCCATGACGAAGGCCGTCGAATGCTGGCTGGAAGACCCGGCCAGATTCGCGCCGGGCGCGGACCCTGCAGACATGCACGGCTATCAATGGAAATCGCTGTTCCTTCCGGCAGGCACCGTGTTGAAATCGTGGAGCTACGGCGAAAACAATTACGCTCGCGTTGAAGGCGATCAGATCATCCACAATGGCCGCGCGGTGTCCCCGAACCAGTTCGCGCAATCGTTCGCCCGCTCGACGCGCAATGCGTGGCAGGACTTATTCATCCGCCGTCCGGGCGACAAGACCTTCAAAATAGCATGCCGGCTGCGCGATGAACTGATCGCGGCGGCAAAGCCGGCAGCCGCAACGCCAACCGCTACGATCCTGACAGGCTCTACCGCAATGCCGCCGCTGGCAGTTGGATCGACGGCAAACTTGCCCGCGCCGCAGGCCCCGTCACCGGCAGGCCAGCCACCGCGCAACACCGACCGCGAGCCCGGATGGGACTTGCCGGAGCGCAGAAAATTCCGCTATCGGCTGGAAGACGTCGCCTATTAATTCAGCAAGAATCCGTATTCGAGTCGCTCGCGAGCGGGCCACCCCTGAGCTTCAGCCATACAAACCCGACTATGCCCGCAGCCAACGAAGCTCCGAGGATCGCCATCTTCGACGCATTGATCACTTCCGCTTGCCCCGTGAACGCGAGATTGGTGATGAAGATCGACATCGTAAAACCAATTCCGCCCAGTAATCCCGCCCCCAGGATGTGCCGCCAAGCCAGATCCAGCGGCAGCCGGCACAACCCCAAAGTCACCGCCACAAAGCTGAACAGGACAATACCGACCGGCTTGCCCAGCACCAGTCCGGCGATGATGCCCAGGCTATTGCTGCTGGCGAGCTCGCCGATCCAATCCGGGCCGATGACGATGCCGGTATTGGCCAGGGCGAAGATCGGCAGGATCAAAAAGGTAACCGGCTTGTGCAGGATGTGTTCCAGACGATGCGAGGGCGACGCGGCGTCGTCTTCCTTGGCGGAATAGGGAATCGCGAAGGCAAGCAGTACGCCCGCAATGGTCGCATGCACGCCGGATTTAAGCATCAGGAACCACATCAGGGCACCGCCCAACAGATAAGGCAACAACGCCATAACGCGCAGCAGGCGGTTCATTGCAATCAGTGCGATGAAAACAGCCAGCGCGCCCATCAGATACAGGAACGACAGGTCGGTGGTGTAGAACAGGGCGATCACGACAATTGCGCCCAAGTCATCCATCACCGCCAGCGCCGTCAGGAAGATTTTCAGTGACGCTGGCACCCGGCTGCCCAGCAAAGCCAATACGCCGAGCGCAAAGGCAATGTCCGTCGCCATCGGGACGCCAACACCGGCTTGGGTAGGCGTCCCGCCGTTCATGCCGAAGTGGATCAAAGCAGGCACTGCGATGCCGCCAGCCGCAGCCAGCATCGGTAACAGCGCGTTCCTCATGTCGGACAGTTCGCCGCTGTACAGTTCGCGTTCAAGCTCCAGCCCGATGAGCAGGAAGAACACCGCCATAAGGGCGTCGTTAATCCAGTGCTCAACGCTTAGCCCCGCCACGATCTGGTGCCAGAAGCCGAGATAGGCGGCGCCCCAGGGCGAGTTTGCAATCGACAGCGAGACAAGCGTGCACAGGATGAGCACGATGCCGCCAGCTTTGCTCGACTCGGTGAATTGCTTGAAGGTATTAGAAAGACCGCGTTCGACGGACATCATGCTGCCTCCAGGGGCGCATGACGTAAGGAGGAGAAGCCAGGAGCAAAAAGGATAATGTTCATATTGGACGCAATAAAGCCGCGTGGCGGCCCGACCATCGCGCGTCCTGTCGTACCTTGCTGTACGAACACCCGGCAATCATTATACCTCGACCATAACCGATCCACCACGCCGACCAGCCCGCCCGCGCCACCAATTGCGCGCGCCGCATTCGCCCACGCGGGTAGACTGGCCCGATGGTTCCCCAAGTTCTCATCGTTGGCGCCGGACCCACCGGCCTGGTACTCGCCCTGCGGCTGGCGCGGCACGGCGTGACGGTGCGCATCATCGACCAAAACAGCGGCCCCGGCCAAGCCTCGCGCGCCATGGCCGTGCACGCGCGTACGCTCGAGTTCTACCGCCAGCTCGGTTTCGGCGACACCGTCGTCGATCTCGGCATCCGTATCGAGGCCATCCACCTGCGCGAGGAAGGCCACGACATCGCCGAGCTGCCCTTCAAGGACATCGGCGCCGGCCTCAGCCCCTATCCCTTCGTGCTGGCTTTCCCGCAGGACGACCACGAACGGTTCCTGGTCGAACAGTTGCGCGCACACGGGGTGGAGGTCGAGTGGAACACCGAGCTCGAATCGTTCACGCAGGACGAATGGGGCGTGCGCTCGGTGCTGCGGCGCGGGGGCGAACGCATCGCCTGCGGCACGGCCTTCCTGTGCGGCTGCGACGGCGCCCGTAGCCGCGTGCGCGAGTCGCTCCAAATCAACTTCGGCGGCGGCACCTACGACCATCTTTATTATGTGGCCGACGTCAAGACCGACGGTCCGCCCAACGTCGACCTGGTCGGCCACCTGGGCGCCAACACCTTCGCGCTGATGCTGCCGGTGCGCTCGCGCGGCATGCAGCGCCTGATCGGCATCATGCCCGAGCCTAAAACCGACCCGGCCGCCGGCCACGCCGAGCCCAGCTTCGAGGACGTGCGCCCGGTGCTGGAGCCATTGCTCGGCATCAAGGTCGCGCAGTTGAACTGGTTCTCCACCTACCGCGTGCACCACCGGGTGGCGTCGCAATTCCGCGTCGGCCGCTGCTTCCTGGCCGGCGACGCGGCCCATATCCACAGCCCGGCCGGCGGCCAGGGCATGAACACCGGCATCGGCGACGCCGTCAACCTGGCGTGGAAGCTGGCCCAGGTACTGCGCACCGGCGCCCACGGCGCGCTGCTCGACACCTACCAGGCCGAGCGGCTCGTGTTCGCCCGCAAGCTGGTCACCACCACCGACCGCGCCTTCCAGATGGTGGTGTCGCAGGGCACCGGCGGCCAGCTGTTGCGCAACTGGCTGGTGCCGCATGTGCTGCCGGTGCTGACCGGCTTCTCGGCCGCCCGCCGCACACTGTTCAAAACCTTGTCGCAGGTGCAGATCCATTATCCCGACAGCCTGCTCAGCGGTGGCCGCGCGGGCGAGATCATCGGCGGCGACCGCCTGCCGTGGGTGCCGCAGGCGGACGGCGGCGACAATTTCGCCCCGCTGCGCTCGCTGGACTGGCAATTGCACGTGTACGGCAAAACCGATCCGCTGCTCGCCGCCGCCGCGCAGGTGTTGCATTTGCCGCTGCACGCCTGGCCCTGGAGCGAGGCCGCCGGGCAGGCCGGCCTGCTGGAGGACGCGGCCTACCTGGTCCGCCCGGACATGCACGTGGCGCTGGCCCTGCCGCGCCAGGAGCTCGACGCGCTGCGCGAACTGGTCGCCCGCTTCCAGCTGCGGTTCGGGGCCGAGGCGGAGCCGGTTCCAGCGTCGATTTCAACGTCGAATTCGTCACCGCCACCGCCGTCCCTGTATTAAATCCGCCTTAACCTGCGCACGATACTCATTGACAATTTTCCGGCCAACGCGCTATGGTCAGCGTCGCGCCGGCCGCGCGGCCGAAAAATTCCCGCGCCACGCGCCCCGGCCAGCATTACCAACGAACAATAAAAGGATGTCATGAGCAACAAGTCCCAGAATTTCACCCGCCGCGACCTGCTGCTGTCCGCCCTTTCCGCCACTGCCGTGGGGGTGCTGCCCGCGCTGCCGGGCCTGGCACGGGCGCAAAGCGCCCAGGCCGCACCGACCGCCGCCGACGCCGGCTTCGCCAAGCTGCTCGACAACTTCGCCGAGGAGATCCTGCGCCTGTCGCCCAGCTCCGCCACCGCGCTGGGGCTCGACAAGGGCGAGCGCGCCGCCCTCAAGTCGCAGCTGGAGAACGTCAGCCGCGCCGGCGACGCCGCCTGGGCCGGCCAGGTCAAATCAATGCTCAAGCGCCTGTCCGGCGTCGACCGCGCCCAGCTCGGCGCCGACGCGCAAATCCGCTACGACACCATCCGCTACGCCGCCAACGAGGGCCTGGAGGGCTTGCGCTTCTCGTACGGCGGCGCCGCCGCCGGCTTCAACGGCGGCACGTCGCCCTTCCCCGTCACCCAGCAGGACGGCGCGCTGACCCGCGTGCCGGAGTTCCTGCACTCGCAGCACCAGATCGCCAACGCCGCCGACGCCGAGGCCTACCTCGAGCGCGTGACCGGCATGGCGCGCATGCTGGACCAGGAAAGCGCCCGCATCGCCAACCAGGCCAGCCGCGGCATCCTGCCGCCCAATTTCATCGCCCGCACCGCGCTGGGGCAGATGCAGGACTACCGCAAGACCGCCGTCGCCCAGCAAAAGCTGGTCACCTCGCTGACCGAGCGCACCCAGAAACTGGGCCTGGCCGGCGACTGGAACGCGCGCGTCACGCAGTTGGTCGAAACCCAGGTCTACCCGGCGCTGGAGCGCCAGATCGCCACCTACACCAAGGCCACGGCCAAGGCCACCGACGTCGCCGGCGTGCACCGCCTGCCCGATGGCGCGGCCTACTACGAGTGGGCGCTGCGCCTGGGCACCTCGACCAACCTGAGTCCGCGCGAGGTGCACACCATCGGCCTGGAGCAGAACAAGATGCTGCAGTCGCGCATCGACGCCATCCTCAAGGCCCAAGGCATCACGCAGGGCACCGTCGGCGCGCGCCTGCTGTCGCTGTCGAAGGACCCGAAACGCTTCTACGCCGACAACGACAAGGGCCGCGACGAGCTGATCGCCTACTGCAACGACCGCATCGACGCCGTGCGCGCGCTGATGCCCAAGATCTCCAACATGAGCCTGAAGGCGCCGCTGGAGGTGCGCCGCGTGCCGGTCGACATCGAGGCCGGCGCGCCGCTCGGCTACATGAACTTCGCCTCACTGGACGGCTCGCGCCCGGCGATCTATTACATCAACCTGAAGTCGACCACCTTGTGGCCGAAGTCCGAGATCGCCACCCTGACCGCGCACGAGGGCTTGCCGGGCCACGCCTGGCAAGGCGCCTACCTGGCCGAGCACCACGACGAGCTGCCGCTGATCTCCTCGCTGATGGGTTTTAACGCCTTCGTCGAGGGCTGGGCGCTGTACGCCGAGCAGCTGGTCGACGAGTTCGGCCTGTACGTCAACGATCCGTACAGCCAGATCGGCTACCTGCAGGCGCAGCAGTTCCGCGCCTGCCGCCTGGTGGTCGACACCGGCATGCACGCGATGAAGTGGACGCGCGAGCAGGCGATCCGCTTCCTGGTCGAGAGCACCGGCCGCGGCGAGCAGGCGATGACCAGCGAGATCGACCGCTACACGGTGTCGCCGGGCCAGGCCTGCGGCTACAAGGTGGGCCACAACGAGATCCTGCGCCAGCGCGAACGCGCCAAGGCGGCGCTGGGCGCGCGCTTCGACCTGCCCGGCTTCAACGACGCGCTGGTGCAAAGCTGCGGCGTGCCGCTGACGGTGCTGCCGACCGTGATCGACCGCTACATCGCGGGCCTGAAAAAGGCCTGATCCGGACCGCGCCATGAAGACCATCGCAGTCATCGGCGGCGGCATCACCGGCGTCACCACCGCCTACGCGCTGGCCCGGCGCGGCCTGCGCGTGACCTTGCTCGAGCGCCACCGCTACCCGGCGATGGAGACCTCGTACGCCAACGGCGGCCAGCTGTCGGCCTCCAACGCCGAGGTGTGGAACCACCGCGCCACCGTGGCCAAAGGCTTGAAGTGGATGCTGCGCAAGGACGCGCCGCTGCTGCTGAACCCCAAACCGAGCTGGCACAAGCTGTCCTGGCTGGCGCAGTTCATCGCCGCCATGCCGGACTACCGCGACAACACCATCGCCATCGCCCGGCTGGCGGTGGCCGCGCGCGAGCATCTGTTCAGCTGGGCCGAGCAGGAGCGCATCGACTTCGACCTCAAACGCGCCGGCATCCTGCACATCTACCGCGACCGCGCCGACTTCGAGCACGGCGAGCGCGTCTCGCTGCTGCTGGCGCAGGGCGGCGTGCGGCGGCGCAGCGTCACCCCGGAGGAGATGCGCGCGATCGAGCCGACCCTGGCCGGCCAGTACCACGCCGGCCACTACACCGACAGCGACAGCTCCGGCGACATCCACAAATTCACCACCGGGCTGGCGCAGGCGGCGCAGCGGCTCGGCGTGCAAACGCGCTTCGGCCAGCAGGTGGTGGGCCTGAGCGCGGACGCGCGCGGCGCCTGCGTCACCGTGCTGCGCGACGGCGTGGCCGACATCGGCGTCTACGACGGCGTGGTGGTGTGCGCCGGCACCGCCAGCCGCGCGCTGGCGGCCATGGTCGGCGACCGCGTCAACGTCTACCCGGTCAAGGGCTATTCGATCACGGTGCGCCTGGACGACGACGCCAGCCGCGCCGCCGCGCCCACCGTCAGCCTGGAGGACGACGCCGCCAAGCTGGTCGCCAGCCGGCTCGGCGACGACCGCTTCCGCGTCGCCGGCACGGCCGAATTCAACGGTTTCAACCGCGACATCCGCGCCGACCGCATCGCCCCGCTGGTCGAATGGGTGCGGCAGCACTTCCCCGGCGTCTGCACGCGCGACATCACGCCGTGGGCCGGGCTGCGGCCGATGATGCCCAACCTGATGCCGCGCGTCGGCCGCGGCAAGATTCCTTGCGTCTTCTACAACACCGGCCACGGCCACCTGGGCTGGACCTTGTCGGCCGCCACGGCCGACCTGATCGCCGCCACGGTGGAGACCAATCTGCGCTCTGTGGCGCAGCGCACCGCCGTCCCCTTGAAAATGGCCTAAACTGCCATCATTATCAGAGTAGTTCCAACTGGAGATCGACCATGAAGGCAAAATCCTTAGCAAGCATCACCCTGCTGGCCGGCGCGATGGCGCTGGCGGCCCCGGTCTTTGCGGCTGCTCCCACCATCCACGAAGTCTACGTCGCCGCCGAGGCGGGCAAGTTCGACGAGGCGCAGACGATGATGGACCAAGTGCTCAAGGAGCACCCGAACAGCGCCAAAGCGCACTTTGTCGAAGCCGAACTGCTGGCCAAGCAAGGCAAGTTCGCGGCTGCGCAAAAGTCGCTCGCCACGGCGGAAAAACTGTCGCCGGGCCTGCCCAAGGTCGATCCCGCGGCCGTGAGCAAGCTGCGCGCCGTGCTGGCCCAGGGCGAAGCCAAGCCCAAGGCCAACTATTCGCAGCAAAAGCCGGCGGCCGACCGGACCAGCTATAACAACGGCGGCTACGCCAACGGCGCCGGCGCCGGCACGAGCAGCGGCGCGGGCGGCGGCATCCCCTGGGGCACGATCCTGCTGATGGGCGGCCTGCTGGTGGGCTTCATCTTCATCGCCTCGCGCTTCATGTCGCGCCGCCAGCAACAGCAGGGCGGCCTGGGCGGCGGCTACAACCAGGGCAACCAGGGCTTCAACCCGGGCGGCACGCCACCGGGCTATCCTCCCGGCGGCGGCTATCCGCAGCAGGGTTATGGTCCCGGCTACGGCCAGCAGCCGCAGGGTAACGGCATGGGTTCGCGCATCATGGGCGGCCTCGCCACCGGCGCGGCGCTGGGCGCGGGCCTGGTGGCCGGCGAAGCGATCGCGCGCCAGTTCACGGGCGGGCATGACAACGGCGGCAACGCGGCCAACGACCAGGGACGCAACGACATCGTGTACGACGACCCATCGCGCAGCAACATCGTGCAAGGCGACGACATGGGCGGCAACGACTTTGGCGTCAGCGGCGGCTGGGACGATTCGGGTGGCGGCGACAGCGGCGGTGGCGGCGACGAGTGGAATTAATCACGCCAACGCGGCACGCTTGAACCCGCACGGCGGCATGCCCGGGGTCGGACCCCGCGGGTCGACGGGGACGCCGAGTCCCGGATCAGCCCTGCGGGTTTGACGTCAACAATCAATCACCCAACGGCACGGGCCTCGCCACCCCGGCCGCCTCCATGGCCACATCCCAATACGGCGGATCGCCGAAATACTCCCGCAAATGATTAATCAGCAGGTGCGACTTGGCCTGATTCGAGCGCCCCGGCATATGCACCGCGTGCACCGCCGATTCGGCCGGATCGTGCCGGGCCGCCGCCGCGCCCCGTGACAGCGGCGCCATCGGAAACACCGGCACCAGCTTGCCCGCCACGATCGCCTCGCTGACCATCCAGTTAGCCAGATGCACCAGCCCCGCCCCGGCGATCGCCGCGTGCATCAAGGTATCGGTATCGTCGCAGCGCAGCGCGCTTTTCACATCCAGCGGCTGGTTGTGATTGACGCCGTCGAAGCGCCACCACGCGCGCGGCGACTTGCCCACCATCGACAGACACTGATGATTGAGCAAATCCTCCGGCGTGGCCGGCCAGCCATGCCGCGCCAGATACGCCGGACTGGCGCTGACCACGCGGTTTTGCGGCGCCAACCGGGTCGCCACCAGATCGCCGTCGGGCAGCACGCCGGCGCGCACCGCCACGTCGACCCGGCGCGAGGCCAGGTCGACGACATTGTCGCTGACGTGCAAATCCACCTGCAGGCGCGGATAGCGCCGCAAAAACGTCGCGATGGCCGGCGCCACGTGCAGCCGGCCGAAGCCGGCCGGCGCGGTGACGGTCAGCAGGCCGCGCGGCTCGCTTTCGGTCTCCTGCACGGCCGCCTGCCCTTCGGCCAGCTCGGCCAGGATATTGCGCGCGCGCGGCAAAAAGCGTTCGCCGGCGTCGGTCAGCACCACGTGGCGCGAGCTGCGCACCAGCAGCCGCGCGCCCAGCTGCGCCTCCAGCGCGTCGAGCTTGCGCGACACCGACGACACCGCCATCTCCAGCTGCACCGCCGCGCGCGACAGGCTGCGCTGTTCCACCACCGCGATCAGGCAATGCAAGGCATCGATCATCCATTTCTCCCCAGGCCGGCCCCTTTGCGGAAAGCGCAAAATGCATTTGCCGGAACGGCTATTGTGCCATTTTTTGCTAAAGTGCATACTTTGTGTTGCATTGCACACCACAATCGCAAGCCTTGGGCGACATCGCCCAAATCCCTAGACATTCCTGTTTTTGGAAGATCGCATCCCTACGACATGGAACCGAGCACCGCACCCCGCCCCATCACCGTCCTGGTCGTCGACGACCATCCGCTGCTGCGCGCCGGCCTCGGCGAGGCCATCTCCAGCCAAGACGACATGCGCCTGGTCGGCGAGGCCAACAACGGCCGCGAAGCGGTCGAACGCTACGACGCGCTGCGCCCGGACGTGACCATCATGGACATCGCCATGCCCGAGATGTGCGGCGTGACGGCGCTGCAGCACATCCGCCGCGAGCACGGCGGCGCGCGCATCATCATGCTGACCACCTACAAGGGCGACGCCCAGATCCTGCGCGCCGTGCAGGGCGGCGCCAGCGGCTTCCTGCTCAAGAGCACGCTGCGGCGCGAATTGCTCGACACGGTGCGCGGCGTGCACATGGGCCAGCGCCGCATTCCGCCGGAAATCGCGATGGAACTGGCGCAGCACATGGGCCAGGGGCCGCTCAGTCCGCGCGAGATGGAGGTGCTCAATCACGCCGCCGGCGGCAATTCGAACCGGCGCATCGCCGAACACCTGTCGATTTCCGAGGAAACCGTTAAGGCCCACATGAAAAACGTGCTGGCCAAACTGGCCGCCAACGACCGCACCCACGCGGTCACGATCGCCCTCAAGCGCGGCATCATCACGATATAAGGCCGCTTTCCCTGCGGCTGGCCGCCGCGCCCGCGCCCGCGCCCAGCAGGTACTCGGCGCAGGCGGCGGCCGGCAATGGCGCGCTGTACAAATAGCCCTGGAAAACGCCGCAGCCCAGCGCCGCCAGCGTGTCGCGCTGCTCGGCGGTCTCGACGAACTCGGCCACCACCTCCACCTGCCGCGTGCGCCCCAGCGTGGCGATGGTGTGGATGATGTCGCGGCTGATCGGATTGGTGAGCACGTCGCGCGTGAGCGAGCCGTCGATCTTGAGCGAGTGGATCGAAAAGCGCCGCATGTGCAGCAGCGACGAATAGCCCATGCCGAAATCGTCCATCGCCAGCGACACGCCCATGGCGACGATCAGCGCCAGGTTCTGGTCCACCACCTGGCGCACCGGGATGGCCTGGCTCTCGGTGATCTCCAGTTCGATCTCGCCCGGCGTCAGGCCGTAGCGCTCCAGGCAGCGCGCCAGCAGCGCCGGCAGCAGCGGGTCGTCGAGCTGCAGCGGCGAGACGTTGATCGCCATCGTGATATGCGACAGCCCGAGCGCGTTCCACTGCGCCTTGCGCGCGCACGCCTCCTCCATCACCCAGGCGCCCAGCGCGCGGATCACGCCGCCCTCCTCGGCCAAGGTGACGGCGACATCGGCGCGCACCGCGCCATGGCGCGCGTGGCGCCAGCGCAGCAGCGCCTCGACGCCGACGGCCACGCCGCGATGATCGTGCTTGGGCTGGAACGCCAGCGTCAACGCGGCGGTGCCGAGGTCGCGCGTGAGCGCGGCCAGCAGGCCGCGGGCCACCAGTCCCAGCTCGCCATGGAGCGGCACCGACTGCGTCTGCGGCCGCCCCTCGGTGGCGATGGCGTTGACCGTGGCGTGGAAGGCGGCGCTTTGCGCGCGCACGCGGCGGGCCTCGGCGCGGCGCACGAACGGCAGGTAGATCAGCGTGCTGACCAGCAGGCCGAGCACCTGCAGCGCCGGGCCGCGCCAGCTGCCGGTGAGCAGATAGCCCGACAGCAGCGGCGGCGTGGTCCACGGCACCTGCACGTCGAGCAGCGGCAGCAGCCCGGCGTGGACGGCGGTCAGCGCGATCAGCGTCATGACCAGCGGCGCCAGCACGAAGGGCCACAGGAACAGCGGGTTGAGCGCGATCGGCAGCCCGAAGATCAGCAGCTCGTTGATATTGAACAGCGACGGCAGCACCGACACGGCGGCCAAACGCCGGAACGGCCCCTCGCGCGCGACGATGAACAGCGCCAGCGTCAGGCCCAGCGTGGCGCCGGCGCCGCCGATCATGCCGAAAGTGCCCAGCAGCGGGTGCCACCCCAGCACCGGATTATAGGCGGCGCCGCCGGCGCCGAACAACGCCTGCGCCTGCTGCTCCAGCACCATGTTGCCGTGTATGCCGACGAACCACAGCAGATGGCTGGCCACCACCGCCGCCGTGCAAAGCGACCAGTCGGCGTCGATCCAGCCATGGACCGTCGGCGGCAGCGCCGCCAGCCAGCGCACCCCGGGCGCCGGCAGGGTCTTGGCGGCCTCGACACCCAATATGACGCCGATGCCGAGGACGACCAACGGCGGCGTCATGCGGATGGCGGCGTAAAACGTCGGATCGCAGTCGTGGTCGGGCTTGACCCCGAAGATCCTCGTCAGCGGACGCAGCAACTCGGGCGTGGCCAGTCCGACCAGCAGGCCCAGCAGCATGGAGTCGCGGCCCATGCCGGTCAGCGCAGGGGCGTTGCCGATCGTCAGGCACAGCATGAAGTTGACCAGCGCGGCCATGCCGACCGAGACCTCGGGCAGCGTCTCGTCGGACGGGCCGGCGCCGAGGCGGCGCGCCAGCCGGATGCCGACCACCACCGCCAGCGCCAGCCCGAACACGCCGTAGGTCGCGTTGACGACAGCGTCCATGATGTCGCGCCATCCATCGCCCAAGAGGGCCGCCAGCACGCGTTGCACCGCCGCGAACGGAGCATTGGCGAGCAGCGTCGCCGTCACGCCAAGGAAGGTCAGCGGCAGCAGCAGCACAAAGCTGTCGCGGACGGTGAGCGCCCACAGCGCCAGCCGGCGCCGGCAGCGCCTCGCCAGATTACGCATGACGGCGCCACGTGCGAATCGACATTTGTATCCTTGGTTAGTATATCGAGACGTAACCCAAAGAAACATAGATTACAAAATAATAATACCAAGGAACTTACCGTGGGAGTATCGGGCAATGCTGATAGCGGGGTAGGGTTTTCCCTAGCCGCCGAGGGTGGAAGTCGGATGGAGGAAGGTTGCGCCACAGTCGATGGCGACCCCGCCGGTCAAGGCTCGGCCCCCCCGTAGTGGCAGATGAATCCTGAGCGAAATCAACAACAAGTATTTGAAACAATTCAATCTGGCTACTTCAACCGGATCGGAGATCGCTCATGTCAAAACACTCGCACGGGACCGCAAAAACGCGTAGCCACAAGCACCACCCCAAGCCGCAGCCAGCTCATGTCGCCCATTTTGTCGCACTACACATCAGCGATGCAAGAACTGTCTCCACCCGTACGAGCATTCCAGCCGAGGTAATACTTGCTCAATCAGCGCTTGAAAGCAACTGGGGCAGATCGGTCAAGGACAACGCCTACTTTGGTATCAAAGGCAAATCCGAGTCGGGCCGCTCGACGACGTTTTCAACGCATGAAGTCACGCTGTCCGGGCAACGAATAAGCGTCACCGACGAATTTCGTGCTTATACCGACTACGCCGAAGCCGCCGCCGATTACGCGTCCCTAATACAACGAAAATATCCTACTGCTTTGGCTTATCGTAACGATCCTGAAAGATTCGCCGAGGCTGTAGCTAGCCATGGGTATGCAACCGACCCGCTTTACGCGAGCAAATTAAAATCTATCATTCGTTCACACATCGTGCCGCTGGTTAGCAAATAACTACCTGGACACCCCATGAAACCACTTCACTACCTGCCGCTCTTAGTGCTTCTTGCCTCGACGTACGCGGTCTCCGGGCAAATAAAAACCAAAGACGAGGCCATCAAACTAGCCACCGACGCCATACACAAATTTCGCCTGACGACAATCAAAGACGAATGCGGCGTAATCGATGTTGTCGAGAAACCGTCATACTTCGAAATGATAGTGCGCGAACGTCACACGCAAAACTGTGGTGGCATGCAAGAGACCGGACCACGCTTGTTTAACATGCGAATAAGGAAGCACGACGGCCGGCTGACAAGCGATGTTTACGACGGGACAACTTATCAGCCGGTAGATCACATACCGGCAAAGTGATCGATCAGTCCTGCGCCGAGATCGCCAGCCACAGCAACAGCAGGCACGGCAGCAGCAGGCCGTTGAAGCCGACCGCGACGAACATCAGCGCGCCGCTCATGCAGCCGAGCGCGAACGCCAGCACCGGCCAGATCAGCTTTTTGCAGCGGCCCATGGCGTCGGGGTCGCCGCGCGCCGAGTCCACCAGATCGATCACCAGTTGCGTGACGTTGCCGGTCATGACGGTGGTGGCGGCTGCCTTGCCCAACAGCAGCTTGCCGTAGGCGTTTTGCACCGCCATGGCGCCCGCGCACAGCATCCCGGTCGCCATGCTCAGCGGGGCATCGGCCGAGACGATCGGCGCCGCCAGCCAGGCGCAGGCCACCGTCGCCACCATCAGCAGCAACTGGGTCAGGAAGCTGTTGCGCAGCTGCTTGGCGCCGGTGCGTTGCCAGCGCAGGATCAGCAACCGCGCGATCGCCACGAACAGCATGAACACCGGAAACACCAGCAGCTTGAGGAAGATCTCCGGCGCCGCCTGCACCACCGAGCGCCCGATCAGCACGAAGTTGCCCGTCACGTGGGCGGTGAACAATCCGAACAGGCCGATAAAGCCCAGCGTGTCGACGTAGCCAGCCAAAAAGCCCAGCGTGACGCCTTGTTTGATATCACCGCGTTCCATCCTTACCTTTCTGAATATCGTACCAGGCCACCAGCACGAAGGCGCCGGTCAGGCCGAGGTGTTCGAAGAAGCCGTTTTCGGCCATGAAGCGGGCCGGCCCGGTCACCTCCCAAAAGCGGTTGGCCATGAAGGTGGCCATCAGCGTGAACACGGCCAGGTAGCCGGCGCCGAGCCAGCGGTAAAAGCCGGCCAGTATCATCAGCGAGGCGCCGATTTCGCCGCCGATCACCAAGGCGGCCATCGGCGCCGGCGGCGACACGCCGAAGTGCCGCATCTCGGCGACGGCGCCGCCGAAGTCGGCCAGCTTGTCGATGCCGCCCTGCAGATACGCTGAGCACAGCAGCAACAGGCCGGTCCAGCGCACCCATGGCGCGCGTAAAAAAGCGGGAAAAGTCATCTCACACCGCCCAGCAGGCGCAGCCCAGCGCGCCCCAGAAGCTTTTCAGATCGGCGATCGGCAGCTTGCTGGTCCACGCGGTGGCATGCTGGTGGCCGTGCACATTGCACTGGTGCGCGCAGCCGCAGGCGGCCTGCTGCTCGCGCAATTGCGCCTGCTGGCGCTTGCGCTGTTCCAGCTCCTTGAGCGCGGCGCGGTTGTTGCCGATCTGCTCACCCCAGCCGGCGTAACCGCCGAAGCGGCGCACCGGCGACCAGTCGGGCATGGCCGGCGGCGGCGCCTCGTCGTGGGCGGCGAACTCCCCCGCCGCGTAGACGATCTTGCCGCCGACGATGGTCAGGCGCGACGACATGTCGGCGATTTCGCTTTCGGCGCAGGCGTAGAAATCCTTGTCCGGCACGATCAGGTCGGCCAGCTGGCCCACCTCGATGCGGCCCTTCTTGCCCTCTTCGTTCGAGAACCAGGTGGTGTTCTCGGTCCACATGCGCAGCGCCGTCTCGCGGTCCAGGCAATTGGCGCGCGGGTACAGCTGCATGCCGCCCACGGTTTTACCGGTGATCATCCACGCCAGCGACACCCACGGGTTGTACGAGGCGACGCGGGTGGCGTCGGTGCCGGCGGAGACCTTGACGCCGGCCTCGAGGATCTTCTTGACCGGCGGCGTGGCCTCGGCCGCGCCGTGGCCATAGCGCTCGACGAAGTATTCGCCCTGGTAGGCCATGCGGTGCTGCACGGCGACGCCGCCGCCCAGCGCGGCGATGCGGTCGATCGACTGGTCGGAGATGGTTTCGGCGTGGTCGAAGAACCAGTTCAGGCCTGCCAGCGGAATTTCCTGGTTGACCTTCTCGAACACGTCCAGCGCGCGGCTGATGGTTTCGTCGTAGGTGGCGTGCATGCGCCACGGCCAGCGGTTCTGCGCCAGCACCCGCACCACGCCTTCCAGGTCGTCCTCCATATTGTCCGCCATGTCGGGGCGCGGCTGGCGGAAGTCCTCGAAGTCGGCCGCCGAGAAGGTCAGCATCTCGCCGGCGCCGTTGTGGCGGAAGTAGTCGTCGCCCTGCTGGTAGGTCACGCTCTGGGTCCAGTTGAGGAAATCCTCCTTCTCCTGTTGCGGCTTTTGCGTGAACAGGTTGTAGGCCAGGCGTATCGTCAGCTGCTGGGCGTCGGCCAGCTGCTGGATCACCTGGTAATCCTCGGGATAGTTCTGGAAGCCGCCGCCGGCGTCGATCGCGCCCGTCACGCCGAGGCGATTGAGTTCGCGCATGAAGTGGCGGGTCGAGTTGACCTGGTACTCCAGCGGCAGCTTAGGCCCCTTGGCCAGGGTCTGGTACAGGACGGCGGCGTTGGGCTTGGCCAGCAGCAGGCCGGTCGGATTGCCGGCGGCGTCGCGCAGGATCTCGCCGCCGTGCGGCGCCGGCGTGTTCTTGTCGTAGCCGACGGCGCGCAGCGCGGCGCCGTTCAGCAAGGCGCGGTCGTACAGGTGCAGGATGAACACCGGCGTGTCCGGCGCCACCGCGTTTAATTCGGCGATGGTGGGCAGGCGCTTCTCGGCGAATTGATGTTCGGTGAAGCCGCCCACCACGCGCACCCACTGCGGCGCCGGGGTGATCGCCACCTGCGCCTTGAGCATGCCCATGGCGTCGGCCAGGCTGCGCACACCGTCCCAGCGCAGCTCGAGATTGAAATTGAGGCCGCCGCGGATGATGTGGCAGTGGTTGTCGATCAGGCCCGGCAACGCGCGCTTGCCACCCAGGTCGATGACCCGGGTGGCCGGACCGGCCAGCGCCATGATCTCGTTGGCGCGGCCGACGTGGGTGAAGCGGCCGTCCTTGATGGCCACCGCCTCCGCGTGCGGATTGGCGCGGTCCAGCGTGGTGAACAAGCCCCGGTGCAAAATCAGGTCGGGGGCGGCGTGGGTGGTGGTGCTCATCATGCTTTCCTTTTCGTTTCGTTGGCGTCCTGCGCGCCCGGCAGCTGGCCGAAGCAGTGCGGCTTGACCTGATCGTCGATCCAGGACACTTGTTTGGCTTGCGGTTGCCACAACTGGCGCAGCAGCGGCGGCACCTGTTCGCCGAGCAGGATGCCCAGCAGGCCGACCAGCGCGATGACCGGCGGCGCCGGCGAACGCACGTTCAAAAATCCGTAAATGATCCCGACCAGCAGGCCGGTGGCGATCGACACGATATAAATCTTCATGGCTGGCTCCTTAAAACCCAAACTCTACCCCGCGAACCGCCGGCGGCGCCCCTGCCATTGTGCCAGTGGACGCCCCGGGCGCTCGGTTATTGGCCGCCACGATGCCACACGCGCGGGGGATTGAACATACCCACATCTAGGTAGGGTGTACCCCCCGGATCGGGTCGTGGCAAAAGCGGCAAGAGGGTTTAAGCTTGCTCCGACAATGCCAACAGCGCGGGGACCGAACAGACATGCGTGGATTCAGTAGCAGTTTTCCGCGTGGCGGCGCCGGCGCCGGCCTGCTGCTGTTGCGGCTGGCCGTGGCGCTGCAACTGCTGACGGAGACGTTGTGCGCCGAGGCGGCGCCGTGGTGGTCCGCGATGCTGCCGGCCGCCATGGCGTGGCTGCCGCTGTCGCTGGCCGTCTCGCTGGCCGTGGCGCTGGCGCTGGGCGTGCTGACGCCGGTGGCCGGCGCCCTCGGCGCGCTGTGGCAGCTGCTCTGCCTCGCCCAATCCGGCTGGGGGCACGCGCCGCCGTGCATCGTCGGCGCCCTCACCGCCGCCGCGCTGGTGCTGCTGGGGCCCGGCGCCTACGCGCTCGACGCGCGCCTGTTCGGCCGGCGCCGGCTGGTGCTGCCGGCCAGTCCGGCGGACCACAACCGATTTTAGTCAGACGTTCATTTGGGAGAAACGACATGCGACTCGATAGCAAAACCTGGCCGCAGATGGCCGTGGGCGGTAGCAATGGGACGGGCGCCATCATCCATCAGGGCGACACGATCAACGTGGTGGCGGCGCACGCGGACGCCATCGTCAACGCCGGCCTGGCCGCGCTGCTCGGCGCCGGCGCCGGCATCTGCGTGCGCGCGGCCGGCGCCGATGCCATCGACGACGGCGCCGACGTCGTCATCCTCGACCACAAGGCCGGCCTGGAATACATGCGCCGCCGCGGCAATGCCCTGCATGCCCAGGACGGAAGCCAGCCGGCGGTGCTGATCGTCACGCAGCTGGACCGCGAATGGGAGGTGCGCACGGCCATGATGGCGGGCGTGCAAGGCTACCTGCTGCAAAACAGCGCCGCCGACCAGCTGCTGGCGGCGGTGCGCGCGCTGGGCCGGGGCATGCGCTACCTGAGCGCGGACCTGAGCCGCTGCGTGGCCGACAGCTTCACCCGCATCGGCCTGACCAGCCGCGAGACCGACGTGCTGCAATTGCTGGCCCAGGGCCAGTGCAACAAGTCGATCGCGCGCGAACTGGGGATCGGCGTGGGCACCGTCAAAACCCACGTCAAGGGTCTGTTCGACAAACTCGGCGCGACGGCGCGCACCCACGCGGTGGTGCTGGCCACGCGCCGCGGCCTGGTGGGCGACCACGGTCATAGCCAGCACTGAGGGCGCGGCGCGCCGCGGCACCGTGAATAGGCGTTGTCTGTTTGCGCCGAACCCCTGTAAAATCGCCGCTATGCACGCAATAACCCTCTCGCCGGCCACCCAGCATCGCAACACGCGCTACCAGCGCGTGGTGATGCTGTTCGTGCTGGTGTTTCTCGCGCTGCAACTAATCGGGGCTGTCTCGCACAGCCACGCCTACACCGACGACCACAAAAACGATTGCACGGCGTGCGCGGTCACCGACATGCCGTTCGGCGCCCCGCCGCCGCCGGCCGCCGTGGCGCCGGTGACTTTCCTGCTCACCTACGCCGTCGACGCCCTGCCGCGCGACATCTGGATCGCCCGCGCCGGCTACCTCACTCCCCCTTCGCACGCCCCGCCCGCCGCTGTTCTCTCCTGACCGCACGTACCTGAAACACCTGTAACGCCCATTGCGCGACCCGACGTACCCGCGCGCCTGCCCGACACGATCCGGCAGGCCGGCGGCCGCCCGCGCCTGAACATTCAAGGATTGAACATGCAACACACCCCACAACTCCGCACCCTGCCATTGCTGCTGGCCGCCGCTTTCTACGCCACCCACGCCCATGCCGACGACGCCGACAACCCCACCGCCGCGCCGATGCAGCAGGTCGACGTGGTTGGGCATCTGAAAAGCTCGCGTATCGACCTCTCGCCCAACGTCGGCACCACCGTCTATTCGATCGACCGCCACATGATCGACCAGCTGGGCCAGGGCGACAACACGCCGTTCAACGAAGTGCTGCTGCGGCTCCCGGGCGTGGCCCAGGATTCCAAGGCCTCGGGCTCGATCCACGTGCGCGACGATCACGCCAACATCCAATACCGCATCAACGGCGTGCAGCTGCCGGAGAGTATCAGCGGCTTCGGCCAGTCGATCGACACCCGCTTCGTGCAGCAGACCGATTTCATCACCGGCGCGCTGCCGGCGCAATTCGGCCTGCGCACCGCCGGCATCGTCGATATCCAGACCAAGGAAGGCCTGCCGAAATCCGGCGGCCGCGTCGGCGTGCTGGTGGGCAGCCACGATTACGTCGAACCGAGCGCGGAATTCTTCGGCACCCAGGGCGCGTTCAACTACTACCTGTCGGGCAGCTATCTGAAGAACGACATGGGCATCGAAAACCCGCTGCCAAGCCGCGACGCCATCCACAACCGCACCAAACAGGCCAAGTCGTTCGGTTCCCTGTCCTGGTTCCTGGACGACCAGACCCGTTTGGGCCTGATGTTCGGCACCTACAACGGCCGCTTCCAGATCCCGAACAACCCGGACCAGGCGCCGGCGTTTTCGCTGACGGGCCAGAGCGACGCCGCCGCCGGCACCAGCGCGCTGGCGTCGTCGCAGCTCAACGAACACCAGCGCGAGGTCAACCGCTTCCTGGTGCTGTCGCTGCAAAAAAGCTTGGGCGACCTGAATTACCAAGTCTCGGCCTTCCACCAGTACTCCGAGCTGCATTACACGCCGGACCCGGTGGGGGACCTGGTCTACAACGGCGTCGGCTCCAACACCCTGCGCTCGAACTCCTCGAGCGGCGTGCAGTTCGACACCAGCTATAAACTGAACGACGCCCACACCGTGCGCGGCGGCCTGGCCTACTCGCGCCAGAACACCCACAGCGACAACAGCGTCGCCGTGTTCGACATGAACGACGACGGCACGCAGGCCAGCACCGACCCGCGCACCATCATCGATAACAGCAGCCAGACCGGCAAGCTGTCGAGCATCTACGTGCAGGACGAATGGCATATCGGTGCGCCGCTGACGCTGAACTACGGCCTGCGCTACGACAAGGTATCGGCCTTCATCAACGAGCATCAGTGGAGCCCGCGCGTGAACCTGGCGTACCAGCTGGCCAAGGACACGTCGCTGCACGCCGGCTATTCGCGCTACTTCACCCCGCCGCCGCAGGAACTGGCGGCGCAGGCCAGCATCGACAAATACGCCGGCACGTCGAACGCGCCGGAGGTGCCGGTGTCCGACAACGTCAAGGCCGAACGCACCAACTACTACGACGTGGGCCTGAGCCACAAGTTCAACGAGCAGTTGACCGTCACGGCGGACGCCTACTACAAGAAGATCCGCAACATGCTCGACGAGGGCCAGTTCGGGCAGGCGCTGATCCTGTCGCCGTTTAACTACGACCGCGGCTACGCCAAGGGGCTGGAGCTGTCGGCCGTCTACAACGAGAAAAACTGGGGCGGCTTCCTCAACGTGACCTCGCAGCGCGCCAAGGGGCAGAACATCACCTCCGGCCAGTCGCTGTTCGCGCCCGACGAACTGGCGTACATCGCCAACCACTACATCTACGTCGACCACGACCAGACGTACACGGTGTCCGGCGGCGCCCACTACCACTGGGGCGAGTCGCAGGTCAGCGGCGATTTCCTGTATGGCAGCGGCCTGCGGATGACGCCCGACGGCGGCGCGCCCAATTCCGGCGCCCTGCCGAACTACGTGACGACCAACCTGTCGCTGACGCATAACTGGAAGAACACGCCGGTCGGCAATGTCGAGGGTCGCCTGGCGATGCTCAACGTGTTCGACAAAACCTATCTGCTGCGCGATGGTTCCGGCGTCGGCGTCGGCGCGCCGCAGTATGGCGCGCGCCGCACGCTGTATATGGGCCTGTCGACCAGCTTCTGACCATGAGTGCCGGCGCCGGATGCAACACCGGCGCCGGCCTCTATTTTTCGGTCACTCGTTGTTCGTGCGCCCGTTGTATTCAGCGGTTGTTGTAGGCATAATCAAAGCGAAGCCTTTAGCGGAAGATGACATGCCCCACCCTGTTTCAGATCACGACACAGCTTTCGACGCCGTCATGGCAAGGGTGTAGATGGCGGCTCGCGCGATCCCACGGCTGTTGTTCCGTTTGCTGCTGGCCGTTGGCGTCATCCTGATCCTGCTGGCCGGCGCCGCCTGGGCGCTGATCGCCAATCCGCCGGAACTGCTGCGCATCGGCGCCGCCTACGCCGCCAAAACCGTGTGCTCCAACGTCTTCGTCGCCGGGCGCGAGGCCGCCCGCGTGCTGGCCGACGATGTCCAGGCCCCCGGCCATCCGATACTCAAACACCTCAAGATAAACATCGACCAGCAGCGCAAGCTGGTACGGGCCGATTTGTTCGGCGTGATCGGCGGCGGCGTCGCGGTGTATCGCCCCGGCACCGGCTGCGCGGTGGCGCCGGACGGCGACGTGGCGCAAGCCTCGCTGTACAATTTTGTGCCGATCAAGATCTGGTCGCCCTCGCCCAGCGTGCCCTGGCCGACCGGCTCGATGGCGGAGACGGCGCCGGCGCTCCAGGCGCTGGTCAACCAGGATGCGCTGGCCGGCCCCGGCGTGCGCGGCATCGCCGTGATCCACCGCGGCCGGCTGGTCGCGCAGCGCTTCGGCGACGGCTTCACGCCGCGCACTCCGCTGCCCGGCTGGTCGCTGACCAAGACCGTCAACGCCGCGCTGGTGGGCATGCAGATCGCCGAGGGCCGCTTGTCGCCGCAACAAAGCGGCTTCTGGCCGGAGGGCGCGGACGGCAGGTCGCGCATCGCGTTGCCGCACCTGATGGCGATGAGCAGCGGCTTGCGCTTCGACGAAACCGCGGGCGGCGTCTCCGACCTCACGCGCATGCTGTATCTGGAGCCGGACATGGCGGCCTACGCGGCCGCGCAGCCGCTGATGCAGGCGGCCGGCACGGCATGGAACGATTCGAGCGGCACCGCGATGCTGCTGTCGCGCATCTGGCAGCGCGCGGCGGCGGGCGCGCGCACGGGCAGCGCGGCAAAGAACGGCCCGACGTCGGTGGCGGTGCTGTCGCTGCCGCACGACCGGCTGTTTGCGCCGCTGGGCATGAGCAGCGCGTTGATCGAGGCCGACGCGCGCGGCAATCTGGTCGGCTCCAGCTACATGTTTGCCAGCACCCATGACTGGGCGCGCTTCGGCCAGTTCCTGCTGCAGGACGGCGTCTGGCAGGGCAAGCGCATCCTGCCGGACGGATTCGTGGCGGCGATGTCGCAGCCGGCGCCGGCGTCGGGCGGCCGGTACGGCCAGGGCCAGGTCTGGCGCCAGGGACCGCCGGGACAAAACCCCGACCTGGCCTTCAAACTCCCCGCCGACACGTACTGGATGCTGGGCCAGGACGGCCAGTCGATCGCCATCGTCCCGTCCAGGGAGCTGGTGCTGGTGCGGCTCGGGCTGACGCCGGAACGGCTGCACTATCAGCCGCAGGCGCTGCTGGCCGCCATCCTCGAAGCGCTCGACGCCGACATCCCTCAACCACGTAGGGCGGATTAGCGCAGCGTAATCCGCCATGCATGCGCCGTCAGCGGCTCATCGATGGCCGACATTGCCAGCAGCATCTGAAAAAGTAGACAGCGTCACAGGCATTTACCACGCAGCGCCGCCGCGATCACCCACGGCAGCGAATACGGCCCGGCGACGCCGATGGCGCCTATCTTGGCCGGTTGATGCTTAAGCGCGTCTCCATGCAGGCAATCGGGCACCTTGGCTTCCTCGAACGCGGCGGTCATGATTCTTTGCGTCGTGCCGGCGCTAAGGGTGCCGGCATCCCGACTGACGCCAACGCCCGACCGCGCGTCCTCGGCCACGGTCTCGCGCACGGCCTTCCTGATCACAGCGTCGGTCAAGCCAGTCGGCCCGCCGGCGGGCGCCGCCTCCAGCGCCGCCGGCATGGGCGGTTCCGGCGCCTGCTGCGCGCCGGCCGGCGCGGTCACCGCCACCACCAACAGCCCCGCCACCATCATCCGCCTCATACAGCCTCCCGCGCTCAGACCTGTTCCGTATTCTCCACCGGTGGCGCGAGGCTGTCCACCCTCACGGCATTGCGGCCGGCCTGCTTGGCCGCATACAGCATTTTATCGGCGCGCATCAGCCAGTCGGCCGGCTTGCCCGCTTTGTCCATGCCCGCCACGCCGATCGACACGGTGATCGGATGCCCTTCGATCAGCGGCTCGGCGGCGACGGCGGCGCGCAGGCCCTCGGCCAGGCGACTGGCCGCGCTCAGCCCCGCGCCGGTGGCGATGATGGCGAATTCCTCGCCGCCGTAGCGGAAGATCCGGTCCGATGACCGCGTGTGGTTGCGCATCAATTGGCACAGGCGCACCAGCACCTGGTCGCCGGTCGCGTGTCCGTGCTGGTCGTTGACCTGCTTGAAGTGGTCCAGGTCCAGCAGCAGCAGGCTCGATTCCAGATGCGGCCTGCGCTCGCCGGCGTAGGCCTCGAGCTTGCGATCCAGCGCGCGGCGGTTGCCGACGCCCGTCAGGAAGTCGCGCTCGACCTCCGTGTGCAGTTCCTGGTTCTGCAATCCGGTGCGATGCGAGAAGATGTAGGCGAACAGGTTGACCAGCGAGATCGTCACCACCACCGTGAACAGGTTGAGCAACTCCAGCTCGCGCAGCAGGATCGCCACCAGCACCAGCATCGACACGCTGTTGATCGCCAGCGCCACGGCCGGCCGCAGCATGAAATAGGCGGCGATCATGGTCGGATAGACCCAGTACACCAGCGACAAGCCGCGCAGATGGATGGTGGCCAGCATGCCGGCCGAATAAAACAGCGTCACGCCCAGGCTGGCGGCCTTGTAACGACCGGTGCGCAGCACGTGGACAATCACCGCCAGCATCGCCCCCACCAGCGCCAGATCGACGGCGGCGGAGATCCAGCTGCCCTGCAGCAGCCGGTAGATACCGAACGGCAGGATGCTCGGTATGCTCAATGAGCACATCAACAAGAGAATGACTTCTTCCTTGCTTCGCTTGCGCCGGGCGGCCAACCAGGCCAGCCGGCCGCCCAGCATCTTCTCTAAATCAGGCATAAAGGTGTACAGTGGTCTCTTCAGTTTCTTATTATCCGGGCGCGTGCGCTTGCGCCGGCGACGCCGGACGTTCTCCGGCAGGCGCCTCGGCCTTGTGCTCCCCCGCCAACAGCATGTACATCGCCGGCACCACGAACAGCGTAAACAGCGTGCCGATCGACAGCCCGGTGAAAATCACCAATCCCATCGCGTGCCGGCCGGCGGCGCCGGCGCCGGAGGCGATCACCAGCGGCACCACGCCGAACACCATGGCGGCCGTGGTCATCAAAATCGGCCGCAGACGGGTGGCGGAGGCTTCCTCGATCGCTTCGCGCTTGCTCTTTCCGGCCGCTCGCAAGTGGTTCGCCACTTCGACGATCAGGATACCATGCTTGGAGATCAATCCCATCAATGTCACCAGCCCCACCTGCGTATAAATATTGATCGAGGCGAAGCCGAGGAAGATGAAGGTCATCGCGCCGAACAGCGCCATCGGCACCGAGAACAGGATCACGATCGGATCGCGGAAGCTCTCGAACTGCGCCGCCAGCGCCAGGAACACGATGACCACGGCGAAGGCCATGGTCATGACGAAGCCGCCCGATTCGGTCATGAACTGGCGCGACGAGCCGGAATAATCGACCGTGTAGCCGGCCGGCGCCACTTCGCGCACGGCGTTGCGCAGGTATTCCAGGATCTCGCCCTGCGACGCCCCGCTGACGCCGGAGATGGTGGCCGAATTGAGCTGCTGGAAGCGCGTGACCGATTCCGGCTGCACGCTGTACTGGATGCTGGCCACGGTGCTGGCCGGGATCATGCCGCCGTTGGGCGTCTTGATGTAGAAATTCAGCACATCCGACGGATTGAGGCGGTCGACCTGGCGCACCTGCGGTATCACCTTGTACGAGCGGCCGGAGATCGAGAAGTAGTTGACGTAGCCGCCGCCCAGCGCCGCCGCCATGGCGTTGCCGAAGTCCTGTTGCGTCAAGCCCAGGGTACTGAGCTTGTCGCGGTCGACCACCACCTTGGCCTGCGGCGAATCGATCTTGAGGTCGACGTCGGCGAAGTAGAACTTGCCGTCCTTGTTGGCCTTGTCCAGCACCGCGTGCGCGACGTTGTTGAGGTTCTCGAACGGCTCGGTGGTGGTGATGACAAACTGCACCGGCAGGCCCGAGCTGCCCGGCAGCGCCGGGAACTGGAACGCCGCCACGCGGCCGCCGGCGACGGTGCCCCACTTCTGCTGCAGCTCGCGCTGGATCTCGGCGGCCGAGCGGCCACGCTTGTCCCACGGCTTGAACAGCACCCCGCCGATGCCGGCGTTGGTGGTTGGTACCCCCGTGATCTGGAACATCTGGTCGTACTCCGGCAGCGCCTTGGCGATATCGAAAATCTGCTTGGCGTAGGCCTGCATCTGGTCCGAGGTGGCGGTCGGCGCGCCGACCACCTGCGACAGCACGATGCCCTGGTCCTCCTCCGGCGCCAGTTCCGACTGCGACATCTTGAACATCACACCCAGCAGCGCGCTCAGGATCACACCCAGCACGATCAGCACCGCCCAGGTGTTGAGCAGGCTATGGAGCAGCCGCAGGTAGCCGTTGTGGACCTTCTCGAACACGCGGTCGATGGCCTTGACGAACTTCCCCTGGTCCTGCTTGGGGTCGAACACGTAGGCGCACATCATCGGCGACAAGGTCAGCGCGACGATGCCCGACACCGCCACCGCGCCGGCCAGCGTGAACGCGAACTCGGTGAACAGCGCGCCCGTCAAGCCGCCCTGGAAGCCGATCGGCACGTACACGGCGATCAGCACCACCGTCATCGCCAGGATCGGGCTGCCCAACTCGCGCGCGGCGAGGATGGCGGCGTCGAACGGCTTCATGCCGGCCTTCATGTGGCGGTCGACGTTTTCCACCACGATGATGGCGTCGTCGACCACCAGGCCGATCGCCAGCACGATGGCCAGCAAGGTCAATAGATTGATCGAATACCCCAGCATCAGCATCATGAAGAAGGTGCCGATCAGCGACAGCGGCATGGCGATCACCGGCACGATCACCGCCCGCAGGCTGCCCAGGAACAGATAGATCACCACCGTCACGATCAGCAGCGCCTCGACCAGCGTCATGATCACCTCGTGGATGGAGGTGTTGATGAACTCCGTCGAATCGTAGACGATCTCCCCGGTCAGGCCCGTGGGCAGCTGCTCCTTGATCGCCGGGAAGGCCTCGCGCACGCGCGTGGCCACCTCCAGGATGTTGGCCTCCGGCGCCACCTTGATACCGATGAACACCGAGCGCACGCCGCTGAAGGCGACGTTGAAGTCATAGTTCTCCGACCCCAAGGTGACGTTGGCGACATCCTCCAGCCGCACGATGGCGCCGCCGCTCTGCTTGACGGCCAGCGCCTTGAATTCCTCCACCGTGTGCAGGTCGGTGCCGGCGGTCAGCGGCACGCTGACCATCTGGCCCTTGGTCGAGCCCAGGCCGGCCAGGTAGTTGTTGGACGCCAGCGCCGCGCTGACGTCCGTCGCGGTGACGCCGTGCGCCGCCATCTTGCCGGCGTCGAGCCAGGCGCGCAGCGCGAACTGGCGCGCGCCCAGCAGCTCGGCCGTCTGCACGCCCTGGATCGAATCGAGCTTGGGCTTGACCACCCGCGCCAGGAAATCGGTGACGTTGTTGGTCGGCAGCGTGTCGCTGTAAAAGCCCATGTACATCGCGTCCGTGGTCTGGCCCATCTGCACCGTCAGCACCGGTTGCTGCGCCTGTTGCGGCAGCTGGTTGCGCACCGAGTTGACCTGCGTGGTGATCTCGGTCAGCGCGCGGTTGGAGTCGTAATTGAGCAGCAGGGTCGCGGTGATCGTCGACACGCCGCTGTTGCTCGACGAGGACAGGTAATCGATGCCCTGCGCCTGCGCGATGGCCGCCTCCAGCGGCTGCGTGATGAAGCCGGCCACGGTGGCGGCGTCGGCGCCGTAGTAGGTGGTCGAAATGGTGACCACGGCGTTCTGCGTTTTCGGGTACTGGTTGATCGGAAGGCTGAACAGCGAGCGCAGGCCCAGCACCACGATCAGCAGGCTGATGACGCTCGCCAGCACCGGGCGTTTGATGAAGATGTCGGTAAAGTTCATGGCACCGTCCTCAATGTTCTTGCGGCGTCGGGTTCGGGCTGTTGGACGGCTGCACCGTGTTGTTGATCACGGCCGGCGTGCCATTCTTCAGTTTCAGCTGGCCGCTGGTGACCACGGTCTGGCCCTCCTTGATGCCGGTGAGGACGGCCACCTGGTCGCCGCGGGTCGGCCCGGTGGTGACGAACACCTCCTGCGCCACCAGTTGCGCATTGCCCTTGTCATCCTTCGGCGGCTCCTTGCCGTTTTGCGCCTTGGCCGGCGCCAGCACGAACACCGTCGAGCCATACGGATTGTAGGTGATGGCCGTCTGCGGCAAGGTCAGGTATTTTTTCAGCTCGCCCTGATCCAAACTGACGTTGGCGAACATGCCCGGCAACAGCTGGCGCTTGGCGTTGGCCACCGTCGCCTGCACCTGCACGTTGCGGGTGGCCGCGTCGACCTTGGGACTGATCGACGTCACCTTGGCGGGGAAGGCCACGCCGGGCCAGGCGTCGCTGCTCAAGTTGAGCTTCTGGCCGATCGACAGGCCGGCGATCTGCTTTTGCGGCACGAAGAAATCGACGTACACGGTATCGATGGTTTGCAGGGTCACCAGCGTGTCGCCCGGGTTCAGGTACTGGCCGGGATTGACGGCGGTGATCCCCAGCTTGCCGGCGAACGGCGCGCGGATGGTTTTCTTGTCGACCAGCGCCTGCTGCTGCGCCGTCAGCGCCTTGCGGCTTTTCAGGTCCGCCTCGTCGTTATCGACCTGCGCCTGGCTGATGGCTTGCGCCGCCAGCTGCAGCTTGTCGCGCTTGAGCACCGTCGCCGCCAGGTCGGCCGCCGCCTGCAGCGAGCGCAGTTGGGCGATATCCGATTCGGCGTTCATTTCGAACAGCACCTGGCCCGCCTTGACCTCGTCGCCGGACTTGAAATTCACCTTGCGCACCATGCCGGCGATTTCGGTGGTCACGTCGACGCCGCGCACCGGCACCAGCGTGCCGACGGCGGTGAGCTGCGGCTGCCATTCCACCACCGGCACCTTGATCGCGGTGACCGTCTGCGCGCCCGGCTTGGGCGAGCTGGCGATAAGTTTTTGAATCTGCAGATATTTTCCAAAGGCCAGTACGGCGATCAGTAGGATCACGCACCCTACCATGATGAGCATACGCTTGGTCATGAATCAGTCTCCTGCGTTTTTGGGATGTCCGACAAAATCCGGTCTTGCATCGACTCGCGGGCGCGCCGCTACGGACTTTTGCTGATCGACGGCGCCGCCGACACCGGCGCGGCGGCCGGCACGCCGTCGGCGCGGTTCCACCAGCCGCCGCCCAGCGCCTGGAACAGCGCCGCCGTGTCGGCGTAGCGGGCGGCCTGCGCCTGCACCAGGTTGATATGCGCCTGCTGATAGCTGCGCTGGGCGTCGAGCAGCGCCAGATAGCTGATCGCGCCGAGTTTGTACTGCTCGGTGGCCAGCGCCAGCGATTCGGCGGCCAAGGCCTCCGCCTCGGCCTGCGCCTTGAGCGCCTGCGCGTCCGTATCGAGCGCGCGCAGGCTGTCGGCGACGTTCTGGAACGCCGTCAGCAACGTCGCCCGGTACTGCGCCGCCGCCGCGTCATACGCCGCCTCGGCCGCGCGGCGCTGGGCGCTCAACGCGCCGCCGTTGAAGATCGGCGCCGCCAGCCCGGCCGCCAGGCTCCATACCGCGCTGTTGGCCTCGAACAGGTTGCCGAAGGTCGGGCTGGAGGCGCCATAGCTGCCGCTCAGGGTGAACTGCGGATACTGCGCCGCCGTCGCCACGCCGATCAAGGCGCTGGCCTGGTGCAGCAATTCCTCGCTGGCGCGGATGTCGGGACGCTGGCGCACCAGCGCCGACGGCAGCGACACCGGCAGCGTCTCGGGCAAGGTCAGTGTGTCGAGCGCGAATTCCGGCATGCCGGCCTCGCTGGGCAGCTTGCCCGCCAGGACCGAGAGCTGATGGCGGCTGTGCGCCAGCGCCTTCTCCAGCGGCGGCAAGGTGGCCGCGACCTGCGCCACCTGATTGCGCTGGCTCAGTACCGTGGTGCGCGGTATGGCGCCGAACTCGAACTGCTTCTCGATCACGCCGAGCTGTTTGTTCAAGGCGTCGAGCACCTCGCGCGTGGCCTGGATCTGCGCCCGCAGCGAGGCCTCCTGGATCGCCGTCGTCACCACGTTGGCGCTCAAGGCCAGGTAGGTCGCCTCGACCTGGAAGCGTTGGTAGTCGACCGTCGCCCGCGCCGCCTCCAGCGTGCGGCGGGTGGCGCCGAAGACGTCCGGCGTGTACGAGACATTGACCGAGGCGTTATACAGATTGAAGACGCCGGCCGCGCCGCCGGTGCCGGTGCCGGCCGCGCCGGCCTTCTGGCGCGACACGCCCAGTTGGCCGTTGACCGCCGGCCAAACCAGGTTGCCCGCCTGCGCGGCGTAGTTTTCCTGCGCCTGGCGCAGCGTCGCCTCGGCCGCCGCCATGCTCGGGTTCTGCGCCAAGGCGTTGCGGATCAACTGGTCCAGCGCCGGCGAGCGGAACACCGTCCACCACTGGGCCGGTATGTCCTGCCCCATCGAAAACTGCTGGACCGCGCCGGCGGCATTGGACGCCGGGGCCGACGCGGTGCGCGCCGCCAGCGGTGCCGGCGTGTAGCGATCCGTGGCGGCCGCCGGCGGCTCCGGCGTCTTGAAGTTGGGGCCGAGCGCGCACGCGCTCAAACCGGCGGCGACGACCGCCATCACCCCCGCCCGCGCGGCCGGACCCCTATATCGTTTTACCATAACCAGCTCCCGTTATGTCCGGGACGAGCGTCTCCCACCCGTGGCCCGATGTCCAACGTCTTCAAAGATCAGATAGTCATTTGACCACATGTTCGCATTTTTTCCGGGCGCGGTGTCGTTTTTTGTTCGGTGCGCCGCGTATCGTTGGGTGCGGCTGCAATTGAAACATCTATGTATAATTTTCTTGCATTTAATGCAAATCGCAACCCACCGACCGCCGGCCACAGCGCGGCTACCCCACCGGAGACTGCACCATGATCAAGACACTAATACAACCCACGTTGGCCTTGCTGCTGGCCGCCACCGGCGCCGCCAACGCGGCCACCGGCCTGTACGTCGATCCGCAGTCGAGCGCGGCGGTCTGGGCCCGGGCCAACCCGAGCGACGGCCGCGCCGCCGATATCGCCAACCGCATCGCCAATCAACCGGGCGCCAGGTGGTTCGGCGGCTGGAGCGGCGACATCGGCAGCGCCGTCGGCGGCTACGTGGGCGCGGCGGCGGCGGCCAACCGGATTCCGGTGCTGGTGGCCTACAACATTCCCGCGCGCGACTGCGGCCAAGCCAGCGCCGGCGGCGCCGGCTCGCTGGCGGCCTACCAGGATTGGATACGGGCGTTCGCCAGCGCGTTGGGTAACCGCCAGGCGATCGTCGTGCTGGAGCCGGACGCGCTGCCCCAGCTCGATTGCCTCGACGCCAACGGCAAGGCCGCGCGCCTGCAACTGTTCCAGTACGCGGTGACGCAGTTCAAGAACCTGGCGACGCAGACCTCGCTCTACCTCGACATCGGCAACAGCTCGTGGCTGGCGCCGGCCGAAGCGGCGACCCGCCTGGCCAACGCCGGCATCGCCAACGCCCACGGTTTTTCGCTCAACGTGTCGAACTACCGCACCGACGCCGAAAGCAACGCCTACGGCATCGCCGTGAGCAACGCGCTGCAGCAGCAAAAGGGCTACGGCAAACCGTTCGTCGTCGATACCAGCCGCAATGGCAACGGTCCCAACGGCACCCAGTGGTGCGACCCGGCCGGCCGCAAGATCGGTGTGACCTCGCGCATCAACCCGGCCGGCAGCCAGCCGGAAATGACGTTGTGGATCAAATCGCCGGGCGAGGCGGACGGTTGCGCGGCGGCGGCCGGCGCGTTCTCGCCGGAGCTGGCCTATAAATTGATCTACGGCTATTGAGCGGCGGGCGCACCCCGGCGGCGCGCCCATAAAAAAAGGGCTTTGCCGTCGTGGCAAAGCCCTTTCTGATAGATGCTTGAGGCGGGATCAGGCCAGCGCGGCCGCCACCACGCCGTAGGCGCGATTGGCTTCGGTCAGCGAGAACGCGGACGGACCGTCGACCAGCGCGTCGGTCGAGCGCTCGCTGCTGCGATAGGTGATCGGCAGCTGATAGCGGCGGCGCTCTTCTTCGCTGATCTTGCCGTCGTTGTTCAAGTCGGCCGCCTGGTGATTCTTGTCGCGCAGGCCTAGCACGCCGTCTTCGCCCACGCCGGGCAAAGGCTCCGGCGACACCAAGTTTTCCGGCGTGTCGTTATCGAGACCGAACTTGGCTTGGAAGATCTGGGTTTCCGGACGCAGCGCCAGGCGCTTCAGGCCGTCGTCGAACTGTTTCAACGCCTGCTTCAGGCCGTCGTCATCGGATTCGTTGACGGCCTTGACCATCGCGCTGGCCTTGTCGGCGGCGCTGACGGCATTGGTGGCATCGCTGGAGTCGACTTGCGCCGGGGCGTTAAAGCCAGGCAACGATAAATAAGCAGCAACGGAAGCGTTCAGCTCGACATTTTGCATGTCGGTGGATGGCTCGCGCTTCTTGTTAGGGTCGAGCGCCGCCTGTGCGATCACATCCGCAAACCGGGTGGCGCCACCTATGGCATTTATCATAATCATCATCGACTCCTGTAGGGAGATTCCTCACAGCACAATTCTACCAATAATTTTCCCTAGAAGCACCATTTTTAGCGGGCTGCAGCCGCGAAAAGTTGATTATTCGCACGAAAATACGGGTAACTCATCGTTAAAATTTATCGGTTTTCGATTGCTATAGTTTCTATTCATAGCGATAACTTGCGTTCGAACATGCTGCGGGTTTTATTGGCCAGTCCACCTTGCGTGATTGGTCAGACCACCGTAGAATTGACCACAGGAATTAGCAAACTTACATCGCCTTCCCGTAACACCACCTGTACGACAGATTTTTGACCAACCGCGAGCTCGGCGCTTCCTGCGTCCTCCTCTCGGTGGCACGGCATACGCGAGGTGTGCCGACCGGCGACCGGCAAAGACCGGCGTTGTTGAACCCAATATCTGGAGACAAAATGCACACCTCACTACACAAAGCCGTGGCCGCCGCATGTTTCGCGCTGGCCGCCGGCGCCGCGCACGCGGCCGCCGATCCGCTGCACAACGCGATCATCACCGCCAGCTACAACGGCCAGCCCGGCGGCATGCTGGGCGCCGACCACCTGTTCGCCGATGAAGCGGGCAGCAATGTCAGCGCCCTCGATCCGATCGAGCCGGGCGCCGAATTCCTGAGCCGCGACTACCTGCTGGCGTTCGACTTCGCCCCCGACGGCCGCCTGACCATCTTCAACAACGGCGCCCTGCCCGCCGGCGCCTACAGCGCCAGCTTCGATTTTGGCGCCACCCTGGCCGCGCCCATCACCGGCTTCAGCGTGCTCGATGCCGGCCCCACCAGCGGCACGCCGGTGCTCAGCATCGTCAACGGCCACACCATCTCGATCGACCTGACGGACGTGGCCTGGAACGGCGACTTCAGCGCGCTGACGACCGCGATCACCTTGCAAGGACCGGTGGCGCCGGTGCCCGAACCGGATGCCGCGTGGATGATGCTGGCCGGCCTGGTCGGCATCGGCATGCTGGCCCGCCGCCGCCGCGACGCCGCGACACCGCGCTAACAACGCCCACCCAAACAAGGAGCATTCAATGAAACTGACTCGTTTCAGGGCCGCGCTACGCCTGTCCTGTTCACTGGCCGTATCTTTATCGCTGTTCGCGGCCACCGCCGTCAGCGCCGCCGCCATCGATTCCGCGCTGCAAACCGCGCCCGCCGACGGCTTCGCCGGCCAGGCCGGCGGCACCGTCGGCGGGTCCGCCGCGATCCCGTCGCAGATCTACACCGCCACCAATCGCGCCGAATTGGTCGCTGCGCTTCGGCGCGGCGCCGCCAATCCGAAGATCGTCAAGCTGCGCGGCACCATCGATATGAGCGAGGGCGTGCCCTACGCGAACACCGGCGACCAGGCCAGCCGCGGCCTGATACGCCTGCCCAGCAACACCACGCTGATCGGCGACGGCGCGGGCGCCGGCATCGTCAACGGCCATATCGTCGTCGCCGGCGTCTCGCAGGTCATCATCCGCAACCTGAAGATCGTCAACCCGTGCGACGTCGGTCCGATCTGGGACCCGAACGACGGCGCCCTGGGCAACTGGAACTCGGCCTTCGACGCCATCGGCGTGACCACCTCGGATCACGTCTGGGTCGACCACAACACCTTCACCGACGGCGCCATGACCGACGACCTGCTGCCGATCGAGAACGGCCAGGTCAAGCAATGCCACGACGGTTCGGTCGACATCACCAAGGCGTCGGATTACGTGACCGTGTCGTATAACGTCTTCGGTCAGCACCGTAAAAATAACCTGATCGGCTCCAGCGACAACGACCCCGCCGACGCGGGCAAGCTGCACGTCAGCTTCAGCAACAACGTCTTCCGCGATGTCGTCAGCCGCTCGCCGCGCGTGCGCTACGGCCAGGTCCACATGTTCAACAACTACTTCGTGGGCAGCAAGACGAATCCGGTCTATCCGCACGAATACTCGATCGGCGTGGGCCACGCTTCGCAGATCCTGTCGCACAACAACGTGTTCGAGATCGCCGGCGGAGCTGCCGCGCTGCGCTGCCGCGACGTCATCGAACCGATAGGCGGCACCATCCGGGGCACCTTCAAGGACACCGGCTCGGCGCTCAACGGCGCGCCGCTGAGCGGCTGCACAGTGCCGCTCAACGTCACCTTCACCGCGCCGTACGCGTACACCGCGCGTCCGCTGGCGCTGGTCAAGGCCAACGCGCTGGCACAGGCCGGCGACGGCAAGCTGACCACCACCATCACCGGCAGCGGCGACGTCACGCCCGACACCACCGTCACGCTGAACTGCCCGCCCACGGGACTCTACTTCTGCGACGACTTCCAGAACGGCGGCACCGCCAACTGGAACCTGCTGCCGGTGGCCGGCGCCAACGGCAGCTTCAGCGTCAAGGCCGAAAGCGTCGGCGCGACCAACCTGGTGATGCAGTACACCGCCGCCACCACCGGCGGCGTGCTGGCGCTGCTCAAGCCCGCCGCGCTGGCCGCCGTGCCGTCGGCCGACTACTACGTCGAGGCCCGCATCAAGCCGATGACCAACAGCACCACCGGCAACAAGCAGCTGTATCTGATCACGCGCTACAAGGACGCCAACAACTGGTACGGCGCCGGCCTGAACGTGCAAAGCAGCACCGCCAGCACGCAGGTGGAGATCGCCCGCATGCTCAACGCCACGCTGTCGCGTCCCAAACAGGCGAAAAAACCGATCCTGATGGACGCCCAGTTCTACACGGTGCGCTTCGAAATGATCGGCACCGCCCTCACCGTCTACCTGGACGGCGAGGCGCTGGGCACCGTGACCGACGCGTCGTTCGCCGAACGCGGTCTGGTGGGGCTGTACACCACCAACAAGTCGTTCCAGATCGACGACGTGCGCATCGGCGACCCGTCGCTCAAACCCGCGCAGCTGACGCTCAATCCATCGTCGGTGGCCTACATCGCCGAGGTGGGCGACACGCCGCTGGCCATCAACGTCACCGCCGTCAAACCGGACGGCACACAGGATAGCTACACGGCCGCCTCCAGCAAGCCGGGTGTGGCCGCCGTCGCCGTCAACGGCGGCACGCTGACGCTCACGCCCGTCGGCGCCGGCACCGCGACGATCACCGTCACCAGCGCATCGGATCCCACGCTGCAGCGGACCATCGCGGCCACCATCAGCCCTCAGTTCGTGCAGCCGTCGCAGGCCTATCCGCTGGGCGGCGCCACGCAGCCGGCCGCCGCCGCCGCTTCGGCCCACGTCGACGCCCCGCTCAAGCTGACCTTCGATACCGCGCCGACCCTGGGCGCCGGCGGCAGCATCCGCATCTTCCGCAAGAGCGACGACGCGCTGGTCGACGTCATCCGCTTGACCGGCGAGACGGATATCCTGGGCTACGCCGGCCAGGCCACGGTCCGCAAGGTCAACACCACGCCGGTCACGATCAGCGGCAATACGGTGACGATCAAACCGCACAGCAACAAGCTCGATTACGGCACCGAGTACTACGTCGCCATCTCCAACGGCGTGTTCACCGGCACCTCGCTGGGCGGCATCCCGTTCGTCGGCATCGGCAAACTGGGTGACTGGTCGTTCACCACGCGCGCCTCGGGACCGGCGCCGGGCGCCGCCAGCGTGACCGTGGGCGCGGCCGACGACGCCGACTTCAGCTCCGTGCAGGCGGCGCTCAATTATGCGATGAAGGACGTGGCGGTCAATGATCCGCTGACGATCACCGTGCGCAACGGCACCTATACCGAGCTGCTTTACCTGCGCGGCAAAAACAACGTCACGCTGGTGGGCGAAAGCCGCGACGGCGCCGTCATCCAGTACACCAACTACGACAGCTTAAACAGCGGCACCGGCGGCAGCCAGCCCGCCGACAGCGCGGCGACTTCAGGCGGCCGCCCGGTGATGCTGGTGGAAGCGGCCGACATGCTGACCATCGACACGCTCACGCTGCGCAACACGACGCTGCGCTCCAGCGCCATCTCGGCCCAGGCGGAGGCGATCTACTTCAACAACGACAGCGGCCGGCTGGTGGCGAAGAACGCCGCCTTCTTCAGCGAGCAGGATACGCTGAACCTCAAGGGCTACGCCTGGTTCTACCGCAGCCTGGTGGCGGGGAACGTGGACTTCATCTGGGGTGGCAGCCGCGCGGCGCTGTTCGAGGAAAGCGAAATCCGCTCGGTCGGCGACACCACCAGCGCGACCGGCGGCGGCTACGTGCTGCAGGCACGCGTGCCCAACGCCACGGACAAGGGCTTCGTCTTCCTCAACAGCAGCCTGACGCACGGCCCCGGTCCGGGTCCGCTGCACGGCGACGTGCCGGCCGGCGCCACCTGGCTGGCGCGCAGTCCGGGCGGGACCTCGACGTGGGACAACATCGCCTTCATCAATACCAAGATGGATAACCACATCGCCACCGCCGGCTGGGCCGGCGCGGGTGTCAACGGCCAGCCGGCGCCGAATCCGGTGGTGCCGACGGCGGCCAGCGGCTGGCGCGAGTACGGCAGCACCACGCTGGGCGGCGATCCGATCAACCTGGCCGCGCGCGTGGGCGGCTTCCAGTTGAGCGCAACCGATGTCGCGGCGGGTTTCGCCAACCGCGCGCTGGTGTTCTCCGCATGGAACGGCGGCGCCGGATGGGACCCGCAGCCTTAATCAGCGCAGGAACGCCGCCAGCGCCTGATTGAAGGCTTGGGGCGCTTCGATGTTCGAGATATGGGACGCGGCCAGCGTGACGGTGGCCGCGTCCTTGATCTTTTGTTGCATGAAGGCGGCATCGACCGGTGTCGTCACCGGGTCGTGCGCGCCGGCGATGATCAGCGTCGCATTGGGTATCGTGGCGATTTTCTCGCGCAGGTCGGCGACGGCCAGCGCCTCGCAGCAGGCCGCGTAGCCGTCCACGTTCCCCTGCCGCAGGGCCGCCACCAGCGCGGCCACGCGTTCCGGCTCGCGGGCGACGAAATCCGGCGTGAACCAGCGCCCGGCCGCGCCATCGGCGATGCCGGCCAATCCCTCCTCGCGCGCCATCCGCGCCCGCTGCCGCCAGCCATCCGCCGTGCCGACGCGCGCGGCCGAATTGGCGATCACCAGTTTATCGATCCTGTCGTACGCGTACACGCCGAGCCACTGCGCGGTCAGCCCGCCCATCGACAACCCGCAAAAATGCGCGTGGCTGATGCTTAAGTGGTCCATCAGCGCCAGCACGTCGCCGCCCAGCTGCGCAAGGCTGTACGGACCAGCGGGATCGGATGACCGGCCATGTCCGCGCGTGTCGTAGCGGACGACGTGATAGTCCTTGCTCAGTTCCCGCGCCTGCGCATCCCACATCTCCAGCGTGGTGCCGAGGGAATTGGAGAACAACAGCGCCGGCAGCCCCGGGGAACCTTCGGTCTCGTAATGGATTCCGTTCGCGACCGGCATGGCTACCCCTGGTCGCCGCCACCGACCGGCAATACCGTGCCGGTGATGTACGACGCTTCGGCCGAGGCAAGGAACAGGATGGCGCCGACCTGCTCCGCGATGCTGCCGTAACGGTGCATCCAGCTGCTGGCGATGGTCTGGTCGACGATCCCCTGATACCACCGCTGCTCATGCTCGCTGAGCGGCTGCGGGTTGCGCGGCACCTTGCGCGGCGGCGCCTCGGTGCCGCCGGTGGCCACCGCGTTGACGCGGATGCCATCCTGCGCATGCTCCATCGCCAAGGCGGCCGTCATCGCGTTGACGCCACCCTTGGAGGCGGAGTACGGCACGCGGTAGATGCCGGTGGTGGCGACCGACGAGACGTTGACGATGGCGCCGCGCCGCCGCTCCACCATGTGCGGCAGCGCCGCGCGGCAGGACCACATCGTTGGGAACAGTGAGCGGCGGATCTCCGCCTCGATCTGCTCGGGCGCGTATTCCTGGAACGGCTTGGCCCAGATGGTGCCGCCGACGTTGTTGATCAATACATCGACGGCGCCAAACGCGTCCAGCGCGGCGGCCACCATCTGTTCGGCGCCGGTCCAGGTCTCCAGGTCGACGTTGACGGCAATGGCTTGCGCCCCCGCCGCGCGTACCTCGGCCAACACCTCCTCGACCAGTTGCGAGCGGTCTGCCAGCACCAGCCGGGCGCCCTCCCGGGCGAGCGCCAGCGCGACACCGCGCCCGATGCCCTGCCCCGAGCCGGTGACAATCACCGCCTGCCCGTCAAAACGTCCGGCGCGAGTCATGCCGCCACCTCGCTGCTGGCCGAGAATTTTTCGAAATAGAAGTTGGCCGGCGCCGCGCCGCAATCCGCCAGCCAGCGTTTGACGGCATCGACCATCGGCACCGGTCCGCACAGGTAGACATCGACATCGCCGCCATTCAGCCATTCGGCATCGACATGCTGGGTGACGTAGCCTTTGCGCGGGTGCGCGCTTTCCGGCGCCGCCACGCAGGTGCGGTAGCTGAACAGCGGATGGGCGGCGGCGATACGATCGAGCGCCTCCAACCCGACCAGATCGACGTCGTTGGTCACGCCGAACACCATCCGCACCGGCTGGGTGAATCCCGACGCCGCCAGCACCGCCAGCATCGACAGGAACGGCGCGATGCCGGTGCCGCCGGCCAGCAGCAGCAACGGCCGCCGCACCTCGCGCAGATAGAAGCTGCCGTATGGCCCGGAGAAGCTGATCGCCTGCCCGGCCGTCGCCTGGTGCGACAGGAACTCGCTCATGCGCCCGTGCGGCACGTTGCGGACGACAAAATCGAGCTGGCGGCCGCCCGGCGCGGAGCTGAAGGAATAGGAGCGCGTCAGCATGGTCCCGGGCACGTCGACGTTGACGTATTGGCCGGACAGGAAATCCAGGCCGGCCGCCGCATCCAGTTCGATCGAAAAGCCGATGGTGGTGCTCGACAGCTGTTTTACCGCCGCCAGGTTGCCGGTGTAGCGCGAGACGGCCGTCTTGCAGGCCGCCGACGTGGCCGGAATCCGCACCACGCAATCGGAGGTCGGCTTCATCTGGCAGGCCAGCACGTGTCCCTTGGCCGCGTCGTCCGGGGCCAGCGCGTCCTCGATGTAGCTCGATTCCGGCATGTCGTAGCGGCCCGATTCGCAGAAACCACGGCAGGTGCCGCAGGCGCCGTCGCGGCAGTCGAGCGGAATGTTGACCTTCTGGCGGTAGGCCGCGTCGGCCAGCTTTTCATTCTCGTTGCATGAAATGAAGCGGGTTACCCCGTCCTCGAACTGCAGGGCGATGTTGTAGCTCATCGTCGTCTCCTGATACTAGAGGTGATAGATGTCGATCACCTGGTTGATGTAGTCGTTCTTGAGCACCACGTATTTATTAAGTATCAGCGGGAGCTCGCCGGAAAAATCGATGACGTAGCGCGACATGCCGAAGTAGCTGAAATCCGCCTTGTAGCGGTGGCTCAGCGTGTGCCAGTTGAAGCGCACGGTGTAGCGGCCGCCCTCGCACGATTCGATCTCCACGTTGGCGATATTGTGGCTGGTGCGCGTGTCCGGCATGGTGGCGCTCGAGCGCTCGGTCTTGATGCGGAACACGCGATCCTCCAGGCCTTGCCGGGTCGGATAGTAGATCAGCGAGATCTCGCGTTGCGGATCGCTGACCAGTTCATCGTCGTCGTCCCACGCGGGCATCCAGAACTGCGCGTCCGGGTGGTAGCACTCCAGCCAGTCATCCCACTGCTTGTCGTCTAGCAGACGGCTTTCCTTGTAGAGGAAGGCGCTGATTTTGTCGATCATGCCCCCGCTCCTTCGATTTGGATCGCCTTCTTCATCACGTCCAGCCAATAGCGGTGCTGGATCGTGTACAGGCCCTCGTCCTCGGTCTTGACGCCGCTCATGACGGGCGCCAGGCCGATTTCCCTGGCCGCCGCGTCGGCGCCTTGCACCCAGTGCGTCGAGCCCCGGCACATGTCGTTCCATTCCAGCGCGCGGCCGTTGTAGCCCTGCTGGCAGGCGCGGAACTCCTCCAGATCGTCCGGCGTCGCCATGCCGCTGACGTTGAAAAAGTCCTCGTACTGGCGGATGCGCCGCGCGCGCGCCTCGTTCGATTCGCCCTTCGGTGCGATGCAGTAGATCGTCACCTCCGTCTTGTCGACCGAGATCGGCCGCAGCAAACGGATTTGCGAGCCGAATTGGTCCATCAGGTAGACGTTCGGGTACAGGCAAAGATTGCGCGAGCGCTCGATCATCCAGTCCGCCGTGGCGCCACCAAAGCGCTCGGCGTATTCGGCGCGCTTGGGATAGTTGGGCCGGTCCTGCGGGTTGGCCCACTGGGTCCACAGCAGCAGGTGGCCGTGGTCGAAGGCGTAGAAGCCGCCGCCCTGCTTGCCCCAGTTGCCCGCGTCCATGGCGCGGATATTATCGGGCCGGACCTCGTTCAAATCCTTGCGGCGGTTGGTGGTGGCCGCATAGTTCCAGTGAACCGCCGAGACGTGGTAGCCGTCGGCGCCATTTTCGGCCTGCAGCTTCCAGTTGCCCTCGAAGGTATAGGTGGAAGACCCGCGCAGCACTTCCAAGCCATCGGCCGACTGGTTGACGATCATGTCGATGATCTTGCCCGCCTCGCCCAGGAACTCGGCCAGCGGCAGCACGTCGTCATTCAGGCTACCGAACAGGAAGCCCTTGTAGCTCTCGAAGCGCGCAACCTTCTTCAAGTCGTGCGAGCCTTCCTTGTTGAAGCAATCCGGATAGCCGGCGCCCTCCGGGTCCTTCACCTTGAGCAGCTTGCCGCTGTTGTTGAAGGTCCAGCCGTGGAACGGGCAGGTGTAGGTGGCCTTGTTGCCACGTTTGTGGCGGCACAGCTGCGCGCCGCGATGGGTACAGGCGTTGATGAAGGCATTGAGCTCGCCCTGGCGATTGCGCGCGATGAACACCGGCTGGCGGCCGATATGCGTCGTGTAGTAGTCGTTGTTGTTAGGGATCTGGCTTTCGTGGGCAAGATAGATCCAATTGCCTTCGAAGATATGCTTCATCTCCAGTTCGAACAGCTCCGGATCGGTGAAGGCGCCGCGATGCAGACGGTAGTCGCCTTTTTCGTGGTCTTCGACCAGGTAGTGGTCCAGGTTTTTCAGCCCGGCCTTCTTCTCGACGTGAATCGGAATCATGATGGCGTTTCCTCTTGTTTAAGCGGCGGCGCGTACGCGCTCGACTTCCGCCGCCGGTGCGGCCTGGCGTTCGGCGTACAGACGGAAATCGAAGTCGATTTCGGAATAAGGTTTATCGAGTCCCTTGGCCGCGATGGCCGCCGGCTCGGTCACCTTGCGCACCGCCGGCACCAGGCCCTCGCGGCTGGCGAAGGCAAAGTCGTCCCACAGGAACTCGTCGCCGTCGATGTTGATCTGGGTCGTCAGCTTGCGCTGGCCCTCGGCGCTGATGAAGAAGTGGATGTGCGCCGGGCGGTGGCCGTGGCGGCCCAACTGGTCCAGCAGGCGCTGGGTGGTGCCGTCCGGCGGGCAGCTGTAGCCGACCGGCAGGATGCTGCGGAACTGGTAGCGGCCTTCGCCATCGGCGATGATGGTGCGGCGCAGGTTGAAGGCCGATTGCGTCTGGTCGAAGAAGGAATAGCCGCCCATCAGATTACAGTGCCAGACTTCGACTTTGGCGCCGGGGACCGGCTTGCCCTGCTCGTCGCGCACGGTGCCTTGCATGAACAGCACTTCGGCCTTGTCGCTTTCGCTGCCATCGTCCAGGCGCGCAAACCCTTTGCTCTCCGGCGCGCCGGCCACATACAGCGGACCTTCGATGGTGCGGGGCGTGCCGCCGAGCAGGCCGGCCTTGGCCTCGGCTTCGTCGGCGCGGATATCGAGGAAGCGTTCCAGCCCCAGGCCCGGCGCCAGCAGGCCCAGTTCATTGCGGACGGCCGACTCGCGCAAGTATTCCAGGCCGCTCCAGAATTCGGTGGCCTGGATGTCCAGGTCCTCGATGGTTTTGCACAGGGCGCTCACCAGGCCGAACACCACCTGCTGCACCCGTGGGTTGACCGGGCCGGTGGCGGTGTCGATGATCCAGCTCTTTACCAGTGTGTCGATTTCGTTGTGGGTCATGCTAGTCTCCTTGTTGTGTGATGGTGTGATTCAGGCGTCGGTGTCGCGGATCGAGGACGGGTGGCGGCACATCGGCGTTACGTCGATGCGCATATACGGGAACAGCGGCAGCGAGGTCAGTAGCGCATGCAGCTCGTCGACGCTGTCGACGTCGAACATGCTGACGTTGGCGTACTGTCCGGCGATGCGCCACAGGTGGCGCCATTTGCCGCTGCGCTGCAGGCTTTGCGCCAGTTCGCGTTCGGTTTTTTTAAGTTCGTCCGCCTGCGCCGCCGGCATGGCCGGCGGCAGTTGGACATCCATACGGACGTGGAACAGCATGGTGGTCTCCTCTAACTAATACAATCTCGAAAGCTCCGCCGGGCTTTGTCGGCGGCTCGACGATGGCGGATTACGCCGTTCCGGCTCTCAAGTCCTCCGGCAGGAGGACGCTCGTTCGATGGGCCCCCGGGGCGGATTGGCGGGCCTCGCCCGCTAATCCGCCCTACGTGTTTACGTTGTCGTGATCCATTACTACTTGCGGCGCAGCCGGTCGAGCTTTTCGATATCGATCTCCACACCGAGCCCCGGGCCGGTCGGCACCTGCAGCATGAAATCCTTGTACACCAGCGGTGTGCGCAGCAGCTCCTCCGTCAGCAGCAGCGGCCCGAATAGCTCCGTGCCCGCCGACAGATCGCCGAACGTCGAAAACAGATGCGCCGACGCCGCCGTGCCGATCGCCCCTTCCAGCATCGTCCCGCCATACAGCGCGACGCCCGACAGCTGCGCCACCGCCGCCACCTGCGCCGCCGGCACCAGGCCACCCGATTGCGCGATCTTGACCGCGAAGACATCGGCGGCGCCCGCGTTGGCCAGCGCCAGCGCGTCGTGCGGGCCATGCAGCGCCTCGTCGGCCATCACGGCAACGGCGAACCGGCGCGCCAGCCGGGCCATGGCGGCCACGTTCTCCGCCCTCACCGGCTGCTCGACCAGATCGACCCCGCCCGCCTCCAGCGCCGCCATGCCCTGCACCGCTTCCAGCTCGCTCCAGGCCATGTTCACATCGACCCGGATGCTGACCGCGTCGCCCAGCGCCTTCTTAATCGCCAGCACGTGCGCCACGTCCTCCCCGACGGCGCGGGCGCCGATCTTCAGCTTGAAAATGCGGTGGCGCTTCAGCTCCAGCATCATCTGCGCCTCGGCGATGTCCTTGGCGGTGTCGCCGCTGGCCAGGGTCCAGGCCACCGGCAGCGCGTCGCGCACCCGGCCGCCCAGCAGCTCGCTGAGCGGAACGCCGATGCGGCGGGCCTGCGCGTCCAGCAAGGCGGTTTCGATCGCGCACTTGGCGAAGCGGTTGCCCTGAATGACCTTGCGAATCTTCGCCATCGCCTTGGCCACCTGGCTGGCCTCCATGCCGACCAGCAGCGGCGCGATGTGGGTGTCGATATTGACCTTGATGCTCTCCGGGCTCTCCTCGCCATAATTCAGGCCGCCGATGGTGGTGCCCTCGCCCCAGCCCTCGACGCCGTCGGCGCAGCGCACCCGGACCAGCACCAGCGTTTGCGTGTGCATCGTCGCCACCGACAGCTTGTGCGGACGTATCGTCGGCACGTCGGCGAGGATGACTTCTATGCTCTGGATCATATTTAATTTGTATAATGAGTCGGAATAAGTACACAATATGCCGTTCAAACGGGAGCGTCCAACACTGAGTTGGTATGATCTCCATACCCAACAGGTATGAAAAAGGGTTAACCATGGAGCTACGCCACCTGCGCTATTTCGTCGCCGTCGCCGAAGAAAAAAACTTCACGCGGGCCGCCAAGCGCTTGTTCATCGCCCAGCCTCCGCTGAGCCGGCAAATCCAGCAGCTGGAAGAGGAACTGGGTGTAGAGCTGATCGAAAAAGGATCGCGTCCGCTGCGCCTGACCGAGGCGGGAACCTTCTTCCACGCCCACGCGCAGGAGCTGCTGGCCAAGGCGGCCGAGCTCAAATCGATGACGCAGCGGGTCGGCAAGATCGACCGCACGCTGTCGATGGGCTTTGTCGCCTCGACCCTGTATGGCCTGCTGCCGGACATCGTGCGCCACTTCCGCGAGCAGTACCCGACGGTGGAAGTGACCTTCCACGAGATGACGACGATGCAGCAGTTGAAGGCGCTGAAGGAAGGGACCATCGATGTCGGCTTCGGCCGCGTGAAAAGCGAAGACCCCAATATCCGCCGCATCGTGCTGCGCGAAGAGCGGCTGATCGTGGCGCTGCCGGCCGGCCATCCGCTGGCGCTGTCGGACACCCCTCTCAGCCTGGTGGACCTGCTGATGGAAACGCTGATCATCTATCCCAAGGCGCCGCGTCCCAGCTTTGCCGACCAGGTGCTGGGCGTGTTCAGCGAGCGTTCCATCCTGCCGCACAAGATCATGGAGGTGCGCGAGCTGCAGATCGCCATCGGCCTGGTCGCCGCCGGCGAGGGCGTGGCCGTGGTGCCGGACAGCGTGCAGGGCATGAAGCGCAACAACGTCGCCTACCGCGCCCTCACCGACCGTCACGCGGTGTCGCCGGTGATGTTCAGCGTCCGCAAAATGGACACCTCCGAGGAGCTGCGCAATATGCTCGAGACGATCTACAGCGTCTACGACCGCGCAGGCATCTCGTATATACGCGAGTCGCTATAATTCGAGCCGCAATCGTGTCATGTCATAGTCATAAGAATCGGGTAGCATATCGGGGCGCATGATAGGCTGTGCCGTTTTTGCCAACTCCTTCCACCCTGACGATGAATCACCATGACAAAGAAACTGTCCTTGCCCGTACTCGCTATCGCGACCACCTGTTTCGCCCTGCACGCCGGCGCGGCCGCCGCTCCCGCCGCGACGATCACCAACGCCGCCCAGCCCAAGCTGGTGGTGGTGCTGGTGGTGGACGGGCTGCCGAATGAACAGGTGCAGCGCTACCGCGATCAATTCGGCGAGGGTGGCTTCCGCCGCCTGCTGGACCAGGGCGCGTCGTTCAGCAACGCCCACCAGGCGCACGGCGTGACGGTCACCGCGATCGGCCATAGCGCCGTGCTGACCGGCGCCTACCCCTACGTCCACGGCATCATCGGCAATAACTGGATCGACCCGGTCACCAAAAAATCCGTCTACTGCACCGAAGACACCAACTACACCTACATCGGCGAGCACACCGATCCAAGCGACGGCACCGCGCCGACCAAACTGCGGGTCGACACGCTGGGCGACCAGCTGCGCTACGCAACGGGTGAGCGCAGCAAGGTCGTCGCCGTCTCGGGCAAGGACCGCGGCGCGATCCTGTTGGCCGGTAAAACCGGCACCGCCTACATGTATATGGAACAAACCGGTAATTTCGCCAGCAGCACCTTCTATATGAAGTCGCACCCGGCCTGGGTACAGGCATATCAGGCGACCAAGCCGCAGGACCGCTACTACGGCAAGGCCTGGGCGCCGCTGCTGCCGGATGCGGCGTACGCCGGCGACGCCAGCGAGGAACTGACCCCGGCCAAGCCGGGTGGCCACAACCGCCTGCCCTACACCTACTACAGCGAGAGCGGCCAGATCGACTCCGGCTACTACAACAATCTGAAAACCGGTCCGTTCCTCGACCAGTTGACGCTGGACTTCGCGCGCGCCGCGATCGAGGGCGAAAACCTCGGCCGCAATCCGGCCGGCGTGCCGGATTTGCTGGGTGTGAGCCTGTCGGCGCACGATTATGTGAACCACGCGTTCGGGCCGGAGAGCAAGCTGTCGCACGACCACCTGCAGCGGGTCGACCGCATGCTGGCGCAGTTCTTCACCTATCTGGACAAGCGGGTGGGTATGGACAACGTGCTGGTGGTGCTGACGGCCGATCACGGCTTCGCCAACACGGCCGAATTCTCGCAGTCGCGCCATCTGGACGCGCAGCGCATCAAGGGCGATCAGTTGATGAAGGATCTGGGCCAGCACCTGTCGGATAAATTCGGCGGCGCCAAGCTGCTGACCGCGTGGTCGCTGCCGAACATCCATCTGGACTATGCGCAGATCGACAAGAGCGGCTTGCGCCGCGAGGATGTGGAAAATGCCGCCGCGCGGTATCTGCTAGCGCAGAAGGGCATCGCCGACGTCTTTACCCGCACCCAGTTCGAAAGCGGCGCCGTGCAGGGCACGCGCATCGCCACCTTGATGCGCCGCGCCTGGAACCGCGAAGCCTCGGGCGACCTGATGGTGATCACCAAGCCATACTGGTACTTTGGCTATGGCGACACCGGCACCACGCATGGTTCGCCGTACGCTTACGATACCAATGTGCCGCTGCTCATCATGGGTAAGCGCTGGATCAAACCGGGCAACTACGGACAATACGCGGAAGTGGTTGATATCGCGCCGACCTTGGCCAACATCCTGCGCGTGCGTCCGCCGGCAGGGGCCGAGGGCCGCGTGCTGAGCGAGACGCTGCGCTGATCGATCGCGCGCCGTCGACGGCTCTTGGCGGATTACGCCGTTCCGGCTAATCCGCCCTACGTGTCTGCGCGACGGCTCAAATTAGTTCAAACCGGCGAGATACTGGTTCAAATGCTCGAAATTGAGCGGCTTCGAGAAATGGTGCGTGAAGCCGGCCGCCATGGCCTTGCGCGCCGACTCGCCATCGGCCGAACCGCTCAACGCGATGATCGGCAACGCCTGCGTCCCTGGCATGCGCCGGATCGCCCGCACCGCCCCGTAACCATCCATCCACGGCATGCCCAGATCCATGATGATCGCCTTCGGCATGGCGTCGCGCACCGAGTCGCATGCCTCGTAACCGTTATGCGCCGCCGACGTCTCGTAGCCATGGCACCGCAGCAGCGCCGACAGCGACTCCACCACGTCGACATTGTCGTCGACGACCAGTACCTGATTTGCGTTTGCCATGTTTGCCTCGTTATTGATGAGTTCGATAAGCCATCCTAACAATGCCCATACGCAATGTATGTTCGCTATCGCACCCTAGGCCAATGCCCGGGGAAACCGAAATTTGTCGCCAATGGAAGGGCTTCCAGCTATAGTTGCCACTCCCTCGTTATTGGCCAAAAGACATGAAAAAAATCGGTATGCTGTTGATCGCCTCCAGCGCGTTCGCCTATTCGGTTCCCGCCGTCGCGGCGGCGGCCGTCGCCCCGCGCGCCACCACCGCCACCGGCGTGGTGCAAGGCACGCTGGAAGCCTCCGGCGTGGCATCGTATAAAGGTATCCCGTTCGCCGCGCCGCCGGTCGGCGATCTGCGCTGGAAGGCGCCGCAACCGGCGCAGAAGTGGAAAGGCGTGCGCAAGGCCGACCACTTCGGCCCGCGCGCGATGCAGCTGCCGCTGTTTGGCGACATGGTGTTCCGCTCCGACGGCGTCAGCGAGGATTGCCTGTACCTGAACGTCTGGACGCCCGCCAAATCCGCGAAAGCCAAGCTGCCGGTGCTGGTGTACTTCTACGGCGGCGGTTTCGCCGCCGGCGACGGCTCCGAGCCGCGCTACGACGGCGCCAGCATGGCCGCCAAGGGCATCGTCACGCTGACCGTCAACTACCGCCTCAACGTGTTCGGCTTCCTCGCCCATCCCGAGTTGAGCGCGGAATCGCCGAACAAGGCGTCCGGCAACTACGGCCTGATGGACCAGGCGGCGGCGCTGAACTGGGTGAAGAAAAACATCGCGGCCTTCGGCGGCGATCCGTCGCGCGTGACCATCGCCGGCGAATCGGCCGGCTCGTGGTCGGTCAGCGCGCAGATGATCACGCCGCTGTCGAAAGGCCTGATCGCCGGCGCCATCGGCGAGAGCGGCTCGCTGCTCGGCGTCCATCCACCGGCGCCGCTGGCCGACGCCGAAAAGGCCGGTGCCGCCTTCGCCGAAAAAATCGCCGCGCCGACGCTGGCCGCGATGCGCGCGCTGCCGGCGCAACAGCTGCTCGAGACGCTGCGCCAGCCCGGCGCGCCGTGGTTCAGCGCCATCGAGGACGGCTATGTGCTGCCACGCGCGCCGAGCGCGATGTACGCGGCCGGCGAACAGGCCAAGGTGCCGCTGCTGGCCGGCTGGAACTCGCACGAGGGCCACTACAAGCAGGTACTGGGCGACGCCGAACCGACCGAGGCCAACTTCGCCGCCGCGCTGCAAAAATTCTACGGCGACCAGGCCGGCGCCGCGCGCAGCGCCTATCCCGGCGAGGTGGTGAAGGCGGCGACCGACCTGGCCAGCGACGGCTTCATCGTCTACGGCACCTGGAAGTGGATCGACACCCACGCCCGCACCAGCGGCAAACCTGTGTATCGTTATTACTACAGCCGCCCACGCCCCGGCGACACCGGCGCCGCCCATTCGGCCGAAATCGAATACGCATTGGGCAACCTCGATGGGAATAAAGTGTATGCGTGGACCGGCGAGGACCGCGCGCTGTCGACCCTGATGCAAGGCTACTTCGCCAACTTCATCAAGACCGGCAATCCCAATGGCGCCGGCCTGCCCGACTGGCCGCAAGCCAGCAACGGCGCGGGTTCGCGCCTGATGCACCTGGACGCGACGTCGCGCGCCGTCACCGCCACCGACGACGCCCGCTTCCAGTTCCAGGACGCCGAAATGCAAAAAAAACACTGACCGGAGCAGGCGACGGCGCGGCCGGTTTACGTAAATAATATAAACCGTATCATCGATTGTATTTTATTGTATCCGCCAGTGATACTTTGAAAACTTGCTATACACTAGTTCCTTTTCTTCTGGCAAAGATCAGGAATACAGAATATGCGCAAAACAATCGGCTTCGTCGCCATTTGCTTTACGGTGTCCGCATTCGCGGCGGAACCGTTCGATGACAAGTTCCGCCAGCTGGACGAAATTCTACCCACCGCCAATACCTACCGCACGGCCTCCGGCGCCCCCGGCGCCGCTTATTGGCAGCAGCGCGCGGACTACACCATCCGCGCCACGCTGGACGAAGCCAAACGCTCGATCACCGGCAGCGAGCAAATCCGCTACCACAACAAATCTCCCGATACGCTCAGCTACCTGTGGGTGCAGCTGGACCAGAACATCTACAAAAAGGATTCCGACGCCCGGATGATGATCACGCAGCCGTCGCGCGAGGCCTGGGCCAAGCCGCCGGCGCAGGACGACGGCTACAAGTTCGAAGGTTTGCGCGGCGTGCTGGCCGGCCGCGACTTCGACGGCGGCTTCAAGATCAAGAGCGTCGGCGCCGGCGGCCAGCCGCTGAAGTACACCATCAACCGCACCATGATGCGGATCGACCTGCCGACGCCACTCAAGCCGGGCCAGAGCTACGCCTTCAATATCGACTGGTCCTATAACATCAACGAGCAGAAAGTGCTGGGCGGCCGCTCCGGCTACGAAAGCTTCGAGGAAGACAAGAACGACCTGTTCGAGATCGCCCAATGGTTCCCTCGCATGGCGGCCTACTACGACGTGACTGGCTGGCAGCACAAGCAGTTCCTCGGCGCCGGCGAATTCACGCTGGAATTCGGCGACTACGACGTCCAGCTCACGGTGCCGGCCGACCACGTGGTGGCCTCCACCGGCGATCTGCAGAATCCGGGCGAAGTACTGAGCGCGGCGCAGCGCGACCGCCTGGCCAAGGCGAAGACGGCCACCAGGCCGGTGCTCATCGTCACGCAGGAGGAAGCCGAGAAGGCCGAAAAGTCCGTCAGCACCGCGACCAAGACCTGGCACTACAAGGCCGCCAATGTGCGCGACTTCGCGTGGGCATCGAGCCGCAAGTTCATCTGGGACGCGCAAGGCTACAAAAAGGACGGCACCAATGTGATGGCGATGTCCTACTATCCGAAGGAAGGCAATCCGCTGTGGGGCCAGTACAGCACCCAGGCCATCATCCATACCATCGAGCAGTACAACAAATACAGCTTCGACTATCCGTACCCGGCGGCGATCTCCGTCAACGGTCCGGTAGGCGGCATGGAATACCCTATGATCTCGTTCAACGGCCCGCGTCCGACCAAGGACAAGAAGACCGGCGCGCTAACCTGGTCGCAGCAGACCAAGTATGGCCTGATCGGCGTGATCATCCACGAGGTGGGCCACAACTACTACCCGATGATCATCAACTCGGACGAGCGCCAGTGGACCTGGATGGACGAGGGCCTGAACACCTTCGTGCAGTATCTGGCCGAGCAGGCGTGGGAGGATAATTATCCGTCGCGCCGCGGCGAACCGCGCAACATCGTCGACTACATGCGCAGCCGGAACCAGGTGCCGATCATGACCAACTCGGAGTCGCTGCTGCAGTTCGGGAACAACGCTTACGCCAAGCCGGCCACCGCGCTCAATATCCTGCGCGAGACCATCCTCGGACGCGAGTTGTTCGATTACGCGTTCAGGGAGTACGCCAACCGCTGGAAGTTCAAGCGCCCCACTCCGGCCGATTTCTTCCGCACCATGGAAGACGCTTCCGGCACCGACCTTGACTGGTTCTGGCGCGGCTGGTTCTACACCACCGACGCCGTCGACATCAGCATCGACGGCATCAGCGAATACGGCGTGGACACCAAGGACCCGGAAAAGGAAAAGGCCTGGAAGAAGGCGCGGAAGGACGCGGAGCCGGTGTCGGTGTCGCAGCAGCTGAACAAATCGCTGCCCAAGCGCCTGGACAGCCATCCGGAGCTGAAGGATTTCTACAACGAGCATGACGAGTTCACCGTCACCAACAAGGACCGCAACAGCTACGCCGAGGCGATCGAGAAGCTGGAGCCGTGGGAGAAGAAGCTGCTCGATCAGGGCAAGCACCTGTATCTGGTGGACTTCTCGAACATCGGCGGCCTGGTCATGCCGCTGGTGCTGGAGATTGAGCTCAAAAGCGGCAAGAAGTACATCGAGCGCGTTCCGGCCGAGGTATGGCGCTACTCGCCGAAGAAGATCACCAAGTTGATCGTCACCGACGAGCCGATGGTCGGCCTGACGCAGGACCCGTATTGGGAGACCGCCGATATCGACACCAGCAACAACGCCTGGCCGCGCAAGCCGACGCAGTCGCGCCTGGAGCTGTTCAAGACCGAGCATGACCGCGATAACCTGATGCGCGACTTTAATACGCCGCTCAAAGGCAAGGACAAGGCGGACAAGGACGCGTCGGACAAATGATGGCATGCGTTCTGCGCCGCCTGGCCTTCACCGTGCTGGCCTTTGCCGGCACGGCGGCCGGCGCCCATAATTTTCACATGGGCATAGCCGACATCAGCTACAACGAACGCACCGGCAATACGGAGATCGTGCATACCTACACGTCGCACGATGTCTCCACCTTGCTCACCAATCTGTATGGACGCAATTTCGACCTGGGCCAGGCGGACAGCGAGCAGCCGCTGCGCCGCTACGTCGAGAAGCAGTTCCGCCTCGCCGGTCCTGACGACAAGCGCCTGCCGCTGCAATGGGTGGGCGTCAAGGCGGACGCCGACAGCGTCGTCATCTTCCAGGAGATCGCCGGCACGAAACTCAAGCCGGGCACTCGCATTCACAACGCCCTGCTGATAGACTTCCTGCCTTCGCAAAAGAATACCGTGAACCTGCAAACAGATGGCACCGTCCAAACCCTGGTCTTCGACCAAGACAGCATCGATCAAACCGCCCGCTAAATCGCTGATCGCACTGGCGCTGGCCGCGTTGGCCATCCAGGCCCCCGTGCACGCGGACGACCTGCTGCAAAGGGTGACCATCGACGGCTCGCGCGCCAACCAGCTGGGCGTGGCCGATGCCGCCAGCGCCGGCAGCGTGTCGCAAAAGGAGCTGGCCGCGCGCACCGTCTACCGTCCCGGCGAACTGCTCGAAGCGATGCCCGGCCTGATCGTCAGCCAGCATAGCGGCGAAGGCAAGGCCAATCAATTCTACCTGCGCGGTTTCAATCTGGACCACGGCACCGATCTGCGCACCACGGTCGACGACATGCCCGTCAACCAGCGCAGCCACGCGCACGGCCAGGGCTGGACCGATCTCAATTTCCTGATCCCGGAACTGGCGGTGCGCCTCGATTACAAAAAAGGCCCCTACTCCGCCGGGGAAGGCGATTTCGCCTCCGCCGGCACGGCTTCCGTGGCCTACGCCAACCGCCTGACGCAGGGACTGGCCAGCGTATCGGCCGGCCAGAACGGCTACGCCCGCGCGCTGCTCGCCGATTCGGTCGAACTGCCGCGCGGCAGCCTACTGTACGCGCTGGAAGCGTTGCACAACGACGGCCCGTATGCGAACCCCGACCACTACCGAAAGCTCAACGCGGTGCTGCGCTACAGCGAGGGCTACGCCAACAACGGCTTCAATGTCAGCCTGATGGCCTATCGCGCGGACTGGAACGCCACCGACCAGATCCCGCTGCGCGCGGTGCGCGACGGCCGGATCGGCCGCTACGGCGCCATCGACCCTACGGACGGCGGCGAGTCGCACCGCTACAGCCTTTCCGGAGCGTGGCGCCGCACCACCGAGGACAGCGCCTCCAAGGTCAACGCCTACATCATCGGCAACCAGCTGGATCTGTTCTCCAACTTTACCTATTTCATGGGCGACCCGGTGCGCGGCGACCAGTTCGCGCAGCCGGACAAGCGCGTGACCAGCGGAGTGAATGCGAGCCACAGCTGGCACCAGCACGGCGAGGGCTGGAGCAGCGAGACCACCGTCGGCCTGCAGCTGCAAAACGATAATATCTTCAACGGCTTGTACAACACGCAGGCGCGCCAGCGCGTGTCCACCACGCGCCAGGACCATATCGTCGAATCGAGCGCCGCGCTGTTTGTCGAGAACAGCACGCGCTGGAGCGACGCCTGGCGCACGGTGGCGGGCGCGCGCATCGATCGTTACCGCTTCGACGTGCGCAGCGACCTGGCCGCCAATTCCGGCACGGCGAACGACCATCTGGCCAGCCCGAGCCTGAGCCTGATTTACGGACCGTGGAAGACGGCCGAGCTGTATGCCAATATCGGCAACGGATTCCACAGCAACGATGCGCGCGGCACCACCATCGCCGTCGATCCCAAGACCGGCGAGGCGACCGGCAAGGTGTCGCCGCTGGCGCGCTCGCGCGGCCTGGAACTGGGCGCGCGCAGCATGTGGTTGTCCGGCCTGCAATCGTCGCTGTCGTTCTACCGCTTGGATTTCGATTCCGAACTGACCTTCGTCGGCGACGCCGGCACCACCGAGGCGGGACCGCCGAGCCGCCGCTACGGCGTGGAGTTCTCGAACTATTACAAACCGCTGAAATGGCTGTCGGTCGACCTGGATTTGGCGTACGCGCGGGCGCGGACGCGTGGCGATGCGCCCGACGGCGATCGCATCGCCGGAGCGATCGAAGGTACCGGCCAGCTGGCGCTGACGGTGGATGACGGCGGACCGTTTTCGGGCTCGCTGAAGTTGCGCTACTTCGGTCCGCGGCCGCTGATCGAAGACAACAGCGTACGATCAAATTCCAGCCTGACCTTGAACGGCCGGCTAGGCTGGAAGGTTCGCAGGGACCTGTCGCTGGAGCTGGAGGCGTTCAACCTGGCCAACCGCCGCGATTCCGCCATCGATTACTACTACGCCTCGCAGCTGAAGGGCGAAGCGGCGCCGGTGACCGACATCCACTTCCACCCGATCGAATCGCGTTCGCTGCGGGCGACGCTGATCAAAACGTTCTGACCTTATTACGTCGTCCGCCGCGCCAACTGGATTAGAACTCTTCCCACTCTCCGCTGGACGTCGCCGCAGCGGTGGTCTTCGGCTTCTGGGCCGCGGGCTTCAACGGCGTGGCGGCCGCCTTGAGCGCGGGCTTGGGCAGCGCCTTTTTCGCCACCGGGGCGCTACGCGGCGCCGGACGTGCCGGCGGCGTGTAGCTCACCTGCTGCGCGCCGATCGTGAACGCGCTGACCACGCGCTCCAGGGCATCTGCCTGTTCGCGCAGCGTTTGCGCGGCGGCGGCCGTCTGCTCCACCAGCGCCGAATTCTGCTGCGTGGTCTCGTCCATCTGCGTGATCGACTGGTGCACCTGGGCGATGCCGTCGTTCTGCTCCTGCGTGGCGGCGCTGATTTCGCCGACGATATCGGTCACCTGCTTGATGCTGGAGACGACTTCGTTCATCGTCGAACCGGCCTGCTCGACCAGCTTGGTGCCGGAGCCGACCTTCTCGACCGAGTCGTCGATCAGCGCCTTGATCTCTTTTGCGGCGGCCGCCGAGCGCTGCGCCAGGTTGCGCACCTCGGTGGCCACGACCGCGAAGCCGCGTCCCTGCTCGCCGGCGCGCGCCGCTTCCACCGCGGCGTTCAGCGCCAGGATGTTGGTCTGGAAAGCGATACCGTCGATGACCGAGATGATGTCGACGATCTTGCGCGACGATTCGTTGATCGAACCCATGGTCACGACGACCTGTTCGACCACGCTGCCGCCCTGCGCCGCCACGTCCGACGCCGACCGCGCCAACTGGTTGGCCTGGCGCGCGTTGTCGGCGTTCTGGCCGACGGTGGACGTCAATTGTTCCATGCTGGCGGCGGTTTCCTCGAGCGAGGCGGCCTGCGACGAGGTGCGGTTCGACAGGTCGCCTGTGCCCGAGGCGATCTGCTGCGAAGCGGTACCGACCGCGCTGGTGGCGGCGCGCACGGTGTCGATCACGCCGGCGATCTGCTCGAGCAGCTTGTTGAACGCGACCGCCGTGTGGCCGATTTCGTCCATGCGTTGAACCGGGATTTTGTGGGTCAGGTCCAGCGACTGGCTGACGTCGACCAGCGTGCTGCGGATGCTTTCAAGGCTATTCTTGATGATGCTATACAGCTGCCACGCCAGCGCGCCGGTGACCAGCAGGCCAAGCACGATCACCGTCAGCATCAGGCGGAACGCGAACGAGTACGCGGCGGTGCTCTCGGCGCGGATGTCGTCACTGAGCTTGTTGTTGTAGGCGATATGGTCGTCGAAGCCTTTTTTAAGCGCGCCGGCAGTCAACGCCAGCGGCGTGCCGGGCATCAGCGTGGCGCGCACCGCGTCCATGTCGCCGGCGTGGGCGCCGGCCAGGAACGGAATCAGCGCCTGACGATACGCGGCCATGTTGGCCTTGTCCGCCTCCAGCAGCTTGCGGTCGGTGTCGTCGAAGACGCGCTCTTTTTCATACTTCGCGATGACCGTGTCGAACTTGGCGTGGGCATCGTTATAGGCCTTGTCGAGTGCCGTCTTGTCGGCCAGGTTGGAGAACACCGATAGACGGTAGCCGGCCAGGCGGCTGTCCGCGAGGTAGCCTTTGGCCTCGTTCAGGCCAGCGATACTGGGGTCTAATCGGGTCTGCACCAAGTCCAGCCGCGCCTGCGCGCGCGACAATTGATTCAATCCGGTGAAGCCGACGAAGATCAGCGCAAGTAGCGCCAATGACAGGGTCAGAATCAAGCGCTTGGTAATAGTCATGGTGACTTTTCTCATAGAAGTGTTAAAAGGTTCGATTATTGCGCGGTCACATTTAAGTATACCGGAACCCTATTACCACAAGACAACAATGAGGAAATTTACGCTGCGCCGCAACCAAAACGCAACGCATGCATCCATTAAGGGACGCATAGCGTTGCGCTTGTTACAAGGAAGAATAGCTAAACAACCACGAAACCGTGCGTGCCGTCGCGTCCGAGCTGTTCGACCAGCCCAAACTCCCAATCGAGATAGGCCTGCATCGCCTCGTCCTGATTGTCGGTGCCCTCGTAAGGCCGGCGGTAACGGTCGATCAGCGGCGACGCCAGGCGGGTCGGCCCCTCCTCCAGCGGCAGTCCGGCGGCGGCCCACGCCTGCGTGCCGCCCGCGAGCACGTGGATCGGCACATCGGTCAGCGCGCGCAGATCGGCCACGACATAGCGCGCCAGCAGGCTGCTGCCGCAGGTGAGCACATAACGTTTAGCGCCCGGCGCCAGTTTCGCCACGACCGCCGGTAATTCGGAGCGCAGCGCGAACCAGGCGCCCGGGATGTGGCGCTTTTTGTAATTGACGCCGGCAGTAAAATCCAGCAGCACCGTATCCTGTGGCACGTCGGCGAGCCATTGCGTCAATGTGCCCGCGCCTATCTCGCGCACTTCGGGCTGCGGCGGCAGCTGGTCGGCCCACGCCTCCGTCAAATTGAAGTCGGCCGCTTGCAGGCCGTCGATCACGTAGACCTCGTGGTTCATTTGCGCCAGCCAGTGGGCGGTCAGGTTGGCGCGCACGCCATCGCTGTCGGCGAGCACGATGCGCGCGCCACGCACCGGTGCGAACTGTTCGGTTTCCTGCACCAGCTGGCCGCCCGGCGCCGAGCGGAAGCCCGGCAGGCGGCCGTCGCGGAATTCCGCCGGAGCGCGCACGTCGAACAGATAAATGGTGCGCGAGGCGTCGGCCTTCAAAGCGTCCAGTCCCGCGCGGTCGAGGCGGCGCACGCCGGCGCGGTCTGCCAGGGATCTGGCATCGCCGGCGGCCGTCAGGCGGTTGGATTCGGACGCCGGCGGGTAAGTGCGCGACTGGCCATGCTCCAGTTTTTGCCGCGCCAGCGTCCAGCCTATCGTGCCGTTGCGCAGTGCAGCAACCGGATTGGGAATTCCAGCGTTGATCAGCGATTGCGTGCCGATGATGCTGCGGGTTCGGCCGGCGCAGTTGACGATAATTTGTGTCTTGGGATCGGGCGCCAGCTCCCGCGCGCGCAGCGCCAGCTCGGCGCCGGGAACGCTGAAACTGCCCGGAATGCTCATGGTCTGGTACTCGTCGTAGCGGCGCGCGTCGAGGATGACGATGTCCTCGCCGCCGTCGATCAGCGCCCGCACTTCCGGCGCCGACAGCGACGGGGTATGGCGCTTCGCCTCGACCAGCTCGCCGAAGGCCTTGCTGGGCACATTCACGTCGCGGAACAATTCGCCGCCGGCGGCCTGCCAGCCGGCGACGCCGCCCGCCAGCAGCGAAACGTCGGTGTAGCCCAATTGCCGCAAGCGGCTGGCGGCGGACACCGCCAATCCCTCGCCGCCATCCAGCACGACGATGGGCACGTCGCGGCGCGGCAGCTTGGCGTAGGCATCGAGTTCGATGCGGCCGTATGGCAGGTTGGCGGCAAACAGCGGATGCGCCTGCGCATGCGGATCTTCTTCGCGCACATCGAGCAGCGCGATCTCGCGCCGCGCCAGCAGGTCTTCGCGCACTTGCTGTGGGCTGCGGTAGGGGAAGCCAAGCAGGCCGGTTTGGAGCGGGTTCTTAGTCATGGCGTTGGATTCCTCGGATACTTGGATTGTGTGGACGGTCAGGCGGCATTGGCGTAGCCGGAACGGAAAGGCTTGACCGCGCCCTCGGGGGTGAACACGCTGCGATCGACGGCGCCGATGTCGGCGCCGTAGACGTGGATGCCGATCGAAACGCGGTCGTCGTAGGCGTTGAATACTTGATGGATGTCGCCGAGCGTGGGCGACACGGCCGTCACGACGCCCGTTTCCAGCCGCCGCGCCTCGCCCGCCTTCTCAAGCCGGCCGTCGGCGCGGCGCTGGTAGTCCTGCGAGATCTCCGCGCCCCGCAACAGGCCGATCAGGCCCCATACGGTGTGGTCGTGGATCGGCGTCGACTGGCCCGGTCCCCATACGAAGCTGACCACCGAAAACCGCGCCGCCGGATCGCGGTACAACAGATACTGGCGGTAGTACTGGGGGTCCGGCTGCGCCGCCTGTTGCGGCAGCCAGTCGTCATGCGACACCAGCTCGCGCAGCAGTTCGGAGCCCTGCGCGACGACGCGCGTTTCGTCCAGCGCCGGCCCCCGCCCCGGTCCCAGCAGCGCGTCCAGCGCCTCGACGAAATGCCGCAGGCGGGGCGGCGTTTCAAAACCCAGTGGTGTACTCATCTCGTTCTCCCGATCTCAGGCGGCCTGGCGGCGGGCGGCGGTGTTGGGGTTTTCCGGCACGTCCAGTCCCAGGTTGCCGCGCAGGGTGCTGTGCTGGTACTCCCGGCGGAACAACCCGCGCTGTTGCAGCACCGGCACCACCTCGGCGACAAAAGCGTCGAGCTGGCGCGGCAGCGATTCGAACAGTATAAAGCCGTCGGCGGCGCCGCCATCGAACCAGTTCTGAATCGCGTCCGCCACCTGCACACCGGTGCCGACGAACTCCTTGCGCGGGCTGGCGTAACGCAGCGCGGTCTCGCGCAGGGTCAGATTTTCTTCGCGGGCGACGCGGATGATGCGCTCGGAGGCGCTGCGGTTGCTCTCGGCGCCGTATTGGGCGATATCCGGAAACGGCCCGTCGAGCGGATACTGCGTCAAGTCATGCTCGTTGAAGGAGCGCGCCAGCGCCACCAGCGCGTCCTCGATGCGCACCAGCGAGACCGCTTCCTGGTACAGGCGCCGCGCCTCCTCCTCGGTGCGGCCGACGATGGCGCGCAGCGCCGGCAACACCGCCAGTTTGGCGGCGGGCCGGCCGAAGGCGACGGCGCGCTTCTTGATGTCCGCATAGTAGGCCTGCGACGACTCGAAGGACGATCCCTCAGTGAAAAAAGCCTCCGCGTGGCGCGCCGAAAAATTGCGGCCGTCCTCCGAGGCGCCGGCCTGGAAGATCACCGGCTGCCCTTGCGGCGAGCGGCTGATGTTCAGCGGCCCGCGCACCGAGAAGAACTCGCCCTGGTGGTGCAGCGTGTGCAGCTTGTCGGCATCGATGAATTGGCCGCTGGCCTTGTCGTGCACCAGCGCGTCGTCCTCCCACGAATCCCACAGCCCCTGCACGGTCTGCAGATGCTCGGCGGCGATCCGGTAACGCACCTCGTGCGGCGGGTGCGTCGGCTTGCCGTAGTTTTCCGCGCTGCCCGACAGCCAGGACGTGACCACGTTCCAGCCGGCCCGGCCACGGCTGATGTGATCCAGCGATGCGAACTGGCGGGCGACCGTATATGGCTCGCTGTAGCTGACCGTCAGCGTGCCCACCAGGCCGATGTTCCTGGTGGCGGTGGCCAGCGCCGACAGGATGGTCAGCGGTTCGAAGCGGTTCAGGTAGTGCGGGCTGGATTTCTCGGTGATGTGGACGCTGTCCGCCACGAACAGGAAATCGAACTTGCCCTCCTCCGCCAGCTTGGCCTGGCGCAGGTAGAAATCGATATTGGTGCTAGCGGTCGGATCGGCGTCCGGATGGCGCCAGTCGCCCCAGCCGGGACCCACGCCGTGCAGGATGAAGCCGAGTTTGAGTTGACGTTGTGCTGATGTAGTCATTGCGATGCTCCTGAAATGTGATTAGACCGGCCGGAAAAGTGTGGTGTCGACCAGCAGGCTGGCATCGACCCGGCGCGGGAACAGCTTCGCTTCAAAAAATGTATCGGCCACCTGCTGCAGTTGCGTGACGATTTGCCCATCGACGGCGCGCAGTTGCGGGCGGTCGCGCTCGACCACCAGCTTGACCACGTCGGCCGGCAGGCCTGTCAGGCGCTGGAACACCTGGGCGTACTCCCTGGGATGGGCATTGGCCCAGGTGTTGGACAGCGCCAGGCGACGCAGCACGTCGGCCAGGGCCGCGCGCTTGCCGGGATCGGCCAGCGCGGCGTCCGACGCGGCGATCACGCCGATGCCCGAGTTGATGCCAACGCCGTCGCGCAGCACGCGCGCGCCGTGGATCTCGGCGTTGGCCTGGTAGGTGCCGAAGGTGGCCCAGGCTTCGATCTTCCCGCTCGAAAAGGCGACGGCGGCGTCGCTCGGCAGCAGAAAGCCGGTGGTGACGTCGTCCGGCTTGAGGCCCGCCTCGCGCAGCGCGCCAAACAGCAGATAGTGCGCGACGCTGCCACGCGCCGACGAGACGATGACGTTGCGGCCTTTAAGATCGGCCACGGTCGTGATCGGGGAACCGGGCGGCACCAGGATCGCCACGCCGGTGGGCGACGACACGCTGGCCGCCACCACCTTGACGCGCGCGCCCCCAGCCGCCGCGGCGAGGGCCGGCGTATCGGCCGCCATCGCGGTATCGACGTCGCCCGACACCACCGCCTCGAACAATGGCGCGGCGCCCTGGAAGCTGGCCCATTGGATCTTATATGGGACGTCATCGAGCACGCCGGCCGCTTCGGCTTTGGTGCGCAGCAGCTTGACCTGGTCTCCCAGCACCACCGTCACCTTGGACAAGTCGACCGGCGCGGAGGTGTGCGCGCGAGCCTGCTCCGTAGGTTTGCCACACGCCCCGAGCATCGCGGCCGCCGGCAGCATCGCCAGCAGACGGCGGACGCGGTTCGGATCAGAAGTCATAAGTCACCTTGCCATAATAATAGGCGCCGCTGGGCGCGAACGGCGCCGGGCCGTAGACGAATCCACTGCTGCCGGAATTGGCGTCGCCGGGACCGTTCCTGTCCGGCCTTGTGTCGAACAGGTTGGCCGCGCCCAGTACCAGCTTGATGCGCTTCGTGACGGCGTAGCTGACGTCGACGTCGGTCAGCCACTTGGCGCCGAAGTGGTAATCACGGGCGCGGTCGGCGGTGGTCTGCCAATCGTAGGAGTCGTAGCGAGTGGTTTGGACGTTGGCCTCGACGGGCCCGATGAACCAGCGCGCCGACAATATCAGCTTGGTCTTCGGCGTGGCCGTCAGATCGCCGATGCCGCCGCCGGCCGAATAGCCGAACCACACGGAGCTGCCGCCGGGGTTGGCGCCCAGCGCGGTGATCTCCGGCGGCGTGGCTTTGATACTGGTGATCGTGGTACGGTTCCAGTTGAGCGCCGCGCCCCAGCGCACTAGCCCATAGGCGCCATAGTCGCTGGTGACATCGGCCACCAGGTCCGCGCCGCGCGTGCGGGTATCGACGCCGTTGGCGAAGTACTGCACCCACTCGGTGCCGGTCAGTCCTCCGGCGACGAGCGTCGGCGCGAAGGCGGGGCCGAACATGTAGCCGGTGCGAATGACGCGGTCCTTGACCTTGACCTGATAGCCATCCAGCGTGACGTTGACGTTATCGGCCGGCTTGAGCACCAGGCCGATGCCGAAGTTGACCGACTTTTCGGGATCGAGATCGCGCGCGCCGAACCTGCGGGCCAGCGCCGAATCGTTGCGTAACAGCTTGGACAGGCTCGGTTCCACCACGCCGGTGACGGGGTTGATATTGGTGCGGTTGTCGGTTTGCGAGTAGCCGGTTTGCGTCAGCGATGGCGCGCGGAAGCCGGAACCGACGGTTCCACGCACGGCGAACTTCGGCGAGAAGTCGTAGCGGCTATTGATCTTGCCGCTGGCGGTGTTGCCGGCGCTGTCGTTGTAGTGCTCCGCGCGCACGGCGCCATCGACGAACAGGTTCTCCAACGGGTAGAAACCGATATCGTTATAGATCGCCAGCACGGTGCGGCGGATGCTGGTCGCGTCGGCCGGCGACAGCGCCACGCCGGCTTGCGCGCCGACGGCCGCCGGTTTACCCACGTTGGGATTGCCTTCCTGGTCGCCCGGTTTGAAGATGTAGCCGCCATTGACGTAACCGAGCGGATCGCCGGCGTAGGTGGTGAAGCGCTCCACGCGCTGCTCCAGGCCCCACGACCACTGCAAAGGCTTTTTGAAGCCGATATCGAACGCGCGCGTGAAGTCCTCGTTGGTGGTCCACTGCTCGAACTGATAGACGGCCAGGTTATCGAAACTGGTCGGCGAGGATGGTCCCAGCGAGGGATTGAGCGTCTGGTTGCTGTACTGGCGGGCGCGGTTCTTGCCATAGCCGGTGCTGACATCCCAGTTCCAGCCGCCCGCGCGGCCGCGCGCGCCGGCGTTCAACTGGAAGTCGAAAGCGCTCATGTTATTCAGCGCGAAATAGCCGTCCGGGTACACCTGCGCTATCGTCGCCAGCCCGTTCGGCCGGCGAAAGTTATTGCCCGCCACCGTGTTGCGGGTGCCGGCGGTGCCGAAGACGTACAGCGTAACGTCCTTGTTGAAGGGCTTCTCGGCGTTGAAGGCCAGGTCGTAGGCTTCGATGCCCGGATCGCCGTTATGTGCGCCGTCCCGGTTCCAGGTGGCGTTCTTCGGGTTCGACGCCGGCGAATACGCGACCAGATTCGTCGACGGGAAGTTGTCCCACGATTGGCCGCGCTTGCGCAGCGCGGCGGCGATATGGACAAAGCCATCGTCGCCCAGCGCGAAGCCGACGTCGCCCTCCAGCTTCTTGTTGGACAGGTCGCCGTCGCCGTTTTTCAATTCGCCATAGCCGGCCGATATCTGGCCGCCGTGATTGCCCGTTTTAAGGATGACGTTGACCACACCGGCCACCGCGTCCGAGCCGTATTGCGCGGCCGCGCTGTCCTTGAGCACTTCGATATGGTCGATGGCGCTGAGCGGGATGGTATCGAGATCGATCGCGTTGACGCCGCTGGTATCGCCGCCGCCGTTGGTCAGCAGCGCCGAATTGTGGCGGCGCTTGCCGTTGACCAGTACCAGCGTATACGCCGGCCCCAGACCACGGTTGCTGACCGGCCGCACCACGGAATTGACGCCGGCCTGGTTGGTGCCGAAGTTAAACGACGGCAGCAGGCGCGCCAGCGCCTCGGCCAGCTCCGCGCGGCCGGTGTGGATCAGCTGCTCGCCGCTGATGACGTCAATCGGCGCCGGGCTGTCCGCCACGGTGCGCGCCTCGCCGCGCACGCCGGTGGTGACCACCACGTCCTGCACCTGCCCCACGCTGGTCTGCCCCAGCGCGCCGGCCCCTCCCAGCAGGCCGGCCGCCAACAGCGCCAGGCGCAAAGCCTTCAGTTTTGGTTGATTATTCTTATAGTGCCGCATGCGTTAATTCCCTCTATCGATATGTTTGTTTTTGATCAGGCCAGATACTTCGCAAAGCTGCGGTCCCAGATTGGTTTGACGTCGACCCGGCGTGCCAGCAAGCCGGCATCGGCGAAGACATCGGCCACCTGCTGCTGCGACTTGATCGCCGCGTCGTCCACCGCCGCCAGCTTGTAGGGCTGGCTGCGCTGGGTCGCCTGGTTGAGGAAGAACTGCTGCGGTACGCCGGCGATTTGTCCGCTCTTGGCGGCCCAAGGTTTCGGATTGCGGTTGATCCAGTCGTAGACCTTGGCCACGCGCTGAAGATAGTCGCCGATGGCGGCATGCTTGAGCGGATCGGCGATCGCCTGCGGCGACGTGCTGATGACGTAGTTACCAGACAGGTAGCCGTCGGCCGTGCGCAGCACGCGCGCCCCCTCCTGGCTTTTGGCCAGCTCCACCACCAGGCCGTAAATCACCCACGCATCGAGCTGCCCGCTCTTGAACGCCGCGAAGGCGTCCTGCGGCGGCAGCGCCACCGGCTGGATGTCCTTGAATCCAAGGCCGTTTTCCTTCAGCAGCTGCAGCAGAAAGTAGTGCGAGGTGGTCGACCGCGCATAGCCGATGCGCTTACCCTTGAACTGGGCCGGATCGGTGATGGTCGAGTTTTTGGGCACCAGCACCACCTGGTTGTTGACGTCCCCGCGCAGCACGGCGATCACCTTCAGCGGCGCGCCGCTGGCGGCGGCGAAGATCGGCGGTATCTCGCTCATGCTGCCGAAGTCCAAAGAACCCGACGCCAGCGCCTCGACGATCAGGTTCCCGGCCGCGAATTCGGCCAGCGCCGTTTTGTAAGGGGCGCCCGCGACGCCCGCCTCGTTAAAATAATATGAGTCGCCGCCCTTGTAGGTGCCGACCCGCAGCGTGGTGTCGCGCAACTGGGTCGCCGCCGCCCGAGTAGCATTGCTCCAGCCGCCCAGCAGCGCGGCCAGCCCGGCGCCGGCCCCCAATCGCGCGCTCCGGCGCAGGAACTGACGGCGAGTGTCGCCCTTCGAAGTGATCGAATCCATTTTTCCAGCCTCTGTATTGTATGTTTAGGGTGTTGGCGCTTCCGAGACCAGCGCGATGCGGGCGTAGCCGGCGTCGTTCAGGGTTCCCATGGTCTTGACGATACGTCCGTAGGCCAGCGCCTGGTCGCCGCGCAGATGGATGCGGCGTTCCTTGTCGCCGGAGGCTTCCCGCGCCATCAGGGGCAGCAGCGTCTCCGGCGTGGCGGCGGTCTGGTTGACGAACACCGTGCCGCTGGCGTCGATGCTGACGACGATGGGCGGCTTGGGCTCCTCCAGCGGCTTGGCGCTGGAAGTTGGCAGGTCGACCTTGACGCCCGCCGCCATCATCGGTGCCGCCACCATGAACACGATCAGCAGCACCAGCATGACATCGACCAGCGGCGTGACATTGATATCGCTGACCGGACCTGGACGGTGAGCCGGGCCGGAAGATAAACGGACACCCATCTCAGGCTCCCTGTGCCGCCAGCGGCGTGACGTTGCGTGCCGCGCGCCCGGGCTTGGGCGGCACGGTGTCGATGTTTTCCACCAGCGCCTCGCCGGCTTCCAGTTGACGCGACAACTGCACTTCCACCAGCCCGACCAGCGTGGACAGACGTGCGGCATAGCTGTTCAGATCCCCGGATGCGCGGTTGTAGGCGACAACGGCGGGAATCGCCGCCACCAGGCCAAGCGCGGTGGCGAACAAGGCTTCGGCGATCCCCGGCGCCACTACGGCCAGGCTGGTGCTGTTACTGGCGGCGATGCCCTGGAACGCGTTCATGATGCCCCACACGGTGCCGAACAAGCCTACGAACGGCGCCACGGAACCGACGGTGGCCAGTATCGACAGGCCTTTCTGCAACTGCTCCACCTCGACGTTGCTGCCGATCTGGCCGACGCGGTTGATGCGTTCCTTCAGGCTGTCGCGCCCCGCCGCATCGACCTGCAAATGCTGGCGGTGGCTGGTGTGCCATTCGTCGACGATGGCGTGATAGATGCGGGCGAAAGGGTCCCCGGGGTTTTGCCTGAGTTCCTGCGCCAGCCGCGTCAGCGAGCGCTGGCCGGAGAGCGCGGCGGTCCAGGCGATGGCACTGCGGCGCAGACGCGAGAAACGCAGCAGCTTGTCGATGATGACGCCCCAACTGGCGAGCGATGCCAGGACCAGCACCACCATAATGGATTTAACGATAAAGTCGGCCTGTTCGAACAACTGAAGCGGCGAAAGATGAGCAACAGACTGGGCGACAACTTGGGTAGCACTCATGGCGGTTTCCTTGACTAGTTAATTTTGAAGACGATGTTCCCGGCCAGCAGATACGAGCTGCCGCCCAGATCGGGCAACCGGGGGAATGGCGCCGCGCGCCGAATGGCGTCGCGCGCCGCCTCGTCCAGCGCTTCCACGCCGGACGACTGGATGTCGAAGGAAATCAGCGCGCCCTGCGAATTGAGCGTCAGGCGGTAGCCGACCTTGCCCTGCTGGCGGCGCATCTTCGCTTCGCGCGGATAATCGGTATTGCTGTTGATGCGTGCATAGACCTGGTTCACGTAATCGGTCGGAATGCCTTCGGTGGCGATCTGCTTCGGCGCGGCCGCCACCGGCGCGGGGGCGGGTGGCTGTGCCGGTGCCGGTGCCACCGGCGTCACCGGTCCGATGGGCGCGGCCTGCACCGGCGCCGCAGGCGGCGTATAGGTCTCCGCCTTGTCGGCCGAGGCATCCACCGTCTTCGGTGCCGGCATGGGCTGCGCCACCGGTTTGGGCGGCGCCAGTTGCACCGGCTTTTCCTTCACCGGCTCGGGCTTCGGCGGCGCCAGTTCCCGCTTCGGCTCTGGCGGCAGGCGGATCAGTTCCACCACCGGCGGTGCCACAGGTGCCTTGACCACACCGCTGGAGAAGCTCCAGATGGCCAGCAGTGCCGCGCCATGCACCAGCATCGTGCCGGCCGCGCCGGGGCTGCGCAACCAGCCCGCGAAGGTGGCCTGGGAGGCGTCGTTCAATGACAACGTAGCGCTAGACATCACGATTCTCCTGGATTAATCGAACAGATCCGGCTCTTCGCGCGTGATCACATCCCACAGCGGCTGAAAGCTGAACCAGCCGCCGGCGTCCGAGCCGATCTGGCTCGCCGTGTGCAGCGCCACTTCGTGCGGAATCGGCTTGGTCGGCCCGGCCGCCTCGGACAGCAGCTGCGCCTGGGCGGCGTTCTCGAAGGCGATGTAGCGCCATACCGCCGATTCCACCGACGCGCCGACCGTCAACAAGCCGTGGTTCTGCAGGATCACCGCCTTGCGCCGGCCCAGAGTGGCGGCGATGCGTTCGCCCTCGCTCGAATCGAGCACCACGCCGCTGAAGTCCGAAAAGATCGCGTGGTCCTGGTAAAACGCGCACGAATCCTGGGTCAGTGGATCGAGCAGACGGCCCTGGGCCGCGAACGCCTTGCCATACAAGCCGTGCGAGTGGGCCGCGGCGATGACATCGGGCCGCGCCTTGTGCAGCTCCGAGTGGATGGCGAAGGCGGCGCGGTTAAGCAGCCCGTCCCCCTCCACCACCTTGCCGTCGTGGCTGACCAAGATCAGATCCGATACGCGAATATGGCCGAAGTAGACGCCCGCCGGGTTGACCCAGAAGTGGTCCGGGTATTCCGGATCGCGCGCGGTGATATGGCCGGCGCCGCCCATGTCGTAGCCATAGCGCGCGAACAGGCGGAAGGAAACCGCCAGCCTCTCCTTGCGGTACTGTCGCTGGCCTTCGATGGTCGGCGGTGGCGGCGGTTCTGCGAAAATGATGCTGCCGTTGGCGTCACGCGGCGCGGCGTAGATCGCCGGACGGGGAAGGCTCTTGCCAACCTGGCGCAGGTGGGGCCGCGACAACGGCGCCGAATAAAGCGGTGATGAGCTGCTCATGATTGTTCCTTGTAAGTTCAGTAGCCGCGCGCGGTGTCGACCACGTCGGTCAAAGGTTCGCCGCTGCGGAAGCGGTCCAGGTTCAGCACGAACTTGTCGATCAGCGCCGGCACGATCTGGTCGGTGCTGGGTGAAATATGCGGCGACAGACGCACGCGCGGATGACCGTAGAACGCATGCCCGGCCGGTAGCGGCTCCGGATCGGTCACGTCCAACGTCGCCAACGCCACCTTGCCTTCGTTGAGGGCATCGAGCAGCGCCTGGTGGTCGACCAGATTGCCGCGCGCGATATTAATCAAGTGCAGTCCTGGCTTGGCATGGGCCAGCGCGGCGCGGCTGATCGCGTGGCGCGTTTCGGCGGTGGACGGCGCCGCCAGCACCAGATGATCGGAGCGCGCCAGCAGCTGATCGAGCGAATCGACCCGTTCGACGCCAGCGATGCCGAAAGTAGCGTCGGAGCGGCGCAGCGCCACCACCTTGATGCCCAGTGCCAGCGCGCGCTGCGCCAGCGCCTGTCCGATCGAGCCAAAGCCGTAAAGGCCAAGCGTCGTCCCTTGCACCAGGCCTAGCGACAGCCGGCGCCAGTCGCTGGCCTGCTCCAGCCAAATTTCCGGAATACGCTTGGCGGCCGTGAAGATCGCCGCCAGCACGTATTCGGCGATGGCCACGGAGGCGGTGCCGCGCGCCGACGTGACCACCGGCCCCTGGAACAGCCAGTGCGGGTAGTAGTCGATGCCGACGGAAGCCAACTGCACCCAGCGCACCGCGTCCCAGCCTTCCGGCGCGGGCGTCTGCAACAGCGTCTGGCCTTTCGGGGCGGGCAGCGCGAACAGGACATCGGCGCCGCGCGGCAGTTCCGTCAACGGGCCAGGCGGCACATCGCGCACGGCCAGGCCGGTACGTTCGGCCAGCAGCGCGTTCACCTCGGGGGCGAACTGGCTGGCGACGATGATGTCGCTCTTGTTTAGGCTGGTGGATAAACTCATCGACTGCTCCGTATCAGGCGGCCAGGCGCGATGGCTGATCGGTTTGCCGCGCTTCGCGTTCGGCCACCGCCGCGCGCACCAGCGGAATCAGCTCGCGGCCGTACTGCAGCGCGTCCTGGATCGGGTCGAAACCCCGGATCAGGAAGGTGGTCACGCCCAGTTCCCAGTACTTGAGCAGCGCATCGCGCACCTGCTCCGGCGTGCCGACCAAGCCGGTCGAGTTGCCGGCGGCCTTGGTCAGCGCGGCGATCCCGGTCCACAGGCGCTCATCGACCACCCTGCCCTGCGCCGCCGTGTCGAGCAGGCGCCGGGAGCCGGCGTTCTGCGGCTGCTGCGGGCGCTGGCTGAAGTGGACATTGCCCTTCACCCGTTCGGTGGCGGTGGCCAGGATGGCGTCGGCCTTGGCCCAGGCCTGTTCCTCGGTCGCCGCCAGCACGGGGCGCAGCGACAGGCTGAATCGGATCTTGTCGGCGCGGCCATGCTTGGCGGCGGCCGCACGCACCCGGGCGATCGTCTCGGCCACCTGCGCCAGCGACTCGCCCCACAGCGCGTACACGTCCGCATGCTTGCCCGCCACGTCGATGGCCGCCTCCGACGACCCGCCGAAGTAGACCGGAATATGCTGGTTGTTCAGCGGGCGCACGCCGGCGTACTGGCCTTTGAAGCGGTAGATCGGGCCTTCGTGATCGAACGGGCCTTCCGAGGTCCAGGTTTTCCTGACCACGTCCAGGTATTCGTCGGTGCGCTGGTAGCGCTGGTCGTGATCGAGGAAGTCGCCGTCGCGCTGCTGTTCGGTGTCGTCGCCGCCGCTGATGACGTGGACCGCCAGACGGCCGTCGCTGAAGTGGTCCAGCGTGGCGAACTGGCGCGCCGCCAAGGTCGGCGACACGAAGCCAGGACGATGGGCCAGCAGGATGCCCAGCTTCTGCGTCTGCGATGCGATATAGGAGGCGACCTGGAAGCCGTCCACGGAGGCGCTGCTGTGGGCCACGAGCACGCGATCGAAACCGGCGTATTCGTGGGCGCGTGCGACAGCGCCAAGGAAGCTCTTGTTGACGACGGAGCCCTGGGGCAGCACGGTTTCGGAGACTTCCTGGGTGGCGCTAAAGCCGATGAATTCAATGCTCATGATGCTTCCTTTGCAGTGATGGATGAAATACCGGCCACGCCGGACGAAGGTTTTTTCCTGGCGGCGCGGGCGGCGAATGCCGCCTTGCCGCTGTTGACTAAAATGGTGTCGTTCTGCGGCGTGTGAATACGGCTGCACAGCACATCCCGATAGTGGCGCTGCAACGGATTGGCGCGCGACAGGCCGGGATTGCCGCTTAACTCAATCGCCTTTTCCACCACCTGGATAGCCTGGTTCGTCACCAGGTATTTGATCCGGAAGCCGTCCGATGCCGGCACCGCGCCGTTGGCGGCGGCGTCGATCAGCACGCGGTTGGAAAACAGCCAGGCATCCAACTGACCCAGCGCCTCCTGAAAGCGCGGCAGGGTCGAAAGCGGCGCGCCCAGGTTGGCCGGCACGCGCTCCTCGATCCAGCCGGCCAACCAATCGCGGGCCGAACGCGCCACGGCGTCGTAGATGGCCGACAGCAGCACCGACATCCACAACAGCAACGAGACGTCCAGCTCCGGCGCGGCGCCGGCCGGCGCCACTTCCACCGCGTGATCGAGCGGCACCAGCACGTCGTCGAACACCACCTCATGGCTGCCGGTGGCGCGCATCCCCAGGTGATCCCAGTTTTCGATGACGGTGATGCCCGGGGTATCGCGACGCACCAGCCAGCTGCCGACCAGCGGCTCCGGATCGTCGCTGCGGGCCCATACACCCAGCCAGGTCAAACGCGGTATGCCGGTCGAATAGATCTTGCGGCCGCTGATGCGCCAACCTTCCGGGGTGCGGCGCGCGGTGGTCGCCGGCAGGCCGCCGCGCGCGGGCGTACCCAGTTCCGGTTCCACGCGCAACGCGTTGATCAGGGCACCGTCGCGCAGGGTCTCTTCGACAACACGCTGCAGCAGGTGCGGCGGCCACTTCGACTGGCGGCCGGACGCATGGTGCAGGTATTGCATCGTCAGCACCAGCGCGGTGGACGGCTCGCCGCGCGCCACGGCGGCGACCACGCGGGTTGTCTGCGCCAGGTTGGCGCCAAGCCCGCCCAGCGCGCGCGGCACCGTCAGGCCGAGCAGTCCCAGTTCATGCAGGCGCTCGAAATTCTTGTGCGGGAAGCTGGCGTCGCGGTCGTGCTGTTCGGCGGTGGCGCCGAATTCGGCGCTCAGGCTATCGAGCAGCGCGGCGAATTCCGGACTGTCCAACTGATGGACCGTATCGGCGACTGGCAGGCGGAGGACGGAGGTAGGCATGATCAGATCGAGAAATTACTAAAGTTGAACGGGGTATGGACAGGTGCCGGCGCCTGGACTTCCGGCGCCGGCGGCGGCACGTCGGTTTCCACGCCCAGCAATTGCAGCAACTGGGCGCGAACCCTTTGGAACTCGGGCCGTTCGGCGCTGCGGGGGCGCGGCTGGGTGATCGCGATATCGGAAACGATGCGGCCCTTCTCCAGCACCAGCACGCGGTCGGCCAGCAGCACCGCCTCGTCGACATCGTGGGTCACCAGCAGCACGGATGGCCGGTGCTGGCGCCACAGCGTCAGGATCAGCTGGTGCATGCGGATGCGGGTCAGCGCGTCCAGCGCGGCGAAGGGCTCGTCGAGCAGCAGCAGTTGTGGTTCGCGCACCAGCGCCCGCGCCAGTGCCACGCGTTGCGCCTCGCCGCCGGACAGCGTCGCCGGCCACGCGTTCTCGCGGTGCTCCAGTCCCACCTCGGCCAGCGCCCGGCGCGCGCGCTCGCGCGGTTGCTCGATCTTCAATCCCAGCGTGACGTTGCGCCAGGCGCGCTTCCACGGCATCAGGCGCGGCTCCTGGAACACCGCGGCGCGGGCTTGCGGCACCTCCAACGTGCCGGAAGTGATGCGATCCAGCCCGGCCAGCGCGCGCAGCAGCGTGGTCTTGCCGGAACCGCTGCGGCCCAGCAGCGCGACGAATTCGCCGGCGCGGATATCCAGGTTAAGCTGGTCGAGAATGAGGTTCGGGCCGAAACGTTTGCTCAACAGGCGCGCCTGCACTGGAGCGCGCGGTGGCACCGGCGCTTCCGGACGGAAGCCGGCGACGCCGTCGTTGCGCGCAGTGAGGCCAACGCCGGGCAGATCGAGTTGAATGGTTCGCATACTCAGTCCTTGATGAAAGTCGGACGCCAGGCCAGCGCATAGTGTTCGATGGCGCGCACCAGCAGGTCGGTGGCGAGGCCCAGCAGGCTGTAGACCAGCAGGCAGACGACGATGACGTCGGTGCGCATGAAGTCGCGGGCATTGTTAATCAGGTAGCCCAGGCCCGCAGTGGCGTTGATCTGCTCCACCGCCACCAGCGACAACCAGCTCACGCCCAGCGAATAGCGCAGGCCGACCAGGAAGGATGGCAAGGCGCCGGGCAGGATCACGTGCACGATCAGCTGCGGATAGCTCAAGCCGAACAACCGCGCCGCCTCGACCAGTTTGGAATCGATGCCGCGAATACCGCTGTACAGCGTCAGGTACATCGGGAAGGTGGTGGCGAACGCGATCAAGGCGATCTTGGTGAATTCGCCGATGCCGAACCACAGGATGAACAACGGCACCAGCCCGAGGAAAGGCAAGGTACGCGCCATCTGCATGGTCGAATCGACCGCCACCTCGCCCTGGCGCGACAGGCCGGCGATCAGCGCCAGCGCGGTGCCCAGCGTGAGCGACACCGACAGGCCGGTGAGAACGCGGTGTAGCGACACCCACACGTTGCTGCCCATTTCACCGGATACGATCAGCTCTCCCAGCGTGACGAAGATCTGCGACGGCGCCGCCAGCACGCGCTCTGGCAGCACGCCGGCGCGCGAGGCCAACTCCCACAGCGCGAGCAGCACCAGCGGGCTGGCGGCGCGCCGCAACACGGAGAGGAAAACGGAAGGCTTGGCTGGAGCGGGTGCGGTGCCGGCGGCCGGTACCGTGACACCGCTATAGGCAGGAGTAGAAACCGACATGTCTTTGCTTCCCTATGCTGAAGATTCGAAGGCTTCGAGAGCCGTTGAAATCTAGTATAGGTAGCAAATGATTATGTCAAAACTAATTGTTTCGACTATTGATATATGATTTTCAGGAATAATTAAGGGCTAGCGCGCGGCCACCTTCGGCACCGCCTTCAGCGGCGCCTCGGCGAATGCCTGCTCCACCGCCTGCGCGAAGAAATCGATCGCATGCCGCACCGGCCCTGGCTGCAAAGGCTGCACCAGCCAGATCTCCAGCACGGGCTTGAAGTCGACCACGTTGACGATGTCTAGTTGCGCGCGGTGGCGGCTGCGCTCCAGGATGGGAAGCGGCATCAGCCCCAGTCCCAGGCCGCTAGCGGCCAGCCCCAGTTGCAGGTCGGCGCCGAAGGTCTCGAGATTGATCTTGAACGACAGCCCCTGCTCCATCAGCGCGCGCGCCAGCCCGGCGCGGAAGCCGCAGCCGTCCGGATTGAGCACCCAGCCGGTGCCGAAGATATCGCGCAGCTTGTAGGCGCGCTTGGGCATGGCGCCCTTCTGCGCGACGACAACCAGCTCGATGCGCCCCAGCGTACGCCCGCGCAGCCCTTCCGGCAGCACTTTCGTGGCCGGGAACAACGCCACCGCCGCGTCGATCTCCGCGTTGGCGACGCGCTCGACCAACTGCGATCCCCAGCCCGACGTCACCTCGGTGTGCAAACCGTCGAAGGCGCGGTTCAGATTTTGCAGCGTATCGAGCAGCACCACGTCGCCGATGGTTTGGATGACGCCGATGCGGAACACGCCGCGCGGGGCTTGGTCCACCTGCACCAGGTCGCGCAGGCGGTCCACTTCCTGCAGCACCCTGCCGCACTGCTCGAACACCTGCTTGCCCATCAAGCTGGGTTTGGGCGGCTTGACGCTGCGGTCGAGCAGTTCCACGCCAAGCTCCTGCTCCAGGTTCTGAACGCGGCGGGTGATCGCCGACTGGGTCAAGCCCAGCGTCTCGGCGGCGGCGCTGACCGACTGGCTGCGCACCACCGCAACGAACGCACTGATGTCATCTATTTTCATGTAAGTATCGCGTTAAGCCATGCAAAAACAGACGTCATATTACCCCCTTATCAGAACTTGTAGTTCGCCCTCACATAGTAATAACCGCCGTTGAACGGTATCTGCGCGGCCGCCGTATCGTACTGATACACGCCCAGGTAACGACTGGTGGCCGGCACCTTGGTCGGATACACGTCGAACAGATTGGTCGCCCCGGCGGCCAGTTGCAGTTTTTTCGTCACGGCGTAACGCACTTCCAGATCGGTCAGCGTTTTCGGCTTGTTCTCTATGTGGTTGAAGACCGTCGTCGAGTAGATATTCGGCCCGGAATAGAAAGTCGCCTCTGTCGCGGTCTTGCCGTATCGGGCCGCGTGCAGGCTCACGCTCCAGTCGTCCAGCGTCCAGACGCCGCCGACTATCAGCTTGTTCTTCGGCGTTGCAGTCGTCAGGTAGCCTACCTGCTGGGCATTGAGCAGCGTCTGTCCATTGCCGTCATTGGCCACCTTGGTCACCTTGCTGGTGTTGATGTTGGCGCTGAAGTCCCAGTCGATCCGTCCCAGGGCGCCCAGGTTGCTGGGATAACCCGCGACAAAATCCAGCCCCTGCGTGCGGGTGTCGACGCCGTTGGCGTAATAGCTGGCGCTCACCGACGACAGCCCGCTCGGCAGGCTGATGCCGGCCGCCGTCAGCGCATCGATCGCCGCCTGGCCAGTGTAGGTGCCGCCCTGGACGATACGGTCGCGGATCAGGATGCGGTAGGCGTCCACCGTGATGTGCAGATTGTCGATCGGCTCGGCGACAAGACCCAGATTGAAGCTGCGCGACTTCTCGGGACGCAGCGCCAGCGCGCCCAGTTTGCGGGCCGCGTCCGAATTGACGGCCAACTGGCCGCCGGCGGTGGTGGGCGACACCGCCAGGCTGGTGTAGTTTTCCTGCGCCAGCGACGGCGCGCGGAAGCCGGTGCTGGCCGTCGCGCGCAACGCGAAACGCGGATTGAACTCATAGCGAGTCGATACCTTGGCGTTGCGTGTGCTGCCCGCGTCGCTGTAATGCTCATAGCGGCCGGCCAGTTCGGCCTCCCACTGGTTCGTCAGCTTGGTCGAAAAATCGGCATAGGCGGCGCCGATATTACGCGAGTGTTTGCCGGCGCTGATGGGCGACAAACCGGGCAAAGCTTGCGATCCGCTGCCGAAATAGGACGCCTCGTCACCCGCCCCCACTTCATAGGTCTCCCGGCGGAACTCCGCGCCCAGCGCGACGCTCAGCGAGGAAGGCAGAGCACCGGTGTCGAACCCGCGCGCCACGTCCGCATTGACGCTTTGCTGACTATTCTTGTACTGCGCCAGATGGAAGCTGGTCGGCGTGGCGCCGGTGGCCGCATACAAATCGGTGTTGGCCGAATCGACCATGTTGATCTTGACGTTGTCGATGCCGTAGCTGGCGCTCAGGTCCCAGCGCCATCCCGCCAGGTCCGTGCCCCTGATGCCGGCGGTCAGCGCGGCATCGGTCTCGTTGCTGGTTTCGACGGGACTAAAACCGCCCGGATGCACCTGCGGCAGCTTCGATGGCAGCCGATAGTTCTGATAGCTGCCGCCGGTGCGATGCGCCGCCGTCGCGAATGCGTACAGCTCGACATCCTTGTCGACCGCGATGCCGGCATTGGCGCCGAACGATTCGCGCCGCACTTGCGGATCGCCCAGCGTGCGGTTGACGTAGGTGCCGGTGCGTTCATCGGCGCCGCTGCGCATGCTGTGCTCATGGCGGCGGTATTCCGTACTCAGATGCAGGAAGCCATCCCCGCCCAGCGGCAGGCCCACATCGGCCGCGCCACCCAGCGTAAAGCCGTCGTGCTTATAGTATTCACCGGTGGTCGCGGTCAGGCTGCCTCCCTGGCTGGATGATTTAAGTATGACGTTGATCACGCCGGCGATGGCGTCCGAGCCGTATTGCGCCGCGGCGCCGTCGCGCAGCACCTCGATATGATCGACGGCGCTCACTGGTATCAGGTCGATATCGACCGGCGTCGCGCCCTGCTGCGATCCCGCATCTGCCGTGATGTTGGCCGAGGTGTGACGGCGCTTGCCGTTCACCAATAGCAGTACATGGTTGGGGCTAAGCCCGCGCAGCGTCAAGGCGCTGGTCAGGTTGGCGGCGTCGCCGGTTTGCGCCAGCCGGTTTATCGACGGCAGCAGCTTGACCAGCGCGTCACGCAGGTCGGTCTGGCCGGTACGCTGCAAATCCTTTGCGCTGATCACATCGATGGGGCTAAGGCTCTCTCCGGCCGAACGCTGGATGTCGCGGGTGCCGGTGACGACGACATCTTGCACCGCAACGGCGGCCAGCGCCGCCACCTCGGGTTCGGCATCAGCAGCGATGGCTGGCGCAACGGCTGCGTACAACAACGAGATGGCCAGTGCGGCGGGACGAAGGCGTGGTCGGATCGATGATGGTTGATTCATGCGGTTCAGCTCCTGAATAAAAAAAGTTATGGCTTGACGCGGGCGGCGACCAGGTCGATCTCCACCAGAGCGCCCGGCAGCGGCAGCGCGGCGACCTGCAATGCGGTGCGGGCCGGCTTGGCCGGCTGCGCGGCGGTGCCGAAGAACTGGCCGAAGGCGGTATTGAGGCCATTGAAATCGAGTTTGTTATCGAGTTTCGGATCGCCCACCAGGAACACTCGCAGCGACACAACGTCGCCGAAGTTCAGGCCTTCCGCCGCCAGTGCGGCCTGCAAGCGGCGCAGTACCGACGTTGTCTGCGTCTCCGTGCTGCCATAGGCCGCCGGCGTGCCTTTGGGCGCGGCGGCATCGGCGACTTCCGGCAACACGCCGCTGAAGTAGATGGTCTCCGCGTTGGCCGGGACCGTGACGGCGACCGAGATCGGGAAGCTGGAGTTGGGGATGGGCGTGCGTTTGATCTGCTGCGCGCTGGCGGCGGCGGTGGTGAGCAGGAGGCTGGCGACGAGTAGTTTGGATGTGGTTTTCATGGTGTTCTCTCAAGTGAATGAAATCAGGCCGCGCGTTTTACCGCGGCATCGCCGGCGGCGACGCGGTCGGCAATGGCGGCGACGGCATGGTGGGCCGACAACGCCGCCCCCTCCTGCCATGCGCCGATCTGGCTCAGGTACTCGCCGGCGAAATAGACGCGTCCATCCGGCTGGTTGAGCAGCGTGTATTCCCTCTCCGCCGGCGTGGCCCAGTGCACCCAGGAGCCAAGGCTGTACGGCACCTTGTGCCAGGCCACGCTGACGGGACGCTGCAATTCGGCGCCGCGCCCCGGATGCACGCGGTCGATGACGCCGCGTGACGACGCGAATTGCGCGGCCAGCGGTTTGGCGGCGAAATCGCGGGCCGCCTGGCCGATGTTGTAGCAGCCAACCAGCACACCGCTGGTCTTGTGAAAACCGCCGCTGGGATACCAGATCAACGCCGTCTCGTGTTTGACGATCGAGATGCCGCCATAGATATGCGTGTCCGTCTCCCAGAAGCGGCGCGACTGCCAGGCGATTTTGCTGGCGGTGTCGTAATGGACGCCGGAAATCGCCGCCTTCACCTCAGGCGAAAAATTGGTGTCGACCAGCGCCAGCACCGGCAACGGGAAAGTCGTGATCGCGAAATCCGCCGACAGCACCTGCTCCTTGCCGCTGGCGCGGTCGCGTACCGTCACATCGACGCCATTCGGCTGATTGCGGATCGCCTTGACCTCGGTGTTGAGGCGCACCACATCCTTCAGTCGCTGGTGGAAGGCGTGCGGAATGCGGTCCATGCCGCCGACCGGCTGCAGCATCGTCGGCTGGAAGATCAGCAGTTCATCGAAGATCAGCGACGTCCACAGATCGGGATCGAGCAGGGCTTCCAGCGACAGCGGCTCGTGCCGCTCGCCGACCTGCTCGGCCGAACCGGGAAAGACCTTGTAGCCGGATCGCTCGGTGCCTTTGAATTCGGCCTGCGGCGTCAGGTCGCCGTACACCTTGAGGAAGTCGACCAGCCTGGCGCGGTCGTCGGCGCTCAGCTCCTGATCCAGCGCGCCGCGATGGACCGACTTTGCCAGCAGTTCGGAGATGTGGCCGCGTGCGTCGTTGATGGCGCGCCGCAGCTGCACCGGTTGGCCGCCCTTGGCCGGATCGGGCAGGAAGTAGGCGCTGCGGCTGGTGTTGACCTCTGCTTCCAGCTCCACGCCGAACTCGCGGCAGTATCCGAGGATGGCCCGGTGATGGCTGGGCAAACGCGCCGGCCCGGCGTTGAAGTAGTGATCCGGCTCGAAGTCGGCGGTCTGCGTGGTGCCGTCGTTCAGCTCGATGCGGGTGCCGTTGCGGATGGTCCAGTTACGGCCGCCGACGCGGTCCCTCGCCTCGACCACCTGCACTTCATAACCCGCCTTGCGCAACTCGTAGGCGGACACCAACCCGGCGATGCCGGCGCCCAGCACCAGCACGCGCAAGCCTTTACCGGAGCCGGGCGCCAGCCGGGGCACGGCGGTCTGGCCGGCGACCGCGATCGCCGGCGCGCCCAATCCCAACGTCGTCATCGCCGCCGTGGCGGCGGCATAGCCGCTGGTCGCGGCAAGCCGCATGAGGAAGGTCCGACGCGACACTGTCATAAATTAGCTCCACAAATTGGTTAAGTCGGAGCGATCTTATGACGCGGATAATTATGTAGAAACTAATTGTTTATCATATTCAAATATGAATTTTGAGAATAATGTATTTACATGGACGATATCCGCTGGCGCTATATCCAAACGCGAAACCATTCGTTCCGGCGCCATCGGCACGCATCCTACAATCGGAGGATAACCAATGACAGGAGCCTCCATGTCCATGCCCCGCCGCCGTGCCGTGCTGTCCCTTCTTGCGCTGACGTCCTTGCTGCCGCTGGCCTCCTCGCCGGCGCTCGCGCAAAAACCCTCGACGCTGCGCATCGGCTATCAGAAGTCGTCCACCCTGCTGACCATCCTCAAGGTGCGTGGCCAGTTGGAGCAGGACCTGGGGCCGCTGGGCGTCAAGGTCAGTTGGCATGAATTCTCCAGCGGCCTGCCGCTGCTGGAGGCGCTCAACGTCGGCGGCGTCGATATCAGCGCCGACGTGGCGGACACGGTGCCCGTATTCGCGCAGGCGGCCGGCGCACAGTTGACGTACTTTGCGCAGGAGGCGCCATCGCCGTCGGCGCAAGCGATCGTGGTGCGGGCCGACGCCCCGTATGCCACGGTGGCGGATTTAAAGGGAAAGAAGATCGCGCTGACCAAGGCGGCCGGCAGCCATTACCTGCTGATCGCGGCGCTCGACAAGGCCGGCTTGCGCTTCAAGGACATCGAACCGGCTTATCTGACGCCGGCCGATGGCCGCGCCGCGTTCGAGCGGGGCAGCGTCGCCGCCTGGGTGACCTGGGACCCGTACCTGGCAGGCGTGCAGCGCCAGTCGCCGGTGAAGATTCTGGCGGACGGCCGCAACATCGCCGACTATCAGCGCTACTATCTGGCGGCCAGCAGCTATGCCGAAGCGCGTTCGGATGTATTGGCGGTGGTTTTTGAGGCCTTGCGCAAGACGGGCAAGTGGGTCAAGCAGTCGCCGAAGGAGGCTTCCGAGCTGCTGGCGCCGGCGTGGGGCTTGGATGCGAAGACGGTGGAATTGGCCAATAGCCGCCGCAGTTACGACGTGCGGCTGGTGCTCAAGGATGCGCTGGGCGAGCAGCAGCGCATCGCCGATGCTTTTTATGGCGAGGGCCTGCTGCCGCGCAAGCTCGATGCCACGGCTGTGCCGCTGTGGCGCGGCGCGCGGTGACATGTGGAGACGGCACGCGATGACACGTGGAGACGGCACGCGATGACACGTGGAGGCACGTAGGGCGGATTAGGCGGGACGCCGTAATCGGCCATGCATGCGCAACCAGCGGAGCATACATGGCCGATTACGCTTCGCTAATCCGCCCTACGTGATTACCGGGTAAGCCGCCGCCCCGGCTTCGGCTTCGATAGCAAGAATCCGGGCGTAATCGGTATCGTCGCGGTATTCGAAGGCGCTAATGCTCAGCACATCCATCAAGCCGCGCAGCCGCGAGGTGGGCCTCAGCAAAGCGTCGCGCATCCGCAAAACCAGTTCTTCCTCCACGCCACCACCGGCAATCAACGGCAATCCAGGCGAGGACACCGAATACCCCAGCACCTTCAATCCCTTCACCGCCTCCGGATCTTCCCGCGCCAGATACCCCCACGTGACGCAATCCACCGCCGCGATGTCGGCCGCTCCTTCGCGCACCATGCGCACACTGGCCGCATGGCTTCCCGAGACGACCACCTTGCTGAAAAACCGCCCGCCGCGCGCAAGCGGTGCCACCGCATGGCGCAGCACATTCATGCCGCTATTGGAATGCAAATCATTGACCGCCGCGACCAGTCCCATCGCATCCGCCAGCACGTCGACATCGGCCCCATCGCGCACCACGAACACGCTCGAATAGTCGCTGCCGGAACACCCGGCAAAATCGTAGCAAGGCGTGGCAACCAGCGTCACCTCGCCGCGCAGCCGGGTCATATAGGGATAGCCGCAGGTCTGGCTAAGCAGCAGGTCGCGCCGCCGCCAGAACAGCGGCAAGTCCGCGGGCGCTTCCAGCGCGACCACTTGTCCGGCTTCCTCCGCCAGCGTGACCAACAACGCCTCATACGCCCGCCCGAGCCGCGCGGAGACGTTGTACATGGGCAGGGCGGCTATCCAGGTCATGTGACTAATCCGGCATGTGAGGGTGAACCGGCGCATCGATCGCGCCGAAACCGAAACGGCGCATCAACCGTCCGTATCCCTGGACATGAAAGCCGCCACTGCGCGTATTGTAGGCCAGTCGCCGCGCCTTGTAGACGCGCGGCAGCAGATACCACGGCAGCGAAGGCAGGTCGTGATGGACCAGATGCAGATTATTATTGAGGAACAGCACCCGCCAAACAAAGCCGGCTTCATTGAGCACGATGCGCTGCTTGTGATCGGCCGCCGGACGATGCTCGTAGTACGAGCGCACCATCGCCAGCGATTGGGCCGGATACGAGATCACCAGCAGATAATAAATCGGCTCCACGCCGAACGCCGACCGCACCCACCACAACAGCGCCCCCAGCATGGCGATGTGGGTCAGCCACATCGGCACATTGCGCCAGTCGCCACGCAGCGGCTCGCGCACCGCCTCGGCCCAGGCGCCGGTGACGGCGAGCGCCGGCCCGACCAGCATACGGCCCCAGAGGGTCTTGTTAAACCAGTGCAGCGCCCTCACCGCCTTGCCCATGTCCGCCCAGCGCGCGGGCGAGACGTAATTGCTCTCGGTGTCCAGCGCCGGCATCGTCAAATGGAAGTCATTGTGGTGACGCAGATGGCTGTCCCGGTACAAACCATACGGATACCAGACCGCCAGCGGCAGATAGCCGAACAAGCGGTTCACCGCCGGCCAGCGGGTGGGATGGCCGTGTATCAGCTCATGCTGCAGCGACATGTACCACGCGCACCACCAAATCATCAGCAGCGTGGCGCCCAACGCGCCGATCTCGCGCCAATACGCAAGCGTCAGCAGCCAGCCGCCGTGGATGACGGCGATCAGCAACCAAGTCGGCCACTCACCCAACCACAGCAGGCGGCCACGCTCGGCGGCCACCTCGCCACGCTGCCGCGCATCGATATAGTCGGAGGGCCGCTGCTTCAACATCAGAATCTCGCTTTAACGCGCAGGCCCACGGTACGGGGACGCGCCATGTACACCAGATTGCCCGGCTGGATGGCGATGGTGTTCGGTACGACATCGCTAACCTTGGCGCCGTTGGTCAGGTTGGTGCCGAACAGGCCAACCTCGTACGCGCCGGTCTTGTACGTCACCGTGGCGTTGACGGTGTTCGACGACGGAATGCGCGCATACCCACCCTGCTCCGGCGCGAAGTTGGTGTAGGCGTCACCCCGGTACGCATAGCTGGCGGCGATACCCACTTCGTCCGTGCCGCGCACCGGGATGCTGTAGCTGGCGGTGGCGGTGGCCGACAAGCGCGGCGCATAGGGCACACGGCTGCCTTCCGGGATGTTCTGCGCCGCGATGCCGGTGACAACAGTGCGGGTGGCGTAGGCGTGGTTGTAGGCAGCGCTGACACCGACCGACGCGCGCCGCGTCAATTTGAAGGCGGTTTCCAGCTCCAGCCCTTCGCTGCGGATCTTGCCGGCGTTTTGGGTGAAGTAATACGTGCATGGCAGGCGGTTGAAGACCTGTACGTCCTTCCATTCGATCACATAGGCGCTGGCGTTGAAGGTCATGCGGTGGTCGAGCAGTGTGTTCTTCGATCCGACTTCGTAGTTCCACAAGCTGTCCGGCGCAAGGGTGGTCGGCGCGTTGATGCCGCAGAAGTTGAAAGGCACCGGCTGGTTATTGCCGCCATAGCGGAAGCCCTTGCCCGCCGATGCGTACAGGTTGTGGTCCGGATCGAGCCGGTAGGCGGCGACAAAGCGCGGATTGGCGCCCTTCGACGTGGCGCTGCTGTCGCTGACGGTGGGCTGTCCGACCGGCGCGGCCGGCGTGGCGCCGACCAGATTACCGAACAAGCCGCTAAAACGCAAATCGAAATCCTGCGTGCCCCGGAACAGCCGCACGCCGGCCGTTAGATCCAGCTTGTCCCAGACGGTGTACGTCGCTTCGGCGAACAATGCGGCCTGGCGCGACTTGATGTTCTGCGCCCCCGAAAAGAAATCGTCCGGATTGAAAGCCAGCTCGTTGGTCTGAGAGTTATAGCCCGGGAAGCCACGGGTCTCGGCGAAGCGCGCGTCGAAGCCGACGGTCGGCTCATCCTGCCGCGTGTTGCGCTTGCCCGACTCGAAAAAGGCACCGGCGGTCCACTTCAACGGGCCTTCGCCCTTGGAGTTGACGCGCAATTCCTGCGCGAAGTCCTCGACCTTGTTACCGATCGTGTAAGCGGCCTGCATCAGCGGATTTTTTCCGCCAAAGATGAACGCGGTCGCCGGATACTGGGCCGACGTCACGTACAGCGTGTCGCGATGCAGGTAGGAGGTCGACGAAACCAGTTGCGCGCCACCCAGGTCGTAGTTGACGCCCACGTTATACAACTGCAATTTGTCGTTGCTGGTCTGCGGGATCAAGGCAAAGGTGGTGTAAGGCGCCAGATCGCCATAAGCGTCGTTGACGCCCGCCTTGACGTTGGAGGCGGTGACGCTGGCGTCGATCACCAGATCGCGCGAGGCCTTCAACCGCAACGCGGCCCGTCCCTGGTTAGTGGAGACGGCGTTGGTGATGGCGCCGTTGTACTGATTGCGGATGTAGCCCGAGTCGTTGCCGGTGTAGGCGGTCAAGCGCAGTCCCAACACGTCGTTTTTCAGCGGCAGGTTGACCATCCCGCGCAGATTGTGATTGGCGCCGCCGAATTTGGAAGTGCTGGAGCCGACCGCCTCCACCGACCCGAATACATCGTTCAGGTCCGGTTTCTGGGTGATCTGGCGCACCGCGCCCGCCATCGCACCGGCGCCGAACAAGGTTCCCTGCGGCCCTTGCAGCACTTCGATGCGCTCCAGGTCCAACACCTTGAGATCGGGATTGGAGGACTTCAGCGTCACCGGCATATCATCGACATACACCGCGACCAGCGACGCATCCTGCACCTCGGACGGGACGATGCCCCGCACGACCAGCCCGCGCATGGTGATGTTGTTGATGCCCGGCCCCTGCTCCTGCACCGACATCGCCGGCACCAGGGCGGCGATGTCGGTCAGGTTACCGACCCCGTATCTGGTCAGATTGTCCGGTTTGAGCACCGTGATCGCCGCCGGCACCTGCTGGACATCGACCGCGCCGGCCGCTCGTGTCGCCGTGACCCGCACTTTTTCGATCCGCTCGCCGTCGCCATCCGGCGCTATCTCTTGCGTCGCCACCTGCGCATGCGCCGCCGCCATCGCACCAAACGACAACGCCGCAGCGACCCGATACTCCCTCTTCCCCATCATTTTTCCTTATTAAGCGGCCTATACCATGAGAAAACAGTATATAGACCCGGAAAAGGCCGGGAAAGGAAGATAAACGCGTTAGGTTAGAAGAAAATTAGAAGAAAAGTGGCTTAGCGCCAACGTGGTCCACCGTACAGCCGCGATGCGCGGACGGGGCCACAATAAGACCCATGGATACTTCAAAAGCCCCCAAACATACGCCCGCCGCCCGCGCACTGCATCGTCAGATGATGGCTGTGCAGCGGACCATGTCCGCGCCGACGGTGGAGGAATCGATGGTTGCGTCCCGATGGGCGATGGCTTGGTACTGCCTGGTGCAGCGCAAGCTGGAACAGCTCCAGCAAGCGCCAAGGTATCTGCATTAAGAGAGGTTTGAAGCGGTGAGGACTCAGGCGGCGACGTAGCAACCGCCGGCGCGGCGTTCCATACCCGCGCGGTCCAGAACCGTGACGGTGCCGCGACGGTATTCGATCAAGCCTTCTTCCTGCAGTTTGCCCGCCGAGCAGGTGATGCTTTCGCGGCGCACGCCCAGCATATTGGCGATCATCTCCTGCGTCACTTTCAATTCGTTGGAGGTGGAGCGGTCCAGGCGTTCCAGCAGCCAGCGGCACAGGCGCTGCTCGATGCTGCCGTGGCGGACGCCGGCCACCGTTTGCGCCAACTGGGCGAACAGCGCGCTGGTATGGCGCATCAGTTGCTGCGCCAGGGCGCCACCGCTGAAGAAGGCTTCGCGCAGCACGGCCGATTTGATGCGGTAGCCGTAGCCGGCGCTCTGCACCACCGCCGAGCAGTTTGCGCGTTCGGTTTCGTACATCGACACGCCAACTACGCCTTCGCGTCCGACCACCGCGATCTCGGTCGCGCCGCCGTCCTCGGTCACGTACTGCAGCGAGACGATGGCGTTGGTTGGGAAGAAGGCGTATTCCATTTTGTCGCCGAAGTCGAACAGGTGTTTACCGGCGGTCAGCGGCACCAGCTCCAGGTGGTTGAACAGGCTAACCAGCTCCTCACGCGACAGGGCCCGCAGCAGTTCGTTCTGCTGGGCGCCGATGATGCTGATGGCCGGCGACGCGGCGGCGGCCTGGCTGACTGACTGCATCGCGATCACTGCGTTGGCGGAGACGGTGGTGTGAGTAGCTTGTTGCATGGCGAGCCTCTTATAGTGTGTTTTATTCCGATGGTCGTTGCCGACCTGATGGATACACTATATCCCCGCTATGTGCGCTAGCTCATAGGAGCGCGTAGGAGGCATATGTAGGCTGGGAACATAGCACTTTGTCATCCCAGTCCTACGCAATGTCTCTTGTATTCCTACGTCGCGCCCAGTGGATTGTTAAAACGCCCCGACATAATTTTCCGCCAGCGCGGTCGCCATCGCGCGCGAGGTGACGATATTCTCCAATTCCGCGCGCTGCATCTCGCGCTCGAACGGCGTCGCCTCGGCGAAGGTGTGCAGCAGCCGCGTCATCGTCCACGAGAAGTACTCGGCGCGCCAGATCCGCTTGAGCGCATCGTCGCTGTAGCTTGCAAGGCGCTCCTCGCTGCCCTGGCGGTAGAACTGCTCCAATCCGCGCGCCAGCAGCTTGACATCGGAGACGGCCAGGTTCATGCCTTTGGCGCCGGTGGGCGGCACGATGTGCGCCGAGTCGCCGGCCAGGAACAGCCGGCCGGCCTGCATCGGCGTCGACACGAAGCTGCGCATGCCGATGATATTTTTCTGGAAGATCCTGCCCTCCTTGAGCCTCCAGCCGTCGTGGTTTTCCAGCCGCGCGTGCAGCTCGGACCAGATCTGGTCATCCGACCAGTTGTCGACATGGTCGGTGGGATCGCACTGGAAGTACAGCCGCTGCACCGTCGGCGAGCGCGTGCTCACCAGCGCGAAGCCGCGGTCGTGCTGCGCGTAGATCAATTCCTCGGACGACGGCGCCGATTCGACCAGGATGCCGAACCAGCCGAATGGATAGATGCGCTGGAAGTTCTTGCGCTGCTCCTGCGCCGGCATGGCCGGGCGGCTGACGCCATGATAGCCATCGCAGCCGATCACGAAGTCCGCCTCGATGCTGCGGGCCTCCCCGCCATGCATGAAGGTGGCCGACGGCGTTTGCGTGTCCACGCCGTGCAGCGCCACCTCGCTCACCTCGAACAGGATCTGGCCGTCCGCCGCCAGGCGCGCCGCCACCAGGTCCTTGATGACCTCATGCTGCGGATAGACGGTGATCGCCTTGCCGGTCAGGCCGGTCAGGTCGATACGATGGCGCTTGCCGCCGAAAGCGAGTTCGAAGCCGTGATGCAGCGCGCCTTGCCCGCGCATGCGCTCACCGACGCCGGACTCGGTCAGGATATCCATCGTGCCCTGTTCCAGCACGCCGGCGCGGATGGTCGCCTCGATGTCGGCCCGCGAGCGGGTTTCAATGACGATCGACTCGATGCCGTCGAGGTGCAGCAGGTGGGATAACAGCAGGCCGGCCGGGCCGGCGCCGATGATGGCTACTTGGGTACGCATGGTTGTCTCCGATGTGGTTATGAATGCGGCATGGCTGCATCTGTGACGCCATCGTAGCGCCGCCACGGCGTAAAAAAAATGGATGAAACGGCATAAAACTTGTACTATTTCGACAAACACCGGATTCCACACCATGCCATCACCAGCCAAAGAAGCATACGCCGACATCCCCAAGTTTGCCCTCTACGGGGAGCAAACCCGCACGGAAAACGCTGAATTCGTCCATATAGAGCTGATCGAAACCCGCAGCCGCAGGCATGACTGGCATATCGACAACCACACCCATCCGGGGATGTTTCAGGTACTTTTTTTATTCGGTGGCGAAGTGCGCGCCAGCGTCAACGACACGCGATGGGAGCGGCGCGGCCCGGTGGTGCTCACCATCCACCCGTCGGTGGTGCATGGCTTCGACTTCTCGCCGGAGGCGCACGGCTACGTGCTGACGGTGGACCAGAACGTGATTTTCTCCGCCGCCGACGACCAGGGCGATTTGTTTTCCACGCTGTTTGTCGAACCGCTGGCGATCGACCTCGCGGACCTGCCGGAGGTGCGCGCGCGCCTGGAGGCGCTGCTGCAGCAGCTGCTGGCGGAAGCGGCCTGGCCGCAATACGGCCACACGCTGATGCTGGAGTGGCTGGCGCGCGCCGCCCTGCTGCTGCTGGTGCGGGTGCAGGCCGACCACCGCTTCGCCGACCAGTCGGGACGCAGCGACTTCGAACTCTTTAGCCGCTTCAGGGCGGAGGTGGAGCAGCATTTCAAGGAGCAGTGGCAGGTCGGCCAGTATGCCGATGTGCTCAAGGCGTCGCCGGTACGCCTCAACCGCCTGTGCCTCAAGTTGTCCGGCAAATCGGCGTTCGACATCACCCAGGACCGGCTGATGCTGGAGGCATGCCGCAAGCTGACCTACGTCCCGGCCAGCATCGCCAGCATCGCGTATGAACTGGGGTTCCAGGACCCGGCCTATTTCAGCCGCCTGTTCAAGAAGCGCATGGGGCTCACGCCCAAGCAATTCCGCAAGTCCGACTAAAGCAAGGCGTTCAGCTCCACCTGCATCTTGATCAGCGCCGGCAGGCAGCGCTCCACCATTTGATCGAGCGGCATGCGGGCCGCGTGGACGCTGATGTTCATCGCCGCCACCACCTCGCCGCGAAAATTCTTCAGCGGGACGGCCATCGTGCGCAGCCCCAGCTCCAGCTCCTGGTCCACCAGCGCGTACCCCTGGGCCCGGGCGCGCGCGATCTCCAGCGCCAGACGCTCCTTGCTGACGATCGTATGCTCGGTGATCTGCTCCAGCCGCACACGGGCCAGAAAACTCTCCAGTTGATCCGGCGGCAGGCTGGCCAGCAGCATGCGGCCATTCGCCGTGCACCACGCGGGCACCCGCGTCCCCGGCTGCAGCGTCGCCGATACCAGCTGGCCGGCGCTGACGGCGGCCACGCACACCAGTTGGTCGTGATCGAGCACACCGGCCGATGCCGCCTCCCCCACCGAATACGCGAGCCGGTACAACAGCGGCTGCGCCAGACGCGGAAGCCGCGCCGAATGCAGATAGGATTGGCCGAGCCGCAGCACCATCGGCGTCAACGAAAACAGCTTGTTCTCGTGCCGCATATAGCCCAGATGCGTGAGCGTGATCAGGTAGCGGCGCGCCGCCGCCCGCGTCAGGCCGGTGCGCTCGGCCACCTCGGCGATACTCAGGCGGCTGCGCTCCTGGTCGAACGCTTCGATCACTTGCAGGCCTTTTTCGAGGCCGGCGATCATATCTCGCTTGGCGGGAGGGTCGATTCCAGTGCTCATGATGTAGAAAAACGGGGAATTTGGGCGATATGCGCACAAATTGTGCGTATAGCGAATATAGCACGCGGCGGACGGCTTGTGATGGCGCGTCCGCTTTCGTACCATCGACAGCACTACAACCAAGGCACAACCTCAGGAGACCAGCAGTGAAATTCGATGCTATCGCGCCCGGCGTCTATCCGGAGCTGATTTATCCATCCTACAAATCCACCCTCAAACGCGGCCCCGAGCAACCGGCGCTGCGCATCGTCGCGCCGGTGCCGGCGACGCAAAATATCGCGCCGTCGCCGCGCATCCTGCTGCCGAACGATATGGACCTGACCGCGCAGGGCGAGTCGGAACCGCTGGGCGAGAAAATCGTCGTCACCGGCCGCGTCGTCGACGAAGACGGCAAACCGGTGCGCAACTCGCTGCTGGAAGTCTGGCAGTGCAACGCGGCCGGCCGCTATCGCCACAAGCGCGACCAGCACAACGCGCCGCTCGACCCCAACTTCAACGGCTGGGGCAAGATGATGACCGACGACGACGGCCGCTATCGCTTCGTCACCATCAAACCGGGCCCGTACCCATGGGGAAATCACGACAAGGCATGGCGCCCGGCCCACATCCACTTCTCGCTGTTCGGGAACGTCTACGCGCAGCGGTTGGTCACGCAGATGTACTTCCCCAGCGACCCGCTGTTCGACTACGACCCGATCTTCCAGAGCATTCCGGACCTGGCCGCGCGACAGCGTTTGATTTCCCGCTTCAGCCTTGAGCACACGGTCGGCGACCAGATGCTGGGCTATGAATTCGACATCGTGCTGCGCGGCCGCAACGCCACCCCAACCGGCATCTGAGAGGAACCGACATGACCAATTCCGCAAAACCGATCACCACCTCGCAGACCATCGGCCCGTTCTCGCACGAGGCGTGGCAGTGGGCGGTGGACCTTAGCGACGCCGCCGCACCGGCCAACGGCATCACCATCAGCGGCACCATCCACGACGGCGACGGCTTGCCGATCAACGACGCCCAGATCGAAGCCTGGCAGCCCGCCGCCGCCGAAGCCGAAGCGTCGCAAGCGCTCGCCGGCTTCCGCCGCGTGCCTAGCGGCGACCAGGGCGAGTTCACGCTGCGCCTGTCCGCCAGCGCGCAACCTCCGGGCCAGCCGTTCGCTTACATCACCGTGTTCGCGCGCGGCCTGGTCAAACACCAGTTCACCGCCGTTTTCCTGGAAGACGACGCGGGACTGGCCGAATCGGCGATACTTGAGCAAATCCCGGCGGCGCGCCGCCCCACCCTGATCGCGGCCAAAACCGCCGATGGCCAGTACAGCTGGAACATCCACCTGCAGGGCGCGCGCGAAACCGCCTTCTTCGACTATGTTTGAACCAGAAATGGAGCAACAGTGAGTGTATCGATTTTCGACAGCTTCCTGACCACCAGCGACATGATCGCCGTGTTTGACGACGCGGCCATCGTGCAGGCGATGTTCCGCTTCGAGGAGGCGCTGGCGCAGGCGCAGGCCGATGAGGGCATGATGGAGCAATCGGCCGCGCGCGCCATCGCCGGCGTGTGCAACGCCCAGCTGTATGACATCCCCGCCATCATCAGCGCCGGCCGCCGCGCCGGCAGCCTGGCCATCCCGCTGGTCAAGGAGCTGACCAAGACCGTGGCGCTGTACGACGCCGAAGCCGCCGGCAAGGTGCACTGGGGCGGCACCAGCCAGGACGTGATCGACACGGCGATGGTGCTGGCCACGCGCGACGCGCTGCAACTGCTGGACGACGGCCTGCACGACCTGACCGGTCACCTGCTGGAACTGGCGGAACGCCATCTGGCCACGCCGGTGCTGGCACGCACCTTGATGCAACCGGCGCAGGTGACCAGCTTCGGCTTCAAGCTCACCGGCTGGCTGGCGCCCCTCGTACGCGCGCGCCTGCGCCTGCGCGAGGGCGCGTCGCGCGCGCTGCAGCTGCAATTGGGCGGCGCCGTCGGCACGCTGGCGGTGATGGGAGAGCAAGGCCCGGCGGTCGCCGGCCGGGTCGCCGCCGCGCTCAAGCTCAAAGTGGCCGACGCGGCGTGGCACACGCAGCGCGACGAGTGGGTGCGTCTGGGCCTGGAAGTGGCGGTGCTGTCCGGAAGCCTGGGCAAGCTGGCCACGGACCTCAGCCTGATGGCGCAAGGCGAGATCGCCGAATTGGCCGAGCCCTCCGGCAATGGGCGCGGGGGATCGTCGGCCATGCCGCACAAGCGCAATCCGGTATCGGCGATGATCGCGCTGGCCGCCGCCACCAGAACGCCGCAGCACGCGGCCGCGCTATTGGCCAGCATGGGCCAGCAGCATGAGCGGGGCCTGGGTAACTGGCAGGCCGAACTCGCCGAGTGGCCCGGCCTGTTCCTGAGCGCCCATGGCGCGCTGCAGGCGCTCAACGACGCCTTCGCCGGTCTGCGGATCGACAGCGCGCGCATGCTGCGCAATATCGACGCGCTGCAAGGACTGGTGTTCGCCGAGGCGGCATCGGCCTACCTGGCCGCCGCCATCGGCAAGCAGGCGGCGCACACGCTGCTGGAGAAGATGACGGGCGAGGCGCTCGCCAGCGATCGCCACCTGGCGGATGTACTCGAAGAAGCGGTGCGGCGGGACGACACGCTGCGCGCCCACGTCGACACGGCCCATCTGCGTTCGCTGTTCGATCCGGTCGCCGCCACCGCGCCCGCCCACCGGCTTGCGCAACAACAGCTGCAAAGCCTGCGCGGCGATATCGCCTCGCTCAACCAAAAGTGAAGACACCATGAGCTACGATCCCATCGACCACGACTTCGAACGTGGCCTCGGCAACCGCCGCGCCATCCTCGGCGACGCGTGGGTGGAGCGTTCCCTCGGCAACGCCAACAATTTCAACGCCGATTTCCAGAACCTGATCACGCGCTTCGCGTGGAACGAGATCTGGGGCCGCCCGGGCCTGGAGCAGAAAACCCGGCGTGCCATCGTCCTCTCCATCACCATCGCGCTGGGCCGCTGGGAGGAATTCGACCTGCACGTGCGCGCCGCGCTGCTGGGCGACGAAGCAAATCGCCTGACGCCGGATGAACTAAAAGAAGTATTGATCCAGTCGGCCATCTACGCCGGCGTGCCGGCGGCGAACACCGCCTTCACGCACGCGCTGGCGATCCTGCGCGAAGTCGGCCCGCAGATCGGCTACGAGCTGGAACCGGCGGCTCCCGCCGATGCCAGCCACCCCGGCGTGGGCCGCGAAAGCCGTGGCGAAAAATCCCGTCCGTCGCTGCACTACACGGTGCGCGAGCCGCGCAACGGCAAGGCGCCGCGCCACACCGTGGTGCTGAGCCACGCCATCGGCTGCGACCTGACCATGTGGGACGGGCTGGCGAATCAACTTGCGGAGGACAGCCGCGTGATCGCCTACGACCATCGGGGCCATGGCGCCTCGGAGTCGCCGCCGGGCGCGTACACCATGGCCGATCTGGCGGACGACGCGGCGGCGCTGCTGCGCGAGCTCGATACCGGACCGGTGGTGTGGGTGGGCTTGTCGATGGGCGGCATGGTCGGCCAGGAGCTGGCGCTGCGCCATCCGGCGCTGGTGCGCGCGCTGGTGCTGGCCAACACCACGTCCGGCTATCCGCAAGCGGCGCGCGAGGCTTGGGAGCAGCGTATCGCCACGGTGCGCGAGGGCGGCATCGAAGCGATAGCGGATGCGGTCATGGGCCGCTACTTCCATGAAGGGTTCAGGGCTGATCACGCGGCGACGGTGGCGCGCTTCCGGCGCCGGGTGGTGTCGACCGACCCGGTAGGCTACACTGGCTGCTGCAACGCCGTCGGCACGGTCGATACGACGGCGCGACTGAGAGGGATACAAGCGCCGACGCTGGTGATCGCGGGGGAGCTGGATCAGGGAACGCCGATCGAGATGTCGCAAACGCTGGTGGATGGTATAGCCGGAGCAAGGCTGGAGGTGCTACAACAAGCGTCGCACCTGAGCTATGTCGAGCAGCCGCAGGGCTTTAGCAAGGCGGTGCGGTCGTTCATCGCGGAGCTATGATCGCCATGGGCCGCCGATGAATCACACATGGCGGATTACGGCGTTCCGCCTAATCCGCCCTACGTGCCTCACGTATTCAATACCCTCCCTAAAAGCGGTGGTGTATCCCTACGCCGTAGAAGTTGATCGACGTCGCGGCCTTGCGTTGTGAGGCGTCCGCGTACAGGAACGTCCGCGTGGACAGGTTGTATTCGTAACCCACCCCTATCTGCTTGGTCGGCACGGCGCCATCGGGCGTCTTGCGGCCATAGCCGGCGAGCAGCGTTCCGGGACCGATATCCAGATTCGCCCCCACCACCCACGCCTTCGTAACGGAATTGACGGCCACCGTATGATCCTGGTCCTGGCTTTGATAAGAAGCCATCAACTTCAGATCGCGCCGTGGCTGCACGGAAGCGGCCACCGACCACAAACGGGTCTCGGCGGCATTGCGCTCGGACGCCAGCATCGCACCGAACATCCCCGCCTTGTACACCAGCGTCGCCGAATACGGATTGCTCGTCAACGGCGCGTTGGCCGCGTATTGCGGAGCCGCCGCCGTGCCACGTCCGATCAAGGCGGGGTTGCCGTTGGCCTCCTTGGTGGCGACGGTGACATTGAGCTGCAATCCCGCCACCTGCGGCGAATTGTAAAACACCGCATTGGAGAAACGGTTGGCCGACGAACCGGCCGGATCGAGCGGCTGGCTGTTATAACCCGCCACCATCAAGTCGGTTTCAAAACCGGCGGTGCTGGGCGTACCGCGAAACGGCTCGAACGCCACATTCGAGTCCTGATAGGCGGTCAACCCGCGCCCGACCCGCAGCGTGCCGAAATCGCCCTGAAGACCCACGCGGCTCTGGCCCTGGAACAGCGGCCGCGATACCCCCTCAACCGTGCCGACGTCCGGATCGTAGCGGATCTCCAGCTGGAACAAGGCCTTCAGGCCATTACCCAGATCCTCGACGCCCTTGAAACCGAGCCGGTTGTTATCGCGCCTGCCCTCGGTGAGCGCGCCGCCGGTCTTCTTCGACACACCGAGATCGATGTTGCCATACACCGTCACCGCCGACTGGGCTTGCGCCGCGCCGCCCGTTGCCAGCATCGCCAGCGCTAAAAACGATTTCTTCATGCTTTACCCTTCCCGTTTAAAACCAGGTGCGCCTGCTCGCGATCGATATCCTTCTCCCACACCGCCACCACCACCGTGGCCACGCAGTTGCCCATTAAATTGCCTGCGGCGCGCGCGATGCCAATGAACCAGTCCACCGACAGCACCAGCACCAGGCCCACCACCGGAATCGTCGGCATGGCCGTCAGCGTGGCCGCCAGAATCACGATGGCCGAACCGGGCACGCCGTGCGCGCCCTTGGAGGTGATCAGCGCGATCGCCAGGATGGACAGCAGGTCGCCAATCGCCAGCGGCGTGTTGGTGGCTTGCGCGATGAAGACGGCGGCCAGCGTCAGGTAGATCGAGAACGCATCCAGATTGAACGAATAACCTGTGGGGATCACCAGCCCCACGGTGGAATCCTTGATGCCCATGTACCTCAGTTTGCGCATCACCTGCGGCAGCACGCTGTCCGACGACGCGGTCCCCAGCACGATCAGCAGCTCCTCGCGCAGGTAGCCGACCAGTTTGAAGATGTTGAACCCGGCCGCCCGCAGAATCGCGCCGAGAATGACAAACACGAACACGATCACCGCGCCATAGAACAGCAACACCAGCATCGCCAGCTGCTTGAGCGAGCCGATACCGTATTTACCGACCGTGAATGCGATCGCGCCAAACACGCCCAGCGGCGCCAGCTTGATGATGAACGACATGCACTTGAAGAACGCGGTGGCCAGGCTGTCGATCAGCGTTGCCACCGGCTGCGCCTTATCGCCGATCAGCGACAGCGCGCAGCCGAATATCACCGAGAACAGCAACACCTGCAACACGTCGCCCGACGTGAAGGCGCTGACCACGGTGGTGGGAATCAGCTTGAGCATGAATTCGGCCAGGCCGGTCTTGCGCACCGCGTTGGCGTTGTCGACGTAGCCGCTCAACGAACTCGCATCGAGCGTGGACGCGTCGATGTTCATGCCCGCTCCCGGGTGGAACACGTACGCCAGCACGATACCGAGCAACAGCGCGATCGTCGTGACGACTTCAAAATAGATCAGGGCCTTCAAGCCCACCCGTCCCACCTTGCGCAGTTCCCCGGCACCGTGGATGCCCTGCACCACGACGCAGAACACGATCATCGGAACGATCATCTTGATCAATTTGATGAAGCCATCGCCCAGCGGCTTGAGACTGAGGCCGATGTCCGGGTATAACACCGCCAGCAATATGCCAGCGCACATCGCCACAACGATCTGGCCAAACAGTGATTTGAAAAACCGCATTACTGATCCCTCCCTGGTTATCCGACGCGCACAAAACTACATTTGGTTTCTTTTTTTGAGGCTAAGCCATTCACGATAATATTTTTTCACCGCTCAATTCATTGAAAATGCTTTTTCATGCAGCGTCAACATTTTCCTGTCCCTTGCATCGAAATAGACGGCGAGTAGTCGCATTCCGCCGACAACCGCAAACGCCGCGGCGGTGTATATTGGCGCTGCGGTGGATGATCCTTACGCGCTTTTCCCTGGAATGCGATCAATGACAAAAAAAACTCCTTTCACAGACAGCCTCTCGACCAGCATCAAGCAGCATATGGACCAGTTGCCGCAGGCGGAAAAACGCCTCGCCAATGTCATACTGGAGTCACCCGGCCAACTGGCCAGCTACTCGGCTTCGGAGGTGACCCGCATGGCGGGCGTGTCCAACGCGACGATGACGCGCCTGGTCCATCGGCTGGGGTATGAGAATTACGACCAGATGCGCCGGCTGGCGCGCGAGGGCAAGGACTGGGGCTCGCCTCTGTATCTGATGGATCGCCGGGAATCCGACGAGGGCGGGAAGGATGCCGCCGGTCCGTTCGACCGGCATATTTCGGCCAGCGTGCAAAACATCCACCGCACTTTCGCGGGCATGTCGCCGGAGCGGGTGGGCGAAGTCGGCACCGCGATCGCCAAGGCGCGCCAGGTGCGCGTGTTCGGCCAACGAAACAACTATTTTTTCGCCGCGTATCTGCGCTGGCAGTTCATCCAGTTTCGCAGCAACGTATATCTACTTCCGGTATCAGGAGAGACGATGGCGGAGTATCTGGTGGGTTTGCAGCCGAACGATATTTTCATCGTGTTCGGCCTGCGCCGGCGCACGCCGGGATTGGCGCCTTTGATCGCGGCGGTGGGCCGCGCCGGCGTGAAGACTTTGCTGATCACCGATTCATCGAATCACAGCGACCTCGGCGCCGACTGGGTGCTGAAGTGCGATACGGCCAGCGCCACCCCGCTGGACAACCATGCGGCGGTGATGGCGCTGTGCCACGTGCTGGCGTCGCAACTGATCGACAAGACCGGCCAGGCCGGCCGCCAGCGCCTGGTCAAGATCGAGGAACTGCACGCACAGCTCAACGAGCTGTGAACCTGGTCAGACGCCCGGATCGCGCACCTTCTCTACCTTGTCGAACTCCACGTTGAAGAACGAGCCGCCCGTGGCCTCGGCCTTGCGGATATAAACCGTCTGCACGATGTCGCGCGTGCCGGCATCGATGCTGACGGGACCGCGCACGCTGGTCCACGCCATGCCCTTCATCGCCGCCAGCAGCTTGTCGCCGTTGCTGTCGCCGGCCGTCTGCTTGAGCGCCTCGTACAGCAGATGCATGCCGTCGTACGCGCCAACCGAATGGAAGTTGGGCCGCATTCCCTTGTTCGCCTTGCCGAACGCCTCGACATACGCCTTGTTCTCCGCCGATGGATGCGCGGCCGAATAATGATGGCTGCTGACGACACCAGCGGCGGCGGGCCCGATGCTCGCCATCAGATCGTCGTCGAGCACATCGCCGGTGCAGATCAGACGAATGCCCGCCGCCGCCAAGCCACGGTCGGTGAACTGCTTGAGCACCGCCGCCCCCTCGCCCGATGGAACGAACACGAACAGGGCATCCGGCTTCAAGTCCTTGACCTTGGCCAGGAAAGGCGCGTAGTCCGGATTGCGCAACGGCGAACGCAGGCTCTCCACCACTTTGCCGCCGCCTTCGTTGAAGTCCTTGACGAACACCTTTTCCGCATCCAGGCCCGGCCCGTAGTCGCTCACCAGGGTCACCACGGTCTTCATCTTGTTTTTGGCGGCCCATTGCGCCATCGGCGCGGTCACCTGCGCCAGCGTGAATCCGGTACGCACGATATACGGCGAGCGTTGCGGAATCACCGACGTCGCGGCGGCCATCACGATCATCGGCACCTTGGCCTGCGTAGCCACCGGCGCGGCGGCGAAGGCCAGCGGCGTCAGGCCGAAGCCGGCCAGCACCTGCACCTTGTCGCGCGAGACCAGTTCCTGCGCCAGCCGCTTGGTGACATCCGGCGACACCCCGCCATCGTCCTTGAGGATGATTTCGACCTGGCGGCCGGCGACGGTGGCGCCGTTCTGCTGCATGAACAGCTTGACCGCCGCCTCGATCTGGCGGCCGGTGGAGGCGAACGGCCCGGACATCGGCACGATCAAGCCCACCTTCAGCGGTTCCGCGGCGGCGGCGATGGCCGGCAGCACGCCGGCCGACAGCGCGGCGGCGCCCAACAGGATGTGACGGCGATGCGTATTGATAAACTCTGGCATGGTGTCTCCTTCTTCTTTTTTATAGGTCCAGCAGCAGGGTCGCGCTTTTGGATCGGGAACAGCAAGGGGTGAACTGGTCGTTGGCCGCCTGTTCTTCTTCGGTCAAATACAGATCGCGGTGATCCGGCACGCCTTCGAGCACGCGCGTCAGGCAGGTGCCGCACACGCCCTGCTCGCAGGAAGCCGCCACGAACACGCCGGCGTCGCGCAACACTTGCATCACGGTGACGCCGGCGGGAACAGTGTAACTCGCGCCGCTCGATGCCAGCTTGACTTCGAAGGCCTGGTCGCCGCCGGTGTCGACGGCGGCCGCGCCGAAATACTCCAGATGCAGCTGGGCCTCGGGCCAGTTTTGCGCGGCGGCCGTCGCTTTCACATGGTCGATGAAGCCGCCCGGCCCGCAAAAGTAGATATGCGTGTCCCGATCCAGGCCGGCCAGCAGCGCCGCCAGATCGAGCTTTTGTTCCGGCGCGCCGCTATCGTAGTGGAAGTGGGCCTGCGCCGCGAATGGCGAGTTGGCGATGCGCTCACGGAAGGCGGTGCGCTCCGGCGAACGCGCGCAGTAGTGCAGCTCGAAAGGCGCGCCCTGCGCCGACAGCGCTTCCGCCATCGCCAGGATCGGCGTCACGCCGATGCCGCCGGCCAGCAGCAGGCTGCGTTTGGCCTCCACCAGCGGGAAGTGGTTTTTCGGCGCGCTGATGGTCAGCGTGGCGCCCGAGTGGATGTTTTCATGCATGCCCTGCGAACCGCCGCGCGACGCGGGATCGCGCAGCACCCCGATCAGATAGCGGTGCGTTTCGTGCGGCGGATTGCACAGCGAGTACTGGCGCACCAGCCCCGGCCCCACGTGCACATCGATATGGGAACCGGCGCTGAAAGCCGGCAGCGGCGAGCCGTCCGCGCTGACCAGCTCATAACTGCAGATATCCTCCGCCTCGCTGGCGCGGCGCTCGACCCGGACCTTCAGCAGATCGGCGCTCATGCCTGCGGCTCCGGCGTCTTTTGCTTGCTCTCCTTTTCCATCCACTGATCCAGCAGACGGCGCGACTGCACGCCGCCGGCGTCGATATTCAACATCAGCAGCTTGCGGTCGGGATGGCGCAGGATGTTCTGCTGCTGCAGCTCCAGCATCTGCTGGTCCTCGGCGAAGATCTTGCCCTGCCCTTCGCGGATGGTCGCCGTCAGTTCCTTGTCTTCCGGTTTGAAATTGCGCGCCATGCCCCAGAAGTACCAGTGCGACGTTTCCGTCTCCGGCGTGATGAAGTCGACCACGATGCTCGACGCCTTGAACTTCGGATCGGCGTCGTAACCGCCCTTGCCCGCGTGCGCCACGCCCACTTCGATCATCACGTGGCTCGGCGGGGAGAAGCGGCAGATCTGCCAGCGGTCCACCGGCACGTCGTCCGCCAGGCCGTTGCCGCGCAGGGCCGCGCGCCAGAACGGCGGCGCCATGATGTTCTCCATATAGCGGCTGGTGATGACTTCCTCGCCCTCGACGCGGGTGGTGACCGGGGCCTCGTCGATCTCCTTCTGGCCGATGCTCGACGCGTGCACATAGGTCTCGTGCGTCAGGTCCATCAGGTTGTCGATCATCAGGCGGTATTCGCAGTGGATGTGATACATGCCGCCGCCGTAAGCCCATTCCGGGTTGTCGGCCCATTCCAGATGGTGGATCAGCGCCGGATCGGCCAGTTCCTTGTCGCCGGTCCAGACCCAGATGAAGCCATAGCGCTCCTCGACCGGATAGCTGCGGATGCAGGGGAAGCCGCGCACGCGCTGGCCGGGCATGCTGACCACCTTGCCGTCGCAGCCCATCTCCAGGCCGTGGTAGCCGCAGACCAGCTGCCCCTCGCGCACGAAGCCGAGCGACAGCGGCGCGCCGCGATGCGGACAGAAATCCTCGACCGCCGCCACTTTGCCCTCCGCGCCGCGATAGAAAACGATCTTTTCGCCGCAAATCTGGCGGCCCAGCGGTTTGCCATCGATCTCGTCGGGCGTGCAAGCCACATACCAGGTGTTTTTTGGATACATCTTGTCTCCTTATAGGTTTTCAGCTTAACATTCAGTGTACTGAATGTCGTAAAGTATAGACCGGAAAACGCGGAAGTAAACACCCAGGCCCAACTCTTTTTTTATTGCGCCGCACCAGCAGAGAATACGCCATGCCAGAAACCGAAAGCACGCTCACCAATTTATATGAACATCCGGGCCACCTGCTGCGCCGCGCGCAGCAGATATCGGTATCGATTTTCTACGACGAGATGGGCGGCGAGCTGACGCCGGTGCAGTACGCGATGCTGCGCAACCTGGCCGGCAATCCCGGCATCGACCAGGTCTCGCTGTCGTCCATCAGCGGCATCGACACCTCGACCGGCGCCACCGTTTGCGCGCGGCTGGAGGAAAAGGGTCTGCTCGAGCGCAAGGTGATTCCCACCAACCGCCGCCAGCGCGCGCTGACCATCACCCGGGCCGGCCAGCAGCTGCTGGACGATATGATCCCCGGCGCGCAGCGGCTGCGGCGCCGCCTTCTGGCGCCGCTGACCGGCGAGGAGCAGCTCAAATTCATGGAGCTGCTGACCAAGCTGGTACAGGAAAACAACGAGCAAAGCCGCGCGCCGTTGACGCCCATCGCCGCCACGCCGCCCTCGGCACGCGAGGCGCGCTAGCAGCGCGGCAAACGATTCATGCCCCGCGCTCCAGTGTGTTGTATCTTGCTATCCCGCCGCACTTCCTCCTACCAAGCGCACATCCGTTGCGCTAACATGGACTGTACCGGGACACCGGAAAACAATCCAAAAAATACAGGAGACGACATGAAATCATCACCACTCATCCCTTCGTTGGCCGCCCTCATGTTGGCGGCCGCGCTGCCGGCGTTCGCGCAGAACGCGTCCAAGGCGGACGTGATCGCGCTGGTCGACAAGGCGGTCGCGAACATCGAAAAAAAAGGCGCCGAGGAAGCCTGCAAGGACTTCGCCGATCCCAAGGGAGGGTACATACAGGGCGAGTTGTATGTCTTCGTCCAGGACGAGAAGATGAAGATGACCTGCCACTCCGCCAATCCCAGGATGAACGGCAAGGACATGTCGGAACTGAAGGACGCCAACGGCAAACGCTTCACCAAGGAGATGCTCGATGTCGCCATGTCGAACAAACCGGGCTGGGTCGATTACACCTGGGTCAATCCGGTGACCAAGGCGCTGGAGCCGAAGACCTCCTACATACGCCTGGCGGCCGGCAAATACACGGTCGGCGTGGGCATCTACAAAAAATAAGAATTAAAAAAGGCGCGCCGCGATGGCGCGCCTGCAAAACGTCAATCAGGCCACCGACACCAGCCGATCGAGCTTGTCGCCATCGGCCAGCAGGCTGGCGCTATCCGAGTCGTGTACGATGCGGCCGCGATCGAGCACGATGGCGCGCTTGGTCAGCGACAGCGCCAGCCGCGCATGCTGCTCCACCACGATCACCGACATGCCCTCCTCCTCCACCAGCTTGCGGATCACGCGCACCAGCTCCTGCACAATGATCGGCGCCAGTCCTTCCATCGGCTCGTCCAGCAGCAGGATGCGCGGATTGGTCATCAGCGCGCGCGCGATGGCCACCATCTGCTGCTCGCCGCCGGACAACTGGTTGCCCATGTTGGCGCGGCGCTCATACAGGCGCGGGAAGATTTGATACACCTTCTGCAGGTTCCACGCGCCGGGACGGGCGACCACCGTCAAATGCTCCTCCACCGTCAGCGACGGGAACATATGCCGCTCCTGCGGCACCCAGCCCAGGCCCGAGCGCGATCGCTTGTGCGTGGGCATGCGCGCGATGTCGCCGCCGTCCCAGCGTATGCCGCCGCCGTGCAGGCGCGTCAATCCCATCAGCGTCACCAGCAGGCTGGTTTTGCCGACACCGTTGCGGCCCAACAGCGCCAGGCTGTCGCCTTCATTCATCGTAAACGACACGTCTTCCAGCACGATGGACTCGCCGTAGCCGGCGGTGACTTTATCGAGCGCCAGTAACTCACGCATGTTCGGCCTCCCCCAGATACACTTCCTTCACTCGCGGGTCCGCCGCGATCTCCTCCGGCGTTCCCTCTGTCAGCACCTTGCCGCCCACCATGACGGTGATGCGGTCGGCGAAGCGGAACACCAGGCCCATATCGTGTTCGATAAACAGCACCGTCACGTCGCGCGGCAGCTGCGCCAGCACTTCGAACAGCTCCTTGCTCTCGGCCGACGGGATGCCGGCCGCCGGCTCGTCCAGCAGCAGGATGCGCGGCTTGGTCGCCAGCGCCAGCGCGATCTCCACCAGCCGCTGCTTACCGTACGCCATGCTGCGGGTGATGCTGTTGGCCTGGTCGGTCAGCTTCAAGGTCGCCAGCAGCTCCATCGCCTCGTCGATGACCTCGGGGTGGTTGGCCACCGTCTTGTACCAGACCGACTGCAGGCCGCGCCGCTCGCTGATGGCCAGCGCCACCGATTCCAGCACCGTCATCCCGGCGAACAGGGTGTTGAGCTGGAAGGTGCGCGTCATGCCGCGATGTACCCGCTCGTGTTGCGGCAGATTGGTGATGTCCTCGCCGCCCAGATAGACCTTGCCGCTGCTGGGCAAGAAGCCGCCCGTCAGCAGATTGATGAAGGTGGTTTTTCCGGCGCCGTTAGGGCCGATCAGCGCGTGGCGCGCGCCGGGCTCGAAGGTCAGCGTGACGTCGCTGTTGGCGATGAATCCGCCCCAGCGCTTGCTCAGGCCCTCGGTGCGCAGTGTGATGTCCTGGCTCATGCCTGCTCCTTACGGGATGGTTTGAAACGCTGTGCGAGCTTTTCCAGTCCGCCCAGGATGCCGCCGCGCGCGAACAGCACGATCAGCACCAGCAGCAGGCCGATATAGAACTGCCAGTAGGCCGGATTAAGGCCGGCGATATAGTCCTGCGCCACCATGAACACGGCGGCGCCGATCAACGCGCCGTACAGCCGCCCGGTCCCGCCCAGCACCAGCATGATCAACAGCTCCGCCGAGCGCGGAAAGCCCAGCGCGTCGAGGCCGACGAACTGCGTGGTCTGCGCCAGCAGCGCGCCGGCCACGCCGGCGATGGCGGCGGCGGCGGTGAAGATGGCGATCAGGCGGCGATTGACGTTGACGCCCAGCGACGGCATGCGGCGCACGCCCTCGCGGATGCCGATCAGGCTCAGACCGAACGGCGACTTGACCACGCGGCGCAGCGCCACGAACAGGATGAACAGCACCGCAAAGCTGTACCAGAAAGCGACGGTGCCATTCAGGTCGAACTCGAAGACGCCGAACACCTTACCGACCATCATGCCGGACAGGCCATCGACGCCGCCGGTGATGAAGGATGCCTTGTTGGCCGCTTCGTGCAGCATCAGGCAGATGCCCATGGTGACCATCAAGCGGGTCAAATCCTGGCCGCGCACCACCAGGAAGGAGGTAATGAAGCCGAACAGGCCCGCCACCACCGCGCCGGCCAGCAGGCCGCTCAACGGCTCGCCCCAACCATGCACCGCCAGCAGGCCGGCGGTGTAGGCGCCCAGCCCGAAGAAGGCTGCGTGCCCCAGCGAGACGATGCCGGCGTAACCGAGGATCAGATCCAGCGACAGCGCGAACAGGCCCATGATCATGATCTGGCTGATCAGCACCAGATAACCGGGGAAGAAGAAATACGCGGCCACCGGCATCAGCCAGAAGACAATCTCCAACGGCTTCCAGCGGTCGTTCGGCAAATTCAGTTGGCGTTGCTGTAGTGGCGTCATGACGGGCTTTGCGACGGGAGCGGGTTTAACTGCGGTTTCGGTGAAGGCGTTCATGCTTTCCTCCGCACCAGGCCAGCCGGGAAGACGATCAGCAGCACCACCATCAACGCGTAGATGACGAAGGCGCCCACTTCAGGCACATAGTATTTGCCGGCGACGTCGAACACGCCCAGTATCAGGGCGGCCAGCAAAGGCCCCTTGATGGTGCCGGCGCCGCCCACCGCCACCACCAGCAGGAAGTAGACCATGTATTTGATCGGGAAGGTGGGGTCGAGGCCCAGCACGTCGATGCCAAGGCCGCCGCCCAGGCCGGCCAGGCCGGAGCCCAGCGCGAAGGTCAGGCTGAACACCAGGCTGACGTTGATGCCGAGGCCCGCCGACGCGGTCTGATTGTCGACCGAGGCGCGGATCTGCGCGCCGAAGCGGGTGCGTTCGATCAGCAGGCCAAGCGCGATGGTGATCAGCACCACGACGCCGATCAGGAACAGCCGGTAGGCGCCGACGTCGAGGCCGAGCAGCGACACCTGCCCGCGCAGCCAGTCCGGCAGCGTGACCGGCTGCTGCGTCGGTCCGAAAAAGTAGGTGGCGGCGGCGACCGACATGAAGGTCAGGCCGATGGAGAACAGCACCTGATCGAGGTGGCTGGCCTTGTACAGGCGGCGATACAGCAAGCGCTCCAGCACCAGCCCCACCACGGCGGACGCGATGAACGCCAACGGCAGCGATGCCAGGAACGGCACGCCAAGGCGCGACAGCACCGTCACGCTGACATACCCGCCCAGCATCGCGAACGCGCCGTGGGCGAGGTTGATAAAGTTCATCATCCCCATCGTGACCGACAGGCCGACGCTGATGAGGAAAAGGAGGCTGCCATAGGCGATGCCGTCAAACAGCACGCCGGCCATATTCGCTAGCATGGCCGCCTCCGTCGATACGCAAGACGCTCGTTGGCGCCGTTTTTTTGCTTGTTCATTTTGTCTCCTGCACTATTAACCTCGTTGAATCACACCAGCGCTACACCCTTTCGATCACCATCGCGATGCCCTGCCCCACGCCGATGCACATGGTGCACAGCGCGTAACGTCCGCCGGCGCGCTGCAGCTGATAGGTGGCGGTGGTGACCAGGCGCGCGCCACTCATGCCCAGCGGATGACCCAGCGCGATCGCGCCGCCGTTGGGATTCACGCGCGGATCGTCGGCGCTCAAGCCAAGTTCGCGCAGCACGGCCAGGCCCTGCGCTGCGAAGGCTTCGTTCAATTCGATCAGGTCCATCTGCTCCAGCGTCAGGCCGGTCTGGCGCAGCAGCTTTTGCACCGCCGGCACCGGGCCGATGCCCATCACGCGCGGTGCCACGCCGGCGGTGGCCATGCCGACGATGCGCGCCAGCGGCTTGAGGCCGTGTTTTTTCACGGCGTCGCCGCTGGCGATCAACAGCGCGCAGGCGCCGTCGTTGATGCCCGACGCATTGCCTGCCGTGACGCTGCCGTCCGGGTGCACCACGCCTTTGAGCTTGGCCAGCGCCTCCAGCGTCGTCGCGCGCGGATGCTCATCCTGCGCGAAGACGACCGGATCGCCTTTTTTCTGCGGAATCGAAACCGGCACGATCTCGCGCGTGAAGATGCCTTCTGCGATCGCGGCGGCGGCCCGCTGCTGGCTCGCCAGCGCGAACGCATCCTGGTCCGCGCGGTTGATGCCGAAGTCTTGCGCGACGTTTTCCGCCGTCTCCGGCATCGTATCGACGCCATAGGCTTCCTTCATCTTCTTGTTGACGAAGCGCCAGCCCATCGTCGTATCCTGCAGCGAGGCGCTGCGCGAGAAGGCCGAATCGGCCTTGCCCATGACGAACGGCGCGCGCGTCATGGATTCGACGCCACCGGCGATCATCAGGCAGGCGTCGCCGGCCTGGATCGCGCGCGCCGCCGTGCCGACGGCATCCATGCCGGAGCCGCAAAGCCGGTTGATGGTGGTACCGGGCACCTGCTCCGGCAGCCCCGCCAGCAACGCCGACATGCGCGCGACGTTGCGGTTATCCTCGCCGGCCTGGTTGGCGCAGCCATAAATCACGTCGTCCACCTGATCCCACTGCACGCCGGGATTACGATTCATCAGTTCGCGCAGCGGCACCGCGCCCAGGTCGTCCGCGCGCACGTCCTTCAGCGCGCCGCCGTAGCGGCCGATCGGGGTGCGGATCGCGTCGCAGATATAAGCTTCGTTCATATTCCGTTCCTCTTAAATTCTGTTGATGGCGACGGCCGGCGGCAGCAATTTTGTGCCGGTGGCCGCCTGCAGTTCTTCAAACGTCAGCCCGGGCGCCATTTCGCGCACCGCCAGGCCGTCCGGCGTCACATCCAGCACGGCCATATCGGTGTAGATGCGGTTGACGCAGGCGACGCCGGTCAGCGGATAGGTGCACTGGCCGACGATTTTGCTCTCGCCGGTCTTGGTCAGATGATCCATCATCACGAACACCTGCTTGGCGCCGATCGCCAGATCCATCGCGCCGCCCACCGCCGGTATCGCGTCCGGCGCGCCGGTGTGCCAGTTTGCCAGATCGCCGCGCTCGGACACCTGGAAAGCGCCCAGCACGCACACGTCCAGATGGCCGCCGCGCATCATCGCGAACGAATCGCCATGGTGGAAATACGCGCCGCCGGTCAGCAAGGTGACCGGCTGCTTGCCGGCGTTGATCAAATCTTCGTCCTCCTCGCCCGGCGCGGGCGCGGGGCCCATGCCCAGCAGGCCGTTTTCGCTGTGCAGGAACACCTCGCGCTCGGCCGGCAGGTAATTGGCGACCTTGGTCGGCAAGCCGATGCCCAGGTTGACGTAGGCGCCCTCGGGGATGTCCTGCGCCACGCGGGCCGCGATCTGGTCGCGGCTATATCGATTGGTCACGTTACTCACGCCGCCTCCTGCACCACGCGTTGAACGAAGATGCCCGGCGTGACGATCACTTCCGGATCGAGTTCGCCCAGCGGCACCACCTTGCGCACCTGCGCGATCGCCACTTTGGCAGCCATCGCCATGATCGGGCCGAAATTGCGCGCGGTTTTGCGGTACACCAGATTACCCCAACGGTCGCCCTGCAGCGCCTTGATCAGCGCGAAGTCGGCGTGGATCGGCGACTCCAGCACGTAGTGGCGGCCGTCGATCAGGCGCGTCTCCTTGCCTTCTGCCAGCAGCGTGCCGTAGCCGGTCGGCGTGAAGAAGCCGCCGATGCCGGCGCCGGCGGCGCGGATGCGCTCCGCCAGATTGCCCTGCGGGGTCAGTTCCAGCTCGATCTCCCCGGCGCGGTACAGCGCGTCGAAATGCTGGGAGTCGGCCTGGCGCGGGAACGAGCAGATGATCTTGCGTACCCGCTTGGCCTTGAGCAGCGCGGCCAGCCCGGTTTCGCCGTTGCCGGCGTTGTTGTTGACGATGGTGAGCTCGCGCGCGCCCTGCGCGATCAGCGCGTCGATCAGCGCCGAGGGCATGCCCGCGTTACCGAAGCCGCCGATCATGACGGTCGCGCCGTCATGAATGTCGGCCACCGCGCGCTCCAGTGATTCAAAAGTTTTATCGATCATGTCTATGCCTTGATGATTCGTCGCCTGCCGGTCGTTTTAGTTATCGTGCCTCGCCTGTCTTGTGCGATAATCGAACTAATGATTGATTACCGCACAGCCAGTGTAGAACTTGCGCCTGCCGTGGTCAAGAAAAACCGCCAATTAAATCCACCATCTGCATTAAAATCACGCCATGTCAAAAGCCACTCCCCCCGAATCCAGCGCCGCCGCCGAAGCGGACGACGAGCGCGAGCCCACCATCGCCGAGCAAATCGACGCGATGACCGACCCCAGTTTCATGACCTCCCTGGCGCGCGGACTGGCGGTGGTGCAGGCTTTCAGCGATTCGCGCAAGCCGCAAACCATCGCCAACATCAGCCAGAAAACCGGCATTCCGCGCGCCGCCGTGCGGCGCTGCCTGCACACGCTGCGCGAGCTGGGTTATGTGGACGCGGAGCTGAATAACTTCTCGCTGCGCCCCAAGGTGCTCACGCTCGGCTACTCCTACCTGTCGTCGACGCCGCTGACGGTGTCGGCCCAGCCATACCTGAACGACATCAGCCGAACGCTCAACGAATCGAGTTCGATGGCGGTGCTGGAGGACGGCGAAGTGCTGTACGTGGCGCGCGCGTCCACCGCGCGGGTGATGTCGGTGGCGCTCAACACGGGTAGTCGGCTGCCGGCCTATTGCACCTCGCTGGGCCGTGTGATGCTGGCGCACCTGCCGCCGGATGAACTGGAGCGGTACCTCGCCAAAACCAAGCTGCGCGCGATGACGGAGAACACGGTGACCAATCCCAAGCGCCTGCGCGAGATCCTGGCCGACGTGCGCCGCGACGGTTATGCCATCAACGACGAGGAACTGGAGCTGGGCCTGCGTTCGATCGCGGTGCCGGTGCGCGGCGCGTCGGGCCAGGTGCTGGCGGCGCTGAACGTGGGCGCGCAGGCGGCACGCGTCAGCGTCAAGCAGCTGGAGAAGGAGTTCTTGCCGGTGCTGGTGCGCGGTGCGCAGGAATTGGCGATTCTGCTGCCGTGATTTAGCGGGGGCCGGCGGCGGCGCCGGCATGGCGGATTACGCTGCGCTAATCCGCCCTACGTGTCTCCCCGATTAACCGCGACTTGCGCCTTCCACGGTTCCACGTAGGGCGGATTAGGCGGCACGCCGTAATCCGCCACGAGCCGCCAACACCGCCCTTTAGAAGCTGTGACGCAAACCAGCCATCACACCGTTCTGGGTTTTGCCCACGCCGACGGTGCCGCCGGCATCCAGCGCGACGGCCGACAGGCCGCTGTTCTTCATGCGGCCGATACCGCCGTAGACCGCCGTACGCTTGGAGAAGTAATAGGTCAGCCGCGCCACCAGCAAGGTGACGTCCGCGCTGCTGTTCTTCACGTCACGCTTGGCGACCTGCGTATCGAGCGTGGTCAATGGCGTGACCGGATAGCTCAAACCCAGGAAGTACAAATCCGATTCCGTCAGGCCGGTGGCCGCGCGCGTGGTGCGATCGACCACGCCGGCGCCGATCTTGCCCTCGCCGACCTTGAAGTAGCCGTTGACGGTGATGCGCTTGTCGCTGTTGTCGCTGCTCGTCAGGCCGCCGGCCGCGCCGGTGTTCCCGTACATGATGTCATAGGACGCGTTCAAACCATAAGCCGGAACCTCGTAGCCGAACAAGCCGGTGACCTGGCGGCAGGCCTTGGAATTGCCGGCCACTTCGCCGGCGCAGCCGGTGGCGGCCGGCCCGCCGGCGGCCGACGAGTCGCGCCCGGTGCTGTAGGTGGCGCCGACGACGAAGTTATTGAAGTTACCCAGGTAGCTGATGGAGTTGTCGCTGCGCGCGTTCGGCAGATACGGGTCGATACTGCCGATCGCGAACAGGTTCGGGCCCATCACGTCCGCCTTCTGGGTGGCGATGTAGGTCATATTAATCTGGCGTCCCACCGACACGGTGCCGAAAGCGCCCTTCAAACCCACCGACGCCTGGCGGCCGAACAGACGGTTGCCCTGCTGGCTGGTGCCGGTGTCCATCGCCAGGCCGGCTTCCAGCGTGAAGACCGCCTGCAGTCCGTTGCCCAGGTCCTCGACGCCGCGGAAGCCGATGCGCGACGGGAAGGAACCCGTCAACGACGGCACCTTGGTCACGGAATCGCCGGCGGCGTTGACATTGGTGACGTGGACAAGGCCGGTGTCGAGCAGGCCATACACGGTCACGTTGCTTTGCGCCATCGCTGCGGATGCGCCCATGCCAGCCATCAGCGCCACGGCGCAACGGATACTGTTTTTCATTACTGTCTCCTGTTATTTTATTGGATGTGCGATTATCGAACAATAGGTTGTTAATCGCACATAAATTCGATACTATGATTGTCGAGGGGTGTTGTCAAGAAACAGAGCGGGCCCGTGAATCAACAATGCGACAACAAAGCGTCTGCCGCGTGTCGCTTTTGATAGTCCCTCATAGACAAAAACAGAACCGAACAGGAGACCGGCATGACCATGAAAAAATTTGTAAATATTGCGACACTTGCGACACTCGCCGCCCTTGCCGTGACTATCGCCCCGCTGGCGCGGGCCCAGGACACGATCAAAGTCGGCGTCATCGCCGCGTTCTCCGGCCCCTTCGCCGACTACGGCAAGCAGATGGAAGGCGGCATCAAGGCCTACATGGCGCAGAACGGCGCCACGGTGGCGGGCAAAAAGATCGAGATCATCGTCAAGGATACTACCGGACCTTCGCCGGAAATAGCCAAGCGCCTGGCGCAGGAGTTGGTTATACGCGACAAGGTCGACTTCCTGGCCGGCTTCGGCCTTACTCCGGAGGCGCTGGCGGTGGCGCCAATCGCCGAACAGGCCAAGAAGCCGATGATCATCATGAACGCGGCCACCTCCATCATCACCACCAAGTCCAACTACATCGCGCGCTTCTCCATGACGCTGCCGCAGGTCTCCGCGCCGATGGCCACATGGGCGGTGAAGAACAACATCAAGAAGGTCGTCACCCTGGTGGCCGACTACGGCCCCGGCATCGATGCCGAGGCCGCGTTCAAGAATGAACTGGCCAAGGGCGGCGGCACGGTGACCGAATCGATCCGCGTCCCGCTGCGCAATCCGGAGTTCGCGCCCTACATCCAGCGCATCAAGGATGCCAAGCCGGACGCGGTGTTCATCTTCGTGCCGGCCGGCGAACAAAGCATCGCCTTCATGAAGGGCTACCGCGAGCGCGGCCTGGCCGAAGCGGGCATCAAGGTCATCGCCACCGGCGACCTGACCGACGACCACGTGCTGCCGGCGATGGGCGACGCCACGCTGGGTGTGATCACCACCTTCCACTATTCGGCGGCGCACAAGTCGCCGGAGAACGCGGCGTTCCTGAAAAGCTTCGCGGCGGCCAACCCGAATGGCGGGCGGCCCAATTTCATGGCCGTGGCGGCGTATGACGGCATGGCCGCGATCTACGAAGTGGTCCGCAAGCTGAATGGCAAGATCGATGGCGACAAGGCGATGGAGATCCTCAAGACCATCAAGTTCAATAGCCCGCGCGGCCCGATCGCGATCGACCCGCAAACCCGCGACATCGTGCAGACGGTGTATGTGCGCAAGGTGGAGAAGATCGGCAATGAAGTCTACAACGTCGAATTCGACCAATTCGCCAATCAGAAAGACCCGGGCAAATAAGCCGGTTCAGATGCTGGCCGGTGGCGGCATCGCCGCCAGCATCACCGCGGCCAGCATGGCGCCGGCCAGCAGCACGGACTCGATTTGCAGCAGGCCGGTGATACGCGTCATGGCGCCCGTCCGGCCCACCGCGGCGTCTGGAAAGCCGATAAACTTATTGTAGCCACCCACCGCGACGGCCAGCGCCACCAGCAGCAGCTTGACCGCCAGCGTGGTCTCGTAGGCGCCCGTTCCCACTTGCGCCCACGTGCCGAATACTCGCCACGCGTTGTAAGCGCCACTGGCCGCGATGCCCACCAGCGCGAAGGTCGCCGCATCGGACAGTAGCTCCAGATAGCGCGCCGGCGCGCCCGACCTCTCGGCGGCCAACGGCAACACCAGCCAGCCGGCCACCGCCACCGCCCCCACCCACCCGCAGATCAGCAGCAGATGCAGCCACTCGACCCACACGCCGCTGCTGAACAAGCCGTGTTCCGCCGCATGGCTGTTGGCCGCGCGGCTGAAGGCGAAGCCGCCCAACAGCACCAGCGCGATCCAATCGCGCCCCGGCAGCCGTCGACCCATCCAATGGAGCGCCGCGACCGACAGCAGGCAGATGCCGCCAGCCGCGCCGATAAGGCCGTAGGTGCTACGCGACAGCAGCATCGAGAACGCCTCGCCGGCCTCGCCCAGCGGCACGTCGGCCATCGCGGCGGCGGCGGCCCACAAGGCGGCGCAACCGGCCAGCAATGCCGCCAGCGCGGCCGCCGGCATCGACGTTTCCAGCGCCGCACGCGCCCTCGGCGCCCATGCCCGTTCGCCGGCCTGGTCGTCACCCCGCAGCCAGCGGCGGGCCAATAACGCCGCCAGCATCCACGCCAGGCACAGATTGAGAAGCAGCCCGCTGGCCGCCTGCAAAGTCGCCGTGGCAGTCAACTCACTTCACCGAAAAATTGTACTGGCCATTGCGGCGATGGCCGTCCGGCCCCACCGCCACCCAGCGCACGATGTAGCCGCCGGATTTAAGCGCCGGCAGATCGAGCTTCAACAGGCGCTTGTTGGTCGCGTCCACCGCCGCCTTGCCGATATCCGGAACCGCCTTGCCCGTCGCATCCTGCAGAACGATGGAGCTGAACGCCGGCTCCACCTCTTCATTGAAGGTCAGCGCGATCGCGGCGGGCGCCTTGTCCAGTTGCGCGTTGGCGGCCGGCTCCGACACCTGGATCGTGGCGTGTGCCATGGCCAGCGGGCTTGCCAGCGTCGCGGCGCCCAGGACGACGCTCAAAACCAGCGATTGTAGTCGTTGCATGATGATTCCTTTTCAATGAAAGACAGATTGATATGACGTTCACTTTACAAGCTTCCCCTATAGGAAGGTCAAGCTTTTTCCGGTCCCGGAATCACACTTGACAGGAATGCGAAAAAACGCCGTCGCATTCGGTAGTTTGTGCCGAAACACGGTCCCGCCCCGCGACATCCTAGCGTTCTTCCATCGGTGCTGGCGCGGCCCGCGCGGGGTGGGTTAGCATGGCTGCTCGCCGCCCCCGATCAGCGGCACGTGAAAAGGAGTTACCGTGACAGACCACCAATCCGCGACGGCAGCAAGCTACCGCCGCATCACCGACAACGACGCCGAGGCGGCGCATCGGCTGTCGCTATCGGTGCGCTGGCCGCACCGGCTGGACGACTGGCGCTTCATGCTGCGCCTTGGCGCCGGCTTCGTCGCCGAGGACGACGAAGGCATCGTCGGCACCGCCATGTGCTGGAGCCATGGCACCGAATTCGCCTCGCTCGGCATGGTCATCGTCGACGCCGCACGCCAGGGCCAGGGCATCGGCCGCAAGCTGATGTCGATGGTGATGAATGAGCTGGGCAACCGCAACGTGCTGCTGCACGCGACCGAGGCCGGCAAGCCCCTCTACGAAAAAATGGGATTCAGGCAGACCGGCGAAATCCACCAGCACCAGGGCACGGTGTTCAAGTCGCCGCTGATGCCGCTGCAACCGGGCGAACGCATACGCCCGCTGGGCTCGCGCGACGGCGCCCGCCTGGCCGCGCTTGGCGCGCGCGCCGCCGGCATGCCGCGCAATACCGTGCTAGCGGCGATGCAGGACGTCGCCGAAACCGTCGTCATCGACCGCTACGACGAGGTGATCGGCTGCGCCATGCTGCGCCGCTTCGGCCACGGCTACGCGATCGGCCCGGTGATCGCGCCCGACATCGACCGCGCCAAGGCTTTGATCAGCCATTGGACCGGCACCTACGGCGGCGCCTTCCTGCGCATCGACGTCACCGGCTGGAGCGGCCTGAGTCCGTGGCTGAACGAACTCGGTCTGGTGCAGGTCGACAGCGTGGTGGCGATGGTACGCGGCGAGGCGCCGCTGTCCGACGCCGGCGTGCGCCAATTCGCCGTCATCAGCCAGGCGCTCGCCTGAACGACGGCGGCGCGGCAGAAAATGCTGCGCCATCAAAAAATACGCAATGAACGCTTGCCCGGCGGGCCGGTTCCGCAAGCACCCGCCGGCACAACGGTCCTAACATGGAGCCATACCACCACATGGATTTCATCATGACCGACACCTCCCTGGCGGACCTGGACCGCCAACACCTGATACACCCCGTCTCCAACTTCCGCGCCCACGAAAGGCGCGGACCGACCATCCTGGCCTCCGGCCACGGCGCGTGGCTGCGCGACGACCAGGGACGCGAACTGCTCGATGCCTTCTCCGGACTGTGGTGCGTCAACACCGGCTACGGACAGGAGAGCATCGTCGCGGCGGCGACGGAACAGATGCGCCGCCTGCCCTACGCCACCGGCTACTTCAGCTTTTCATCGGAACCGGCCATCGAACTGGCGGCGCGGCTGGTCGAACTGGCGCCGGCCTCGCTGCGGCACGTGTATTTCACCATGGGCGGCTCGGACGCGGTCGACGCCGCGCTGCGCTATATCGGCTACTACAACAACTCCAGGGGGCAGCCGCAACGCGACCAGTTCATCTCGCTGCAACGCGGCTACCACGGCTCGTCCTCGGTCGGCGCGGGCCTCACGGCGCTGCCCGTGTTCCACCGCCACTTCAATCTGCCGCAGCCGAACCAGCATTACCTGCCGTCGCCGTACGCCTATCGCAGCCCGGTCGGCGCCGATCCGCAGGCGCTGATCGCGGCCTCGGTGGCCGACCTGCGCTCCAAGGTCGCCGAACTTGGCGCCGACCGGGTGGCCGCCTTCTTCTGCGAGCCGATACAGGGGTCGGGCGGCGTGGTGGTGCCGCCCAAGGGCTGGCTCAAGGCAATGGCCGACGCCTGCCGCAAGCTTGGCATCCTGTTCGTCGTCGACGAGGTGATCACCGGCTTTGGCCGCACCGGCCCCTTGTTCGCCTGCGCGGCGGAGGACGTGGAACCGGACATGATGACCGTGGCCAAAGGACTGACCGCCGGCTACGCGCCGATGGGCGCGCTGATGATGTCGGACGCGATCTACCAATCCATCGCCGACGGCGCCGGCCCGGACATCGCGGTCGGCCACGGCCAGACCTACTCCGCCCACCCGGTCAGCGCCGCCATCGGCCTGGAGGTGCTGCGCCTGTACCACGAGGGCGGTCTGCTGGCCAACGGCGTGGCGCAAACCCCGCTTTTCGAGCGCGGCCTGCGCGCCCTGCTCGACCATCCGCTGGTGGGCGACGCCCGCGGCCGCGGGCTGCTCGGCGCGCTGGAGCTGGTGGCCGACAAAGGCAGCAAGCGCCAGTTCGATCCGGCGCTGCGCCTGCACGAACGGATCACGGCCGCCGCCTATGAAAACCGGCTGATCTTCCGCGCCTTCGGCGACAACATCCTCGGCTTCGCTCCGGCGCTGTGCTACACCGCCGACGAATTCGCGATCATGTTCGAACGGCTTAAAAACACGCTGGACCAGGTGCTTGAACAGCCGGACGTGCGCCGGGCGATGGCCTGAAGCCGGCCGCTGTTCCCTCTAAAACCATCATGCTACAATCAGGCCGGCAACCACCCCAAGGCTGCCAGCCGAACAAGGGAGATCATGTTAGAAGGCGCGTTTAAACTGGATCGCATCGACATCCGCATCCTGTCCCACCTGCAGCAGAGTGGCCGGATTGCCAACGTTGATCTGGCCGATGCCGTGGGCCTGTCGCCCAGCCCTTGCCTGATCCGCGTCAAGCGGCTGGAAAAAGCCGGCTATGTCACCGGCTACGGCGCCCACATCGAACTGGAAAAAATCGGCAACGTGCAGCTGGTGTTCACCCAGGTCACGCTGTCGGACCACCGCCGCGAGGACTTCACCAAGTTCGAGGCGGCCGTGCGCAAGATCGACGAAGTGGTCGAGTGCCACCTGGTCAGCGGCGGTTTCGACTACCTGCTCAAGTTCGTCACCACCGGCGTGGTGCACTACCAGACCATCATCGAAGGGCTGCTCGACCAGCATATCGGCATCGAGAAATACTTCAGCTACATCGTCATCAAGTCGCCGTTCACCAAGGGATACTACCCAGTCGATAAGCTGTTCACGCAGAACTCCTGACCTCCCGCAAGCGGCGCGGCATATTCTGCCGCCGCCGCGCGATATTCGCAATTTCCCCCGCTTCGCCCGGCCCTCAACGGTCCCCTCCTCTTGCGCTGCGCCGCTACCATGGTCCTCAGTCCACCACACCGAGTGCATATCCATGACCTATCCAAATTTAACGTTGACGCTCGATCGGGGCGAACTGCTTTGCCAAGGCAACTACGTCGATGGCGCCTGGCGGCCGGGCCGTGCGGGCTGCCGTTACCCGGTCGTCAATCCGGCCGACGGCCAGGCTTTCGCGGAGGTACCCGACAGCGATGAAACCGACGCCCGCGACGCCGCCGACAGCGCGGCGCGGGCCTTCGAAGGCTGGCGCGCGCGCAGCGCCCGCGAGCGCGCGGCGCTGCTCAAGCGCTGGCACGCGCTGATCCTGGCGAACAAGGAAGACCTGGCGCGCCTGATCTCGCGCGAACAGGGCAAGCCGCTGGCCGAGGCGCGCGGCGAGGTGCTGTACGGCGCCTCCTACGTCGAATGGTTCGCCGAGGAGGCGGTGCGCGCGTATGGCGACATCATCCCCGAGCCGGTGCGTGGCCGCAAACTGATGGTGGTCAAGGAGCCGGCAGGCGTGGTCGCCGCCATCACGCCCTGGAACTTCCCGCTGGCGATGATGGCCCGCAAGATCGCCCCGGCGCTGGCCGCCGGCTGCACCGTGGTCGCCAAGCCGGCCGAGGACACGCCGTTGACGGCGCTGGCGCTGGTGCGGCTGGCGCATGAAGCGGGCATTCCTCCCGGCGTGCTCAATATCGTCACCGCTTCGCGCGGGCATACCCCGGCCGTCGTCGGCGCCTGGCTGGAGGACACGCGGGTGCGCAAGATCACCTTCACCGGCTCGACCGCCGTCGGCAAAGGCCTGGCGCGCGATTCGGCGGCCACGCTCAAGAAGCTTTCGCTGGAACTGGGCGGCAACGCCCCCTTCATCGTCTTCGACGACGCCGATCTCGAAGATGCCGTCGAGGGGCTGATGGCGGCCAAATTCCGCAACGGCGGCCAGACCTGCGTCAGTCCCAACCGGGTCTACGTGCAAGACGGCGTCTACGCGCGCTTCGCCGAATTGCTGACGGCTCGCGTGTCGGCGCTGGCGGTAGGTCCGGCCACCGATCCGGCGTCGCAAATCGGTCCGATGATCAACCGCCGCGCCCTCGACAAGATCGCCGCCCACGTCGCCGACGCCGTCGAAAAGGGCGCGGAACTGCTGTGCGGCGGCCGTCAACCCGCCGGCCGTGACAGCCCGGCATCCACCTACTACGCACCGACCGTGCTGGCAGGCGCCAGCCACGACATGCTGCTGGCGCGCGAGGAGACCTTCGGCCCGGTGGTGGCGCTGTTCCGCTTCGCTACCGAGGACGAAGTGGTGGCCGCCGCCAACGACACCCCTTTCGGCCTGGCGGCCTACTTCTACGCGCGCGACATATCGCGCGTCTGGCGCGTGGCCGAGCGCCTGGAGACGGGCATCGTCGGCATCAACGAAGGCGCGCTGGCGGCCGAATCGGCGCCGTTCGGCGGCGTCAAGGAATCCGGCTATGGCCGCGAAGGCTCGCGCTACGGCCTGGAAGACTACATGCACACCAAATATCTCTGCCTTGGAGGACTGAAGCAATGACCATGGAAACCTACCCGATCGAAATCGAATTCCCCGACCTCGCGCCTTACGCCGAGGGCAACACCGGCATCCCGTATGTGTACACCTACGACAGCGGTGCACCGGGCCCGCACACGATGATCAACGCCCTCACCCACGGCAACGAGGTATCCGGGGCGATCGCCGTCAAGGCGCTGCTCGACGCCGGCGTGCGGCCACGGCGCGGCCGCCTGACGCTATCGTTCGCCAACATCGACGCCTATCTCAGCTTCGATCCGAAGCGGCCCGACGCCTCGCGCTTCGTCGACCAGGACTTCAACCGGGTGTGGATGCCGGCCACGCTGGACGACATGACGCTCGACTCGTCCGAACTGCGGCGCGCGCGCGCCATGCGGCCGCTGCTCGACAAGGTCGATTTCCTGCTCGACCTGCACTCGATGCACGAGCGCAGCGCGCCGCTGACGGTCAGCGGACCGCTGCAAAAAGGCATAGCCATGGCCAGACAGCTCGGCGTGCCGGAACATATCATCAGCGACGAAGGCCATCCCGAAGGCCGCCGCATGCGCGACTACGGCCAGTTCGGCGATCCGTCCAAGCCGCACACCGCGCTGCTGGTCGAAAGCGGCCAGCATTGGGAAGCCGCCGGGGTCGAGGTGGCGCGCAACTGCTGCGCGCGATTCCTGCTCTTGTGCGGCAACGTCGACGCCGGCGACATCCCGGCCGGCTGGCTCAAGCCGCACCCGCCGTCGCAGAAGGTGATCCGCGTGACCGAACCGGTGGTCGCCAGCGGCACCGATTTCCGCTTCGCCGGCGAGTACACCGGCCTGGAGACCTTTGCCGACGCCGGCACCGTCATCGGCTGGGACGGCGACACGCCGGTGCGCACCCCCTATCCGAACTGCGTGCTGGTGATGCCGTCGCTGCGCCAGCTGCGCGCCGGCGTCACTGTGGTGCGCCTCGGCCAACTGCTCGACTAATTGACTCGCCCCCCCAAACCAGGAGCTCACACCATGCAAAGCAATCCCGTTATCCGCTTCAGCGACATCACACCGGAAACCACCTCGCAACATCCCAACGAGGCCAATCGCATCAAGGGCAACCCACTGCGCATCGCCCGCGAATACTTCGCCAACGACACGCACGGCGTGCGCGCCGGCACCTGGGAGGCCGGTGAAGGGGTCTACCGCATCGCTCTCGGCGCCGACAAGCACGAGCTGTTTCACCTGTTGACGGGGCGCGTGATCATTTCGGAGCCGGACGGCGGCAATCCGCGCCAGTTCGTCGCCGGCGACAGCGGCGTCATTCCGCCGGGATTCGCGGGCATTTTCGAGATCGTCGAAGCGGCCAGCAAATTCTGGGTCGTCACCGAGCTGCGAAACTGAGCGTCACGACGCCGCGTCAAGAAAATATTGACATGGCCGACGCCGCAGCGCTTACAATAAGAGATCTTTTCACGACCATCCCGCATCGCGTCCCGACATGAAGAAGGTGCTCCTGACTTTTCTGATGTTTGTGCTTCCGTGGCAGGCGATGGCCGCCGCGGAACGCGATCTCGCGCACATGTTCGGCGACGGTATCGGCCGCCATATCGCGGTGGTGGCCACGCATATGGCGGAACACGCCGCCCATGTGCCGCATCATCACGACGATAACGGGCACCATGACGATGAGGGCGCCGACGACGGCGCGGGCATCCACCAGGACGACTCCGGCAAATCCGTCCAGCATCTGGCCGATTACGACCAGGGCTGCGGCATGAACCTGCTGTTCCCCGCGGCGGCGCGGCTGCCCGACTCGCAGCTTCCGCGCGCCGCGCCACTGTTCGAGCCGGACGTCCACGCCGGCAGAACCACCCTGCCCCTGCTCCGTCCTCCGCGCGCGCCCGCCTGACCAGCGGGCCGTATCGTCACGCCCGGCCATTTTAATGGCCGGCCGCGGCACCGCCGTAGCGCATACCGTTCAATCACGCCGAGGCTTTTCATGCACAACATTCCCACGCGCCCGCGCGGCCGGCCCCTGGCCGCCCCGCGCCCCTGCCATCAGGCGATTCTGTCCCTCGCATTGCTGGCGGCGGTCCCCGGCGGGCATGCCGAAACACCGTCTTTCAGCGCGCTGCTGCGGCAAGCCCTGACCGATGCGCCGCGCCTGCTGGAGCAGGCGGCCAACGTGCGCGCCGCCGAGGCGGACGCCGATCAGGCCCGCGCATGGAACAATCCCACGCTGAGCGCGACGGCGGAAAACATCGGCGCGCCGCTCTCGGGAGGCGTCAGCCAGCGCCAGGACACTTACACGCTTACCCAGGTATTTGAAATCGGCGGCAAGCGCGCCGCGCGCATCGACGCGGAGCGCAGCAAGTCCGCGGCCGCCGCGGTGCATGACCGCCAGGCCCGCATCGTCTACGCCAACGAACTGGCGATCGCCTACGCCACGGCGGAGGCGATGCAAGCGCGCAAGGCGGTCGCCGACGCCGACCTCGCGCGGGCCTTTGACGACCTGCGCGCGGTGCGGGCGCTGGTCGACGCCGGCCGGGAAGCCGGCCTGCGGCTGGCGCAGGCCCGCGCCGGCGCCGCCGCCGCGGAAGCGGCGGTGCAATCGGCGGACGCGGACGCCCGCGGCGCGCTGGAGCAGTTGTCGGCGCTGGCCGGCGCGGCGCAACCGTTGGTCCGCATCGACCACACGCTGCTGTCGGCGGCCGCGCCCCCGCGCCCGGCCGCCGGCTGGAGCGAGGACCAGGCGCCGGCGCTGGCCGGCGCGGCGGCGGAACGGGACGTCGTCGCGGCACAGGCGAAGCTGGAGGAAAAACGCTGGATACCGGATATCGGCGTGAGCGTCGGCGTGCGCAAATTCGGCTGGACCGGCGAGACCGCCAAAACCATCGGCCTGAGCGCGAACATCCCGCTGTTCGACAACAACCAAAGCGGCATCGCCGCCGCGAGGGAAAGGGCCGGCGCCGCCGCCATGCGCGTGCAGGCGGCGCGTCTGGAAGCGCTTGCCATGCGCCGCTCGGCCATCGCGTCGGTGCAGGCCTCGGAGCGCCGTCTGGGCGCGGCCGAACAGGGCGAGAGCGCCGCCGTTGAAGCCTACCGGCTGGGCCGCATCGGCTACGAAGCCGGCAAAAACCCGCTGATGGAGTTGCTGGGCATACGCCGCGCGCTGTCCGAAGCGCAGGCACTTACGATCGACGCCCGGCTCGCCCGCGTGCGCGCCATCGCCAACCTTTCCACGGCCGAAGGCCGCATCGCATTTGGAGAAACACCATGATGGAACCTCGACGCCCGGCAATCGGCTGGCCCTGGGTAGCGGTATCGGCGGCCGTCGCCGCCGCGCTGGGCTTCGGCGCCGCCCGCTGGATCGCACCGGCAAGCCCCGCCGGCGCATCGGCGCCGACGGCGGCGCCGGCTCCGCGGGGCGGTGACGCGGACATCCCGCTCGCCATCAACATCCCGGCCGAATACCTGGCCGCCGCGAAGATCGAGGTCGAAGCGGTCGCTCGCGGCAGCCTGCGCGCGCAAATCCTTGCCGCCGGCACGGTGACGGCGCCGCCCAACAGCGAGGCTGTCATCGTCGCGCGGGCGGCCGGCAATATATCGCGCATCAACCGCCAATTGGGCGACAAGGTCCGCGCCAACGAAACGCTGGCCCTCGTGTCCAGCGAGGAGGCGGCATCGATGGCGGCGGCGCGGCGCGTCGCCGACACCAGGGAGGAACTGGCGCGCAAGGGCCTCGCCCGCGAATCGGCCCTGTTCGAACAGGGCGTGACGCCGCGCCAGGACATGGAGGCGGCACGGGCGGCCCTGGACGCGGCGCAAGCCGAAGCCCAGCGCGCCCGCTCGGTCGCGCAGGCCGCGCATGTATCCGCCGACGGAAAATCGGTGGCGGTGGTCAGTCCCATCGCCGGCACCATCACCGTCCAGACGGCGACGCTGGGCGGCTACGCGCAGCCGCAGACCGAATTGTTCCGCGTCTCCGGCGCCGGCCCGGTGCAGGTCGAGGCGGCGGTGCCGGCGTCCGACATCGCCCGCGTGGCGATCGGCGACCAGGCCACCATCACCGCCGCCAACGGCGAGGCCGTCGCCGCCACCGTTCGTTCGATCACGCCCACCGTCAACGGCGGCGCCCATGCCGCCACCGTGGTGCTGTCGCCCGCCGCCGGGGCACCCGGCCTGATCGTGGGCGCCGGGGTCCGGGCGCGCCTGCACGTCAGGGACGACACCGGCGGCCTGGTGGTGCCGGAGGACGCGGTGCAAAATATCGACGGCCGCGACGTGCTGTTCGTGCGCACCGGGGACGGCTTCCAGGCGCGCGCGGTGCTGGTCGGCCAACGCGGCGGCGGCATGGCCCAGATCACCTCCGGCGTAAGGGCCGGCGAGCGGATCGCCACCCGCAACGCCTTCCTGGTCAAGGCGGACATGATCAAGAGCGCCAAGGACGAATGATGATGGATTCCATACTCACAGGTTCGGTGCGCGCGCGCTGGCTGATCCTCTTCCTCACCGTCGTGGTCGCGGCCATCGGCGCCTGGCAGCTCAATCTTCTGCCGATCGACGTCACGCCCGACATCACCAACAAGCAGGTGCAGATAAACACCGCGGCGCCGACGCTGGGCCCCATCGAGGTCGAAAAGCGCGTCACCTTTCCGATCGAGACCGCGCTGGCGGGCCTGAACGGCGTCGAAAGCGTGCGCTCGTTCTCCCGCAACGGCTTCAGCCAGGTCACCGCCGTGTTCAAGGAGAGCGCGGACCTGTATTTCATGCGGCAGCAGGTGGCCGAGCGCCTGGCGCGCGCCGGCGCCGAGCTGCCGGCCGGTGTCGCGCCGCAAATGGGGCCCGTCTCCACCGGCCTCGGGGAAGTGTTCCACTACAGCGTGGAATACGCGCATCCCAACGGCGAAGGCGCCGCCGCGGCCGACGGCAAGCCTGGCTGGCAGGCCGACGGCAGCTTCCTGACCGCGCAGGGAGAACGGCTCGCCGACGACGTCGCCCGCCTCGCCTACCTGCGCACCGTGCAGGACTGGATCATCCGGCCGCAGTTGCGCGCCACGCCCGGCGTCGCCGACGTCGACTCGCTGGGCGGCTACGTCAAACAATACGTCGTCGCGCCGGATTCGGCGCGGATGGCGGCGCACGGGGTGTCCTATACCGAGCTGGCGCAGGCGCTGGAGGACGCCAACGTCTCGGCCGGCGCCAACTACATCCGGCGTTCCGGCGAATCGTATCTGGTGCGCGCCGACGGCCGCATACGCACGCTCGACCAGATCGCCGAGGCGGTGGTGGCCACGCGCCAGGGGGTGCCGGTCACGGTGGCGCAGCTGGCCCAGGTCGCCATCGGCGGCGAGTTGCGCAGCGGCGCGGCCAGCCGCGACGGCAACGAGACCGTGGTCGGCAGCGCGCTGATGCTGGTCGGCGCCAACAGCCGCACCGTCGCCCGCGCCGTCGGCGACAGGCTGGAGGCGGTCTCGAAGACGCTCCCCGAAGGCATCGTCGCGGTGCCGACGCTGGACCGCTCGCAACTGGTGGAGGCGACCATCTCCACCGTCGCCAGGAACCTGGCCGAGGGCGCGCTGCTGGTCATCGCCATCTTGTTTTTCCTGCTCGGGAACTGGCGCGCGGCGCTGATCGCCGCGCTGGTGATCCCGCTGTCGCTGCTGATGAGCGCCATCGGCATGAACGCGTTCGGCATCTCCGGCAATCTGATGAGCCTTGGCGCGCTCGATTTCGGCCTGATCATCGACGGCGCCGTCATCATCGTCGAAAACACGCTGCGCCGCCTGGGCCGGCGCCAGCATCGCCAAGGCCGCCCGCTCACGCTCCACGAGCGGCTGGAAGAAGTGGTCGGGTCGTCGCGCGAGATGCTCAAGCCAACCATCTATGGCCAGTTGGTCATCTTCCTGGTGTTCCTGCCTTGCCTGGCCTTCCAGGGCGTCGAGGGCAAGATGTTCTCGCCGATGGTCATCACGCTGATGCTGGCGCTGGGTTCGGCCTTCGTGCTGTCGCTGACGTTCGTGCCGGCGCTGATCGCGGTGATGATGAAGGAGCCGGTGGCCGAGGGCGAGGTGCGCGCGGTGGCCATGGCGAAGCGGCGCTACGAACCGTGGCTGCGTCGGTCGGTCGCCCGTCCCCTGCCCTTCATCGGCGCCGGCGTCGGCGTGCTGGCGGCGGCGCTGGTCGCCTTTTCCCTCGTCGGGCGCGAATTCATGCCGACCCTCGACGAGCAAAACCTGAACCTGTCGTCGGTGCGCATTCCATCGACCTCGATCGAGCAATCGGCCGCGCTGGATCTGCCGCTGGAACGGGCCGTCATGACGCTGCCGGAAGTGAAGACGGTCTACTCCAAAGCCGGCACCGCCAGCCTGGCCGCCGACCCGATGCCACCCAACGCGTCGGACAACTACATCATCCTCAAGCCGAAGGACGAGTGGCCGGCCGGCCTGACGACCAAGGAGCAGGTGATCGAGCGCATACGGGCCAGGACCGCCCACCTGGTCGGCAACAACTTCGACGTCACGCAACCGATCGAAATGCGCTTCAATGAGCTGATCGGCGGCGTGCGCAGCGACGTCGCGGTCAAGGTCTACGGCGACGACCTGGATCAACTGGCCGCCAGCGCCCGCGACATCGCGGCGGTGCTGCGCAGGATCCCGGGCGCCGCCGACGTCCGGGTGGCGCAGACCGAGGGCTTCCCGACCTTCGACATCGTCTTCGACCGCGCCGCCATCGCGCGCCACGGCCTGACCGTCAAGGAGGTGGCCGACACCGCGTCGGCCGCGCTGGCGGGCCGCCCGGCCGGGCAGAGCTTCGAGGGCGACCGCCGCTTCGACATCGTCGTTCGCCTGCCCGCGCGGTTGCGCGACAATCTCGACGAGCTGGGCGCGCTGCCGGTGATGCTGCCGGCCGACGGCGCGCGGCCGCGCGCCTCGGTGCCGCTGCGCCAGCTGGCCGACTTCCGCTTCACGCGGGGGCTCAACGAGATCAGCCGCGACAACGGCAAGCGCCGCGTCTATGTGGAGGCGAACGTCGTCGGACGCGACCTGGGCGGCTATGTCGACGAGGCGCAGGCCAGGATGGCGCGGGAGGTCAAGCTGCCCGCCGGCCACTGGATCGAATGGGGTGGGCAATTCCAGAACCTGCGCGCCGCCACCGGGCGCCTGGCGATCATCGTGCCGATCTGCTTCGTGCTGATCGCCGCCGCCTTGTACATGGCGATCGGCAACGCGATGTTGACCGCCACGGTGCTGACGGCGGTTCCGCTGGCGCTGGCCGGAGGCGTATTCGCGCTGGCGCTGCGTGGCATACCGTTTTCAATCTCGGCGTCGGTGGGCTTCATCGCCGTTTCCGGTGTGGCCGTTCTGAACGGATTGGTGCTGATCTCCGCCATCAACAGACGCATCGCCGACGGCGCCGACGCCGCCGCCGCGGTGGTCGACGGCGCGATGGAGCGCCTGCGCCCGGTGATGATGACGGCATTGGTGGCATCGCTGGGATTCGTGCCGATGGCCGTGGCCACCGGCACCGGCGCCGAGGTGCAAAAGCCGCTGGCGACGGTGGTGATCGGGGGATTGGTCACGTCGACCGTTCTGACGCTGTTCGTGCTGCCGGCGATCAGCGCCATGGTGTTGCGGCGCCGCGCATCGCCTTAAAAGTACCGCACCCAAGCCTGCTTCGAGCTTCGCTTGAAGTTGGCGAAGGCCTTGCAGGGGACATACAGTACCGGCATCAGCGCCAAAGCGACCACCCACACCGGCCAGAGCGCGTCGACGCCGAAGCGCGCGCCGTGGTTGGCGCCGAACACCGCGACCAGCGCCTTCTGCATATACAGCAGCAACAGCAGATGGAACAGGTAGTAGAACATCGGGGCGCCGCCGAAAGTGGCGAAGGCGCGGGTCAAACGATTGTCGTACGGCTCCAACCACGCCAGCACCAGCATTCCGGTCCCTATTGTCATCAGCACGAAGTCCAGCGACGGCGGATATTTGGTGAAGTTCAGGAAGGACATCAAAGTCCGGACCGCCGTTTCACCCTGTACCCATGGCAGTTCCTCGCCATAGATGTTCAATCCGCGCAGCACGAGCAACAGCAGCAGCGCGCCGCCGCCGATCATGCGCAGCAGCCGGCGGCGGCGTTCCGGCGCCATCGCCCGCGCGTACAGCGGCCCGGCCGCATAGCCCAGCAGGATCACGCCGATCCACGGCAGCAGCGGATAGGTGACCTTGACCTTGACCGCGCCGTCGGCGACCAGGAAGCCGCGATGCAGCAACAGGGTCCAGGCGTCATAGGCGACGCTGCCGGGTTCAAAGCTGATCCAGGTCAGCGCGTTGTGGCCGGCCACGATCAGCGCCCCGGCCGCGCCGAGCAACTTGAGCGGCAGCTTGTGCGCCAGCGCCAGGAAAATCATCGCCAGGCCGATCACCCAGATCACCTGCAGATACATCACCGGCGGCGGGAACGTGCCGACCCAGGCGAAATTGACCACCACCAGTTCCAGCGCCACCAGCAGCAAGCCGCGCTTGACCAGGAAGCCGGTCGCATCGCGCGGGCCCGCGGCCGGGTGCGCGTACAGCCAGGCCGACAGGCCAGTCAGGAACACGAACATCGGCGCGCAAAAATGCGCCGCCGTGCGGGTGAAGAACAGGTCCGGCGGCATGCTGTCGACCGCCATCGGATCGCTGATCGGCACGTGCAGGTAGATCGCCTCGCGCACGTGATCGAACAGCATGATCAACATCACCAGGCCGCGCAACACGTCGATCACGGCGATGCGCGACCTCACCGATTGGGCGGCCGCGTCCAGGGCGGCCGAGGGCACCGGCTTGACGCGGTCCGTCATACCGGGGTTGAGGGTGCTGGTGTGGTCCATGGATAGGTTCTCGGTAGGGTTGAAAAGATGTCCCGCGGCCGCCGGCGCCGCGCGGCCATCACAATATTGTACGGAGCGGGTGCGGATTTTTCTGCTTTGTTGTCCGCTTCCGGTGACGTTTAAACACCGAAATGGGCCCCGCGGCGGCATTTTCCACGGCCGGCAATCTATGCTGATCCACACGGCGAAAACCGCCGGTTGTGCGCCGGCGGCCGCGCGAAACGCGACAATCGAGCGGCGTTATTGTGATGTAATGATATCCATGACTAAGTACAAAGGCGCATCGATGAAATCAACGCTTCTTCCGCCGCGTGACCAGGTCGACACGCTGTCCCGGCGCGACATGCTGCGCCGTCTTGCCGCCGGCGGCGCGCTGCTGTCGGCGCCCGGGCTTGCGGCGGCGGCGCCGGCACCGCGCAAAGGCGGCCAACTGACGATCGCCACCCAGTCCAGCTCCACCGCCGACACGCTCGATCCGGCGCGCGGCGCGCTGTCGACCGACTACCTGCGCGCGCACATGTTCTTCAGCGGCCTGACCACGCTCGACGCCCACCTGGCGCCGCAGATGGCACTGGCCGAGGAAATGGCCACCGACGACGCGATCACGTGGACCGTCCGTCTGCGCAAGGGCGTCGTCTTCCATGACGGCAAAGCGCTGACCGCCGCCGACGTGGTCTACTCGCTCAAGCGCCACGGCGACGCGGCCATCGGCTCGAAGGTGCGCGGCCTGGCGCAACAGTTCGCGTCGGTGCGCGCGGTCGGTCCGCTGGTGGTGGAGATCACGCTGACCGGCGCCAATGCCGACTTGCCGGTGATCCTGGCGACGTCGCACTTCGTGATCATCCGGGACGGCACCACCAGCTTCAACACCGCCAACGGCACCGGCGCCTTCCGCTGCAAGGAGTTCACGCCGGGCGTGCGCACCATCGGCGTGCGCAACGAAAATTACTGGAGGCCGGGCCTGCCCCACCTCGACGAAGTGGCGCTGTTCGGCATACCGGACGAATCGGCGCGCATCAACGCGCTGCTGTCGGGCGACGTCGATTGGGTCAACGAAGTCAATCCGCGTTCGACCAAGCGTATCAGCGGCGAACCTGGCTTCGTGGTCTTGGAAAGCCAGTCCGGCTTGTACACCGACCTGGTGATCCGCCAGAACCTCGGCTTTGGCCGGCATCCCGATTTCACGCTCGGCATGAAGTACCTGATCGACCGTGAACAGATGAAGCGCGCCGCCTTCCGCGGCTACGCCGTCATCGGCAACGATCAGCCGCTGGCGCCGAGCAACCGCTTCCACTTCGCCGGCCTGCCCCAGCGCCCCTATGATCCGGACCGCGCCCGCTACCACCTGGCGCGCGCCGGCGCGGTGGGCCAGACCTTGCCGCTGGTCGCCTCGGTGGCCGCCGCCGGTTCGGTCGACATGGCGATGCTGATGCAGCAGTCGGCCATCAAGGCGGGCCTGAAACTGGCGGTCAAACGCATCTCCGCGGACGGCTACTGGTCCAACCATTGGATGAAGTCACCGATGGGCTTCGGGAACATCAACCCGCGTCCGAGCGCCGACATGCTGTTCACGCAGTTTTTCAAGTCGGACGCGCCGTGGAACGAATCGGGATGGCGGAACGAACAATTCGACCAGTTGCTACTGCTGGCGCGCGCCGAAACCGACGAGGACAAACGCAAACAGTTTTATGCCGATATGCAGGTGCTGGTGCACCAGAAGTGCGGCATCGGCATCCCGCTGTTCATCAACAATCTGGAGGCGTTCAGCAGCAAGGTGGGGGGCGCCGCCTCGCATCCGCTGGGGTCCTTCATGGGCTACACCTGCGCCGAGCAGGTCTGGCTGGAGGCATGAGCGTGAACCGGAATCTGGCACGCGCGCTGCTGCTTGCGGCGCTGGTGACGGCCGTCGGCGACGGCATGGCGCACGGCGTCGCCGACGACGACAAGGCCTACTTCGAACAAAGCAGCGGCGTGCATCTGCTGCCGTTTATCTATCTGGGCGCCAAGCACATGGTCACCGGCTATGACCATCTGCTGTTCCTGGTGGGCGTGATCTTCTTCCTGTACCGCCTCAGGGATGTCGGCGCGTACGTGACGCTGTTCGCGGTCGGCCACAGTGTGACGCTGCTGTCGGGGGTACTGAGCGGGACGCACGTCAATCCCTACCTGGTCGACACCATCATCGGTTTCTCGGTGCTCTACAAGGCGCTCGACAACATGGGCGCGCTGGAAAGGGTCCTGGGCTTCCAACCCAACACCAAGGCGGCCGTTCTGATCTTCGGTCTGTTCCACGGCTTCGGGCTGGCGAGCAAGCTGCAGGAACTGGCGCTGTCGAAGGATGGCCTGGTGCCCAATATCCTGGCTTTCAATGTCGGCGTCGAGATCGGCCAGATGCTCGCGCTCGGCGCCATTCTGATCGCGATGGGCTTCTGGCGGCGCGGCGCGGCCTTCAGGAGGCAGTCCTTCGCCGCCAATACCGCGTTGATGGTCGCGGGCCTGGTACTGATGGGATATCAACTAGCCGGTTATGCAACCACATGAACGAGGAAACCACCATGCGTCAAAACCACCAGACCGACCCATTGCCGACGCTGACCCAATTGGGCAAGGCCACCGCCGTCGCCATCGGCGCCGCCGCGCTGATACTGGCGGTGGCGGTGCTGCCGGCGGAATTCGGCATCGACCCGCTGGGTGCCGGCAGGCTGCTGGGACTGGCAAAACTCAATGGTGGCGCGGCCAAGGCCGCCGGAACGGCGCCGCCGGCGGGCGTCGGTCCGGCCTCCCCCGCCGCCTCGCAGGTGACGCGCAGCGCGCTTCCCATGCGCTCCGACGAAATGCGGGTGACACTGGAGCCGGGCCAGGGAGCGGAAGTCAAAGCCCTGATGCGCAAGGGCGAATATTTTGTCTTCAGCTGGAGCACCGACGGCGCGCCGGTCAAGGCGGACATGCACGGCGAACCGGAAAACGCCAAGCCGAACGAATTCACGACGTACTGGAAGGAGCCGCGCCAGACCGGCGCCCAGGGCGGCTTCACCGCCGGCTTCGACGGCATCCATGGCTGGTTCTGGCGCAACAAGGGAGAGCGCGCGGTCACCATCACCGTCAAGGTGACCGGCTTCCATCAGAAGTTGTACCGGCCCTCCTGACAAGACGAAGCGGCGCCCGACGCGCCGCTTCGAAGGCCGTTACAAGCCGACCAGGCCGGCCAGGCCGCCGATCTCGCTGATTTCCTGGTAGTTGTAGAACGGCGTGCCCGGCTCGTGGCCGCGATTGACGAAGGCCTTGTCCTTGATGCCGATGTCGTTGGCCGACATCAGGTCGTAGCGCATCGACGACGACACGTGCAGGAAGTCTTCCGGCTTCGCGTCCAGCTGACCGATCATGTACTCGAACGCCGTCAGGCGCGGCTTGTAGGCCTTGGCCTGCTGCGCGCTGTAGACGCGATGGAACGGCACGCCCAGGTTCTTCACGTTGTGCACCAGCTGTGCGTCCATGGCGTTCGACAGGATCACCAGCGGGATCTTGTCGGCGATCCTGGCCAGGCCCTCGGTCACGTCGGGGTGCGGGCCCCAGGTGGGAACGGCGGCGTAGATCTCGGCCACGTCGGACTCCCGGAACGGCACCTTCCAGCGGTTGGCCGTGCGCAGCAGCGCGTTGTAGACCACCTCGTAGTATGGTTTCCAGTCGCCCAGCACTTCGTCGTAACGGAAGGCCGAGAAATCCTTGCAGAACCGCTCCATGTCGTCGGCGCCGATACGGTCGGCGAACAACTTGCGCGCCATCGGTGACATCTGGAAGTAGATCAAGGTGCCGTAGCAATCGAAGCTGATGTATTTCGGTCTGAAGATGATGCCCATGGTTGCCCTTTCGTTGATGATGGTCTGATATCGCGACGGATCCATGATATCCAACCTGGCGCCGTCAGAGGTGCCGACTATGCCCCCGCCGGCGCGGCAAAACGGCTTTTATGGGCGCCGAATCAGCACGATTTGCCGCGCCGCGGCTGCGACAACCGCAGCTAATACCGCCGGCGCCCTTTATACTGTAGGCACCATAACGCAGGTTTCGCGGGGCCGCATGCGGCCCGTGACCCACCAACGAGAGCATAGTCATGAGTGTATTGTACCGATCGGACGCGGCCCGCACACAGGTATGGGCGCGCTTTTTCGCCGCGTACGCGCCGGAAATCGACTTCCGCACATGGCCCGACAATACCGGTGATTTGAACGATGTCGAGTATCTCGTCTCCTGGCATGCCGGCGCCGAGTTCCTGGCGTCGTTGCCGAACCTGAAGGTGCTCTTCGCATCCGGCGCCGGCATCGATCATATCGATTTCGACGCCGTGCCGGCAAACGTGACGGTCGTGCGCATGGTCGAACCGGGCATCGTCAACGGCATGATCGAATACACGACGATGTCGGTGCTGGCCTTGCACCGCAATCTGCTCGACTACGCCGACATGCAGTCGCGTGCCCAATGGCGGCCCATCCCGGTGATACCGGCGTCGGCGCGCACGGTCGGCGTGATGGGATTGGGCGTGCTGGGGCAGGCGGTGCTGGAACGGCTCGGCGTCTTCGGCTTTCGCCGCGCGGGCTGGAACCGCTCGCGCAAAACGCTGCCGGGCGTGGAGTGCTTCGCGGGCGACGAGTCGCTGCCGCGGTTTTTGGCGCAATGCGACGTGCTGGTTTGCCTGCTGCCGTTGACCGACGCCACACGCGGCATCCTCGGCGCAAGGCTGATGTCCCTGCTGCCGCGCGGGGCCGCGCTGGTCAACGTCGCGCGCGGCGCGCACCTGGACCATGACGCGCTGTTGTCGGCGCTGGACTCCGGTCATTTATCGCGTGCCATCCTCGACGTGACGGACCCGGAGCCGCTACCGGACGATCACGCGCTGTGGCGCCATCGGCGCGTGCTGATCACGCCCCACATCGCCAGCATGACTCAGCCGGATACGGCGGCCCCGGTGCTGCTGGCCAACCTGCGCCGCCACATGTCGGGACAACCGCTGCACGACGTCGTCGACCGCCGGCGGGGATACTAGTCTTTCGGCCAGGCTGGCCGCTTGGTCGAAGACCCCGGGACGGGTCGGCGGGCCTGGCCCGCCAACCCGACTGGGAAAAACGTCTGCGACGGGCCTTATTTGATGTCGAAAGTCGTGCTCACGCGCGTCTTCTTGTCCGCCATCGTCAGCAGCGCCAGAACCTTGCCGACTTTGGCGACGCCGGGCGCCTTCGCTTCCAGCTTGTTGCCACCGGCCGGCTTGAGCGCGAACTCCTTGCGGCCAGCCTCCGTCACCAAGGTAACCTTGCCCGTCACCTCGGCGCTTGGCATGTCATCGCCGTCGTCCTGCAAATACAATTCGACCTGATCGCCCTTCACCACCAGCTCGAGCCAGGTTTCGCCGACGGCCTGCACGATGCCCCCGTGGTTCGCCACCGGCGCCCCGTGCGCGAAGGCGTGGCCGCTGGTCAGCGCGGCCGCCGCCAGCGTCACCGCTCCAAGAATTTTTTTCATCATCCCGTCCTCCAGTTCATTCAGGTTTATGCGCGAGCACGAACGACAACGTGGCCAAATGCTCGCTGCTGTCAAACTTGGCCGGCTGCTCGGACGGCCCGCGATAAATCGCGGCGATCACATTCAGGCCCTGATTCCGCACCTTGATGGTGACGGTACCATCAGCGCCGGACAGCACCGGCTCCGCGTCGGGATCGTTGACCATGTCTTGCAACACCTGTGCTCCGGCCACCGGCTTGCCGTTGAACAGCACGCGAAGCTTGATCGGCGCTCCCAGCGTCGCCGGCAGCGCCGCCTCCACCGGAACGACCTGCAGGATCTGATTCGGCAAGGGACCAAGTGGTTTGCTCAACGGCTTGCGCAGATGGACGGCGTACTTGTAGGTATGCTCGCTGATGATGTACTTCGGAATCTCGTCCTTGCCCTTCTTGTGGAAAACGCCATCGGGCGTCTTGGTCCACGTGCCGTTGTCGAGCACCGCCGCGACGATCGCCGGCTGATTGTCGAGATTGACCAGCACCAGGCGCCCATCGGGCTGCAGCGACGTCTCCACCGGCTTGCCGTCGGCGTCATATCCTCCGACGCTGGTCACTTGCGGCAGCCGCTTTAACGAATCCAGGTCATCCGCCCCAATGCCGTACAGGAAGGCCAGCTGCGTGGCACGCTGCGCGAACCAGATACCATGCGCCTGTGCCGGCACCACGCCGGCAGCGCCGGCGAACAAAGCGATTGCGCAAACCGCGCAGGCCTTTTTTTTCAATGTCATCATGTCCATGATGCTCCTCTTCAGAATTTGTAGTGCAGATTCAAGGTCGCGGTGCGGTCGGTGCCCGGCGACACCCACAGCTGGCTGTACGAACTGGCGTAATACTGTTTGTCGAACAGGTTGTCGACATTCAGCGAGATGCGCAGCTTCTTGGTCGGCGACCAGGAGGAGATCAGCTTGGCCGTGGTGTAGGCCGGCAGCTTGAAATTGCTGGAGACAGCCACGTCGCCCAGGCGTTCGCCCACATAATTGACACCGCCGCCGATGGTCGCCATGCCGCCGGCGACAGCGAATGCCCGCGTCAGCACCACGGTGGCGCTCTGCCTGGGCACATTCGGGAAGCGGCTGCCGGTGCGGATGGTGTTGTCGCCCTTGGTGACGGTGGCGTCGGTGTACGCGTAGGCCGCCGACAGGCGCAGGTTGCGCGCGACCTCGCCCGACAGATCCAGCTCGACGCCCTTGCTACCCACCTCACCGGCGGAGATCGAGAAATCGGTGTTCGCCGGATTGGTGGTCAACACGTTCTGTTTGGTGATTTTGTAGACCGCCAGCGTCCCTGTCAGCTTGCCGTCGGCAGACTCCAGCTTCGAGCCGACTTCATAGGACTTGCTTTCCTCGGGCGCGAAAGCCTGGTTGTCGATGCTGATGCCGCTGTTCGGACGAAAGCCTTTCGAGAAGGTCGCATACAACGACAGCACCGACATCGGCTGATAAACCAGGCCGGCGCGCGGGCTGGTGGCGCTCAGCGACTGCTTGTTGGACGCGCCGTTGCGGAAGTTCGTCACCGTCTGGTCGTAGCTATCCCAACGCACGCCAAGCAACGCCTTCCATTGGGCGGTCAGGTCGATCTGATCCTGCGCATAGACGGCATGCGCGCGCTGTTCTTCCTTGGTGTTGATCGACATCGTCATCACGTCGGAGACGCCGCCATAGACGGGATTGTAGATGTCGATCGCGTAAGGGAAAGCGGCGCTCGGATTGCGGCGCAACTGGATGCGGCGGTCGTTGAATTTATAGGCGTCGACGCCCACCAGCACATTGTTCGTCACCGGCCCGGTATCGAACTTGCCAACCACCTCGACGCGGCCCGAGGCGTCGATGGCGTGGTAGTCGCGGCTGCGGTGCTGGCGGCGCACCGTGCGGCCATCGGCCTGCAGCGCGCTGGCCTCGCTCGATGCGCCTTTCAGTTCGCTGTCCCGATACGAGACGCCCGATTGCAGCTTCCAACGCTCATTGAACTCGTGTTCGACGAAGACTTGGTGGCCCAGCGATTTGACCACGGTCGGTCCGTCCGCCGGCTCGCCCAGGAAGCGCGAATTCGGGATCAGTCCCAGCACGCCGCCGACCGCCAGCACGCCCCGGTCGAACGGCACGCGCTGCTCGCTGGCTTCGACCTCGTACGACACGCGGGTGTGGTCGCCGATCAGCCAGATGAACGACGGCGACAGGAAGGAGCGCTCGGTTTCCACGGTATCGCGGAAGCTGTCGCCCTTCTCGTAGGCGCCGTTCAAGCGGTAGGCCAGGTTCTCGCTGATCGGACCGGTCAGGTCGAGCGCCGTCCGATAGGTCTCGTGGCTGCCGACCGAAACATCCAGTTCATACGAAGGCTCGAAGCGCGGCTTCTTGGTGGTGATGTTGACGGTGCCCCCGGGTTCGCCGCGCCCGTACAGCGCCGACGCCGGGCCCTTGAGCACTTCCACACTGGCGGTGCTGGCCGAGTCGCGCAGGCCGTTGTAGCCACGGCTGGAGCTGAAGCCGTTGACCAGATAGTCGGAGCCGAAATTGGGATCGCCGGTGAAGCCGCGCATCGCGTAGCTGTCCCACAGGCCGCCCAGGTTACTCTGGCGCGAGATGCCGCTGGTCAGATCGAGCGCGCTGGCCAAACTGGTCACGCCGACGTCGCGCAGCAGATCGGCGGTCAGTACGCGCACGCTTTGCGGCAGGTCCTTGAGCAGCGTGTCGGTCTTGGTCGCGCCGGTCGCCGACAGCGCGCGGTAGTTCTGGCGCGAGCCGCTCACCACCACGACCTCCTTTGCGGCCGGGGATTCGACCTGCGACGCGCCCTCCGCCACCGCGTCGACGACGCCGGGATCGGCGTCCGCCGCCAGGGAGCACAAAGGATAAGTCGCGGCCAGGAACAGGGCCAAGGTACAGTGACGAGTGGGATACATGACGAACTCCTGGTGAGGTGTGGATGTACTTGTTGATGCGTCTACTGAATTCGATTACAACATGTGCACCCCACCGGTTTATCCTGTAATCACCTTGTCACAAAACAGAAATACTTGTTTTTCCGTCCGCAATCAGCACAGCTTGCCGATCTGAAGCCGCCCGCACCGGCACGGTGCCGCGCGCGCCGCGATGCGCCAAAGCGGCGCGGCCGCATGCCCGTTATTGGCGCACGAAATCCACCAGCACGGTCTTGTAGCGCAGGTTCGCCTCATACGACTGGCGACCCAGATCCTTGCCCATGCCGGAGCGTTTGAAGCCTCCCGTCGGCAGCACGTAGTCGTCGCTGCGGCCGTAGCGGTTGATCCACACGGTGCCCGCTTCGAGCTCGCGCGCGCAACGCAGCGCGCGGCCGATATCGGCGGTATGCACGCCGGCCGCCAGCCCGTAGGCCGGATGATCGCCCAGCGCCAGCGCCTCGTCGTCGTCGTCGAACACCTGCACCGTCATCACCGGTCCGAAGATCTCGTCGCGCACCGCCTCCATATCCGCTTCGACCCCGGTTAGTATCGTCGGCTGATAGTAGCCGCCATCGCCCTCGACCGCCGCCAGCGCGCCGCCGGCCGCGATGCTGGCCCCCGCCTCCACCGCGCGCCGCACCACGCCGTCGATGCGCAGCGCGTCCTTGCGACTGATAATGGGCGACAGCGTGGTATCGCCGCTCCACGTGTGGCCCGGCCGCAGCGCCTTGAACGCCGCCGCGATGCCCTCCACCAGCTGCCCGGCGACGCCGCGCTGCACGATCAGGCGCGACCCGGCCACGCACACCTGCCCGGCGTTGCCGGCGATCGCGCCCGCCACCATCTTCGCCACCCGCTCCAGATCCGGCGCGTCGGCGAACACCAGTTGCGGACTTTTACCGCCCAGCTCCAGGGTCACCGGCTTGGTGCCGCTCTCCGCGCATGCAGCCATGATAGCCGAGCCGGTACGGGTGGAACCAGTAAATGTCACTTTGGAGATGCGTGGATGACGCACCAGCGCATCACCGGTGGTGCGGCCGTCGCCCTGGATCACGTTAAATATCCCCGGCGGCATGCCGGCGGCGATCGCCAGCTCCGCCAGGCGGATCGCCGAAAACGGCGTCAACTCGGACGGTTTGAGCACCACCGCGTTACCGGCGGCCAGCGCCGGCCCTATCTTCCAGGAGGCCATCACCAGCGGGAAGTTCCAGGGCGCGATGGCGCCGATCACGCCGTACGGCTCGGCGATGGTCATGCCCAGCGCGTCGCTGCGCGTGGCCGCCACGTCGCCGCCCACCTTGTCGGCGAACTCCGCGAAAAATCGCAGGCCCTCGGCGGTGAACGGAATATCCCAGGCCACCGCGTTGGCGATCGGCCGGGTCGAGCCCACCGCCTCCAGCGCGGCCAGTTGCGCCACATCTGCCTCGATCAAGTCGGCCCAGCGCCGCATGATGCGCGCGCGCTCGCGTGGCGCCTGGCGCGCCCAGTTACTCTTTTTGAAAGCTTGCCACGCATTTTGCACGGCCATGTCCACCAGCTCCGCATCGGCGACCGGCAGGCCGGCATAGACACGGTTGTCGGACGGACGCCGCACGTCGAGATCGAGCGCCGTGCCCTGGCCTGCCACGTGAACGCCGCCGATGAAGTGGGAACTGCGGACCTTCACCAGGTCCGGATTGAAGCTATGCATAAGGCGTATCCTTTTGATAAGTGGAATAAAAACTGCATACCTCATGCTAAGCGCGGGAGCGCAGCATTTAATGCCGCCGGGGCGGCCGTGGATGGTGCAAGCTTGTGTAGTTTCCAGCGCAGCCGTCGTTCCTGCCGCCCGGCGCGGAAAGGTGCGGCGCCACCGGCGCGGGTGGGCGCGAGGCGCAGCAATCTGTGCTGCCGACGGCCGGCAAAACCGCGCATTCTGTCTCCCCGGCGCGACAATTCAGGATATTGCGCAGCCGTGGCTATGGTGTAATGGTTTTAACAAAACGTCCAACCAAGGATAGATGCATGAAGCTTGAATCGTACTGGCTCGACACGGCGCCGCGCTTTCTCGGCGCGGCCAACGGACCTGTCCCTCCGCGGGCGGACGTTGTCGTCGTCGGCGGCGGCTTTACCGGGCTGTCGGCGGCGCTGGAGCTGGCCAAGCGTGGCGCGTCGGTGGTCTTGCTCGAAGCGGGCCGCATCGCCGGCGAGGCGTCGGGACGCAACGGCGGCCAATGCAATACCGGCCTGGCGCACGACTACGCCGACCTGTCGAACCGCCTTGGCGAGGCGCGCGCCCGTGCCTACTGGGAAGCCTACGACGCCGCCGTCGCCACGGTCGAACGGATCATCGCGGCCGAAGCCATCGACTGCGACTTCCAGCGCTGCGGCAAACTCAAACTGGCGGCCAAGCCGGAACACTACGAAAAGCTGGTGCGGGTCCACGAGCGCCTGCGCGCCAGCGTCGATCCGAACGTCGAGCTGGTGCCGCCGGAGCGCTTGAGCGACGAAATCGGCTCCAGCGGCTTTTACGGCGGCCTGCTGCAGCGCCAGGGCGCCCAGATGCACATGGGTAAATTCGGCGTCGGCCTGGGACAGGCCGCGGTGCGCGCCGGCGCCCGCGTCTACGAGAACGCGGCGGTCCAGGCCATCGAGCGCACCGCCGGCGGCTTCCGGCTCAAGTCCGCGCGCGGCGACATCGATGCCGCGCAGGTGTTGCTCGCCACCGGCAATTCCAGCCTGGGCCCCTTCGGCTACTTCCGCCGCCGTCTGGTATCGGTGGGCAGCTTCATCATCGCCACCGCGCCACTGGCGCCCACGCTGATCAACGAGATCACGCCGACCCGCCGCAACTACGTCACCACCAAAAACATCGGCAACTACTTCCGCCTCACACCCGACAACCGCCTGCTGTTCGGCGGGCGCGCGCGCTTCGCGCTCTCGAACCCGAAGTCGGACACCAAGAGCGGCCGCATACTGGCCGACACCATGGTGCGCCTGTTCCCGCAGCTGGCCGGCACCGGCATCGACTACTGCTGGGGAGGACTGGTGGACATGACGGCCGACCGCCTGCCGCGCGCGGGCGAGCACGAAGGCATGTTCTATTCGCTGGGCTACAGCGGCCATGGCGTGCAGATGTCGGTGCACATGGGCAGCCAGATGGCCGACATCATGGCCGGCAAAAGGGACAGCAACCCGTGGCGCGATCTGGATTGGCCGGCGATCCCCGGCTACTCCGGCAAGCCGTGGTTCCTGCCGGTGGTCGGCGCCTGGTACAAACTACAAGACATCCTGCACTGAGGCGCGACGATGAACTCCACCATAGGCAAGCTCGTTCTCGGCCGTCTCGGCATCGGCGCCCTCACCTTGCTGATCGTCTCGATCGTCGTCTTCGGCATCACCAACCTGCTGCCTGGCGACGCCGCGCAGGAGTCGCTGGGACAGGCGGCGACGCCGGAAGCGGTGGCCGCGCTGCGCGTGCAGTTCGGCCTCGATCAGCCGGCGCCGCAACGCTACGCGCACTGGCTGGTCCAGATGCTGAAAGGCGACGCCGGCGTGTCGCTGGTCAACGGCCAGGCGATTTCCGCGCTGATCGGCGACCGCCTCCCCAGTTCCCTGGTGCTGGCCGGCGCCACGGCGGCCGTCTCGGTGCCACTGGCGCTGTCGCTGGGCATACTGTCGGCGATGTTCCGCGGATCGCGCTTCGACCGCGGCATGAACATGCTGGCGGTGTCGCTGGTGTCGGTGCCGGAATTCCTGATCGCCACGCTGGCGGTGCTGCTGTTCGCGGTCAAGCTGCGCTGGCTGTCGGCGCTGTCGCACACGGCGGACATCCAGACGCTGGGCCAGTTCCTGCGGGCCTACGCGATGCCGGTCTTCACGCTGTGCTGCGTGATCGTCGCGCAGATGGCCCGCATGACGCGCGCCGCCGTCGTCGACCAGCTACGCTCCCCATACGTCGAAATGGCGCGGCTCAAGGGCGCGCGTCCCGTGCGCATCGTGTTGAAGCACGCGCTGCCGAACGCCATCGGCCCGATCGCCAACGCGGTGGCACTGAGCCTGTCGTACCTGCTCGGCGGCGTGCTGATCGTCGAAAGCATTTTCAACTACCCCGGCATCGCCAACCTGATGATCGACGCCGTCACCACCCGCGACATTCCGCTGGTGCAGGCCTGCGCGATGATCTTCTGCGGCGCCTACCTGCTGCTGGTGATGCTGGCCGATATCTGCGCCATCCTGTCCAACCCGAGGTTACGCAATCTATGAGCAGCTCCCCCCTTGCCTCCTTCCCTCCGTTACGTGCGTTGACCGGTGCGCTGGCCGGTGCCTGGTCGACCATGTCGCCGGCCGCCTTGCTCGGCCTGGCCATCGTGGTCTTCTGGCTGATCGTCACGCTGGCCGGCCCGTCGCTGTCGCCGCACGACGCCTCGGCCATCGTCGACGCCGACGTCTTCGGCTCCATCAGCTGGCAATTCCCGCTTGGCACCGACTACCTGGGCCGCGACATGTTGAGCCGCATCCTCTACGGCGCCCGCTACACGGTGGCGCTGGCGCTGGCGGCGACCGTGCTGGCCAGCGCCACGGGCACGCTGCTCGGTCTTTACGCGGCGGTCGCCGGCGGCTGGTTCGACGCCTCCCTGAGCCGCGCGCTGGACGCGCTGATCTCGATCCCCAGCAAAATGTTCGCGCTGATGATGGTGGCGTCGTTCGGCTCCTCGGTGCCGCTGCTGATCATCACCGCCGCCCTGGGCTTCATGCCGGGCGCCTACCGCATCGCCCGCGCGCTGGCGGTCAACGTGCAGGCGCTCGACTTCGTGGAGGCGGCCAAGGCGCGCGGCGAGGGCATGGCCTACATCGGCTGCGTCGAGATCCTGCCCAACATGATCCGTCCGGTGCTGGCCGACTTCGGCCTGCGCTTCGTGTTCACCGTGCTGCTATTGTCGGGCCTCTCGTTCCTGAGCCTCGGCGTGCAGCCGCCGGACGCCGACTGGGGCTCGCTGGTGCGCGAGAACATCGGCGGCCTCAGTGAAGGCGCGCCGGCGGTGCTGATGCCCGCGCTGGCCATCGCCAGCCTGACCATCGGCGTCAACCTGCTGATCGATAACCTGCGCGGCAAACGGAAGGACGCCCGATGAAACCATTGGTACAAGTGGAAGGCCTGCGCGTGGTCGCCCGCAACGACGCCGGCACCGAATTCCCCATCGTCAAAGGCGTCGATTTCGCGATCAACGAAGGCGAGGTGCTGGCGCTGATCGGCGAATCCGGTTCCGGCAAGACCACCATCGCGCTGTCGCTGATGGGTTATGCGCGCAGCGGCTGCCGCATCGCCGGCGGCAGCGTGCGCATCGGCGAGCAGCAAGTACTGGAACTCGACGACGCCGGCTTGTCCGGCCTGCGCGGGCGCACCGTCGCCTACATCGCGCAAAGCGCGGCGTCGTCGTTCAACCCGTCGCGCACCTTGATGGACCAGGTGGTCGAAAGCGCCGCCATCCACCACACGCTGAGCCGCGCCAGGGCCGAAGCCAAGGCGGTCGAACTGTTCCGCGCCCTGGCGCTGCCGGACCCGGAGCATATCGGCGCGCGCTATCCGCACCAGGTGTCGGGCGGCCAGCTGCAGCGCGTGATGGCGGCGATGGCCTTCATCACCGACCCGGCGCTGGTGATCCTCGACGAGCCGACCACCGCGCTGGACGTGACGACGCAGATCGAAGTGCTGCGCGCCTTCCGCAACGTGGTGCGCCAGCTCGGCACCACGGCCGTGTATGTGTCGCACGACCTGGCGGTGGTGGCGCAGATGGCCGACCGCATCGTCGTGCTGCGCGACGGCGAGATCCGCGAGAACGGCGAGACCGCGCAGGTGCTGGGGGCGCCGGCCCACGATTACACCCGCTGCCTGCTGGCCGCCGCCGAACCGGCGGAGCGCGATATCGCAATCGCCGCGCCGGCGCCGCTGCGCATGCCGGTGCCGCTGCTGCGGATACGCGGCCTGTACGCCGGCTACGGCGCGATCGGCCGCGACGGCCTGCCCGCCAAGCGCATCCTGACCGACATCGACCTGACCATCGAGCGCGGCGCCACGGTGGGCGTCATCGGCGAATCCGGCTCCGGCAAGACCACGCTGGCGCGGGTGGTGGCCGGCATGGTGCCCAGCGCGCGCGGGCAGGTGCTGCTGGACGACGCGCCGCTGCCCGACGGCAGCCATGGCAGGACGCGCGAGCAGCACCAGCGGGTGCAGTTCGTGTTCCAGAACGCCGACACGGCGCTCAACCCGGCCCACAGCATCGGCGCCATCCTGGCACGGCCGCTGAGTTTTTACCTGCACCTGCGCGGCGACGCGCGCCGCAAGCGCGTGCTGCAGCTGCTCGATCTGGTCAAGCTGCCGGCCTCCATCGCCGACCGCCTGCCGGGCGAACTGTCGGGCGGCCAGAAACAGCGCATCAACCTGGCGCGCGCGCTGGCGGCGGGACCGGACTTGATCCTGTGCGACGAAATCACGTCCGCGCTCGACACCGTGGTGGCCGCCGCCATCCTCGACCTGATGGCGGAACTGCGGCGCGAACTGAAGGTGTCGTACATGTTCATCAGCCACGACATCAACACCGTGCGCGCCATCTGCGACGAGATCGTGGTGCTGTACGCCGGCCAGAAGGTCGAATCGCGGCCGCGCGCGGCCATGGGCGACGCCCCCTTCCACCCCTATACGCATTTGCTGGTATCGTCGGTGCCCAAGCTGAAAATGGGCTGGCTCGACACCGTCTGCGCGCGCGCCACCGCCCATCCGCCCGCGTTGGCGCCAGCCCCACAAGCCTCGGACGCCGGCTTGTGTGGTTTCCTGCCGCGCTGCGGCGTGCGCGTCGACGGCCTGTGCAACCGCCTGCCGCCGCCACGCCAGCAACTGCCCAATGGCGGCGAAATTCTCTGTCACCACACGCCCGCCGCGCTGATCCCGCTGCAAGCGCCCCTACAACGTTTTGAGGAAGTCGCATGAATCCACGCTTCGTCCGGCTGGCGGAAACCACCCGCGCGCCGGTGCACTTTTACATCGACGGCCAGCCCGCGCAGGCGCTGCACGGCGACACGCTGCTGGTCGCCATCATGAGCGTCGCCCGCAGCCTGCGCGCTTCCGAATTCGACGACGGCCGCCGCGCCGGCTTTTGCCTGATGGGCGCCTGCCAGGATTGCTGGGTATGGACCGAACAGGGCGACCGGCTGCGCGCCTGCTCGACCGAGGTGCGCGACGGCCTGCGCATCGTCACACGCAACACGGAGGCGGCATGGCTGAACCAGGCGTAATCGTCATCGGCGCCGGCCCCGCCGGCGTGCGCGCGGCCGAGGAACTGGTCGCCGCCGGCCTGCGTCCCGTCGTCATCGACGAAGGTCGGCGCGATGGCGGCCAGATATACCGCCGCCAGCCGGAGCACTTCACGCGCAGCTACGAATCGCTGTACGGCGGCGAGGCGGCACGCGCCGCCGCCGTGCATCAAAGCTTCGACGCCCTGCGCGGCAAGATCGACTACCGGCCGGAAACGCTGGCCTGGAATATCTCGGAAGGCCACCTGCACGTGGTCAGCAACCACCGTACCGAAAAGCTGCCCTACGCGGCCCTGGTGGTCTGCTCCGGCGCCACCGACCGCCTGATGCCGGTGCCGGGATGGGAGTTGTCCGGCGTGTTCAGTCTGGGCGCGTCGCAGATCGCCCTCAAGTCGCAAGCGTGTTCGATCGGCGGCCGCGTGGTGTTCCTCGGCAGCGGCCCGCTGCTTTACCTGGTGGCGACGCAGTACCTGAAGGCCGGCGCCAACATCGCCGCCGTGCTGGATACGTCGCGCCTGCGCCACCAGATCGCCGCGCTGCCCAAACTGCTGGCGCGTCCGAAATTGCTGCGGCAAGGCCTGTCGTACATCGCCGCCTTGCGCAAGGCCGGCGTACCGGTGCTATCGGGGATCACACCGGTCGCCATCGGCGGCGGCGCCGAGGAAGGCGTGGACAAGCTGTCCTATCGCGACGCCTCCGGGCAGACGCATACGCTGGCGTGCGACGCCGTCGCGCTGGGCTACCATCTGCGTCCGGAAACCCAACTGGCCGATCTGGCCGGCTGCGCCTTCCGCTACGACGACGAGACGCGCCAATGGTTCCCGCAGGTGAGCATGGAGGGCCGCAGCTCGGTGGCCAACGTCTACCTGGCCGGCGACGGCGCCCGCATCCTCGGCGCCGAGGGCGCGGAAAACGCCGGCCGCCTTGCCGCGCTGTCGGCGCTGGCCGATCTTGGCCTCGCCGCCGACGCCGGCCGCGTCGCCACGCTGGGACGCGAACAAGTCAAGATGGAGTCATTCCGCCGGGGCTTGGCGCAGGCCTTCCCCTGGCCCGCCGCGCAAGCCGCCGCCCTGCCCGACGACACCATCGTCTGCCGCTGCGAATGCATCACCGCCGGCGAGTTGCGCCGCGTCGTCAACGACATGGGCGCGCAGGAAGCCAACCGCGCCAAGGCCTTCAGCCGCGTGGGCATGGGGCGCTGCCAGGGACGCTACTGCGCCAACGCCGGCGCCGAAATCATCGCCCACGCCGCCGGCGTGCCGCTGGAGCAGGTCGGACGGCTGCGCGGCCAGGCGCCGGTCAAACCATTGTCCTTCCGTACCCGCGAGGAGCAGACCTAAATGAGCAATCCAACACAGGCCGACGTGCTGATCATCGGCGGCGGCATCATGGGCGCCTCCACCGCCTTCTTCCTGCGCCAGCGCGGCGTCTCCGTCATTCTGCTGGAGCGCTGGCTGGTCGGCCAGCAGGCCAGCGGTGTCAATTTCGGCAACGTGCGCCGCCAGGGACGTTTCCTGTCGCAGCTGCCGCTGTCGAACCGCGCGCACAAGATATGGCTGCGCCTTCCCGAGCTGCTGGGCGAGGACGCGGAACTGGTGCGCGCCGGGCACCTGCGCTGCGCCTACGGCCAGGAAGGCGCCGACCGCATGGAGGTCTACGCCCGCGAGGCGCGCGAATACGGCCTGAATCTGGAGCTGCTGTCGACCGCCGCGATGCGCAGCCGCTATCCCTTCCTCGGCAACGAGGTGATCGCCGGCTCGCTGTCGGCGGAGGACGGCCACGCCAATCCCCGTCTGGCCGCACCGGCGTTCGGGCGCGCGGCGGCGCGCGCCGGGGCGCATATCCACGAGAATACCGAGGTCACGTCGCTATCGAAGGATGGCGTGGATTTTCGCGCCGTGTGCGCCGACGGCCGCGAGTTCACCGCGCCGGTGATGCTGGTCTCCAGCGGCGCCTGGGGCGCGAAGATGGCCGCCCGGTTCGACGAACCGGTGCCGCTGGTGGTGCGCGGGCCGCAGATGGCGGTGACGGAGCCCATGCCCTATATCGTCGGGCCGTCGATCGGCGTCGCCGCCACCACGTTGGAGGAGACGCTGTACTTCCGTCAGGTCAAACGTGGCAATATCGTCATGGGCGGCTGCGGGCGCTCGAACTCCACCACCGAGCCGCGCACCGCGCCGGTGCTGCCCGAGCACACGCTGACGCAGTTCAAGCAGATGGCGCGCCTGGCGCCGGTGGTGACGAAACTGAATATCATCCGCGTATGGAGTGGCGTGGAAGGCTACATGCCGGACGACCTGCCGGTGATGGGCCCAAGCGCGACGACTCCCGGACTGCACTACGCCTTCGGCTTCTGCGGCGCCGGCTTCCAGATCGGCCCCGGAGTGGGAGAAACGATGGCCGAATTGATCGCCACCGGCGCCACCGACACGCCGATCGCGCCGTTCAGCATCGCGCGCTACGCCGCTCCGGCACACACGCCGACCGCGCACGCCACGACGCAAACTTAGCGGGAAGACAAGCACGGATTTCTCAAATATTTTTTGCGCCGTTTGTCATCCGAACCGATACCTCATGCGTTAGAGCAATGTAGGACAACGCAATCGGTGCCATTTGAACAACGTCGCACTACTAGTAAATGAGACATCATGCAAGCATATCAAAACGCCAATGAAGCGGATTTCCGCTGCCAGCATACGATCAATCCCAACCTGACGCAGGCCGTGCGCTATTGGGCCAGCGAATTCGACGTGCCGCCATCGAAGCTGCTCGAAGTGGTGCGCGAAGTTGGCCGCAACCTGCTCGAAGTGCGCAAGCGCCTGTCGACGTAAGAACGGCGACAGGCCGCTAAAAGGCCTGTCAGAAACGCAGCGCGTAGCCGAGGCTCACGGTGCGGCCACGGCCTGCGAAGTAGCGTTTCGGCTCCACCAGCGCGCTTTGCGAGTAGTAGGTGATGTAGTCGCGGTCGAACAGATTGGCCATCGACACGCGCAATTCGCCGTTTTTACCGAGCTTGTAGTTGGCGCTCGCATCGACCAGCGTGTAGCCGCCGAACTCCTTGGCCGGATCGTCGAACGACTGCCCGAACGCGTGCTGCGCCTGCACGAACGTCGTCAGCTTGTCGTTCCATTCCGAAGTCCAGCCGGCGATGACGCGATTGGGCGCCACGTTCAGGCCATCGAGCCTGGCATCCAGCGAACCGTTTTCGTCGCTGTCGTAGCGGCCCTTGGTATAGGCGTAGGACAGTTTGCCGCGCTGCGCCTTGGTGAAGCGATGCCCCAGGCTCAGATCCACACCCTCGATGCGCGTCTTTTCGCGCGCCATCATGAAGGCGCCGTTGATCGGCACCACGCGCGTGCCGAAATCCGAATCGGAGCGGAACAGGCTCGCGTCCAGATCCCATGCGCCGCTGTGATAGCGGCCACCCACTTCCACGCTCCTGGTCAGGATGGGCTGCAGCTCGCGCATATTGGCAACGCTTTGGCCAACGGTATTGATGGACCGAAGCACGCGGCCGATATCCGGCATGCCGAAGCCCTCTGAATAGCTGGTGAACAGCGAGACATCCTTGACCGGGTTCCACACCAGCCCCGCGTTCATCAAGGTCTCGTTGAAATCGATGGTGCCGCCTTGTACCAGCACGCGCCGGTACTGCGCAAGGGTGCGATAGGTGTCGATCTTCAGGTCGGCCTTTTCCCTGCGCACGCCGGCGTGCATGGTCAGCGTGTCGAGCAGTTTGTATTCACCCTGCAGGAACAGCGACAGGTTGCGGTATTCGGATTCCGGCACGTAGGTGCGGCCGGTCAGATACAGGTCCTGCTTGCCCTTGTCGAACAGCGTGTCGAAGCCCACCGTCAGCTTGAGGCGGCCGTTCAGAAGATCGTCGCGGCTCAGGCCGACCTTGCTGCCGTACTTGGAGGCGACCGAGCGCGATTGATCGTACAGCGTGCCGGCGGGGGCGATCAGCGGGTCCTGGAAGGTCGCCGAGATGTCGGCGCCGAACAGGCCTTCGAACTCCTGGTTGAACACCATCGCCGACAGCTCCATTCCCGCCAGATTGGCGTGGCGGTAGCTCAGGCTCGAGGTCCACACGTCGTTCCACGGCGCGATGCCGGGTGGCGCGCCCTCGATGGAGGTGGTGGGGATACCGCGCGCGCGATCCCCCGCCACCGCCAGATAACCTGCCTTGGATTTGATCTTGTAGCGGTTGACCGAAAGCTGCAGGCGTTGATCGTCGTCGATCCAGTAGCCCAGCTTCGCCAGCACATCGTAGGTGCGCGAGTCCATCAGATCGCCCTGGGTATTGTCCGTGCCGATCGAACGCCCCTTGCCGTCCAGGTACAGGCCCTGGTCCTCGTAAGAGAGCGCGAACAGGTATTCGAGTTTGTCATCGCGGCCGCTCAGGCGATACGCCGTCTTGTAGCTGGCGGTATCCGAGCCGGCGCCGCTGGTCGGCAGCGTCGCCTGCACGTCGATGGACTGGTTGAACGTGCCCTTCTCCGGGCGCTTGGTGATGATGTTGATGGTGCCGCCGGTCGCGCCCAGTCCATTGATCGCGTTCGCGCCCTGCACCACCTCGATCCGCTCCACCATCGAAAAATCGATCGTGTGCGCCTCGCGCCCGGTGGGCCGCATCGGGTTCGATTGCGGCACGCCGTCGACCAGTATCAGCGGCGCGCGGCCGCGCAGCGTCTCACCGGAGCCGTTCATCTTGCCGCGGCTGGGCGTGTACGAAGGCAGCACGCTGCTCAAGACATCGGACGAATTGCCCGATATCGCCATCTGGCGCTCGATCTCCTCCTGCCGGATGATGACCACCGCTTGCGGCGCCTGGTTGGCAGCGACATTCGAGCGGGAGGCCGACACCAGCACCGCCGGCACGGCGGCATCGTCGGCCGGTTGCGCCGCGACGTGGGCCGCCGCCAAGGTGGCGACGACGGCGATGATGGCGCGCGGCAGGCGCGCGCTGGGATACGACGTGGGATTCAGGGATTTCACAGGGCTGGGCTCTCCGGTACATGGAACCGCCCGTACCGGCCAGCGCGGGTTGAAGAAGAAATCCGAGGAAATCGCCGCTGAACGGTGCCAGGTGGTGTGCTGGCTGGCGGCGGGAACGCGCGTGGCTTGCAAATAAGAATGATTACCATCATCAGGAAATCTTCCCGTTTGGTCAAGCGGGTGGCGTCCGATTGCCCGATAAGTGCGTTAGTGCACTGTGGCGGGGACGAATCGCTGCGACCATGACCGATCTGAGTACTATTTAGATAACATCATGCACGCACAACCAACCACCGGCCAGGCGGAGTTCCGCTTCCAGACCACCATCAATCCCAATATCACCCAGGCGGTGCGCTACTGGGCCGACGAATTCGATGTCCCGCCGGCCAAGCTGCTCGAGGTGGTGCGCGAAGTGGGCCGCAACGTCTACGAAGTCAGGAAGCGCTTGTCCGCTTAAGAGCTAGAAGGTGTAGCTTCCCTTGACGTAGTAGTAGGCGCCGTTGATGCCGAACGGTGAAAAGCTCGGATACACGTAGGCGTGCGAGTACCCTTGCGAGATCGCCTTGTCCGGATGTCGGTTCAGCAGGTTTTTCGCGCCAGCGCTCAAGGTCAGATGGGCGGTGACGTCGTAGCCGCTTTCCAGGTCGACGATCACGGTCGGATCGATGTGGTTGGTGTGATACGGCGCGCCGCCGGTATCGCCATCGGCCACCGTCAATTCCGTCACTCCGTAGCGGGTCGCGCGCAGGTTGCCGTTCCAGGCGCCGTTCAGGTAGCGCGCATTCAGAATCAGCTTGTTCTTCGGCGTCGCATCGATAATCGGCGATGCCGATGCCGGATTCAGTCCCCCCGCCAGCGTGACGTTGGTGATGCGGTTCTTGTTGACGTTCCACCCCGCCGTCCATTTCACCTTGCCGGCATCACCGAAATCGGTCGCGTAGTCGCCAGAGGCATCGAGCCCGCGCGTGCGCGTGTCGACGCCGTTGGTCAGATAGCTGACGGTGGCGTCGGTGATGCTCGGATCGAGCACGCTGCCATGCGCGACGATCGCGGCATCCGCGCCGGCGCCGCTGAGGGTGCCCGAACCGATGATGCGGTGGCGAATCTCGATCTGGTAGGCGTCCAGCGACAGGTGCAGGCGCGGCGCCGGTGCCGCCACCAGGCCGACGCTGACGTTCCTGGACTTTTCCGGCGCCAGTCGCTTGGCGCCGGCCAGCGTCGCGGCGGCCGAATTGGCCGGCAAGACCACATCCGCATACGTCGGGCCGACGTTGGCGATCGAGTGGTACTCCTCCTGCAGCGTCGGCGCGCGGAAGCCGTTGCTGACCGTGGCGCGCAACGCCAGCGCCTGGGAAAAATCGTAACGGCTGGTCAGCTTGCCGTTGAAGGTGTTACCGAAGTCACTGTAGTGCTCCTGGCGTCCGGCGAAGCTCAGTTGCCATTCGGGCGTGGGACGGTTACTGACGTCGACGTAGGCCGCGTAGTTATTGCGGCTATGGGTGCCGGCATCGTTCAGCGCGTAACCCGCGAATCCGTCGGGACCAAAGTCGTAGCGCGACGCCGCGTCGCCGGCGCCGAGGCGATACGATTCGCGGCGCGCTTCCAGTCCCAACGCCAGCAACAACGGCGCCGACCAGCCCATATCCAACGATTTGCTGACATCTGCGTTGTTGGTCCATTGCGAGAACGTGTACTGGCCGTCGTGGAAGCGCGTCGGCGAGGAGCCCGTGTCGCGCAACAGCGGACGATTGACCGTGCGCTCGACGCCAACGGCGATGTCGTCGCGGCCATAGGTGGAACTGAGGTCCCACTGCCAGCCCGAGTCGCTTCGGCCCTTGATGCCGGCGGTGACGGCATAATCGTTTTCGTTGGTAGTCTCCAATGGGCTGTAGCCCAGCGGATAAAAAGTCGGGGCCTTGGTGGGAGTGCGCCAGTTCTGCCAACTCTCCGCCTCGCGATGGGCGGCGGTGGCGAAGCCATACACCTCGGCGCCGCCATCGAGTTGCAACCCGGCGTTGAGCGCGACGGTGCCGAAGCGACTGCGCGGATCGCCGGCCACCCTGCTCGGATAGGGCTCCGAACTGGCCGAGCGGGGCACCAGCGGCGTGCCGAAGCCGGAGGTGGTCACCAGGTCGGCGCCGGTCTGGTTGGTGAAGTCGTGGTCGCGCACCTGCGCCGACAAATGCGCGTAACCGCCGCCCCCTAATTTGAAGCCCTGGTCCAGCGAGACGTCGCGCGTCAGGCCGTTGTGCTCATGGTGGGGATTGACCTTGCTGTCGCCGTAAGTGCCGATCAAGGCGTCGATCTCGCCGCCGCTGCTGCTGTTCTTGAGGATGACGTTGACCACGCCGGCGATCGCGTCGGAGCCGTATTGGGCGGCGGCGCCGTCCTGCAGCACCTCGATATGATCGACCGCCGATACCGGTATCAAGTCCAGGTCGGCCGGCGACGAATACTGGTTGGGTCCCGCGTCGGCGGCGATGCTGGCGGTGTTGTGACGGCGCTTGCCGTTGACCAGCACCAGCACGTGGTTGGGGCCCAGCCCGCGCAGCTGCACCGAACGCACCATGTTGCCGATGTCGCCGCCGACCGATTGCGAGTTATACGACGGCACCACCGTCGTCAACGCGTCATACAGGTTGCTTGCGCCGGTCTGCTGCAAGGCGTCGGCGGAGATCACGGAGATCGGCGTCGCGCTGTCGCGCGCCTTGGCGCCAGCGCCGCGCGTGCCGGTGACGATCACCGTTTCGACGCTGCTGTCGACGGTGGCGGCGGCCGATGTCTGCGCGTGCAGGTTACCCATCGGCGCCGCCAGCATGGCGGCCAGCGCCAGCTGGACGGCGCAAGCCATGACGGTCTGGCGGTATCCGTTCGAGCTATTTTTTTGATACATATTATTCCTCGCTTGATGTGTTTTGGCTGGGTTGGGAGCCAAACCATTACACCATCGCAAACGAGGCTATCCATCCCATTTTAGCGGGGCTGGACGACATAAACGGTCGTTCTGATGTCGGGCCGCAGCAGTTTGGGCGGCGGCCCGACATCAACTTCTCAATACGTCTTACTCACTGCGCCGGCGACGGCACACCCTGCGGCGCGCGGCCGCCGCGCGGCACCAGCCAGCCGCCATCGGCCAGCCAGTCGGCCAGGCGATCGGGCCAGTGGACATCCGACAACCGTTCCGAACGCTGCCCCATATTGAACGCATGGTCGGTGTCGGCATACATATGCAGTTCCGCCGACACGCCGGCCGCCACCAACTGCTGATACAGCGCCACCGCCGGCGGGCCACAGCATTTGTCGGCCGAACCGGCGACGATGAAGGCCGGCGGCGCGTTCGCCACCGCCTTGGCCGGCACGCCCAGCGGCCCTGGATACACCAGCACCTGGAAGTCGGGCCGCGCGCTTTGCTTGTCGACCGCGTCCTGCTTCGCTCCCGCCGGCGGCGCGGGATTGTCGGCCACCAGCGACACCAGTTCGCCGCCGGCCGAAAAGCCCATGACGCCAACCCGGTCGGGATCGACGCCAAATTCCGCCGCGTGCGCCCTCACCCACCGCACCGCGCGCCGCAGGTCGGCGGCGGCGTCGTTCTCGATGCTGTAGGTGGAGCCCTGGTCGCGCGCCAGCCGGTACTTCAGCACGAAGGCCGTCACACCGGCGCGGTTGAGCGACTTCGCCGCCACCATGCCCTCGTTCATCCACACCAGCATGCGATGGCCGCCGCCGGGCGCAATGACGACCGCGGCGCCGTTGGCATGGCGCGCATCGGCCTTGGCCACCGTCAGCGAAGGATCGTGGATGTTGCTGACATAGGTGTTTTGCACCGTCTCCGCTTCGCCGTGGCGCTTCTCCGATCCCGGGGCGCCGTCGGGCCACAGCAAGTGTGTTTGTTGGGCGCCAGCCTGCACGCAGACGGACATCAGGACCGCCAGCACCACGCCACCGAATTTTTTATACACCATTCAAGCCTCCGGTCGAGTAAAGCGCGCGGTGAGTCAGGATGAACAGCGTGCGTCCGCCCTCGCCACCGAAGATCAGCTGTAGCGGGCGTTCCGGCACGTCGATGCGGCCGATTTCCTTGCCATCGGGCGAATAAACGAATATCTGGCCGTTGGCGACATAGACATTGCCCGCCGCGTCCACGGCCGCGCTCTCGCCGCCGCGATTGGCCACCGGTTTGAGATCGGTGATGCCGCCGCCGGCGCCGATCACACCACTGAAGGTGCGGTTCTCGGAGCCGTTGGTGAACACCACGCGGCCATTGCGCCCGGCCGACACCAGGCCGTGCGTGTCGAGCGTGTCCGAGAAGCGCCAGCCCAGATGATCGTACGGCCCCTGCTGGAACACGCGGTAGGCCGGCAGCACCAGCGTGCCGTCGGGCGAGACGTACTCGCGCTTTTTCGGCAGCGCGACGTCGCGCGCGAACATCTCGGCCAGCGTGGTGAACTCGTAGGTCTCGGGATTGAGCTGGTCGCGGAACTCGCCGTTCTGCCAGAAGTTGACCGGCACCACGGTCCTGGCGCCGGCATGGGCCTTCGCCGGCGTCGGCTTGATCAAGGTGATCTCGCCGGCCGGGCGATCGGGATGGAAGGAATACACCGTGCCCTCGACGCCGTGCGACGACAGCACCATCAGCGCGCCGCTGTTGTCGATGGCAAGGTTGACCGGATCGAGCGGCGCGTCGCGCACCACCACCAGTCCCTTGTCCTTCGTCCAGCTATAGATGCGCTGGAAGCGGCGGTCGACGAAATACAGCTTGCCCTTGGCATCGACCACGCCACCGGCGATCGAATAAAAGCCGTCCTCCAGCTTTTCCACCTTGACCGGATTGGCCGCCGGCGCCGCCGGGTTGGCGACGATGTCCAGCATCGCGAACTCGCGCTCGCGCACGTTCAGCTTGTGGGTGACATCGCGCAGCGCGTTCTCGAACGGGAATTTGCTGGCGCGCAGATAGGTATCGCAACCGTTGGCGTCGCAGGTGGCATAGCCGCTCTCGCCGTTCACGTGCACATTGCGGAATCGGATATCGCTGGAGTTGGTCATCTTGACCGCCGCCGGTGCCGGCTTGATCGAACGGGTGACGCGATAGGCGTGATAGTTCGCGAACAGGATGTTGCGCGAGTTGCGGATCTCCAGCGACACCGCATCCATGCCGTCGCGGACCTCCTGCTCCGTTTGCGGCGCCAGGAATTCCCAGTTTTCCACGTTATCGAGCACGATCTCGGCGCGCACATGATGTTCGGCGGAGAGCTCGTAGACGCGGCCCGGCGTCTTGGTGTCGGAAACGTAGAACCCGGCCTGGGCGAAGGTGCTCGGCGACCAGACCGCGACGAAGGTGCCGCCTCCGCCGTCGGTCACCCAGATGCTCGGATACTGGCGATCCCAGTGCGCGGTCGGATCGAAGTCGGCGCGTTTTTGATACGGGTCGCGGCGCACGCCATCGTAAAGGCGCGTGCCGTGGCCGCCCTGGATGCGGATGTCGTCGACCAGCGAATGCTCGCCGGCCTTCCACAGCAGCGCGACCGCGCGCGGATTGACCTCGCCGGTCGCCAGCCCGAAGCCGGAGACGATGGCATCGCCGCCCCTGGCGCTTTCCAACAGCGCTTTGGGGCCGTCCACGCCGGCGTAAAGCGGCGAGCCATTCGGCAGCAACAGCTGCGTCAGGCCCGGATGCAGCCCGACGATCACAGTGTCCGGCTTCATGCGGATCGTATCGTTGACGAGGTAAAAGCCCAGCGGCAGATACACCACGCGGTGGTTGTCGATGGCTTTTTGAAGCGCCGCCGTGTCGTCGGTCTGGCCGTCACCCTTGGCGCCCAGGGCGCGCGCGTTGGCCCATTGTGTCGTCGGCGGCAACGCGCGCAGCACGCGTTTGGGCGCGGCCGGCATCGCGTCCAGCGGCGCGATTTTGGAAATGGTATCGAACTTTCCGGTGCTGCCCACGCCCGGCAGCATCAAGCCATAATTGAATTCGCTGACGCGGTAGATGGCGCCCGGCGCGGCGACCTTCCGACCGCTGTCGCGGAACTGCGCGAACACCGGCGTGTTGCGCGCCACGGCATTGTCGAAGCCGACCTGGGTGTAGACATTGTCCTCGTTCGAAATGATCACAGCCGCCTTCGACACATTCTCGAAGCGCACATCCTTACCCCACAGCCAATCGCCGTAGCCGCGATCGATCTCGATACCCACTTTGGTATCGCGGATGGCGACGTTGATCATCGTCAGGCCGGCTTCGTGCTCGCGGATCGCCGCGTCGCGCTGGCCTTCGAAGGTCGAATCCATCAGCGTGAACTGCCATGCCGGCGACGTTTTCTCCGACAGGATGCCGTAACGGCCGCCGTAGAACTTCAGGTTGAAGCCCTCGTTGCCGACCTGGTAGATGCCCGCCAGGCCGGAGCCGATATGGAAGTCGATGTGGCTCAGGTTCGAGTGCTGCGCGGTGCGCAGGCGCACGGCGGCGGCGGCCGGATTGCCGTCGCCGATTTCAAAGTCGACATTGCTCATCGCCGAATAGAACGTCGACGAGTTCGCGTCGCGCACGTTCTCGCTGAACGGCACCGCCGTCGGCACGGGAACCGGCACCTTGCCCACCCTGTACTGGTCGCCGCCGGTGAACACCACCATGTTGGCGACGCCCTTCTGGAAGCCCGGGGTGCGCTCGCCCAGCACCAGCACCGGCCGGGTCGGACCGACGCCGTACAGACGCACCGCCAGCGGTATCAGGATCGTGCGCGTGATGCGGTAGCGGCCCGACGGCAGGAACACCACCCCGCCCTCGCCCTTGTTGGCCGCGCTGTCGATAGCTTGCTGGATGGCGGTCGTATCGTCGGCGCGGCCGTCGCCGGTGGCCTTGACCTTGACCGCCAGCGCGTCGTTCGGCATGGTCTGGTAGACGGAAACCGAGGCCGCGGCCCGGGCGCCGTCCACCGGGACGGCCAGTATCGCCACGGTTGCCAGCAACAACCGCGTTAAAGATAATCTCATTTGCTTAGTCCTTAGATAAAGATCGATAGGAGCAATACGAAAATCAGACCAAAGACGCCAACCAGCGTTTCCATCAACGTCCAGGAGCGGAAGGTATCCTTCAGCGACAGGCCGAAGTACTCCTTGAACATCCAGAACCCGGAATCGTTGACGTGGCTGCACATCAAACTGCCGGCGCCGATCGCCAGCACCATCAGGCTCGGATCGATGCCCGAGCTTTGCACCAGCGGCGCGACGATGCCGGCAGCCGTCAGTCCCGCCACGGTGGCCGAGCCGAGGCAGATACGTATCAACGTGGCCACCAGCCATCCCAGCACCAGCGGCGGCACCGGCAGGCCGCCCAACTGCCGGCCCAACTCCCCGCTGACGCCGGAATCAACCAGCACCTGTTTAAGCGCCCCGGCGCCGGCGATCACCAGCAGGATGGGCGCGATATCGCGCAACGCGTCCTGCGCGCCGGACATCAGCGACGGCAGGCTTTTGCCGCGCGCCAGTCCCAGGGTCACCAGTGCCACGGCCAGCGCGATCAGCATCACGATCATCGGATTGGCCATGAAGGTGATGAGCGACTTCAGCGCCGGATCGGACGTCGGCACCAGCGTCAACGCGGTGGCCGAGGCCAGCAGCCAGACCGGCAGCAGCGCTGTGGCGAAGCTGTTGAAAACACCTGGCAGCTGCGCCTCCTCCAGCAGCCCGGCGCGGAACATCGGCGCCGGTTCGCTGTGGATGCGCTTGAGCGTCATCGCGAATATCGGCCCGGCGATGATCAGCGTTGGAACCGCGACGATCATCCCGTAGAACAAGGTGCGGCCCATATCGGCGTGGAACTGGGCCACCAGGGCCGTCGGCGACGGGTGCGGCGGCAGGAAGCCATGCGCGATCGACAGCCCGGCCAGCAGCGGTATCGCCAGCGCCACCGCCGGCCGCCCGCTCTGGTACACCAGCGAGAACACCAGCGGCACCAGCAGCACGAAGCCGACGTTGTAATACAGCGGAATCCCGGCCACGAAGCCGGTCAAGGTCAGCGCCACCGGCATGCGCGCCGAGCCGAATACGCCGATCAGGTAACTGGCGATGCGCTGGGCGGCGCCGCTGTCGGCGATCAATTTGCCGAACACCGCGCCCAGGCAGACGATGACGATCAGCGATCCAAGCAGATCGCCGATGCCCTTGTCGATCGATTTGGGGATGGTCTCCAGCGGCATGCCAAGCAGCAGCGCCGCCGCCAGCGCGGCCACCACGAACGCCAGCAGCGGCTGCACTTTGCCCCAGGCGATCAACAGCGTTAGAAGGCCGACCGACAAGCCGACCGCCACCATCCCCCACAATGCGGGCGTCACGCCGAAAAGCGCCGCCAATGGACTTGTGATGCTCATGACGGCGCCCTCGCTTGAAAGTTAGAAGTTGTAGCGCACGCCGACCCGGTACACACGACCCAGCACGTCGTACAGCTGCGGGTTGATACCGAAGCTAAGGTTGGTCTGCGGTGCCGGCGCCGGATCGACATTGCCGATGTTATCGATCTTGAAGTACGCGGTCGTCTTGTCACCCAGCTTGTAGCTGCCACCAAGGTCGACGTAGAACGCGCCCTTCATCTTGTTGTCGAAGATGGTCGGGTGGATCGTGGTCGACACCGGGCAGTTGGTCTGGCACTCGATGTACTCGTTGCTGTAGACGCCTTTGCTGATCCAGCGTTCGGTCAGCGTCAGGCTGTACTTGTCGGTGTCCCACGACTGCGAAGCCAGGCCTTTCCACTTCGGCGTCGCGCCCAGGTTGGCGCCGGCGCCTTCCGACGGGATCGTGCCGACCACGCCCGGATCGGTCAGGAAGCTGATATTGCGGGTGACCAGCGCGCGCAAGGTCAGACGGCCCGGCACACCCCAATCCTTCAGGTTCATACGGTAGGCGCCTTCGAGGTCGTAGCCTTTGGTGCGCAGCGACGCCAGGTTAAACGCCTGCACCGTCACGTAGTTATTGCTTGCCACGGGGCTGTTCAACACCATCGCGCCGCAGATCTCCTGATTACCGGCCACGCACAAATCGACCTCCTGCTGCGCCGTCAGCGCCGAGATCACGCCATCGACCTTGATGTCGAAGTAATCGATGGAGGCGCTGAAGCCCGGCGCCCACGATGGCTGCGTCAGCACGATGCCGGCGGTGTTGTTGCGGGCGATCTCCGGACGCAGGCGCGTGTTACCCACGGTGCGCTGCTGGATCCCGATCGTGTTGCCCTGGTACGCGACCACGTTGTTGACCACCACCTGCGCCGCATACAACTCGCTCAGGTTGGGCGCGCGCACGTCCTTGGACGTCACGGCGCGCAGGCGCAGGCCATCGATGCCGGTCTTCCAGCTGGCGCCCAGCTTCCAGCTCTCCACATGGCCGGAGGTGCTGTATTTGGTGTGGCGGTCGGCCATGTTGACGTTGGCCTCGCCCCAGGTGGCGGACTTCAGCACCGGCACGTTCAGCTCCACATACGCTTCCTTGACGTTGTAGGTGCCGCTGGCGTTATGGTAATTACCGGCGTACCAGTTGTTACCGACGGTGGTGTTAAGCAGCGGATCGGCCGGATACTCGGCGGTGTTCTGGCTGTCCGGGAAGATGCCGTTGCCGTAAGGGTCGCCGGTGACCTTGTAGTGTTCGCGGCGGTATTCGGCGCCGGTGGCCACCGCGACCGGGCCGGCCCACGACTCGAACGCCTCGCCGCTGAAGTTGACGCTGGCGACGTCCTGCGTCTGGCGGGTGTGCTGGCGCGGACCGTTTTCCGGCGCGATGTACGACCAGGTGGCCGCGTCGACCGGGTTGTTACCGATGATATTCAGCGGCTTGCACCCGGATGCGGCGGCCACCGGATTGCGGCAGACGATGGTGCCGTCGGCGGCGCGCACGGCGTCGATGGCGGCGTTGTAGCGGGCGTTCAGCGTCATGTCGTTGACGATGATGTCGGTCTTGTTGGCGCCATGCTCGGCGTACGCGTCATACGACCACTCCTTCCCCAGCAACTGGAACTTGCCGGTGCCGCCCACCACCACGCGCTCCATCTGGCGGGTCGGATGGACGTTGATATTTTCGGGGAAGATGGCGTTGGCCGTACCGTACTGGAAGCTGGTGATGTTATTGGCGGCGCAGGCGGCGGCGATCGACGCCGGCAGATAGGGATTGCTGCACTGGATGGTCAGGTTGGCGTTCTTGGCGGCGCCGGGATTCGGCGAAAACGCCGACTTCACCTTGCCGAAATTGGCCGTCATGTAGATCTCATGATCGGGATTGATGTCGAAGCCGACGCGCGTGTACGCCACCTGGCGGGTAAGATCCATCGCCAGGTTGGTGCCGGCGCCGACGCTGCCGCTCAAGTCCCCGCCGATGCACAGCGGATTGATACAGCCGGTCACCGCGCCGGTGCCGGTCGGCACGCCGTTGGAACCGTAGTTGAACTGGTACGGCTGGCCGTTGGCGCCGAAGGCCGTGCCCTGCAGCGGGCCGTTGGTGATCAGGCCATACTTGGCGTACTGGTACTGCTGCGCGTGCAGCACCGAGTAGTACTGCGGCTTGCCATCCTTGGTCTGCGACAGCGGGCGAACCTGGAACGCCGGATTCTGGTACCAGGTGCGCCCGTTCGGACCGACCTCGCCGAAGCCGGGCGAATCGATGCCCTTCTGGCGGCCGTACTCGCCGCTGACCTGCACATGCAGGCGGTCGTCCATGAAGGAGTCGCCCCACGCGGCCTGCAAGGTGCCGTTCTTGTCGTCGTGATAGGTGGTCTGGCCGCCCATCACGTTGGCCTTGAAGCCCTGGAAGCGCTTATCGGTGATGAAGTTGACGACGCCGCCGATCGCGTCCGAGCCGTACGACGCCGAGGCGCCGCCGGTCACCACGTCCACGCGCTTGACCAGCAGTTGCGGGAACTGGCTGACGTCCGTCACGCCGGTGACGTTGGCGCCCACCACGCGCTGGCCGTCCAGAAGGGTCAAGGTGCGGATCGCGCCCAGGCCGCGCAGGCTCAATGAGCTCAGGCCCTGGACCCCGCTGCTGGTGCTGTTGGTGCTGGTGGTGCGGCCGGTGCTGCCCTGCAGGGCCGGCAACTCGGCGATGCTGTTGAAGATGTTCGGCTGCGCGCCCTTGGCCAGGTCGTCGGCGCTCAGGGTGGTGGTCGGTGTCGGCTGCGTGAAGCCGCGCGCGGCGATGCGCGAACCGGAGACGGTGACCACATTCTGCACCGGCGCCGCCGCTTCCGGCGCGGCCGGTGCCTGCGGCGCGCCGCTCTGTGCTTCCGCGCCGGCCGGCGGGGTTTGGGTTTGCGCCTGGGCCTCGGCTTGGGCCTGGGCCTGGGCCTGGGCTGATAAGGCGATCCAGCTGCAAGCGCTGGCGACGGCCAGGCGCATGATGGTGTTGCGTGTAGGTGTAGTCATGTTGGTCTCCGTTTTTTTGTCTGTAATTGTTCGCGCGGTACTGCTGACGGTCCGCTGCGTTGTGCTGCCTGTGATGCCCTGTGCCGCCAGTCCGTCACGTCCGGCCGTCCGCCCCTCCCTCGCTGGCCAGTATCGACGCCACCAGCTGCGCCGGCGGCGCCGTGATGGCCAGCGTGATTCCCGCCTCGTCGGCCTGCAGCGGTTGCAGGTCCTTGAACTGGCTATCCAGCAGCGACGGCGGCATGTAGTGGCCGACGCGCGCCAGCATGCGGTCGGCGATCAGTTCGCGCGCGCCGCTCAGATGGGCGAAACGCAGCGCTGGATCGGCGGCCCGCAGCAGGTCGCGATAACGGCGCTTGAGGGAGGAGCAAGACAGCACCAGGCCGACGCCGGCCTGGCGCGCCTCGCCGATCTTGGCCTGCAGCGCCAGCAGCCAGTCGGCGCGGTCGTCATCGGATAGGGGCAGGCCGGCCGACATCTTGGCGACATTGGCCGGCGGATGAAACTGATCACCCTCGACGAAGGCCACGCCGCGCGCGGTCGCCAGCGCTTGGCCGACCGTGCTCTTGCCGCAGCCGCTCACGCCCATGACGACCCAGCGTATCGGGTGGTCTTGCGGGCCGCTGGAACTGTCCATCCATCTCTCCGGGTAAGTTAGCGCTATCATTTCAATTCTGAGTAAGGCGCACCAACTGCTGCGCGCACTCTCTCGTTTGAAACTGGGATTGGTTCGGTGATGTCGGCCAACATCAAGTTAGCGTTATCATCGGTAGGTGAACTCTAGCGCAACGCAGAAATTTGTAAAGGATTATTAATATTGCATCGCAGCATATGAGCCGCGTTCAACAGCACGGCCACGCCCGCGCCGATATGGGCGACGCGGTGCAGCACGGCCGTGGCAGGCCCGCAACATCAGCCGGACCACGGAGACACGCGGGCGCGTGTCTCCGCTCAAACGATGAACTTGTAGCGGGACGCCTCTTCCGCCAGCAAATGTTCGTCCTTGCCGCGCAGGCGGCCCATGTTGCGACGGTGCGCCGGCTCCGACACAACGCGCGCGATCACCGGTTCCAGCACGCCGCGCTCGCTCAGGTAAGCGGCGGCGCTGTCCGGCCCTTCCCGATCCGCCTTTTCGATACCGGTTTGTACAATCTCCGACGACACCAGATCGGGACGAAAAGTGTGGCTACTGGACATGATTATCTCCTCAACGAGACACGTATTGTGCGCCTGTTGCACCAGTCCGGTGCGTGCGTTCGCTCACTTTGGGCAATTTAGCCACATCAATTTTTTCTATCGCGATGTCATCGTGGCGTCATACCAGCGAAGAACAAATCGGCGGCCCGCGCCACCAACTGCTGGATCTCCTTGAGCGACAACGGCGGCGGGTCGCGCTGGAAGATCCGCGCCGACACCTCGGCCGTCACCAGCGCCGTGTACTGGCGGGCCGCCACGGTCGCGTCCACCCGGCGGATCTCGCCGCGCGCCATCGCCGACTCCAGCACCGACGCCAGCACCGCCGTCGATTCGCTCGGCCCGGCGTCGTGGAACAGCTGGCCGGCGTCGGAGCGCCCGGCCTCGGCCACCACCATGCGATACACCGCCAGCGCCTTCTTATCGTTGGTCAGCACGTGCAGCATGCGCTCGCCGAAATGGATCAGCGCCATCTCCAGCGCGGTGCGCCCGACGATATCGGTCGGCAGCTCGCGCGTGGCGTCGAACAGGTGCGCGGTGGCCACGGTCCGAACGACCGCGCCGAACAGCTCCTCCTTCGACGGGAAATAGCCGTACAGCGTCGCCTTCGAACCGCCCATTCGCTTGGCCAGCTCATTCATCGACGCGCCCTCGTAGCCGGCCTCCTGGAACAACTCCGCCGCCGCCTCGATGATCGCTTGGCGCCGCGCCTCGGTTCGTACCTTCATTGATGCCCCATATCTAAACCAGAACGTACATTTTATTGCAAATCTCGCACGGTGAATAGCGTATCCGAGGCGTGAAAGCCGCCATTTCAGCTTGACAGCCGGTATTGATCGCATCAATACTGTACATGTCGGTTCAGTTTTAAAACATCAACCCTCCATCCAAAGGCACACCATGCACGCATTGTTCAAGTCCACCGCTCCCCTGTTATCGGCCGTTTGCCTCGCGCTCGCCGGCTGCGCCAGCACCCAACCGGTGCCATACGCCGGCCTGGCGTCGTCGAGCCAACTGCGACCCAACACCAACGACCAGACCGGACGCATCCCCTACAACTACATCACGCAAGCGAATCTGCGGGACTATCGGAACATCATCGTCGATCCGGTGGTGGTGTATCGCGGCCAGGACAGCCAGTTTGAAGAGGTGACGGAGGCGGACAAGGCGGCGCTGGCCGCCTACATGCAGAGCGAATTCGAAGCCAAACTGCGCGGCCGCTTCAACCTCACCCGCGACGTCGGCCGCGACACGCTGCGCCTGAAGCTCACGCTGACGGGGGCCAAGTCCAGCACCCGTTTTCTGAGCACGGCGTCGCGCTTCGATCTGGCCGGGGGGCCGTACAACGCGGTGCAGGCGGTGCGCGGCAAGGAAGGCGCGTTCACCGGCTCGGTGATGTACGCGGTGGAGCTGTACGACGCCTCCACCAACCAGCTGCTCAACGCCTACGTCACCAAGCAGTATCCCGGCCCGTACAACCTTGGCGCCAGTCTGGGACTGATGGACGCCTCCAGGGCCGGCGTGCGCAGCGGCGCCGAGGCGCTGCTCGCGCAGCTGCAATAACGGCGGCGTCGCCGGCTATTCGAGGTTCTCGTGGTGGGCGGACGCGCCCTGCTTCCAGTAGGCGGAAATGCGCGCCGCCTCGCGCGGGAAAGCCTTGTCGACGAACAGGATGTCGCGCACCTGGCTGGCCATGCGCGCCTCGCCCGCGCACCAGATAAAGCCGTCGCCTTCCGGCAGTCGCATGGCGCGGAAGGCCTCGACGACGTCCTCCGGCGTCGGCGCCAGCTGCACGCGCAGCCGCGCGGCGCTGGCAAATTCCAGGGCGGCGGCCTCCTCGCCGGTCACCAGCACCAGCACATCGGCCGCCGCCGGCAGTTCCTCCAGCCGGCGGCGGATCGCCGGCAAGGCGGTGGCGTCGCCGGCGAGGATGTGCCAAGCATAATCGGTCGGGATGATCATCGATCCCTTGGGACCACCGATGACGGCCTGCTGGCCAACCCGCGCCTGGCGCGCCCAATCGGTCATATGCCCCTCTGTGTGCAGCGCGAATTCCAATGTGAGCTCGCGCGCGTCGCGGTCGTAGCGGCGCGGGGTATAGTCGCGCATCACGCGCTCGCCGGCGGCATCGTGCAGGATGAACTTGACGTGATCGTCATACGACAAAGAGACGAAATCGTGCAGGCTCTCGCCTTTGAATGTTACGCTAACGAAATTCGGCGCCAGCTGCCGCACCTCGCTGACCGTCACTTCGCGCGGCTTGAGTTCGTGGCGAACTCGCTGAATACGTTTATCATTCATACAAATCACCTGTTAGTTGACAATGTCCCCTATTCTGCAGAAACAAGTTAACCTTGTCAACCAATTTGGCAGCGGTCCGGCCGAGGCTATTTTCGACTCGATCCACTCGCTGATGCACATGTACCGGTCGATGCAGCTGCGCAGCCTGCGCGACACCGGTCACGAGCTCACGCACATGGAATACAAGGTGCTGGGATTTTTCGCCAAGCATCCGGGCGCCAGCCAGAGCGAGCTGGTCGCGCATTCGGGGCGCGACAAGGCGCAACTGGCGCGCCTGATGCGGGGGCTGCGCGACAAGAAGCTGCTCGACGCGCAAGTCGATGAAAGCGACCGCCGCAGCGCACGGCTGCGGCTGACCGACGAGGGCATGACGGTGATTCAAGGGCTGCAGGAATTGGGCGCCGAGGTATCGAGCCTGGCGGTGGCCGGCATGAGCGCAAAAGAATGCGCGCAATTGCAGTCGCTACTACAACGCGTGCGCGCCAACCTCGAACGCGCCGAACCTGCGGAGACACGTAGGGCGGATTAGCGCGCAGCGCGTAATCGGCCATGCCTGCGCGGCCGGCGGCGTATATTCACGGTTGCGACCAACCGCCCTCAGCCTTCAACGCATCGAGGACCAGAATCTCGTCGTTAGCCTTCCCTATAGTTCTGGTCCGGGTGCAAATATTAGCAAAAAGATGGCCACGTGACTCGTACGCGTAAATCAGATACGACTTGCCCACTTCATACGGATACTCATGGGCTTCGAATCCTATATCTCCGGCAGCGTTTCTGTGATTGGCCGTGTAAAGCGTGACGTCACGACTTTCGACCCCTTTCCACCACGAGTGGGCGGCCACTCTCACCACTTGGCTTTCAAGACCGCTCTCCGCGTGGTCCTGGGCCGGAATGTATTCGATCGCGGTGACGATGCCGTTGAAGACGGCCGCGCTGCTAGCCACGGCAAGCTTCACCACCGATTTAAGGGAAGCAAATTCACCCGAGCCAGGCATCGCGTTACAAGCGGCATCTGCTACGCCAGACCCGGTAGCCAGCGCAAAGACCGCCGCCGCTTTAAAAACAAAACGCATCATAAAACCTCGGGAAAACCTTGGGAAACCTTGGGGGTCGGAAACCTTGGGGGTCAAGTCTAACATTCAGACACGTACACATCTTTGGTCAGCATCGGCCTCCCGGCAACGCCTGCGATACCAAGGTACTCCTATCGTGCACTTACCGATCAGGACGTGTACGAATGTTAGACTTGACCCCGTCGCTGATCAGGACGTGTACGAATGTTAGACTTGACCCCGTCGCTGTGACCCCGTCGCTGACCCCGTCGCTGACGCAGTTCGGATGAGAGCAATGATGAAAGATGATCGATGATACAGGTGTCCGGCTTGTCCAAAAGCCTGGGAGCACAGACCGTGTTCAGGAGCTTGGCGTTCGAATGGGGACCGCGCGGCGCCATCTGCATCTGCGGGCCGAACGGCTCAGGCAAAACCACCTTGCTCTCCATGTTGGCCGGAGCCAGCGCGCCCAGCGCGGGCGATATCGTGCTAAATGGCCGCAGCCTGGTGCACGCCCACCAAGCCGCGCTGGAGGTGGTTTCCTACGTTCCCGACGGCTGCCCGGTGTATCCGTTTTTAAGCGGACGCGAGTGGCTCGACTTCGTCAAGTCCATCCGCCCCTGCGACCTCGGGCGCGAGCGCGAGCTGCTGGAGCGCTTCAACATCGCGCACTTGCTCGACATGCGCATCGACAGCATGTCGCTCGGCACGGCGAGGAAGTTCATGCTCACCGCCGGCTTGATCTGCGAGGCCGCTATCCTGATCCTCGACGAACCCACCAACGGCCTCGACCTGGCTTCGTTCGACGTCTTGCGCGACGCGCTGGCGCGCCACCGGCAGCAAGGCCTGGTGGTGCTGAGCTACCATGATCCGGCGCAACAACGGCAGCTCGACGTCACGGCGGTGCAATTGCACGCGCTGGAAGCGTAATGAGCGCGGCGACGGGCGGCGGGGAACCGGCATGAGCACCTTCGGCCGGCTGTGGCGCTGGCGCCTGACGCATTTCCGCGTCACGTCCCTGCGGTTGCTGGAGCGGCGCTGGCAAAACGTCCTGTTCCTGCTGTTTATGCTGTCGCCGGCCCTGATGCCGCTGCCCGAACAAATCTACTGGCTCGGCCGGCCGGTGGCGGTCATGGCCGCGCCAGGGTGGGACGGGCTGGCGCTGGGCGCGCTGGGCCTGGTGACCCTGTTCGCCTGGTTGTGGACCGGCTTGCAGGCGCACGCGCTCGACGGCGCCGGCGCCTGGCGCCACCTGCGCGCCATGCCGCTCGGCGCCAGCATGGCGCTGCGGGTCGACCTGGCGGTGCTGGCGGTGGCCGACCTGCCGTTGTGGCTGCCGTTTGCCGCCGCCATCTTCTCGTTGCGCGGCGATCCGGCGGCCGTGGCGATCGTGGCCGCCCTGGCGTTGCAGCTGCCGCTGTTCCAGGCGCTGTGGTTGAGGGGATCGTGGCGCGCCGCCGCCGGCTGCCTGCTGTTCGACGTGGCCGGCATGGCGTTGCGCGCCGGCGGATTATCGCCGTGGCTGTTCGCCGCAATGGCGGCCGGCGGCGCCGGCACCGCCCTGGCCTGCCTGATCCGCTCGCCCGGCCCCGGCATGCGCGGCATGGCAGTGGTGCCGCGCGTATTGCGCCTGGGCGCCGGCCGCGCCCGCATCCTCAATCTGGCGGCGATCGATCTGCGCCACCTGTTCAGGGTCAGCCAGCTGGCCCAGCATGTGCGTCTGCTGCTGTGCATGGCATGGCCGCTGCTGTTGAACCGCTTGCTCGGTTTGAGTGCGCTCGACGACGCCAGCAGCCGCGTCGCGCTGCTGTGCCTCGCCTGGCCGCCGCTGATCTTCAACCTGTCCGGCCTGGCCGTCGATCTGGCGGCGCTGCACGCGCCGATGCTGCCGCTGCACCGCGCGCTTGGGGTGGCCGGGCACCAGTTGCACACCGCCATGCTGCTGGTGCTCGGCACGCTGTTGAGTCTGGCGTGCCTGCCGCTGGCGACCGCGCTGTACCCGCATGGAAAGTCGCCGCTGGTGCTGGCGCTGTTCCCTGTCGGGGTGGCGACGCTGGCGGTGTGTGCGCAGCTCAATCTCAGCGCCCGCGCCCGGGGTTTTCTTCCGAAAGTAGCGGTGGTGGCGACGGCATGCTTTGCCCAGATCGCCCTGCTCTCCCTTTAGTTATTCGTACCGGAACCCGCCGTCGGCGGCCTATTGCCCCGGCACGTCCCATCCACCCGCCAGCGCCTTGTACACCGCCACCAGCGTGGTCGCCGCCCCCGCCTGCGATTGCGCCAGCCGGTCGCGCGCCGTCAGCAGTTCGCGCTCGGCGTCGAGCACCGTCAGGAAATCGGTCGAGCCGACCGCGAAGCGCTCGCGCGCGATCAGCGCCGCCTGTTCCGACGACTGCGCCGCCTCGTACAGCAACGCCGCCTGCCGCTGGCTGCGCGTGTACGCCGCCAGCGCGCCCTCGGTTTCCTCCAGCGCCGCCAGCACCGCGCGCTCGTAGGCGATCATCGCGCCCTCGCTGCGCGCATCGGCCGCCGCGATCTGCGCGCGGATGCGGCCGAAGTCCAGCAAGTTCCACGTCAGCTGCGCGCCCAGGTTGTAGACATACGCCGGCCCCTTGGCCAACTCGCTCAGGTGCTGCGCGTTCTGCCCCAAGGTCCCGCCCAGCACCACCTGCGGGAACAGCGCGCTGCGCGCCACGCCCACCTGCGCCGCCGCCGCGCTGACCTGCGCCTCGGCCAATTGAATGTCCGGGCGCCGCCGCAACAGCTCCGCCGGCGATCCGACCGCCGACAGCTCCACCGCCTGCAATCCTGGCAAGGCCTTCACCGGCTCCAGTTCGGCGTCGAGCGCCGTCGGCTGCTGGCCGCACAGCATGGCGATGCGGTAACGGGTGCGGATCAGCGCCGATTCCAGCGCCGGTATGTTGGCCGCCGTCGACTTGACCAGCGCCCGCGCGCGTTCGCTGTCGAGCGCCGTGCCGCGTCCGACGTCGAGCCGGGCGTCGACCAGCTTGAGCGCCTCGTTCTGCGTCTCCAGCGAGGAGACGGCCACCCGCAACTGCTCCTGCAGGCCGCGTAGGTCGAAGTAGTTGCGCGCCACCTCCGCCGCCACGCTCACCTGCGCCGCCCGAACACCGGCCGCTCCGGCCAGCACATTGGCCTCGGCCGCGCGCCGGGCGTCGCCCAGGCGGCCGAACAGGTCGACCTCCCAGCTGACATCCAGCCCGGCGGAGTAGTTGTTGTTGGTGCTGACGACACCGGCGTCGTTCGGCCCGCGGATGCGCGCGGCGCCGGCGTTGACGCCGATGCTGGGCAGCAGATTGGCGTCGGCGAAGCGGTTCAGCGCGCGCGCCTCGCGCAGGCTGGCGGCGGCCGAGCGCACGTCGGTGTTGGCCGACAGCGCCCGCTCGACCAGGCTGTCGAGCAGCGGATCGTTGAAGCCGCGCCAGAACCGGCTGACCGGCTGCTCGGCCTTGACGCCGGCCGGCGCGTTGGTGAAGCCGGCGCCCAGCACCGGTTCGAAGTGCTTGACCGGCGGCGCGCTGGAACAGGCGCCCAGCGCCAGCGCGACGAAGGATGCAAGTGCGGCGATGCCGGCCGGACGCAGGCGGGCCATGCGGCGAGACGTGATCATAAGTCCTCCTTGCGTGGCTCGTGCGCGGAAGGAGCCCTGTGCGCACCCGGCGCCCCGGCCGGTCCGGCGTCGTCCACGCCGGCGTGGAACGGATGCGCGGCGGCGTCGATCTCGCGCCGCAGTTCCATCGCGTGGGCGCGGCGTTTCTCGGTGCCCTTGCGCAGCAGCGCGTAGAACACCGGCGTCAGGAAGATGCCGAACAAGGTCACGCCGACCATGCCGGAGAACACCGCGATCCCCATCGCGCGGCGCATTTCGCTGCCCGCGCCGCTGCCGAGGATCAGCGGCACCACGCCGGCGCAAAACGCGATCGACGTCATCAGAATCGGCCGCAGGCGCAGATGGCAAGCCTCGATCACCGCGTCCATCATCGATTTGCCCTGCTCTTCCAGCTCCTTGGCGAATTCCACGATCAGGATCGCGTTCTTGCACGCCAGGCCGACCAGCACCACCAGCGCCACCTGCGTGAACAGATTCAAATCGCCCGCCTGGCCGAACGGCGGGAAGTGCGACAGCCACACCCCGAACAGCGCCGACAGGATACACATCGGAACGATCATGATGATGGCCAGCGGCAGGCTCCAGCTTTCATACTGCGCCGTCAGCACCAGCACCACCAGCACCACCGACAGGAACAGCACCGCGCCCAGGGTCGGGATCTTGATGTCGAGGCCCGGCAGGTTCACGGAACGCGTCAGCCGGTCCTGGTAGGCCAGGTCGGTCCACTCGTACGACATGCCGCGCGGCAGATTCTTGACCATGCGTTCGATCTCCGCCTCCGACTGGCCGCTGGAGAAGCCCGGATTGGCGGCGCCGTTGATGTCGGCCGAAGGGAAGCCGTTGTAGCGCGTCACGCGGGTCGGGCCGAAGGTCGGATTGACCTGCATGACGGAGCCCAGCGGCACCATCTGTCCGGCCGCGTTGCGCGTCTCCAGCCGCGCGATGCTGTCGGCGCGGGAGCGGAACGGCGCGTCGGCCTGCACCACCACCTGGTAGGTCTTGCCGAAGCGGGTGAAGTCGTTGACGTACAGCGAGCCCAGATTGATCTGCAAGGTGTCGTAGATATCCTGCAGCGGCAAGCCCATTTGCTTGGCCTTGGTGCGGTCGACGTCCGCGAACAGCTGTGGCACGTTGATGTCGTAGGTCGAATACGGCGTGCCGATGCTCGATTTCGGATTGCCGTAGATCTGACCGAGCACGCCCCAGATCGCGCCGTACAGGGCTTGCTCGCCCTGGCTACCGCGATCCTGCACCTGCACCTTGAAGCCGCCGGCGTTACCGAGGCCGTCGACCGCCGGCGGCGGCACCACGAACATGCGCGCGCCCTGGATCTGCTGGATCGCGCCATTGACCTTGCCCAGGATCGCGTCCTTCGACAGGTCGCCCGAGGTGCGCTTCTCGAACGGCGCCAGGCCGAAGAAGACGATGCCCTCGTTGGGCGAGGCCGAGAAGCCGGCGATCGACAGCCCCGGGAAGGCGATCGAATCGGTGATGCCCGGCACCTTGAGCGCGATGTCGCTCATGTCGCGGATCACCTTCTCGGTGCGTGACAGCGAGGAGCCGGCCGGCAGCTGCGCCACGCCGATCAGATACTGCTTGTCCGGCGCCGGCACGAAGCCGCTCGGGATGCGCGTGAACAGCAGCCCGGTCAGCACCAGCAGCACGCCGTACACCACCAGCGCCAGCGACTTGCGTCCCAGCAGACCGGTCACGCCCCGGCTGTAGGCCGCGCTGCGGCGCTGGAACATGCAATTAAACCAGTGGAAGAAGCGGCCGAACACCTTGTCCATGCCGCGCGAGAGCCGGTCCTTGGGCGCGTCGTGGGGGCGCAAAAGCATCGCCGCCAGCGCCGGCGACAGGGTCAGCGAGTTGAACGCCGAGATCACCGTCGAAATGGCGATGGTGGCGGCGAACTGCTTGTAGAACTGGCCGGACAGCCCGGGCACGAAGGTGAGCGGAATGAACACCGCGCACAGCACCAGCGCGATGGCGATGATCGGCCCACTGACCTCGTTCATTGCGCGCACCGTGGCGTCGTGCGGCGTCAGGCCGTCGGCGATGTTGCGCTCGACGTTCTCCACCACCACGATGGCGTCGTCGACCACGATACCGATCGCCAGCACCAGTCCGAACAAGGTCAGCGTGTTGATCGAATACCCGAGCAACAGCAGCACGGCGAAGGTGCCGACGATCGACACCGGCACCGCCAGCAGCGGAATCACCGACGCGCGCCAGGTCTGCAGGAAGATGATCACCACCAGCACCACCAGCAGCACCGCCTCGATCAGCGTGTGCACCACCTTTTCGATGGAGGTCTGCACGAAGCGGGTCGGGTCGTAGACGATGCTGTAGTCGACGCCCTTGGGGAAGTTGGCCTTCAGGCGCGCCATCGTCGCCCGCACGTCGTCCGACAGCTGCAGCGCGTTCGAGCCGGGCGCCTGGAAGATGGCGATCGCCGCCGCCTCCTTGTTATTGAGCAGGCTACGCAGCGAATAGGTGCTGGCGCTCATCTCGACCCGGCCGACATCCTTGACCCGCACCACCGCGCCGCTGGCCGGATCGCTGCGCACGATGATGTTGGAAAAATCCTCCTCCGTGATCAGGCGCCCCTGCGCGTTGACCTGCAGCTGGAAGTCGGTGTCGTCGGGCGCCGGCGGCGAACCGACCACGCCCGCCGCCACCTGCGCGTTCTGCTCGCGGATCGCCGCCACCACGTCGCCGGCGGTCATGCCGCGACCGGCCAGTTGCTGGGGATTGAGCCACACCCGCATCGCGTAATCGCCGGCGCCGAACTGCAGCACCGACCCCATGCCCGGGATGCGCAGCAGGTCGTCGCGCACATTCAGGTTGGCGTAGTTGCGCAGATAGAGGGCGTCGTGGCTGTTGTCGGGACTGACCATGTGCACCACCATGGTCAGGTTGGGCGACTGCTTCTCGGTCGTCACGCCGATGGTGCGCACGATCTCCGGCAGCCGCGGCAAGGCGCGGTTGATGCGGTTCTGCACCGCCGTCTCGGCCTGCTCCGGCACGGTGCCGATCTTGAAGGTCACCGTCAGCGCCATGCTGCCGTCGGCGGTGGCGCGGCTTTCGAAGTACAGCATGTGTTCCAGGCCGTTGATCTGCTCCTCCAGCGGCGCGGCCACGGTTTCCGAAATCACGCGCGGATTGGCGCCCGGGAACTGGGCGCGCACGACGATCTGCGGCGGCGCCACTTCGGGATACTCCGAAATCGGCAGCTGGAAAATGGCCAGCACGCCGACCAGGAAAATGAACAGCGATAAAACGGTGGCGAAGCGCGGACGATCGATGAAAAACCGTGAGATATCCATGCGTGCGCCCCTCAGCTCTTGGCGACGGCGGGAGCGGCGGGGGCGCCCGGCGGCGCCGCCGCCGGTAATGGCCGGCCGTTTTCATCGAGCTTGACCTGCTGCGGCGTGACGGGGGCGCCCGGGAAGGCGCGCAGCAGGCCGTCGACGATCACCAGTTCGCCGGCCTTGACGCCGGTGACCGCGCGCATGCCGCCGATCAGCGCGCCGGTCTTGACCTCGCGCTGGTCGACGATGTTGTTCTTGCCGACCACCAGCACCACCTTGCGCGTCTGGTCGGTGGTGATGGCGCGGTCGGGCACCATCGTCGCGGAATACTTGCCGCTGCCGACCAGCTGCAGGCGCGCGAACAGGCCGGGCGTGTACAGGCCGTCCTTGTTGTCGAACACGGCGCGCCCGCGCATCGAGGCGGTGGCCGGATTAAGGCGGTTGTCGACGAAGTCCATCTTGCCCTCATGCGGGTAGCCCTCCTCGTTGGCCAGGCCCAGACGCACCGCGTTGGGCGCCTCGCGCGACGACGGCCGCGAGCCCTCGCGCGCGGAGCGCATGTATTTCAGGTAGATCGCCTCGCTGGCGTCGAAGTAGGCGTAGACACGGTCGCTCGACACCAACGTCGTCAACACCGGATCGCCGACGCTCACCAGGTTGCCCTCGGTGATATTGGCGCGCGAGGTGCGGCCCGTCACCGGCGCCGTGATGTTGGTGAACTCCAGATTGAGCCTGGCCTGCGCCAGCGCCGCCTCGGCCGCCTTGACGTTGGCCTGGGCGCTCGCCAGCGCGGCGCGCAGCTGGTCGATCTCCTGCTGGCTCACGCCGCGCACCGCCACCAGTTTTTCGGCGCGCGCCAGCTCGGTCCTGTTCAACTCACCCTGGGTCTTGGCGGCCAGCAGTTGCGCCTCCAGCCGCGCCGTCTCGGCGGCGAAGGGACGCGGATCGATGGTGAACAGCTTGTCGCCCTTCTTGACGACCTGCCCCTCGCGGAAATGCACCTTGGTCAGCATGCCGGCCACGCGCGAGCGGATGTCGACCGTGTCGGGCGCCTCCAGCCGGGCCGTGAACTCGTCGAACTCCTGCACGTCGCGCTGCACCACCGGCGCCACCGACACCGGCGGCGGACCGCCGGCGTGCTGGCCGGCGCCGTCGCCCTTGCCGCAGGCGGCCAAGGTCAGCGCAAGGCCGCACAACAAGGAATGTTTCGCCCAGCGCGAGCGGGACAGTGCGGCCAGAATTTCCATCGTTGACTCCCGGTAAAGGTGACGAGCGTGAGTTGCTGGTTGATACTAATAAAGTAATGAATTCTGACAAAAAAATGTTGGCCTGTCATTAACTTTAAATTCGGCAAGGACTACAAGACGAGGAAAAGACCGAAAAACCCGCCACAGCGCTTCCTACCGGCTTGCAAGTGGCAGTCCTACATCGCCACCGGCCCCCGCGTGACACAATATTGGTCACCTAGCGAGGTCGATGATGGAAGTTCCTTTGAAAAAGCTATCTGAACAAGTCATGGTGATCACCGGCGCCACCAGCGGCATCGGGCTGACGACGGCGCGCATGGCGGCCGAAGCCGGCGCCAAACTGGTGCTGGCCGCGCGCAGCGCCGACGCCCTGCATCAACTGGCCGACGAATTGGCCGCGCGCGGCGCCGAGGCGCTGGCCGTGCCCACCGACGTCGGCGAGCGCGCCGAGGTCGAAAAGCTGGGCCAGGCGGCCATCGACCGCTTCGGCCGCGTCGATAGCTGGGTCAACAACGCCGGCGTGTCGATTTTCGGGCGCCACGAGGACGTCACCGACGAAGACCGGCAACGCCTGTTCCAGACCAATTTCTGGGGCGTGGTGCACGGCTCGCTGGAGGCGCTGCGCCGCATGAAGCGCGACGGCGGCGCGCTGATCAACCTGGGCAGCGAAGTGTCGGACCGCGCCGTGCCGCTGCAAGGCATCTACTCGGCCTCCAAGCACGCGGTCAAGGGCTTCACCGATTCGCTGCGCATGGAAATCGAAAAAGACCAGGTGCCGATCTCGGTCACGCTGATCAAGCCGGCCGCCATCGACACGATGCTGATCGCGCACGCCAAAAACTATCTGCGGCACGAACCGCGCCTGCCGCCGCCGCTGTACGCGCCGGAGGTCGTCGCCAGCGCCATCCTGCACGCCACCCAGCACCCGCAGCGCGACGTCTACGTGGGCGGCGCGGCCAAGATGATCGCCGTGGGCAGCTTCCACATGCCGCGCCTGTTCGACCACTATATGAAAGCGACCATGTTCAAGCAGCAGGAATCGGACCGGCCCGCCCCGCCCGACCGCCACGACACGCTGCACGCGGCCGACAGCCTGGAACTGCGGCAGCGGCTCGGGGCCACCTACAGCCGGGTGCACGAGCGTTCGCCCTACACCGCGGTGGCCTTGCGCTCCGGGCCCCTGACGACGGCGCTGCTGTTCGGCGGCGCGGCGCTGGCCGCGTGGAAGCTGCTGGCGCGTCCGCCGCGCTGACGCGAGGAGTCCCCATGCCCCAAAACGGCCCCGTGCGACTGAAAATCTACCGCTACGACCCGGACACCGGCGAACCGCCGCGCATGCAGGACTACACCGTGGAGGCGGGCTACCGGGGCACCATGGTGCTCGATCTGCTGATGCGCATCAAGGGCGACATCGACGACAGCCTGTCGTTCCGGCGCTCCTGCCGCGAAGGCGTGTGCGGTTCCGACTCGATGAACATCAACGGCAAGAACGGCCTGGCCTGCGTGACCGCGATCACGGAGCTGGACCAGCCGATCGTGCTGCGCCCCCTGCCGGGCGTGCCGGTGGTGCGCGACCTGATCGTCGACCTGAGCGAATTCTGGAAGCAATACCACTCGATCAAGCCGTATTTGGTCAACGACGATCCGCCGCCCGAGCGCGAGCGCCTGCAGTCGCCGCAAGACCGTGACAAGCTCAACGGCCTGTACGAATGCATCCTGTGCGCCTGCTGCAGCACCGCCTGCCCCACCTTCTGGTGGAATCCGGACCGTTTCGTCGGCCCGGCCGGGTTGCTGCAGGCCTACCGCTTCATCGCCGACACCCGCGACAGCACGCCGTCGCAGCGGCTCGACGACCTCAGCGACGCCTACCGCCTGTTTCGCTGCCGCACCATCATGAATTGCACCGACGTCTGTCCCAAGGGACTCAATCCTGCGGCGGCGATCAGCGACATCCGCGACCTGCTGGTGCGGCGCATGATTTGAGCGCGTGGACAAGCGAACCGGGAGGAATTTGACGCAGATCAATTTTTTTCCAGTTAAGACTTGCTAGGCTATCCATACTTTGCCTCAGGTCCTACACATGTCGCCGTCCAACACAGCCGTATTACGCTCCGAACCACCCAGCGCGGACTCGCCATCCACTTGCCGCGACTGCGCCACGCGCGAGCACTGTTTGCCGGCCGGGCTAGATCCCGCCGGCCTGCGCGGCTTCGAACACACGGTCACGCGCCGCCAGCACCTGAAGCGCCACGAGCGCCTCTACCAGCGCGGCATGCCGCTCGAACATCTGTTTATCGTGGCAAGCGGCCAGATCAAAACCGAACGGCCGATGCCCGACGGCCGGCCGCAGGTGGTGGGCTTCCACCTGCCGGGGCAATTACTGGGCCTGGAGGCGCTGGCGACGCACGTCTATCTCTGCGACGCCGTCGCGCTGTGCGACAGCGCGGTGTGCGCGATCTCGTACTCGATGCTCACCAGCCTGATACAGCAGCGCAGCACGCTGCTACTGCGTTTTCACGCGCTGTTCGGCACCGAGCTGGCGCGCCAGCAGAGCAGCATGCTCCTGCTGGGCAACGCCAGGGCGCCGCAGCGGCTGGCCGCCTTTCTGCTGGACTTGGCCGCCAGCCACCAGGCACCCGCGCCGCCGGCGCCGTCGTTCGAACTACGCATGTCGCGCGACGACATCGCGTCCCACCTCGGTCTCGCGCTGGAAAGCGTGAGCCGCCAACTGACGCAGTTCCGCGCGGCCGGACTGCTGGAAGTCCAGAACCGTCGCATTGAACTACTCGACGCCGAGGCATTGCAGGCGATCGCCATTTCTTCTTAGGAGGCAGCATGTCTTACAAAACCATCCTGGTCCACGTGGACCGTTCCAGCCGCGCCGACGCCCGCGTCGCACTGGCCGCCCGCCTGGCCCTCGACGAGCAGGCCTACCTGATCGGCGCGGCCTCCAGCGGCTTCGTGCCGGAGCTGTACGTCGCCAATGCGATGATGATGGCCGCGCCGATGCCGCTCGAGGAGCTGGAAGTGTGCCGCGCCGGCGCCAGGCGCGCGCTGGACAATTTTGAAAAGATCGCGCGCGGCGCCGGCGTCGACGCCATCGAGCGCCGCCTCGGCGACGACCCGGCGCAGTACGGCATCGTGCTGCAGGCGCGCTACGCCGACCTGGTGGTGGTCGGCCAGCACGACCCCGCCGATGTCGAAACGGGGGCCACCAGCGACCTGCCCGAATACGCCGCGCTGCAGGGCGGGCGGCCGGTGCTGGTGGTGCCGTACGCCGGCCAATTCGACCGCATCGACCGCCACGCGCTGGTGGCCTGGGACGGCAGCCGCTCGGCCGTGCGCGCCCTCACCGACGCGCTGCCGCTGCTGCGGCGCACCGGCAGCGTCACGCTGGCCGTGTTCAACCCGCAGCGGCAGTACGGCGTGCACGGCGACCTGCCGGGCGCCGACATCGCGCTGCTGCTGGCCCGCCACGGCGTCAAGGTCGACGTGCTGCGGCAGGACACGCCGCCGGGGCTGGACGTGGGCAACGCGCTGCTGTCGCTGGCGGCCGACATCGACGCCGACCTGCTGGTCATGGGCGCCTACGGCCACATGCGCTGGCGCGAAGTGCTGATGGGCGGCGTCACGCGCACGGTGCTGCAATCGATGACGCTACCGGTGCTGATGTCGCACTGACCACGAAAGCGACGGACATCTAAATCCGATCGGAATCCGATATCAATCCAATGTGAATCCGATCTGAATCACGTAGGGCGGATTAGGCGAAGCCGTAATCCGCCATGCGTGCGCCGCCAACGGCCCACCCCGCCCCACCGATCAGCCCGTGTAGAAATGGTGGACCTGACCCCGGAGTGTCAAAGGGTGGCGGCGGCCGGCGCGGCGACGGGCGGCTGCGCGTCGAGCTTCAGATCCTTGCGGATGCCCGCCTCCACCAGCGCGGCCGGCGCGAACCGGCGCAGCATGCGCAGCCGCGCGGCCAGCGCGCCGGCCGTGTAGCGCACCTTCGGCCGGCAGTCGCCGGCGGCCTTGAGCACCATCCGCGCCACCACGTCCGGGCCGTCCGCGCCATCCATCGCCTCCTTCACCGTGCGCGCCAGCGCGGCGCGCACATCGCGGTATTCCGGCAGCTGCTGGTCGGCCTGCAGCTGGTTGGCGTCGAACGGCGTCTTGACGTACGCCGGTTCGATCAGCGACACCCGCACGCCCAACGTACGCAACTCCTGGTCCAACGCCTCCGAGTAGCCCTCGACCGCGTGCTTGGTCGCACAGTACAGCGCCGCGTAAGGCAGCGCCACCAGGCCCAGGATGGAACTGATGTTGAGGATGCGTCCCGCGCCCTGCCGGCGCATGTGCGGCACCACCGCGCGCGTCATGCGCACCGTGCCGAAGAAGTTGGTGTCGAAGATGGCCTGCGCCTGCTCCATCGAGCTTTCCTGCGCCGCCGCCGGCGCCACGCCGAAACCGGCGTTGTTGACCAGCAGGTCGATGCGCCCGTGCCGGCGCAGCACCTCGGCCACCAGCGCCGCCACCGATTCGTCGCTGGTGACGTCCAGCGCCAGCATCTCGAAGCCGCGCCCCGCCGACGCCCCCTTGCGGCTGGTGCCGTAGACCGTATAGCCGGCTTGCGCCAGCAACCCGGCCGTTGCTTCGCCGATCCCCGACGACGCGCCGGTTACGATTGCAATCTTCTTGTCCATGCTGTTCCCTTTAATGGTGGGTGCTACGAAAATATAATATGACGATCGTCATATTTTTATTTAAAAAAAACGGCCGCGACGGCCCGGCCCGAACGGACGGTCATCAACCGTCCGCCGGGGCGAAATACTTGAGCGCCGCTTCGCGCAGCGATTTCGACAACGCCGGGTCGTCCACCGCGCGCGCCAGCACCAGCGTGCCGACCATCGCGCTGATGCGCACCATCGCCTCGTCGTGGGCGCTGCGCTCGCCCCCTTCCGGTATCTGGCGCGCGACCAGGTCGATCAGCTCCTGGATGTGGCGGGTGGCCACGTGGCGCACCTCCGGCGCCTGCCGGTGCATCTCCGAGCCCAGCGCCGAGATCGCGCAACCGCGCTCGGCGCCGTTCAAGTGTTCATCCGACAGATAGGCCTGCGTCAACCGCTCCAGCCCCTGTGCGCCGGGCGCGGCGTCGACCACCTGCGCCGTCCAGCCCAGCGCCTCGGCGCGGGCGCGGTCGGCCGCCTCCGCCAGCAGCGCCTCGCGCGAGGCGAAGTGGGCGTAGAAACCGCCGTGCGTCAATCCGGCTTCCTTCATGATGTCGGCCACGCCGGTGCCGTCGTAGCCGCTGCGGCGTATCGCCCGCGCGGCCACCTCCACGATGCGCTCGTGCGAAGCCTCCTTGCGGCTCTGCGTGGCGCGAAGCTGTGGCGTCTTGGCTGTGGTTTTCTTCTGCATGATGGTCATCATATACCATTTTTACGCAAAGCGCCAGCCAGCCGTATTTTTGCCCGTCAACCGCTGGCCGGGGGCAACACGAAATCCGGGTATTTCTCGCGCAACGCGTCGAGCTCCGACAAGGTGCCGGACAGGTGGCGGCGCACCGCGTCGCGCGCCCGCTCGGAGGCGCCGGCGGCGATGGCGGCGGCGATCTCGCCGTGGTCGTCGAGTATCCGCCGGGCTTTACTGTTGAGGGGGAGATGCAGACGCCGCAGGCGGTCCAGATTGCCGCTCAAGCGGCGCACCAGGTGCCACAAATCGACCACGTCGGCCGCCGTGTACAGCGTCTGGTGGAACTCCAGGTCGGCGCGCGCGAAGCTTTCCAGGTCGTCCCGCTCGAGCGCCATGCGCTGGCGCGCCAGCAGGTCGGCCAGCGCGCCGTCCAGCGTCGGCGGGCGGCGCTGGCACAGCTGGTGCGCCGTCTCCAGCTCCACCGACAGCCGCAGCACGTGCGCCTGGCGCGCCGAGGCCAGGTCGATCGCGCTCACGCGCGTCAGGTGCTGGGGATAGATATCCACCAGCCGCTCCTCCTCCAGGCGCAGCAGCGCGTCGCGGATCGGCGTGGTGGACAGCTTGAAGTAGTCGGCCAGTTGCTGCCGCGCCAGCACGGTGCCCGGCGCCAGCACATTGGTGACGATCTTTTCGCGCAGGTGTTCAAACACTTGCGCGGTGGCGTTACGCGAGCGATCCAACGAAAAAGCGCCCGGCGTCGGTTGCAAAGCCATAGGGGGAATGGGCTACGTGGTAGGGCTCATATATTAACATATCAGCATCACCGGCCCGGCACCACCACCGCCAATCCGGCTCGGCCGGCCGCGCCTCACTCCCCGGCCGGCGCCAGGCTGGCGGCCCGCTCCAGCCAGCGCGCCACCACCGCCAGTTCGGCCTCGGTGAAGCCGTCCGTCAGCTGTCCGTTGAGCTGCGCCAGCACCTGCTGCGCCTGCGCGCCGGCCTGGGCGCCGGCGTCGGTCAGGCGCAGGCGCGTGACGCGGGCATCGTGTTCGTCGCCGGCCCGTTCGACCAGCCCGAGCGCCTGCATGCGCTTGGACAGATTGGTGACGGCGGCCGGCGCCACCTCGGTCGCCGCGGCGATGTCGCCGATGCTGGCGGCGGGACGCGAGCGCAGGAAAAACAGCAACCCCACCTGCGCCGGACTGATACCGTCCCACGCCTGCGGCCGGGTTTCGATCCAGCGGTGCACGGCCCGTTGCGCGCGGCTGAGCAGCCAGACGAAGCGCGGCGGCGCCTTACCCTGCTTCATGCGCCGCCTCCCGTTCGGTGCAGTGACCGAGCAGCCAGTCGCCGACGCCGGGCCACAGGACCTCGGCGTGGCGTTTGCGGAAAAACCCCATATGGCCGATGGCGGCCAGCCCAACCTCGCGCGGGGCGATCTGGCGCCGTTCGACGGCCGCGTTGACGGCGGGCGCCAGCAGCAGCGCGATGGCGGTCGGATTGGCCCAGGGATCGTCGTCCAGTCCCAGCACCAGCAGCGGCATGGCGACCCGCGCCGCCCTCTGCGCGGCGTGCAGCGCCGGATCATCGTAAAAATAGCGCGGCAGGGTGGTCCAGCGGCTCCATTGGCGCATCACGCCGGCCGGCAAGTCCTCGCCCAGCCCGATGCGCCTGCCGGGCATGTAGCCGAACACGCCGCACAGCAAGGGGCCGAGCACGCGCAGCACGCACCAGACCCGCAGGCGCTCGGCCGCGCCACGGATGGTGCGCGTCACGCCGGCGTGCGCGGCGATCAGCACGCCGGCGCGCAGGACCGACGTCGACGACGCCAGCAAAATCGCGTGGCCACCGACGCTGTGGCCGACCGCCAGCAACGGCAGGCCGGGAAAGCGCGCGGCCGCCCAACGCGTGACCGCGCCCACGTCGTCCTCCATCCAGTCCGCCATCGAGACCTTGGTGTCGCGCAGATCGCGCGGTCGCGAACGGCCGATGCCGCGATAGTCGTAGGTCAGCACGTGCAATCCCCGCCCGCACAGATAGGTGGCGAACGCGTGGTAGAAGGTCTGGCTGACGGCGGTGGCCGGATGCAGCAGGACCACCGCCCTCGCCTGCCCGGCCGTCCACAAGCAGGCCCCGATGGCGGTGCCATCGACGGCTGGAATGTTCAGATGTTCCAAGGCTGCCTCGGATTTAGTTAACGTGTTAACTAAATTAAAGCACCCGGGCCGCGATGTCAATAGGGCGCCGACGCGGCGGCCTGGTAAAACTCGATCTCGACGATCGACAGCACGCCCTTGGGAGTGGTGTTGGCGCCGGTGTCGACGATCGCCTGGTTGGCCACCTCGGTCATCTTGACGGCGTTGCCCTCCTCGGCCACGCCGTTCAGCTCCACCTTGACGGCGCTGCCCCGGCGCGGCGCCAGCGGCAAGGTCACGTAGCCCAGGCTTTTCGGCGTCATGCCGGAAAAGACCACTTCCCCGTCGACCGAAATCTTCAGCGGATAGCTGCGTTCGCGCCAGCCGGACAGTTTGAGCGCGATCTCGGTCAGCGTGGCCGGTTGCGCCAGCCGGTAGGTGATGGCCGGCGCGCCCTCGCCCGGCTTGCTGACCCATTTGGTGGTTTCGTCGTCATCGTAGGAATTGGCGGCGTCGGCGGCGTTGCTGCCCGCCTCCACCGACGCCGGCAGCACCGCCACCCGCGTCACCTTGTACGACGGCGTGGCCGGCGTCGGCCCGCGCTCCAGATATACCGGCAGGTCCGCGCCGGGCAGGCGCGTCGACAAGCCGTTCGCCTGCGGGGCGGGCAGCGCGTCGAGCGTCAACACCGCGCCCGCCAGGCCGGGGGCGCTGGCCCGCACGACGATCCTGCCGGCCCGCGTGGCGCTGCGCAGCAGCACCCGGTTGACGCCTCCCTCGACCGGCAGCGTCCTGGCCAGCACGTGGTTGTCCGGCCCCTGCGCGATGCCGCCGCGCCATTCGGCCGGCCCGTCGACGTCGAAGGTGACCGTATCCAGCGCCACCGGATTGCGCCGGCCTTGGGCGTCGACCACCTCCACCTGCACCAGCGCCAGGTCGGCGCCGTCGGCCCGCAGGCCGGACGGCGACACGACCGGCGTCAGTTTGAGCGCGGCCGGCGTGCCCGCCGTCGCCAGCACCGCCTCGCACACCTGCTTGCCGGCGGCGTCGAAGCCGACCGCTTTCAGCTCGCCGGGCTGCCACGCCACATCGTCGAACGTGAACAGAAAGCGCTCGCTCTGGCGGCCCTGCCCCAGCGGCTTGCCGTTCAAGCGCAGCTCCACCTTCTCCGCGCTGGAGATCACCGTCACCGTCTTGGTGGTGCCGGGCTGGTAGTTCCAGTGGCCGACGATGTGGGCGCGCGGCTTTTCGACATCGACCCAACCGTCCCACATCACTTGGTGCGCGTAGAAGCCGTCCTTGGGGATGCGCATCGCATCGACCTCGCCGCTGCGGCGGTAATTCTCGGCGCCGCGGTGGTGGGTGTTACTGTCCGAGAAAATGATATTGACGCCGCCGGACGACACCCGCGTGCCGGTGCCGGGCCGCTCGCGCCAGTAGTCGTACCAGCGCTTGACGTTCTCGATCGCGTGCGTGTCCTGGTTGCGGTTGTAGACGCTGGCGTCCTGCCCCTTGTGCGGCGGACCGTCGCCGTCCTTGTGGAACGGCGGCGTCAGCTCGTCCCAGAACTTGCGCGCGCCCTCGTCGCGCGAATACTCCATCGCCCACATCGGGATGCGCGCGCTCTTGTTCACGTACAGCATCTCGCCGCCGTATTCGGCCACCTGCTGCAGGCGCGCGCTGAGCATCTCGCGGCTGCCGGAGGCGCGTCCGCCGTGCGGATCGAACTGGTCGCGCAGCGCCTTCATCTCCACCATGTGCGGCTCGCTGACGCCACGGTTGCCGCTTTCGTAGAAGATCACGCTCGGGCTGTTGCGGTTGTAGACGATGGCGTCGCGCATCGCCTCGATGCGCTGTTCCCAGCGCCGGCCGGTGACGTCGGCCTCCGAGTCGCCCGCCGGCAGCGCCTGCATCAGGCCAAGCCGATCGAGCGATTCGACGTCCTGCTTCCACGGCGTGATATGCATCCAGCGTATCAGGTTGGCGTTGCTGGCCAGCGCCAGGCCGTTGCTGTAGTCGCTCAACCAGGCCGGCACAGACAGGCCAATCGCCGGCCACTCGTTGGACGTGCGCTGCGCGTAGCCCTTCATCTGGATGACGCGGTCGTTCAGCCTGACCATGCCGTCGGCGAAGGCGGTCTTGCGGAACCCGGTGCGCGTGACCACCCGGTCCATCGGCTTGCCGTCGACCTTGAGGATGGTGGCGACGTCGTACAGATAGCCGTAGCCCCAGCTCCAGAAGTGCAGGTTCTTCACGGGAGCGCTGGCCTTGACGACCGCCGTCGCCCCCGGCGCCACCGTTTGCGCGGGCGAGGAGAACGCGACCACCCGCTTGCCGTCGCGGTCCATGATTTGCACCTCGTAGGTGAAGGTGCGCGGCCGGTCGTATTCGTTGCGCACCTGCGATTCGGCGCTCACGGTGGCGCGGCGGCCGGGGATGTCGAAGTCGCGCGCGTAGACGTAGACGCCGGTGGTGCCCAGCGTCGAATACAGCGGCAAGGTCTGATACAGCTTGTCCGTCACATGCAGGCGCACGTTCTTCGACAGGCCGCCGTAGTTGGCGTTGAAGTTCTTGTCCGACCATTGATAGCGCTGGCCGGTCGCCTTCTCGCGGTAGTCCCAGCTGTTATCGGTGCGTACGGCCACCGTGTTTTCTCCGTCGACCAGCGCGGCGCCGATGTCGAAACCGAAGGCGTTGATGCCGTTTTCGTGCAAGCCCATGCGCTTGCCGTTGACGTACACCTCGGCCGCCTGGCGCGCGCCCTCGAACTCCAGGAACACCTTGCGCCCGCGCGCGGCCGCCGGCAACGTGAAGCGTTTGCGGTACCAGGCCACGCCGGTCGACTGGTCGACGATGTCCTTGGCGAAGGCGTCGTCCTCGTTCCATGCGCGCGGCAGGGTCACGCGCTTCCAGTTTTGGTCGTCGAAGCTTGCCTGCGCGGCGTCGGCAGGGTCGGCGACGGCCAGGCGCCAGTCGGGGTTGAAGTTGTAGGTCAGGCGTTCGGCCACGGCGGGGAAAGGCAGCGCGATGCAGCAGGTGATCAGGAACGCCGGCAGGGTCGGGGCCGGGAAACGTCGATTGGGCATATACGCTTTCAGTGGTGGCATGCACTGAAATATTAGCATTTTAGTTCTGGCGCGTAAGCACGGTGGGTGCTTTGATCATCAATGTGATTGGTGGGGTTTGCGTTGCTGGCGGCTCGTAGATGGCGGATTACGCGCTGCGCGCTAATCCGCCCTACGTGATATCAGGAGACATTTTCGGCCGGGCTTTCGGCGAGGTCGCTTAACAGCCGCGTCAACTTTTCAAAATTGACCGGCTTGACCAGGTAATGGTCGAAATTGGCGTGCCCGGCGGCCTGCTCCTCCGGGTTGCCGTAGCCGGTGACGGCGATCAGCCGCGCCGGCGCCGTGTGCGGCTGCGCGCGCAGCCGGCGCGCCAGCTCGTAGCCGTCGATCCCCGGCATGCCGATATCGAGCAGGAACACGTCCGGCACCTCCTCCGCAGCAATGGCGAGCGCCGTGCGCGGGTCGGTCATCTCCTCGACGCTGTGGCCGACCGCCCGCAGGCACGTGGCCAGCGTCCACGCGGCGTCGGCGTTGTCGTCGACGACCACGATGCGCAGCGCCTTTCCCAGCCCCGGCGCGGCCACATCCGCAGCGCCGTCGTCCGCGGCGGCGGCCCGGTGGCGCGGCAAGCGCACCTCGAACACGCTGCCGGCGCCAACGCCGCCACTGCTGGCGGCGGCGCGTCCGTCGTGCAGCTCGACCATGCTCTTGACCAGCGCCAGCCCCAGCCCCAGTCCGCCCTGCGCGCGGTCCGGCGTGCGCGCGCCCTGCACGAACAGTTCGAACACATGCGGCAGCAAATCGGCCGCGATGCCGATGCCGTTGTCGGCCACGGTGACGACGATCTCGTCGCCGTCGATGCGCAGCGCCAGCTCGATCGCGCCCCTGGCCGGCGTGTACTTGGCGGCGTTGTTCAGCAGGTTGGCCAGCATCTGCACCAGCCGCTTTTCGTCGCCCAGCACCCGGGCCGGCTCGTGGGTGATCTGCGTGCGCACCTTGTGGCCGCGCGCCTCGATCAACGGCTGCACCTGCTCGAGCGCGGCGGCGACCACCTGCTTGCAATCGAGTACCTCCTTGTTCAGCTCGACCATGCCGCGCGTCACGCGCGAGACGTCGAGCAGGTCGTCCAGCATGCCCGACATGTGCCGCGCCTGGCGCGACAGCACCTCGCTCATGCGGGCGATGCGGGCCGGCTCCGGCGGCGCCAGCGCCAGCAGGTCGGCGGCGGCGGTGATCGGCGCCAGCGGATTGCGCAGTTCGTGCGCCAGCATCGCCAGGAAGTCGTCCTTCTGCTGGTTGCTGCGCGCCAACTCGGCTTCGACCCGCTTGGTGTCGCTGATGTCGATGGTGATGCCGTCGAAGCGCGTCGGCGCGCCGTCGCGGTCGAAATAGGTGCGGCCCTTGGCGCGCAGCCAGCGCTCGCGCCCGTCCGGCGCGACGACGCGGTATTCGACGTCGTAGCCCTTCTTGTTCTCGACGCTGGCGTCGACGGCGGCGCGGGTGCGCTCGCGGTCGTCGGGGTGGATGCGGCTGTAGAACAGGTCGAAGTCGATCTCGGCGTCCTCGGGCACGAAAAAATGCTCCTTGCACTTGTCGTTCCAGAAAATCTTGCCCATCGGCATGGGGCAGTAAAACGTGCCCAGCTCGCCGGCGGCGACGGCCAGCTCGAGGCGTTCGCCGGCCTCGGTGGCGCGCGCCTCGGCGTTGCGGCGCCGGCCCTCGCCCTCGCGCACCAGCTCGGCCAGTTGCCGCAACTCCTGAAGCGAGCGCGTCAGGTGCGCCGGCTGGTCGCCCGCGCCCGCGCCGTCCTCGCTGGCCACGATGGCCGTCAGATCAAACAGGCGGTGCAAGATGAAGCGCACCGCGCCGTCCTCGCCCGGCACCGGGATATTGGTGGGCAGCCAGTACTTGACGATGAAGCCGTCGCCGTCCCGGTCGGGCACGTCGTAGCGCTGCACCTCCATCGCGTGCGCGCGCCCGGTGGCAATCACCTGTTCCAGCGACGCGCGCAGCCGCGCCGGCCCGTCGGCGTCGGCCGTCGCCGCCGGGAAGGCATCGAACAGCGGCCGGTCGATGAGGTCGGCACGCCGCGACCGGGTCGCCGCCAGGTACTCGTCCGACGCGTGGCGGATAACGAAGTCCGGCGTGGCGTCGAGCACCGTTATCGCGAACGGCAGGAACTGCACTATCAGGGAGGTCTCGAACGTCATGCGATTTCTGTAAGGAATGGCGGTGCGGGCCCACACGGCGCGTCCGCATAGTGAATAAAAAGTAACCAAGATTGTAGCATTCGCCCCCGGCAGTCTGATGGGCAATCCGGCCTACACGGACACAAGGGGCGCTCCTACAGCCGACGGCAGAGCGCGCGTCTACTATATTTCCACGGCAAAGCTTTTCCATTGCTAACTTCAGGTTACCAACATCCGACCGACATACAGGAGATTATGATGAGCAAACCAACACAAGGCGGCAAAAACGGCGGCAACAGCAAACTGGAAGAAACCGGCACCGCTAAGAGCTCCGGCAACGGCGGCAGCGGCAAGGGCAACAGCCAGTCCGCCACCTCCGGCAACAAGGCAACGGCTGGCGCGGGCTCGGCCGGCAAGTCTTCTTCCGGCTCGAAGTCGAAATAATCCCCACACTTACCGATACGAGGCAACCGACATGACCACCACCACCACCGCCAAGGGCAAGGCGCCGCGCGCGCCGCAAGACGCAGCTTCCATCGACGCCATCGAACTGCTCACGCAGGATCACAGGAACGTCAAGGAACTGTTTGAAAAATACGAGAACCTGAGCGATCGTTCGACCGCCAGCAAGAAGAAACTGGCCACGCAGATCTGCCTGGAGCTGACCAAGCACGCGACCGCCGAGGAAGAGATCTTCTATCCGGCCGTGCGCGAAGCCAACGGCGACAACGAGGATCTGGTCGATGAGGCAACGGTCGAGCACGCCTCGGCGAAGGACCTGATCGCGCAAATCCTGGAGATGGAACCGGGCGACGACTTGTACGACGCCAAGGTCAAGGTGCTGTCGGAACAGATCGAGCACCACGTCGAGGAAGAGGAAAAGGAAATGTTCCCGAAGGCGCGCAAAGCCAAGCTGGACCTGGCGGCGCTGGGCGAGGCCATTGCCGCGCGCAAGGAAGAGGTGGAGTTGCCGATGCCGTCGTTGCCGCACTAAGCGGTATCTGAATCACGTAGGGCGCATTAGCGCAGCGTAATCGGCCATGTATGAGTCGTCGGCGACGCATGCATGGCCGATTACGGCGCTAATCCGCCCTACGTTTCATTGCTATTCGACACGCAACGCCTCGACAAAGAAATCGAACGCCGTCCTCACCCTGGACGGCATATTTTTGCTCGACTGTACCAGTATCAGTATCGGCGCGGCATCGAACTGCCACGGCTGCAGCACCCTCACCAGTTTGCCCTGGCGCACCACCTCCTCCACATCCCATTGCGAACGCAGCACCAGGCCCAGCCCCTGCTCGGCCCAGTAGCGCGCGGTGCCGCCGTCGTTGCTTTGCATCGCCGGATGGATGCGGATCGACTCGCGCGCGCCCCAGCGTGCCTCCACCCCGCCCTTGTCCGTCCTGAAATGCCACAGCGTGACATCCTCGTCGTTTTCGCGGATGCAGATGCACGCATGGTTGAGCAGGTCGCGCGGCGTGCTGGGCGCGCCGTGCTGCTGCAGATAGGCGGGACTGGCGCACACCCAGCGCTGGTTGTCGGCGATGGTGCGCGCCACCCACGACGAATCGCGCACGCTGCCGATGTGGAACACGATGTCGGCCTCGGCGCGCTCCGGCCACGGCGTCTCGCGCAAATCCAGTTGAACGTTGAGATCGGGATACCGCCGCGCCAGCCGCACGATCAGCGGCGCGATGCGCTGGCGCCCGTAGCCGAACGGCGCGGCCACCCGCAGCTTGCCCTTCACGCTCTGGGCGCCGCGGTCGAACAGCTCCGGCAATTGCTCCAGACGCGCCAACAGCGCGGTTGCCTCCTGCGCCAGCAGCTCGCCGTCGGCGCTCAAGGTCAGCATGCGCGCGGTGCGCATCGCCAGCGACAACCCCAGTTCCCGCTCCAGCGCGCGCAGGCGCATCGATAACGCGGACGGCGTCACGTTCAGCGCCCGGGCCGCCTCGCTCAACGACTCGCTGCGCGCCAGGGTCGCCATCAAGCGCAGGTCTTCGATCTTGATCATTCAATTTTGCTTAGGCTTTTATTATCTTCTATTTAAACACGGATTGACGCCCAGGCCTTACATTAAGCGCACGATTTCATTCACCAAGGAGAAAATATGTCGGCGCTTACCGGTCTGAACACGCCTGCGGCAATCATCGACGTCCCGCGCATGCAACGCAATATCGCACGCATGCAAAGCAGGATGAACACCATGCACGTCCACTTCCGTCCGCATATCAAAACCAGCAAGAGCGAGCCTGTGACGGCCATGCAACTGGCCGCCGGCGCCTGCGGCATCACGGTGTCCACGTTGCTGGAGGCGGAGCGCTTTTTCGAGACCGGCATCACCGATATACTGTACGCCGTCGGCATGGTGGGCAGCAAGCTGCCGCAAGCGATGGCCTTGCGCCGCCGCGGCTGCAACCTGAAGATCATCACCGACAGCCTGGCCTCGGCCGAGACCATCGTGCGCTTCGGCGCGGAAAACGACATGCGCTTCGAGGTGTGGATCGAGATCGACAGCGACGACCACCGCTCCGGCATCAAGCCCGACCGCGACGTGCTGCTCGACGTCGGCCGTCTGTTGCATGAGGGCGGCATGCTGCTGGGCGGCGTGATGACGCACGCCGGCGCCAGCTACGAGCTCGACGTCCCGGAACAGCTGATCGCCATGGCCGAGCAGGAGCGCAAGGCCTGCGTCGACGCGGCCGAACGGCTGCGCGGCGCGGGTCTGCCGTGCGCGGCGGTCAGCGTCGGTTCGACGCCCACCGCGCTGTCGGCGCGCTCGTTCGAAGGCGTGACCGAGGTGCGCGCCGGCGTGTACGTGTTCTTCGATCTGGTGATGCACAACATCGGCGTGTGCGCGATGGACGAGATCGCGCTGAGCGTGCTGACGACCGTCATCGGGCATCAGGATGAGAAGGGCTGGGCCATCGTCGACGCCGGCTGGATGGCGATGAGCCGCGACCGGGGCACGCAAAAGCAGAAGCAGGATTTCGGCTACGGCCAGGTGTGCGATGTCGATGGCGTGCCGATCGCCGGCTATGTGCTCAGCGGCGCGAATCAGGAGCACGGCATCCTGTCGTTGCGCGATGGCGTCGATGGCGATATTGCCGAGCGTTTTCCGATCGGTACGCAGTTACGGATTCTGCCGAACCACGCCTGCGCCACCGGCGCGCAGTATGCCGAGTACCAGGCGCTGGGCGACGATGGCAGCATCGAAAGCTGGCCGCGCCTGAATGGCTGGTAGCGGCACGGGGCGGACTGGGAACCACGGAAACACGTAGGGCGGATTAGGCGGAACGCCGTAATCCGCCAATGCATGCGCCGCCGCGACGCATGCATGGCGGATTACGCTACGCTAATCCGCCCTACGTGTCTCCACGTGATCCCACGTGATCAGCTCTTGCTGCCCGCCACCCACTTCATGCCGAAGTTGTACTTGCGGTCCATGACCTCGTGCATGCTCTTGCCGCCCTCGGGCACGATGTAGTCGACCAGCTTGGTGACCTGCAGCTTGCCGCCGACATTCTCGATCATGGCGATCGCGCACATGCGCTGGCTGGCGCCCTGGTCCAGCCGCACCTCGATCGGCGGCTGGTCCGGTACGTTGACGGTGACCACGCCATCGGTGGAGGCCCAGTTGGGCGCGCCCTCGTAAATGAACGCGAAAATAAGCGCCCGCTTGATCTCGTCGAAATGCTGGCCGTTGATGGTCAGGTTCTCGCCGTCGACGCTGGCGCCGGTGCGGTCGTCGGCGGCCAGCTGGATGTAGGGCCGGCTGTTGAAGTCGCCGAAGCTATTGCCCAGCGCCTGCACCACGCCCTTGCTGCCGCTGGTCAGCTCGTACATGCAGGCCAGGTCCAGATCGAGCCCCTTGGACGCGCGCGCGCCGCCGGTCAGCTTGGCCAGGAAGCCGCCCTTCTCGGCCGGCGCGACGGCCGCCGAGCGGTTCCAGTTCAGGTTGACGTGGATGCGGCCGAAACCGCGCGACGCCGATTTCTCCAGCGAGATCTTATCGCCGCGCTTCTCCAGCGTCACCTTCGACAGCGACACCCTGGCCTGCGGCGCAGGCGCAGGCGCCGGCGCGGGAGCGGCCACCTCGCTGCCGCCAAAATGCGCCAGCAACGCCGACATCCCGCCGTTGAAGCCCTGCCCCACCGCGCCGAAGCGCCACAAGCCATCCTTGCGATACAGCTCGGCGAGAATGACCGCCTTCTCCTCCTGGAAATCGGCCCCGGCCAGCGCGAACTGCGCCACGCCGCCCAAGGTCACGCTGCCCTGGCTGAGCGCGCGCATGATGGCGCCGCCGTCCAGCGCGGCGGTGAACACCAGCTTGGAGATCGTCGCCGGCAGCGCCGCCAGATTGACGGCGAAGCTGGCGCGCTCGCCGGCCAGCGTCAGACGAACGGCGTCGCCCGGGCTGGCCAGCTGGTTGTAGAACACCATGTAGCGGTCGTCCGACAAGCGGTCGGCGCTGTCGAGCCCGAAGCAGGAGACGTCGGCGCTGGCGCCGGCGATCCGCAGGTCGACCTCGACGTTGAACGACTGGCCGCAGCCCAGGTCGTCCAGTTTGCTTTTCTGTCCACGCGAAAATTGTTTCATTTGAATCACCTCAAAATGGTTTGACTCGTCAGCACGGGCGCCGCCTGCTCCGGATGGGAGCCGAACAGGCGCGAGCGCTCGAGCGTGCTCTCGGCCCAGGCGCGGTGGGTGGCCACTTCGCACATCGACTGGTTCATGGCGAACACCGCCGGGCTGTCCGGCCGCAGGATGGCGGAGGCCTCCTCCAGGTCGCTGGCCGAGACGCGGTAATGGCTTTCGATCGGCGTGATCTGGCTCGGATGGATCGCCGTCTTGCCGACCATGCCGTGCGCCAGGTCTTCGTTGACCTCCTCTGCCAGCAACTCCGGCAGGTCCAGATGCTCGAACACCGGCGCCGTCAGCGCGAAGCCGTGCGGGCGGAAGGTTGTCACCAGGCGCCCGATCACCGGCCCCAGCGGAGTGCGGTAGATCGTCATGTTGCGCGGCCGGCGCAAGCCCAGCAGCGCCAGCAAATCGTTGCCGCCGATGCGCAGCGCCGCCACCCGCTCGCGGATGCCGGGCGAGCTGATCAAATGGCGCAGCGCGTGCATCTCGGCGTCGTAGAACACCTCGGCCGTCTCCAGGGTCGGCATCAGCACGTGCGCGGTGTCGCGCACCAGGTTGCAGTAGATCGGCAGGTTGTACTGGGTCGCCTTGGGGATGACGAAACCGGTCAGCTTGTCGGCGCCGGGCATGGCCAGCACACGCGCCATCACGTCCAGGTTGCGCACGCGTACGAAGCGCTCGGCCGGGCCGGCCGCCGGCATGTTGGCCAGCACCAGCGACAGGTTGAACAAGGCGTAGCTGAGCTCACGGTCGGCCACCGCGTCCTCGGTGCACATGATCAATGAGCGCACGTGAGCCAGGCGGGTGCCGCTGGCGACATCCATCAGATATTTGTGGGTGGCCGGCACGTACAGCGAAGCCCCTAGTGTCTTAACCATCGGCGATACTCCTGATGATGGAAACCGCCTGGTAAGGCAGCTCGGAATCCAGATGCACCGGCACGTCTTTTTCACGCGCCAGCACCAGCAAATGGGCGACGTCGGCGCTGGCCGCGTCGCGCACGATCAACCGGTCCGGCGTGCGCCGCAACAGCACGCGCGTCGCCTCGCCCAGGCCGGGTTTGATCAGGTTGCGGTCGGCGATGCCATGCCGTTGCATGGCCGCCTCCATATAATCGCGCGATACCCGCGCCGCCGTCGCGCGCGCGGCGTCTGTCGCGGCAACGTCGGCGCCACCATTCTCCGCCCATTTTTGCGCCAGCGCGACCAGGCGGTCGGCGAAGGCGCGCGACTGGTCCTGCGGCTCGAACTCGGCGTAGTACACGCAGCCGTGGAAATCGTCCGGGCCGATGGCGTCGTTGAGGATCGAGCGGCTCACCAGGCCGGACACGGTGGCGTTCAATATGCTCGACGGTATCAGATAATCGTCGTGGGCGGCGGCGCACGCGGCCACGCCGGCCAGGTCGGACAGCACGTACAGGCCGCTGTCGATGTCACAACCATGGGCGGCGTTGAAGGCCGCCACACTGGCGTGCAGCTCGGCGGCGATAACGCCTTTGCCAGTCCAGCCGTCGACGAACACGATCGACTCCGGCGCGTGGCCCTGCGCCAGGATATATTCCAGCGCGACCCGGTCGATGCCGCGGTCGCGGATGATGGACAGCGAATAGTGCGCCACGTCGCGCCCGAGCACGCCGCCGAGCAGGCGCTTGAGCACCACCCCGACCGGCGTGCCGGCGCGCGCCAGCGACACCAGCGTGATGGCGCCGGCGCGGCGGCGCGCGATCAGGCCGGCCAGGGTCACGCAGTCGCGCGCCATGCGCTCCAGGTTGGCGGCGCAGGCCTGGCCGAACACGTCCAGATAGCGCGCCGACGGCAGCGACTCGCGCGACAGCATCTCGCTGTAATGGCGCCGTCCCGACTGGATCAGGCGCTCCTTGTCGGGCACGTCGACAAACGACGCCAGCGCCAGCGGCTTGAGCAGGAAGCGCACGTCGTCGCCGTGGTAGCTGCCGCTGAAATTCATAGCGGCTCCAGGGCGATGGCCGCCAGTTGCGTGCCGCGCGGGATGATGGCGTAGTCGCAGGCGGCCATGAAGCGCGCGTCCGAGCGGCTGTCGCCGATGCCGAAGGTCAGCAACGGGCCATGCTCGGCGCGCAGGCGCTCGGTGACGTAGGCCACCGCGTGCGATTTGTTGAGCGCGTTGGGCAGCACGGCCAGGTTGTTGCCGTTGCGGTGGATGAAGTAATCGTGGCCGCGCGTCTCCAGCCACGGACGCACCACCTCGCGCTCGATCGGTTCCAGCCGCTCGGCAACTTTGTCGGCGTCCTTGAAGACCAGGTAGAACGGAATCGAAAAATCCTCGATCACGCGGCAGCGCCCGCGCTGGCCGGCGCCGGCCACAAAGGCGTCGATCAGGCCGGCCAGCTCGGCCAGGCCGGCCTGCGCCGCCAGCATCAACGGGCGCATGCGCTCGAGCCAGGCGCGGTCGGCGCTGCCGTCGGGCAGCAGCACCACCCCGCCGTAGTTGATCACCGCGTAGCTGTTGAAGTTCAGCTTGACGCGGCTAAAGGCGTCCTGGTTGCGCGCCGTCGCCGGGATGACCGTCATGCCGTCGTCCATGAACTCGAACAGCGCGCGCTGGCCGGCGGTGGTGAACGAACAGGCGACGCCATCCTTGAGCACGGCGGCCGCTTGCAGGTCGTCGCGGCCGCCGCATTTTTCCAGCGATTGGAACAGCGTGTCGTCCAGGTCAGCGAACAGGAATTTCTTCAATCAGGGCCTCACTCATAAAATGGAACAGACGCGCCTTGAGCAGCGCGGCCAGCTCGAACAACGCGGCGCCGGGCGGCGTCTCGTGGCAGATGAACACATGGTCGTACTGGCCGGGGTGGACGTTGTACAGGAAATTGGGGATGCCTTCGCCGTAGTTGTCGGCGAAGTCCAGCGCGTGCGCGACCGCGCCCCAGCGGCGGATCGGCGAGCGCGTGGTCGACTGCACCGCCACCTCGACGCCGCCGCGCGCCAGCCCGGCGCCCAGCACATAGGCCGCATGCATGAATTCGCCCGTGCCCACCACCAGCACTTTCTGGCCGATGCCGATACCGGCCGCCAGTCCCGCCACGAAGGCCGGCGGCAGGCGCAGCGGCCCGGTCAGGCCACGGCGGCCGAACGCCGCGCTGGCGCCGCGCTCGGCGTCGGCGTCGAAACGCTGGGCCGGCGCCGCGCCGGATGCGACCATGCCCGGCGTGAAACGATAGCTGCCATGCAAACACGCGCCCAAGGTCATCGGCACGGCGCAGCGGCCCGCCAGCGATGCGGCGCCCTCTTCGCCCATGAAGTTGGTGATCACCGCCAAGTGCAGGTGCTCAAGGGTCGGTTGCACCTGGCGGCAGGCGTTCAGCAGATTGAGGAAGGTATTGCCGGTGCTGGCCTCGTCGTCGACCAGCACCAGCGAGCGCATGCCGGCGAACAGCGCGCGCTGCGCAGGGTCGGCCGGCCAATGCAGGAACTGGCGCGGCGCGTGGCTGTGCGCCTCCTCGAATTCGATCAGCGGCTCCCGGCCGACCCGGTAGCGGGTGGTGTGCAGGAACAGCGCCGGCTGCTCCGGATGGGCGCGTTGCCACGCCTCGAACATGCCCTGGCCCAGGCCGATGCCGGTTTCGGCCATCGAGATGAACACCACCGGTCCCGGCAGCTCCGGCATGCCGGCGGCCAAGTGCTCGTGGATCTCGGCCATGCGTTGCGGCGTTACCGGCCAGTGCTTGCCCAGCACCTTGCTCAGGAACAGGAAGCCGCGCTTGGCGTTGTCGCGCGCGGCGAACCCGAGCAGGCTGTCGGGGGCGAATGCGCTGTCGGTCACGCGCAGCTGCAAAGTGCCGGTCGGCAGCTCCACCTCGACCGCGCCGGGGCATGGCGACGGCCCGTTCATGGCAGCTCCACGGCCGTGCCCAGCTCGCCGACGCGCAGCCCGTCGCGCACCGGCGCCGGGGCCAGCCCCTGGTGCCCGTCAATGAACGCGCACAACGCCAGATACGGCAGGTTCGGTCCGGCCAGGCAGGCCATGCCGATGCCGCCCGAGGCGCGGGCGTTGATTTCCAGCAGGCGCAGGCCGTCGCGGCCCTCGCGGAACTGTACGTTGAACATGCCGCTCAGGCCGAAATCGGCCGCCAGCTGTTCGCACGAGGCGATGATGTCGGCGCGCATGTCGATCAACTGGCCGTGGCCGGGCTGGGGCAGCTTCTTGCGCGCCACTGCGGCGACCAAGTGGCCGTCGGCGCCGACGCAATCGACGCTGTATTCGTGGCCGCCAAGATATTCCATCAGCAGCATCGTGCGGAACCGCTCCAGCTCGGCCAGGCCACGGCGCAAGTCGCCCAGGCCGATGCGGTAGCTGGACCCGGCCAGCAACAGCGCGGCGCTGCTGCGTTCCTCGTCGAGCACGCTGAAGCCAAGGCCGTAGACCGAGCGCGCCGGCTTGACGCACAGCGTCTCGTGCCGCGCGCGCAACTCGGCGTGGGCGGCGTCGAATTGGCCGATGTCGCTGAAGACGCGGAATTCCGGCGGCGGCGCCAGCGGCAGTTTGACGGTCGCGTAGAAGGCGGCCTTGTCGTCGATGAGCTCGAGCTTGTCCGGCGCGGCGGCGCTGAGTACGCGCACGCCGTGTTCCAGGAAACGCCCGCGCGCCGCGCTCAGCGCCGCCGCGTGCTTGGACGGCACGAAGACGTCGACCTTGTGCTCGCGGCAAAACGCCAGGCACCAGTCGACATAGTCGGACGCCGCCAGCCCGGTCGGCTCGACGTGGAACGCGTGCGCGGCGCCGGCCGCCGGCGAATGGGCGTGCGCGTGCGTGTAAATGGTATGGAAGCGGCCGTCCGCGTCGGCCTCGCGGACCAGCCTGATCACGGTGGCGATGGACGAAAACGCGCTGTTATACCAAATGCGCCAAACACGGGTCATAACGGCTCCTCGGCCAAAACGGGGTGTGGTCCCGCGCTCGGATAAATGCTCATGCCGTCCTCGTGTGATCAATGATGAAAAGTGCGCGCACGTGCAAACCGGGAGACGACGGCCTCCCGGTTTGCACGTTCGGCGCGCGACTGGCGCCGAGTCGAAACTATTACTAGGTGTTAAGCGTTGACGCCGAACGAGCGCGCCAGCGGACCGAGCCCGCCTTTGAAGCCCTGGCCCACGGCCCGGAATTTCCACTCGGCGCCGGCGCGATAGAGTTCGCCGAAGATCATCGCCGTTTCCACGGAGCTATCTTCGGACAGGTCGTAGCGGGTCAGTTCGGCATTGCCGTTGGCGTTCAGGCAGCGGATGAAGGCCTTGCCGACCATGCCGAAGTTCTGCTTGCGGGCCTCGGCCTCGTGGATGGTCACGCAAAACGACACGCGGTCGATTTCGGCCGGCACACGGCTCAGGTCGACGGTCAGGGTCTCGTCGTCGCCCTCGCCGGCGCCGGTCCGGTTGTCGCCGTTGTGGACCACCGAACCGTCGCTCGACTTGAGGTTGTTGTAGAAGATGAAGTCGTTATCGCCGCGCACTTTGCCGTCGGCCTTGAGCATGAAGGCGCTGCCGTCGAGGTCGAATTCGGCGCCGTCGGTGGCGCGTGGGTCCCAGCCCAGGCCGATCACGACCTTGGTCAGGCCGGGTGCTTCTTTGCTGAGGTTGACGTTACCGCCTTTTTGCAAACTGATCGCCATACTGGTCTCCTGTTTAAAGTTCCGAGAATCAACACTGGCCCATCGGCACACTGCCGGCGGACACCTTTAAATTTCATCCCAAAGTATGTGGCGACATTTGCGCGAAAATCAATACTGCCTGAATAGAATCTTTCTATGACGAGTGGCTACAGGAGGGATAATCCGTGTCGAACCAGCCGTCCGGTTTGCATTTTCCCGCCAGCAATGACTGGATCCGCGCCACCCGCTCGGCCAGTTCGGCCGGGTGCGTCACGGGATGATATTGATTGGGCGCCTTGATCATCGCCACCAGGCCGATGAATTCGTCCTCGCTGGCCTCGTCCAGCGGCTTGCCCAGATAAGTCTCGGCCGCCATCGGCAAGCCGGTGATTTGCTTGCCGTCATTGCTGCCCATGTAGACCTCGGCCACATACAAGGCCAACTGCTCGCGCTTGGGCAGCTTGGCGTTCAACACCAATGCCAGCACATCGCGGCCGAGGTCGACCTTTTTGCAGCAGTCAAACACCCGGCTGTAAAAGCGTTGCAGCACCCCGGAGACGCCGGGCAGCGGCCGCTCGGAAAAATACAGATCGCGCGCGACTGCCGATGTGATAGTCGCCTTGCCCTGCCCGCTGGCCACGCTGAGCCCGGAGTGCTGGAAAAAGGTCGGGTCCTCGACCTTGAGCAAGATCGTCATCTGCCGGGACGACAACGGCATGCGCGGCGGCTCGGGCGCCGCCTCCATGACGGCGCGGAACGATGACGACGCCCAGACGGCGACCAGCCCGAGATAGGCGGCCACCAGCAGCAACAGCACCAGCACGGTCTTGCCTGCAAAACGCATCAGCATGACATCCTTGTCGAGAGAGAAAGATGCCAATTCTACGCTGCGGTACAGGCCGCTGCCACATCAAACCCTCTCAGAGCATCAATACAACACCACCGACCGGATCGACTCTCCGCTCTTCATCAAATCGAAGCCTTCATTGATGCGCTCCAGCGGCAAGCGGTGGGTGATCAGGTCGTCGATATTGAGCTTGCCCTCCATATACCAGTCGACGATCTTCGGCACGTCGGTGCGGCCGCGCGCGCCGCCGAACGCCGAGCCGCGCCATTCGCGCCCCGTCACCAGCTGGAACGGCCGGGTCGAGATTTCCTGCCCGGCGGCGGCCACGCCGATGATGAACGACTTGCCCCAGCCCTTGTGCGTGCACTCGAGCGCCTGGCGCATCGTGGTGGTGTTGCCGACGCACTCGAAACTGTAGTCGGCGCCGCCGTCGGTGATCTGCACGATGGCGTCGACGACGTTCTCGACCTCCTTCGGATTGATGAAATGCGTCATGCCGAACTTGCGCGCCATCTCCTGGCGCGCCGGATTGATGTCGACGCCGATGATCTTGTCGGCGCCGACCATGCGCGCGGCCTGGATCACGTTCAGGCCGATGCCGCCGAGGCCGAACACGACGACGTTGGCGCCCGCCTCCACCTTGGCCGAGAACAACACCGCGCCGACGCCGGTGGTCACGCCGCAACCGATGTAGCAGACCTTGTCGAACGGCGCGTCCTCGCGGATCTTGGCCAGCGCGATTTCCGGCACCACGATGTAGTTGGAAAAGGTCGACGTGCCCATGTAGTGGAACAGCGGCTTGCCGTCCAGCGAAAAGCGGCTGGTGGCGTCCGGCATCAGGCCCCGGCCCTGGGTCGAGCGGATCGCCTGGCACAGATTGGTTTTGCGCGACAGGCAGAACTTGCACTCGCGGCATTCCGGCGTGTACAGCGGAATCACGTGGTCGTCTTTTTTCAAGGTCTTGACGCCGGGGCCGACATCGACGACGATGCCGGCGCCCTCGTGGCCGAGGATGGCGGGGAAGATGCCCTCCGGATCGGCGCCCGACAGGGTGTAGTAATCGGTGTGGCAAATGCCGGTGGCCTTCAGCTCGATCAACACCTCGCCGGCCTTGGGGCCTTGCAGGTCGACTTCTTCAATGGTCAGCGGCGCGCCGGCGCGCCACGCGATGGCAGCTTTGGTTTTCATGGAGTGGTTCCCGTCGTAAGACACAATGTTGGAACCCGCCATTGTGCCGGCCGCGCCGGGCGAAGCGCGCCGCGACGGATGAGAATGGCCGGAAATGATGCCATAATGACCGGATTTTAAGGACCCACAGTGAGCACAAGAACCGTCGACATCGTTGTCTATCCCGGCTTCAAGGCGATGGAAGCGATCGGACCGATGTCGGTGTTCGAGTATGCCAACCTGCACCTGCAACGGCGTGGCCGCGCGCCCGGCTACGACGTGCGCATCGCGGCCACCGCGATTGGAACGGTGCGCTCCGACACGCTGATGGCGCTGCAGGCGACCAAGGCGCTCAGCGCGCTGGCCTTGCCGGACGACGCCATCGTCGTCGGCGCGCGCCACATCCAGGCGGCGTTGGCCGACGGCGCCGCCATTGTCGACTGGGTGGCGGCGTCGGCGCCCCGCCTCAAGCGGCTCGCGTCGCTGTGCTCGGGCGCGTTCTTCCTGGCGGCGGCCGGTGTTCTGGACGGCAAGCGCGCCACGACACACTGGAGCGTGGCCGACCGCTTGCAGGCCGATTTCCCGTCGATCCTGGTCGAAGCCGACGCCATCTTCATCCGCTCCGACAATTTGTGGACCTCGGCCGGCGTAACGGCCGGCATCGATCTGGCGCTGGCGCTGGTGGAGGAGGATTTCGGCCGCGACCTGGCGCTGGAGGTGGCGACCGAGATGGTGGTGTACCTGAAGCGTCCGGGCGGGCAGTCGCAGTTCAGCGCGCATTTATTGAGTGAGCGCACCGCCAAGCCGAACATCCGCGACATTCAAAACTGGATACTGGACAATCTGCACGAAAAGCTGTCGGTCGCGCAGCTGGCGCAGCGGGCGATGATGAGCGAGCGGCACTTCACGCGCGTGTTCCAGCAGGAGGTGGGTTTGAGCACGCAAGCGTTCATCGAGGCCTGCCGCTTCGAGCGGGCCACGCAATTGCTGGCCGATCTGGCGCTGCCGATCAAGACGGTGGCCGCGCGCGCCAGCTTCAGCGACGAAGCGCATATGCGGCGGGTGTTCCAGAAAAAGCTGGGCATCACGCCCAAGCTGTACCGCGAACGGTTCGCGACAACCGGCGTCACGCCGTGACAGCGGCTACCCGAACGCCGTAATCCGCCATCGATGAGCCGCCGGCGGCGCATGCATGGCGGATTACGCTGCGCTAATCCGCCCTACGTGTTTCCTCGTGAATCCTGGCGCCCCGGATCGCCGCGACGGTCCTCCGCTTGCCCCGGAGACACGTAGGGCGGATTAGGCGGAACGCCGTAATCCGCCATCGGTGAGCCGCCGGAGACGCATGCACGAATCCCGTGGCGAGCGCTATCCAAAATCAATCAATTTCCCCACGCACAAATCACTTCCTGCACGCTTGACACCTACCATGAGTCCGCATGACCGCCGTCAAATTTGCGCGCGAATCCGACTCCTATACTGAACTCCCGACGTCAGCCGTAGACGCCCCTTCCCCGCGAGTTCATATGTCCACTGGTCACATCGTCACCGCAGCGACCGTCTTTTGGCTCGGCTTCGCATCGGCCGCGAGCGCCGCCGAACCGGAACCGGCGACCGGCGTGGTGACCGTCCAGACGGTGACGATCGCCGGCCACGATTTCTCCCAATACTTTCTGGCCGCCTGGCGCGACAAGGAAGGCAGCGAACACTACACGCTGTCGATCAACGAGCGCCCGTCGGCGCGCCTGGGCAGCGAGGTGTGGATCGGCTTCGCCCAGCGCCGCGTGTTCCAGACCCGGCTGCCGCCGGCCCGCGCGGCCATCCGCTCGCTGAGCGAGAACGCCGCCGAGACGGTCTGGCAAACGGTGCTGCAAACCGACGCCGAACGCAAGCTGATCCGCGACGCCGACCTGGCCCCCGACGAATTCTGACACCGCCACACCGAGGAGTCCGCCATGCCCGTCTTCCGTCCGCCACAACTTGCCCTGATCGTCCTGGCAATCGCCGGCGGCGCCGGCGCGACCGACATCGTCTACCAGCCGGTCAACCCGGCGTTCGGCGGCTATCCGGCCAACGGCCAGCACCTGCTGGCGACGGCGACCGCCACCAACAACCACGCCGGCAAGGACGGCCTGGGCCGCTCGCTGCTGGACCAGTCGCCGCTGGCCCAGTTCAACCAGACCCTCGAGCGCACCGTGCTGAGCCAACTGGCCGCCGCCGCCACCTCCAAGCTGACCGGCAGCGACGGCAAGCTGGTGCCCGGCACCTTCTCCACCGAAAACTTCACCATCAGCGTGACCGATCTGGGCGGCGGCATGTTGCGCATCACCACCACCGACAAGGCCACCGGCGCCGCCACCACCTTCGAGGTGGCGCAATGATGCCGGCGATCAAACGCGCCGCGCTGCTGGCCGCCACGGCCGCGCTGCTGTCGTCCGGCTGCGCCCTCACCCATCCGCCGTCGGCCGCGCGCGAGGACGCCCGCTTGACGCCGATGACCGCCGCGACCAGCGACCTGCGCAAGCTGCCGCCGCCCAGGGGCAAGGTGGCGGTGGCCGTGTACGGCATCCGCGACCAGACCGGCCAATACAAGCCGGCGCCGGACAGCTCGTTCTCCACCGCCGTCACGCAAGGGGCCTCGTCGATGCTGATCAAGGCGCTCCAGGAATCGGGCTGGTTCATCCCGGTCGAGCGCGAGAACCTGCAGAACCTGCTCACCGAGCGCAAGATCGTGCGCGCGCTGGAAATGCCGCAGCCGGCCGGCACGCCGGCGGTGCAGATTCCACCGCTGCTGGCGGCGTCGGTGCTGATCGAGGGCGGCATCACCGCCTTCGAAAGCAATGTGCGCACCGGCGGCGCCGGCGCCCGCTTTCTCGGCATCGGCGTCAGCACCCAGTACCGGGTCGACCAGGTCACCGTCAGCCTGCGCACCATCGACATCCGGGGCGGCCAGATCCTGCAGAGCGTGTCGACCACCAAGACCGTGTATGCGTACGAAGTGCACCCGAGCGTGTTCAAGTTCGTCAACGTCAAGGACTTGCTGGAGCTGGAGGGCGGCATGACGCGCAACGAACCGACCCAGCTGTGCGTGAACGAGGCGATCGAGGCCGGCGTGGCCCATCTGATCGTGCAGGGTGTGCGCGACGGCAACTGGGCGCTGCAAGACCCGGCGCGCTGGTCCGATCCCGTGGTGCAGCGCTACGCCACCGATCGCGACACCGCGTACCGCGCCGCCGGAGGCACGCCATGAACGCGCGGCTGGCGGCGCTCGCCGCCCTGCTCTCGGCGCCGCTGGCGATGGCCGGCGACCTGGCCGGGCCGGAGTTCACGACCGGCGGCTTGGCGGCCGCCGTCGTCCAGCGCGGCGACGCCAACACGGTGACGGCCGGCCAGAGCGGGCGCGAACTGCAGCTGGCAGCGTCGCAGCGCGGCCGGCACAACCAGGCGTCGGTGACGCAGCAGGGATCGTCCAACACGGTCGAGCTGCGGCAAAACGGCAACGACAACGACGCCACCGTCATCCAGGCGGGCGCCGGCAACAGCGCCGCCATCGACCAGCAAGGCAGCTTCAACAGCGCGCGTGTCGAACAGTACGGCCACGATGCCGGCGCGCGCGTGACCCAGACCGGCAACGGCAAGCGCGCCATTGTGATCCAGCACTAACCACCACCGAGGAGTTCCCATGAACTACGCAATATCCTGTGTCGCCGCCGGCTTGCTGCTCTCCGCCGGCGGCGCGTCGGCGCAATTCCAGACCACCGCCACGATCACGCACAACGGTGTCGACAACCAGTCCTATGTCGAGCAGCAAAACGTCAGCAGCGAGTCCAGCGTCGCCGTCGCGCAGACCGGCAACAACAACCGCGTCGGCGATCCGGGCGCCCGGACCGGCGGCATCCTGCAACGCGACACCAACCGCATGAACATCAATGTTGTGCAGCAAGGGGATAACAACCAGGCCGCGTTCTCGCAAATCCTCGGCGACTTCGACCTGGTCTTCATCAACCAGAACGGCAACGGCAACGTCGCCGCCGTGCGGCAGAACGACGTCTACGAGTCGGTCGTGCGGATCGACCAAAGCGGCGCCGGCAACGTGGTCGAGTCCGACGGCGCCGAATCGCTGGCCTTCGGTTTCCAGGCCAGCCAAAGCGGCAGCGACAACGCCCTCCGGCTCAACCGCGGCGGCTCGGCCTTCGGCGGCCCCCGTGTTTCACAGGACGGCATCGGCAACCGGGCCTTGTCCACGCAGGATCAGACCACCTTTGCCTTCGTCGAGATCAGCCAGGCAGGCATCGGCAACAATGCCACCGTCAGCCAGGTCAACGCCGAAGTCAGCACCGCCCGCATCACGCAGGTCGGCGATGGCTTCACCGCCAGCATCACGCAGACGGGCTCCGGCAACGACGCCACCATCTATCAGCACTGAGTCCCTCCACGTTTTGACCATCGCAAGGAGTCATCATGAAATACCCCGTCCACCCCGTCGCCCTCGGCCTGATGCTGGCCATTTCCAGCGCCTCCGGCGCGTTCGCGCAAACCGCGCCCAGCGCCACCGTTACGCAAAACGGCACCGGCAACCAGGCCTACGTCGAGCAGAACCAGGCCGGCGAGGACGCCACCGTCTCCATCGTTCAGACCGGCAATTACAATATGGTGGGCGATCCGGCCAGCCGCAGCGGCGGCATCCTGCAGCACAACACGCCCGGCATGATCGTCGCCGTCAGCCAGCAAGGCGACGCCAACCAACTGACGCTGCGGCACGACGAGGGCGGATTTTTCGGCTTCGCCTACGTCAACCAGTCCGGCACCGGCAACCGCGCCACGCTGCTGCAGAACGGCGCGTACGAGTCGACCATCCGGGTCGAGCAGCATGGCGAGCGCAACGTGATCGAGGACCGCGCCAACGACGTCGGCGCGCTCAGCTTCCGTCCGCAACAGTATGGATCGGACAATGTCATCACTGTCCGCCGCAGCCGCTCCGGGTATGCCGGACTGCCGATCCGTCAGGACGGCATCGGCAACCGCGCCACCGTCACGTACGACGACGCCTTCTATTCAGGCATCGCCATCAGCCAGACGGGTACGGACAACGAGGCGCGCGGCAGCTTGACGTCGACCGGCTTTGCGACCGAGGCCGAGATCCTGCAGAGCGGCGCCGGCAACCTGGCGGTCACCAACATCGTTGGCGGCGGCGGCGCGCTGACGACGCAAACGGGGACCGCCAACACGGCCACCATCGACCAGACCGCCGGCTCGAACACGGCGGCGATCAGCCAGCTCGGCAGCCTCAACGCGGCGTCGGTGACGCAGACGGGGCCGCTGTCGAACGCGCCTAACATCGCCTGGATCACGCAAGTGGGCGACGGCTTTGCCGCCAGCATCATGCAAACGGGCAGCGGCAACAGCGCGGGCATCTACCAGCATTGAGCGCTGACGCCAGGAGGTTGGCGATGTTGACGCGTAGGGCGCATCGATGGCAAGGCCTACCTGCCGGTAGGCCTTGAGAGGCGGAACGCCGTAATCCGCCAATACGTGCGCCGTCGAAACGCATGCATTGGCGGATTACGCTGCGCTAATCCGCCCTACGTGTTTCCGTAGTACGTCATGGCCGGGCCGTCGCGAACATCGCCGCCATCGCCGTGACGTCGCGCCCCACGCCGCGGTAGCCGACGAAGCGGCTGGCGTCGTCGAACATCGGCTCGCCGCTGACCTGCAAGTGCTGCACCTTGCCGTTGGCGGCCGTGCGCCGGTAGACGAAATCGAGGAACGGCTTGCGCTCGGCGATGTTGGCCTCCAGCGTCGCGCGCTCGGCCACGTCCCAGCCGCCGCCACCGCCGGCGCCGATGCCGACCATGTCCATCACCGGCCCCGACCAATGGGTCAGCTTGCCGTCGGCATCCTGCTCCCAGTACCAGTCGCTCGACAGCTCGGCGTAGCGCTGGAAACGCGCCTCGCTGGCGCGTAACTCGGCCGTGCGTTGCATCACCTGGTGTTCCAGCTGCTGGTTGTAGCGGTTCAGTTGCCGGTGCAACAGGCGCACCTCGAGCATGTTGTGGATGCGCGTCTCGACCTCGACCAGCTCGAACGGCTTGGCGACGAAGTCCTTGGCGCCGGCCTGCAACGCGCGCAGCTTGTGGCCCGGCTGCGCCGTCACCACCAGCACCGGCACATAGCCGTCCGGCTCGATGACCTTGAGCGCCTCGAGCACCTCGAAGCCGTCCATGCCCGGCATTTGCAGGTCCAGCAGGATCAGGTCGTAGTGGTTGGCCAGGTGCAGCCCGCTCACGGCGAACGGGTCCGTCGTGCTGGTGACCTGCGTGTAGCCGGCGTTGCCCAGCATTTGCTCGAGCAGCATGACGTTGGCCTGCTGGTCGTCGACGATCAGGATGTTGGCGTTTAATAACTGGGTGGCGTCAATCATGGCGTACTTCCTTATGGGCGGCGGCGAAGGCCAGCGCCAGGTCCAAGGCGTCCATGAACTGGGCCACGTTGATGGGTTTGGTCAGATAGCGGAAGAAACCGGCCTCCACGCCTTTTTCTATGTCGCGCGGCATGGCGTTGGCCGACAGCGCCATCACCGGGATGTGCGCGGTGGTGGCGTCCTCCTGCAGGATCTTGAGGCAGCCGAAGCCGCTCACGCCGGGCAGGTTGATGTCCATCAGGATCACGTCCGGCTGGTAGGTGCGCGCCAGCTGGATGCCGGCGTACCCGTCGACCGCGGTCAGCAGCTTGAGGTCGGGCCGGCGCGTGATCAGCTGTTCGACCAGGTTCAGGTTGGCCGGGTTGTCCTCCACGTACAGCAAGGTGCGCGGCGCGGCGTCGACGTGGGCGTCGCTGTAGGTGCTGGTGTCGAACGCGGCCAGCTCGAGCACCGGCTCGGCGCTGGCGGCCAGCTCGACCCAGAACGTGGTGCCGACGCCGAGCTCGCTGTCGACGCCGATGGCGCCGTGCATCAACTCAACCAGCTGCTTGGTGACCACCAGGCCGATGCCGGTGCCCTCCTCGCCGCCCTCCTCCTGGCCGAGGCGGTTGAACGGTTCGAACAGGTGCGCCATTTGTTCGTCGCTCAGGCCGGCGCCGGTGTCGGTCACGCCGACCCGCACCATGCCCTCGCTGCCTTCGCCGCAGGTCACCGTCACGCTGCCGCCGGCGCGGTTGTACTTGATGGCGTTCGACAGCAGGTTGATCATCACCTGCTTGACGCGGGTGCGGTCGGCGTGGACGAAGAACGGCCGCTCCATCTTGCTGAAGCGCAGCTGGATGCCGCGCTTTTGCGCCTGCGGCCCGACCATCGCCTGGCAATCCTTGAGCACGTCGGACAGGCCCATCGATTCCTGCGACATCGTCACCTTGCCCGATTCGATCATCGCCAGGTCGAGGATTTCGTTAATCAGTTGCAGCAGATACCAGCCGCCCTTGAGGATCTGGTCGATCGAGCGCAGCTGCGACGGCGTCGGCGGCGGCTTGTCCGACGCCAGCAGTTGCGCGAAGCCGAGCACGGCGTTGAGCGGCGTGCGCAGCTCGTGGCTCATGCTCGACAGGAACTCCGACTTGGCGCGGTTGGCCTTGTCGGCCGCCGCGCGCGCGGCCTCCAGTTCGATATTGGTCTCCTGCAGCGCCAGTTGCTGCTCGCGCAGCCGGGCGTCGAGCACGGCCTGCGCGTCCTCGACCTGCTTGCGGGCCGTGTTGTCGGTGCCGATCAGCAGGTAGCCGATGATCTTGTCGTCGCCGTCGCGCAAAGGGCTCACCGACACGATCGCCGGGAAGCGGCTGCCGTCCTTGCGCACATAGGTCAGCTCGTATGTGTCTTCGATGCCGCGCGACGCCTTGAACGCCAGCGCCTCGAAGCCGGGGCGGATCGGCGTGCCCAGCTCCAGGCTCAGCGCCTCGGCCCGCTCGATGATCTCCTGGGCGTCGGAAATGCCGGCCGGAGTGATCAGATTGACCACCTCGGCCGCGCTGTAGCCGTGCATGCGCTCGGCGCCGACGTTGAACAGCTGGATCACGCCCTGGGCGTCGGTGGCGATGCAGGAAAAATTGGCGCTCTTAAAAATCGCCTGCTGCAAGGCGTCGGCCTTGAGCAGCGGCGCGTCGACGGTCTGGTGGGGGCTCATTGCGATCCTTGGCGTTGCCGCACGTCTGACATCAGCCGCGCGAATTCTTTTTTGACGACGTCGTAGCATTCGCACACCTCGGCCTCCAGGCCGACCCGGTCGAGCACGGTGATGTGGCCGCGGCGGTAGCTGATGTAGCCGTTTTCCTGCAACTTGCCGGCGGCCACGGTGACGCCTTCGCGCCGCACGCCGAGCATGTTGGCGATCAATTCCTGCGTCATCGTCAGCTCGTTGCCGGGCAGGCGGTCGAGCGTGAGCAGCAGCCAGCGGCACAATTGCTGCTCGACCGTGTGATGGCGGTTGCAGACGGCCGTCTGCGACATCTGCGTCAGCAGCGCCTGCGTGTAGCGCAGCAGCAGCCGCATGACGGGGCCGGCGCGGTTGAACTCGTCCATGAGGATGTGCGACTTCAGGCGGTAGCCGTGGCCGGCCGTCTGCACCACGGCGCGGCTCGGCGTTGTATTTCCGCCCATAAACAAGGAAATGCCGAGGATGCCCTCGTTGCCGACGCCGGCGATCTCGGACGAGCCGCCGTTCTCCAGCACATAGTGCAGGGAAACAATCGCCGATGTTGGGAAATAGACATGTTGCAGCTGCCCGCCGGACTCGTACAGCACGTCGCCCAGCCGCATCATGATCGGTTCGAGGTGCGGCGACAGGCGCGCGAAATCGGACTCCAGCAAGGCGGCGAGCAGGTGGTTTTGGTTGGGATCGTTAAGACGCATGGAGAAACTTTTTTTTCCAGTCGTCAACTAGGCGGGCTTCGGGGACGGGGAACGAGGACCGTGCCGCACAATAACACATCCGGGGCGCCGGCCCCGCCGCCAGCCCGGGAAACGGCAAAAAATGCCCGCGCGACCCCGCCCAACGCAGGGGTTTCCGCCCCAGTCCGCCAGTATTGTCCTAAAATAAGCACTTGAGTGAACATGGCGACCGCGCCAGCGCACCATCCGCCCCGGGTTTCCGCAGACTATCCTGCGCCCCGGAACGGGAACATTACTTACACTACCCACTACCGTTTACAAGGGAATGACAATGTCAACACAAAAGTCAAAAATCATCTACACACTGACTGACGAGGCGCCGTTGCTGGCGACGTATTCCCTGCTACCCATTATCAAAAAGTTCACCGCGCCGGCCGGCGTCGACGTTGTCGCCAAAGATATTTCCGTCGCCGCCCGCGTGCTGGCCGAGTTCCCGGAATTCCTCACCGACGCGCAAAAAGTGCCGAACAACCTGGCCGAACTGGGCGCGCTGACCCTCAAGCCAGAAGCCAACATCATCAAGCTGCCCAACATCTCGGCCTCGGTGGCCCAGCTGCAGGCCGCCATCCGCGAACTGCAGGAAAAGGGCTACGCCCTGCCCGACTTCCCGGAAGACCCGAAGACCGACGAGGAAAAAGCCCTCAAGGCGCGCTACAGCAAGTGCACCGGCTCGGCCGTGAACCCGGTCCTGCGCGAAGGCAACTCCGACCGCCGCGCGCCGAAGGCCGTCAAGGAATACGCCCGCAAGCACCCGCACTCGATGGGCGAATGGAGCCAGGCTTCGCGCACCCACGTGTCGCACATGCACGGCGGCGACTTCTACCACGGTGAAAAGTCGATGACCCTGGACAAGGCGCGCAACGTCAAGATGGAACTGATCACCACCTCGGGCAAGGCCATCGTGCTCAAACCGAAGGTCGCGCTGCAAGCCGGCGAGATCATCGACTCCATGTTCATGAGCAAGAAAGCCCTGCTCGAGTTCTACGAGAAGGAAATCGACGACGCCTACAAGACCGGCGTGATGTTCTCGCTGCACGTCAAGGCGACGATGATGAAGGTGTCGCACCCGATCGTGTTCGGCCACTGCGTGCGCATCTTCTACAAGGACGCGTTCGAGAAGCACGCCAAGCTGTTCGAGGAACTGGGCGTGAACGTCAACAACGGCATGGTCAACCTGTACGACAAGATCGACAAGCTGCCGTCGTCGCAGAAAGAAGAGATCATGAAGGACCTGCACGCCTGCCTGGAGCACCGTCCCAAGCTGGCCATGGTCGACTCGGCCAAGGGCATCACCAACTTCCACTCGCCCAACGACGTCATCGTCGACGCCTCGATGCCGGCCATGATCCGCATCGGCGGCAAGATGTGGGGCGCCGACGGCCGCACCGCCGACGTCAAGGCGGTCATGCCGGAATCGACCTTCGCCCGCATCTACCAGGAGATGATCAACTTCTGCAAATGGCATGGCAACTTCGACCCGACCACCATGGGCACCGTGCCCAACGTCGGCCTGATGGCCCAGCAAGCCGAGGAATACGGCTCGCACGACAAGACGTTTGAAGTGGCCGAAGGCGGCATCGCCAACATCACCGACCTCGACACGGGCGAAGTGCTGCTGACCCAGACCGTGGAAGCGGGCGACATCTGGCGCATGTGCCAGGTCAAGGACGCGCCGATCCGCGACTGGGTCAAGCTGGCCGTCACCCGCGCGCGCCAGTCCGGCATGCCGGCCGTGTTCTGGCTCGACACCTACCGTCCGCACGAAGCCGAAGTGATCAAGAAGGTGCAGCTGTACCTCAAGGACCACGACACCAGCGGCCTGGAAATCCACATCATGTCGCAGACCCGCGCCATGCGCTACACCTTGGAGCGCGTCTCGCGCGGCCTGGACACCATCTCGGTGACCGGCAACATCCTGCGCGACTACCTGACCGACCTGTTCCCGATCCTGGAACTGGGCACCAGCGCCAAGATGCTGTCGATCGTGCCGCTGATGGCCGGTGGCGGCATGTACGAAACCGGCGCCGGCGGTTCGGCACCGAAGCACGTCAAGCAGCTGGTGGAGGAAAACCACCTGCGCTGGGATTCGCTGGGCGAGTTCCTGGCGCTGGCCGTCTCGCTGGAAGAGCTGGGCATCAAGGAAGGCAACGCCAAGGCCAAGATCCTGGCGCAGACCTTGGACGTGGCCACCGGCAAGCTGCTCGACAACAGCAAATCGCCATCGTCGCGCACCGGCGAGCTGGACAACCGTGGCAGCCACTTCTACCTGGCGCTGTACTGGGCCCAGGCGCTGGCCGCCCAGACCGACGACGCCGAGCTGCAAGCGCACTTCGCGCCGCTGGCCAAGGCGCTGGCCGACAACGAAGGCAAGATCGTCGGCGAGTTGAAGGATGTGCAGGGCAAGCCGAGCGACATCGGCGGCTACTACTATCCGGACCCGGCCAAGACCGAAGCGATCATGCGTCCTAGCGCCAGCTTCAACGCGGCGCTCGACAGCATCTGACGATAAGCTGGACAACGGCGCGGCGCCTGGCGCCGCGCCAGCATAGCAAAAAGGGAAGCCTGCGGGCTTCCCTTTTTTATGTCGGCGTCGGCACGGCCTCGATATCGAACGGACGGGTCCGATCCTTAACAATCCGGTCAGTCCATTAAGCCTATGCGCCTCATCATTTCGAAAACGAGGTTGGTAGCGAGAAGAATCATTCAACGCCGGCGACTGGAACCGGTTCGTATCTCTCGTACGTTGCATGGGCTCGACCTCCTTGTTCGTCAGGCCTATCCCCGCCCTAACGCGGCGATGGCGTCGCCAAGATATTGGCCAGTGGTGTCACCAGGCGGCGTTTTCCAGACTCTAGGAAAGTTTCGACAATATTATCGATTGCAACGTCTGCTTGCGCCCCAAAGCGGCCCCTCGCTGCTCCCGCCAGAGCGGCCACCCATCGCGCTCCCTCTAGGAGTATGCACAGGGGTGGGCCGCGCAGCTCCTTGTAGCAAAAGCCCGATTTTCCGCCCTGTTTTTCCCTATTTTCCCCGCGATTGAACTATCGCCGCGCTTCCCGGTCCAAATATGACAAAGCAGAACAAAATAGGGGAGAAAACCGGATGAATACCACAGTGACCGTGCAGGTGCCTACCGATACCCTGCTCCGCCTCATAGAAAAGCTGCGCCGCCGTGGCGGTTCGCAGGACATTTCGGAAGCCATGACGAAGGCCGTCGAATGCTGGCTGGAAGACCCGGCCAGATTCGCGCCCGGCGCGGACCCTGAGGACATGCACGGCTATCAATGGAAATCACTGTTTCTTCCCGCAGGCACCGTGTTGAAATCGTGGAGCTACGGCGAAAACAACTACGCGCGCGTTGAAGGCGATCAGATCATCCACAATGGCCGCGCGGTGTCGCCCAACCAGTTCGCGCAATCGTTCGCGCGCTCGACGCGCAATGCGTGGCAGGACTTATTCATCCGCCGTCCGGGCGACAAGACCTTCAAACTAGCATGTCGACTGCGCGATGAACTGATCGCTGCGGCGAAGCCGGACGCCGCCATGCCAACCGCTACGATCCCGACTGGCTCCACCGCAGTGCCGCCGCTGGCGGTTGGATCGACGGCAACCTTGCCCGCGCCGCAGGCCCCGTCCCCGGTTGGCCAGCCACCGCGCAACACCGACCGCGAGCCCGGATGGGACTTGCCGGAGCGCAGAAAATTCCGCTATCGGCTGGAAGACGTCGCCTATTAATTCAGCAAAATCCGAATGCAATGATCGAGGAACGTCGCCTCTTGGCCGAATTCAGGCAAGATGAATTGTAGCTCAGGGCGCTCGGCCGTGTTCTTTGCTCCATTCGTCTAAGATTGTGATCGCCGCATGGACTTGTTCTAATTTACTACTTTTAAACCAGGAAAAATTGGGCTCCGAGTAACTATGACAATAGACAGACTGCTCATCCGGAGTTTTCCCTAGAAACGTCGACCGCAGGATATCCATAATCACCCGCGCCTTTACAAAAGCGACAGGATCGGCACCAGAGTGTGGCAACGGAAACAGCGGAACGAGTTCAGCAAACCGACGATCAATTCCAGCGATCAGCTCGTGGTTTTCGTTTAGCCAAGCGTCGTATCGGGAACGCCGTGTGCCTTCGCTATCCGGATCTATGCGGTTACAGTAACGCAGAATGGCTTCGGGAGCCACGCGCCAACCCTCGATAGCGCCCAACTGAGTTTGGATGCGATAGCTTTCTTCGCTCGCCAAGACATTCATTGGATGGATCAAAATGGCGAGCAGGCCGACGGCGAATTTACGGAAAAAAAACATGCTGAGGGGCATTCAAATGGTTTCTGAGTATGGGACTATGGGACGGATTAAAACGGCCGCTTCTGGCCGGTTACAGCCTATCCGAAAACCCTAGTGTGCCAATACATCTGCGGAGATGCAAACCACATTTCGTTCTTGGCGTTTTTGAACTGGGCAAGCTGCTTCATGGGCATCTGGTAACGAAAAAATAGCGCCAGCAAGTCTCTTAGGATGCTTGACTCAGCCTCAGTGATTTCACCACGAGTGTATCGTGCTCCCACCGCATGACGCCTGGAATTTGCATGGCCCACTCGAACAAATGCCGCTCATCAAGCTGAGAGCCGAAGGTGACGCCAGAACAATCGAGCCGAACTATCAATTCTGCACCTTATTTTCGAATAGCACCTTCTGGCCGCATTCGACCATGAGCAAGGATAGCATCTTCCCCAGAGAAAAAGCTCATCAATTACCACTCACCTTCGGATACGGCTGTCGCCCGACGAGCGCATAGTAGCGCTTCAATCAGGAGGTCAATCATGAACAATCTAGTGACAGGTTCTCCAAGCCCGTGTACGCCTTGGAACAAGGGCAAGTTGGTGGGGCAAAAAAAAAGCACCGCTGCGCGTAAGCGAAATATGGGCAATTCGAGTTCGCGTGGAAATCTTCGGTAGGGTGCGTGACTTGGCACTCTTCAACTTGGCCATCGACAGCAAATTGCGTGGTTGCGACTTAGTCCAGCTGCGCGTCAACGATGTCTGCCATGGAGGCCATGTGGCAGCGCGGGCCAGCGTGATGCAGCAGAAGACCAAACAACCCGTCCAGTTCGAACTCACCGCAGGAACGAGGAAAAGCTTGGGGGACTGGATAGCAGCAGCGTCCCTGCACCATGCCGATTTTCTTTTTCCCAGTCGAATCACGGAATCGCCGCATATTTCGACTAGGCAGTATGCGCGTATTGTTCACCAATGGTTCGACGAAATAGGCTTGGACCCGACGGCATACAGCACGCACACGATGCGCCGGACAAAGCCCACACTCATCTACCGACGCACAAAAAATTTGCGTGCGGTGCAGCTGTTGCTGGGCCATTACGGACATTTATTTCCGTCACATTTAGGCGCTATGCCCTGGTTGCATCGAACGCCAGTGTGGTTACCGGCGAACTGAAATCAACTAAACCGAGCATCGACTCAATCGATTGCGACTAACGGCAAAGCAACTGCTGGCCCAGCGCTACCGCATCGTCCAACGTCTCAAGCACAGACGGTCCCTCCCATTCGCGCCAGCCCGCAGCAGTGCGCTCATAAACGGTGAGCCGATGTGAACCGTCACGTGCTTGAGTGGCCCTCGCAAAGCGCAGCCCATCAGGTGACAGTTGCGACCACCGCTCAGGCTCTTGCCGGTTGCTGATGAAAAGCGCGCTGCCGTCGATTTCGGTCCACATTTCGTAATCGCGCGAATCGACTTTCGCATCGAAACCATACGTTCCAGGCGCACTTTCTCCGGCGCGCCGCTTCGCCGCATCTGCACTGACTTTAAGCAACCATCGTATAGGGTTCATTCAGAATGAGCGTGGGCTTGAGTTTGTTTTCTAGAAGCGGAAAGGCATGGGCGACTAACTGGGAGCTCTGCCTGATCGCGGTTGATTGTACGTCGGCTCCTTGCCGGTTGCCGGCTGGGAGGCCGTCTGTTCAATTTTCGGTCCAATACACCTCGACCTTATCTATATCCAGACCTTCTGTTTCAGGTACTTCTTGAATCTCTTCAACGTTGATTACCGGACGCGGGAAAGGTCCAACTGCCTGTAAAAGCTCTGGAGCAAGCACCCTCGCTATCGCGCAGGCTCTTGAGAAGGCGTCGTCGGGATCATCGGCACGAACGAACCCCGCGATTTCGCAGTCTTGTCTTTTACCAATTTTCATGAAGCCCCAGCCTACTGCCGACACCTGCCATACGCGCATGTTTCCCCTGCACTTCCTCGATTAAATTCCAGTCGGATCTGTTCGCCAGAGGCCGCTAATGGCCGGTTGCGGTCGTCACCGCGATAAGGCGCCCGCATTCACTACGTCGCGTCCTCGGCCGCCTTACTGCGCTTCTTCGCCATGACCGGATGAGGCGTCTCGTGCCGAGCCAGCATGGCTGCATACTCCTGTGACTTGCGTACCTTGGTCTCTGGCATTTTTGCTGTCTGCACCCGGAACAGCACCGCATAACGACTTTGCGAATTGAGCGTGGCGAAAAATTCGGCGGCCCCGGGGTGGTCGGCGAAAGCGGCATCAAGTTCGGGCGGCACGCTCGCCATGCTAGCCGAATCGTATGCGGCATCCCATCGACCATCTTGTTTCGCTCCCTCGATTTCAGCCAGGCCGCTCGGTTGCATCTTCCCCTCCTCGATATACCTCAGCACCTTCTCGCGATTGACCTTGGACCATAGGCTGCGAGGACGACGCGGTGTCCAGCGCTGCAAATAGTGATGCTGGTCGAGCGAACGCTTCTGGCCATCGATCCAGCCGAAGCACAGCGCAACTTCCAACGCCTCTTGATAGCTTACGCTAGGGACCGGAGCCCCTTTCTTCGCGTGCCGCAGCCACACCCCGTCAGAGCCATCGTGGTGGGCCGCCAGCCACTGCGCAAACGCTCCCTGGGATGGGAACAGCATCGCTTCAATATCCGCTGCCATCGAGTTACTCCGACGCTCAGGAACGCTTGCGACGCCGAGCTTCGACCCCCATCAACGCCAAGCCAGCCAGAAGCATTGCATAGTTGCCAGGCTCCGGGACCGGGGAGACGTCCTGGCCAGGGAAGCCGGGAGCGGGATAAGTATCGGTCAGGTCGAGGACAAGCCTCGTCGATGTCGTTACATCAAGATTTTCGAAATTCAAGAACAACTGATTCGACGCGACGTAGATACGGTCTGCGGTGAATTCATCCCAATTGGTGGCCGCATTGATCATGAAATTGGGTATACGCCGCTCAGTGTCAAACGACAAATTAATACCATTGAACGGCACTTCGCTGAACCGTTGGTGATCAAACTGTCCAGCGAAACCATCGATGACGATTTGCGTGTCATTGATGTGTACCGAGAAAAAGTAAGGGCGAGTGAAAGTTACGCCATCATCGGTGACCTGACCATGGCCAAAAAACCCGCCGTTATTGGCGACGGTCGACATGTCAGGAAACAAATGGAACGCTGATACGAGATCTCCGCTCATGCCTGCAAATGCAGGGCCTGCACTGAGCACAGTAAAGGCAACAGAGCAAAGAGACACACGCAGAAGTTTGAAAAAATTCATAAGTTTTAAGGCCCCATTTGAGCTGGTTGGCAATCTAAATTGTCTATTCGACAACTCGATTGTAGCACAAAGACACCTTATGAATTTTATACAAATATTTCACGCCGCCACTGGCATCACGGCAAGCAAGGCAGGCGCTCAGCGCACCGACGAATACGGGGTCGGCTCCAGGAACGAATTCTCGATGCGCTCGACGATGATGCCGTCGGCCTCCGACGCCGCGCGCGCGGCCACCCATTCCGGATCGGTGGCGAAAGCGGTCCACTTGGCCTCACGCTGGGCCAGGCTTTCCCACTTCAGCAGATAGGTCAGCGTCTGGTTGCTGGCGCCGACCACGGTGGTGAAAAAGCCGGCCTGCTCGATGCCATGCTTTTGAAACAGCGCCAAGGTCACCCGCGTGAAGCGCTGGTGCAGCGCCGGCAGGCGGCCGGGAGCGCAATGGTAGACGCGCAATTCATAAATCATTCAACTCTCCTTGGAAAAATTGGGGGACGGCATGCATGTCACCGGCTTTCGTAGGGCGGATTAGGCGAGACGCCGTAATCCGCCATGAGCCGCCGACGGCGCTTGGCGGATTACGCTGCGCTAATCCGCCCTACGTGATTCCGATCAACGCTAAATTTAGCACCGCGCAAGAGTTTATACGGAAGCACAGACGAGCGTGATCCGCCGGGTGAAATCTTACGATCAATTCAAAGGATATTTCAACGGCTCGGCAGGTGTTTTGCCTTTCGTCCGCTCCAAGGCCTCGACATCCTCGCCGGTCAGCCCGGCGGTTTGTGCCAGCGCCGCGATCGCGTCGCCAAGCCGGACACGCGTCTGCGGCGTTACCGCTGCGGCGAGGATCTCGCGCACTTCGGCCTCGGTGCTGCGGCCATGCTCGGCGGCCCGCGCCCGCAGCGCGCGGTGGACGTCGTCAGGGAGATTCCGCACAGTTAACATCGCCATACCATCACCTCATCAAACGCGTTCGGTGCCTGCATTTTATCGTATTGAATGCAGCGGCAGCGCGTAATCCGCCTGCCCCGCGTACGAATCGCCCAAGAAACTCAAGCCTCGTAGTCACCCGGCCCGGCGAACTCGACCCGGTTGCGGCCCCGCTGCTTGGCGCGGTACAGCGCCAGGTCGGCGCGCCGCACCAGCTCCAGCCCGGCGGCCGGGTGCGCCGGATCGAACTCGGCCACGCCGAAACTGGCCGTCACCGCCAACGTGCGCCCCTCGCCGATGTCGAACGGCGTCGCCGCCACCGCCGCGCGCATCGCCTCGACCCGGCCGGCGCCGGTGGCCTGGCTCAGGTCCGTCAGCAGCACCAGGAATTCCTCGCCGCCGTAACGCCCCACCAGGTCGTAGGCGCGCAGGCCCTCGCCCAGGCGCGGCACCAGCTCGCGCAGCACGGCGTCGCCGGCCAGATGGCCGTGGGTGTCGTTGATGCGCTTGAAGTGGTCCAGGTCCAGCAGACACAACAGGAAGGTGCTGCCGTGCCGCTGCCCCTTCAGGATCGCCTGGTCCATCATCTCCAGCATCGCCACCCGGTTCCACGCCTTGGTCAGGCCGTCGCGCAGCGCGCGCTCGCGCAACGCCTCCTGCGACAGCTCGAGCTCGCGCGTGCGCGCCTCCAGCTCGCTGGTGCGGGCGCGCACCAGGCTTTCCATCTCGGCGTTGTGGCGGCGCAGGCCGCGCACCCGGTAGCGGTACAACTGCCACAGCGCGAACATGGCGACGAGCGCGCACAGCAGGAAGAACCCGTTGCTCAGCCACCATGGCGGCAGGATGGTGAAGCGCAGCTCGCGCACCTCGGACTTGCTCTGGCTATCGACATTCTCCACCGCGTACTGCAGCCGGTATTGTCCCGGCGGCAGCGCCGCGTAGCGCAGGCGCGGCACGGCGGTGGTGGTCCACTCCGTCTCCAGGCCGGCCAGCCGGTAGCGGAAGCGCAACGCCTCACGGTGCTGATAACTGAGGCTGGCCATGGTGAAATTGAGCGAGCCGGCCGACCACGGCAGCGCGTCGCCGTCGCGCAACGTCAGCGCCCGGCCGTCGCGCTCGGCCGCCTCGACGATGGCCGACATCGCATACGGCGCGAACAGCCGCCCGGGCCGCTTGACCTGCGAGGCGCCGTTGGCGCTGGCCAGCCACAGCGTGCCGTCGACCTCCTCGTAGACCGGCCGCGCATTGAGCCCGTTCCACACCAGGCCGTCGCTGCTGTCGAACTGGCGCCATTCGTGCCGGTTCCACACCAGCAGGCCGGCATCGGTCGTCAGCCACAGCCAGCCGTCGCCGTCCTCGTGGATGCCGGTCAGGTTCTTGTCGCGCAGCAGCGGCACCGATTGCGCGCGCTTGACCAGGCCGCGCTCGCCCACCTCGGCGCGCCACAGCACGCCCGTGACCTGCCCCAGCCACAGCGCGCCGTCGGCCGCGCACGCCATCGAGTCGAACTCGGGCGCCCCGGCGGCGGCCAGCGCGTAGCTGTCCCAGCGGCCCTCGCGCAGGCGCCACAGCGTGTCGGCGGTCATGAACCACAACGTGCCGTCGGCGCCCTCGCAACTGCGGCGCGTCTGCGCGGTCAACAGGCCGCTGCCGACGGGCAACCCGGCCGGCAGCGACGGCGTGGCGCCCGATTCGGGCCGCTCGATCACATACAGGCCTTCGCCGGTGCTGATCCACAGGCGCCCGCGGCGGTCGACCAGCAGCTTGAAGATCATCGGCATGGTCGCGACCTGGGTCACGGCGCCGCTGTGGGCATCCTCGCGCATCAGCGAGCCGACGTAGCTGGAGGTCCACAGATTGCCCTGGTGGTCCAGCGCCATGCTGTTCCATTGCTCCGCAGGATAACCGGGCACCGGCAGCGCCCGCGTGGCGTTCGGCCCGGCCAGCATCGCCAGGCCGGAACGCGTGCCGATGCGCATGCGGCCCTCGCCGTCGCGCAGGAAGGCGAACACCATGTCGTCGGGCAGGCCCTGCGCGCCGCCCCAGTTTTCCCAGTTGTCGTAACCCATCCAGCGCACCAGGCCGTGGCCGCCCGTGCCCAGCCACAAGCCCTGATCGCGGTCGACCAGCATGGCCGGCACCCCGCCGCCCATCTTCAAGCCGTTGGCCGCGCCTAAAAATTGCCAGCGCCCAGTCGCCCAGCGCGCCAGCCCGTGGTCGACATTGATCAGCACGCGGCCGTCGGCATCCTCCACCAGCGCCGTGGCCATGGTGGCCTTGCGCATGACGTCGCCGGGCGGGGTGCGGTCGATGAAGCGCTCGGCGCCCGGTTCCAGCGCGATCACATGGTGCGCGCCGCGCGCCCACAAGGTGCCGTCGGCCGCCCGCAGCAGGTTGAGCCAGTCGTCGTCCGGCACGCCGTCGGCGGCGCCACGCACGCCCACCCCGCCGGCGCCGGCCACACACAGCGACTTGTCGCAGCCCATCCACAGGCGGCCGTCGCGGTCCACCATGACGCCGAGCAGCTGGTCCAGCGCCGGCCGGCGCTGGCGTTCCTCGCGCGAAAAAAACAGCCGCGCGTCAACCTTGCCGCCGGCTTCGGACAGCCGCAGCAATTGGTTGGTACTGACCACCAGCACGCTGTCGTCCGGGCCGTCCGCCAGCGGTTGGCCGGGAATGGTGAAGAAAGTCTCGCCCTCCTTGGTGACCGGCACCAGGCGCTCGCCCTTGCGCAGGTACACGCCATCGCTCGTGGCCACCCACAGGCGCTGGCGGCGGTCGCTGAGCACGCCGGTGACCTGGGTGCCGGTCATGCCCTCGGCCTGGCCGAAGCGGCGGAATTCGGCGCCGTTGTAACGGAACAGGCCATTGTCCGTGCCGACCCACAGGTAACCGGTCTGGTCCTGCGCCAACGCGTTGATCGCCAGGTTGCCCAAACCATCCTGCTGGGTCAGATAGCGCAGCGGTAATTGCTGGGCGCGAGCGGCCCCGGACCATGCGCTCGCCAGCAACACCGCCAGGGCGAGCACGACGGGTGACAGGAATGACAACATGTAGCGGACCCGGCATTAAATGATGAACTTGCATTGTAGCAATCAAAAACCCGCCGACTGTCGCCCGTGACGGGTTTTTTCCACGCCGACCTCCCAATTGGTACATGACGCCGCGCCGGCGCGCTCCCTACACTGGCCCGGCAGTACATAAAAAACCGATAACGGGAGACACCATGCAACTGAAAAAAACCTCGCTCCGCCACTGGACGGCCGGGCTGTGCGGCGCCATCGCGCTGGCGGCCGGCGCCGCGCCGCCGCCACCGGCCGACCTGGTCGTGCGCAACGGCCAGATCCACACGATGCGGCGCCCGGCCGAACAGGTCCAGGCCTTCGCCGTGCGCGACGGCCGCTATGTGGCCGTCGGCGACAACGCCGCCATCGACCGGCTGGTCGGCCCCGCCACCCGCGTCATCGACCTGGCCGGCGCGATGGCCATGCCGGGCATCGCCGACGTCCACATGCATCCGCTCGACGGCGCCTACGAGGCCCTGTTCGCGTGCGACATCGGGCCCGGCGGCGATCTGCCAGGCATCTTGGCGCGCGTGGCCGACTGCGCCGGCCGCGCCGGGCCGGACGACTGGGTGGTCGGCGGCGCCTGGAGCGGCGCCCTGCTGGCGCAGCTGGCCACGCCGGCCGCGCTGGCGGCGCTGGACCGCGCCGGCGCCGGCCATCCGGTGGTGTTGCGCGACGACTCCTTCCACAACCGCTGGGCCAACAGCGCCGCGCTGCGCCTGGCCGGCATCACGGCCGCCAGCACCGCGCCGGGCAACGGCGTGATCGACAAGGACCCGGCCAGCGGCGCGCCGACCGGGTTGCTCAAGGAATTCGCCGCCTTCGCCACGCTCGAGCAGGCGATCCCGCCGCGCACCGACGCGCGCCTGGCGCAGGCGGCCGAGGCGGCCGGCGCGACGCTGGGCGGCTACGGCATCACCGCCGTCCAGGACGCCTTCAGCAACGAGGCCATGCTGCGCGTCTGGCGCCAAACCGACCGCGACGGCAAGCTGCCGCTACACATGGTCAGCTCGCTGGCGGCGATGCCCACCGCCAGCGCCGGCGACGCCGCCACGCTGGCGCTGGTCGACCACCGCCGGCGCTACGCCGGCGCCCACCTGCACCCGACCTTTGCCAAGCTGTTCCTCGACGGCGTGCCGCCGGCGCGCACCGCCGCCTTCCTCGATCCCTACCTGCCCGACCAGGAACACGGCGCCCACTTCCACGGCAAGAGCAATTTCACCCGTGCGCAGCTGGCCGACCAGTTGGCGGCGCTGGACCGGCGCGGCGTCGCCGTCAAGCTGCACGCCACCGGCGACGCCTCGCTGCGGCTGGCGCTCGACGCCATCGAGGACGTGCGCAAGCGCAACGGCATGCCGGGCCAGCGCCACCAGATCGCCCACGCCTCCTTCATCGCCGCCAGCGACATCGGCCGCTTCAAGCGCCTGAACGTGACGGCCGACATCTCGCCGATGCTGTGGTATCCCACCGGCCTGGGCGCCGCCACCGCCGCCGCCATCGGCCCCGAGCGGGCCAACCACATGTTCCCGGTGCGCGACCTGATCAAGGCCGGCGCGCTGGTGGCCGGCGGCTCCGACTGGCCGGCCGGCCAGGCCACGCCCGATCCATGGCGCGGCATCGAGGGGCTGGTCACGCGCCGCGACCCGCTGGGCGCGGTGCCCGGCGCGCTGTGGCCGGAACAGGCGGTCGACCTCGACACGGCGCTGCGCATCTACACCATCAACAGCGCCACCGCGATGGGACTGGGCGCCACCACCGGCTCCATCGTCCCCGGCAAGTCGGCCGACTTCATCGTGCTGAACCAGGACCTGTTCGCCGTCCCGCCCGAGCGCATCCACGACACCAAAGTGCAGCACACCTATTTCGAAGGCCGTCCGGTCTACACGCGCCCCAACAACTAATTGAAGGACTCATCATGCGCTTACCCGTTGCGCGCCAGCCGGCGCCGTTCCGTCACGCCCCTGCCTTCTCCCTCTGGCTGGCCGCCGCCCTGGCGCTGCTGCCGGCCGGCGCCGCCCGCGCCGTCGAAGGCGGCGCCCCGATCACGCCGTTCGGCGTCAACGACTTCGGCGCCGGCATCCTGCCGCCGCCGTCGGACCTGCCGGCCATTGGCCTGCGCGCCACCAGCTACCACGCCAACCAGTTGCGCGACGACCAGGGGCGGCGCTCGCCGGTCGGCGCCGACCTCACCGTCAACAGCGTCGGCGTGGCGCTGATTAAAATGACCCGCACCACGCTGTGGGGCGCCAACTACGGTTATGGCGCCGTGCTGCCGGTGCTGGACATGAAACTGGCGCTGACCATTCCCACCCCGGCCGGCCCGCTGCGGCAAGCGGGCGAGCGGCGCGCGCAGGGCGATCTGCAGCTGATACCGGTGGCGCTGCAATGGACCGCGCCGGGGCTGTTCCAGTACGCGGCGCTGCTGGTGCAGGCGCCCACCGGCGCCTACGATCCGGCGCGGCTGGTGAACCCGGGCACCAACCACTGGAGCATCGTGCCGGGCTACGCGTTCACGCACATCGGCGCCGGCGGCTTCGAGGTGTCGTCGAGCATGCAGCTCAACATCAACAGCCGCAACCGCGACAACGGCTACCGCTCCGGCGCCGAGTGGCAGCAGGAGTTCGCCGTCGGCCGGCATGTGGGCGACTACACGGTGGGACTGGGCGGCTACTTCTACCGCCAGGTCGGCGACGACCGCCTGCACGGCAGCGGCATCGGCAACCGCGCCGGCGTCAGCGCGCTCGGCCCCAGCCTGAGCTTCTTCCGCCCCGGCTCGGGCCTGCCCAACATCTGGCTGCACGCCTACAAGGAGTTCAACGCCAGCAACCGTTCGCAGGGCACGCAGATCGCCGTGCGCGCCGCCTTCGTGCTCTGACGGGCGGCGGCGTCAGGCCGGGCCGCCGCGCTCGAGCACCTGCGCGGCGGCCGACGTCAACATCAGCCCCACCAACTCGGCCTGGCGCGCGGTGCCGGTCTTGGCGAACACCTGCTTGACCTGGCCGCGCACCGTGCCGATGCCGACGCCGCGCCGCGCCGCGTACTGCTCGAGCGTCTGGCCGGCGACCAGGCCGGCCGCCAGGCTGGCCTCCGCCGCGCTCAGCCCGAACAACGACGCGATCGCCGCCGGCGACAGGACCGCGCCCGCGCCGGCGGCCGTCAGCACCACCAACACGGCGTTGCCGTCCCGCTCCGGCGGCGACTGCAGCGCCACGTGCAAGCGCTGGCGCGGCTCGCCCAGCGTCAGGAAAGCGCCGGCGCGCCGGCCGTCGGCGACCTCGGCGATCAGCGCGCGCAAGCGGCCGTCGTCGTCGCGGCGCGCCACGCGCAGGCGTCCGCCCCACTGATCGACGCCGTGTCCGGCCTCCAGCAGCGCCCGCGCGCTGCGGTTGCTCCATTGCACCCGGCCGTCGCCGTCGCACATGAGGATGCCGGCGCGCAGCTGGTCCAGATGCCGCTGCAGGCGCCGCTGCCGTTCGGCCTGCGCGCCCAGCGCCTGGTGCAACTCGCAGGCCTGCCGCACATGCGGCGCCAGCGCGGCGAAGCGCGCCGCCTGTTCGGCCGAAAAGTCGCCGCCGTCGCCCAGGCCACGGTGCAGCGCCAGCGCCAGATAGGCGCCCTCGCCGGCCGCGCACAGCTTGCCCATGAAACGCCCCAGGCCGCGCTCGGCCAGCTGCGCCTGCAGGCGCGACTGCTCGGCGTCGCCCGGGTCGAACAAGTCCTCGTCGCGCACCACCCGGTCCAGGCCGCGCGCGAGGCGGCGCATGGCGATGCGCGGATTGCCGGCGTCGGCCAGGCCGGGGTTGGCCGCCGCCTCGCCGGCCAGCGTGCCATGGTCGGCCGTCGACCAGGCCACCGCCAGTCCGGCATGACCGCGCTCGATGCGCTGCACGACGGCCGAGCGCGCGCCGGTCTCGCGGCAGATCCGATCGAGCACGCCGGGCCAGCGGCCCGGTTCCCCGGGGCAAGCATACAGATGCAGCAACAACTGGTCGGAGACAGTCATGGGACTCGTCCTTAGGCTGGAGAATGCGAAGACGGCGACGGGTGGGTTTCAATTTGCAAGACTACACCAGCGCGGACAACAATGCATCAGCCAAAAATCCCTTGTTGACATAGCATGGCGACACGGACACACTTTACTGATGCAATCCGCCGCGACGACACTTCCTTGCCCACTGATTATGCGAACCAAAGGCTGGCTGGCGTGGGCTTTGCTCTACGCGGCGCTCGGACTGGCCGGCATCCACGCCCGCGCCGAACAGCTGGTGATCGACTACGTCGTGTCCAATACGCCACAACGCACCACCTGGGTCAGCATCATCGGTGAATTCGCCGCCGCCAATCCGGACATCGAGATCATCAATCAGGGCTATCCGCAGGAGGAATATAAACGGACTTTCACCGCGCGGCTGCGCTCGGGCCGGGCCGACCTGGCGTTCTGGTACGCGGGCGAACGTTTGCGCGACGCCGCCAGGAACAAGCTGCTCGCGCCGCTCGACGCCGATCTGGTGGCGCTGCTGAAGAAAAAGAACTTCTCGCCGGCCACCATCGAAGGCACCCGCATCGACGGCGCCGTCTATGGATTTCCGCTGTATTACTATGTCTGGGGTTTTGTTTACCGCAAGTCGCTGTTCGACCGTCTCGGCATCCGCCCGCCGGCCACGTGGAGCGAGTTCCTGCAAACGTGCGAGCGCCTCAAGGCGGCCGGCGTGACGCCGCTGGCGGTCGGCGCCAGGAGCGGCTGGCCGGCCGCCGGCTGGTTCGACTATCTGAACCTGCGCATCAACGGCATCGAATTCCATCGCAAGCTCACGCGCGGCGAGGTCCACTTCAACACGCCGCAGGTGCGGCAGGTGTTCGATGTCTGGGGCGATCTGCTGCGCAAGGGCTACTTCTTCGAAGCGACCATCGACCAGGAGCCCGAGCGCGTCATGCCCTACCTGTACCGCGATCGGGTCGGCATGGTGCTGGCCGGCAGCTTCGTCGCCTCCCGGTTTCCGGCCGCGATAGGCGCCGACATGGGCTTCTTCGGCTTCCCCAACTATTCGCCGCACATGCCCACCTACGAGGAGGCGCCGATCGACGTGCTGGTGCTGCCGGCCCGGGGCTTGAATCCCGGCGCCCGCAAACGCTTCCTCGCCTTCCTGGCCGACACCGGCGCCATGCGCAAGATCGCCGAGGCCGACCAGACCTTGTCGGCGCAGGTGGATCCCGATCCGCGCCCGATCTGGCTGGGCGACGCCCCGAGCCGGGTGTGGGGCCGCGCGGCGGGCCTGACCTATTTCTTCGACCGCGACGCCAAGGCCGAACTGGTGGCGCCGACCTACGACGGTTTGCGCCGCTTCCTGAAACCGCCCCATGACACCGGCGATGCGGTCCGCTACATCGACGACGCGATCAGGAAGGCCCGCGCCGGCGGCAAGTAGCGCCGGCGCCCGTGCTGGCGCCCCCCTTCATTTATTGCTACACTGCGCCGCATGCACATACTCCTGGCCGAAGACGACACCATCCTCGCGGACGCGCTGGACGCGCAATTGCGCGGCGCCGGCTACACGGTCGAACTGGCGCCCAACGGCCCGGTCGCCGAATACCTGCTGTCGCGGCAAACCTTCGACATGGCCATCCTCGACCTCGGCCTGCCGATGGTGGACGGCCTGACCGTGCTGCGCCAGTTGCGCGCCACCAATCAACACATGCCCGTGATCGTGCTGACCGCGCGCGACGGGCTGGAAAGCCGGGTGGACGGCCTCGACGCGGGCGCAGACGATTACATCACCAAGCCTTTCGATTTCCCGGAACTGGAAGCGCGCGTGCGCGCGCTGATACGCCGCGCCACCGCCGGCGCGGCCGCCGCCTCGCAGGGCGCGGCCGCCGAACTGGGCTTCGGCCACCTGCAGTTCGACCCCAGGGCGCGGCGCGCCAGCGTGGCCGGCGAGCACATCGAACTGAGCCCGCGCGAGTGGACGCTGCTGGAACTGCTGCTGGTCAACCGCGACAACGTGGTGACCAAGGAGCAGATCGCCCAGGCCTGGACCAGCGACGGCGGCGGCCTGGGCGCCGGCAACGCCACCGAGGTCTACATCCACCGGCTGCGGCGCCGGCTGGAGGGCTCCGGCGTCGACATCCGCACGGTGCGCGGCCTGGGCTATCTGCTCGAGGCCGACAGCAAGGCCGCCTCCCGCGCCGGCTGAACGCTATCGGCGGTCTGACTGCTGATGCAATGCAAGGAGGTGCGATGGGAACCGTACCCAAGACAATAACCAACGACAGTGAATACATCCGCGACTTGATCCGACGGGAACAGGAGCGTGGCGCAGAGACAGAGGCTATCCGAGCCGCATTGATTGAAGGGGAGGCCAGCGGCGAGCCGACATCTTTCGACGTCGCCGCCTTCAAACAGCGAATGTTGGCCGCCCGTGGCTGAATATCGGCTGACGCCGGCTGCGGAACGCGACCTTGAGTCGATCTGGATTTATACCTCGCAGCGGTGGAGCATCGACCAAGCCGATCGTTACATCGACATGTTGACCGCGACGCGGACAGCGCCGCGTCCACCATGTCGTCGGTGCGCATGACGGATTCCGGATTGAGCGCCGACAGCGGCACGCCGGAGATGTCCCAGACCTCGGTGGCGGTGGACGCGGGCAGCACCGCCTGCACCCGCACACCGGTTTCGGCCAGCTCCTCCCGGTTTTATTCCTGCGACGGCTCAGGTGATCTTCAGCGCGTTGGCATAGGCCAGCGCCGGCCGGTCGGCCGGCAAGGTCACCTGCAGGCCCTCGGCGGTTTGACGGAACGCCAGCGCCGGCCCGCCGCCGAGCAGCTCGACGCGGGTGACGGGCCGCGCCAGGTGCGCGCCGCCGCTGCCCATGGCCGCGATCGCCAGCTGGCCCGATGCCGGCCATCCCATGACGAAGGCATACACGGCGTCGCCCTTGGAGGTGAAGCGGATGTCGGCCGCCGAAAACGGCTTGCCCTTGCCCTCGTTAAAGCCCGCGCCCGACATCGGCGCGCCCGCCGCCGACGCCACCGGCCCTTCGCCGAACATCGTCCACGGCCGGGTGTCGTAGATGGCCTCGCCGTTGACGGCGATCCAGCGGCCGATCTCCTCGACGATGGCGCGCTCCTGCTCGTCGATGGTGCCGTTGCCGCGCACCGGCACGCTCAGCAGCAGGTTGCCGTTCTTGCTGACCACGTCGATCAAGGTGTGCACCACCGTTTGCGCGCTCTTGTACGCCTTGTTGTCGTACACGCGCCGGTCGTAGTGCCAGTTGCCGATGCAGGTGCAGGTCTGCCACGGCAGCTCTTCGATCTTGTTGCTCTGGCCGCGCTCGATGTCGAGCACCATGCCGCGGCGCTGCTGGGCGTTGAGGATCTTGCCGTTGACGACGGCCTCGAGCTTGCCCTTGCGCGCGATGGAACGGTTGTACATGTGCGCGGCCAGGCGCGGGCCGGCGTCGCTGAACGGCCACAGCGGCAGCACGGTGTCGTCGTAGTACACCAGGTCGGGGTCGTAGTTGTCGATCAGGTCGCGCGTGCGGTTGAAGAACTTGTCGTTGTAGGCCTGGTCGGGAATCGACGCGCCGCCGCCCCAGTGCCATTGTTCGTGCTGCACGCCGCCGTCGCCGCCGGATTTGCTCGGCGCGTGGTTCTGCGCGTACAGCGCCTGCGGGTCGAGCCCTTCCCACCACTTGCCCTTGCCGTCGGCGCGGGTGAGCTTGCCATCGTAGGGGACGCCGGCGTACGGGCCGTTCTTGTCGGCGCCCTGCGCCGTCTCGTACCAGGTCCACGCGTGCGCGGCGTGCACGCTGACGCCGAAGCGCAGGCCGTTGGCGCGCGCAGCCTTGCTCCAGCCGCCGATCAAATCCTTGCGCGGTCCCATGCTGGTGGAATTCCAGCGCGGCTGATGGCGGCTGTTGTACAAGTCGAAATTGTCGTGGTGATTGGCCAGCGCCACGAAGTACTTCGCCCCGGCCCGCTTGTAGAACGCCACCAGCGCGTCCGGGTCCCACTGCTCCGCCTTCCACTGGTGGATGATGTCCTTGAAGCCGAACTTGGACGGATGGCCATACGTGCTGACGTGGTGGCGGTAGGCGTCGCTGCCCTCCTCGTACATCAGACGGCCGTACCAGTCGCCGTACTCCGGTTCGCATTGCGGCCCCCAGTGCGCCCAGATGCCGAACTTGGCGTTGCGGAACCAGTCGGGGGTCTGGTACTTTTCCAGCGAATTCCAGTCCGGCGAAAACGGCCCGGCGGCGATGGCGCCCGGCGCCGGCGCGGCCAGCGCGTCGGCGGCGCGCGCGACACCGGACAGCGCGACGGCCGGAATGGCCGCGCCCATGTGCTTCAACAAATCCCTGCGCTTCATCCTGTCTCCTTGGCGATATTTTTTTATTGTCCAGGCACGGGCCGCGCGCCGCAATGGTCAAAACCGCTAAACCGGCGAACAAAATCGATCAAGCGGACGCATGCCCGGCGCGCCTACCCGCCCTGGTCCTGCACCGACAGCCGGTAGACCGTGGTCTGCCGGTACACGGTCCCCGCCTGCAGCACCACCTTCGGCCAGGCGACGCTGGCCAGGTTCGGCAGCGCGTCCGGTCCCAGGCGGAACACGTCCGGCCCCAGCGCGGGCGCGGAGGACGCGCCGGCCAGCACCGGCTCGGGCATGGCGCGCCGCTTGCCGGCCCAAAACGCCACGGCCGCCTCGGTGGTGTACATCCGCAGGCAGCGCCCGGAGCCGGGATCGAGCACGCTGGCCGCCTCGCGCAACGCGCCCTGCCCGCCCGTGTAATGGCCACGCACGAAGAAACGGTGATCGAAGCCGCCGGCCGTGCCGGTCTGGCTGTCCGGCCAGCTCAGGCGCGCGCCGATGGGCGCCGGCTGGCGGAAGTCGAACGGCGTGCCGCCCACCGTGGCCACGCCGACCGGCGTGCCGGCGCCGTCGATTTCGACATAATAATCGGCGCCGATGCGCAGCATATGGTCGCCGACGTCGGTGCTGCCGCCGTTGAGGTTGAAGCAGGGATGGGGCGCCGACTCCAGCGTGGCCGGCGAGCGCGCCGAGGCGTGGTGGTCGATGGTCAGGCTGCCGTCGTCGTCGAGGCGGTAGTCGAGCCGGTGGTCGCCGCGCCCGCTGGGCGACGTCAGCAGCATGGCCACGCCGCCGCCGGCCTGGCGGCCCTGCCACCGGGCCGCCGGCGCGGCGCCGGGCGGGCCGCCGGCCACGTCGCGCCCGCCCAGCAGCACATCGGCCATGCGGCCATAGCGGTCGGGCGTGCGCCACGAGCGCAGTACCCCGCCGCGCTCGCTGATCGTCACCGCCATGCCGCCGGCGTTTTCAAGCGTAAACAGGCGGCTGTCGTCCGGCTCCAACAGGCAGCCGGTAATTCGGTTGGTCATCATTGCAATGCGGGGCTTTCTGATCGAGAACGGCACCATGCCATTCTGCTATCCCCGGCATGGCGTATCAATTATGAAAATCACTAAGCGAAGCAACGATTCTGGCGAACCGCCCCACGCCTGCCCGTTGCGACCCGGGCGGCTCAGCCGGCCCGCGCGCCGGCGCCGAGCGCGCGGTCGCGGTAGGCGCGCGGCGTGCAGCCCAGTTCCCGCTTGAACACCAGGTGCATGTACTGGCTGGACGTGAAGCCGCAACCGAGCGCCACGTCGGCGATGCTGCGCTCGCCCCCCTCGAGGCCGGCCTTGGCCGCGTCGAGCTTGAAGCGCAGGATCATGTCGTGCACGCTGCAGCCCAGCTCCTCGCGGAAGTACGCCTCCAGCGACGAGCGCGACACGCCCACGTGTTCGGCCACCTGTTGCGTCTTGATGCCCTGGCAGCCGTACTGGCGGATGAAATGGCAGGCCCGCATCACCTGCGGATGGCGGATCGCCTGGTGCTCGCTGGAGGCGAACACGTTGATGCCGGCCGGCGGCACTTGGATGCGGGTGTCCGCCTGGCGCACGCCGTGCAGCATCTGGTCCAGCAGATGGGCGGCGGTGCGGCCCATTTCGCGCGCGCCCTGGATCACCGAACTGAGCGGAATGCGGGTGAGCATGCGCACCATCGGGTCGTTGTCGATGCCGATCAACGCCACCTGTTCCGGCACCTCGATGCCGGCAAGTATGCATGCCTGCAACAATTGGCGCGCGCGGGCGTCGGTCACGGCGATGATGCCGACCGGCTTGGGCAGGCTGCGCAGCCAATCGATCTGGCCCCGCACCGACTCTTCCCACGACGACGCGCTGGTCTCGCAGCCACGGAAGATCTCGCCTTCCATGCCGTCCTCCCGCATCAGGCTCAGAAAGGCGTTTTCGCGCTCCTGGGCCCAGCGGTTCTCCGGGGCCTCGGGCAGGCTGAACATGGCGAAGCGCGGCAGGCCGACATCGATCAGGTGGTCGCGCGCCAGTTTGATGAGCTTGAAGTTGTCGGTCGCCACGTAGGGTATGCCGGCCGGATAGTCGGCCTCGTTGGCGTAGGAGCCGCCCACCGCCACCACCGGCACGCTGCAGCGCGACAGCGCCTCGGCCACGGCGGGATCGTCGAAATCGGCGATGATGCCGTCGCCCTGCCAGCGCTCGATGCCGGCCAGGCGCAGTCGGAAATCTTCCTCCAGGAACAAATCCCAGGCCGCGCGGGTGCCGCCCAGGTAAGCGGCGATGCCGGCGGTAACTTCCCGATCGAAACTTTTATTTGCATTGAACAACAAGGCAATCCGACGTACTTTGCTAGTCATAGTCCAGGTCTCCGTGTGTATTTTTTTATCCGGGCGCTTTATGGCAGCGCCTCGGTCGGATCGGCTTGCGAGCATCCCCCTTGATAAATCGATCACTCACAGCTGACCACGGTTCAAGCATAGGGTCGCGTGGCGGCGCGGCAGTAATGCGCGCAAGGGGATTTCTAGTACGGTGCAGAAAATGCGAGAACTTGTGCAGGGAGTGCAAGAACGGCTGGGAATGCGCGTTCGCGGGGGATGTCCGTAGGGCGGATTAGGCGGAACGCCGTAATCGGCCATCTTTGAGCCGTCGAGACGCACGCAATGGCGGATTACGCTGCGCTAATCCGCCCTACGTGGTTTATCGGTTAAACGGGGGGGTTTAACGGTTAACGCTTGCTGGTGCGCAACGGTTTGCCGTGGACGTCGTAGACGGCGGCTTCCAGTTTGATGACCTGGCTGACCGCGCGCTTGTCGGACGCGTCGGCCGCGAGGATGACCTTGTAGTCGCCCTTCGCCACCCTCCACGTCTTGCTGGCCGAATCGTACATCGCCAGCAGGCGCGGATCGACACTGATCGTCGCCTTCACCGCGCCACCCGGCGCCACCTCGGCCTTGTGGAAACCGACCAGCCGCTTGGGCGCCTCCCAGCGGGCGCCGACCGGGGCCACATAGACCTGGGCCACCTCCTTGCCCGCCACCTTGCCGACGTTCTTCACCGTGAACGACGCGCTCAGCACGCCGTCCTTGACGCCGGCCGACAGGTCCGACAGCGCGAAATCGGTGTACGACAAGCCATGGCCGAACGGGAACAGCGGTGTCAGCCCCTTCAGGTCGAACCATTTGTAACCGACCGCCGCGCCCTCATGGTAGTTGACGTCGAAGCGACGGTCCGCCACTTCCGGAAAGCCGTCTAGCGCCGGCCGCGGCAGTTGCGACTCGGCCGCCGGGAAGGTGGCTGGCAAGTGGCCCGACGGGTTGACCTCGCCGAACAGCACGCCGGCGATCGCCTCGCCGCCGCCGGTGCCCGGATACCAGGCCTCCAGCACCGACGACACCTTCGGCAGCCACGGCATCGTCACCGGGCCACCCGTCTCCAGCACCACCACCGTCCTGGCGTTGGCGGCCGCCACGGCGGCGATCAACTCGTCCTGCTTGTCCGGCAGCGACAGGTTGGGCATGTCGAAGCCCTCGCCGGTCCACTGGGTGGCGAACAGCACGACGACGTCGCTGTCCCGCGCCAACTTGGCGGCGGCGGCGGCGTCCTTGCCGTCGTTGTAGACCACCGTCGCGCCGGGCAGGCGCGCCTGGATCGCCTTCAGTGGCGACGACGGATAGATCATCACCGGACCCGGCCAGGTCTTCGGCGTCAACTCCGGCGCCGCGTTGCCGCCGGCCGGATACACCAGCGACGAGCCGCCGCCGGCCATCACGCCACGGTCGGCATAGCCACCGATCACCGCCACACGCTTGACCGATTTGTTCAGCGGCAACAGTTTGGCGTCATTCTTGAGCAGCACCATGCCCTGCTGCGCATCCTTCACCGACACGGCGGCGTTGGCCTTGAAGTCGATGGATTGTACGGCCGGCGCCACCGGATGGTCGACCACGCCGTGTTCGAACATGGCATGCAAGATGCGGCGCACCATGTCGTCCAGCCGCGCCTGCGGCACCCAGCCGTTGAGCACCGCCTCCTTCAGCGGCGGACCGAAGTAATCGGCCAGGTCGAACGGCATGCCCGATTGCTGGTCCAGCCCGGCGTTGGCGGCCGGCACCGTGCTGTGCACCGCGCCCCAGTCCGACATCACCCAGCCCTTGAAGCCCCAATCCTTTTTCAACACCTCGTTGAGCAGATAACTACTTTCGCAACCGTGCACGCCGTTGAGGCGGTTGTACGAACACATGACCGCGCCCGGATTGCCCTCCTCCCTGGCGATCTGCAAGGCCAGCAGGTCGGACATGCGCGCGGCCTGGTCGCCGATCTTGACGTTGAGCGTGGTGCGGCCGGTCTCCTGGTCGTTCAGCGCGAAATGCTTGAGCGTCGACACCACGCGGTTGGACTGGATGCCCTTGATTTGCGCGCCGACGATCTTGCCGGCCAGCAGAGGATCCTCGCCCGCGTATTCGAAATTGCGGCCGTTGCGCGGCTCGCGCATCAGGTTGACGCCGCCGGCCAGCACCACGTTGAAGCCGTAACCGCGCGCCTCGGCGCCGATCATGGCGCCGCCCTCGTAGGCGGTCTTCACGTCCCAGGTGGCGGCCGTGTTCAGGCCCGACGGCAGCGCCGTGGCGGCCCGCGCGTCCGGCCCGGCCTGGCTGGCCACGCCCAGGCCGGCGTCGGTCTCGTACAGGTTCGGAATGCCGAGCCGGGGCACGCCGTAGATGAAGCCGGCCGACTGCTTGTACGCCTCCTCGGGGCGCTTGGTCTTCTTGTTGTCCATGTCGGCGCCGAGGTAGCCGTAGACCAGCTTCAATTTCTCGTCCAGCGTCATCTGCGCCACGGCCAGGCCGGCGCGCTCGCCGGCGTCCAGGCGCGCGTTCATCCATGGCTGCGCCCCCGTCTCCGCCGCCTGCACGGCGCCGTAGCACAGGGCCACCGCGGCCGATAAAAGACTGATCCGTTTCTTGAAACTCATGATTGCTTCCATTGATATCGATAGTGAATGACGTGAAAAAAAAAGGGGCGGCCGAGGCCGCCCCTAAAAGTGCCTTGGAGAGGCAGACAACACAATAGTTACGGTGAAACCCGAAGTCGCACGTATTGTGGAAGCGGCGCGGGGACGCGGCAATTCTAAAATTCCTCAACGGGGAAAATGAAATTGCGCAGACGCGCGGCGAATACGGCGCGCGGCGGGATCGGCGGCAACGCGGCGCTTAGGCCGCGCCGTCCTCGGGGGCGGTGGAAGCCTCGGCCGGGGCGGACTGGCCTTGCTGGACGGAGAGGGAACGGAAGGCTTTCGGCGTGCAACCGTATTCGTCCTTGAACAGCCGGTTGAAATACGAGACGTTGGCGTAGCCGACCGAATAGGCGATTTCCGCCACCGCCGCGCCGCTGTTTTCGGCCAGCAGCCTGGCCGCCTCGGTCAGGCGCAACTTGTTCAGATAGGTGGTGAAGGTCATGCCCAGCTCGGCCTTGAGCACCTCGTTGACCTTGTTGCGGTTGGCGCCGGTCCCGGCCGCCACGCCGTCGAGGTCGAGCCCCGAGTCGGTGTAATTGGTGGCGATGAAGCGCAGGATCGACGCCTTCTCCTTGTCCTTGTACGGTTCCAGCGTCAACTGGCGGTACGCGACCAGCGGCAAATCTTTTTTCATCTGCGAATCGAGCCCGGCGAGCAAGGCGCGCGCGTGGCCGCGGAAGAACCACAGGCCGAACCCCAGCCAGCTGGCCAGGATCGCCACCGCCATCGCCACCAGGTAGCGCCAGTCGCGGCCGCGCAGCGTCAGGTCGCTCACCTCCAGGTAGGAATCGATGTCGCGCGGGCTGTAGGGGCTGGTGCCGAAGACGACCTTCGACACCCCGTCCAGTCTATAGCCCTGGTCGGACAAATCGAGTTTCATCTGGGTGAACCACCAGTCCGGCGTCGTGAAGCGGGTCATGTCCAGCGACACCGGCACGCCCTGCTCGTTGCAGGAAAAATAGGTGCCCGGCGAGCGGTAGGTCTCGAACTTGCCCGGCTTGGAGATTTTGGGATCGAAGGTGGAGATGATCAACGTCATCGTGTTGGCCGGCGAGCATTTGGCAAGAAAATTGATGGTGGTGTACTTCGACCAGTCCATGTGGGCCAGCCGCCCGTTCTTGTCCTCCTGCACCAGCTCGGACGACACGTAGGGGTAGGCCGCGGCATTCTTCACCTTGAAGTCGAAGCGCAGGCGCGCCTTGTTCTGCGCGTCCAGTCGCAAGGTCGAGGCGCCGCCCATGAACTGGTCGGTAAACGTCCGGTAATGCCACAGGGCGCCGTCGCGCTGCGCCGGCAACAAGGTGAACGACGGATAACTCCCGTACGTGAACAGACCCGCCATCAGCGCGTCTCCGAGCACCAGGAGAAGCAGCGCGATCAGCGCCTTCTTGTAGAAATCTTGCATTGCGATATCAAAGTGTTTAACCGTTCGACGCACCGCCTCTGGACGGCGTGCCGCTCGCATCATAGCAGTTCAGTCCGGCAATGCGGCGGCTGCGCACAACAGTGGTGCATTTCGGCCACAGCGCTTGCAAAAATCGACAAACGCGGGGACGGCGTCACGCCGGCGCCGGACGCTGCTACAATTCCGTTATGTTGATGACAAACAAATGGCGGGGGTGGGTGGCAAGGCTGGCGTGCGTCGCCGTGCTGCTGTCGGCGTTGATGCCGGCGCTGTCGCACGCGCTGGCGCCGGACCGCGCCGCCGCCTTGCTGGCCGAGATCTGCTCGCCCGGCGGCATCCGCAACGTCGGCGAGGACGGCAAGGCGCCCGTTAAAAAGCCGATGAGCATGGAGGACTGCTCTTACTGCCGTATCCAGTTCGACACCCCGGTGCTGCCGTCGGCGCCGCCGGCGTTGATCATCGCCGCTATCGTCGCACGCCATCCGGTGCTGTACTACCAGTCGCCGGCCCCGCTGTTCTCCTGGATTTCCGCCAAGCCGCGCGGACCGCCGCTGGCCTGACCGGGCCGCGCTCCGCCACGGCCATTGCGGCCGGCGCCGGCGCGCGCCCATCGCCTTCTCCGGGTTCCGACCACGCCTGATCGGCGCCGCGCGCATCGCCCGCGCCGGCGCCCCCACGCGCGCGCCGGAACAACCAACACCGACCGCCGCGCCCATCGCGCGCGGCCGCGCCGACCGCGTCCGACGCGTGCCGGCGCCCCAACGAGAACATCACATGACTTCATCACCGCTACACCACGGCACGCCGCCCTCGCCATCACCGCTGCGCGCGCTGCCGATCACGCTGGCCTGCGCCTTCGCCGCCCTGGCGGCGCCCGCCCGTGCCGACCACCCGCTGCCCACCGTGGAAATCGCCGGCGTGGCGCCCGGCCCGCTCGGGCTCGACGCGGTCAACGGCACCGGCAGCCGGCTCGGCCTGACGGCGCGCGAGACGCCGGCCAGCGTCACCGTCGTCGACCGCGCCGCCATCGACGAGCGCGGCGCCCGCGACACGCAGGAAATCCTGCGCGCCATTCCCGGCGTGACCGCGCACGACGCGCCGGGCAATATCGGCGTCAGCTATCGCGGCTTCGGCGGCGGCTCGATCAGCCAGCTGTTCAACGGCATCAACGTCCAGTACACGATCGCCGCGCGCCCGGTCGACAGCTGGATCTACGACCGGGTCGAGGCCATCGGCGGCCCGTCGAGTTTTTTATACGGTGCCGGCGCCGTCGGCGGCTCGATCAATTACATCACCAAGGTGGCCGAGCGGCGCGACTTTTCCGAAGCGCGGCTGCGCCGGGGCAGCGACGACCTGACGGAAGGCTCGTTCGGCTTGAACCGGCGCCTCGGCGGCGACGGCGGCGCGGTCGCGCACCACGCGCGCATCGACGTCAACCACCGCGACGGCGGCAGCTGGGTCGACGGCACGCGCGGCCGCTCGACCCAGCTGGCCGCGTCGCTGCGCTCGGACTTCGGCCAGCGCCTGACGCACACGCTGGCCTATGAATTCCAGCACGAGGACGTGGCACGGCCGTACTGGGGCACGCCGCTGCGCAATCCGGCCGCCGGCGTCGCGCGTGTCGATCCCGCCACGCGCGACAAGAACTACAACAGCGCCGACGGCGTCTACGCGCAACGCGTGCACTGGCTGCGCTCCATCGCCGCGTGGCAGGCCGGCCCATCGGCCACGCTTACCAACACGTTCTACGTCTACGACGCGCTGCGCGACTACCGCAACGTCGAAAACTTCCGCTTCAACCCCGCCAACACGGCCGTGATCCGCTCCGCCGCGCTGCTGCAGCGGCACGACCAGCGCCTGGTCGGCGACCGCCTCGACGGCGCGTTCAACGGCGCGCTGGCCGGCCGCCGCAGCGACTGGGCCTACGGCATCGACGTCAGCGTCAACCGGCAGACGCGCTTTCCCAACAGCCTGCCGGCCACGGTGTCCACGGTAGATCCGCGCGACTTCGTCACCGAACGCTTCTTCGACATCCCCGGCATGGCGCCCGGCTTCCGCCCCGACCGCGACAACAAGGTGCGCACCACCGCCGTCTACGCGGAGAACCGCACCGTCCTGGCGCCATCGCTCAACCTGGTCACGGCGCTGCGGCACGAGCGCATCACGCTCGATTTGACCAACCGGCGCGACATCACGGCCGCCAACCCGGCCGCCTTCGAGCGCCGCTACCGCCCCACCACCGGCCGCGCGGGCCTGGTGTGGGACCTGGCGCCCGGCGCCAGCGCCTACGTCCAGTACGCGACGGCGGCCGATCCGCCGTCCGGCGTGCTGTCCACCGCGTCGTTCGCCGACGTGCGCACCAACAGCGAGCTGACCACCGGCCGCCAGGGCGAGGTCGGCGCCAAGCTCGATTTCTGGCACGGCAAGGGCGCGGCCACGCTGGCGGCCTACCGCATCGAGCGCCGCAACATCGCCACGCAGGACCCGGCCGACAGCACGCGGACGATGCTGGTGGGCCAGCAATCGGCCCGGGGAATCGAGCTGTCGGCGGGCCTGCGGCCGAGCCGCCGCTGGACCGTCCAGGGCGACCTGGCGCGGCTGGCGGCGCGCTACGACACCTTCCGGCAGAACGGCGTTTCGCTGGCCGGCAGGACGCCGGCCAACACGCCGCGCACGGTGGCCAACCTGTGGCTGTCGTACGCCTTCAACGACGCGTTCAAGGCCAGCGCCGGCGTGCGCCACGTCGGCCGCGTGTATGGCGACGCGGCCAACACCATCGCCTGGCCGTCGTACACGCTGCTCGACGTCGGCGTCGCCTACCGCGTCAGCCGCGACGCCGATCTGGCGCTGCGGCTGCGCAACGCCGGCAACCGCCTGCACGCGCTGAACCTGACCTCGACGATGGCCTATCTCGGCGCGCCGCGCACGGCCGACGCCGCGCTGCGCGTAACCTTCTGAGGTCTGCCATGAAAATCAACCTGAAGCTCAACTTCAAACGCCTGCTGTTGCTGGCCCACCGCTGGTTCGGTATCGTGCTGTGCGCCTTCTTCGCCATGTGGTTCGTGTCCGGCGTGGTGATGATGTATGTCGGCTACCCCAAGCTGACCGACACCGAGCGGCTGGCGCACCTGCCGCCGCTGCGCGCCGGCGCCGGCCTGCTCGGCCCGCGCGAGGCGCTGGCCGCCGCCGGCGTCGCCGGGCCTTTGCGCCAACTGAGCCTGGCCAACGCCCGTGGCGGGCGCGCCGTCTATCTGGCGGTGCCGCCGAGCGCCAGCGGCCACGGCCACGGCCGCGAGATGGCGCCCGCCATCGTGGTCGACGCGCTGACCGGGGCCCGGGCGCCGGCCACCGACCAGGCAACCGCCATGGCCAGCGCGGCCGCCTACGCCGGCGCTGGCGTCGGCCTGCGCTATCTGGGCACGGTCGGCGAGGACGCCTTCACGCACTCGCGCGCGTTGGATGGCCACCGGCCGCTGCACCGCGTGCGGCTGGCCGACGCCGACGACACGCTGCTCTACATCTCGGGCCGCACCGGCGAGGTGGTGCGCGACGCGCCGCGCACCGAGCGGCTGTGGAACTACGCCGGCGCCTGGATACATTGGCTCTATCCGTTCCGCGGCAACGCGTTCGACCGCTACTGGGCCGACATCGTCAACTGGCTGGCGATCGCCGGCATCGTCATGGTGGCGAGCGGCGCCGCCGTCGGCGTGCTGCGCTGGCGTTTCCGGCGCCCTTATCGCGACGGCGCGCGCACGCCGTACCGCGACCGCATGATGCGCTGGCACCACATCGGCGGCCTGCTGTTCGCCGTGACGACCGCCGCCTGGATCTTCAGCGGCCTGATGTCGATGAACCCGTGGCGCATCTTCGACGGCGGCGCCGCGCCGCTGCGCACGGCGGCGCTGGAGGGCGCGCCGCCGGCGCCGTCCGCCGCCGCGGTCACGCCGGACGCGCTGCTGGCCGCCGCCGGTCCCGGCGTGCGGGAATTGCGCTGGACGCGAGTGCTGGGCGACACCATCGTGCGCGCCCAGGGGGCGGCCGGCGCGCCGCTGCTGCTCGACGGCCGCGCCGCGCGCCCGCTCACGCTCGACGCCGCCGCGTTGCAAGCGGCCGCCGCCGGGCTGCTGCCGGCGCCGGTCGCGCGCATCGAACGGCTGACGGCCTACGACCTGTATTACTACAGCCGCGACGACCACGCCATGAGCGGCGGCCGCGCCAGGCCGCTGCCGGTGCTGCGCATCGTCTTCGCCGACGCCCTGCGCAGCTGGGTCTACCTCGATCCGCGCACCGGCGAGGTGGTCGGCCGCAGCGACCGCTACCGGCGCACCAGCCGCTGGCTGTTCGCCATGCTGCACAGCTGGGACTGGGCGCCGCTGCTGGCGCGCCGGCCGCTGTGGGACGTGCTGCTGATCGCGCTGAGCCTGGGCGGCGCCGTCATGAGCGCGACGGGCGTCGTCATCGGCTGGCGCCGGCTCGGCGCCAAGCTGCGGCGTGCGGTGAACGCGCAAGCTCATCCGTCGGGTAAAATTGACAGGCAGGCCACACGGCGTCCGCGCCCCCTCCACCCACTTTGATGAGCTGCCGATGAAAATATCCACCACCCTGCCCGTTTGGACGATCGCCGGACCCGTGGTCGGCTGGCTGGCGCTGGCCGGCAAGGCGCTCGGCGCCCAGGAGCTGCTCGGCGGCGCCTACCTGGCGCTGCTGGCCGTCGCCCTGTTCTGGGGTGTGCTGGCGGCGGTGTTCCACGCCGAGGTGGTGGCGCACAAGATCGGCGAGCCGTACGGCACGCTGGTGCTGGCGGTGGCGGTGACGGCGATCGAGGTGGCGCTGATCGTCTCGCTGATGATCGCCGGCGGCGCCGAGACCACCGGCCTGGCGCGCGACACGGTGTTCGCCGCCGTGATGCTGATCCTCAACGGCATGGTGGGCATCTGCCTGCTGGCCGGCGGCGGGCGCCACGGCGAACAGACCTTCACGCTGAGCGGCGTGTCGGCGGCGCTGACCACGTTGGCGGCGATCTCGGTGCTGACGATGGTGCTGCCCAACTACACCACCACCACCCCGGGGCCGTTCTACAGCGGCAGCCAGCTGATTTTCATCGCCGTGGTGTCGCTGGTGCTGTACGGGACATTCGTGTTCGTGCAGACGGTGCGCCACCGCGACTACTTCCTGCCGGCCGACGGCGGCGGCGAGGACGCGCACGCGCCGGTGCCGCCGGCCAAGCTAGCCTGGATGAGCGGCGCGCTGCTGCTGGTGTGCCTGGGCGGCGTGGTGCTGCTGGCCAAATCGCTGTCGCCGGCGCTGGAGGCGGCGGTGCTGCGGATGGGCGCGCCCAAGGCGCTGGTCGGCATCATCATCGCGGCCGTGGTGCTGCTGCCGGAGGGCATCGCGGCCTACCAGGCGGCGCGCGCCAACCGGCTGCAAACTAGTCTGAACCTGGCGCTGGGCTCGGCCCTGGCCAGCATCGGCCTGACCATACCGGCCGTGGCCATCGTGTCGATCCTCAACGGCTGGACCTTGACCCTGGGGATCGACGTCAAATCGACGGTGTTGCTGCTGCTGTCGATCATCGTCACCTCGCTGTCGCTGGGCAGCGGCCGCACCACCATCATGCAGGGCACGGTGCTGCTGATGATCTTCGCGGTGTACCTGTTCGTGACGGTGGTGCCTTAGCCTCGAACCCGTGCCATCCATCGCGCGTCCGCCAGGTTTATTACCGCATCTGCCAGAAAATCGGCAAGTCGCCCGCGTCCCGTCGGGTTGGCCCACACGGCCTGGCGTTCACGACGCGGTTTTGGGGGCCGACGCCCGCACGGCGGGTTCGCGCGCGGCCGGGGCGGGCGCTTCGTCAGCCATTAGCATGCCCAGTTGAAAACCCAGCGAGAACAGCAAAACGAGCAGCACCAGGCAGGAGAGCAAGCCCACCCACAGCAAGCGCCTTGTTAAGTTGAATCGGTATTCCATCATCGGCCTCGCCCAACAAGGTTAAGCAACCACCACGGTCGTCTGCCCACCGTCGCCTTCCGCAGTACCACGCAATTCTTAAATCGGGTAGTTCGGAACTGATGCTAGGAGTTCGCCGCCGCGTAACACAAGTAACAAACTGGTGTCTCTTCAAAATAATGACATCGACACGCATGACCATGCCGTGCTAGGATATTGCAAATTAGTTAATATCATTTTGGATATCATTTCCGCCATCATGCCCCTTCGCCATTCACCTGTTGGCAGCGCCAGCCAGGTTGGTAACGCGTCCCGCGCCAAGGCGCGGTTCCGCCTCGGAGCGTGGCTGGTCGATCCATCCTCCAATGCCATCGAAAGCGCTATCGGAACGCGCCAGATGGAGCCGCGCACGATGGATGTGCTGGTGGCGCTGTGCCGCGCCAACGGCGAGACGGTCAGCACGGAGCAACTGCTGGAGCAATGCTGGGGCAGCACGATCAATGGCGACAGTCCCGTCCACAAAAACATCGCCCTGCTGCGGCGCCTGTTGGGCGACGACGCGGGCGCGCCCATCTTCATCGAGACCATCCGCAAGCGCGGCTATCGCACCGTCGCGGAGATCGATTTCACGGTGGACGATATCCACCGCGTTTCGCTGTGGGACGGCGGCTCGCCGTTTCGTGGCTTGCTGCCGTTCGACGAGGCCCACGCGCAAGTGTTCTACGGCCGCGACGAGGCGACGCGCAAACTGGCGAACGCGGCGCAGGCACAGATCGACAACGGGCTCGCCCTGCTGCTGTTGCTCGGTCCCAGCGGTTCGGGCAAAACCTCGCTGGTGCAGGCCGGCCTGTTCCCGGCGATGTCGCGCGCGCAGGCCGGCGCTGGCGCCGCACTGCTGGCCACGACCACCTTCGACGTCGCCGATCAAGGCGAGCAAACGCTGTTCACCGCGTTGGCCGGCGGGCTGCTGGACTTGCACTGGGACGAGGCATACGCCTTTCCAGACGAGAACGCGGTCGCGCTCGGCAAACGCCTGGAAGGCGATTGCGCAAGCGTCGCCGAACACCTCCAGGCCACGCTGGCGCCGCACCGCGCCGGCATGCGCTTCGCCATCTTCATCGACCGCTTTGAAGCGCTGTTCAACGCCAACCGCGTGAGCGAGCAGGAGCGCGCCGCGTTCCTGGCGACGCTGGGACAGCTTGCGCGCAGCAGCGCCTGCTTGATCGTGCTCGCCTGCCGCAACGATTTTTACCCGAGCATCGCCAAGCTTCCCCTGTTGATCGAGGTGAAGCCGCACGGCGGCCATGTGGATCTTGGGCCGCCCAGCTTCAGCGACATCGCGCAAATGATACGCAAGCCGGCCGCGGCGGCGCAGCTGACCTTCGGCGTCGATCCCGTCAGCCACGCCAACCTGGACGATCTGTTGTGCGAGAGCGCCACGGCCAGTCCGGACGCCCTGCCCTTGCTGCAATACTGCCTGCACGAGCTATACCGGCTGCGCACGCCGGAGGGCGAGCTGAGCTTCGACGCCTTCCATGAACTGGGCGATCTCGAGGGCGCCATCGGCCGGCGTGCCGAACAGCTGGTGGTAGGCCTGACCGAGGGCCAGCGCGCCGAACTGCCCCACGTCATGTCGCTGGTGACGGTGTTGTCGATCAACGAGGAACAGGTCACGAGCCAGCGCGCGCCGTGGTCCGCGCTGCGCAGCGAGGCGGCGCGCCAGACCGTCGCGGCGCTGATCGAGGCGCGCCTGTTTGTCAGCGACCTGGCCAGCGGTACGCGGGTGTTCGGTATCGCGCACGAGGCGATCCTGCGGCGTTGGCCGCGGATGAGCGAGTGGATAGAGGCGCACCGCGATGCCTTGCGCGCGCGCGGCAGGCTGGCCCAGCAGGCGGCGCGCTGGAGCGCGGAGGGACGGCGCGCCGACCTGCTGATCCCGCGCGGCAAATTGCTCGACGAGGCCAAGGCGCTGCGCGACGCGGCCCTGTGGTCGCTGGAGCCGGCCGAATCCGAGTTGATCCGCTTGTCCAACCGCCGGGCGCGCCAGTTCGCCTGGGCACGCCTGTGCGCGCTCGGGATCATCATGGGGCTGGCGGTGCTCAATTCCGCGCTCGGTCTGAGCGCGCTGTCGGCCAAGCGCGCGGCCGAGGCACGCCGTACCGAGGTCGAGGGCCTGGCCGGCTACATGCTGGGTGACTTCACCGACAAGCTGCGGCCCCTGGGCAAGCTCGATTTGCTTGAGGGGGTCAGTGGCAAGGTGCTGGAATACCTGCGCGGCTCGCAGACGGACGCGCTGAGCCCGACAGGTTTCACCTTGCGCGCCAAGGCATTGCAAGTGATCGGCGAAGTGAGCCGGTCGCGGGGCAACGCCGTTCAGGCCATTGATGCGCTGGACGAAGCCAACGCCATTTTGAAGCGTCAGCATGCGTCGCATCCCAACGACATCAAGGTACTCAACAATCTCGGTGTGAACGCCTACTGGGTCGGCCAGTTGCACAAGGACCGCAATAATTTCGAGGCGGCCGAACTCGCGTGGCGGCAATATCTGCAGTTTGCCGATCAGGTGCAGCAACTTGAGCCCGACAAGGTGGATTGGTGGATCGAGCAGTCGTACGCCCACAATAATCTGGGCTCGCTCGCCATCACGCGCGGAACGCCGGAGCTGGCGGCGCCCGAGTTTGCCGCATCCATCGCGTTGAAGGAACGCGCGCTGCGGCGCACGCCGGACTCCAAAGTCCTGATCGCTGAATTGGCGGACAGTTATTCCTGGCTGGGTTTGGCCAGGCAATCCTTGGGCGAATTGCGGCTGGCGGAAAACCTCTACCAGAAAGAAATGGCGTTGGTCTTGCGGCTGCGCGCTCAATTCCCTGACGAGCCTCTGTGGGTGAAACGGCAGATCCAGGCACTGCAGCATCGCGCCATATTGGCACTCGCCTTGGGTCGCGACGACATCGCCCTGGCCGACTATACAACGGCTAAGGAGCTGTTCTTGCACATCGCTGGACAGGACCAAAATAACCACGCCTGGCAAGTCGAACTGGCAATGCTCGACCAGGATTTTTTGCGGGTGAAAGCGCGCCGGGAGCCGGCCTCCACCATTTTGCCCCAGCTCAGGCAGGTACACTCGACGCTGTCCTCCAGGCTGAAACTCAACCCGGAAAACGTCCTATGGGCGAGCAGCGAGGCCGTCGCCCGCTCCAGGGTTGCAAAGGCTATATTGGCGAGCGGCGATGCCGCGCTGGCCAAGCCTGAAAGCGAATTGGCCATCGCGCAGCTCAAGGCGCTGTATGCCGACAATCCGGCGAACTTTCAGGTTAGGCTGTGGCTGGTCGAATCGCTGTTGGTCTACGCAACGATACTACGGTCGGAAAAAAATCTCGAACTATCGACCAAGATTTGCAGGCATGCCTACGCCTTGATTGATCCTGGGACCAAGACCACCATGGACTATCGAATTCTCGACCCTTGGGCACATGCGGCTTTTTGTCTGGAGGACGATCGAAACGCCTCCATCCCATGGAAGCGATTGCATCAGATCGGCTATCGCGACTCCATTTTTCGTCAACTCAACGCCCCTCAATAAAAGAAAGAAATCGCATGCCACTCGCCCCCAAGCTCCCCCTGGCGCAGATAGTCGTCATGGTATCCGTTACAAAAACAGGTTCGGTCGGATACAGTTACACAGATCCCCTCAACGGTACTTATTATTCGCCTAAGCAACATTCAAATTCCTGTGTCATCAACGCACTCGCTCCCTTCCAGGTCGTTTATGCGCTCGACTACCAGAGTACGCTCATGGGCTGGCGTTTCAGGCGTCATGTGGATCCGCGAGCCGGCTCTCGCCTTATTCCGCACCAACGCGCAGCCAACCGCTTGTCGATGACCACTATGTATAAAACCATCGACACGCAATATTCGTTCTATCTTCTTTTCCAAAACAAACTAAGAGGGTTGCGCTGTTATGACGATCCGCAGGAAGGCAACATTCCACCGCCTCAGGCCAGTAGCGCATTTTCCGCACCCACCCCCACTCCCAAGCCACAAGCCAAGGTTCCTGCGCCTAAGAAAAAGACCGCTAAGTCCTGAACCTTTCGCCTGAACGGCCTTGCAATGGATTCCGGGATGAGCGCATGAACTTTTGTAAAACGTTAGAAATTTCCAGCGCCAGTTCTTCCTGCAAGGCTATCCCAACATCGCCATGACAGTCGCATTGCTGCAGGCAGACAATGTCGCCCGTCCCCTCCTCTATCAGCCGCATGGAGGCTCGGGCACGGCGGTGTTCCAACCGGACGCTAACTTCGAGGCGATGCTCCTGCGACAGCATCTGATCGTGCTCATTGCCAAACCGCTGGAATAGCTGCACGGCGAGTTCCTCCTCGAGTCCGGAGATGAACTCGCCCGAGCCGCTGTCCGTGGTGATCAATCGCATTGGTGCAAGCCGCAGTCTGTAGGACCGATCAGGCTGTTTAATTTCGCACGGCGCCAGTTCCGGCACATACGTTCCAGGCGGAATTACAATCTGCAAGCCGGCGCCATTGCCCGTCGTTGCGTAATACTGCGCGAGACGATCGCGCAGCCGGCCCATCTGCACCCGCACGACTGGATCGGTCGTTGTATCGTAATCGCGCGCATCGCGGCGAAAGACCTCGATCCCCAACGCATACTCGCTGATCGACGCTTCCATGCCGCTCAGTTTACGCATCATCAGGAACGACAACATGGCGCGCATTCGCGGCGCTTTGACGAAGACCGGACTGCCCAGCACGCGCTGAACAGCTTGCCACCGCTCATCATTTTCCATTGAGGTTGCGGCAATATTCGATGCCGCGGAGAGTAAGGCGTTCATATGCGATCCAGTCAGAAAAGTGTTCAGTCGGTGCACTGTCGTGTGCCTGAATTCACTCTATCGAGCTGGACGAATATTTACCTTTCGATGATCTTACGATTGCAAGGCCTTGATTTAACGTGGTATTTTGCGAGGGCCGGCGCGCCCGCCGGCCCGGTTTACCGCCGGCGGCTAACGATGGCGGCGCGCGTGCGCCATCAGACACAGCATGCCCGCCACCATCAGCAGCACACTGGAAGGCTCGGGGACGGCCCGCACGCGGCTCAACGCGCTAACGTTGTCGACCACGAACATCGCTCCTGGCGCCGCGCCCGGCCACAGCGACACCGTGCCGAGATCGCCGTCGGCACCAAGGTAGCGGGAATCGTCGAACAACGCCCAGCCGAAGGTCGTGCCGGCATCGCCGGCGCCCAGGGTGAAGCCGACGTCGAACGAGAGCATGCCGCCCAAGGTTACCGCCCGCACCAGCTCGCCGCCACCGTCGGCATTGCTGAATACCAACGGCCCCGGCAGCGCGCCGGTGACCGACCCGGTGACCTGGGCCGTGCCGGAGAACGCGCCGGCCAGATTACTGACCGTCGCCGTGGCCGGCGCGGCATTGCCCAAGCCGAGGAAGTACAGTCCGAGGTACGCCTGGCCGCTGCCCAAGCTGGCGGTGTCAATGGTGATGTTGTAGAGCGGCGCGGCGCCCGCCTGTGCCGCGCCTGCCACCATGCAAGCGGCCAGCAGCAGTTTTGCCAATAGGTCTTTCAGATAATTCATCGTGGATCTCCTTAGTATTTAGCGCTGATCAGCTTGCGCGCATAGCTGATGGCCAGCTTGGACGGGTTGCTGAAGGTGGTGGTCATGGTCACGCTCTGGCCCGGCGCCAGTTCGCCGACGGGCAACGTGATGTAAGGCACGCCGTCGTCGAGGCCGGTCGCGTTGTCAAGCGTGACGCCGGCGCTCAGGTTCTCCAGCCGGAAGTGCAATGGCCCCTTGATGACCTGCTGCGTGGTATTGGTGATGGACACCGTGCCGCTGTACTTCTGCGTGAAGCGGTTCATCGTCAGGCCAGATTGCAGCATCGTGACGCTGGCGCTGACGTCGACGGGCGCCAGCAAATCGAAGCGCGTGCCGTGGAAGTGAAGTTCGCTATACGACGAAATGCCGGGATACGCCGGATCGGTCGGCGGACCCGGATGGTCGACACGCACCATGAAATAGCGATAGCGCTCGTTTTCCAGTCCCGGCAGCACGGGAATGACCTCCATGATGAAATTCTGGCTGCCGGTGTCGGTGGTCTCGCGGCTGGTCAGCAAGGTCCAGCCGGCGTTGTCGTTCGAGCCGTAGACATTGATGCCCTGGGTACGATTGCCGAACATGAAGCGCGGACGGAAACCGAAAGCGCTGGCCGCCACGCGGTAGTTCGCGCCGAAGTCCAGGGTCACGGCACTGCGCAAGTCGCCGGAGGTGGTGTTGTAGTCGTCGTCCACCAGCGACGGGATGGCCGCCGCGTTCAGCACGGTCGGGACGACCATGTTCTTGCTCCAGTCCAGGCTACCGTCCGAGGCCAGCCGGGGATTGAGCAGTTCCAGCTTGCCCGCCACTTCCTGCACCTTTTTCAGCAGCGCAGGAAATTCGGCGTCGGGCACGGTGGCCATGGCCTTCCGCAACGGCGCCAGTTCGGCCTTGAACGTCGCCAGCGATGGCGTCGTATAGATCGACGCCGCGTCGTAGCCACCCAGCGCGGCGGCGAACGCCGTATGGCGGTCCGGCTGCACGCTCAGGCGCGCGGTCATCGTGCTGATCGAGACGCCGTCGGTGGCGCTGATCACCAGATCGTGCACGCCGGCCTGGTTCGGGGCCGGCGTCCAGGTCAGCGCGCCGGTCGAAGCGTCCAGCGTGGCGCCGGCCGGCAGGCTGACCGCCTTGTAGACGACACTGTCGGCGGGATTGGCATCGGTCGCCGCGTAGACGGCGCGATAGGTCATGCCCTGCACCACGTACTCCGTCACCGGGAACACCGGCATCGAGAAGCGCGGCGGCGTCAACTGCGTGGGCGCCGCCATGTTGACGAAGTCCACATCGACGGCCGCGCCTTCGGGACCGGTGAATTTGAGGTAGATGATGTTGTCGCCCAGCCGCCTGCCCGCCGTCGCCGCGTTCGAGCTGTCGGGCACGATGTAGCGCCATTGCCCGCCGGTGTCCGGCACCGTCATCTCGCACCACGGCTTGGCACCCTCGGTCGCGCTGGCGGCCAGCTTGGTGACGGCGTTGGTGCGCACCATGATGCCCACCGGCGCGTACTTGCTGCGGTCGGCGTAGCCGATGTCGTGGAACACCACGGTGGCGCCGGACGGCGTCAACTGCGCGCGGCCGTAGGTACGCTCGCCTTCGGTCGCCATGCGCCAGTCGCCGTTGAGGAAGATCGACTTGCGCTCGGTCTCGAGCATCCCCGTGTTGGCCGGCAGCGGGATGCCGGTCAGCGCCCTGGGCAAGGTCAGGAAGGCTTCGGCGCCGAAGTCCTTGTTGGCGGGGCTGGCCGGCCCCCACGGCGTGACGGGACCGTTGGCGTGGGCGGCGGCGATCGACAAATAAGGCGCCACGGAATCGACGTCCACGCCCTCCTCGTACTTGTAGACGTTGTAGACCTCGGGGATGCCTTGAACCTCGTACAAGCGCCCCCGGTACGCCTCGGAAATGCCCGAGGTGCCGCCGCTGGTGTCGGCCCACGGCGTGTTATAGCCCAGCATGAAGCGGGCATAGGCATCGGCCCCCATCAGCACCCGGTTGCCGCCGAATTTGTACACGCTGACGGCGTCGCCGGCGGTGGACGGCTTGCCGCTGTACGGATCCACCTTGGTCCCCTGCGCGGTCACCAGGCGCAGCAAGCCGATCAGGTTGTCGACGTTGTCGCCGCCGTGGGCCTGGTCGCGCTGCATTTCCTGGATCTGATAGAACGGGTAGCCGACCGTGTTGCGCGGGTTGTCCGTGTCGATCAAGGGAATCAGGGGCAGGATGCCGCCGTTGATGTCCGGGCGGGTCGAGCTGGCGTTGACGGTCAGCCATTCCACCGTCTCGTCGTAGCGGGCCCGGTTGTCGGTGAAGATGGCGCCGGCCAGCCGGCCCGCGATCGAATAGACGTGCTGGTTCATGAAGCGCTCGTTGCTGGCGAAGAAGGTGCGCTCCATGGGATCGATCAGGTTGTCCTTGATCTTTTGCGTGTCGGTGGCGGTCCAGGCCAGCGGATACGCGGTATAGCTGGCATCGGCCGGCGTGTAGCGCATGATCTCCGCCGCCAGCAGCATGCGGAACAGCGGCACGCCGGTGTGGATGTGCGCATCCGGATAGTAGGCGTAGCCGTTGGGATTCATGTTGCTCCAGGTGCGCAGGATGCGCATCGCGTTGCGGCGATACTCGTTCTGGCCTGTCATGTAGTACAGCAGCGCTTGCGTCAGCGCGCCTTGCGAATCGTTGATCAGCCGGGTCTGGCCGGTGCCGTTGTTGAAGTTCGGCGTGTTGGGCGTATCGACCTTGGTGGCGTCGCGGTTGGTCGGCTGCAGGTTGATGTTGGCGTAGTTGCAGCAGACCGTGGCGAGGGTGTTGTAGTAGGTCTTGTACGGCTCGACGTCCGCCCTGACCTGCTGGCGCGCGTACTCGAGCTGGTCCAGCGTGAAGCCGAGCGCGGGATGCCTGAAGCCGGCCTCGCTGACCGACGGCTGGGCCTGCGGTGTGGCGACGAAGCTGATGGCCGTTGCCGGCGGGGAGGAAAAAACCAATAGTGTCGACGCTACCGCGCCCCACAGCCGGATGCGGCGATGGGCGGACGTTTGCTTATCCATATGTCTCCTTATAGTTAGAAATACTGAAGCTAGGTACACCCCTCAAAAAACATCGTTTGTTATCGATAACAAACCATGGCAAAAAAAAAGGGCTGGGGTTCAGCCGGAATTTCCATGGCATCGCTATGTTATCGATAACAATTTTAAGTAAAAAAAAAGCGGCGATGTGATTTAAAGAATAGCGAATCTACCATGAGACGCTGGATTTTTCTGTAGCAAACAAACAACGATGGGTTGATTGGCGGCCTCGCCGGCCGGAGGAAAAAATGACTCCGCGCCTTGGCGATTTTGGAAATTGCGGCGTACACGAGGAGCGCGCAGAATGCGGATCACCCTCTGGAGACCATTCCTCATCTGCCCATCATGATTCTTGAAGCGGCCGAATCTGGCTCGATGGACTCAATTGAAACCCCACGCTCAATGTAGTAACATCGCTACATCGTTCACTGTGCGAGATCGACACCATGACCATTACCACCATTTCGAGCCGCCAATTCAACCAGCGCGCAAGCGAGGCCAAACGGGCCACAAACAACGGACCGGTTTTTATCACGGACCGGGGCCGACCAGCTCACGTGCTGATGACCTTCGAGGATTATCAGAGGCTCACCAAGCAGCGGCGTAACATCGCCGATGCATTGGCCATGCCGGATATCGCCGGCATCGAGTTTGATCCGCCGCGTGCGGCCATCGAGATTCGGCCAGCTGACTTGTCATGATGTTTGTTCTCGATACCAACGTGGTGTCCGAACTGCGTAAGATACGCTTGAACAAGGCCGATATCAATGTGACTGCATGGGCTGAAAGCGTTGATGCCACCGATCTGTTTGTGTCGGCCATCACGGTCATGGAACTGGAGTTGGGCGTGCTGTCGGTTGAACGAAAGGACGCCACGCAAGGGGCGATGTTACGATCGTGGTTGGAGCAACAAGTCCTGCCTGAGTTCGCTGGACGCACGTTGCCTGTCGATACCGCCGTGGCACAACGCTGCGCCAGGCTGCATGTACCCAATAGGCGCGGAGAGCGCGATGCACTCATCGCGGCAACCGCCCTCGTCCACGGCATGACTGTCGTTACTCGCAATATCGCTGACTTCCAGCCAATGGGAGTCAAGCTGTTCAATCCGTGGGAGGGGTCGTGATACCGAATAGCGGGCAAGCGGTGGGGCGAACGCCAACGCAAAAAGGGCAGCCACATCGGCTGCCCTTCTACATACTGGAGCGGGAGAAGAGTCTCGAACTCTCGACCTCAACCTTGGCAAGGTTGCGCTCTACCAACTGAGCTACTCCCGCTTGGAGTTCAAATTGTCTGGAGGCGAGGATGGGAGTCGAACCCATCTACACGGCTTTGCAGGCCGCTGCATAACCGCTTTGCTACCTCGCCAGAGGAAACTTTGACTAAGAGCACAGCGGGTTATGCGCTGCGATCCGAAATTCTGGAGCGGGAGAAGAGTCTCGAACTCTCGACCTCAACCTTGGCAAGGTTGCGCTCTACCAACTGAGCTACTCCCGCATTGGAGCTACATTTTTTTACTATCTTTGCCACACCGGCCAGCTTTTAAAAAACTGGAGCGGGAGAAGAGTCTCGAACTCTCGACCTCAACCTTGGCAAGGTTGCGCTCTACCAACTGAGCTACTCCCGCATCGGAGTCCAACATCATAGCAGCAACCTGTTGCTAATTCTAGTGCTACTTTTTTTACCGCGCCACGCGCTGCATCAAACTGGAGCGGGAGAAGAGTCTCGAACTCTCGACCTCAACCTTGGCAAGGTTGCGCTCTACCAACTGAGCTACTCCCGCGTCGTCTTCTGCAACAACAGGCCAGCATTATAGAGTATCTGTGCCGCCTGTCAATGGCAAAAACTTTGCCGAATGAAAAAGATTAAATATTGTTTATTCCGTTCTTGAACTCGCACGGCGCAGACCACCGGGGTCGTACCCGTACGGGGTACGACCCCTCTGTCGCCTTGCGGGTTTATTGCAGCGTGCCGGCTTTTTCCTTGATCAGCGGCCACGCCAGGCGCAGGTAGTAGAACATCGACCACACCGTCAGCACGGCGGCGATCTCCAGCAGGCGGGCGCCCCAGAACTGCGTGTCGATGGCGGCGAACAGCACGTCGTGGTACAGCAGCAGCGGGATGGCGGTCATTTGCGCGGTGGTCTTGATCTTGCCCAGCGAGCTGACGGCGACCGATTTGGAGGCGCCGATTTGCGCCATCCATTCGCGCAGCGCCGAGATGGCGATCTCGCGGCCGATGATCACGAACGACAGCACGGCGTTGGCGCGGTCCAGCTGCACCAGCACCAGCAAGGCCCCCGCCACCATCAACTTGTCGGCCACCGGGTCGAGGAAGGCGCCGAAGGCCGAGGTCTGGTTCCAGCGGCGCGCCAGGAAACCGTCGAACCAGTCGGTGACGGCGGCGACGATGAACACCAGCGTGGCCGCCAGGTTCTGATCCGCCACCGGCAACATCGTCGTCGGCAGGTAGTAGACCCCCACCACCAGCGGAATCAGCGCGACGCGCAACCAGGTTAACAGTATCGGTATATTGAAAGGCATAGGCTTGAATGAAGGTGCGGCTGTGAATATTCTGTTACGCGCCGCTAGTCTACCTTGCCGCCGCACATTAAACCAGCACGTTTGCCGCAGCCCTCCCCGCCGCTAATGCAGCTGGCGGTAGATTTCCTCGGCCAACGCGCTGGAGATGCCTTCGACCTGCTTCAAGTCCTCGACGCTGGCGTTGACCACGCCGCGCAAGCCGCCGAAGCGCGCCAGCAGGCGTTGGCGGCGCTTGGCGCCGATGCCCTCGATCTCCTCCAGCCGCGAGGTCTGGCGCGTCTTGGCGCGCTTGGCGCGCATGCCGGTGATGGCGAAGCGGTGCGCCTCGTCGCGGATCAAGGCCACCAGCATCAGCGCCGCCGATTCCTTGCCCAGCTCCTGCGGCGCGCGGCCGTCGACGAACATCAGGGTCTCCAGGCCGACGCGGCGCCCCTCCCCCTTGGCCACGCCGACGATCAGGCTGATATCGAGCCCCAGTTCGGCGAACACCTGACGCGCCATTTCGATCTGGCCCTTGCCGCCGTCGATCAGCACCACGTCCGGCATGACGCCGTCGCCGTTGGCCACCTTCTCGTAGCGGCGGAACAGCACCTGCCGCATCGCCGCGTAATCGTCGCCCGGCGTGATGTCGTTGATGTTGTAGCGGCGGTATTCGCCGTTCTGCATCTGGTGGTGGTGGAACACCACGCACGAGGCCTGCGTCGCCTCGCCCTGCGTATGCGAGATGTCGAAGCACTCGATGCGCAGCTGGTCGATGTCCTCCGGCTCGAGCGCCAGCGCCTCGACCAGCGCGCGCGTGCGCGACTGCTGCGAGCCCTGCTCCGACAGCAGCCGCGCCAGCGAGATCTCGGCGCCCTTCTGCGCCAGCTCCAGCCATTTACGGCGCTGATCCTGCGGCTGGAAGATCAGGTTGATGCGGTGGCCGCACTGCTCCTGCAGCGCCACCATCAAGGCCGGCTGGTCGAATTCGATATTCAGGATCAGGGTGCCGGGGATGAATTTCTCGGTGTAGTGCTGCACCAGGAAGGCGGCCAGCACCTCCACCTCGATCGGGTCCTCGGCGATGGCGGCGGCGTCGCCGATATGGTTGGGGAAGTAGGCGCGGTCGCCCAGGTGGCGGCCGCCGCGCACCATCGCCAGGTTGACGCAGGCGCGCCCGCCCTGCACCAGCACGGCGATGATGTCGACGTCGGCGTCGCCGGTGGTCTCCATGCTTTGCTGGTGCAGCACGCGCGACAGCGACTGGATCTGGTTGCGCACCGATGCCGCCTGTTCGAATTTGAGGTCGGCGGCGTAGGCGTGCATTTTCCTTTCCAGGTCCTCCATCACTTCGCTCTGGCGTCCGCGCAGGAAGCGGGCGGCGTTTTCGACGTCGAGTTTGTAGTCTTCCTTGCTGATCAAGTCGACGCACGGCCCGCTGCAGCGGCCGATCTGGTGCAGCAGGCAGGGGCGCGTGCGGTTCGAGTAGACGCTGTCCTCGCAGGTGCGGATCAGGAACACCTTCTGCAGGATCTGCATCGACTCCTTGACCGCCCAGGAGCTGGGGAATGGGCCGAAATACTGGTTCTTCTTGTCGACGGCGCCGCGGTAGTAGACCATGCGCGGCGAGTCGCCGCCGGTGATCTTCAGGTACGGGTACGATTTATCGTCGCGGAACAGGATGTTGAAGCGCGGCGCCAGCGCCTTGATCAGGTTATTTTCAAGGATCAACGCCTCGGCCTCGCTGTGCGTGACCGTGGTTTCGAGCCGGGCGATGCGCTCGACCATCATGGCGATGCGCGGGCTGGCGATGTTCTTCTGGAAGTAGCTCGAGACGCGTTTCTTCAGGTCGCGCGCCTTGCCGACGTAGAGGACCTTGTCCTCGGCGTCGAAGTAGCGGTACACGCCCGGCAGGTTGGGCAGCTTGGCCACGGTGGCCAGCACTTGTTCGCGCGGGTCGGGCGCGGGTGCCGTTACGGTTGTTGCGACTTCATTCATTGCATGTCTCGGTTAAAAATGCCGCGTCGCCACTTGCCCACGTAGGGCGGATTAGGCGGAACGCCGTAATCCGCCATCCGTGAGCCGCCGACGACGCACGCATTGGCGGATTACGCTGCGCTAATCCGCCCTACGTGTTTTAGATGGCCTGCTCGACGATGACGAAGGCGACGGCGTATTCCGCTTCGTCGCTGACCGTCACCTGTGTCGTCAGCTTATTCTTGTCCATGAATTCTTTCAGTACGCCGCTGCACACGATCATCGGCTTGCCGCTCGGCGCGTTGAGCATCTGCGCCGCCGGCCACGTCATCGGCATGCGGATACCGAGGCCGATCGCCTTGGCGAAGGCCTCCTTGGCGGCGAAGCGCGTGGCGACGAAGCGGATGCCGCGCACCGGGTTCTTGGCTTTGCGCGCCAGGTACTTTTCCATCTCCTGCGGCCCCAATATCTTTTTGGCGAAGCGGTCGCCGTGGCGCGCCAGCGCTTCCTCGATGCGGGGAATCTTGCAGATATCGGTGCCGATGCCGTAAATCACCGCGCCCCCAGCCTGGTCGAGACCATGATCGCCTTCATCTCCCGCACGGCGTTTTCCCAGCCGACGAACACCGAGTGGGCGACGATGGCGTGGCCGATGTTCAGTTCCGCGATGTCCGGAATGGCGGCGATGGCCTGCACGTTGGTGTAGTGCAGACCGTGGCCGGCGTTGACCTTCAGGCCCTTGCCGACGCCGAACAGCACGCCGCGCTTGATGCGTTCCAGTTCGGCGGCCTGCTCGGCGCCTTCGGTGTCGGCGTAGCGCCCGGTGTGCAGTTCGATCACCGGCGCGCCGACGTCGGCGCTGGCGGCGATCTGCGCCTCGTCGGCGTCGATGAACAGGCTGACGCGGATGCCCTCGCCCTGCAGCTGCTTGACGGCCGCCTGCACCGCCTTGAAGTGGGTGACGACATCGAGTCCGCCCTCGGTGGTGACCTCGGTGCGCTTCTCCGGCACCAGGCAGACGTCGGCCGGCTTGATGCGGCAGGCGAAGTCGATCATCTCCTGCGTGACGGCGGCCTCCAGGTTCATGCGCGTGAGCAGTTGCGGCGCCAGCGCGATGATGTCGGCGTCCTTGATGTGGCGGCGGTCCTCGCGCAGGTGCAAGGTGATGCAGTCGGCGCCGGCCTGCTCGGCCAGCAGCGCGGCGCGGATCGGGTCCGGATACATGGTGCCGCGCGCGTTGCGCAAGGTGGCGACGTGGTCGATGTTCACGCCAAGGTCGATGATGGTGCCGGAGGGATGCAGGTAGCTCATTTTGTCTTTTACCGGTTGTGTTTATTCTGTGATTTTATAACTGCGACAGGTCGATCAGTATCTGGCGCGTGTTCAGCGGCGCGCCGCCCAGGTGGTGCGCCAGCAGGAAGCGCATCAGCTGCTTGCTCTGCGATTGCGTGGCGGCGTCCTGGTAGTCCTCGCGCTCCATGTCGAGCAGCGTCTTGCCGCTCACGCGCGGCGACTGGTCGGCCGCGCGTTCGGGACGCGGGCCGCGCTCCGGATCGACCACGTAGACCACGTCGGCCCGCACCGGCGCGCGCGTGGCGGTGCAGCGCGACAGGTCGGCCGAGACCCCCGTCTCCCTAAGTAGGGCCCGTTCGAATTTTCGCAAGACGATGGGCGCCGGTTCGTTATGGGCCAGCTGGTTGAGCGTGGCGACGTAGTGGTCGAACAGGGCCGGATGGGCGTCGTCGCGCGCCAGCAGCTTGACCAGCAATTCATTGAGGTAGAAGCCGCACAGCAGCGCGGTTTTCTCCAGCGGCAGCATGCCGCCCACCCATTCGGCGTCGGTCAAGGTGCGCAGTTCGGATTTGCCCACCCAGCTCGACGACAGCGGCTGGAAGGTTTGCAGCACCCCGCGCAGCTGCGAGTGCGGCCTTTTGGCGCCCTTGGCGATCAGCGCCACGCGGCCGAAGTCGCGCGTGAACAGATCGATGATCAGGCTGGTTTCTTTGTAGGGATAGCTGTGCAGCACGAAGGCCGGCTGGCCGGCGACCTTGGTGCCGAAGGTGCGCTCGCGCGACGGCGCACGGGGGCGCTTGGCAGGGCTGGCCGGCGTGGCCGGCGTGGTCGCCACCGCCGGCGGCGTGGTCACCACGGGCACCACGCCACGCTCCGCGCCCGGCGCTGCCGCCGAGGCATCGGCCGTGGTCTCGGCAACATCCCCGGCGTCGTGCGTGGTGGTGGACATCGGTCCTCTGTTATTCGTAGCCGTAGGCGCGCAGACCCGCTTCGTTGTCGGCCCAGCCGGATTTGACCTTGACCCAGATCTCCAGGTAGACCGGGCCGCCGAACAGCTTTTCCATGTCCAGCCGCGCCTGCGTCGACACTTCCTTCAGGCGCGCGCCCTTGTTGCCGATGATCATGGACTTGTGCGTGTCGCGCTCGACCAGGATGGCGGCGAACACGCGGCGCAGGTCGCCCTCCTGCTCGAACTGCTCGATCAGCACCGTGCTGGTGTACGGCAGCTCGTCGCCGACGAAGCGGAACAGCTTTTCGCGCACGATCTCCGACGCCAGGAACTTCTCGCTGCGGTCGGTGATGTCGTCCGGGCCGAAGATCGGCTGGTTCTCGGGCAGGAATTTCTTGATCTCTTTTTCCAGCCCGTCGAGCTGGAAGCGCAGCTTGGCCGACACCGGCACGATGGCGGCGAAGTTGAACTTGGCCGCGACCTGCTGGGCGAACGGCAGCAGCACCGCCTTGTCCTTGACGCGGTCGGCCTTGTTGATCACCAGCACCACCGGCACCTCGGTCGGCAGCAGGTCGAGCACCTGCTGGTCGGCCGGGCCGAAGGTGCCGGCCTCGATCACGTACAGGATCAGGTCCGACGAGATCAGTGTGTTGGTGACGGTCTTGTTGAGCGTCTTGTTGAGCGCGTTGGCGTGGCGGGTCTGGAAGCCCGGCGTGTCGACGTAGATGAACTGGGCGTCGTCGTGGGTCTGGATGCCGGTGATGCGGTGGCGCGTGGTCTGCGCCTTGCGCGAGGTGATGCTGACCTTGGCGCCGATCAGCGTGTTCATCAACGTCGATTTGCCCACGTTGGGGCGGCCGACAATGGCGATATAGCCACAACGGAAGTTGGCGGGGGTCGTTTCGGTAGTCATGCTATATCGCTTCAGAGTATGGTGTTGCGCCTAATGTAATACGGAGGTGGCCGCCGCTGCCTATTTGGTGGCGGCCTTGGCCGGCGCGGCCGACGCTTCGGCGCCGGCCTCGCTTTGCACGGTGGCGATGCCCGCCAGCTTGAGCTGGGCGGCACGCGGCTTGGCCTTGCGGCCGGCGGCCGGTGTCTTCAGCAGCGCCTGCTCGGCCACTTCCAGCGCCAGCTTGGCGGCGGCCTGCTCGCCGGCGCGGCGGCTGCCGCCGCGTCCGTAGACCTGGATGCCCAGCTTGGGCACCAGGCATTCGATCTCGAATTCCTGGCTGTGCGCGGCGCCATGGGTGGCCACCACATTGTACAGCGGAAGCGAAATCTTCTTACTTTGCAGGAATTCCTGCAGCAGGGTCTTGGCGTCCTTGCCCAGGGTTTGCGGGTCGACGGTGTCGAGGATGGGGATGTAGAAGGCGCGGATCACGTCGCGCGCCGGGTTGAAGCCGCCATCCAAAAAAATGGCGCCTAACAGCGCCTCAAGCGTGTCGGCCAGGATCGATGGACGCCGGAAGCCGCCCGATTTGAGCTCGCCCTCGCCCAGGCGCAGGAACTGCGACAGCTCCAGCTTTTGGGCGATCTCGTACAGCGACTGCTGCTTGACCAGGTTGGCGCGCAGGCGCGACAGGTCGCCCTCGTCGATCGCCACGTAACGCTCGTACAGGATGGACGCCACCACGCAGTTGAGCACCGAATCGCCCAGGAATTCCAGTCGTTCATTGTGCAAACTGCTGTGGCTACGGTGCGTCAAGGCCTGCTGCAGCAAACCAGCATCCTGGAACGTGTAGCCTAAACGGGTTTGCAATAACTGAAGATTCATTGTCTGTTCGGTTCTGTGTGATGTCGTCTAAACTTGTTTACTCGACTTATTGATCGATTTTCGCCGTCGCGGCCGGCGGGCCGGACTTGGCGGTGGTGCCCTGGTATTCGAGCAGCAGGCTGGCCGGTCCGACCAGCGGGATTTTCTTTTCGTACGCGAAACTCACTTCCATCTCGCCGTTTTCCTTGCCGATCACCAGATCGCGGCCGTTGATCGCGCTGATGTAGCTGGTCGTGGCGCTGGCGTCGAACGCCTTCTGGATCTCGACCACCGAATTGCCGCCGACCGACTTGGCCGTGACGATGGCGTTCTGGATCGCCCGGTACTCGGTGTAGGTGGGCACGATCTTCAGTCCCAGCACGCCGATAAAGCCCAGCATGGCCAGTACCACGATCAGCCCCACCAGCGAAATACCCCGTTGCCTGCCGTGTTGATGAACTAATTGCATGTTAATCCCTTTCGGCCGGCCGTGCGCTCACCGGATTATTGGATGCTGCCGATGCGGCGCAGGTTACCCAGGTTCATCCAGACAAAGAATGCTTTTCCAACAATGTTCTTGTCGGGAACAAAGCCCCAGTAACGGCTGTCGAGGCTGTTATCGCGGTTGTCACCCATCATGAAATAGTTGCCTTTCGGAACCACACACGTGAAGCTGTCGTAGGTGTAGGTGCACGACTCGTCCTTCAACGGGAACTGCTGCACTTCGGCCGGATTGAAGGTCGGCGCGCGTTCGTTGTTGAGGATGCGGTGGGTCACGCCCGTCAGCGCCTCCTGGTACTGCTTGTTGTAGACCAGGCGCTCGTCGTCCAGGTAATCGTCCAGCGGGGTGTACTTCACTTCCACGCCGTTGACCGTTAAGCGCTTGTTTTCATACGTGATTTTATCACCCGGCACGCCGACCACGCGCTTGATGTAATCCTGGGTCATATCGCGCGGATATTTGAAGACCATCACGTCGCCCCGCTTGGGGTCGTTGATCTGGATGATTTTCTGGTTGAGCACCGGCAGGCGGATGCCGTAGGTGAACTTGTTCACCAGGATCAGATCGCCCACCAGCAGGGTCGGCACCATCGACGACGACGGGATCTTGAACGGCTCGTACAGGAACGAGCGCAGCACGAACACCAGCGCGATGACCGGGAAGAAGCTGCCCGAGTATTCGATCCACACCGGCTGGCGCAGGATGCCCGCCTCCAGCGCGGCGCGGTTGCCGTTGTTGTCGAGCTTGATGCCGTCGGCGGTCAGCTTGGCGTTGCGCGCGTCGTACTCGGCCAGCGCGCGGTTGGCGGCGGCGCGGCGCTGCTTGGCCAGGTAAAACACGTCGAGGCACCAGATCACGCCCGTGATCACCATCAACACGAACAGGATTAATGCGAAGTTACCTAAGATTACTTGCAGGCTCATTTATCGTCCACTTGTAAGATTGCCAGGAATGCCTCTTGTGGAATCTCGACCGAGCCCACTTGCTTCATGCGTTTTTTACCGGCTTTTTGTTTCTCGAGCAGTTTCTTCTTGCGGCTGATGTCGCCGCCGTAGCACTTGGCCAGCACGTTCTTGCGCAAGGCCTTGACGTTTTCGCGCGAGATCACGTTGACGCCGATGGCGGCCTGGATCGCCACGTCGAACATCTGGCGCGGAATCAGCTCGCGCATCTTGGCGGCCACCTGGCGGCCGCGATAGGCCGAGTTGGAGCGGTGCACGATGATCGCCAGCGCGTCGACCTTCTCGCCGTTGATCAGCATGTCGACCTTGACCACGTCGGAGGCGCGGTATTCCTTGAACTCGTAGTCCATCGAGGCGTAGCCGCGCGAGGTCGACTTGAGCTTGTCGAAGAAGTCCAGCACGATCTCGCCCATCGGCATCTCGTACACCAGCTTGACCTGGCGGCCGTGGTAGGCCATGTCCATCTGCACGCCGCGCTTGCCGATACACAAGGTGATCACCGAGCCGACGTACTCTTGCGGCATGTACAGGTTGACCGTGACGATCGGTTCGCGGATCTCGTTGATCTTGGTCGGCTCCGGCATCTTCGACGGATTGTCGACCTTGATGATGCTGTTGTCGCGCATGACGACCTCGTACACCACGGTCGGCGCCGTCGTGATCAGGTCCATGTCGAACTCGCGCTCCAGGCGTTCCTGGACGATCTCCATGTGCAGCAGGCCGAGGAAGCCGCAGCGGAAGCCGAAGCCCAGCGCCTGCGACACTTCCGGCTCGTACATCAGCGCGGCGTCGTTCAATTTCAGTTTTTCCAGCGAATCGCGCAGCGCGTCGTACTGGTTGGCCTCGACCGGGAACAGGCCGGCGAACACCTGCGGCTGGACTTCCTTGAAGCCCGGCAGCGGCGCCGGCGCCGGACGGTTGGCCAGGGTGACGGTGTCGCCCACCTTGGCGGCCTTCAATTCCTTGATGCCGGCGATGATGAAGCCCACCTGGCCGGCCGACAGCTGCGGCAAGGAGACCGAGCGCGGCGCGAAGATGCCGACGTCCTCGACCAGTTGCAGCGAGTCGGTGGCCATCAGCTTGATCTTGTCTTTTGGTTTCAAGGTGCCGTTCATCACGCGCACCAGCATGACCACGCCGACGTACGGGTCGTACCAGGAGTCGACGATCAGCGCCTGCAGCGGCGCGTCCGGGTCGCCCTTCGGCGGCGGCACCTTGGCGATGATCGATTCGAGCACGTCCTCCACGCCCAGGCCGGTCTTGGCCGAGCAATGGACGGCGTCGCCGGCCTCGATGCCGATGACGTCCTCGATTTCGGCGATGGCGGTCGGTGGATCGGCGTTCGGCAAGTCGATCTTGTTGAGCACGGGCACCACTTCGACGCCCAGGTCGAGCGCGGTGTAGCAATTGGCCACGGTCTGCGCCTCCACCCCTTGCGAGGCGTCGACCACCAGCAGCGCGCCTTCGCAGGCCGACAGCGAGCGCGACACCTCGTACGAGAAGTCGACGTGGCCCGGCGTATCGATCAGGTTCAGGTTATAGACGACGCCGTCGCGGGCCTTGTATTGCAGCGCGGCGGTTTGCGCCTTGATCGTGATGCCGCGTTCGCGCTCCAGATCCATCGAATCGAGCACTTGCGCCTCCATCTCGCGGTCGGACAGGCCGCCGCACAGTTGAATGATGCGGTCAGCCAGGGTCGATTTGCCGTGGTCGATGTGGGCGATGATGGAAAAATTGCGTATGTTGTTCATTAACAAATATTCAAAAACGGGGGTGAGACGACGGGCGCGTCGGCGAGGTGCATGCTGCGCGCAATACAAAAAAAGCGCTCCGAGCGGGGCCGTAATGCCCTGGCGAGCGCCTTATCAAACTTTTCTACCCCCGCATTTTACCGGATTTCAGAGGGGAAAGGCCGACTTCTGCACTGCGACATGCATTTTGCTTATTTATTAAGCACAGCAAGGACGCGCGGCGCGTCGAGGAAGTAGTGGCACAGCTCCGGTTCGGCCGGGTCGGCGTACAGCACCGGCACCAGCTCGTCGAAACGGGCCAGCAGGGAGGGATCGTCGGCGGTATCGATGTCGATGACGTCGACGGTGAACGGCCGCGCCGGCGTTTGCAGGCGCAGCAAGGCGTCCAGCATGTCCTGGCAGAGGTGGCAGTAGCCGCGGGAGTAGAGGGTGAAGTGCATGGTGATCGGAGCGGAGCCGTTCAACCCGCACCCCGGCGGCGTGGGGTCGGACCCGTTCGGGTCCGACCCCCGGTTGGCCGGGGCGTGGCGGGCGGCTCAGCCGTTTATTTCTCTTTCGTCGCGCTCGGCCGCAACGAAATGAACTGCGTCGCGTCACCACGGCGCACCAGCAGCACCGACGGCTTCTTCGGATCGAGCTTGGCCACCAGCGCATTGAACTGCTTGGCGTCCTTGACCTCGGTGTTATTGAGCTGCAGCACCACGTCGCCCTCCTGCAGGCGCGCCGACACACCCTCGGCCGACTCCACCATGACACCGCCGCCGACGCCCAGCGCCTTTTTCTTCTCGGCGCTCAGGTCGCTCACCACCAGGCCCAGCGCGTTCGGCTTGCCTTCCGCCTCCGGCTCGGCCTTGTTGCCCTTGCCCTTGGACGCCTTGGCGGTCTTCTCACCTTCCAGCTCGGCGACGACGACCGGCAAATCGATCTGCGCGCCCTTGCGCCACACCGTCACGGTGGCCTTGCTGCCGATGGCGGTGCCGCCCACCAGGCGCGGCAGGTCCGACGAGCGCGTCACCGTCGCGCCGTTGAATTTCAGGATGATGTCGCCGGACTTGATGCCGGCCTTGTCGGCGGGACCGCCCGGCTCGACCAGCGAGACCTCGGCGCCCTGCGCGCTCTTCAAGCCCAGCGACTCGGCCACTTCCCGGCTCACTTCGCCGATCTGGACGCCGATGCGCCCGCGCGTGACCTTGCCGGACTTCTTCAACTGCTCGGAGACGCGGATCGCCTCGTCGATCGGCACCGCGAACGAGATGCCGTTGTAGGCGCCGGACAAGGTGGCGATCTGCGAGTTGATACCGATGACCTCGCCACGCATATTGATCAGCGGGCCGCCCGAGTTGCCGGGATTGACGGCGACGTCGCTCTGGATCAGCGCCAGGTAGTCGCCGGTGTCGCGCTGCTTGGCCGAGATAATGCCGGCCGTGACGGTGTTTTCCAGGTTGAACGGGGAGCCGATGGCGATCACCCATTCGCCGACGCGGATCTTGTCCGAATCGCCCATGACCAGGAACGGCAGGCGGTCGCCTTCGATCTTCAGCACGGCGACGTCGGTGCGGGCGTCCGCGCCCAACACCTTGGCCTTGAACTCGCGCTTGTCGGTCAAGGTGACGAACACCTCGTCGGCGCCGTCGACCACGTGGGCGTTGGTCATCACGTAGCCGTCGGCCGACAGGATGAAGCCGGAACCGACGCCGCGCTGCACCGGCTCCTCCGGCGCCTGGCGGCGTCCACGGGGATTGCCTTTGCCGGGTGGCACGGCCTTGCCGCCGGGGCTGGGCTGGGGGATCGCGCCGCCGAAGAAGCGGCGCAGGAATTCCTGCATTTCCTCGTCGCCGAGGTCCTCGCCGCGGCCACCCTGCTTCATCACTTCGGTGGTGCGGATATTGACCACCGCCGGGCCGACCTTGTCGACCAGGTCGGCGAAATCGGGCAAGCCCACCACGGCGCCGGTGACCGGCGCGGCCGCTGTCGCGGGCGCCATGCCCAGCAGGGCGGGAGACATCCATACGCTTGCGCCGACCAGCAGCGCGGAAAGAGTTTTACCACCAGCAGTGAAATTGTTTTTCATGGAAAGTATCGGTCTCTATAAAGTTCTTGGATGCGTTTAACCACCCGTTGTCGCGTGGCGCCGGGTGGCTAGCATACATGGTAAGCGAAAAGTCGCCCGCCAGCGTGCGCAAAGTTATTATAAGAGTATGTGGCCGATGCTGGCTTAAGGCAGGATTACGGCGAGATTATGGCAGGATCACGTCCGCGCGGGACTCCGGCAGTTTGTCGGTCGGCGCGCCCGGCGCCAAAGGGGACCCATCCGCGGCGGCGCCGTCGGCGAACGGCGGCACCTCGTGGGCAGGCTCGGCCGCCAGGCGGGCCGCCAGCGCGGCGTTGAAGCCCGCACTCAGGGTGCCGTCGGCCTCGTCGCGCAGCACGTCGCCGGTCAGGTGATAAGCGCGCCAGGCCGCCTGCCCTTCCGCAGTGTCGAGCGCGGCGAACGCCAGCTCCCGTTCGCTGTGCGGCAGCTCACCGTCGGCCAACGCCGAGATGTTTTCGTGCAGTCTTTTCTGGGTATCCATCGCATATCCCGCCATCTTAAAACACATCCACCTCGTGCCGCCTAGTCGACACTTTCCGGACGTCAACAACAATTGCCATCATCACCGCCTTACCAGCGCTTGTCAATCGGCATGTCCAGTAAAGGCTTCAATTTTTCGGCGATGACTTCGCGGGCACGGAATATGCGGCTGCGGACCGTACCGATGGGACAGCCCATGATGTCTGAAATCTCCTCATAGCTCAATCCCTCGATTTCGCGCAAGGCGATCGCGGTCCGCAAATCGACCGGCAGGGCATCCATCGCCGCATTGACCGTTTGCGCGATTTGCTTGCTTGCCAGCATGGATTCCGGCGTATTAATGTCACGTAACTGCTCTCCATCGTTAAAGGCTTCCGCCTGTTCCGCGTCCGCTTCGGTCGACGTGGGCGTGCGGCGGCCCTGCGTCGCCAGGAAGTTCTTGGCGGTGTTGATGCCAATACGGTACAACCACGTGTAGAAGGCGGAGTCGCCGCGAAAATGCCGCAACGCCCGGTACGCCTTGATAAACGTCTCTTGTACCACATCTTCAGCCTCGGCGGGATCATGCACGATACGCGACAGCAGGCGCATCAAGCGGCGCTGATATTTCGCCACCAGCAGATCAAACGCCTGCTTGTCACCGGCCCGGACCCGGTCGACCAGCATCTGGTCACACTCACGTTCTGTCGTCACTCCTGCATTCCTCAGTGGCCTGCAGCATCGCCGAATCTTATAGTCATATATGCTATAGAGTTAGCCCGCTGCAAGAAGTTCACAGTGTTGGCGTTTTTATTTCAGTGCGTCCAGCGACGGAACGGCACGCCAGCGACAAAGCGCGCAGCTCAGGCCGCGTCACCCCGTCCGGCAGCACCAGCACCCACCGCACCCTGCCGTCATCGCCACCCAGGCGCAACAGCAACATGCCCGGCCACAGGGTCGACCCGTCCAGCAGGCGCAGCGTCGTCCCTGGTTCTTGGTATACCGCCAGCCGAAAGCGGCCGACACCGGATATATCAAGGTGGAGCGCGATACCGCAGGGACGCCCCGTCACCCAGCCCAGCAGGCCGGCCACCACGCACAACAGCGGCGCTGCCACGCCCGGACACAGCGCGGCCGACATCGCCACACAACTGCACAGCCCGGCATGCAAGAAGCGCAAGCCGGACGAGGGGCGAACGACGACAGACACCGCGATCGACATGACGGCAGCACCACAAAACGCGTACACAAAAAAATAGGGGGAAACAACACAGCTTGGAAGCGCCAGCGCGAGGCTGGGCAATTCTGGCGCTGGCGAATGCCAGCGCCGAATCCTCGCTCACCATGGTTGGACCAGGTGAGCCCGGATTTAGTTCAACCCGAAGGCGAACTTTTCACACTTTTTTTACAGCTTGCCGAACAGCAGACTACCGTTGGTGCCGCCGAAGCCGAACGAGTTCTTCAGCGCGTACTCGATCTTCATCGGCCGGGCGACGTTGGCGCAGAAGTCCAGGTCGCAGGCAGGGTCCTGGTTGAACAGGTTGATGGTCGGCGGCGACACCTGATGGTGGATCGCCAACACCGTAAACACCGCCTCCAGGCCGCCGGCGCCGCCCAGCAGGTGGCCGGTCAACGACTTGGTCGAATTGACCACCAGCTTCTTGGCGTGCTCGCCGAAGGTGCGCTTGATGCCCTGCACCTCGGCCACGTCGCCCTGCGGCGTCGAGGTGCCGTGCGCGTTCACGTACTGCACCTGGTCGGGGTTGACCCCGGCGTTGCGCAACGCGGCCTGGGCCGACTTGCTGCCGCCGGCGCCGTCTTCCAACGGCGACGTCATGTGGTAGGCGTCGGCGCTCATGCCAAAGCCGAGCAGCTCGGCGTAGATCGTCGCGCCGCGCGCCTTGGCGTGTTCGTACTCTTCGAGCACCATCACGCCGGCGCCCTCGCCCAGCACGAAACCGTCGCGGTCCGTATCCCATGGACGGGACGCGGTGGCCGGATCGTCGTTGCGCGACGACAGCGCCTTGGCCGAGGCGAAACCGCCCAGGCCCAGCGGCGAAATGGTCGACTCGGCACCGCCGGCCACCATCACGTCGGCATCGCCGTACTCGATCAGGCGAGCGGCGGCGCCGATGCAATGCAGGCCGGTGGTGCAAGCCGTCACGATCGACAGGTTAGGGCCACGCATGCCGTACTTGATCGACAGGTTACCGGAGATCATGTTGATGATCGAGGCGGGCACGAAGAACGGCGAAATACGGCGCGGACCGCGCTTGTCGTAGTCTTCCTTCTGCTCTTCGATCATCGGCAGGCCGCCGATGCCGGAACCGATGATGACGCCGATGCGGTCGGCGTTGTCCTCGGTGACGACCACGCCGGAATCCTGCACGGCCTGGATGCCGGCCGCCATGCCGTAATGGATGAACGTATCCATATGGCGGGCTTCCTTGGCCGAGATGTAGTCCTCGATATTGAAGCCTTTGACTTCACCGGCAAAACGGGTACTGAAAGCTTGCGCGTCAAACTTGGTGATGGTGGCAATACCGGACTTGCCTTCGAGCGCCGCGGCCCACGTGTCGGCAACGTTGTTGCCGATCGGTGAGACGGCGCCCAGGCCGGTAATGACAACACGACGGTTTTTAGAACCTCTCAAGCGATTCTCCTAAAGTCGATCGGGCGGTAAATCAGGCCTTGACGTGTGCAGTAGCGTAGTCGATCGCTTGCTGAACGGTCGTGATCTTTTCTGCCTGTTCGTCAGGGATTTCCATTTCGAATTCGTCTTCCAGGGCCATCACCAGCTCGACGGTGTCCAGCGAGTCAGCGCCCAGGTCGTCGACGAACGAGGATTCGATCTTGATGTCTGCTTCGGCGACGCCCAGTTGCTCAGCGACGATTTTCTTAACGCGTTGTTCGATATCCGACATGTTATGGCTCCATTTGTTTGTTACGGAAAGCGCGCATTTTATCAGGTTTGCGCACTGAAAAACTAATTTCGGTGTCTGCCGCTAATTTGCTGCAAACTATTCCGAAATCACTGGTAAAAGACGGGAACGGCATTTTTTCGATGCCAGAACCCATCAATTCATATACATACCGCCATTCACGTGCAAGGTAGTGCCGGTGATATAGGCCGCCTGCGGCGAGGCCAGGAAGGCGACCGCCGCGGCGATATCCTCCGGCTTGCCCAGGCGCGCCAGCGGAATCTGCGTCAGCAGCGCCGCGTGTTGCTCCTCGCCCAGCGCCTTGGTCATGTCGGTGTCGATGAAGCCCGGCGCCACGCTGTTGACGGTGATGTTGCGGCTGCCGATCTCGCGCGCCAGCGCGCGGCCCATGCCCTCGACGCCGGCCTTGGCGGCGGCGTAATTCATCTGGCCCGGATTGCCGGCCGACGCCACCACCGACGTGATGTTAATAATACGCCCAGTTTTCGCTTTCATCATGCCGCGCAATACCGCGCGCGACAAGCGGCCGACCGAACTGAGGTTGGTGGCGATGACGCTGTCCCATTCCTCGTCCTTCATGCGCATGGCCAGCTGGTCCTGCGTGATGCCGGCGTTATTGACCAGGATGCCGACGGCGCCGAAGGTTTTGCCGATCTCGTCGATGACGGCCGCGCAGCGCTCGGCGTCGGTCACGTTCAGCACCATGCCCTTGCCGGCCTCGGCGCCGAACTCGCCCAGGTAGGCGCTGATCGCCTCGGCCCCGGCCTCGGTGGTGGCGGTGCCGATCACGCGCGCGCCCTGGCGGGCCAGCTCTTGGGCGATGGCCTTGCCGATGCCGCGCGATGCGCCCGTGACCAGGGCGACTTGGTTTGCTAAATTCATGGTTGTCCTTCTACGTAAATAACGAGTGTGCCTGAAGTTCTTTGATTTACCCGGCCGTTTTACTTGAGCGAGGTCAAAACGCGCTCCAGCGAGGCCTGATCGGTCATGGCGTCGCCCACCAGGGTGGCGTCGATGCGCTTGGTCAGCCCCATCAGCACCTTGCCCGGGCCGCACTCGACCACTTGGGTGATGCCGTCGGCGGCGACTTTTTGCATCGTCTCGACCCAGCGCACCGGCGCGGCGGCCTGGCGCACCAGCGCGTCCTTGATCGCGGCCGGGTCGTTGAGCACGGCGACGTCGACGTTGTTGATCAGCGCGATCTGCGGCGCCGAGAAGCTCAGCTCGGCCATGTAGTCGCGCAGGCGGTCCGAGGCCGGCTTCAGCAGCGACGAATGGAACGGCGCCGACACCGGCAACTTCATGGCGCGCTTGGCGCCCTTGGCCTTGGCGATCTCGCAGGCGCGCTCGACGGCCGCGGTCTCGCCGGCGATGACCACCTGGGCCGGCGCGTTGAAGTTGACGGCCTCGACCACCGAGCCCGGCGTGGCGGCGACCGCCTCGGCGCAGGCGGCGCGGACGTCGTCGTCCGACAGGCCCAGCACCACGGCCATCGTCCCCTGCCCGACCGGCACGGCTTCCTGCATCGCCTGGGCGCGGAAGCGCACCAGCGGCACCGCGTCCTTGAACGCGATCACGCCGGCGGCGACCAGCGCCGAGTATTCACCCAAGCTGTGGCCGGCGACCACCGACGGCAGCGGACCGCCGGCGGCGAGCCACGCGCGGTAGACGGCGACGGCGGCGGTCAGCATGACCGGCTGGGTGTTGGTGGTCAGGTCGAGCTCTTCCTTGGGACCTTCGGCCATCAGCTTGCCCAGGTCGAAGTTCAGCGCGTCGGACGCCTCGGCGATGGTCTGCGCCACCACCGGATTGCCGGCGAAGCCGTCCATCATCGCGATCGCCTGGGAACCCTGGCCTGGAAATACAAAAGCAAATTTAGTCATCACGCAATCCATCTTATAAATATAGGAATCCAACCGACGCCGCCAACCGTGGTGACCACGCGTGGACCACGACGGATGATCGCACGAGGAGACACGTAGGGCGGATTAGCGAAGCGTAATCCGCCAAGCATGCGTTACAGCCGGAGCCCGTTAGAACTCTAATTCTAATTCCGCGTTAAAAACGCGCCAGGACAGCGCCCCAGGTAAAGCCACCGCCAACACCCTCCATCAGAATGTTCTGGCCCTTCTGGATGCGCCCATCGCGCACCGCGGCATCGAGCGCCAGCGGAATCGACGCGGCCGACGTATTACCGTGCTGATCGACGGTAACCACCATCTTCTCCAGCGGCAGGCCCAGCTTCTTGGCGGTACTGTTCATGATGCGGATATTGGCCTGGTGCGGAATCAGCCAGTCGATCTGATCCTGCGACATCTCGGCCTTCTCCAGCGCCTCGTTGGCCACCTTTTCCAGCACCGACACGGCCAGCTTGAACACCGCCGGCCCGTCCATGTACAGATAAGCCTCGCCGGCCACCGCGCCGCCGAACGAATCGGGCATGCACAGGATGCCGGAATGGCGGCCGTCCGCGTGCAGCGCGGTCGCCAGCACGCCCGGCTCCTTCGAGGCGGTCAGCACCACGGCGCCGGCGCCGTCGCCGAACAGCACGCAAGTGGTGCGGTCGTTGAAATCGAGGATGCGCGAGAACACCTCGGCGCCGATCACCAGCACGTTCTTGTTCATGCCGGCGCGGATGAAGGCGTCGGCGGTCGACAGCGCGTAGACGAAGCCGCTGCACACGGCCTGCACGTCGACGGCGGCGCCGTTGTTGGTGATGCCCAGCTTTTGCTGGACGATGCAGGCGGTGCTGGGGAAGCTGCCGAAGAAATCGGGGGTCGAGCTGGCCACGATGATCAAGTCGATATCGTTGGGCTGCAGGTCGGCCATCTCGAGCGCGCGCTTGGCCGCGTGGACCGCCAGGTCGGACGATTTCTGGCCCGCCTCGGCGAAGTGGCGCGCCGAAATGCCGCTGCGGCTGACGATCCACTCGTCCGAGGTCTCGATCCCCTTCGCGGCGAGCTGATCAGTCAAATCCTGGTTGGTGACACGCCTCTCGGGCAGATAGCTGCCGGTGCCGATAATTTTGCTGTACAAAGTCATGCCGTCCACCATTCACTAAATAGTTGAGCTTGGTACTTCCGGAGTTTCCGTGTTGCGCGGCATGAGTTCGGCGATTAACGTCGAAATGTGCGGCAACACATCATTTCTGGCAGCATCATACGCCCGCTTGATGGCCCATTCAAAGGAATATGCGTCGGCGCCGCCATGGCTCTTGAACACCAGGCCGCGCAGCCCGAGCAGGCTGGCGCCGTTATAGCGCGACGGCGACAGGCGGTTTTTGATGGCCTTCAACGCGCCGCCGCCGATCAGGGCGCTCAGCATCGTCAGCGGGGTGCGCTTGAATTCGGTCTTGACGGTATCGGCGAAGAAGCGCGCCACGCCCTCCACCGCCTTCAAGGTGACGTTGCCGACGAAGCCGTCGCACACGACGATATCGGTGGTGCCCTTGAAGATGTCGTTGCCCTCGACGTTGCCGTAGAAGTTCAGCGCGCCGCGCTCGTGGTCGGCCTGCAGCAGCTTGCTGGTGGCCTTGACGACGTCGTTGCCCTTGATGTCCTCGGTGCCGACGTTGAGCAGGCCCAGGGTCGGACGGGCGATGTCTTCCATCGCCGACACCAGCACCGAGCCCATGATGGCGAACTGGTGCAGGTGATGCGGTTCGCAATCGACGTTGGCGCCCAGGTCCAGCATATAGGTCGGGCCGCCCTTTTGGTTCGGCATGATGCTGCAGATGGCCGGCCGGTCGACGCCGGTCATGGTCTTGAGCACGTAGCGGGCCACCGCCATCAGCGCGCCGGTGTTGCCGGCCGACACGCAAGCCTGGGCGCTGCCGCCCTTGACCTGCTCGATGGCCACGCGCATCGACGAATCCTTCTTGCGGCGCAGCGCCACTTCGAGCGGATCGTCCATCGTCACTTGTTCGGATGCATGCACGACGGACAGGCGCGGATGCGCGTCGGCGTGATGTTTTTTCAATTCTGCGCGGATAACGTCTTCCAAACCGACCAGTATCAGTTCAGCCTCTGGTTCGCGTTTGACGAAGGAAATAGCTGCGGGGATAGTGACCGATGGACCGTGATCTCCGCCCATGCAGTCGATAGAAATTTTGATTGTCATTGTTTTGATTCAGTACCACGCTCCAGCCCTTGTCTGGGCAAGCTGCGGCAAGCGGCGGACCACTGAAATCCCGGTCTACGCGTTTCAAAATGACGGTGTGCAAAAGAGGATTGCAGCCGATGAAAAAAGAAAAAGCGATGCTTCATAAGACAGCACCGCCTATTTCCGGGTCCAGCAAAAGCGTCGATTACTCGTCGTTTTTGGTTTTCAGGACTTTACGGCCACGATAGAAGCCGTTAGGGCTGATGTGGTGACGCAGGTGGGTTTCGCCGGTGGTTGGCTCGATGCCCAGTTGTGGAGCAACCAGGAAATCGTGCGAACGGTGCATACCGCGCTTCGAAGGGGACTTCTTGTTCTGTTGAACTGCCATGTTAATGACTCCTAATACATAAGTTCTAAAATTTTAACACAATCGACCAGCAAATACATGCGAATCGAGTATCCTGCCGGCAAAACCTAACCGGCATAGTTAAACTGAGATTTACTACATTGCCCTACTGACTTGCCATACTCGACTACAACACGTGCCTGGCACGTTCTTTACACACTACTTATTCGGATTTGAGGCCCTTGAGGGCGTCGAACGGCGAGATCTTCTCGCTTTTCGCCTTGTCCAGCAGGGCGCTATCGGGGCAGACATCGTGTTTCGGCGTGTGCGGCAATGCCAGCAGCGCCTCGTCTTCCACCAGATCCGCCACCGCCATGCTGCGGCTGCCGACGATCACGTCGATCGTCTCGTCGTCGATCATTTCTTCGATTTCATCCGCCTGCTGATCATCCTTACCCAGCATCAACAGCGTCGACGAATCGATGGTGTGAGCGTATGGGGTCAGGCAGCGCTGGCAGACCAATTGCACGGTGCCGGCGACCGACAGCTTCATCTGCGGGAAGCCCATCTTGCCGGTGCCTCCTTCGACCTTCCAGGTGATGGTGCCCGAGGTATCGGCACAATCCTTGGTCAGGCGGGTCATTTCAGCAACAGGCGTCACGCCTTCGTGGCTGCCGTTGCTCCGACAAAACTCAAAAGCGTCGATGACAATAGCATTCATTACAGAAAATTCCCCGGAAAACCTGCGATAATAACAGGGTTTTCGGCATCAAGTCAAAGCCTGCTCGGCTTTTTCCTGTTTTTCGTCTTTTTCCGTCTCTGTCCAGGCCGGCGACAGAGCATATAACATTCCCCCTATGACATCAAGCGCAACCGCTCAAATCGCCCCGCAACGGCTCGTTTTGGCCTCCAGTTCGGCCTACCGCAAGGAATTATTATCACGGCTACAACTGCCGTTCGACGTGGCCGTGCCCGACATCGACGAAACGCCCGCCGCCGGCGAAACACCGAGCGCCACGGCGCTGCGCCTCGCGCGCGAAAAAGCCGCCGCCGTGGCCGCCAAAGTGCCCGGTTGCATCGTCATCGGCTCCGACCAGGTCGCCACGCTCGACGACGAGCAGATCGGCAAACCGGGCGACCACGCCAACGCGCTGGCGCAGCTGCAAAAGATGCGCGGACGACAAGTCGTGTTCCACACCGCGCTGTGCGTCTGGGACGGCCGCGCCGCCGACCCGGCGGCCGGCGCCCAGGTCGAGGACGTCCAGACGGTCGTCACCTTCCGCGACCTGCCGGACGCCGAGCTCGACGCCTACCTGCGCATCGAACAGCCGTACGACTGCGCCGGCAGCGCCAAGAACGAAGGGCTCGGCATCGCCATTCTCGAGCGCATCGACAGCAGCGACCCGACCGCCCTCACCGGCTTGCCTTTGATCGCGCTGACAGGCATGCTGCGCAAGATAGGCGTTTCCTTTTTCAATACTAAGTAGATTTATATGCCCGGCACCCTCTTTTTAATACCGAACACCCTGGGCGAGACCGAAGCGCTCGCCTCCGTACTGCCCGAACAGGTGCAGCGCATCACCTCGCAACTGGATTACTTCGTGGCGGAGAACGCCAAGACCGCGCGCGCCTTCCTCAAGCTGGTCAACGCCAACCACCCGCTGGCCAAGCCGTTGCAGGAGATCACGATCTCCGAGCTGAACGTCAACACGCCGGCGGCCGCGCTGGCCGGCCTGCTGGCGCCGCTGCTGGCGGGGCGCGACGGCGGCCTGGTGTCGGAAGCCGGCGTGCCGGCGGTGGCCGACCCCGGCGCCGACCTGGTACGGCTGGCGCATCAGCACAACATTCCGGTGCGCCCGCTGGTGGGGCCGTCGTCGCTGCTGCTGGCGGTCATGGCGAGCGGCCTGAACGGGCAAAGCTTCGCCTTCAACGGCTATCTGCCGACCGACGCCGCGCAGCGCGCCACGCGCATCAAGGAGCTGGAAACGCGCTCGCGCAAGGAAAAGCAAACGCAGCTGTTCATCGAAACGCCCTACCGCAACGCCGCGATGCTGGAAGCGCTGGTGACAGCATGCGCGCCGGGCACGCTGGTCTGCGTCGCGACGGATTTAAGTCTCGCGTCGGAAACGATCCGCACCATGACGGCAACGCAATGGAAAAGCGCCAAGGCGCCGGACTTCCACAAAAAGCCGACGGTATTCCTGCTGCTAGCGCAGTAAAGAACAGCATCACCCCGCCCGAACGACGAAACACCGTGGAGACACCGTGGAAACACGTAGAGTGTGTGAATAAATCAAAAAATCAAAAAGGTGTTTTGGCGAAGGGGTCCTCGCCCCCTTACCGCCCTCGCGAAAATCGATTGTAGGCCGTTTTAAAGGGCCAAAAAATTAGACATCGACGCAAGCGGAGCCTAGTTAGCAGCTTTTCCGAAAATTTCGATTTATTCACAACCTCGTAGGGCGGATTAGCGTAGCGTAATCCGCCATGCATGCGTATCGGCGGCACATGAATTAGTGACCTGGCTCAAGCTTATACGGAGCACACCATGGGACTCTTAACCTTCAGCATCAACGTCACCCTCGACGGCTGCATCGACCATCAAGAAGGCATCGCCGACGACGAAACCCACGCCTTCTTCACCCACCTCATGGACGAGGCCGGGGCGATGCTCTGGGGCCGCACCACCTACGAGATGATGGAAAGTTACTGGCCGGCGGTCGCCAGCGGCAACGTGGAGGCACCCCCGGCGATGCGCGAGTGGGCGGTCAAGCTGGAGGCCAAGCCGAAGTACGTGGTGTCCTCGACGCGAAGCGATTTCCCGTGGACCAATAGCCACCACATCGCCGGCGACCTACTCGCAGGCATACAAACGCTCAAGGACGCGACCGCGAACGGCGTGCTCCTCGGCAGCGGCAAACTCGCGACCGAACTGGACCGACTGGATCTGATCGACGAATACAAATTACTCGTCCACCCCCGGATCGCCGGCCACGGCCCGACACTGTACGAGAGCGGTCTGCCCGGCACGCGACGGCTTGAATTGATTTCGGCGAAGCCGCTGCGCAACGGCGCGATCGCCCTGCACTACCGGCGCGCGCTGACTTAGAGGGGGGTCAAGTCTAACATTCATACACGACCACATCTGTGACCTAACTGGCCCTCGACCAAGCCTCACCTTGTTCTGCCACGTCATTTACTGATCAGGACGTGTACGAATGTTAGACTTGACCCCCGGTCGTGGTCAGAAACCGCGCGTATATTCCGTCACCCACTCGATCGCCGCCAGTTGGATCGAATACAGCTCGGCCGGCCTGAGCGACATCTGGCTCAGCATCTGCGCCAGCACCTGCTCTTCCCGCCCGCGCTCGATGTGCTCGATCAAGCTGAGCATGCTGCCGTAATCGCCGCTCCGGTGCAGCAGCGCCGCCCTCACCTCGTCGAGCACGTTCACACTCTCGAGCACGTCGCGCATCTGGATCGAGAACAAGGTGTCCATCAACGACATCACCCCGACCGTGAAGCCGATATCGGCGCTGACCCGCTGCCCCGGCCGCAGATGCTCGACCATCAGCTCGATGGTCTTGCCGCGCGTGGTGGCCAGCTGCAGCAGCGGCGACGTGAATTCCTGCGCGCCACCGGCCTTCACATACAGCAAAATCTGCAGCCAGCGCTTGAGCTGGCGCCGCCCCAGCACCATCAGCGCGTGGCCGACCGAGTTGATGCGGTAACGCGTGCCGACCGCCGGCGTGTTCACCAGCCGCAGCAAATTGAGCGTGATCAGCGCGTCGTGCTTGACGCTGCTTTCGATCTCGTGGCTGCTGGCGTCGGCGTCGATCAGCTCGAGCAGATGCAGCACGCTTCGCTGCGACGGCGAGATCTTCTTGCCGCTCAAAATCACCGGGCGGGCGAAATAATATCCCTGGAAATATTCGAAGCCGAGATCCATGCACTGGCGGAATTGCTCCACCGTCTCGACCTTTTCGGCCAGCAGCTTTTGCTTGGGATTCTTGAGCACGCGCGCCAGCGCCGGCAAGGTGCCCGGCCGCATGTCCTGGATGTCGACCTTGATGACGTCGCACAGCGGCTGCAGCTTTTGCACGTCTTCGGATTCGCCGATGACGTCGTCGAGCGCGAAGCGGAAGCCGGCCTGCTTGAGCTCGCGGATGCGGTCGAGCACGTCCGGCGTGGCTTTGACCGACTCGAGGATTTCGAGGATGACCTTGTCGTTGGGCAGAAACCGGATGAAATCGCTCATCAGGCCGACGCCGTCGACATTGACGAAGGCCATTTGATCGCCGACCACATGCTCCATGCCGAGCTCGGACGCGTGGGCGATGACGGTGGCGGTCGCCTGGGCGTGATTGGTGATGTTGGCCGTATCGGCCGTGTGCGCGTCGCGAAACAGCAATTCGTAACCGACCAGCCGCTGCCCACGGTTGAGAATGGGCTGGCGGGCCAGGAAGAAATTGTCCGCAAGCTTGGACGGCGGCAGCTCAGGCGCTGTCATCAATAATATCCCAATCTGCGATGGCATTGTCCGGGTCACCATAGGGAGAAGCGACCCGCTAACCGCCAGACTACCCCCGCTCCTACCGTCTTGACAACATTTTTCTATCGAGAAACGGGACGACGGGCGGCAGTGTTGCGCGTAGCAGTCGGTTTACCGCTCTCGAGCGTGAATCGGGCGCCGGCGTCCTTGGCCAGCGCCTTGACCAGCCACGGCATCACTTCCTTGAGCATCGGTTCCAAGGTGTACGGCGGATTGAGGATGAACATGCCGCTGCTGTGCAGGCCGAAGCCGTCCGGCATCGGCGTGTGCGTGGTCAGCACGACGTTGAGCCAGTCGTTGCATTGCAACTGCTTGAGCTTGTCGGCGAACTGGCGCGATTCCATGCGCTGCAGCAGCGGATACCAGACCGCGTAGGTGCCGGTCGGGAAGCGGATCAACGCGTCGGCCAGGGCGTCCTTGACCTTTTTGTAGTCCATCTTGTCTTCGTACGGCGGATCGATCAGCACCAGCGCGCGGCGCGACGGCGGCGGCAGCAGCGCCTTGAGCGCCTGGAAGCCGTCGCCGCGGGTGACCAATACGCGCTTGCCGCGCGTGGTCGGACGGATGCCCTGCTGCGCGGCGTGCTCGTCGAGCTTGCGGAAATTATCGGCCAGCAGCTTCGAATCGGCCGGGTGCAGCTCGAACAGGCGCAGCCGGTCTTGCTCGCGCGCGACCTGGTCGGCGATGTACGGCGAGCCCGGGTAGTAGCGCATCTTGCCGCTGGGGTTCATGGCCTTGACCAGGTCGACGTATTCCTTGATCGGCGCGGGCATGTCGGTGCGCTCCCACAGCGGGCCGATGCCGGTGTCGTATTCGGCGTTCTTGGACGCGAACGTGCCGTCGAGCGCGTACACGCCGGCGCCGGAGTGCGTGTCGATATAGCTGTACGCGGTATCTTTCTGGTTCAGATACTGCATCAGCTGGATGGTCACGAAATGCTTCAATACATCGGCGTGATTGCCAGCGTGAAAGCCGTGGCGGTAACTCAACATAGCTAGGGTACTTCCTAAAATAGATGGTGCAACACAATCCCGCATTATCCACTAGAAAGCCCGTCCGGACAAAAAAGGCCCCGCATCGTTTGCGTCAAGGCGGGCTCGATCGTCGTGACTAAGATGGAAGGACCGCGCCGGCATTCGTCGACGCGGCGGACTTTTTGGAGGAGATCATGGCATTCAACAATGTAGGCCCGCTCACCTTCCTGGCGCCGGGCCAAACGGCGTTCTGGAGCTACAGCTATCCGGACGACCGCGGCACGCAGTTCGCCTCGGCCGACGTCAAAGCACCGAACCTGGGTGCCGTGCACGTCGCCGACGAGCAGGCCAAGCGCAAGGAAAACAACGGCAACGCCACCTATTTCGTGCAGATCCACAATCGCGGCATCGGCGGCGCTTTTCACAACTTACAAGGCGGAGGCATGGTATGAAAATGACCATCATCACCGACGACCAAGGTAACATTCTTGGTGCCGTGCAGGGTCACTCCCTGTCGGGGAAACAAGGCGAGGTCGAGGCGACAGTCTCGTTCGCGGAGGGCCACCAAACACATATGGTGGAAGTGGACGACGACATGGGCGTCATCCAGGACGCCAACGTCTTCCAGCAGCGCCTGCGGCAACATCTGGACGCGCATCTGCAAAAGGCCGCGCCCAAAGCGTAAGCATCCGGCGCGCGAGCCCCCATCCGCCACAACGGCGCATGGGGGCTTTTCTATGCGGCCGCGATCACGCGACCTTCTTGTCGAAGAACTGTTCATCCTCGGTCGAACCGTGCAACGCGGTGGTCGACGACTGGCCGTTCTGGATGGCCTGGGTCACGGCGTCGAAGTAGCCGGTGCCCACTTCGCGCTGGTGCTTGACGGCGGTGAAGCCCTTCTCGGCGGCGGCGAACTCAGCCTCCTGCAGTTCGACAAAGGCCGACATCTGGCGGCGCGCGTAGCCATGCGCCAGGTTGAACATGCCGTAGTTGAGCGCGTGGAAACCGGCCAGCGTGATGAACTGGAACTTGTACCCCATCGCGCCCAGCTCCTTCTGGAACCTGGCGATGGTGGCGTCGTCGAGGTTCTTCTTCCAGTTGAACGATGGCGAGCAGTTATAGGCCAGCATCTTGCCGGGGAAGCGCGCGTGCACCGCTTCGGCGAAGCGCTTGGCGAACGCCAGGTCCGGCTTGCCTGTCTCGCACCACACCAGATCGGCATACGGCGCGTAGGCCAGCGCCCGCGCGATCGCCTGCTCGATGCCCGGCTTGACCTTGTAGAACCCTTCCACGGTGCGCTCGCCGGTGCAGAACGGCCGGTCGTTGTCGTCGATATCGGAGGTCAGCAGATCGGCCGCCTCGGCGTCGGTGCGGGCGATGACCAAGGTCGGCGTGCCCATGACGTCGGCCGCCAGGCGCGCCGCCGTCAGCTTGTCGACCGCCTCGCGCGACGGCACCAGCACCTTGCCGCCCATGTGGCCGCACTTCTTGACCGACGCCAGCTGGTCTTCGAAGTGCACGCCGGCGGCGCCCGCCTCGATCATGGCCTTCATCAGTTCGTAGGCGTTCAGCACGCCGCCGAAACCGGCCTCCGCGTCCGCCACGATGGGCGCGAAGAAATCGATGTCGTCCTTGCCCTCGGACCATTGGATCTGGTCGGCGCGCTGGAAAGTGTTGTTGATGCGCTTGACGACCATCGGCACCGAGTTGGCCGGATACAGCGATTGGTCGGGATACATTTCGCCGGCCAGGTTGGCGTCGCCGGCCACTTGCCAGCCGGACAGGTAGATCGCCTTCAAGCCGGCCTTGACCTGCTGCATCGCCTGGTTGCCGGTCAGCGCGCCCAGTGCGTTGACGAAGGGCTCGTTGTTGAGCAGATCCCACAGCTTTTCCGCGCCGCGCCGGGCCAGCGTGTGCTCGATCCGCAGCGAGCCGCGCAGGCGCACCACGTCGTCGGCCGTGTAGCTGCGGGTCACGCCCTTCCAGCGCGGGTTGGTGTCCCAGTCCGCTTGCAGGTCCGCGATTTGCTGTTCACGAGTTGCCATGGTGTCCTCCTTGATTTAATGATGAAATAAAAAGCCGTTGAGCCAATAGTAGACCTTTTTGTGCAGCGCACGAATGGTCTTATATAAGATAGATGACTAATATATTTACATTAAAAATCAAGGAGTTGGGTTGGACTTTCCATCATGCGGAAGCATCTTCCTCCGCATGAAAAAGCGCGATGCTGCGCCACCACATCGGTTTCCGCGATGTGAAACGCATTTCCCGCATGATGAGAAATTGCTCAGGCCAGTTTTTGCTGCGCCACCACAATGCCGTCGGCGTCGGCGTAGATCCAGTCGCCCGGGTTGACGGCCACGCCGGTGATATGCACGCGCAGGTTGCGCTCGCCGGTGCCCTTCTTGCCGCTCTTTTGCGGATGGGCGCCCAGCGCGCGCACGCCGATCTCGCAGGCGTTGATTTCGTCGGTGTCGCGGACGCAGCCGTCGACCACGATGCCGGCCCAGCCGTTATCCTGGGCCAGCAAGCCCAACTGTCCACCGACCAGCGCCCGCCGCAGGCTGCCGCCGCCGTCGATGACCAGCACGTTGCCCTCGCCCGGCGTCTCCAGCACCGCGCGCACCAGCGCGTTATCCTCGTGCACCTTGAGCGTGGTGACGCGTCCGAAGAAGCGCACGTGCTTGCCGAACTGCCGGAACACCGGCGGCAAGACGGCCAACCGTCCATCCTCCAGCAAGGTGGGATTGTCGTCGCACAAATCGGTGGTGGCAAAGCTCATCGTCCTACCTCGCGGCTGATTGGGATGACGGCAATTCTATGCTGTTTTGGGGACGCCGGCCACGCGGCTGTTGTTGCCGACGCCTATCGTGGTGAAGATCACCAGCACCTGGAACAGCGCGATGCAGACGAACACCCCGGCCGGATGGTTGGCATCCATCAGCGCGCCGAACAGCAACGGACCCAGCGCCAGCCCGCTGTCCAGACCGGAATAGACGACGCCGAACACGCGCCCGGTGGCGTTGGCCGGGGCCGCGCCGCGTATCATCAGATCGCGCGACGGCCCGGCGATGCCGGTAACCAGGCCGATCAAGCCCATCAACACAATCGCCATCCACGCCGGCACCACGGCGGCGGCGAGCACCAGCGCCAGCAGGGCCGCGCCGGCGAACGCCAGCATGATGATGCGGTCGTGGTGGCGGCTGCCGGCGCCGAGGAAGCCGCCGTACAGCATGCCGACGGCCGACGCGAACATAAAGCAGGTATAGGCCGACGTCGCCCATTGCAGCGACATGCCGTACAAGCTCACCAGGCTGGTGGCGGCGAAGGTCTGGATGCCGGCCAGCGCCACGGCCGAGATCAGAAAGAAGCCAAAGCACATCCACACCACCTTCAGCCGCAGGAAGTCGAGTGCGCCGGCCGGCGCGGGGCCGCCGACGATGACGACCGCGGGCGCGGCGACCGGGTCGGGACGCAGCGCGTGGCGGTTCCACAGCAGCAGCGCCAGCACGCCCAGCGGCAGCAGCGCGGCGCCCAGCAAGGCCGTGCGCCAGTCGGTGCGGGCCGCAACAAAAGTGAGGAACAACGGCGACAGCGCCCAGCCGATATTGCCGCTGATGCCGTGCACCGAAAAGCCGTGCGTCAGCCGCGCCCTGGACACGCGCTGGTTGAGCAAGGTGTAATCGGCCGGATGGAACACGCAGTTGCCGCAGCCGGCCAGGAAGGCGCCGGCCATCAGCTGGGCGTAGCTGTGCGCGCCGGCCAGCACCAGCGCCGACAGCCCCAGCAGCGCGATGCCGCTGAACAGCACGGCGCGGGCGCCGAAGCGGTCGACCACGAAGCCGGCCATGGCCTGGCCGACGCCGGAGACCGCGAAAAACACCGTCATCAGCAAGCCGAGCTGGGCGTAACTGAGGTGGAACTCCGGCTTGAGCCACGGGATCAGCGCGGCCAGGATCACGTGGTAGAAGTGGGACGTGCCGTGGGCCAGCCCCACCAGCGAGATCACTTGGGCGTCCTGCCGCAGCAGTGTTTTGTCGGTCATCCTGTTTCTCCATATGGCGTGGTGACCAAGTGTAGCAATCCGCGGCAGTCTGATTTAAGATAGAGAGACAACTTTTATCGCGTTTACGCCATCCGCCCGAATTCATGCCCATCCCTATCGTCACGCACACGCAATTCGACTGGAATTGCGACTACCCGACGCCGGAGCGCCCATTGACGATGTCGGGACGCGACCTGCCGGCCGACGCCCACCTGCTGCCGCATCACCATCCGTGGGGCCAGTTCACCTACGCGATGCAAGGCGTGATGCGGGTGACGGCCAACAACAGCAGCTGGATCGTGCCACCGCAGCGGGCGATATGGATCGCGCCGGACGTGGTGCACGCGGTCACGGTGCTGGAGCCGACCCGCCTGCGGCCGTTGTGCGTGCACGCGGACCGCTCGCCGTTTCCGGGCAACGAGTGCAAGGTGGTCGAGGTTTCGAGCCTGCTGCGCGAACTGATCGCCGCACTGGAGCAGCACGACCAGCACGAGCAATCGGCGCGGGAGCGCTTGTTGGGGGAGATGATCCTGGATGAATTGCCGCGCTGCGCGGTGCGGCCGATCCGCGTGCCGCTGCCGGCCGACAAACGTCTGAAGTCGCTGTGCGACGCGCTGATCGCCGATCCGGGCGCGGAGCTGACCTTGCAGCAGTGGGCCGGCCACGTGGGCGCATCGGACCGCACGCTAACGCGGCTGTTCGAGCGGGAGTTGGGAATGAGTTTCGTGCAGTGGCGCCGGCAGGTGCGGCTGGCGCATGCCGCGCCGTTGATCGCGCGCGGCATGCCGTTGTCGCAGGTGGCGGCGGAGTTGGGCTACGCCAGCCAGTCGGCGTTTTCGGCGATGTTCAAAAAAACCTTCGGCAACAGCCCGTCGGCGTTTTTCGAGCAGCGATAACGAGCGGGAACCGTTCAACCCGCACGGCGGCGAACAGGGGTCGTACCCCGCACGGGGTACGACCCCGACCTTTTCGGGTTACCGCCCCGCCCAATCAGGCGCGGAACGCCAGCTCGCCGTTCTCGACGTCGACGTGAATCGTGTCCTTCGGCCCGAACCGCCCCTGCAGGATCAGCTTGGACAGCGGATTTTCGATCTGCTGCTGGATCGCCCGCTTCAACGGCCGCGCGCCATACACCGGATCGTAACCCGCCTCGGCGATCTTGTGCAGCGCCGCGTCGGTGATCGACAAGGTCATCTCCATCTTGGCCAGGCGCTGCTCCAGGATCGACAACTGGATTTTGGCGATGGCGCCGATGTTCTTCTCATCGAGGCCATGGAACACGACGATTTCGTCGATCCGGTTGATGAACTCCGGCCGGAAGTGCGACCGCACCTCCGCCATCACCGCCAGCTTGACCACGCCGGGGTCGGACTCCTCCATCGCCTGGATCTTATGCGACCCAAGATTGGACGTCATGATGATGACGGTGTTCTTGAAGTCCACCGTGCGTCCCTGCCCGTCCGTCATGCGGCCGTCGTCGAGCGCCTGCAGCAGCACGTTGAACACGTCCGGATGCGCCTTCTCCACCTCGTCGAGCAGAATCACGCTGTACGGCTTGCGGCGCACCGCCTCGGTCAGATAGCCGCCCTCGTCGTAGCCCACATAGCCCGGCGGCGCGCCGATCAGGCGGGCCACCGAGTGCTTCTCCATGAATTCGCTCATGTCGATGCGGATCATCGATTCCTCGGTATCGAACAGGAAGCCCGCCAGCGCCTTCGACAGCTCGGTCTTGCCGACGCCCGTCGGCCCCAGGAACATGAACGAACCATACGGACGGTTCGGATCGGACAGCCCGGCGCGCGAACGGCGGATCGCGTCCGACACGGCGGCAATGGCCTCGTCCTGGCCGACCACGCGCTCGTGCAGCTTCTCTTCGATGTGCAGCAGCTTGTCGCGCTCACCCTGCATCATGCGCGAGACGGGGATGCCGGTCGCGCGCGAAACCACCTCGGCGATCTCCTCGGCGCCGACCTCGGTGCGCAGCAGCCGTTGCTTGGGCGGCGTGTTCTTCTCCAGCGACACGCCGTTGGCCGACGCCGTCTCGGCCTGCTTCAACTGCGCCTCCAGTTCCGGCAGGCGGCCGTATTGCAGCTCCGAGACGCGCTGCCAGTTGCTCTCGCGCGTGGCCTGCTCCATCTGCAGCTTGATGCGCTCGATCTCTTCCTTGATGTGGGTGCTGCCCTGCACCACCGCCTTCTCGGCCTTGAGGATCTCCTCGAAGTCGTTCAGCTCACGTTGCAGGCGCGCGATCTCCTCCTCGATCAGGTCCAGGCGGCGGCGCGAGCCCTCGTCCTTCTCCTTCTTGACGGCTTCCTTCTCGATCTTCAGCTGGATCAGGCGGCGTTCCAGCTTGTCCATCACCTCCGGCTTGGAATCGATCTCGATCTTGATCTTGGCCGCCGCCTCGTCGATCAAATCGATCGCCTTGTCGGGCAGGAAGCGGTCGGTGATGTAGCGGTGCGACAGCTCGGCCGCCGCGATGATGGCGGCGTCCGAAATGGCGACCTTATGGTGCAGCTCATACTTGTCCTGCAGGCCGCGCAGGATGGCGATGGTCGCCTCCACGGTCGGCTCGTCGACCAGGATCTTCTGGAAGCGGCGCTCCAGCGCGGCGTCCTTCTCGATGTATTTGCGGTATTCGTCGAGCGTGGTGGCGCCGACGCAATGGAGCTCGCCGCGCGCCAGCGCGGGCTTCAGCATATTACCGGCGTCCATCGCGCCCTCGGCCTTGCCGGCGCCGACCATCGTGTGCATCTCGTCGATGAAGACGATGGTCTGGCCCTCGTCCATCGCCAGCTCCTTGAGCACGGCCTTGAGGCGTTCCTCGAACTCGCCGCGGTACTTGGCGCCGGCGACCAGCGCCGCCATGTCGAGCGCCAGCACGCGCTTGCCCTTGAGCGAATCGGGCACCTCGTTGTTGACGATGCGCTGCGCCAGGCCTTCGACGATGGCGGTCTTGCCGACGCCCGGCTCACCGATCAGCACCGGGTTGTTCTTGCTGCGGCGTTGCAGCACCTGGATGGCGCGGCGGATTTCGTCGTCGCGGCCGATCACCGGATCGAGCTTGCCGGCGCGGGCGCGCTCGGTCAGGTCCAGCGTGTATTTTTTCAGCGCCTCGCGCTGGCCCTCGGCTTCCTGCGAGTCGACCTTGGCGCCGCCGCGGACGGTGTCGATGGCCGCCTCCAGCGATTTGCGCGACAGGCCGTTCTCGCGCGCCAGCTTGCCTGCGTCGGACTTGTCGTCGGCCAGCGCCAGCAGCACCATCTCGCTGGAGATGAACTGGTCGACGCGCTTCTGGGCCTCCTTGTCGGCCAGGTTGAGCACCGAGACCAGCTCGCGGCTGGCCTGGACGTCGCCGCCGGTGCCGGAGACCTTCGGCAAGCGGTCGAGCGAGGCCTTGAGGGCCTTGGTCAGGCCGCCGACGTTGACGCCGGCGCGCTGCAGCAGCGAACGGGCGCTGCCGTCGTCCTGGTTCAGCAGCGCGGTCAGCAGGTGCACCGGCTCGATGTACTGGTTGTCGTTGCCCACGGCCAGACTCTGCGAGTCCGACAAGGCTTCCTGGAGTTTGGTGGTGAGTTTATCTTGCCGCATGGAATTGCTCCGATATATTTAACTTATCGCTTAGATAGTGCTATATGGGCAGTTTTCAAGGGCTTGGTGGACGCGATGCCGAACCCGGCAGGGCGGGGTCGTACCCCGTACGGGGTACGACCCCTGGCGCCGAATTGCGGGTTGAACGTGTCGCGCTAGCGCCACTTATCCAACGCGGCATCGTCGCTGACGCGCGCATCGACCCACCGCGCCCCCTCCGGCGTCTGCTCCTTCTTCCAGAACGGCGCCTCGGTCTTCAAATAATCGATAATAAATTCACAAGCCGCGAACGCCTCGCCGCGATGCGCCGCCGTCGCCGCCACCAGCACGATCTGATCGAGCGGCTTGAGCGGCCCGACCCGGTGGATCACCAGCGCGCCGAAGGTCGGCCAGCGCCCCCTGGCCTGCTCGATGATGGCGGCGATCGACTGCTCGGTCATGCCCGGATAATGCTCCAGCTCCATCTCAGCCACCTCGGCGCCCTCGTTCAGATCGCGCACCACGCCGACGAACGTGACGATCGCGCCGATCTTCGGATTGGCCGCGCGCAGCCGCGCCACCTCGGCGCTCAGATCGAAATCCCCGGTCTGGATGCGGACTTCGTTCAAGCTCATGCCCGCTCCGACGCGCCGATGCGGCGGAACAGCTGCTCGATGCGGCTGGCGGTGCGGGCGTCGGCCAGGGCCGGCATCGCGCACAACTGCAGATACGCGGCGGCGGCCGTCAGCGGCTTCTGGCCCGACTTGAGCGACGATTGCAGCACTTCGACCTGCATTTTCAACCGCTCGCGCGCGAATTCGGCGCCGCTGTCGACGCCGGCGACGATCTCCAGCCGCAGTACCTCGTCCAGCAATCTGGCGCGGTTGCGCTCGAGCTGCTCGGCGTAGGCCGCGCGGTTGCCGTCCAGCGCGGCCAGACCAGCCGTGAAGCGCCCGTGCAGCGCGCGCTCGTACTCGGGCGCCAGCGGCGGCAGCGCGGCCCAGCGGGCCTGCCACCCGGCGGCGTCGGTGTTTTCCGCGCCGGCGGCGCCGCTGATGGCGCTCTCCAGCGCCTGGCACAGCCGCAGCTTGTCGCGCAGCGCGTTGGCCTGGGCGGCGCCGGCGCGGCGCTTGATCGCGTCCGCCTGCCCCTGCACGGCGGCCACGGCGCTCTGGTAGCGCTGCGCGATCTTGGCCTCGGCCGCGCGCGGCACGGTGCCGGAGGCGTTCCAGGCGGCGGCCGCGTCGCGCAGCGCCTTGGCGATGGCCGCCAGCTGCGCCTTGTCGTCGCCGCTGAAGGTGGCCGTTTCCAGCTCCTTGCAGATGGCCTCGCGCGCGTGCAGATGGGCCTTGCGCTCGTGGTCGGCCGCGTGGGCGGTTTCCTTGCGCTTCGCGAAAATGGCGTCGCACGCGGCGCGGAAACGCTGCCACAGCGCCTGCTCGACCTTGCGTTCGAGCGGCAGCGCCTTGGCCTGTTCCTGCCAGCGCTCCTGCAAACCGCGCAGCTTGTCGAGCGTGTGGCGGTCCGACGGCTGCAACTGCTCGGCTTCGGCGATCAGTTGCTCGCGCTTGGCCGTTTCGATCTTGCGCTGCTCCGACAGCGGCGCCAGCATCTGCGCCAGCGCCTTGTCGAAGGCCTGGTCGAGCTTGCGCTTTTCCTTGCGGTCGATGGTGCCCAGCCGGCCCCATACCTGGCGCAGGCGCTGGCCGGCGGCGGCGACGTTCTTCAGGTCGGCGTTGTCGCTGGCGGCGGCCGCCGCCATCGCATGGGTTTCGTCGATCAGCGCCTGCGCCTTGGCGGCGTTGGCGTGACGCTCCTCGGCCAGCTGCTTGAAGTGCGCCGCCGCCGGCGCGTAGGCCGTGGTGCAGGCGGTGTCGAACCGCTCCCACAGGCTCTTGGGCGCGTGGCCGGAGACGGTGTCGAGCGCCTTCCAGCGCTCGCGCATGCTGCCGACCTTCTTGGCCAGTTCGCTCATCGGCAAGCCCAGCGCCGGCAGTTCCTCGACCGCCTTGACCAGCTCTTCGCGCGAGACGTTGCCGCCCCAGCGCGCCCAGTCGCCCAAACGCTTGAGCTCGGCCCGGACGTGGTTCAGGCGGTCCGTCTGCGCCGGCGTCAGCCGGGTTTTGTGTTCTTTCAGCCACTTATCGTGCTCGGCGGCGGCGTGCAGCGAGCCTTGCTCGAGCGCCGCTTCCAGCGCGTCCAGCGTTTCGAGGAATTTCTTGTCGGTTTCCTTGGGCGGCTGCGCGGCCTTGGGCGGTTTCGGGCCCTTGGCGGGGTTGGCGTTGGCCGGCTTGGCCTGGCTTGACGGATCGGCCAGCGCGGCGGCCGGGGCGGCGTCGCCCGCGCCGCCGTCGCTCACGGCGGGTTCGGCCGAAGCCGAAGCCGAAGCAACCGGCGCCGCCGGCTGGACGGCGGCCGACAGCGCCGCGCGCGCCTGCTCCAGCGCCTGCGCGAAATCGCTCAGCAGGTGCTTGGGCAGCGCGTTGTGCTCGGGCGCGTCACGGTATTCGGCCAGCGCGGCCGTGTGGCGCTCCAGCGCCTGCGCCGCCTCGTCCGGCGCCAGGCCGGCGGCCGGCAGCTGGCGCACGGCGGCCATCGCATCGATGATGGCGCGCTGCAGCTCGACCTGCGCCTGCAGGCGGGCGGCCAGCGCGGCGCGGGCGGCGTCGTACGGCACGGCCAGCTCCGGCACGGCCGAGGTGATGTTCCATTGGCGATCGAGCTCGGCCACCTGGTTCGGCGTCAGCTTTTCGTCCTGCAACAGGCGGTTGGCGTGGTCGAGGCAGGCCTGGGCCTTTTGCAGCTCGGCCTGCTGGTAGCGGATGGCGTCGAGCCGGCCCTGCATCAGCTTGGCGACGCGGCGGTCGGTGTTGCGCATCGCTTGCTGCACCTGCTCCAGATAGGGTTGCGACTGCACATGCTCGGCGGCGGCCAGGCGCACGCCGGCGAATTCGCTGTGGAGGATCAGCTCGACGGCGGCGGCCTCATCGCCGGCCAGCGCGGCGGCGCGGCGCGCCTGCTCGTCGCGGCGGCTGGCCGACAAGGCGGCGGCGGCCTGCTCCGGGGCCGCCGGCGGGGTGGCGGCGGCGGCCGGCTGGTCGGTAGTGCGCTTAAAGATGAAATCGAACATGGTGCGCTATGTGATGGGGAAAACCACCATCATAGCAAAGCAGGGGGAAATTGCCCGAGGCGAGTGCTATTCGGCGGTTATTTCGTTATAACATCGTCCAGCGACCGCTGCCGGGCGTTATATAAGGGGGCCGCCGGCGCGGCGGCGTCGAGCGCCAACGCCGGCAATACCTGCAGGCCAGGGATGGCGATGCGGGCGTCGTCGGCCGCGGCGGGGGCCGCCAGCCGGCGCGCGGCGCCGGCCTGCGCCCTGGCTTGGGCCTTGGCGGCGACGGCCGGCGGCGCCTGGTCGCCCAGCACGACGCGCGAACGTTTCATTTCCTCCAAGTGCTTGTCATGCATCATCAGCTGGTTGGCGATGGAGAACCAGGTCTCCCCTCCTATCAGACCGCGCGCCATGGCAAACAGTTCCTGCTCCTCTTTTTCGAGCCGCTTGAGCAGCGAGGCGCAGCACGTTTCGATGCTGTCGCACACCTGCTCGACCTGGAAGTCGCGCGCGTCGGCCAGGATGCCCGCGCGCTCCTGCAAGGAGCGGATGGCGGCCAGCGCCGCCTGGTTCAAATGGTTGAGCTCGTCGAGCAGCTGGTCGGCGCGCTCGGTGGTTTCGCGCAGCGCCGGGATCAGGTACATCTCGGTCTTGCGCCAATAACAGGCCTGATACAGGCTGTTGAGGTTCTCGCACGCGTACTCCAGCTGGGACAGGGTTATGCTGTTCTGCTGCATCAGCGTCGAGCGCACATACTTTTGAAACGATAACAAACTGAGGCGAACGCTGGACTGTTCCACCGACAGCGCTACCAGGGTATATGTGGCCGTTAACATTCTTACTCCCAAGACTAAAGTTGCGCACACCCGGTCGGGCGGCAAGAGCGGAAGTGGAAAGTGTAAATAAACCCGACACGGACGCCTTGAGCTAGAACAAACCAGACCCCGCGTTTCATTTCATTGGGAACATCAAATATATATCAAGCCGACAACGAACACTATCGCAACGGCAGTTCCAGGCGCACCATTCCCGCTTCCGGATGCGCCGATACCACACCGCCGAATCGCCGCACCAGGTTTTGCACGCCGAGGTTCTCCGCCAGCGCGTCGCCGACGATGGCGCCGGTGCCCCGGCCGCGGAAGTAATCGACCAGCTTAGCGAACAGGATATGCCCCAGGCCGCGCCCTTTCAAGTCGGAGCGCACGATGATGGCGAATTCAGCGTGCTGATTGTCGGGGTCGGTGACGGCGCGCGCCACGCCCAGCGTCTCGGGCTGGCCGTCGGCGCCGTTGCGGGTGGCGATGAAGGCCATCGCGCGGTCGTAGTCGATCTGCGTCAGGCGCGCCAGCTGCGCCGGCGGCAGCTCGCGCATGGCCGAGAAAAAGCGCAGCCGCACGTCGTCCGGATCGAGCGCGTGGAAGAACACCTGGTGCTGCGGGCCGTCCTCCGGCCGGATCGGCCGCAGCAGGATGTGGCCGCCGTCCCAGGCGACCTCCTGCTCGAGCTCCTGCGGATACGGCCGGATCGCCAAGGTGCGCGCGCTGCGCGCCGCTGATTGCAGCCGCAGCCGCGCGCCCAGCGCCACCACCGCGCCGCCGATGGCCAGCAGCGGATTGAGGTCGAGCTCGGCAAGCTCGGGCAGCTCGGTCACCATGTCGGCCACCTGCACCAGGGTGCGCACGATGGCTTCGGCGTCGGCCGCCGTCTGGCCCTGCGCCAGCAGGCGCGCCACGCGGGTGCGCCCGACCATGTCGCGCGCCAGCACCATGTTCAGCGGCGGCAGGCCGGCGACGCGGTCGGCCGCGACCTCGGCGGCGATGCCGCCCTGGCCGAAGAACACCACCGGCCCGAACACCGGATCGGCGCCGATCTGGATGCGCGCCGCCGCCAGCGTGTGGCCGGCCAGCGCCGCCTGCGCCGGCGTCGCCAGCGCGATGCCGTAGGCCGCCAGCAGCGCGCGCGCGTCGTCGTCCGGCAGCTCGGTGCGCCCGGCCGCCAGCGCCGCCGTCACCAGCGCGCGCGCCGCCGCGCGCTCCGGCGCCGAGGTGCCCGGCTGGCCGGCCGGCACCTCCATCAACAGCTCCTGGTTGCGCCGGTACTGGGCGATCTGCACGAAGCCGTGCACCGCCTTCTCGGGCGTGTCGTAGGTGGGCAGGCCGGCGTCGGCGAAGACCTGGCGCGCGAACGTCACCGAACTGCCGCCGAGCCAGCACGACAGCACGTTCTTGCCGGCCGCGCGCATCAGCGGCGCCACCGCCTCGGCGATCAGCTGGCTCGACACCATCGCCGTCGGCGCGTGCAGGAACAGCAGCGCGTCGGCCTGCGGTTCGCGCAGCAGGGCCTCGACGGCGGCCGTGTAGCGCTCGACCGGCGCGTCGGCCAGCAGGTCGACCGGGTTGGCCGGCGGCGCGCCGGCCTTCGTCAGCTGCTTGAGCGTGTCGTCCGACAACGGCGCCAGGCGCGCGCCGCCACTGGCCAGCGCGTCGGCCGCGATCAGTCCCAGCCCGCCGCTGTTGGTCAGCACCGCCAGCCGCTCGCCGCGCTGCGGCCGGCGCCGCGCTAGGGTCTCGACGGCGTCGAACAAATCCTCGGTCGAGTACACCCGCAGCATGCCGGCGCGGCGGATCGCGGCGTCGAACACCAGGTCGGCGCCGGGGGCGGCGTCGCGCCCGACCTTGAGCACGATGACCGGCTTGCCGCGCGCGGCCAGCCGCCCGGCCGACATGAACTTACGCGCCGCGCCGAGCTGCTCGACGCACAGCAGGATCGCGTGGGTGGCGACGTCGGCGGCCAGATAGTCGAGCAGGTCGCCGAAATCGACGTCGGCGCCGCCGCCCATGGCGATGCAGCGCGAAAAGCCGATGCCGCGCAGCGCCGCCCAGTCCAGCACGGCCGCCGCCAGCGCCCCCGACTGCGAGACGAACGCCAGTTTGCCGGCGCCGGCCGGCAGGTGGTGGAAGCTGGCGTTCAGGCCGGCCGCCGGCGATTGCACGCCGAGGCTGCCCGGACCCAGGATGCGCAGCAGGTGCGGCCGGGCCGCGTTGAGCATCGCCTGGCGCAGGCTGTCGGCGTCGCGGCCGTCCATGGCGGTCATGACGATGGCGGCGCGGGTGCCGCGCGCGCCCAGTTCGGCGATCAGGCCGGGGACGGCCGCCGCCGGCGTGCAGAGGATGGCCAGCTCCGGCGCCGCCGGCAGCGCCGACACCCTGGCGTAGCACGGCATGCCGCGCAGCCGCGCGTACTTGGGATTGACCGGCCACAGCTGGCCGCCGCCGGCGCCGAACGTCCCCTCCACCAGGTTGTCGAGCACGCGCGTGCCGATGCGCTGCGGCTTTTCCGACGCGCCGATCACGGCCACCGAGCGCGGTTGAAACAATCGGTCGAGATTCCTGATGCTCATGCGGCGGTGCTCCGGGGTTGGGTGGTGGTGAGAGGCTTACCAGCGCGACGCGTGGTCCTCGGTCACGCCCATCATTTGCGTGACGATGCGCTTGGGCTGGTCCGGCGCGCTGCGCACCCAGCCGCTGAAGGTGCCGACCGGCTGCAGGTAGCGGCTCGCCGCCAGCAGCATCTTCTTGTTGTCGCGGCGCGCCCCCTCGGGCGTGAAGTACAGCTCCAGCAGGTCGTCCTCCGTGAAGATATGCCATTGCGACAGCGGGTCGCTGCTATCGTACAGGAAGTGCGCCGGCGCCAGCGCGTGGACGTCGCCATCGAGCCACAGCGCGTTCTCGTGGCCGCCGAAATAGCCGGCTTGCAGATTGAACCCCATCTCCAGCGTGTGCGCCGAGGCCCAGCGCCACGCGGTCTCGCGCGCCAGCAGGCCGTTCGAATAGTCGAAGCTGGCCACGCCGCCGGCCAGGTCGTACTCCTCGCGCCAAGTGCGCACCTCGCCGGTCAGCGGCATGCCGGACGACTTTTGCGTCGCGTGCGCCGAGCCGCGCGCCACCGGGCCGCTGGCCAGCAGCAGCGGCGACGCGCCCGGTCCGAAGGCGGCGTCGATCTCCAGGAAGTCGCAGCGCAGCGACAGCTCGTAGCGGCCGGCGCCGTCGCTGTCGAGGGCGATGCGGGTGCTGCCGGTTTCGAAGCGGCTCGAGCCGCCCGCGTGGTCGGCCAGCCGCGCCGCCCGGCCGGGCAGGCCGTCCTGCGAGAAGTTGGCCAGCATGTCGCCGTCGTCGCGGTCGAAGGCGTAGGCGAACGCGGTGGAAGCCCAGCCCAGGTCGACGATGGCGACGGCGCAAAACACCCGCTCGGTGCACAGCGCCACGTAATGCCAGCGCTTGTGGTGGAAGCGGCGCCACAGCCGCCCGCGCGCGTACGGCGCGGCCAGCCGGCTCCAGTCGATGGCGCCGGTCTGTCCGGCGTAGCGGCCGAACAGCGGCTGGCCGTCGGGACCGGGCAAGTTGGGGGGCGCGGCTGGCAAACTCATGCGGCAGCCGCGCGCGCGGGCGCAGCCAGCGGAGGGTGTGGCGGCGGGGTTGTCAATTCGGTCAAGGTTGTTCCTTCGCGCACACGCGCGGCATGGGCCAGCCGCTATTCTAATAAGGAAATCCCTACCACCTGTGAACGGAATGCGGTTTTTTTGCCGGTGCCGGCCGGAAACGGAATACAAACCAGATATTTCCGTGCAGAATATCCATCCATGGCGACCTGTTCCCGCATCCGCTGACTCGATGACCGCACTCAACCATAGCCCGACGCAAACGACGCTCCGCGCCCTGTATCGTTCGATGCCGCTGCCCGGCTTCGCGCTGTTGCTGCTTGCGTTCATGTGGTCGGCGGTGGTCTACCAGGTGCGCGAGGAAAAGCGCAGCGCGCACTTCGAGGCCGTGCTGCACAGCCAGTCGCTGGCGCACACGCTGGCCGAGCACGCCAACCACCTGCTGCGCCAGACCGACCACGCCACCTTGCTGTTCAAGCTCAAGTTCGAGGCGCCGGGCGCCCCGCCGCAGCTGGCCGACTTCACCGGCCCCAATGGCACGCTCGACACACTCTTGCCGACCAAGTTCGACCTGCCGTTCGCGCGCCTGGACGCGGCCGGCAAGGTGGTCGACCGCAGCAACGGTTATTTTCCGCCGGACTTGCGCGACCAGGCCTTCTTCCAGGGCCACGCCGCCAGCGCCGAGGACCGCGGCGTCGTCGCCACGCCGGTGGTCGAGCCGCGCACCGGCAAATGGCAGGTGCAGATCTCGCGCCGCCTCAACGGCCCGGGCGGCCGCTTCGCCGGCGTCATCCTGGCGCGGCTGGACCCGGCCGATCTGGTCGACGACTACGACCGCGTCAGCGTCGACACCGGCGGCGCGGTGATGCTGATCAGCCGCGACAACGGCATGGTCACCGCCCGCATCGACGAGCAGCTGGTGATCGGCGGCGACATCGACTTTCGCGTGCTCGCCGGCAGCGCCGCGCGCCCGGCCGACGAACTGGTGCTCAAGCGGCCGTTCGACGCCGTGCCCCGCATCTACGGCTACGCGGAGATGCCGCGCTACCTGCTGATGGCGGCGGTGGGCAACCCGGTCGCCAGCGCCATGGCCGGTTTCGCCAAACGGCGCATGCTGTACTACGGCGCGGTGACGGCGGCCTCGCTGCTGGTGCTGGCCGTGGTCGGGCTGTTGATGCGCCAGGCGCGGCGCCTGCGCAACAGCGCGCGCCTGGTCATCGAGGCCCAGCAGTTGTTGCGGGCGGCGTCCGACGCCAGCCTGGACGCGATGTATCTGCTCAAGGCGGTGCACGCGCCCGGCCCGGCGGGGGAAATCACCGACTTCGTCATCGCCGACCTGAACCAACACGCGGCGGCCCGGCTGGGCCGCGCCAGCAGCGAGCTCAAGGGCAAGGCGCTGCGCGAGGTGGCGCCCGAGCTGCACAGCAAGGGCCTGGTCGACCAGTTCCGGCAGGTGCTCGCCAGCGGCCAACCGCTCGAGGAGGAGGTCGAACTCGATGGCGCCGACGGCGCCGGCGAGCACTGGGTGCAGCGCCAGATCGTCGCCATCACCGACGGCGTGGCCGTGACCGTGCGCGACATCACCGCCCACAAGGAGGCCGAGCTGGCGATGCGCAAGAACCAGGCCGAGCTGGCCGCCGTCAACGACGCCTCGCCGCTCGGCCTGATCCGCGCCGACGCCACCGGCCATTGCACCTACGTCAACCGCACCTTCGAGTTCATCACCGGCCTGCGGCGCGAGGAGGCGCTGGGCGACGCCTGGATGCGCGCGGTCCACCCCGGCGACCGCGGCCTGCTCGAGAAGGCCTTGCGGCGCATGGTCAAAACCCGCCGCCCCTACCAGGGCACGCTGCGCTGCATCCATCCGGACGGCATGGTGATCTGGATCTCCTTCAAGGTCGCCGCGATGGTGGTCGACGGCCGAGTGTACGGCTATGCCGGCACGGTGGACGACATCACCCACGTGCGCAAATCGGTCATGGCGCTGCGCGAAAGCGAGGCGCGGCTGCGCACCATCACCGACACGCTGCCGGCGATGGTGGCCTACATCGACTACGAGGAGGTGTACCGCTTCCACAACATCGCCTACGAGCGCGAATTCAATCGCGGCGGCGTGCAGGTGCTGGGCAAGACCATCCGGCAGACGATGGGCGAGGCGCGCTACGCCGCGCTGGAGCCCTACATCCGGCGCGTGCTGGCCGGCGAGGCGCTGACCTTCGAGGAAGACGACAACAGCGGCGGCGTCGAGCGCACCTTCGAAGTCGATTACATCCCGCAGCGCGACGAGGACAACGTCACGGTGATGGGTTTCCACGTCATGCGGCAGGACGTGACGGCGCAAAAGCACGAAAAACAGCGGCTGCTCAAACTATCGCAGGTCGACGCGCTGACCGGCCTGACCAACCGCGCCGGCTTCCTGCAAAAGCTCCAGGAGGGCATGGCGGCCAGCCGCGAGAACGGCGGCTTGATGGCGGTGATGTACATGGACATCGACCGCTTCAAGCCGGTCAACGACACTTATGGCCACAGCGTCGGCGACGCGCTGCTGAAGATCTTCTCGGCGCGCCTGACGCACGCGATGCGCGCCAGCGACACCATCGCGCGTCTGGGCGGCGACGAATTCACCGTCATCATGGAGCGCATCCACCGCCCCGAAGACGCCGCCGCGCTGGCCGCCAAGATCGTCGGCGTGATGCGGGCCCCGTTCGATCTGGGCGGCACGGTCGTTTCGGTCTCGGCCAGCATCGGACTTGCCTATTACCAAGGCGAAGACATCACCCCGGCGGACCTGCTCAACCACGCCGACAAGCTGTTGTATGAAGCCAAGCAAGCCGGCCGCGACACCTTCCGCGCCGCCCCAACGGCCTGCGACATGAGAAAAACCGAGGAACCACGTAGGGCGGATTAGGCGGAACGCCGTAATCCGCCATGTCCGCGTCCCGCCGACGCCAGAACCCAGCATTTCTCAAGTCGTCCCCAGCCATCTTGCGCTATATTGCTGGTTTGCTGTTTCCACCACACACCACCCCATGCGCCTGCTGCACACATCCGACTGGCATCTCGGCCAATCCCTGCACAATTTCGAACGCCACTACGAGCACCAACGCTTCCTGGACTGGCTGCTCGACACCATCGTCGCCGAGCGGGCCGACGCGCTGCTGATCGCCGGCGACATCTTCGACAACGCCAACCCATCATCGGCGTCGCAAAAGCAGCTATACCGCTTCCTGCAGCGGGCCAGGGAACGCGTGCCGCACCTGAACCTGATCGTCATCGCCGGCAACCACGACTCGCCGGGCCGCCTGGAAGCCCCCGGCCCGCTGCTCGAAGCGCACGGCACGCGCGTGATCGGCGCCGTGCAGCGCGACGCCGACGGCGCCATCGACATCGACGCGCTGGTGCTGCCGCTGACGGCAAGCGACGGCGCGATCGCCGCATGGTGCCTGGCGGTGCCCTTCCTGCGCCCCGGCGACGTGCCCAGAATACCGGCCGACGGCGACAACCCCGCCGATCCCTACCTGGCCGGCATCGCCCTGCTCTACAAACAGGCGCTGGAACTGGCACAGGCCAAGCGCGGCGACGGCCAGGCCATCCTGGCGATGGGCCACTGCCACATGGTCGACGGCCAGATGTCGAACGACTCCGAACGGCGCATCGTCATCGGCGGCACCGAAATGCTGCCGGCCGGGATCTTCGACCCCGCCATCGCCTACGCCGCGCTGGGCCACCTGCATCTGGCGCAGGCGGTCGGCAAGCAGGACCACATCCGCTACTGCGGCAGCCCGATCCCGCTGTCGTTCGCGGAGGTCGGCTACACGCACCAGATCCTGCGCATCGACATCGACGGCGCCAAGGTCGGCGCGATCACGCCGATCCACGTGCCGCGCGCGGTGGAGCTGCTGCGCGTTCCCGCCAAGCCGGCGCCGCTGGCGCAGGTGCTGGAGGAACTGGCGGCGCTGGACGTGCCGGACGCCCCGCCCGACCAGCAACCGTTCCTGGAGGTGCGCGTGCGGCTCGACGCGCCCGAGCCGGGCCTGCGCGCGCGCATCGAGGCCGCGTTGGAGGGCAAGCCGGTGCGGCTGGCGAAGATCGAAACCTCCAGCGCCGCGCGCGCGACCTCCATCGACAGCGACATGATGACGCTCGACCGGCTGGAGCAGCTCAAGCCGGACGACATCTTCCGCCAGCTTTATCAGCAGCGCTTCGGCAACGACGCCCCCGCCGAACAACTGAGCGCCTTCGCGGAGTTGATGCTGCCATGAGAATCCTGAAAATCGGCGGCAAGAACCTGGCCTCGCTGGCAGGAGAATTCGGCGTGGACTTCGAACAGGAGCCGCTGGCCTCGACCGGCCTGTTCGCCATCAGCGGCCCGACCGGCGCCGGCAAGAGCACCCTGCTCGACGCGCTGTGCCTGGCCTTGTACGACGCCACCCCGCGCCTGCTCAAGGTCGCCGGCCGCAACTACCTGACCGACGTCGGCGCCGAAACCGTCTCCACGCAGGACACGCGCACCCTGCTGCGACGGGGCACCGCCGAGGGCTACGCGGAGGTCGATTTCGTCGGCAACGACGGCGCCTCGTACCGCGCGCGCTGGAGCGTGCGGCGCTCGCGCACCAAGGCCGAAGGCGCGTTGCAGCCGACGGCGATGAGCCTGCACCTGCTGCCGGCGCTGCAGCCGATCGGCGGCACCAAGACCGAGGTGAAGGCGGAGATCGAAAAGCGCATCGGCCTGTCGTTCGAGCAGTTCACGCGCGCCGTGCTGCTGGCGCAAAACGAGTTCTCGGCCTTCCTCAAATCCGAGGACAACGAACGCGGCGAGCTGCTCGAGACGCTGACCGGCAGCACCATCTACACCGAGATCTCGATGCGCGCCTTCGAGCGCGCCAAGCTGGAACAGCTGGCGCTGCAAAAGCTGAACGCGCGCCTGGCCGACCAAAAGCCGCTCGGCGGCGAGCAGCGCGGCGAACTGCAAGCGCAAAGCGCAACCGCCGGCGAGGCGCTGCAGGCGCTGGACCAGCGCAAGGCGGAGCTGGAGCAGGAACTGCGCTGGCACAAACAGGCGGAAAAGTTGAAGGATGACGAACTGGCCGCGCGGCAGGCCTGCGAGCTGGCCGCCGCCGACGTGCTGGCCGCCGCCCCGCAACGCGCAGCCCTCGCCCGCATCCTCGCGGTGCAGCCGGCGCGCCCGCTGGCCGACGACATCCGCCGCATCGACGCCGACATCGCCGCCGCGCAGGCCGGCATCGCCGCCGGCACCCAGGCGGCGGCCGACGCCGCGCTGGAGCTGGAACGCGCCGGCGCCGCGCACACGCAAGCGGCCGCGCAACTGCTGGAGGCGGAAAACGCCCAGCGCGCCGCCGCACCGCTGCTCGACCAGGCCAAGGCGCTGGACGCGCGCATCGAGGCCATGCTGCCGGCCTACCGCCAGGCGTCCGCCGCCTGCGAAAAGGCCGACCACGCCGACGCCGCCGCCAAGGCGGCGATGCAGTCCAAGCAGGACGAACGCCAGCGCCTGGACGCGCAGCACGCGGCCGGCCTCACCTGGCTGGGCCAGCACAAGCAATGGCAAACGCTGGCGCAATCGTGGGAGCGCTGGGACGTGCTGTTCGTGCAGGCCGGCCAAGCCGCGTCGCAGGCGGAAAAGCTGGGCAACGCCGCCGCCCGCGTCCAACGCAACGCCAAGGCCCATCGCGACGAGGAAGCCGACGCCAGCGCCAAACTGGCCACCTCCAGCGCCGTGCTGCAAACGCTGGAGGCGCGGCGCCAGGACGCCGCGCAGGCGCTGGCCGCCTTCTCCGCCGAGCAGTTGCAGGCCACGCGCAGCGGCTGGGAACAGCGCCGCGACCTGCTGGCCGGCGCAGAAAAGATCTGGATCGAGCTGGAAGCGCACCAGCAGCGCGGCGCGCGCATCGCGGCGCAGTCGGCGCAGCAGCGGCTGGCGATGGAAACGGCGGAACAGCAGCTGGCGGCGGCACGGCAGGAGAACATCGCCATCCTGGCCGCCTTCTCGCAGGCCGAACGCTCGCTGAAACTGGCGGAGGCGGCTTGCGCCGAGAACGTCGAATCGCTGCGGGCGTCGCTGGAAGATGACACCCCTTGTCCGGTGTGCGGCGCGCACGAACATCCATACCGCCATAACGACGGGCCGCTGCAAGCGATGCTCGGCGGGCTGCAGGCCGAGGTCTCGCGCTGCCGCCAGCAGATGGAGGCCAACGTCAATCAGCAGGCGGCACAACGCGCCACCGTCCAGGCCAGCCTGGAACAGCTGCAACTGCTGGCCACCGAAAGCCGCGGCGTGCAGCAGGCGCTGGAGAAGGCGGCCGCCGCGTGGGGCGCCCACCCGCTGGTGGCCGGCGACGACGACACGCGGGCGGAGCTGCCGCCGGAGCCCGAACGCACCGACTGGTTCACGGCCGAGCTGGAGGCGGCGCGCGCGGCGCTGCGGGCGGCCGAGCAACAGGAACGCGCGCTGCACGCCGCCCGCAATGCCCGCGACCAGGCGCAATCGGCCTGGGATGTGGCGTCGGCGGAGCACGCGCGTTTGCAGGGCGTGGCGTCGGGCGCGCAAACCGCCCTGGCGCTGGCCAACACCGAATACAAGGCCCTGGAGGACCAGCGCATCGAAGTGGCGCTGACGCTCAGCGCCCTGCTGTCCGACCTGGACGCGGCCTTCAGCGGCGGCGACATCCCCAGCGACGAATGGAAAGACGACTGGAAAACCGGCCCGGCCAGATTCCACGCGGCGCGCCAGGCCGAAAGCAAGCAATGGCTGGCGCAGCGCGCCGCCCACGACGAGCGCAATGCGGCCCTTTCCACCATCGACGTCGAACTCAAAGCGTTGAATGACGCCCTGGCCAGGACCGGCCACGACGCCCTCGCCGCCCGCGAGGCCTGGAACGCCGCCGACGCCGCGCTGCGCGCCATGCAGCAGCAACGCATGGAACTGTGGGACGGCAAGCCGGTGCGCGAAGTCGAACAGGCGCTCGGTGCCGCCATCGACGCCGCCAGGTCGCAGCTGTCCGCGCGCCAGCGGGCATTGGAACACGCCGCACAAGCCCGGACGCGCCAGGACGAGGCGCTGGCACAAGCCGGCCATCGACTGGCCGCGTTGCGCGCGTCCGCCACGGCCGCCGCCGATGGCCTGGCGCAGTGGCTGGCCGCGTTCCAGCAGCGCCAGCCCGACGCCGATCTGCGCGACCTCGAACAACTGCACGCGCTGCTCGCCCACACCGCCGAGGACATCGACGCGCGGCGCGCCGCGCTGCAAGCCATCGACCGCGCCGCCGACAACGCGACCACCGTTTTGCAGGAACGCCAGCGCCAGCGCGAACAGCATCGCCTGTCCGCGCCGCCAAGCAGCCTGCCGCCGGTGATGGAAGAAGCGTCCTCCGACGTACCCGATTCCCCGCTCGCCGCCCTCGCCACCGCCCTTAATGAACTGATGGCCGAACGCAAGGCGGCGCACGACCACGCCACCGCCCTGCAACTGGCGCTGGCGCAGGACGACGCCAAGCGCCGGCAATCGCAGGCGATGCTGGCGGAGATCGAAAAGCAGGAGGCGATCGAGCAGCGCTGGTCGCGCATGAGCGATTTGATCGGCTCGGCCGACGGCAAGAAATTCCGCAACTACGCGCAGCAGTTCACGCTGGACGTGCTGCTCGGCTACGCCAACGCCCACCTGAACCACCTCGCGCGGCGCTATCAGCTTGAACGGATCAACAATCCGGCCAGCCCCTCGCTGGCCCTGCTGGTGCGCGACCAGGACATGGGCGGCGAGATGCGCTCCGTGCATTCGCTGTCCGGCGGCGAATCGTTCCTGGTGTCGCTGGCGCTGGCGCTGGGACTGGCCTCGCTGTCGTCGAACCGGGTGCGGGTCGAATCGCTGTTCATCGACGAGGGCTTCGGCAGCCTGGATGCGGAAACGCTGCGCGTCGCCATGGATGCGCTGGACGGCTTGCAAGCCATGGGCCGCAAGGTTGGCGTCATCTCCCACGTGCAGGAGATGACGGAGCGGATCGCCACCAAGATCCTGGTGCGGCCGTCCGCCGGCGGCCGCAGCACGGTCAGCGTGATGTGAGTGTCATCGCTTGGGTGGCTCGCCGCGCTCCAGCTTCAATAACTCCCAGCCCAACTCGCGCCGGATCTGTTTCGGGTCCGGCGGCGGGCGCCGTTGTTCGATCTGTATCCGCAACCACTGGCGTACAGCCTCTTTGCTCGGTTGCTTCCTGTCTTCCATGGCATTTGCCTCTTGATGGAATGATCCCTGGTGAGACCATAACGCACGGCGCACAACGGTGTTGACGGCGAATTTGCAACCAATTGCGACAAATTTGCTATCATTAAAGCATCAGTCAGGAAGCGACCATCATGAGCATTGGCGCCATATCAACCAGCCCCGCGATCCAGCCGCCCGAGCGCGCAGCGTCGAAGGCCAGGCAGGACGCATCGGCGCCGGCCGCGCCCACGGGCGGCGCCTCCACCACCACGCTGACGCCGGAAGCCCTCAAACTGATCGACCAACTCAAAGCGCGCGACGCCGAAGTGCGCCAGCACGAGCAGGCGCACCTGGCGGCCGCCGGCGGCCTGGCCCTGTCCGGCGCCTCCTACACCTATCAGCGCGGCCCCAACGGCGTCAACTACGCTATCGGCGGCGAAGTGCAGATCGACACCTCGCCCGGCGCCACGCCCCAGGAGACCATCGCGCGCGCCGGCAAGATCCAGGCGGCGGCGCTGGCGCCGGCCGGCCCGTCCGGCGCCGACCGCGCGGTAGCGGCCCAAGCACAACAAATGGAAACCCAGGCCCGCGCGGAACTGGCGCAGCAAGACCAACCGGGTGCGTCGGAGCGCGTGCGCCGCGCTTATGGCAGCGAGCCGTCGTCCCAGCCGACGCTGGATGTCCACGCATAAGCGCGCGGACCGGATGATAAAATCCCGCCTTTGCCTCTCGCCTACGGATCAATCATGTTAAAAGCACCACGCACCCTCACCTTCAAATGCGCCAAATGCGCCAAGGCGGTACAAGTCCGCCTGCAAAAGGTATCGGCCTGCTCGCACATCCAGCCATACCTGGGCATTTGCGCATGCGGCGAAGTAAAGCACCACGCGATCGGCCAAAAAGACGCGGTAGCCTCGTACCTGGCCGCCCCCGAAGGCTGGACCCACCACCACTAATAAATAAGATGACGGTAAATTGGTCTAAACCACGTAGGGCGGATTAGCGCAGCGTAATCCGCCAAGCTCCACCCGCGGCCAACGATTACATTTAAAGCAACCCCTCAAGTTTCCCTGATCCCGACCGTTATAGAAGTATTATCAAACGGAAACTGCCATGTCCACTCTCTCCGCACTCGGCGCCCGTGCTTTGCCGGCGTCCTACCCTGCCGCCACTGCGCAAAACGACGGCAAGACCACCGGCGCGCCCGCCACGCAAAAGAGCACCAGCGCAGCTTCCTCGCCGCTTTCCCTATCCAGCGACGCGCTGGACATGCAAAAACGTGTCGCCTCGCTGGGCGGCGCCACCGTCGATTTCGCCCAAGACCTGATGAACAGCTTCACGCAGGCCCTGTTCGGCGACGCCGCCAAGGGCGCGACCATCGACTTCGACTCGGCCAGCCTGGAAACCTCGTCCAGCTTCGCGCTGGGCGTACAACAAAGCTCCGGCCCGAACGGCACCACCTCTTCGGCCGCCTTCAGCCTGACCGACAGCTCGCACTTCCTCGGCAAGGGCACGATCACCACCGCCGACGGCCGCAAGTTCGATTTCGAAGTCGAAGTCCAGTACGACTACCAGCTCGACGCCGCCGCCAGCCAGACCACCGGCGCGGCGCCGGCGTCCGACCGGATCTACAACCGGGCCGGCGAAAAAGCCAACGGCAAGGACAGCGGCAAGGCCGGCAACCAGCCGCAAACCATCGACCTGCCGACCGTGCAGCTACCGAATATCGACTTCGCCGGCACCCTGGCCGACCTGTTCCAGTTGATCGGCCGCGATCTGCACACGGCGCTGTCCACCGGCGGCGATAAAAGCAGCCAAATCGGCGGCGACGTCGACCGCAACGCGCTGCGCAGCCTCTCGCTGCGGCTGCTCAACCTGGTCGACAGCAAGGACGCCAACACCTACACCGCCCCGACCCCGGCCGACCAGGCCAAATCGGCCGCCGCGTACGGCGACCAGGCCGGCGCGGCCGACAAGGTGACCGGCGGCCCGTCCGGCGCCGTCGATCCGCAAGCCGAAGGCGCCAGTTCCGCCGCCGCGCCGGGCGTCGCCGACGACGACGGCAAAGGCGCCGCGACCGCCGCAAGCTGACCGCCAAGTATAATAAGCGCCTCAACACGCAAACGCCGGCAGGGATGAACCGCATCCCCGGCGTTTTTCGTGCTCGTTCCGATCCGCTTATTCCTACCGATTGCCCGACATGCCCGTACAAACTCCCGCTTCCCCGATTCCGCAGCAGATCCACTGGGAGGAAAACGGCGTGCAGTGCTCCGCGCGCTGGCGCTCCGAAGCCGGCATGCCGCCGCCCAAGCGCGTGATCATCGCCGACGACCGCACCAACGCCGATGTCGCCTACCGGCTGGCCTGCGAAGGCACCGCCCTGCTGTGGCGCGGCGACTTCCAGAACGCCCGCCAGCTGCTGCAGGCGCTGGCCCGGCGCGCCGACGTCAAGGGCAAGCCATCTAAAAAGGCCAAGCCGGCCAAGGCCCCGGCCACGCCGACCGAGGCGTTCCACCTGCACCGCCAGGCGCAGTCGCAGCGCGCCCGCACGCTGGCCATGCTGCTGATCCCCTTCGAGGACGGCTACACCATTCCGCTGCGCCGCGCGCCGGACGTGCAATTGGCCTGCAACGAAGCCTACGGCCGCTTCGAGCAACCGTTCATCGCCTCGCTGCGCGAACTGCTTGGCCTGATCGGCGCCCACGAATGGCGCCGCACCGGCGTCGAGATTGCGGCGCTGGACGCGCGCATCCACCCGCACTACGGCGTGTTCTCGCCGGTGCGCGGCGAATACGTCGAGCTGGTGGCCAACACCCCGCTGCCGGCCGGCGTCAAGCTGGCCTACGACATCGGCGCCGGCACCGGCGTGCTGTCGGCGGTGCTGGCCAAGCGTGGCGTGGCCCGCGTGATCGCCACCGACCAGGACCCGCGCGCGCTCAGCTGCGCGCGCGAAAACCTGGCCCGCCTCGATCTGGACGGCCAGGTCGAACTGCTGCAAACGGACCTGTTCCCCGACGGCCGCGCGCCGCTGGTCGTGTGCAACCCGCCTTGGGTGCCGGCACGGCCGAGCTCGCCAATCGAACACGCCGTCTACGATCCGGACAGCCGCATGCTGCGCGGCTTCCTGGCCGGCATGGCCGATCACCTGACGCCCGGCGGCGAAGGCTGGCTGATCCTGTCCGACCTGGCCGAGCACCTGGGCCTGCGTCCGCGCGACGAGCTGATGGGGTGGATCGCCGCCGCCGGCCTCAAGGTGCTCGAGCGCCACGACGTGCGCCCGACCCATCCGCGCGCCGCCGACGCCACCGACCCGCTGCACGCGGCCCGCGCCGCCGAGGTCACCTCGCTGTGGCGCCTGGCCGCCGCGTAAGCACGCGTTGAGGTGGATCAAACGGCCATCGCGCGCCGTTTGACTTGCGATAAGGCACGGCGCAAGCTTTTCGGCTGAGTCAATGAACCGGACGGAGGCACCCATGGAGACCACGGACATACTTCAAACGATCCGCCAGCTTCAGCGCGACTTTCAATCGGTCGCGCCGGATAACCTGGCGGGTCTGTCGGCCCAGCTGGAAGACATGCGCAACTATTTCGACACGACCGCGCCGCGCGTCCGCTACGGCGCCATCGCCCATGCGCTGGACCCCGACGCCGAGATCGATCGCGAGCTGGAAACCACCGGCCAAGCCATCAGCCAGGCCTATCACGCGGTGCGGCGGGGACGCGCGCGGCGCGGCCAGGCGCCGGCCGCCGGCATCGCCGCCGTCTACGGCGCCGCGCGCGCGGCCTACGCGGCCGTGGTGCGCCTGCAGTGGGAAATCGGCGCCCACGACGTCGAGTTCATTCCCGGCACGGCCGGCCACGCGGCCCCGGCTTAAAAAGGCCCGGTTATTTAAGCCCTTGCGGAAACAAACAGGCCTGTGTATAATTCGGGCCTCAGACGCGGGGTGGAGCAGTCTGGCAGCTCGTCGGGCTCATAACCCGAAGGTCACAGGTTCAAATCCTGTCCCCGCAACCAGATTCAAAAAAGCCGTTGATTTTCCTAGGGGAATCAGCGGCTTTCGCTTTTCCGGGTGCACCACCTAGTGAGCCACCTGTGCAAATCAAAGCCCCACGCCTCTACCGCAACCGTTGCGGCGTCTACTACTTCCGCTTCAAGTCCGGCGGAAAAGAAAAGCGGATCAGCCTCCGCACCAAGTGTTCCAAAACTGCTAACATTCTCGCTCTGCAACTCAACCTTGATTTGGAGCGGAGGCGGGACATGGGCCCACCCAAACTGTCGGATTTCAACTTCGATATCGAGGCGCTGCGCCGCTACGAGATCGCGCTCAAAAACGGAACCACCATCCGTACCGACGGCTCCGCCGAGGAGCATGCTCGCGCCATGGAGATGGTGGCCCAGATCGAGCGGATCGGCATGATCGATCCCGAGGACTGTCCACAGCGCCGTCCAGCCAAGTCCAAGCCGATCACCTTGGCCGTTGACAAGTGGATCGCCAACTGCGCGGGCAAGAACGGCGAGCGCACCTTGGACGCGAAGGTCTATCACATCAAGGACTTCCTCGAACGCTCGTTCCCATTAGTCGAGTCGGTTGAGCGCTGGCTCGCCTTGCATGAGAAGGTCGAGTTCAACAAGAGCAAGGGGCTTCGACGGTTGGATGAGAACAAAGCCGCTGGCCGCCACGTCAGCTCTGACATCGAAGTCAACGTCATCGGCAAGCAAACGCTGGTCGAATACAAGGACGCTTTGCTCGCCATACCGCAGACCCCAAAGACTATCGACAACAAGCTCAACAGCCTGCACGACTTCTTCAAGTACATGATCGGCCACGGCCTGCACACCGCGCTCGAAACGAATCCGGTCGAGGGCATGTTCATCCAGACCAAGAAGTCGCGCAAGAAGATCACGAACCCGTATCAGCCATTCACGGCGGAGGCGCTCGCGATCCTGTTCGAGCCCGAAGCATACCGCACCGCGATGGACTCGCCGGACCTGTTCTGGGGACCGCTGCTACGCATCCACACCGGCATGCCGATCGGCGAGGCCACGCGAATCCGCTGCGTCGATGTCCATCAAGCTCCTGGCAGCGGCCTGCATTACATCCACGTCTACAAAAGCAAGACGCCCGGAGGCATCCGCAACGTCCCCATCAGCGACGCCCTGATCGAGCTGGGCTTCTTGGACTATGTCGGGGAGTGCCGAGCGGCCGGCGCGGACCGGCTGTTCCCGCACCGCACGCTCATCAACCACAGCTACTCCAAGGAGCTGTCGGCGGGGATGCTGGCATACCAGCGCGCGCGTCGCATCAAGGCGCCGCAGACGAGCGTCCACTCGTTCCGCATCAACGTCATCACGCAGATGCACAACAACGACTCGAACACCGCAAAGGTCATGAAGATCGTGGGGCACGACGACGGCGGCGGCCACACGGTGCATTGGGGGCTACGTCCGCGACCTTCCCGATTTGAAGCCCATCGTGGACAAGCTGGAATGACCGATAGACGTGCAGGCTTTGCGATACAACGGCCGGTTCGCCAGTTTTTGGCGAATCGGAACAACTGGGCGCCTGACAAATCCACGGGCAAAGCCACTGCCAAGAACGCCAAGCCCAAGAGAAGCAACCCCGTCGTTTAGGCCGCGCTGCCGGCACCATCCGCGAGCTGTTCCGCCGGCTCCGCCGCAGAAGGGGCTTCTGCGCCTCGCTCATCCAACACATCTTCCAGCCCGGCCTCTCGGAACACTTTGCGGATTGCCCGGCTAAGGCGTGGAATTGTGTCTGCGCGGCAAATGGCCCGACACGCTGTGGCGAAATGCTCCAAAGCGTCGGCGAAGTCCGCCACATAACCTCCGCGCCGAGAATACAAGACAACGTTCGCGCGCAAGAAATCGCGCAGATGCGGCCCCGACGTTGTCTTGATCGTATCCTCGTAGGAGGCGACGGTCGCGTCGCGCATGGCTTGGCTGTTCACACTTTCCCGATTGGCATTGTCTCCAATGCGAAGGCACGCCACCAAAAGAGATGGGAGCGGTTTGAGGCGCCTCTCGGCCTCCGCAAAGGCCGCCTCTATCTCGGGATGCAGCGGCTTGTTGTCATAGTTGTCTAGACGATGTTGGGGCGGCTCCTTCGCTTTGAAACCATCCAGCCAGCGCGCGACAATCGCCTCTCCCACGCTGGCTCCGCCCGGGACATCGGCCAACCTATCGTGAAGCGCCGTGGCGGCATAAGGGTCCAGCAGGTCGGCGCTTTCCGCCAGCTCCGCCGCAAGCGACAGAAGCTCCTCGTCCGTGACCGAGGGGTGCCACTGCTCCAACTCGAAAAATCGTCCGCATTTCTCGCGAAGCTCCATCACGTTCTTCTCGGCCACGTAGCGATCCAGTATGGCATCCACCCGGCCGGAATCCAGCAACCCCGATGTCAGGAAGTCGAGCAGCATGCGCTCGTAGTCGTCGCAATTGATAATCTTCAAGTCGTCCAACAACGCTCCCCACTTCCTCTCCTCTGGCGGGCGGGCTGGGGCATCTGCGAAAACGCTGCCCGGACGCCTCATCGCTTCCTCCATCTGGAAGTCTGAGGAATTGAATCCCATGACGAAATCGAAAGAAGGGCCGTTGTCCAAGCCGTGATGATGCATGGCGCACATGAGGACCGTCGAGGGGATTGTCCGGGCCAACACCTCGTCCGTCAAATTGTCGCGATCTCCAAGCACCTTGTTCACCGTTCGGATGATCTTTTGGATGATGCGAATGTTGGAAATTTTGCAGACCTCCACGGCGCCCTCGATGTGGGGCGCGTATATGGATGGCTCCTCCTCGATAGCTATTTTAAACGCCTCCTTCGGCGTCGTTGTCAACGCAATCTCGTGGTCGATCACTTTCTCGCGCAGCTTGTTCCACATGTCCTTGTCTTCGAGCTTGTCAGAATTCAGGATCAGTAAAATTCGAGAGCCGTAAACTTGGGTGAATTCGTCGATGAAACCCATCACCTCTTCGATGTTGAGGTCCATGTGCTTGCGTTCGATGTCGTCAATGACGATCACGCGTTTGCGCAGAATGGCCGGCACAGCCAACAATGCGATTTCGTCGATGGCGGCGAAGCCTGGGTGCAAGGTCTTCAAGAATTTGGACGATTCCCGCCAAGCGCTCGTGATGACTTCGCGCGCGACGTGGCCGGTCTTGCTGTTTGGCACCGCGCTTTGGACAATTTTCATTTTCAATTGCAGTATGTCCTTGACCCCAAACAACGACACGTAAAGAGCGTTCTTGATCGCGCCGTTGGTCGAATCCTTCTGCACCTCTCGCCACATGTGGCTTTTGCCCGATCCCCACTTGCCAGACAACGCGATCACGCCGTTGTCCCTGTCGTCAATCAACTGCTCAAAATTAGCCTTCGTGATTGCTAGCGACATTCTTGATCCTGTTCAGCTTTGCGTGGGCGACGACCTATTCTTTCACAAGCCTGTCCAGTGCAGCAAGACCAAAGTCTCTTAGTCCAAGGCCGTCAATGCCCTAGGCAGCCAGCGAGAAAGAAGCATTCGGCGATCCGGCTTAGATTTTGAACGTCGCGCTCATATTTAGGCGCCAGGAATTTTGGAAGAAGCTTGCTGAGTGAAAGCTTATAGGCATCATCAGATCCTTTGTCTCACCACTCCTCTCCATAGGAGAGGAGTGGCAGGCGAAGCTATTTTTGTGGCGGCTTTCAGCCTCTTGCATGTTTGTCTCCCGACGTTGTTGAAATGGAATACCATTATCCAAAAGACAAAACCATATTTCCACCGTCCAAGGCGCACATGGCAACGATACTGCAGGAGATTCAAAAATGGTCCGAGGAGCTGCCGGCTTGGCAGCAGCACGCCATCGCAAAGATATACGCACAAGGAGAACTGACGCAGCAAGATCACGACGACGTATATGCGCTGCTCAAAGCGGCCCATAAGATTGCCGACCCGGAGAACCGCGCGGCGAACAAGCTCGCGGCCGGCGAAGTCGCGGTCCAGCCAGCAGTCGGGCAGCACATCCAAATCGGGGCGATCAAAAACCTGAGCAATGTGAATGCGTTGGCGGGCGACCAGCGCCTCTCTCTCTCGGTGAAGGGGCTCACAGTCATCTATGGCGAGAACGGCTCGGGCAAGTCGGGATATTCCCGCGTCTTCAAGCATGCTTGTCGCGCTCGCGACCGGCGCGAGCCCATCCTGCCCAACGCCAACGAGGAGCCTGGAAAAGCCGGCCCTCCACAAGCGACCTTCGAACTGCACGTGGACGGCGTCGAGCACGAAGTCCAATGGCAATCGGGGCAAGTGTCCCCAGCGGAGTTGTCGTCCATCGCCATCTTCGATTCACATTGCGCTCGCGCCTACTTGGACAACCACGGCGATTTCGCCTACGTTCCCTACGGTTTGGATATCCTCAAAAAATTGGTGGATACCCTCGGGACGTTGAAGGCAATGGCTACCAAGGAGCACGGGCAGAACACGCCCGACTCGGCCCTGTTCGCCGAACTGGGCCAAACCAAGACCAAAGTGGGAACCTTGCTGTCCGCCCTCTCCGCCAAGACCAAGCCCGCTGATGTCGACGCCCTCGCGATGTGGTCGGAGGAGAAGAAAGCCGAGCACGCAAAGATTGTGGCCGCGCTTAGCGAAGCCGATCCCAAGCTTAAAGCTCAGACGCTCAGGAATCAAGCCACTCGATTCGAAGGCTTGGCCACCAGAATTGACACGGCAATCGCCCTAGTTGATGACACGCCCCTCGTCGTGCTGGTCGCGGCGGTCCACACCGCAAGCGTTGCGAAGGACGCGGCTGAGCTCGCAAGCAAGGCGTTCAGGGAGACGCCGGGCCAATTGCCAGGCACCGGCGAAGAGGCTTGGAAAAAGCTGTTCAAGGCGGCGCGGTCGTTCGCCGCCGAGTCGCATCCAGGCAAGAAATTTCCGCATCTTGGACCTGAGTCCGCGTGTCCATTGTGTCAAAACACTCTCGGCGCAGAAGGCGCCGAGCGGCTCGTCATGTTCGACGAGTTTGTCGAGCGTAAAACTGAGCAGGAGGCCAAGACGGCGAAGGATGCCGCCGATGTCGCCATCTCGGCCATCAAGCTCGCCAACTTGGACCTGTTGATCGACGAGATCTTGAACAATGAGATCGCCGCCCGGGATCAAGCGCTGGCCGAAGGCTGCGCCGGCATACAAAAATGGCTGACTGACCGGCGCTCTTCAATGTTGGCCGCGTGTCTGCCAGCCGGCGACTGGGCAAACTTGGTTCAGTTGATCGAGAGCCCTGCGCCCGCGCTCGTTCTTTTGAAGGACCAACTCATCGCCGAGGCGGACGCCTTGGAGGCGACGCTGGACGAGGCCGGACGCGCGAAGATGATTGCGGATCGCGATGAGCTTGATGCCTGCCGCCGCCTGTCCGAGTTGAAAGCGGCTGTAATGCTCGCCATCGAAAAGCATGTCCTGACTGGCAAGCTTAGTTCATGCATGACGGCGGCTGGCGGCACCACGCCAATCTCCAAGAAGGCAACGACGCTTTCTGACACGATGGCCACAAAGGAAGTCGTCGCCGCGCTCAACGCTGAATTGGAAAGCCTTAACGTCCATGAGTTGAAAGTGGTGATGAAGCCGGCCTCGGCCAAAGGCAAGGCTCAATTCAAACTTGCGCTGGAAATGCTGGGCAAGCGCGACGCCACCGAGATTCTCAGCGAAGGCGAGCAACGGGCCATCGCGATCGCATCCTTCTTGGCTGAAGTCGGCTTGGGCAAAGGATTGGGAGGCATGGTGTTCGACGACCCAGTGTCCTCGCTCGACCACTCACGACGCGAATATGTGGCGCGCCGCATCGCGAAGGAGGCGCTTTCCCGCCAAGTCATCGTCTTCACTCACGATTTGTTCTTCCTGAACGTATTGGTGCATGAAGCCCGCTCGCTGGACATGGAGCCGGCATGTCGTAGCCTGCGAAGAGCTCCTGCGGGCTATGGCGTTGCTGACGAATCCATGCCATTCGAGGGCGCTTCGACCAAGGACAGGGTCGGCATCTTGCGCGTGATGCTGGTTGCAGCAACGAAGCTGCACAAAGAGGGCGAAGACAAGGGATACAAGCGTGAGGCGCGCGACATATACGCTCACCTTCGCATGTCCTGGGAGCGCGCCGTTGAAGAGCTGTTGTTCAACAACGTGGTGCTGCGATTCCGCAAGGGCGTGGAGACGAACCGCCTCAGCAAGGTGACGGTCGCGCCGGCCGACGTTGAGACTATCATGAAGAACATGGGCAAGTGCTCCAACTACACCGGACATGACGGGGCAATCCAAGCCAATCTCGCCATCCCCCTTCCGCCGGAGATTGAGCAAGACATCAAGGTCTTGGATGATTGGCGCAAAGCCGCCTCGGACCGGCTCAATAAGAAAAAATAAACTTCACGATGTTGAATGACTTCCACCCCTTGACTGACCATGGAGACGCTATGCCGATGACCCGAAAATCCGCTGTGGACCCGATTTACACGATTGCACAATTGCTTTCTTATTTGCAGATCGAGGGGCACTTGGATGGCATTGAAGTTCGGCGGGACATCAGTCGAAGAGCTCATGCTCGCGCTTAGAACCGTCGGCAATCGACGGTGGCTCCAATAAGTCTACGTGCTCCACGGGCCGGCGGAGGCTGCGGACAAGTGATCGGCGACTACCTTATGGGAAACGAGGTGGCATCGCCGGAAGACTTGGGCTAGAGGCGGCAGCGAAGCAGCTCAGTTTCAATATGACGTTGCTAAAAAAACTTTGGCTCAGGAAGTAAATTTTGTTCTCGAGGACGACGACGCGAAAGGCTCGATCAGCACTGGCAGGCATTAAAGCCTAGTGGCCGTAACGCCCGGCCTCCTGTCCCCGCTGATAAATCGATGGGCGACTGTTGGCGAAATAATGGCTCGGTTATGAACCTGGCGTATGCTCGCCGGGCAAGCGCGCGCGTGCTATCGCCCCCATGCACTACTTGAAAACGATTATGAAAATCAAAATCGAAGCGGCAACGTTTGGCAATGACAACCCAACGCTGTATGGGACCGACGCCCAATTGGCGCTCTATTACGATGAGACGAACAATGTCAGAAAACTGCGCCTCACGGAAAATGGCTTGAATGTGGCAAAGCATGACAACTTCGTGCTTGGAGGGATCGTCCTGAAGCTAGGGCAATCAGTCGGAGACATCGCAGAGCTTAGAAAGCTCCTATGGATTCAAAAGACCGCCGAGGAAATCAAATTTGATTTGGTGGCAAAAGGCGACTTCGAAAAGGTGCTGGATTCGACCAAGTTGAACAAGGTGTTTGAATGGCTTGCGGCGCGCGGCATCGGCATCCACTACGTCAACGTCAATATCTTGAATTGGTTCATCTTGGATATCATCGAATCTTTGGTGGCCGATGACCGGTTCGAGGATTTTCTGCCTTTTCATCGCGAGATCAAGAACGAATTTCATCGAATGGCCATCGCCGATCTCCCAGCCTTCTTGGCGATGCTCAGAAGCTACGGCTTTCCCGACATCGACCGGAGCAAAACAAACGAGTTCATGACCGAGATACGAGCAGTCGCCCAAAGGCATTGGCCGCTCCGTCCGAATAACGCAACTAGGATGTTGAATGATCTATTGGGGCGCGCGCGATCGTTGCCCAAACTGGCCTTCTTGGTTGACGAGACCCCAAACGAACTCATTGACGGATTCAGTGGCTTTTTTCTCGACAGGATCTGCACGTTCAGAAACGCGCGGCATGTGCTGGACGAGGAGTATGAGATACAGGGTTCTATAGAAAAATTCCAGTTGATGAATGGAGACCGCGAAGTTGACTTCTCTTTCGTCGATTCGAAGTCGTCTGCCGAAGTCCAACTATCAGACATTGTCGTCGGCTTTTTGGGGAAATATTTTACGTTCATAGAGAAGACGCCCATGTCGGTGCTGCTCAGCAAGCGCAAGGCTCTCACTAAAACGCAAGCAAGCACCTTGAAATTGTTTGCGACTATGATCGACATTTCTGACGAGACCAGCAATGGGCTGCTTCACCGAATCACCACTCTGGACAGTGACTGGAAGAGCGACTCATTCCTATTAGGCCGAGCGCCGCCACCGCACCTTCTCGAAGACTGAATTGACGCGCCGCCAATAGAAGGCACGCCCAGCGAGATGTTCCGTTCGACGTCATCGACTAGAAGCCGAAATACTTCGAGCATCCTTAAACAATACGAGACCAATGGAAGGCCGACGCGATCATGAAATCAACTGAACTTCTCCGCCACTTGTCCAACAAAATGGGAACCGTCAGCGACACAGCGCTGGCTTCGATCCTCGGCATAAAGCCGCATGCGCTTCATCGTTGGCGCAGAGATGAAACATTGCTCACCGCGCTGCAGGTGGCCAATGCGATCAACAATGCACACAAGGCGGCGACAGTGCATGTTCACTCACATGCGATCAAGCCCATAGTCGAATTCTTTCCGATCGAAGCAGTGGCGGTCGGCCGCTCAGGAAATTATCTTCAAGTCTTCGACACCGGCGACGATTGCGGCAAACATTTGCAGGGCCTGTGCGAAATGCTTACAAATGCGAAGTCAGGGCTTTATATTTTTTACGATACCCGAGGCCGAGCGCTGTATGCAGGACAAACCAAGAAACAGAATATTTGGAAAGAAATGAATCTGGCCTTCAACCGGCATCGAAGCGGACAAATCATGACCTTGGTCCGCCACCCGACAAGGGATGTGAGTTTTAAATCCGCCCACATCAAGGTCCGCCAACCAACGGACACCATGTTGAAGCTTTACGATCTGGCAGCATATTTCAGCGCTTATGAAGTCTTGCCTGAAATGGTGGATGACTTGGAGGCTTTGCTGATCAGGGCATTCCCGAACGACATGTTGAATTACAAGATGGAGAAGTTCGCGAAAAGCGCGAGAAAGGCCGCCAAGACGAAGGCGGCCAATTTGAAAAAGAAAGCTGCCCGTTAAAGGCGCGTTGCGAAGATCGGACTTCCAGCACCTAGCCAACTTCCGGCGATGTTGTATTCGAAGAACTCGGCGGCGCCGTCCTTGTCCATGTCGTTCCGGCGCCGCAGTGCTTGAATGATCTTCCGGGTCATAGTCGACGCAGGCCTCGCCATCTCGCTCAGCTATGCCGATGATAGCGTCGTCGTGCCCATCCAAGAACATCAGCTCGTCGCCGCCAACGGCATCGGTGTAGCCTTGGCGAAGCCGCGCGCCATCGCGTGCCGGCCAGGCCTGCGGGGTGTCGGCCAAATTGGAATCCACTTTGGTTGCTCCCATGCCGCTCTGCTCTCGTTGTTGCGCTCTTCGGCGCATTCTTTGGCAGGCTGACGGCATTGCTCCTGCGCGCGTGCTGTAAGCACCGCCACTTCGCCCCTTCGATCTCGAAGATCAGTGCCGCGTCGGCCGAGGCCGAACTCCGCGTGCCGCCTTGATCGCGTCGAAATAGAATCCGTCCCAGTGGACAACGATGCGGCCGGGGGCCTTAAGGTAGAGATGGGTGCAGCGGGCGTCGATGGCCGTTACCGGATCGGGGAGCCCCATGTTCGCGGAGCTCACGTGGCCCTGCTCTCGAAACGATTTAACGAGGTCCTCAACGCTGCGCTCGTAAGTCGGTCGCCTGCAGGTCCGGTTGCCGATCTTGAATCTATCCTTCGCGATCACCACCTCCTTGCCGATCATGGCTTGGGCTTGGCGGTCGGACATCGCGGCGATGTCGGCCGAGCCGAGCACCTTGGCCAGCCGCCATGTCCCATAGATGTCGGCGTTCGCCTCGGCCGGCGCCGGCGGCTCGGCTGGCCAGGCGGACATTGGGGCGAGCAGGAGCGGCGCCAACGCGCACAGCGCGGCGCCTAGACGCACCTTTGAAAGCAATCCAGCGAGTCGCATGACGATCCCCTTTTTAATGGTTCTATGTGGCGGCGAAGCGCGCTACCTCGCCGTAGTCCGGAACGGCGCACTCTCCTCCGCGCGCCTTCCGATGAGCCCGCGCGCCACGACCTGCTTCGATCCCCTGCGCGTCTTGACTGTCATGTAAATCGTTCGGGAGATCGCCGCAGCCGCCTCCTTGAAGTCCCCGTCGTCGACGAGCGACAGGACGTTCTCGGAGCCTTTCCAACCCGCGTTGTAGACGAAACTAACCAGTGCGTCGAACTGATCTTGGCTCAACGCCTTGTTTGGCACCTTCCTGCGGACGGTCCTCTCCGCGTCCGCTACGTGCTCCGCGAAGGCCGCCTCGACTTCTGCTGGGCCGACCTCCCGCTTGAGCTCCTCGTCGGTGCAGGCGCCCCTGTGGCGAGCGTCCCGATGCCCCATGTGCAGTTTCCTCGGCCGGGCCTGCCGCCGTCGTCGTAATAATGGTATTTCGGGTCCTCGCGTGCCCGCATGCGCGCCCTGGCGGCGGCGCTCATGCGCAGCTTGCTGTTGTCGACCTTCTGCGCATTTAAGTCATCGTCGGGCATGGTTTCCTCGAGGCGGTTAGCGGGTGATTGAAATCGGCGCGGCCGCATTCCAGGGCGGCCACGCCAAACTTTACGTCCGCCAATCCGCGCCCGCCCTGACGCCGCGCAAGGGCGATCCGTTGAGCATCCTCAACGGAGGTTGACTCCGGCCGGCAAATAATCGCATGGCGCGCGGCACCGTCGCGCCTAACCAAAGGAAAAAACCATGGCGATCGACGTCTATCTGCGCATCGACGGCATCAAGGGCGAGTCGAACGACGACCGCCACAAGGATTGGATCGAGTGCAAGTCCGTCCGGTGGGAGCTGTCACAGCCCAAGTCGGCGACGGCATCAACCAGCGGCGGCCACACGGCCGAGCGGAGCGAGCACGGCGACATTGTGATATCCAAGCTCGCGGACCTGTCTTCGCCGCTACTGCTGCAAAACTGCTCGTCGGGCAAGACCATCGCGAGCGCGACGATTGAGTTTATGCGCGCCGACGCGATGGGCGAGCGGGTCAAGTATTTCGAGATTGCCTTGGAGAACGTGCTGATCGGCGGCGTGTCGCCTCGCGTGTGCGAGGGCGACATCCTCGGGGAGCATGTCGCTCTGAAATACTCGAAGATCAAGTGGCGCTACACGCGGCAGGACATTTCCGGCGGATCGGCCGGCAACACCGCCGGGGGCTGGGACTTGTCGACGAACAGGATCGCCTGAAGCTCCGAGGCACGTCTTTTGAACCCTCACCCGCCCGCTCGAAGCTGTGTTTCGCCTGACGGTCATCGCACATCTCATGCGTTCCTGGCACCTCTCCGTCCCGCAACCAGATTCAAATGCGGCAAGCCAACACCCTTCGCGCGGTGAGAATGTGCGTATTTGTCAACGATACATCTCTGTTAAGCTGCACCGGTTTCAAGCAACCATCACATCGACATGCAACGAGCCATCGTGGTCCTCGGGGTCCTCTGCGCGGCCTTGTTCGGCAGCGCCCTGCTGCTCTCCTATGCCAACCCGCGCCTGATCGAGTCGGCCATGCGGGAAGTGATCCGTATCCAGGTCGAGCGCGAGAGCACGGAGAAGGTTGACTCGTTGCTCAACTCGCGCCTGGTCGCGGCGGCGCAGCGCGCGCTGGGCGGCACCGACGCACAGGTGGCACAGGCCCGGGAACGGCTGCGCGCGGACGTCCCGGCCAAGGTCGCGGCGGTCGTCGCCGAGATGGTGCGCCCAGACTGCCCATGCCGCGCGCGCCTTGCCGACGCCGTCCAGGTTTTCGAGCGCCAGCGCCTGCACTCCCTGCTGCACACGCGGGAACGGCTGGCCGCGTTGATCGAGTCCACTTACTCGACAGTCGCGGCAAGCCTGCTGCGCGAGTTTCGCATCTTCACCGCCGCGAATGCCCTTGCGTTCGCCGCATTGGGGCTGATCGCCGCGTCCCGCCCTCGCGCCACGATGCAATTATTGCTTCCAGCGGTGGCGCTGACGGCGGCGGCGCTGGTCACTGGCGGCCTATATCTGCTCGGCCAGGACTGGCTCCGCACGATCGTCTTCAACGACTATGTCGGGCTGGCCTACTTCGCCTATCTGCTGGGGATGGCGCTGCTATTTGCCGACGTGCTGCTCAACCGCGCGCGCGTTGCCACGCGCGTTGTGAACCTGGTGTTGCATGCGCTGGGCTCGGCGACGTCAGCCGTGCCGTGTTGATTGCCGAAGCGGTAGAAAGCCGTTGATTCTTGCAAAGGAATCAACGGCTTTTTCATTGCCGTAGGCCCCGCACGACCGGCTATCGCACCGCCAGTCACGGCGTTTGATGATATCCTTTGCCCCTCCCAAGCCGGCCAGAAGCAACCCACACCAGGATCGACCAATGCACCTGCAAAAGCGCAACAACATCAAGATACTCGGCGACGGCGAAGCGACCATGGTGCTGGCCCACGGCTTCGGCTGCGACCAGAGCATGTGGCGCCACCTGGTGCCGGCGTTCCGCGACCAGTTCCGCATGGTGTTGTTCGACCTGGTCGGCAGCGGCGGCTCGGACCTGTCGGCCTACGACAAGGCCAAATACGGCACGCTGCAGGGCTACGCCGACGACCTCGTCGAGATCGTCGACCACTGCGGCAACGGGCCGGTGGTCTTCGTCGGCCACTCGGTCAGCTCGATGATCGGGCTGCTCGCCTCGAACGGCGCGCCGCACAAGTTCACCGCGCAGATCATGGTCGGCCCGTCGGCGTGCTACATCGACGACGCCGACTACCGCGGCGGCTTCTCGCGCGAGGACATCGACGACCTGCTCGACACGATGGCCGGCAATTACCTCGGCTGGTCCAGCACCATGGCCCCTGCCATCATGGGCGCGCCCGACCGGCCGGCGCTGGGCGAGGAGCTGACCAACAGCTTTTGCCGCACCGATCCCGACATCGCCAAGCACTTCGCCCGCGTCACGTTCCTGTCGGACCACCGCGCCGACCTGGCCAAGTCGACCATTCCGACCCTGATCCTGCAATGCAGCGACGACCTGATCGCCCCCAGGGAGGTTGGCGACTTCATTCATCGCGCCATTCCCGGCAGCGCGCTGGCGATGATCGAGAACACCGGCCACTGCCCGCACCTGAGCGCGCCCGCCGCCAGCATCGACGCCATGCGCGCCTTCCTGGCCGCGCCCCGCTGACGCCATGCGCGAGCGACGCAGCTCCGGCTGGGACCTGTGGGAGGATGCGCCGTGCGGCCTGCTGATCGCCGCCGCCGACGGCACGGTCATGCGAGTCAACGCCACCTTGTCGCGCTGGATCGGCTACGAGCCGTCCGAGCTGGTGGCCCATAAACGCTTGCCCGAACTCATGCCGATGGGCGCGCGCGTGTTCCTGCAAACCCACTGGACGCCGCTGCTGCAAATACAGGGATCGGTCTCCGAGGTCCAGCTCGACCTGCTGCACAAGGACGGGCGGCGCGTGCCGATGATGCTCAGCGCCATCCGGCGCGAACGCAACGGCGTGCTGCAGGATGAGATCGCGGTGCTGATGGCCAGCGACCGCAAGCTCTACGAGCGCGAGATCCTGGCCGCGCGCGCTAAGGCGGAAGCCGCCGCCAACGACCTGGAACTGGCGCAAAACCGGCTGCGGCAGGCCAACGAGGCCATGGCCGCCGAGGACCGCCGCAAGGACGAGTTTTTGGCGACCTTGGCGCACGAACTGCGCAACCCGCTGGCGCCGCTGTCGAACGTGATCGCCACGATGGAGCTGCGCGGCGCCGACGCGCCGCCGTCGGCGCGCGAGCTGGCGGTGCTGACGCGCCAGGTGACGCAGATGACCCGGCTGGTCGACGACCTGATGAACGTCTCGCGCATCAGCCAGGGCAAGATCGACCTGCGGCTGGAACCGGCCGACCTGGTGCAGGCGCTGCGCTTCGTGGCGGAGGAGGCGCTGTCGTCGATCCACGCGGCCGGCCAATCGTTGCGCGTCGACCTGCCGCCCTACCCGATCTGGGGCAACGTCGACCGGGCGCGGCTGACGCAGATCGTCGCCAATCTGCTCAACAACGCCAGCAAATACAGCCACTCGGGCGCGTACATCGACCTGGTGGCCAGGATAGTCGACGGCGGCGCGGTGATCGAGGTGACCGACGACGGCATGGGCATCCCCGCCGACCAGCTCGACAATATTTTCGACATGTTCTCGCAACTGACGCCGGCGCTGGACCGGGCCCAGGGCGGCTTGGGGATCGGCCTGTCGCTGGTCAAGGGGCTGGTCGCGCTGCATGGCGGCGAGGTCTCCGCCCGGAGCGCGGGCGTGGGACAGGGCAGCTGCTTCACCGTGCGCCTGCCGTTGATCGAAGCGCCGGCGGCCACGGTGGCCGTGGAACCCATCGCGCCGACCACGGCCGCCAGCCAGCCGGCGAGCGTGGTCATCGTCGACGACAATGTCGACGCGGCCGAAACGCTGGCGGCGGCAATGGAGATGCTGGGTTACCTGCCGGTGGTCGCCAACACGGGGCGCGACGCCTTGCGCGTGATCGGCCAGTCGCCGCCCGGCGCCGCCATCCTCGACATCGGCCTGCCGGACATGAACGGCTATGAGCTGGCGCGCAAAATCCGCGGCGAGCCGTGGGGAAGCGCCATCGTGCTGGTCGCGGCGACTGGCTGGGGCCAGGAATCGGACAAGCAGGCCGCCAGGGACGCCGGCTTCGACCTGCACTTCACCAAGCCGCTCGATTTCATGAAACTGGACCAGCAGCTGCGGCCGCTGATGACGGGCGCCTCCGCAGTTCGCTAACGCGAGCGGATTCCGATCACAGGGCGGACAGGCGCGGCGCAATCCGCCGGACACCGTCGGGCATCGGGCGCGCCAAAAACGAAATTTCATTACGCCACTTGGTCAATTTCATAATTGAAGTTAAACTGGTTTCAGGTCGATAATAAATTACAAAATAATAAATATGTATGGAGACACTGAAACAAAATGAAAGTCGTAGATTTCTATCGTTTACTAAACGCTCGCTATACGGACTCTCCGCCCTCCGCTAAAAGAAGGTCAGCCCGCCATTATCATCCGTTAAAATGTGGTAATGACTATTGGTCGCGCTAACCTCTTGTTCCGCAAAAGTGGAACACCACGTCCAATCGTGATTTAGGCGTCAAAACAACCCGAAACTGTGCATTGGTGTTACCCAGTGTTTAAATCCGCCCGGAACGTGGGCAGGGACGGGTTCGTTCGCAGACAATTGACGGGTATTTAAAATAATTCTGATAGTTACATTGTGATAGTTTCATACCCACTTTTCCTGATAGGATGCACAGCCATATCCTTGGGAATCGAAAAAAAACTCGTGCAAGCGGGTCCGCTTGGAGATGTCAACATTTTTTGGAGAATTAAATGCGTGATTTGTATAAAAACGAGGTTGCAGTAGTTTCCGGTGCTGGGGCGCTTTCTACAACACCTATCATTCTCGGCATCGAAGTCTCGCATGCGCCAATCGTGATTACTATTCCGATGCCGCCACCCATCTATGAGTTCCCGACAGTGCCGAGGACATAAAACCCGCTTCCGATCGCCTGTCAACTACCAGAGCAATTGCTGTCCCGGCGACACACGGCGAAACAGAAAAAATTTAGGTGTGAGGCCGGCTGGGGTCTTGTGCCGCAATATCGAGTTCAAGTAGTACGGGGCAGCGCTGTCCAGCTGCAAGAAGTAGTGAGGAGAGATATGGTTGAACTAACTTTTGACGAAATCAATGCCGTTTCCGGTGCATTATCTGTGAGCACCATTGGCGTTGGCGTGGTCGCCATCGGTGGTGCGGCTGCGACGTTAGGCTTCGTCCCAGTCGGCGCCGCTATTGCCATAGTTGGCGTTGGGTTAATCATCTACGGTTGAGCGACCCACACTATTTATTTTTTTCAATCCATTGAAAGATAAAAATTATGCAAGATCTGAGCTTCGAAGAAATTAACGCGGTCGCAGGTGGCGATGGCGACATTCCCATTCTGACGAAAACCGGGGACGTACTAGCAGGCTTGGCCGTACCAGCCCTTATCTTTGGGCCTGAGGCATCCGCAGCAATGCTGGCCACGGCCGGGTTGTTCTACATTAGTTCCGGCCTGTTCGGATAATTGCACCGGGAAATTGATAAGGGATAACCCTCATCCCCTCCGTCAAAGCAAGACGGGGGGGATTCCATCACGCCACTCCCTGTCACATTAAAGGAATATTATGGACAACCTCCGAGGACTAATTCCCATCATCGTCTGTGCCGTCATTGTCATGCTCCGCTGGCGCGCTACCACCGACGTCGACACCAAGATTTACAACATTAGGAAAAAACACTGGTATGCAATCTTCGAATTCATTCTGCTAGTAGCCGCCCTAGTGATAATCCTAAAAGCGCAGCAATAAAATTATTTTTACCACTAAGGCAATAGTCGACGAGTAGAGCCAGTTGGGGCATTCCAACATTTTTTAGGAGTTAAAATGCGTGATTTGCATGAGCAAGAAGTCGCAGTAATTTCCGGCGCAGAAGGAATTTCCTCGATATCAGCCATTGGCGGCCTCGAAATTCCACATACACCCGTCACGCCCATCCCAGTAAAGCCGCCATTCCATGGGCAGCCCATAATAGTACCGCCCGAGCCGCTATAAAAAGTTACGGACAATTGCTGACTACCAACCATTGGTGTATCCGGGTTTCTTTTGGTTAAAATTAGGGCATGTCTGGCCCCCTTATTACCGAAATTCAACCCGGGTAGAACAAACCTTTCTTAGGCACATGCCTTCCGCCTATCTTTATCTTGATGCTCCCAGTCGTGCCGGGATCAGTTTTTACCAGTATTGGCGCCTGAGTAAAGAATTTCGTTGACCGGAATGACCTGTAGCGGAAAGGCTGGGCTCAGATATTAACCAGGTTTTCATGCTTGCTTTTTCCTGTTGTGACAATGTGAGAGATTTTCATAAATATTTCCTGATAACATCCTCTATCAATATCAATTTGATAGTTGAAAATTTCAGGCCCTTCGCGCTTGCGTTGAGGGGCTATCGTTAATGTTTTCCATTAGAGAAAAATAAACAATCATCGAGACGCGGTCCATTACGCGGTGTGCTGATTTGTAGCATACACGCCGCTTATTGACCATATACATAGTATCGCCTTACGCGAACAGCTTTTCCCGAGCAAATCTTATGAGTGTCAAGCAGTTGTACCGGTCAGAGGCGCTGAACGCCCGCCAAGTCAAATGGCTCGGTGAAATCGTTCTGGTGCGCCCCATCACGTTTTCCTTCCTGTGCGCCGTGGCCGTGGCGCTCGCTTCCCTGATCATTGTTTTCCTCTTTTTCGGCTCGTACACCAAACGCGCCGCCGTCGCCGGACTGCTGCTTCCCGACCTGGGCCTGGTGAAAGTCTTCACCCCGCAGTTCGGCATCGTCGAGCGCAAGAACGTGGTCGAGGGACAAGCCGTCCAACGGGGCGACGTCTTGTACGTGCTGTCGAGCGAGCGTCAAAGCGGCGCCCAAGGGGGCATCCAGGCCTCCATCAGCAGGCAGGTCACGGTCCGCCGGCAATCCCTGCTCGACGAGTTGGACAAGACGCGCCGCCTGCAGCAGGACGAGCGCGCCGCGCTGGTCAAGAAGATCGACGGCCTGGTCTCGGAGCTGGCCAAGATCGACAGCCAGATCGAAGGCCAGTCCAGCCGCGTCAAACTGGCCGAGGACGCCGTGGTGCGCATGCGCGACCTGTCCGCGCAAAACTTCATCTCCAAGGAACAGCTGCAGCAAAAGCAGGCCGACCTGCTCGACCAGCGCGCACGGCTGCAAGCGCTCGAGCGTGACCACATCAACATCGGCCGCGACCTGACCAGTCAACGCGACGAGCTGACCAGCTTGCCGCTGCGGCACCAAAACCAGCTCGCGCAGATCGAGCGCGGTATCACCAGCCTCGGTCAGGAGTTGACCGAAAGCGAGGCCAAACGTCGGTTGGAAATCACCGCACCCGAAGCCGGCATCGCCACGGCGGTCGCGGCTGAAGTGGGCCAGATGATCGACGGCAGCAAGCCCCTGGTCAGCATCGTCCCCCGCGGCGCGACGTTGCAGGCCCAACTGTACGCGCCGAGCAAATCGATCGGTTTCATCAAGCCCGGCGACAAGGTGCTGCTGCGCTATCAAGCCTACCCGTATCAGAAGTTCGGCCAGTCGCAGGGCACGGTCGCCTTCGTCTCCAAGGTGGCCCTATCCGGTAACGAGCTGGCCAGCATGACCAACTCGGCCGGCAACGGCACCGTGGGCAGCGAACCCCTATACCGCATCACCGTCAACCTGGCCAGCCAAGCCGTGACGGCCTACGGCCAGCCGCAGATGCTGCAGGCTGGGATGTCGCTCGACGCCGACATCCTGCAAGAGCGGCGGCGGCTCTACGAGTGGGTGCTGGAACCGCTGTACAGCCTGACCGGCAAACTCTAACCAGAAAAAGATCGCATGTCCTTCCTCTCCGATATCAGCTTTGGCTTCGGCGCCAAGCTGCCCCTGATTCTGCAAACAGAGGCCACCGAATGCGGTCTGGCCTGCCTGGGCATGGTCGCCGGCTACCATGGCTACCGCACCGACCTGGCCAGCCTGCGGCGCCAGTTCCCGATCTCGCTCAAGGGGGCGACGCTGGCGCATCTGATCAAAATAGCCAACCGCATGGAGCTGGGCACGCGCCCGCTCAAGCTCGACATGGAAGATTTGGGGCGCTTAAAACTGCCCTGTGTGCTGCATTGGAATTTCAACCATTTCGTCGTGCTCAAGGAGGTCGGCGCCAAGTCCATCACCGTGCACGACCCGGCCTTCGGTACGCGCAAGCTGCCGCTCGACGTGGCGTCCAAATCCTTCACCGGCGTGGCGCTTGAACTGTGGCCGAACGCCAGTTTCAAGCCGCAGGAAAAAAAGCAAGCGGTGCGACTGCGCAGCCTGACCGGCCGCATCACCGGCCTGTCGCGCTCGTTCAGCCAGATCCTGCTGCTGGCCGTGTCGCTCGAGGTGTTCGCGCTGGTCAGCCCGTTCTTCCTGCAGTGGGTGTTGGACAACGTCATCGTCTCGGCCGACCGCGACCTGCTCACCACGCTCGCGCTCGGCTTCGGCCTGCTGATGCTCATGCAGCAGGCGGTGAGCGTGATCCGCTCGTGGGTGATCATGTACATGGGCACGACCCTGAACATCCAATGGCGCGCCAACGTGTTCACCCACCTGATCCGCCTGCCGATGCAGTATTTCGAAAAGCGCCACCTGGGCGACGTGGTGTCGCGCTTCGGCACCATCGATCAAATCCAGCATACGCTGACCACCTCGTTCCTGGAAGCGATCCTCGACGGCGTCATGGCGGTCGTCACGCTGGTGGTGATGTTCATCTACAGCGCGGTGCTCGGCTGGATCGCGGTCGGCGCCATGACCTTGTACGCCCTCTCCCGCTGGGCCTGGTATCGCCCGCTGCTCAACGCGACCGAGGAGCAAATCATCCACGCGGCCAAGCAACAGAGCCATTTCCTGGAAACGGTGCGCGGCGTCAAGGCGATCAAGCTGTTCCAACGCCAGGACGAGCGGCGCGCCACCTGGCTGACCTTGCTGGTCGACCAGATCAACGCCGACGTCCGCATGCAAAAGCTGCAACTGCTGTACCGGTTGCTCAACGGCGTGCTGTTTGGCATTGAAAACATCCTGATCATCTGGCTCGGCGCCAAGATGGTTTTGGACGGCAACTTCAGCGTTGGCGTGTTGATGGCCTTCAACGCCTACAAGGGGCAGTTCGATTCCCGCGTCGGCTCGCTGATCGACAAATTCATGGAAGTGAAGATGCTGCAGTTGCAGGGCGAGCGGCTGGCCGACATCGTGCTGACCGAACCGGAGGACGTCCACGGCACCCACGAGGCGCGCCCGGACGCCACGCTGGGGGCGGACATCGAGGTCCGCGCTCTGCGCTACCGCTACGCCGAACAGGAACCCTACGTCATCGATGGCATCAACCTCAACATCGCGGCCGGCGAATCGGTGGCCATCATCGGCCCCTCCGGCTGCGGCAAGACCACGCTGATGAATGTCTTGCTGGGCATCCTGCCGGCGACCGAAGGCGAGGTGTCGATCGGCGGCGCCAATCTCAAACAAGTGGGCATCGACGCCCTGAGGGGGATGGTCGGCACCGTGCTGCAAGACGACGTGCTGTTTGCCGGTTCCATCGCCGACAACATCAGCTTCTTCGATTCGCAGGCCGACCAGCCATGGGTGGAGGAATGCGCGCGGCTGGCGGCCATCGCGCCGGAGATCGCCGCCATGCCGATGGGCTACGGCACGCTCGTGGGCGACATGGGCACCGTGTTGTCGGGTGGGCAAAAACAGCGGGTGCTGCTGGCGCGCGCCCTCTACAAGCGGCCCCGCATTCTGTTCCTCGACGAGGCCACCAGCCATCTGGACATCGCCAAGGAATACGAGGTCAACGCGGCCGTCAAGGCGCTCGACATCACCCGCATCATCATCGCGCACCGCCCGGAAACGATCGCCACCGCCAGCCGCGTGATCGTACTGACGGGCGGAAAAGTCGTGCACGACTCGGCCATCGCCGTCGCGCAGGTTGAAACCGAGCAAAAGGTTGCATAGCGCGGCCTTGCAAGACGGGACAGCGCTGATCAGCTGTGGTAGCAAAAGTAGCCATTGGAAAATTTATGACTGAAATGTCACATGACGAGATCAACGCTGTCGCGGGCGGCATCGACCCATCGACCGCTGTGGCCGTTGGCGTGGCCGCGGGCGCGGCGGGCGCGATAGCGGGCGCCATGTACGGGTACTACGGTTAAACGTTCCAAAAAGTTGGCGGGCCTGATGGCAGGAATGTGATGTGACCACCAGGCTTGGCCAACACCAAAGGCCATTAGACAGACATATCAGCGATAGGAAACACATGCTTAACATCGGCGACTTCAAGGAAAATCTGGTTGGATACGATTGCTACCGGCTGCTCAACACCAACACCATCTGGATGAATGAGGCCGAGGCCGACAACATCGAGAAGGTATTGAATTCCTCCCTGTCGCCAGAAAGTTTCGCAAATTTTTTTTCCTACGTCCCCCAAAAAAACCGATGTTTCGATGCCGCGTCCCTCGACCTGCGCGATCACCGCGTCTACGAGGCGGAACGGTACGGCGGCGGCGGCGTCGGCGATAACGGCGGAGGCGGCCGCGTCGGCAACTACGCCAACTTCCAGGTGAAGGGGGCCGGACCGAATCCGGTGACGAACAGCAGCACCACATGGTATTCGTACGGCTCGTTAAATTTAGTGGACGCGGCCTACGAGGCGATCTTCTCGACGATATTGAACGATCTGCTGCCGCTGGGCTGCGCGAAGATCTACGGAATTATTTTTACCTCCAAAACCGGCGCGTTCCACTCGGTGAACGGTGCCGCGCAAGATGCGCAATTAACGCCGGCCAGCGGCGCCCTGCTGGTGCGGGAGCCGACCTTACGACCCGCCCATTTCATGAGAGCGGATGTTTTCACGCCGGCGAAATCGAGCAACTTAATGAGGGACAGTAACAGGGTGCGCATCGTCAACAAACGCCTCAGGGAAAAATTCGCCGGCGACAACGACTTTATCCGCTATCTCGGAAAATTCCTCTTATCGTCGGCAAAACAAATGTCTTTCGCCCTGGCCGCGAGGATCACGCACGGCGCGCTGACGGCGTCCAACATGTGCCTGGACGGCCGTTGGATCGATTTGACCGAAGCCCGGTTCCTCAGTGGCGGAAAAAATTTCACCGGGCTCAATGCGTTCTACGACGATCCGAAAATTCCCGCTTACGTGCTGTCCGAGCTGGCGTATATCTTCGGGAAGAGCAATGTCGTAAATTTCAACCTCGCACCATTGATGGCCTACTACCAGCGTGTTTTCGATAGCTGCTTCGCCTATTATGGGCTCGGCATCCTGGGCCTGCCCTCCGCCGAATTGACGGAGATCGCCGAGGGCGACGACGGCAAGCTGGTCGCCCGCGCTTTTTTTTCCGTCATCACCAGACACAAAAAATCCCTGTCCGACGTCGACGATGTCCCCGATCCGGAAGATCCGGTCATCGATTTCATGCGATCGCTGTATCGCTCTTTACCCAACGACGGCGCCGGCGCGAGCGCTCTGGAAGCGGCGCTGTCGCCCTCAGATCTGGATGCGGGCGCGGTCGCCGCCGCCTTCGAGCGCGTCTTCCTCAAGTCCATTGCAGCATCGGACGGAAACGGCGCGGCGGCGACCAGGAGCAAGCGCATCGCCTGCGCCATCAAGGCACTGAGATGGGCCTATTTGTCATCCTTCTTTTATAAAAAGCGCTTGATATCCCATCTGTATTATTTGTCGCACCAGGAAGCGCCGGCCCGCGTCGGCGAGTTTATCGCCGAGTGCATCGGCTATGCCAAATGGATCTTCTCGACGGCGACCAGCGGCAGTGTCCCGCTACTCGAAACCGCCGCCGTTCGCGTCAGCTTTGAAGAATCACAGCACATCTATGTCGTCGCGGCGGATGAGCGTCGTGAATTTTCCCGCTACGCCGATTGTCTCGAATTCATGGCGAACCGGTATCCGGGTGCGAGCATGAGCGGGAACTTCGACCCGTCATTCTATTTGAATGGCATCCACCAGGTTCTGACCGGACTTGAGAGCGATGCATAACGCCGCTGAAGCAGCGTAAGCAATCGCCAATAGCGCTAAATCGTCACAATAAAAATACCGATATCAAGGGGACTGGACGCAATGATCGATCCGAATGTGCTATTCGTTAGCTATGAATTTGGCCCGCAGGTTTCCGGCGGCGTAGCCCGGGTTATCAATGGGCTCAGCGGAGCTTTGCTGGGAAAGCTGAAATTCGATGTCTTCCTGCTGCAGTGGCGGCTGGCACTCGACGACTTCTCGGGTGACCTGTTCCGGTCCGGACTTCACCAAGAGTCGTATCACACCCATTACATCGAGACGATCCGGAAGCTGATCCAAACGCGCGGCTATAACGTCGTTCACATCATGCACTCCGGAGAGCATACCTACGCGCTCGTCAAGGCACTCAACGAATGCGGCGCCGATGTGAAAATCGTCTTCAGCTCTCACTCCATCGCCAAACACGAACAGTTGATCAGGAATAGCTCGGATCGCGACCTGTTCCACGAGGACTATTTACTTAAAAACAGCCACCACATCCATCTGCTAAGCGAAACGGCAAAAAGCTGGCTGCTAAATGCCTATCCGGAGCTGGCGCCGATGGCCGACTTCCACATCATCCCGAACGCGATCAATTGCCGGGCCACCGAGCATATGGAAAAACTTGAAAAGCCGGAAAAAATCGTCTTGTGCATGTCCAGATGGAGCCATGGCAAAGGCATCGAATATCTACTGGATGCCATCCCCCACGTCGTGCGCGAACTGCCTGACGCAAAGTTCATCATCGCCGGCAGAAAAGAAAGCAGCTGGGAGAATGACGTTTTAACCTATGTGAAAAAAATAGACGCAAAAATAGAAAAACTGAGCGCTTTTATCGAGGTGCTGGGATGGATCACGGACGCCGAGAAAGACCTGCTCTTTGCCAAGGCGAGTGTGGTGGTGATGCCTAGCGAAATAGAATATTTTCCATATTCTGTACTGGAACCGGCGGCGGAAAAAGTTGCGCTCGTCTCCAGTCGTATCGCCGGCGCGCAAGAGATTCTGGTCGAAAACCGGGATTGCCTGATGTATGAGACCACGGATGCTGTGGAACTTGCCGGCAAAATCATCCAATTGCTCCGTGATCCGGCGATGGCTGATGCGCTTGCCGAGCACGCCTTCGAGAACGTCTCCTTGCGGTATACGTGGAACCGGGTAAGCGATATCTATTGCAATTTGTACACCCACGTAGTCACCAATAAAGAGCTAGTCGAGGCGTAGAACCATGTTGAAGTATTGCCTGCTTAACAGCGGAATAACCGGCGGCCACCAGCTTGCGATCGGCGCGGCGCAGTGGGTCAAGGCGTTTCGAGGTGCGCTCGTCGAGCCAGGCGCGCTGGCACAGCGCGCCGATATCGAACGGTATGACATCGTCCACGTCATTCTGTGTCCTGAAAACTATGCGCTGATCGAACGGCTGCGCGTCGCCTTGGGCGAAAAATCCAAGACCAGGCTGATTCTATCCCTCGACACGTCTGCCTTTGATCGACACGCGTCCGAGGACGGCGTCAGATTGTCCGAAATCCACAGCAAAGCCGATCTCGTCTTCGCCAATGATCACGCCACGGTCCTGCGCTTCGAACGCGTCATCAAGCGCCCGATCTTTGAGCTGACCCATCCAGCGGATCTTCAAACGTTGTGCGTTCCCGCCGAAAAAAATAACAGAACAGCGGTTTTTGTCCCGCCGGCGCGCTTCAGCTATGTGAAGGCGCTCCTCCTCAAACTTATCGCGCCGGCCTTCACCGGCCATTGCGGCGGATGCAAGATCGATATCATCACCGGTCATCTCAAAAACAATCCGGCCGCGCTGGAAAAATTGGCCAGTTATACATTTATCTGCTTTGACTCAAAATTCAAGGATCACGATGACGAGCTGCTGTATCTAACGAGCCGCGCAGCCATACTGATCGGCGGAAGCGCCGCCGAAGTGGCTAAAAGATGTTTCTCCCTGACGGCACACAGCACTTACCGGCAGATGTTAAAGACGCTTTCGTGGCTGGCATCGGACGCCAATGCCGCCGATTACGCGCTAGAGTACGCCGCCGACAAATTAGAATATTACAATTTAGGCAACAGTGCAAACCGGATGCTTAACATCATAAACAATCACAGCGATCAGCGCGTTTTATTGGAGAACAAAGACAGCTGGCATGACGATCCCAACAGGGTAGTCTATCTGGACGCAATACCCCATATTTTCGGTCCGACTCGTGTGGCATACGAAAAAAATCAATTTGTCGTCGTTTGCCTGGTAAAGAACGGCGATGAGTATCTGCCGTCCTTCCTCAGGCATTATCGCAAGCTCGGCGCCAGGCATTTCTTCTTCATCGACAATGAATCGACTGACGACACCTTGCGCACGCTACGCCAACAGCCGGACGTGACAATTTATACCACGTCGTTAAAGCACAAAAAATACGAGAGCGAAGTCCGGCGAACAATTATCGAGAAGCATTGCGTTTCACGGTGGTGCCTGTGCGTCGACATTGACGAGTTATTTGAGTATCCGGGCTCGGAGCGGAACACCATGGCTGCGTTCCTGGATTACCTAAACACCCATCGATATACAGCCGTGGTGGCCTATATGCTCGACATGTTTGCGACAGAGCAAAACGCAACAAGCCCTTATCTCGAAGACATTTACACGAGCTTCGATTTAAGTGACATACAATGGGGCGGCTATTTTTCCGGCTTCGAAGCATTCAACGACCATAACGTTCTCCCTGTGAAAACCATTGGAAATTACTATGGTGGCGTGAGGCAGAAACATATCAAAACGGGCGAAAGCAAATTTTTACTCACCAAGCATCCTTTGATCTTCCTCGACCATCATATCGAGCCTGTGACCATGCCGCATTTTTGTAACAAATCAAGAATAGCCGACGTGACATGCCTGCTCAAACATTATAAATTGACCACGTCATTGAAGAAAAATATCGACGAAGGGATTAGCAACGACACCTTCTCGTTCATTATCAAAGACCAGATATCCGCTTACCTTTCCATGATTGAAGAAAATAACTTTTGCAACCTCTCAAATAAATATGAGAGATATGCAGGGGTGAACGCCTTGGTTGACGCCGGTTTTTTATATACCTCCGAAAGCTATAAAAATTACTCAGCCGAGGTGGCGGTGTGAAAAAAATTCTCGTCACCGGAGGCGCCGGCTTTCTTGGCAGTCACCTCTGCGAAAAACTTCTTCAACAAAATGGCGATGTGATGTGCCTGGATAATTATTTCACAGGCAGCAAATCCAACATCGTGCATTTGCTGAACCGGCCATATTTCGAGAGCATTCGACATGATGTCACCTCCCCTATTTCTCTCGAGGTCGATGAGATCTACAACCTGGCATGCCCGGCCTCGCCAGTCCACTATCAATTTGATCCGGTGCAAACGACAAAAACGTCGGTGCTCGGCGCGATAAACATGCTGGGACTGGCCAAGCGCACCGGCGCCAAAATACTTCAGGCGTCCACATCCGAGGTATACGGCGATCCGGAGGTGCATCCGCAGGTGGAGGGCTATTTTGGATCGGTCAATCCGGTGGGCATCCGGGCTTGCTATGACGAGGGCAAGCGGTGCGCGGAAACGCTGTTTTTTGACTATTACCGCCAGCACGCGGTGCCTATCAAGGTCGCGCGTATCTTCAACACCTATGGCCCCAGGATGCACCCCAACGATGGCAGGGTGGTCAGCAATTTCATTGTTCGCGCCTTGCGTGGACTACCGATCGAGATCTATGGAGACGGCAATCAGACGCGCAGTTTTTGCTACGTCGATGACTTGGTCGACGGGTTGGTGAAATTGATGGCGACGGATCAAGATTGCACGGGGCCGATCAATCTTGGAAATCCGGTGGAGTTCACCATGATCGAGCTGGCCAAGCTGATCATCTCGATGACGAACTCCAAGAGCCTCCTCGTCTTCAAACCTTTGCCTCAGGACGATCCCGCGCGGCGCCGCCCGTGCATCGGAATGGCCAGGGAGAAGCTGGACTGGTCGCCACGGATTTCCTTGGAAAATGGCTTGGACAAAACGATTTCTTATTTCTTCAACTTATTAAAAAATGACGAATGACATGGACGCTACAAAGAAACCAAGCCGCGGCGTGTATTTTTTAGCAAACAATAAAGTCTATGAACTGGCGGTCGCCTTTCTGAACAGCTTCAGGACGCACAACCGGGAGTTGGACTTATGCCTGATCCCCTACGACCAGGATGTTGACCGGATAATTGCGCTCAAGGACACTTACGCATTCTCGGTCTTCCAGGATGATCACCTGCTCGCCAGTTGTGATGCCATAAGCGAGAAATTTCACGGAAAAAGGCTGGGCGCTTACAGGAAATTCGTCGCTTGGGAAGGGACATTCGATGAATTCATCTATATCGACCTCGATACCGTCGTGCTGGATTCCGTCGACTTCGCCTACGAAAATCTACATCGCTGCGACATTTACACCTCCCATTCCAACATCGAGGCCATCAGGCAATGGGTATGGAAGGATAGCATCTACGAAAAGAATATTCTGGCCCCAGAGCAGATAGCCTTCGCGGCGAACACCGGCTTTTTCGTGAGCACGCGACACCTGCTGAACATGGGCCAGATAGAAGCTAAAGTCGATGCCGGATTGCGGTTAAAAGACGATATGGAATTGAAGTGCATGGAACAGCCATTCCTCAATTATCTGATCGTAACGTCAGGCCATCGCTACGGTAGCTTGTTGACGTTTCTCGTGTCAGGCGCCGATCCCACGGTCAAGCTGGAAATGTGGGCGGGAAATCCGGGCTGCATCGTGGGCGACGGCAAGTTACACATGCCGAACTTCCCTCCTATTTTCCTGTTGCATTGGGCCGGGATCTGGCAGTCGGACAACGGCTCCCTGTCAGAAATACCGTACAAGAAACTGTGGGATCATTACCGAAACCTGAGTCTCTCGGCTGACGTGTCGTCATGATCATTTGTTAAAGAACGTAGATATGAAATATAGTTTCGTGATACCGACCTATAACAACCGGGATAATTTGAGGAACTCTCTGCAGTCATTGGTTGTTCAGCGCGGTTATTCAAAAGATCTATATGAGGTCGTCGTTGCCGATGACGGATCCACGGACGATCTGCCCGCTTCACTTGACGATTTTCAAGAGCTATTGAACTTGAGGCTTGTGCGAATGGAGCGCGACGAGAAATCATGTCGCTCCAGAGCCAGGAACTTCGGTTGGAAGAATTCCTGCGGAGATTTCGTCGTATTCATCGACTCCGACATCATTGTAAAAGACGATCACTTGCAACAGTTGGACCGCTACTTCGACGCCAACGATGACTGTGTAGTGATCGGCAACCGCATTCACAAGCGCAGCGGAATCTCTCGAGAAACCATCGCCGATGGGACGCTATTCGACGCGTTCAAGTTTCCCATGGAAGATATTTCGAGCCTGGATTACCGGTACCTGACGTTCTCCGCCCAGTCTTTTAACGCCAGGGTGGTCCCGGATCCATGGCTGCACGCGTACTCCTGCAACATCGCCATGTCCAGGAAATGGCTCCGCAAGACCGGTGGATTCAATGAGAAGATGCTTAATTGGGGGCTTGAGGATGTCGAATTCGCATACAGACTATGCCAGGCGCATGCCGATATCCATATCAATCCCTATCTTGAGGTCCTTCATCAAAACCTCGGCCACAGGGACGACATTTCCATCAGCCGGGCACGAATGGATGGGTATCTGAAAAACATCGACTATTTTTTGTGCCTCCATCCCAGCGCGCTGGCGCACTACCCCGATCCGGTCCATGTTTTGGTCAAGGGACACGACTACGCCGAGTTCGCCATCGTGGAAAACGACATTTGCATAGACAATTTCAAGAACGAGTTCTCAGTGGACGAATTCGCGTTATTCATCATGAAAATTCGCGAAAATATCGGAAGACTTATCTTATTCGACCATGCGGACAGTTCAGGTCTCGATGTGCATGTCCAGAATTTCAAAGATCCGTCGTACCCCATTTATTATTTTCCGCTCAATAGAAAAATAGACGTGGCGCGCATGAAAAGTCATGTCGACGCCGCCAGACGTCGGGATGCCGTGGACTACCGGGCCGGCCTCGCCGCCGGTCATGAAAACCGCGGCATGGCGGTGTTAAATAATTGACACAAACCGAAAGCTACTCAATGTATAAGAATGCACCCAGCGAATTTTCCATCGCTTTGGACTTGGTATCCCGCTCCGGCATCAATCTGAGCGCGGCCACACTGACCAATTTGAGGATGGCAGCCGAAGCCAAGACGTTGACAATTTTATGGAATGGGAAAAACGAGCCCGTTGGCTACGTTTCTTGGGCCGGGGCAAACAAGGAAAGCGTCAGGATGGCCAGCCAGTTCAATCTCTCACCGTCCAGGCTTTGGGAGTTTCGAGAAGGGAACATCGCCTTCATCATGAATGTTCTATTCTCTCCAAGATTTAAGGACGAGGCGAAGGCGGAATTTAGAAAATTCGTCAGGGCGCGCCGTGCCGTGTTCTTCGTAAAGAAGGAAAAAAAACGGTTGGCGGTGAGAACCTCCCGGGGTTTCCGTTTTCCTGCCATGTGAGCCGGCGGTAACGAAATTGAATATTTCAAATTCACATAAAAAGCTCTCCTTCGTCGTCCCGTTCACGTTGGAAGAATCCATTGGCGACGTTTCGCGCTGGCGCCAGGAGGTCAACAACGACAGCGCACATCGATTCAGACTCCTGATCAGCTCATTTCTGGCGATGTTCGACCAGAACGATTTATGCGAGTTCTTAATCGTCTGCCCAGCAAAACACGTCGACGCGATACGGCGTCTGATGGCCGGCGTGACCACGGACGACAGATATGTGGTCCTTGCCGAATCCGTGGTCGTCCCGAAAATCGGCGCGGTGCTGCGAGCCGATGTCGACGGGATGGGCGGCTGGTACGCGCAACAGGTGATCAAACTCGCCGCGCATGAACTGGTGAAGACAAAATATTATCTGGTGCTGGACAGCGATATTGTGTGCATCCGGCCATGCGGCTACGACAGCTTCGTGGTTGGCGAGCGGTGCTTGTTGAACATCGAAACCAGCGCCGATTATTCCCGGCTCTACCGCCCTGATTTCATTCAACAAGAGAAGAAATTTAAACGTGACCGTTTCGCCAGTTCCTCGCGCGTGGTGAATCAAAATTTCGTTGAAGGCGGGATGGATCGCTTTTATGGGGAGACGCCGGTAGTTCTTTCCACTTCGCATGTTAGGTTATTGATCCAGGCATTGGAACGCCAGCACCGCGCCGACTGGGTCGATGCACTGGCGAAATTTCAACGGTGGACAGAGTATGGCCTGTATTTTGGTTTTTTAGAAAGCCAAAATATATTGGAAAAGGTGTACAAAGAGGCGGACTGCAACGCCATTCTCAGCCTGGAAAAGTCTGTTTGGCACGAAAGCCATCATTACCTTGTCCCCAGAGAATACAATCAGGCGCACTTCTTCGGCGAGAAAGCCGGATATTTTGCAGCTATCCAATCCTGGATACCGGAAGCCCACTGGCTGCCCTCGCGCTACGCGTCCAAGACCGAGTTTTATCGCGATATGGAAAAATGGGTGGCCGCCGCGGCCGAAAAAAATATATCGCAGACGGTTCGGCATGACCAACCGTATCCAGCAAAAGGGGCATATGGATGACTTCCCGCGTCTGATTCCCGCAGCCGCGATGATGACTCTCACAGAACTATAGCCCGATGAACTATTTCCTATTAATCCTGAGCGCCGGCCGTTTGATACCGCACTTTCTGGTGTTTACCCTCATCGATCGCACCGCCGCCATCGATGCCGACATCGACCGCTGGACCGACATAGTCTTAAATAAGAAAAAAACAGGGATTTACCACCGTTTTTTGCTGCTCATGACTTTTTTCCCGGAATTCAGAAATCTTTTCTATTACAGGGTCGGGGCCGTCGGAAAATTCCTGAGCATTTTTTGCCGCCCGATGAACACCCTTTTTCTCGCCTCGCATTCAATCGGACCTGGGCTCTTTATCCAGCACGGTTTTTCAACAATTATTGCGGCGAGAAGTATCGGAAAAAATTGCTGGATAAATCAGCAAGTCACGGTCGGATACTCCAACGAAACCGATTGTCCCGATATCGGCGACAACGTGACCATCTGCGCGGGGGCGAAAGTCATCGGTGGCGTGACGATAGGCGAAAACTCGACGGTCGGCGCCAACGCCGTTGTGATAAAAAATGTGCCGGCAAATGTAACGGTGGTGGGCGTTCCGGCGCGCATAGTAAGACACAATGGCAACCGGGTCGATGCGGCGCTATAAGGCAGTTTCCCAGCCAAGGCGTCGACTGCCGAACCGGGAGCCCGTGCGTTTGATGCTACCAGGACATGCCTCGGCATCGTCGGCCAATGAAACAAGACGACCGCGCCCTTAGCGTGTCAGCACCATCGACAGGAAGGCGCTGTTGGGGCCATTCGACAGCTTGAAAAACAGTTTGTTGCGGCCCTTGTTGAAATGCAGCACACGCTTGCCCTCGGTGCGGTTGTAGTCGCGCAGATAGGCGCCGCCGTCCTCGAAAATCTGGTTAAAGTATCCCTGCTTGTTGACGTTTCCGCCTTTCCAAACCATGTGGTCATTCAGGTAGATCTGGACATCGTCGTCGGCGCCGATCCACGCGGTCAAGTCGCAGGCCTGGTCGACGAAGACTTCGGTGTAGCCGTAGTAGACCGAGTCCTCGACCGCGTCCGGTGGAACCAACGGATAGCTCTGGGAGGTCACGTAGCGCCACTTGAGCAGGCGCTTGTCCTTGCCGAAATAAACCGCGTCCAGCACCACCGCCTTTTCCGGTGGATAGGAAGGGTTGTCGAACAGGCCTCCCTCGTGGCGGCCGGCGAACGGTCCGATGATGTACCAGCTGTTCAGGTAGACGCGGTTGGCATACTCGCCGCCCGCGCCGAGCATGCGCCCGTGTCCCGGCACCATAGTGGCGACATCGACCGGCGGAATCCGGCCGGCGCCTTTGTCGAAGAAGCTGGTCTTGTTGCCGAAGTAGCTCTTCGATGCCGTCGTCTCTCCGCCTGGCCTATCGGTGCCGATAAACTCGGCGATTTCCGCGCCCACCGAGCTGCCGCGCCCGTGGCCCTGGGCAGCCGCCCCCGCCTGCCCAGGGCCAGTGCCTTGACTGCCCGCCTCGACCGGCACGCCGTTCGCCCTGGCCTGGAGCTGGCGCGCGCGCTGTGCCAGCGTGGTCCGCGCCTTGGCTTCGAGCGCGGCGATTTCGCCGGCGGCGGTCTCCGGGGTGACGGCGACCTGCGCGCCGCCGCGCGGGTGGTCCGCCGGGGGATTGCCAGCGTCGGTGCTGCCACCCTTCGCCTCGGCCTCGTGTCGCTGCGGCGGCTTTGCCGGCGCGCTTGCCTGGTCGGCCTGGAGCGCGGGGGTCTCGCTGGCCGCGGTCGGCGCCTCGGCCACAGCCGCCGGCTTGGCCACGGCCGGCGGCTTGTCCGCGCCGGTCAGCATGGCCAGCTCCTCGGCCTGGATATCCTTGTTCAACGCGTCGATCGCCTTGGCCAGCTCGCGCGCCTGGTCCAACATTTGCTGGGGCGTCTCCGGCTCGGCGGGCATGGCTGCACCCGGTGCCGGCGCCGGCTCGCTGTCGCCACGGCCGGCCGACTTCTCGAGCAATTGCTTGATGGTCTGCAGATCGCGCAGTCGCTGCGCCGAGCTCGCTTGGCTTGTCGCGCGCAGGCTGGAAGCGACATCGGCTTCCTGCTGGCGCAGCGACAACTGATAACTACCGAAGTAGTACAACAGGGCCAGCAGCGCGGCATGCGCGAGCACAGACACGGATAAGTAGGGCCGGCGCGCGGCGGCCGACCAAACGATCGCAAACGGCGACGAAGAGTGCCACGCGTCCGCTTTCATCGGCGGGTGTGCATGGAAATCTTGGTCAGGCCCTCGAACTGGCACAGGTCGAGCACGTGGACGATATCCTGGTAGCGGGCCATTTCGTCGCCGTCGATGCGGATCGGCCGGCCAGGCGTGCTCGCCGCCTCCCGCTTGAGGCGATCATGCAGCCCCTGCACCGACACCGCGCTGCCGTCGAGATACAGTTTGCCGTGCTTGTCGACGCCGATCGTCAGCGGCGCCGCGCCCGCGCCGATGCGGTCCAAGCTCATTTGCGCGCTCGGCAAAGTCACCGGCAATTCCTTCTGCGGCTTTTCCCCGACCGGCTGCTTGAACGAGGTCGCCACCATGAAAAACATTAGCAGGAAAAAGATGCAGTCGATGAGCGCGATCAGGCCGATCTCAGGCGTTTCCTCCTCGCCCAGATTAATGCGCATGCTGCACCACTTGCAGGGGCGGCGTTTCCGGCTGGAGCAGGAACCATTGATTGATCAGGGTGTTGGTTTGCTTTTCCAGCGCCAGACCGAGCGTCGCCAGGCGGTGCTTGAAAAAGTGGTGCATGCCCAGCGCGGGCAAGGCCACCGTCAGGCCGGCGGCCGTGTTGACCAGCGCTTTTGAAATCCCGCCCGCCAGCAGGGCCGGATTGCCCATGCCTTCGGCGTAGGCGATCACATGGAAGGCGTCGATCATGCCCAGCACCGTGCCGAGCAGACCGACGATCGGCGCGACGGTGGCCACGATCGCCAACGCGTAGGCTTTTTGCGCATGCTGGCGCAACTCCATCGACGCGATGTCGCCAACGGCGCTGTTGATGACCGCGTAAGGCTGATGGCGCTGCGCGACCATGCACGCGATCACGCGCGCCAAGGTGCTGCCGTCTTCGGCCAGCAGTTGTTCAATCTCGGCGAAGCGGTGCGCCGCCCACAGCGGCTGGACCCGCGCCACCAAGCCGGCCGGGGCCACGGCCTTGGCGCGCAGATGCGCGATGCGCTCGATCGTCACCGCCAGGAACAGTATCGACAGTGCCAACGTCACCAGCACGGCGGCGCCCCCTTCGACGAGCTGCTCGAACAGGTTGATTTCGGCTCCAAAGGCTACCGCCGGCAGGCCGGCCAAAAGGACGGCACCGGCAAGTGGTTTCACAGCGATCATTTTATTACCTATAAAAAACGTTACTTCGATGCTAATATGACGGCAGTGGGAAGTCAATGCAAAGTGCCCGCCCTCAACCAGGCGGCTCTTCAAAATGAAATTTCATTGCGTCGCTTGGTCAATTTCACAATTGAAGTCAGGCCGATATTAATTAAATAATAATTTTAAAATTGCTTGCGGAGATACTGTCGCGAAATGAAAACTGCAAAATTAAAGCGTTTACTAAACATCCGCGCCACCGATACCCCCACGCCGCCCACGCGGCCAAAAAATTTCTACCTGTCTTCCTCCTGTTCGGCAGCGGAACACTAGTCGGTACCGTTATCTATACGGGCTATCTGGCTACCCCCTATCATATTGACTGGGGACGGGCCATGTTTGTTGGCTTATTCGCCGGGATCGCGGCGTCGATAGCCCATCGATTCATGGACAGATGATCGAGTCGCGTCGCTGATAAATGGATGAAATGTGAACGACTTTGATCGAAAAAAAGAAATCGCGCTCAATTTGCTTCGCAAAACGAATATCAAAGAGAGAAATTACCTGCCGCCGATGTTTCCATTTCTATGGCGATTTGGCGTCCAGGTTCCACCGCCCCACTTCATCGGTCTTTTGCCGCTGATATTGATTATGGGATTGCCGTTCGGTTTTTGCGGCTTGGGCTTCTATATGATGGACCTTGGAAACAAGCCCTTTTCCCCAAGCGCGGCAATCGCCTTGGTCTGTGCGATCACGCTGTTCTTGGGCGCCGGATTCGGCTTTTACTATCGCGGCAGCGCCAGAGCACGCCGCCTGCCCTCCTGGAAAACCCTGTAGCGGGGACGCCGCGCTGTTTTTTACACGCTGGACATATTCAACTGCTGCGGGAGATGCCACAATCATGCCTTTTGGCGAGCTCAGGAGGCTATAGTGAAGGATACGGTACCGGTAACAGCGCAACCACAGCGGGACGCACCCGCCAACCCGTCGCGCCGCCGCATCTTCCAGGCCGCCGCCGCGACCGGCCTGGCCACTTCCCTGCCCGCGCTGAGCGAGGCCGCCCCCGCCAGACAGCCCGCCAAGGGCTCGCTCGACGCCAAGCTCAAGGCCCACGTCAAGAACGTGGTGGTGATCTACCTGGAAAACCGCAGCTTCAACAACCTGTTCGCCAACTTCCCCGGCACCGCCGCGCCGCTGTCGGCCGCGCCGGCCGCCGCCTGCCTGCAGCGCGACCGCGACGGCTCCGTGCTGCCGGCGCTGCCCAAGGTGTGGGGCGGCATGGTGCCCAACACCCAGGACATCGGCGGTAAAAAATACGTGCTGAAGGAGGACGACGTCAAGGACCTGCCGAACGCGCCGTTCAAGCTGGCCGACGCCGAAGGCAAGCCGCTGCCCGAGGCGGTCATCACGCGCGACCTGTGGCACCTGTTCTACCAGAACCAGATGCAGATCAACGGCGGCAAGAACGACGGCTTCGCCGCGTGGGGCAACACCGGCGGCATGGTCATGGGCTACTACGGCGAGGCCAGCAAAAACCTCGGCCTGTGGAAGATCGCCGAGCAGTACACCTTGTGCGACAACTTCTTCATGGCCGCTTTCGGCGGCTCCTACCTGAACCACCAGTTCCTGATCAGCGGCCGCACGCCGGAATACTTCAACGCCCCGCAAACGGCGGCCAAGAAGAAGATCGCGGTGCTCGACGACGGTCCCACCGGCATGTGGCTGAGCGTGACCAAGGACAGCCCCGCCTCGGCGATGGACGGCATGCCGGTCTACGTCAACAACGGCGCCATCACGCCGGACGGCTACGCGGTCAACACCATGGCGCCGCCCTACCAGCCCAGCTACATCCGCCCGGCCGCCGGCGGCGACAAGCTGCTGGCCGATCCCGACGACGCCGCCACCCTGCCGCCGCAGACCTACGACACCATCGGCGACCTGCTGTCGGCCAAGAAGGTCGGCTGGGCGTGGTACGGCGGCGCGTGGCAGGCGGCGCTCGACGCGCGCGGCGGCGGCGAGAAGCCCAACTTCCAGTACCACCACCAGCCGCTCAACTACTTCCGCCAGTTCGCGCCCGGCACCGCGGCGCGCGCCGAGCATCTGCGCGACGCCGGCATGGGCGACAGCCCGATCTCGAACAAATTCATCGCCGACGCCATCGCCGGCAAGCTGCCGGCCGTGACGTTCTACAAGCCGCAGGGGAACCTCAATCTGCATGCCGGCTACTCGGACGTGGAATCCGGCGACGCCCACATCGCCAACGTCGTCGAGCACCTGAAGAAGTCCCCGCAGTGGAAGGACATGGTGGTGGTGATCACCTTCGACGAGAACGGCGGCTGGTGGGACCACGTGGCGCCGCCCAAGGGCGACCGCTGGGGACCCGGCTCGCGCATCCCGGCCATCGTGGTCTCGCCGTTCGCGAAAAAGGGCCAGGTCGACCACAGCTTCTACGACACCACGTCGATCCTGCGCTTCATCACCCGCCTGCACGATTTGCCGCTGCTGCACGGGCTGAAGGTGCGCAACGAGGCCTTCGCCGCGCGCCAGGCGACGCCGCCGGGCGACCTGACGGGGGCCTTGAGCTTCCGCTGATTGACCTGCAGGCCGCGCCGGTGTGCTACAATCGCGGCTATTACCTCACTGAGCCCGACTCCTGCAGCCGGGCTTTTGTTTTGAGCGGCGCCTTTTCGACGGCGCCGTGGGCACGAGATTTTGAAATGAGAGATAAAAAAGATAACGCCACGTTCGACCTGCCCGGTTTCAGCCCGGCCGCGCCGCTCGAACCGGAAGCGAAGCGTCCACCGGCGCCCCGCGCCAGACGCGCGCAGCTCAAACAGGAACAACTCGAACTGCTCGAACCGACCGACGCCAGCGGCTTGCCGGTCTGGGTCCGCGACGATGCCCTGGACCTGACCGGCCTGCCGGTGTGGGCGCGGGACTAATCAATACCGTAATCAATACCGTAAGACCACCGCAACATCACCACCGCACACAGCATCAGGGCCGGAACGGAGCCTGTTAGACTGTGCTTACGTCCTTTTTGAACAGGCCTGACATCATGACCCCGACCGACACCACCGCGCCCGCCGGCGACAACACCGCCTTCGCCAGCCTGCCGCTGACCGCCGAATTCCTCGCCAACCTCGATTCGCTCGGCTACAAGGCGATGACCACCATCCAGGCGCAAAGCCTGCCGTCGGTGCTGGCCGGGCGCGACCTGATCGCCCAGGCCAAGACCGGCAGCGGCAAGACCGCCGCCTTCGGCATCGGCATCCTGGCCAAATTGAATCCGGCGTGGTTCGCGGTGCAGGCGCTGGTGCTGTGCCCCACCCGCGAGCTGGCCGACCAGGTGGCCAACGAGTTGCGCCGCCTGGCGCGCAGCACCGGCAACGTCAAGGTGCTGGTGCTGACCGGCGGCTCGCCGATGCGCCCGCAAATCGCCTCGCTCGAACACGGCGCCCACATCGTCGTCGGCACCCCGGGCCGCGTGCGCGACCATCTGGGCCGCAATACGCTGGACCTGTCGAAGGTCGAGACCCTGGTGCTCGACGAGGCCGACCGCATGACCGACATGGGCTTCTACGACGAAATCGCCGGCATCGTCAGCGCCTGCCCGAAGCGCCGCCAGACCTTGCTGTTCTCGGCCACCTATCCGGACGACATCCGCCGCGCCACCGATTCCTTCCTGGCCGATCCGGTCGAAGTGACGGTCGAGGCGCAGCACGACAACAGCAAGATCGAGCAGCTGTTCTTCGAGATCGGCTTCGACCAGCGCACCGCCGCCGTCGGCAAGCTGCTGGGCCACTACAAGCCGGCATCGGCTATCGCCTTCTGCAACACCAAGGTGCAGTGCCGCGAACTTGCCGAGGACCTGCGCGCCAAGGGCTTCTCGGCGCTGGCCCTGTTCGGCGAACTGGAACAGCGCGAGCGCGACGAGATCCTGGTGCTGTTCTCGAACCGCAGCTGCTCGGTGCTGGTGGCCACCGACGTCGCCGCGCGCGGCCTCGACATCCCCAACCTGGAGGCGGTGATCAACGTCGACGTCTCCAAGGACACCGAGGTGCACATCCACCGCATCGGCCGCACCGGCCGCGTCGGCGAAAAAGGCCTGGCGCTGTCGCTGTGCGCGCCCAACGAGAAGAAGTGGGTCAAGCTGATCGAGGAATACCAGGGCTCGCAGGCCGAGTGGTTCGACCTCGATAGCCTGGACGGCGACGACTACGGCGTCGATCCGGCGCCGATGATGACCTTGGTGATCTCGGGCGGCAAGAAGGACAAGCTGCGTCCGGGCGACCTGCTGGGCGCGCTGACCGGCGACGCCGGCCTGAGCAAGGAACAAGTGGGCAAGATCAACGTGTCCGAGTTCCAGACCTACGTCGCCATCGACCGCCGCGTCGCCTACGAGGCGTTCGACCGCCTGAGCAAGAACAACCCGCTGGGCGGCGACTTCGGCGCCATCAAGGGCCGCAACTTCAAGATGCGCTTCATCGAGGTGTAAGGCGCTCGACGTCGGGCAGCAACACGGTCAGCACGCCAAGCAGCGGCAGGTAGGAACACAGCTTGTAGACATAGGCGATGCCGGCGACATCGGCGATATGGCCCATGGCGGCGGCGCCGATGCCGCTGACGCCAAACATCAAGCCGAAGAAGATCCCGGCGATCATGCCCACCTTGCCCGGCATGAGCTCCTGCGCGAACACCACGATGGCGGAGAACGCCGACGAGATCACGAAGCCGATCACCACGCTCAGTATCGCGGTCCACAGCAGGTCCACGTACGGCAGCATCAGCGTGAACGGCGCGGCGCCCAGGATCGACATCCAGATCACCCGCTTGCGGCCGATGCGGTCGCCGATCGGGCCGCCCATGAAGGTGCCGGCCGCCACCGCCGCCAGGAACAAGAACAGATACATCTGCGCCGACGCCACCGACAACCCGAATTTATCGATCAGGTAGAACGTGTAGTAGCTGCTCAAGCTGGACATGTAGATATATTTGGAGAACACCAGCAGCGCCAGCACCGCCAACGCGCCGAGCACGCGGCCCTGGGACAGCGGCGACGCCACCGGCGCCGCCGCCTTGCGCGGCAAGCCGGCCAGATGTTCGCTGTGCCAGCGGCTCACGCGCACCAGCACCGCGATCGCCACCACCACCAGAATCGCGAACCAGGCGATATTGCCCTGCCCCCGGCCGATGATGATGGCGGCGGCGAGCAAAGGTCCCAGCGCCGAGCCGACATTGCCGCCCACCTGGAACAGCGACTGCGCGAAGCCGAAGCGGCCGCCGGAGGCGATGCGCGCCACGCGCGAGGCCTCGGGGTGGAAGGTCGACGAGCCGACGCCGATCAGCGCGGCCGCCGCCAGCAGGCCCGCGAAGCTGGCGGCGACCGACATCAGCAGCACGCCGACCAGCGTCGCGCACATCCCCAGCGGCAGCAGGAAGGGCATCGGCTTGCGGTCGGTGTACAGCCCGATCCACGGTTGCAGCAGCGAGGCGGTGCACTGGAAGACCAGCGTGATCAGGCCGACCTGCGTGAAACTCAGGCCGAACTGCGCCTTTAGCATCGGGTAGATCGAGGGCAGCATGGCCTGCGTCAGGTCGTTGAGCAGGTGCACCAGCGCCACCGCGCCGAGGATGCGCATGACGGTTGGGCCGTGCGGCCGGCTGGCTGTAGCGTGCGGCGCCGCGCTGGCGGCGGCGGACTCTGTAACTGTAGCTGTGGAAGTCATGATGGAGCCTTAGGTGTCGAAGGGTTCAGTGTATGATGGCTCCTGCAACCACATATTCCATCTTTCGTCGAATAAGTGACAAAATAATGTCTCAGCCTCCCCTCCCCGGCCGCAGCAGCGACCACCGCGACTACCAGCGCGTGCCGCGGGTGGTCACCGCCATGGCGCGCGACGCCGGGCATGGCGTGTCGGCCGCGCCGCACAGCCACGAACGCGCGCAACTGCTGTACGCCACCGAAGGCCTGATGCGCGTGCAGACCGAATCCGGCGTGTGGATACTGCCGCCGCGGCGCGCGCTGATGATACCGCCGGGCGTGGTGCACCACTGGACTTCTATCGGCAAGGTGACGATGCGCACCATCTACGTCGAAGCCGGCGCGGCGACCGCGTTCGGCGCGGATTGCCGGGTGATCGAAGTAAGTCCGCTGCTGCGCGAGCTGATACTGGCGCTATTGACCGAGCCGGTGGAGTATCCGCTGCCGGGGCGCGGCGGGCATCTGGCGATGCTGATTTTGTCGGAGCTGGCGGCGGCGCAGACGGTGCCGATGGCGATCCCTTGGCCGCGCGACCGCCGCCTGCTGGCGGTCTGCTCGGCCATCGTCGATGATCCGGGCCGCGCGCGCACGATCGAGGACTGGGCCGCCGACGTCGGCGCCAGCGCGCGCACCTTGATACGCTTGTTCCCGAAGGAGACCGGCCTGCATTACCGGCAGTGGGTACAGCAGGTGCACCTGGCCGAGGCGTTCGGCCGGCTGGCGCGCGGACAGGGCGTGGGCGAGATCGCGGCGGCGCTGGGCTACGCCAGCCCCAGCGCGTTCAGCGCCATGTTCCGCCGCATCCTGGGCCAAACGCCGCAGCACTACCTGTCCGAATGGCGCGCCCCGCTGCAGCCGGGGTGACGGCTACTTCACCTGCTTGAGTACCTCGAGCACGGCCTGCACCACGGCTTCCGGCTTGTCGGCCTGGATCACGTGGCCGGCGCCGGGCACCACGCGCTGCGTGCCGCGCGTGGACAGCGCGGCGATGTCTTTTTGGATGGCGAAGTTCTCGTCCTCGAACGCCTTGTTCAAAGCGCTCTGCGGCTTGCCCGGCTGCGCGTATGGGCTGACGCCGCGTGTGAGCACCACCAGCGGCAGATCGCCGAATGGGCGGCGGCGCTTGCGCAGTTGCTCGTCGCTGACCTTGATGGCGTCCCACTCGGCGACATTGGCGCGCCAATAGGCCGGCGTGATGGTCGACTTCAGCACCACCGCGCCCAACGCCGGACCGTACACTTTCGCCGGATCGCCGGCGCAGTTCATCTGGTCCTCGCTGCCAGGCTTGATGCCCTTGGTGGCGGCGGCCAGGCAGTATTTATTCTGTTCCGCGACCATGCCATAGATCTTGGTGAGCATGCCCTGGCTGGCCTTGTCCAGGCGCGTGGTCTCGTCCTCGTGCTCCGCTTCGACCAGCACCAGCCCTTTGACTTCGTCGGGATAGCGGTAGGCGTACACCTGCACGTTGGCACCGCCGAGCGAATTGCCGACCAGGACATACGGCGGCTTGACGCCGGCGCCGGCCAGCAGCTTGTGCAAATCCTCGGCCACGCTCTCCGACGTGTTGGGCTGCTTGGCCGGATCGCTGAATCCGAGGCCGGCGCGGTCGTACACGCAGGCGCGCGTGTGCTTGGCCACCTCGGGCTGCACCCGATGCCAGTTCCAGCCGGCGTCGCCGGACGGCGCGTCGAAAATCACCGTGGTCGCACCCTGGCCGCTGCAGTAGATATTCATTTTGCGCCCGCCGACATCGATCAGCTGATGTGGCGTGGCGAAGGCGCTGCCGGCGGCAAACGCGGAAGAAGTCATACCTGCGGTCAGCGCCAACAGCGCAAGGCCGGACAAAGTTTTAGTCATCGATGCGATCCCTGATCAAGTGATTCAAAGTGATTCGAAAAACGGCGGCGCCACCAGCGCTGTCCGGAAAAGATGGATAATACAACATGATGTTGATAAAAAAGGAAGATCGATGCAGAAGTTAATCGCGGAGCTGCGCAGGCTATATTTGTCCAACGACCGGCGCTACGACGACGCGGCACTGGAGCGGCATCTGCGCGGCGAGCACACCATGCGTGTCGATCTGGCCGGCGACGATGGCTTGGCGCGGGCGCTGGTGATCGATTTCCGCCGCCTGCCCGACGACGGCCACTGGGCCCAATTGTGCGAGACCGCCAACGCGCTGCAAACGGAGCTGGGCCTGCCGGCGCCGGCGGTAAGCGTGTCGGGCGGCGACAGCTACGGCCTGTGGCTGTCGCTGGAAACGCCGGTTCCGGTGGCGCGGCTGCGACAGCTGAAAGCCTTGCTGCATAAGGCCTACTTCGCGCAGCAGGACATCGACCTGGATACCACGTCGGTCGAACTGCCACCGTGCCTGCATCAGGCCAGTGGCCTGTGGGCGGCGTTCATCAATCCGGGCATGGGTGCGTCGTTCGCCGACGATCTGGGTCTGGAGATGACGCCGCCTGTCGGCGCGCAAACGTCGTTTCTGGAGGGGCTGCGCGGCATCAGCGAAAAGGAGTTGGCGCACGCGCTCGAGGTGCTGGGGAATTGCCTTGGCGCCGGCGCCGACACGCCGCCGACATTGGCACCGGCGCCGGCGGGAAAGGCGGCGCCGGCGGGCTTGCTGCTGAAGGACGCCACCATCGAGGACATCGTCCGGCATCTGCATGAACGGAATATCGAACCGACCTTCCGCTTTCTCAAATAAGAGATCGAACCCGGCGTGCGGTCCCCGACATGCACACCACGCCGCTCAGGGGTCGTACCCCGCACGGGGAACGACCCCGCGTGGAGGTGCGGGTCCGAACCTAGCGCACCGCCAGCGACACGCTTGGCGGGAACTGCGGCGCGCGCCGGTGCAGCGTGGCCTGCTCGTACGAGTAAGCCATGCGGATCAGCGCCGCGTCGCTGAAGGCGGCGCCGACGAACGACAGCCCGACCGGCAAGCCGTGCACGTACCCGGCCGGCACCGTGATGTGCGGATAGCCGGCCACCGCCGCCGGCGACGAGAAGCTGCCGCTGAAATGGTCGCCGTTGATGAAGTCCGTCAGCCACGCCGGGCCGCCGGTCGGCGCCACCAGCGCGTCCAGCTGGTGTTCGCGCATCACGCGGTCGATGCCCTCGGCGCGCGCGTAGCGGTGGTTGTTGGCCAGCGCCTCGCGGTAGGCCGGCGTCTCCAGCCCGCCCTTTTGCTGCGCGCGCTCCAGATACTCCTGGCCGAAATACGGCAGCTCGCGCTGGCGGTGCTGCTGGTTGAAGGCGATGACGTCGGCCATGTTGGCCACCGACGCGGTGGGCGCGTACTCTTTCAGATACGCGGCCAGGTCGGCCTTGAATTCGTACAGCAGCACCTCGGTCTCGGTGTCGCCGTACTTGTTGACGTTGGGGACCTCGGTGTCGACCAGCACCGCGCCCTGCGCCCGCAGTTCGGCCAGCGCCTTTTCGATGACCGCGTCCAGTTCGTCGTTCTCGCCGAAGAAGTTGCGCGCCACGCCGATGCGCGCGCCTTGCAGCCCGCCCGGGCGCAGCGCCGCCAGGTAGTCGCCGCCCTTGCCTTCCCCTTCCTGCGTGATCGGATCTTTCGGATCGGCGCCCGTCATCGCCGCCAGCATTAGCGCGGCGTCGGCGACGCTGCGCGCCATCGGGCCGGCCGTGTCCTGCGAATGGGCGATCGGGATGATGCCGCTGCGGCTGACCAATCCCAGGGTCGGCTTGATGCCCACCAGCCCGCAGATCGACGCCGGCGAGACGATCGAGCCATCGGTCTCGGTGCCGACGGCCAGCGTGGCCAGGCCGGCGGCGATGGCCGCGCCGGAGCCGGAGCTCGAGCCGCTGCAGTTGCGGTCGAGCGAATACGGGTTCAATGTCAGCCCGCCACGCGCGCTCCAGCCGCTGACCGAATGGGTCGAGCGCATATTGGCCCACTCGCTCAGATTGGTCTTGCCGATGATGACGGCGCCGGCCGCGCGCAGCCGCTCGGCGACGTGGGCGTCGCGCGCGGCGCGCACGTTCGACAGCGCCAGCGAGCCGGCCGTGGTGCTCATGCGGTCGCCGGTGGCGATGTTGTCCTTCAATAGCACCGGTATGCCGTGCAGCGGTCCGCGCACGCGCTTCAGATGGCGCTCGCGGTCCATCTCGAGCGCGATCTTGAGCGCCTCCGGATTGATCTCGATGATGGCGTTGATGCGCGGGCCGGCCTTGTCGATGGTGCGGATGCGCGCCAGATACTGCGACGTCAGCGCGTGCGAGGTCAGCTTGCCGGCCTCCATCATGCGCTGCTGCTCGCGCACCCCGGCGTCGAGGATGCCGCCGGGGTGCTTGCCGGCGGCGGCCGGCGCGGCCTGGGCTTGCGCGCCGCTGGCGCCAACGGCGGCGCCGGCCGCGACGCCGATTCGAACGAACTGCCTGCGATCCATACCGTCCCCGTGAGTGGAAGTCGTGGATGATCCGCTGATCATCAATACGCAAAATTTGTTGCGTCGCATTAATATATCAGCGGGTTGACAGCCTGACTACAAAAATTACTTCTATTTCAGCAATTAATTGCATTTCGCACATTTTAGGGCGTAAAAAAAGCACGCCGGCGTGCGCGGGCGTGCTTTTTAGCCACAAAATCGCCGAAGTTCGGCGCTTCACGACTCAAACGTCGGTCATTAGTTACGAACGATACGCTTGTATTCGTTGGTGCGGGTGTCGATCTCGATCACGTCGTCCTGGCTTACGAACAGTGGCACTTGCACGGTGTGACGCTTCGATTCGATGGCGTTTTCGATCTTGGCTTCCTTCAGGACGTTACCCGAGGTGTTGCCCTTGACCGCAGGCTCCGAGTAGACGATCTGGCGCGCGATGGTGGTCGGCAGTTCGACCGAGATCGCCTTGCCGTCGTAGAACACGGCTTCGCATTCCATGCCGTCTTTCAGGTAGTTCAGCGCGTCGCCCAGGTTCTCTTCTTCGATTTCGTATTGCTCGTAGTCGGCGTCCATGAAGACGTACAGCGGATCGGCGAAGTACGAGTAGGTCACCGGCTTTTTGTCCAGTACGACCACGTCGAACTTGTCGTCGCCGCGGAAGACGTTTTCCAGCGGGCTGTTGGTCAGAAGATTCTTCATCTTCCATTTGTACGTGAAGCCCGTGCGGCTCGAACCGTTGACATCGGAGCGCAGCACGATGAATGGCTTGCCTTCGACCATGATGATATTGCCAACACGAATTTCTTTTGCAGGTTTCATAGGGAGTGTACGTAAAAAGTAGGTTGCGTAAAAATCATCTGTCGCCAGGCCAAAAGCCGTCAGCTCACGGTTGATCCGGTAAAAATGTTCTAGAGATTAACCCGGCATTATACCCTGCTTTTTCGGCGCCGCCTATCTCAAGCTGGCGGCAAAGCGCACCAGGTTGGACGCCAGATCGCCGTTGGCCAACATCTGTTGCCGCCATTGCTCGGCGCGCGCGGCCATTTGCGACATCTCCGCGCGGAAGGCGCGCCACCGGGCCGGCCAATCGCCCTGCCCGTCCGCCGGCGCGGCGTCGTTCCAGGCCAGCGACACCTGCTCCAGCGCCGGCAGCGCGCCGGCGTAGCGTTGCAGGAAGGCGCGCAACTTCTTGTGATGCAGGTTTTCGTCCTGCGGATAAATGTGCCAGACAAACGGCTTGCCGGCCCACTGGGCGCGCACGAAGGAATCCTCGCCGCGCACGAAGTTGAGGTCGCAGGCCCACAGCAGCTTGTCGTAGTCGGGCTGGGGCACGAACGGCAGCACGCGCACCGTCAGCGCGCCGCGCGTGGCCGCCGCGCCGGCCGTCGGCGGGACGCCGAGGAACGCTTGCACCGCGTCCGCGGCGACGCCCTCGGGCACCAGGCAAACCAGCGCCTCGCCGCCCTGCCGCCAGCTGTCGAACAGCGCCGCCACCGGGGCGTGCGGGTAGCAGAACAGCGAGACCCTGGTCGCGGCCAGTTCCGCCTCCGCCACGCCGAGGCCGGCCAGGAAGGCCGTCATCGCCGCCGGGTCCGACTGGAACGCCAGCCGCTCGGCTTCCAGCGCCGCCTCGCGCGGCAGGCCGCCGGTTTTGTCGGTAAAGCCAGGGAAGAAGAAATGCTTGGTCAGCGGCAGGCGCGGATGCGGCGACGTCAGCCGATGGCAGCCCTCGACCCACTCCTCCGCCGTCAAGCCCTCCAGGTTGAACCACACCGGGCGCGTCGCGCACTCGGCCATCGCGGCGATGTAGCCGGGCGGGATGTCGCAGGCGAAGAACTCGATGACGATGTCGGCCACGTCGGCGGCGGTGTAGACGCCGTCCTGGCCGCGCCAGTGGCGCACGGTGACGCCGTCGATCAGTTGGGTATCGGCGTCGGGGGCCACCTGCGGGCACAGGCGCCGAAAGCTGACCAGGTCGTCCACCCACAGCCGCACGTCGAGTCCGTGCTCGCGCCGCAGCTGGCGGGCCAGGCGCCAGCAGATGCCGATGTCGCCATAGTTGTCGACAACACGGCAAAAGAGATCGAGGCTGCGCAAAGTCATGGTGGGAGCGGTTTGAAAATGAGGCTGGATGATACCTGATTACCGCGCGGCGGGAACCAAGAATACCAAAACTTCCCTCGCCGCCGCCAGTCCAAATAACTCCAGCGCCTGCCGCCGTATAACAACCCCGCAGCGCCGACGCCGCTCGAATAACGAGGCCGCGCTGGAACATATATCCATAAGCGAACACCTACAACACGAATCAATAACAAGGAGATGTCATGAACGAGTTTCAACAATATTACGGACAACAAATGATGCCGCAACAAATGGGGCCGATGGGTCAGATGGGACCGATGGGCTCTATGGGCCAAATGGGGCCGATGGGACAGATGGGTTCGATGGGGCCGATGGGTTCGATGGGCGGCCTGGCGCCGATGGGCTTCCTCGGGGGCATGTTCGGCGCGCCGCTGGGCGGACTGATCGGACGCGGCATCGGCGGCCTGTTCGGCAACGCGAAACTGGGCGGCCAGATCGGCCAGATGGCCGGCGGCATCGGCGGCTCCTTCCTGCCGATGGGCGCGGACCCGCTCAGCGCCGCCTACGCGCAACAGGCGCAGCAACAACAGTTGCAGCAACAGTTGCAGCTGCAACAACTGCAACAGCAACAAATGCAGGGCGACCTGTCGCCACAGGGCTGGTTCGGCAACCTGGTTAAGCAGGTGGCGCGTCCGCTGGGCGGCGCCATTGGCGGCGCGTTCGGCCACGCCGGCTTGGGCGGCACCATCGGCGGCATCGCCGGACAACTGGGCGGCATGCTGCCGTTCGGCGCCGACCCCGTGTCGCAAGCCTACGCGCAGCAAGCCCAACAAGAGGCGCAGCTGCAGCAACTGCAGCTGCAAAGCATCATGCAAGGCATGGGGCCGAACTTCAGCTCGACTCCCGGTTCCGGCTGGCTGGGCAACCTGCTGCGCAACCGCCCGTGGAGCAGCTACTACTCGCCGACCATAGGCAACACCGGCATCATGGGCCCGCGCATCGGCAGCCAGCCGATCGGGCAAAGCCCCAACCTGCTGCCCTTCGGCGCCGACCCGGTGGCGCAAGCCTACGCCCAGCAGGAGGCGCAGATGCAGCAATTGCAGCAATTGCAGCAGTTGCAGCAGATGCAGCAGTTGCAAGACCCGCAGGGACTGGCGCCGCAGGGTTGGTTCGGCAACCTGGTCAAGCACGTCGCCCAACCGCTGGGCGGCGCCATTGGCGGGGCGTTCGGCAACGCCGGGCTGGGTAACACCATCGGCGGCATCGCCGGCCAGCTCGGCGGCATGCTGCCGTTCGGCGCCGATCCGATGATGGCCGCGTATGCGCAGCAGGCGGCGCAGCAGGCACAACTGGCCCAGCTGGCCCAGGCCGGCAACGGCGCCATGTACGGCGGCCAGCAAACCATGCACTGACGCCGACCGGCCAAGGCGACGGCGCCGGACGCCGTCTTTGCCCTCCGCCGGCCCCGGCCGCGGAGGGCCCCGCTTTAAGGAGAAACCCATGAGCCAAGCGCCCACAGCGCAGGGCAAGGCCAGGTATTTGGTCCACGCCGCCGACGGCACGCCGCTGACGGACTTTCTGGCGCTGGCCGAGACCGATCCCGAGATCACCGTGGTCGATCTGATCGGCCCGCGCGGACAGGCGCATACGGCCATCTTGGAAATCAGCGCCGAGACCGCGAACCGGCTGGCGCGGCAATTCCGCGATACCAGCCCGCTTCCCCATCAATTGACGATAGAGCCGGACCGCCCGCTGTCGATGTTCGACAACGGCGCGGCGGGCCCGATTTGAAAGGAATCCCCATGCCCAAAAATCCCAACGGCGGCGCACCGATGCCGCCGGAATCCACATCAAGCGGCGGTGAACCGACCGCCGCCGCGTCCGGTGCTGAAGGGCGCGGCGGCCGTGGCGCCGCCACCGGCGGCCCGGCCGCCGGTGGCGGCGCGGCAGGCGGCGCGGCGGGCGGCGCCACGTCGGCGGCCGGCAGCTCCGGCGGCGTTGGCGACGACGCCGCCGGAGCTGCCGTAGCCGCCGCCCCGACGTCCACCGCATCCGGCGCTTCCGGCCCCACCCGCTCCGCCGACGGCAACGCGGCGCGGGCGGCCGACAGCCGTGCCGACAACCTCGGCCGCGCGGTCGGCTCGCGTAAAAAACAATACGTGGTCGCGCCGCGCCAGGTGCCGGAGGGCCTGCAAACGCTGGGCTTCCAGCCGCTGCAGTTCTCGGCGCTGGAGCAGGCGCTGCGCAACAGCGCCGACATCGAGGTGGTCGACACGGTCGGCCCCAAGTCGGTGCTGGGCGCGCTGGCCGATGGCATGGGCGGCAGCCAGGGTGTGCTGGTGGCGCGCATGACAGAACAGAAAGCGGCGCTGCTGCACCAGCAGGGCCAGGGACGACTGCTGGTCGAGCATGACCAGCACCTGTCGCTGATGGAGCCGGCGCTGCGCCAGCCGCAAATGGTCACCGGCGTCATGGCCGGCGGCGGCCCGGTCGTCAACGCCGTCATCAGCGTGATCGGCAAGGACGGCGCGCCGCAGGCCGACGCCGAGGTGTCGCTGTTCGGCGGCCTGATGCCGGCCAGCGGCAAGACCGACGCCAACGGCCAGTGCACCTTGTCGCTGTTCGGCGAAACGCCGGAGTCGGTCACCGGCCTGTACGTCAAGCCCAAGGCCGACCACTGGAGCTTCTACCAGCGCGATCCGGACATCAGCACCGACCAGGCCAACGTGGTGGCGCTGCGCGCGCTGTCGGACTGGCCGGCGCTGGCGGGCTTTCCGCGCCAGCGCGCGCTCGGCTGGGGGCAGAAGGCGATGCGGCTCGACCAGTTGCCCGGCAACTATCGCGGCCAAGGCGTCAAGATCGCCATCATCGATTCCGGCGCGGCCACCACGCATGACAATCTGCACGGCATCAAGGCCGGCTTCGACGTGATCAACAAAAAGACCAACCCCAACGGCTGGGACCAGGACACGATGGGCCATGGCACCCATTGCGCCGGCGTCATCGCGGCGGCCGACATCGCCTCCGGCATCCGCGGCTTCGCGCCCGACGCCGAGGTCCACGCCTGCAAGCTGTTCCCGGGCGGCCAGGTCAGCCAGCTGATCGACGCGCTCGAGTACTGCATCGACAAGCAGATCGACGTCGTCAACCTGAGCCTGGGCGGCGCCGAGGTGTCCGAGGCGCTGGAGCAGCAGATCGTGCGCGCCAAGCGGGCCGGCATCGCTTGCATCGTGGCGGCCGGCAACTCGGGCGGCCCGGTGCAATACCCGGCGTCGTCGCCGAACGTGCTGGCGGTGGCCGCGATCGGCAAGCTCGACGAATTCCCTGCCGACAGCTACCACGCGCAGACGCTCGACGCCAACGTCGACGCCTACGGCTACTTCACCGCCAAGTTCAGCTGCTTCGGGCCGCAGGTGGGCGTGTGCGGACCGGGCGTGGCCATCACCTCCTGTGTGCCGCCGAATAATTTCGCCGCGTGGGACGGCACCTCGATGGCGACGCCGCACATCACCGGCCTGGCGGCGCTGACCCTGGCGCACCACCCGGACTTCCAAACGCCGCAGTACAAGGCGCGCGGCGCCGAGCGCGTCGAACGGCTGTTCCAGATCCTGCGCGCCAGCGCGCGCCGCGTCAGCCTGGGCGACCAGAGCCGCATCGGTTTCGGTTTGCCCGACGCGCTGGTGGCGGTCGGCCTGCAAACACTGTCGGGGCAAACCGCGCAGCCGGCGATGGCGCCGCAAAACGTGATGGGAGGCATGATGTCGCCATTGATGGCCGGGCCGGGCATGGAGCCGTTCGGGCTGGAGCTGGCGCGCGCGCCGTGGGCCATGCCGCGCACGCCGCCGTGGTATCAAATGACGCCGGCGATGCCGCCGCCGTATCCGACGTTCCAGTGGTGACCGGCGCCGCAATGCAAAAAGCCGCAAAGGCGGCTTTTTGCGTTTGCTACTTATCTGGCGTCCCCAGGGGGATTCGAACCCCCGTACTCACCGTGAAAGGGTGATGTCCTAGGCCTCTAGACGATGGGGACAGAAAGCTGTCCGTGTTACCGACCTGAATTACTGCTGAAACTGGAAAGATCCTGGCGTCCCCAGGGGGATTCGAACCCCCGTACTCACCGTGAAAGGGTGATGTCCTAGGCCTCTAGACGATGGGGACTTTTCCAAGGCGCGAATCATAGCAGTCAAATTCGCCGGATGCAATAGCAAACCCTTGTTTTTGCTCGTTTTTCCCGCAAGCTTGGCAGCCCGGCAACAGCCGCGTCCGGCGCGGCGAACGGCGGCGCAAAAACAAAAAAGCCGCACAGGGCGGCTTGATGATCGAATCGAATGCTGGCGTCCCCAGGGGGATTCGAACCCCCGTACTCACCGTGAAAGGGTGATGTCCTAGGCCTCTAGACGATGGGGACATGTCGGTGCTCTCTGCGCTAATGGTGGAGGTAAGCGGGATCGAACCGCTGACCTCTTGCATGCCATGCAAGCGCTCTCCCAGCTGAGCTATACCCCCCGGGCGCAGAAAGTCTTCTGTCGTACTGCTACACATTTACTACTCGTCAGCTTGGCAAGGCTGGCGTCCCCAGGGGGATTCGAACCCCCGTACTCACCGTGAAAGGGTGATGTCCTAGGCCTCTAGACGATGGGGACCTTGGAACTACGGCACTACAATCAACGACCATTTCCGCGCGGTGGTGGAGGTAAGCGGGATCGAACCGCTGACCTCTTGCATGCCATGCAAGCGCTCTCCCAGCTGAGCTATACCCCCCGGGCGCAGAAATAATAAAAGCCGCTTGCGCGACTTTTGTTTTCACTACTTGTATCTATCCAGCGTGAAGCCAAACATCAAACAAATCAGTACAAACAACGTCAACTACAACTCTTCTACTGCTTTACAACTTGGCGTCCCCAGGGGGATTCGAACCCCCGTACTCACCGTGAAAGGGTGATGTCCTAGGCCTCTAGACGATGGGGACTGCGAACAACCAATTTTACCACTTCGTTTCTGCGCACCAGAATGTTTCTTGGTGGAGGTAAGCGGGATCGAACCGCTGACCTCTTGCATGCCATGCAAGCGCTCTCCCAGCTGAGCTATACCCCCGTTGGCGCAGAAACAAGAGTATAGCAAAGAAGCCGCACTATGCAAATACCCTTTTGCAACTTTGCTCTGCTTTTAATGCAAACTCACAGATATTTCGCCACGCGCGCCACAATCGCTTCGCGGCCGAAGATCTGCAACACCGCGTCGATGGCCGGCGTCTGCAACTGGCCGGTGACGATCAGGCGCAGCGGCATGGCGATCTGCGGCATCTTCAAGCCGTTCGCGGCCAGCACTTCCTTGATCATCGCGGCCAGCGACTCCTTGCTCCACTCCACCGTTTTGCAGCGGTCGGCGAACTGCGCCAGCGCCGGCTTGACGGCGTCGGTCAAGTGCTGCGCCAGCAGCGCCGCGTCCGGCTGCGGCGCGCGGTAGAACAGCATCGCCGCGTCGGCCAGTTCGTTGACGGTGTTGACGCGCTCCTTCATCAGCGCCAGCACGGCCGGCAACGGCGGCGCGCCGTCGAACACTGCGCCGGCGGCCAGCATGCGCGGCTTGGCCAGCTCGGCCAGGCGCTCGTTGTCGGCCTGCTTGATATAGTGGTTGTTGAGCCAGTTCAGTTTTTCGATGTTGAACTGGGCGGCCGAGTTCGACAGGTGCGAGCCGTCGAACCAGGCGATCACCTGCTCCATCGAAAACACTTCGTCGTCGCCGTGGCTCCAGCCCAGGCGCGCCAGGTAATTGAGGATCGCTTCCGGCAGATAACCCTGCGCCGGATATTCCATGACGTTGACGGCGTCCTTACGCTTGGACATCTTCTGGCCGTCCGAACCCAGTATCATCGGCAGGTGGCCGTACAGCGGCAGCGGCGCGCCGATCGCGCGCAGGATATTGATCTGGCGCGGCGTGTTGTTGACGTGGTCGTCGCCGCGCAGCACGTGGCTGATCTGCATGTCCCAGTCGTCGACGGCCACGCAGAAGTTATAGGTCGGCGTACCGTCCGGACGGGCGATGACCAGGTCGTCCAGTTCCTTGTTGCCGATGGTGATAGTGCCTTTGACGAAATCGTCCCAGGTCACCTCGCCGTCGAGCGGATTCTTGAAGCGCACCACCGGCTTGCGGCCTTCCGGAATGGCGGGCAGGGTCTTGCCCGGCTCGGGGCGCCAGGTGCCGTCGTAGCGCGGCTTTTCGCCGGCCGCGCGCATACGCTCGCGCATCGCCTCGACTTCCTCGGGCGACGAGTAGCAATGATAGGCGCTGCCGGCGGCCAGCATCTGCGCCACCACCTCGCGGTAGCGGTCCATGCGCTGCATTTGATAGAACGGGCCTTCGTCGTGGCTCAGGCCCAGCCATTCCATGCCCTCGATGATCGCTTGCACGGCCTCGGGGGTGGAGCGCTCCAGGTCGGTGTCCTCGATGCGCAGCACGAAGGTGCCGCCGAAGTGACGGGCGAACGCCCACGAGTACAGCGCCGTGCGGGCGCCGCCAAGGTGGAGGTAGCCGGTCGGGCTGGGAGCGAATCGGGTGCGGACGGGCGTGGTGGGTGTGGTCATCTGAATTGAAAAGCTATCTGGAAAAGGGTTATTTTAACGTGTCGGCCGGGCGGGCAACCCATGTGCATTCGGCGCGACGCAGGCGCCGACGCTGAGGGGGTGCGGGTTGGGCGCGCGCCAACCCGCGCTCCCGCAAAACGCTCAATCGTTCTTGATGACGATGCTCGGAAACTTGCTGGTCATGTCCTTGGCCTTCTCCGACACCTGCACCGCGATCTTGCGGGCGATGTCTTTATAGATGGCGGCGACCTGGCCGTCCGGCTCGGCGACCACCGTCGGCTTGCCGGAGTCGGCCTGCTCGCGGATCGCCATCGTCAGCGGCAGCGCCCCGAGGAATTCGACGCCGAAGTCCTTGCACATCCTGGCGCCGCCGCCGGCGCCGAAGATTTCCTCCGCGTGGCCGCAGTTCGAGCAGATGTGCGTGCTCATGTTCTCGACGATGCCAAGGATCGGGATGCCGACCTTCTCGAACATTTTCAAGCCCTTGCGCGCGTCCAGCAGCGCGATGTCCTGCGGCGTGGTGACGATGACGGCGCCGGTGACGGGCACCTTCTGCGACAAGGTCAGCTGGATGTCGCCGGTGCCTGGCGGCATGTCGACGATCAGGTAATCGAGGTCGCGCCAGTTGGTCTGCTCCAACAGCTGCTGCAGCGCCTGCGTGACCATCGGGCCGCGCCACACCATCGGCTCGTCCGGGTCGATCAGGAAGCCGATCGACGACACTTGCACGCCGTAATTTTCCAGCGGCTCCATCGTTTTGCCGTCCTTGGTTTCCGGACGGCCCGACACGCCCAGCATCATCGGTTGCGACGGGCCGTAGATGTCGGCGTCGAGCAGGCCGACCGAGGCGCCCTCGGCGGCCAGCGCCAGCGCCAGGTTGACGGCGGTGGTCGATTTGCCGACGCCGCCCTTGCCGGAGGCCACGGCGATGATGTTTTTCACGTTCGGCATCAGCTTCAGGCCGCGTTGCACCGTGTGCGGGATCACCTTGGTCGAGACGCCGACGCTGATGTTGCCGGCGCCCGGCACGGCCTTGAGGCCGGCGATGACGCTGGCGCGGATGGCGTCGACCTGGCTCTTGGCCGGATAGCCGAGCTCGATGTCGAGCGAGATGTCGCCGTTGTCGACCTTCAAATTCTTGACGGCCTTGCCGCTAACGTAGTCTTTCGTTGTATTTGGATCAATGATTTTGGACAGCGCGGCCTTGACGTCTTCTACTGTGATGCTCATGTGACTCTCCGTGAAATGTGCGCCCATTTTAGCGCATCGCGCCATAATTACCGGCCACGCCCCATTGCCGGAGTGACCGCTGGCCGCTTCCACTGTTAAAATGCTGCTTTTCCACCCACAAAGTGCATCAACCATGACTCGCAAGCTGTTCGTCACCACTGCCCTGCCCTACGCAAACGCCGCTTTCCATATTGGCCACATGATGGAGTACATCCAGGCCGACATCTGGGTCCGGTTCCAGCGAATGCAGCGCGACGGCGATGCTCCGCGCACGGTGCACTTTGTCGGCGCCGACGACACCCACGGCACGCCGATCATGATCGCGGCCGAAAAGGAAGGCATCACGCCGCAGGAGTTCGTCGCCAAGATCGCCGCCGGCCGCGCCCAGTACCTCGACGGCTTCCACATCGCCTTCGACAACTGGTACTCGACCGATTCGCCGGAAAACGTGGAGTTGTCGCAAGGCATCTACCGCAAGCTGCGCGACGCCGGCCTGATCCAGACCAAGATCGTGCCGCGCTTCTACGACCCGGTCAAAGGCATGTTCCTGGCCGACCGCAACATCAAGGGCGAGTGCCCGGTGTGCCACGCCAAGGACCAGTACGGCGACAACTGCGAGGTGTGCGGCGCGGCCTACCAGCCGACCGAACTGATCAACCCGTTCTCGGTGTTCACCAACGCCACGCCCATCCTCAAGGATTCGGAGCAGTACTTCTTCAAGCTGTCCGATCCGCGCTGCTACGAATTCCTCAAGGAATGGCTCAACACGCCGGGCCGTTTGCAGCCGGAGATGGTCAACAAGGTCAGCGAATGGCTGGGCGAGGCCGGCGAAAAACTGGCCGACTGGGACATCTCGCGCGACGCGCCCTACTTCGGCATCCCGATCCCGGACGCGCCGGGCAAGTTCTTCTACGTCTGGCTGGACGCGCCGGTCGGCTACCTGGCCAGCCTGAAGAACTATTGCGACAAGCAGGGCATCGACTTCAATGACCTGCTGAACGACCCGGCCACCGAACAAATCCACTTCATCGGCAAGGACATCGTCTCCTTCCACCTGCTGTTCTGGCCGGCGATGCTGAAGTTCGCCGGCCATCCGGTGATCGACAAGCTCAAGGTCAACGTGCACGGCCACCTGACCGTCAACAACGAAAAGATGTCCAAGTCGCGCGGCACCGGCATCTCGCCGCTGCGCTACCTGAACCTGGGCATGAACCCGGAATGGCTGCGCTACTACATCGCCTTCAAGCTCAACTCGAAGGTCGAGGACCTGGACTTCACCGGCGAGGACTTCGTCGCCCGCGTCAACAGCGACCTGATCGGTAAGTACGTCAACATCGCCAGCCGCTGCGCCGGCTTCATCGCCAAGAAATTCGACGGCAAGCTGGCGGCCTCGCTGTCCGAGGGCGCGCAGGGCTGGATCAAGCGCGCGCTGGTGACGGCCGACGGCGTCGAACGCCAAGCCAGCATCGCCGCCAATTTCGAGGCGCGCGAGTTCGGCAAGGCGCTGCGCGAGATCATGGAGATCGCCGACATCACCAACCAGTATGTCGACGAGAACAAGCCTTGGATTCTGGCCAAGGACGAGGCGAAAATCGCCGAGTTGCACGACGTTTGCACGGCCGCGCTGATCCTGTTCCGCCAGCTGACCATCCTGCTGTCGCCGGTGCTGCCGGGCGTGGCCGCCAACGTCGCCAAGTTCCTCAACGACGAGCAACTGGTGTGGGCCGACACCGATGTCGCCAGCGGCGCCGTGTCGCAGGCCATGCTGGGCCGCACCATCGGCGCCTACAGCCACCTGATGACGCGCGTGGACGCCAAGATGATCGAGGAACTGTTCGACGCGCCCGCGCCCGCCGCCGCACCTGCTGCAACTGCGGCTGCGGCCGCGGCCGCGCCGGCGGCAACCCTGGCGGCACCGGCCGCCGGCGACATCGAAGCGCTGGCGCCGGAGATCAAGATCGACGACTTCGCCAAGGTCGATCTGCGCATCGCCAGAATCGTCAATTGCGAACACGTCGACGGCTCGGACAAGCTGCTGCGCCTGACCCTGGACGCCGGCGAGGGCCGCCACCGCAATGTCTTCTCCGGCATCAAGTCGATGTACAAGCCGGAAGAGCTGGTCGGCAAGCTGACCGTGCTGGTCGCCAACCTGGCGCCGCGCAAGATGAAGTTCGGCGTGTCCGAAGGCATGGTGCTGGCGGCCTCGGCCGCAGACGAGAAAGCCAAGCCGGGCATCTACATCCTCCATCCGTGGCCGGGCGCCGAGCCGGGCATGCGCATCGGTTAAGGACGGCAAGGCATGAACATCGTGGTGCGTGAAGCAACGGAAGACGATGCCAAACTGATTGCCGAGCTCACGCGCGCCGCGTGGGCCGGCAAGGTCAGCGTCACCTCCAGCGGCCACCGCGAAACCGCCGTCGTCGTCGCAGACCATCTGCGCGACGGCGGCGGTTTTGTTTTATTGGTCGACGACGCGCCGGTCGGCTCGGTACGCTGGCTGCCGCTCGACGCCGACCCGGACGTCTGGGAGATCTGCCGCATGGGCGTGCTGCCGGAGTATCGGGGCAGCAACCTGTCGCAGCACCTGCTGGAGGCGGTGATCCACCACGGCCTGGCCAGCGGCCTCGAGGAAGTGCGCCTGGCCGTGCGCGCCGACCAGCCCAAGCTGATCGATTTCTACACCGCCTACGCGTTCGAGCTGGCCGAGGAACTCGAGTACTCCCACGCCAATCCGTTGGAAACGCCGCCGCTGGTCATGCGCCGCTCGCTGAAGCACTGATCGAGTCCTCCAATCCGACCCCGCCGCGGGTCGCGCTCCTACTTTGAACGATGCGGCGCTGTGAAAAAATGGCCGCTCCTGTTATCCATTCGAGGAGCGAACATGAACGCCAAATTAACAGCAATAATCACCGCCGTCCTGATGAGCGCTGCCGCGGTGGCGCAGACCGGCGGCACCAGCGGCCAGACCGGGAGCGGCGGCAGCACCAGCGGCAGCGGCTCCCAATCCGGCACCGGCACCGGTTCGGCCGGCGGACAGTCGACTGGCTCGACCGGTTCGAGCGGCACCAGCGGTTCGACCAGGGGCCAGGGCGGCAGCAGCACGGGCAGCAGCGGCATGACCGGCAGTGGCGCCACCGGCAGCAGCGGCATGACCGGCAGCCAGTCGGGTGGCAGCGGCGGACAAACGGGCTCGACCGGTAGCTCGACCGGCGGCACCGGCAGCGATCAGTCCGGTACCGGCACGGGCAGCGCCGCGAGCCCGGGCACCAGTTCCAGCGGCGGCACCGCGCAGGACGGCACTTCCACCACCAAGAAGAAGCAGCAGGCCAGGAACAAAAACAAACACAAGTCGGACAAGTCCGGCAATTCCAACGATTCCGCCTCAAGCGCTCGCTGACACCCGGCCGGCGAGGAGCGCACCGGACGCGCTCCTCCCGCTTCCCATTCCGCCCCTTGCCTCCCTCCCCCGACCGCCCAGCAGCAACAAAAAAAAATGCGCAGGCACTATATTTTTGCGGAACTTAATTTCTTTGATCCATGTCAAAGTTATTGAGAGCAGCGAGGTGTAGCGCGCGCGGCGGAGACATCGTGGCCACCGCGCGCAAGAGCGGCCAAATTCATCGAGATGCCGGTGCGCCCCCGGTTCACCATCATCCCGATAGTCACCCACTCCCGGCAAGATGCTAGCGAACGCGGCCATAAAGGCCTGCGGAGCCGGCGCGCGCCAAGCACATCTTCGCTACCTCAAATCGCTCGCAGAAGCGAATCGCGTGCACAACAGTAGAAATACTGGGGTGCTTGTAAGCATATTTTTTTGAACTACTATTTTCTTCACCCGGCATCCTAGCTGCGGGAAATATAGTTAAATAACGGAGACGATTCATCATGAGATTCAACATCAAACAGTTGGTGTCGCGCGCGCTCGCCGCCACCCTTATACTTGCGTCCGCCGTCGCACATGCCGCGACGGCCGGGCCGGGCACTTGGAGCACACAACAAAGCTGGGCGACCGACACCGTCAACGGCGGCAAGCTCACGGGATATTTCTACTGGCCCGCCTCGCAACCGACGCTGGCCGGCAAACGCGCGCTGGTGCTGGTGCTGCACGGCTGCCAGCAAACGGCTGCGGGCGACGTCATCAACAGCGGCAGCGACGGCGGCTTCAACTGGAAAGCGGTGGCCGACAAATACGGCGCCGTCGTCATCGCCCCCAACGCCACCGGCAATGTCTACGCGAACCATTGCTGGGATTATGCAAGCACCAACCACAACCGCAGCAGCGGCCACGACGCCGTGTTGCTTGACGTCGTCAACCGCTTCGTCGCCGATCCGCAATACGCGATCGACCCGAACCAGGTGTATGTGACCGGCCTGTCCTCGGGCGGCGGCGAGACGATGGCGCTGGGCTGCCTGGCGCCGGACGTGTTCGCCGGCGTCGGCATCAACGCCGGGCCAACGCCGGGCACCACGACCTTGCAGATCAGCGCGGTGCCGTCCGGCTACACCGCCTCCACCGCCGCCAACGCCTGCAAGGCGATGGCCGGCAGCAGCGCCAGCAAATTCTCGACGCAGATCTCCGGCGCCATCTGGGGCACGTTCGACTACACGGTCGGGCAGGCCTACGGACCGCTGGCCACGGCGGCGATGCGTCAGATCTACGGCGGCACCTTCAAGGCCGACCCTGCGGTGGCGGTGCCTGGCGGCGGCAGCGCCGTCAACTACCGCGACGGCAACGGCAAGGTGCGCACGCACGAAATCACCGTCAGCGGCATGGGCCACGCGTGGCCGGCCGGCCCCGGCGGCAAGAACGTGCACTTCGTCGACGGCACCAAGGTCGACTACCCGGAATTCGTGATGGACTTCTGGTTCAAGAACAACCTGCGCACCACCGCCGCCGGCGCCGGCCCCACCGTGACCGCCTGCTCGGCCAACGTGATCAGCGCCACCAGCGCGACCATCAGCGGCGCCGCCACCACCACCACCGGCAGCGTGGCGAACTACACCGTGACGCTGAACGGTCCGACCCAAGTCAACGACAACGCCGCCGGCAGCGGCCCGAGCTTCAGCAAGACGTATAACCTGGGCAACGGCTACTACAGCGGCACCGTCACCGCCACCGACAACCAGGGCCAAACCTCGGCCGCCTGCTCGGTGTCGCAGTTCCTGGTGGGTAATGCACCCAGCCTGCCCGCGCCGGACGGCCTGAGCGCCGGCACCGCGACCGCCACCTCCGTGCCGCTGAGCTGGAAAGCCGTCAACGGCGCCACCGGCTACAACGTCTACCGCGACGGCGTCAAGCTGACGTCGACGCCGGTGACCACCACCAGCTACACGGCCACCGGCCTGACCGCCGGCACCACCTACCGCTTCGCCGTGTCGGCGGTCGGCGCGGAAGGCGAGAGCGCGATCTCGGCGCCGGTGAGCGTCACCACCACGACGGGCTTCGCCTGCACCAGCACCACCGCCAGCAACGCCGCGCATGTGCAGGCGGGGCGCGCGCACGCCACCTTCGGTTGGGCGCTGGCCAACGGCTCCAACCAGATCATGGGCTTCAACAGCGCCTTCTTCCTGAGCAAGCTGTCGGAGACCAAGCCGGGCTACTTCATCGTCGGCAGCTGCCCATAAGGCGCGTCACCATCGGGCGCTGATCGGCCGCCGTCAGCGATACACACCGCAGCCGATCACCACATCCTCCACGCGCTCCACGTAGGTGCGCTTGGAGTCGATGCTTCCCGTGCCGGGGTTGGGCCACTTGTAGTCGACCCAACCCTTGCCTTCCTTGCTCATCCCCAGCGCCAGGATTTCCTTGATCAGGAATTTTCCATCGGCGTCCTTCATCTCCTTGACGTTCTTCCCGACCAGGCGGTAGTTGGCGCCGTTGGCCTGTTCGACGCCGTCGCCATTGGCGAGGAACGCGAAGATGTACAAATCCTTGTCGACGAACTGGCCCTTGGCGTTGTTAAATTCGGCGAACGCTTTTTCCTTGCCGTTTTTCTTCAGGAATTCGGCGGCCTTCCTGACCATCGCCACCGCCTCGTCGGCGCTGCCCTTCTCCGCCGCGCCGGCGCCCAACGCCACCATCATCAGCGCCGCGCACAACATCTTGACTACGTTTTTCATGGCGATTCCCCTAGAAGACGTGACGGATACCGAGATTCAGGCCGCGATTGCCGGTGCCGCCCTCGATCGCGCTGCCCACCGTGTAGCCGGCGCCGTTCTTGTTGCGGATGTGCGCGTACACGCCATACAAGTCGGTGCGCTTCGACAGGTAGTAGCGATAGCCGCCGGCGAACTGCCGCGCGTCCTGATCGAAGCCGGTCTTGTCGTTCTTGCGGATGTATGACGCCAGCCACACCCCCATCCCCTGCTGCACCGTCACCCCCAGCAGCAGCACGTCGCTGTCGGTGCTCGGCGTCGGCGCCACCGCGTAGCCGAACGGATTGGCCAGGTTGCGCGGCAGCGCGCTGTTCAAGCCCTTGTCCCTGCCATACGCCGCATGGGCCTTGAACTCGCCGGCGTCGTACAGCGCCGTCAGCACGGTGTTGTTGGCGGCGCCGGTGTTCTTCAGCGTGGCAGTGTCGTTGTCGCGGTGATGCGTGGCCAGGCGCAGCGTCAGCGGGCCGCCGTTGTAGGTCAGCGATGCGCCCAACTGGCGGCCGGCCGCGCTGTCGCCGGCGACTTCGCCGGCGCCGTACACCAACTCCGCGCTGAAACCGCTCCACACCGGCGACGCATATTTGATCGCGTTGTCCATGCGGCTGGCGCCATTGCCGGTCGACGCCATCAGGTTCTTGGTGTCGCCGGCCGTGCCGGAGCCGAACGGATCGACCGCCGCCACGGCCAGGTATTGCGGCGTGTACTGGCGCCCCAGGGTGACGGTGCCGGAGCGCGTGCGCAGGCCGACATAGGCCTGGCGCCCGAACAGCAGGCCGCCCTGCCCCAGCGCGCCGGTGTCGGACTGGAAGCCGTTCTCCAGCAGGAAGATGGCCGACATGCCGCCACCCAGGTCCTCCGCGCCCTTGAAGCCGAGCCGCGAGCCCGCCTCGACGCCGCTGGTCAATTTGGTGGTGGTGGCAAGGCCGCCGCTTTCGCGCACCAGCGCCATATCGACGATGCCGTACACCGTCACATTCGATTGGGCCGAAGCCGTCGCCGCCGACGCGCCCAGCGCGAGCGCAAACATGGTTTTTTTCATGGTGGATCCCCGTTGCTTATTGTTTGGTGATTGTTTGGTGATTGTTTGATTATGGTTTTGATCCGAACCCGCCGCCGCCCGGCGTCTCGATGGCGAAGACGTCGCCGGGCCGCATGTCGGTCGTATGCGTGGCGCCGAATTCCTCCACCGTGCCGTCGCCGCGCTCGACCCAGTTGCGCCCCAGCGCGCCGGACTGCGCCCCCGCCAGCCCGAACGGCGCGACGCGGCGGTGCCCGGCCAGGATGTTGGCCGTCATCGCCTCCAGGAAGCGGATGCGGCGCAGCGCGCCATCGCCGCCGTGGTGCGCTCCGGCGCCGCCGCTGCCGCGCCGGATCGCGTGCGTCTCGACCAGCACCGGGAAGCGCCACTCGAGCACCTCCGGATCGGTCATGCGCGAGTTGGTCATGTGCGTCTGCACCGCCGCCGTGCCGTCGAAGCCCGGACCGGCACCGGAACCGCCGGCGATGGTTTCGTAGTACTGGTGTTCCGCGTTCCCGAACGTGAAGTTGTTCATCGTCCCCTGCGAGGCCGACATCACCCCCAGCGCGCCATACAGCGCGTCGGTGACGGTCTGCGACACTTCCACGTTACCGGCCACCACGGCGGCCGGATAGCACGGGTTGAGCATCGAGCCTTCCGGGATGATCAGCGTCAGGGGTTTGAGCACGCCCTCGTTCATCGGGATGTCGCTGTCGATCAGCGTGCGGAACACGTACAGCACCGCCGCCTTGCACACCGACAGCGGCGCGTTGAAATTGGTCGACCGCTGCGCGCTGGTGCCGGTGAAGTCGACGATCGCGCCGCCGTTGGCGCGGTCGATGGTCAGCTTGACCTTGACCACGGCGCCGTCGTCCATCTCGTAGGCGAAGCTGGCGTCGCGCAGGCCGACGATGGCCTTGCGCACCGCCGCCTCGGCGTTGGCCTGCACGTGGCCCATGTAGGCCAGCACCACGTCCTCGCCGTAGGTGTCCACCGCCTTCAACAATTCGTTGGCGCCGGTTTCGCAGGCGCCCAGCTGGGCGATCAGGTCGGAGATGTTCTGGTCGATGTTGCGGCTCGGCCAGGGCCCGGCGGCGAACAGGCCGCGCACCATCGGCTCCAGGAACACGCCCTGGTCGACGATCTTGACGTTATCGAGCAGCACGCCCTCCTCCTCGATGGTGGTGCTGTTGGGCGGCATCGAGCCGGGCGTAATGCCGCCGACGTCGCCGTGGTGGCCGCGCGCGGCGACATAGAACAGCGGCGCCGCGCCGGCGCCCGCGCCGTACACCGGACAGACGACCGTGATGTCCGGCAGGTGCGTGCCGCCGTTGTAGGGCACGTTGAGCACATAGGCGTCGCCCGGCGCCATCGTGGCGGCGTGCTGGCGGATCACGCACAACACGCTGTCGCTCATCGACCCCAGATGCACGGGAATGTGCGGCGCGTTGGCGATCAGGTTGCCCTCGCGGTCGAAGATCGCGCACGAGAAGTCCAGCCGCTCCTTCATGTTGACCGAGTAGGCCGTGTTTTCCAAGGTGGTGCCCATCTGGCGCGCGATGGCCATGAACAGGTTGTTGAAGATCTCCAGGTGGATCGGGTGCGCGGCGGTGGTCATCTTGTGGGCGCTGCCGGCGGCGGCGCCGCGTTCCAGCAGCAAGGTGCGGTCCGGCAGCACGCGCGCGGTCCAGCCGGCATCGACCACCGTGGTGGCGATCTCCTCGCGGATCAGCGCCGGGCCGGCGACGCGGCTGCCCACCGGCAGCTCGGCGCGCACGTGCAGCGCGATCGGCACGGTCTGGCCGTCGACGTAGCTGTAGACGCGGCCGGAGCCGCTGTCGGTGCCTTCGGCGGCCGGCACTTCGATGACGAAGTCGGCGCCGTCGCCGGCGCCGATGGCTTCGGCCGACACCGACTCGATCACCAGCGGCTGGCCTTCCATGACGAAGCCGAAGCGGCCACGGTACAACAGCGCGAACGCTTCCGCCATCTGCTCCACCCCGGCCAGCGCGATGACGAAGGCCGAGTCGCTGTCCTGGTACTTGAGGCGCGCGCACAGTTCGACGCGGATATCGTCCGCCGCCACTTGCTGCGCCAGCAGGTCGGCGTGGGCCTGGCGCGCCAGTTCGGCCAATTGCGGCTGCAACGCCTCCAGCGTGGCCGCCGTCAGCGGCTGTTCGACCGCGCCCTCGCGCATGGCGCGGATGTCGGCCAGGCCCATGCCGAAGGCCGACAGCACGCCGGCGAACGGGTGGATGGCGATCTTGGTCATGCCCAGCACGTCGGCCACGCGGCAGGCGTGCTGCCCGCCGGCGCCGCCGAAGCAGCACATGGCGTAGCGGCTGACGTCATAGCCGCGCTCCACCGAAATCGACTTGATCGCCTGCGCCATGTTGTCGACGGCGACCGCCAGGAAGCCGTCGGCGACCGCCGACGGCGACAGGCGGGTGCCGGTTTCGCGCTCGATCCTCGCGGCCAGTTCGCCGAAGGCGCGCACCACCACGTCGCGGTCCAGCGGCAGGTCGCCGTTGGGGCCGAACACGCGCGGGAAATGCTCCGGCTGTATGCGGCCGAGCATGACGTTACAGTCGGTGACGGTCAGCGGGCCGCCCTTGCGGTAGCTGGCCGGCCCCGGATTGGCGCCGGCCGATTCCGGACCCACCTTGAAGCGGCCGTTCTCGAAACTGCAGATCGACCCGCCGCCGGCGGCCACGGTATGGATATGCATCATCGGCGCGCGCACCCGCACGCCGGCCACCACGGTTTCGAACACGCGCTCGTAGGCGCCGTCGTAGTGGGCGACGTCGGTCGAGGTGCCGCCCATGTCGAAGCCGATCACCTGTTTCAGGCCGATCGCCTCGCAGCTCTTGACGGCGCCGACGATGCCGCCGGCGGGGCCGGACAGGATCGCGTCCTTGCCCTGGAAGCGGCCGGCGTCGGTCAGCCCGCCGTTCGATTGCATGAACATGATGCGGGTGTCGCCAGTGTCGGCCGACACCCGCGACACGTAGTCGCGCAGCACCGGCGACAGGTAGGCGTCGACCACCGTGGTGTCGCCGCGGCCGACGATCTTCATCAGGGGGCTGACCTGGTGGCTGACCGAGATCTGCCTGAAGCCCGCCTCCTCGGCCAGCGCGCGCAGGCGCAGCTCGTGCCGGGGGTAGCGGTAAGCGTGCATCAGCACGATCGCGATGGCGTCGATGCCGCGCTCGCGCAGGCCGGCGAACTGCCGGCGCAGCAGCGCCTCGTCCGGGGCGCGCAGCACGTCGCCGTGCGCGCCGATGCGCTCATCGATCTCGATCACTTCCTCGTAGATCAAATCCGGCAACTTGATATGCATGGCGAAGATGTCGGGCCGGTCCTGGTAGCCGATGCGCAGCTGGTCGGCGAAGCCGCGCGTGATCGCCAGCGCGGTGCGCGCGCCTTTGCGCTCGAGCAGCGCATTGGTGGCGACGGTGGTGCCCATCTTGATCACTTCGATCTGGTCCGACGGCAGCGGGTCGCCGGTCTTCAGCCCCAGCATGTCGCGCATGCCCTGGGTGACGGCGTCGTCGTAGCGCTCCGGGTTTTCCGACAGCAGCTTGTGGGTCACCAGCTTGCCGTCCGGGCGGCGGGCGACGATGTCGGTGAAGGTGCCGCCGCGGTCGACCCAGAATTGCCACAGCATGGATTGGGTTGGAATGTCGTTTTTCATGTTGATGCCTTTGATCTTTTTTGTACTATGAAATCAGCGGTTGGTCAGGACTCGAGTTTTTTGCCGGCGGTTTCGGGCAAGGTCAGCGCCGCCAGGATCATCACGCCGTACGCGGTGCCGGCGAAGACGCCGATCGCCTCGCCCAGCGCCATCGACTGGCTGCTCAAGCCGATCATCAGCGGGAACAGCGAGCCGATGGCGCGGCCCATGTTGTAGCTGAAGCCCTGGCCGGAGCCGCGCATCGACGTCGGGAACAACTCGGTCAGGAAGGCGCCCATGCCGCTGAACACGCCCGACACGCAGAAGCCGAGCGGAAAGCCGAGGAACAGCATCACGCTGTCGTTGACCGGCAGCCGGGTGTAGGCCAGCGCGATGCACATCGAACCGGCGGCGAACAGGATGAAGTTCTTCTTGCGGCCCAGGTAGTCGGTCAGGAAGGCGCTGACGATGTAGCCGACATACGAGCCGACGATCACCATCGCGAGGTAGCCGCCGGTGCCCAGCACCGTCAGATGCCGCTCGGTCTTGAGGAAGGTCGGCAGCCAGGTGGTGATGGCGTAGTAGCCGCCCTGGGCGCCGGTGGTCAGCAGCACGGCGCGCAGCGTCACGCTGAGCATCTTCGGCGCGAAGATGGCGGTGAACTGGACCCGGTCCTCGCTGGCCTTGACCTTGTTTTGTTCGGCGATGAAGACTTCCGGTTCGTCGACGAAGCGGCGGATGAAGATCACGAACAGCGCCGGCAATATCCCCAGCAGGAACAGCGAACGCCACGCCCACTCGGCCGGCAGCAGCGTGAACATCAACGCGTACAGCAGCGCCGACACGCCCCAGCCCAGCGCCCATCCCGCCTGCACCATGCCGACCGCCTTGCCGCGGTCCTTGGCGCGTATCACCTCGCCGATCAGGATGGCGCCGGCGGTCCACTCGCCGCCCATGCCAAAGCCCATCAGGCCGCGCGCCCACAGCAGCTGCTGGAAGTTTTGCGCCAGGCCGCACAACACGGTGAAGAAGGCGAACCACAGGATGGTGATCTGCAGCGTCTTGACGCGGCCGATACGGTCGGACATGATGCCGGCGATCCAGCCGCCGAGGGCGGAGGTCAGCAAGGTGACGGTGCCGATCAAGCCGGCGTCGCCCTTGGACAGGCCCCAGCTGGCGATCAGCGTCGGAATCACGAAGCTGAGGAACTGCGTGTCCATCGCGTCGAGCGCGTAGCCGATCTTGCAGCTCCAGAAGGTGCGGCGCTCCTTGCCGGTCAATGCGTGGAACCAGGCGAAGTATCCCTCCGGCTGCGCGGCGCTTGCTACTTTTGTGTTCATCGTGCTCTCCTTTTTTTAGATGCGGCACTCCCCCGGCGGGTGCGCATGCGGACCCGCTGTGAAGGTGCTGCCATTTTGTTTAAATCAGAATGCGGCCAGCGCGGCGTTGCGGATGTCCGTCACCAGCATGTAGCCCGGCTGGTGGGTGATCACCAGCGGCAGGCGCGCGTGGCGTATGGCTTCCTGCGGCGTGACGCCGCAGGCCCAGAAGACCGGGATCTCGTCCGGCATGACCTCGACCGCGTCGCCGTAGTCGGGAAGATCGAGGTTGGCGATGCCGATCAGCGACGGGTCGCCCAGATGCACCGGGGCGCCGTGGACGGCCGGAAAACGGCTGGTGATCTGGATCGCGCGGATGGCGTCGGCCGCCTTCATCGGCCGCATCGACACCACCATCTCGCCGCCGAACGGACCGGCGCCGCGGTTGGCGATATTGGTGCGGTACATGGCGACGTTGCGGCGCTGCTCGATGTGGCGCAGCCGGATGCCGGCGTCGATCAGCATCTGCTCGAACGAGAACGAACAGCCGATCGCGAACACCACCAGGTCGTCGCGCCAGATGTCGTGCAGCGCCGCCGTTTGCGCCGCCAGCACGCCGTCGCGGTAGACGTTGTAGCCGGGCGTGTCGCTGCGCAGGTCCATGTCGGCGCCGAGGCTGGCGACGTTCCACTGTCCGGGTTCGCCGACCGCCAGCAGCGGACAGGCGCGCGGGTTGCGCTGGCAGAAAAGCAGGAAGGCGTCGGCGTGCATGTGCGGCAGGATCACCAGATTGGCCTGGGCGTACGCGCCGCAATAGCCGGCCGTCGGCAAGCGGAATTCGCCGCCGCGGACTTTGTGCCTGAGTTCAAGTGGGGTCATGGTCGTTCGCTCATAGTGATGTGAAAACTGCATGAGTTCAGAATAAACTTGAATACCCCATCATGCTATCTAGTTATTTTTGCTGTTGTTGTATAGTTTTTCTTATCTCCGTGCGCTATCCCGGTGCATGCGGTTAAGGTATTCTTGTTCCATGAACACCCGTTTCCTTGAAACCTTCGTCACCTTGGCGCAGCTGCGTAGCTTCCGCGCCACGGCGCGCGCGCTGCACGCGACGCCGGCGGCGATCTCGCTGCGCATCAAGTCGCTAGAGGAGGAATTGCAGACGGAGCTGATCGATCGCAGCTGCAAGGACTTCCGCCTGACGGCCAACGCCGAGTACCTGCTGGGCCACGCCAAGGCGGTGGTCGACGCCACCCGCAGGCTGCAGGCGGCCGCGCACAAAGATAGTGCGGTGCGCGGCCGGCTGCGCCTCGGCGTGATCGAATCGGTGGTCCACAGCTGGCTGGCGCAGTACATCCGCCAGCTCAATGTGTTGTATCCGGAGCTCGAAGTCGATCTGGCGGTCGACATCAGCAATGTGCTGGAGCGGCGCCTGCGGGCGCGCGAGCTCGATCTGGTGATCCAGGTCGAGGGCGTGGAGAGCAGCGACATCGTCTCGGAGGCGCTGGCGGTCTATCCGCTGCACTGGATCGCGCGCCGCGGCCTGCTCGACACGCGCAGGGAAGGCTTGAACCAGCGCCTGCTGCAGCTGCCGCTGCTGACGTTCGGACGCGGCACCGCGCCGCAGCGCGCGGTCGAGGAAATCGTCAGCAAGATGGCCAACCTGGCGATGGTGCCGCTGGAGCAGACCCGCATCACCTGTTCGCCGTCGGTGGCGGCCATCGTCCAGCTGATCAAGGACGGCTATGGCGTGGCGGCGATCCCCAGCCTGTTCGTGGTCGCCTCGCTCGAGAGCGGCGAATTCATCGAACTGCCGGTGCAGCCGGAGCCGCCGTCGATCATCGTCTCGCTGTGCTTCCATTCCAACGCCGAGATGCTGGTGCACGCGGCGGCCAAGGCCGCACGCCACGCCTGCGCCAGCTATTGCGCGCAAGTCGACCCGCGCTATATCAAGTCGCTGGGCTGACGGTAAGGCGCAACGCAAGCGTTCATCCGCCCAAAACCTCCGGCCAGCTGCCGGTGCGGGCGATCTGCGCCGCCGGTTGCGGCTCGCTCCAGCGGAACGGCAGCGCGCCGACGTTGCGCACCACTTCGCGGATGTGAAACCGCAGCAGCCGCTCGGCGCCGGCGAACGCCTCCACCTGCGGACCGTCCCAGATGATCTCCGCCTCCACCGCCAGATGCAGCAGGTCGCCGCGCTCGAAGTCGATGAACAGCAAGCCGGCGCGCGCCTGCCGCAGCAGATTACCCGTTGTGTTGAAGACAAAATTGCCGCGGAACTCGGGCGACGTCAGCGTGCGCTCGTCATCGACGCGCACGAAACCGGGCCGCCCGCCGCGATGCGAGACATCGACGCCACGGGCATCGCCGGCGTCGGCATCGAGGTAGGCGCTGGCGATGAAGAAGGTGTCCGAGCGCGCGATCAAGCTGCGGTCCTCGTCACCGAGCGCCGCCCCGCGCAATACCTGCGCCCCTGCGCCGGCCGCGCCCACGTTGGGCGCCGCGCTGTGCTGGCGATGCTGAATGTACTGCGGGCAGTTGCCGAAGCTCTGGGCGACCGCGATGCGCAGGCCGCCATCGTCGATGGCCGTGATCACGCCGTTGACGCGGTTGCGGCGGCGCGTGGCCGGCGCCAGCCCGAGGCCACCGACATGGTCGCCGACACGCAACCGGCCCCGCAGCGGATCGCCGGCCAGCATGCCGCCGGCGATGTCCAGGGTGCGCGCGTCGGGCGTACCGATGAAGCCGGGTTCGGCGGCCAGCATCGTCGCCCACGGCTGTCCCGCCCCGTCCACCGCACCGATGAAGAAGAACGGCAGCTCGGCGAAGAACTGGCGATGCTGGTCCGGCATGTGGTCGCGGATGGCGATTGCACTGACGCTGGCGATGCGCTCGCGCATGCCGACGCGCTGCTGGATCGCCAGTTCGCCGGCGTGGAAGGGAGAGCCCGGGACGCCCATGACTATGCCGCCTCCGGCGCGACGCCGGCTTGCGTGGCCGGCATGGCGACAAAGCCCGGCAGCGCGCGCACGTTGGCCAGCCAGCCGCGGATGTTCGGATACGGCTCGAGCGAAACGCCGCCTTCCGGCGCGTGCTCGATGTAGCTGAACGCGGCCACGTCGGCGATGGTGGCGTGCTCGCCGACCAGGTAGCGGCGCCCTTCGAGCTCGCGCTCCAGCACCTCGAACAGGCGGGTGGCGACGCCTTTGACATACTCGTGATCGAACCTGGCGCCAAACACCGTCACCATGCGCGCGGCGGCCGGACCGTAGGCGATCTTGCCCGAGGCGGTCGACAGCCAGCGCTGCACCCGGGCGGCGGCGAGCGGATCGCGCGGCAGCCAGCGTCCGCTGTCGTCGTATTTGGACGCCAGGTACACCAGAATCGCGGTCGAATCGGCCAACACCACGTCGCCGTCCTCCAGCACCGGCACTTCGCCGAAGCCGTTCATCGCCAGGAACGCCGGCGTGCGGTGCCCGCCGCCGGCCAAGGGCACCGGGACGAACTCGTAAGGCAGCTTGAGCAGGTTGAGGAACAACTCGGCGCGGTGGGAATGGCCGGAGAGCGGGAAGCCGTACAGTTTCATGACAAAGTCCTTGTAGGGGAAGTGGATGAAGCCAGTATAGACAGCCGCCGCCGTGCCGATAAGCCGGACAATGCCGGAATCTCTGTCCACTCAAAGTGGACAATCGAGGCATAATGGTGCATGGTCGATCTCAATACCGTCAATCTGAACCGCCTGATCAGCTTCGTCGCCGTGGTCGAGGCCGGCTCGTTGACGGCCGCCGCCGAGCGGCTGGGCCTGGCCAAGTCCATGGTCAGCAAACACATGCAGCTGCTGGAGGCGGAAATCGGCGTCGGCCTGCTGCTGCGCTCGACCCGCAAGCTGAGCCTGACCGAGCCGGGGCGCGCGTTCTACGAGGCCAGCCGCCAGTTGCTGCGCTCGGCCGAACAGGCGATCGAGCAAGCGCGCAGCGGGCGCGACGCTCCGCAAGGCACGCTGCGCGTGGCCGCGCCGATCGACTACGGCGCGCTGGTGGTGGCGCCGGTGCTGGCGCAGCTGCGCGCGCGCTATCCGTCGCTGCACATCGACCTGGTCTGCGCCGACCACGTGATCGACCTGATCGCCGAAGGCATCGACGTCACCGTCAGGCTGGGCAAGCTGGCCGATTCCGGCCACATGGCGGCGCGCGTGGGGCCGCTCAGGCGCTGGCTGGTGGCCAGTCCGGACTTCATCGCCCGGCATGGCATGCCGGACCATCCGGACGCGCTCGAACCGCTGCCGTTCATCGCGCTGTCGGTGCTGCCACAGCCGAGGGTGTTCACGCTGGAGGATGGCGCCGGCCGGCGGCGCGAGATGCGCATGCGCAACACGGTATTTTCCACCAACACGGCGTACGCCAGCCGCGCCGCCGCGCTGGCCGGCGTGGGCGCGCTGCGGGCCACCACCTTCCTCACGCAGGAGGACGTGGCCGCCGGCCGGCTGGTGCGGCTGCTGCCGGCATGGTCGCAGGCCGAAAGCGATATCCACGCCGTGTTCCCGGCCTCGCCCCACGTGCCGCAAAAAGTGCGGGTGTTTATCGACGCGCTGAAGGCCGCCGCCGCCGGCTAGCCGCGCCGCGCCGACACCACGATGCCGGCGACGATCAGCGCGAACGCCGCCGCGTGGTAGGCGTGCGGCGCCTCGCCGAGGAAGGCCGACGACAGCAGCGCCGTAAACAGCGGCGTCAGGTTGACGAAGAAGGCGCCGATGGCCGGGCCGGCCAGCCGCACGCCTTCGCCCCAGCAGCGGAAGGCGATCACCGCCGGGAAGATCGCCACGTACAGCAGCGCGGCGCCCAGCCACCAGCTCCAGCGCACCGGGATCGCCCCCAGCCATTGCTCGCCGAGCGCGAAGGCGCCCGACCACAGCGCGCCGAACGCCACCTGCGCCGCCAGGAAACCGGCCCAGTCGGCGCGCAGCGCGGCCGGCTCCCGGGTGCGCATCAGCATCCAGCTGTAGAACGACCAGGCGATGGTGGCCAGGATCATGAACAAATCCCCCGCCACCAGCCGCAGCTCGAGCACATGCCGCCATTCCCCGCGCGCCAGCACCACCAACACGCCGGCGATCGACAGCACGGCGCCGGCCATCTGGCGCCCGCTGACGGCCACGCCAAAGAACAGCCGGCCCGTCAGCATCATCCACACCGGCAATCCCGATGCGACCAAGGTGACGTTGATCGGCGTCGAGCTTTGCAGCGCCATGTACTGGAAGGTGTTGTACAGGCCGATGCCAAACAGGCCCAACAGGGCGTAACGCCGCCAGTGGCCCCACAACGCGCTGTCCCGCTGGAACACGCGGCCGGCCAGCGGCAGCAGGATCAGCAAGGCGATCGCCCAGCGCAGGAAATTGAGCAACACCGGCGGCAACATGTCGTGCACCAGGCGCCCGACAATGGCGTTGCCGGCCCACAGCAGTGGCGGCAGGGTCAACAAAAAGATGGTCTTGGGGGTCAGGCGTGTTGTCATTATCATTATATCTTTGCAACATTACGCCTTTGAGCATAACCGATTCCGCCGCTTTGCGCGGCCGGCGGCGATAGAATTAGCGCGTCGGCGCCGCGGCGCGGTAAAATACCTATTGCTGAGCCACTCACTTGGACTATATGAAATTCTCTAAACAACATTCGATGTACGAATCCGACCACACCTTGTTCATCAAGTCGCTGAAGGAAAAGAACCCGGCGATCGAAGAAGGACAACGTCTGGGCCGCGCGCTGCTTTGGGACAAGGCGCCGCTGTCGCTCGACGAGCAGGAACGCCAGCTCGAGTCGGCCGTCAAGCAACAAGCCTACGTCTACCAGAACAAAGTCTAAGGACTTGGGGCGGCACGGATGTTGCCAGACGACACGGCTGAACAGCCGGCCGGCGATGTCGCGGACACGCGCCCGGCGCTAACCGCCGACGGCGACGCCGTAGCGGAGGCCCCCGTGCCGCCGGAGATCGTCGGCGCGGCCGCCGCCGCGACGTCGGAAGTGGCCGCCCTCGCCCGGCTCTACGGCGAACCGCTGCTCAAGCTGCCCAACGATCTGTACATTCCGCCGGACGCGCTGGAGATCTTCCTCGACGCCTTCGAAGGGCCGCTCGACCTGCTGCTTTACCTGATCCGCAAGCAAAACTTCAACATCCTCGACATCCCGATGGCGCAGCTGACGCTGCAATACCTGAAATATGTCGACCAGATCCGGCTGTCGAACCTGGAGCTGGCCGCCGAATACCTGCTGATGGCGGCGATGTTGATCGAGATCAAGTCGCGCATGCTGTTGCCGCAGCGACAATCGGACCTGGAGATCGAGAGCGACGACCCGCGCGCCGAACTGGTGCGGCGTTTGCTGGAGTACGAGCAGATCAAGCTGGCCGCCTACGACCTGAACGCGATCCCGCAGGTCGACCGCGATTTCGTGCGCACCCAGATCTTCATCGAGCAAAGCCTGGTGCCGACCTGGCCGGAGGTGGCGCCGGTCGACCTGCAGCAGGCCTGGCTGGACGTGATCAAGCGCGCCAAGCTGACCCAGCACCACAAGATCAGCCGCGAGGAGCTGTCGGTGCGCGAGCACATGACCGGCATCTTGCGGCGCCTGCAATCGAGCCGCTTCGTCGAGTTCGCCGACCTGTTCGACATCGCCGGCGGCGTGCCGGTGGTGGTGGTGAACTTCGTCGCGCTGCTCGAACTGGCCAAGGAGACGCTGATCGAAATCACCCAGGCCGAGCCGTTCGCCCCGATCTATGTGCGGCTGGCCTACTCGCCGGCCTGAGCGGCCCGCGCGCGCTCCAGTCCTCCACCGAATTCCCTTTTTACGCCGATAGCGACCATGTCATGAAAATCATCACCACCATTGAAGAACTGCGCGACCAACTGAGCGGTCAACTGCGCACCGCCTTCGTCCCGACGATGGGCAATCTGCACGAGGGCCACCTGTCGCTGATGCGCCTGGCGCGCAAGCACGGCGATCCGGTGGTCGCGTCGATCTTCGTCAACCGCCTGCAGTTCGGCCCCAACGAGGACTTCGACAAGTATCCGCGCACCTTCCAGGCCGACGTCGAAAAGCTGGAGAAGGAAGGCGTCTACGTGCTGTTCGCGCCGACCGAGAAGGACCTGTATCCGGAGCCGCAGGAATTCCGCGTCAACCCGCCCGCCGACCTCGGCAACACGCTGGAGGGCGAATTCCGTCCCGGCTTCTTCACCGGCGTGACCACGATCGTGCTCAAGCTGTTCTCGTGCGTGCAGCCGAAGGTGGCCGTGTTCGGCAAGAAGGATTACCAGCAGCTGATGATGGTGCGCAACATGGCGCGCCAGTTCGCGCTGCCGACCGAGATCATCGGAGCCGAGACGTACCGCGCCGACGACGGCCTGGCGCTGTCGTCGCGCAATATGTACCTGTCGGAGGCGGAGCGGGCGGAGGCGCCGGCGCTGTTCCAGAGCCTGAACTACGTCGCCAACGAGATGCGCGCCGGCCATCTGGATATTTTCCAGGTCGAGCACAAGGCGATGGAGGATTTGGCCAAGCGCGGCTGGAAGCCGGACTACGTATCGATCCGCAAGCGCAGCGACCTGCAGCCGCCCAGCGCCGGCGACCTGGCGCAAGGCTCGCCGCTGGTGGTGCTGGCCGCCGCCAAGCTGGGTTCCACCCGTTTGATCGACAACCTGGAAATCTAAGGTTGCTTTTTCGCCGCCGGGGCGGCCGGCACGGGAAAGGTCACGCCCTGCGGCGAAAGCTGGATGATCACCGGCGGTGTGGCCGGCGCCGCTTTGGGCACGGCGTTATTGAGCACGAAGGTCATGAGCGTGATGAAGATCGCCATGGAGGCGAGGAAAATGCCGACCATCCACTGCACCATGCGCGCGCTAACGTCGGCGAGCTCCTTACGCAGTTCGGCGCCCAGTTTGTCGATCTTGGCGTCGATGGTATCGATCCTGGCGTTGAGTTGGGCGGCGACGGTATCGATCTTGGCGTTGAGCTCGGCGGCGACGGTATCGATCTTGGCGTTGAGCTCGGTGGCGACGGTATCGATCCTGGCGTTGAGCTCGGTGGCGACGGTATCGATCCTGGCGTTGAGCTGGGCGGCGACGGTATCGATCTTGGCGTTGAGCTCGGCGGCGACGGTATCGATCTTAGCGTTGAGCCCGGCAACAGATTTATCCAATTTGGCGTTCATCTCGGCGAATCGACCATTCACATTCGCCTCGAACGTGTCCAGCCGCCCGTCCATGCCGGCTTGGACCGCTTCAACCTTGGTGTCAATGTAATCTTTATCGGAATTGGCGTTCATGGTCGGAGTCCCGTCATCCGGGTTTTGGTGGCGCCACCGGCGCCGCCGTCAACGGCGGCAGTTGAATGACGATCGGTGGCAAGGCCTGCAACGGTTGGGCTTGCCGAACCTGAGTGATGCTATTCAGAAAGAAAACCATGGAACTGAAGAAGATGGTGAACATGACAATGCAAATACCCACCATCCACTTGACCATCTGCGACGTCGCGCGTTCGATGGCTTCCTTGAATTCCGCGCGTATCTGCGCAAAGCCGGCTTCCATCTTTGTTTCCAACGCGACAAATCGCATATCGATGGCGGCGAATTTACCATTCACATTTTCCTCGAACGCGGCCAGCCGCCCGTCCAGGCCGGCGCGGGTAGCCTCGGTCTTGGCGTCGATATAATCTTTATCGGAGTTCGCGTTCATACGTTGATCTTCGACCTGGCCAGCGGCCGTGTCAACGCGCGCACGGGAGATATTCGGGCCGCGTTTGCGCCAGCTTAAGGCGCGTTACGCGGCCACCGTCTGCGCCCACGCCAGCGCCGACAGGTGCGCCGTGTTGACGTCCTCCGGGCTGAGCTTGAGCGACGCCGCCAGCGACGCCACCAGGTCGGAATTGAGCTCGCACGCCTCGGCCAGCGCCAGGTACGGGCCGTACTTGCCGCCGCGCGTCAGCAAGGCCGCCACCACGTCGTCCGACAACTGGATGTTGGCCAGCACCTCTTTCATGCTGATGCCCAGCAGCCGGTCCAGCAGCGAGAACATGCCCGCCACGAAGATGTTCTCGGCCGCGTTCTTGCCCAGCGCGGCCTGCCCCAGCAGCTCGGCCAGGCGGCCGCGCACCACCGCCGTCTCCAGCAGCACCGGCGAGTAGCCGGACGTGCTGGCCGTCGCCAGCAGCAAGGTCAGCCAGCGGTACAGCGGCGTGTAGCCCAGCAGGGCCAGCGCCTGCCGGATCGATTGCACCTCGCGCCCGGCGCCGAAGCCGGCAGAGTTGATGAAGCGCAGCAGCTTGTACGACAAGGTGGCGTCGTGCTTGAGCACGGTTTCGATCTGGCCGATGTCGGCGTTCTGCCGCACCATCTGCATCAGCTGCATGATGATGGTCTGGGCCGGGTTCATGCCGCCCGAGAGCAGGCTGGTGCGCGGGGTCAGGTGCAGCTTGCCGACGAAGGCGTTCAGCCCCAGCGCGGCGCAGGCGTCGAAATCGGCCCAGTTGCTGACCGGACGCGCGATCATGCCCACCGCCGATTGCCGGAACGCGGCGTAGGTGCGCGCCTGGGTGGCGACGTCGGCGCCGGAAAAGCGCACCTCGACATACGAAGCCAGGGTCGGCAGCCGGGCGCCGCTGCGCGCCAGGTCGGCCTCGCGCAGCAGGATGCCGACGCCGCCGGCGCGCAGCGCCTGCACCGCCGCCAGGGTGTCCGGGTTGGCCAGCGCGGCCGCCTTGAGCGACAGCACCGTGCGCTCCGGCGGCAGCCGGTGCAGGGCGTCGGTCGACAGCATGGCCGGCACGGCTTCGAGAAACAGGATTTTGTCGCGCAGCAGCCAGGCGCCGTTGTCATCGTCGACCATCTGCCCGGCGACGAAGTCGACCAGTGATTCGAGCTCGGCCGGCGTCGACGGCGGCGCCCCGCTGCGGGTCTGCCGCTGCCAGCATAATTCGTAGCCCACCACCCGCTGCCTGGGATCCAACAACGGCTCACGAACGAGGAAATTGGTCTGGTGCATGGTTGTGATGGATGGGAAGGCCCGCCGCCCGGCTGGCCGGGCTACGGACGGTACTGCGTCAAGGTCAGAAGCCCAGACTGTCGAGCAGGTCGTCCACCTGCTCCTGGTCGGCCACCACGCCCTCGCCGGTCGGATCGATCTGCGGTCCGTTCAGCAAGCCGTTGTCGATTTCCTTCTTCATCTGCTCCGGCGCGAAATCGATCAGCATCTGCACCAGTTGCTTTTCCAGGTTTTGCGCGATCGACGTCACCTTCTTGATCACCTGCCCGGTCAAGTCCTGGAAGTCCTGCGCCATCATGATGTCCATCAGATGGGCGCGGGTCTCGGACGCGCCGGCGGCCGCGCCGTCGAGCGCGGCGACGGTCTGGCGCGCCAGCGCGCGCCATTGGGCGTCGGCCGGACCGGCCTCGGCGCCCAGCGCCAGCAGCGCACTCCACGACGCGCCCAGTTGCCTGGCGTCGCCGCCGATGCGCTCCTGCAGCGGACTGGCGGCGTCGGTGGCGTTTAACACTTTCTGCGCCGCGTCCTCGCTCAGACGGGCCACATAATCGAGGCGGTCGCGGGCGTCGGGTATGTCCGACGCCGCTTTTTCGATCAACTTGTCCAGGCCCAGACCGCGCAAACTCTCATGCAGGGCCCGCGTCATGTGACCGATACGCGACAAAAACTCCTCGTTCGGCTCCGCCCCGACCGCGACGGCGCCGCTTTGTTGCTCAGCCATCATCAAGCCCCGAGTTTTTCGAAGATCTTGTTCAGCTTTTCATCCAGGGTGGCGGCGGTGAACGGTTTGACCACGTAGCCGTTGGCGCCGGCCTGGGCGGCGGCGATGATGTTTTCCTTCTTCGCCTCGGCCGTCACCATCAGCACCGGCAGCTTGGCCAGCGCCGGGTCGGCACGGATGTTTTGCAACATCGTCAGGCCGTCCATGTTCGGCATGTTCCAGTCCGACACGACGAAGTCGAACGACTCGGCGCGCAGCTTCGCCAGCGCCATCACGCCGTCTTCCGCCTCGTCGACATTGGCATAACCCAATTCTTTCAACAGATTCCGGACGATGCGGCGCATCGTCGAAAAATCGTCAACCACTAAAAATTTCATCTTTGGATCAGCCATGAATTACTCCGTTGATTCTCTACGCGGTTGTGAATAATGCCTACAATTTCCATCAAGTTGTAGGATAGCATTTTCGTTGCTCTAAGGCGAACAAAGTAGCAGTAAAACGTCATCCGGGACACATTTAGCACCGGTACGTCGGCATTTACACGCGCAACGCGCGCGCGCCATGGGTGGCCAAGTGGCCCAGCACCATGCCCGGCAGCGCCTGCAGCGCGCCCACCTCGTGCGCGGCGCCGACCGCGATCGCCTCGCGCGGCATGCCGAACACCACGCAACTGGCCTCGTCCTGGGCGAAATTATACGCCCCGGCCGTGCGCATCTCCAGCATGCCGGCCGCGCCGTCCTTGCCCATGCCGGTCAGGATCACGCCGACGGCGTTCTTGCCGGCCGCCTGCGCCGCCGAGCGGAACAGCACGTCGACCGACGGCCGGTGGCGGTTGACGGGATCGGCCTGGTCGATGCGGGTCATGTAGTTGGCGCCGCTGCGCGTCAGGTACAGGTGCGAGTGGCCCGGCGCGATGTAGGCGTGGCCCGGCAGTACCCGCTCGTTGCCGGCCGCCTCCTGCACCGAGATCTTGCACAGCGAGTCGAGGCGCTTGGCGAACGAGCGCGTGAAGCCCTCCGGCATGTGCTGGGCGATCAGGATGCCGGGACAGTCCGACGGCATCTGCATCAGGAACTCGCGGATCGCCTCGGTGCCGCCGGTGGAGGCGCCGATGATGATCAGCTTTTCCGACGACGTCAGCGGGTTGCGCAGCTGCGGCAGCGGCGCCTGTCCCTCGGCGCCGGGCTGCGGCAGCACGCGCGCGCGCACGCGGGCCTTGGAGGCGGCGCGGATCTTGTCGGTGATGAGGTCGGTATATTCGCGCATGCCCGCCTGGATCGAGATTTTCGGTTTGGTGACGAAATCGACGGCGCCCAGTTCCAGCGCGCGCATCGTGATTTCCGAGCCCCGCTCGGTTAGCGAGGATACCATCACCACCGGCATCGGGCGCAAACGCATCAGTTTTTCCAGGAAATCGAGCCCGTCCATCTTCGGCATCTCGACGTCCAGGGTCAGCACGTCCGGATTGGTCTGCTTGATCAATTCGCGCGCCACCAGCGGATCGGGCGCCGCGCCCACCACCTCCATGTCGGGCTGGCTGTTGATGATCTCGCTCATGACGCTGCGGATCAACGCGGAGTCATCGACGATGAGGACTTTGATCTTCATAAAACGCTACTTTCCGGGCCTGGCCCTGTATCTACTCTATCGATTCTTGACACGCTCAGAACAGGTCGATCTCGCCGCCGACCGGCGCCTTCTTGAGGCGGCTGGCGTATTCGATCTCGCGCTTGGCCAAGGTGTCGTTGTGGGTTTGCATCAGCTTCTTGACCAGCACCTTGCCGGTGCGCGGGAAGAAATAGACCTTGCGCGGGTGGACGTCGTTCAAGTCCTCGGCCACCACGCGGATCTTCTCGGTGCGCAGGAAGTTGAGCACGAAGGCGGCGTTGCGCTCGCCGACGTTGATCGCCGTGAAGCCCTTGAGCACGGCCCCGCCGCCGAACACCTTGGCCTCCATGTTCTCGCGCTTGGCGCCGGCCTTGAGCAGGTCGTTGATCAGGATCTCCATCGCGTAGGTGCCGTAGCGCGCCGACGCCGACACCGGGCTGCCGTCGCCGCCGCCGTCGGGCAGCATGAAGTGGTTCATGCCGCCCAGGCCGGTGACGCGGTCGCGGATGCAGGCCGACACGCACGAGCCGAGCACGGTCACGATCAGCATGTCCTTGTTGGTGAAGTAATACTCGCCGGGCAAAATCTTGGCGGCTTCACAATCGAACGTGCGGTCGAAATACACGTTGGTGGCAAATTGTTCGAGGTCCATGTGTTATCTCGTCTGCGGGGCGCCGCTTTTTTGCGCGGCGCCACGGTGTTGATCGTCCAACTCGTACACCGTCTTGCCGCGTAGTTTGAGCGACTCCGACACGTAGAGGAAATTCTCCGAATGGCCCGCGAACAGCAGGGCGTCCGGCTTCATCAATGGGACAAAGCGCGACAGGATCTTGCGCTGGGTCGCCTTGTCGAAATAAATCATCACGTTGCGGCAAAAGATGACGTCGAACTGGCCGCTGACGGGCCAGTTGTCGGCCAGCAGGTTGAGCGGCTTGAACGTGATCATGTTGCGCAGCTCCGGGCGCACCCGCGCCATGCCCTCGCGGTCGCCCTTGCCCTTGAGGAAAAAGCGGCGCGAGCGCTCCGGGCTCATCTTGTCGAGCCGGTCCATCGTGTAGACGCCGTTCTCGGCGTGCGCCAGCACGTTGGTGTCGATGTCGGTGGCGATGATGTGGCAGTTCGGCGTGAGCGTGTTGAACGCCTCGCACACCGTCATCGCGATCGAGTACGGCTCCTCGCCGGTGGAGGCGGCCGAGCACCAGATGGTGATCGGCTCGCGCTTGTTCTTCACATGCTCGGCCAGCAGCGGGAAGTGGTGCGCCTCGCGGAAGAACGACGTCAAATTGGTCGTCAGCGCGTTGGTGAACGACTCCCACTCCTCGCCCAGCCGGCCGGCCTCGAGGTCGTCGAGGTACTTGGCGAACGAGGCGATGCCGGTGGCGCGCAGGCGGCGCGCCAGGCGGCTGTAGACCATCTCTTGCTTGCTGTCGGCCAGCGAAATGCCGGCCCGCTTATAAATCAGGCCGCGCACACGTTCGAAATCCTTGGCGTTGAAATCGAACTCTTTAACGGTGTCTTTGGTATGCGGCATGGGGTATTCCTTCATTTACTGCTTGGCGCTGTATCAAAATGCCGTTTAAAACTCTTCCCATTCGTCGCCGCTGGTCTGCGGCGCCGTGGTCAGCTTCTTGGGGGTGGCCGGCTTCGGCTTGGCCGGCGCCGCCACCGCGGCGGCGGCCGGGGCGGCGACCGCCTTGGGCGCGGCGCCGCGGGCCGGCGCCGCGATGGCCGCGGCCGGCCGGCGCATGCCGACCTCGTCGGCCAGCTTGAACACGCTGACCGCGCGCGCCAGCATCTCGGCCTGCTCCTGCATGCTCTCGGCGGCGGCGGCCGACTGCTCGACCAGCGCGGCGTTCTGCTGGGTCATCTCGTCCATCTGCGTGATGGCCTGGTTGACTTCCTCGATGCCGTTGCTCTGTTCCTGCGTGGCGGCGGTGATCTCGCCCATGATGTCGGCCACCTGGCGGATCGACGTCACCACCAGGTCCATGGTCTGTCCGGCCTCGTCGACCAGGCGGCTGCCGGCGTCGACCTTGTTGACCGAGTCGCCGATCAATTCCTTGATCTCCTTGGCGGCGCCGGCCGAGCGCTGCGCCAGGTTGCGCACCTCGGAAGCGACCACCGCGAAGCCGCGGCCCTGCTCGCCGGCGCGGGCCGCCTCGACGGCCGCGTTCAGCGCCAGGATGTTGGTCTGGAAGGCGATGCCGTCGATGACGCCGATGATGTCGACGATCTTGCTCGAGCTGGCCTTGATCGAGCCCATCGTCTCGACCACCTGCGACACCACGCTGCCGCCCTTCTCCGCCACCGACGAGGCCGTCACGGCCAACTGGTTGGCCTGGCGCGCGTTGTCGGCGTTCTGCTTGACGGTCGAGGTCAACTCCTCCATCGACGAGGCGGTCTCCTCCAGCGAGCTGGCCTGCGACTCGGTGCGCGACGACAGGTCGGCGTTGCCGGCGGCGATCTCGTGCGACGCCGTGGTGATCAGTTCGGTGCCGCTGCGCACGTCGCCCACCGTCTTGGCCAGGCTCTCGTTCATGTCCTTGAGCGCCCGCAGCAGCTCGCTCGTCTCGTCCTTGCCCTCGACCGTCACCTGCGAGGTCAGCTCGCCGGCGGCCACGCGCTGGGCCACCTGCACCGCGCCCGACAGCGGCACCACGATCGAGCGGGTGATGACCACCGCGCACACCACGCCCAGCGCCACGGCCACCGCGCCCAGGCCGAACAGCACGAACATCAGCGAGCGGTCGGCCGTGACGGAACCGTCCATCACCTGCTTGGCGTTGGCCTGCTGCATGTCGACCAGCTTGTTGATCTGGCCCAAGGTCTGCTGGTTGAGCGGATCGATGCGCCCGGAAATGACCTTGGCCGCGCCCTCGCTGTTAAACGCCAGCACCTGGCCGATCGCCTCCTTGAAGGCGCTGTCGGTGTCGGCGTCGAGCTTGGAGATCTCGGCCAGCACCTTCTGCTCGTCGTCGTTCAAGCCCAGCGCCTTGAGGTCGGCGACCGCCTTGTCGTAGCGTCCGCGCTGGTCCTTGACCTTCTGCTCCTCCTTCTGCATCAGGCTCACGTCCGATTGCAGGCCGATGTTGCGCATGGCGATGCCGGTTTCGAGCATCGCGCTTTTCATCGCGCCCGCCTGCAGGTTCTTGGCGGTGCTCAGCTCCAGGCCCTTGGTCAGCTTGCCCTTGTTGCTGAAGTTGAGGTAGTTGGTCATCAGGACCATCGCCACCAGGATCAGCAAAATGCCGCCGAAGCCGATGCGCAGGCGCGTACCGATGCTGAAATCGCGTAAATTCATGTTGTTTCTCCCCTAAGCTGTCTATGCGTCTACTCGCCGGCGCCATCAACCCGATGACTATTGCGGTCTTTCGGCGCGCCCTCTGCGGGACGCTGCCGCCGGCGACCGCCGGCCGGCTGCGGCAAGCCCTATGCGGCCAGTTGTTCCATCAAGCCCATTTCGGCGCTCGACATCAGCTTGTCGATGTTTACCAGGATCAGCATGCGCTCGTCGATGGTGCCCAGGCCGATCATGTAGTCGGAGCTGAAGGCGGTGCCCATCTCCGGCGCCGGCTTGACCTGCTCCGGCGTCAGGGTGGTCACGTCGGAGACCGAATCGACCACCATGCCGACGATGCGGCCGCTGATGTTGAGGATGATGACGACCGTGAACTGGTCGTACACCGGCTCGCCCAGGTTGAACTTGATGCGCATGTCCACCACCGGGATGATGATGCCGCGCAGGTTGATGACGCCCTTGATGAACTCGGGCGCGTTGGCGATGCGGGTGACGGTCTCGTAGCCGCGGATCTCCTGCACCTTGAGGATGTCGATGCCGTATTCCTCCGAGCCGAGCGTGAACGCCAGGTATTCGTGCCCGGCGATTTCGTTCGCGCCGGTGGTCAGTACGTCTGCCATGATGGTTTCCTATCTATGTTGCGTTGGTTCGTCAGGAGAAAATCTGCTCGTCCGACAGTTGGCGCGACGAGCGTATCAGTGCGGCGACATCGAGTATCAGCGACACGCCGCCGTCGCCCAGGATGGTGGCCCCGGAAATGCCGGCCACCTTGCGGTAATTCGATTCGAGGTTCTTGACCACCACCTGCTGCTGGCCGACCAGGTCGTCGACGAACAGGCCGGCCTTGCGCCCGTCGGTCTCGATGATGACGACGATGCCCTGGGTCGGATCGGTGTGGCGCGGGGTGATGTCGAACATCTGGTACAACGGCACCAGCGGCAGGTATTCGCCGCGCACCTTGATGACGCGGCCCTTGCCGCTGATTTCCTTGACGTCGTCGGCCACCGGCTGCAGCGACTCGACCACAAAGCCCAGCGGCAGGATGTAGACCTCCTCGCCGACCCGGATCGACATGCCGTCCAGGATCGCCAGGGTCAATGGCAGCGAGATCGAGATCGTGGTGCCGAAGCCCTTGGCCGAGCGGATGTCGACCACGCCGCCCATGGCGGTGATGTTGCGCTTGACGACATCCATGCCGACGCCGCGTCCGGAGACGTCGGTCACCGTCTCGGCGGTCGAAAAGCCGGGCGCGAAGATCAGTTGCCAGACGTCGGCGTCTTTCATGTTCTCGGGATCGGCCAGCGGCAAGCCGTTTTGCGCCGCCTTGGCCAGGATGCGCTCGCGGTTCAAGCCGCCGCCGTCGTCCGACACCTCGATGATGATGTTGCCGCCCTGGTGGGAGGCCGACAGGAACAGCCGGCCCGACTCGCTCTTGCCGGCGGCGCGCCGCACGTCCGGCATCTCGATGCCGTGGTCGATCGAGTTGCGCACCAGGTGCGTGAGCGGATCGACGATGCGCTCGATCAAGCCCTTGTCCAGTTCGGTCGCGGCGCCGTTGGTGATGAAGTCGACCTTCTTGCCCAGCTTGGCGGCCAGGTCGCGCACCATGCGCGGGAAGCGCGAGAACACGAAGTCCATCGGCATCATGCGGATCGACATCACCGCTTCCTGCAGGTCGCGGGTGTTGCGGGTCAGCTGGCTGACGCTGTTGAGCAGGCGCTCGTGCGCCATCGGGTCGAGCGTGTCGACGCGCTGCTCGATCATCGCCTGCGTGATCACCAGCTCGCCCACCAGGTTGATCAGCTGGTCGACCTTTTCGATCGACACGCGGATCGACGACGACTCGGCGCCGGCGCCCGGCGTGCCCTTCTCGTCCTTCTTGGCGGCCTTCTTCTCGTGCTCCTCGGCCACCGTCGGCGCCGGCGGCGCCTCGATGACGATGCCGGCGGCGGCGCGGATCTGCTCGACCGGCTGGAAGAAGCCATAGCCGTTGGCGTCGTCGTTGCCGTCCTTGGCGTTGGCGCGGATCTCGTCGAGCGGCTGGAAGAAGCCGTAGCCCTGGCCGCCGCCGGCCTGCGCCGGATGCAGCTCGGTCTCGTCGAAGAAGCCGTAACCGAGCTCGCTCTCGACCTTCGAACGCTCGGCCTTTTCGGCGCGCGCCTGCTTCTCGCTCAGCGCCGGCAGCTCGGTCACCACCATGTCGTCCGGATTGAGCACGAACGAGCAGATGGCGATGATGTCGTCGAGGCTCTCGTGGGTGGTGACGACCATCGCGTTGCGGTCCTTGTCGAGCGGCGTGATCGACACGTGGCCCATCAGCCCCAGCTCGGCGCCGAGCGCGGTCACCTCGCGGTGCACCATGACGGGCAGCTCGAGCCGGTAGCGGCGTCCGCCGCTGTGGTCGACCACCTTGGCCTCGGGCGAGTTGAACGCCGGCGCCACCGGCGACAGCGCCACCACCGGCACGTCCTGGGTCAGCGACTGCAGCATCATGCGCACGTCGCCGACGGCGTCCTGGTCGACGGTGCTGCCGAGGCGGTGGCCGTCGAGCTGCATCTTGAGGATGTCCTTGGCCGCCAGGAAGGCGTCGACGTGCTCGGAGGTGAGCGCCATCTCGCCCTTGCGGATGCGGTCGAGCAAGGTCTCGAGGATGTGGGTGACCTCGGTCATGTCGGTCACGCCGAACGTGGAGGCGCCGCCCTTGACGGAATGGGCGGTGCGGAAGATCGCGTTCAGATCCTCGGCATCGGGGGCGTCGACGTCCACGGCCAGCAGCAGCCGCTCCATTTCAGCCAGCAGTTCCTCGGCCTCATCGAAGAAGACCTGGAAAAACTGGCTTATGTCGATGGTCATGGTGATACTCCGTAAAGTTCGCTCATTGCCCGCGCCTTATCAGCCGATGACCTTCTTCACCACCTCGATGAGCCGCTGCGGATCGAACGGTTTGACCAGCCAGCCGTTGGCGCCGGCCGCGCGGCCCTTGGCCTTCATCTCGTCGGACGACTCGGTGGTCAGCATCAGGATCGGCGTCTTGGCGTAGGTCGGCAGCTCGCGCAGCAGCGCGATCAGCTGCAGGCCGTCCATGCGCGGCATGTTCTGGTCGGTCAGCACCAGGTCGACGCTTTGCAGCTTGGCTTTTTCCAGCCCGTCCTGGCCGTCAACCGCTTCCACCACCAGATAGCCGGCGGCCTTGAGGCTGAAGGCCACCATCTGGCGCAGGGAACTGGAATCATCAACTGCAAGTATTGTCTTGGCCATCTTGGTTCTCACTCTTATCAATGCTGGACGCGCACGTCCATTTTTTAAAACAATCGGTGTTCAGCGGGGGTCTTGTCGACCACTAGAATAATTCGATGTCGCCGCTCTCCAGGTGTTGCTGACTTACCGCCTTGCGCAACACGCTGCGCAGTTCCAAACTCTGTATCGCCAGCGCCATGCTGACCTTGCCCAGCAGCGCGACGATCTCCTCGTTGTCGCTCTCGGGCAGCATCTCGGCGCCGTGCGCGCCCAAGGTGCCGAGGAACTCGCGCAGGCCGGTCACCCGCTTGAGCGTGCGGTCGATCAGCTGGCTCGTCATGTCCTGGAACTGCATGCTGGTGATGGCGGCGTTGACATAGCCGCCCACCTGCCCCTGCAGCGCCTGCAGCTGGGCGCGCTGCTCGGGCGTGGCGATGCCGCCGTCGAGCAGCAACTGGATGGTCGCCTGTTCCGCCTCGACCGTCTGGTGGATGGCCATGAAGTTGAACGACAGCTTCTCGATGGCCTCCTCCAGCAGCAGGCGCGTCTGGATCAGATCGGTCTCGACCTCGGTCAAATGCTTGCGCCCGTGGTCAGACACGCCCGACAGCAGGCGTTTTACATGTGACCCAAGGATTTTTTTTCTCGTCATAACATTCTCGTTGTTCTACTCTTCGCTGCGTGACTCGCTACCTGCCTGCCTATTTGCGCACCGGCGGACCCGGCGGGCCCGGTGGCGGCGCCGCGGCGGCACCGGCCGCGGCCGCCGCGTCGTCCTCGGCGCCGACCTCGATCTGGCGGCCGCCGTCGCGGATCACGCTCTCCTCGGTCCGCTTGTTCATCACCAGGATGCTGATGCGGCGGTTGATCGGGTTGAACGGATCGGCCTTGTCCAGATTGGCCGCCGAGGCCAGCCCCACCACCCGCAGCACCTTGGCGTCGGCCATGCCGCCGACGATCAGCTCGCGGCGCGAGGCGTTGGCGCGGTCGGCCGACAATTCCCAGTTGCTGTAGCCGGTCTCGCTCATGTACGGCGTCGAATCGGTGTGGCCCGACAGGCCGATGCGGTTGGGCACGTCGTTCAGCACAAAACCGATCTCATGCAAAATCTCTTTCGTGTACGGCTGCAAATCGGCCTTGGCCAGCGCGAACATCGGACGGTTCTGCTCGTCGACGATCTGGATCCGCAAGCCCTCGGTCGTAATATCGAGCAATAACTGGTTCTTGTACTTGACCAAAACCGGATTGGTCTCAATCCTGGCCTCGATTTTTTCCTTCAGCGACTTGAGCCGCTGCGCGTCCTCGGCCTCGATGGCGGCGCGCGCGGCGGTCAGGTTGAAGGTCTTCTTGACGGCCGGATCGTCGCTGGCCTTGACCTGGCCATCCTTGCGGGTCAGGTCCTTGCCGCCGCCGGGGATCACCGACGAACTGTCGCCGCTGCCCGAGCCGCCCTGCATCGCCACCTTCAGCGGCGTCTTGAAGTAATCGGAAATGCCCTTCAAGTCGCCCTTGGAGGTCGACCCGAGCAGCCACATCAGCAAGAAGAACGCCATCATCGCCGTCACGAAGTCGGCATACGCGATCTTCCACGCGCCGCCATGGTGGCCGCCGCCGTGCTTCTTGATGCGCTTGACGATAATTGGCCGTAAGCCTTCTTCAGCCATGACGATTCCTCAATGATTCCAGCATGATCACTACCTTGGTTCCACTCATTGCCGCTTACTTCGACTTCGACTTCTTGATATGGTCTTCCAGCTCGTTGAAGGTCGGCCGTTCGGTCGAATACAGCACCTTGCGGCCGAACTCCACGGCCAGCGCCGGCGCGTAGCCGTTCAGGCTGGCCAGCAGCGTGACCTTCACGCACTGGAACATCTTGGTCGACTCCTCCAGCTTTTGCTCGAGCAGGCTGGCCAGCGGACCGACGAAACCGTAGGCCAGCAAGATGCCGAGGAAGGTGCCGACCAGCGCGTGCGCGATCAGGATGCCCAGCTCGGCCGGCGGCAGGCCGACGCTCTCCATCGTGTGCACCACGCCCATCACCGCCGCCACGATACCGAACGCCGGCATGCCGTCGCCCAGCCGGGCGATCGCGTGGCCGGGCGCGGCGCCCTCGTGGTGGTGGGTCTCGATCTCGTTGTCCATCAGGTTCTCGATCTGGAACGCGTCCATATTCCCCGACACCATCAGGCGCAGGTAATCGGTCATGAATTCGACGATGTGGTGATCCTCCAGCACGCTTGGATACTTGCTGAACAACGGGCTCTGCTCCGGGCTGTCGATATCGCCTTCGATCGACATCAAGCCTTCCTTGCGCACCTTGGAGAGGACGTCGAACAGCAGCGACATCAACTCCATATATAAATCCTTGGTGTAGCGCGACCCCTTGAACAGGGTCGGCAGCGCGGCCAGCGTCGCCTTGAGGGTCTTGGCGTTGTTACCGACGAGGAAAGCGCCGAACGCGCCGCCGCCGATCATCACCAGCTCCAGCGGCTGCAGCAGCGCGGCGAGGTGTCCGCCGTTCATCGCGTAGCCGCCGAAGACCCCGACAACCACCACCACATATCCAATTATGACTAACAAGTGACCTGACTCCCCATAGTGAAACAAGGCCAAAATGTCAACTAACGCCGGCCCGATTTCAATAAATTTACGTGTAGAACTACAATAGCGTGTCTGGGGGTGGCCGGGCAAGAGAATAACGCCAAATGATGCTTAAAAGTACCATTTATAGAGTGGCGTGTCGTCGTCTGTGGCGTGAATGGTCTGATCTGGCGCTCTGGCGTCGATTGCAAATTCGTAGCTGATAAGTGTGGAACCAGGACACATTTCAGCGCTCGCCTTGCGCCACAAACCACCCATCGCGGCCGGCGACAGATAGGCGAACACCACGTCGTAGCGGGCGAAATCGAGCTTCTCGTAATCGCCCAGCAAAAAGCGGGCGCGGCTGCCGCCCACGGCGGCCCGCAGGCGGCTATACAACCACGGCAGCGGCGCCAGCTCGATGCCGACGCATTCGATGTCGGGACGGGCGCGCGCCAGGTACGTCACCAGGCCGCCCAGGCCGCTGCCGATGTCGATCACGCGCAGCGGCCGGCCATTGCCGTCCTCCACCCTGCGCGGCGGCGGCAACTGCTGGCGCACCGCGTCCCACACCGCCGGATGCGACGGGTAATACGGCACCTGCGTGCGGAACGTCGACCAGTACAGGCCCAGCAACACGAGGAAGACCGCCAGGAACAGCCACGGCGGCAGCCGCAGCGACAAGGCCGCCAGCACCGCCAGCGGAAACACGAATTCGATCGCGCGCCACCACACGGCCAGCCCCGCGCGCCACGTGATGGCGGCGGCGACCAGGCCGTGCACGACGGCGACGGTCAAATAATCAACGGGGAAGCGGAACCTGGCCAGCAGGTAAATCAGGCCGAGGCTGAGCGGCGCGGCGCCGCATTGGATCAGCAGGGCCCGCACGGCGGGCGCGCGGACGATGCGTTGGAGATAGGACGGTGGCGGCTGGCGGGTCACGCGGCCAGGGCGTCGTCGCGGGACTTCTTGGTCTTGCCGGCGCGCGAAGGCATGTGGCACAGGCCGCAGACATAGCTGCCGTTCAAGTCCATGCAGTTGACCACGTACTTGCCCTGACACTTGCCGCACGGGGCCAGTTCCAGCATCTTGCTGCCGAAAAAGCGCACCAGCGTCCAGGCGCGGGTCAGCGACAGCAGCGGCTCTTCGCCCGGTTCCGGCGGCATTTGTTCCAGGTACAGCTTGTAGGCCTTCATGACCGCCTCGATGCCGGTGGCGCCGGCGTGGTCGACCAGGAATTTATGGATGTTGATGAACAGCGAGGAATGGATGTTCGGCTGCCAGGTCAGGAACCAGTCGGTCGAGAACGGCAGCATGCCCTTCGGCGGCGACACGCCGCGCAGCTCTTTATACAGCTTGAGCAGGCGCTCGCGCGACAGCGACACCTCGGTTTCCAGCAGTTGCAGGCGCGCGCCCAGCTGGATCAGTTCAATCGCAAGCTGAATCTCTTGTGCTTCAGACACTACGCTTTTCTTGGTCATGATCTCGGCTCCGGGCTGTCTATACGATGGTAATGCGCTTGGCGATACGGCGGCGTTCGATTAAGCGATTTCTTCAACAGCCTGGCCGGCCATCAGGATGGCCGCGTGGGACTGGGCCAGCGAGCGATCTTTATTATAGTTGGTCAGCATCGACAGGATGGCGCCATCGTCGAAGCGGAAGCGGGCCAGCATCATGTTGCCGCCTGCCAGTTTGAGGATCTGGGCATTGCTCATGCCTTCGATCAAGTCGGCGATCTCGGCGGCGATGCCCAGACGGAAGATCGCGGTGACTTTGTCGGCGCGGATCATCTGCTGTGCGAGCATCAGGTAGCTCAGGTTAGCATCGCGAATTTCAGCCATCATATCGTTTGCGGTCATTTCCATCTCCCAGTATTTGTTTCACTGCGGAACACAATTGCGTTTCCAGTGAGATACATTCTGCGGGAGCAACAAAAATACGAGTAGAGGATGCCTTCCGTATTTTCGGTCAGGGAATAGCGAACGCGACCCGTCAGTGTTTGTCTGACAAACACTTGGGGATCGAGGCTCCACGCCCTTGCGGCGTGGAAATTATGTGGCTGAGAATCTTCAAAAAAGTCCTGTCATGACACGAAAAAATAGTTCGTATGGCGACTCTTTTTTGCTACATCTAACCTGGTTACGGCAGCTTTTTCGGGAACTTTAGGGTTTCCACAGAAAAATTTTAAATTATTTTCGACTACATTCATGCAAGTTGAGCCTGGCTTTACGCGCTTTTACGCTCATCATGAAACTGGTAACGGCGGCGCCGGCCGGAACTTGAGGGTTTTTTTGAATTTTTTTGAAAAAAATCGAAAATAATTTGAGCCCACCCGGCAAAGCCAGCATCCATGCGGGTTTGCGGGGTGACGGACAGGATGCCGGCCAGCCGCTGGACACACGAAAGCCGCCCTTTTTCCTGTTACACTGGCGCATCCGACAACTTGTTGAAGCCTAAAGTATCCGCCAGCCTCAATGGAAAGTAACTTAATGACAACCCGCACCGACTGCCTGCAACGCGACGCGCAAGATCCGCTCGCCGCGCTGCGCGACCGCTTCGACCTCCCCCCCGGCGTGATTTATCTAGATGGCAACTCTCTGGGCGCCCGCCCGAAAGCCGCCCTCGCCCGCGCCCAGCACGTCATCGCGCGCGAATGGGGGCACGACCTGATCCGCAGTTGGAACACCGCCGGCTGGTTCGACCTGCCCAAAAGGCTGGGCAACCGGCTGGCGCCGCTGATCGGCGCCGGGGAGGACGAGGTCGTCGTCACCGACACCACCTCGCTCAACCTGTTCAAGGCGCTGGCCGCCGCGCTGCACATGCAGGCCACGGACGGCGCCGAGCGGCGCGTGATCGTCACCGAACGCTCGAACTTCCCGACCGACATCTATATGGCCCAGGGCTTGAGCGGCTGGCTCGATCGCGGTTACGTCGTCAAGCTGATCGACTCGGTGGAGGAACTGCCGGACGTCATCGGCGCCGACACCGCCGTCGTCATGCTCACCCACGTCAACTACCGCACCGGCTACCAGCACGACATGCGCGCCACCAGCGCGCTGGCGCACGCGGCCGGCGCGCTGATCGTCTGGGACCTGGCGCACTCGGCCGGGGCGGTGCCGCTCGACCTCAACGGCGACGGCGCCGACCTGGCGGTCGGCTGCACCTATAAGTACCTGAACGGCGGCCCCGGCGCCCCGGCCTTCATCTGGGTGCCGCGCCGCCACCAGGCGCGCTTCACGCAGCCGCTGTCGGGCTGGTGGGGCCACGCCGCGCCGTTCGCCATGGCGCCGGACTTCGCCCCGGTCGACGGCATCGGCCGCGCACTGTGCGGCACCCAGCCGGTGGTATCGTTGGCGATGGTCGAATGCGGACTGGAGGTGTTCGAACAAACGTCGATGGCGGCGCTGCGCCAAAAATCGCTGGCGCTGACCGACCTGTTCATCGAACTGGTGGAGCAACGCTGCGCCGACCATCCGCTGGGACTGGTCACGCCGCGCGAGCACGCGCGCCGCGGCAGCCAGGTCGGCTTCACCCACCCGCACGGCTACGCGGTGATGTCGGCGCTGATCGCGCGCGGCGTCATCGGCGACTACCGCGAGCCGGCCATCATGCGCTTCGGCTTCACGCCCCTCTATACCAGCTACACCGAGGTGTGGGACGCGGTCGAGATCCTGCGCGACATCCTGGACAGACAAGACTACGACGTCGACGCCAAGCGCGACGCCGTCACCTGAAGAGATCATCATGAGCGAACAACAAGCGGCGGCCGGCGGCTGCCCGATGCAGGCCAACACCCCGGCCGGCGCCGACAACGCGCAATGGCACGGCGCGCAAATGGACTTCAGCAACACCATGAGCTACGGCGACTATCTGGGGCTGAACCAGATCCTCAACGCCCAGCACCCGCTGTCGCCCAACCACAATGAAATGCTGTTCATCGTGCAGCACCAGACCAGCGAGCTGTGGATGAAGCTGATGCTGCACGAAATGCACGCGGTGCGCGCGCACCTGCAATCGAACGACCTGGCGCCGGCCTTCAAGATGCTGGCGCGGGTGGCGCGCATCATGGACCAGCTGGTGCACGCCTGGGACGTGCTGGCGACGATGACGCCGCCGGAATACACCGCCATCCGCCCGTACCTGGGCGCCTCGTCGGGCTTCCAGTCGTACCAGTACCGCGAAATTGAATTTATCCTGGGCAACAAGAACGCCGCCCTGCTGAACGTGCACAGCACCGCGCCGGACGCCTTTGCCGTGCTGGACAAGGCATTGCGCGAACCGTCGGTGTATGACGAAGCGATCAAACTACTGGCGCGCAACGGCCTGCCGATCGCCGCCGAGCGGCTCGATGCCGACTGGACCTTGCCCACGGCCGCCGACGAATCGGTGCAGAACGCCTGGCTGGAAGTGTACCGCGACCCGTCGCGCCACTGGGCCTTGTACGAGCTGGCGGAAAAGCTGGTGGACCTGGAGACGGCGTTCCGTTTCTGGCGCTTCCGCCACGTCACCACGGTCGAGCGCATCATCGGCTTCAAGACGGGCACGGGCGGCACGGCGGGCGTCAGCTACCTGCGCAAGATGCTCGACGTGGTGCTGTTCCCCGAACTGTTCGCGCTCCGAACGGCGCTGTGATCCGGGGTCAGGTCCACCATTTCTACACGAGCTGGACCTTAACGACGCCGTATGCGTCGGCCGCCTTGCCGAAACCTCACTTGTCCGGGCTTGCGCATATCGCGGCGGCCACACCCGCGCCGCCACCTGAGCGGTTTAAGATGCCAGGCATCCAACCCGAGAAGGAGTGCGCGTGGAATATGAAGTGTTAACCCTGGCCGGCCTGTGGAATTCAGGCCCGGCCCACTGGCAAACCCACTGGGAGCAAAAACACCCGGCTTGGCGCCGCGTGCCCCACCGCGATTGGGAGACGCCGGACGGCGCCGAATGGGTGGCCGAACTGGACGCCGCGATCGCGCTGTGCAAACGTCCGCCGGTGCTCGCCGCGCACAGCCTGAGCTGCTCGCTGGTGACCCGCTGGACCGCCTCCGGCTCCGTGCACCCCATCGCCGGCGCCTTCCTGGTCGCGCCCAGCGACACCGACGCGCCCTCCTACCCCGACTGCACCACCGGCTTCCGGCCCATGCAGCTCGCACGCCTGCCCTTCCCCAGCATCGTCATCGCCAGCGGCAACGATCCCTACGTGAGCACGGAACGCGCGCGACGGTTCGCCGAAGCCTGGGGAAGTGAGTACAAGGAAATCGGCAACGCCGGCCATATCAACGGCGACGCCGGCTACGGCCCGTGGCCCGAGGGAGAACAGATGCTGTTGGAATTTTGCGGAAATATCCACCGCTGAGGGAAGGCGCGCGAAAAGCTGGCGTCGCGCGCCGGGACATCTGAACACTTCTAAAACACGTAGGGCGGATTAGCGTAGCGTAATCGGCCATGCATGCGCCGCCAACGGAGCATGCATGGCCGATTACGGCGTTCCGCCTAATCCGCCCTACGTGGAGTTACTTGCTCGCGCCGCTCAGCAGCATCTCGTTCAGGCGCTTGACGAACGTCGCCGGATCGCTCAGCGAGCCGCCCTCCGCCAGCAGCGCCTGATCGAACAGGATGTTGGCCCAGTCGCCGAACAAGGTGCCAGATTCCTCATACTTCAAGCGCGTCACCAGCGGGTGGTTCGGATTGATCTCGAGGATAGGCTTGGACTCCGGCGCGCTCTGCCCCGCCGCCTTCAGCATGCGCAGCAGATTGCCCGACAGCTCGTGCTCGTCCGCCACCAGGCAGGCCGGCGAGTCGGTCAGGCGGAACGTCACGCGCACGTCCTTGGCCTTGTCCGACAAGGCTTCCTTCATCTTGCCGACCAAATCCTTGTACGAGCTTTCGGTCTCCTCGTGCTCCTTCTTCTCGGCTTCATCCTCCAGCGCGCCCAGATCCAGGCCGCCCTTGGCCACCGACACCAGCTCCTTGCCTTCGAACTCGGTCAGGAACGACAGCATCCACTCGTCGACGCGGTCCGTCAGCAGCAGCACTTCGACGCCCTTCTTGCGGAAGATCTCCAGGTGCGGGCTGTTTTTCGCGGCGACGTAGTTATCGGCCGTGACGTAGTAGATCTTGTCCTGGCCTTCCTTCAGGCGGGCGACATACTGCTCCAGCGAGACGCTTTGCTCGTCGTTCTCGTTGGCGGTCGAGGCGAAACGCAGCAGCTTGGCCAGACGGTCCTTGTTGGTGGCGTCCTCGCCGATGCCCTCCTTGAGCACCTGGCCGAACTCCTTCCAGAAGGTGACGTACTTGTCCTTCTTCTCCTGCTCTTCGGCGTTGGCCAGTTCCTCCAGCATGCCGATCACGCGCTTGGTCGAGCCGTCGCGGATCACCTTGACGTCGCGCGACTCCTGCAGGATCTCGCGCGAGACGTTCAGCGGCAGGTCCGCCGAGTCGATCACGCCCTTGACCATGCGCAGATAGGCCGGCATCAGCTGCTCGGCGTCGTCCATGATGAACACGCGCTTGACGTACAGCTTGATGCCGCCGCGCTTGTTGCGGTCCCACAGGTCGAACGGCGCCTTGGCCGGGATGTACAGCAGTTGCGTGTACTCGCTGCGGCCTTCGACGCGGTTGTGCGTGTACGCCAGCGGCGCCTGGAAGTCGTGCGAGACGTGCTTGTAGAATTCCTCGTACTGCTCCGGCGTGATCTCCGATTTGCTGCGCGCCCACAGCGCGCTGGCCTGGTTGACGGTCTCGAATTCGTCCTTGACGACGGTTTCCTTCTTCTCGTCGTCCCACTCCTCTTTCTGCATCACGATCGGCAGCGAGATGTGGTCGGAGTATTTGCGGATGATGGATTTGATCTTCCACGACGACAGCAGCTCGTCCTCGCCTTCGCGCAGGTGCAGGATGATGTCGGTGCCGCGTCCGGTCTTTTCGATCTGCTCGACCGAGTAATCGCCCTCGCCGGCCGATTCCCAGCGCACGCCCTCGGACGCCTCGGCGCCGGCGCGGCGGGTTTCGACGGTGATCTTGTCGGCGACGATGAAGCCCGAGTAGAAGCCCACGCCGAACTGGCCGATCAGGGCCGCGTCCTGCTGCTGGTCGCCCGACAGCTTGCCGAAGAATTCCTTGGTGCCCGATTTGGCGATGGTGCCCAGGTGCGAGATCGCCTCGTCGCGGCTCATGCCGATGCCGTTGTCGGAAATGGTGATGGTGCGCGCGGCCTTGTCAAACGAGACCTTGATCTTCAGTTCATGGTCGTTGCCATACAGGGCGTCGTTGTTGATCGCCTCGAAGCGCAGCTTGTCGGCCGCGTCGGACGCGTTCGAGATCAACTCGCGCAGGAAAATCTCCTTGTTCGAGTACAGGGAGTGGATCATCAGCTGCAACAGCTGCTTCACTTCCGCCTGGAAACCTAGGGTTTGCTTATCGTTATCTGCCATTTTTAGAGCCTCTAATAGTCTTGGTGTACGTGCGCGAAGTCGCACGGGTGTGGCGAAAGTGGGGATTATAAAATGGTTTTCAAGAGCAGCTTGCCATTTTCCCAACTCATTTTCCCAACTGTTGCTCGAGGAAGCGCCACACCGCCGGCTCCTGCATCGCCGCCACGTTCAGCCGCATGCGGGTCGACGGCAGCTGCGCCGGCGAGAACAGGCTGCCCGGCGCCAGCAGCAGGTTGTCGGCCATGGCGCGCTCGGTCAGCACGCTGGTGTCGCAGCCGGCGTCCACCCAGACGAACATCCCGGCCGGCGACGCCACGTCCACCTTCAGGCCGACGCGCTCCATCTGGCGCACCGCCTTGGCGCGGATGCCGTCGAGCCGCGTGCGCACCCGGTCCGCGTGCTTGCGGTAGGAGCCCTCGGACAGCACCTTGTAGACCACCCGCTCGCCGATGTCGCTGGTGGTCAGGGTCGACAGCATCTTACGGTCGGCCAGCCTCTCGGCCCGCTCGGCCGACGTGGCGATGAAGCCGACCCGCAGGTTGGCCGCCATCGTCTTCGAGAACCCGCCCAGGTAGATCACCCGCCGCAGCTGGTCCAGCGCCGACAGCCGCGTGGCCGGCTGCACCGCGCTGCCGGGGTGCAGGTCGCAGTAGATATCGTCTTCGACGATGATGAAGTCGTGCTCCTCCGACAACCGCAGCACCTGGAACGCCTTGGCCGCCGACAGCGACGTCGAACTGGGGTTGTGCAGCACCGAGTTGATGATATAGAGCTTGGGCTTGTGGATCGCCGCCAGCTCGGCCAGCCGGGCGATATCGGGGCCGTCGGCCAGGCGCGGGATGCCGATCACGTTGGCGCCCAGCGCGGCGAAGGAGCCGAACATCAAAAACCAGGCCGGATCGTCGACGAAGATGGTGTCGCCGGGGCGGGTGAACTCGCGCGCCACCATGTCCAGCGCCTGCGTGACGCCGGCCGTGGTGACGATTTGCTCGGGCGCGGCGGCGATTTCCAGCTCGGCGAGCTTGTGCTGCAGTTGCTGGCGCAGCGGCAGGAAGCCCTGCGGCAGGCCGTAGCTCACTAATAGATTGGGATTCTGGCGGCTGACCGCGCGCAGCGCGTTGGCGATCGCGGTGCCGTCCAGCCATTCCGGCGGCAGCACGCCGGAGCCGGGCATCTGGTGGTGCGGCATCTGGCGGAACATGTTCCGCACCAGCCAGACCACGTCGACCGGCTTGGTGTCGAGACGGCGCGGGGCGGCCACGCCGGCCGCCGCGCCCCCGGCGGCGTTGAGCGCCATCGGCGCCCGCTCGCGCACGAAAAAGCCGGCGCCCCGGCGCGATTCCAGATAGCCGGCGGCCACCAGCTTGTCGTAGCTGGCCACCACGGTGAAGGCGGACACCCCGTGCCCGGCGGCGAACGCGCGGATCGACGGCATGCGCGCCCCGCCGCGCAGCAAGCGGTCATCGATGCGCGCGGCCACCGTCCGCACGATCTGGTCGATCAGCGTTTCGCCCGACTCGCGCGACAGCAATCCCAGCAGCGGCCCGGCGGCCGGCCGGGCCGCGCGGCCAGAGCGCGCCGGCGCCGCACCCGGCGGCCCGGAGCTGGATTGGGCCGGCGCCGGAACCGACGTCACCGCCGGACCGGGGGCGGCGGCGGCGAGCGAGCGGGCGTGCGCCGCCGCCAGCGCCTCGTTGACGGCCTCGGCCGCGGCCGAGGCGGCGGCCCCTAAAAGCGACGTGCGCTTGCGTGTATTGGTCATCCTACCGTCACAGTATGAGAAATTAAGTTTGAAGTGTACCGGCACTGTACTGGCCTTTGTACCGTAGGATACACCCATCGCCCTTACAAATCCACCGGAGTCCCGCATGACGCACAGCGCACCGCCCGCCACCATCGCCGCCATCCCGACCCGCCGCCCGCTCGGCATCGGCGACGAGACGGCCGGCATGCTGCTTGGCCTGGCCGGCGTGGCCATTTTCAGCCTGACCCTGCCCTTCACCCGGCTCGCCGTCGGCGCCGCCGGCGACGCCCATGGCCTGTCGCCGATGTTCGTGGCGCTGGGGCGGGCGCTGGTGGCCGCCGCGCTGGCCGGCGCCTGGCTGCTGTGGAAGCGCGCGCCGCTGCCGCCGCGTTCCGCGCTGCCGGCGCTGGCGATGGTGGCCATCGGCTGCGTGATCGGCTTCCCGTGGCTGACCTCCGTCGCCATGCGCTCGCTGCCGGCCGCCCACGGCGCCGTGTTGATCGGCATCCTGCCGCTGGCCACCGCCGTCTTCGCGGCCCTGCTGGGCGGCGAAAAGCCGTCGGCCGGCTTCTGGATCATGGCCATGTGCGGCTCGGCGCTGGTGGCCGGCTTCGCGCTGCGCCAGAGCGGCGGCGGCCTGCACCCGGCCGACCTGGCGATCTTCGCCGCCGTGCTGCTGGCGGCCATGGGCTACGCCGCCGGCGGCCGCCTGTCGCAAACGCTGGGCGGACAGTCCACCATCTGCTGGGCGCTGGTGCTGGCCGCGCCGGTGCTGGTCCCCGTGGTCGGCTGGCTGTGCTGGCGCGACGCCGGGCAGATCGCCGCCGCCGGCGCCGCCGCCTGGACCGGCTTCGCCTACGTGTCGGTGTTCTCGATGTTCATCGGCTTCTTCTTCTGGTATCGCGGCATGGCGCTCGGCGGCGTGGCGCGGGTCGGCCAGGTGCAGCTGGTGCAGCCCTTCCTGTCGCTGCTCGGCGCGGCCGTGGTGCTGGGCGAGGCGCTGGAGTGGCCGACCGTGATATTTGCAATCGCCGTCATCGCCACGGTGGGCCTCGGCCGCAAAATGCAGGTGAAACGCCGCTAAAACCGTGGAGTATTCTGATTTTGACCCAATTGCAGGCGGCGCCTGTCTCAAGAGTACAATATCGGTCTACAGCCCCACCCACCTACTATTTGGATAAGCACATGTCTGTCTACGAAAAACTGAAAGCGCTCGATATCACCCTGGCGGCACCCGCCACCCCGGCCGCCGCCTACGTCATGTACGCGCAAACCGGCAACACGGTGTTCATCTCGGGGCACATCGCCAAACGCGCCGACGGCAGCGTGTGGGTGGGCCAGCTGGGCAAGAACATCGACACGGCCGAAGGCAAGCAGGCCGCGCGCGCCATCGCCATCGACTTGATCGGCACCCTGCAGGCGGCCGTCGGCGGCGATTTGAACCGCGTGCGCCGCATCGTCAAGCTGATGAGCCTGGTTAACTCGACGCCCGATTTCACCGAACAGCACCTGGTCACCAACGGCGCTTCCGAGCTGCTGGGCGAAGTCTTCGGCGACGCCGGCAAGCACGCCCGCTCGGCCTTTGGTGTCGCACAAATCCCGCTTGGCGCCTGCGTCGAAATCGAACTGATCGCGGAAGTCGCGTAAGCGGGCGGCGTCCTATCCGGCGCCGTTCTTATAAAAGCACGCCACGAGCGAGCTTGTTGAATTGCCTGCCCCCTCCGGCGGCGGCACACATCTAGTGAGACAAGTATGAAAATTGAAAATCCGAACCCGATCCAGTGGCGCTTCTCCGAACGCGCCGACCAGCTGCAATCGTCCTTCATCCGCGAGATCCTGAAGATCACGCAGCAGCCCGAGATCATCTCCTTCGCCGGCGGCCTGCCGTCGCCGCTGACCTTCCCGGTCGACGAAATGAAGGTCGCCTTCGACAAGGTCCTCGAGAACAACGGCAAAGTCGCGCTGCAGTACGGCCCGACCGACGGCTACCTGCCGCTGCGCCAGTGGATCGCCGACTCGCTGTCGACCAACGGCGCCAAAATCATCCCCGAACAGGTGCTGATGACGTCCGGCTCGCAGCAGGCGCTGGACCTGCTGGGCAAGGTGCTGATCGACGAAGGCAGCCGCGTGCTGGTCGAGACGCCGTCCTACCTGGGCGCGTTGCAGGCGTTCTCGGTCTACCGTCCGGAGTTCAAGTCGGTCGACACCGACGAACACGGCCTGGTGCCGTCCTCGCTGGACGCCGTCGCCGCCGGCGCGCGCCTGCTGTACGCGCTGCCGAACTTCCAGAACCCGACCGGCCGCACCCTGTCCGTCGAGCGCCGCCTGGAGCTGGTGGAAACCTGCGCCCGTCTGGGCCTGCCGCTGATCGAGGACGATCCGTACGGCGCCTTGAGCTATAAGGGCGAGCCGCTGCCGAAGATGGTGGCGATGAATCCCGAGGGCGTGATCTACATGGGCTCCTTCTCGAAGGTGCTGACGCCGGGCATCCGCCTGGGCTACGTGGTGGCGCCGCTGCCGCTGGTGCGCCGCCTCGAACTGGCCAAGCAGGCCGCCGACCTGCACACCTCGCAGCTGACCCAGATGGTGGTGCACGAAGTGATCAAGGACGGCTTCCTCGAGCAGCACATCCCGAAAATCCGCACCTTGTACGGCAACCAGTGCCAGGTGATGCTGGACGCGATGGCGCAGTACTTCCCGGCCAGCGTCGAATGGACCAAGCCCGAAGGCGGCATGTTCATCTGGGTCACGCTGCCGAAGCACATCGACGCGATGAAACTGCTGGACGAGGCGATCGCCCAGAAGGTGGCCTTCGTACCGGGTTCGCCGTTCTACGCCAACGAGCCGGAAACCAACACCTTGCGCCTGTCGTTCGTGACCGTGCCGCCGGAACGCATCCGCGCCGGCATCGAGATCCTCGGCAAACTGATCGCCGCCAAGATCTAAAACCGTCCCAACGCGGCACTTCGTGGGCGGCGTTCGCCGCCCACGCTCCCCTTCTTGTCATCTCCACAAAAAAAAGCACGCTCCCTTACGGCCGCTGGCCCCGCGTCCCTATCAAGGCTGAAGTGTCGCGCCAAAATCATACGCGAATTTTCACATATCAAGCGGTCAACGCGGTATGATTTGAATGGATAGTCACTTGGTAAGGCAAGCCTTTGTTCATGCGTGTACAAACTCCTCCCGCTCGCTCCTTGCGCCGCGCCTCCGCGCCCTTGCGGCGTCACGCCGGGACGATCCATCAGGTTAAAGGCCACGCGCAATGAACCCCGCGAGTTCCGGATTGGCCACGCGGCGCGACGCCGCCATACTGATCGTTGACGACGCGCCGGAAAATCTTGCCGTGCTGCGCAAGCTGATGGTCCAACAGGGCTATCAGACCTTTGTGGCCACCTCCGGCGAACGCGCGCTCAAGATCGCGCGCCGCGTCCATCCCGACCTGATACTGCTGGACGTGGTCATGCCCGGCATGGACGGGCTGGAGACCTGCCGCCAGCTCAAAAGCCACGCCGCCACGCAGCGCATTCCCGTCATCTTCATGAGCGCCAGGACCGATACCGACGACGTGGTGGCCGGCTTCGACATCGGCGCCGTCGACTACATCGGCAAGCCGCTGCGCATGGCCGAGGTGTGCGCGCGCGTGCGCACGCAGCTGCAGATCCGCAGCAACAGCGAAACCCAGGAGGAGCAGGCCGAACGCCTGCGCACCATCGTCAACAACATGGCCGAGGGCCTGCTGATCATCGAGGCGGACGGCCGCATCCAGTTCACCAACCCGGCGTGCGACAAATACCTGGGCTACCAGGAGAACGAGCTGGCCGGGCGCGCCATCTCCGACCTGCTCAATCCCCTGGTGGCGCAGGAATACCTGGAATACTTCGACCGCTACGCCGCCTCGCCGGAGATGGCGCACAGCCACGGCACGCGCGAGGTCATCATCCGCCACCGCAACGGCAGCTCGGTGTGCATGGACCTGACGCTCACGCCGATGTACCTGCGCCAGCCGCTGTTCATAGGCCTGCTGCACGACATCACCCATCACAAGCAATCGGAGGATGCGCTGCAGCGCGCCGCGATGGTCGATCCGCTGACCCAGATCGCCAACCGCCGCCACTTCGATACCTTTTTGGAGAAGGAGTGGCAGCGCTCGATGCGCAGCGGCCAGCCGCTGTCGCTGGTGGTGCTCGACGTCGACCACTTCAAACTGTACAACGACACGCTCGGCCACCCTGCCGGGGACTCCTGCCTGCAACAGGTGGCCGCCGCCATCGCCTCGCACGCGCTGCGCCCCACCGATCTGGCGGCGCGCTACGGCGGCGAGGAATTCGTGCTGCTGTTTGCCGAAACCGGCGCCGAGACGGCCGCCATGATGGCCGAGGCGATCCGCGCCCACATCGAGTCGCTGCGCATTCCGCACCCGCGCTCGACGACCTCCGACTGGCTCACCGTCAGCATCGGCGTGGCGACCATTCATCCGCACCAGCTGGACAACACCGAATCGCTGTTCGTCGCCGCCGACCGCGCCATGTACGTGGCCAAGGAAGGCGGCCGCAATCAGGTGCGCGCCACCAGCACCGGCGGCGCCGCGCTGGAGGCGGTCAAAGCGCTGGTGATGCGCTGACCCGGCCACGCAGCGCCTTCAACCCGAGCGGCACGCTGACGGCCAGCGCCAGCAGCGAGAACACGATCACCCCCAGGCCGCCGGCGTCCTGGAACAGCTCCCCGGCGCCGACCGTGCCCACCGCCACGGCGGCGAAGGTCACCACCACCGACTGCGACAGCAAGGTGCCGTCGCGGTCCTGCGCCGAGATAAAGCTGTTCAGCACCGCCATGATGGCGTAGAAACCCGCGTTCAACATCAGCTGGGAGGTGAAAAACATCGGCGCGCCGTCGGCGGTGAAAAAGCAGGCGACCGATGCGAACATCACCAGCAACGCGCCCATGACGGTGAGACCGCGGCGCGCCGCCAGCGCCGGTATCGCCGGCACCACCGCGCCGAAGAAGCCGAGCAGCGACGACACCGCCAGCAAGGTGCCTATCGTCGGCAGCGACAGGCCGATACGCTCGCCCTGCAGCGCCGATACCGCCCACACGCCCGCCTGCACGCTGTAGACCCCGACGAACACGCCCCACGCCAGCCATACGCCGGCACCGAGGCGGCGCCGGCCGGCGCCCTGCTCCGTCGGCGCGAGCGGCAGCGGCTGCGGGGCCAGGCGCGCGGGCGCCAGCGACGGCGCACGCACGGCCGCCACGCCCAACACCGCCGCCAGCAGCGCCAGGGCGATCCAAACGCCCTCCCCCGCCGCCACGTCGGGCAGCAGCGACACCAGCGTAAACACCCCGGCCACCGCAAGCCCCGACAACAGCAGCACCATGCCCCATAACCGCTCGGCGTCGCGATGGCAGGCCAGGCAAATGCCGACCATGACGATCATTTGCGATTCGCACAGGCCAGCCACCAGCCGCAGCGCGCCGAACACCGGCGGCGACAGCGTCCACGCGGTCAGCATCTGGCTCAGCGCCAGCAGCACCAGCGCCACGGCGGTGGCGCCGGATCTGACGGCGGCAGGCCAGCGCCGCGACAGCAGCGGTAGCAGGATGCAGCCGGCCAGCATGCCGATCATCTCGATCCCGGTCATCAGCGTGGCCTGGCCCTCGTCGAGGCGCAGCCGCGCCATCGTGTTGGTCACCAGCAGGGGCATCATCGTGGTGCCGCCTATGCCCAGCGCCCAGACGGAGGAAAGAATCAAGGTGGAACCGGCCGTGGTTTTCACGGCGTCGACGTCGGGCACGGGTGTGGTGGTCATCGCTTGTCCATGGTGGCGGCGGCACGATTTGCCGTCGTCAAAGCATACGACGGATACCACGCCGGACGGGGCCAAAGTGGCCAAAAAAGATACAAAAACGGCCATTGCGCGCGGTTCGGCACGCCGCTGCGGGCATCCTGTGCTAGCCTCGATCATCAACCAGAAGGAGTGGCCCATGCCGGCAAAACAGCACCTCCCCGACTCGGAGGCCGACGTACCGCCCCACGTGATACGCCAGGTGCTGCACCTGATGGCCAGCCGGGGCCACTCGGCGGAAAGGCTGTGCAAGGGACTGGGGTTCACCCCGGAGAATCTGTGCGACGCCGGCTTTCGCGTCTCCTACCGGCAAACCAGCGTGTTGGTGCGGCGCGCCATGCAGCTTTGGGGCGATCCGGCCATCGGCATCGCCACCGGCGCGCGCCAGACGGTGGTGTGTTTCGGCCTGCCCGGCCTGGGCATGCTCACCTGCCCGACCCTGGGCGAGGCGATGCTCTACCTGATCAAATACCAGCGCGCGGCGGGGGCGCTGACCACCAACGAACTGGCGGTGGTCGACGAGCGCCATTTTTCCATCGAAGTGAACACCCGTTTCCATGACGCCGAACTGGAACCGTTTTTCATCGAGGAGATCTTCGTCAGCGGCGTGGAGGTGGCGCGCTCGATGGTGGGGTCGCATTTCCGGCCGTCGCGACTTGAGCTGCGCTATCCGCGTCCGGTCTACGCCAGCGCCTACAACGAATACTTCCGCTGCCCGGTGGTGTTCAACGCGCCCCTTAATCGCCTGATCTGCGACATGGCCTGGTATCACTGCCCGCTACCGACGCACGACCGCTTCATGCAGGCCAGCCTGCAGGCGCAGATCGACCAGCTGCTGTCCACCGACGCCCCACGCAACGATCTGGTGGAATCGATCATGAACGTGCTGCGGGCGTCGGTCGACGAGATGCCGGGGCTGGCGCAGGCCGGGGCTGCGCTCAACATGAGCGAGCGCACGCTGCGCCGCCGCCTGGCGGAACTGGACACGTCCTACCAGCGGCTGGTGGACCAGGTGCGCTACGAGTGCGCGCTCGACCTGCTGCGGCGCAGCGAGATGCCGTTGGTCGACATCGCGATGGCGACCGGCTTCACCGACGCGCGCAACTTCCGCCGCGCCTTCAAGCGCTGGTCCGGCATCCTGCCCAACCAGATCCGGCAAGGCGTGCCCGCTCCGCGCCTGCTGATGCCGGAGCGCACCGCCTAGTGGCCGTTACGGCGCGGTTAAGGCAGCTCCCACTTGCCGGCGCGGCTCACCAACAGCCCGCGCCGGCGCAGCGACTCCAGATAGCGCGCATGGCCGCGCACACCTTTTTTGCGGAACAGCGGTATCAGCCTCGGTAGCATGTTCGGCACCAGCATCGCCAGCCTGACGGTCCACGATTCGCTGGGGCGCGGGTAGCGTTCCAGGCACGGGCTGTCCAGCATGCGCATGACCTGGCGCGCGACGTCCTCCGGTTGCTGCGGCGGGTCCATGAACTGCAGCGTGTTGCCGCCTTCGATCGCCTCGCGCATCAGCATCGGGGTCTCGGTCGCCGACGGCAGCACGCTGCCGACCTGCACGCCGTGCCGTTCGCGGTCCATGCCCAGGCACAGCATGGCCCCGCGGAGGCCGAATTTGGTGGCCGAATAGATGCTGGTCTCGGGCAGCGGGAAGATGCCGCCCAGGGAGACGGTGTTGATCACGCGGCCGTCGCCGGCGCGCTGCAACGCGCCAAAGGCCAGCCGGGTCAGCACGATCGGCGACAGCAGGTTGATGTTCAACTCCGCCAGGATGTGATCGACCGAACGTTCCTCGAAGTGGCCGGTACCGGTGATGGCGGCGTTGTTGACCAGGATGTCGAGCCGCCCGAAGCGCTCCTGGATAAAGGCCAGTAGCGAGGGCAATTTGTTCAAGTCGTCCAGATCGACCTGCACGCCCACCGCCGCCGGCCCCAGGTCCGCCGCCGCCCGGTCCAGCGCCGCCTGGTCGCGGTCGGCCAGCACGCAGGTGATGCCGCGCTCGATGAAGCCGCGGCAGATCGCCCGCCCTATGCCGCCCGCGCCGCCCGTGACCAGGGCTACCCGCCCCGCCGGACCCGCGTTCGATGTTATCGCCATGTGTATTCCTCTCTGTGTTCTTAATTGTTCTTGCTGCCGGCCGCGCCCAGCTGCATCCAGATGGTCTTGGTCTCGGTGTACTGGTCGTGCGCCAGCAGCGACTTTTCACGCCCGCCGAAGCCCGATTCCTTGTAGCCGCCGAACGGCACGCCGGTATCGCCCTCGGAGAAGCAATTGATCGACACGGTGCCGGCGCGGATCGACTTGGCCACGCCGTGGGCCGAATCCAGATTGCTGGTGTAGACCGACGACGCCAGGCCGTAGCTGGTATCGTTGGCGATGGCCACGCCCTGCGCCAGCTCGTCGAACTCCATCACCGACAGTACCGGCCCGAAGATCTCCTCGCGCGCGATCGTCATCGATGGCAGCACGCCGTCGAAAATGGTCGGTTCGACGAAGCTGCCGCCGCTGTCGCGCCGCACCTGCCCGCCGCCGTGCACAAGCCGTGCGCCCTGCTCCCTGCCGCCGGCGATATATCCCAGCACGCGCCGCATGTGCCCCGGCTCGATCAGCGCGCCAACGCGCGTGGCCGGGTCGAGCGGATCGCCGACCACCCATTCGTCGAAGGCGCGCTTGACCTCTTCCAGCAGTTCCTCCTTGCGCGAGCGGTGGACGATCAGGCGCGAACCGGCGCTGCAGTTCTCGCCCTGGCAGAACAGCGCGCCGGTGGCGACCTGGCGCGCCACGCGGGGAAGGTCGAAGGCGTCGGCCAGCACCAGCGCCGGGCTCTTGCCGCCGCATTCCAGCACGACCCGCTTCAGGTTCGACTCGGCCGAATACTTCAGGAACAATCGCCCCACCTCCCCCGAGCCGGTAAAGCTGACGCAGTCGATGTCGCGGTGGCGGCCCATGGCCTGGCCCACCGTCTCGCCGTAGCCCGGCACGATATTCAGGACGCCGTCCGGCAAGCCGGCCTCCAGCGCCAGCCGGCCCAGCATCAGCGCCGTCAGCGAGGTCTGTTCGGCGGGCTTGATGACGATCGAATTGCCGCTGGCGAGCGAGGGACCGATCTTCCATCCGGCCAGGTAGATCGGGAAATTCCACGGCAGGACCGCGCCCACCACGCCGACCGGCTCGCGCACGATCATCGCCACCACGTCCGGCGCGGTCGGCGCCACCTGGTCGTACAGCTTGTCGGCCGCCTCGGCGTGCCAGCGCAGGCTGTCGATCATGTCCGGCAGGTCGGCCGACAGCGCGTCGCGTATCGGCTTGCCCGAGTCCAGGCTCTCCATCAGCGCCAGCGTCTCCAGGTTGTCCTCGACCAGGTCGGCCAGCCGTAGCAGCACTTTTTTGCGGTGCTTGGGCGAGGCCCGCGACCAGTCGCCACGGTCGAAGGCACGGCGCGCGGCGCCGACCGCCTGGTCCACGTCGGCCGTGTCGCAGCTGGCGATGCTCGCCAAACGCGCGCCGGTGGCCGGATTGACGGTGTCGAGGCGCTGCCCGGAGACGGCGTCGACGAAGCGTCCGCCGATCAGCGCGCGGGTTTCAAAATCCAGTCCGACGGCCAGCCGCTGGTAGTCTTGCAAGGTCTTATCCATGCTCATTCTTAATCTCCTCACGCCGCCGCGCGCAAACCGGCTGTGGACCGCGAGGCGGCCACGCCATCGCGCAGATTGTCGTAATAGGACTCGCTCAATTCCGGCCAGCCCATTTTCTTGCGCAGGCGCTTCAGGTAGGACTTGAGCGCGTGGGCCTCCAGATACACCTCGTGCCGCTGCGACTTGACGAATTTGAGCCCGCCCGACAAATCGGGGTCGTCGCTGGCGATGAGCGCGTCGAAGGGGCTGGCCTTGCCCGGGTTGTCCAGCTGGTCGCGCAGGTAGGCGGCGATCATGAAGGCCTCGGTGTCGAACAATTTATAGGCGCTGGAGTTGGTCTCGACGTAGCCGATGCCGAACAGGTTGCGGTGATCGCGGCTGAACATCGACAGATACAGCTGCGGCCTGCCGCCGCGCCATTCGAAGTATTCGCCGGCGTATTTGCAGCTCCACTTGTAGCCGGTGGCGTAGATCACCAGGTCGAGCGCCTCGCGGCTGCCGTCCTTGAAGACGACGTCGTCGCCGTCGTAGTGCGAGATGTCCGGCTTGACGGCGATATTGCCGTGCTGGAGATTGTGCAGCAGCTGCGAATTGAGCAGCGGATGGCTCTCGAACAGCTTGTGGTCCGGCTTGGGCAGGCCGAAGCGCGTCAGGTCGCCGGTGAACATTTTCAGCAATCCGCTCATGATCGGCCGCGCGATCCAGATCGGCAGCGGCGGGCCGCTCTCGCCCACCTGGTCCGCCGGCAGCCCGAACAAATGCTTGGGGATGAAGTGGTAGCCGCGCCGCATGCTGATGAAGGCCTTGTCGGCGCGGGCGGCGGCGTCGCAGGCGATGTCCGCGCCGGAGTTGCCGGCGCCGACGATCATCACCCGTTTGCCCTTGAATTCATCGGCGCTCTTGAAGGTGACCGAATGGCGGATCTCGCCGTTGAAGTGGCCTTTGATCTCGGGCATGTTCGGATCCCAGTTGCAACCGGTGGCGCAGATGACGGCCAGGTAGCGGCGGCGGGCGCCGTCGCCCAGCGTGACCACCCACTTGCCGTCCTGCTCCTTGCGCACGTCACGCACCGGGGTGTTGAAGCGGATCGCCTCGCGCAGGCCGAAGGCGTCGGCGTAGCTGCGCACGTAGCTCAGTATCTGCTGGTTGGTTGGATAGTCGGGATAGGACTTCGGCATCGGAAAGCCGATGAAGCCCGACAGGTCGCGCGACGAAATGAAGTGCGCCGATTCGTAGATCGGGCTACCGGGATTGTGCATGTCCCAGATGCCGCCGACGTCCGAGTGGCGTTCGAACTGTTCGTATGCCAGCCTCATTCCCTTGAGTGCGCGGGCGGCGGACAGGCCGCCGGGACCCGCGCCGATGACGCATACGGCGTTGCCGCAGTCGATAATCTGGCCAGTCTGCTCTTGTTCCATTTTCAGTCTCCCATGTTTGTTGTTCGCCGTTCATTGTGCAAACAAAGCCGCCGCCGCACGGGGGGCAAAGGGACAGGCAGGGAGCATTTCCGGCCAACGCCGCAATCCGGGCGAGCGCACAACACCGGGTCCTGTTTGGCCACACCGGCATCCTTCGGTGTCCGATCCGGCCCCATCGCCGGTCCGGCGCGCGACTACATTCGATAACAGAAGGTTAAAAAGAGCAGCCCAAAAGACCATACATAACAACGGGAGATATCGTGAAGACAGTCGCAAAACAGACGCCATCCGGCCACCAGCAAGCGTTGCGCACACTGGCGCGCAGCATCGCCGTGGCATTCGCCGGCACCGCCGCCGCCCACGGCGCGCTGGCCCAGGACGACATCCAGAAAGTGGTCGTCACCGCGCAATCGCGCTCGCAGTCGGCGCAGGAGGTGCCGATCTCGATGGAGGTCGTAACGGCCAAGGACATCCGCAACCTGGGCGCGAACAACCTCGGTGATCTGAACGGATACCTCCCCGGCCTGGACGTGAACGCCACGCAGCCCACGCAACCGCTGTTCGGCATACGGGGCGTGCAGGCGGGCGACTTCGGCATCGGCACCGACATGCCGGTCGGGATCTATGTGGACGGGGTCTACACCGGCAAGACCGGCGGCGCGCTGATGAACTTCATCGACATCCAGCGCGTCGAGGTGCTCAAGGGGCCGCAGGGAACGCTCTTTGGCCGCAACAGCGCCGCCGGCGCCATCTCCGTGGTCACCAACGAGCCGGATCAAACGCTCGACATGAGCGGCCATGTCAAGGTCGGGGAGTACGGACGCGCCGACATCGACGCGATGGTCAACGTGCCGCTGGCGGAGAACACGGCGGCGCGCCTGGTGTTCGTGCGCGCCGCCAGCGATGGCTGGGTGCGCAACACCACCACCGGCGACCGCACCGCCGGCGACAAATCCTGGGCCGCGCGGCTCTCGCTCAAGCAAAAGATCGCCGACGCCACGCTGAACCTGACCCTGGAGCACGAACAGCTGCGCCAGAAAGGCTGGCCGGCCTTCGGCGTCGTCAAAGACCCTGCGCAGCCGTTCGCCGGCTTCCAGGGAGTCTACGACGCCGCCTACGTCGCCAACTTCGTCGATCCGCGCAAGGCGCCGCTGGAAAACGACGTCGGCGGCAGCGAGCGGCGCACCTTCGACGGCGCCTCGCTGCGCGCCGATCTGCCGCTGGGCGGCGTCACCTTGCGCTCGATCACCGCCTACCGCACCTTCTCCACCTACAACCTGACCGACAACGACGGCGGCGCGCGCCCCGGCTTCTCGCTGGCGAACACGGATCAAAAGCAGGCCTACAACTGGCAGCAGGAATTCAAGCTATCCGGTAAAACCGAACACCTGGACTGGATCGCCGGCGCCAGCTTCTACGATAACCGCGAGCGCCAGGCTTCGACCGCGCTGCTCAACACCGCGACCTTGGACAACGTCAGCCTGCTGGGCGGCGGCAACGCCGATCTGGCGGGCCTGTTCGGCGCGCTGGGCCAGGCCGGCATTCCCGGTGTCGAGGCCACCTCGAACTTCCCGTGGGGCGAGACCAGCCACAACTACCTGAGGACGCGCGCGTTCTCGTTGTACCAGGACGTGATCTGGCATGCCACGCCGGCCACCAACCTGACCCTGGGGCTGCGCTGGAGCCGGGACCGCAAGAACATGGAATGGTACGTGCCCGGACGGCAGTCGCCGGCGCTCGACGAGCTGCTGAACACCTATGGCCCGCTGGCGGGACTGGACGCCTCGGCGCTGCCGTCCAACCAGATCTTCTACGCGGCCGGCCAACTGGCGGCCACCCCGGTCCATTCGACGAAAAGCTGGACCGACTGGAGTCCGCGCCTGGTGCTGGACCATAAGGCGACCGGGGACCTGCTGCTGTTCGCGTCCCTGTCGAAAGGCTACCAGGCCGGCGGCTTCAATGTGTTCACGCCGCCGAATCCGGCGTCGGCCAACGCCAAACAGCGCGATCCGAGCTACGATCCGGAGAAGATGACCAATCTGGAGCTGGGTTTCAAACTGTACCTCCCGTCCATCAAGGCCACCGTCAACGGCTCGGTGTTCGCCTACCGCTTCAAGAACCTGCAGGACATCAAGCTGGGTGGAACGGGCCCCATCCCCACCTACAATGTGGTCAACAGCGACCAGCAGGCGAAGGGGCTCGATCTCGATGGCCGCATCCGGGTCTCGCCGAACCTGACGCTGTTCGCGGGACTGGAGCTGATCGACCAGACCTATAAACGCTACCGCACCACCGACGACAACGGCATGGCGCTGGACCTCTCCGGCCAGACGGTCGGCACGCCAACCTTCAACGGCATGGGCGGCGTCAACGCGAATTGGGAGGCGCTGGGCGGCAGGATCAGCACCACGCTGCAGGGCACCTACCAGAGCAAGGCGCGCTGCAACGACGACACGCGCGCGCTGCAATGCATGAACGCGCCGGCCTTCCGCACCGGCGAGGCGCGCGCCAAGGCGGACTTCCGCCTCGGCTGGGACAACGCCAACGGCAAATTCGGTATCGCCCTGCTGGTGAACAATCTGTTCGACAAACGCTATGTGCACACGCTGGACGGCCAGACCAAGCCATTCGGTCTGCCATACGCCATCGTCACGCCGCCGCGCACCGTCTCGCTGGAGCTGCGCGGCAGCCTGTAGGCCAGCGTTTAGATCGCGTTCCCGGCGACGCGCACGAAAGGTCCGATGCAGCGGTTCAAGCTGCGCTCGACGCACATCAGGAACAGATCGCCGCCGGGGTGGAACAGCAGGTAGTTGGTGACCGAGCGCCCCGGCTTGGTGATCTGGCCGGTGCAATCGGGCTTGCCGTTGTCCTTGACGATGGTGTCGACCGATTTGTAGAAGCCGTCCTTGTCGGGCTTGTCGGCGACGACGAAGGTGGATTCGGCCACCTCCTCGTTGCTGAACACCAGCGTGCTGCCGTCGCCGCGTACCCGGTAGGTCTCGCTGCAGGAGCCGTCGGGCAGCGTGATCTTCCAGATGCCGATGAACGGATGATCGTGCCGCAACGGCGCGGCGGTGGCCGTCATCGGCGCGCCGGCCAGCGCCAGCGCCGCCGTCAGTGCGGCCGCGACCGTTAGCGCGGCCGTTCGGAAAAGAGGTCCCCTCGTCATCGCACACCTCCACGCCTGGTTATTTTGCCATTTAAGCATAAACGCCCCGACGATCTTTTGGCGCGCCGCTGAACGCTCGTTTCTTCGTGTATATAATTATCGAACTGATACTCGTCCATGGTGAACAAATGCTATCGCATGTCTACGTCGGCACCAACGATTTTGAAAGCGCGTTCGGCTTTTACAGCGCGGTGATGGAGACGCTCGGCACACGCCTGCGCTTCAGCGATCCGACCAAGCCGTGGGCGGCGTGGATGCCGGCCGACGGCGGACGGCCGCTGTTCATCATCGGCAAACCGTACGACGGCCAGCCGGCGGGATGCGGCAACGGCCAGATGATCGCGCTGATGGCGCCATCGCGCGAGGCGGTCGACCGCGCCCACGCGGCGGCGCTGGCGCACGGCGGCCGGTGCAAGGGGCCTCCGGGACCGCGTCCGCACTACCACGACAACTACTATGGCGCCTACTTCCGCGACCCCGATGGGAACAAACTGGGCGTCGTCTGCCACGACGCCGTGGACCACGATTAGGCCAACGCCTCCTTGGCCGCTTCCTCGGGCGTCAGGCCGTCGTAGAACTGGTCGGTGAACCACTCGACCTGCTCTTCGATGTGATCCTGCGCCTCCGCCACCGTCGCCCCGCCCTTGACCAGAAAACCCTCAACCTCGATACACCAGTTGATCAACTCCAGGGTCTCCGGGTCCAGCTCTTCCTTTTTCTTTGCCATGATTTACCTCTGCATCGGGTGGTTACGAGCCTCCAGTGTAACAGGCGGCGGGCTTACTTCTCGGGGTAGAGCACCACCTGCAGATAATTATTCATGTCGAAGTAGCGCTTGGCGGCCTCCTTCAGGTCCGACGGCTTGATCGCCCGAACGCGTTCCTCGTACTTCAGGATATCCTCGGGATTGCTGTTGTTGAAGAAGGCGTTCTGCAGGGAGGCCAGCCAGTATCCGTTCTCGCGCATGCCCTTCTGGTAGCCCTTGAGCCACGCGGATTTGACCTTGTTCAGGTCCGCCTCGTCGGCGCCATCCCGCTTGATCTTCTCGATCTCGGCGAAGGTCGCGGCGATCACCTTGTCCACATTCTCGGGCGCGCACGGCAGGTTGGCGCTGATCGTGTAGTTCTCGTAAGGGATGCGGTTCAGCGAGCCGTTCATGCCGCCGCTGTAGATGACACCCATCTTCTCGCGCAGCACCTCGATCAGTTTAAGGTTCATCACTTCGACCAGCGCCTGCAGCCGCATGCGCTCCTCGCGCGAGTATTTGGCATCGCCGGTGAACGACAGCGAGATCGTGCTCTTGGGTTCGGCGCCGGCATGCACCTCCTTCTTGACCACGCCCTTGACCGGCCGCACGCCCTCGTCCTTGAAGGCCACCGGAATATCGTCCGTGGGCAGGCTGGCCAGATAGGTGGCGATCAGCGGCTTGATCTTCTCCACGTCGAAGCTGCCGACGATGAAAAAGGTGAAGTCGCGCGCGCTCGAAAGACGGGCTTTATAGATCTCCATCACCCTGTCCAGCGCCAGCTGGTCGAAATCGGCCGGTTTGGCGGCGCGCAGCACGCGCGGGCTGTTGTTGTAGAGCGTGGCGGCGATCGTATCGTAGAACACCGACTCCGGACGCGCCAGATTGTTCTGCGCCAGTTCGCGCTGGCGGTCGACGTAGGCGCTGTAGATGGCGGCATCCTTGCGCGGCTGCGTCATCTGCAAATAGGTCAGCTGCAGCATCGATTCGATATCGTCGCTGCCCGAGCTGCCGCTCACCGCTTCGTTGAGCGAGTTGACGCCGGCGCTGGCGCTGACGCTTTTTCCGGCCAGGACCTTCACCAGATCGTTCGGCGTGTAGTTCAACACGCCCATCTGCGCCACGATGCTGCTGGCGTAATGGGACGTGAAGACGTCCTTGTCGCCGAACAGCGACCAGCCGCCGTAGCGCAGGCCGGACATCAGCACCTGATCGTTATTGAAGTCGGTCGGCTTCAGCACCACCTTGACGCCGTTGCTCAATATGAGCTCCGTCGTGCCGAGCTTCGCATTGACGGTCTGCTTGGCGATGGCGCCCGGTTTCGGCAGCACCGGCATCAGCTGGGTGGCGTAGATCTTTTCCTCCTGCGCCTTGACGCTGATCTTTTCGGCGGCGTTGGCGATGGCCACCAGATCGGCGGCCTTCGGCGTGGCCGCGCCGGCCTTCTCGACGCCGGTATAGATCACCAGCTTGCTCTGATTGTCCGGAATCGCCATCTTGACGGCGGCGTTCACCTCCGACAGCGAGATGTCCGGCAGGAGCTCGCGCGCGTAGCGGTACTCGGCGGCGATGCCGGGGATGGTTTCATCCTCAAGGAAGTGGCGGATATACTCGGCCGCGTAACCGGACGAATCGGATTTGTCACGCTCGTTGTACAGATTCTCGTAGGTGCGCAGAATGCCCTTCTTGGCCCGTTCCACCTCGGAGGCGGTGAAGCCGTACTGGCGCGCGCGCTCGTCCTCCTCCACCAGCGCGTTGATGGCCGGCGTGACGCCGCCCTTGCCCAGCACCGCGCCGGCGCCGAACGAACGGTAGCCGCGCACGATCTTGTTCATGCCGCTGCCGCCCTGCAGGAAGGGCGGGTTGGCCTGCTGCGTCAATTCGTACATGCGCTGGCTGAGAATAAAGCTGTACACGTTTTCGATCAGCTTCTGGCGATAGTCGGCGAGGGTCTCGCCGGCCGGCCAGGGCTGGATCGGATAACGGATGTAGACCGAATTGCTGCTGACTTCCTTGTCGGTGAAGACGATGCCTTCGGACTCCTGGCGCTCCGGGATCTTGGCGTACTCGCGCGGGCGCGGATTGGCGGGGTTCTTCAATTTGCTGAAATGCTGTTCGATCAGCTTTCGCGCCGCTTCCGGATCGATATCGCCCACCACCACCACCGCCATCAGGTCCGGGCGGTACCAGTCGCGGTAGAAGCGCTTGATGGCGTCGTACTTGAAGTTCTTGATGATGTCTTCTTTACCGATCGGCATGCGCTGCGCATAGCGCGAGCCATTGAGCACCTTCGGCAGCAGCACCTTGTTCATGCGGTCGTCCACGCCCTTCCCCATGCGCAGCTCTTCAAGCACGATACCGCGCTCGCTGTCGATGTCAGCGTCATTGAAGGACAGGCCGTGCGCCCAATCCTCCAGCACCTGGAAGCCCTGCTCGACGATCTCCTTTTTATCGGTCGGTATCGGCAGGATGTAGACGGTTTCGTCGAAGCTGGTGTAGGCGTTCAAATCGGCGCCGAACTTCACGCCGACCGACTGCAGATACGATACCAACTCATTGCGTTTGAAATTGGTGGAGCCGTTGAAGGCCATGTGTTCGGTGAAGTGGGCCAGGCCTTGCTGGTCGTCGTCCTCCAGGATCGAACCGGCTTTCACTACCAGCCGCAGTTCCAGCTTGTTTTCCGGGCGGGCGTTCTTCTGCACATAATATGTCAGACCGTTTGCCAGCTTGCCAACCTTGACCTGGGGCCCGATCGGCAGCACGTCGCTTAATTTGAGAGGGGGCTCCTGCCCCTGCACCTGCCCCTGGCCTTGCGCCAGGAAGGAAAACGACAACAAGAACGCCCCGGACAGCACCCGCAATTTGATCAAATTCATTCGGCAGACAGTAAAAAATCGGAAAAAGCTACCTTACACCGAAAATCCCGATTTGGGCTAGAATCCTTGTTCGCCTGCCAGCCGGCAGGCGCTAACTTACGTCTTCGGGGCGGGGTGCGATTCCCCACCGGCGGTAAGACCAGCGATGGTCAAGCCCGCGAGCGCCCTTCCGGCCTGCCGGAAGGGGTCAGCAGATCTGGTGTGATTCCAGGGCCGACGGTATAGTCCGGATGAAAGAAGATGTGCGGTGACGCGGCCTCCCGCCCGAGCGATCGGTGCGGCGGGCCGCGCGTATTCGCTTGCCCTGTTGCGTTTTTCGCTATCGCGAGGAGCGTTACCCATGTTTGACCAAGTATCCGCAGTATCCCCCTACTCCCTTGTTTCGGATGATCTGGAGGGCCGCATCGCCGCGGCGCTCGAGGCCATGCGCGCCGGCGTGCCGGTGATCCTGCTCGATGATTTCGACCGCGAGAACGAAGCCGATTTGATCGTCGCCGCCGAAAAGATCAGCGTGCAGTCGATGGCCATGATGATCCGCGAATGCAGCGGCATCGTCTGTCTGTGTCTGAGCGCCGACAAGGTGCGCGCGCTGGAGCTGCCGCCGATGGCGGCCGATAACGGCAGCCGTTACGGCACGCCGTTCACGGTATCGATCGAAGCGCGCGAGGGCGTCACCACCGGCGTCTCGGCCGCCGACCGCGTGACGACGATCCGCGCCGCCATCGCCGCCGACGCCCGGCCGGGAGATCTGGTGCACCCGGGCCACGTGTTCCCGTTGCGGGCCACGCCGGGCGGCGTGCTGGCGCGCAAAGGCCACACCGAAGGCTCGGTGGACCTGGCGACGATGGCGGGTTTACAACCGGCCGCCGTGCTGTGCGAGTTGATGAACCCCGACGGCACGATGATGCGCGGCGCCGAGATCGAACGCTTCGCCGAGCTGCATGGCATGCCGATCTTGACCATCGCTGAAATGATCGAGTGGCGCCAAACCCACGGTCTTTGAACCGCAAGGAACACACGTAGGGCGGATTAGCGCAGCGTAATCCGCCATGCATGCGCCTCGACGGCTCATGCAATGGCGGATTACGGCGTTCCGCCTAATCCGCCCTACGTGGAACAAAGAAATAAACCAGGGCCAGCGCCCCCGCGTACGCCGCCGACACCAGCCCGAACGCCAGCGGCAGCCGCCACGCCCACTCCGGCATCACATGCATGACGGTACCCATCATCGCCACGCCAACGAGCGCGCCGATCTGCCGATTGGCGTTCAAGGCCGCCGCCGCGCTGTTGGCATGCGCCTTGCCCGCCACCAGCATCACCGTCGCCGTCATCCCCGGAATCGCAATGCCGATGGCGACATTCATCACGATAGTCCCCGGCACCAGCAACCAGTACGGCGTCTGCGGCGTCAGCCCCACCAGCATCACCAGCCCGGTCCCCAACCCCACCATCAACCCATACAACATCGGCGGCCGCGTCCCCACCCGCGCCACGATCGCACCCGAGGTCAAATTGCCGACTGCGAAAGCGCCCATCATCGGTATCAGCTTCAACCCCGTATCCAGCGCGTCGGCCCCGCCCTGCTGGATATAAAGACTAAGCAAAAACAGCTGCCCGAACACGGCGAAGTTGATCAAAAAGCCAACGCCATTCGCCGCCGCGAAAGCCGGCGTATCGAACAACGCGCGCGGCAGCAGCGGATGGGCGCCGGTGCGCTCGCGCCGCACCAGCAGCGCGACGCTGGCGACAGCGGCGACGCCCGCCACCAGCACCGCCGCCGACGCCCACCCCAGCACCGGCCCCTCGATCAGCACAAAACTCAGCGCCGCCAGCGCCGCCACGCCCAGCGCGTGGCTCAGCATCGACAGCGCGCGCCGGTGCGGCGGCGTGGCCGGCGCCAGCATCTGCGTCAGCACGATGCCGGCCAGGCCGATCGGCACGTTCACCCAGAACACGCTGCGCCAGCCGAATTCGTGGACCAGCAGCCCGCCCACCAGCGGCCCGGCGGCGGCCGAGCACCCGACGATGGCCGACCACGTCCCAAGCATGCGCGCCCGCGTGCGCTGGTCCTCGTAGGCGTGCGTCAGCAGGCTGAGGGAACTGGGCATGAACAAGGCGGCGCCCGCGCCCTGCAGCAACCGGGCGGCGATCAGCGCGCCGCCGCTCGGCGCCAGCGCGCACGCCACCGAGCCGAGTATGAACACGCTCAAGCCGCCCTGATACACGTTCCTGGCGCCGTAACGGTCGGCCAGCGCGCCGCCGGCCAGCAGCAGCGCGGCGAAGGTCAGTGTGTAACCGTCGACCACCCATACCAGCCCGGTGAGCGGCACCGACAAGCTGGCGGAGATATCGGACAAGGCGGTGTTGACGGCGGTGACGTCGATCATCGCCATCACGAAGCCGATGGCGAGCGTCATCAGCATCAGCAGCGGTGGAACCTGGCGGTCCGGCGCGCGCAAACGCGCTTCGGCGGTGGATAGTATGGTCATAGGAGCGTTCCTTAATAAGATCCACTGCATCTTAGGCCGCTTGCGTGATGCGGTAAATATGCATAAGATCGGCGCTTCGATGCAAAAATGCATCACCCACACGGGCTATCGCACCATGGACTGGGACAACGCCAGGATTTTCCTCGCCATCTACCGCAAAGGCACGCTGCGCGCCGCCGCCGGCGAACTCAATATCGACCAGGCCACCGTCGGCCGCCGCCTCAACGCGCTGGAGGACTCGCTGGGCGCGCGCCTGTTCCTGCGCACGCCATCCGGCTACATGGCCACGCCCGCCGGCGAACTGGCCGTCACCGCCGCCGAGTCGATGGAACAGGCGGCGCTGCGCTTTCAGCGTGAGATGCAGGGCATCGACAACCGCCTGTCCGGCATCGTGCGCGTCACCACCTCGGACACGATGGCCAGTCATTTCGTCATCGACGCCATGCGCCGGCTGCACCTGACGCACCCGGAAATCCGCATCGTCCTGAGCACCGGCACCGAGATCACCAGCCTGACGCGCCGCGAGGCCGACCTGGCGGTACGCACCCTCAAACCAACGAGCCCGGACCTGATCTCGCGCCACCTGACCCGCCGCACCATGGGCCTGTACGCCACGCCCGGCTACCTGAAGGAGCGCGGCATACCGCTACCGGGCACCGGCCTGGCGGGACACGACATCGTGATCTATCAAGGCACGGTGGCGCCGCGCCACCGCGAGAAAATCTGCCTGGAGCCGGTCACCCACGCCCGCGTGGCGATCGAGGTCAATAGCGGCTTGATGCTGCTGGAGGCGGCGCGCAAAGGCATGGGCGTGGCCGAACTGCCCTGCCACATGGCAGACGGCGATCCGCAGCTGACGCGCATCTGGCCGGACCGGGTCGACCACTACGATGTCTGGCTGGTGATGCACAGCGATCTGAGTCGCAGCGCGCGCGTGCGCGCCGCCGCCGACGCCATCATTGACTCCTTCCCGCAGAACTAGGGTGCGATGACGAACACCTGCCCGCGCCCTCCCGGTGCTAATATGCCAACATGAACGCTCAAGCATCGACTCCATCCGTATTGCAACGACTACACCATGGCGCGGTCGACTGGCTGCAGACGTGGTGGCGGCTGGCGCAGTTCGCGGTGCTGATGCTGTCGGTCGCGCTCACGCCGGCCACCTATGGCCGCGAAAACCGTCCGGTGCTGGCGCGCCATCTGGTGGCCGACACGGTACCCAACCTGGCCTGGTTCGGCGTGATGTCGGCGCTGGTCGGCCTGGTGCTGATCCGCATCGTGCTGGTGACGTCGCTGAGCTACGGCCTGTCGCGCTTCGCGCTGGAGATGGTGGTGCGGGTGCTGGTTCTGGAGCTGATACCGCTCACCGCCGCCGCCTTCGTCGCCCTGCGCACCACCCTGCCGGCCGGCCTGGAGTTCTCCCAGGGCCGTCGCAACGGCACTATCGCCACCATGCCGGAGCTGCAACGCGAATTTTTCCCGCGCGTGGCCGCCGGCGTGTTCGCCGTGTGGATGCTGGCGGCCGTCAGCTGCGTGCTGGCGCTGATCCTGGCCTACCTGACGCTGTACGGCTTCACCCCATGGGCGCTGGCCGGCTACACGCGCGTGGTCGGCCAGGTGTTCAACCCCGCCGTCACGCTGATACTGGTGCTGAAGGTCGTGTTCTTCAGCTTTGCCGTCGGCCTGGTCCCGATGGCGTCCTCGTTCTACTTCGGCGGCAATTACCGCGTCAAGGTCACACACGGACTGTCGGACATGGTGCGCCTGTTCGCCATGATACTCCTCATCGAAGTCGCCTCATTGATGGGCAACTACTACTAAGCGGCGCTAGCCCGAAAAACCATGACAGAACAACCCACACAAACACCGCCCGCCGCCCCGCCGGTGCGCAACGCCGAATTCAAGGCCGCCGTGCTGCTGGTGGCGATGGTGCTGCTGGTCGCCGGCGCGGCGGTCTATCTGCTGTACGCGCGCGGCGCCTTCGAATCGACGCAAACGCTGTTCCTGGAGGCGGACGATTCCGAGGGCGTGGTCGTCGGCATGGACGTCACCTTCGCCGGCTTTCCGATCGGGCGCGTGCGCCGCATCGAATTGAGTAAAGAGGGCAAAGCCCGCGTCGTGGTCGACGTGCCGCGCGACGACGCGCACTGGCTGCGCAAGTCCAGCATCTTCACGCTCGAGCGCGGACTGGTGGGCGGCGCCAAGCTGCGCGCCTTCACCGGCATTCCGACCGACCCGCCGCTGGAGGAAGGCGCCGCGCGCGCGCTGCTGGTGGGCGATCCGGGCGCCGAGATTCCCCGCCTGCTGGCCACCGCCCGCGACCTGCTGGAAAACCTCAATACGCTGACGGCGGAAAATTCCGCGCTGGCGGCCAGCCTGGCCAACATCCAGGGCGTGACCGGTAAGCTGAACGGACCGACCGGCGCCATGGGACTGATCGCCGGCGACGACAAGAACGCGCAGCAACTGACCGAACGCGCCAACAAGCTGCTGGCCACCGTCAACACGCTCGCCACCAAGGCCGATAGCCTGATCGGCCACGCCGACAGCCAGGTATTCGGCCCGCAGGGCGTGGTCACCGATGCGCAGGCGACCATCGTGCAGCTGAATGGTCTGCTGGCCGACGCCCGCAACAGCTTGAAGAAAATGGACGCGGTGCTGGTGGAAGCGCAGGCCGTCGGCGCCAACGCCAAGGAGGCGACCGCCGATCTGGGCACATTGCGCGCCGAGGTGGAAAGCAGTCTGCGACGGGTCGAACAACTGGTCAACGAAATCAACCGCAAATGGCCGTTCAAACGCGACACGGAGATCAAACTGCCATGAAGACCACCGCTCCGCTGATCGCCGCGGCGATGGCCGTCATGCTGGCCGCCTGCGGCAACAACCCGCCGGTGCCGGACTGGCAAATGAATGCGCAAAGCGCGATCGAGCGCTCGACGGCCGCCTACCTGTCGGGCAACGCCCGCGTGGAGCAAGCAGAATACCAGCGCGCCCGCGAAGCGCTGGGCAGCACCGGCAAAGTCGATCTGATCATCCGCGCCGAATTGATACGCTGCGCCGCCCGCGTGGCCTCGCTGGTGTTCGAGGACTGCGCCGGCTTCGACAAACTGGCGGCGGACGCCAGCCCCGCCGACCGCGCCTACGCGGCCTACCTGTCCGGCCGCGCCAGCGCCGCCGACGCCGCGCTGCTGCCCGCGCAGCACCAGCCGGTAGCGGCGGCGGCCAGCGACACGGCGGCAGCCGCCGCCACGCAAGCGATCACGGACCCGCTATCGAAACTGGTCGCCTCCGGGGTTCTGCTGCGCGCCAACAAGGCCACGCCCGCCGTGTTGGCCGATGCCGTGGAAACCGCGTCGACGCAGGGCTGGCGCCGGCCGTTGCTGGCGTGGTTGGGCGTGCAGGCCATGCGCGCCGGGCAGGCCGGAGACGCCGCCGAGGCACAGCGCATCAAACGCCGCATCGACCTGGTAAGCGAACGACCTTGAAACCTTAGCCCGACGCGCCCCGCGAGCCGCCCGTGCTCTGCTAGAATCGCGCATCCAACGATTCGGACCGACCATGGCCTATTCCCTTTCCCGACCGCTGCGCGGCCTGTTATCCATACTGGCGCTGTCGTGCGCCGCCGTGCTGGCGCCGCCCGCCCATTGCGCCGAACGGCTCAAGGTTATCGTCGACATGGACATCGGCGACGACATCGACGATTCCTTCGCGCTGGCGCTGCTGCTGCAAAGCCCGGAGATCGAGATTGTCGGCATCACCACCGCGTGGGGCGACACCGCGCTGCGCGCGCAACTGCTGGAACGCATGCTGCGCGAGACGGGCCACAGCGGCATCCCGGTGGCGCAAGGCATCGCCAGCACCGGCAATCCGCAACCCTTCACGCAGGCGCGCTACGCCCGGCGCGGCAAGCTGCCGGCCAAGGTGCCGGCGGTGGACTTCCTGCTGGACCAGATCAAACGCCAGCCCGGGCAGATCACGCTGCTGGCACTCGGCCCGCTGACCAACGTCGGCGCCGCGATCGAACGCGACCCGGCCGCCTTCGGCAAACTGAAACAGGTGGCGATGATGGGCGGCTCGGTGCGCGCAGGCTATCGCAAGTCGCAATACGTGCCGCCGCGCCCCGCCGACAAGGAATACAACATCGCCTCCGACATCGCCGGCGCGCAAAAGCTGTTCAAGTCCGGCGTGCCGATCGTGATGATGCCGCTCGATTCGACGCAGATACGCCTCGATGAGGTGGAGCGCAACGCCCTGCTCGGCCACGGCTCCCCTGTCACCGACGCGCTGGCGCTGATGTACCACCAGTGGATCGACGCCTACCAGCCATGGTCGAGCAACATGCCGTCGCTGTTCGACGTCGTGCCCGTGACCTGGATGATCGATCCCACCGTCTGCCCGACCACGCCGCTGCGCATCGTCGTCACCGATGACGGCTACACCCGCGAGGAAGCCGGCACGCCCAATGCGGCCGTGTGCCTGGCGTCGGACCAAAAACGCTTCTTCAATATTCTGATGCCACGACTGCTGGAGGACAAACCATGAGCACCCGGCTGGTATATTCGACCGAAACAGGCCGCATCTGCCCGGATTGTGGCAAGCCGCTTGCCGATTGCGCTTGCAAATCGGCCGCCAAAGCCAAGCCGGCGGGCGACGGCAACGTCAAGGTGTCACGCGAATCCAAGGGGCGCGGCGGCAAGACCGTCACCCTGGTCAAGGGCCTGGCCCTCGACGCCATCGCACTGGCGCTACTGGGCAAGCAGCTGCGCGGCGCGTGCGGCTCCGGCGGCACCGTCAAGGACGGCGTGATCGAGATCCAGGGCGATCATTGCGACCTGGTGATGGAAACGTTGAAAAAACAGGGCCACACCCCCAAACGCACCGGCGGTTGAGGGCGATTTTCGAACGGGTTATTCGCCGGCGGGCGCGCCGGCATCGCGGGCCGCAGCCTCGCGCAGCTTGTCCTTCTTGCTCTTGCGCTTACCCTTGATGCCGCCGTTGACGGTGTCGGTGACCGAGCCGGCCGGCGGTGGCGGCAGCGTCTCCACCGGCTCGAAGCCGGCGATCCGCTCGCGCGGCAGCAGGATCTCCTGGCGCTTTTCGATCAGACGGAAATGCTGCTCGGTCTCGGCGCTGACAAAACTGATCGCCACGCCGCTCTCGCCGGCCCGGCCGGTGCGGCCGATGCGGTGGGTGTAATCGATGGCGGAGCGGGGCAAGTCGTAATTGACCACCGCCGGCAGGCGCGCGATGTCGATGCCGCGCGCGGCGACGTCGGTCGCCACCAGCACCTGCAGCCGGCTGGCCTTGAAGTCGCCCAGCACCTCGGTGCGCGCCCCCTGGCTAAACTCACCGTGGAAGGCGCCGGCGCGGATGCCGTTGCGGTTCAACTTGTCCGCCACGTGCTCGGCCGCGTATTTGGTGGCGACGAACACCAGCACCCTGCTCCAATTTTCTTCCTGGATCAGATGCTTGAGCAGCATGGTACGGCGCGGTACATCGACCATAATCGCGCGCTGGTGGATATCGGGCTTGCTGAGCGGCTCGGACAGCACTTCGATGCGCGTCGGCTGATGCAGCATGCTGTCGGCCAGCGCCTGCACCGCCGGCGGGAACGTCGCCGAGAAGAACAGGTTCTGCCGCTGCTTGGGCAGCAGTTCCAGGATGCGGTTCAATTCTTCGCTGAAGCCCAGGTCCAGCAGGCGGTCCGCCTCGTCCAGCACCAGCATCGCGGTGCGCGATATCTTCAGCGCGTTATGGTCGATCAGGTCCAGCAGGCGGCCAGGCGTGGCGATGACGATGTCGGCGCCGCCGCGCAGCGCCATCATCTGCGGATTGATCGACACGCCGCCGAACACGATCGACACCTTGATCTGCATCGACAGATGCGCCGCCAGCTTGCGCACCGACTCGCCCACCTGCGCCGCCAGCTCGCGCGTCGGCACCAGAATCAGGCCATGCAGCTGGCGCGGGCCGCTGCGATTGTCCAGCAACGCTTGCAGCAACGGCAGCGCGAAGGCGGCGGTCTTGCCGGAACCCGTCTGCGCCGCGCCCAGTACATCCTCGCCGCGCAAAATGGCGGGAATGGCGGCGCTCTGGATCGCCGTCGGCTCCAGATAACCGATTTCGGTGACCGCGTTGATCAGGGAGGGAGCAAGGCCCAGCGAAGAAAATGACATGTTGGCCTATGTGGTAAGCGTGTGAATAGGCCAACAGTATAAAGCATGCGGCAAGCGCCACCCCTTGGCATGCCCGGCGATTGTCGGTTAGAGTGGGCTTTTTGACAAAGAAACCGCCATGATCAACTGGGACGCCCACGCCTGCCTGCCGCAGCATCCACATGCCGACTTCACGCCAGTGCGCAAGCTGCACGCGGCCGGGGTGAACTACGTCTGTCTGAACGTGGGCGCCGACATGAACCCGGTCTCGCAAGTGATGTCGGTGATCGCCGGCTACCGCGCCACCATCGCCGCCGAACCGGAACGCTATACGCTGGTCTCCAGCGTGGACGACATCATCAAGGCCGCCGCCGACGGCCGCATGGCCATCACCTTCGATCTGGAGGGGGCGATGCCGCTGCTGGACCAGCCCGAAATGGTGGCGCTGTACGCGCAGCTGGGCGTGCGCCAGATCCACCTGGCCTACAACCGCAACAACAACGTCGCCGACGGCTGCCACGACCTGCCGCGCGGACTGACGCCGCTGGGGCACAGCATGGTGGCGGCGATCAACGATGCCGGCATACTGATGGACTGCGCGCACACGGGCCGCATGTGCAGCCTCGATATCATGGCCGCTTCGTCGAAGCCCGTGATCTTCAGCCACGCGAACGCATACGCGCTGGTGCCCCACGGGCGCAACGTCACCGACGAACAAATCCGCGCCTGCGCCGACACCAACGGCGTCGTGTGCGTATCCGGTCTTTCGTGGTTCCTTGGTGCCGATAACCCGGGCGCAGACGACGTCGCGCGGCACGTCGCCTACATCGCCGATCTGGTGGGCGTATCGCACGTGGGCATCGGCCTCGATATCTGCTTCCAGCAGCCAGGCCTGGATGACACGCCGCCCGGGGAGTTCGATCCCGGCTACTGGTGGCCCGCATCGGCCGGCTATCGGGCCGACCAGCCGCCAACCTTTACGCCGCCGGAAGTGTGGCGCGAACTGGCCGGCGCCCTGCGCAAGATAGGCATGAGCGACCAGGAGACGGCGCTGGTCATGGGCCGCAACATGATGCGCGTGGCGCAGCAGGTGTGGCACCAGCCTTAAGTATCTTTATTTGATCTCTTTGCAACTGGCGTGGGACAACTCCGGACGCACAAGCACGCCCACACGCTGCCCGCCCACTTCCAACTCCTTCACCTTTGGGGCGACCACGCTGAATTCACCGCTTTTAAGCTTGTCGAGCAAAGGTTTGCAGCGTGCATATCCATAGTTGAGCGACCCGATCGACCCCCACCTGCCGTCGGCGCCTTGCGCCATGAGCGCGTTATCGCCGCTGTCCATGTCGATCAGAAGGACTTCGTTGGCGCCATCGCCCGTCATATCGATCATGAACCCATCGCACCTGCCTTTTTTGCTATCCAGGCAATTGGGTTTGCGGTCATCGGCCACCTCCTCCCACTTCTGCGACACGAAACTGGCCGGCAGCTTGGCCCCGGCGGGCCAGGCGGTGACATTTTCCTCGACGGAGATCGGCACGGCGGCCGGCTTATGGAGTAGCCAGCGCTGGTTATCGGCCAGCGCCAGCGCCAACGTCGCTTCCCGCCGCACGGATGCCGCATCGGGGCCGGCGGACCACTGCTTGAGCCGCTCCAGCGCGGCCTTGCCATAACGCCCGCCCTCGAACCGCAGATAGTGGAAATCGAACTGGCCGGCGGCGGTCTTGCCGCTTTCCAGCCGCGCCATCTGGCTATTCACCGAGATGCGCGCCGGGTCGGCGATCGGCGTAAACAGCGCCAGCATCACTGCGATCACCAGGAAGGCCGCCATGACGTTGACGGGGGCGAGAGGTCGCAGCCAGGTATCGTATTGATAAGCGGCCCACGCGTAGCCGATCGCATAGCAGCTGGCCACCAGCAGGCAGGCCGCCGCGATGACGCGGTCGGAGGTCCAGCCGTACTGCGCCACCCGCAGCGCGAGCGCATAGACGCCGATCACGGTCAGCGGAAATATCAGGATGCACGCGGCGCGGGTGCTCAGGCGGACGATCGTCTGCACGCCAGCCACCGCATCGCCGTTCTGGAACGCCGCGTTGATCAGTACAACCAGCACCACCACCGCCGACAACAGGACGGAGGTGGCGTGACGCGTCTCCCACAGCGCCTGCAATCCGGTGAACGGCAGGCTGCACAAGAAACCGGTCACGATAATGGCCGCCACCGGCAAGATCCACGACATCAGCACCAGCAGCAGCGTGCGGATGCCCCGCACGATCGCCGGCCGCACATCGGTGATATGCATGGCACACGAAAAGGCGGTGAAGACCACCGGCACGTTGAACCACGCCTCCTTGAGCAGCTCCTGCAGGAAGTTCAACTTGATAAGCTTGAACAACGCGCTGCCCATGAACAGCACGACAAATAGCGCGCCCACGAAAAACGCCGAAAACAGCAGCTGCACCCCCAGCTTCCAGGCGGTTTCGAAGTAGGTACCGTAACCGGCCACCCAGCGCTTATCGTGGACGCCCGACAGCACCAGGGCCTGGGCGATGAAGAAGAGCGGAACGCTGCATAGCGCCAGTATCTGCGACGGCGCATAGACACTCCGGCCGGCCTGGTGGTCGAACATCGGGTAGCCGTGGTGGCCGCGCCAGGCATCGTGCAGCGCCATCGCCAGAATGACCAGCGCCGCCGTCGCCAGCCAGGCGCCCCCCTTGCGGGCCGACATGTGGCCCAGGGTGGACACCAGCAGCACCGGCAGGAACAGCGCCAACATCATCAACGGCACCATCAGATACTGCGCCGTGGCCGGCCAGACGCCATCCTTGCCGGCGCGGTACAGCCAATACAGCAGCACGCCCTGGAGCAGGCCAGTCGCCAGCCTCGCGGCCATCACGCGCCGGCTGACGCCCGTCCCCAGCGCCATCTCATCCCGTTCCACCGCCGATAGCTCCATGATTCGCCCTCCTTACTATATGTGCGGCGAGTATCGCATAATTATCAATCACGCCATGTTAACTGTTTGGCATTGATGCCAAAGCGTCCACGCGGCGAATGACCCTGGCGCGCCATAGGCGCTATAATGCCTGACCTACGCCGTTCCTTTTTCAACGTCCGCATCCGGTCCGCCACGTGAATCCACATCTCGAAAAGCTGCAACCCTATCCATTCGAAAAACTGCGCCAGTTGTTTGCGCAGGTGAGCGCCAGCCCGCGCCACAAGGCGATCAGCCTGGGCATGGGCGAACCCAAACACCCCACGCCGGCTTTCATCCAGCAGGCGCTGATCGACAATATCGACGGCCTGGCCAACTACCCAACCACCATCGGTTCGGACGCGCTGCGTGGCGCCATCGCCGGCTGGCTGGAACGCCGCTACGGCCTGCCCGCCCTGAATCCAGCCACCCAGGTGCTGCCGGTGAACGGCTCGCGCGAGGCCCTGTTCGCGCTGGCGCAGACGGTGATCGATCCGGCCGCCAAGTCGCTGGTGGTGTGTCCCAACCCGTTTTACCAGATCTACGAAGGCGCCGCCTACCTGGCCGGTGCCGAGCCGTACTTCGTCAACTCCGACCCGGCCCGCAATTTCGGCTGCGACTACGACAGCATCCCGGCCTCGGTCTGGGAGCGCGTGTCGCTGCTGTTCCTGTGCTCCCCGGGCAACCCGACCGGCGCCGTGCTGACGCTGACCGACTGGGAGAACCTGTTCGCCCTGTCCGAGCGCTACAACTTCATCATCGCCGCCGACGAATGCTACTCCGAGATCTTCCACGGCGAGCAAGCGCCTTTGGGCGCGCTCGAAGCGGCCCACACGCTGGGTTTGTCGACGGTCGACAAGCCGTACGCCCGTCTGGTGGTGTTCAGCAGCCTGTCGAAGCGCTCCAACGTGCCGGGCATGCGCTCGGGCTTCGTCGCCGGCGACGCCGACGTGCTGAAAAAATTCCTGTTGTACCGCACCTATCACGGCGGAGCCATGAGCCCTTCCGTGCAAGCTGCCTCGATCGCGGCCTGGAACGACGAAACCCACGTCGAACAGAACCGCGAAAAATACCGCGCAAAGTTCAACGCCATCACGCCGCTGCTGCAGGAGGTCCTGACGGTGGAACTGCCGGACGCCGGCTTCTACCTTTGGGCGGACGTCAGCCGCACCGGCCTGTCGGACACCGAATTCGCGCAGCGCCTGTACGCCGAATATAATGTCACGGTACTGCCGGGCAGCTATCTGGCGCGCGACGCCCACGGCGCCAATCCGGGCCGCAACCGCATCCGCATGGCGCTCGTCGCCGAGACGGAAGAAGGCCTGGAAGCGGCCAAGCGCATCGTCGACTTCTGCAAAGCCCTCAATAAATAATCAAGCCTCAACTCATAAGATCGAACATCATGACCCAACAACTCCAGCAAATCATCGACCAGGCATGGGAAGACCGCGCCAACATCAACCCGGCCAACGGCGCCGCTGAACTGCGCGACGCGGTCTCGCACGTGATCGCGGGCCTGGACGCCGGCACCATCCGCGTGGCCGAAAAAACCACCGGCGACTGGGTGGTGAACCAGTGGGTCAAGAAAGCCGTGCTGCTGTCCTTCCGCCTGGAGAACAACGTGGTCATGCCGTCCGACGGCACCATGCAGTTCTACGACAAGGTACCGACCAAGTTCGCCAACTACACGCCGGAAGATTTCGCCAAGGGCGGTTTCCGCGTGGTGCCGCCGGCCGTCGCGCGCCGCGGTTCCTTCATCGCCAAGAACGTGGTGCTGATGCCTTCCTACGTCAACATCGGCGCCTACGTCGATGAAGGCGCGATGGTCGACACCTGGGCCACCGTCGGTTCGTGCGCCCAGATCGGCAAGAACGTCCACCTGTCGGGCGGCGTCGGCATCGGCGGCGTGCTCGAACCAATGCAGGCCAATCCGACCATCATCGAAGACAACTGCTTCATCGGCGCCCGCTCCGAAATCGTCGAAGGCGTGATCGTCGAAGAGAACTCGGTGATTTCGATGGGCGTGTACATCGGCCAGTCGACCAAGATCTACGACCGCGCCACCGGCGAGGTGACCTACGGCCGCGTGCCGGCGGGTTCGGTGGTCGTCTCGGGCAACCTGCCATCGGAAGACGGCAAGTACTCGCTGTACTGCGCCGTCATCGTCAAGCGCGTGGACGCGAAAACCCGCGCCAAGACCGGCATCAACGAACTGCTGCGCGGGATTTAAACCGCATCCGGCGGGTGTCGGACGTCGCGACACCCGCCCGCCGTCGATTTTGAGGAGCGCATCATGGCCATGGACCGCCTGTTCCAGCTGATGAAGGAAAAAAACGCGTCGGACATGTTCTTCGCGGTGAATTCGCCGGTGCACATCAAAATCAACGGCAACCTCATTCCCATCAACCAGCAAAAGCTCGAACCGGGCAACATCGAGTCCATGCTGGCCGAAATCGCCTCCCCGGCGCAGATGGACGAACTGGCCGCCACCAATGAGCTCAACATGGGCGTGTCGGTGGCGAACCTGGGGCGCTTCCGCCTGTCGGCCTTCAAACAACGCGGCACCATCTCCGCCGTTTTCCGCTTCGTCCCCGCCGCCATCCCCGTATTGTCCGATTTGCGGCTGCCGCCGGTGCTGTCGGACCTGATCATGGAAAAGCGCGGCCTGCTGCTGCTGGTCGGCTCGACCGGCTCCGGCAAGTCCACCACCATCGCCTCGATGCTGGACTACCGCAACGAGCTGCGCTCGGGCCACATCCTGACGCTGGAAGACCCGATCGAGTACCTGTTCAAGAACAAAAAATCGATCGTCAACCAGCGCGAGATCGGCAGCGACGCCAAGGATTTCGCCACGGCGCTGCGCAATTCCATGCGCCAGGCGCCGGACTGCATCCTGATCGGCGAGATCCGCGACAAGGAGACCATGGCCGCGGCGCTGGCCTACGCGCAGTCGGGCCACCTGGTGCTGGCGACACTGCACGCCAATAACAGCTATAACGCGCTAAACCGTATTATCAGTTTCTACCCGATCGAGAACCGCGCGGCCCTGCTGCAGGATTTGTCGTCGACGGTCAAGGCGATCGTCTCGCAGCGGCTGGTGCGCTCGATCAACGGCGGCACGCGCACGGCGGCGGTGGAGGTGATGGTCAACACCCGCTACATCTCGGACCTGATCGAAAAAGGCGACATCGGCCAGATCAAGGAGGCGATGGAAAAAAGCCTGTCGCCAGGCTCGCAGTCGTTCGAACTGGCCCTGCTCAAGCTGGTGCAGGATGGCTTGATCAGCCAGGAGGAGGCGCTGGCCAACGCCGATTCGGCCACCAACCTGCTGTGGCTACTCAATAATGGCCCCGACAGCAAAGCCGCCAAGGCCGAAGCGGAGGCCAAGCCGCCTCCCGACGAAGCCTCCTTCACCGAGTTCACCCTCAATACCTGACGCCTAGGCGATCACCCGACATCAAATGGTTTCGGTTTCGCGCAGCGTGTCCGCCCTGCCCGATACATAGCGCGCTATTTCGTCCTTGCGCATGAAGGCCACGCCGGGGTGCGACTTGGCATAGCGCAGGAACTCGTCCCAGACCCGCACCATCTGCGGCGAACCGCTGATGCGGTCATGCGCGCTGACGGACATGAGGCGACGTCGCGTGGCGCCTTCCTCGTAGAGCTGATCGAAGTCCAACTTGATCTGCTCAAGGAACTGGCTCGGCGAGTAGTTGCGGCCTTCGATCAGCAAGATGTCGTTGTTACGCAGCGTGTACGGCACCACCACGAAGTCCTTGCCGTTGACCTGCTCGATAAACGGTTCGTCGCGGCTCAGGTCATCGATGTGGTAGGTGTAGCCCAGCTCCTGCAGCAGCGACAGCGTATTCGGGCCGCGGCGCAGCCAGTTGCAGTTGTAACCGGTGGGGCGCTGGCCCGTGACCGCCTCCACCATGTCGGCCGCCTCGATCAGGAAGCGTCGCTCCTGCGCGCGGCTCATCGCATATTGCGAACTCCAGCGCGGCCCGTGGCCGGCGGCCTCGTGGCCCCGCCGCACGATCTCCTGCGCCAGTTGCGGATGGCGGCGCACCGCCTCGCCTATCATGTGCGACGTCACCTTGACGCCATGCTTGTCCCACAGGTCCAGCATGCGCGGGATGCCCTCGCGGTAGCCGTAGGCGAACCAGGTGTTCGTGACCAGGTCCGCCGGCACGCTGGCGGGAAAATCGACCTTCGGGAACGGGCTATCGGTGCCTTTGGGCGGCTGCCCGCCCGCTTCGAACTGCATCGAAATGGATATGACCAGGCGCGCCCCTCCCGGCCAGAACTCGCCCGTGCCGCGCGCCGCCGGCGCCGCCGCGGCCGACGGCGCTGCTTGCGCGGCGGCCGCTTGCGCCAGCAGGCCGCCGGCGGCCAGGGTGCCGGCCTGTCCCAGGAAGTTGCGCCGGGCTGCGCGCGCCGGCTTGGTGGATTTAGTCATCATCTCTCCTTCAGCAATAGTTGGGTGGTCGATGTGGCTATAATAGAACCCAAAAACGCCGCGAGTAAGCCCCTTTATGGGGATAGATATTTTCCTTTTTGAGAATAATAACCATGATCGACGACCTGCCCGCCCTCACCGCCTTCGCCCGCATTGTCAGTGCGGGCAGCATGTCGGCCGCCGCGCGCGAGCTGGATCTGCCGCTGTCTGTCGTCAGCAAGCGTATGGCCCAGCTGGAAAAGAGCATCGGCGTGCGGCTGCTGCAGCGGACCACGCGACGCCAGTCGCTGACCGAGGAAGGCGCCATGCTTCATGCGCGCGTGCTGCGCATCCTGGACGAGATCGAGCAGGCGGAATCGCTGCTCTCCCACAGCCGCCGCGAAGTCGGCGGCCTGCTGCGGGTGACGGCGCCCGGTGAATTCGGCCGCCACCACATCGTGCCGATCGTCGCCGACTTCCAGCGCCAGCACCCAAACCTGGCCATACAGCTGGACCTGGACGATGCGGTATTGAACCTGCTGGCGAGCGGCCACGATCTGGCGATCCGCTTTGGCAGCCTGGAAGATTCGACACTGGTCGCGCGGCGGCTGGCGCCGAACTACCGCGTCGCCTGCGCCGCGCCGGCCTACCTGGCGCAGCATGGCACGCCAGGCCATCCGGCGGAACTGGCGCGGCACCGCTGCATATTGATCGGCGACCAGCGCCGGGCGGAGTGGCGCTTTGAAGGCGCGGAGGACGTGGCGGTGCGCGTCACCGGGGCGCTGATCACCAACGACGGCCAGGCGGCGCACGCGTTGGCGTTGCAGGGCGCGGGCATCGTCGTCAAGTCGATCTGGGACGTCGGCGACGACATCCTCGCCGGGCGGCTGCAGCGGGTGCTACCCGCCCACGCCATGCCGACCGCGCCGCTGCAAGCGATATTCCCGCACAACCAAAATCTCGCGCCGCGCGTACGTGCGTTCATCGACTATCTGCAGCAGCGGCTGCGGCAGGCGTGGCGCTGGGACGCCTGACGGTCCGATTGCCGCCGGGCCGGCAACTGCGCTCAGGGGCGTGGCAGCGGCTCCGATGGCTGACACGCCTCCTCGGAGGACGGCACCAAACCCCAACCAAGCTGCCGGCGAATATCCCCGGTCGACGGCGGCGAGCATTGTTGCGCCAGACGCTCGTTCATATACTGACGGATCTGTTCTTTGGTCGGCTTCTGCGGCAATTCCATCCCACGGCTCCTGGTAGTTGTACGACGACCGATCCATATTAGGCAGCGAATTCGCCGACCACCAATGCCAATTCGATAAGTAGCAATATCAAATTGTTATACCAGCCCGCCATGCGCGCGGCCCCGGGCCGTATCCTCCTCCTGCGGCCCATGGTATTCTGTCGGCCTTTCGCCCGACACCGCACGCACATGAAAATCACCCTCTACGGCATCCCCAACTGCGATACCGTCAAAAAAGCCCGCGTATGGCTGGCCGACCAGCAGCAGGATTTTGTCTTCCACGACTTTAAGAAGCAGGGACTGACGCGCGACATCGTCGCCGGCTGGCTCAAACATCTGTCGCGCGATGTGCTGGTGAACAAAAAAGGCACGACCTGGCGCGCCTTGTCCGACGAGCGCAAGGCCGCCATCGTCGACGACGAAGCGGCCATCGCGCTGATGCTGGAGAACCCCTCCGTCATCAAGCGTCCGGTGCTCGACAAGGACGGCAGCTTCGCCGTCAGCTTCTCCGACGCCCAGTACAAACAAATTTTCAATCTCTGACCTTCATCATGACACCTTCCAAGACCCTGGCGCTGACCGAAAAACTGATCGCCCTCTCCTCTGTCACCCCGGACGATAAAGGCTGCCAGCGGCACCTGATCGACCTGCTGTCGCCGCTGGGCTTTGTCTGCGAGGTGATCGAATCGAACGGCGTGACCAATCTGTGGGCGCGCAAGGGCACCACCGCGCCGCTGCTGGTGTTCGCCGGCCATACCGACGTGGTGCCGACCGGCCCTGTCGAACAATGGCGCTCGCAGCCCTTCACGCCGACCCACCGCGACGGCAAGCTGTATGGCCGCGGCGCCGCCGACATGAAGACCTCGATCGCCGCCTTCGTCGTCGCCTGCGAGGAGTTCATCGCCGCGCACGCGGACCACAAAGGCTCGATCGCCTTCCTGATCACCAGCGACGAGGAAGGCCCGGCCACCGACGGCACCGTCGTCGTCTGCAATATCCTTAAGGAGCGCGGCGAGACGCTGGACTACTGCATCGTCGGCGAGCCGACCTCCGACGAAACGCTGGGCGACGTGATCAAGAACGGCCGCCGTGGCTCGCTGTCGGGCAAGCTGACGATCAAGGGTGTGCAGGGCCACATCGCCTATCCGCAGCTGGCCAAGAACCCGATCCACCTGGCCGCGCCGGCGCTGGCCGAGCTGGTGGCCGAGGTCTGGGACACGGGTAATGAATACTATCTGCCGACGTCCTGGCAAATGTCCAACATCAACGGCGGCACGGGCGCCAACAACGTCATTCCGGGCGAGATGGTCATCGACTTCAACTTCCGCTTCTCGACCGCCAGCACCCACGAGGAACTGAAGCGCCGCGTGCACGCGATCCTCGACAAGCACGATCTGCACTACGACCTGAAATGGGCATTGAGCGGCCTGCCGTTCCTGACCCCGCGCGGCACCCTGAGCGACGCGCTGTCGGCGGCGATCAAGTCCGAAACCGGCGTGGACACCGAATTGTCGACCACCGGCGGCACCTCGGATGGACGCTTTATCGCTCAGATCTGCCCTCAAGTGATAGAATTCGGGCCTCCCAACGCAAGTATCCACAAGATCGACGAGCATATCGAGCTGCGTTTTGTCGATCCGCTGAAGAATATCTATCGCCGAACACTGGAAAACCTGCTGGCCTGACCGCGGCATGCGCGGCGTGCGCGAACCGATTACCGTTTTACCGAGATAACCATGAACACGACTCCTTTCACCACGCCGCGCGACCTGTTGCGCTATGCCGTCACCCGCTTCAACGCCGCCCAGCTGTTTTTCGGCCATGGCAGCGTCGAAGCCTTCGACGAGGCGGCCTACCTGATCCTGCACACGCTCAAGCTCCCGCTGGACAAGCTGGAACCGTTCCTCGACGCCCGGCTGCTGCCGGAGGAAGTCGCGTCGGTGCTGGCGGTGATCGACCGCCGCACCGTGGACCGCGTGCCGGCCGCCTACATCACCAACGAGGCGTGGCTGGGCACCTACAGCTTCTACGTCGACGAGCGCACCATCGTGCCGCGCTCCTTCATCGCCGAACTGATCCCCGACTACTTCGCCCCGTGGGTCAACCAGCCGGATAACATCAGCAACGTGCTGGAACTGTGCACGGGCTCCGGCTGCCTGGCCATCATGCTGGCCGACGCCTTCCCCGACGCCCACGTCGACGCGGTCGACATTTCGGCCGATGCGCTGGAAGTGGCGAAGAAAAACGTCGCCACCTACAAGCTGGAAGACCGTTTGACGCTGATCCAGTCGGACCTGTACGCCAACGTGCCGGACAAGAAGTACGACCTGATTATCACCAATCCGCCGTACGTCAATTCGAGCTCGATGTCCAAGCTGCCGAAGGAATACCTGGCCGAACCGCAAATCGCCCTCGACGGCGGCAGCGACGGCATGGACCTGGTGCGCAAGATCGTCGCCGGCGCCGCCGAGCGCCTGACCGATGACGGCATCCTGATCGTCGAAATCGGCAACGAGCGCGAATTCGCCGAAGCCGCCTTTGGCGCGCTGGGCCTGACCTGGCTGACCACCAGCGCCGGCGACGACATGGTCTTCCTGCTGACCGCCGACCAGCTCAAACTGTAAACAAACCCGGACCCCGGCCGCGTGGGGTCGCACCCCGTACGGGGTACGACCCCGGTTTGCGGGGTTCAAACGTAGAAGAACAAGATGATCCGCTTTATACAAGTAAGTCTGATGCGCGGCACCAAGCCGCTGTTGGAACAAGTCGATGTCACGCTGAACCCGGGCGACAAGATCGGCCTGATCGGCGCCAATGGCGCCGGCAAATCGAGCCTGTTCGCGATGATGCGCGGCGAGCTGCACCCGGACCAGGGCGAGATCGACTTCCCGGCCAAATGGCGCGTCGCTTACGTGGCGCAGGAAACGCCGCCGCTGGACCGCGCGGCGCTCGATTACGCCATCGACGGCGACGTCACCCTGCGCAAGCTGGAAGCGGAACTGGCGCGCCTGGAGTCGGAGCCCGAATCGTCCGACAACGGCATCGCCATCGGCGAGATCTACAGCGCGCTGGCCGACGCCGACGCCTACACCGTGCAGTCGCGCGGCGAGCAGTTGCTGCTCGGCCTGGGCTTCACGCTCGACCAGATGCAGCAGCCGGTGGCCAGCTTCTCCGGCGGCTGGCGCATGCGCCTGAATCTGGCGCAGGCGCTGATGTGCCCTTCCGACCTGCTGCTGCTCGATGAACCGACCAACCACCTGGATCTGGACGCGATCATCTGGCTCGAGGACTGGCTCAAACGCTACGCCGGCACCTTGCTGATCATCTCCCACGATCGCGACTTCCTCGACGAAGTGGTCAACGTGGTGGTGCACATCGACGAGCGCAAGCTGAAACGCTATTCGGGCAACTACTCGTCGTTCGAACGTCAGCGCGCGGCGCAGATGATCCTGGCCGCCGGCGCGCTGGAAAAGCAGCAACGCAAGCGCGCGCACCTGGAATCGTTCGTCAACCGTTTCAAGGCGCAGGCATCCAAGGCCCGCCAGGCGCAGAGCCGCATGAAGGCGCTGGCCAAGATGGAGGAACTGGCGCCGCTGCGCGCCGCCGCCGAATTCTCGTTCGAGTTCCGCGAGCCGCTGAGCGCTCCGAATCCGCTGCTGGTGATGGAGGACGTCGACGCCGGCTACAAGATCGAGAACGAGCAGACCGGCGAGATCACCCACAAGACCATCGTCAACAACATCAAGTTCTCGCTGCAGATCGGCCAGCGTATCGGCCTGCTGGGTGTGAACGGCGCCGGCAAGTCGACGCTGATCAAGACCATCGCCGGCGAGCTGGCGCCGCTGACCGGCGACGCCACCATCGGCAAGGGCTTGAACATCGGCTACTTCGCCCAGCACCAGGTGGAGATGCTGCGCCACGACGAATCGCCGCTGTGGCACCTGGCGAAGATCGCCCCAACCGTGCGCGAACAAGAACTGCGCAACTTCCTGGGCGGCTTCAACTTCCCCGGCACCATGGTCACCAGCTCGATCGCGCCGTTCTCCGGCGGCGAGAAGGCCCGCCTCGCGCTGGCGTTGATCGTCTGGCAGCGCCCCAACCTGCTGCTGCTCGATGAACCGACCAACCACCTGGATCTGGAAACGCGCGAGGCGCTTACCGAGGCGCTGGCGCAGTTCGAAGGCACACTGGTCGTGGTCTCCCACGATCGCCACCTGCTGCGCGCCACCACCGACGAATTCATCATAGTCGCCGACGGCAAGCTGCAGCCGTTCGACGGCGATCTGGACGACTACAAGGATTGGCTGTTCAAGACCAAGCTGGGGAAAGGCACCGACGTGCTGCCGGCCGCCGGCAAGGCCAACAAGACCGACTTCCCGGTGGTATCGCCGGTCGCCGCACCGGCGGCGGCCGCGCCGGTGGCCAGCAAGGACCAGAAGCGCCAGCAGGCCGAGGACCGTCAACGCCTGGCCGCGCTGCGCAAGCCGCTGGAGCAGAAGATCAAGCGCCTCGACGATCAAATCGCCAAGCGCAGCGCGCAGAAGGCGGATGTCGATGCCCAGTTGGGCGAGTCGTCGATCTACGAAGCGGCCAACAAGGCCAAGCTCAAACAGCTGCTGGCGGACCAGAGCTTCTTCACCAAGGACCTCGGCCAGCTGGAAGCGGAATGGCTGGAGCTGCAGGAGCAGCTCGAAGCGCTGGCCTGATCAAGCAGCCTGGCGGGCGCCGACCGGCACTTTGCGGATCGACATCAGCTTATCGATGTCGACCACGATCAGGCGGCGCCCCTCGACCTCTCCGAGGCCAAGCAGGTATTCCACAGCCGGCCCGCCGTTGGCGCCCGCGCCGGGGATCGGCAGCAGTTCGTCGAGCGTCAGCGAGACGATGTCGGTCACGCCGTCGACCACCATCCCCATCACGCAGCTCGACAGCTTGAGAATGATCACATCCGTCAGCGGGTCGTGCGCCGGCGGACGCGGTCCGAAAGCGATCCGCATGTCGACGATCGGCATGATCACGCCGCGCGACACCGCCACCCCGCTGATAATCTCGCCGTCCGAGGCGAAGCGTTCGAGTTCCTTCAGCGGCCGCAGCTCCTGCACCTTGCTGAAGTCCAGCGCGTAATCCAGGCCGCCGAGGCGGAACACCAGATATTGCTGCGCCCCGGCGTCGGGCGGGCGGGTGCCATTGTTGATGGCATTGGCGTTGAGGGCTTGCATCTTGGAGAGAATCATGATCATCCTTTCGTCTATTGACGTGCGGTAACAGGCATGAATCATCCTACCCGCGCACTTCTGGTGCGGGATTGATTGGCGTCAACGATCGCCCGGCGGCCCGCGCGCGTTTGCTACAATGAGACAATGAGTGCTATGGACTTAATCGATATGAACGACGTGGAGCTCAGTGCGATCCGCGCGCAGGGACCGGGGGGACAGAACGTCAACAAGGTCTCCAGCGCGGTGCATCTGCGTTTTAATATCGTAGCCTCTTCGCTGCCGGAGCATATCAAGGAGCGCCTGCTGGCCATGCGCGACAGCCGCATCACCAAGGACGGCGTGGTGGTGCTGAAGGCGCAGCAGTCGCGCAGCCAGGAGGCCAACAAGGAGGACGCCTTGCGGCGCCTGCGGGAGCTGGTCGACAGCATCGTGGTGCTGCCCGCCGTGCGGCGCGCCACCAAGCCGACACGCGGCTCCCAGCGCCGCAGGCTGGATGGAAAAACCAGGGATGGCGAGCGCAAACAGCTGCGCGGCAAAATCACCCTCTAGTCACGCCAGTGACGTCATCGCGACGCGCACGCATTGATGCGCGCCCAGCGCCAGCAGGCTGATAAAAAAGCAGCGCCGGAACACCGCCGCAGGCATGCGCCCGCGCAGCCACTGCCCCAGCACCATCCCCGCGCCCGCCGGCAACAGCGCCAGCACCGACCCGCCGGCGGCCGACGCCTGCCAGTTGCCCCGGCATGTCAACACCACCGCCAGCGCCAGCGTCGAGACGGTGAAGGCCAGTCCCAGCGCCTGCACCAGATCGTCCTTGTCCAGATTGAGCGCCTGCAGATAAGGAGCGACGGGCATGACGAAGACCCCGGTGACGCCCGCCAGCACGCCCGTGGCGGCGCCGGCCAGCGGCCCCGCCCACGGCTCCGCGCGCGGCGCCACGCGTCCGCGCCAGCCGCTCAATCCCAGCGCGCCGTAGCCGGCCAACGCCAGCCCGAGCACCAGCGAGGCCCACGCGCCGCCGGACGCGCCGGCGGAGACGAAGCCATCCTGCGGAGGCGCCGACAGCAGCCAGCCGCCCGCCGCCGTGCCCACGCACACCGCCGCCAGCATGGGCCGCAGGCGCAGCCACAGCGGATACAGCGCCGGCCCGGTGGCCAGCTGCCAGACGTTCGTCACAGCCGAAGGCACGATCAGCAGGGCCGCCGCTTCCAGTGGCGGCAGCGTCAGCGTCAGCAAGGCCATCGCCACCGTCGGCAAGCCCATTCCCGTTACGCCTTTCACCAGGCCGGCCAGCACAAAAACCAGTGCGATAAAAAGTGTCGATGTATCCATGGGAGCTATTCTGCACTCCGGGAGCCCGCCTGGGAATGTGGAATATACTTAGCCTGACTTCACATTTTCCGTAGGCTCAACCATGCGCTTCGACCTGATCGACCTCAAATTGTTCGTTCATATCGCCGAAAGCGGCAGCATCACGGCCGGCGCCAAGCTGGCGCACCTGTCGCTGCCGTCGGCCAGCGCCCGCATCCAGGGCATGGAGGAAGGACTGAACCTGGCGCTGCTCGAGCGCGGACGGCGCGGCGCCGAGCCCACCGAGGCGGGGCGCGCGCTGCTCCATCACGCCCGCGCCATCGCCCGCCAGCTGGACGACATGCGCGCCGACCTGGGGCGATTCGGCGCCGGCCTGAAACGGCAGGTACGCCTGCTTTGCAACACGTCCGCGATGACCGAGTTCCTGCCGGAGGCGCTGGCCGGTTTCCTCGCCAGCCATCCGCAATTGGGCATCGATCTGGAGGAGCGGCTCAGCCGCGATATCGTGCAGGCGGTCACCGACGGCGCGGCCGATATCGGCATCGTCACCGACGCGGTGGACAGCGCGGCGCTGCAAACCTTGCCGTTCCGCGACGATCCGCTGGTGCTGGTGATGGCGCGCAAACACCCGCTGGCGCAGCGCGTCGGCAAGCGGCGCGCCGTGCTGTTCGCCGATGCGCTGGATCAGGATTTCATCGGTTTGGCGGGCGATAGCGCTTTGCAGCGGTATGCGGCCGAACAGGCGGCGCGGTTGGGAAGGACGATGCATTGCAAGATCAGGTTGCGTAGCTTCGAGGCGGTTTGCCGCATGGTCGCCAGCGGTGCGGGGGTGGCGATCATGCCGGAGACGGCGGCGCGGCGCGGTGGCTGCGTGGAGGATTTGCGGGTGGTGGGGTTGAACGACGATTGGGCCGATCGCAAGCTGCTCATTTGTATGCGCGATCATGCGGCGCTGCCGGTTCATGTGCGGGAGTTGGTGGCGGCGTTGCGGCGGGGTTGATGCGTCGCGGGCTTGCCGGCATGGCGGATTACGCTGCGCTAATCCGCCCTACGTGATTCTAGAAAACGCTGCGTTATTCGGTTGGGGGCGCCCAGTCGATCGGGCCTTCGTGGCCGGAGAAGATTTTCGTCATGCCGGCGTCCGCGCCGCGCACCTTTGCCTTCAGTTCTTTCGGCGGGCGGTCGTATGGCGGCGGGCCGTCCGGCACGAAGCTCATCGTCCGCGCCAGCACGTCGCCGGTCAGCAGTTGCACGCTGCAGCGCGAGCCGTTCATCAGTGCGCGCTTCTCGCGCTCCACCTGCCTGACCTCTTCCTGCGCCTGCTCCTGCCGCACCTGCGCCGCCTTCATCGCCAGCGATATCCTGGCGACCGCGCGCAGCGACGGTCCCACCGTGGCCGCCATCTTTTGGAACAGGGGTTCCTGCTCCCGCGTCAGTATCACCTCGCGCTTGCGCACCCGGGTGGCCAGGTTCAGGTAATTGCGCACCTCCGGCTGGCCCGTGATGGCGTCCATCTCGGCCTTGTGCTGTTCGGCCTCGCGCAGCGCCTGCGCGATCTTCGGCCGCAGCTCGGCGATTTTTTTATCGAGCTTGGACAGGTCCGGCACCAGCGTGTACAGCAGCATCTCGCTTTGCTTGCGCGGGCCGGCGTGCGTGATCTCGATCCTGCGGGCGGCGATGGCGCAGCCCTCGGCCACCTTGATGATCACCTCGTCCGCCATGATTTCGCAGTTGCTCGCCTCGCCGATGACCACCCGCGTGCCGGAGATGATGCAGCTCTCCGCGCGCGCCAGCGCCACCTCGCCCCGCTTGGTCTGCAGCACCGCGCCGGAGGCCACGCCCTTGACCCGGATCGCGCCATCCGCGTTGACGGCCGTGCCGCCCATCAGATTGCGGCCCAGGACGATGTCGCCGCCGCGCGAGCTGATATTGCCGAACACGTTGCCGTGGATGGTGATGTTGCCGCCGTCGACGAAGCGCTGGTCCTGCACGTCGCCGAACTCCTCGTACTCGCCGGTCAGCTGCAGGTTGCCAGTGGTGCGCGCGCTCACGCCTTCGCGGCTGATGATTTTCGGGCCGATCGAGATGCGCTTGCTGCCCGCTTCGACGCTCAAAAAGCCTTCGACCGCCGACACCAGGTACTCGCCGTCGCGCAGGTTCTCGATCACCGTGCCGGCGCCGGCGACGGACGTCAGTTCGATATCGCGCGGCGCCGGCGGCTCCAGCACCGCGCCGGACAACTCGAAGCCGCGCACCCCGGGCGTGCTGGGCACCTTGCGCAGCAGCTTGACGTTGGGTTTGACCTGCGGGAAGCGGTTCTGGAAGGTCTGCATATCGAGCTTGCCGTCCGCCGTCTCGCGCGGCGCGTTGCTGCGGTGGATATCGCGCGATACTTCAACGATGGTAGCGTCGCGTCCCGGCACCGCGTTGAGCCGCCGCGCGACGATGATGCGCGCGACCCGTCCGGTGGCGATGACGTCGCGCACGGCCGGCGCGTCGATGCCGAAGCGTATGCCCTTGCCCCACATGTCGGCGACGAATTCGTCGAACTTGAGCCGCGCCGGTTGCGGCGGCAGGTCCGGCACCTCGAAGTACACCGGTTCGAAATAGTATTCGGCCTCGCCGCCGATCAGCTTGACGGTCTTGTACAAACCCCGGCGCACCGCGTGGAATGGCTCGATGCTGTCGGCGAAGCGCAGCAGCGGCTTGCCGGCCTGGCCGGGCGGCAGTTCGGGGCCGCAGTGGTACAGCACCCGGGTGAAGACGGCGTAATCGAGGCCGGCGAAGTAGGCGCCGCCGAGGAACAGCTGTCCCACCGCCGCCACGCACGACACCGCGTCCGCCGCGGCGTCGAAATAAATGCCATCATCGCGCTTGACGATCGCCGCGGACAGCCCGCCTGCCCCGTTGTGTTCCAGCGTCGTTGCGTCCTCTGACACGGCAATCCCCACGAAGATGTACGTCGGAGCCCGCGCCCCTTCACTTTTTTAATGTTGTTTGTAGATTAGCATGAACGCACATCATTGTGCGCGCGCGTTATGATGCGCCCAAACCGATGTGGCCGCTTAATCGGCCGGGGCGCGCCGCCTCGGGTCCAGGTGCCAGTCGAGCGATCCGGCGCTGTCGCAGAACAGCAGCTCGCCGCCGTTCGGCGTGCCGCGCAGGCGCTGCTTGATCTCCTTGGGCGGCAGCAGCGTCAACGCCACGCCGTCGGCCAGGAAGGGCATGGTGCGCACCGTGGTCTCGCCGCTGACCATATGCAGGCCGCAGCGCGCCACGCCGGCCGCCGCCACCTTCTGCTCGATCACCCGCGCCAGCCGGTCCTGCAGCAGTTTTTGCTGCGTCTGGGCGGCCTGGACCTCCTTCTTCAGCTGCTCGATGGCCTGGATCTCGGTCGCCACGGCGCCAGCGATCTTGCGCAGGAACTGGCCCTGCTCGGGCGTCAACGTCAGCTCCTGGGTGCGCAGCTTGACGGCCAGCGCCAGATAGCGGCGCACATCGGGCAGCGCGGCGATGCGCGCGGCCTCCTGCTCGCCGGCCAGGATGGTGCCGGCGAAATCGGCCAGGCGCGCATCGAGTTCGGCGATCTCCTCGTCGAAGCGCGCCACGTCGCGCACCAGCACATGGATCACCATCTCGGTGCGGCGGCGCGGACCGGCGCTTTCGATTTCCACGTTGCGTGCGGCCACCGCGCAGCCCTCCGCCACCGAGATCACCACCTCGTCGGCGACGATCTCGCAGTTGGACGCCTCCTCGATCCTGACGCTGCTGCCGGAGATGACGCAATTTTCGGCGCGCCCGATGGTGATGGCGCCGCCGCTGGTGTGGATCACCGAATTGGACGCCACGCCGGCGATGCTGATCGGGCCGAGCGCGTTTTGCACGCTGCCGCTGACCAGGTTCTGGTCCAGCACCACCACCCCGCCGCGCGAATGGATGTTGCCGTAGACGTTGCCGTGCACCGTGATGTCGCCGCCGGTGACGTCGCGCTGCTCCTGCACGTCGCCGTACTCCTCGTAGGCGCCGGCCAATTGCAGGTTGCCGGTGGTGCGCCCGCTCACCCCCTCCAGGCTGACGATCTTGTCGGTGATGGAGATGCGGTTGGACTTCGCGTCCACGCTCAGGAAGCCTTCGCGCGTGGACACCAGATATTCGCCATCGTCCAGCGTCTGCGCCTCGGTGCCGTCGCCGGCGTAAAAACGCAAGGTCAGGTCCTGCGGCTGCTCGGACGGCGTCAAGTGCCCGGCCAGGTCGAAGCCCGGCTGGCCCGGCACCGCCGGCACCTTCTTGAGCAGCCTGACATTGGCCTTAATCTGCGGGAAGCGGTTCTGAAAACTTTGCAGGTCGATGCGGCCGTCGGCGCGCGCCTTGGGCGCGTCGCTGCGGTGCAGGTCGGACGACACCTCCATCACGGTGGCGTTCCGCCCCGGCTCCGGTTCCAGATCGGTGGCGAAGGTGATGCGGTCCGGCTTGGTCGCCGCCATCGCCGACGCCACCGCCGCCACGTCGATACCGAACTGTATGCCCTTGCACCACATGTGGGCCACGAATTCGTCGAGGTCCAGGCGGGTCTGGCGCTCGGGGATCACGGTGCCGTCGGGGAGCACCTCCTCGTCCAGATACAGCGGCTCGAAATAGTATTCGGCGTAACCGCGGCCCATCTTGGGATTTTTGTACAGCGAGGCGCGCAGCGGGTCGAACAGGCGCACGTCGTCGCACAGCCGCACCGCCTGGGCCGGACCCAGGTCGGGGCCGACGCCGTACAGCGCCGCGATCAGCAGCGGATAGTTGAGGCCGGTTAGATAGAAGCCCGCGCGGAACACCTGGTTGACGGCGGCGACCAGCGCCGGCCGGGGCAGGCCCACATCGATATAAATGCCGTCGGTCTTCCGGACCAGGCCGATAGGCAGGCCGGCGTCGGCGGCGGGGGGCGCGCCCACGGGAAGGGGCGCCGCGGCGGCAACGTCTTGAACCACGATTTTCCTCCAGGCGTCACGCGGCCGAAGGGCATTGCGTGCAATTAACTAATATTACACGCGGAGAAAGAAAAAGAAAGCATTATCCGTGGTAAAAACTCTACACCCGTGATCTTATTGTTACAGATCAATAGTAAATTGACACGGATGGCCGGCTGCGGGGCCTAGCGGCGCGGCGGATTGGCGTAAATATCCTGGCCGACCTCGTTGATCTGGCGGCGCAGGTCGCGCCGCTCGTCCGGCGTCAGGCGGCCGACGCGGCGGTTGATCTCGGCGTTGCGGCTGGCCTCCTGCATGGCGCGGCGGTGCTCCTCGGCGCGCGCCTCGTAGCTGTTGCGCTGGTCGATCTGGCGCTGCTGGTCGGCCTGGCGCGGCTCGGCCTGGCGCTGGGGGTTTTGCTGCACGGCCTGCGGACGATTGTCGTCGCGGCGCGGCCCGTCGCCCGGCTCGGCATGGGCGTGCGCGGCCCCCATCACACCGCAGCACACCAATAGCGAACCCATGAAGGATCGAACGCAAAAAGATGCGCTTGCTGCCGCGTGTATTTTTTTGTGATCGATGAACATGATGTTCCTAAAAAGCTGAATCCGTGCTTGAAGTGTATGATGCTTTATCCGAGGGGGTAAGACCAATTGGGTAAAGTTTGTAACACTTTGTAATGGGTCGTCACAGACGTTTTCGCCAAGCGGATATGACGTTACCATAGCGACATCAATAATACAATTCTCATACAGCAAATGACTAGCACAACGACCGAATCCGGCAACAACTCCGCCAACCAGCACGGCCACCAGGCCAAGATCATGGTGGTGGACGACGACGTCCGTCTGCGCGATCTGCTGCGGCGCTACCTGACCGAGCAAGGCTTCAACGTCTTCACGGCCGAGAGCGCCACTGCCATGAACAAGCTGTGGCTGCGCGAGCGCTACGACCTGCTGGTGCTGGACCTGATGCTGCCCGGCGAGGACGGCCTGTCGATCTGCCGCCGGTTGCGCGGCGCCGGCGACCAGACGCCGATCATCATGCTCACCGCCAAAGGCGAGGACGTCGACCGCATCGTCGGCCTCGAAATGGGCGCCGACGACTACCTGCCCAAGCCGTTCAACCCGCGCGAGCTGGTGGCCCGCATCGGCGCGGTGCTGCGCCGCCGCGGTCCCGACGAGATTCCCGGCGCGCCGTCCGAAACGCCGCAGTCGTTCGAGTTCGGCCAGTTCGTGCTGGACCTGGGCACGCGCACGCTGAAGAAAAACGGCGAGACCGTGCCGCTGACCACCGGCGAATTTTCGGTACTAAAAGTATTCGCCCGCCACGCGCGCCAGCCGCTGTCGCGCGAAAAGCTGATGGAGCTGGCGCGCGGGCGCGAGTACGAGGTGTTCGACCGCAGCCTGGACGTGCAGATCTCGCGCCTGCGCAAACTGATCGAACCGGATCCATCGAGCCCGCTGTACATCCAGACCGTCTGGGGCCTGGGCTATGTGTTCATTCCGGAGGGGCAGCCGCGCTAGCGCGCGAAGATGCGCATGAAGTCTCCTTTGAAGTTCCGTTACGCTTTTCGGCTGGCCAGCATGAAAAGCGGCCTTTTCTGGCGCACCTTCTTCCTGCTGGGCGCCTTGACGACGACCAGCATGACCGCGTGGGTCGGCATGATCAGCGTGGTGCAGCACGAGCCGCAGGTGCAGCAGATCTCCGCGCAGGTGATCTCGGTCGTCACCATCACCCACGCCGCCCTCACCCACTCGGCGCCCGAACTGCGGCGCGAGCTGCTGTTCGACCTGGTGTCGAACGAGGGTATCCGCGTGTTCCCGCTGGAGGAGGACGACAAGGTCGAACCGCCGCCGAACAACGCGCTGATGCCCGACATCCAGAAGCTGGTCAAGGCCAAGCTGGGCGCCGACACGCGCTTCTCGGCCAAGGTCAATGGCGTGTCGGGCTTCTGGGTCAGCTTCAAGATCGACGACGACCAGTACTGGCTGATGCTCGAACGGGAACGCATCCGCGGCCTGACCGGTATCCAGTGGCTGGGCTGGGCCAGCGTGGTGTCGGTGGTGTCGCTGCTCGGCGCGGCCTTCATCTCCAGCCTGATCAACCTGCCGCTGCGGCGCCTGACCAAGGCCACTCGCGCCTTCGCCCAGGGCAAGCGGCCGGACCCGCTGCCCGAGAGCGGCCCGGCCGAGATCATGGAGGCCAACCGCAGCTTCAACCAGATGGTCGACCAGCTGCAGCAGGTCGAATCGGACCGCGCCGTGATCCTGGCCGGCATCTCGCACGACCTGCGCACGCCGCTGGCGCGCATGCAGCTCGAAGTGGAAATGGCCAACCTGTCGAACGAGGCGCGCGAAGGCATCCAGTCCGACATCGGCCAAATGGACGCCATCATCGGCCAGTTCCTCGACTACGCCAAACCGACCGAGGCGTCGAGCTTCACCGACGTCGACGTCAGCGAGCTGCTGACCGACAGCGCCCACGAGGCGGAGCGCATCCCGGACGTGCGCGTGACCTGCGACATCGCCGACGGCGCCCACGTGATGGGCAACGCGACCGACCTCAAACGGGTGATCAACAACCTGGTGGAAAACGCCCGCCGCTACGGCAGGACGCCGGGCTCCGACCTGACCGAGATCGACATCCAGTGCGCCGTCAAAGGCGCGGGCGCGTCGCGGCGCGTGACGATCGCGGTGCAGGACCACGGCTGCGGCGTGCCGGACGACCAGATCGAACAACTGCTCAAGCCCTTCACGCGGCTCGACGCCGCGCGCGGCCAGGCCAACGGCGCCGGCCTGGGACTGGCCATCGTCGACCGCGTGCTGCTGCGCCACGGCGCGGAACTCGACGTCAGCAACCGCGAAGGCGGCGGCCTGCGGATCCAGATCGCGATGAAGGCCGTGTGATGGCGCGGCCGATGTGTCATGGCTTGCTGATCGCGGCGCTGGCGGCGCTGACGGCCGGCGCGGCGGCGGCGCCGGCGAAGGCCGCCGACAACAAGGCGGCGCCGCGCCTCGAACAGCGCGCGCCGACAGCCGAGGAGCGCGACTCCTTCGACGAATTTTTCCGCGCCCGCAACGCCGCGCAACCGCACCGGCCGTGGGGCGCCGCGCCGCTGTTCGCGCCCGCGTTCGAGATCGAACGCCAGCGCGGCCAGCCATGGCGGGTGGTGGCGCGGGTCGATTCGGCGCCGCGCCGCTCGGCGCCGGACCTATGCCGGCAAATCCGCTCCAGTTTTGTTTACGACGCGGCCAAGCCCAAGGGCGAACGCTGGGGCGACTCGGCCGAGGCGCCGCAATGGTATGTGTGGCTGGCGCAAGCGAACGTCCCCTGCCAGGCGGCCAGATATACGGTATTGATGGACCCGGCCGTACCGCCGGCCGACGCGGTGGCCTTGCTGTGGCAGCATCGCGAGCTGCTGAACCGCGCGCGCCTGCTATTCGCCGGCAACTCGCAATGCGCGCGGCAACGCGCCCTGACCTTCCGGCTGGCGGCGCTGAAACCGGCGGCCGCGACGGCGGGCGCCCCGGTGATGTTCGGGATGGTGTTTGAAAGCGACCGCGACACGACCGCCACGGTCGACGTGCGCAAGCACCGTGGCGAGTACGTGGCGTGGAACGTCAGTTGCTCCGGTTGATCGGGTGCTCGCGCGATTCCAGCAGCTTGGTTAGCAGCAACTCGGTCGAACCGTAGCCGTACAGCGAATCGGCCTCCAGTCCGGGCGTATCGTACGGCACCGATTCTTCCCGCTCGGAACGACTCGGGTCGGTGTCGGAATAGGTCACGCGCCAGGCACGCTTGAGCGCGTCGGCGCGGCGCAGGAACTGCGGCATCGGCCACAGCGCGGGATTCCAGTCGACGGCCTCGCCCAGCACCCGCCAATGGCCGCTGGCCAGCGCCATGTCCCCCACGCGCAACACCTTGACGGCGTCCTGCGGCTGCAGCGTATGGAGCTCCTCGATCGACGGCAACCTGTCGAGCTTGGGACCGAACAAATAGGCCAGCATGATCTTGCTGCCCGGCGACAAGCGCGCCACCAGGCCCCAGCCGTAGCCACCATCGAGCAACGGCACCGCAAACCAGCTACCTTCATGATACGACTGCCTCATTCCACTCCTTTCGCTAGCACGAACCAGCAAAGTGGCGCCGAAATGCACTGACGGACAGGACATACGACCGCCTCCACATATGCTGTGACTGCTTCGTTGGCGCCGTGCGGCGCAAACCCGAAGTGTATCGGCGCGGCGCAAAACGCGTCGCACGCCATCCCGCCCGCGCGCGGCGCGCCACCCGCTTGTGATACACTGGCGGCTCGCTAGGGGTCCTGGGCATTTTTGTTCCGGGTGAGAGATACCCTTCGTACCTGATCTGGATAATGCCAGCGAAGGAAAGCGCAAAGTAGTTCTCCCTTCTTTGATGGCTCTCTTCGCGGCTTCCAGCCGAGAACAAGTAGAGAGCAGACATGTCCACACCCAATTTCGCCGTTTCCGTCATCGCCCTGGCGGTGTTCCACGCATTTTCCGGCGCCGCCATGGCCGCCACCGCCGATACCGCCGTCGAGGCCGCCACCGAGCAGGCCATGCCGGAAGTCATCGTCAGCGCCACCAAGGCGCGCGCCAACACCGCCTCGATTGCCGGCTTCGGCAACGTCCCGCTGCTGGAAACGCCGGCCTCGGTCAGCGTGCTGACATCGCAGCAGATGCAGGACCTGCAAATCCGCTCGACCACCGACGCCGCCAAGTTCGACGCCAGCCTGAGCGACTCGTACAACGCGGTCGGCTACGCGGAGCAGTTCTCGATCCGCGGCTTCAAGCTCGATAATGCGTCGAGCTACCGCAAGGACGGCATGGCCATCCCGGGCGACACCCAGATCCCGCTGGAGAACAAGGAGCGCCTGGAGGTGCTCAAGGGCCTGTCCGGGCTGCAGGCGGGCGTCTCGGCGCCGGGCGGCATCGTCAACTACGTCACCAAGCGCCCCACCGACACGCCGCTGCGCACCGTGGTGCTGGAGGCGCGCGAGCGCGGCACCCTGTACGGCGCCGTCGATGTCGGCGGCCGTTTCGAGGACAACCGCTTCGGCTACCGCGTCAACGTCGCCGGCGAGCGCCTGCGCTCCTATATCAAGGGCGCGGACGGCAACCGCAAGTTCGTCTCGGCCGCCTTCGACTGGCAAATCTCGCCGCAGGCGCTGCTGCAAATCGACGCCGACTACCAGAAAAAATCCCAGTTGACGGCGCCCGGCTTCCAGCTGCTGAACAACACGACCTTGCCGGTGGTCGATCCGGACACGATGCTTAACGACCAGCCGTGGAGCCGGCCGGTGGAAACGACCACCAGCAACGTCGGCGCGCGCTTCGAATACAAGTTCTCGCCCGACTGGAACGCCACGGTCAGCGCCAACCAGCACAATTTCAAGCGCGACGACTACACCGCCTTCCCTTACGGCTGCGATGAACAGAAACTGGCGCCGGGTTACTGCGGCAACGGCGATTACGACGTCTACAACTACATCAGCGAGGGCGAGAAGAAGTCGCCGCTGACGGTGCAGGCGCTGGTGCAGGGCCGTTTCGCCACCGGCTCCTTCGCGCATGACTTCACCGGCGGTGCCTCGTTCTACAAGAACAGCGAAAAATGGGGCGACTACCTGTACGACTACTCGGGCGTCAGCAACATCTACCACCCGGTCGTGGTCGCGCCGGCGCCGGGCACCAGCGGGCCGGTCTCCGAACGTCGCCACACCAATGAACGGGCGCTGTTCGCGCAGGATATCGTCAGCCTGAACGCGCAGCTCAAGCTGCACGCGGGCGCGCGCTACGTGCAGGTCAAGCGCAGCGAATACGTCGGCTTCAACGACGCCGGCGATCTGCTGCCGGATGCGCACACCGATGTCGGCTTCTGGCTGCCGAACGTGGCGCTGGTCTACAGCGTGCGTCCCAACGTCTCGCTCTACGCCTCGTACGCGCAAGGCCTGGAGCATGGCGGCATCGCACCGATACAGACCGCGAACGAAGGCCGCGCGCTAACGCCGTCCAAATCCAAGCAGGTGGAAGTGGGCGTCAAGGCCGATATCCACCCGGACCTGAGCGCCACCGTGGCCTTGTTCGAGATCCGCAAAGGGCTGGAGTACACCGACGCGCAGAATGTCTTCGTGCGTAATGGCGAAGCGCAGAACCGCGGGTTGGAAATGGCGCTGAACGGTCGTGCCACGCGCGACTTGACAGTGGGCGTTTCGGCCACCGCGTTGAACACCAGGCAAAGCGACACCGGCCAGGCCAGCCTCGACGGCAAGCGCGTCACCAACGTCGCCGCGTTCAAATCGTCGGTGTATGCGGAGTATGCGGTGCCGCAGGTGGAGGGTTTGAAGCTGAACGCCAACTGGCAGTACTCGGGCAAGAAGGCGTTCGATCCGGAGAACACGGTGTTCGTGCCGAGCTACCATGTGCTCAATCTGGGCGCTTCGTATGCGACGCGCATCGCGGGCGTGTCGACGACGCTGCGCGCCAGCGTGAACAACGCGCTGGACAAGTTCTACTGGCGCGACGTCACGCAGGATCTGGGCGGATATTTGATGCCGGGCGCTTCGCGCACCTTCCGCGTGTCGGCGCAGTTCGACCTGTAAGGCCACGCTTGGAAACACGTAGGGCGGATTAGCGAAGCGTAATCCGCCAATGCACGCGCCGTCGACGGCCCATGCATTGGCGGATTACGGCGTTCCGCCTAATCCGCCCTACGTGTTTCCGTGGCCCGCACGCATTTCATTTACGCGCGGCGCATCAATCACACGCCCGTGGCCAGCAAGCGCTCCACCTGCGCCAGCCGCTGCTCCAAATCGCCCGACACCAGCACATACGGAATCGCGCGCGCCGACAGCTCCTCCATCAACAAGCGGTTGATGGTGACGCTGACCTGCTCGCACTCCCTCTGCAAGCCGTCCGCCACCCACGGGATATCCGGCGCGGTCACCAGGGTCAGCGCATAGTCGCCCACGTGCGTATCGGCTAGCCGCGCCAACTGATCATCCACGCCACCAAAATAATGGCGGCTATACACCGCCGTCATCAACGGCGCCGTATCGCAAAACAGATACCCGTCCGCCGCCTGCGCCGCCACGTCCTCGCGCCCGCGCTGCGTGGCGGCGATATGGAATTGGTCCCCCGCCACCGGCACCCTGCCCCGGACATCGACAAACTCGCGCAGATACTCCGGCACCCACAGCGTCCCGTAACGCCGGGCCAGCGCGGCCGCCAGCGTGGTCTTGCCGGAGGACGCCGCCCCCAGTATCGCCACGCGCGGCGGCAACGCGGCCGCTGTCATTCCAGCACCAGCCGGCGATCGCCGGTGTCGTCCCCGCCCGGGCCCATGCCCGCCGCCTGCTGCCACGCGCGCAGGCCAACCACCGCCATGCCGACGAACACCGCGTACAGCACCGCCGTCAGTATCAAATGCTTGTGCAGATACAGGCCGACATACAACACGTCGACAATGATCCAGACATGCCAGTTCTCGATCTTTTTACGCGACAGCAGCAGCTGTCCGACCAGGCTGCCGGCGGTCAGGAAACCATCGGAGCGCGGCACGTCGGTGTCGGTATAGGACTTGAGGAACCACGCCAGCAGCACGAAGCCGGCCAGCCAGGCCACGGCGGCGATCCAGCGTCCGCGCGCGTCGAGCGCGGTCACCGGCAGCCGCTCGTGACTGTCGTCGCCGTGCAGCCACTGGTACCAGCCGTAAATCGAGACGCTGATGAACACCAGTTGCAGCCCCATGTCGCCGTACAGCCGCGAACCGAAGAACACCAACCCGTACGTGGCCGACGATATGATGGCGAACAGCCAGGCCCAATGACTCTGGCGGATGTTGAGCCACACGGTGGCCACCGACAAAATGAACGACACCAGTTCCAACGGGGTCGTGGCGAATCCCGCCAGGTGCAGCGGCAAATTCAGGTACCCCAACAGAACTGACAATTCGTGCATTATTTTTTCGCCGGATATTTGATGGTCATCTCTTTGAGCACGTTGTCGGCGTGATCGACTTCGCTCATCACCCACAGCATATACCGGATATCGAGATGGATAGCGCGGGTGATGGCGGGATCGAAGTACCAATCCTTGGTGATCGACTCGTAGGTCGAATCGAAGTTCAGCCCGATCAGCTCGCCCCTGCGGTTCATCACCGCCGAACCGGAATTGCCGCCGGTGGTATCGGCGCTGCTCAGGAAGTCGACCGGCACGGTGCCGAGGACGTCGTCCTTGAACCGTCCGTAGCGCTTGGCCTTGATCGCCTCGAGCTCCCTGGCCGGCGCGTCGAACGGCTCTTTGCCGGTGTGCTTTTCAACGATGCCGTCGACGGTGGTGAACGGCCCCTTGCTGATGCCGTCGCGCGGCGAGTACGGCGCCACGGTGCCGTAGGTCACACGCAGCGTGCCGTTCGCGTCCGGATACACCGGCTTGCCCTGCGATTTCTTCCACGCGATGACGGCCTCCATATAGCGCGGGATCACGCGCTCCAGATTGCCGTCCAGCTCTTTGCGGCGTTCCTTGAGCGATTGCCCGACGGCGTCCAGCTTGACCGCCAGCTTGAGGAAGGCGTCATCCGATGCCTTGACGGCGGCGGCGTCCTTGCCGATCCAGGCCAGCCGGGCGGCGGTGTCGCCCAGCTGCGTTTGCGCGTACATCGCGGTCGCCGCCTCGGGCGCCGGCAGCAGCGCGTCCAGGCCCGCCACGTGCATCGACGTCGGCAGTTTGGCGTAACGCCGCAGCGACGCCGCGAACCGCGCCTGGTCCACGGCGGCCACGTACGACTGCTCCAGGCGGGTCAGGCGGGCCTTGATGAAGGAGGCGTCGCGCTGCTGATAGCCGGTTTCACGTTCGGCGTCCGGCTTGGCGCCTTCCAGCGCCAGGCGGTACAGGGTGGTGGCGCTTTTCAGCAGCTCGCCGGTGGTGGCCACGCTGTAGCCGAATTCCTCGTCGCCCAGGGCGATGTCGGCGCCAATCACGGCGTCGAGTTCCGCCAGCAGCGTTTTCGACACGCCCGGCTGGGCGCCGTACCAGGCGCGGAATACGGCGTCCTGCGCATCCTTGACGGCGGCGATGTCCTTGCGCGCGAAGCCGTCCATCAGCCCCTGCGATTTTTTCATCACGTTGTTCAGGCCCTTGACGACGCTGGCATAGCGCACTTGCGCAGCCTCGCTGCCCTTGGTGGCGGCGGCGATGACGTCGAGATCGGCCTGGATTTCGGCCACGCGGGCCGGATAGCCGACGTCGCGCGCGGCGCGGATTTCCGACGGCAGCTTGTAGCGGCTGGTGCGGCCCGGATAGCCGGCCAGCAGCACCGGATCGCCGTTCCTCAGCCCCTCGGCCGACAGCACCAGGAAGTCCCTGGAATGGTAAGGCACGTTGTCCGGCGACGGATCGGCGGGACGGCCATCCTTGCCCACGTAGGCGCGCAGGAAGGAAAAGTCGCCGGTGTGGCGCGGCCACTCGTAGTTGTCGATGTCGCCGCCGTAGTTGCCGATCATGTCCGGCGGCGCGTACACCAGGCGCACGTCGCGTATCATCATCTGGCGGATGCGGTAGTATTCCAGCCCGCGATGGAAGGCAGGCACCGAGCAGCGGTAACCCTTGTCGCTCTCGCATTCGGCGATCAGCGCCTTGACCGCTTTTTCAACCGCGTCGTTGCGCTGCCTGCCGCTCATCGTCGCGGTCACGCCTTTGAGCACGCGGGCGGTGACGTTTTCCACCTTGTCGGTGACGTACACCAGCGCGTTGGGGCCGCCGGGCAGCTCCTGCGCGCGGGTCTTGGCCAAGAAGCCGTCCACGATGTAATTGTGCTCGGGGGTCGAGTTGCGCTGGATGGCACCATAGGCGCAATGGTGGTTGGTGACCACCAGGCCGGCGTCGGACACGAACGACGCCGAGCAGCCGGGCAGCGCGACAATGGCGCTCATTGGATGTTTCGACAGGTCGGCCAGCTTTTCGGCCGGGATGGTGATGCCTATGCGTTGTAGTTCGGATTTCAGCTGCGGCAATTGGTATGGCTGCCACTGCCCTTCGTCGGCGTGAGCCGCCGCCGCGCCGAGGATAGCGGCCGGCAGCACTAGATATTTTAACAAGATAAATGCCCCTGGTTGAGTTCCAGCGGCAGTATATTCCTTATGCGGATGGCTGAAAACGCTTTTTGATCATCCGGCTTCGGGCAGCTCGAAGCCCAGCGTGAGCTTACAGCCGCCGCCCGGCACATACGGGCCGACCTCGAAGCTGCCGCCCAGCGCCGCCACGCGCTGCGCCATGCCGATCAAGCCGAAGGACTCGTTCTTGCCGCGCTCGTGGGGCGCGAGGCCAATGCCATTGTCCGCCACGCTGAAGACCAGACGCGCGCCCCGCGCCTCCAGCGCGATGTCGACATGGCTGGCGCGCGCGTGGCGCCGCACGTTGCTCAACGCTTCCTGCAGCCCGCGGAACAGCACGATCGCCATATCCGGCGTGATCGCCGCGAACGTCGCCTCGTCCGGCAACGTCAGCGCGCAGGCGATGCCGCTGCGCTTGCGGAACTCGACGGCCTGCCATTCCATCGCCGCCTGCAAGCCCAGGTCCAGCACCGCCGGACGCAGTTCGTTCATGATGCCGCGCACGTTGCGGATCGTCGTGTCGATGTTGGCCAGCACCCCGTTGACGCGCTGGTGCAGGTGCGGATGGCGCGTGCCGGTGCGGGCGCTGAGCATCGAGATGTCGATCCGCAGCGCCATCAGGTTCTGTCCCAGCTCGTCGTGGATGTCGCGGGCGATGCGCTTGCGCTCATCTTCCTTGACCGTCTCCAGGTGCTCGGCCAGCTTGCGCAACTGCTCGCGCGATTCATGCAGCGCCGCCGCGGTGCGTTTGCGCTCGGCCACCTCCAGCATCAGCAGGCGGTTCGCCTCGGTCAGCTCGGCGGTGCGCGCCGCCACCCGCGCATCGAGCTCGCGCGACAGTTTGAGCAGGTCGGCCTCGGCCCGCTGGCGCGCGGTGATATCGGAGAACACGCCGATGAAATGGGTGATGGCGCCGTCGTCGTCGCGGATCACGGTGAGCGACATCGCCGCCACGTAGGGCATGCCGTCGCGCCGGCGGTTGAACACCTCGCCCTGCCACCTGCCGTAGCTGCACAGGCAGCGCATCGCCTCGGCATGGAATCCCAGCGGATGGGCACCGGGCCGGCCCAGGAAGCGCGGATCGCGGCCCAGCGCCTCCTCCACCGGGTAGCCGGTCAGCCGGGTGAAGGCGGGATTGACGGAGACGATTTTCTTTTCGGTGTCGCACACCATCACGCCCTCGCCCATGCTATCGATCACCTGGAAAGCGCGCCGCCGCGCGGCCTCGCGGGCGCCGGCGCTGCCGATGTCGGTGAGGATCATGCGGCACTTGCGGGCGGCGATGTCCAGATTGGCCTCGATGTGCAACTGGCGCGGCGCGCCGCCGCGGTTCGCCCCGAACAGCGGCACCTCCAGCACCGCGCGCTGTCCGCTGACCAGCAGCTCGGCCAGGAACCGGCGCAGGACGGCCTGCGCCTGCGGCGCGACGAACTGTTCGAACGACCTGCCCACCAGTTGTTCGCGCCGGCACGCCAGCAAATTGCCGGCGGCGTGGTTGGCGCGCGTGATGCGGCCCTCCGGGTCGAGCGACAGATAGCCGGCCGGCGCCTGGTCGTACAAGACCGCATAGTGCTCGCGCGCCATCTCGGCCAGATCGCGCTCGGTCTGCACCTCGGCCAGCGCCACGTTCTGCATATCGAGCTCGATCTGGCTCACCTGCAGCTCGTGCCAGCGCTTCAACTCGTCGCTGTCGGCGCCGAGCGGCGGCGCCCTGCCCGTTTTGGCCAGCGCCGCCACCGCCTGCTCAGCCACATAGCGCAGCTGGTCGGGGTCGAGTTCGGGGCGCTGGCGCTTGTTCATGCGGGCCCCGGGCCTTTTTGCATGGACCGCAGTTGCGCCTCCAGCAGTTTCGATTCGGTGATGTTGATGAAAGTGACCACCACGCCGTCGATCACGTTCTCCACGGTCCGGTAGGGCATGATGCGCACCGTGTACCATCCGCCGCTGCGCGTGGCGATCTGCTTTTCGCAGAACACCAGCGTGCGCAGCACCTCGTGGGCGTCCGCCTCCAGTTCCGGATACTGCAGGTCGTTGACGATGTCGCTCAACGGCCGCTGCACGTCGGCCGGTATAAGCTTGTAGATCTGCGTGGTCTGGTCGGTGAAGCGGCGGATGCGCAGCTTGTTGTCAAGGAAGATGGTCGCAACGTCGGTGCTGTTGAGGAGATTTTTCATGTCGCCGTTGACCAGCGACAGATCGTCCACCTTGGACTGCAGCTCGGCGTTGACGGTGTACAGTTCCTCGTTGAGCGACTGCATCTCCTCCTTGGAGGTGGTCAGCTCCTCGTTGGTCGACTGCAGTTCCTCGTTGGTCGACTGCAGCTCCTCGTTGGCCGACTTGAGCTCCTCGCGCGAGGTCTGCATCTCATCGCGCACCGCCTGGATCTCCAGGCGCGCCTGCGCCAGCTGCTGTTCCAGCTCCAGCACCTGCGGATTGGTCGAGCGCGAGCGGCGTTTTTCCGGCGGCAGCGGCACGCTGGCGAAGGTCACCATCAGGGTGCCCGACAGCGAGCCCGAATCCGGCATCGCCTCGGCCGTCAGGTCCAGCGCGTGCGAGGGCTTGCCCGCGTCGTCGCGCTGGATCAGGCCACGCATGACGATCATCTCGTCGGTCTGCGCGGCGCGCTTGAGCAGGTCGGCCAGCTCGTGGCGCAGGCTGTCGCGCGCCATCGCGTGGATATTCCAATTGGCCTTGCCGGCCGCCGGCTCCAGGTAGGCGCCGGTGCGGCCATGGATGTACAGGATGTCGCCATGGACGTTGAGCAGCACGGCGGCCGGAGCGTGCTTTTTCAGCAGCAGCTGCTCGACCTGGGTTTGAAGATTACCGTTCATTGTTGGGTTGCTAGGCTCGCTGGCAGAAGGAATCGACACGCTGTTGACACGCGTGGGGAAGTAGTTGGCCACCCGGTGGATGGAGGCGTCCAGCCGCCGGTAGATGCGGCCGGCGCCGGTCAACGGCGCGAACAGTTCGTTGAAACGGCCCGGCGTGTCGGCGCTGCCCAGCATCAGCAGCCCGTCGTGCTTGAGCGCGTAGTGGAACAGCGGGATCAATTGCTCCTGCAGCTTGGCCGTGAAGTAGATCAGCAGGTTGCGGCAGCACAGGATATCGAGCTTGGTGAACGGCGGATCGGAGATGATGTTCTGCCGCGCGAAGATGATCGTGTTGCGCACGTCCTTGCGGATGCGGTAGCCGCCCTTCTCGGCCGGCATGAAGTAGCGCTGCAGCAGTTCGCTCGAGACGTCGGCCTCGATCGCGGAACCGTACACCCCCTGGCGCGCGCGGTCGATGGCGTCGTCGTCAAGGTCGGTGGCGAAGATCTGCAGCGTGTAGCGCGCAGTCGGCCGCACCCGCTCGAGCACCTCGTTGAAGGCGATCGCCAGCGAATAGGCCTCCTGGCCGGTCGAGCAGGCCGGCACCCAGGCCTTGAAGGCGGCGCCCTCGGGGTGCTCCGCCAGCAGCTGCGGCAGCGCGCTCGCCATCAGGTACTCCCACACCTTGGGATCGCGGAAGAAGTTGGTCACGCCGATCAGCAGTTCCTTGAACAGCAGGTCGACTTCGGCCGTGTTCTCGCGCAGGTAGCCGACGTAGGCCGCCACCGAGACGCACTGGCACAGCTTCATGCGGCGCTCGATGCGGCGCATGACGGTGCTGAGCTTATAGTCGGAAAAATTGGCGCCGGTCTGTTTGAGCAGCAGCTGGAACAACTGCCGCAGCGCGTCGCGCTGGGCCGCGGCCTGCGCCGGCAGGCCGTCTTCCTGGGCCCCGCGCCACTCGGCGATGTGGGCCGGCATGTCCGCCGGCGGTACGACCATGTCGACCACCTCGGCCTCGATGGCGCTGAGCGGCATGGGATCGAAGCGGGCGCTCGCCGGCGGCTGTGCCAGTGTCAGGCCACCGTTCTCGCGGATTGCCGCCAGTCCCACCGTGCCGTCCGCGCCCATGCCGGAGAAGACGATGCCGACCGCGCGCTCGCGGCCATACTCGGCCAGCGCGCGGAAAAAACTATCGATCGGCAAGCGAAGGCCACGCCCGCCGGACGGCGGTAGCACGGCGAAGCGATCGCCCTCGAAACCGAGGTCGCGGTTGGGCGGTATCACATACACGTGATCCGCCTCGACCTCCATGCCGTCGGTCACCTCGGTCACTTTCATGCGCGTGACCCGCTGCAGCAGCTCGGGCAGCATACCTTTGTGCAGAGGGTCCAGATGCTGCACGACGACATAGGCGAAGCCGCTGGAAGGCGGCACGCCGGCGAGGAATTCGCAGATCGGATCGAGGCCGCCGGCCGAGGCGCCGATGCCCACCACCGCGGCCACGGCGGCGGACGAACGCACCGGCGCGCCGTCGGCGGAAGCGACAGGGACTGGCGTGGCGATGGTAAGGGGGCGTTTCGTCATCGTGGCATTAAAACCGACCGTAGGATGCGCCGCCCGCGGTACAACGCAACGACCATGCAGGAGGCAGTGAATGTGGTTTTTGTCTACATCTTGCCAGATGATTATACAAAGGTCACGCTGAAAAACCAAGCGGACGCGCCGGCCCCCGCCGCCGGACGCCCGCTACTCGCCGCTTGCAGCATGCCAGCCGCCGCCGAGCGACTGGATCAGCGCGATCGCGGTGGTCTGGCGGTCTACCTGCGCTTGCACCAGCGCGCGGCGCGCCGTCAGCGCGGTCGTCTGGGCGGTGACCACGTCGGTGTAGCCGACCTGGCCGGCGCGGTAGCGGTTCAGCATCTGCGCCTCGACCTGGTCGGCCGCCTCGGAGGCGATGCGGCGCAGGTCCTGCTGCGCCGCCAGCGCGCGGGTGGCCGAGAGCTGGTTCTCGACGTCGGCGAACGCGCTCAGCACCGTCTGCCGGTAGCGGGCGATGGCGGCGTCGCGCGAAGCCTCGGCGCCGGCCACGCGGGCCTTGGTGGCGCCGGCGTCGAACAGCGTCTGCGCCGCCGACAGGCCCAGCGACCACAGGCTGTTGGACGCGTTGAACAGGCCCGAGGCGGCGTTGGCGCCGAAGCCGTAGGAGCCGGTCAGGTTCAGGCTCGGGAAGTAGGCGGCGCGGGCGATGCCGATTTGCTCGTTGGCGGCGGCCACCGAGCGCTCGGCGGCGGCGATGTCCGGGCGGCGCTGCAGCAAGGTCGATGGCACGCCGGCCGGCACGTCGGGCACCGTCATGTTCCACGGCGCCGGCGCCAGCGCGAAGTCGCTGGCGGCCTTGCCCAGCAGGACCGCGATCGCGTGTTCCAGCGTGGCGCGCTGGCGCACCAGGGTGACCTGGTCGATGCGCGCATTGGCCAGCTGGGTTTGCGCCTGCAGCAGGTCCGACTTGGTGGTGACCCCGGCGTCGAAGCGGTTCTGCGTGATCTGCAGCACGCGCTCGTAGCCCTCGGTGGTGGCGTCGAGCAGCGCCTTTTCGGCGTCGGCCTGGCGCAGCTGGAAGTAGTTGGTGGCCAGCTCGCCCTGCGCCGACAGGCGCGCGGCCGCCAGGTCGGCGGCGCTGGCCTGCAGGCTGGCCTTGGCGCTGTTGGTGCCGGCGCGCAGCTTGCCCCAGATGTCCGGCTCCCAGCTGGCGCCGATGTTGGCGCGGTACTGGCTGGCGGTGCGGGTGTCGCCGCCGCCACCGGAGCGGGTGGCGCTGCCGTTCAAATCAACGGCCGGGAACAGCGCAGCGCGCTGTTCGCCCACCAGCGCCCTCGCCTGCGCGTAGTTGGCGGCGGCGACGGCGACGTTCTGGTTCGAGACCTCGATGCTCTCGGCCAGCTGGTTGAGCAGCGGATCGCCGAACAGCTGCCACCACGGGCCGCGTTCGAGCGTGTCGGCCGGCGCGGCGGCGGTCCAGCCGGCGGCAGCCTTCTCGGCGTCGCTGGCGGTTTCCTTGAAGGCCGCCGGCGACGGCGTCTCCGGCAGCTTGTAGGCCGGGCCGACGGCGCAGCCGCCGGCCGCCAGCGCCGTCAGGACGGCAAGCGCGATCGATTGATAACGCGGCGTTCGGCGGGAATTCGGTGCGTGTTTGCTCATGGTGTGCTCGGCGACGGATCGCTGTGAATTTTGCTCAATTGTTGTTCGGACGGACCGCGGCGGCGCAGCTTGTCCATCAGGATGTAGACCACCGGCGTGGTCAGAAGCGTCAGCAGCTGGCTGGCGATCAAGCCGCCGATGATGGCCACGCCCAGCGGCCGGCGCAATTCCGAGCCTTCGCCGAAACCGATCGCCAGCGGCAGCGCGCCCAGGGCGGCGGCCAGTGTCGTCATCAAAATGGGGCGGAAGCGCAGCAGGCAGGCCTCGCGCACCGCCGACAGCGGCGTCAGGCCGCGCGAGCGCTCCGCCTCCAGCGCGAAGTCGATGATCAGGATGGCGTTCTTCTTGACGATACCGATCAGCAGGAAGATGCCGATCAGCGCGATCGTCGAAAACTCCATCTTGAAGATCAGCAGCGCCAGCACCGCGCCCACGCCGGCCGACGGCAAGGTGGTGAGCACGGTCACCGGGTGCACCAGGCTTTCGTACAGGATGCCCAGCACGATGTAGATCACCACGATGGCCGCCAGGATCAGCAGCGGCAGCGACTTGTTGCTGTCCTGCGCCGTCTTGGCCGAGCCGGCGAAGCTGCCGCGCACATTGTTCGGCATGCCGATCTGCGCCTCGGCGGCCGCGATATCGGCGGCGGCGTCGGACAGGCTGGCGCCGTCGGCCAGGTTGAAGGCGATGGTGGTCGACAGCTCGCCGTCCTGGTGGTTGATCGACGTCGCCGCCGAGCTCTCGGCGAAGCTGGCCAGCGCCGACAGCGGCACCATCGTGGTGGCCGTGGTGCTCAGGGCCGAACCGGAGGACGCGTCCCTGACGGCCGGCGCGGCGACGTTGGCGGCGGTGGCCGTGCTGGCGGTGGCGCTGGTGCCGCTGGTGCCGGTGCCGCTGGCGGTGGTCGTCGCCGTCGGCGCGCCGGTCGGATTGCTGGCGGTCGGCGCCGGCAATCCCTTCGACGGCACATACACGTCCTTCAGCGATTCCGGACTCCTGCTGTATTCGCGCGCCACCTCCATGATCACGTGATACTGGTTCAACTCGCCGTAGATGGTGGCCACCTGGCGCTGGCCGAAGCTGTTGTAAAGCGCGTTGTCGATATCCTTGGCCGACACGCCCAGCCGCGACGCGCTGGCCTTGTCGATGGTGACATAGGTTTCCACGCCGTTTTCGGCCTGGTCGCTGTCGACATCGACCAGCGATTTCTGCGCCTTCATGGCGTCGGCCAGGCGGCTGGCCCACTTTTTGAGGTCGGCCTGGTTGTCGCTCTTGAGCGTGTACTGGTTGTTGGCGTTGGCCTGGCGGCCGCCCGAGCGCAGATCCTGGACGGGACTGAGGAACAGGCTCACGCCCGTCACCCTGGCCAGCTTGGGCCGCAGGCGCGCGATCACCGCGTTGCCGGCCACGCTGCGCTCCCCGGCCGGCTTCAGGTTGATGAACATGAAGCCGCCGCCGGCGCGCCGTCCGCCGGTGAAGCCGACCACGGTGGCGACATCGGGATCGTCCTTGATGATGTTGACCAGCTGGCGCAACTTGCCCTGCATGGCCTGGAACGAGATGCTCTGGTCGGCGCGGATGCCGCCGCTGACCTGCCCCGTGTCCTGCTGTGGGAAGCCGCCCTTGGGTATGGCCGCGAACAGATAGACATTCAGCCCGATCACGAACAATAGGCTGAGCATCACCAGCCACACGCTCGACAACGCCCAGTCCAGACTGTGCTCGTAGCCCTTCAGCACCTTGTCGAAGCCCGCCTCGAAGAAGCGCGCCACGCGGCCGGGCGGCTTGGCGTGGTGGTCCGGCTTGAGCAGCCAGGCGCACATCATCGGCGTGGTGGTCAGCGAGATCACCAGCGAGATCATGACCGCCGCCGACAGCGTGATGGCGAACTCCTTGAACAGGGCGCCGAACTGGCCGCCCATGAACAGCAGCGGAATGAACACGGCGATCAGCGAAAGGCTGATCGACAGCACGGTGAATCCGACCTCGCGCGCACCCAGCAGCGCGGCCGACAGGCGGTCCATCCCCGCCTCGATATGGCGGGTGGTGTTTTCCAGCACCACGATGGCGTCGTCGACGACGAAGCCGGTGGCAACCGTCAGCGCCATCAGCGACAGGTTATTGAGGCTGAACCCAAGCAGGTACATGACGCCGAAGGTGCCCAGCAACGACACCACCGTGGCCACCGCCGGCACGATGGTCGCGCGCAGGTTGCGCAGGAAGACGCTCACCACCAGCACCACCAGCAGGATCGAGATGATCAGCGTGACCTCGATCTCGTGCAGCGACGAGCGGATCGAATTGGTGCTGTCGCTGGCGACGTCGATATTGACGTCCGGCGGCAGCTGCGCCCGCAGCGACGGCAGCTGCGCGCGCACGCTGTCGACCGTCTCGATGACGTTGGCGCCGGCCTGGGGCCGGATCAGCACAATGATCGCCGGCTGGCCGTTGAACAGGCCCAGATTGTTCTGGTCCTCGACGCCGTCGACCACCTGCGCCACGTCCTTCAGGCGGATCGCCGTTTGGTCGCGCCATCCGACCACCAGGTTCTGATAGTCGCCGGCGCTGCGCCCGCCGCTGGCGTTGGCCGACTCCGAATAGATTTGCAGGCGCCGGCCGTGGCCCTGCAGCGCCCCGCGCGGACGGTTGGCGTTGGTGGCCTGGATCGCCGCGCGCACGTCCTCCATCGACAGGCCGTAGCGGTTCAGCGCATACGGATTGAGTTCGACGCGCACCGCCGGCAGCGAGCTGCCGCCCAGCTCCACGTCGCCCACGCCGGTCACCTGCGACAGGCGTTGCAGCACCGTGTTGGAGACCTCGTCGAAGATCTGCCCCGGCGTGCGCGTTTTGGACGTCAGCGCCAGGATCATCACCGGCGCGCCGGAGGTGTTGGCCTTGCGGTAGGTCGGATTGCTGCGCAAGGTGGCGGGCAGGTCGACGCGGCTGGCGTTGATCGCCGCCTGCACCTCGCGCGCGACCGAGTCGACGTTGCGGTTCAAATCGAACTGCAAGGTGATGTTGCTGGAGCCGGTGCTGGAGCTGGACGTCATTTCGTTGACGCCGGCGATCACGCCCAGGTGGCGCTCGAGCGGCGTCGACACGCTGCTGGCCATCGTCGCCGGGCTGGCGCCGGGCAGCGATGCACTGACCGAGATGATGGGGAAATCGACCTGCGGCAGCGGCGCCACCGGCAGCACGAAGAACGCGCCGATGCCGGCCAGCGCCAGCCCGCACGTCAGCAGGACGGTGGCGATCGGCCGCTTGACGAATGGCGACGACAGATTCACGGCGCACCACCTTCGACTGCGGAGGATTCGCCCGCCGGCGCGGCGCGCCTGCGGCCGCCGAAGCGCCGCCCCAGGCTGTCGAAGCCGAGATAGATGACCGGCGTCGTGAACAGCGTCAGCAACTGGCTGACAATCAGGCCGCCGAAGATCGCCAGGCCCAGTGGCCGGCGCAGTTCCGCGCCCTCGCCCCAGCCCAGCATCAGCGGCACGGCGGCGAACAGCGCCGCCAGCGTGGTCATCAGGATGGGGCGGAAGCGCAGCAGCGCGGCCTGGTGGATCGCCTCGCGCGGCGGCTTGCCCTCCTCCCGCTCGGCCTCGATGGCGAAGTCGATCATCATGATCGCGTTCTTCTTGACGATGCCTATCAGCAGAATGATGCCGATGATGCCGATCACGCCCAGGTCCTGGCCGCTGATCATCAGCGCCAGCAAGGCGCCGACGCCGGCCGACGGTAAGGTCGACAGGATCGTCAGCGGATGGATATAGCTTTCATACAGCACGCCGAGCACGATGTACACGCAGATCACCGCCGCCAGGATCAGCCATAACTGGTTCGACAACGAGGCCTGGTAGGCGCCGGACGCGCCGAGGAAGGTCAACGTCGCCGACGCCGGGAACTTGATCTCGGCGGCGGCCTGCCTGATGCTGTCGACCGCCGTGCCGAGCGAGACGCCGGGGGCGGTGTCGAAGCCCAGCGTGGTGGCCGGATACTGCGCCACGTGCGTCACCTGCAAAGGCGCCGAACGCTCGGTGATGGTGGCCAGCGCCGACAGCGGCGTGGCCTTGCCGGACCCGGTGCGCAGCTGCAGGTTGCCCAGGTCGCGCGGCGTGGTGATGTCGTCGCTTTTGGCCTCCAGGATCACGCGGTACTGGTTGGTCTCGGTGAAGATGGTCGACACGATGCGCTGGCCGAAGGCGCTGTACAAGGCGTCGTCGATCGAGGCGGCGGTGACCGACAGCCGCGAGGCGGTGTCGCGGTCGACACTGACGTAGGCGGCGTTGGCGCTGGCGCCGACGTCCGAGACGACGTTGCGCAGCTCTTTCTTGGTGCGCATGCGCTCGGCCAGTTTGGTGGCCCATTCGTTGACGGTGGCGTTGTCGGCGCCTTCGATCGACACGCGGAACTGGGTCGGGCCGGTTTCGGCGTCGATGGTCAAGTCCTGGGTCGGCTGCAGATACAGCGTCAGGCCGGGAATCGCGGCCACGCGGCTGCGCAGGCGGTCCATGGTCTCCTGCTGGCTGCCGGTGCGTTCGCGTTTCAGGTTGATCAGCATGCTGCCGGTGTGCAGCATGGTGTTGTTGGCCGCGTCCACACCGACCACGGAACTGAGCGTGGCCACGTCCGGGTCCTGCAGCACCACGCGCGCGGCCTGCTGCTGCAGGTCCGCCATTTTGGCGTACGACACCGCCTTGCCGGTCTCCAGGCGCGCCTGCAACTGGCCGGTGTCCTGGGTCGGGAACAGGCCTTTCGGAATCACGACATATAGCAGCACCGTCAGCAGCAAGGTGGCCAGCGCCACCAGCAGCGTCAGGCCGCTGTGCGCGAGCACCCAGGTCAGCGAGCGGTCGTAATGGCCGATCACCCAGTCGAAGAACTGCTGGAAGCGCCGGGCGAAGCGGCTCTGCTTTTCCTCGCCGTGGGGCTTGAGCCAGCGCGCCGACATCATCGGCACCAGCGTCAGCGAGACCACGGCGGAGATCAGGATCGTGATCGCCAGCGCCATCGCGAATTCGCGGAACAGCCGCCCCACCACGTCGCCCATGAACAGCAGCGGAATCAGCACCGCGATCAGCGACACCGTCAGCGAGATGATGGTGAAGCCGATCTGCTTGGCGCCCTTGAGCGCGGCGGCCATCGGCGTCTCGCCCTCCTCGATGTAGCGCGCGATATTCTCGAGCATGACGATGGCGTCGTCGACCACGAAGCCGGTGGCGATGGTCAGCGCCATCAGCGACAGGTTGTTCAGGCTATACCCGAGCAGATACATGATGCCGCAGGTGCCGATCAGCGAGATCGGCACCGACAGGCTGGCGATCACCGTCGCGCGGATGCTGTGCAGGAAGGCGAAGATCACCAGCACCACCAGCAGCACCGCCAGCACCAGCTCCATGCCCACGTGTTCGACCGAGGCGCGGATGCCGGTGGTGCGGTCGCTCAGCACCTCCAGCTTGATGGCGCCCGGCAGGCCGGCCTCCAGCTCCGGCAGGCGCGCCTTGATCGCGTCGACCGTGGCGATGACGTTGGCGCCGGGCTGGCGCTGCACGTTGAGGATGATCGCCTGCTTGTTGCCGGACCACGCGCCCAGCTCCACGTTCTCCGCGCTGTCGACCACCTGTGCCACGTCGGACAGGCGCACCGGCGCGCCGTTCTTGTAGGCCAGGATCAGATTCTTGTAGTCCTTGGCGGCCACCAGCTGGTCGTTGGCGTTGATGGTGTAGGCGCGGGTGGGGCCGTCGAAGCTGCCCTTGGCGCCGTTGGCGTTGGCGGCGGTGATCGCGGTGCGCAGCGTGTCGAGCCCAAGCCCGTAGGACGCCAGCGCATTGGTGTCGGCCTGGATGCGCACCGCCGGCCGCTGGCCGCCGCTGAGCGTGACCAGGCCGACGCCCGAGACCTGGCTGATTTTCAGCGCCAGGCGCGTGTTGACGATGTTCTGCACCTCGGTCAGCGGCATCGTGTCGGAGGTGATCGCCAGCGTCAGCACCGGCGCGTCGGCCGGGTTAACCTTGGCGTAGACCGGCGGCGCCGGCAGGTCGGTCGGCAGCAGCGAGGAGCCGGCGTTGATGGCGGCCTGCACCTCCTGCTCGGCCACGTCCAGCGTCTGGCCCAAGCCGAATTGCAGCGTGATGATGGAGACGCCGGCCGCGCTGGTGGAGCTCATGCGCTGCAGGCCGGCCATCTGGCCGAACTGGCGCTCCAGCGGCGCCGTCACGGTCTGCCCCATCACCTCGGGGCTGCCGCCGGGGTACAGCGTCTGCACCTGGATGGTGGGGAAATCGACCTGCGGCAGCGCCGACAGCGGCAGGAACTTGAAGCCGACCAGGCCGGCCAGCACGATCGCCAGCATCAGCAGCGAGGTCGCCACCGGCCGCTGGATAAATGGAGCGGATGGACTCATTATTGCGCCGCGCCCTGTTCTTTGCGGTGGCGGCGCTCGTGGGCCGGTGCGGAGGCGCCATCTGCCGCCGCGGAAGGCGCGCCGCTGGCGGCGCCCTGCGCACCGGCCCTGGCGCCGCCATGCGAGCGCTGTCCGCCCGCGCCGGCGCCCGGCAAGGTCACCTTGGCACCTTCCTTGAGGCGGTCGGCGCCCTCGGTGATCACCTGCTCGCCCGCTTGCAGCCCGCTGGCGATCTGCACCTTCTCGACGGTCGCCTCGCCGCGCGTGATGGGGCGCATGGTCACGCTCTTGTCGTCCTTGAGCACCCAGACGAAATCGCCCTTGGTGCCGTGGCGCACCGCGTTAACCGGCACCATCACCGCATCCTTGATGGTGCGCAGTTCCAGGCGCACGTTGACGAACTGGCTCGGGAACAGCGTGGACTTGGCGTTGGCGAAGCGCGCCTTGGCCTTGACGGTGCCGGTCTGCGTATCGACCTGGTTGTCCATCGCCGCGAACATGCCGTTGTCGAGGGTGTTGGTGCGGGTGCGGTCCAGCGCCAGCGCCGGCAACGAAGCGCCGTCGTTCACGCGCTGCATCACGCCGGGCACGCTGTCCTGCGGGATCGAGAATTCCACATCGATCGGCGACAGCTGCGTGATCACGGCGATGCCGGTGGCGTCGCTGGAACCGACCAGATTACCGATATCGACCACGCGCAGGCCGACACGGCCCGTGATCGGAGCGATCACCTTGGTGTAGCCCAGATTGAGCTTGGCCGTGCCCTCGGCCGCGCGGTCGGTCATGACCGTGCCCTCCAGCTGCTTGACCAGCGCCGCCTGCGTATCGACGTCCTGGCGGGCGATCGAATCCTGTCCGAGCAGCGTCTGATAGCGTTTCAGCGTGAGTTTGGCGTTTTCCAGCTGCGCCTCGTCGCGCTGGCGCTGGCCGCTGGCCTGCAGCAGCGCCATCTCGAACTGGCGCGGATCGATTTGCGCCAGCACCTGGCCGGCCTTGACCATCTGGCCCTCCTTGAACAGCACCTTCTGCAAAATACCGGATACCTGCGGTCGCACGGTGGTGGTGGCGGCGGCGGTCACGGTGCCGAGCGCCTCCAGCGTCACCGGAATGTCGGCCTTCTGCGCCGCCGCGACGCCGACGGTGGTGGCGGGCGTGCCACGGCGGCCGCCGCCACCGCCGCCGGGGCCTCCCGGGCCGCCCGGGCCTCCGGGACCGCCCATGCCGGGAGGTCCGCCGGCCGCCGGACCCGTGGCTGCCGGCTGGTGCGTCAGATACCAGGCCAGGCCACCCAGCCCCGCCATCGCGGCGACGGCGATCAGGCCGCCGACGACTTTACCGCGACGGCTGCGCTTTGGAGGGTTGACGTTCTGTGTCGGCTTGGCTTGCGAATCCATTGTTATCCTTTTATTGGCTTGCATGTCCATGGCAAAAACACCATGACGATTGATGCGTGGACTCTAGCATATGCACCCTGCCCTGTCAGTCGCCTGCAACCCCGGGTTACAAACTCGCTACAAATCCCGGGTTTTCCCCACGGGGCGTTCACACCGCTTTACATTTCTTTACGGATTTGACATTCCAGCGACATGCCGGCGCGGCAAACTGGCCCTTTGAATCATGGACATGACGGGCGATGACGGAGCTTGTGAAGCCGTGTCCCGGTCCGTAGAATGAACCGCATGAACACGACAAACGACCGCATCCTGCTGGTGGAGGACGATCCCCGCCTGGCCGAGATGCTCACCGAATATCTGAGCCAGTCCGGCTTTCGCGTCACGCACGCGCCCAACGGCCGCACGGCCGTCGGCCACATCGCCGCCGGCGAGGCCGACGCCGTGGTGCTCGACCTGATGCTGCCCGATATGGACGGCCTGGAGGTCTGCCGCCAGGCGCGCGCCGTCTCCGACGTGCCGGTGCTGATGCTTACCGCGCGCGGCGACGCCATCGACCGCATCGTCGGCCTGGAGATGGGCGCCGACGACTACCTGCCCAAACCGTTCGAGCCGCGCGAGCTGCTGGCGCGGCTGCGCGCCATCCTGCGCCGCCGCGTCGATCTGGGTCATTTGGACAGCGCGAACCGGAGCGCGGGATCGGTCGCGCGCGGCCACTTCCTGCGCTTCGGCCGGCTCGAGATCGATCCCGATTCGCACTCCGCCAAGCTTGACGGGGTCCCCTGTGAGCTGACCGCCTACCAGTTCGACCTGCTGCTGGTGCTGGCGCGCCACGCCGGCCGCGTGCTCTCGCGCGACAGCCTGATGGAGCTGCTCAAGGGTGAGCCGATCGAAGCGTTCGACCGCTCCATCGACGTCCACATGTCGCGCATCCGCGCCGCCGTGGAGGACGACCCCAAAAAACCGCGCCGCATCATCACCGTGCGCGGCGCCGGCTACCTGTTCGCCAAGGTGCAGGATTGATGAAGCGACTGAACCTCGGCCTGCCGCGCCTGTATTTCCGCTTCTACGTCGCGATACTGGTCATCCTGTTGCTGTTCTCGCTGGCCGTGCGGCAGGTGTGGAGCCGCAGCGGCGGCCCGCTGGAGCGCTCCAACGTCACGCTGTCGCACGTGATGCAGAACGTGCTGGCGCCGCCGGACGCGCCGCGCGAGCAGCAGCAGGCGGCTCTCGAAAACGTGGCCAAGGGCCTCAACGCACACATGACGCTTTATACGCGCGACTGGAAGACGCTGGCGGTGGTCGGCGACCAGATCCCGGCGCGCCACTGGCGCCAGCGCGGCATCACCGGGCCACCGCCGGAATCGTTCGTGCGGCTGCCGGATGGGCGCAAACTGCTGTCGAGCGAACCGCTGGGCTTCACGCGGCCCAAGGCGATGCTGAACAACGCGCTGCTGCTGCTCGCCGTGGGGATCGGCATCGCCGCCTTTCCGCTGGTGCGCGGGCTGACCAGGCGAATCGAGCGCCTGCAGCACGGCGTGGAATCGCTGGGCGCGGGCGATTTGAAGGCGCGGGTGCAGGTCGAGGGCAATGACGAGGTGGCGCGGCTGGCGCTCAGCTTCAACCGCGCCGCCGACCAGATCGAGCAGCTGGTGGGCGCGCACAAGACGCTGCTGGCCAACGCCTCGCATGAACTGCGCACGCCGCTGGCGCGCATCCGGCTGGCGCTGGAACTGATCAAGGACGGTGTCGATCCAAAGCGCCGCGCCGGCCTGGAACAGGATATCGCCGAACTCAATGAACTGCTCGACGAGATCCTGCTGGCCAGCCGCCTGGGCGCGGTGGTCGACGATACGGAGTTCGAGGAGCTCGATTTGCTGGCGCTGGCGGCGGAGGAATGCGCGCGCTACGACGACGCGGTGCTGGACGGCGAATCGGCCGTCATGCAGGGCGATCCGCGCTTGCTGCGGCGCTTGTTGCGCAATCTGCTGGAGAACGCGCACCGGCACGGCAGGCCGCCGGCGAACGTGCGCATTGGCAGTGCCGAGCGCATGGCGGTGCTGACGGTGTGGGATGACGGGCCGGGGATTCCGGAGACGGAGTTCGAGCGGGTGTTCGAACCGTTTTATCGTCGCAGGAATACCCGCGACAACAGCGGCGCCGGCCTGGGATTGGCGCTGGTGCGGCAAATCGCGCGACGCCATGGCGGCGAGGCGCGCTGCGTGCTGATGGCCGATGGCCGCAGCAGCTTCGAAATCACGCTACCGCTGGCAGCCAAACGTAGGGCGGATTAGCGAAGCGTAATCCGCCATGCATGCGTTACCGACGGCCCATGCCGATTACGGCGACTCGCACAAACAATGCGTAATCGCCGTGAACGGCTTACGCGACGCCGTCAACTCCGACAACCACCCCAGGTCACTGGCGATACCGGCCGCCGCGCTTGGCGGCAGACCGGTGCTGGCGGCCACACCCAGATTCACCTGCTTGGTGATCGCCTTGGCCACCGCCTGCGCCGCCGAACCACCGATCATATCGATCACGCGATCGAACTTGCTGGTCTCGCGCTCGATATACACCACGCGGAAATCGCCGCCCAGATTGGCGCGCTTGGCCGCCGACTTCAGCGCATCGTTGTAGCTGCCCAGCGTATCGACCAGACCACGCTCCTTCGCCTGCGCCCCGGTCCACACGCGGCCCTGCGCCACCGCGTCGATTTTCTCCGGCGTCGTCTTGCGCGCCTTGGCCGCGCGGGTCGTGAACTCGGCGTAGATATGGTTGATGCTCCCCTGGATAACCTGCGCGAAGCGCGGATCGAGCGGACGCAGTGGATTGCCGGCGTCGCCCAGCCAGGTGGTCGGCTGGCCGGCGGTGTGGATGCCCAACTTGTCGATTACCTTGTCGGCGGTCGGCAGAATCGCGAACACGCCGATCGAGCCGGTGACGGTATTCGGATCGGCGATCACCTCGTCGGCCGCCATCGAGATCCAGTAGCCGCCGGAAGCGGCCACGTTGCCCATCGAGACCACCACCGGCTTGCCGGCGGCGCGGGTCAGTTCCAGCTCGCGGCGGATCAACTCCGAGGCGAAGGCGCTGCCGCCTGGCGAATCGACCCGCAATACGACGGCCTTGATGCCATGGTCCTCGCGCGCGGCGCGTATCAATTTGGAGGTCGAATCACCGCCGATGGCGCCCGGACCGGTGCTGCCGTCGCTGATTTCACCCTGCGCCACGATCACGCCGACGGCGTCGCCGGTGAGCTTGTTCGGCACGCGCGCCAGGTACTCGTCGAAGCCGACCTGGCGGAAGCTCTTGCCCTCGGCATCGAGCGCGCCGCGGTTGATCATCATCTGGCGGATTTCATCGCGGGTTTTGAGGCCGTCGACCAGCTTGGCCGACAGCGACAGCTTGCCCATGTCGCCATTGACCGCCGCCACCTGGGCCGGCAGGTCGTTGATGGTCTTCATGATCTGCCCCTGCGGCAGCTTGCGCGCCTTCTCGACGTCGGTGGTGTAGGACGTCCACAGCGCGTTGTTCAGATACGATTCGGCCTCGGTGGCCGCCTGCGACGGGCCGTTGGCGACATACGGCTCGCCAAAGCTCTTGTAGGTGCCCACGCGCAGCAGGTTGACCGTCACGCCCAGTTTGTCGAGCGCGTCGCGGTAGTAGTTGCGGTAGCGGCCGAAGCCCTCCATCAGCACCATGCCCATCGGGTGCATATACACCTCGTTGGCGTGGGCGGCCAGCAGATACTGGCGCTGGTCGTAGCTGGAACCCCAGGCCACCACCGGCTTGCCGGCCGCCTTGAACTTCTCCAGGCCCGCCGCCACTTCGCGCAGCGTAGCCTGGCCGCCGCCTTCCATTTCGTCGGTCAGCAGCACGGCGGCGCCAATCGACGGATCCTTGGCGGCCGTGTCGAGCACCATCAGCACATCGCGCAGCTGCATCATCTTGTGCGCCTCGCCGCCGCGCGCGGTGTTCAGCAGCGCTTCGCGCGCGTTGACGTTGGACTGTTCGACCAATTGCCCCTTCAGGTCCAGCACCAGGGTGGTCTTGGGGCCGAGCGGCTTGAAGCCGCCGCCGAAGATCGCATAGGCCAGCGCGATCAGCAACACCAGGAACAGCAGGTTCAGGATCGTGCGGCGGCCGGCGTCGAGCGCCCGCCAGAAGAAAGCGAAGCCGCTACGGAGATAGGAAAACGGGGATCGGGCCATTGATACTCCAAGTGATTGCGTAATTTACAAGATCATACTGCATGCGGCCTGCGCCGTCCCGGCACCGATATCAGGAGCAAGCCCCCAAACACCAGCAAGCCGTTCATGATAAGCAATTCCAAGCCCAGACGATAGTTACCGAATAGTAATTTTTGATTGACATCAATCGCATAACACAGCGCCGGGCCGGCCAGCGCCACCAGCGGCACCCAACGGTCGCGCACCGCGCGCCGGGTCAGGATACCGAAGGCGAATAGTCCCAGCAACGGGCCATAGGTATAGCCGGTCAGCTTCAGCACAAGGCCCACCATGCTGGCATTGTCGATCCATTTGAACATCAGCACCAGCAGCAGGAACAGCGCGCAAAAACCCAGGTGGACGCGGTGGCGCAGCCGCACCGTGGCCGCTTCGGCCAAGTCCGTACGGCGCTGCAGGCCGAGGATGTCGATGCAGAAGGTCGACGTCAGCGCGGTCAGCGCGCCGTCGGCGCTGGGGAACAGCGCCGATACCAGGCCGACGAAGAAGATCAGCTGCAGCGCCGCCGGCATGTGGCCCATGACGACGGCCGGGAAGATCTTATCGCCGCTGGCCGTCAGGCCGACCGTGGGCGCGTACAGGTACAGCAGCCCGCCGAGGAACATGAACAGCGCCAGCACGGCGGACAGGATCACCGTCAGCATCAGCATGTTCTTTTGCGAGTCGCGCAGGGTCTTGACGGAGATATTCTTCTGCATGATCTCCTGGTCCATGCCCGTCATCGCCAGCACGATGAAAAAGCCGGCCAGCACCTGCTTCCAGAAATAGGCCGGGCTGTCGACCGACGTGGTGACCACCCGCGTCAAGCCTTGCGCGTGCATCTGCGCCAGGCTCTCGGGCAGGCTCAGGTCCATGTCGTGCAGCAGCCAGGCGACGCAGATCACCAGCCCCACAACCATGCCGGTGGTTTGCAGCGTGTCGGTCCAGACGATGGTTTTCACGCCGCCCTCGTAGGTGTAGAGCAGGATCATGGCCAGGATCACCAGGGTCGTCAGCCAGAACGGCACGCCCATGGCGTCGAGGATGGTGATCTGCAGGATGTTGACGACCAAATAAAGCCGCGCCGAGGCGCTCAGGGTGCGGGACAGGATGAAGAACGCGGCGCCGCTCTGATATGAACGCCGGCCGAGGCGCACATCCAGATAATGATAGATCGACGTCAGCTTGAGGCGGTAGTACAGCGGCAGCAGGATATAGGCGACGGCGACGTAGCCGAGCGCATAGCCGAGGATCACCTGCAGGTAGCCGAAGCCGTCGCGGCCGACCGCGCCCGGCACGCTGATGAATGTGACGCCGCTCAGTGTAGTGCCGACCATGCCGAATGCGACCAGCATCCAGTTGCTGCTTTTGTTACCGATGAAGAAGCTGTCGTTGGTGGCGTTGCGGGAGGTGCGCCAGGCAACCGCCAGCAGCAAGGCGAAATAGGCGAAGACCAGGCAAAACAGCGAAACAGCAGACATGAGGGTTATCCAGCGGCAAGTGATTCAAATCGCCGCCAATATACACCGCCGTCCGCGCCGGTGGGCGGGCGCTCAGCTCACGGCGCGTTCCAGGGCTGCGCTTTCGACACGACGGCGTCCGCTTCCAGCAGCGGCTCGAGCGCGGCGGCGGGCACGTCATGCTCGAGGATGAAATCGCCGATGCCGTTGACATGCGCCACCCGAAACGGCGCGCTGGTGCCCAGCTTCTCGTTCGTCGCCAGCACCGAGACGTGCGCGCTGGCGGCGACCAGCGCGCGCTTGAACTGGGCGTCGGCGGGATCGAAGGCGCTAACGCCGGTGGACGCGGCCACCGCGCACGCGCCCAAAAACAGGCGGTCGATATTCATCGCGGACACCGTGGCGATGGCGCCGGCATCGACGCTGCCGCCCAGCGCCGGCGTGACCACGCCGCCGACCAGGATCAGGCGCAGGCCGGGCCGGCGCAGCACGGCGGCGGCGACGTCGATGGAGTTGGTCGCCACCGTCAGGTTCTGGTCCTCGTCCAGAAAGTCGACGATGGGCAGGTTGGTGCTGCCGCAATCGATGAAGATCAGCTGCCCGGGCAGGACCGTCGCCGCCGCGGCGCGCGCCAGCGCCGCCTTCTGACGCTGCGCGGTTTGCTTGCGCACCGCGATCGGCTGCGCCGCCGGCACGGTGGGCAGCGCGCCGCCGTAGATGCGCTGGCATAGGCCTTCGGCCGCCAGCGCGCGCAGGTCGCGCCGCACGGCGTCTTCGGACACGGCGAATTCGGCGGCCAGCGCGGCGGCGGAGACGGATAGGCCGTCGGCCAGCCGTTGGGCGATGGCGGCGCGGCGTTCGAGGGGAAGAATTGAGGTCATGCACGATCATACCATGCATAACCGTGCATAAACAATCAGAAGTCGCCACTGGGTCGTACGGCGTGTTTTGTCGTAAACTCTTTGCAATATGAATGATATCTGGGTATTGTCGCGTTTACGACAGTGCACGTTCTTGCACGATTCAACTCAAAGGAAGCCCAATTGGAACCAACGCAAAAACAGAAAATGCTGGCCGGCGATTTCTACAACGCGGCCGACGCGGAGATCCAGGCCGATCAAACGGCGGCGCGCGACTGGATGGAGCGCTACAACCGCCAACGCGGGTTGACGCCCGAAGAACAGCGCCAACTGCTGGTCGAGCGTTTCGGCGGTGTCGGCGAGGGCGCCGTGATCCGGCCGCCCTTCCACTGCGACTATGGCTACAACATCCGGGTCGGCCAAGGCGTGTTCATGAACTTTAACTGCGTGATCCTCGACGTGGTCCAGGTCGACATCGGCGACATGACGCAGATCGGCCCGGGCGTGCAAATCCTCACCGCCGACCACCCGCGCGATCCGGCGCTGCGCGCGCAAGGGCTGGAGTTCGGCCGCCCGATCCGCATCGGGCGCAACGTCTGGATCGGCGCCGGCGCGCTGATCATGCCCGGCGTGACCATCGGCGACGACGCCTTGATCGGCGCCGGCAGCGTGGTCACGCGCGACGTCGCGGCCGGCGTCACGGTGATGGGCAATCCGGCGCGGCCGCGCTGCGCGTAGGCCGGCCGCCTCAGATCCGGTCGAGCAGCTGTTGTTCGGCGCGCTCGCTGAGCACCAGCACCAGTTTGAGCCTGGCGCGTGTCATGCCGACGAACAGCTTGCGCAGCACGCGCTCGTCGATCTCGGCGAAATCGATCTCGGTGAAGATCACCGCCGGCGCCGACTGGCCCTTGAAGCGGTACACCGATTCGGCCAGCAATCCGCCTTCCCGGTATTGGGGAATGCCGAACAAGTCGTACTCGCCGGTGAACGACTTCAGGGTGTGGGCGTCGCTGAGCTTATCGAGGTGGAGGATCGTCGATTTTTCGCGTCCGCGAAACGACGCGATGGCGATATCGTGGCGCGCGAAGCCGGCGCCCAGGCACAGGGTGACGGCCTTGCGGGTTTGCGCCAGCATCGCCTCGGTATCGCCCTCCGGGTACATCAACTCCTCGATGTCGGCGCCCTTGAACGGACTGCCCGCCTCCACCGGCATGCGGGTCGCGCCTATCGTGGCCAGCATGTCGACGATCTGGCGCGGGCTGCGGTAGTTGGTGTCCGAGTGCAGCGTGACCCAGCCCGGCAAAGGCACCATCTCGCGGCCGTACAGGTTCTGGTTCGGGTCCTCGAGCCAGATCGCGCGGCCGTCGTCCTTGAGCATGCGCAGCAGGATATCGCGCCAGGCCGGCGAAAAATCCTGGCCCTCGTCGACGATCACCACATCGTAGCGCCAATCGGCGGGCAGCGGCGAGGCGGTCATCAGCTCCTCGATGCGCTCCCACACGCCGGGCGCGCCGTATTCGGGCACCTGGTCGCGGGCGCGCATGAAGGCGTCGCTCAGCATGTGGAAGCTCGCCACCCGCCCGCCGGGCGGCACCAGATGCTCGATATGGTCGGCCAGCGGGCGGTTGTAGCACACGTAAAGCGGCGACAGGCCGGCCTCGATGGCGGCGGCGTATTCGGCCAGCGCCAGCTGGGTCTTGCCGCTGCCGGCGGTGCCCACCACGTGCAGGCGGAATGGCGCGAACTCCAGCCGCCGCGCCCACGTCGCCAGGCCACCGGACAGGCGCGCGACCATCTTGGCGGCGTTGCCGATCATCGAACTGGGATCGGGCCGCAGGCTTAGCATGTTGCCGAGGAAGCGCGTGACCTTGTCGAACTGGTCGCCGGGCGTGGCATCGTCGACGGGCAGGATTTCGCGGATGACGGCGGCCAGGCGGTCCTTGTTGGTGGCATCGATGATGTGGTGCGGATCGATGCCGGCCAATTGCGGGTCGCGCACGGTGTAGTCCGGGCAGTACAGCAGGTAATCGATGGACAGCTCGCCGCCGAAGCGTTCGCGCAAGCCTTTGATCGAGCGCATGATATGGTTGACCACCTTGCGCGGCTTGCCCTCGTAGTTACGGACCAGGCCCTCCCCGGTCTCGTTCAGGAAGCCGGACTTCTGCTCGATCAGCAGCACCCTGCCGCTGGGCGCGACGACGATGAAATCGATCTCGCCGAAGGCCGAAAAGCCGTTCTCGACATTGGTCCAATGGACGCCGTGATAAACGCGATACGGCGTGCTGGCGAGGGTCGACTCGAGGTAGGCCAGCGTCTCGATCTCGCGGGCGGCGGTGCCGGTGACGGCCATCTCTCGCCAGCCGGTAGGGTAAAGATGGGCCATGGGGGCGGACCTGGGCTTAGTTTAAAAAAAACATTGTAAGACAGATCCGGGGTCAGGTCCGCCATTTCTACACGAGCCCAACGCTGGCAGCCGCTACGGCAGAGGCCGTGTAGAATTGGTGGACCTGACCCTGGAGTTTTAGTGGGCGGCGACGCGGGTGCGCTTGGTCTCGCCCGCCACGGCCGCACGCGGGTGGAGCCGGTCGAGGCGGCCGCTGAGCACGGTCAAGCCGTAGGCGCCCAGCACCACCAGCGCGCCGATCCAGCCGGTGTGCACCAGGCCCAGGTGTTCGACGATCAGGCCGCCGCCCCAGGCACCGCCGGCGATGCCCAGATTGAAGGCGGCGATGTTCAGGCCCGACGCCACATCGACCGCGCGCGGCGTGAAGTGCTCGGCCTGCTGGACCACGTACACCTGCAAGCCGGCGACGTTGCCAAAGGCGAAGGCGCCCCACACCAGCACCGTGATCAGCATCAGCCACTTGAACGGCGCCACGAACGTTACCACCAGCAATACCGCGGCCAGGCCGAGGAAGATGATCTTCAGCGCGCCCACCGGGCCGCGCGCGTCGGCCAGCTTGCCGCCCCAGATGTTGCCAACCGCGACCGAAACGCCGTACACCAGCATCACCAGCCCAACAGCGCTGGCGCCGAAGCCGGAGATCTGCTGCAGAATCGGCGCCAGATAGGTAAAGGCAATGAAGGTGCCGCCATAGCCGACGGCCGTCATCGCGTACACCAGCAGCAGGCGCGGCTCGCCGAGTACCTTGACTTGCTGCAGCAGCGAGGCGGGCTTGCTGTGCTGGATCGTCTTCGGCACGAACAGCAGGCTGCCGACAAAGGCGATCACACCCAGCGCGGAGACGGCCAGGAACGTTTCGCGCCAGCCGAAATGCTGGCCGATGAAGGTGCCGAGCGGCACGCCGGTCACCAGCGCCACCGTCAGACCGGTGAACATGATGGCGATCGCGCTGGCCGCCTTCTCCTTCGGCACCAGCGAGGTGGCGATGGTCGAGCCGATCGAGAAGAACACGCCGTGCGCCAGACCGGTCAGGATGCGGGCGATCACCAGCGATTCGTAGCCGGGCGCTTTCCAGGCCAGCAGATTGCCGGCGGTGAACAGCACCATCAGCGAAACGAGCAAGGTCTTGCGCGGCAGCTTGCCCGTCAGCGCGGTGAGGACCGGCGCGCCGACCGCCACGCCCAGCGCGTACAGGCTGACCAGCAGTCCGGCCGATGGCAGATTGACGCCCAAATCGGCGGCGATGGTCGGCAACAGGCCGACGATGACAAATTCGGTGGTGCCGATGGCGAACGCGCTGATGGTCAGCGCCAGCAAGGCAAGTGGCATGACTACACTCCTGATAAGTTGATGCCATGCAGTATCCGGAGTTTGCCTGCTGAGAAAAAGGCACGAAAACGCAGAACATATTTGCTCTACACGCAAAGATGGATGCGCGACACTTCAGCTCGTGTTGGAATGTTAGACTTGACCCCAATGATTTGACCCCAATGATTGATCGACAAGCTGACCATGGATTCTGAAAAACTCGCGCTGCTGCTGACGCGTGAAATGCCTTACGGTAAATACAAGGGCCGCAAAATCGCCGACCTGCCCGGCCATTACCTCGGCTGGTTCGCGCGCGAGGGCTTCCCTGCCGGTGAGCTGGGCGCGCTGATCGCGTTGATGTACGAGCTCGACCACAATGACTTGCGCGCCCTGCTCGATCCGCTGCGCCGTCAGGCTTTCTGATTGCAATAGGTGACGTCGGAAAATTCCGATTCCGTGTATAAAGTCACTTATCGCTAACAGAGGAGAACGCCATGTCGCCCCACCCATATCGCTGCACCTGTTTCATCATCTCGTCGAAAATGCTGCGCGTGCTGGCCGACGAAGCGACCGATGAGCACGAACGCTGCGTCTTGTTGGACCAGGCCGAGCTGTCGGCCCATTTGCGCGGCCAGCGTTCGGTGGCGCAGCCGACCACGGCGTTCGGCATCACCACCACCGGCGAAAAACGCCGCACCGTCTACGATGCGAAAAACAAGGCCACTTTGCCGGGCAAACTGGTGCGCGGCGAAGGCGCCAAGCCCAGCGCCGACGTGGCCGTCAACCAGGCCTACGACGGCGCCGGCGCCACCTATGATTTCCTGTTCGAGGTGTTGAAGCGTAACTCGATCGACGACAAGGGCGTGCGGCTCGATTCCACCGTCCACTATCAAAAGAAATTCAACAACGCGTTCTGGAACGGCCAGCAAATGGTCTACGGCGACGGCGACGGCAAACTGTTCCTCGGCTTCACCGGCGCCATCGACGTCATCGCCCACGAATTGACCCACGGCTTGACGCAGAACGCCGTGCCCGGCGGCCTGGTCTACGACGACCAGAGCGGCGCGCTCAACGAATCCATTTCCGACGTCTTCGGCAGCATGGTCAAGCAGTGGAAACTCAAGCAGAGCAGCGCGCAGGCCGACTGGCTGATCGGCGCCGGCATCATGGGGCCGACTGTCGGCAAGGCGCTGCGCTCGATGGCCGATCCGGGCAACAAGGAACTTACCTGGTCCGGCGATGACCAACCCAAGACGATGGCCGGATATATCGAGGACGGCGACGTCCATACCAACTCGGGCATTCCGAACCACGCTTTTTACGTGGCCTGCATGGCGCTCAAAGGCAATTCATGGGACAAGGCCGGCCCGATCTGGTACAAGTCGTTGGCCTTGCTGACGTCCAACGCCACGTTCGCCGACATGGCCAAGGCCACCATGCAGTCCGCCGAGCTGCTGTACGGCGCCGGTTCGACCGAACAGCAGGCGGTGCGCGACGCGTGGACGAAAGTCGGCGTGATCTGAAAGGAAGCATGATGCGGATGAAACTACGATGTACCGGCGGCTTCGCCGGACCGGCTGGCGCCCAGACGCGCACCGTCGATCTGGCGTGCCTGCCGCACGACCAGGCCGAGCAGATGCAGCAGCTGGTGCAGGCCTGCGATTTTTTCGCGCTGCCGGACAAGCTGGTCAAAACCGAGCCGAAGTCCTGGGATTTCCAGTACGACCTGGAGGTCGACGAGGGCCAGCAAGCCCACACCGTGCGCTATCACCTCGACGCGGTGCCCGAGCAACTGCGGACGTTGACCGAGAAGATCAACGACGAGGTCGATCCGGACTAACTGATGACTAGCTGATCTTTAGTTCGGGATAGCCGGTGCGGGGATCGTGTTCGCGGCTGAAGCGATGGTCGGGCAACAAGGCCAGCAGCAATTCGGCCGTGGTGCGCACCACGCAGCCCGGGGCGACATGGCCGCCGAGCACCTGTCCGCTCGCGTCGGACACCGACATGTGCAGATGGGCGCCGTCGGGCGCGATCGAGCCGGCCAGCGTGAGGATTTCCAGGTCGCCGCGCAGCGCCGTAGGCTGCGGCTGGCCGGCGTAGCGCAGTTGCGCGGCGCTCAGGCTGCCGATGCCTTGCAGCACGAAGCCGGCCTGGTGGCCGCTGGCCAGCAAGGCGGCGACGACGGCGGCGCGCACGTCGTCGCCGGGCTGCAGGCGCAGCGGCAAGGTCAGCATCAAGCCACCATGCGCGCGAACTCGCCGCTCTGGATGAGCTTGTGCAGATCGGAGGCGCCGCCGATCAGCACGCCTTTGACGAAAATCATCGGGAAGGTCGGCCAGCCGGTCCACATCTTGAGCGCCGTGCGCGGGCGCCATTCGGAGAAGTAATTACCGTAGCTCAGGTATTTGTAGGGTGTGCCGTTGGCGTCGAGCAGCTGGCGCGCCTTGCGCGGAAACGGGTTCAGCCCCATGCCGACCACCACCACCGTGTTGGCGGCGATGGCGGCCTGGACCTCGGTGACGAGGTCGCGGCGGTAGGCGCCGACGCGCTCGCGGATGGCGGGATGGAGGTGGGCTTCGTCCAGGATGTTGCGGCTCATCGTGTTCCTCGTGATCATGAAAACCGCAAGGGTAGCCGTAACCGGCGCCGACGGCCAGCATTTTTCGCGCGAGCGCCCGCAACCCAAACATTCTTCTGAACCACGTAGGGCGGATTAGCGAAGCGTAATCCGCCATGCATGCGTCGCCGGCGGCGCGTGCAGGCGGATCCGTGGTTACGCCCGCTTACGCCTCACAGCGCCAGCTTGCTGATCTTCGTGCCTTCCAGGTTCAGGTTGGCCATCAATCCCGCGTTGGTCAGCACCAGCGCCTGCACCGGCCCCGTCGCCGTGGTGGTGTCGATCTCGCCATTGGCGCCCACCTTCAGCAACGCCACCGAGCCGTCGACGCCGGCCGTCCAGCCTTTGCTGTTGCGGAATTTATCCAGCGCTTCCCGCGTCATGAACAACAGCACCACCGCCTTCGACTGCGCGCCCGCCTGGAACCCCACCGACACCGACGTCATGCTGTAATAATCGGCCGTCTGGCCACCCGTGCGCAACACGCCGCGGCCGTACTCGCCGCCGACCACCAGCCCGGCCGCCAGCACGCGCGGGAACACCAGCACGCCGCTGGACTTGCGCACCAGCTCGCGCGACCCCTTCACTTCCTTGTACAGCCGCTCCAGCGTGTCGTAGGAGCCGCGCTCGATCTCCGTCTTGACGGCCGCCGGGTCGGACTTGGCGTCGGTGGTGGTGGTCGTGCAGCCGCCCAGGGCCAGGCCGGCGAACGCCACGGCGGCGGTGGCGCGCATCAGAAAGGTACGTTTTTGCATAGAAGTCTCCTGAGGATAGTCGAGTGAGCCAGCTTGCCAAAATAGCACCCCGATTTTGGCACTTTTATTCAAAACGTGCCATAACTCGCGCTTCTATCAAACGCGCCAGCAACTAAACCCGCGTGCCGAAGGCCAATCGCTTGCCTTCCCGCAACATCGCGGCGAATTCCACGGCGGGCACCGGTTGGCTGAACAGATAGCCCTGCAGCTGGTCGCAGCCCAGCGCGCGCAGGAAGCTCATTTGCTCGACCGTCTCCACGCCCTCGGCGACGATCTCCTGGCGCAGTTGCTGCGCCATCGTGACGATCGCGCGCGCGATGGCGCAATCGTTTTCCTCGTACGGCAGGCCGACCACGAACGAGCGGTCGATCTTGAGGGTGCTGATCGGGAATTTCTTCAGGTAGGCCAGGCTGGAATAACCGGTGCCGAAGTCGTCCAGCGCCAGCGACATGCCCATCGCCACCAGCTCGTTCATGATGGCGATGACGTTGTCGGTGCCGCGCACCAGCAGGCTTTCGGTGATTTCCAGATTGATCTGGTCCGGCTGCACGCCGTGGCGCTCCAGCACCGCGGCGATGCGCTGCGGCAGCTGGCTGTCGAACTGCCGCGCCGACAGGTTGACGGCCACCGGCGGCATGATCAGGTTGTCCTCGCGCCAGTCGCGGATCTGGCGGCAGGCCTGCTCCAGCACCCACGTGCCCAGGTCGAGTATCAGGCCGCTCTCCTCGGCCACCGGGATGAACACGCCCGGCGACACCAGCCCGCGCACCGGATGGCGCCAGCGCAGCAGCGCCTCGGCGCCGACGATGCGGCCGCTGCGCAGGCTCACCTTGGGCTGGTAGTACAGCAGCAACTCGTCGTTGACCAGCGCCTGGCGCAACTCGCTCTCGAGCCGCAGGTGCTCCTTGGCGCGCTGGTTCATCTCCTCGCTGTAGAACAGGAAATCGGCCTCGATGTTTTGCGCCGCCTTGTTCATGGCGACGTCGGCGTAGCGGATCAGCGTCGGCACGTCGGTGCCGTCCTCGGTGTAGACGGTGATGCCGATGTGCGCGCCCACCTGCAGGCTGTGCGAGGCGATGCGGATCGGCGCGGCCAGGGTCGCCAGCAGCTTTTGCGCGACGATGGCGGCGTGTTCGCGCTTGTCGATGTGCAGCAGCGCGACGGCGAACTTGTGGCCGTCGAGCCGCGCCAGCACATCGGCCTCGCGCAGCGTGGCGCGGAACATGCGGCCGATCTCGCACAGCAGCTCGTTGCCGATGTCGCTGCCGAGCGTGTCGCTGATGGCGCCGACGCGGGTGATCTCGAGCACCAGCATCGCGCCGTGCTCCTGCGAGCGCCGGTTCTCCGTCATCGCCTGGCCCACCAGCTGCGTCAGCAGGCACAGGTTGGGCAGGCCGGTCAGCGCGTCGTAGTTGGCCATGCGCTGCATGCGCGCCTGCGCGTCCTTGTGCTCGCTGATGTCGGAGAACAGCGAGAACGTGTGGCTGATCTGGCCATGCTCGTCGCGCACCACGCTGATCGTCACCGACTGCGGGAACAGCTCGCCGTTCTTGCGCTTGCCGATGATCTCGCCGCGCCACGGCCCGGCGCCGCGCATCGCCGCGCGCACCTTGGCGCGGAACTCGGCGTCGTGCACGCCCGAGCGCAGCAGGTCCGGCGTCTTGCCGATCGATTCTTCGGGCGAGTAACCGGTGATGCGCGTGAACGAGGAGTTGATCGAGACGATGCGCTCGTTGGCGTCGGTGATCAGCACGCCCTGGTCGCTGTCCTCGATGATGCGCGCGTGCAGGTTGATCTTGTCGGCCGCCGACAGCGCCTCGTCCACCTGCGCCAGCCGCACCAGCATGCCGGCCGGCTCGCCGCTGTCGTCGTGGCGCATGAAGATATGCATCTTGACCCAGATGATCTCGCCGTTCTTCTTGCGGCGGCGCACCTCGGCGGTGGCGCCGGCCTCGCCGCCGGCGTCGAAATACAGCTCGGCGATGTTGCCGTCGTCGTCGTCCTCGGCGTACAGGAACAGCACGTGCCGGCCCAGCGCCTCGTCGGCCTCGTAGCCGAACAGGCGCGTCGCGCCCGGGCTCCAGGCCGTCAGGTAGCCGGTCAGGTCCAGCTCGAGCACGGCGTGGTCGTCGGCGTCGACCGACGGCGCCATCGCCGCGCGCGCCTCGGCCAGCGCGGCGTCCAGGCTGGCCAGCGTGCGCGCCAGCGCCTCGCCCTGCTCGCCGCGGGCCCGCTGACTGAGCGCCAGGCAACGCTCGATCGCGTCAAGCATGGGACTGGCCCGTTTTGCCGGACGCCACGGTCTGCATCCACAGGTAGGCGTCGGCGACGACCTGGTTGAAGCCGTCCGTGTCGATCTGCAGCGCCTGCAGACGCGACGCCAGCGCGGCCTCGTCGTCGCGCTCGGCCGCCTCGACCACGCCGAGCAGGTCGCCCAGCTCGCCCTCGTGCGCCAGCAGCGCCTGCTGAACGGCCTCGCTCATCGTCAACGGCTGCAGCACTTCGGGCAGCGGCATGCCGAACAACACGCCCAGCAGCGAGAACATGCCGACCATGAACGCCTGCTCCTGGCGCGACTTGCCCAGGCCGGCGTCCCTGGCCAGCAGTTCCATCGCCCGCGCCCGCACCGCCACGCGCGCCAGCAGCATCGGCGAGCGGCGGTCGCCCTCGCGCGACGAGAACAGCATCAGGTTAAGCCAGCGCCGCAGTTGCGAGCGCCCCAGGATCAGGATCGCCTGCGAAAAACTGGTGACGCGGCGGCCGGCGCCCATGCCCAGCGAATTGACCAGCCGCAGCAGGTGATACGACAGCGTCGGGTCTTGCCGCAGCACCGCTTCGATTTCGTGGGTGTCGGCGTCGGCCGAGACCAGTTGCACCAGATGCAGCGCCAGCGCGCGCGAGGCCACCTGGCTGCCCACCGGCTTGGACGGCGGCGCCAGGAACCATTCGCCCTCGACCCAGGTCGCGCTGGACGGCATCGCATTGCAGAGCTCGCCATCGGCGCGGTGCAGCTTGTCGGCCGGCAGCCGCTTCCAGCCGGCCTGGTCCAACTGCGCGGCGATGGCGCCGTCGAGCCCGGCGCGGTAGTAGCAGCCCATCAGGCCGCCGGCCAGTTCGCCCAGCACGCCGGCGACGGTCTGCGGCAACGCGGCCGGACCGCCCAAGCGCTCCAGCACGCCGGCGTCAAGCAGCAGCGCGCCGGGGTGACCGTTGCGGTCGGCCAGCGGATGCAGGAAAACGGGCGGGATGGAGATCAGGGCGGTCATCAATGATCCAGCAAAAACAGTCAGTTATGCCGCTATGGTACTCCGAAACTGTTGGCGTTGGTCAACATTGTGGAGCCGTGCGGGGCTCACCCCCGCCGCTTCCCTGCGCCGCGTCAAACGGATGGCGCGTGCCGGGGCAAATGTTGCAACAGCCGCTCGAACAGCCCCGGCTGCCGCATGCGGGCCATCCACCAGTCCAGCGCGGCGCCGTGCTCGCCACCGCGCCAGGCCAGGTAGAAGGTTTCGGCCGGCTTGGGCTCCTGCACCTGTTTTTCCACCAGCAAGCCGGCGTCGATGGCGGCGCGCGCGCACGGCTCGGGCAGGAAACCGAAGCCGGTGCCGGCCAGCTGGAATTGCAATTTCGTCTTCATGTCGGGCACGGTCAGCGTGTCCTGTCCCAGCAACAGGCCGACCGTGCGCGGCGCCAGCTGGCGGGCCGAGTCGGCAACGCTGACGGCCCGGTATTGTTGTAAATGCACGCGGTCGAGCTTGCCCTCGACCGCCGCCAGCGGATGCGACGGCGCCACCGCAAAGACGAACTCGACCTTGCCGATCGGCTCCGACACGTAGCCGCCGCCGGCCGGACCGTCGCCGGCCACGCCCACCAGCAAATCGGCGCGCCGGTCCAGCAGCGCCTCCCAGGCGCCGGACAGGGTTTCCTGCAGGATGCGCAGCCGGGTCTGTTGGGCGACCTGATAGAAGGCGCTGATATCGTCGAGGAACATGCTCGGCGAAAACATCGAATCCATGCATACCGCCAGCTCGGTCTCCCAGCCGGAGGCCACGCGCCGCACCCGGTGCTCCAGGTCCTGCGCGGCCTTGAGCAGGTAGCGCCCCTCCTTGAGCAACTCGACGCCGGCCGCCGTCAGCACCACGCGCGGGCCGTTGCGCTCGAACACCTGGACGCCCAGATCGTCCTCCAGCTTGCCCACAGTATAAGAGATGGTCGACGGCACGCGGTGCAATTCCTTGCCGGCGGCCGAGAACGAGCCACGGCGGTCGATGGCGTCGACGATTTGCAGCGCTTCAAGGCTTAATCTGAGCATTCGATTTTTTCGATAGTAGATGGGTAAATTTTCCGTTTTTTAATCCGGAAACAGGGGTCTATACTGTGATTCATGGATGCGGCGACGAGTGAACAGCGACGAAACAGCTTTCAAAATTATCGCACATCAGCTGAACAACAACCTTGAAAATAACTGAAGAAACGGAGCTCATCATGTTGGAAATTCGTAAAAGTGAAGAACGCGGCCTGGCAAATCACGGTTGGCTCAACTCCCACCACAGCTTCTCCTTCGGCAGCTACCACGACCCAAGGCACGTCGGCTTCGGCCCGCTGCTGGTGATCAACGAAGACCGCGTGCAAGGCGGCCAGGGCTTCGGCACCCACGGCCACCGCGACATGGAGATCATCTCCTACGTGCTGAGCGGCGCTCTGGAGCACAAGGACAGCATGGGCACCGGTTCGGTGCTGCACTACGGCGACGTCCAGCGCATGAGCGCCGGCACCGGCGTGCGCCATAGCGAGTTCAACGGCGACCAGAAGGAGCAGGTGCACTTCCTGCAAATCTGGATACAGCCGAGCGAAGCGGGCATTCCTCCCAGCTACGAGGAAAAGCACTTCACGCCGGAGAGCAAACAAGGCCGGCTGCGGTTGATCGCCTCGAACGACGGCCGCGAAGGCTCGGTGCTGATCCACCAGAACGCGGCGATCTACGCCACGATCATGGGCTCGGGCGACAGCCTGAAGCATGAGCTGGCGACCGGCCGTATCGCCTACGTCCACGTGATCCGTGGCGACGTCGCGGTCAACGGCACCGCGCTCAAGGGTGGCGACGCGCTCAAGATCACGGCGGAGAACCTGGTCACGCTGGAACAGGCGACCGATGCCGAAGTGCTGTTGTTTGATTTACCAAACTAAGTTGCCAAAGTGAAGTAGAGGCCGGCCTAAAATAATTTTTCGCCAGGTTTGGTATGATGAAGGGCGCGCCGGGTCTGTTCGAACAGCCCGGCGCGCCTTTTTTAATTATTACATCATCAATATTTGAAGAGCATAGCTATGTTGCAGAGCGCGGATACCCCGGCAAAAGACGAATTGGACTACATGACTTCTTGCGCGTTGCCGACGCCCTGGGCCCAGTTCACGCTGCACGCCTTCGTTGAAAAAGCCACCGGCAAGGAGCATCTGGCCATGGTGCTGGGCGATATCGGCGACGGCGAGCCGGTGCTGGCGCGCGTGCATTCGGAATGCCTGACCGGCGACGTGCTGTTCTCCCAGCGCTGCGATTGCGGCGCCCAGCTCGAGGGCGCGCTCAAGAAGATCGCCGCCGAAGGCCGCGGCGTGCTGCTGTACCTGCGCCAGGAAGGCCGCGGCATCGGCCTGATCAACAAGATCCGCGCCTATCGCCTGCAAGAGGCCGGCGCCGACACGGTCCAGGCCAATGAACAGCTGGGCTTCAAGCCGGACCAGCGCACGTACGGGCTGGTCAAGCCGATGCTGGCCCAGTTCGACGTCAAAAGCCTGCGCCTGATGACCAATAATCCGCGTAAGATTGATGCGATGACCAAACTGGGCATCGAGGTGGCCGAGCGCGTGCCGCTGCTGGTCAACCGCAACGCTTTCAACCAGCATTATTTGAACACCAAGGCCGCCAAGCTGGGCCATATGATGACGCCGCTGACGCCCGCCGCCGTGGAAGACGGCGCGCTCTGAGGTTGACGATCTAAGGATTGCATGAAATTTACCGCGCTTGCCACATCCATCGCCTTGACCGGGGCCTGCGCTGGCGCGCTAGCGGCTCCCACCACTGCCCACACCACCGCGCCGACGTTGGCCGCCGCCAACGCGGCCACCGCCGCCACCTCGACGACCGCGACCACCGCCACCGCGCCCGCCGCCAAGGGCAAGCCGCCGCCGGCCGCGCCCGCCTCTCCAGCCCCACCCGCCGCGCCCGGCACCGCCGAGACGGCGGCCGCCGCCGATACGGCGCCGCTGCCGCCGCCGTCGAGCGCGGCCCAGCATCTGTACGCGTCAGCCAAGAACGACATCCTGCAAGTGCGCTCGCTGCTCAAAAGCGGGCGCACGCAGTCGTCGGTCGGCTCGGGATTCCTGATCGGCACCAGCAACCTGGTCGTCACCAATTACCACGTGGTGTCGCAGTTCGCGCTCGATCCGGACACCTACGTCGGCGAATGGGTCGACACCAGCGGCCAGCGCGGCAATGTCGAGCTGCTGGCGGTCGACGTGCTGCACGATTTGGCGGTGCTGCGCGTCAGCCGCAACGGCACCGGCTTCTTCAAGATGCCGGAGCAGCTGGCGCGCCTGACGCAAGGCCAGTATCTGTATTCGATGGGCAATCCGCTCGACCTGGGTTTCGCCATTTCCGAGGGCGCCTATAACGGCGTCATCGCGCGCGGCTTCTACGACCAGCTGATGTTCACCGGTCCGATCAACTCCGGCATGAGCGGCGGCCCCAGCGTGACGGTCGATGGCTCGGTGGCCGGCGTCAACGTCTCCAAGCGCCTCGATGGCGAGCTGGTCAGCTTCCTGGTGCCGGCCCGCTTCGCCCAGGACCTGCTGCGCAAGGTCGAGCAACAAGCCAAGGCGCCGGCCGACTTCACGTCGGTGGTGGCCGGCCAGCTGCTGAGCCACCAGCGCGCGATGGTCGATCAATTGCTGTCCAGCCCGCTGAGCCTGAAACCGATGGGACCGTACATGGTGCCGGTGCGCGAGTCCGAGCAGATGCGCTGCTGGGGCCGCTCCAACGTCAAGGCCGACAAACCGTTCACCGTCGACGACGCCAGTTGCGCGATGGAATCGGCGATCTTCGTCAGCGGCTCGCTGCAAACGGGACAGCTGAGCATCCGCCACCAGTTCCTGCGCGGCACCGGCCTCGACAAGGTGCGTTTCGCGCAACTGGCCAGCGCCTCGTTCAAGAACGAACACTTCGGCAGCAACAAGGACACCCGTTTGACCGGCCCCAACTGCACCGAATCGTTCGTCAACAATCAAAACGTGCCGCTGCGCGCCGTGCTGTGCGTGCGCGCCTACCGCAAGTTCGCCGGCCTGTACGACTTTGCGCTGTTGACGGCCAGCACCGACCAAGGGTTGATGAGCCTGCAAAGCCGGCTCGACGCGCGCGGCGTCTCGTATGACAACGGCATGCGCCTGTCGCGCGTGTTCCTCGAATCGCTGTCGCTGGCGCCGGCGCCGGGCAATGCGCCGGTGCCCGCCCGCGTTCCGGCCAGCAAACCGGCCACCGGAGCGGTCGACAAAAAAGCCACAGCCGCCGTCAAGCCGGCCACGGGAGGCGCGCAATGAAAGCCCCCTACTTCGTTGAAATCCTCGCCCGCAACGGCGACGTCATACACCGCCACAAAGCGGAAACCTTGCCGATCCGGCTGGGACGCAGCTACGACAACGACATCATCCTCGACGATGCCCACAGCGCGGCCGCGCACGCCATCGTCGACATCGACGACCAGGAAAAGCTGGTGCTGCGCGATCTCGGCAGCAAGAACGGCACCTACGCCCGGGGCAAGCGCCAGACCGAGGTGGTGCTGGGCGGCGACACGGTGGTGCGGCTCGGCCACACGCGCCTGCGCATCCGCGCGGCCGACTTCCCGGTGCCGGCCGAAATCGCCGACACCACGATGCACAGCTGGGAGGGCGCGGTTCCGGCCACGATCGGCCTGGTGCTGATCGCCTTCTTCAGCTGCGCGGAAGCGTGGCTGTCGGATGTCGAACCGTTCGCGCTGATCCGTTATCTGCTGGTGCTCGCGTCCAGCCTGGCGGCGGGATTGCTGTGGAGCGGCGTGTGGGCACTGGCCAACCGGCTGTTCGGCAGCCACGCGCGCATGGGCCGGCACCTGTTCATATTAGGCGGCGGATTGGCGCTGGTCGGGCTGTGGCGCGCCGGCAGCAGCGTGATGGCGTACGCGTGGTCGGCCGAAGGGTTCACGCGCTATGGCAATCTGGTGACCTTGGCGATCGTCTGCGGCATGCTGTTCTTCCACCTGACGACGATCAAGCCGCACCATCCGAGGCGTTTCGCCATCACGGCCACGGTCATGATGCTAGCCGGCGCCGGTTTGATGCTGATGACCAATCTGCAGGGTTCGGGGCGCGCGGCGGACGAGCTGTACATGTCGGTGCTGCTGCCGCCGGAGGTCAAACGCAGCGCGGACCGCAGTGTCGACCAGTTCATGGCCAACGCGGCCAAGCTCAAGGCGGATACGGACGCGGCCCGCGCGCGCGGCGTCAAAGACGGCGCCGACGAAGCGGATGACGACGACAGCGGCGAATGAGAGTAGCGCGTGAATACCACGGTTCCACGTAGGGCGGATTAGGCGGAACGCCGTAATCCGCCATCGATGAGCCGCCGGCGACGCACGCATTGGCGTGTAACGGTGGTGTTACCGGTAAGTATGCAGTAAGACGACTTGGCCGACCATGTGGCTTCACATTCAACGTTCGGAGAAATCACATGCAGCTTCCACGCATCCTTACCCTGGCCTCCCCTTGGGCGATCAAGCACGTGCGGGCCGCCGCGGCCCTGGCGCTGGGGCTCTGCGCCACGGCCGTGGCGGGCGCCGCCCCGGCCGACGAGGCGTCCTCGTGGGGCCTGGGCATCGCCGCGTTCAGCGCGCAACAACCCTACACCGGCATAGACCGGGAAAAACGCGCGCTGCCGCTGATCTCCTACGAAAACCAATATGTGCGCGTGTTCGGCCCGGTCGTCGAATTCAAGGCATACAGCGCCGATCTCGGCGGCGGCCAGCGCCTCGACCTGCGCGTGATCGGCAAGTACGACTTCAGCGGCTATGAAGCCAGCGACGCCCCCATCCTGAACGGCATGCGCGAGCGCAAAAGCGGCTTCTGGGCCGGCGGCAAGATGCTATGGCGCACCGGCATGGTCGATGTCAGCGCCGAAGTGCTGGCCGACGCCTCGGGCAAGAGCAAGGGCCGGCGCGCCAACCTCGGCCTGGAAAAGACCTGGCGCATCGGCGAGCATGTCATGTTGACGCCCCGCATCGGCGCCGCCTGGGTCGACAAGAAATACGTCGACTATTACTATGGCGTCGCCGCCGACGAGGCGCGCGCCGGCCGCGCCGCCTACGCGGGCGAATCCGGCGTCAACGCCGAGCTGGGCCTGCGCGGCACCTACGTCGTCGACGCCCACCACTCGCTGTTTCTCGATCTGGGGGTGACCAAACTGTCCAAAAAGATCAAGGATAGCCCGCTGGTCGACCGCGCGACCGAGAATCGTGTCGGCCTGGGATACCTGTACCGTTTCTGATGAACCGCATCCTGCTCATCGAAGACCACGACCGCCTCGCCCAGCTGATGTGCAAGGCGCTGGCGGCCGCCGGCATCGCGGTCGACGTCATCGACCGCATCGACACCGCGTGGACCGCCATCCGGCAACTGCCGTATCAGGCCGTCATCCTCGACCGCGGCCTGCCGGACGGCGACGGGCTGTCGCTGTTGCACCGCGTGCGCGGCGCCGGGCTGCACGTACCCTGCCTGGTGCTGACCGCGCGCGACGCGCTGCACGACCGCGTCGAAGGCTTGGAGGCCGGCGCCGACGACTACCTGCCCAAGCCGTTCGCCATGGACGAGATGGTCGCGCGCGTGCGGGCCTTGTTGCGCCGGCCCGTCGATTGCCGCCCGCTCGACCCCAGCCACGACGACCTGACGCTGCGCCCCGGCGCCGGCCTGGTCTGCTGCGGCGACGACAGCGTCACCCTGGCCCCGGCGGAGATGCAGATCATGCTGATGCTGGTGCACCGGCACGCCGAGGTGGTGCGCCGCAGCGCGCTGGAGGCCGCCGCCTGGGGGCTGAGCGAGGCCGTCACGCCGAACGCGCTGGACGTGGCGCTACACCGGATCCGCCGCAAGCTGCTGGCCATCGGCTCGCGCCAGCGGATCGTCAACGTGAGGGGACAGGGCTATGCGCTACGCGCGTCCGACGTGGCTCAATAGCCTGGGCTTCAAAGTCCTGCTCGCCTACGTGGCCGGCGTGGTGCTCAGCACCGCCCTGCTGCTGGCGGCCTTTTACCTGATCACGACGAAAAGCGATATTTTGCCGCGCACGGACGTGGCGCAACGCACGGAGGAACTGGCCGAGGCGCTGCGCTTCGATAGCGCCGGACGCCCGGTCGGCTTCCTCGACAGCGAAGACAGCCATCGCTGGACGTACGACAGTCTACGGCGCGAGATCGCCTACCGCGTGCTGGATGCGGCCGGCAACGTCGTGCTGGCGTCCGCCACCGGCCCGGGGACGGCATGGCCGTCGACACCGGCGACGCGCCGCTTGGCATCGGGGTCCTTCACCTTCGATCTCGCCGGCGTGCCGATGTACGGCAGCACCGCCGCCGTCGAGCATGAGGGCCGGCGCTGGTTTGTGCAGTTCGCCGCCAGCGAGCGGGTCATCGAGCTGTTCCAGACCGTGTTCGCGCTGCCGTTCATGGGCGCCGGCATCGTGCTGTTCAGTCTGGTCATGCTGTTCGTCTTCGGCGCCTGCGCGCTCATCACGCTGCGCTACACGCTCAAGCCGCTGCGCGAGGTGTCGGAGTCGGCCGCGGCGATTTCCCCGCGCGCGCTGCACGCGCGGCTGCGGGTCAACGCGGTGCCGGCCGAGGTGGCGCCGCTGGTCGACAGTTTCAACCGCGTGCTGGAGCGCCTGGAACAGGGTTATCGCGTCCAGCAGGGTTTTCTAGCGACGGCCGCGCATGAATTGAAAACGCCGCTCGCCCTGATCCGCGCGCAAATCGAGCTGACGGACACCGGCGGCGAGCGCGATTCGCTGCTCAGCGACATCCAGCACATGACGCGCCAGGTGCAGCAGTTGCTGCTGCTGGCCGAAGCGAGCGAGGAGCAGAATTACATTTTCGCCAGGGTCGATCCGCGCGACGTCGGCGCCGAGGCGGTCGCCTATCTGCGGCGCATGGCCGACGCGGCCAACGTGCGCCTGACGCTGCGCGACGACGGTACGGTGGCGCCATGGCGGGCCGACCCGGCGACGCTGTTCACCTTGCTGAAAAACCTGCTGGAGAACGCCATCCAGCATGCTCCCGAAGGCACCGAGGTGTGCGTGACGGTCGGCGCCGAGGCGCTGACGGTGCGCGATAGCGGCCCCGGAGTGGCGCCGGAACAGATGGCGCGGATGTTCGAGCGCTTCTGGCGTGGCGCGCATCGCCGCGACCACGGCGCCGGACTGGGCCTGTCGATCTGCCAGGAAATCGCGCGCGCGCACGGCTGGACACTGGCGGCGCAGCGGATGGAGCCTGGTCTGCTGTTCCGGCTGACGACCCGGCCGGCGCCGGATGCGTGACACCGGTGCGGCGCAAGGCCGGTTGACCACCGCGGCCAGCGCATAGCCGGCGCGGGCGGAACACCTGCCCGCTCACGGCGCCCCGCCCTGCATGATCACGCGCCCGGAGCGCCCGGGCAGCTCGCCCCAGCCCAACGGCGACGCCGGCAGCGGCGCGTGCCTGACCTTGTCGTAGTAGTCGGCCAACGCGCCGAAGCGGTAGCCCTGCGCGCGCCAGCCGCGCAGCAGTTGCTCGAACACGGGCGCCAGCTTTTGTCCCTCCAGTTCGGCGTGCAGCGTGTAGACGTGGTCGCGCGGGGCGCAAGCGGTCAGCGACAACAGGTGCGCCGCGACGTTGTCCACCGTGATCGTCCTGCCGTCGATCACGCGCCCGAGCAGTTCGTCCAGCGTGGGCAGCGTGGTGGGCAGCTGGATGCAGTCGATCACGCGGCCGCCGGCTACCACCCGGTGCGGTCCGCTGGCCGGGTCGCGCAGCGCGCCCCTGTCGTCGAGGGCGACGCGGCCGTCCGAGGCGTAGCAGTAGCCGGCCGCGTCGTGTTCGGCGAAGGCGGCGGCGTTCATCTGCCAGCCGGCCGCGCCGTGCGTGCGCGTGGCTACGCCGAACACGTCGACATGGCGGCGCGCGGCCTTGCGCATCATCTCGCGCGTCCAGTCGGCGCCGCGCGCGGCCACGTTGTCCTGCCACCGCACGTGGTCCCAGGTGTGGATGCCGCATTCGAAGCCGGCATCGCGCACCGCGCGCAACTCCGCCGCGCAGCGCCAGCCGATGTCGGGGCCGGGCAGCAAGGTGCCGTACATCAGGGTCTTCAAGCCGTAATGCTCCACCACCGAGGTGCGCGCGACCTTGTTGAAAAATCCGGGCCGCAGCGCGCGCCGCAAGGCCCAGCCGGTGTGGTCGGGGCCGAGCGAAAACAGGAACGTGGCGTTGGCCTGGTGCGCGCGCAGCATGCGCACCAGGTTGCCCACGCCCAGCCGGGTGCCGCGGAAGGTGTCGACGTCGATCTTGAGCGTCAGCAGCGGTGTCGTCGCCGCCATCAATCGATCAGCGCCCGCGCCTGCGCGACCTGGCTGCGGTAGGCGTCGAAGATGCGGCGCAGCGCGTCGGCCATGCTGGTGGTCGGCGTCCAGCCCAGTTCCTCGCAGGTGTTGGTGATCTTCGGCACGCGGTTCTGCACGTCCTGGTAGCCTTCGCCGTAGTAGGCGCCGGAAGTCGTCTCGACGATCCTCACCTTGTCGAGCGCGGTCGCGTACTCGGGATAGTCGGCGGCCAGCTCCAGCATCATGTGGGCCAGCTCGCGGATCGAATAATTGTTGGCCGGGTTGCCGATGTTGTAGATCTTGCCGCTGGCGACGCCGCCGGCGTTGGCAATAATGCGCACCAGCGCGTCGATGCCGTCGTCGATGTAGGTGAAGGCGCGTTTCTGCGCGCCGCCGTCGACCAGCGAGATCGCCTCGCCGCGCACGATGTGGCCGAAGAACTGCGTCACCACGCGCGACGAACCTTCCTTGGCGGTGTGGATCGAATCGAGGCCGGCGCCGATCCAGTTGAACGGCCGGAACAGCGTGAAGTTCAAGCCCTCCATGCCGTAGCCCCAGATCACGCGGTCCATCAACTGCTTGGCGTTGGAGTAGATCCAGCGCGGCTTGTTGATCGGGCCGCAAATCAGTTCCGAGCGCTCCGGGTCGAACTCGTCGTCGTGGCACATGCCGTACACCTCCGACGTCGACGGGAACACCAGGTGCTTGCCGTACTTGGCGGCCGAGCGCACGATCGGCAGGTTGGCCTCGAAATCGAGCTCGAACACGCGCAGCGGTTGCTTGACGTAGGTCGACGGCGTGGCGATCGCCACCAGCGGCAGGATCACGTCGCATTTCTTGACGTGGTATTCGATCCACTCCTTGTTGATCGTGATGTCGCCCTCGTAGAAGTGCATGCGCGACTTGTAGGCCTCGTTTTCCAGCAAGGCCGTGATGCGGTCGGTGTGCATGTCCATGCCGAACACCTCCCAGTCGGTGGTTTCGAGGATGCGCTTGGACAGGTGGTGGCCGATAAAGCCGTTGACGCCAAGGATAAGAACTTTTTTCATGGGTGTACCCGGGTGATGTCGATCTGCGCCGCCGAACTGGCCAGCATGGTTTGTAAATGGTGTGGCGATACCTCGGCTGCGCCGTCCAGCAAAGAGGAGATGGCGAGCATGCGGCCGTCGCCGCACACGCCGACGATTTCGCCGTCGAGCACCGCCAAGCCGGGCGCCATGCCGGAGACCGGACGGTCCGGCGACAAGCGCGCGCGCCCCAGCGTCAAGGACACGCCGCCCACCTCCGTGTGCGCGCCCGGATAAGGCGGCGCCACCGCGCGGTGCAGGTTGTAAACCGTTTGCGCGTCGGCGCGCCAGTCGATGCGGCCGTCGGCCGGCGTGCGCCCGCCGAAGTAACTCCCCTGCCGCAGGTCGTTGTCACGACGCGGCGCGGCGCCCGCCAGCAGCGCCGGCAGCACGCCCCACAAGGTCTGCTCGGCCGCCACGGTGACCTTGGCGAACACCTCGTGGGCCGTGTCGTCGGGCAGGATGGGCACCGCCGTCTGCGCCACGATGGCGCCGGCGTCGGGCTTGACGGTCATCTCGTGCAGGGTGGCGCCGGTGCGGTCGGCGCCGTGCAGCACGGCCCAGTTGACCGGCGCGCGGCCGCGAAACTTCGGCAGCAGCGAGCCGTGCATGTTGAACGCCGGCGCCACCGCCAGCACGGCCGCCGGCAGCATATGGCGGTAGTAAAAACTGAACAGGAAATCCGGCCGCGCCGCGCGCACGGCGGCCAGCAGCGCCGGGTCGGCGGGATCGGGGTGGACGGCGGTGGCGATGTCGTGCTCGCGGCAAACCGCCCGCACCGAGCCGTACCAGGTGTTCTCCGCCGGATCGTCGTCATGCGTGAGCACCAGCGCCACGTCCACGCCGCCGGCCAGCAGCACCCGCAGGCAGCGCACGCCGACGTCGTGGTAGGCAAACACCACGGCGCGCGGCGCCGCGCCTGGCGCCGTCACCGCCCCACCCCGCGCTGTTCCAGCGGCAAGATGGCCGCCGCGTTGGCGGCGTCGGCCGCCTGCCGCCGCGCCGCCGGCGCCAGCTCCTCGAGGATGGTTTGGACCACATAGCGCGGCCGCGCGCGCACCTGCTGGTAGATGCGGCCAATGTATTCGCCCAGCAGGCCGATGCCGAACAGGATCACGCCCATCAGGAAGAACACCAGCGCGAACAAGGTGAACGCGCCCTCGGCCTCGGCGCCGAGCAGCAGCCGGCGCGTCAACAGCACCAGCACCAACAGGCCGGAGGCGCCCGACAGCGCCATGCCCAGCATCGAGAACATTTGCAGCGGAATCAGCGAGAAGCCGGTCACCAGGTCGAAGTTGAGCCGTATCAGGCTGTAGAACGAATACTTGGACTCGCCGGCCGCGCGCTCCTCGTGCTCGACCACGACCTCGGCCGGATTGCGCGCGAAGGTGTAGGCCAGCGCCGGCACGAAGGTGTTGACCTCGGCGCACTGGTTGATCAGGTCGATGACGTTGCGGCCGTACGCGCGCAGCATGTTGCCCTGGTCGGTGATGCGGATGTTGGTGATGCGTTCGCGCAGGCGGTTCATCGCCTTCGACGCCAAGGTGCGCCAGGCCGAATCCTGACGCACGCGCCGGATCGAGCCGACGTAATCGTGGCCTTCGCGGATCTTGGCGACCAGCTTGCCGATTTCCTCGGGCGGATTCTGCAGGTCGGCGTCGAGGGTGACCATGATCTGGCCGCGCGCCGACTGGAAGCCAGCCAGGATCGCCATGTGCTGGCCGTAATTGCCGTTGAATAGCACCACCCGCGTGACGTCGGGGCGCCGCCGGAACTGCTCGGCCAGCAGCGACACCGAGGCGTCCCGGCTGCCATCATTGACGAAGACGATCTCATAGCCGGTGCGCAGAGCGTCAAGCGCCGGATACAGCCGCGCGAACAGGCCGGGCAGCCCCGCCTCCTCGTTGTAGACCGGAATGACGATGGACAATTCGGGCGTCATCGGCACACCGTCCGGGGTAACACGGGCAACACAGGTAAGCAAGCGGGCGCCGTCATGGCAATCCTTTCGTCAATTGATTGGAGATCACGAGCCGGCGCCCGTCGCGCGCCACCAGCCGCATCGGCACGCCGCGCTGGCGCAGCCGGTCGTACAGGGCCGGACTGGCGATGGCCATCGAGGGCAGGCCGGCGGCGGCGTCGCGCCGCCATAGCGCGACGAACTCGTCCAGCCCGGACAGCGCCAGTCGCGGTTCCTGTTGCAGCCCGAAGGCGAATTCGTCCACGTACTCGACCAGCATCGCCGGCCGGCCCAGGTAGAAGGTCAGCGACTGCTCGTAGCGGCCGACCGCGTACAGCTTGGTGGACGGCGTCAGTTCGGCCCGGATCGCCGGCAGCAGCGCGGTGCCCGCGCGGTCCTTGCCGTACACCTCGAAACCGGCAACGATCAGGTGGGTGGCGAGAAAGCCGGCCACCGCCATCGTCAACACCGTCGGATCGCGCCGGCCGCGCGCCGCGTGGAACCACGCGAGGCAGCCGCCAACCAACAGGATGCAACCGGCGAACATCAGCCACGGCTGGTAGCTGCGCAGGCTGTGCGGAGCAGAGCCGGCCGCGCCCGCGCCCGTCGCCAGCGCCACCGGCACCGCGACCACGAGCACCGCGCCGACCAGCGCCAGCAGCGCGGCGGCAACCATGTGCGGGCGGCGACCGGCGGCGTCCAGGCACAGCGCCGTGAGCAAAGCCAACGCCGGGAACACCGGCACGATGTAGCCGGGCAGCTTCGAGCTCGACATGCTGAAAAACACGAAGATGAAGACGAACCAGATCAGCAACAACAATCTCGGCTGGAACCGGCCCGGCGCGCGCTTCACGCCCTCCGCCAACGCGTGCGGCAGCCAGCCCAACCAGGGCAACATGCCAGGCAGCAGCAGCATGATGAAGGCGTACCAAGGGCCCTCGCGCTGGTGGCCGGGGCTCAGGAAACGGTCGACATGCTCGTGGATGAAGAAGAAATGCGGCTGTTCGGGGTTGCGCTGGGCAACCAGGATGAACCAGGGCGCGGCGATGGCGACAAACAGCAGCAATCCCTTGCCCATGTGCAGGCGGGTCCAGACGCGCCAATCGCGCGCGGCGGCGCCGTAGAGCACCAGCACGGCGCCCGGCAGCACCACGCCAACCAGGCCCTTGGCCAGCACCGCCAGTGCCATCGCCGCCCACGCGACCAGCATCCAGGCGCGCCGCTGGCCGGTGGTGGCGCCGTCGCGCTGGGCGATCAGCACGGCGGCCAGGCTGGTGGCCATCATGCCCGACAGGCTCATGTCGAGCGAATTGATCTGGCCCGACGCCAGCCAGAACAGCGTCGACGCCAGCACCAGGCCGGCATACAGGCCGACGCGGGGGGAGAACACCACGCGCCCGGCCCAGGCGGTCATGACCACGCCGAGGATGCCGCAGACGCCGGTCCACAGCCGCGCTTGCCATTCGCCCAGGCCGAACAGGGTGAAGGTCAGCGCGTTCATCCACGCTTGCAACGGCGGCTTCTCGAAATATTTGATGCCGTTCAGGCGCGTGGTGATCCAATCGCCGCTGGCGAACATCTCGCGGCCGATCTCGGCGTAGCGGCCCTCGTCGGGCGGCACCAGTGTGCGCACGCCGAGCGCGCACAGCGTGATCAGGACGAAGCCGCCGAACAGCATCCACAGCAGCGCCGCCGACAGCGGCGGCGCGGCGCCGGCGCGCCTGGACGGCGGCGCCGGACGCGCGGCGAGGGCGTCGTCGAGCAGCGCGTCGGCGGCGCCGCCGGTGAACGGCCGACGCACCGTCCCGTGCATGGCATCGAGGTTCATTCGGGCACCCGCGGGTGGATCAGGATCGATTCGACGGCCGCCACCACGCGCTCGACGTCGTCGAAGGTCATCGCGTAAAACATCGGCAAGGTCACCGTCAGGCGGCCGATGCGCTCGGCGACCGGGAACATGCCCTCGCTGAAGCCGCGCGCGCGGTACAGGCTGAACAAATGAATCGCCGCGTAATGGAAGCCGGTGCCGATTCCCCGGCGCGCCATCGCCTCCATGAAGCCGGCGCGCGTGCCGGGCCCGCGGTCCGGCAGGATGATCTGGAACAGGTGCCAGTTGCTGTTTTCAAAATCGGCTACCGGCAATTGCGCGCCGGTGGCGGCCTCGAAGCCGTCGCCGAACTGCGCGAAATAGTGGCGCGCCAGCGCGCGCCGGTGCGCGGTGACGGCCGCGATGTTGGCGAACTGGCCCAGGCCGATCGCCGCCATGATGTCGCTCATGTTGTGCTTGCCACCGGGGAGATCGACATCGATGCCATCGACCCCGCTGCGGGTGACGCCCTGCAGGCGGTGCCTGGCGGCCAGCGCCGCCTCGTCCGCGTCGTTCAGCACCAGGCAGCCGCCCTCGCCCGTGGTCAGGTTCTTATTGGCTTGAAAGCTGAACGACACCAGATCGCCGAAAGCGCCGATGGGCCGGCCGCGCCAGCGCGATCCGAACGCCTGCGCGGCGTCCTCGATCACGCGCAGCCGGTGGCGCGCGGCGATACGGTACAGCCGCTCCATGTCCACCGGCAGGCCCGCCAAATGCACCGGCAGCAGCGCGCGCGTGCGCGGCGTGATCGCCGCCTCCAGCCGGTCCAGGTCGATGTTTCGCGTGGCTGGGTCGATATCGGCGAAGACCGGCGTCGCGCCGACGGCAAGGATGACGTTGGCCGTGGCCGGCCAGGAGATCGGCGTGGTGATCACCTCGTCGCCGGGGCCGATGCCAGCCACGCGCAGCGCGATCTCCATCGTGCAGGTGCCGGAATTAAAAGTCAGTACCGGCCGCCCGCCGAAGTACGCGGACAGCTGCTCCTCGAACTCGCGCACCTTGGGCCCGCTGGTGATCCAGCCGGAGCGCAGCACGTCGCCGACGGCGGCAATGGTGGCCTCGTCGATGGTGGGTCGGGAGAACGGCAGGAAAGGCAGGTCGGGCGTCATACGGACGCCAACAGCGAGTCGCTCATGCCGCTGTGGATGGTTAGTCGCTTGGTCGAGGTGAATAATACGCGAGAGCCGCATGAGTGTTTCTCCGAGTGCTGAGGCTGAGAGCTCATCATCGGACAAGTTGACTTACTGAACACTTACCGGGCTTAATACAGGAGGTGGAAGAGGCGGACCGCCGTGATCCGCCATCGATGGGCCGTCGACGGCGCACGCATTGGCGGATTACGCTGCGCTAATCCGCCCTACGTGGAACCGTGGTATTTCGTGGATTCCCGGTGACAATCGGCATTCACGGCCAGCCGCGCAAGACCTGATCCACCACGCCCTGCAACTGCTCGCGCGTGGCGCCGGCCGCAGCCTGTACCGCCATGCCGTTCGACACCGTCATCACATAGCGCGCCATCTGGCCCGAACAGCTATCGGCCGGCAAATCGCCGTCCACCTTGGCCCGCTCGAAGCGCTCGCGCAGCTTTTCCTGACTGGCCGCGCGCCGCTCGATCAGCGAGTTCCGGATCGGCAGCGCGTCGTCGCTGCACGCCAGCGCGCCATTGATCACCAAACAGCCATGCGGCTTGTCGGTCTCGGTCTGCGCGTCGGCATTGCCGCGCAAGAAATGCTCGACCACGGCGCGCGCGGTCGGCTCCTTCAACGCGGCATGAAACAGCGGATCGTGCGTCGCGCCATACCGGTCCAGCGCCATGCGGAACAGGTTTTCCTTGTTGCCGAACACGGCGTACAAACTGGGCCGGTTCATGCCCATCGCCTCGGTCAACTCCGGCAGCGAGCTACCTTCGTAACCCTTCTCCCAGAACACCTTCATGGCTTTGTCCAGCGCGGTTTCAGCATCAAAAGTGCGTGGACGTCCCGTCTTGCGGGCCTTGCCGCCTGCAGGCGAGCCGTCGGCGTCGCCGGCCATCGTCACCGCCCCCACCCGCTCGGCCTGGCTGGCCGTGCTCTCCGTCGCCGTCGGCTCATTCGCGCTGGTGACGACGGAATTCCTGCCGGTCGGCCTGCTGCCGTCGATCGCCGCCGAACTGAAGGTCACCGAAGGGCTGGCCGGCATGATGGTGACGATACCCGGCTTGGTGGCCGCTTTCGCCGCCATCCTGGTCACCATCGGTGTCGGCAAGACCGACCGCCGCTACGTCATCTGGGGCCTGACCGCCACCTTGATCGTCTCCAACCTGATGGTGGCGCTGTCCGATTCGTTCACCGTGATCCTGTTCGGCCGCGCCTTGCTGGGCATCGGCGTGGGCGGTTTCTGGGCCATCGGCGGCGCGCTGGGCAACCGGCTGGTGCCGCCCGAATATGCGACGCGGGCGACCTCGATCATCTTCGCCGGCATCTCGCTGGGCACCGTGGCCGGCGTGCCGGCGGGCGCGCTGATCGGTGAACTGGTCGGCTGGCGCGTGGCCTTTTATGCGGCCGGCGCGGTCGCCGTGCTGGTGCTGCTGACGCAAATGTGGCTGCTGCCACGCCTGCCGACCACGCAATCGCTGACCTTCGCCCAATTGCCGGAGCTGCTGCGCGTGAAGAAAGCGCGGCTGGGCATGCTGGCCACGCTGCTGATCTTCATCGGCCAGTTCGCCGCCTACACGTATGTCACGCCCTTCCTCAGCCAAGTCGGCGGCCTGAACGCGACGACTATCAGCGCGCTGCTGCTGACCTATGGCGCCGCCGGTTTCGTCGGCAACTTGATCGGCGGCTGGACGGTGGCGCGCAGCGTGCGCACGTCGATGATCGCCACCGGCCTGGTGATGGGCTTGTCGGCGGCGGCGTTGCCGTTGATCGGCACCAGCCTATGGGGCGCGACCGCGCTGATCGTCATCTGGGGCCTGGCCTTCGGCATGATGCCGATCTCGGTGCAGACCTGGATGTTCCGGGCGGCGCCCCACGCAATGGAAAGCGGCGGCGCGGTGTTCGTCGCCACGGCGCAAATCTCGCTGGCCAGCGGCGCGCTGGTGGGTGGCGTGGCGGTCGACCATCTGGGCGTATCGAGCGCGATGCTGGTCGGAGGCGTGTTCGCCGTGGCGATGGCGGCGGTGATCGCGAAGTGGGGCGAGGACGACGGCAAGCCGTCAACCAAGCTACACGCCGTGCATTAATCGTTAATCCACACCGGCGTGTGCGACCCGAGGAATCACGTAGGGCGGATTAGCGGGCGAGGCCCGCCAACCGCCCCTGGGCCCATCGAAGAGGCGGCCTACCTGGCCGGTAGGCCTTAAGAGCGAAGCGTAATCCGCCATGCATGCACCGCCGGCGGCCCTAAATCCGACCGCGCTTGAATTCAGCCAGGAAGGCCTTGGTCTCCCCGGCCGACAACACCTTGACGTCATCCCCATGCCAAGCGTACAGATAAGGCGTCCCACCCTGCCGGTCGGTCAACTTGGCATCCAACAAAAAGCAAGTCCCCAACGGATACAACGCCGTATCACTCATCCGGCGCGAACACTGCACCGCCAGCTCCGGCGAAAACGCCTGCCCCGGCACCGGATGAATCTCCACCACACCGCCGCGCAGCACCGAGTGCACCGCCACCTGACGGTATGCATAAATATCGCGCGCCATTGTCATCCCTGCTGAAAAACCGCCATGGTAGCAGATCGTTTTCCACCAGCATGACAATCACCACGCACCATTGATCTGATCGAACAACCGATGACAAAGCCAGGCGCACGATGTCGCAAGATGTCCTGGCGCCTGGCTTTTTTTATTCAGTGCCGCTTGAAGGATATCCTCAAGCTACTACACTGAACATGACCACCTACACTTGGGACGAGGCCAAACGCAAAAGCAACCTGCGCAAGCACGGACTGGATTTTGCTGATGCCGCTACCGTAATCGAAGGCAAGTCATATACGGAAGAAGACATGCGCTATCACTACGCCGAGCGGCGCTACCTGACAATCGGCTATTTTGAGGGCAAGGTGGTTGTGGTTGTATTTACCGAGGAAGACGTGAAATACGCATCATCTCATTTAGAAACGCAACCAAACGCGAGCGACGTTGACTATTGGGACAGAAATGACAGTTGGGGCAATGTCATGCCCATTCCGGGCGACGACGAGATCAAATACGACGAGGACTCGCCACCACTTGAGTCCGGCTTTTACGCAAATGGCGTGCATCGGATACATGGCCGGGCACTGCCTCCGCGCACGTCGCCGCTCGATCCCATAGACCCCGAGGTGCTGGCCTTTATGCAAACCCAGGTTCCAGAAGTCCAAATGGATCCGCACATCCTGGGAGGCATGCCGGTCTTCAGGGGAACCTTGGTGCCCATCAAACGCATGTTCGACTATCTGCTCGCCGGCAAGACCATCGACGACTTTCTGACCGAGTTCCCCACCGTGCCGCGCGCCACCGCGCACTTGGTGCTCGAAACCGAGGCGACGATGTTCTACGAGGCCATCAGTAAGGCGATGGAGTGCGAAGCAACACTAACATCATTGTCGAAATGATGGTGCCTTTCAACGCTTTCAACGAGGGGCTATCAATGACCCATTCCAGCACCGACAACGCGCAAGACACTCTTTGCGACGAACCCGCCGGTTGGATCGACGTGATGCCTAACCATGACGACGAAATCGGGAACGACGAAGACTGCCCGGAGTACGATCCACGCTATTTCACCGAACCCGTGCATCGCTTCAAGGGCCGTATCATACCGCCGCGAAAATCACCTACTGATCCGTATGACCCGGAGCTGTTGGCGTTCATGAAGTCGATCACCCCGCTGGTGCAGATGGAACCGGATATCCTCGGCGGCATGCCAGTGTTCAAGAACACGCTCGTTCCAATCAAGCGCATGTTCGACTATCTGCTGGCCGGAAAAACGATGGATGACTTCCTGGGTGACTTTTCTGCCGTATCCCGAGACACCACGACCGCTGTGCTGGAAAGCGACGCCACGCTGTTTTACGAAGAGATCAGCAACGCGATCGATTCGACTTCGAATGTCAGCCGCGCAACCAAAAGATCCGGCTGACTTAAACAATATTGATCTGATCGTGGGACCGCCGGAGAAGCCAGGCGCAGGATGTCGCGAGACGTCCTGGTGCCTGATTTTTTTTACTCAGTGGCGCTTGAAGGATATCCTCAAGCTACTACACTGAACATGACCACCTACACTTGGGACGAGGCCAAACGCAAAAGCAACCTGCGCAAGCACGGACTGGATTTTGCCGATGCGCCCGCTGTGCTGGAACGAACGACATACACAAAGGAAGATGCTCGCTTTCACTACAGCGAGCGTCGCTACACATCAATCGGTTTTTTTAACGGCCAGGAGGTTGTGGTCGTCTATACGGAGATCAACGATGAAGTACGAATCATCTCATTTAGAAAAGCAACTAACCACGAACGAAAAGTCCTCTACCGAAGGTGATCGCAGTTGGGAAGAAGTTATGCCAACACCAGACGAGGAAATTGAATACGACGAAGATTCCCCACCGCTGGATTCGAGCTTTTTCACCAACGGCGTCTTCCGTATTAACGGCAGGATTATTCCACCGCGCACTACGCCCACGGACCCGCATGATCCCGAATTATTAGCCTTCATGAAGTCGCTCACTCCCCTAGTACAGATGGACCCGGAGGTCCTCGGCGGCATGCCGGTGTTTAAAAATACGCTGGTTCCCATCAAACGCATGTTCGACTATCTGCTGGCTGGAAAAACGATGGATGACTTCCTGAGGGACTTCCCCACCGTCTCGCGCGAGATGGCGACCGCCGTGCTGGAAAGCGACGCCACGCTGTTTTACGAAGAGATCAGCAAGGCGATCGATTCCGCCGCGATGCCCTCTTCCCTGCCCAAATAACCGAGCTTCTCGTTGGTCTTGGCCTTGACGTTGACCTGGCTGATGTCCAGGCCCAAATCCTCGGCGATGTTGGCGCGCATCGAGGCAATGTGCGGCGCCATCTTCGGGCGCTGGGCGATGATGGTGCAGTCGATATTGCCGATGCTGTAGCCGGTGGCCACCACGCGGCGCGCGGCCTCCTTCAGCAAGGTGCGCGAATCGGCGCCCTTGAACTGCACGTCCGTATCCGGAAAATGCTTGCCGATGTCGCCCAGCGCGGCGGCGCCGAGTATCGAGTCGGTGATCGCGTGCAGCAGCACGTCGGCGTCCGAATGCCCCAGCAATCCGACGTGGTGCGGGATGTCGACGCCGCCGATGATCAGCTTGCGGCCTTCCACCAACGCGTGGCAGTCGTAGCCCTGGCCGATGCGGAACGGGAGCTTGGTCATATCGTTTCCTTCATTTGGTTTCCTTGGTTATTCGCCCGCCGCCAGATACATCTCCGCGATGCGGATATCGGCCGGCAGCGTGACTTTCAAATTTCGTGGATGGCCTTCGATCAGCCGTGGCGACATGCCCAGCATCTCGACCGCGCTGGCGTCGTCGGTGATGGCGTTGGCGTCCGGCGCGTTGCCCAGCGCGCGCAGCAGCAAACCGTAGCTGAACATCTGCGGCGTCTGCGCCAGCCACAGGCCGTCGCGCGGCACCGTGGCCACGTCGTCGCCGGCCCTGCGCTTGACCGTGTCGACCACCGGCAGCGCCAGCAGACCGCCGGCGGCATAGTCGCCGACGCCGTGTATCAGCTTGGCGATCAAGGACGGCGTCAGGCCGGGGCGCGCGGCGTCGTGCACCATGATCAGGTCCGCGTCGGCGACGATGCCGGCCAGCGCGCGCAAGGCGTTGAGCACCGTGTCCATGCGGGTGGCGCCGCCGCAGCGCAGCACCGTGACGCCGTCCAGGTCCGGCGGCAGCACCGCGTCGACCTGGCCGTCCGCCGCGCTGACGACGACGTAGGTGTGCGCCACCAGGTCGCTGGCGCGGAAGGCGTCGACCGCGTGGCGCAGCATCGGCTTGCCGCCGACCGCCAGATATTGTTTGGGTCCGTCGGCCGCCATGCGCGCGCCGACACCGGCGGCCGGCAACAGCGCAAAGTACCGCGGGGTGTTCGTATTCACAGTCATATTCTTCTTTATCTCCTGCGTCGGCGATTGACGATATCCCGTATCTCGCCGTTGCAACTATCGGCCAGCCGCGCGTATTCCTGCGGGGTGTCGATTTTAGCCTGCTCCGCCTTGCCCTTGTCGAATTCGTCGCTGATAAACCGCATCCACACGCTGTTGATCTCGTGCTGCAGCGCCGATTGCGCGGTGCCCGAGGGCGCGTACAGCGGCTTGCCTTCGAAGCGCCGGTTCATCGCGTCGCGCACTACCTTCTCCACCCGCGCCAGATTGTCCATGTAGGCTTTCAGGTGGCGCTGTTCATGCTGGAGTATCGTGTTGTAGGCGCAGGTGCCGGGCACGAACTCGTTGCCGACGTAGATCAGCACCGGCGAGTAGTTCAACTTGATCTCCACGCGCGGCGCCACGCATTCGTAGCCACTGACCTTGTCCTGCAGGATAGGCCCGCCCATGGTGGCGGCGTATTGCGCGCGCGTGACCGTCAGGCCCAGGGTCTCGGTGCGGCCATCGATGCTACCGGTTTTCAGCGTCAGCGCGCGGTAAGGCAGCTGGTTGTTGATCGTGAAGCCATTGCTGGTCGTCGACAGCACCGAAATGGTTTTGCTGATCGTGTCCTCGCAGCGGATCTGGAACGGCGTGCGCTCGGCCGCGCCAGCCGCGCCGGCGCCGCAGCACAAGCAGATCAGCGCCGGCCACCTCATAACGTCAGTCCAGTTTCCAGTCGCCCGCGCGCAGCTTGTCGAGCCAGAACGCGCCGATGATGGTTTTGACGTCGGTGACTTTACCTTCGCGCACCCACTGCAGCAGTTCGTCGATGGTGGCGGTGAACAGCTCGAGGAATTCGCCGTCGTCCAGCTTTTGCTCGCCCTGCGTGAGGCCGCGCGCCAGGTACAGGTCCAGATGCTCGTCCGAATAGGCGATGGCGTTGTGGATGGTGGTGACGAACTGCCAGTCGCTGGCGGTGTAGCCGGTTTCCTCCACCAGCTCGCGCTTGGCGCAGTCGAGCGGATCTTCACCGGGGTCGATTTTCCCGGCCGGGAATTCGATGAACACGTCGTGCAGCGGATAGCGGAACTGGCGCTCGAGCAGCACCTTGCCGTCGTCGAGCAGCGGCAGGATCACCACCGCGCCCGGATGCAGGATGTATTCGCGGGCGGTGCGTTTGCCGTCGGGGAGTTCGATGGTGTCGCGTTGGACTTTGAGGAAGTGGCCTTCGTAGACCATTCCGCCGTCGATGCGGGTTTCTGTCAGATTCACCATGTCGGCTCCAGGTAGATTGAAGCCGATAGTGTATCAGTCGTGGGACTTGCGCAGGTAGCGCACGATGAATCCGGGGAAGCCGAGAACGAGGAACAAGCAGGCGGAGATCGCGAAGAACTCCCAGGTTTGCGTGAAGCGGTTGCCGATGTAGCCTTCCAGCGCGATGCCGACGGCGCCAACGACAAAGTACAGCACCACCATCTCGGCCAGGCGAACGATCAGCGGCTTGCGCCGCCACGTCGCCGGCACCAGTGCGAATACCTTGTCATTGAAAAACGGCAGGTTGGCGGCCGCGATAGCGATCGCGATCACCAACCAGCTTGCGACGGATACATCCATCAGGTGGCGAGCGTCGCTTGCATGGCCTTCAGGCACATGGCCAGCAGCGGGCCTGGCAGAACGCCCAGCAGCACGATGGCCAGACCGTTCAGGCTCAGGACAAACTTCATGTCGCCGTGGGCGACGATGGCCGAGCTGTCGGTCGGCTCGTCGAACCACATCACTTTGACGATGCGCAGGTAGTAGAACGCGGCGATCAGCGAGAACATCACAGCGACCACGGTCAGCCAGATCTGGCCGGTACCCAGCACGGCGCTCAGCACCGAGAACTTGGCGGCAAAGCCCATCATCGGCGGCACGCCAGCCAGCGAGAACATCATGATCGTCATGACGACCGCGAACCAGCCGTTACGCTTGCTCAGGCCTTTGAAGTCGTTGAGCGTTTCGGCGTCGAAGCCGGCGCGCGACAACAGCATCAACAGACCGAAGCTGCCGACGGTGGTCAGCACGTAGGTGATGGTGTAGTACATCGACGAGCTGTAGGCGGCGGCGATGCCGGTGCGGTCGGTGGTGCCGGCCACGCCAGCCAGCAGGCCAAGCAGCACGAAGCCCATTTGCGCGATCGTCGAGTAAGCCAGCATGCGCTTCAGGTTCGTTTGGGCGATCGCGGTCAGGTTACCGATGACCAGCGACATCACGGCCAGGACCATCAGCATCTGCTGCCAGTCGAACGCCATCGGCAGCAGGCCTTCCACCAGCAGGCGGATGCAGATCGCGAAGGTGGCGATCTTCGGCGCGCCGCCCAGCAGCAGGGTCACAGCCGTTGGCGAACCTTCGTAGACGTCCGGTACCCACATGTGGAACGGCACGGCGCCCAGCTTGAACGCCAGACCGGCGACCAGGAACACGATACCGAACACCAGGATGGTCGGCTTGATGGTGCCGGCGGCGACGGCCGTGGCCACTTTGCTGATTTCCAGCGTGCCGGTGGCGCCGTACAGCATCGAGATACCGTACAACAGGAAACCGGATGCCAGCGCGCCGAGGATGAAGTACTTCATCGCCGCTTCGGTGGCCTTGTGGTTATCGCGGCGCATGGCGACCAGCGCGTACAGCGACAGCGACATCAGTTCGACGCCCAGGTAGATCGTCAGGAAGTTCGAACCCGAGATCATGACCATCTGGCCCAGCATCGCGAACAGCGCCAGGACGTAGAACTCCCCGCCCAGGTTACCGCTCATCATGCCGCGCTGCGTTACATACTGGCGCGAATACACCAGGGTCAGCGCCACCGACAGGTAGGTGAACAGCTTGAGCAGGTTCGCCATCGGATCGTTGACGTACATGCCGTGGAAGGTGTACGCGGTGCTGCCGGCGTTGAAGTCGGCGAAGGTGATGCCGGCCAAGACCAGCAGCAGCAACAGCGACAGCACGTAGGTGACCGAGCGCTTGGACTCGGACAGGAACATGTCCACCAGCAGGAGGACCGAGGCGCCGATAATCAGCGTCACCTCGGCGTACGCCGGTGCGATGTTGAACGCCTCTTGTGGAATAGGTGTAGTCATTTATGCGTTTCCGTTTTTCTTAAGGCAGCTTGCTTTTTGCGACGTGAGTCAGCAGGTCGGCGACCGAGGTTTGCATCGTGTCGGTGAACGGCGCAGGGTACAGACCCATGACCAGCACCGCGACCGCCAGGATACCCAGCATGAAGAACTCGCGGCCGTTGACGTCGACCAGCGCGGCCACGTGGTGGTTGGTCACTTTGCCGAAGATGACGCGCTTGGCCATCCACAGCGAGTAAGCGGCACCGAAGATCAGCGCGGTCGCGGCCAGCAAACCAATCCAGAAGTTGTGCTGCACGGCGCCCAGGATCACCATGAACTCGCCGACGAAGCCGGAAGTCGCTGGCAGACCGCAGTTAGCCATCGAGAAGAAGATGAACAGCGCGGCGAATTTAGGCATCTTGTTGACGACACCACCGTAGTCGGCGATCTGGCGCGAATGGGCCTGGTCATACAGCACGCCGATACACAGGAACATCGCGCCGGAGATGAAACCGTGCGAGATCATTTGCACGATCGCGCCCTGCACGCCGATGGCGTTGAAGATGAAGAAGCCCAGCGTGACGAAGCCCATGTGCGCGATCGACGAGTAGGCGACCAGCTTTTTCATGTCCTTCTGCACCAGCGCCACCAGGCCGACGTAGATCACGGCGATCAGCGACAGGGTGATGACGAAACCGGCCAGGTAGTGCGACGCGTCCGGGGTGATCGGCAGCGAGAAACGCAGGAAGCCGTAGGCGCCCAGCTTCAGCATGATCGCGGCCAGCACGGCGGAACCGCCGGTCGGCGCTTCGACGTGGACGTCCGGCAGCCAGGTGTGGACCGGGAACATCGGTACCTTGACGGCGAAGGCCATGAAGAAGGCGATGAAGATGAAGATCTGCTCGCGCATCGTCAGTGGCGTCAGGTGCCAGGTCAGGATGTCGAAGCTGCCCGTCACGCGGTACAGGTAGATGATCGCGACCAGCGTCAGCAAGGAGCCGAAGAAGGTGTAGAGGAAGAACTTGAACGACGCGTACACGCGGTTCTCGCCGCCCCACACACCGATGATGATGTACATCGGGATCAGGGTCGCTTCGAAGAAGAAGTAGAACAGCAGGCCGTCCATCGCGCAGAACACGCCGATCATCAGACCGGAGAGGATCAGGAAGGCGCCCATGTATTGCGCGACGCGCTTCTGGATCACCTGCCACGCCGAGATCACGACGATCACGGTGATGAACGCCGTCAGCGGCACGAACCACAGCGACAGGCCGTCGATGCCCAGCGAGTAGTAGATGTTAAACGTCTGGATCCAGGGCGACTTCTCGACGAACTGCATGCCGTGGGCGGCGTTGTTGAAATTGGTGATCAGCGGGATCGTCGCGGCGAAGCTGACGATCGCGCCGATCAGCGAACCGACGCGCACCAGCGCCGCGTTGGTGTCGCGGCCGACGGCCAGCACGATCAGGCCGAAGATGATCGGAAGCCAGATCGCCAGGCTCAGGTACGGAGGTAATGTAGATATAGTTGACTGCATCATGGTTATCGTTATCTCTTTGCGTATCAGCTAATTAAGCGTGCCAAAACGGCAGGAAGTAGACCAGGAACCCCAGAATGCCGAGGATCATGACGAAAGCGTAGTGGTAGATGTAACCCGTCTGCCCCAAACGCGTCAGCTTCGAGAACCAGTTCACGACCTTGGCGCTGCCGTTGACCAGCAGGCCGTCGATCAGGGTCTTGTCGCCGACGTTCCACAGGCCGTTACCCAGCATGCGTGCGCCGCCTGCGAAGACAACCTCGTTGAATTTGTCCATGTAGTACTTGTTATCCAACAGCGTGTGCACGGCTTTGAACTTGGCGTAGAACCAGGCCGGCACGCGTGGATTGATCATGTAGCAGTAGTACGCGGTCACGACACCGGCGATCGCCAGCCACAGTGGCAGCGACGTCAGCGAGTGGATCGCCATGGCCATCGGACCGTGGAACTCTTCGCCCAGGATTTCCATCGCCTTGTGGTGTTCGCCGATGAAGATGACGCCTTTGAAGAAGTCGCCGTGCAGCATAGGCTGGATCGTCAGGTAGCCGATGATGACCGAAGGGATAGCCAGCATTACCAGCGGGAACCAGACCACGAATGGCGATTCATGCGGCTTCTGGCCCGGCTCCAGGCCGTGGTGCGCGTGGTCGTCCTCTTCCTCTTCGTGATGCGCGTCCGAATCGTGGCCGTGCGCGGCCGGATCGGCGTGCGCGGCGGCCTTGGTGTCATGCGCGTGATGATCGTGGTGATCGTGGGCGTGGGCCTGGCCGAAACGCTCTTTCCCGTGGAAGACCAGGAAGTACATGCGGAACGAGTAGAACGCGGTCACGAACACGCCTGCCAGCACGGCGAAGTTGGCGAAGCCCGAACCCCAGATGTGGGTCTCGTGCACCGCTTCGATGATCGAATCCTTCGAGTAGAAACCGGAGAAGAACGGGGTGCCGATCAGCGCCAGGGAACCGAGCAAGGACGTGATCCAGGTGATCGGCATATATTTGCGCAGGCCGCCCATGTTGCGGATGTCCTGGTCGTGGTGCATGCCGATGATGACCGAACCGGCGCCGAGGAACAGCAGCGCCTTGAAGAACGCGTGGGTCATCAGGTGGAACACGGCCACCGAGTAGGCCGACGAGCCCAGTGCCACGGTCATGTAGCCCAACTGCGACAGGGTCGAGTAGGCGACCACGCGCTTGATGTCGTTCTGGATGATGCCCAGGAAGCCCATGAACAGCGCGGTGATCGAGCCGATGACCAGGATGAACGACAGCGCGGTGTCCGACAGCTCGAACAGCGGCGACATGCGCGATACCATGAAGATACCGGCGGTAACCATCGTCGCGGCGTGGATCAGTGCCGAGATCGGGGTTGGGCCTTCCATCGAGTCAGGCAGCCAGACGTGCAGCGGGAACTGGGCCGACTTGCCCATCGCGCCGATGAACAGGCAAATACAGGCGACGGTCAGCAGCATCCAGTCGGTGCCCGGCAAGGTCAGCATCGACAGCGCTTCCCTCTTGGCGAAGACTTCCTGGTAGTTCATGGTGCCGGCGTAGGCCAGCAGCAGGCCGATGCCGAGGATGAAGCCGAAGTCGCCGACGCGGTTGACCAGGAACGCCTTCATGTTGGCCACGATCGCCGTTGGGCGCGTGTACCAGAAGCCGATCAGCAGGTACGAGACCAGGCCCACCGCTTCCCAGCCGAAGAACAGCTGCAGGAAGTTGTTGGCCATGACCAGCATCAGCATCGAGAACGTGAACAGCGAGATGTAGGCGAAGAAGCGGTTATAGCCCGCGTCTTCCGCCATGTAGCCGATGGTGTAGATGTGCACCATCAGCGACACGAACGTCACCACGCACATCATCATCGCCGACAGCGAATCGATCTGGAAGCCCACTTCGAACTTGATGCCGGCGATCGTCATCCAGTTGTAGATGGTGCCGTTGAACGTGGCGCCATTGAGCACGTCGTTCAGCGTCATCGCCGACAGGATGAAGGCCACCAGCACGCCCAGGATGGTGGCCGTGTGCGACGTCTTGCGCCCGACGACGTTGCCAAAGAATTTGGTTCCTAACAAACCCGCGATCGCAGCGCCGGCCAGCGGCGCCAGAGGTACGGCCAGTAGGAGGTTAGGGTTAAGAAGAGTACCCGCCATGATGAACCTTAATCGTTATTTTTCGAGATTAGAACTAAAGCCACGGGATCAACCCTTCAGGCTATCCAGGTCTTCCACATTGATGGTGTCCAGATTACGGAACAGCACCACCAGAATCGCGAGGCCGATCGCCGATTCGGCGGCCGCCACGGTCAGGATGAAGAAAACGAAGATCTGCCCGGCCGCGTCGCCCAGGTAGTGGGAGAACGCGATGAAGTTCATGTTCACCGCCAGCAGCATCAATTCGATGGCCATCAGCAGGATAATGATGTTCTTGCGATTCAGGAAAATACCGACGATCGAGATCGCGAACAGAATCGCGCCGAGAACGAGGTAGTGAGCTAGCGATAAAGTCATGGTGTCTCCTTTACTTCGGCCGAACCGGCGACGGCGCCACGCGTGGTGACGGCGTCGATCTTGACGATCTTCAGACGGTCGTTGCGCTTGACGCGCACGGCGTCGGCCGGGTCGAAATGTTTGGTGTCCTTGCGCTTGCGCAGCGTCAGCGCCACCGCCGCGATGATCGCGACCAGCAGAATCGCCGCGGCCACTTCAAAGCCGTAGACATATTTGGTGAAGATCAGGACACCCAGTTCCTTGGTGCCGCCGATGTTGCCGGCGCTGACGGCCTGCTGGTCGAACGACAGGAAGGAGCGCCACAGCACGGCGGCCATTTCCAGCACGATGATGGCGCCGACGAGCGACGCGATCGGCAGGTAGCCCCAGAAGTTTTCCCGCATCTTCTCGGTGTCGATATCGAGCATCATCACCACGAACAGGAACAGCACCATGACGGCGCCGACATAGACCAGCACCAGCACAATGGCCAGGAACTCGGCTTCGAGCAGCATCCAGATGCCGGCGGCCGAGAAGAACGCCAGCACCAGGAACAGCGCGGCGTGCACCGGGTTGCGGTCTGTGATAACGCGCAACGCAGCCAATACCATGATGGCTGAGAAGGCGTAGAACAAAGCAGTTTTAAATTCCATAACTAACCCAAGAGACGTACAGTTTTATTGATCAACACGCTGCGACCCGCCCTGCCCCCCAACACCGGCCGGGGAACATGACAGGTCGTCGATCAGCGGTAAGGAGCGTCGGCTGCGCGGGCTTCGGCGATCTGGTTTTCGTAACGATCGCCGACGGCCAGCAGCATCTCTTTGGTGTAGTACAAATCACCGCGCTTCTCGCCGTGGTACTCCAGCACGTGCGTCTCGACGATCGAATCGACCGGGCAGGACTCTTCGCAGAAACCGCAGAAGATGCACTTGGTCAGATCGATGTCGTAACGCGTGGTGCGGCGCGAGCCGTCGTCGCGCTGTTCCGATTCGATGGTGATGGCCATCGCCGGGCACACCGCTTCGCACAGTTTGCAGGCGATGCAGCGCTCTTCGCCGTTCGGATAGCGGCGCAGCGCGTGCAGGCCGCGGAAGCGCGGCGACATCGGCGTCTTCTCTTCCGGGTACTGCACGGTGATTTTGCGCGAGAACATGTACTTGCCCGTCAGCGCCATCCCTTTGATCAATTCGGCCAGCATGAAGCTGCCGAAAAAGTCTTTTAATCGTTCCATTTTCTCTCGTCCTTACTTCCAGATATTCCAGGATGTCTGCATCCAGCCGGCCACGAACACCAGGTACACCAGCGTCAGAGGAATGAACACTTTCCAGCCCAGGCGCATGATCTGGTCATAGCGGTAGCGTGGGAAGGTACCGCGCACCCAGATGAAGACCGACACCAGGAAGAACGCCTTGACGAACAACCAGAAGAAGCCGCCGAAACCGCCGCCGAACTCGAGGAAGGCGAATGGCGCGGACCAGCCGCCCAGGAACATGATCGAACCGATAGTGGCGATCAGGATCATGTTGGCGTATTCGGCCAGCATGAACATGGCGTAGGCCATGCCCGAGTACTCGACCATGTGGCCGGCGACGATCTCGGACTCGCCCTCGACCACGTCGAACGGGTGGCGGTTCGCTTCGGCCAGGCCGGAGGTCAGGTAGACCACGAACAGCGGCAACAGCGGCAGCCAGTTCCACGACAGGATGTTGATACCCTTGGCGGCGAACATGCCCACCTGCTGGCCGGCGACGATGTCGCCGAAGTTCAGCGAGCCGGAGACCATCAGGATCACGACGAATACGAAGCCCATCGGGATTTCGTAGGAGATCATCTGCGCCGAGGCGCGCATCGCGCCCATGAACGAGTACTTCGAGTTCGAGGCCCAGCCGGCGATGATGATGCCGTAGACTTCCATCGAGGTGATCGCCATCAGCAGCAGCAAGGCGGCGTTGACGTTGGCCAGCACCGCTTCCGGGCCGAAAGGCACGACCGACCACGCGGCCAGCGCCGGCATGATGGTCATGATCGGACCGATGACGAACAGGCCGGGGTTGGCCTTGGCCGGCATGATGATCTCTTTGAACAGCAGCTTGAGCGCATCGGCGATCGGCTGCAGCAGGCCCATAGGACCGACGCGGTTAGGACCGACGCGGATCTGGATCCAGCCGATGAACTTGCGCTCCCACAGCGTCAGGTAGGCGACAAGGCCCATCAGCGGCAGCAGGACCAGCACGATCTTGATCATCGTCCAGATGATCGGCCAGACCGGCGCCAGCGGGCTGGTCGCGCCGAGATTGTGCAATGTAGTGACGAATTCAGGCAGAGCCATTATTTACCCTCCCCTGCTTTTTCAACGGTGATAGGACCGAACATGCCACCCAGGGCGGCGGTCGACGGATGCGCGGCGGCGACGCGCACGGCGTTGGCCGGCAGGCCCGCATCGACGGCGGCGACCAGGATCGCGCTGCCCGAACCTTGCGTTACCTTGACGGTGTCGCCGGCGGCGACGCCCAGTTGCTGCGCCAGGGCGGTCGACAGGTGCGCTTTCGGCGCGGCCGAATCGGCCATCTTTTGCAGCGACTCGGCGCGGCGCACGACGGCGTCGGCGAAGTAGATCGGCACGTCGGCGATACGTTCGGTGCCGGTCGACGCGGTCGAACCAGCGACCAGCGACTGCTTGGTGATGTTGTTCAGCTTAGCCGAGAAACCGGCGGCGTTGACCACTTCGTCGCGGATCGCTTCCGAGGTGTCGTAGTCGAAGCCGGACAGGCCGAGGATGTTACCCAGCACGCGCAGCACTTTCCACGCCGGGCGGGTTTCCAGCATCGGCTTGACGGTGCCGTTGAAGCTTTGCGGACGGCCTTCGCAGTTGACGAAGGTGCCCGAGGTTTCGCTGAATGGCGACACCGGCAGCAGCACGTCGGCGTAGTCCATGCCGTGCTTGTAGGCGGACATGACGACGACCATCTCGGCTTTTTTCAGCGCGGCGACGGCGGCCTGCGGGTTGTACGCGTCCAGTTCCGGCTCGACGTTCAACAGCACGTAGGCTTGTTTCGCTTCGGTGAAGGCCGGAGCCTTGGCGCCGTTGGCGTTGACCAGGTAGGCGCCGACGGTGTTGGCGGCCTCGGTCAGGTAACCCAGCTTGGCGCCGGTTTGTTCGGCGATCCATTGCGCGGCGGCGTGCAGCGCGGCCGCTTGCGGGTGCTGCGTTGCCGCGTTACCCAGGAAGACGCCCCTGTTTTCACCCGACAGCAGCGACGCGGCGATGGCGGTCGCGGCGTCCGACGCCTCGATGCCTTCGAAGCCGGCGGGGGCCGACACTTCCTTGGCCTTGGCGACAGCCACCACCACTTGCGACAGCGCCGACAGCCAGTCCGACGGCGCGGCGATCATCTTGTTCGCCACCTTCATCAGCAAGTCGTCGTCGGTCGCGTGCAGGACCGACAGCTTGGCGCCGTTCTTGACGGCGGTGCGCAGGCGGGTCGCCAGCAGCGGGTGATCCTTGCGCAGGAAGGAGCCGATCACGAAGGCGCGGTTCAACGCGCCGAATTCGGTGATGCTCATGCCCAGCCAAGGGGTCACGTCGGTCAGCGAGAAATCGCTGTGGCGCAGACGCGTGTCGACGCTGTCCGAGCCCATGGCGCGGGTCAGCTTTTGCAGCAGGTGCAGTTCTTCCAGCGTCGAATGCGGAGTCGCCAGCGAGGCGATCGCCTTGTCACCGTGTTCGTGCTTGATGTTCTTCAGGCCGTGCGCGACGTATTCCAGCGCGGTTTGCCAGCTCACTTCTTTCCATTCGCCGCCCTGCTTCAGCATCGGCTGGGTCAGACGGTCGTCGGCGTTCAGGCCTTCGTAGGCGAAGCGGTCTTTATCGGAGATCCAGCACTCGTTGACGGCGTCGTTTTCCAGCGGCAGCACGCGCATGACCTTGCCGTTCTTGACCTGGACGATCAGGTTCGAACCGAGGCCGTCGTGCATCGACACCGACTTGCGGCGCGACAGTTCCCAGGTGCGGGCGCTGTAGCGGAACGGCTTGGACGTCAGCGCGCCGACCGGGCACAGGTCGATCATGTTGCCCGACATTTCGGAGTTGACGGTCTGGCCGACAAACGCGGTGATTTCCGAGTGCTCGCCGCGGCCGATCATGCCCAGCTCCATGACGCCGGCCACTTCCTGGCCGAAACGTACGCAGCGGGTGCACTGGATGCAGCGCGCCATCTCTTGCATCGACACCAGCGGACCGGCGTCCTTCGGCACGACGACGCGCTTGTCTTCCTCGTAGCGCGACTCGCCCTTGCCGTAGCCGACGGCCAGATCCTGCAACTGGCATTCGCCGCCCTGATCGCAGATCGGGCAGTCGAGCGGGTGGTTAATCAGCAGGAATTCCATCACGGACTTCTGGGCCTGCACGGCCTTGTCCGACGCGGAGCGCACGATCATGCCGGCCGAGACCGGCGTGGCGCATGCTGGCAAAGGCTTGGGGGCCTTCTCCACTTCGACGAGGCACATGCGGCAGTTCGCGGCGATCGACAATTTCTTGTGATAGCAGAAGTGCGGAATGTAGGTTCCCAATTTGTTGGCGGCGTCCATCACCATGCTACCAGCAGGGACTTCGACTTTTTTGCCGTCTATTTCGATTTCAACCATGGTGATCGTTACCTGACGCAGCTTAGATGTAAGCGGGCACTAAGCAATGCTTGTGCTCGATGTGATATTCAAATTCTTCGCGGAATTGCTTGATGAACGCGCGCATCGGCATGGCCGCCGCGTCGCCCAGCGCGCAAATCGTGCGGCCCTGGATGTTGTCGCAAACCGAGTTCAGCACGTCCAGGTCCGACGGACGGCCCTGGCCGTTTTCGATGCGGTGGATCATGCGGTACATCCAGCCGGTGCCTTCGCGGCACGGCGTGCACTGGCCGCACGACTCTTCAAAGTAGAAGTACGCCAGGCGTTCCATCGCCTTGACCATGCAGCGCGTCTCGTCCATGACGATGACGGCGCCCGAACCGAGCATCGAACCGGCCTTGGCGATCGAGTCGTAGTCCAGGTCGGTGTTCATCATCAGTTCGCCACGGATGACCGGGGCGGACGAGCCGCCGGGAATGACGGCCTTGATCTTTTTGCCGCCGCGCATGCCGCCTGCCAGCTCCAGCAATTTGGCGAACGGCGTGCCCAGCGGAACTTCGTAGTTGCCCGGCATTTCAACGTCGCCCGAGATCGAGAAGATCTTCGAACCGCCGTTGTTCGGACGGCCCATGCCGAGGTACTTTTCCGGGCCCATGTTCAGGATGAACGGGACGGCGGCGAAGGTTTCGGTGTTGTTGATCGTGGTCGGTTTGCCGTACAGGCCGAACGAGGCCGGGAACGGCGGCTTGAAGCGCGGCTGGCCCTTCTTGCCTTCCAGCGATTCGAGCAGCGCGGTTTCCTCGCCGCAGATGTAGGCGCCGTAGCCATGGTGCGCGTGCAGCTGGAAGCTGAACTCGCTGCCCATGATCTTGTCGCCCAGGAAGCCGGCGGCGCGCGCCTCTTCCAGCGCATCTTCAAATTGCGTGTAGACGTCGAAGATCTCGCCGTGGATGTAGTTGTAGCCGACCGTGATGCCCATGGCGTAAGCGCCGATGGCCATGCCCTCGATCAATGCATGCGGGTTGTAACGCATGATGTCGCGGTCCTTGAAAGTGCCCGGCTCGCCCTCATCTGAGTTACATACCAGGTACTTTTGACCCGGGAACTGGCGCGGCATGAAGCTCCACTTCAAGCCGGTGGGGAAACCTGCGCCGCCACGGCCGCGCAACGACGACGCCTTGAGGTCGGCGATGATTTGTTCCGGGGTGATCTTCTCTTCCAGGATGCGGCGCAGCGCGCTGTAGCCGCCCCGTTTGACGTAATCTTCCAGGTGCCAGTTCTTGCCGTCGAGGTTGGCCAGAATCACCGGGTCGATGTGACGATTGTGGATGGACGTCATTTCGTATTGTTCCCACTCAGTTCCGCGACGAGACCGTCGATTTTATCGTTCGACATGAAGCTGCACATGCGGTGGTTGTTCACCAGCATGACCGGCGCGTCGCCGCACGCGCCCATGCACTCGCCTTCCATCAGCGTGAACTTGCCGTCGGCGGTGGTGTCGCGGTAGTCGATGCCCAGCTTTTGCTTCAGGTGGTGCGCGGCGCGCTCCCCGCCCGACAGCGCGCATGGCAGGTTGGTGCACACGGTGATCTTGTGCTGGCCGACCGGCTTCAGGTTGTACATATTGTAGAAAGTGGCCACTTCCTGCACGGCGATCGCCGGCATCTGGATGTAGTCGGCCAGTTCCTGCATGGTTTCCGGCGAAATCCAGCCCAGTTCAACCTGGGCGTGGGCCAGCGCGGCCATCACGGCCGACTGGCGCTGGTCGGCCGGGTACTTGGCCAGTTCGCGATCGATTTTTTTGTAGCACTGCTCTGATAACAACATACTTTTGCCTTTTAGCGGTCAATACTGCCGAACACGATGTCTTGCGTACCGATGATGGTCACGGCGTCGGCGATCATGTGTCCGCGCGCCATTTCGTCCAGCGCCTGCAGGTGGGCGTAATCGGGTGCGCGCAGCTTCATACGGTATGGCTTGTTGGCGCCGTCCGACAGCAGGTAGACGCCGAACTCGCCCTTCGGATGCTCCACCGCGCTGTACGCTTCGCCCGGCGGCACGTGGAAGCCCTCGGTGAACAGCTTGAAGTGGTGGATCAGCGATTCCATGTTGGTCTTCATGTCGACGCGGCCCGGAGGCGCGACTTTATGGTTGCTGGTGATGACCGGACCTGGATTGTTGCGCAGCCATTCTACGCACTGTTTGATGATCTTGTTGGACTGGCGCAATTCCTCGACGCGCACCAGATAGCGGTCGTAGCAGTCGCCGTTGGTGCCGATCGGCACGTCGAAGTCCATCAAGTCGTACACCTCGTACGGCTGGTGCTTGCGCAAGTCCCACTGGATGCCCGAACCGCGCAGCATGGCGCCGGTGAAGCCCATCGCCAGCGCGTCTTCCGGCTTGACCACGCCGATGCCGACGGTACGCTGTTTCCAGATACGGTTGTCGGTCAGCAGCGTTTCGTATTCGTCGACATAGGTCGGGAAGCGGCGCGTGAAATCCTCGATGAAGTCCAGCAGCGAGCCCTGGCGGTTCTCGTTCAGGTTGGCGATGGCCTTGTCGGAACGGATGATCGACGGCTTGTGCTGCGGCATCGAGTCCGGCAGGTCGCGGTAGACGCCGCCCGGACGGTAGTAGGCCGCGTGCATGCGCGCGCCCGACACCGCCTCGTAGCAGTCGAACAGGTCTTCGCGGTCGCGGAACGCGTACAGGAACGGGCCCATGGCGCCGACGTCGAGCGCGTGCGCGCCCAGCCACATCAGGTGGTTCAGGATGCGGGTGATCTCGTCGAACATGACGCGGATGTATTGCGCGCGCAGCGGCACTTCCAGGCCCAGCAGCTTCTCGATCGCCATCACGTAAGCGTGCTCGTTGCACATCATCGAGACGTAGTCCAGACGGTCCATGTACGGCACCGACTGCAGGTAGGTCTTCTGTTCCGCCAGCTTCTCGGTACCGCGGTGCAGCAGGCCGATGTGCGGGTCGGCGCGCTGGATCACTTCGCCGTCGAGCTCGAGCACCAGGCGCAGCACGCCGTGCGCGGCCGGGTGTTGCGGACCGAAGTTCAGGGTGTAGTTCTTAATTTCAGCCATTTTTTACTTCCCGTAATTTTCTTCGCGGATCACGCGCGGCACGTTTTCACGCGGCTCGATGGTGACCGGCTGATAGATCACGCGCTTCTGCTCGGGGTCGTAGCGCATTTCGACATAGCCCGACACCGGGAAGTCCTTGCGGAACGGATGGCCGATGAAGCCGTAGTCGGTGAGGATGCGGCGCAAGTCGTTGTGGCCTTCGAACAGGATGCCGAACATGTCGAACGCTTCGCGCTCGTACCAGTTGACGGCGCGCCACAGCGGCACCACCGACGGCAGCAGCGGCATCTCGTCGTCGGCGGCGAACGCGCGCACGCGCACGCGCCAGTTGTGCCGGATCGACAGCAGGTGCACGACGACCGCGAAACGCAGGCCGTCCCAGGCGCCGTCGCCATAGTTCAGGTAGTCGACGCCGGCCAGGTCGATCAATTGCTCGAAGCCGAGCGACTTGTCGTCGCGCAGCGTTTGCATGACGCCGTAGTAGTCGGCGGCCTTGACGGTCACGGTGACCTCGCCCAGCGCGACGGCGATACTAACGCGATCGCCCAGGGCGGTGCCGAGGGCGCTTTGCAGTTGTTCTAATTGTGTAGTCATCTTTTGAAGCGGCCTCGTTTAGCGTGCGATCGTGTTGGTGCGCTTGATCTTGTTTTGCAGCTGCATGATGCCGTACAGCAGGGCCTCGGCCGTCGGCGGACAGCCCGGCACGTAGACGTCCACCGGCACGATGCGGTCGCAACCGCGCACCACGGAGTACGAGTAGTGGTAGTAGCCGCCGCCGTTGGCGCACGAGCCCATCGAGATGACCCAGCGCGGCTCCGGCATCTGGTCGTAGACCTTGCGCAGCGCCGGCGCCATCTTGTTGCACAGCGTGCCGGCGACGATCATCACGTCGGACTGACGCGGCGACGGACGGAACACGACGCCGAAGCGGTCCATGTCGTAACGGGCCGCGCCCACGTGCATCATTTCGACCGCGCAGCAGGCCAGACCGAACGTCATCGGGAACATCGAACCCGTGCGCGCCCAGTTGATCAGCTTGTCGGCCGAGGTGGTGATGAAACCTTCGTTTAATACGCCTTCAATAGCCATGGCTTATTCCCAATCAAGGGCACCTTTCTTCCAGATATACCAAAAACCGACGACGAACTCGGCGATGAAGCTCATCATCACCAGGAACCCGTTCCAGCCCAGTTCGCGCACGGAGACGCCCCATGGGAAGAAGAATGCCGTTTCCAGATCGAACAAAATAAAGAGGATCGCGACGAGGTAGTAACGCACGTCGAATTTCATGCGCGCGTCTTCGAACGCTTCGAAGCCGCATTCATACGGGGACAGTTTTGCCGCGTCGGGCTTGTTCGGACCGAGGACGTGGCCCAACACCTGGGGGAGGATACCGACGCCGAGACCGACGAGGATAAATAACAGAACGGGGAGATAATTTTCGAGGTTCACGATGATAATCTTAAGTAGAACGATCGGTTGGACTGCGAGGATGCCTGCGGTGTTTTGCGGTGCTCTCTTAACGTTCGCCCCAATCGTACAACTTAGACCAGGATCGAACGACACATCCTCGTAAAAAAGCCAGCTCAGGTGAACACTACTCCCTTGCTGGCCTCTATATTTTTATGGTGCCGACGACGAGACTCGAACTCGTACAGCTTTCGCCACTACCCCCTCAAGATAGCGTGTCTACCAATTTCACCACGTCGGCATAAGGCCGCTATTCTACTTTGTTTTCACGCTGTTGTTAATGCGTATTGCGCTAAAACAAAAAGAAAAACGATAAATCTTTACTTCTTTTACGCACCTGATTGGTTTTCCGGCCAGGGAGCCGGAGGCACTACTAAAACTACCGCAACTTCTGCCAAAACAAACGGCAGCCGCCGCGCGGCCAAGGACAACACCGCGCTATTGAGACCATGATTATATTACTTCGGGATCGATCCTGCAGGACCGGCCGGTGCCGGCGCGGTGGCTGGGGCGGCCGGAGCGGCCGGCGCGGCGGCAGGAGCGGTCGGGATCGCCGCGGCGCCGGTGGCTGGCGCCGGGGCCGGAGCGGCCGGCAGCGCCTTGTCCATCACGCCGCCGCTGACCGTGCTGTGGCCCTGCGCCGAGATGTACGACAGCGCCAGGGTGGCGCTGAAGAAGATCGCGGCGGCCACGCCGGTCGACTTCGACATGAAGTTCGACGAACCGGTGGCGCCGAACAGGCTGCCCGAGGCGCCCGAACCGAAGGCCGCGCCCATGTCGGCGCCCTTGCCGTGTTGCAGCAAGACGAGGCCGATGATGGCGATGGCCGAAACGACTTGCACGATGATTACCAGATTGAACAAGCTGCTCATGTTATTCCATTCAAAGATTAAATAGTTTTGTATCGTTTTGTTTCACGCTTGTTTCTAAGCTGCCAACAAGCTGTTTCTACCAGCGTATCGTTACCGCCCGATTACCGTGGCGGCTTTTATACAACACTCAGACGGCGTGGATGATGCCGAGGAAATCCGCCGCCTTCAACGCGGCGCCGCCGATCAGGCCGCCATCGATATCCGGCTGCGCCATCAATTCTTTCGCGTTTTCGGGCTTCATGCTGCCGCCGTACAGGATTTGCACGCCGGCCGCCGCCTCGGGGTTCTTCTGCTCCAGGCGCGCGCGCAGGAAGCGATGGGCGTCCTGGGCGATTTGCGGCGTGGCCGTTTTGCCGGTGCCGATCGCCCATACCGGCTCGTACGCCAGCACCACCTTGGTCAGCTCGGCCGCCGGAATCACATCCAGCGCCGCCTGCAGCTGGCCGCAGATGACCGATTCCGTGGTGCCGGCCTCGCGCTGCTCGAGCGTCTCGCCGACGCAGATGACCGGCGTCAGGCCGGCCGCCAGCGCGGCGAGCGCCTTCTGCGCCACCAGCTCGCTGCTTTCGTTGTGATAAGCGCGGCGCTCGGAATGGCCGCACAGCACGTAGCGGGAAGCGAAATCGACCAGCATGCTGGCCGCCACTTCGCCGGTGTAGGCGCCGCTGGCGTGGACCGACAGATCCTGTCCGCCCCAGGCCACCGCGGTGCCCTGCAGCTCGGCCTGGCACTGGGCCAGGTAAGGAGCCGGCACGCAGACCGCGCAATCGGCACGCGCGGCGCCGTCGGCGTTCAGGCCGGCGACGACGCCGGACAACAATGCCGAGTTGGCGGCGCGGTTGCCGTTCATTTTCCAATTGCCGATGACGAGTTTGCGTCGCATAGTAGCCTAAAATTCAATAACCCGCTATTTTAACGCGGGGCCGGGGTGGGGTCAAACCGCGCGCCCGCGCGGTGCTGGCGCACATGACGGAAATACCACGCCAAGTCGTTAAATTACTTGCAACATGATCTTGCCGACATGGCTGCTGCTTTCCATCAGCGCGTGCGCGGCGGCGGCCTGCTCCAACGGGAACACGGTATGGATCACCGGCTTGATCTTGCCCGCCGCCATGATCGGCCACACCCTTTTCAGCAGGTTCTTGGCGATCGCGCCCTTGAACTCGACCGAGCGCGGACGCAGGGTCGAGCCGGTGATGGTCAGGCGCCGGCGCAGCACCTGGGCCAGATCGACGGTCGCCTTGCCGCCGCCGAGGGTGGCGATCAGCGCGATGCGGCCGTCGTCGGCCAGGCAAGCGATCTCGCGCGGCACGTAATCGCCGCCGACCATGTCGAGCACGACGTCGACGCCGCGGTCGTTGGTCAGCGACTTGACGACCTGGGCGAAGTCCTCGGTCTTGTAATTGATGCCGCGTTCGGCGCCCAGCTTGACGCAGGCGGCGGTCTTGTCGTCGCTGCCGGCGGTGGCGAACACGCGGTGGCCCATGGCCGAGGCCAGCTGTATCGCCGTCACGCCGATGCCGGAGGTACCGCCCTGCACCAGCAAGGTCTCGCCGGCGCTCAGCTGGGCGCGGTCGAACACGTTGCTCCACACGGTGAAATAGTTCTCGGGGATAGAGGCGGCCTCGAGCATGCTCCAGCCCTTCGGGATGGGCAAGCACTGGGCCACCGGCGCGACGACGTACTCGGCGTAGCCGCCGCCCTGCACCAGCGCGCAGACCTGGTCGCCGATATCGAGGGTGGTGTAATCGAGGTCGCCGTCGACGATCTCGCCGGCCACTTCCAGGCCGGGCAGGTCGGAGGCGCCGGGCGGCGGCGCGTAATTACCCATGCGCTGGAACACATCGGGACGGTTGACGCCGGCGGCATGGACCTTGATCAGCACCTCGCCGGCCTTCACGACAGGCATCGGACGCTCGCACAGTTTGAGCACATCGGCGGGGCCGGGCTGGGTGATTTCAATCGCGCGCATGGAGGACTCCAGACAAAACGGCGATTGTACGCGAGAAGATAATTCGTTGTTTTACTCCGGGGTCAGGTCCACCATTTCTACACGAGCTCGGCCGTATTGGCCTTATACGGCCGAGCTCGTGTAGAAATGGTGGACCTGACCCCGGAGTTGTTTTGACAACTATTCGCCGCCGGTGCGCGACTTCGTTGGCAGCGGCGTGTTCGGCTTCCACGCCGCCGACAACGCCTGCCCTTCCTCGATCTGCTCCTGCGTCATGTGCTTGACCACCGCCGAACGCTGCTCGGCCGCCGTCGCCGAGCCCTTGGCCGCCGCCAGATTCCATAACATGTAGGCGATGACGTTGTCCTGCGGCATGCCTCCCATGTGGTAGCGGTACATCAGCCCCATCACCTGCTGCGCGTCCGCGTGCCCCTGCTCGGCCGCCTTGCGGAACCAGCCGACCGCTTGCTTGTGGTCCTGGATCACCGCGTTGCCCGTGTAGTACATGGCGCCGACCACGTATTGCGCGTCGGCCTTGCCCTGCAGCGCGGCCTTGCGGTGCCACGCCAGCGCCTGCTTGTAGTCCTGCTTGACGCCGCGGCCCATGTAGTACATCAGGCCCAGCAGGTGCTGGGCATCGGCGTTGCCGGCCTTGGCCAGCGGCGCGATCTCCTTCAAGGCGAGCGCGTAGTTCTTGTTGTTGTAGGCGGTGGCGCCTTCGGCGAAGCCAGCCATCGCACTCTGCTGCAGAGCCAGTGCGAGACCTATCGCTAAGATGAATTTTTTCATGTCGCGGTTTTATTTGGTTTTATTTCCAACTTACCTTGCCAAGGCCGTCAACGGTGACGTTGCGGTTCAGCGGCTTGCCATACACAGTGACCGATCCGAGGCCGCTCAGGTTCAACGTCGCGTTGGTCTTGGCGTGGACGGTGGCGTTGCCCAGGCCGCTGAGGTCGACGTTGACCGAGTCCGCCTGGAACTGCTGCGCGTTCAGGCCGCCCAGGCCGCCCAAGGTCGCCTTGAGCAGCTTGCTGCGCCCGCCCAGGGTGATGTAGCCGGCGCCGCGCAGGTCCAGCTCGGCGGTGTCGTTGTCACTGACCCACAGGTGCATCTTGCCGACCCCGCCCAGATTGGCCTTCAATATCTTGTAGTCGACGCTCGCCTTCATGCTGCCGGCGCCATCCATCGTCAGCTCCAGTTCGTCTCCGCTGAAGCCGCTGATGTCGGTCGTGCCGACGCCCTCGGACACCACCTGCCGCAAACTCGGCAACACGAGCTCGGCGCGCGCGCCCGAGGGCCCCAGCTTGACGCCGCGGCCGTCGTCGGTCTCCAGGTACAGGGTGTCGCCTGTTTGAGACGAGCTCAGCTTTGCCAGGTCGCGCCGGTCGCCGGTGATCCTCAGCGACGGCGTCTCGCCCTGGCGCAGCTTGACGTCGATCACGCCGTCAAGCTTGACGCGCACCACACGCGCGTCGATCGCCACCACGCGCGTTTCGCTGCCCTCCTCGGCCGCGCCGGCGCGCGAAAACAGCGCACAGAACGCGGCAAACAGCAGCCCAAACCGGAAAAGCTTCGTCATCATCTCTATCCTCTGATATTTTTGGCAAGCCGCAGTGGTCAATATAGCAACAATTTCAACGGCCACCAACCACCCTTGATGTGGATGATCACTATATCAACCGCCCGCGCGGCGCCGCCCCGGATTGCGACGAACTGCACAAAACGGCGACCGGGCGACGGAAAACGCGGATGGGCGCGCGCCGCGCCAAGCTTCTTAGTGCTCAGGCCGGCAGGCGGATGGTGGCGTTCAGGCCGCCTTCGGGGTGGTTTTCCAGCAGCAACTGGCCGCCATGCGCCTCGATGATGCTGCGCGCGATGCCCAGTCCCAGTCCCATGCCGCCGTCGTTCTTGCCGCGGCCGTGCTCGAGCCGCACATACGGCTCGAACAGGCTGGCGAACGCCTCCTCCGGCACGCCCGGGCCGTGGTCGCGCACCGCGATGGCCACCGCGCCAGGCTCGCCGCGCACGTCGATCTCGGCGCGGTCGCCGTAGAACAGCGCGTTGTCGAGCAGGTTGCCGATGGCCCGCTTCAGCGCCAGCGGCTTGGCGCGCACCGACAGGCCGCTGTCGCGATACCCCACCTCGTGCCCGGCCAGCCGCGCGCTGCGCACCAGGCGCCCGAGCAAGGCGTCCAGTTTGACCTCGGCCGGGTTCTCGTGGATGTCGCTGTCCTTGACGCACTGCAGCGCGCCCTTGACCATCATGTCCAACTCGTCGAGGTCCTCCTCGAACTCGTTGCGCAGGGCCTCGTCGTCGAGCAGCTCGGAGCGCAGCTTGAGGCGCGTGATCGGCGTGCGTAGGTCGTGCGAGATCGAGATGAACAGACGGTCGCGGTCCTCGATGTAGCGCTGGATGCGCTCGCGCATGGCGCTGAAGGCGCGCGCGGTGTTGACGAATTCGCGGCTCCCCCCTTCCGGCAGCGGCGGCGCGCGGTCGTCCTGGCCATTGCCGAAGGCGGCGGCGGCCTCCGACAGCGCCGCCAGCGGCCGCGTGATCCAGCGCACCACCAAAAGACACAGCACCAGCACCGCCGCCAGCGACAGCCCTTGCAGCGCCAGGCGGTCCCACGCCAGCGGATCGTTAACGCTCAAGAAGTACGGGTTGGGCATCAACGCCGCCATGTACAGCCAGTTGCCAGGCTCGATCTCGGTCTGGATCACCAGGATCGGCGCGGGGTCCGGCTGCAGCAGCAGGATGTGCTGCACCCAGGCGTCCGGCAGGTCGCCCAGGCGCACGCCGTTTTCCGACACCACCAGTTGGTCGGGCCAGGCGAACGCCAGGTGGAAGTCGGGCGAATGCGGCAGATCGTTTTTCAGCGTCGCGCCGACGGTATCGATGACGCTGCGCGCCAGCGGATGCTCGGCGATGCGCGCGACCGGCACATAGGCGCGGTTGAGATTGACGAAGAAGCGCGTGCCGCCCATCTCGCGCAGCTGCTGGATCAGCAGCAGGCGGTAGTTGGCCGGCAGGCTGCGGAAGAAGCGGATCGCGCCGGAGGCGCTGTGCGCCATGTACTGCGACGCCGATTGCGCCTCCACCTGCGCCTTGGCGCGCGACTGGCCGGCCCAGATGATGCTGGCGGCGAGCTGCGTCACCAGCAACCCCGCCACCATCACCAGGGTCAATCGCCCCAGCAGCGATTGCGGCAGCAGCTGCAGCAGGCGTCTACGCATGCGAGACGCTGACGTCGGCCGAGAACACGTAGCCGGCGCCGCGCACCGTCTTGATCAGGGCCGGCTGCTTGCCGTCGTCGTTGAGCCGCAGGCGCAGGCGGCTGATCTGGACGTCGAGCGAGCGGTCCAACGGGCCGGCGTCGCGCCCGCGCGTCTCCTCGCACAACAGGCCGCGGTCGAGGATCACGCCCGGATGCTCGGCGAAGTATTTGAGCAGCTGGAAATCGAGCCCGGTCAGCGCCACCTGGTTGCCGTCCTGGTCGACCACCTTGCGCTCCTTGAGGTCGAGCGTGAAGCCGACGAAGCGATAGTAGCGCGCCGACGCCGGCTCGGCCGCGCTGCGCCGCAGGATGGCCTTGATGCGCGCCAGCAGCTCGCGCGGGCTGTACGGCTTGGCGATGTAGTCGTCGGCACCCAGTTCGAGGCCGACGATGCGGTCCGTCTCGTCGGAGCTGGCGGTCAGCATGATGATGGCGACGTTGGAGCGCTGGCGCACCTGCTTACACAGCGCGAATCCGTCGGTGTCGGGCAGCATGACGTCGAGGATCACCAGCGAGAGCTGGTCGGCGTGCGCGTGCAGCTCGGCCAGGAAGCTCTCGCCGTTGTGCGACAGGATCACCTCGTACTGGTTTTTCTCCAGATAGGTCTTGAGCAGCACCCGGGTTTTTTGGTCATCATCTACGATCAGTATCTTGCGCACCGGGCGCTCCTTGGCTTCTGAGGTTAAACAGTCGGAACAGCGCGCCGAGGCGCCGCTGCGCCTCCGCCGGCGTGGCCCTGTCGTCGAGAAAATAGCGGTGGACCTCGGCGATGATGGCGTCGCGGGTGGCCTCGTCGGACGCCATGCGGTGCACCAGGCTGGGAGCCTGCACCGCCGCGCCCTGCGCGAACGCGGTCCACGAGGCGCGCGCGCAACTGTCCATGCGCGCCGGGTCGGCGTCGCGCCGCACCGGCACCGCACCTTTGAGCGCGTTGAAATCGGCCTGCACCGACGGCGACACCAGCAGCCGTGCCATCTTCTCCTGCGACGGCATGTGCCGGTAATCGCCGGCGAACATCGTCAGCGTGTCGACGCTGTACAAGTGGTACCTGGCGGTGCCCGGCGCGGCGGCGCAGCCGTAATCCTCGTCCAGCGCCATGCCGCGTTCGGCCAGCTCCGGCTTGGCCCAATCGCCCATGATCATCATGCCCGCCTCCCGCCGCGCGAACTGGCGCACCACCTCGGGCCACGGACGTTCGTCCATCTGGTGGCGCATCCAGCCCTTGACGATGCGCAGCCGTTCGAGCGCCTCGGCGGTGCGGCGGTCGGCGGCGGCGGCCGGGTTGCGCTTGACCAGCAGCTCGCGGTAGAACTCCGGCCCGCTCTCGGCCAGCACCAGATTTTCGAACAAGGCCGCCACCTGCCACGACTCGCTGCTCTGCGCCAGCGGGGTCACGCCGGCGGCCCTGAGCTTGTGCGCGGCCGCTTCGAATTCGGCCCAGGTCTGCGGCGGCGACAGCTTGAGCTGCGCGAACAGCGCGCGGTTGTAGAACAAGGTGTTGACGCGGTGGATGCCGAGCGGCGCCGCCACCACGTGCTTGCGGTGCTGGATCAGCTTTTGAATGGTGGGGAACAGGAAGCCGTTCCAGTTGCCAGCGCTGGCGACGTTGTCGATTTCGAGCAGCAGTCCGAGTTCGGCCCACTCGGCGACCGAGACGCCGATGATCTGCGTGACCTCCGGCGCGTCGCCCGCCAGCACGCGGCCCTTGAGCACCTTGCCGGCGCCGATGCCGGCGCCGCCGGGAATGGCGGCGTCCTTCCACGCCAATCCCTCGTCGCCCATGCGCGCGGCCAGCAGGTCCGCCGCCTTGCGCTCGCTGGGTGAGGTCCACCAGTGCAGCACCTGCAAGGTGTTGACGGGCGTGGCCGGCGCCTGCGCCGACGGCGGCTGCGGCGGGGATAAAGCGGCGCCGTCGCCGGCACAGGCCACCGCCAGCAGGCCGAAGATCCAGGCGCGGACGGACGGCGCGCGTGGCGCGGCCGAACGAAATCGTAACCGGTCCAACCAGGGCGGGGCTACTTTTTCTATCGGCGCTATCACTCATCATCCCTGAGAAAACAGTGAAATGATTATAACGGAGATGAGCGCCGCCGGGGATGATAGTGACGTCGTCGGGCTAGCGGTTTTCCACCCACGCCACCTGCCCTTTCCTGCCATTGCGGTCGAAGGCCGCGACCTGGATCACGCCCTTGTCCGCGATCGGTCCGGTGACCGGTTTGCTGTTGATGTCCGGCGCGCTGCCGTCCGCCGTGTAGCGCATCGCGATGCCCGGCAGGACGTGGTTGACCAGCACGCGGCCGCCATCGAGCAGCAGGCCGGGAGGCGCGATGCGGTAGTTGACGTCCGCCTTTTCCAGGTCGAGGCGCGGCAGCACGCGCTGGCTCAAGGTGTTGACGAAACCGGACCACGCGGCGCGGTGCAGCACGGCGGCTTTGGTTGTGTCGCTCTCGGTGGCCCAGGCGGGATCGGGCGCCCATGAGCGCTCCGCCATCGCCAGCAATCGCGGCATCACCAGATAGTCGATGCCCTCCGGCGTCGGCACGGTCTCGGTGAACAGCGTCGCTTCCAGTCCGCGGATGCGGCGCTTGCCGTAGTCAGTCAGGCCGTCCTTGCCCGGCAGCGGCTTGCCGCCGCTCCTCAGGTAGTCCAGCGGGACGAAGTCGTAGACGGTATCGAGTTCGACGTAATCGCCCCAGTTGACGCCCGGCTCCTCCGGGTTGGCGTTGTAGGCCATGTCCATGTACATCTTGGTCACCGGCGCGAGCACGACATCGTAGCCGGCGTTGGCCAGACGGTAGGCGAAGTCCTCGGCGCCCTCGGTGTTGTTCCAGACGTAGGCGCTGAAACCGCGCTGCGTGAAGCGGGGATTCGGGATCAGCTTGGGCTGACCGCGCAGCATGGTGGTGCGCGCGGCCATCTCTTCCCAGCCGGAGGCGAACAGGCCGTGCTTGCGCAGGATGACGTCGACGCGGTCGTAGAAATAGTCCCACAGGTCGGCGGTGCTCTCCAGCTTTTTCTTTTGCATGAGCGCCAGGCTGGCCGGCGATTGTTCCCACGCTCCGCGCGGCAGCTCGTCGCCGCCGACATGGATGGTGCGCAGCGCAACGCCGGCCTGCCGGTGCAGCGCGGCGACCTGGCCGATGACATGCTCGATGAACGTGTAGCTGGACTCCATCCCGGGATTGATCACGTGGTCGTTGTACATCTGAGGCGACTTGTAAACCGAGCGGTCGTCGAAGTCGTTGAGCAGGTATTTCGCCGCGTCGCCTTTGCCGGCGGCCTTGAGCCGGTGATAGCGCGCCTCCATGGCCTGCACCGCCGCCCGCGCATGGCCCGGCATTTCGATCTCGGGGATCACGTCGATATGGCGCGCGGCCGCGTAGCGCAGGATCTCGATGTAGTCGGCCCGGGTATAGTAGCCGGTGCCGCTGGTGTTGTCCGGATCGCCGCCCGAACCGTAGGCCGGTTGCAGGCGCACGCCCGGCTTGGCGCTGTGACCACGCACGGCGCCGATGGAGGTGAGCTCCGGCAGGCCCGCGATCTCCAGCCGCCAGCCTTCGTCGTCGGTCAAATGGAAGTGGAAGGTATTGAGCTTGTAGCGCGCCATCAGGTCGAGCAGCTTGAACACGGTTTGTTTCGTGTGGAAGTTGCGGCTGACGTCGAGCTGGAAGCCGCGATACGGAAAGCGCGGCGCGTCGACGACGGTCAGCTCAGGCAGATCAATGCTTGCGGCGCCGGGCAGCGGCATCAGGTCGCGCAGCGATTGCAGGCCGTACGCGACGCCGGCGGCGCTGTTGCCGACAATGGCGATGCCGCCGCCGGCCTTGATGGTCAGGCTGTAAGCTTCCGGCGAGGCCTGGCCGGCCACCGTGCCCACGCTCAGGCGCAGCTCCGGCGCGCCGCCGGTGGCAGGCATCGCGGCCGGGAACAGGGAGCGCGCGAACGCGGCCTCCGTTTTCAGCGCGGCGGGCGCCACGATCCTCGGCAGCGCCGCCAGATGCAGCGTGCCGAGGCCCTGTTGCAGCCGCAGCGGCGTCGGGAACACCGGTGGCAGCGCCTCCGCCGGCAGCAAGTCGGCGTTGGCGTTGCGGCGATAGGTGTCGCGGGGGGTGACGACTGCCTTGGCGCCGCTGTCGCCCTTATCCAGTTGCTCCGCACGTTGGACCGGCAGCAGTTCGTAGTCGGCGATGTTCTGTCCCACCCCGGGCGCGCTGTCGTAGACCAGATACGGACCCGCCGGCGCCTTCGCCAGTTTAATAACCAGGTTGGGATGAATGTACGGCACGTTCAGCGTCTGGCCCGGCGCCACGCCGGCGAAACCCGGCGTGGGACGTATGCGGAACAAGCCGCCCGCCACCTGCTCCAGCGTCAGATTGCCGGCCAGCGGGCCGGTGGCGACACCGTCCATGCAGTTGAAGTAGAGCGACCAGCCTTGCGGCGGAAGTGGATGCTGGTCCAGGTTGGTGAGCACGAAGCGGGCGCGCGTGATGCCGCCCGGCGCCGCGGCGGTGAACTCGTTGCGTTCCAACTCCCAGCGCAGGCGCAGCTTGGCCGCAGCGGCGGCCGCGGGCGCGGACTGCTTCGTCACGCTGGACCTGTCCGCGACGGGGATCTCCGCCGCCCACGCCACCGTCCCCAGCATCGTCGCCATCAACAGCGACAACGACGCCAGCCTGAGATCCCCGACCGTTTTACGATTCAGCATTCCACTCCTCTGGATAAAACTTGATGATCAAAACTTCGCTTTGACGCCGACACTATACCGTGCGCCGTTTTCATAAACGCCGACCGGCAGGCCGTCGGTGGTATTGGTGCGTATCAGCTCATTACCGATGTTCACCGCCGTCAGATACAGGCTGACTTTGGGCGTGACGTCCCAGCTGGCCGACGCGTCCCACTGGCCGTAGGCGCTGGTGACATCCTGGCCGCCCTCATTCAAACCGCCATATGACTTGGAGCGGTAGTTGTAGGAAAGCCGCGCGCTGTAGCCGTTCTTCTCGAAGAAACCGGTGACGTTGGCCTGGTTGCGCGAGTTGCCCACCACGTTGAGCTTTTGGCCGTTGGCGTTGGCGCCGGTTTTGGCGTCGGTGAAGGTGTAGTTGACGATGGCGCCGAAGCCGCTGCCGAACGCTTGCTGCCACTGGAGTTCCAGGCCGTTGACGGTCTGCCCGCTGTCGGCGTTGTAAGGCCGCGTGACCGTTCGCGTGACGCCGGCCACGTTTTCCTGCGCGCTTTTCGAGTAGATGAAGGTATCGAGCTTCTTGGCGAACAGCGTCGCCGACAGCAGCGAAGCGTCGGCGTAGTACCACTCGGCGCCGATCTCCGCCTGGTTGGCATGGTACGGTTTCAGGAACGGATTGCCGGCGGTGGCGGCGTTGGTGGTGCCGCTCACCTCCGTGCTGGCGCTCAAATCGCTGTAGGTGTTACGCGCCATCACCCGGGCGACGGCGCCGCGCACCAGCAGGTCCTTGTTCACCGAGTAGACCGCGTTAAGGCTGGGCAGCACATCGTTGTAAGTGCGTGAAACGCTGCCCAACACATAATTGCCGTTGCCGTTCAAGTCCTGGTATGCCTCGGAGGTCTGATCGGTCTTGACCAACCGGGCGCCGAAGTCGCCGCGCCACTGCCCCGTCGCGAAATCCGCGCGCACGTAGGTCGCGTAGATCTTCTCCTTGATGCGGTAGTACTCGCCCTTGGCCTCGGCGTAGACCATGCCCTTGTCGAACATCGTGAAGCCCCTCGACGACGCCAGCCCGTCGTCCACCCACGCATATTGCGTCAGCGAGCCGGCGCTCGCCGCCTCCTGCGAAATCAGCGGCGAAGCGCCGGTCGACAGGTCCGCCAGCGTCAGCGTCTCCCAGCCTGGATTGCCAGGACCATTGGTGCCGATGATGCGTCGGTTTTGCACCTTGGTGTCGCGCAGCTTGACGCCGACCTTGATCGATTTGAAGAAAGCGCCGTTCAGGTCCACCGTCAGATCACCCTGCGCGTAGTTCTCCTTGGTCTCCATCCGGCGTATCCAGTCGCGCGTGCTTTGCAGGGTCAGCTTGGTCGGATCGAGCGGATTCATATCCAGATACTTGATTTCGTAGGTGTCGGGCGCCAGGTTGAAGGTGGCGCGCGTATTCCCGGTGAACCAGAAATTGCGGTCATGGTCGCTGCCGCCCGAGCCCTTGGTGGTGCCGGCCTGGCCGTGGAACTTCCAGCTGTCGGCGTCATAGGTGCCGTCCAGGTCCAGCACCTGCGATTTGATGTAGGACTGGCGGAAGATCGGCTCGAACGATACGCCCGTGGTGGGGCCGACCGTGCCGCCGACCAGCGCCTTGGTGCCGTCCGAGGTGGTGATGAAGCGCGGATTGGTGACCGCGATATTGCCCCGCGCGTCGGCCAGTCCACCCGCCTGCCACAGGTAGTTCTGGTTGCTGTTGTCCATGCTCATATCGGAGTCCATGTAGTTCAGCGAGATGTCCGTATTGGCGTTGGGACGCGCCTGCAGCGTGATGTTGCCGGTGGTGCGCTCGCGGTCCTGGCGGAAGATCGGCGTGCCGCCGCCCCACGACGCGTAGGCGCCCGGCGTCACCGCGCCGTTCTGGTCGACGATGTTGTACTTGGTCGTGTCGGTGAAGTTTTCCAGGCCGTCGCGGCGCATCGTGCGTTTCTGCCGGCTGACGGCGACCAGCGCGCCAAAGGTCTTCTGCTCGTTGGTCCAGCTAAGCAGGCCGGAGAACTGCGGATCGGTTTTCTTCGGCAGCTCGCTGTAGGTCGCTTCCGCCGACACCTGCGCCACGAAAGGCTTCAGCTGGAAAGGCTTGCGGGTCTTGACGTTGACCAGGCCACCGATGCTGCCCTCGTCCAGGTCCGGCGACGGGCTTTTGTAGACGTCGATGCTGCCCACCAGTTCCGATGCCAGGATGTCGTAGTTGAAGCCACGGCTTTGCGAATCGTTTTTCCACCAGTAGCCCGAGGCCACGGCCTGGCCGTTCAACTGCGTCAGATTCAGATTCTTGTCGGTGCCGCGCACGAAGATGTCGCGCCCCTCGCCCCAGGTGCGGTCCACCGAAATGCCGGGCACGCGTTGCAGCGAGTCGGCCACGTTCTTGTCGGGGAACTTGCCTACCTCCTCCGCCGTGACGGTGTCGATCACGTTGCCGGAGTCGCGCTTCTCGGCCAGATTGCGCTTGAGGCGTTCGCGGATGCCCTTCACTTCCACCACCGCCGGCTCTCCCGCCGTGGTGGTCTCCGTGGCCTGCGCCACCGCCGCATCGGCGGCGTACGAATGCGGAGCAAACGCGCCCCCCAGCGCCAGGGCGATCAGCTTGGGTAGCAGTTTTTTCTTCAACAGCGGCTTAGTCGTAGTCATCGTCATTTGATACTCCTGTTTTTATATTTAAGTAAAAACCGCTTCGATATCGGACATCGACACCTGATGGTCTTCCCCCTACTTTTGCTGCGGCTTGTACCACTTCGCAAAACCGTTCTGCAGCCTGGCGGCGGCATCCCTCGGCGCCAGCTTGCCGTTCAAAACCTGGGCATTGACGGCCCACAGTTCGCTTTCCATGCTCGGCTGCCCACGATTGAGCACCTGTGCATTGAAACGTATCGTCGAAGCGCAGCTCTTGCGCCACTCCGCCATCTGCTTGGCCACGGGATCGCGCACCGCGATCAGGTGATTCGACAGCGAAAAGAAACCGTTGATGCTGTTGGTGTAGAGGTCCGCGAACTCCTGCGATCCCACCCATGCCAGAAACTTGAGCGCGTCGTCCTTGTTGCGGGACTTTTTATTGATGCCGATGCCGATGTCCATATGGTCCGAGATGAAGCAAGGATCGCCCGCCTTGCGCACCGGCGGCGGAAAGGCGCCCGCTTCGAGGCCCGGCGTCTGGCTGAAGTGGGAGATATCCCAGGAGCCGGCGGGATAGACTGCGGCACGGCCCAGCGCGAACAGATTCTGGCTGTCGCCGTAGGTTTGCGCGCCGGCGCCCTTATCCAGATAGGCGCCCATCCTGGCTTCGAACTGAAACGCCTCGACAAACGGCGCGTCGGTCAGTTTGGCCTTGCCGGCGATGAGCGCCTTGCGCCCCTCCTCTCCGCGCCAGAAGTTCGGGCCGATATTGGTATAAACCATTTGGCTCGATTCCCACCGCTCGGCGGTGCCCAACGCCAGCGGCACGACACCGCCGCCGCCCTTCTTCACCGCCTCCAGCACGGCAAAGAATTCATCGACGGTTTTCGGCGGCTGCAAATCGAGCTTCTTGAAGATCTTCTTGTTGTACAAAAAGCCGTGGATCACCGAGGCGACCGGCATGCAGAACGTGTCCTTGCCGTCGTCGGTCTGCCAGGCGACCAGCGACGTCGGGGCGAAGTTCTGCATTCCCGGTTTGCCGTCGAGCTTTTCGAGATGGCCTTTTTTGTACAGCGACAGCGATACGTCGAAGGGCCGGCACGCGATCAGATCCCCCGCCGTGCCGCCGGCCAGGCGCGCGGCCACGCCGGCGTCGTATTCGGTGGGCGCGGTCGACGCGAACTTGACGTCGATGCCCGGATGGTTTTTTTCAAACGCCGGCAGCAGCACCTTTTCCCATAGCGTTTTGTCGTCGACGCGCCAGCTTTCGATCACCAGCGAACCGGCCTGCGCGGCCTGGGCGCACAGCAAGCCGACGAGTAAAAAGTAAGCTGGAATATAAGCTGGAATTCCGCGTAATCGCATGTGGCTGTCCGTCGTCTTTTTTAGTGATTCTCTAGCAGTATTTGCAACGATGAATTAATTCTAGCATTGCATTTTCTGCGACGGGCCGGGCTTTCACCTCATCCGTCGAATACCATAAGTCGTTGAAAACATTGATGTTTATTTTTCCCGGCGGCAGCGGAGATTACACTTCCTTACGTCCCATCTCCTCGCGCACACGGGCGAGCCGCCAGCGTCGACGTCCCTTCGGCGCAAGAAAACGCAATAAAAACTTACAAAACTTAACCAAAAGACGGCCGCTATTTCCGTGCGGCGGCGGAGTGTTGTCAGCGTGCGACGGCCGCGACTGGCAGTAGCGGCGTGTTTAGTAAAGGTGGTTAAACTGCGCAGCGTTTTTTGGATTCGTTTGACCTTCAAGTTTTCGAGATGCAATACTAAATTGTCATTATTGACACTCCCAGTACCCATAATTCTAAAGACGTCAAGGAGACGACATGCTGCATCCGACCAGAAGAACACTTATGAGTTTGGCCGTCGCCAGCGCTTGCGGGTTGATGACCATGACAGCACATGGACAGGCCAACGACACCGCCGCCGGCACCACCGATACACCAGCGGCAGCCGCCGCGGCTCCGGTCATCACCAACCCGGACCAGATCCCCGAAGTGAAGGTGACCGCCACCCGCTATTCGACGTCGCTGCTGCGTACCCCGCTGGCGGTGGCGGCGCTCAGCCAGGAGCAGCTGACCCGCAAGGGCGCCACCAGCCTCTCCGACTTGAGCGGCGAGATGCCCAACGTCGTGATCGAAAACACCGGCGAGGATTCGGCCGTGCAGATCACCATCCGCGGCATCACCTCCACCAACTTCACCGAGACCGGCGACCCGGCGGTCGGCTTCCACGTCGACGGCATGTACTCGCCGCGTCCCCAAGGCGCGCAGGCGCTGATGTTCGACCTGGAGCAGGTCGAGGTGCTGCGCGGCCCGCAAGGCACGCTGTTCGGCCGTAACTCCACCGGCGGCAGCGTCAACGTGATTCCCGCCAAGCCGGATTGGACGGGCAACTACGGCAAGGCCGACATCGATATCGGCAACTACCGGAAGAAGCAAATTTCGGTGGTGCAGAACATCGTCGTCAACGACGCGCTGGCACTGCGCGCCACGTTCATGAAGGTCAAGCGCGACGGCTACGCCAACCAGACGCGCGACGTCAGCGAGGCGAACGCGCCGGCGCTGGGCTGGGTCCCGAACGGCAAGCCGGATGTCGACCAGCGCTTCAACCGCGTGGTCGGTCCGAGCGACTACTACACCAATCAGGACGAATGGGCCGGCCGTTTGACCGGTCTGCTGAAGATCAACAAGGACCTCACGGCCAAGGCCTCGTACGAGCAGTTCCAGGATTCCGGCGCCGGCGGCGCCACCTTCCGCGACTGCGACGCCACCGCCGGCACCCGCTACGCGTGCGGCCCGGGCCAGGGCAAGTGGGACATCAACGTCAACGTCCCGGGCCAGAACGACCTGAGTATCAAGACGCTGCGCACCGGGATCAACTGGAATATCAACGATCACACCAATTTCGACTACACCTTCCAGATCGCCGACCAGAAGCGCTCGCAGATCACCGACGACGACCTGGGCATGCAGCACGCGGCGCCGTTCCAGATCAACGGCGCCTACCCGAATTCGGCCGATGGTAACTGGGGCACGTGGCCGCTGACCGACTCGTTCCACCGCACGCTCGACTCGCGCTACCTGTCGACGGTGCACGAGGCGCAGTTGAAGCAGCAGCTGGGCAATGTGCAGTACGTCGGCGGCTTGTTCTGGATGCACGAGCGTAACCGCATCGACTACGAGCAGACCAACACCATCCAAAAGCCGTACGGCGATGTCGGCAGCGTGCTGTATAACCAGCCCAATCGCCAGGTCGACGCCAAGGCGGTCTTCGCCCAAGCCGACTGGAAGTTCATCCCGACGTGGACCGGTACCCTCGGCGCCCGCTACAGCGTCGACAGCAAGGAGGACAAGGGCGGCAAGGTCTACGGCGCCAACTGGATCGGCAACACCGCCTACTACAACGGGCTGTATTCGCAAGGCACGCCAGGCACGCCGGGCTTCCACGTCCACGACGGCACCGACCTGACCCCGGCCATGGGCGGCAGCGTGGCGGCGTACCATCTGTATGGCGCGCCGACCTCGAACGACCATAAGCAGGAATGGAAAAAAGTGACATGGCGCGCGGGCCTGCAGAAGCAGCTCGACACCAACAAGATGGTCTACGCCTCCGTGTCGACCGGCTACAAGGCCGGCGGCTTCGCCGACAAGACGGACAGCTGCAACTACCGCCTGTGCGCCGACGGCAAACCGGGCGTCGAGACCTTCCTGCCGTACGAGCCGGAAACCGTCACCAACTATGAGCTGGGCTTCAAGGGCAAGTTCCTGGACAACCGTTTAAGCCTGTCGGCCACCGCGTTCTTCATGAAGTACAAGGACATGCAGGTCACCGGCACCTACTTCATCAACCAGATCATCCCATCGAACGGCCTGCCCTGCCCGGCCGACCAGCCAAAGTGCGACGTGTATGAAGGCTGGCGCACCATCAACGTCGGCAAGGTGAATATCCCAGGCCTGGAGCTGGAGTGGGATTACAAGCCATGGCGCGGTGGCCGCATCGGTGGCGGCTTCGCTTACATCAACTCCAGCATCCACGACTACAACTCGTACAGCGACGACTACCAGTGCGACGTGCGTCTGGAACTGGGTCTGCCGGCCTGCCCGACCGCCTACAATGGACCGGACAAGACGCTGCTGGGCCGCCGCCTGGCCAACATCGACGGCAACCATCTGCCGAACACGCCGAAGTACCAGTTCAACATCAACTTCTCGCAGGAGTTCGGGTTTGAGAACGGCTACAAGGTGATCCCGTACGTGAAAGTGAACTGGCGCGACAAGGCTTACTTCGACATGCTCAATTCGGAGTTCTCGCACATCGGCCGTTACCAGAAGGCGTATGCGATGGGCGACGCGTCGGTGCGGCTGGAGGCGCCGGACGACAAATGGCACGCGGAGCTGTATGTTCGTAACATCTCGGACAGCCATGCGAAGCTGAGCGGCAATTCGGTGTACGGTGGCTTCATGGAGGCTAACTTCGTACAGCCTCGCATGTTCGGCCTCCGGGTGGGCGCGAGCTACTAAGGCGGTTGGCGGATTACGCCGTTCCGGCTAATCCGCCAAGCTCCGTCAACGGCTTAAGCGTTCACCAACCCATAATGGCGCGAACCTGGGGCAGCAAATCGTTGGCGATATCAACGGTTTGCTCCCTGGTCGGATGCCCGTCATCGGCATCGCCCGGATACGGTTTCGACGCAATGGCATGAACGCGCTTATCCCCCACCCGCTTCACCGTCTCGGCGATATATTCAACCAGCGCCTCGCGCTTCTCGCCGGTCATCAACCCGCCTTCGGTCAACACGATCTGCGCCTGCGGATGATCCCTCAACAGGGTTTGCACGAACCGCACATAAGTCCCCACATACCCTTCGCGATCCGGAATCCCCGGATTGAAATCGTTATTCCCGATCGCGCTGAGGATCACGTCCGGCCGATAATCGCGCTGGTCCCACTGAACCGGCTTATCCCTGTCCGGAATCGCCAAGCGATAATAGTCGGGCAGATTCATTTCATCGGTTTTGTTATCCCAGGTGCGTATCAAACCCCGCCCGCCGTAGCAGACCAGCTGCACCTGCGCGTGCAAAGAGCGCGCCATCAACATGCCATACGACGACCGCGCGTTCCACCACGCCGGCTCCTTCTTCGCGCCCGGCACGCGGTCGATGGCCTCGCCGCAGGTGACGGAATCGCCCAACATCAGCATCTTCCGCCCGGGGAGCACGGGTGCGGGATTCCATTTACCGTCGGTGTCGAAGCGCAGCAAAGCGGCGGTGCCGTGCCAGGTCTCGGATCGATTGACGATTTCCACTGCATGCTTGCCCGCCGCCGCGTGGTCGAGCAAGACGACAGTCTGCCTGCCGGCCGCCAACCGCACCTTGCGCGCGACGCCATCGACGATCACGTCAAGATAGCTATTGGTGCCGCTGGCTTCCGCCTCGACGCTCAGGCGCGTGCCTTCGAAGTTGAGAAAAAAACTAACGCCCGGATAGCCGAAGCGCACTACGCCGTCGGCGTTGATATCGCTTCGGCCCATCCGGGCGACGTGGGAGTCGGCGGCCGTCATCGACGCCGCCGCGACCAGCGGGGTATGCCCCCATAGCGCGACAAGGATCGCCGCGCAGCCGGTCAAACGGCCATGGGAGGGCTTCATTACTTCATCAGCTTCTGGATATCCGGCAGCATCGCGTCGGACCAGATCTGGTAACCCTTGGGCGTCGGGTGCAGGAAGTCGGCCATCACCTCCGGCGACATGTCGCCGTTCTGCAGCAGGAAGCGCGCGCCGTAATCCTTGAACACGATGCTCTTGCCATCGCCCAGCGTCGATATCTTGCGGTTCAGCTCAATGATCTGCTGCCGCTTTGGACTCTGTGCCGATTGCTCGTAAGGCAGCACGGCGTTGAGCAGGATCTTCGCGTCCGGGTACAGCGCGCGCAGCTTCTTGACCACTGCCTGCACACCCTCGAACACGTCGTCCGGGCCGGCGCCACAATGGAAGAAGTTGTTCACGCCGATCGTCAGCACCACCAGCTTGGGATGCAGTTTGTCGGCATGCCCGTTGTCCAGGCGCCAAAGCACGTTGCCGGTGTGGTCGCCGCCGATACCGAAATTAGCCGCCTTCCAGGAGCCGAAGGACTTATTCCAGATCTCCTGATTCCAGCCCTCGGTGATCGAATCCCCGACGAACAGCAGATCGACGTTGCCCGCATCGGTGACCGCGACGTCCTCCTTGAACATCTGATACCAGCGTTCCACCGACATCCACGGGTACTCGATCTTGCGTGGCGCCGGGGTGGTGCTGCACGCGACGGGGCTCACGCCCGCGTCGGCGTAGCTCGGGGCGCTGCTCAGCGCCAGCAGGCCCGCGGCTACCAGCGCGGAGATCAGGGATTTTTTCATCTTGATAGTTCCTTTCATTGTGCGCTTACCCGCAGCGATTGCGGCGCCACGTTCCAGCCACGCAGATCCAGGCGCACGGCGCCCTGGCTCTTGAAGGTGGCGGTCACGGTGCGGCTCTCGCCGGGCATCAACGCGACGTAGTTATCCGAGAAATACACCGGCAGTATCCGCTCGCCGTCCGCATTTAACAAGGTCAGTTTTCCGCCGAGCGCCGGCGCTTCACCGCCGTTGCGGATTGTAACCTCCAATTGCCGCTCGCCCGGCGTGGCGGCGCTGGTCCAACGGGTAGCCAGCTCCAGGGGCACGGTCGCCAATTGGTTCAAGCCCTGTTGGCCGGCGAGCGTGCTGCTTGGCCAGTAGACGTTCTGCGACAACAGCTTGCCGTCGGCCGCCTTGAGCGCCAATTTGAGCACGATCAGTTTTTCCCGCTCCAGCAAACCGGCGATGCCGGCGTCGATCGGTTCCGATGTGCTCACCGGCGCCACCGTCACCGGCTGGTCGCCGCTTGCCAGCAACTTGCCCTTGACGTCATAGGCGGCGTACGACAACGTGACGCCGTTCAAAGCCGCTGGCGGATTGTTGATCACCATGAGCTGGTAATCGGGCAGGTTCATTTGCACGTGGACCGGCTCCGCCGCGCTCTTCACGCCATAGAAGGCGCCGTGCGTATCGTAGTCATGGCTCAGGATCTGCCACATGGTGCTCGGCCAGGCCGGCTGCGTCATCCACAGCATGCGGCCGCTATGCTGGCGCCACAGGCCAGCGTTCATGCCTTCGAAGATGGCGCGATGGCTTTCATAGTTCAACAACTGCGCCTTGCGTTCGAAGTCCGCCAGCGTATCGGGCGCGCCGTAGCCGGCCGCCATCGCCGTATTGAAGGTTTTGACGCTGCCGTTGCCGTCCGGGTGCCAGTCGTGGTACGTGACGGTATCGCTCAGCGGCCACTGGTCGGTCGATGGCACCGCCGCCTTGATCGCCTCCATCGTCGGGAACGACGGCGTGCCCACCTCCACCGAGAAGCCTTTGGCGTGCTCGGTGAAGTAGCTCGCCGGCGTCTGATAGTTATAGGGACCGCTGTTCTGCAGATTGATGCGGTTGGAGCTGCCGCTGTACCAGCGGGTGCCGTCGAGCTGGTAGATCATCGCCTCCAGCGCCTCGTTCAGCACCGGTTGCGGCACGCCCTCGTTACGACCGAACCACATGATCACTGACGGATGATTGCGATAGCGTTTGACGACATCGCGCGCGTTGTCCATGAACAGATTGACGTCCTGCGGCTCCAGATTGTAATCCTGGGTCGACGCCCAGAAGTCGTTCAATACCATCAGGCCGTATTCATCGGCCAGCTCGAAGAAGCTATCTTCGGTGTTCTGCCCCACCCAGTTGCGGATGATGTTGACATTGGCGTCGCGGTGCAGCCGGAAGTAAGGCTCCAGCCGTTCGCGGTCGATGCGCTTGCGCCAGTCCTCCGTGCCCCAGTTGCCGCCGCGCGCGGCGATGCGCACGCCGTTGACCTTGATGACCAGGAAAGGACTGAGCGTGGTTTCCTCCAGCGGTCGGATGGCGGCGGTGCCGTCGGCCTCCGGCCGCAAGCCGGTGGCCCAGTTGTTATCCGAGAGCTTACGAATCGACTGGTGGCGACCATCGGTGATGCGCACGCCCAGCTCCCGCCCCTTGGTGAAGTCGGCTTCCACGCGGCGCAGATGGCCGCTCTGGTCGACCAGCGACAGTTCGTAGGTCACGGCGCGCACGCCGAAACGGGTGCTGGCCTGGTCCGACAGCTGCGCGCCCTGCAGCACCTCGAGCTTGAGCTCATGCAGATCCGGCGCGCCGTAGCCGTTGGGCCACCACAGCTTGGGATTCTTCAGCTTGAGCGCGGCGAAATCGGCCGGGATGAAGCGCACACTTTGCTCACCCGGCGCCAGGCTGACGGTTTTACTGACCTGGATCGGCTTCATGCCGCCGTCGCGGCGCGAGATAGTGGCGCGCACGGTGACGCGTTGCGCCGACTTGGACAGGTTCGCGACCGGCACTTCGATGCTGACGTCGGCCACGCTGTTGTCCGCTTGCGGCAGTGCCGTGATGACCTGGGCGTCGCCCAGCTTGAAGTCGCGCGTGGCGTGCAGCACCACGTCCTGCCACAAGCCGGTGTTGCGGTCGCGGACCGACGGAATCCAGTCCCAGCCCTCGGAGGCGATGAAGGTCGGGCCGTCCTGCGCCAGCGTGCCGCCGTTTTCGCCGGCACCCGCGGTGATCGATTCTTCCTGCGGGATGCCGGGATGCGGCGGCGGCGACACCTTGACGGCGATGACATTCTCGCCCTTGAGCTTCAGGTAAGGACTAAGGTCGAAGGTGCCGCGTACGAATGCGCCCTTCATGCCGCCCAGTTTGCGGCCATTGATCCAAACCTCGGCCTCGTAGTTCACCCCCTTGAAGGTGACGAACAGATGCTGCCCCTGTTTGAAAGCGGCCGGCGTCTGGAACAGCGTCCGATACCAGTAATCCTGCTTGTTCAGCGACTCGGGAATGGCCATGTTATTCAAGCCAAAGTCGGGATCGGGGTAGACGCCGCGATCGACCAGCGTGGTCAGCACCGTGCCCGGCGTGGTGGTTTGATACCAGCCGGCGGTGTCGAAGCCGGCGGACGATATCTGCTGCGCCTTGGCGCTGACCTGGGGCGCGGCCTGCAGCTTCCACGACTTAAGCGTCCACAGATTAGCGTCGCTCTGCACCAGCGCGGGACCGCTGTAGGCCGGCTTGGCTTTCGGCTCCTGTAACGGCGAGCCGGATTTCGGCAAGGTCCACGGATCCTGCGGCGCGAGCTGGCCGTACATCTGGCGCACCTGTATCGGCCACGACGGGCTACCGGATTCGAAATTGATCAGCGCATCGTTCGGCTGCGCCGCCGCCATCGCACGCACCGCGTCTTCATCCAGCGCGGTGGCGGCGACGGTGAAGCCGGCGATGCGTCCGGCGTAGCCCGTTGCCGCCTTGCTGCGCGGCCCCAGGGAAATCTGGGCACCAGCATCTGCGGCCGGTATCAGCGCCTCGGCCTTCAGCACCGCGTCCTGGCGGGCGACGACGCTGCCGTTGGCGTACAGCGTGACCTGCTTGCCGTCATAACCGGCCGCCAGATGCACCCAGGCGTTCGGCGCCAGCTTAAGCGGCGAAACCACTTCCAGGCCATAGCCGCAGAAACCGACCGCGCCATCCACGCTGCACAGGAACCAACCAGGTCCCGCCTGCGCGCCCGCGACGCCGGCGATCAGCGTGCGGCCGGGAGCCGGTTCCGACGGTTTGAACCAGCCGCTCAAGCCGAATGGTTGCACCCTGCCCGTCACGGCCGACGCGAAAATGTCGGCCTGCTTGACCTTCTTGAGCAAGCCATCGCTGGCGGCCGGGAATTCGGCGTTATACGGTCCCCACTGGTCGCCGGCCTGGGCGCCGGACCACATCATCGCGGCCAACGCCGCCACAGTCATCGTGTGCTTCATCTCAGCTCCGGGCCTTCAAACGCAGAACGATCGCGCCATGCGGGGCGAGTTTGCTCTCCAGTTTTTTGCTGGTGTCGCCGGTCTTGCCGGTCCAGGCGTCGGTCCAGGTGTACACCGTCTTCGTGGTGTCGAGTACGCGCTTGCTCATATCGTCGTTGACACGGTGGTTGGTCCACTGATAGCTGACCGGCATGGCCTGCTCGCTGCGATTAAGTATCATCACCGCCCACTCGCCCTTATCGAGCGGCTTGGCCCAATACTCCAACCGGCCGGCCTGCATGAATCGCCACGCCTGGATTCCCAGCTTGTCCTGGTTGATCGCGATGACTTCCTTGTTGGTCAGGATGCGTTTGGTGGCGTCCGACATCTTGCGCACGTCGTTACCCAGGATCAGGGGAGACGCCAGCATCGCCCACGCGGCGAAGTGCGAGCGGTCCTCGTCCTCGGTCAGGCCCCTGCCCACTTCGAGCATGTCCATGTCGTTCCAGTGTCCCGGGCCGGAATGCACACGCAGGCCCGCCTGCTTGTCGAGGATCTGTAGCACGCCCCATCTCGAGTACGAGGCCTCGCTGAATTCGCAGTCGAAGCAAAGATAGATGTCGCCGGTGGTGCGCCACGAGTGGCCGACATCCTTGGCCCATTCCCAAGGCTTGCTGTCGCCCCATTCGCACATGCTGAACAACATCGGCCGGCCGGCGGCACGGATCGCGTCACGCATGGTGGTGTAGGCGCCGACCGGGTTCAAGCCCTTGGTGTCGCACCAGTCGTACTTGATGTAGTCGATGCCCCAGGCGGCGTAGGTCTGCGCGTCCTGGTATTCGTGGCCCCGGCTGCCGGGATGGCCGCCGCACGTGGTGGCGCCGGCATCCGAATAAATGCCGATCTTGAGACCCTTGCCATGGACGTAATCGGCCAGCGCCTTCATCCCGGACGGAAAGCGCTCCGGGTCTGCCTGGATCACGCCCTTCTCGTCACGCTTGCCGTGCCAGCAGTCGTCGATGTTGACGTACTCGTAGCCGGCGTCTTTCAGGCCGTTCTTGACCATCGCGTCGGCGGTGTCGCGGATCAGCTTTTCGTTGATGTCGCAGGCGAAGGTGTTCCAGCTGTTCCACCCCATCTGCGGCGTGGCGGCCAGTCCGTCGAACTTCTGGGCGTGGGCGTTGAAAGCGACGGTACAGGCGGACAGCGCCAGCATATTCAGCATCGAACGTTTCATGGACGGCCCCTTAACGTTTGATGGAATTGAGTTTGTCGGCGTATTCCTTGATCAGCTTGAGCGAGCTGGCGTCCGAATCGAACACCGAATACAGGCCTTGCTCCTCCTGCGGCGGATCGCCGACGAAATCGTTACCCGGCTTCCACCAGTAATCGGCGTTGGCCGCGCGTCCGGCGCCGCCCCATGCCCAGAAATTAAAGCCGGCGATAGGGTCGCCCTTCTTGGCGCCGCCGTAGACGAAGTCGAACACCTCGCGATAGAAGCGGTCGCGGATGGTGGTGCCGGCCTTGATGCTGAAGGATGCGCCGTCACGATCCAGGCCGAATTCCTCCAGCACGATAGGCTTGTCCAGCTTTTTGGCCAGCTCGATGTGCGAAGTCAGATAATTACGGCTTTTGGCGATGGCGCCGTCCCACGAACCGGTTGGATCCTGGGAGTCGAACCAGCCCCAGTTCTTAGGCCACAGGTGATAGGTCAGGTAATCGATATGCTTGGTGCGGTGCGCATCGAGGTACAGCTGGGCGTCCTGGGCGGAGCCGGCCAGGCCTTCGCTGCCAGTGCTGACCATGTGGTTCTTGTCCAGGCTATGGATATAGCCGGCGACTTCATCGACCCACTTGATGTAGGCTTTTTTCTCCTCCGGCGTGGCGTTGCCGTTGCCCGGACGCGGCTCGTTTGCCAGCTGCCACGACATCAAGCTTGGATCTTCCGCGTACGGCTTGCCGGTGATGGTGTTGACGCGCTTGACGATCTTCTGGATCACGTTGCGGTACTCTTTTTGCGCCGCCCCGTTGACGTAGAAGCGCGCGTTCTTCTTCATGAAGTCGTCGTAGTCCTTGGTCACGTTCGGGTCCAGCGCCGGCGTGCCTTCGAACCAGTTCAGGTACTGCGTCATGCCGCCAGACCACTGCCAGAAGTTGTTCAGGTAAAGCACCACGGTCATGTCGCGCTTGGCCGCTTCGGCCATCAGGAAATCCAGGCCGACCAGCAGGTTCTCATCGTATTCGCCCGGCTTGGCGGTGGTCGCCGGGCTGACGGCGCTTTTCATCTCGGTCTTCTCGGAGACGGCCAGCACGCGCAGGTTGTTGATGCCGATCGCGCGCATGCTATCGAGTTCCTTGAGCAAGCGCGCGCGCTCGCCCACGCCGCTCGGCGCGCCAAGATAGCCGCCGTACCAGAAATTGGCGCCGACGATGTAGTAGGCCTGGCCCTTGCGCGCGAAGTGCGTCTTCTTGGCGGTGACGAAATTACCCTTGCCGGAGCTCGCGCCGTCCGCCGCGGAGACCACGCCGCAAGCACCGATCATCAGCGCGGCCGCGCAGAATTTGTACAGTTGTTTCATGTCTCGTCTTTCTTTTTATGGATGATTACTTGGTTGGCTGGCCGGCGACATTCAACGTCTGCTTCGGCAGCTGCACGGTGATGCTGGTGGCCTTGGCGTCGCCGGCGTCGTGCGCCAGCAATACCTTGTACCCGCCCTGCGCGACGCGCCAGGTCTTGGATTTGCTGTCGTACATGGACAGCAGGCGCGGATCCACCGTCAGGCTGACTTCCTTGCTTTCGCCCGGCGCCAGTTCGACCTTGTCCCAGCCGGCCAAGCGCTTCGGCGCCTCCCATTTGGCGCCGACCGGCGCCACGTACACCTGCGGCACATCCTTGCCCTTGACGGCGCCGGTGTTGGTGACCTTGAAGCTCAGTTGCAGCTTGCCGCCCTTCTGGCTCGCGGCCAGGCCGGAGTACGAGAACTGCGTGTACGACAAGCCGTGACCGAACGGGAACAGCGGCTTGAGGCCTTTCAGATCGAACCACTTGTAGCCGACCGCCGCGCCTTCGTGATAGTTGACAGTGAAACGCTGCTTCTCGTTCTTCGGATCGCCGTCGAGCTTTGGACGCGGCAACTGGCTTTCGGACACCGGGAAAGTGGTTGGCAGGTGCCCGGACGGATTGACTTCGCCGAACAGCACGCGGGCGATCGCCTCTCCGCCGCCGCTGCCGGCGTACCAGGCCTGCACCACGGCCGCGCTCTGGTCCACCCAAGGCATCAGCACCGGACCGGAGGTCTCCAGCACCACCACGGTTTTCGGGTTGGCCTTGGCGACGGCGCCGATCAGGGCGTCCTGATTGCCGGGCAGCGCCAGCGACACGGCGTCGAGCGCCTCGCCCACCCACTGCTGGGCGAAGACGACGACGACGTCGGCGTCGGCCGCTTCCTTCGCGGCGGCGGCAGGATCTGCGCCGTCGTTATAGACAACCTTGGCGCCGCCGGCGCGCGCCTTGATCGCCTTCAGCGGCGACGACGGGTGGTACACCACCGGGCCGGGCCAGATCGTCGGCTCGATGCCAGGCACCGGATTGCCGCCGATCGGATACACCAGCGACGAGCCGCCGCCGGCCAGCACGCCGACATCCGAATGCGCGCCGATGACAACGATTTTTTTGGCGCCGGCCTTCAGCGGCAGCACGCTGCCGGTGTTCTTCAGCAGGACGATGCCCTCTTCCGCGTCGGCCTGGCTGACCAGCTTGTGCGCGTCGTAGTCGATCGCGCCGCCCTCCTTGACCGGATTGTCGACCACGCCCTTGTCGAACATGGCGTGCAGGATGCGGAACACCATGTTGTCGAGGCGCGCCTGCGGCACGTGGCCGTTTTCGACCGCCTCCTCCAGCGCGCCGCCGAAGTACGCCGACTTGTCGAACTCCCAGCCGGAGTGCTGATCGAGGCCGCCGTTGGCCGCTTCGACGGTGCTGTGCACGGCGCCCCAGTCGGACATCACATAGCCCTTGAAGCCCCAGTCCTTCTTCAGCACCTGGTTGAGCAGGTAGTCGTTTTCGCAGGCGTAGACGCCGTTCAAGCGGTTGTACGAGCACATGACCGAGCCGGGATTGGCCTGCTCCAGCAGGATCTGGAACGCCAGCAGGTCGGACATGCGGTTGCTGGCGTCGTCCAGGCGGGCGTCGAGCACGAAGCGGCCGGTTTCCTGATCGTTGACGGCGAAGTGCTTCATCGTCGCGATCAGATTGTTCGACTGGATACCCTTGACCTGTTGCGCCACCATGGTGCCGGCCAGCAGTGGATCTTCGCCGGCGTATTCGAAGTTGCGGCCGTTGCGCGGCTCGCGCAGCAGATTGACGCCACCGGCCAGCATCACGTTGAAGCCGGAGGCGCGCGCCTCCTTGCCGATCATGGCGCCGCCCTGGTAGGCCAGATCGCGGTTCCAGGTGGCGGTGGTGGCCAGGCCGGAAGGCAGCGAGGTGCGCTCGCGCGGCGTTTTACTCAATTGCGTGGCCACGCCCAGGCCGGCGTCCGTTTCAAACAGCGCCGGCAGGCCCAGTCGCGGCACGCCGGGGATGTAACCGGCCGAAAACGGCAGCGCGGCCGGATGCTTCTTGGTCTTGTTGGCGAAGTCGGCGCCGAAGTGGCCCAGCACCCAGCCCAGTTTCTCCTGTTGCGTCATGGCGTCCAGCGCCAGCTTGGCGCGCTTGTCGGCGCTCAGCGATTTGTCCAGCCACGGCTTGGATGCCGGTTCGGCCGGTTCCGCGGTCGCCGCTTCGGCGGCGTAGGCCGGCAGCGCGGTGGCGACCGTGACGATGGTGGCGGTGGCCAGCGCCGCCGCCACCGCCAGCGCGATGGCCAGCGGACGCAGATTCAGTTCGGAATTCTTCAGTTCGGAATTCATATGTCTCTCTTTATTATTGGAGGTCAAATCAGCGGTCGGAATACATGCCGGCGTATTTTAGGCCGTAGTACAAGATAAAGGTATAGCAGGCGGCGGGCACGACGAACGACATCTGAAGGCCGATCGTGTCGGCCAGCAGGCCTTGCGCGAACGGCACCAAGGCGCCACCGACGATGGCCATGCACAGGATACCGGAACCCTGGCTGGTCAGGGGGCCGAGCTTGAACAGCGCCATGCTGAAGATGGTCGGGAACATGATGGAGTTGAACAGGCCGACCGCGATGATCGACCACATGGCCAGCGGGCCGTGGGAGAAGATCGCCGTCAGTATCAGCACGATCGACGCCGCGGCGTTGAACGCCAGCGCCTTGCCCGGGCTAACGTAGCGCATCACGCCAAAGCCGATGAAGCGGCCGATCATGGCGCCCAGCCAGTAGAAGCTGACGTAGTTGGCGGCCGCGCCGTGCGACATGCCGGCGATGTTGGACTCGCCCAGGAAGTTGATCAGGAAGCTGCCGATGCTGACTTCTCCGCCGACGTACAGGAAGATGCCGATCGCGCCCAGCACCAGGTGGCGGTGCGACGTCACTTTTTTGTCCAGCGTGTAGGCGCCGCCGGCTTCGTCGGCATCGACGATTTTAGGCAGCCGCACCAGCGCGAACAGGATCGCGATGGCCAGCAGCGTGGCCGCCAGCACCAGGTATGGTCCCTGCACGGTGGCCGCTTCCTCGGCCTTGGTCTTGACGATGTTGGCGACGGCGGGAACGCCCTCCGACAGGATCAGGAAGCCGCCCAGCGCCGGAGCGATCGCGGTGCCCAGCGAATTGAACGCCTGCGTCAGCGTCAGGCGGCTCGACGCGGTGGCCGGCGCGCCCAGCGCCGCGACGTAGGGGTTGGCGGACACCTGCAGGATGGTGATGCCGCCGGCGAGCACGAACAAGGCCAGGAGGAACAGCGCGTAGCCGCTCATCGAAGCGGGATAGAACATGGCGCAGCCGGTGGCGGCGACCACCAGGCCGGCGACCGCGCCGCGCTGGTAGCCCAAGCGCTTGATCAGCATCCCGGCCGGGAGCGAGACGATGAAATAGGCGCCGAAGAAGCAGAACTGCACCAGCATCGCCTGCACATAGGTCAGCGTATAAATCGATTTAAGGTGCGGAATGAGGACATCGTTCAGCGACGTGATCAACCCCCACATGAAGAACAGCAGCGTGATGATCATCATCGGGAAGGTGTTGCTGCCTCCCGTCTGATGCGCATGGTCGTGGGTATTCAAAGTTGCCGGTGCAACGTGTTCCATCAGCTGTCTCCTCTAGGATGGTTTTATAGTAATGAAAAGATTCTGCATCGGCGCCGCGCGAGGGTCAAATAGCAAGCGAATTTGGGGCGCAGTTTAGCCGCCTTCACTAAACACGCGATGCCAGGCGATACGCCGTGTTGCGCTGCAGCGTACGGCTAAAATCCCCGTGTTTAGTAAATTGCGCTAAACTTTTCGTGAAAATCGAACTGCCGTTTGACCGTGAGTGGACGCTTATGCAAGACTGCATCCACACCAGAAACCCGCCGACGGCACCGCCGCGAGCCGGTTCACCGAGAGATTTGGAGACTGAGATGGGCGAATCCACAAACAACGCTGCGACCACCGGAGTGACGATACGGGATATCGCCCGCGTCGCCGGCGTGTCGGCGGGGACCATTTCACGCGCGCTGAAAAACGAGCCGGGATTGACCGAGGCGACCCGCCAGATGGTGCTCGAGGCGGCGCGCAAGCTCGGTTACGACTTCTGCAAGCTGCGCCCGAAACGATTGCGCCGGCTGACCTTCCTGCTGCACCGCCAGCACAACACGGCGTCGAGCAGCCCGTTCTACTCGCCGGTGCTGCACGGCGCCGAGGAGGCCTGCCGCAAGCAGGGCATCGTGCTGTCGTTCATGGCGGTCGGCCCGGCCGACGGATTGATCGACCAGATACGCATGCACGCGCCGGACGGCATCGTCTGCGCCGGATTCTTCGAACCGGAGACGCTCAGCGCCCTGCGCTCGACCGGCAAGCAGCTGGTGCTGATCGATATGAAGCTGCGCGGTTACAGCTCCGTCAATCCGGACAATATGATGGGCGGCTACCTGGCCACCAAACACCTGATCGACACCGGCCGCACGCGGGTCGGCTTCATTTCCGGTCCGCTGTCGCACTACAGCATCCGCGAACGCGCGCGCGGCTATCGCCAGGCGCTGTTCGAAGAAGGCATCCTGGCCGACCCGCGCCTGGAAGCGGGCCTGCCGGATGGCGTCGACCTTGAAACCGGCGCGTGGGAAGCGATGGAGCAGTTGCTGGCCCTGCCCCATCCGCCCGACGCCGTTTTTTGCTACAACGACAGCGCCGCGCTGGTGGCGATGCGCTGCTGCCTGGCCAAGGGATTGAAGGTCCCGCACGATATCGCGATCGTCGGCTTCGACGATATTTCGACCGCCGTGCTGGGACATCGCCCGTTGACGACGCTGCGCATCGATAAAAAAGCGCTCGGCGCGCTGGGCGTGGAAATGCTGCTCAACGGCCCGCACAACGAGCCGGTGGAAAAAATCGCGCCGGTGGAATTGGTGGTGCGGGCCAGCACCGTGTTTGACGGCTGGCGGGTACAAAAGCCGCAAGGCAAAGGGGGCAGCGTGGCAGCCGCCTAAGCCCGAACCAACCCAGACAACATCGCGCGCCACCTGGCGTTGGGCTTTCGCCGCAACGCGGGGACCGGTGCGCGCCAGAGAATTTAACACCTGACGATTTAACCTGGGCCGCCGTGAAAAGCGCCCGCCTATCAACCAACAACGGACCTCATGATGGTACCAGATTTTCAATCCCGCGCGACGCTGCTGAACCACATCCGCCATACCCGCCAGTTCTACGACAGCCGTTGCGTGGACGCCAGCGGCGGCTTCTATCACTTCTACAAGGACGACGGCACCGTCTACGACACCCGCACCCGCCACCTGGTCAGCAGCACGCGCTTCATCTTCACCCACGCCATGGCATGGCGCCAGTTCGGCGAGGCGGCGGACCAGCAGCGCCTGCGCCACGGCCTGGCCTTCCTGCGCGGCGCCCACCGCAACCCGCAGACCGGCGGCTACGCCTGGCAACTGGACTGGAACAATGGCGAGGGCCGCGTCACCGACGGCACCAACCACTGCTACGGCCTGGCCTTCGTGCTGCTCGCCTACAGCCACGCGCTGATGGCCGGCGAGAGCGATGCCCGCGCATGGATAGACGAGACCTTCGAGCTGATGGAACGGCGCTTCTGGGACGCCAAGCATGGCCTGTACGCCGACGAGGCCAGCGCCGACTGGTCGACCCTGGACGCCTATCGCGGCCAGAACGCCAACATGCACGCCTGCGAGGCGCTGATCGCGGCCTTCGAAGCGACCGGCGAGCGCGCCTTCCTGCTGCGCGCCGAAACACTGGCGCGCAACATCACCCAACGCCAGGCGGCGCTGGCCGGCAATCTGATTTGGGAACACTATCACGCCGACTGGTCGGTCGACACCGAATACAACCGCCACGACAAGAGCAACATCTTCCGTCCATGGGGTTACCAGCCGGGCCACCTGACCGAATGGGCCAAGCTGTTGCTGCTGCTGGAGCGCCACGGCGACCAGCTCGAAGGCGGCAAGGACTGGCTGCTGCCGCGCGCCGTGGAGTTGTTCAACGCCGCGATGGACAAGGCGTGGGACGCGCAGCACGGCGGCATCTACTACGGTTTCGGGCCGGACGACAGCATCTGCGACGACCTCAAATACTTCTGGGTGCAGGCCGAGAGCCTGGCCACGGCGGCCCTGCTGGGCGCGCGCACCGGCGAGGCGGGCTACTGGACCTGGTACGATAAGATCTGGGCCTATAGCTGGGAGCATTTCGTCGACCACAAATACGGTGCGTGGTATCGCATCCTCGGCGCCGACAACAGCAAACTGACCGACGAGAAAAGCCCGGCCGGCAAGGTGGATTACCACACCATGGGCGCCTGCTACGAAGTACTGAACGTGTTGAAGGACTGAGATGGCGACTTTTCCATTATTTGTGGCGGCCGGCGAAGCGCTGACCGACATGATCGTGCAGGATCCGGCGCAACAGCATTGGCTTAGCCAGGTCGGCGGCTCGACCTGGAACGTGGCGCGCACGATGGCCAGGCTGGAGGTGCCGACCGCGTTCGCCGGCGCCATCAGCGGCGACGTCTTCGGCGACGCGCTGCACAGCGCCAGCGAGGCGGCCAACCTGGACATGCGCTTCCTGCAGCGCTACGCCAAATCGCCGCTGCTGGCGATCGTCCACCGCACCGATCCACCGGCCTACTTCTTCGTCGGCGACGACAGCGCCGATCTGCACTTCGACGCCGCGCTGCTGCCGCAGGGCTGGCGCGCGCACTGCAAGTGGGTGCACTTCGGCGGCATCAGCCTGGCGCGCCAGCCGCTGGCCGGCAAGCTGGTGACGCTGGCCGAACAGCTCAAACTGGACGGCGTGCGCATCAGCTTCGATCCGAACTACCGGCTGCTGATGGACCAGCGCTATGACGCCACGTTGCGCCGCATGACCGAGCTGGCCGACGTCGTCAAGGTATCGGAGGAGGATCTGGCGGGCCTGTTCCGCACCGACGACATCGACACCGCGTTCGCCACGCTGCGCGGCTGGAATCCGGCGGCGACCTATCTGTACACCAAGGGCGGCGACGGCGCCTCGCTGCATATCGGCGGCGACGCTTGGCAACTGCCGGCGCCGCGCATCACCGTGGTCGACACCGTTGGCGCCGGCGACGCCAGCATCGCCGCCCTGGCCTACAGCATGATGCATCACGCCGATCGCGCGCCGCTGGACCATTTGCGCTTCGCGGTGGCCGCCGGCGCGGCGGCCTGCCTGGCGCCGGGCGCCTCGCCGCCGTCGCTGGCGGCGATCGAGGCGCTGCTGGACTAGGACCGAGAAAGAGGACGGGTGGCCGACGGCGGCATGACTTGCCATCCGCAAGTCATACGCCTGTCATATGGCGCCACTACCATGACGGGCTTTATTCCGTCCTCTTTTTTAGGTCCATATGTCCCCGAATACGTCGTTCGCTAAAACCCGCCTGGCCCTCGCGGTCGCCGGCCTGTGCGCGCTGCACGCCAACACCCACGCCGCCGAAGATGCCGGCGAAGGCGCCCTGTCCAAGGTGGTCATCAAGGCCACCGTCGAAAAGAAAAAACTGGGCGACAGCGTCAGCGGCGGCGCGTTGGGCCGCAAAGCCGCACTCGACACCCCCTTCTCCACCAAGGCCGTCAGCAGCGACGAGATCGAGGACCGCCTGGCCACCAGCATTTCCGAGGTGCTGAAATACGACGCCTCGGTCACCGCCATCAGCCCGCCGATCAGCACCCATCCCGCCACCATCCAGATGCGCGGCCTGCGCCTCGATGACCTCAACGGCTACAAGGTCGACGGCCTGGCCAACATCAACCGCGGCACCGAAATGCCGCTGGAGATGTTCGAGAGCGTGGAGGCGCTCAAGGGCCTGACCGGCTTTATGTACGGCTTCGGTTCGCCCGGCGGCACCGTCAATTACGTCAGCAAGCGCCCCACCACCGACGCCAGCTTCAGCGCGGCGATGGGCTATCAGGAAGGCGGCGCGATCAAGGAGCATATCGACATGGGCGGCCGCGCGGGCGAGCAAGGCGGCTTTGGCTACCGTATCAACCTGCTGCACGAAGATGGCGGCGTGCAGGAGGAAAGCGGCTCGATCAACCGCAACGCTGCGGGCCTGAACCTGGAATGGCGCGTCACCGATGACCTGGCGCTGACCTACGACGCGCTGTACCAACGCCGTAGCAGCGTCGGCGGCACCGACGTCGTCCTCACGCCGGCGGTCAAGGTGCCGGCGCCGATCGCCGGCGACACCAGGCTCAATAGCACCGGCGCCGGCAGCGACGTCGAATACTCGCTGTTCACCGTCGGCCTGGAATACCGACTGGCGCCGGACTGGATGGCCAACGTGTCGTACCGCACCTCCGATTCGAGCCGCGTCTACAAGAAGGACCAGTACTACATCACCAACAACAAGGCCGACTATCGCGACCGCGTCACCTCCGAGCTGCACGACTATGGCTTCGACCAGGTGCAGGCCACCGTGCAGGGCAAGTTCGATACCGCCGGCCTGCGTCACGAGGTGGTGGCCGGCCTGACCTCGCAAAAGCTGGAATCGGTATCGTCGATGGTCACGCCCAAGACCTACCTGGGCACCGGCAATCTGTACGCGCCGAACATCCTGAACGTCGCCGCCGTCAATTACAGCGGCGGCACCTACCGCGACGAGGCGACGCGCCAGGATGCGGCCTTCGTCAGCGACACCGTCAAGCTGACCGACAACTGGTCGGCGATGGCGGGCGCCCGCTACACACGCTTCAAGGACACCGCCTATTCGACCAAGGGCGCGGTCAGCGCCGAGTACCCGGCCAACAAGACCACGCCGACCGTCGCGCTGATGTTCAAACCACGCGCCGACACCACCATCTACGGCAGCTACGTCGAAGCGCTGGAGCAGGCGGCCAGCGCGCCGGCGTCCACCGCCAACGCCAACCAGGTGTTCGCTCCGCTCAAGAGCAAACAGACCGAAATCGGCGTCAAGACGGAGCACAGCCTGTGGAACGCCAGCGCGGCGCTGTTCCGCATCGAGCGCGGCGCCCAGTACACCAACGCCGCCAACGTCTACGTGACCGACGGCCAGACAAAATACCAGGGCCTGGAGTTCAACAGCGTGGCGCAGGTGGCAAAAAACCTGTCGCTCGAAGGCGGCATCATGCTGCTGGACGCAAAACTGGAAGACGCCGCGCCGGGCTACGGCGGCAAGCACGCCGTCGGCGCCCCGCGCCGCCAGGCCTCGCTGCAGGCGACCTGGCGCGAAGTGCTGCCAGGCCTGGCCCTGCATGCCGGCACCCAGTACCTGGGCGACCTGCCGATGGACGCGGCCAACGTCAACCAGCTGCCGTCGGTGGCGCTGTTCGACGCCGGCTTGAACTACCGCCACCACTTCTTCGGCAAGATGGTGAGCCTGCGCGCCAACATCTCCAACATCGCCAACCGCAAATACTGGACCTACTATCAGGAGAATTATCTGAACGTGGGCGCGCCGCGCACCGCCAGCCTGAATGCGAGAGTAGACTTCTAGGGATGAAAAAGACGCCCCTGGCGGCCGGCGCCGCGCTGTCCCTGCTGCTGTTGAACGCGTCCGGCGAGCAGTATTATCAGACCAAGACGCCCTATCAACCGCGCCAGGACGGCGCCAGCTACGAGGCGCCGCCGCCGGGCTACCGGGCCGTCTCCACGCAGTTGCTGGCGCGCCACGGCTCGCGTGGCCTGAGCGGCTTCAAGACCGACCTGGCGATGTACCGGCTGTGGCAATTGGCGGAGCAGGACGGCGCCCTGACGCCGCTGGGGAAGGAGCTGGGTCCGGACATCCTGTCGATGATGAAGGCGAACTTCCTGCTCGGGTACGGCGTGGCCGGCATCGGCAAGCCCGGTTACGGCAACGAGACGGCGCAGGGCGTGGCCGAACACACGCAACTGGCGCGGCGCATGCACGGGCGCTTGCCGCAGCTGTTCCGCGATGCCGCCGACAAGCGGCGCGAGATCGTCGTGGTCAGCTCGGGTAAGGACCGCGCCGTCGACAGCGCGTACTTCTTCACGCGCGCCCTGGTGGCGCGGCAGCCCGGCCTGGAACCGCTGCTGACCCACCCGGCCTCGCTGGCGCCGCGCGGCGAATCCGACCATGCCAGCCGCCCGGCGGGCACCGACCGCTTCCTGCTCTACTTCCACAAGCTCGGTGAAAAGCAGGACAAGACGGCCGGTCCGGCCGATCCGCTGCACGCGGCGTACCAGGCCAGCCAGGCCTACCAAAGCTGGGTGAGGAGCGACGAGCTGCGCGCCCGCGAGGACGCGATCCGCGCGCAACCACGCCTGGCCGAGGCGGCGCGCGCCACGCTCGAACGCCTGTTCACGCCCGATTTCATCGCCGCGCTGGACCAGGGCCGCCGGCGCGCCGCCAACACCGGCGGTTTCAGCTACACCAGCGCCGACGGCAAGTTCACCAACACGCTGGCGGGCGACGGCGGGACCGAAATCGCCTCCGCCACCGACGCCGCGCTGGCGCTGTACGAACTGTATGCGGCGGCGGCCGACATGCCCGACGAAGTGCCGGCCGATTTCACCCGCTACGTGCCGGCGGCGCAGGCCCGCGTGTTCGCCTCCATCGAGGACGCGCTGGCCTTCTACGAAAAAGGCCCCGGCATCGCCGAACACGGCGACCTGACATGGCGCATGGCGCGCACGCTGCTCGACGATTTCTTCGGCGAGGCGGATGCCGTCGCCCGGGGCGACATGCGCCACGCCGCCAAGCTGCGCTTCTCGCACGCCGAAATCGTCATTCCAATGGCCGCCATCCTCGGCCTGCCGGGGATGTCCGCCCAACTGCCGCGCGCCACGATGTACAGCTACGAAAACAGCGACTGGCGCGGCGACGCGGTCGCGCCGATGGCCGCCAACATCCAGTGGGATATCTATCGCAACGCCAAGGGGCGCACGCTGGTGCGTTTGCTCTATAACGAGAAGGAGACCGATTTCAAGTCCGCCTGCGCGGGCGCCAAAATCGCCGCCGGCAGCCGCTATTACGATTATCTAAAACTTAAAAGCTGCTATAAAGACAAATAATCGCGCATCTTCGGGCAAAAAAATTGATCATTGATCCATATCAAATGGGAGGAATCTGGCTTTAGCGCAACGTTTGATACGGATCAGCAGTATGCAATTAATATGATGGTGCTACACTCGGAAGGTTCCTTCGATCAACTGAGAGGCTCCAATGAACCAGATGTCCAGGCGACAGTTCCTTCGGGTGACTGGCGCAACCATCGCGGGTTCGAGCATCGCGCTCCTCGGCTTCGCGCCGGCGACGGCCCTGGCCGAAGTCCGGCAGTACAAGCTGGCGCGCAGCACCGAAACCCGCAACACCTGCCCCTACTGCTCCGTAGGCTGCGGAATCCTGATGTACGGCCTGGGGGACGGTGCCAAAAACGCCACCGCCAGCATCATCCACATCGAGGGCGATGCCGACCACCCGGTCAACCGTGGCACGCTCTGTCCGAAAGGCGCAAGCCTGATCGACTTTATCCACTCCCCGAATCGCTTGATGGTGCCGGAATACCGCGCGCCCGGCGCCACGGAATGGAGCAAGATCTCCTGGGACGACGCGCTCACGCGCATCGCCAAGTTGATGAAAACCGACCGCGACGCCAACTTCATCGAGAAGAGCGCCGATGGCAAAACCGTCAACCGCTGGACCACCACCGGCATGCTGTGCGCGTCGGCCGGCTCCAACGAGGTAGGCTATCTAACCCATAAAACCATGCGCAGTCTGGGCATGCTCGCATTCGACAATCAAGCACGCGTATGACACGGTCCAACGGTGGCAGGTCTTGCCTCGACATTTGGACGTGGTGCGATGACGAATCACTGGGTGGACATCAAGAACGCCGATGTCATCCTGGTCATGGGCGGAAACGCCGCTGAAGCACACCCTTGCGGATTCAAATGGGTCACGGAAGCGAAGGCGCATCGCGGCGCCAAGCTGGTCGTGGTCGATCCGCGCTTTACCCGAACCGCCTCGGTAGCCGACTATTACGTCCCTACCCGTACCGGCTCGGACATCGTATTCCTGGGCGGGATCATCAACTATCTGCTCACGAACGACAAGATCCAGCACGAGTACGTCCGCAACTACACGGACATGCCGTTCATCGTCCGCGAGGACTTCGCCTTCAACGACGGCCTGTATTCGGGCTACGACGAGGCGGCCGGAAAATACACGGACAAGAGCAGCTGGAATTACGAGATGGGCGACGATGGCTACGCCAAGATCGATCCGACGCTCGAGCATCCGCGCTGCGTGTATCAGCTGATGAAGAAGCACTACTCGCGCTACACGCCGGAGATGGTGGAGAAGGCCTGCGGCGTGCCGCCGGAGAAATTCCACAAGGTCGCCGAGATGCTGGCGTCGACCGCCGTTCCCGGCCGCGCCGCGACCATCCTGTACGCGCTGGGTTGGACCCAGCACTCGACCGGGGCGCAAACCTTGCGCACCGGCGCCATGGTGCAGCTCCTGCTGGGGAATATCGGCATCGCCGGCGGCGGCATGAACGCGCTGCGCGGCCACTCCAACATCCAGGGCCTGACCGACCTCGGTCTGCTGACCAATATGCTGCCCGGTTATCTGACCCTGCCCGGCGAGGCGGAACAGGACTGGGAAGCCTATGCGGCCAAACGGGCGCTCAAGCCTTTGCGTCCGAACCAGCTTAGCTACTACAGCAACGCCAAGAAGTTCCTGGTCTCGTTCATGAAGGCCTGGTGGGGCGACGCCGCCACCGAGGAAAACCACTACGCGTTCGACTACCTGCCCAAGCTGGACAAGCCGTACGACATGATGCAGGCCTTCGAGCTTATGCATCAGGGGAAAATGAACGGCTACATCTGCCAGGGTTTCAACATCCTGGCGTCGGCGCCGGACAAGCAGAAGATCACCGAATCGCTGTCGAAGCTGAAGTTCCTGGTAGTGATGGACCCTCTCGCCGTGGAGACGGCGGAGTTCTGGCGTCCGTTCGGCGAATTCCACCAGGTCGATCCGACCAAGATCATGACCGAAGTGTTCCGCCTGCCGACCACCTGCTTCGCCGAGGAACGCGGCTCGCTGGTGAGCTCCTCGCGCGTACTGCAATGGCACTGGCAAGGCGCCGAGGGCCCGGGCCAGACCAAGAGCGATCTGGAGATCATGTCCGGCATCTTCATGCGCATCCGGAAGATGTACCAGACCGACGGCGGCAAATTCCCCGACCCGATCGTCAACCTGACGTGGAACTACGCCCAGCCTCTGAGCCCGCAGCCGGAGGAGATCGCGATGGAGTACAACGGCAAGGCGCTCAAGGAGCTCACCGATCCGAAGGACCCGACGAAAGTCATCCTGAAGAAGAACGAGCAACTGGCCGGCTTCGCGCAACTGCGCGACGACGGCAGCACCGCCTGCGGGTGCTGGATCTTCGCCGGCTGCTGGACCGCCGCCGGCAACCAGATGGGACGCCGCGACAACAGCGACCCGACCGGCATCGGCAACACGCTGAACTGGGCCTGGGCCTGGCCGGCCAACCGCCGCGTGCTGTACAACCGCGCCTCGTGCGACACCAAGGGCAAGCCGTTCGATCCGACCCGTAAGCTGATCGGCTGGAACGGCACCAACTGGGCCGGCGCGGACGTACCGGACTTCAAGGCCGACGAACCGCCGGAAAACGGCATGGGTCCATTCATCATGCTGGCCGAGGGCGTGGCGCGCTTCTACGCGCGTGACGCCATGGCCGAAGGTCCGTTCCCGGAACACTACGAGCCGTTCGAAACGCCGGTCGGCCACAACCCGATGCACCCGACGAACCCGCGCGCCACCAGCAATCCGGCCGGCCGCATGTTCCCGGGCGACAGGGCAAAGCTGGGCAAGGCGAACGAGTATCCGCACGTGGCGACCAGCTACCGGTTGACGGAGCACTTCCACTACTGGACCAAGCATGCGCGCCTGAACGCGATCATCCAACCGGAGCAATTCGTCGAAATCGGCGAAGACCTCGGCAAGGAGTTGGGCGTGGTGCACGGCGACCGTGTCAAGGTCAGCTCCAAGCGCGGACATATCGTGGCCAAGGCCGTGGTGACCAAGCGTATCAAGGCATTGACCATCGACGGCAAGAAGACCCACCAGGTCGGACTGCCGATTCACTTCGGGTTCAAGGGAGTCACCAAACCGGGCTACCTGATCAACACCCTGACGCCGACGGTTGGAGACGGCAATTCGCAGACACCGGAATTCAAGTCGTTCCTGGTGAAAGTGGAAAAAGCATGACGGCCCGAGGAGAATAAACATGGCTTTACAATCACTTGATATCAAACGGATGTCGGCCACCACGGTGCAGACGCCGGTGGCACGCACGCCGGTCACCGGCACCGTGGCCAAGCTGATCGACGTGTCGAAGTGTATCGGCTGCAAGGCATGCCAGACCGCCTGCATGGAATGGAACGACCTGCGCGACGACGTCGGCGAAACCACCGGCGTGTACGACAACCCGCTCGACCTGACGCCGCAATCGTGGACCGTGATGCGTTTTTCGGAGCACGAGACCAGCGACGGCAACCTCGAATGGCTGATCCGCAAGGACGGCTGCATGCACTGCGAGGACCCGGGCTGCCTGAAGGCCTGCCCGGCCCCGGGCGCCATCGTCCAGTACACCAACGGCATTGTGGATTTCCATCAGGAGAACTGCATCGGCTGCGGCTACTGCGTCGCCGGCTGCCCGTTCGACGTGCCGCGTATCTCGAAGAAGGACGACCGCGCCTACAAGTGCACACTGTGCTCGGACCGCGTGGCCGTCGGCCAGGAACCGGCCTGCGTCAAGACCTGCCCGACCGGCGCGATCGTCTTCGGCACCAAGGAAGACATGAAGGAGCACGCGGCCGAGCGCATCGAGGACCTGAAGTCGCGCGGCTACGCCAACGCCGGGCTGTACGACCCGGCCGGTGTCGGCGGCACCCACGTGATGTACGTGCTGCACCACGCGGACAAGGCGCCGCTGTACCATGGACTGAAGCAGAATCCGAGCATCAGCCCGATGGTCGGCTTGTGGAAAGGCTTGACCAAGCCGCTCGCGCTGGCCGGCATCGCCGCGACGGCGCTGGCGGGCTGGTTCCATTATTCGCGCGTCGGTCCGAATGAGGTCAGCAGGGACGAGGAAGCGGAGGCGCTGCACGAGGCCAACCGGATCAGGGAGAGCGAGAAATGAGCACACACTCAAACAACCCTCTGCGCGACAAGGACGGCAATCCGCTGATCGAACGCTACACGCCGAATGAACGCAGCAACCACTGGATCACCGCCATCTGCTTTATCGTGCTGACGGTGTCCGGCCTGGCCATGTTCCATCCGGCGACAGCGTGGATGGCGGTGTTCCTGGGCGGCGGCCAGTGGACGCGCATCCTGCATCCCTTCTTCGGGATACTGATGTTCGTCTCCTTCGCGCTGCTGGTGGTGCGCTTCTGGCATCACAACCGCTTCGAACAGGGCGACAAGCAATGGCTCAAGCAGTTTGACGACGTGGTCAACAACCGCGAGGACAGGCTGCCCAGGGTCGGCCGCTACAACGCCGGCCAGAAGGTGCTGTTCTATGTGCTGATCCTGTGCATGGTGGGGCTGCTGTTGTCGGGCATCGTTATCTGGCGCGCGTACTTCGCGTTCTACTTCCCGATCGAAGTGGTACGCTTCGCAGCGCTGCTGCACGCGTTCTGCGCTTTTGTGATCATTTGCTCAATAGTGGTCCACATCTACGCCGGCATCTGGGTCAAGGGCTCGATCGGCGCGATGGTGCGCGGCACGGTCACCTACGGGTGGGCGCGCAAGCATCACCCGCGCTGGTTCGAGGAAGTCGCGCGCAACGCAAACAAGCCGCGCGATTGAATAGTCAATTTGTGATTCACAATTTGGGATTAAAATACTTCCCAGGCCGGCGGCCTTCGTCACAAGCGTTTCCAGCGCCGCCGGCAAACCGGGAGACATCATTTGGTACAACGTCTGCTTGAACCGGGCGAAATCGAATCGCTCGATCACAATGCGATACCGCGCTTGCTGCTGCCGCAAGCGCGCGCTCTTTTTACCGCGCGCGCGGCCCGTCTGCGCCAACTCGCGAACAACGACATCATCGGCATTCCCGTCGGCGAATCGATGCAGGGCTACCTGCGCCTGATGGCCGCCCTGGTCGACGCCCAGGCGGCCGTCGCCGCGTCGCTCCCGGCCCACACCTTCGCGCTGCCGGATGCGGCGGAAATCACATTATCGCTGGACCACAACATGCCGCCGCTGCCGGTCAGCGGCGCCCGTCCGGCGTCGTGGCGCACCGTGTTCGGCGCCATCCTCGACCAACTGGAGCCGCTGGCCGCGCAGCAGCCGCAAATGGCGGGGGTGCTGGCGCAGCTGCGCGAGCTCGATGCCGCCCAGCTGGAAGGCTGCGCCGACGCCGTGCTGGCGGAAGTGACCGAAGGCGTCGACCCGTTGCACGCGCCGTTCGTCGCCGCCGCGCTGCAAGTGGTGTGGGCGATGCGCGCCAGCCAGCTCGACTCCCCGGCGGTGCAACCGCTGGTGACCAACACGCTGTGCCCCGTATGCGGCTCGCACCCGGTGGCCAGCGTGATCCGTATCGGCGGACAGTCGCAGGGCTACCGCTATCTGCATTGCGGCGCCTGCGCCAGCGAATGGCATATGGTGCGGGTCAAGTGCTCGTGCTGCGAGCACACCTCCAAAATCGCCTACCAAAGCCTGGAGGCGGCCGACAACCAGCCCGCGGCGGCGGCCGATCCGGCTGTCATCAACAAGGCCAACGACCCAAGCAAGGTGGCGCGCGCCGAGACCTGCGACGACTGCAAAACCTACCGCAAGATCTTCAACCAGGAACACGACTTCAACGTCGAGCCGCTGGCCGACGATCTGGCCAGCCTGACGCTGGACCTGCTGGTGGGCGAGGCCGGCTACGCCCGCGCCAGCGGCAACCCGCTGTTGTGGTTCAACGCCGCATGAGCGGCCCCGCCAACTCGCCAAAGCCGGCCGGCGCGATCCACCTGCCGGCCGTGCATCTGATCCTGTCCGACGCCGGCTGCCAGGCGCTGATCGCCGAATACGGCCGCACGCAAACGACGGATGCGGCGCGCGCGCTGCTGGCCGAGTTGCGCGGCCTGCTGCTGGCCGCGCGCGACGGCAGCGGCCATGGTCCGGTCGACACCGACACTTCCATCCCCACGCTGCTAACGATGCTGGCCGCGCGCCTGCGCGAGGCCAACCGCTCGCCGCTGCGTCCCGTGTTCAACCTGACCGGCACCGTCCTGCACACCAATCTGGGACGCGCCCTGCTGCCCGACAGCGCGGTGCAGGCCGTGGCCGAGGCGCTGCGCTGGCCGATGAACCTGGAGTGGGACATCGACACCGGCAAACGCGGCGACCGCGACAACCTGGTCGAGGATCTGCTGCTGGAACTGACCGGCGCGGAAGCGGCCACCATCGTCAACAACAACGCCGCCGCCGTGCTGTTGATGCTCAACACCCTGGCGCAGGGCCGCGAGGTCATCGTCTCGCGCGGGGAGCTGGTGGAAATCGGCGGCGCCTTCCGCATCCCCGATATCATGACGCGCGCCGGCGCCGTGCTGCGCGAAGTGGGCAGCACCAACCGCACGCATTTGAAGGACTACGCCGAGGCGGCCGGCGCACAGACGGCGCTGATGATGAAGGTCCATTGCAGTAACTACGCGATCACCGGCTTCACCAAAAGCGTCGAGCTGCCGGAGCTGGTGCCGCTCGCGCGCGAACACAATATCCCGACCGCCGTGGACCTGGGCAGCGGCACGCTGGTCGACCTCGAACAATACGGCCTGCCGCACGAAACCACGGTGCGCGAAACCATCGCCGCAGGCGCCGACCTGGTCACCTTCAGCGGCGACAAGCTGCTGGGCGGGCCGCAATGCGGCATCATCGTCGGCCGCGCGGACCTGATCGCGCAAATCAAAAAGAACCCGCTCAAGCGCGCGCTGCGCGTCGGCAAACTGACGCTGGCCGCGCTGGAACCGGTGCTGGCCTTGTACCGGGCGCCGGACCTGCTGCCCGAGCGCCTGACCACCTTGAAGCTGCTGACCCGCCCCGCCGCCGCCATGCGCGCGCAGGCGCTGGCCATCCTGCCGCTGCTGCAGGAGGCGCTGGGCGACGGCTACACGGTCAGCGAAGAACCGATGATGAGCCAGATCGGCAGCGGCGCCCTGCCCGTCGACCAGCTGCACAGCCACGGGCTGGCGATACGGGCCGCCGCGACGGTCCGCACCGGCAACGCGCTCGGTGTGCTCGAACAGCGGCTGCGCGCCCTGCCGCTGCCAGTGATCGGCCGCGTTTCGCAGGACGCACTGTGGCTGGACCTGCGCTGCCTGGACCAGCACCAGCAGCAGCGCTTCATCGAGCAACTGCCCCTGTTGGGACAGACACCCGCATGATCGTCGGCACCGCAGGTCATATCGACCATGGTAAAACCACGCTCACGCGCGCGCTGACGGGCGTCGACACCGATCGTCTGAAGGAGGAAAAGGCACGCGGCATCTCGATCGAACTCGGATACGCTTACGCGCCGCTGGCCGGCGGCGACATCCTCGGCGTGATCGACGTTCCGGGACACGAAAAATTCATCCGCACGATGGCGGCCGGCGTCACCGGCATCGACGCCGCGCTGCTGGTGATCGCCGCCGACGACGGCATCATGCCACAGACGCTGGAACACCTGGCCATTCTGCGGCTGCTCGGCGTGCGGCGCGGCGCGGTGGCGCTGACCAAGATCGACCGCGCCGACGCGCGTCGGCTGGCGCGCATCGAGGCCGACATCAAGGCGCTCCTGGCGCCGACCGACTTCGCCGGCGCGCAGATCTTCCACACCAACGCCACGCGGGAAGCCGACTCCGGCGTCCAGGCACTGCTGGCGCATCTGGCCACGATGGCGGCGGCGCTGCCGGCGGCCGATGAACAGCGTTTGTTCCGGCTCGGCGTGGACCGGGTGTTCACGTTATCGGGCCAGGGCACCATCGTCACCGGCACCGCGCTGGCGGGCAGCGTGCGCGTGGGCGACACGCTGCAGCTGGCGCCGGGCGAACAGCAGGTGCGCGTGCGCGGCATCCACGCGCAGAACCGCGCCGCCGACACCGGCCGCGCGGGCCAGCGCCTGGCGCTGAACCTGAGCGGCATATCGAAAGATGAGATAGCGCGCGGCAGCTGGATCGTCGCCCCCGCGCTCGCCGCCTGCTCCGAGCGCATCGATGTGGAACTGACGCTGACCGCCGACTGCGGCGTCACGCTCAAGCCCTGGACGCCGCTGCATGTGCATCTGGGCGCGGCGCACCATACCGCGCACGTGGTGCCGCTTGACGACGACGCGCTGCCGCCGGGCCATACCGGCCGCGCGCAGCTGGTGCTCGACGCCCCGGTGCATGCCGTACCAGGCGACCGCTTCGTCATCCGCAACGCGCAGGCCACGGCCACCATCGGCGGCGGCATGGTGCTCGATCCGTTCGGCCCGGCGCGCAAGCGGCGCAGCGCGGCGCGGCTGGACTGGCTGGATGCCCTGTCCGAATTTATCGGCGGTGGCGACATCGCCGCGCTGCTGGCGCGCAGTCCGCTGGGCTTGCGGATGTCGACGCTGGTGCGGTTGTCGCAGCTGCCGGCCGAGAGGATCGTGGCGCCGCCCGACACCATCGAGGTCGCGCTGCCCGCCGGGGACGCGCTGCTGATCGCCGCCGCCGAGGTGCGGGCGCTGGAGGCGTGCATCCTGGCCGGCCTGGCCGAGTTCCACGCGCGCGCGCCCGACGACGCCGGCCCGGAGCTGTGGCGCCTGAAACGCATCGTCGCGCCGGAGATGGAGGACCGGTTGTGGAGCCGCCTGATCGACACGCTGGCCGACAGCGGGCAGCTCATGCGGCGCGGCCGCAGCCTGCATCTGCCGAGCCACAGCGTGGAGCTGAGCGAGGCCGAACAGGCGCAGGTTCGGCCGCTGCTGGTGTCCTTGCATGCGGGCCGCTTCGATCCACCGTGGGTGCGCGATCTGGTGCGCCAGCACGCGATGCCGGAGGCGGAGGTGCGGCGCCTGCTGCTCAAGCTCTCCAAGACGGGGGAAGTGAGCCAGGTGGTGCCGGACCTGTTCTACCATCCGGCGCCGCTGGCCGAGCTGGCGCAGCTGGTGGCGACCTTGCCGCAGGTGCAGGCCGCCTCGTTCCGCGACGCGACGGGACTTGGACGCAAGCGTGCGATACAAATTCTGGAGTTCTTCGACCGGGTCGGCTACACGCGGCGCGTCAGCAACGTCCATCTGCTGCGTCCCAACGCGGTTTGGCTATTTAATGCATAATTCGGCTTGTTTTACGGAAGGCAATCTCATCCGGTGATGGGGCCGGGCTTCAAACCCGGTGAGGGGCGTCAGCCGCTCCTCCGTAGGTTCGACTCCTACTGTCTTCCGCCATTTACTTCGATGCCGCCGTTCGCGCGTCATACTCCGCCTGAAGATTCAACCAGAACTGCGCGGACACTTTAAAATACGACGACAGGGACTGAGCGAGGCGCTCGGTAACGCTATTTTCCCCTGACATCAACGCATTGACCTGAGAAACAGAGATATGCAATTCCGCTGCCAACGCCGCCGCGGTCAGGTCAAGAGGTTTCATGAATTCCTCCCTCAATATTTCTCCGGGATGAATTTCATCTGGTCGCACTCGCATTGTTGGCTCCCTAGTGATAATCCACAATCTCTAGATCGTAAGCATTTCCATTCTGCCAGCGAAAACAAATACGCCACTGGTCGTTTATCCGTATGCTGTATTGACCTTGCCGACTGCCGGACAGCATTTCAAGCCGATTGCCAGGCACGCCGCTCAGATCGCTCAGAGTCATCGCAGCGTGAATCATCAATAACTTTCGACGAGCCACTCGATCGATGTGCCCAAACCGCAGCACCTTTCGGTTGAAAAACAGCCATTCGGTGTCTTTACTCGCGAAAGAGCGGATCATAGTAAAAGTACTCCACTTGACGAGGATTTACAAACGATTCCCTCGACGATAGTGCGGCACCTCCCAGAACGATTTGATATTACTTAAGCTGCTGCCCGACCGTTATTTCAAACTCTCTGCGCGTTCGCTGGCGAGACGCTTGGCCAGTTTCGCGCGCGACTGCGCGACGTAGCGTTTGCAGTCGCCGCCATTGCCCAGCAGCGCTCGCGGCTTGCCGGACTGGACCTTCTCCCATAGGCCGGTGAAGTCCGGATGCACCGAGACGACGATGTCGCAGGGCGTGCCCTCGAGAACCGCGTAACTGCGCTCGAAGTCCGTCACGATCGAAGGATAGCTGGTGTTCGTCGTGAATTTAAAGCCATCGCTGGAAATCGGATTGATACTGTCGGCAAAGACGATATCGACGCAGCGATCCTGCTCGCACGAGCGCCAAGTCCAGCTGGTGCCGCCGGGCGTGTGCCCGGGCGTGTAGAGCGCCGTCACCGCCAGCGGGCCCAGCTTGACCACTTCGCCGTCGCCCACCTCGCCGACTTTGGCGACGGCCGGGAACGGCGTCAAGTCGGCCAGTTGCGGATCGTCCTTGCCTACCCTGCCGCGCCGCAGCGACGCCGCCGTCGCCGGGCTGGCCAGCACCGTGGCGCCGCTCAAGCGCCGCAACTCCTCGACGCCGCCCGCATGGTCGTCGTGGTCGTGCGATGTGAGGATGAATTTAACGTCCTCGACCTTGAAGCCGAGGGCGCGGATATTGGCCGCGATCAAAGGCGCTGACGCCGGCAGCGCGCCGTCCAGCAGCACGTGCCCCGCCGGCGAGGTGATCAACACCGAACTCAAGCCTTTCACCCCGACGTAATAGCTGTTGCCGAAGATTTGGAACGGCTGTGCAGGAAGGTTCCACTCGGGACCGGCGTGGGACGTGGCGGCGGCGAAAAACAGGGACATGGCAACGGCCATACGGCGCAGCGGGTGCAGGTTCATTGGAACTTATCGCGGGAAGTGGACAGACCGCCGATTGTACAACTATCAAGATGTCCGACACGCAATAAAGTGGCACAATACCGCATCACTTATCCGGGGACAACATGAAACAGATCGCCTTGCCAGCCGCCGCTATCGCTGTGGCCTTCGCCTCGTTCGCCGCGCAGGCCGCCTCGCCGTCCGTGACCGCTGAAAATCTCTATCAGGCGAACTGTGCGTCGTGTCACGGCGTCAAGATGGAGGGTGGCATCGGCCCGACCCTGGGCAAGCATACTTGGCTGCACGGTGAGCCCACCAAGGCCAATTTGATCAAGGTGATCGGCAAGGGCGTCCCCGACAAGGGTATGCCTGCCTGGTCGCCCGCGTTGAGCGCGCCGCAGATTGCGCTGCTGGCCAACTACATCGCGGCCGGCGCCGGCAAGCCCGCCGTGGCAGCCTCCACCACTGTCGCCGCCGCGCCGGCCGCCGCCAAAACCGCCGCCGACGGCATCGACCTGAGCGGATTCAAACTGCCCAAGGGCTTCCACATCGGCGTCTACGCCAGCGAGGTGGAGACCGCGCGCAGCATGGTCGTGTCCGACTCCGGCATCGTCTATGTCGGCTCGCGCAAGGCCGGCAAGGTGTACGCGCTGGTGCCGCGCGCCGACAAGCAGACCGCCGACGTGGTCACCATCGCTTCAGGCCTGGAGAATCCGATCGGCGTCACCCTGCTCAACGGTGCGCTGTACGTAGGCGAGATCGGCCGCGTGATCCGCTTCGACAACATCGACAAGCGCTACGCGCAAAAGCCGACGTACGAGGTGGTCAAGGTCAACCTACCGGACGACAAATGGCATGGCGAGAAGATCATGAAGGCCGGTCCCGACGGCAAGCTTTACATCCCGGTCGGCGCGCCGTGCAACGTCTGCGACACCGACGACACCAAGTCCGCCAAGATCTACCGCATGAACCCGGACGGCAGCGGACTGGAGGAATACGCGCGCGGCGTCCGTAACACCGTCGGCTTCGCCTTCCATCCGACCACCAAGGCGCTGTGGTTCACCGATAACGGCCGCGACCAAATGGGCGACAACACGCCGTCGTGCGAGCTCAACATCGCGCCCAAGGCCGGCCTGCATTTCGGCTTTCCGTATTGCCACGGCGGCGTGGTGCCGGACCCGGACTTCGCCAAGGGCCGCACGTGCGAAGAGTTCGTCGAACCGGCGGCCAAACTGGGACCGCACGTCGCGCCGCTGGGTTTGACCTTCTACACGGGCAAACAGTTCCCGGAAGCGTACCGCAACAACGTCTACGTCGCCGAGCATGGTTCATGGAACCGCACCACCAAGAGCGGCTATAGCGTGCGCCTGATCACGCTCTACGGCAGCAAGGTCGTCAGCGACACCGCGCTCATCGACGGCTTCCTGCGTGGCGAGGAAGTGGTGGGGCGTCCGGTCGATGTGGTCACCTTGGCCGACGGCTCGATGCTGGTCTCCGACGACCACGGCGGGCGCGTGTTCCGGGTGACGTACGACGGCAAGTGATCACCTTGAGCAGCAGGCCTTGATACAGCTCGGCGACGTCAAAATGGCGCGGCTGCGGCGCGCCATCGGGATTGGCGCGGCGGCAGTACCGCTATGTTAGGCCGCTATTTCAACGGCAAAAACAGTTCCGCGACCGCCTCCGTTTCTGGCACCTCCGGGAAGAAACTCAGCCGCTGGCAGTAGATCGGGAAATCGCGCGCCTCCTCGCCACTGGCGGGAAGCCATTCACGATAAAGGTAAAGCGCGGCAGGCTCCAAATTATGGGTGTTGCCAACAACGCGGAGCACGGCGCAGCGTCCACCGGGGATCTCTCCGGGTTTAATTTGCTCTCCGTGCGCGTCAATCGGCTGGTCGGTTCCGACACAAAGGTCCATGCTGTAGTCGGCGGGCGACGCGGGGCGCCGTTCGGAATACCAGACGTTGAACGTCGGGTTTGTCTTGGGGTTCAGGCCGGCAGCCTTACGCCAGGCGATAAAACGCTGAATCGTCGCGCCGAGCGTCGCCGGGTCGCCGCGATGCTCCAGGATGGCCACGCGCGTGGTGGGTACATCACGAATCGTCACGTCGTCATTGGTAAAGTTCTGCATGATTTTGCTCCTTGCGTTGTCGAGGGGCTCGAAGGCCGAAAACCAGGTCTCCCAGTCGGGCGAGCTCCGGAACGCTGACGGCGATTGTCCAAACCGTTGCCTGAACGCGCGGGCAAAGGCATCCGGCGCTTCGTAACCGGCATCCATGGCTATCCCGGTAATCTGGGCGTCGCGATAGGCCAGTTGATACGATGCCCGCTTCATGACGGCGAGCTGGATATAGCGATGCACGGACACACCGAAGACCGCGGTGAAATGCCGATGGAAATGGAATTTTGAGTACGCGGCGACACCGGCCAGCGTGTCGAGGTCAAGATCCTCATCCAGATGCCGGTCGATGTAGTCCAGCACCCGCTGCATCCGGGCATGGTAGTTTTGAAACGCTGCTGTCATCGTTATTCTCCGAAGAAGCGTCATTTTGGCGCAGACAGGCGGAAAGCGCCCGACTGATCTTGCGGTTTTCTGCATGCCTTCGTTTCGTTTTCAGGGGGGCACGGAGCGGGGCGTTTCCGCTGCTAACCCCTGTCACCTTGCCGGGTTGCGTGCCATGACGATCCACGCTGCGCCGTTGATCATCACCGATCGTTCTCCGGGGAGGCCCGCGAAGGCGACACGAACCGCAGCCGAGGCGCGCGCGCGGATATCGTCAGGCTTATCAGCGAGTGATCGCGACAGCGGGCCAACCTCAAGCGTCATTTTCACCGCGTCGTCGAGCGCAGCGTCCCGCGTCCCGCCCTCGCCAAACGGGACGGAAGCATCGAACGGCGCGATAGCGATATCGGTGAAGCCGGCCGCCGTCAGGATGCGTGCCACGCGACCCCGGTCGCCGAACGAGAATGGACCGGGCGCATCGGGATCAGGCAGCGCGCTCGGCGGGAGGATGCCCATGATCGCACCCATCGGCAGGCGCACCCAATCGTTCTCGGCCGCGCCGCGCCAGCAAACGAAAGCGACCCGTCCGCCCGGCCGCAGCGCGCGTCGCATATGGGCGAACGCCGCTGTCGGATCGTCGAAGAACATCACGCCGAAACGCGAGAACAGGATGTCGAACGCGCCCTCGGACAGATCGGCGTTGCTAGCGTCGGCCACCCGGTAAAGGACTGGCGTATCCTGTGATGCAAGCGCGCGCGCCCGGCCGATCAGCGGTGCGGATATATCCACGCCTAGCACTTGCCCTCCAGCGCCGACGCGGGCGGCCAGAGCCAGACTCGACGCGCCGGCGCCGCATCCGACGTCCAGCACGCGCTCGCCCGCCGCAGGAGCAACGGCGTCGATCGCGGCCTCACCAAACACCGCCACTATGGCGTCGAGCCGGGCTTGGTTGGCGACCCAGCGCTCGCCGCTTTGATCATTCCAATCGCCAACCTGATCAGCATTTTGCTTTGCCATGACATATCCTCGTTCTGATGATTCTTAACTAAGCTGCCGTCGCGCCTTGCCATATTTCCGGAGTCAGGCTGTGCAGAAGCCAGGGACGGCGACCTTCTGGAACAGGTGCGGGCTGGCCACGACGGATGAAGGATATGCTGGAAGTTTCGCGAGGAACTCGGGATCGGTGAAGGCGGCGCCGACCGCCTCGGTGGATTCCCACATAACATAGTTCAGGTAAGTCGGGCTATCGCCGATCGCTCGATGTAGTTGCATGGAAATGAAGCCCGGTTGTTTCGTTATGATCTCGGCAGCCGCCTTGAAAGCGTCAAGGAAGCCAGCTTCGTCGGCGGTATCGCCGACCGTGAAGAGGTTGATGAGCACGAGAGGCGCGGCCGCGATACCGAGTTGGCGGTCAAACGGAAATTTCTCGTCTAAAGGTTTGAATGGTTTTATAGCGGCCATGCTGGCGCTCCTGTCTATTGTGAAATTGAACTGGGGTGACCGATGCTGCTTGCACTCAAGTCAGCATCGACTGCTGAGCGAAGATACCCGCCATCACGCCCTGCCATGTTGCCGTGGTGACCGACGGGATGCCGGGGTTGGCGAGGTCACCGGCGGCGTAGATGCCTGGCATGCTGGTTTCGCGGCGCTCGTCGGTCTTCAGGGCGATGCCGGTTGGCGTATTGATCGTGGCGAGGCCCAGTGCGTCATGAAGGCTTGCGGACGGCATGGTACGGGGATGCGCGAATAGGACATCGACTGCGACCTCAGGGCCGGTATCGATCTTGATGGTGGAACTATGGCTCCCGCGACGTGCGATTTCGGTGATGCGACCATCAACGAGAGGTACCTGGCGACCCGCCAGATCGGCCCGTATGTCCGGGGGGATGTCGTGACCATCGCCGAAGACAGTCAACCTGTCGGTCCAATCGTGAAACAGCCTGACCTGATTCATCGACTGCGGGCCAGACCAGACGAGGCCCCAATGCTGGTCAGCAACTTCGAAGCCGTCGCAATAGGGGCATGGGATGACGGATGCGCCCCAATTCTCGGCAAAGCCCGGAACATCAGGCATTTTGTCAACAACGCCATAGCTCAGGATCAGGCGGCGTGCCTTTAGCTGTTCGTTATCGTCCGTGACGACGCAAAAATCGTCGATTGCGCCAGACACGCTCTCGGCGCCGGCATTGACCAGTCTGATCGTTGGATAGCGCGCCAGCTGCTGCCGCGCTTCATCTAAAATATCCAGCGGCGGCTTGTGATCATGGCCGAGCACGCCATGCGAATGGCCGGCAAAGCGGTTGCGCGGCCGGCAGGTATCGAGAACAATGACCTTACGGCGGGCACGGCCAAGCTGCAGGGCGGCGGCGAGGCCGGCAAAGCTGCCTCCGATGATGATGACGTCATTCATGGTAATAGGCTCCAAATTGTAGATGAGGGCTGGGCTGAGCTGGCTTGTGTATTTTCAGTACTAGATGGTATCATAATTTATTGATTTAAATACTGTCAAGTACTGGAATTATCATGACCAAAATTAGCCAGGCCCGGCGCGGTCGGCCCGCCAACGAGGCGCTTCGTCAAACGATAGTCGACGCCGCCTGCGAACTCTTTGTGGAATTGGGTTTTCAAGCGACGACCATGGACAAGGTCGCCCAGCGGGCAAAGATATCCAAGCTAAGCATCTATCGACACTTCGAGAACAAGGAAGCTCTGTTCAGCGCGGCCATGGTGGCCCACTGCCAACCGTTTGCCCCACAGGTCCTTGTTGAAGGTGTCGACGGTTCGGCCGAAGATCAGCTCATGGCGGTGGGATCATCCCTGCTTCTTACGTTGTTGAGCCCGGACGTCCGCAGTGTCGAAGCCATGGTCTTGGCCGACAAGACGACCCAAAAGTCGTTAAGCAAGCTCCATTACGAAGCCGGGCCGGCCCATGTCGTCGCCCAAATCGAAGCCCTGTTGCGTCAGTTGCACGCGAAGGGGGGGCTCAACGTGCCCGATCCCCTCCGATCCGCTCGCTTGTTTGCCGCGCTTTTTAAAGGATCTGATCTCCTGGTTATCGCACGTTTCGATGAAGCGAGAGCAGAGGACGCCAACGAAATCGAATCCTATTGCCGGTCGGCCGTCGCCATGTTCATCGCCGCGCACGGTGGCATCTAAAGTTGCGCTATCGCGGCCAATGTAGAACACGCAGCCACTGTATATGTTCACCCCGAACAACCTTATGGATGATGCGTGGACGACTGACGCGCGAGGCTACTGCGTGGTCGCGAAGTACTGACGACCGCGCTTAGACGCACGCGATGACTTCAAACGAGTTTTAGCTCGTCGGGCACATAGTAGCGCTTCAATCGCCGCCTACTCCAACGGCGGCGAATAATTGCTTCCCGCATCAGGCATAAACTCCGTGGAAAGAATTTACTCCATGGTCCAGGGCAAGTCATCCGGCAAGAGCAGGTCGTGCGTGGACCTTTGACAAGATCCTGCTGGATCGCAGCACGCTGCTCCCGAATTGTATAGACCCAGCTATGGCCTCGCATATCCTGCTGATATGCCCACTTCAGCAAATGCGCGACCAGCAACGCCAACCGGCTTTGGAGCTCCCGTTTTTCGCCCTTGCCCACATGGGACTATCCTCCACCGCCTCGTCGATCGCGGTTCGTTGGGTGCCGATCGTTCCGCGCCAGCTTGTGCTGCGCCGGCTGGGCTGATAGGCCCATTTCAACAAATGGACCAGCAAGATCAGCAGATGGCTGCGTAACGCGCGCTGGTCGCTCTTGCCCACATCCTCGATCTCCTCGGCGATGTTGTCGATATCGAGTTGCGACCACTGGCGCGCGCGTATCAGCGAGGCCTGCTGCTCGGCCCACGCAACCACGTCGTCTTCATATAGCGTACCCACGCTTACCCCTCCCGCAGCGCTTCGTCCAAGGTCCAGGGACTCAGCTCCGGCAGATCGTCCAACCCCGCTTCGTTGATGGCAAGGACGACGGCATCGCTCCATACGTCTTCGGCGAAGCCTGGATCCGTCATCAATTGACGGAGGCTGGGTGTCCGACGCAACAACCTCCGCATCCTGGCCCTCTGCTCGCGGATAGTTCGACGCCAGCTTGAACCGACCCGGTCCGGCTGATACCTGCATTTGATGAGATGCCCAACCAAAACCGCCAGCCGATGGCACAGCTCCCTCTTCTCGCTTTTGCCCACATCCTCGATCTCCTCGGCGATATTGCCGATATCCAGTTGCGACCACTGACCCGAGCGCAGCAACGCCGCCTGCTGCTCGGCCCAGGCAATGACATCCTCGTCGTAAAGCGTGCCCATGGCTCCCCCTCATTCGCGCACACCAAGTTGGATCGTCGCCATGATCAAAAGTTCAAGACGAAAAAAACCGCGCCGTGTGCAAGCACACGGCGCGGTTTAAATCAGCCTAAGCCGAAGGATTACTGCGCTGCGGCGGCCGCTTCTTCAGCGGCTGCTTTCATCGACAGCTTCAGGCGGCCGCGGTCGTCGGTTTCCAGAACCTTGACGCGCACTGCCTGGCCTTCTTTCAGGTAGTCGGCAACGGCGTTGACGCGCTCGTTGGCGATTTGCGAGATGTGCAGCAGGCCATCCTTGCCTGGCATGACCTGGACGATCGCGCCGAAGTCCAGCAGCTTCAACACCACGCCGTCGTAGGTCTTGCCCACTTCGACCGAGGCGGTCAGCTCTTCGATGCGACGCTTGGCTTCCTGGCCGGCGGCGGCGTCGACGGAGGCGATGGTGACCACGCCTTCGTCGCTGATGTCGATCTGCGTGCCGGTCTCTTCGGTCAGCGCGCGGATGACGGCGCCGCCCTTGCCGATCACGTCACGGATCTTCTCTGGGTTGATCTTGATGGTGATCAGGCGCGGCGCGAAATCGGACAGTTCCGTTTTCACGTGCGGCATGGCTTTTTGCATTTCGCCCAGGATGTGCTCGCGGCCTTCCTTGGCTTGCGCCAGCGCCACTTGCATGATTTCCTTGGTGATGCCCATGATCTTGATGTCCATCTGCAGCGCGGTGATACCGTTGCGGGTACCGGCGACCTTGAAGTCCATGTCGCCCAGGTGATCTTCATCGCCCAGGATGTCCGACAGCACGGCGAACTTGCCGCCTTCCTTGATCAGGCCCATCGCGATACCGGCGACGTGCTCTTTCATTGGCACGCCGGCGTCCATCAGCGCCAGGCAGCCGCCGCAGACCGAAGCCATCGACGACGAACCGTTCGATTCGGTGATTTCCGACACCAGGCGCACCGAGTAGCTGAACTCTTCCGGTGCCGGCAGCGCGGCGATCAGCGCGCGCTTGGCCAGACGGCCGTGGCCGATCTCGCGGCGCTTCGGCGTGCCGACGCGGCCCGTTTCGCCGGTGGCGAACGGTGGCATGTTGTAGTGCAGCATGAAGGAGTCGGTGAACTCGCCCATCAGCGCGTCGATCTTCTGGCTGTCGCGGGCGGTGCCCAAGGTGGCGACGACCAGCGCCTGCGTTTCACCGCGGGTGAACAGCGCCGAACCGTGGGTGCGTGGCAGCACCGAGGTGCGGATCGAGATCGGACGCACGGTGCGCGTATCGCGGCCGTCGATGCGTGGCTCGCCGTCCAGGATCTGGGTGCGGACGATTTTCGCTTCCATGTCGAACAGGATGTTGTTCACTTCGGCGGCGTCGATCGGCGCGGCGCCGGCGGCGGCCGCTTCGGCCGACAGGTCGGCCAGCACTTCGCTGGTGGCGGCCTTGAGCTTGGCGGTGCGTTCCTGCTTGTCCTTGGTCTGGTACGCTTCGTTGATCTTGCTGGCGGCGAAATGCGCCACGCGGCCGATCAGCGCTTCGTTCTTAGCCGGTGGAACCCACTCGACTTCCGGCTTGCCGCCGTCGCGCACCAGGTCGTGGATGGCGTCGATGACCGCTTTCATCTGGGTGTGGCCGAACACCACGGCGCCCAGCATGACTTCTTCGGACAGCTGCTGCGCTTCCGATTCGACCATCAGCACGGCCGTTTCGGTACCGGCGACGACCAGGTCCATCTGCGAGGTTTTCAGTTGTTCGACGGTCGGGTTCAGGATGTACTGGCCGTTGGCGTAGCCGACGCGCGCGGCGCCGACCGGGCCGTTGAACGGCACGCCCGACACGCACAGCGCGGCCGAGGCGCCGATCATGGCGGCGATGTCCGGATCGATCTCAGGGTTGACCGACAGCACGTGAATGATGACCTGCACTTCGTTCAGGTAGCCTTCTGGGAACAGCGGGCGGATCGGACGGTCGATCAGACGCGACGTCAGCGTTTCTTTTTCCGAAGGACGGCCTTCGCGCTTGAAGAAACCGCCTGGGATTTTACCGGCGGCGTAGGTTTTTTCGACGTAATCGACGGTCAGCGGGAAGAAGTCCTGACCTGGCTTGGCATCTTTGCGCGCCACAACCGTTGCCAGTACGACGGTGTCTTCGATCGACACCATCACCGCGCCGGATGCCTGGCGAGCGATTTCGCCGGTTTCCAGCGTCACGGTGTGTTGGCCGTACTGGAAGGTTTTCGTAACTTTGTTAAACATGGGTAATCCCTTTCTATTTGCCGACAGATTTTCAGGGGCTGTCGTTCACCTCACCACAGACGGCATACCCGCCGTCTTTACTACACTTACTAAATACACTTGCTAAAACGTTTGACCACGTGGGGCCGATGAGCGCATCGCGCGTAATCCGCCATACGTGATACTGGGATTCCATGCTGCGTTGCCAAGATCGAGTTCCACTTAGCAATTTTTTAACGGCGAAAATGACAAAATGCCCGCGACAGCAAACTGGCGCAGGCATTTCGATTAAGCCGGATGACGCAAATATTACTTACGCAGGCCCAGTTTAGCGATCAGATCGCGATAACGGGTTGCGTCTTTGCCCTTCAGGTACGACAGCAGGCTCTTACGACGGTTAACCATCATGATCAGACCACGACGGGAGTGGTGATCCTTGCTGTGGGCCTTGAAGTGGCCGTTCAGTTCGTTGATGCGCGCGGTCAGCAGTGCAACTTGCACTTCTGGGGAGCCGGTGTCTTTTTGACCACGGGCGTTGTCCGCGATGATCGCGGCTTTGTTGATGTTTTCTACGGTCATGATATTTACCTTTAACATGCGGTGCGCGGAGTCTGAACCCTGCACACCGTGAACTTCAAAAAAAACTGATCCGAAGACCAGACCCGAAAGTATAGCGGAAAAAGCGCCGCGTGTATCCCGGCTTGGCTACAATTTGTCACCTTCCCCCCTGTTTTTGGAGGCCCGCGATGAAAAGAGTGTTTATTCTGGCAATGTTTTGTGGCGCGCTGGCCGGCTGCGCCAGCCTGTTCGGCCCGCCGCCGGCGCCGGGCGACAGCGCCGCCGTCGTCGAGGCCAAGCTGGGCCGGCCCACCAACGTCTACCAGGACGGCCCGGATACACTGCTCGAATACGCCATGGGGCCGCTCGGCCAGTACACCTGGATGGCCCGCATCGGCCCGGACCAACGGCTGCGGTCGTACGAGCAGGTGCTGACGAACGCCAAATTCGGCACCATCAAGGTCGGCCGGGACACCAAGGACAGCGTGCTGCGCATCGTCGGCCGGCCATCCAAACAGGTGCGTTACTACAGCGTCGACGGCGACGTCTGGCAATACCGCTACAAGGAAAGCGACGTGTGGAACTCGGTGATGGATGTGCAATTCAACCGCGACGGCGTGGTGCAGGCGCTGGTCAACGGCCCGGACGAGGAACGCGAACCGCGCTGGCTGCGCTGACCGCTTCGGTAGGAGCAGTCCCACGCGCGGTTTGGCAGTGCGCCGACGTGAAATATTTCCCGTGGTTGCTATGATTTCCATATATCAAAACGCAACTCACTGGAGAATTCATGTCTTTACGCACGCCTTCCGCCCGCCACGCGATGTACGCCGCCACCCTGATCGCGCTGACCACAGCCACCGCGATGGCCTGGGCGGAACCATCGCCCGCGCTGGACCGCGCCAGCCTGTCGGTCGGCGCCTTCTACACCGACCCGCGCATCAAGGTCGAGGGCGACACCAACTATGGCCGCATCGACACCGGCACCTACAAGTCGGACAGCGTCACCTTGCCGCGCGCCAAGGCCAGCGTGCTGATTGGCGATTCGCACGGCATCGACTTCGATTACTACCGCTACGATAAGGAGTACAACCCGAACCTGAGCGGCAGCACCAATATCAACGGCCTGCCGCTGACCGGCACCGGCAAGCTGAACGCCAAACTGAAGCTGGACCTGGCCAATGTCGCCTACAAGTGGTGGCTGGGCAGCGGCGCCGATGTGTTTGGCGTGGGCGTCGGCGCGGCGTATTACCGCGCGCGTATCGACGGCACGGCCAACGGCGTGCTCAATGGAATCAGCGGCAACGCGCGGTATTCGGAAAATGAAAGCGCCTATGCGCCGCTGGTGGAATTGGGCTGGCGCCACCAGTTCTCGCCGCAGTTGCGCATGTATGCGGATGCGAATGGCATCAAGAAGAATGGCGGCAAGATTAACGGCCATATCTACGGCGGCGCCGTCGGGGTGGAATGGTATGTGACGCCGATGGTCGGCGTGGTCGCCGAGTACAGCGCGTCGAAGATCAGCTTGCGGCGCGAGCGTGATGATACCGCCGTTAATGTGCGGTTGAACGGGCCGGCGGCTTACGTTAAGGTGCGCTTCTAGGAGTCACGTAGGGCGGATTAGCGGAGCGTAATCGGCCATGCATGCGCCGCCGGCGGCTCATCGATGGCCGATTACGGCGTTCCGCCTAATCCGCCCTACGTGTCTCCAGAATGGGTCAACGTGGCCAGGCCGGTTTTTCCGCTGGCCGTTACCTGCAGCGCGCGCGTGTCGTCGTCGCGACGCAGCCATCCGCGTTCGATGAAGTTGTCGAGCAGCGCTACCGCCAGCGGTCCGGCGAAGTGATCGCGCCGCTCGGACCAGTCCACGCAGCCGTATAGTTGTCTCGCCTGCGCGCCTTCGACCACCGCGATGCCAAGTTCGCGCAACCGCGCCTCCCCCACCCTGGTCAGCCGATAGTCATGTCCGTCCTGGCCATCCTTCTCCACCCATCCGTTTTCAACAAAACAGCGGCACAGCTCCACACCCAGCACACCGGCCAAGTGGCCGTAGCAGCTGCGCGCGTGACGCAAACCGCGCATCGCCGGCGCCTGCCAGCGCGTGGTTTCGGGCAGCGCGCCATCGGCCACGCGCAGCAGCGCCTCCAGCGCATGCGCGACATTGCCGTCGGCCAGCATGTAGTAGCGATGCCGGCCCTGCGCGCGCACCTTCGCCAGACCTTCGTCAACCAGCAGCTTGAGGTGCTGCGACGCCGTCGGCGCGGCCACGCCCGCATGGCGCGCGAGGTCGGTGGCGGTGTAGAACCTGCCGTCCAGCAGGCGCGATAGCATCAGCGCACGCGTCGGGTCGCCGATCGCCGCCGCCACGCGCGCGAAACGCGGTTGCGCCGCGGCGTTCACGACGTCACCGGCGCGTGATATGGCGGCGCCTCGTCGCGCTCCAACAGGCCGTAGTCGCGGATCACCGATGCCACGCGCAGCCGGTAGTGATCGAACACGCCGGCACGGCCGGCGCTTTGCGCGGCGCGGTGCTGTTCCTGCTCGCGCCACGCGCGCACCGATTCCTCGTCGCGCCAAAAAGACAGCGACAGCAGCTTGCCCTGTGTGCTCAGGCTTTCAAAGCGCTCCACCGAAATAAAACCGTCCACCTGGGCCAGCAAGGGCGCCAGCCCCGCCGCGCGGTCGAGGTATTCCGCAAAGCCGGCGGCGCTGGGCTGGACTTCAAAAATCACGGCAATCATTTGACGCTCCCCGATCAAGACGCGTTGGCGTCATTGTAAAACAGCCGACGCGTCGACCGCCGCAACGCCGAAGGTGCCGCCCACGGCTTCGTTGAAGGTGCGTTCTTCGCGCAGGATAAAGCGTTGTTCCCGGGCATAGGCGAAATTCTCCCTGGCTTGCGGGTCCTCGCGCAGGCGTGCGCGATAAGATTCGTAGGCGGCCAGCGAGTCGAATGCCACCAGCCCCCAGGCCTCGTAGTTGGTGCCTTCGAGCGGCAGGAAGTAGCCGACCAGATGGCCGCCGAGACGGGGAATGATGCGTCCCCAGTTCTCGGCGTAGCGGCGGAAAGCCTCGCGCTGGAACGGGTCGATCTCGTAGCGGATAAAGCAGGTGATGATCATGAAAGCCTCCTGTCGTTGAGTGAGACGACAAGATAACTTTTCAAGAGCGCCAATGCTTAGGCCTGGACCGAAGTGTTGATCTCAGCCCAAAGCGGCCCGTACCCGCTCGGCGGTGGGGATGGGCGCCACCGCGCCGTGGCCCAGCGTCGACAAGGCGGCGCTGACGTTGGCGTAGCGGACCGCGTCGGCCAGCGCGTCGCCGGCGGCCAGGCGCGCCAGCAGGCTGCCGTCGAAGCAGTCGCCGGCGCCGGTGGCGTCCACCGCCTGGACCGGATAGCCGGCCATCAGTCGCGGTGCGGCATCCGCTTCCGCGTACCACGCACCAACCGGGCCGCACTTGAGCACCACCGACCGCGCCCCTTGCGCGCGGCACCAGGCGAACATGGTCTCGACGTCGTCGGTGCCGGCCAGCGCCACCGCCTCGTCCAGGCTGGGCATGAACAGGTCGGTCATGCCGATGGTGGCGCGGATGACGGCGCGGGCGCGCGCCAGGGGCCACAGCGCCAGGCGCAGATTCGGATCGAAGCTGACGCGCGCGCCGGCGGCGCGGGCGGCATCGATGGCGGCGAACACGGTGTCGCAGGCGCTGGCCGATATCGCCTGCGAGATCCCCGACACATGCAGCCAGCGCGTGGCGGCGACCGCGCTCAGATCCATGTTCCCCGGCCGCATGCGGCTGGCGGCCGAGCCGGCGCGCAGATAGCTGAACGCGTGGCCGTCGGGGCCGTGGTTGACGAAATACAGGCCGGTGGGCGCGTCCGGGTCGCGCGCGACGGCGCTCGCATCGACGCCCTCGGCCCGCCACAAGTCGAGCAGCATGGCGCCGAAGCGGTCATCGCCGACGCGGCTCAGATAGGCGGTGCGCGCGCCCTGCCGGCTGGCGGCGATGACGGCGTTGGAGGTGTCGCCGCCGAAGCCCTGGCGGTAATTGGCTTCGCCCGGCGTGGCCTGGTTGAACTCCACCATGGCCTCGCCCAATGCGACGATGTCAAAGTCTTTTGCCACTCAAAACCTCATGGTTGTGGATTGACGCGCTCGATCTTCGAGTGCAGTTTGTTGAGCGCCGACAGGTAGGCCTTGGCCGAGGCGACGATGATGTCCGGATCGGCGCCGACGCCGTTGACGATGCGGCCCTCCTTCGACAAGCGCATCGTCACTTCGCCCTGCGACTGGGTGCCGGTGCTGATGGCGTTGACCGAAAACAGCACCAGCTCGGCGCCGCTGCCGACCTCCGATTCGATGGCGTTGACGGTGGCGTCCACCGGGCCGTCCCCCTTGCCTTCGGAAACGTGCTCCTCGCCGTCGATCGAGAACACCACTTTGGCGCTCGGCGTCTCGCCGGTGTTCGACTGCTGCGACAACGACGTGAATCGATAGAATTCGCTCTCCTGCGACTGCTGCTCGTCCGAGACCAGCGCCAGGATGTCCTCGTCGAAGATGTCGGACTTGCGGTCGGCCAGTTCCTTGAAGCGGATGAAGGCGGCGTTGACCTCCGCCTCCGATTCCAGGTCGATGCCCAGTTCCTGCAAGCGCTGCTTGAAGGCGTTGCGGCCGGACAGCTTGCCCAGCACGATCTTGGTGGCGGCCCAGCCGACATCCTCGGCGCGCATGATCTCGTAGGTCTCGCGCGATTTGAGCATGCCGTCCTGGTGGATGCCGGAGGCGTGCGCGAACGCGTTGGCGCCCACCACGGCCTTGTTGGGCTGCACCGCGAAGCCGGTGATCTGCGACACCATCTTCGACGCCGCCACGATCTGCGTGGTGTCGATGCCCACCTCCAGATTGTAGTAGCCGCCGCGCGTGCGCAGCGCCATCACCACTTCCTCGAGCGCGGTGTTGCCGGCCCGCTCACCGAGGCCGTTGATGGTGCACTCGATCTGGCGCGCGCCGCCGATCATCACGCCGGCCAGCGAATTGGCCACCGCCAGACCCAGGTCGTTGTGGCAGTGGACCGACCAGATGGCCTTGTCGGAGTTGGGGATGCGCTCGCGCAGGCGGCGGATGGTTTCGCCGAAAATCTCCGGCACCGCGTAGCCCACCGTATCGGGGAAGTTGATCGTCGTGGCGCCTTCCGCGATCACCCCTTCGAGCACGCGGCACAGGAAATCCTCGTCCGAGCGGCTGCCGTCCTCCGGGCTGAATTCGATGTCGTCGGTATGCTGGCGGGCGTAGCGCACCGCGTTGCGGGCCTGCTCCAGCACCTGCTCGGGCAGCATGCGCAGCTTCATCTCCATGTGCAGGTTGGAGGTGGCGATGAAGGTGTGGATGCGTTTGCGCTCGGCCGGCGCCAGCGCCTCGGCGGCGCGGGCGATGTCACGGTCGTTGGCGCGCGAGAGCGAGCAGATGGTCGATTCGCGCACCACCGAGGCGATCGCCTTGATCGATTCGAAGTCGCCCTGCGAGGCGGCGGCGAAACCGGCTTCGATCACGTCCACGCGCAGGCGTTCGAGCTGCTTGGCGATGCGGACTTTCTCGTCCTTGGTCATCGACGCGCCGGGCGATTGCTCGCCGTCGCGCAAGGTGGTGTCGAAGATGATCAGGCGGTTGGATGAGGTGTTCATATTAGCTCCGTTGCTGTGGCTGCGTTGCTTGAAAATGCTCAGGGCCTACCGCCCTCGGGGTTTAATGACGTTCGCTCGGATCGTCGCTGTCGATCTCGGTCTGGATCAGGCTGACCGGCTTGCCCTTCGCAAGCCGCCACACCAGCACCGCGTAGCCCGACAAACCATAGGCGATAAAGATCGGGAACAGCACCTTCGGCGGATCGATCGACACCAGCGCGAACACCAGCGCGATCAGGAACACGGCGATGAACGGCACCGACTTGCGGAAGTTGACGTCCTTGAAGCTGTAGAACGGCACATTGGTCACCATCGACAGGCCGGCGAAGACGGCGATGCCCCACGAGATCCAGCGCAGCTCCAGGCCGGAGACTTCCTGGTCGACCATCAGCAGGATGAAGCCGGCCACCAGCGCGGCGGCCGACGGCGAGGGCAAGCCCTGGAAGAAGCGCTTGTCGACCACCTCGATATTGGTGTTGAAACGGGCCAGGCGCAGCGCCGCGCCGGCGCAGTAGACGAAAGCGGCGATCCACCCCAATTTACCCAGGCCGCGCAGCGACCATTCGTAGATCACCAGCGCCGGCGCGGCGCCGAATGACACCATGTCCGACAGGCTGTCGTACTGGGCGCCGAATTCGCTCTGGGTGTTGGTCAGGCGGGCCACGCGGCCATCCAGCCCGTCAAGCACCATGGCGATGAAGATCGCCCAGGCCGAGTGTTCGAATTTCTGGTTCATCGCCATGACGATGGCGTAGAAGCCGCAGAACAGCGCGGCGGTGGTGAAGGCGTTCGGCAGCAGATAGATCCCCCGGTGACGCGGCCGGTCGAGGCCCTCGCCCCGGGCGCGGCGCGCAAAACGGCTGAAACGCGACGTCTTGGGCAATTTGGCTTGGGCGGCGGCGTTTTTAGCGCGGCGGCGGGGAAAATTCGGCATAGGGTTCCATTCTCATTATGTGGTCTTGTTGCGCCATCATTATAGTGGAGCCGACAATAAAAAAGGGGGATGGCGCCCATCCCCCCTATTCTGCACAAGTTTGCTTATTTGAAGCGCACCTTGCCCACCAGTTGCATCTGCAAGGTGGTCTCGCCCGGCTCGAAACTCGGCTCGGAGACCTCGGCGCTGTCGGCCATCTTGGCGCGCATCATCATCGGCGCCGGCGCGGCCTGGGCGCGCTCCTGCGCGTAATTGCCAGAGCCCTCGAAGTCGACCGTGTCGAGCACGGCGTCGCCGACCTTGCGGCCCATGGCGTTGGCGATCGAGTTGATGCGCTCGTTCAGGTTCTTATAGGTCGCGGCGATGCGCTCGTCGTCGAGCTTTTTGGTGGTTTCCGGCGACAGGCCGAAGTGCAGGCCGCTCAAGGTCAACACCTTCTGGGCGGCGGCCACCGTCTTCGGCAGCTTGTCCAGGCTGGTGGTGGTCACCTCCAGATACTGGCCCACGCGCCACGCGGTCGGCACCCGTTGTTTGGGCATCTGGCCGTTCGGCAGCGGACGGTCTTCCGGATAGACGGGATAGGTGTAATAACCCTGGGTCTTGAGCTTGGCCTGCGGGTCGGCCGCGCGGACGATGTCGAGGCCCTGCTTCATCTTCTGGTTGACGCGCGAGGCGGCGGCCGCCTTGTCCTTGTCCTGCTCTTCGATCGCCAGCGTGGCGACGGCCTGGTCGTTGACGTGCTTGACTTCGCCGAACGCGGGCACCACCACCAGCGTGCCGCTGGTCGGCAGCGAATCGGCTGGCGCGGCGTGCGCGGCCAGCGCGAAGGATACAGCGGCGGCTGCGGCGAGGTTTTTCATGACGGTCATTGCGGACTCCAAAGTTGAATTTGCGACAAGCCGAACTTTACCTGAATTTAACCGGCGCACCTGTAAGACATGGTGACCGTTTGTAACATTTCTGGGGAGCACAGACTTATGCTAGAGTGGTTGAGCAATTGTTATGCATGCGATTTCGACAGGTACTTGAAGGACTACAATGTCATACCCATTTTTAAGCGACGTGGTGAAGGCCTGGACCGGCTACGACGTGCCGTTGCCGCTGGCGACCTTCGGCCTGTTCGTCGCTTTGGGCGCGCTGGCGGCGGCCGCGTGCTTCCGCGCCGAGCTGAGCCGCCTGTACGCCGCCGGCAGAATCCGCGCGGCGCTGGTGGCGGGCGCGCAGGTGCCGCCGCAAACCGTGGTCGGCGATTTCATGGTGGTGGTGATGATCGCCGGCGTGGTGGGGGCGCGGCTGTTTCATATTCTCGAGCACAGCCAGCAGTTCATGGCCGATCCGATGAGCATGATCCTCACGCGCTCGGGACTCAGCATTTTCGGCGGGCTGATCGTCGGCACCTTGGCCGGCATGGTGTGCGTGCGGCGTTGGCGATTGCCGGTGCGTCCGCTGCTCGACGCCGCCGCGCCGGCGATGATGATCGGCTACGCGATCGGCCGCGTCGGTTGCGAGGTGTCGGGCGACGGCGACTGGGGCATCGCGTCGAACATGGCGCTGAAGCCGGACTGGCTGCCGACGTGGTTGTGGGCGCAAACGTACGACAACAATATTTTCGGCGAAGTGATCGCCGCGCCGGGCGTGTATCCGGCGCCGATGTACGAGACGGCGATGGCGCTGCTGTGCTTCCTGGCGCTGTGGGCGCTGCGGCGCCACCCGTTCCGCACGGGCTGGCTGTTTTCGGTGTATTTGATCCTGGCCGGGGCCGAGCGCCTGCTGATCGAGCAGATCCGCGTCAATCCGGTGCTGGATTTTCTGGGGGTTCGCGCCACGCAGGCGGAGGCGATCGCCGTGGTGCTGATGGTGTTGGGCGTGGTGGGCACGGTGCTGCTGGGGCAGCGCCAGAATGCCGCCGACAAGCTGCTGAAGCCGCGCTGAGATGGCGGGCTCGCCCGCTTACAATTTCAGTTAAAAGGACGGTGCACACATGTGGTTCAGTCATCCCAAGCCCTTTATCACCAAGGCGGTCGCCATGCAGATGGCCGAGCAAAAGCAGCTGCCGCCGCCCGATACCACGATCACCGTCGAGCACCAGGACCCGTCCATCCCCGAATTGTGGCGGCAAACACGCGCGACGGCCGGCGACACCGCGCCGATCAGCATCCGGGTCGCCTTGCGGCTGCGCGAATATCTCGATTTCCGATGGGCCAGTTCGCTATCGAAGAAAAACAAGCTGCGCCTGCCAACGACGGTGGCCGGCGCGCTGTGGTACTACCTGCGGGTGCGCCACATGCCGGCGAGCGATATCGACATCGACGAGCAACAGATCAAACGGACGGGCGCCGGAGGCACTTCGGTCTGGAGCTGGCGCGACGTGCGCGAGGTTCGGCCCTACCCCAGCGGCTATCTGGTGCGCGTGGCGGACGAGTCGATGGCCATCCCCTACCGCCACCTGAACGCCGATCAACGCGCCCGTTTCAGGGCGATGATACGGAGGTAGCCATGGCGCTCGATTTCATTGGCTCGGTGCTGGTACGCGTTGGTTTCGAAGTGCTTGGCTACGGCACCGGCCGGGTCGTCGTTCCCCTGCTGTCGTTCGGCAGGGCGCGCGCCGACAAGCTGAGCCTGCGGCGCTACGTCAAACCGTACCAATTGTGGTGGCGGGAAGACGGGCAAGTGGTGCTGAGCGGCGAGGCCACCGCGCTCTCCGGCATGGGGTTCTGGATCGCCGCCTTCATCATGATGCTGGTCTGCATACAGCATTAGTCCGGGGTCAGGTCCACCATTTCTACACGGCCTCGGCTGTGCATATATGCCGAGGCAACATTTGTACGATCTTGGGCTTCCCCGCCCACCATAGCGGAAAAAAAATAACGTTGAGGAATGGATTGCAATACTATAAATGGGATTTCCCCACAAGCTGGCTAAGCCTCGACCAGGCGCACAACCTGTTCACCCGGCTCTTTCTTTCGGACCTGACGGCGACCGACTTAATAGCCAGATCAAATATTTCGGAAGCTACCCCTCGCGCGATTGAACGCCGGGTCATTTACAATTTATGGGTCATCGTACAAAAGCTCTCGAAGGACGCCAACCACCCATCATTCAAGAAAGAATGGGGATCCAATAAATATCTGGAAAAACGTCGATTCACCGGTGTGTTGCCCCCAGAATATACCGCCGCTGAAACGCACGCTTACCTCTCGGCACAAGCGTTGGACTACGCAGGAAAAGCCATAGCGAAATCCCTGGCCACGGCGGTATTTGAAGCTGGCGGGAAGTTTAGCGATCCGGAAGCGCAACTTTCTTTCGAACATAAAATTGTAGAGCTGGTGCGCCGATTAGCGCCGCCAGGCGGGTGGCTTGCCTATTATCTGGGCAGAGGGCCGTGGTGTTTGTTGGCCAGGATAGAAGATAGCGATTCTTAATCGGACCACCAGCGCCAGCACCAGGACGGACATCCCCACCCAATGCCGCCGTAGACGCAAAAAAGCCGGCTCGCGCCGGCTTTCGTTTTGAAGAAGAGACTGCTTAGTTCTTCGACTGGTCGACCATCTTGTTCTTGGCGATCCAAGGCATCATGGCGCGCAGTTTGGCGCCGACTTCTTCGATCGGGTGCTCGGCGGTCAGACGGCGACGCGAGATCAGGGTCGGCGCGCCGGCCTTGTTTTCCAGGATGAAGGACTTGGCGTATTCGCCGGTCTGGATGTCTTTCAGGCACTGGCGCATCGCGTCCTTGGTGGCCGACGTCACAACCTTAGGACCGGTCACGTACTCGCCGTATTCGGCGTTGTTCGAGATCGAGTAGTTCATGTTGGCGATGCCGCCTTCATAGATCAGGTCGACGATCAGCTTGAGCTCGTGCAGGCACTCGAAGTACGCCATTTCCGGCGCATAACCGGCTTCGGTCAGCGTTTCGAAACCGGCTTTGATCAGCTCGACGGCGCCGCCGCACAGCACGGCCTGTTCGCCGAACAGGTCGGTCTCGGTTTCTTCGCGGAAGTTCGTTTCGATGATGCCGGCGCGGCCGCCGCCGTTGGCCGAGGCGTACGACAGGGCGATGTCACGGGCGATGCCGGACTTGTCCTGGTACACGGCGACCAGGTGCGGCACGCCGCCACCCTGGGTGTAGGTGGCGCGCACGGTGTGGCCCGGGGCCTTCGGTGCGACCATGATCACGTCCAGGTCGGCGCGCGGCACGACTTGGCCGTAGTGCACGTTGAAGCCGTGGGCGAAGGCCAGCACCGCGCCCTGCTTGGCGTTCGGCGCGACGTTTTCGTTGTAGACCTGGGCGATGTTCTCGTCCGGCAGCAGGATCATGATGACGTCGGCGGCCTTGATGGCGTCGTTCACTTCGGCGACCTTCAGGCCGGCCTTCTCCACCTTGTTCCACGAGGCGCCGCCCTTGCGCAGGCCGACGGTGACGTTGACGCCCGAGTCGCTCAGGTTTTGCGCGTGCGCGTGGCCTTGCGAGCCGTAGCCGATGATGGCGACGTTCTTACCTTTGATCAGGGAGATGTCGGCGTCTTTGTCGTAGAAAACTTTCATGATAATTCCTTAGTAATAATTTTTAATGTTGGGGTGTCGGCGGGCCTCGCGGCCATGCCAATTAAACTTTGAGGATGCGTTCGCCGCGTCCGATGCCGGAACCGCCGGTACGTACCGTCTCCAGGATGGAGGCGCGGTCGATCGAGTCGATGAACGCGTCGAGCTTGCTCTTGGCGCCGGTCAATTCGATCGTGTAGGTTTTCTCGGTGACGTCGATGATGCGGCCGCGGAAGATGTCCGCCGTGCGCTTCATCTCTTCCCGTTCCTTGCCGACAGCGCGCACCTTGATGAGCATGAGCTCGCGTTCGATGTGCTGACCCTCGGTCAGGTCCACCACTTTCACCACCTCGATCAGGCGGTTCAGGTGCTTGGTGATCTGCTCGATGATGTCGTCCGAGCCGCTGGTGACGATGGTCATGCGCGACAGGGTCGGATCTTCGGTCGGGGCCACGGTCAACGTCTCGATGTTGTAGCCGCGCGCCGAGAACAAACCGACGACGCGGGACAGCGCGCCGGCCTCGTTTTCCAGCAATACAGAGATAATGTGTCGCATCTTATAAGTCCTCCGAACCCAACAGCATTTCAGAGAGCCCCTTGCCCGCTTTCACCATCGGCCAGACGTTTTCCGATTGATCGGTAATGAAGTTCATGAACACCAGCCGGTCCTTCATGCCGAACGCTTCGCGCAGCGCGCCGTCGACGTCGCCCGGTTTCTCGATGCGCATGCCGACGTGGCCGTAGGCCTCGGCCAGCTTCTCGAAGTTCGGCAGCGAATCCATGTAGGACTCGGAGTAGCGCGAACCGTAGTCGATCTGCTGCCACTGGCGCACCATGCCGAGGAAGCGGTTGTTCAACATGATGATCTTCGGCGTCAGATGGTATTGCTTGCAGGTGGCGAGCTCCTGGATGCACATCTGGATCGAGCCTTCGCCGGTGATGCAGGCGACGGTGGCGTCCGGGTTGGCCATCTGCACGCCCATGGCGTACGGCAAGCCCACGCCCATCGTGCCCAGGCCGCCCGAGTTGATCCAGCGCTTGGGCTTGTCGAACGGATAGTACTGCGCGGCCCACATCTGGTGCTGGCCGACGTCGGAGGTGATGAACGCGTCGCCCTTGGTCACTTCCCACACCTTCTGCACCACCGATTGCGGCTTGATGACCAGGTCCGACGTCGAGAATTTCAGGCATTCCTTGCCGCGCCATTCGTTGATCTGCTTCCACCAGTCCTTGACGGCGGGCGCGTTCGGCTTGGCGTCGGTCGCGTCGAGCTGCGCCAGGAACTCGATCAGCACGTCCTTGACGTTGCCGACGATCGGGATGTCGACCTTGACGCGCTTGGAGATCGACGAAGGATCGATGTCGACGTGGATGATCTTGCGCGGGTGCGAGGCGAAGTGTTTCGGGTTGCCGATCACGCGGTCGTCGAAGCGGGCGCCGATGGCGATCAGGACGTCGCAGTGCTGCATCGCCATGTTCGCTTCGTAGGTGCCGTGCATGCCGGGCATGCCGACGAAGTGCTCGCTCGACGCTTTATAGGCGCCCAGGCCCATCAGGGTGTTGGTGACCGGGAAGCCGAGCTTGTCGACCAGCTTGTTGAGCTCGGGCGAGGCGTTGGCCAGGATCACGCCGCCGCCGGTGTAGATCATCGGGCGTTCGGCCTGCAGCAGCAGCTGGACGGCCTTGCGGATCTGGCCCGAATGGCCCTTGTCGACCGGTTTGTACGAGCGCATCTCGATCTCTTTCGGATACGAGAACGTCGTCTTGTGCATCGAGATATCCTTCGGGATGTCGACCAGCACGGGGCCGGGACGGCCGGTGCGGGCGATGAAGAAGGCTTTCTTGACGGTTTCCGCCAAATCCTTGACGTCTTTGACGAGGAAATTGTGCTTGACCACGGGACGGGTGATGCCGACCGTGTCGCATTCCTGGAAGGCATCCTGGCCGATGGCGTGGCTGGGCACCTGGCCCGAGATCACGACCATGGGGATGGAATCCATGTAAGCGGTGGACAGGCCGGTGACGGCATTGGTGACACCCGGACCGGACGTGACCAGCGCGACGCCAACCTTGCTCGAACTACGCGAGTACGCATCGGCGGCGTGGATCGCGGCCTGCTCGTGACGCACCAGCACGTGTTGGAATTTGTCTTGCTTGAAGATGGCGTCGTAGATATACAGCACGGCTCCGCCGGGATAGCCGAAGACGTGTTCCACGCCCTCTTCCGCCAGGCAGCGCACGAGGATTTCCGCGCCGGTGAGTTGGCCGTTTTGGCCACCAGATTGTTGTGACGATGCTTCGGTGTTCATGAAACATTCCTTTCAAGGTCCATTGGAGATTGATCGGATGCTCTGTCCTGACGAAGTATGCCTGCCTCTACAGCTTTGCCCAGCTTCCCTTTGTCATGCGGTCACGCCCGCCTCTTCCGCCAACCGTAGTGACGTGCAAAGCGGCGCTCAACGCAAATATCGTTCGGCCGGATCTTTCTGTAGCGGTGGTGCGTACCTCTCGCGCTTGTGGCACGGGTGAGAGCAAACTGCCTACATATGAAAGCGCGTCGTGTCGGTGGCGGCGTTGTGTGCCTGCCGCGACAAGACCATAAAGCTTCGGGGTGTTCAAAGCGTCCCATACGGTACACCGCCGGCACCGGTTTGAGCAAGGAATAAATGACAAAATGCGGGCAAAAAGCTTGTTACCGGTGCAAAAATCCGGTGTTTTGACGTAAAACGGTGCAAGGAATGCCGATTTTTGCTAGCATGCGCTCAGTTCGCAAATCGCCGCCAGCTAGCCATACCAACAACAATCAGCAGCAACGACGCGCCCATCGCCGGTGATCCCGGCAGTACCTCACCCAACGCATGGCCACAGACAAAGAATTATCCGACTTTCTCGAAAACGTCGAGCGGCGCGCCTTCAAACAAGCCGTCTACGCGGTACGCAAGGACGAATCGGCCCTGGACATCGTGCAGGACGCGATGATCAAGCTCGCCGAGAAATACGGCGACAAGCCGGCCGCCGAACTGCCGATGCTGTTCCAGCGCATCCTGCAGACCACCATCCTCGATTATTTCCGCCGCGAAAAGGTCCGCAACACGTGGGTCAGCTTGTTTTCGGGCATGGCGCCGGCGGGCGAAGGCGGCGAGGACTTTGATATACTCGAATCCTACGCCGCCGAGGAGGGCACCGAGGCCGCCGAATCGAGCGCCGACAAGGTCGAACGCCAGCAAATGCTCGCCCTGATCGACGAAGAGGTACAAAAGCTTCCGGCACGTCAACGGGAAGCCTTCCTGATGCGTTATTGGCAGGACATGGACGTGGCTGAAACAGCCGAAGCAATGGGATGTTCCGAAGGGAGCGTGAAGACGCATTGCTCACGCGCAACACACACTCTCGCCGAGTCGCTCAAAGCCAAGGGAATAAAATTATGAACACCGATGATCTGAACTTCGCCTACAAAGTACGTCACGCGCTCAACGAGCGGCTCGACGACCTGCCCGCGTCGACCACCGACCGCCTGGCGCAGGCGCGCAAGCAGGCGCTGGCCCGCAAAAAGGCCCACGTCGAGGTGCCGCTAAGCGTGCGCGTGGCCAAAACCGAGCTGGCCACCAGCGGCGGCTTCCTGTCGCAGGGCTTCGGCTGGCTGGGCCGCATGGGCGTGGCCGTGCCGCTGCTGGCGCTGGTCGCCGGCCTGGCCGGCATCTATCAGTACGAGCAACAGCAGCGCATCGCCGATCTGGCCGAGATCGACGCCGCCGTGCTGTCCGATGAACTGCCCTTGTCCGCCTACCTGGACCACGGTTTCAACGCGTATCTGACCCAGAGCGAGCAATAAGTATGGCATTAAGCGGTCGGGCAAAATGGGGCGTCTCCGCTGTGGCGGTGTTAGCGGTAGCAGCGGCGGGCGCGGCATGGATGGGCAACCAGTCCGGCGCGCCCGTGATCGCCGCCGCGCCCATGACGGTCAGCAATGGCAGCATCCCGTCCGAAAAAACCTTGTGGAAAGACTTGCCGTTGGCGCAACAGCAGGCGCTCGAGCCGCTGGCCGGCGAGTGGGATACGATGGAACCCATCCGCAAGCAGAAGTGGCTGGGCATCGGCAAGCGCTACGCGTCGATGAAGCCCGACGAGCAAGCGCGGATGCAGGAACGCATGCGTGAGTGGGTCAGGATGACGCCCGAGGAAAGGCGCCAGGTGCGGCAGAATTTCTCGCGCGCGCAAAAGCTCGATCCGTCGCAGAAGTCGACCCAGTGGGAATCGTACCAGCAACTGTCCGACGAGCAGAAGAAGGAACTGGCGGCCAAGGCCCCGAACAAGAAGCAGCTGGCCAACCTGCCGACGCCGGCCCAGAGCAAGATGAAGATGCCGGCGCCGATCAAACCGAGCGCGCCCACCACCGGCACGCCGGCGGCGGGCACGGCGGCCGCGCCGGCGGCGCCCGCGCCATGGATCGATCCGGCCACCGGCGGCCCGCTGCCGAACGCCTCCAACATCGCGCCGGTGGTGCCGGGCACGGCGCCAACACCGGCAACGGCTCCGGCCGCCCCGCCCGCCCCCGCGCCGACGGCGCCGGCCAGCGACAATGCAAAATAGCCTGTCGAGCACCCGGCCGACGGTCAAGCGCCGCTTGATCTCGATGGTCTACGAATCCCTGCTGGGATTCGCGGTGCTGTTCCTGCCCTTCCTGATTTTTGAAATGATCACCCGCGCCAGCCATGCGCCGCTGGTCGAGCACATGCGCCAGGCGCTGGCGTTCCTGGTGCTCGGCGCCTACTTCATCCACCAGTGGAGCCGCGACGGCCAGACCTTGGCGATGAAGACCTGGCGCTTAAAGGTCGTGCTGCCGGGCCAGGCGCACGTGCCGCCGCGGGCCGCCGCCGTCCGCTATCTGCTGAGCTGGATGTGGGTGCTGCCGGCGCTGCTCGCTTGCCTGGTGCTCGACCTGCACCGCTGGCAGGCGCTGGGCGCGATCGGCGCCGGCATTCTGCTGTGGTCGCTGACGGCCTTCCTCGACCAGGATCGCCAGTTCCTGCACGACAAGCTGGCCGGCACCCGGCTGGTCCAGTTGCCGCCGCCCGAAAAGAAAAAGAAGGCGGCGCCGGCGGTGTAATCCTCACAATCTTCTATGGCAGAATAAGCGTTCCGCCACTAGGAGATAAGATGACCAAGTTTGTCCACCTGATGTACGGGGCTACCCTCGCCCTGACCGCTTGCGCCGCCCTGGCGCAACAGCCTGTTCCGCCCGCCCCCGTGGCCAAGGTGCAACCCGTCACCGACACCTATTTCGGCGAGGCCATCGTCGATCGCTATCGCTGGATGGAGAACGACAAAGACCCCGACTGGCTGCCCTTCCTCAAGCAACAGAACGCCCACGCGCGCGGCGTGCTCGACGCGCTGCCCAAGCGCGACGTGCTGCTGAAGCGCATCGAGCAGCTGTCGGGCGACGTGGCCGCGCCGGCGCGCGTGCAACAAGCCGGCCGGCTGACGTTCTACCAGCAGCGCCCGGCCGGCGCCAACAACTTCAAGCTGTTCGTGCGCGACGGCAGCAAACCGGGCAAGGACCGCGTGCTGGTCGATCCGACCAAGCTCGACACCAAGAGCAGCCACTACTCGCTCGACTGGTGGCAACCGTCGCCCGACGGCAGCAAACTGGTCTACGGCCTGTCGAAGGACGGCAGCGAGGATTCGGTGCTGCAGATCATGGATGTGCGCAGCGGCGCGATTCTGAAAGAGCGCATCGCCGACACCCAGGGCGCCAATCCGAGCTGGCTCGACGACAGCTCCGGCTTCTTCTACAACCAGATGACGGGCAAGGTCAACACGCCGGAACGCTACCTCGATTCGCGCGTGCGCTTCCATAAGCTGGGCGCCAATCCGGCCAAGGACCCGATCCTGATGCAGCGCGACCGCGACCCGGCGATCAAGTACGAGAAAATCCAGGCGCCCTACATCGCCACCGCCATGCGATCCAACTACGCGGTGCTGCTGCTGATCGACGTGCGGCCCGAACAGCGCGTCTACATCGCGCCGGTGGCCGACGTGCTCAAGGGCAAAGCCAACTGGAAAAAGGTCGCCGACTTCGAGGACGAGGTCACCGGCGTCGAGCTGCACGGCGACGAGCTGTATCTGATGTCGACCAAGGGTCATCCGCGTGGCCGCCTGCTGAAGACTTCGGCCAAGGCGCCGTCGCTAGCGACGGCGACCGAGGCGGTGGCCGAGTCCCAGCTGGTGCTCGAGGGCACGGCGCGCGCGCGCGACGGCCTGTACATCCGCTCGATGGACGGTGGCAACAGCCGCCTGCAGCGCCTCGGCAACGACGGCAAGTTGACCGACATCGCCCTGCCCTTCGACGGCACATTGCGCTCGATCGAAGCCGACGCCGACGCGCCCGGCGCGCTGGCCATCCTGTCCGGCTGGCTCGAACCGGCCGCCATCTGGCACGTGGGCGCCGACGGCAAGTTGACCGACACTGGCATCACGCCCAAGCCGGCCATCGATACCAGTGCCTACACCACCGAGCGCCGCTTCGCCACGGCCAAGGACGGCACGCAGATCCCGTACAGCCTGATCTACAAGAAGGGCCTGAAGATGGACGGCAAGAATCCGGCCTTCATCTCGGCCTACGGCAGTTACGGCGCGGCCGCTTACACGCCGTCGTTCGCCGGGCGCGCGCTGGCGCTGGCTGACGAAGGCGCCATCATCGGCTACGCCAACGTGCGCGGCGGCGGCGAGTTCGGCCGCGAATGGCACCGCGCCGGCAAGCTGGAAAACAAGCCCAACACGTGGCGCGACCTGATCGCCGTCAGCGAGGACCTGGTGGCGAAGCAATACACGGCGCCGGCGCATCTGGCCATCGGCGGGCGTTCGGCCGGCGGCATCCCGATGGGACGGGCGATGGAGGAGCGTCCCGACCTGTTCGCGGCCGTGGTGTCGGGCGTGGGCTGGCACAATCCGCTGCGCTATGTGGCCGAGCAGAACGGCTACGCGGAGGAGCCTGAATGGGGCGCCATCTCGGACCCGGCCGGCTTCAAGGCGATCAAGAGCATCGACAGCTACCAGCAGGTGGTCGACGGCACCAAGTATCCGGCGGTGCTGCTGACGACCGGCGTGACCGATCCGCGCGTGGCGCCGTTCCATCCGGCCAAGATGGCGGCGCGGCTGCAGACGGCCACCGCCAGCGGCAAGCCGGTGCTGCTGCGGGTCGACTTCGACGCCGGCCACGGCATGGGCTCGACCCGCGCCCAGCAGGATGCCGAGGCGGCCGACACGTACGCCTTCATCCTGTCGCAAACGGGCGGCGGCGACGGCAAATAAAATAAGGTGCAAAATTAAATTCATCGCCTCGCTGATTCTGAGCGCCGCGACGCTGCCGGCGATGGCCGCCACGGCGCCGCAGTTCAGCATGACTTATCTCGGCGACTTCTCCGCCACCGCCATCAACAACCTCGGCCAAGTGGTGGGTTACGACGCCACGCAAGCGGTGCTGTACAACGGCAGCGGCTTGAGCCACCTGGGTTCGCCGTCGGGCAGAAGTTTCGCCTATGGCATCAACGACTCGGGCCAGATCGTCGGCCAGTATGGCGGCAACCAGGCGTTCAGCTATTCCGGCGGCGTCTATACCAACATCGGCACGACCAACAGCACGGCGACCGCGATCAACAACGCCGGCCAGATCACCGGCAATGTGACCACGGACGCCGGCTTCCAGGGCTTTGTGTATTCGAATGGAACCGTCACCAGCCTAACGCCGGCCAACGCGACCCAAAGCGCCGCGTACGCGATCAACAACGGTGGCCAGATCGCCGGCAGCGCGGGCCAGACGCTCAACGAGGCCTTGATCTTCTCGAACAACGGAACGACCAACCTGTCGGGCACCTTCCCGGGCGATGGCAGCACCACCGCCCAGGCGGTCGCCATCAGCGACAACGGCCATACCGTGATCACCTCGCGCGACTATTCGACGCAGGCCAGCCATTCCTACCTCTACGCCAATGGCGTGACGACAGGCCTGGGCGGCTTTGAAATCGTCGCCAAGGACGTCAACAACGCCGGCATCGTGGTCGGCGGCGACGGCTTGGGCGCGGGCTTCCTGTGGCAAGGCGGCGTGATGTACGACATCAACACCCTGGTGACCGGGTTGAACGGCTGGCATATCTCGGACGCGATCGGCATCAACGAAAACAACCAGATCGCCGTCCTCGCCTGCCGCGGCTCGGACTGCGGAACGCTGCTGCTGTCGAACGTCGCGGCGGTGCCGGAACCGTCGACCTACGCGATGATGGCCGGCGGCCTTGGCCTGCTGGGCTTCATGGCGCGCCGTCGCCGCGCGGCCGCCGACAAGGCATAAGGTACAGTTAGAAGCGCTCGTGATCCTGCAGGTAGCGCCACTCGCCTAGCGGCAGGCTGGCCATCGCGATGCGGCCGACGCGGATGCGCTTCATCGACACCACACTCAAGCCGACCAGTTTGCACACGTGTTCAATCTGGCCCGGCTTGGGATTCTTCACGGCGAAACGCAGACGGTTCTCGTTCTGCCAGCTCACCTTGTTCGGCGCCAGCGGCTTGCCGTTGAACGGCAGCCCGTGGTTGAGCAACGCCAGTCCATTCTCCATGATCTTGCCGCTGACTTCGACGATGATCTCCTGCTCGATCTTGGCCGCTTCGTCCACCAGCTTGCGGCTGACGCGGAAGTCCTGCGTGAACACCAGCAGGCCGCTGGCCTTGGTCTCGAGCGGCGTGGTCAACGTCAGGTTGACCAGGTGGCGCTTGAGGAAGCGCTGGCCGGGCGCGCTGCGCGTCAGCGATTCGGCGTTCAGCAAATGCGCGGCCGGAGAACCGTCCTTGCCCACGCCGCCGTTGGCGCCGGCCGGCTTGTGCAGCAGGATCGTCACCGGCACGATCTCCAGCAAGGTGGCGTCGGGGGCCAGTTCGATCTTCTGCTCCGGCGTCACGCGCGCGCCGGCCTCCTCGACCAACGTGCCATCGACGCTGACATAACCGCCTTCGATATAGAGTTCGGCCTCGCGGCGCGAGCATGGAAGTATCTCGGCCAGGCGTTTGGCCAGGCGAAGGCTGTTATCAGTGGTGCTGTCGGTCATCCGAAAAAATCCCCAAAAACGGTAATGGCGCGATCGATGTCGTCGCGCGAGGCATCCATGTGCGTAACGATGCGCAAACGCGGCGACATCGACACGCGGATGCGGGTCAGTTGCAGTACGTCGTTCAATCCACGGCAGGCGTCGGCCGGGATATCGACGTAAAAAATGTTGGTCTGCGGCGCGCTGACCTGGATGCCTTTGAGCTTGGACAGCTCGCCGGCGAAGTAGGCGGCGTTGTCGTGATCCTCGGCCAGCCGCGCGATGTTGTGCTCCAGCGCGTACAGGCCGCCGGCGGCGATCATGCCGGCCTGGCGCATGCCGCCGCCCAGCATCTTGCGCCAGCGTGTCGCTTCCTTGATCAACGGCCTGCTGCCGCACAGGATGGAGCCGACCGGCGCGCCCAGCCCCTTCGACAGGCACACCGAGACGGAATCGAAACCGGCCACCGCCGCGCGCGGACTGACGCCCAGCTTGACCGCCGCGTTACAGATGCGCGCGCCGTCCATGTGCGTGGCCAGACCGCGTTCATGCGCCAGGCTGGTGGCCCGCTGCAGGTAATCGAGCGGCAGCACGCGGCCGCCGATGGTGTTCTCCAGCGCCAGCAGCTTGGTGCGCGCGAAGTGGATGTCGTCCGGCTTGATGTACGCCGCGATGTCGGCCAGCGCCAGGCTGCCGTCGGCCTGGTTGGCGATCGGCTGCGGCTGGATACTGCCCAGCACCGCCGCCCCGCCGCCCTCGTACTTGTAGGTGTGCGCCTCCTGCCCGACCAGGTACTCGTCGCCACGGCCGCAGTGCGCCAGCAGCGCCACCAGATTGCTCTGCGTGCCGGACGGCGCGAACAAGGCCGCCTCGTAGCCGAACAAATCGGCGGCGTATTCCTGCAGGCGGTTGACGGTTGGGTCGTCGCCGTAGACGTCGTCGCCGACGTCGGCCGCGTTCATCGCCGCCCGCATCGCCGCGCTGGGGCGGGTGACGGTGTCGCTGCGCAGATCCAACCAATTTTCTTTCAGATCACTCATCGTTCCGTCACCCTTTGGTTTTTTACTGTTTTTCCAGCTGTTCGGTGAAGAAGCGGTTGCCCATTTCTTCCAGTCCGACCGTTTCAAGCACCTCGCGCAAGCGCTCGGACGGGCGCTGGCGCGGCAGGTTTTTGTAGGTGGCGATGATCAGCTCATTCTTCATCGAGTGCTCCCAGCCCACCAACTCGGTCACGTTGACCTGGTAGCCGTGCGCCTCCAGCTGAAGGCAGCGCAGCACGTTGGTGATCTGGCTGCCAAATTCGCGCGTGTGGATCGGGTGGCGCCAGATCTCGGTGAGCGCGGACTTGCCCAGCGACTGGCCCTTGTTCTTCTTCAGCACCGACGCGACTTCCGCCTGGCAGCAAGGCACCAGCACCATGTACTTGGCCTTCTTCTTCAACGCGAACTGGATAGCGTCGTCGGTGGCGGTGTTGCAGGCGTGGAGCGCGGTGACGATGTCGACCCGGTCCGGCAGCAGCTTCGATTCGGTCGATTCCGCCACCGACAGCGGCAGGAACGACATGCCCGGGAAGTTGAACTGCTTGGCCAGCTCCTGCGAGCGCGCCACCAGTTCCTCGCGGGTTTCGATGCCGTAGATGTGCGAACCGTCATTCAGGGCTTTGAAGAACAGGTCGTAGATGATGAAACCGAGGTAGGACTTGCCGGCGCCATGGTCGACCAGCGACACTTGGCCCTTCTCGGCCAGCACGTCCTTCAGCAGCGGCTCGATGAACTGGTACAGGTGGTAGACCTGTTTGAGCTTGCGGCGGCTGTCCTGGTTCATCTTGCCGTCGCGGGTCAGGATGTGCAGCTCCTGCAGCAGCGCGACGGTCTGGCCTTCGCGGATTTCCGGCATGTTGTCGGCGCCGGTGACGGTGGCGCCGATTTTGGCGGGTACGGGCTTCGCCGACGGCTTATTTGGCTTCATCGATCCACGCCTGCTGTACCGCCTCCAGAACTTTTTCACCACCGCGCGTGTGGTCGTCGTCGAACTCCTCGAGTTCGACGATCCAGTTGTGCAGATCGGTGAAGCGGATAGTCAGCGGATCGATGTCCGGGTGCTTATCGTAGAGCGCTTCCGCGATCGCGGTGATGTCGGTCCACTTCATATCAGTGTCCGCCTTCGCTGGCGTGGTTGATGGTGTATTTCGGGATTTCGACGACCAGGTCCTCGTCGGCGACGACGGCCTGGCACGACAGGCGCGACACCGCTTCCAGGCCCCAGGCCTTGTCCAGCAGGTCTTCCTCGGTCTCGCTGGCTTCGCTCAGCGAGTTGAAGCCTTCGCGCACCAGCACGTGGCAGGTGGTGCAGGCGCAGGACTTCTCGCACGCGTGCTCGATGTGGATGTCATTTTCCAGCATGATGTCGCACAGGGTTTTACCGACTTCGGCTTCGACGACGGCGCCGTCCGGGCACAGTTTTGCGTGGGGCAGGAATACGATTTGTGGCACTTGATACCTCTGTTTTTATGGGTTCTTAAACTACCTGGTCGAGCGTCTTGCCGGCCAGTGCGCTGCGCACGCTGCGATCCATGCGGCGCGACGCGAATTCCTCGGTGCCGTGGGCCAGCGCCTCGACGGCGGCCTTGACGACCACGTGATCGGCCGCGCCGGTCTGCGATTGCGCGACCACGTCGCGCACCTTGTTCATCAGGACGTCGACCGACGCCCGCTCGTCGTCCGACAGCAGGCCCGCGTCTTCATCGAGCGCCGATTGCGTGGCCAGGATGATGCGCTCGGCCTCGACCTGCTCTTCGCGCAGCGCGCGGGCGACCATGTCGACATCGGCCGACTTGTACGAATCCTGCAGCATGCGCGCGACATCCTCGTCGCCCAGGCCATAGGCCGGCTTGACGGTGATCGACGCCTCGACGCCGGAGCGCAGCTCGCGCGCCGACACCGACAGCAAGCCGTCGGCGTCGACCTGGTAGGTGATGCGGATGCGGGCGGCGCCGGCGACCATCGGCGGAATGCCGCGCAGCTCGAAGCGCGCCAGCGAACGGCAATCGGAGACCAGTTCGCGCTCGCCCTGCAGCACGTGCACCGCCAGCGCCGTCTGGCCGTCCTTGAAGGTGGTGAACTCCTGCGCGCGGGCGCACGGGATGGTCGAATTGCGCGGAATGATCTTCTCGACCAGGCCGCCCATCGTCTCGATACCGAGCGACAGCGGAATCACGTCCAGCAGCAGCCAGTCGTCGCCGGGAGCGCGGTTGCCGGCCAACAGATTGGCCTGCACCGCCGCGCCCAGCGCCACGACCTTGTCCGGATCGATGTTCGCGTGCGGGATGGTGTGGAAGTACTCGCTGACGGCACGCTGCACGTGCGGCATGCGCGTCGCGCCGCCGACCATGACCACGCCGTCGACGTCGTCGGCATCGACGCTGGCGTCGCGCAGCGCCTTCTTGATGGCGCTCATGGTCTTGGCGATCAGATGCTTGGTGATCTCCTGGAAGGTCTCGGCGGTGATCTTCAGATGCACTTCCTCGCCGGAGCCCAGGATGGCGTCGACGGTCACCTCGTTCTTGGTCGACAGCAGCTCCTTGGCCTCGCGCGCCTTGACCATCAGCACGGCGGTGTCCTCGTCGGACAGCGGCGCCAGTTTTTCCTGCTGGTGGATGTAGCAGAACAGGCGGTGGTCGAAATCGTCGCCGCCGAGGGCCGAATCGCCGCCGGTGGACAGAACCTCGAACACGCCCTTGCTCAATTTGAGGATGGAGATGTCGAAGGTACCGCCGCCCAGATCGTAGACGGCGTAGATGCCTTCGGAACCGTTATCGAGGCCGTAGGCAATGGCGGCGGCGGTCGGCTCGCTCAGCAGGCGCAGCACGTTGATGCCGGCCAGCTGCGCGGCGTCCTTGGTGGCCTGGCGCTGGGCGTCGTCGAAGTAGGCCGGCACGGTGATGACCGCGCCCACCAGATCGTCGCCGAGCGAATCCTCGGCGCGCTGGCGCAAGGTGGCCAGGATCTGCGCCGAGATCTCCACCGGGCTCTTGATGCCGGCGATGGTTTTCAGCTGCACCATGCCGGGCGTGTCCTGGAAATCGTAGGGCATGTTCTCGGCGTAGGCGATATCGGCCAGGCCGCGGCCCATGAAACGCTTGACGGAGACGATGGTGTTTTTCGGATCGGTGGTCTGGGCGGCCTGCGCCTTGTAGCCGATGTTGGCATGGCCGTTGGGCAGATAGCGCACCACGGACGGCAGCAGCGGGCGGCCATCCTCGTCGTTCAGCACTTCTGGAATGCTGTTGCGCACGGTGGCGACCAGCGAATTGGTGGTGCCCAGGTCGATCCCCACCGCCAGCCGATGCTGGTGCGGCGCGGTCGACATGCCCGGTTCGGAAATTTGCAGAAGTGCCATTTATAGTTTTACGTCTTGCGACTCAAGTTTAATTAATGCGTCGAGAAAACCCTCGACTTTCGAAGCTTTTAAGCGGACCGCGTTAAACAGACGCCGCGTAAAAGGCGTGGGCGGAAACTCAAAATCGACCTCACCGCCTTCACCGAACAAAACAACCCGGATTCGTTCCGAGGCGGTTTCGGCAAGCCCGGATTGCGGAATGCGGCGATACTGCTGGAACAATCCGAGCTTCTTACCCAGGTATTCGGTCTCGAAATAATAAGGAGCGACGTAATCATCGCTATTTATCAGGCCAATTGGCGCCCTACCGCTTAGCCACTCAAGCTCTCCGAACTGGGTCAATTTCAAAATCTGGGCAAGCCCACGCTCGGCTTTACTAAATTTATCCATGTTCATTTTCGACTCCAATCTTGGTCTACTTGATCATGTCGTAGAGATCGAACCAGGCCGATACCCCGTCCATAAATTTCGTCGAGCTGGACGCCCCTCGGGCTAACCGTGGTGCTTTGAGCCATCTCAATCAAGCCGATTAAATGCTTTGCTATCGCCAGTGAATCGCCGCTCGCCTTGCGCTTCACACTCCTGACATCCGCAAGCAAATTGCTCAGGATTGGGAACGCTGCGGACTGGTCGAACTCGCGTTCACTCAGCAACTCATCCAGACTTTCAAGCGATTGCTGCAACTCGAGTATCAAGTTCGGCATCGTCGCCCTGAACAGATACCGCCGCTCGATTTGACGCAGCTTGATTACCGCATATAACGAAGCCAGGCCACCAATAATCTTGATCGCCTCTGAAAGATAGTCGAACAAGACTGGCCAGTCTGGCATCAGGCATCCTCTAGTTGATGCAGCGCTCCATCTATCTCTTGCTTCATTTTTTCCAAAAACATCAGCGCGCGCACGCCTTGCGCGGCTTGCGCGTAGTCGTCGGCGTCGATCTGTTGTTCGATCTCCGCCAGCCGCTCCTTGCGCGCGGCGCGCAGTTGCTTGTCGAGCGCTTCGAGCGCGTCGGCGTCCTTGCCGGCGCGGGCCTCGCCCAGCTCTTCGCGCCACTCCATCTGCTGCATCAGGAAGGCCATCGGCATCGCCGTGTTGGACTCGGTCTGCAAATCGACGCCATTCAACTCGCACATGTACTGCGCGCGCTTCTGCGGATTTTTCAGGGTCTGGTAGGCTTCGTTGGCGCGCGTGGCCCATTGCATCGCGACGCGCTTTTCGGCGTCGGTCGCGTTGACGAACTTGTCGGGGTGGACGCGGCTTTGCACGTCGCGGTAGGCGCTGTCGAGCGCCCCCGCGTCGACGGCGAACTTTTGCGGCAAATTGAACAGCTCAAAGTGGTTTTGCATGTCGATCAGATGCGGAAGCTCTCGCCGCAGCCGCAAGCGTCTTTCTCGTTCGGGTTGTGGAACTTGAAGCCCTCGTTGAGCCCCTCGCGCGCGAAATCGAGCTCGGTGCCGTCGATGTACGGCAGGCTTTTCGGATCGACGAACACTTTGACGCCGTGCGATTCGAAGACGCTGTCCTCGGCCGCCACTTCGTCGACATATTCCAGCTTGTACGCCAGGCCCGAACAGCCGGTGGTGCGCACGCCAAAACGCAAGCCGACGCCCTTGCCGCGACGTTCGATGTAGCGGTTGATGTGCTTAGCTGCTTTTTCGGTCAGGGTGATTGCCATTTAATTCTCCCGCACCGCTCCCGCTTGCGCGGGCACGGCGTCGTAGTTCAACGATCCAGTTACGCGGCCACTGGATGCTTGGTCTGGTAATCCAGCACAGCTGCCTTGATGGCGTCTTCCGCCAGGATCGAGCAGTGAATCTTGACCGGCGGCAGCGCCAGTTCTTCGGCGATCTGCGTGTTCTTGATGGCCAGCGCCTGATCCAGCGTCTTGCCCTTGACCCATTCGGTCACCAGCGAGCTCGATGCGATGGCCGAGCCGCAGCCGTAGGTCTTGAACTTCGCGTCTTCGATCAGGCCATCGGCGCCGACCTTGATCTGCAGTTTCATGACGTCGCCGCAGGCCGGCGCGCCGACCATGCCGGTGCCGACGCTGTCATCGCCTTTTTCGAAGGCGCCGACGTTGCGTGGATTTTCGTAGTGGTCCAACACTTTTTCCGAGTAAGCCATTTTGATGCTCCTGTGATCTTAAAATTAGTGGGCTGCCCATTGGATCGAGCTGATGTCGATGCCTTCTTTGAACATGTCCCACAGCGGCGACAGTTCACGCAGTTTGTGTACCTTGGACTTCATCAGGTCGATGGCGAAGTCGATGTCCTCTTCCGTCGTGAAACGGCCGATGGTGAAACGGATCGAGCTGTGCGCCAGCTCGTCGCTGCGGCCCAGCGCGCGCAGCACGTACGACGGTTCCAGCGACGCCGACGTGCACGCCGAACCGGACGACACGGCCAGGTCCTTGACGGCCATGATCAGCGATTCGCCCTCGACGTAGTTGAAGCTGACGTTGAGGTTGTGCGGCACGCGGTGCTCCATGTCGCCGTTGATGTAGGTCTCTTCGATTTCCTGCAGGCCCTTGGCCAGGCGGTCGCGCAGCGCCTTGATGCGGGCGATTTCGGTGTCCATCTCGACCTTGGCCAGGCGGAACGCCTCGCCCATGCCGACGATCTGGTGGGTCGGCAAGGTGCCCGAACGCAGGCCGCGCTCGTGGCCGCCGCCGTGCATTTGCGCTTCGATGCGCACGCGCGGCTTGCGGCAGACGTACAGCGCGCCGATGCCTTTCGGACCGTAGGTCTTGTGGGCGGTGAAGGTCATCAGGTCGACCTTGGTCTTTTGCAGGTCGATGACGACCTTGCCGGTCGCTTGCGCGGCGTCGCAGTGGAAGATGATGCCCTTCGAGCGGCACAGCGCGCCGATTTCGTCGATCGGCTGGATCACGCCGATTTCGTTGTTGACCAGCATGACCGACACCAGGATCGTGTCCGGGCGGATCGCCGCCGTCAGTTGCTCGATGGTGATCAGGCCGTTGTCCTGCGGCTCCAGATAGGTCGCCTCGAAGCCGACGCGCTCCAGCTCGCGTACCGTGTCCAGCACCGCCTTGTGCTCGGTCTTGACGGTGATGATGTGCTTGCCCTTGGTCTTGTAGAACTGCGCCGCGCCCTTGATGGCCAGGTTGTTCGACTCGGTGGCGCCGGAGGTCCAGATGATTTCGCGCGGGTCGGCGTTGACCAGCGCGGCGACGTGGCCGCGCGCCTCCTCGACCGCTTTCTCAGCCGTCCAGCCGTACATGTGGCTGCGCGAGGCCGGATTGCCGAACTGCTCGCGCAGGTAGGGAATCATGGCGTCGGCGACGCGCGGATCGATCGGCGTGGTGGCCGAGTAGTCCATGTAGATCGGGAAATGCGGGGCGGTCTGGAACTTCACTGCGGCGAGGTTTTTTTCTGGGGCGTTCATCTGGTAACTCCGGTTTTCTCTGTCTATATTAGCTAAAGCGCTCAACCAAGCGCGGCATGGTTACGGTGCATCACGACCACGTTTTGTTCAGCATTCTTTTGCTTCTGTTGATCGACCAGATCCTGCAGCGAAACGGAATCCAGATAATCAACCATCTTTTCGTTCAGCGTGGCCCACAGTTCGTGGGTCATGCAGCGCACGCCGCTGGCGGCGTCGGCGCCGTGGCAATTTTCCTTGCCGCCGCACTGGGTGGCGTCCAGCGGCTCGTCGACGGCGATGATGATGTCGGCCACCGTGACCTTGTCGGCCCGGCGCGCCAGACTGTAGCCGCCGCCCGGGCCGCGGATCGATTCGACGATCTCGTGGCGGCGCAACTTGCCGAACAACTGTTCCAGATAGGACAGCGAGATCGCCTGCCGCTGGCTGATGCCTGACAGCGTGACCGGGCCTTTGCCTTGGCGCAAAGCCAGATCGATCATCGCAGTCACAGCAAAACGGCCTTTGGTGGTCAGACGCATCACTACCTCGGTTCAGCTAGGTTAAAATATCGACCCCACTGCTCAACGCTAAAGCCTGATTAGTTGATCGATTTAGTCAAGTATACCAAACTTTATGAAAGTTTGCCGGACGCCCCCTCGGCGCTTCCCTCTTACTTGCCTTTTAGCAAGCGCATCGGCTGGAACAGCGCGTGCATGTCGGGGTTGCCGATGAAGCTGAGGTTGTACGGATGCTCGGCGGTGATCTGCGGAAACTCTTTCATTACCGGCAACTTTTTCAGCAGTTCGGCGATTTTGCCCCATAGAATCATCGTGGGTGTCTGCCGCGCCTTGGCCGCCAGGCCGGCCATCACGGTCTCGAAGAATGGCAACCAGGCTTTGGCATCCTTGACGGGCGGCACGTGGCTGCGGAACACCAGCGAGGCGTTCAACAGCAGGAAACCCTGTTCGGTCAGTTTTTGCTGCATCTCGGCCAGGGTTTGAATGTGGGTGCCGGCGCCGCTGCGCGCAAGAGTGGAAACGGCGGCCATCGCGCCGCCGCCGGTGTCTTCCAGCTTCAGTTGGCCGTCGGCGACCAACAGCATTTTCATGAAGTTGCGCAGCGATGTGGCTTTGTTGACAGGCTTGGACAGGCCGCCGCCCTCCTCGCTCGACCACAGGCTGCCGACCGCGCCGTCCATGAAGCACACGCCGGTGGCGCTGTCCGCGCGCGGGTACGGGCCTTCGCCCACTAATACATAGCGCACTTTATCCAGCGGCAGCGCGAAGGCGGCGAACAGGCGCTGCTCGGTTGGCAGGTAGGTATCGTTGGCCAGTTCGGTGAGGTAGCCGGGCGTGGCCGCCTGCATCGCGTTCAGGCCGTCGATCAGCAGTGGCCGCCAGGAGGCGTCGGCGCGCGACAGCGCATCGAGAATGGAAGCGGGGATTGTCATTACAAATAGCGGGGAAAGAAAGGCGAGATTGTAACGTAGGGCGGATTAGCGTAGCGTAATCGGCCATGCGTGAGTCGCCAACGGCGCATGCATGGCCGATTACGGTGTTTCCCCGTCCAGCCAGCCGCCGGCGAATCCGGCGCGGCGCAGGCCGGTTTGCAGATAATAGTTGCCGCGCATGATGTTCCAAGGGAAGTCGTGCAGGTAGTTTTCCACCATGATCACTGTCGGGCCTTCATTGATGCCGAAGTGGTACGGCGAGACCCAGTGCCGGCACGCCACCCTCCCATGTGAAAACACCGTCGAGAACGATGCCTTGAAGCCGTACGGATTGGCCTCGCACAACTGCATATCCTGATAGTGGATGATGCTGGGCATGACGATTTCCGGCGCGAACGGCAGCGATGCGGCCACTGCCCACGGTGCCAAGGTACCGTCGTCCGGGCCGTACGGCACGCCGCGCGCGACATAGTCCCAGAACTTGCGCTGCACGCCGTCTATCCTGCGCGTGGCCGGCCCCGGCCCGTCGCTGGCGGTGATGCCCCAGCATAAGGCGCCATACTCCGGGAAGCCCATCGGATTCTGGATCGCATATTGTTGCTGCACATACGTGGCGCGCCGGCTGTTCTCGAAGTAATCCGAGTCGTGCGCCCGCATGAAGTCGTCACGGATGCCGCGCAGATCCAGCCACACATGCGACATCTGGTGGATGAACAACGGTCCGGCATATAGATAGTCGATGCCGTAGACCGTCTTCCATTCGTAGGTCCGGCACCAGGCGTCGTAGCTGTCGCGCTCGACCGGGAAGGTGGGCGAACCCAGCGCCAGCACATAAAGAATCAGCGCCTCGTCATAGCCTTCCCAGTGCCAGCGCAGAAAACCCTTGCCGGGATTCCAGCCGTGGCAGATCAGATTGTCGCGCCCGCGCATCCATTGCCAATCGACACGGCGGTACAACATGTCGGCCAGCGCGCGGATCTCGTTCTCGTCCGGAGTATCCCGGGTGAAATATTCGGCCGAGGTCAGCATGCCGGCGATCAACAGCGCCGTGTCGATGCTCGACAGCTCGCATTCCCATGCGCGGGCGCCGCTGTTCATGTCGAGGAAGTGGTAGTAGAACCCCTTGTAGCCGGTCGCGCGCGGCGATTCGCTCTGTTCGCTGTCGGCGAAAAAACGCAGCGTGGTCAGGGTGCGGACCACGGCGTCGGCGCGCGCCATGAAGCCCTGCTCGACGCCGATCGGGTAGGCGGTCAGCGCCATGCCGACGGCGGCGATGCTGGCCGGCCAGACTTCGGCGGTTTTGTCGCGGATCAGCCCATTGGCGGGATTGACTTCGTTGACGAAGTAGTCGAACGAGTCCTTCTGCAAGTCGTTTAACAAGGTCAGCGTGGACGTGTCGATGGTCGCTGGCGGACGCTGGGCGCGCGGCATGGTGGTCATAAAAGTCCGAACAATCTAAAAGGTTTATGCTGTCACAGCAGTAAGCTTGCAGTATGTACCTGAACACACAGATACGGCCGCCGCTTGCGATTCAATCGCACTTGCCGCACTATTTGCTGGCGAAGTTGGCAACGGCTGACTCAACGACGATGTGGCGAACGCGAGGTTCCAATTGGCGACTCCAGATATTTCCCGTTTAAAAATCGACCGCGAGGCCAAGGCGCCCACGCCCGGCCAGCGTTACGGCCGCCGCTGGGGCAGGATGGTGCTGCTGGCGCTGGTCCTGGCGTTGGCCGCCGTCATCGCCACGAACTTACTCACGAGCAAGCCCGCCGTGGAAATCGTCACGGTCGCGCAGGCCTATCCGGCGCAGAACTACACGCTGCTCAACGCCACCGGCTACGTGGTGGCCCAGCGCAAGGCCGCGCTGTCGTCGAAGGCGACCGGCCGGCTGGAATGGCTCGGCGTGCTGGAAGGCTCGCACGTGAAGAAGGACCAGGTGGTCGCGCGGCTCGAAAACCGCGACGTGGAGGCGGCGCTGGGGCAGGCGCGGGCCAACGTGCAGGTCGCGCAGGCCAATCTGGAACAGGGCCGGGCCGAGTTGGGCGACGCGCAGGCGGCGTTCCAGCGCACCGCCAAACTGCTCGGCCAGAAATTCATCGCCGCCTCGGCCTACGACACGGCGCAGGCCCGGCTCAACAAGGCCAAGGCAAGCATCGCCGGCTACCAGGCCGCCATCGCCGCCGCCCGCGCCAACGCCCAGGCGGCGCAGGTGGCGGTGGACCAGACGGTGATACGGGCGCCGTTCGACGGCGTGATCCTGACCAAGAGCGCCAATGTCGGCGACAACATCACGCCCTTCTCCTCCGCCGCCGACAGCAAGGGCGCCGTCGTCACCATCGCCGACATGGACACGCTGGAGGTGGAGGCGGACGTCTCCGAGTCCAACCTGAGCAAGATCCGCGTCGACCAGCCGGTCGAAATCCAGCTCGACGCCTTCCCGGAGCTGCGCCTAGCCGGCACCGTCTCGCGCATGGTGCCGACCATGGACCGCAGCAAGGCGACGCTGCTGGTCAAGGTGCGTTTTATCGAGCGCGATCCGCGCGTGCTGCCGGACATGAGCGCCAAGGTCGCCTTCCTCTCCCGCGCGGTGCCGGCGCAGGACAAACGTCCCGTGGCCGCCGTGCAGCCGGCGGCGATCGTCGCGCGCGGCAGTCCGCCGGCCGCGTTCCTGCTCGACGCCGGCGGCGCCAAGGTCACACGGGTGCCGGTCGCGCCGGGCCGCAAGATCGGCGAGTTGGTCGAGGTGACGGGCCTGAAGCCGGGCGACAAGGTCGTGCTGGCGCCGGACGAGGCGCTGCGGGACGGCCAGGCCGTCAAGGTGGCGAAGAAATGACCGAGCCGCTGGTGTTGATCGAACATCTGGTCAAGTCCTACCGCCGTGGCGACCAGGTGGTGGAAGTGCTGCGCGATATCAGCCTGGCGATACCGGCCGGCGCCTTCACCGCGCTGATGGGGCCTTCCGGTTCCGGCAAAAGCACGCTGCTCAACCTCATCGCCGGCATCGACAAGCCCGATCGCGGCGTGCTGCGCATCGACGGCCTCGATATCGCCGGCATGGGCGAGACCGAACTGGCCAACTGGCGCGCGGCCAACGTCGGCTTCATTTTCCAGTTCTACAACCTGATGCCGGTGCTGTCGGCGTTCGAGAACGTCGAGCTGCCGCTGCTGCTCACGCCCCTGTCGCGCCGCGAACGGCGCGAACGCGTGGCGCTGACGCTGGAGATGGTCAACCTGTCCGACCGCATGGACCACACGCCGAACGAACTGTCCGGCGGCCAGCAGCAACGGGTGGCGATCGCCCGCGCCATCGTCAGCGATCCGACATTGATCGTGGCCGACGAGCCGACCGGCGACCTTGACCGCCACTCGGCCGGCGAGATCCTGTCCCTGCTCCAGCAATTGAACCAGCAACTGGGCAAGACCATCATCATGGTCACGCACGACGCCAACGCGGCGGCGCAGGCGCGCAACGTGGTGCATCTCGAAAAAGGCGAACTGCTCGCCCACGAGCCGTGGCCCGCCTGACGATCGATATCCACCATGTACACACTGCGGTTGATCGTCAAGAACGCCCTGCGCCATAAGCTGCGCACATCGCTGACGATACTCGGCCTGGTGGTGGCGATCTTCGCCTTCGGCCTGCTGCAGACCGTCATCGACGCCTGGTACGCCGGCGCGGAGGGTGCGTCCAACACCACGCTGGTCACGCGCAACAAGACGTCGCTGGTGTTTCCGCTGCCGCTGTCGTACGAGGCGCGCATCCGCGCCGTGCCCGGCGTGACGGGGGTGGGCTACGCCAACTGGTTCCAGGGCGTCTACAAGGACCCGAAGAACTTCTTCGCGCAGTTCGCCATCTCCGGCGCCAGCTACCTGGATATCTATCCCGACTATCTGCTGCCGCCCGAGCAGCGCGCCGCCTTCCTGCGCGACCGCAAAGGCGCCATCGTGGGCCGCAAGCTGGCGAACCAGTTCGGATTCAAGGTGGGCGACGTCATCCCGCTCAAGGGCACCATCTATCCCGGCGACTGGGAGCTGGTCGTGCAAGGCATCTTCGACGGCAGGCAAAGCACGACCAATACCGCCACCCTGTTCCTGCACTGGGACTACGTCAACGAGGCGCTCAAGAAGACCCTGCCCCGCCGGGCCAACCAGATCGGCGTGTACGTGGTGCGGATCGACGCGCCGGAAAACGCCGCCGCCGTCTCCGCCGCGATCGACAAGGAATTCAGCAACTCGCTGGCCGAGACGCTGACCGAGACGGAGAAGGCTTTCCAACTCGGTTTCGTCTCGATGTCGGAGGCGATCGTGATGGCGATCCGCGTGGTGTCGTTCGTCGTGATCGTCATCATCGCGGCGGTGATGGCCAATACGATGGCCATGAGCGCGCGCGAACGCCTCGGCGAATACGCCACGCTCAAGGCGCTGGGCTTCGGTCCCGGCTTCCTGACGGCGATGATCCTGGGCGAATCGCTGCTGCTGTCGCTGGTCGGCGCGGCGCTCGGCATCGCCGTGCTGTTCCCGTTCGCCGCCTTCCTCGGCAGCGTGATGGGAACGATGTTTCCGGTCTTCGAGGTGACGCGGCTGACCGTGATCCAGCAGGTGGCGGCGGCGCTGGCCATCGGCGCGGTCGCGGCCATCGCGCCGGCGCTGCGGGCCACCCGCGTCAACATCGTCGAAGGCCTGCGGAGCATCGGATGAAGATTCCCCTTTCCTACGTCGCCCGCAACCTGTGGGCGCGGCGCCTGACCACCGCGCTGACCGGGGCCGGCCTGGCGCTGGTGGTGTTTGTTTTCGCGACGGTGCTGATGCTCGACGAAGGACTGCGCAACACGCTGGTCACCACCGGCGAATACGACAACGTGGTGCTGATACGGCGCAGCGCCGACACCGAGGTGCAGAGCAGCGTGGACCGCGCGCAAGCCAATATCGTCGCCAGCCACCCGGCCATCGCGCTCGGCGCCGACGGCCGGCCGATGTTGTCGAAGGAGACGGTGGTGCTCATCTCGCTCAACAAACGCGGCTCGGCCAAGCCGTCCAACGTCATCATCCGGGGCATCGCGCAGCGCGGACTGGCGCTGCGGCCGCAAGTGCGGCTGACGGCCGGACGGATGTTCCGGCCAGGCGCTTCCGAGATCATCGCCGGCGCCAGCATCGCGCGCCGCTTCTCCGGCGCCGGCATCGGCGAGACGCTGCGCTTCGGCCAGCGCGAATGGACAGTGGTGGGCTTGTTCGACGCCGGCAACAGCGGTTTCGATTCCGAGGTATGGGGCGACGCCGATCAGTTGATGCCGGCTTTCCGGCGGCCGGCCTACTCGGCGATCGTGCTGCGGTTGGCCGACACGTCGCTGTTCGAGTGCTTCAAGAAGGACATCGAAGGCGATCAGCGCCTGACTCTCGACGCCAAGCGGGAGCAGGCTTTTTATTCGGACCAGTCCAAGGCGCTGTCGACCTTCATCAGCGTGCTGGGATTGATTTTGTCGGTGATTTTTTCGATCGGGGCGATGATCGGCGCGACGATCACCATGTACGCGTCGGTCGCCAACCGGGTCGGCGAGATCGGCACGCTGCGGGCGCTGGGGTTTCAGCGCAGGAGCATTCTGGCGGCGTTCCTGGCCGAGTCGATGTTGCTGGCGGTGGCCGGGGGCGCGCTGGGATTGGCGTGTGCGTCGCTGATGGGGTTTATCTCGTTCTCGACGACCAATTTCCAGTCGTTCTCGGAGCTGGCGTTCGGGTTCCGGCTGACGGCCGCCATCGTGGTCAAGACGCTGGCGTTTTCGCTGGTGATGGGATTTATCGGCGGGGTGCTGCCGGCGCTAAGGGCGGCGCGCATGAAGATCGTGGACGCGCTGCGCGCCGCATAACGAGGCTCGAGGATACCCATTGAAACACGTAGGGCGGATTAGGCGGAACGCCGTAATCCGCCATTTATGAGCCGCCGACGACGTGTTATGACTATTCCGCGTCGGGCTGCCGCGACGGGTGCGCCCGCTGGAACGCCGGCAGCGCCGCGCACGCGGCGTTGATGCGCATGACGGTCGGATACGGCGCCATATCCACCTCGAACCGCTGCGCGTTGAACACATGCGGCACCAGGCAGCAGTCAGCTATCGTGGGCGTATCGCCATGCGAATAAACACCAGTGCGCGCATCGCCGGCCAGCAGCGATTCCAACGTCGCCAACCCGCTGCGCAACCAATGCCGATGCCACTCCAGCTTGACCTCCTCGCTCTGCCCCATCTCGCCCTTGATGTACTTCAGCACCCGCATGTTCCCCAGCGGGTGGGTATCGGCCACCACCGTCAACGCCAGCGCGCGCACGCGGGCGCGTCCCGCCGGATCGGGCGGCAGCAACGGCGTTTGCGGACGCGTATCCTCCAGATACTCGAGTATCGCCAGCGACTGGCCGATGACGGCGCCATCGTCATCCTCCAGCGTGGGCAGCAGCTTGGACGGATTGACCGCGCGATAAGCATCGGCCAGATGCTCGCCACCGTCGCGCAGCAGGTGCACCGGTTGCGCCTCGTAGGCCAAGCCCTTGAGATTGAGCGCGATCCGCACCCGGTAGGCGGCGGAGCTGCGGAAATAAGTGTAAAGCTTCATCGCTGACGCTCCCCATAATGCGCGACGGTCTGCTCGATCGCGCCGAAGATGCTCACGCCCTGCGCGTCCCGCATCTCGATGCGCACACTGTCGCCGAATTTCAGATAATCGGTTTGCGGCTTACCGGTCTCGATGGTTTCATACATGCGTACTTCGGCCAGGCAGCAATAGCCCACGCCGCCGTTGTCGATGCTCGATCCATTGAGGCCGCCCTGCTTGTTGGAGACGGTGCCGGAGCCGATGATGGTGCCGGCCGCCAGCTCGCGCGTGGCGGCGGCGTGGGCGACCAGCCGCGCGAAGTTGAAGGTCATGTCCTCGCCCGCGTTCGGTTTGCCGAACGGCTTGCCGTTGATGTCGACCAGCAGCGGCAAATGCAGTTTGCTGTCGGCCCAATCGAGGCCCAGTTCATCCGGCGTGACCGCCACCGGCGAGAACGCGCTGGCCGCCTTGGACTGGAAGAAGCCGAAGCCCTTGGCCAGTTCGTTCGGGATCAGGTTGCGCAGCGAGACGTCGTTGACCAGCATGACCAGCCGGATCGCCTGGCCGGCGTCCGCCACGTCCACGCCCATCGGCACGTCGCCGGTGACGACGGCCACCTCGGCCTCCAGGTCGATGCCCCACTCCTCCGACAAGGCGTAGATCGGATCGCGCGGGCCGATGAAACTGTCCGAGCCGCCCTGGTACATCAGCGGGTCGGTGTAGAACGAGGCCGGCACTTCGGCGTTGCGCGCCTTGCGCACCAGCTCAACGTGGTTGATGTAGGCCGAACCGTCCGCCCATTGATAGGCGCGCGGCAGCGGCGAGTGGCAGGCTTGCTGGTCGAACGGCTGGGCGTCGACGGCGTCGCCGGCGTTGAGCAGCACGTATACCGCCTGCAGCCGCGCCGCGACCAGGTCCCAATGGTCCAACGCATGCTGCAAGGTGGCAGAGATTTTCGGCACCGGCTGGTACAGCGACAAGTCACGGCTGACCACCACCAGGCGGCCGTCGCGGCTGCCGTCTTTCAGGGTGGCGAGCTTCATGCCCGATCTCCCGGGGACGCCGCGGCTTTCCTGGCGTCGCGGCATCGGTACGCGACGTGGTGCATTTGTTTGATCTTCATGGTTGCCTCCAATTTTAGTCTTTCGACATTAGATGCCAATCTCAGATATCACACAAACAGTATTTTTGAGGCCAGTTATCAGGTTTTGCAAGCAATCCAAGCTTGCGACAGGTGATTTTTGTGCCCCCGCGCTGGCGCTGGTGCACGCGCGGGCGGACAGCACGGTTCGTCGATTTCCTCAGGGAATACGTCGCGGCGCAGCAATGGGACGTTCCGCTCAGTTAAGATATCTTACATCTTCCGACTACCATCGCCGGGGCGGCGTGTGTATGCTTCCGGATATGAATATTCTGCAGCTAAAACGACAGGAATCATGACAGCAGACACCATCGCCATCAATCAGCAGATGGATCAATTTGACGGCCACCACAGCGTGTGGCTGTTCGGCTACGGCTCGCTGATCTACAAGGCGGACTTTCCCTATCTGCAGCGGCGCCCGGCCAGCATCGCCAACTGGACGCGGCGCTTTTGGCAAGGCTCGCACGACCATCGCGGCACGCCGGAAGCGCCGGGCCGCGTGGTCACCATCATCGAGCAAGCCGGCGCCATCTGCCATGGCATGGCCTATCTGGTGACGCCGGAAGTGTTCGCCCATCTGGACCATCGCGAAAAGAACGGCTACCTGCGGCTGGCGATATCGATCACCTTCGACGATGGCGACGACGGCAACGACGACGTCATCGGCCTGGTGTATATCGCGACGCCGGACAACACCGCCTTCCTCGGCGAAGCCTCCGAGCAGGAGATCGCGCGGCACATCGCCCGCTCGGCCGGCCCCAGCGGTCCGAACAGCGACTACCTCAACCACCTGGCCAGCGCCCTGCGCGAACTGGGCCGCCACGACCAGCACGTCTTCGAAATCGAACGGCACCTGGCCGCGCTGACCGCCGCTCCGTCCCCCCCTCCCGTCTAATAGTCCGTCGGAATAAAGTCCGTCAGAATAAATCGAGCTGGCCTTCATTGGCCGGCTTGGCCCGCGCGCCCAACGGCGGCACCACCAGCGGCCGGGTGAACTGCGACGCATCCATGCTGTGGAAGCGGCTTCCCTGGCCCGACAGCCCCAGGCGCTCGGTGGCGATCTTGAAGCGCTGCCGTATCAATTCCGCCCACACGCCCTCGCCCTTCATGCGCGTGGCGAAATTGCTGTCGTAGTCTTTACCGCCGCGCATTTCGCGCACGCGGTTCATCACCCGCTGCGCCCGCTCCGGGAAGTGCGCCTGCAGCCATTGCTGGAACAGCGGGGCCACCTCCCACGGCAACCGCAACACCGTGTAGTGGGCGGTGACGGCGCCGGCCTCCTTGACGGCCTCCAGCAAGCGCTCGATATCCGGCTCGGTGATGAACGGAATGATGGGCGCGACGCTGACGGCCACCGGAATGCCGGCGTCGGTCAGCGTGCGGATCGTGCGCAGCCGGCGCGCAGGGGCCGCCGCGCGCGGCTCCAGGGTGCGCGAGATGGCCGGGTCCAGCGTCGTCAGCGTGATGGCGACGCCGGCCTGCCGCTTGGCCGCCATCGCCGCGAGGATGTCGATATCCCGCTCGATGAGCGACGATTTGGTGATCAGCCCGACAGGATGCTGGCATTCCTGCAGCACTTCCAGCACGCGCCGCGTGAGTTTGCGCTCGCGCTCGCAGGGCTGGTAGGCGTCGGTGTTGACGCCCAGCGCGATCGATTCGGGCTCGTAGCCGGCCTTGGCCAGTTCGCGCCGCAGCATTTCCGGCGCGTTGACCTTGGCGAAGATCTTGCTCTCGAAGTCCATGCCGGGCGACAGGCCGAGATAGCTGTGCGTGGGACGGGCAAAGCAATAAATACAGCCGTGCTCGCAGCCGCGATACGGGTTGAGCGACACGCTGAACGGCAGGTCCGGCGAGGCGTTACGGCTCAAAATCGATTTACAATATTCGTCAGTGACCTGGGTTTTCCATGGCGACGCCTCCTCTTCCTCGCGCTCCCAGCCGTCGTCATAGGCTTCGCGCGCGTTCACCTCGAACCGCCCCTGCAGGTTCGATACCGCGCCACGCCCCTTTTGCGCCTTCAGCGGACGGGGCGGCAGCATCACGTGCTCTTGATTGTTGTCGTCGTGGTTCATGGTGGGGCCGGTCGGAATCGCTATCACTGTCGCTATCACTGTCGTCATTACTGTATATATATCCAGTATTCTATGCGCTCCAAATGACCATATCAAGCGAAAAATCAAAGGTGCGGCCCTGGCGTCTTTGGCGCCCGCGCCCGAACTGGTATCATGCGGGGCTTCCGGGGGAAAGACTTTCCCCGCGCCACGCGCGCCCCCACCCCACATTCCGCCAGGCTGCCGCCCCAGGCAGCGGCCCGGCTCACTCTACGCGAGCTAACCATGAACAATTCGACTCAACCGTTGCCGTCTTTTTTTAGCCGGATATCGATCGCCATCGGCGCCTTCTTCCGCGCGCTGTCCGACGCCGAATACGCCGCCCGCCTGGCGCGCATCGCCGCCGGCGAGCCGCAGCCGTCCGCCGCGCCGGTTTCCGCACCTGCTCCCGCTCCCGCTCCGGCGCCTGTTCCAACCCCGGCCCCTGCCCCGGTCACGCTGCGCGTCGCCACCCCGGACGCCGCGCTCCAGCTGCTCGGCCTGTTCCAGCGCGAAGCGCGCCTGATCGATTTCACCCAAGAGAACCTGAGCGCCTATTCGGACGCCGACATCGGCGCCGCCGCGCGCGTGGTGCACGAAGGCTGCGGCAAAGTGCTGCGCGAGCACTTCACCATCGAAGCCGTTCGCGGCGAAGCCGAAGGCAGCCGCGTGGTGCTGGAGGAAGGCTTTGACGCCAGCGCCGTGCGCCTGACCGGCAACGTGGTCGGCAAGGCGCCCTTCCGCGGCGCGTTGAGCCATCGCGGCTGGCGCGCATCGAGCGTGCGCTTGCCGAAACTGGCCGAAGCCCACGACGCGGCCATCTTGGCACCGGCGGAGGTGGAATTATGAGCGACCCACGCTACGCCATCGGCATCGACCTTGGCACCACCCACAGCGCGCTGTCCTATGTCGACCTGACCGCCAGCGACGGCGAGAAAACCCAGCACGGCGTGCTGGCCATTCCGCAACTGACCGCGCCGGGCACGGTGGAAGACCTGCCGCTGCTGCCGTCCTTCCTGTACCTGCCGCACGCCGACGAACTGGCGCCGGGCGATTTGAGCCTGCCGTGGCCGCAGTCGGCGGCCGAACAAACCGGCGTGGCCGGCGAGATGGCGCGCAGCCGTGGCGCCACCACGCCGATCCGCCTGGTCTCCAGCGCCAAGAGCTGGTTGAGCCACCCTGGCGTGGACCGCCGCGGCGCGCTGCTGCCGAACGACGCGCCGGAGGAAGTCACGCGCGTCTCGCCGCTGGAGGCGTCGACGCGTTATCTGTCGCACCTGCGCCAGGCGTGGGAACAGGCGCACCCGGAGGCGCCGTTCGGCGAGCAGGCGGTGACGGTGACGATCCCCGCGTCCTTCGATCCGGGCGCGCGCGAACTGACCGCCGACGCGGCACGCGCCGCCGGCTACACCAATCTGACGCTGCTGGAAGAGCCGCAGGCGGCCCTGTACAGCTGGATCCAGGGCAGCGAAGGCCGCTGGCGCAAGGAAGTCAAACCCGGCGACATCATTCTGGTGGTGGACGTCGGCGGCGGCACCAGCGACTTTTCGCTGATCGCCGTGCTCGAACGCGACGGCGTGCTGGAACCGCACCGCATCGCGGTGGGCGACCACATTCTGCTCGGCGGCGACAATATGGACCTGGCGCTGGCGCACTTGGTGGCGCGCAAGCTGGCCGCCAACGGCACGCAACTGGACGCCTGGCAGATGCGCGCGCTGACCTACGGCTGCCGCACGGCCAAGGAAAAGCTGCTGGCCGACGCCAGCGCCGAGACCTGGCCCATCGTGGTGCCCAGCCGTGGCTCGAAGCTGATCGGCGGCTCGATCCGCACAGAACTCACGCGCGCCGAAGTGACCACCTTTATTCTCGATGGCTTCTTCCCGGCGGTGGACGCGGCGGCGCGGCCGGCGGTGCGCACCCGCGCGGGCCTGACGCAGCTTGGCCTGCCGTATGCTCAGGACGCGGGCATCACCCGCCATCTGGCCGCGTTCCTGGCGCGCCAGGCCGGCGCCACCAGCGAACTGGAAGGCTACGCCGGCCAGCACAGCGCGGAGGCGACGTTCCTGCATCCGACGGCGGTGCTGTTCAACGGCGGCGTGTTCAAGTCGGAGCTGCTGGCGCAGCGCGTCATGGGCACCCTCAACGACTGGCTGTACCTGGAAGGCGCGGAGCCGGCCCGCATGCTGGGGGGCGCCGATCTGGATCTGGCGGTCGCGCGCGGCGCGGCTTATTACAGCTACGTGCGGCGCGGTAGCGGCGTGCGGATTCGCGGCGGCACGGCGCGCGCCTACTATGTGGCGATCGAGTCGTCGATGCCGGCCATCCCCGGCATGGAGCCGCCGATCCAGGCGCTGTGCGTGGCGCCGTTCGGCATGGAGGAAGGCAGCGAGATCGAACTGCCGAACCAGGAGTTCGGTCTGGTGGTCGGCGAGCCGGTGCAGTTCCGCTTCTTCGGTTCCTCGGTGCGCCGCCAGGACCAGATCGGCGACCTGCTGGACTTCTGGGGCCCGGATGAACTGATCGAGTTGAACGAGATCCAGGCCACGCTGTCGCCGGAAGGCCGTCAGGCCGGCGACGTGGTGCAGGTGCGCCTGCACGCGATGGCGACCGAATCGGGCACGCTCGAATTGCAGGCGGTGGCCAACGACGGCCAGCGCTGGAAAGTGGAGTTCGACGTGCGCTCCGGTGCCAAGGAAAACGAAACCGAGAGCGCCGCCGCCTGAGCATGAGCCAATACATCGTCAGCATCGACCTTGGCACCACCAACACGGTGCTGGCCTATTCGGCGCCCGGCAAAGCCGACATCGAGTTGTTCGACATCGAACAGCTGGTGGCGCCGGGCGAGGTTGGCGCGGACGCCTTGCTGCCCTCCGTCCGATATCACCCTGCCGAGGGTGAACTGGCCGAAGGCGAGTTGCAGCTGCCATGGCCGCAGGCCGACGTCGCGGGCTTGAAGCAAGTGGTGATCGGTCGCCTGGCGCGCAAGCTGGGCGCGCAGGTGCCCGGGCGGCTGGTGGCCAGCGCCAAGAGCTGGCTGTCGCATCCGAACGTGGACCGCACGGCGGCGATCCTGCCGTGGGGAACCGAGGCCGACGTGGCCAAGGTGTCGCCGGTGGCGGCCAGCGCCTCCTATCTCGCGCATTTGCGGTCGGCGTGGAATACGCGCTTTCCCTCCCATCCGCTGGAACGGCAGCAGATCGTTCTGACGATCCCCGCCTCCTTCGACGAGGGCGCGCGGGCGCTGACGCTCGAGGCGGCGCGCATGGCCGGCCTGTCCGGCCTGCGGTTGCTGGAGGAGCCGCAGGCGGCCTTCTACGATTGGCTGTTCCGCCAGCGCGACACGCTGGCCGCCGATCTGGCCGAAACGCGGCTGCTGCTGGTGTGCGACGTCGGCGGCGGCACAACGGACTTTAGCCTGATCAAAGTCGAGATGGCCGATGGCCAGCCGGAGATCAGCCGCATCGGCGTCGGCAATCACCTGATCCTGGGCGGCGACAATATGGATCTGGCGTTGGCGCATCTGGTGGAGACGCGCATGGCCGCCGGACAGCCCGGCGACGCGCCGGCCGCGCGCCTGTCGTCGAGCCGCCTTGCGCAATTGGCGGAACGCTGCCGGGTGGCGAAAGAACAGCTGCTGGCGGCCGACGCGCCGGAGCGCGCCAGCGTCACCCTGCTCGGTTCAGGCTCGCGCCTGATCGGCGGATCCCGCTCGGCGGAGCTGACGCGCGACGAAGTGGCGGCGCTGGTGGTGGACGGCTTTTTCCCATTGAACCCGTCGCGCGAGCCGGCCACCCGCGTACGCGGCGCGATCATCGAATTCGGCCTGCCCTACGCCAGCGACGCCGCCATCACGCGCCATCTCGCGGGCTTTCTGCGCCAGCACGCGGCCGCCGCGCGCGAGGCATTGGGCCTGCCGGCCGACGACCACGCGACGATACCGGTGCCCGATACGCTGCTGCTGAACGGCGGCGTTTTCCGCGCCGACGCCCTCACCCGCCGTTTGCAGGAAGTACTCTCCAGCTGGCGCGGCCAGGCGTTGCGCGTTTTGAACAACAACGATCCCGATGTCGCCGTCGCGCGCGGCGGCGTGGCCTACGCGCTCGGTCAAACCGGGCAGGCGCCGGTGATCGGCGGCGGCTCGCCACGCAGCTACTTCCTGCTGCTGGACGACGAACAACGCGCCGACAAGCCGCGCCGCGCCGTTTGCATACTGCCCCGCGGCAGCGCCGAGAACCGCGAGATCCTGCTGGCCGAACGCACTTTCGCGCTGCGCCTTGGCCGGCCGGTGCGCTTCCACCTGGCCTCGTCGACCTCCGACGCCACCCCGCCGCAACCAGGGGAGCTGGTCGAACTGTCGCCGGACGATTACGTCCAGCTGCCGCCGATAGCGACCGTGCTGCGCGACAGCGGCGCCGCCGACGCCCGCAAGGAAATCCCGGTGCGGCTGGCCGCGACGCTGAGCGAAGTCGGCACGCTGGAAGTGCATTGCGTGGCGATCGAGGACGCGCAGCGCTGGCTGCTGGAGTTCCAGCTGCGCGGCGACACCGGCATCGCGGAAACCGACGACCTATCCGCCCCCGGCCAACATGAGTCGCCGATGCCGGCGGGCCTGAACGCCGCCATCGACAAGATAGACCGCATCTTCGGCAGCCGCGCGCAGCAGGTCGACATCAAGGAAGTCAAGCAGTTGCGCGCGCAGCTGGAGCACCTGCTGGGCAGCCGCGAGAGCTGGACCACGCCGCTGCTGCGCCGCCTGTTCGACGCGCTACTCGAACGCGCCAAGGGCCGCCGCCGCTCGTCGGAACACGAACGCGCGTGGCTCAATCTGAGCGGCTACTGCCTGCGTCCCGGCTTCGGCCATCCGCTCGACGAGTGGCGCATCGAGCGCTTGTGGGCGATGTTCGAGGCCGGCGCTCAGCACCACAAGGACAGCCAGGTCTGCGCCGAATGGTGGACCTTGTGGCGGCGCGTGGCCGGCGGCCTGAGTGTCGAGGCGCAGTTGCGAGTGCTCGACGATTTCGCCTTCAACGTCCAGGCGGACGCGCAGGAGCGCGGCCGCCGACCTCAAACGCTGGTCAACGGCAGCGAGGAGGACATGCTGCGTCTGGGCGCGTCGCTCGAACGCATCCCCGGCAGCTACAAGGCCGAAATCGGCGCCTGGATGCTGTCGCGGCTCGACGCGGCGACCCGCGCCGCCGCCAAGGCCGGCGCCAATAAAACCCGTGCCGGCGCGGCCGATGCCGGCAAGGCCGAGGCGTCCCAGGCGCGCTTCCTGTGGGGCCTGAGCCGCGTCGGCGCGCGCCAGCCTTTCCACGGCAGCGCGCACGATGTCGTCGACAGCGGCGTCGCCGCGCAGTGGCTTGCCGCGATACTGGGGCTAGACTGGAAGAAGGTGGAACCGGCCGGCTTCGCGGCGGCGCATCTGGCGCGCATGACGGGCGACCGTTCACGCGACATCGACGAGGCCTTGCGCGCCCAGATCCTGCGGCGGCTTGCCGCCATCGGCGCCCCCGCCAACTGGAGCGCCATGGTGCGCGAGGTGGTGCAACTCGACCAGGCCGACGAAAAACGCATGCTGGGCGAGTCGCTGCCGCCGGGGTTGAAGCTGATCGCCTGATCAGGCGCGCACGTAGCTGGCTTGCTGGGCGACGAAGCCGTCGAAGGCGTCGATCAGCGGCGTGAATTTGTGCGGGTCGTTTTCCAGTTGCGCCAGCGCGTACGCCGTGGCCTCCAGCGTGGACAGCTGATCCGGCAGATGCGCCTTGCGTATCAGATAGTGCGACGGCGGCGTATCGCGCAGCGGCAACCGGGGCAGCGCCTGCAGCGGCGGATTCAGATACAGCATCTTGCGGCTCTTGCGCCAAGTCCCGTCCAACACCACCAACCGCAAACGCTCAGGCTCCGCGAGCCAGTCCGGGTCGAACGGCAGCGGCAAGGCCAGTCCCAGCGATTTATCCTCAGCCGTCTCCGGGTACAGCAGCACGTTGCGGCGGTCCGGCGACAGCAAGCCGCCCAGCCGCTCGGGATCAAACGCTTCGCCGCATTCCAGGGCGCTGTTGGATAGACTCAGATGCAACAGGCGCGCGCTGCCCTTGGCGTTGGCGACTTCCAGCGGATGCTGCAGGATCAGCACCTCCACCCGGTTGGCGACGGCGGTCACCCAGCGGCAGATGCATGTCTGGCGCGGCCGCAGGCACGCCGGGCATTGCGCCCGCGTGCTGCGCGAATTCGATGGTGCGGCGTCGGTACTGGTCATGGGCCGTCATTGTACCGAAGCGCGGACGCGTTTAAAACCGCATTTAGAACTCTTCCCAGCCGTCCGAGTCGCTGGCGGTGATCGCCTTGCGTTTGCTGTCCGACGCCACCTTGCGGGGCGGCGCGGAAACGGCGGCCACGGTGGGCTTGGCGCGGCGCGGTGGTAGCGCCGGCCGTGGTTGCGCGCGCGGCGCGCCTCGGGCGTCATGGGCGGGCGCCGGCAGCAGCAGGCCGTCCAGTTTAAATACGCTGACCACGTCGGCCAGCTTGGCCGACTGTTCCTGCATCGATTCCGCCGCCGCCGCCGCTTGCTCGACCAGCGCCGCGTTCTGCTGCGTCACCTGGTCCATCTGGGTGATGGCGTCGTTGACCTGGGCGATGCCGATGCTTTGCTCTTCGCTGGCGTGGCTGATCTGCGTCATAATCTGGGTCACGCGGTTGATGCTGGTGACGATTTCGCCCATGGTCTGGCCGGCCTTGTCGACCAGGTCCGAACCCAGCGAAACCTTCTGCACCGAGTCGTCGATCAGGCCTTTGATGTCCTTGGCGGCGGCGGCCGAGCGCTGCGCCAGGGTGCGCACTTCCGACGCGACGACCGCGAAACCGCGTCCCTGCTCGCCGGCGCGGGCCGCTTCCACCGCCGCGTTCAGCGCGAGAATATTGGTCTGGAAGGCGATGCCGTCGATGACCGAAATAATGTCCACGATCTTGCGCGACGAGTCGTTGATCGAACCCATGGTGTTAACCACCTCGCCCACGACGGCGCCGCCACGGCTGGCGATTTCCGCGGCGCTGATCGCCAACGCGTTGGCCTCCCGCGCGTTCTCGGCGTTGAATTTCACCGTCGACGTCAATTCCTCCATCGACGATGCCGTCTCCTCCAGCGAGCTGGCTTGCTGTTCGGTGCGCGACGACAGGTCCTGGTTGCCGGCGGCGATCTCGGTCGAGGCGGTGGCCATCAAGTCGGTGCCGTTGCGAACCTGGCCGACGATGCTGACCAGGTTCGAGTTCATGATCTTCAGGGCGTTCATCAACTGCCCGGTTTCATCGGTGCTGTGGACCTGGATATCGCTGGTCAAATCGCCCGAGGACACGGTCTCCGCCACCTTGACCGCCTCGTTGATCGGCTTCGTGATCGTGTGGGTGATCCACCACGCGGCGAAGATGCCCATGACGATGGCGGCCACGCCCAGCAAGATAAGCAGCGTGCGGCCGCTGGTGTATTGGTCGTGGATCTCGTCGCCGGCCTTGTCAAGCAGGACTGCGTGCCGGTCCGAGAAGGTTTTCAACGCGGCCAGATAGCTGTTGCGGGTTTGCGTCAGGTCGCCTTCGTAGAGTTTTTTGCCTTTTTCCAGATCGCCCGCGGCCTTGGCGGCGAAGACGGCCTTGCGCACGTCGGTGTAGGCCTTGCGCGTGTCCAGCACCTGTTTGAACAGCGGCTTGAGTTCCTCGTCCGTGATCGTCGCGCCGATCTGGTCCTGGATCTTGGTGGCGCGGCCGGACGACTCGGCCATCAGCCCTTCGAGGGTCTTTTGATCGGCCGGATCGGCCACCATCCAGGCGCCGGTGGTGCGGGCGGCGTTGACCTCGATGATCTTGCCCCACTCGGCGATCAGGCGCTGATCGCGGATTCTCACGTCGATCATTTGGTCGGTCATCGCGCTGGCGCTACTGAGGCGCATGATGCCAATGATGGTCATCGTGGTCAGTAGCAGCAGGATGAGCGAGAAGCCGACGCCGAGACGCGTGCCGATTTTCAGGTTGTTCATGGCGAACCCCTAGCAAAGAATCAGGAATGTATGACTCATGCTAGCACTGTTCGCCAGAATCTGTAGCACTCAGAGCAATATTAGACGTTGCGCTATAACAACTACCACAGCCGGACGATGCGCCGGCTATTCGCCGGGCGGCTGGGAGCCCAACAACTCCTCGACGCCGGCGATGGTGCCCGGGTCCTTGATGACGGCGCGCAGCCAGACGTGCAGCGGCATGTCGCCCCAGCTCGCGGCCTTGTCGGCGAGATAGGCGACCGGGCTATGGGGTTCGGTGCGGCGGAAAAAATCGGCCACCACCCGCAGCTGCTGCAGCGCCTGGGCGCGATTTTGCACCTGCCCGCCGAACGTCGCGGGCGCGCCCTGGCCGGCGACACCCGCGCCGGTCTCGCCGCCCGGCGTCATCGCGGCGTGGCCGCCGGCCGGCGCCAGGGCGCTGACGACCGCCTGCAAAGCGTCTTTGGCGGCGCTAAAGCCCGGACCCTCGGCGCCCAGCCGCCTGTCGACCACGCGCTCCAGTTCCGTGAGCATGGCCAGGCAGTACTCGGCCTCGGGCAGCAGCGCGCCGCCGTCGGCCTGCGGCATTTCCCTCACCAGCACCGGGGTGCGGGTGAGCAGCCAATACAGATTGCCGATGCGCTGATCGTAGTCGCCGTCCTCCGGCAGCGGATGCAGGCCTTCCCAATAATGCTCGCACAGGCCGGACAGCACAGCGTAGCCGTCACCCAGGCCGCGCAGGCCGCGCGTCTTGGCCAGGGCTTCCGCCAGCCAGGCGGCCAGGCGCAGATCCTTGGTTTGGGTTTCGATCATGCCGGCGCAGCGGCTGCCGACGAACTCCCAGTCGGCCTCCTTCAGCACCGCGACCCACTCGCCTTGATCGAGCGTGGGGTCGTCAAAAGTGCGGGCGCGCGCGATGGCGTCCACCTCGCCGCTGAAGGACAGATCGTCGCCGCAGATCCGCTCGGCGCTGATGGGCAACAGCAGTTGTGCGATGCTGAACATGGCTGGCTCCTTGCTATTTGATGGTGTACTTGAACTGCCCCTGCTTGCTGGCGCCGACCTTGATCTTGCTGATCGCCGCGCCCTGCGCCATCTTCTCGAGCACCGCCTCGGCGATCTCCGGCAGCAGGCTGCCGTTCAGGATATGGTCGACATTGCGGGCGCCGGAATCGACCTCCGTGCAGCGCGCCAGCACCGCCTCGACCAGCGCCTCGTCGTAGCCGAACTCCGCGTGGTGCTGGTCGCGGATGCGCTGGCCGATGCGATCCAGTTTGAGCGCGATGATACGTACCAGCACCTGGTCCGGGATCGGGTAGTACGGCACCACCTTGAGCCGCCCGAGGAAGGCGGGCTTGAAGTGCTTGACGAGCTGTGGCCGCAACAGCTGCTCGAGTTCATCGACCGTCGGCGGTGTTTCCTTGTTCAGGCATGCCTGCATGACGGCCGCCGAGCCGGCGTTGGAGGTGGCGATGATGATGGTGTTGCGGAAGTCGATCTCGCGCCCCTCGGCGTCGTCCATCACGCCTTTGTCGAAGACCTGGAAAAACAGTTCGGTGACGTCGGGATGGGCCTTTTCAATCTCATCGAGCAGCACCACGCTGTACGGATTGCGCCGCACCGCCTCGGTCAGCACGCCGCCCTGGCCGTAGCCGACGTAGCCGGGCGGCGAGCCTTTCAGTCCCGAGACGCTGTGCGCCTCCTGGTATTCGCTCATGTTGATCGTCAGGAGCTTGCGCTCGCCGCCGTACAGCAGATCGGCCAGTGCCAGCGCGGTTTCGGTCTTGCCGACACCCGAGGGACCGACGAACATGAACACGCCCTTGGGTTTGTTCGGGTCGTCCAGGTTGGCGCGCGCGGTGCGCACGCGCTGCGCCACGGCGGCGATGGCGTCCGGCTGGCCGAGAATGCGCGCCTGCAGCGCGTCCTGCAGTTTGAGCACGGTGCGGATTTCATCCTTGACCATTTTCCCCAGCGGGATGCCGGTCCAGCCGGAGACGATGGCCGCCACGGTGGCGGCGTCGACTTCCACCGGCACCATCGGCGTCTCGCCCTGCAGCGCCGCCAGCTCCTCCTTCAGCGCGCGCAGGTCGCCCACGCTGGCACAGGAACCATCCGCGCCTTCGCGCAGGCGTGCGATGGCGGCGACGATCGATTGCTCGCGCTGCCAACGCTCGGTGTTCTTCACATGTTCCTGCGCCAGCGCGGCGCGCGTGTCGGTCAGCTGCTGCAAGCGCTGGCGACGCAGCGCGTCCGCGCTCTTGTCGCCGCCCTCCTCGCGCTGTAAAGCGTTGATCTCCGCGTCGATGCGCTCCATGCTCTTCGCCGCCGTTTCCAGCAACGCCGGCGTCCCGCTCTGGCCCAGGGCGACACGGGCGCACGCCGTATCGAGCACGCTGACCGCCTTGTCCGGCAGCTGGCGGCCGCTGATATAGCGGTGCGACAGCCGCACCGCCTCGGTCACGGCTTCGTCGCGGATGCGGATGCCGAAGTGGCGCTCCATCAGCGGCGTCATCGCGCGCAGCATGGCGCTGGCGATTTCCTCGCTCGGTTCCTCGACCTTGATCACCTGGAACCGCCGCGCCAGCGCCGCATCCTTCTCAAAATACTTTTTGTATTCGCTCCAGGTGGTGGCGGCGATAGTCCGTAACTCGCCGCGCGCCAGTGCCGGTTTGAGCAGGTTGGCGGCGTCGTTCTGGCCGGCCGCGCCGCCGGCGCCTATCATCGTGTGCGCCTCGTCGATGAACAGGATGATGCCGTGCGGGCTTTGCTTGACTTCGTCGATGACATTTTTCAGGCGGTTCTCGAACTCGCCCTTGACACTGGCGCCGGCCTGCAGCAATCCCATGTCCAGCGTGCGGATCTCCACGCCGCGCAGCACGGCCGGCACGTCGCCGGCGGCGATGCGCAGCGCCAGGCCCTCCACTACCGCGGTCTTGCCCACCCCGGCCTCGCCGGTGAGTATGGGATTGTTCTGGCGGCGGCGCAGCAGGATGTCGATCATCTGGCGCACTTCCGTTTCGCGGCCGATGACGGGATCGAGCCTACCCTCGCCGGCGGCGCGCGTCAGGCTGGTGGTGTACTGGTCCAGCGCCGGCGTGCGGGCGCCGCCCGGTTGCGCGGCGTCGACGGCCGGCGCGGCGTGCGAATCGCCCGCGGCATGGGCTGCGCCGGCGGTTTCCTCCTGCGAGCCTTCGGTATATTTTTCCAGCCGGTGTTTGACTTCATCGATCGGAATCCGGGCGAACGCCGACGAAGCGCGGTGCGCGATCTGCGACAACTCGGGTTCGGTCAACAGCGCCACCAGCAAATGCGCGCTGCGGATGCGGTCGGGCTGCGGCGTCGCCAGAGAGGCGATCAGCCACGCGTGCTCCAGCAGCAGCGGCAGATGGCGAGAGAACACGGGCGTGCGCGTGCTGCCCGTCTTGAACTGGCTGACCTCGTGATGAAGGTCGGCCTCCAGCGTGTCGATACTGACGCCGCAATGGCGCGCGATCAGCACCACGTCGCAGCGCTGCTGTTCGAGCAGCGCCAGGAACAGATGTTCGATCTCCACTTCGTACTGCCCAAGCGCCACGCAAATGCTGGCGGCGCGCGTGGCGGCCATGCGCGTGGTGTCATTCAGTTTGCCGATCAGTGTTTTCAGATTCAGATTCATGTCTAGGCTCCGCGGGCGCTGCGGTTGATTGAATAATGCAGGGATGAGGGTTGCAGCACCGCGTCGAAACTGACCGACTCTGTCACCGGCAGACCGGCCAGCGTGGCGCTGATGGCGAAACTGACGCGGTTGATGGAGCCGTTTTCACGCTCCAGCCATGCCTGCACATTGCGCAGGCGCGGTTCGTGGCGTTCGATCGCCGTCTTCAACGCGGCGCAGATGCGGGCACGATCCTCGCTGCTGCTAAGGCACATGCCGGCGAAATCGATCAAGCCGTAGTTGACGATGGAGCTGGCGCATTCGGGAAATTCGTCCAGCAGCTCATCGGATAGCGCGCAGCGCGTGTTGAGCAGGTCTTCCAGGTCGCGCGCGACGGAGTCCTTCAGCTGTTCCAGGGACATGCCGTGGCCCGGGCGGGCGGCGGCGCCTTGCTCGCCCAGCAGACGGTCAAGCAGGCCAGGTGTGAAGCCGTTCATCGGGATGCACTCATAAAAAAAGGCCAGGCCAGGCCGGCCTGGCCCAAAAGGCGCGCCGCCGCAAGTAGAACGACGGGCGCGGGGGGATCGTCAGACCACGCGGTTGGCGGACAGGTCCCAGCCACCGGAGGTATTGCCGCCGGAGCCGCCGCCGATTTTCTGCTGCGTATAGCGCCACTTGATCTTGGAGAATTTCAGCGCGACTTCCTCGGTCAGGATATCGCCCTCGTGCACCGATGGCGAGACGGCGCCGATCAGCACATTCTCGATCTCGATCTCGAAGTATTTGACACGTTCGCCATTGGCGTCGGCACGCATGAATTCGAGCCGCGCTTTCGGGATGGTGCGGCCGGCGGAACAGGTTTGCAACAGGATCGGCGAGGACAGGTCCGCCAGTTTCGAGAACACGATATCGCGGTGTTCGCAGCGTTCGGCCGTGTGGCCGCCGCCGGTGGACGCGGTGGCCGATTTCGGCTGATCCACGCCGAAGGTCACGGATTTACATTCGATCCAGTCCTTGTGGCGGTCGTCGGCGGACTCGCCTTTGATACCGTCGATTTGCAGATAAACGTCGATTGCCATTGCATGCTCCAGTCTCAGGTTATGGTGAAAAATCAGCTATTGGTCGACTGCGGAAGCTCCGCGACCAGTCGGAGGGAAACGGACAGCTCGTCGAGCTGGAAGTGCGGCCGCAGGAAGGACACGGCGCGGTACACGCCGGGACGCCCCGCCACCTCGTGCACCTGGACCGACGCCTCGCGCAGCGGGAACTGCGCCTTTTGCTCCTGGCTGGCGTTGTCGTCGAGCAGAACGTATCGCATCAGCCAGCGGTTGAGGAAGTCCTCGACGTTGGAGGCCGAGGCGAAGCTGCCGACCTTGTCGCGCATCATGGCCTTCATGTAGTGGGCGATGCGCGACACCGCAAAGATGTACTGCAGCTGCGACGACAGCACCGCGTTGGCGTTGGCCGCGTCGGAGCTGTACTTCTTCGCCTTCTGCGCCGACTGGGCGCCGAAGAAGGCGGCGTAGGCCGTGTTCTTGCAGTGCACCAGCGAGATGAATCCGAGATCGCTCAGTTCCTTCTCGCGGCGGTCGGTGATGGCCACCTCGGTCGGGCACTTGAGCGCCACCTCGCCGTCGTCGGTCTTGAAAGTGTGCGTGGGCAGGTCGTCCACCAGGCCTCCGCCCTCGACGCCGCGGATCGCCGCGCACCAGCCGAAATCGTCGAAGGCCTTGGTCAGCTTGGCGCCGAAGGCATAGGCGGCGTTACACCACAGGTATTTCTGATGATCGCTGCCGTCCACCTCCTCGACGAAGTTGAAGCCTTCGACCGTGGTGCCGTCGACCGGATTGAATGGCAGGCGTCCCAGGAAACGCGGCAGCGCCAGCCCAACGTAGCGCGAATCCTCCGATTCGCGGAAGGCCTTCCACTTGGCGTATTCCACGGTGTCGAACACCTTGGACAGGTCGCGCGGCTTGCCCAGATCGCCGTAGGTCTCCAATCCAAACAGCTCGGGCGCGGCGGAGGCGATGAACGGCGCATGCGACGCCGCCGCCACGTGCGACATCTGCTCGATGAAGTACATGTCCTCCGGCTGGCGCGAGATCTCGAAGTCGCCCAGCAGCGCCGCGTAGGGCGCGCCGCCGAAGGTGCCGAATTCCTCCTCGTAGACCTTCTTGAACATCGAGCTCTGGTCGAACTCCAGCGCCGACTGGAAGTCCTTGACCAGCTCCCGCTTGGTTGCGTTGAGCATGCGGATTTTCAGGCCCTGGCCGGTGGCGGAATTCTTGACCAGGTAATGTAGGCCGGTCCAGCTTTGCTCGAGTTTTTGAAACGCCGGCGCGTGCATGATGGCGCTCAACTGGCTGGAGATCAGCCGGTCCAGCTCCGCCACGCGCGCATCGAGCGTCGCCGACAGGTTGTTCGACACCACCACCGTGCCGTCGAGGACCTGGGCCACCAGTTCGGAGATGATGTCCTTGGCGCGTTCGTGTTCGACCGTCGATTTGGCGACCTTGCTCTCCTCGACGATCTGGTCCAGCAGGCTGGAATCCTCCGTCATCACGGCGGCGTCCCGCACCTGGTTGATTTGCGCGGACATGTCAGCTCTCCTTGACCGGTTTGGCCGATTTGAGCTTGGCCAGCTTGTCGGTGCTGCTCAGGACCTCGCTCAGGATGTCCTCCAGCTTGTCGTTGCCGGCCAATTTGTTGCGCAGGTCGGCCAGCTTGCCGCGCGCCTCCAGCAGGCGGCTGAGCGGCTCGACCTGGCGCACCACGGCCTCGGGCCGGAAATCCGACATCGCCTTGAAATGCAGCTCCACATTGAAGCTGGTGTCGTCGCCGGCCAGCTGGTTCGGCACCTGGAAGCGCGCCACCGGTTCGACGCCGCTCAACACTTCATCGAAGTTGTCGCGGTCGATTCCGACGAACTTGCGGTCCTTGAGGCGCTTCTTCTCCACCTTCGAATCGCCGCCGAAGTCGCCGACCACGCCCACCACGAACGGCAGCTCCTTGTTCTCCATCGCGTCGCCGATCTCCACGTCGTACGTCATCTGCACACGCGGAGGGCGCACTTTGGTCAGGCGCTTTTGGACACTGTCACCATTTGCCATACAAACTCCATCAAAAAAGGAAGACAAGGGAAGCGGCTTACTTCAAACCGCCGAAAGGATCGCTGCTGTTGGTTTGGTTGGTGTTCTTGACCGCAGGCGTCGCGGCGGTGTTCTTCTTGGTGGGAGGCGTTTTGCGCCCGGCCGCCGATGGCACCAGCACATCCTCGCCCAGGCTGCCGCGCAGCAGCTTGGCCAGCTCCTGCGCCTCCGAACGCAGCGACCCATTCAGGTTGTTTTGCCGGCTCAGATCCGACAGCGCCTTGGTCGACAGCCGCAGGCCGCTGACGGCGACGATGCTGTTCCCCAGCTTGTCGTTCGGATCGCGCTGCAAGGCCTCGAGCGCGTTGGTGATCGCCTCGCCGTAGTTGGCGCGGTCGAATTTGATTTGCGCCATCTGCAGCCAGGGCGCCTTGTCGGCCGGGTAGGTGGTGGTGGCGGCCTTCAGGATGCCCTGCGCCTTGTCGCCTTCGCCGGCGGCCAGCGCGGCGCCGGCATCGGTCAGCGCCTGCTCCAGCGTGGCGGCATGCGGCTTGTCGGCGCGGACCTTCTCACCGTCCGTCGCGCAGGCGGACAACAGGATCAGACCCGCCACGCACGGCAACCATGTTCTTGCTATGTTCATCACTCTCTCCTTGTTTGCAGACCCGAATACGAGAGAACCATTATTCATGAACGCCAGTATCGATAGTTGCGTTTAGTCAAGTATTCCATCCTCTCCAAATTGCTTGCGCCTTCGCAAGTTCGATGCCGCCGGCTTTCGTTCTAATGCATGGATCGTCTGGAGAAAACATGAACGGAACAACCATGATCGTGATAGCGGGATTCCTTGCCCTACAAGGCTGCGCGGCCGGCTCCATCGCCGGCGCGGCGCTGCAAATGGCCGGCATCCAAAAGCCGCCGGAGCTTCCCGACGCGCAGAAGCCGCCGCGCAATGTGGCGATTCGGCTGCACGCGGCGCAGAACCTCAACGCCGGCAAGGCGGTGCAGCCAATGGCGCTGGCGGCGCGCATCTACAAGCTGCGCCAAACCGCCACCTTCCAGCAAATGAACTTCAACGCCTTCCTCGATCCGCAGACCGAGCGCCAGTTGCTGGGCAACGATCTGCTGGAGGTCAAGGAGGTCATGCTGATACCGGGCCAGCGCTACGAGGTGGTTGAGAAGGTCACGCGCGAGGCCTATTTCATCGGCGTCGTCGCATTGTTCCAGGCACCGGCCGAGCAGCGCTGGCGCCTGTCGTTTTCATCCGCCGATGCGGAAAAGTCCGGCATCACGGTGGGCCTGCACGCCTGCGCGATGAGTGTCGGTGCCGGCGCCGGCGCGACGGTGCCAGCCAATGAAGCCGGCAAGCCTCTGGCGGCCGTGCGCTGCCTATAACCTGAAGGAGTGAGCATGAGTATTCCATCCAAGGTCCTGTGGGGCGAAGGCGTGTTCCTGCGCCCACAGCACTTCCAGCAGCAAGACCGGTATCACGAGGCGCGCCTGCACCAGACCGCGCTGGCGCTGCACCCCTACCTGTGGGGCGTGCGGCGCATCGAGTGGGACTACGATGCCCTGAAAGCGGATCGCCTGCGCCTGCAAGCGCTGTCGCTCATGTTCCAGGACGGCGAGATCGTCGACGCGCCGTCGAGCGAGCCGCTGCCGGTGGCGATCGATTTGTCCACGCTGCCCACCAGCCTGCAGGAGGTGACGTGGTATGCGGCCCTGCCTGCGCTGGCGCCCGGCGGCGGCAACGCGGCGCCAAACGTCCCGCACAGGGACGCCCAGCAGGCGGGCGGCGCGCGCTACAGCCAATCGAGCAGCGAGACGCCGGATTTATACACCGGCGCCGTCAGCGCGGAAGTGAGCTATCTGAAAAAATCGGTGCGGCTGGTGTCCGATCAGGAACCGCTGGGCGCATTCGACTGCGTGCCGGTGATACGCCTGCGCCGGCTGGTCACCGGCGGCTTCGAGCCCGATCCCACCTTCATCCCGCCCGGCGTGTCGATCGCCAGCGCGCCGGCGCTCAAGGCGATGCTGGACCGCCTGATGGACGCCCTGCAGGCCAAGGTGCAATCCCTGCAGGGCCATATGCGTGAGCCCAGCCGCAATGTCATCGAATTCCGCTCCGGCGACGTCTCGTCGTTCTGGCTGCTGCACACGGTCAGCACGTCGGCCGCCGCGTTGATGCATTACGTCCGCAATCCGGAGCTGCATCCGGAGCGGCTGTTCGAATCGCTGCTCGCGCTGGCCGGCGCCTTGATGACGTACTCGAAGCAGTACGCGCTGACCCACCTGCCCCACTACCGGCACGACGACATGGCGCAATGCTTCGCCAGCCTCGATCACATCATCCGCGATTTGCTCGACACCGTGATCTCGACCAAATACTTCGCCATCGCGCTGTCCGAGGAAAAGCCGAGCTACCACCTGGGCAAGCTCGATTCGGGAAAAATCGACCAGCGCACCACGCTCTATCTCGCCGTCAGCGCCTCGCTGTCCGCGCTGGAGCTGGTGGAGATCGTGCCGCTGCGCGTCAAGGCCGGCGCGCCGGACGACGTCGAGAAATGCGTGCTGACGGCTATGCCGGGCGTGAAAATCACCCACGCGCCGCAGGTGCCGGCGGCGATTCCGGTGCAACCGGACACCTATTACTTTGCGCTGGAGAGCAAAGGCATGTTGTATGAGCAGATGCTCAAGGCGCAGTCGATCTCGATCTACGTGCCAAGCGGGATACGGGACCTGCGTATCAGCCTGATCGCGGTGACAGCATGACGGCCCAAGTCGAACGCCGCGCCATACCGACGCTGATGGGCGGGCAGCGCCGGCAGATCCAACCCGGCTATGGGCATGTGCAGACCCTCCTCGACCTGCTGCAGGAAGGCTTCTACCTGCTGTTCATGCTGAAGAACGGCAGCGCGCCTCCGGGCGAGGCGGCCTTCCTCGACAGCATCACCGCCTACCTGGCGGAATTCGACCGCGAGGCCCGCAAGCTGCGCGCGCAGGGCGAGGATATCGACGACGCCAAGTATGCCTTCTGCGCGGCGCTCGACGAGATCATCCTGTCGTCGCCGTTCCCGATGCGCTTCGCCTGGGAGCGCCGTCCGCTGCAACTGGTGATCTTCGGTGACCAGCTGGCCGGTGAACACTTCTTCGACCGTCTGGAAGCCCTGCGCAGCACCGGCGGCGCCAGGCTGCCGGCGCTGCAGGTGTTCCATATGTGTTTGCTGATCGGCTTCCGCGGCAAGTACGCGCTCGACGCCGGCGACAAGCTGGCCTACCTGACGGCGCGCCTGGGCGACGAGATCGCCCACCTGCAAGGCAAGAGCAAGGGCTTCGCGCCGCAGGCCGAGCGGCCCGACCAGATTGTCAACAAGCTGCGCAGCAATACGCCGCTGTGGGCCATGTCAGCGCTGTTCGCGGTGATCGGCCTGGCCGCCTACATCGGGTTGGAATCTTCGCTGTCGCACGACACGCAGAACAAGCTGGCTGGCTATTCGGACCTGATCAAGCTGGCGCCCCGACCGGCGTATGTGACGATCACGCTGCCCTGACCTAACCCGCACGGCCAGGCGGGGTCGTACCCATGGGGTACGACCCCGAAGAGGTACGGCCAGCGTATCGCCAAATGCATAGGGGTTGGCAGCCTATTGGGCGATGCGGAATTCGATACGACGGTTGCGCGCGCGGCCGTCGGCGCTGCTGTTCTCGGCCACCGGCCGGTCCGGCCCCTGCCCCGAAACCATCACCATATCCTGGGGGATGCCCTTGTCGGCCAGGTAGCTGCGCACCGCCTGCGCGCGCGCGTGGCTCAACGCCAGATTGCTGTCGCGCAGGCCGACGTTGTCGGTGTGGCCGATCACCTCCACTTTTTTGCCCTTCACCTTGCGCAGTGCCGCCGCCATCTCGTCCAGGATGCCTTTGCCGGAATCGGTCAGCGTCGCCTTGCCGCTCTCGAACTCGATGATGCGCTTGGCCAGCGTCTCGTCGAGCAGGTTTTGCTCGGCCGCGCTCACGCGCAGGCCGTTGTTGACCGTGTAGCTGGGATTGAGGCTGGTGGCGAAGTCGCTGGCGATCTGCTGGCGCTGCGCCTCGTTGGCCACCTCGCCGCGCAGCGTGACGTTGGTACCATCGATCTTGATCTCGCCCTTGCTGATCAATTTCAGGTTGGGGCCGATCAGCTTTTGCACGTAGCTGTTCCAGTTCGGCGGCAGCGACACCGGCGCGATCGACACCTGGTCGACCACGCGGTCGGCGCCATACAGCTCGCGCACGCGCGCCAGCATGGCCGCCTTGCTCGCCTCGTCCGGCACCGAGCCGTTGACCAGCACCTGGCCGGGCCTGGGCGTGGCGGGCGCCGGGGTTTGCGCCGCGCAGTAGATCGACGTCGATAACAATGCCGGCATCACCGCCGGCCAGATGATCCGCTGGCGCATCGCAAAGCTCCTTTTTTTGATGGAATCGGAATGGATAGGATCGGACGAAAGGTCACACGAAGGTTTCGTGGAACAGCGCCTGGACGGAGCGCAGCGACAACTGCCCCTGTTCCAGATAGGCGGACAGCTTTTGCACCGCCGCGTCGGCGGCGACCAGCTCGTCGACCCAGCCCGAGTAGTCGAAGTTGATCTGGTGGTCGACGGCGCAGGCGGGATCGATGATGGCTTGCAGCGCTTCGGGCGCGGCACCGCCGAAGCCGATCACCAGCGACGGCTGCTCGCGGATATCGGCCAGGAACACGGCCAGCTCAAAATCGGCCTGGTGCAGGAACGGCGCGATCAGGTCCATCCAGAAAGCGGCGACCAGATAGCGCTGCCGAGGCGACTGCGGCAGCGGCAGCGCCAGGCTTTTGTCCAGGCGCGCATCGGCGCTGTGTCGCACCGGCTGCAGCAGCAGGCCGACTGCCAGTATCATGCGGCGCGCCGAATCGCGGCCCAGCATCGCCTCCAGACTGGCGATATTGTGACGATCGAGGAAATCGACGAAGGCGATTTCGTGCTCGGGGGCGCCCGGCTCGATATCGAAGGTGGTGGCGGCCAGCGCCTGCAGCGCGGGCTCGGGATCGGCCGCGTCGAGCACGTCGGCCGCCAGCTGTTCCAGCTCGCACCACAGCGGCGCCAGCACCACGGGGCTCAGCGCCAGGAAGGTGCGCGGCGCCTCGACCTCGATGGCGGTCATGCTCAAAAACGGATAGCGCCGCTGCGACGCGTCGCTGCTGGCGGCCAGATGGCCGGCGATCGCCCGCCGGCTGCGCGTGCCGACGAAGGCGAACTGCAACGGGCGCATGGCGTCGTAGTTGATCTTCCAGCGCGGGTCCGCGCTCAATAGGTTCATCACTTCCGCCAGCCAGCCGTCGAGCAGATTGGCCAGCGCCAGGTTGTTGGTCGCCTTGATAAAGTCGCCCCGCGTGGGAAGCTTGCCGAAGTAGCCGATGCGTACACTTTGTGGGAGGCGTTTCATTGCGGCGCTCCGGTGGCGGCGATAACGCCGGTGGGTGTGACGGGGACGGCTGCGCCGACGATGGTTTCCGGCAGCCGCATGCCGAGGAAGCCCTGCTCCTGCGGCGCACCGCCGCCGTCCGGGCTGCTGATGATCTTCAGGCCCATGGCCACCGTGATGGCGCCGCTGGTCCAGCGCAGCTCGAAGACGCCGCCGTCGCGCTTTTGCTTGGCCGCCGCGTCGATCATGCGTTTAAGGCCGAACTGCCCCGGCTCGTTGAACACTTCGACATTGCGGCCGTCGAACGACACCGCCGTGATGCGCGCACCCGGCACGCCCTGGGGGGCGGGATGAACCATATTGGTCCATTGCGCCGGCGTGTTGCGATAGCGGATTTGCTGGCCGTCGATGTCGACGGTGTATTCCAGCGTGCCCGGCGCCGGCATCGGCTGCAGCTGGAACACGGTTTGCGCGGGCACCGGGCCGGAGCCGCCGATCGGCGCGATCCAGCGGGGGAAGCGAGCCACCGTTTGCGGCGCCAGCGTGATGCCCATGTCGGCCCAGGTGCGCGGCGCCAGCACGTCGCCACGACGCAGCACCAGGGGACCCATCGCGGTGGTGGCGAATTTGGCGATCAGTCCATCCGGACCAAAGAACTGCGCGATCTCGCTGCCGGCCGCCTCGATGCGGGCGTTGGGCGAGAACGGATACTTGTTGGCCAGCGATTGCTGGAACGGCTCGTAGACCTGCGCCAGCCAGGTCTTGTTGATCTCCGCCTCGGCGGGACCGATCAACACCGCGAAGGTCTGCATCAGCGGCCGCACGAGGATCGGACGGATCGCCATTTTCTGCGAATCGCTCATCCCGGTCAGCATTTGCTCGTCGACGTAGCGCAGCGCGTCGGCCAGCTCCGAACCGGTGCCTTCGAGCGTCTGCTGCATGAACTGGCGCGCGCCGGGACCGGCGTCGCCCTGGTTCTTCAACTGATTGAGACGGCTGCGCAGCTTGGACAGGGTGTCCATGTAGGCGCGCATCAGCGACGCATCCTTGTCCTTGGCGGCGACCAGCTTGCCGACGCCGGCGAACTCGCGGCCGATCGGCCCCATGGGCTTGTCCGCGCGCGCCTGATCCAGCTGCACGTTGACGTTAACCTGCGACGGTCCGCGCTGCATGACGCTGTTTTTGATCCAGTTGACGAAACCCGACTGCGCCTCTTTGAGCTCGGTGCTCATCACCGCCGGGTTGTCCCACGACGTTTGCTGATGGATGGTGGTGAGCAGCTTCGATATCGGCGACGATTGCGGATCGCCCAGGCGGTTCATGGCAACGACCGCCGCGTCGAAGCCATTCAGGTTGGCGATGGTGACGCCTTGCACGAACTTCTGCCATTCACGCGCGTAGTCGGCCTTGTACAAATCGGTCAGTCCCTTCTGGATTTGTTCCGGGCTGCCTTCCAACGTCAGATCGTCGCGCGCGGCCGTCTTGAGGACCCAGTCGGCGCTTTGCAGTTCGTGCGTCGCCGCCTCGCGGAAGGCGTCCTGCACGTACTTCTCCCACGCCTCGCGGGTATAGGCGCCGGCGATCGCGTGACTGCCGGTGACCAGCGCCTGATCCTGCTCGCCGACCATGCGCGCCACCGTCATCGCCGGGAAGCGGGTATTGGCGCGGGCGCGGATGTCGGCATAGACGCGCTCCCGCGCCGGCATGCCGCGCACCACGCGCTTCAGGTTTTCGCGCGCCTGGTCGATCAGTGCCAGCTTCGGCTCCACGCGCGGCCACGAGGGGTCCACGATCTGCGCAAGGTAGAAAGTCATCAGCCGCTCGGCGCTGTGGATCATCTGCTCGCGCGGCATCGCGCCCCGGTGGCTTTCCAGCCACACGCGCCAGTAGCGGGTCAACTGGTCGTTCAGATGGCCGGGCTCCGCGTGCGTTTTATCGACCAGCATCAGATAGCTTTTCAACGCGTTGTAGGCGTCTTCCACGTTGACGGCGGAGGCCTGCTGGAACTGGCGGTTCGCCGTGCCCGCGGAAGGGGCGGCGTCGCCGGCCGGCCGCGCCGGGGCGGCGCCGGGGGCCTGCAACTCGTCTGCATGCGCGTTCATCTCGGACAGCAGCGTCTCCAGATTGTCGACGACCGGCTTGATCATCACCTCGCGCACGCCGGAGAAGTACTCCTCGCGCAGCTTGCGCTCCAGCAGCGCGCCCTGGTAAAGCCCCATGCGCAGCGACCATGGCCGCTCGTCGCGGTACTGCTCCAACTGCTCGATGCGGTCCTGCAGGATCTCCAGCGCCTCGAGGCGCGACTGCAAATCGAGCCGCTTGTCCTGCAGCTTGATCACCTTATCCAGGTCGGCCTGCACATTGCTGACCAGCTGACGATTGCCCAGGTAGGACCAGCTCCACCCACCCAGCGACGCCCCCAATAGCAGCACCGCGCCGAAGAAGGCGGCATACGTCAACCGCACCTTATGCTTGCTGGCGTACTGCGACACCAGGTCCTTGTCGGCGAAGATCACCTTGCGGAATAAATTCTGCAGGAAGAAGCCGGACTGCCCTGCCCCGGCCACGCCCGGCGCATCCGGCACCGACAGCTCGAAGCGCTTGGCCACCCTTTGCGACTGTTCACTGACCGGCATCCCCTCCTGCAGCGCGCTGGTGAAGTAGTAGCCGCGGAACACCGGTTTGAACTGGAAGGGGTTTTCCTCGAACAGCGTCGCCAGAAACGCCCGCAGCGGCATCCTGATCGTCGAGAATTCGAGCGGAAAGGTGAACACGCCGGGCTCCATCCGTTCGCGCCGCTGCTGGCCCATATTGGCCAGGCTAAGCGCCTTCAGGCCGTCGCACAACTCGTCGAAGCTCTGGTCGAAGAACGCCATCAATTGCTGGCTGGTGGCGCTGCGCTTGTAGGGCATGGTCGCGCCCCACACGCGCTCGCGCTCCGTGCGTTCGGACTTGGCAAAGAACTCGCCGAAGCCGGCGATCAGATCGGCCTTGGTGAACACCACGTACACCGGCGCGAACACCTCCAGCCGCTCGATCAAATCCTGGACCCGCTTGCGCAGACTGAGCGCGAGCTTGATGCCCGCCTCGGGATCGTCGCCACGCAGCTCGGCGACGCTGACGGCGATCAGGATGCCGTTAATGGGCGCGCGGCGGCGGTACTTCTTCAGCAGATCGAGAAAACCAAACCACTCGGCGCGGTGCTCGTCCATCACCGAGTAGCGGCCCGCCGTATCGAGCAGGATGCCGTCCGGCGTAAAGAACCAGTCGCAGTTGCGCGTGCCGCCGACGCCCTGCACCACCTTGCCGTCGGCGAAAGGAAACTGCAAACCGGAGTTGGTGATCGCCGTGCTCTTGCCGGCGGCCGGATTACCGATGATCATATACCAGGGCAGCTCGTACAACGCGCGCGTGCCCGAGACGATGCCCAGCTTGGAACCCTTGATGGTGTCGATGGCCTTCAGCAGGCTCTCGCGGATCGCCTTGACCTCGGCGCCCGACTGGTCCCGCTGCGGCTCCTCGGTGGCGGCCTTGGTGCCGATGGCGTCGGCCAGCTTGGCGGACTCGCGGCTGGCGCGCGAGCGCCGCCACAGCCAGACCAGGCCCGCCAGCGCCAGCATCAAAGCCGTCGCCGCCAGCGCCCAGATCAGCGCCAGCTCCAGCACTTGCGCGCCCAGATAAAAGAGAGCCGCCATCGCGGTCAAACCGAGGATCGTCAAATGACGGCTGTCGGTCAGGAAGTGCCAGATTTTTCGCATCATGATTCGGTCGGGGCTTGGGCGACTGCGCCTGAGATGAAGGCGGACCGATCAATGTTGCCACCAACCAAGCCGAGAATTCTTGAGCGGGGACAATGATCACCCCGCCGCGTTCTATTTGCGCACGGTACCCGCCACACGCAGCTCGGTGTGGCCGAAATCCATCATGGTCCAGCGCCCGCCCCAGGTCAGCCCGACCGATTCGGCCGCCTCGCCGTACAGGCGGTAGCCGCGCATCGCCCACGGGTCCTTCTCCGAGATCACCAGCTTGCCGTCGCGCAGAAACGCACAATCGGCCGCCAGGCCGAACTGGTGATAACTCTGGAAGGCCTTGGCATTGGTGACGCTGGGGCCGGCCGCCGCCAGCGCGTTCTGGCGCTCCGGGCTGCGGTAGCCCTCGAGGATCGCCATGTCGTAACCGTGGCGCTCCTTCATGATCCGAAACACCAGCAGCATGCGGCGCGAGAAATCGGCGTCGAGCAGTTGCCAGTTGCGGTTGGCGCTGTCGAGCATCGGCCGCACCAAGGTCACCTCGGCGGTCGTGAAGACCAACGGCGGCAACGGCGCCGGCGCCACCAGTTGCTCGCCCTTGAGCAGTTCGGCCACCTGCTCGTTGGTGACGTGGCCGCCGCCGTCATAGCCGCCCAGCATGCCGCGACCGCTTAGCATCAGCGCCAGCAGCGGCGGCACCGACATCAGCACGGCGGCCGCCAGCATCAGCGGATAGCGCCGTTGCACGAATCGCCACGCGCTGCCGGCGCCGCCGCGCGCGCCCCGGCCCAGCGCCGACGCCTGTTGCGCGCCCTGCCGGCAATCGCGCCGCAGACGCTGCTCCAGACGGCGGCCGACCGCGCTTGCCGAGTGCGCCACAAGCTCGCGGCCTGCCGGAAACAGCAGCAGCCAGGCGCCAACACACGCGACCACGAAAAATATCAACACTGAAAAGAGAAACATGGTGCGCTCCGTCAAAGCAAGTCCCGGCCACCGGATGGACACTGGCAAGCGGCCGGGTCAAGAACGTTTCATCCTAGGCCCGATCGGCGATCGGCGTGAAAGACCAGATCAAATTCGGAGGAAATATTGTGGACACATCCAAACAGAAACCGGACTTGATGGGAACGTCAGGATCGCAGCCGGACGGCGCCAAGCGCATCCTGGCCCATCTAGAGCACGGCGCCAGGCTGCCGGCGTCCAAGCCGGCGCGCGCCGCCTGGACACTGGACGGATGGACCGTCGGACTGGCCCTGTTGCTGCTGGTGATGTGCGGCGTCGCCTGGCTGGCGCATGAACGAACCGCCGCGTCCGGCGGATACAAGGCGGGCTACGGCAGCGCGCGCGCGGCGGCCAGGTACGAGAGCAAGTACGAGACGATACGGGCGCGGGTGGAAAGCGCGCGGACGCCGCCGACCGAGGTGATCGTCGAGCCGGCCGAGCTACCGGCGAAGATCGTCAACGAGTCCGCGCAGACGCGGAACAAGAATGAAATACAAACGGCGGCCACGCCGGACGGCATCATCGGGACATCCGCCGCGCTACCGGCGAGCAAGGCCGACCTGCCCGCCGACCTGCCCGCGCCGGGGCCGGCGGCGATTGCCGCCGCCACGGTGCGCACGGCTTCGTTCGGCGCGCCGCATCCAAGGCCGACGACCGCCGGCACCAGAAACGCCGCCGGCACGGACGACGACAACGGCGCGAGCACCGCCTTGCCAGCCTTGGCGCGCACCCCGGCGACCATCGCCACGCAAGCACGCGCCAAGGCGGCGGCGCCTGTCGGCGACACCGACGTCGCCCTGCTCGCCGCGCTTGTCGCGCACGCCAACAAGCCCACCACCGTCGCGCCGGAACGCAGCCGCGATATCGTCGAGCGTCACGAGGGCGACAACACCGCCGACCTGCTCGCGCGCTGCAAACAACTGGGCCTGATCGAGGGCATGCTGTGCCGCTCGCGCATTTGCTCCGGCCGCTGGGACTCCGACGCCACCTGCCGCCTGCCGGCGCACTGATTACTGTATCGTCAGCTGCTTGCCGCCGCTGCCCACCTTCTTTGGCAAGGTCAGGTGCAGCACGCCGTTCTCATAGCGCGCCTGGGCCTGGTCGTCGTCGACTTCCTGCGGCAGCGTGAAACTGCGCTGCAACTGCCCGTAGTAGCGCTCATTGCGCAGCGAGCCGGCACTGCCGGCGGACGCATCCCTCTCATCCTTGATCTCCGCCGACAACGACACCTGGTTGCCGTTGATCGCCACCTTGATATCGTCCTTTTGCACGCCGGGGATCTCGGCCTTGACGAGATACTCCTTTTCGGTCTCGCTCACGTCCATGCGCATGCGCGGTACCTGGTCGACGTTGCGCCATATGGCCGGGTTCAGGTCGCGGAATAAATCATCGATATCGCGGAACGGATCGAAACGGGCGATATCGCGAAACGGGTCCATTCGCATCAGATTGTTTGCCATGACAACCTCCTATCAATTGGTCAGGCCTTTTATGATAAGAAGCGCGCCACCATCGAGTTTGAGGCACATCAAACCGACCTGACGGCACGCTAGATGCGCTGGCGGACGCTGCGGCCATCGTGGTCGGCATCGGGTTCACGGTCGCGCGTCCTGCCGCTGGTCGACGCGGCGCGCTCCTCCGCCGTGTCGGACGGGCTGAACGGCGCGCAAAAATAACCGCAAACGAAAAAGCCCCATGTGGCATTGCAACGATTTTGAGCGTTGCAAGCACACATGAGGCTTTTAAATTCTGGCTCCCCGACCTGGACTCGAACCAGGGACCTGCGGATTAACAGTCCGTCGCTCTACCGACTGAGCTATCAGGGAAAAGAGGCCGCATTATATACGGCCGATTTCTAGCTGTCTAGGCTAGAGAAAAAAATCGTACATCTCGATCCATTCGATGCCGCTGGCGGCTCGTGGCGGATTACGCCGTGCCGGCTAATCCGCCCTACGAGTTACCATCCAACGATCAGAAACCGCCCTTGAACTGCACACCGAACTGGCGCGGCTCGTTGACCATGCCGGTCAGGTTGTTGAAGTCGATGGCGCCGATGATGCGCTGGGTGTCGGTGATGTTGCGCGCGAAGGCGGCCACTTCGTACTTGCCGCCGTCCCAGTTGTAGCCGACGCGCAGACCGCCTTCAACCATCGATTTGCCGGTGAACTCCTTGGCTTCGTACAGGAAGAAGTTGATCTTGCTGCGGTACGACCAGTCGGTCAGCACGAACAGGTTGCCGTTGTCCAGCGCCCAGTTGTAGCGCGCGGTCGCGTTCAGGATGTACTTCGGCGCCTGCGGCAACGGGTTGCCGTTGATCTCGACGCGGCCGGCCGCGTTGAGCGGATTGGTCACGGTGCACGAACCGCACTTGGCCACGGACAGGCTCGGGTCCTTGATCTCGGTGAAGTTGTACGAACCGCCAGCCGACACCTTGAACGATGGCGTGATGAACGCTTCGAAGTCGGCTTCGACGCCACGGCCGGCGGTCTTGGCCGCGTTGATCAGCTTGGTGACGTTGGAGTTGCCGCCAACCACCGTCAGCTGCTGGTTCTTGACGTCGTAGTCGTACACGCTGAACGAGGCGCGCGCGCGGCGGTTGAACAGGTCGGCCTTGATGCCAGCCTCGTACGAGGTGATGGTCTCGGCGTCGGCCACGGTGATCGGCACCGACGCCGAGGCGGCGGCGATACTCGGCGCGCGGAAGCCGGTCGCCACGCGGGCGTAGGTGCTCACGTCCGGGTTGATCTTGTAGGTCAGGCTCAGATCCCAGTTGGCTTTGCTCTTGCTCTCGTCGACCGAGTTCGGGCCGATCTGCACCACGTTCTGGGCTTCCACGGTGCTGAAGTCCTTCTTGTCGTTGGTGTAGCGCAGGCCGCCGCGCAGGATCAGGTCCGGCGCCAGGTCGTAGGTGACCGAGCCGAACACGGCCGCGGCCTTGTTGACCTGGCGGCTGGCCAGGTGCGACGTTTGCGCGCCGGTGGTGCTGTTGTAGTTGTTGCTGTAGCCGTCGGCGCTTTCCTTGAAGTAGTAGACGCCGGTCTGCCAATTCAGCGGACCCGCGTTTTTCGATTCGACGCGGAATTCCTGGCTGTACTGGTGCAGGCCGCTCAGTCCGCCACCGGTCTCGACCTGGAACGGGATGAAGCCCGGGCCGGCCGGCGTGCCGCCGTCGATGTCGCCGCGGCTGAAGTACTTGTCCACGCCTTCGTAGCCGGTGATCGAGAACAGCTTGACCGAGCCGAGGTCCCAGGTCAGGCGGGCGTTGGCGCCGTTGGTGCTCAGCTCCTGGCCGTTCTGGCCGTTGGTGCTGATCTGGTTGAAGCTGTAGCCATCGGCGAAGTCGTTGGTGCCCTTCTTGATGATGTTGGCGCGGAACAGGCGCGCGCTGCCGCTGGTCGAGCGCGCGTGCACGTTAAACAGCGCGTTGAAGGTGGCACTCGGGCTGTACAGGAACTGCACGCGCTCGGCGTGCTCGTTGTAGCCTTCCAGCGAGTCTTTAGCGCCGGTGAAGGTGTTGTCGACGAAGTCGTCGCGGTGCTGGCGCAGGGTCGATACGCGCATCGCCCACTCGCTCGACAGCGGCACGTTGGCGGCGGCCTCGAGGTTGACGGTGTTGTGCGACGCCCACGACAGGCTGTAGTAGCCTTCGACCTGTTTCAGGTTCGGCTTGGCCGATTCGAACTTGACCACGCCGGCCGGGGTGTTGCGGCCGAACAAGGTGCCCTGCGGGCCGCGCAGCACTTCGACGCCGGCCATGTCGAACATCGGGAAACCTTTGAGGATGCCGTTTTCCTGCACCACGTCGTCATACACCAGCGACACCGGCTGCGAGGCGAAGGTGCTGAAGTCGGTGTTGCCGTAGCCGCGGATGTAGAAGCGCGGGAAGGTGCGGCCGTTCGACGATTCGACGTTCAGCGATGCCACTTTGCCGGCCAGCAGGCGGATGTCCTGGCCGCCGGACAGCAGCACGTCGAGCTTCTCATCCTTGAGCAAGGTGACCGACACCGGCACATCCTTGATGTTCTCGGCGCGGCGCTGGGCCGTCACGACAACAGTTTCCAGTTGCGCGTCGGCCGCGGCGCTTTGCGCGAAGGCGGAACCGATGGGCATAACGGCGCTCAACGCCAGCAGGCGCTTGTGCATCTTAGACAATTTGATCATTCAATTTCCCGATTTAAATGTAATGCAAAGAGTAAAAAACAGCGTCTCCTGTTTTCTCTTTCGTGGACACCGCACGGCCCTCTGACGTGGCTGTTGCGGCGCAAGCGGGCCGCTTGCACGCCGCTTTCGGCAAAACTCGACCGCCCCGCTTCTCCGCCGTGACGGCGTGAGCGGGATCGAATCCGCATCTTGATTGATGTCTAGAATGCACCGACTGGCAGAAAGGCGGTATTTTCTGCCATTGATAGCATGTATTGCAAGACGAATATATCGATAGACGAATTAACTGTTAGAAATTCGGCGGCTACTATGATGAAACTGAATAATAGAAGGCCCGCGCGCGGCGGGCCTGCAACAACGATAGCGAAAAAACATCGACCGTTGACGTCTTCCAAACAGCGTCACTGTGTTGGAAATGCCACAAACGGCCGGCCGGGCGCTACATGCCCAGCGACTTGAGCAGGTCCGAGTTGTCGTCGGGATCGTCGGTCGGCGACGGCGTCGACGCGTTGTCGGTGTTGTACGCGTCGTCGATCAGCGATTGCGGATCGTGTTCGGCCGAGTCGAAGTCGTACAGCTTGATGAACTCGGTGCGGTCGATCGCCAGCTCCAGATAGAAAATGTTGTTCTTCTCGGTGTAGAAGGTCACGCGGCGCATTTCCGGACGGTCCAGCGGCGTGTCCACGCTCAGCATCACCTGCTTGGTCAACACCAGCATCTTCGGCTGGTTCTGGGTGATGTTGGTCTGCAGCTCGCGCCGCACCTTGCCGGTGAAGTCGCCGACGATCTGGTTCATCAGCTCGCCCATGATGTTGGACACCTCGTCGGAGGTGTGCGAACTGGCCAACTCCGACTTGGGCATGCCCATGTGCAGCATGTAGCGCTCGTAGATCTCCATCGCCGTGTCGGCGGCGAAGTTCAGCACCACCAGGCCGGTGAAGCCGCCGTCGAACATCACGAAGCAGCCGATGTCGGGCTTCAAGCCGGTCTTGGTGATCCTTTGCACCATGCCGGAATAATTCACTTTGCTTTGCGTGGCGACGTTCAACACACGGGCGACCGAGTTACACAAACTCATCAACAAATCTTCTGTACCGTACACAACATCCTTTTCTTCGCTCATGGGGCAACCTCTATTTACTTTTTATCGATGACAACACTGTTTCCCGGGCCAGTGCGAGACGAAACAGGACGACCTCGCCCAGCAAGCGGGCGAGCTCGTCTTTCCATTGCTGATTCTGCGCCGTCGAGGGCGGCATGGCGGCCAGCGTGGCGCGCAGGACCGCGACTTCACGTTCGAGTTCGCACACCCGCTGCACGCTCTCGAGCGCCCGACCGTTAGTGACCATGCCGTCCCCTTGTGGCGGAAATAAATCAATACCACCGAGAATACCGAGGTGCAAGATTCTCGTCCACCTGATTCACACATTTGCGTCAGATTTCGGCCGCCACTCCCCCTGTGGAACGGGTTTGTGGTAACGTGAACATATTGTCATGTGACAATATTAACTAACCCACATCCTCCCCAAGATCAGCATGGAAACGCCCGCCCCGGTCTCAAGCGACGTCACGACCAGCCAGATCAGCTGGAAGCATTATCACATCGGCAAATGCCTGGGCGAGGGAGGTTTTGGGCAAGTGCACGAGGCGTGGGATAGCAAGCTGTGTCGTCCGGTCGCCATCAAGCGCCTCAAACACGCGGCCGTCGACCACGCCGACCTGGCACGGGAGGCGCGCATGGCCGCATCGCTGCGGCACCCCGCCTTCGTCAAGATCCACGCGCTGGAGGACGATGGCCAGACCCAATCGATCGTGATGGAGCTGGTGCCGGGCGTCACGCTGAAGGAATGGGCCAGGGCGCGCGCGCCGACCGAACAGGACGCGCTGCGCGTGGTGGCGCAGATCGCCGAGGCCATGCACGAAGCGCACGCGTCCGGCCTGATCCACGGCGATTTGAAGCCGTCCAATTTGATCGTCGAGCCCTCCGGCAAGGTGCGCATCCTCGATTTCGGCCTGGCCATCAAGCACGACGACCAGCTGACCGCCTCGCTCGCGCAGGCCGATCCCCAGGGCACCATCGCCTACATGGCGCCGGAGCGCCTGCTTGGCGCCGCCCCCAGCGCCGCCAGCGACATCTACGCGCTGGGCATGATCTTGTACGAGCTGTGCAACGGCGCCCGCCCCCACGCCCATCTGACGGGATTGTCGCTGGCGGCCGCCATCACCCAGTCCAACTCCGAGCAGTGGAGCTACGCGCCGACCTTGTCGCCGGCCGCGGTCCGGCTGATGCGCGCGATGACCGCCACGCCGGCCGAACGGCGCATCGGCAGCATGCAAGAGGCGCTCGAGCAACTCGCCGCCGCCTCGGCCGGCGCCGTCGCGGCGACGCCGCCGCCAACCAGCGGCCCGCGCGCCCATCCGCGCCGGCGCCTGATCGGGTTGGCGCTGGTAGTGCTGTTGCTGGCCTTGGCCGGACTGTGGCGATTCGGTCCCGATCCACTGCAGGTGCGGCAGGCGCTGACGCCCTATTCCGAGTCGCAGGAAATCAAGAACGGTCTGGCGGCGTTGAAATTCTTCGACCGTCCCGGCAACCTGGACCGCGCCGGCGGCAATTTTTCGACCGTACTCAAACACAACGCCGACAGCGCGGCGGCCGTGGCCGGCATGGCCATCGTCTACCGGTTCCGCTACCTGAGCGACGCGGAAGACCCGCTGTGGCTGCAAAAGGCGGACGCCGGGGTCCAGCAGGCCATGCGGCTGAACGACCAGTTGGCGCTGAGCCAGGCGGCGCGGGCGTTGGTGCTCGACGCGCAAGGCAAGAGCGAGGCCGCGCTGGCCGCCGCCGAGCGCGCGCTGAGCCTCGATCCGCTCGATTTTTTCGGCTGGCACGCCAAGCTGACGGCGCTGCGGCATCTGCGGCGCTACGACGAGGCGCGCACGGCGGCGGAACAGGCGATCGGCCGCTTTCCCCAGGAAAGGGTGTTCGCCGACCATCTGGGGACCGTGCATTTTGAACAAGGCAACTACGCCGACGCCGAACGGGCATTCCGGTCCAGCCTGCAAATCCAGCCCGACGCGGTGTATGCGTACGCCAACCTGTTCGGCGCGCTGATGGCCCAGAACCGCGGCGACGACGCGCTGCAGGTGTTGCAGCAAGGCTTGCAAATCAGGCCTAGCGCCAGGCTGTTCAACAATCTCGGCAACGCGTTCTTCTTGCGCGGCGACTATGTGTCGGCGGCGGCGGCCTTCGAGAACGCGGTCTCGCCGCAAAAGGGCAATCCCGCCGACTACCTGATGTGGGCCAATCTTGCCGACACCCTGCTGTGGATACCGGGGCGCGAGCAGCAAGCGCGGGAGGCCTATGAGCGCGCCATGCAACTGCTGGCGCCGCGCCTCGAAAGGTCGCCCGGCAACGCCGTCCTGGTATCGCGCATGGGCTTGTATTCGGCCCGGGTCGGCGACAAAGCCGGCGCCGAGGCGCTGTTGCGGCGCGCGGTGGAGGCGGCGCCGAAAGGGCCCGACATCCGTTTCCGGGCCGGACTGGGTTACGAGCTGATCGGCAATAGGGACGCCGCGCTCACCGAGATCGCCAAAGCCAGGGAACTAGGCTATCCGCTCAAGTTCATCGAGGCGGAACCGGATTTGATCGCGCTCAGGCGCGACAGCAGATATCCCGGCGGCAAGCCGTAGCCGGGGTGGACCGATTTTTGCATCGCTAGCTGCGACACCATTCTATTTGACACCCGAAGTTCAACCCGAGGAGATTGTTTTGGAAAATCACGCATCCGTCAGCACACCCTATGTCTGCACGATCAGTTACGGGGCGCCGACGCCGCCCGTGAGCCAGGCGCACTACGCCTTCACGCCGGCGTTGAAACAGCTAAAGCCGGGCGACACCATCACCTTCAAGTTCGCCCCGAGTCCGGCTCAAGCCACACCGCGCCTGGCCACCTTGATTGCGGCCTACAAATCGCCGGTCACCGACAAGGACACCTCGCCATTCTGGAACGACGCCAACACCATCGACATCGTGTCGTTTCCGACTTTGACCATCGGGCAACGGTACGGCAAGTGGGGTTTTGCGGTGCTCTTCACCGTCGAGACGGCGACCGATTCACATTTCTTCTTGCTGCCCGACCCGGAAATCATCGTCGGACCTGAAAGCCATTAATGCACGTCCGGCGGGTCGGTCCGGCGTCAGCGGGCCGCGCGCCGGATTTGCGGATACATCTCCAGCAGCTTGTACAGCGAGGGGCGCGAAATGCCCAGCTCCAGCGCGGCACGGCGGATGGTCCAGCCGTTGTTTTCCAGCGCGTCGAAAATCTCCTTTTCCTGCAGCCCGACCAGCTTCTTGCGCACCGCCGCGATGGCGACCGGTGGCTTGTCGCCGACGTCGGCACTCGGCTTGACCTCGCCGGCCGGCGGATCGCGCGGAACGTTGAGCATGGCATCGACGCCCGGGGCCTCCCCCATCTGCAGCGCCATCAGCACGCGCCGGAAGACGTTCGACAGGTCGCGGACATTGCCCGGCCAGTCATGGTTCAGCAACTGGCTCACCAGCGCGGTCGGCAACAGCGGGGTCACCTCGGCCGGCAGCATATGCACCAGCAGCAGCCCGATATCCTCGCGCCGGCAGCGCAGCGGCGGGATGCGGATGACGAAGTGCTCGAGCCGGCGCAGCAAGGCCTGGTTGAAGCCCGCGCCGTACAGATCCTGGTCGGTGGCCGCGATCACGCGGGCGTTGGAGTGCTGGTCGTGGGTGGCGCCCAGCGGGCGATAGTCGCCGCTTTCGAGCACCCGCAACAGCATCGGCTGCACGCTGCCCGGCGTATTGCCTATCTCATCGAGAAACAGCGTCGAATCCTGCGCCTGGGCGAACCAGCCCTGGCGCGCGGTCTGCGCGCCTGTGTAGGCGCCGCGCACGGCGCCGAACAAGTCGGCCGCCGCCAGCGTATCGCTCAAGGTCGCCATGTTGACGCACACCATGGCCGCGCCGGCGTTCTTGCCGAGCGCATGGATCGCGCGCGCCGTGACTTCCTTGCCGGTGCCGGTTTCCCCCAGCAGCAGCACGACCGCGTTGGTCTTGGCCACTTGCCGAATCTGCTCGCGCGTGGCGATCGCGGCGCTGCCCACGCCGATAAAGCCGGGCACCGGATTGTTTCTCGGCAGGCAGTGCATCCAGTGCAGGCATAGCAGCACCGTGCGGCCCAGGCCGAGGACGACGCCGCGGTCGATCTGCTCGCGGGTCAGATGCGTGGGCTCGGCGATTTCCCTGCCGTTCAGTTCGATCACCATGCGGCTCTGCGGCGGCCACACGGTGATGCCGCCGGTCGCATCCCTGATCAGCCGTACCGCCGTGCGCGACACGCTGCTGTGGCCCAGCCCCTCGCCGTCCTGCCCGGGCCGCCGGAACGCCGGCAGATAGCGGCTCAATTCCATCGTTCCGGCCTCGGCCAGACCGACAAACTGCTCGCCGACGCGCCGCAGATCCGGGTGCCAGGCGATGGTCAGGCCCAGCAGCGCGTCGCCGCCGGGCGCCGACGCCGGCAAGGGCGAAGTCAGTGTGTGATCGGAATCATCCATGGCCGTCGCTGTACTACCTTTCCGATTAAAAAGCTGATCAATTTTACACCAGGAAAGGGGGCGCGGTGGCATGCCGGTGCGGCCGTTGACATGCCGGCGAGTGTTCTTTACATGTCAAATCGCCGCCGACGACAGCCAAATCCGGCGCTGGCCAGCGGCGCGCGTTAGCCGGAAGACGCTATTTGGCGGCGCGGCGTTTTTTGCGTTTCGGCGGCTGGGCCAAGGGGAACATGGCATCGGTCCAGACCCTGGTCATCTGGGTCATGTTCTTGGCCGTCTCGCGTTTGACGGCAGCCGCCGCTTGGGCGCGCGCGGAGCCGGCAACCTGGTTGGCAATCCGGTTGGCCTGGCTCAGGAACATACTCATGAATGGATTTTTCATATCGCCACCTACTCTGAAGGAGTGAGTGCCAACAGTACAACGTTGACACGAAGGCCACTGTACGTTAGCCCACCCAGTGGGCGTGGAAGACGGCATAAAGCAGAACGTCGTCCACAGCGGCTCGTGTTGCAACGCCTTAATTCCGGCCTGCCGAGTCCGGCTTGTGCCTGGCATTCACTTCGTCTTGCATTTTCTTGAGCAGAGCTGCCGTCTGATCGGTTTGTCTTTTGACTTCGGCTTGCGCAGCCGAGGTGTTTTTCCCGGCCTCGAACGCGGCGACCATATTGGATAGAACGGTCGCGTTAAACGCTGCAACACCCAGGACGATGGCAAGCACAGCGCTAATGGCCGTGACTATAACCGTGGTCTTGAGTCCTTCGATAGCTGAACGGGTTTCCGCTCTTATTTCCGATAGCGCTGTTTCGATCCGCTCCATCCGGGCGTCTGAATGACGTGATCGTTCTTCCATCAATGCGGCAGAGGCGGCCAGCGCGGACTCGATTCGCGCCACGCGACCATCCATGCGGCTCTCGACGGCCTCTAGTTTTGCGTCAACGTAATCTCTGTCTGATGAAGCGGCCATCGGATTATGTTCGCGCGTGACTTCGGCACTGTCAATCGTCGCCATGACACGTCGGCCGCGCAATTCTGATATGGGTCAACGAACCTGGACAATTCGCTCGATATGATTGCCGACATCCATCGGGAGAGATGAATGCCCTGTTACTTGACCTGCCTCGTTGCCGCCGCAGTACTCATCGCCAGCGATAACGCCGGCGCCCAGCGAAGCGCGGTCAGTATCCACACCGATATCTCCGGCAAGTCCTGCAACAAGCACATCAACGACAAATCGACAGGTGCCTACACGTTGGACTGCCGCGGAGTTCATGGTTTCCGCTTGCACGTCCTCGAAGACGATGAGCGCAGTTCGATCAGCATCGTCACGCCGGACAAACAAATCTTCCCCCTCAACTATTGGGACGTGGTAACCCAGGGATTTTCGACGTTGGGCGCCAGGGTGGAATGGCGCATTACGAGGGTGGATGGGGAAGCGGTACCAGTCGCGCTGATCGTTCGCGTCAACGCCCTCGACCAAAGCGATCCGGAGCAGCCGAAACGAGTCCCCGTTCTCGCGGTCGCGAAAATAACCCGTAACGCGGCCTGTGTTACCCGCGTCATCGACGCCCTCGCCCCTGACGCAAACAAAGAAGCAAGACGATCTTCCGACGACCAGCGGCTGGCCTGCCTGCCGATCTAATCGGCAACGCTAAGCCCACTCGTCCAAGCCTTCATGCTCAAATAAACAGGGGTCAAAAAACAAAAAGCCCAACCGATAAAGGCTGGGCTTTCTGGTATTCTGGCTCCCCGACCTGGACTCGAACCAGGGACCTGCGAATTAACAGTTCGGAACCTCCGCACAGAAAGGTGAACTAGATCGTTCCCTCTACGAACTTCCTGAAAAGAGCGTCGGCTTGCGTAAAATCCATCAATTCCTCAGTTTTAAGATTGAGATTGTCAAGCATTTCTCTCACTGGCTGATTGGTCTTCATCAGGCAAAGCTCTCGAATGGCCGCGCCATTATGCATCACCTGCAGGGCCAAAACCGCCCCCATTCGAGGTTCCGCCTCAGTGAAGTAAAGTTCAATGAAGGACCGTCCCTCGTAGTCCTCAAGCAGCCATTCAATCCTATCCTTTGTATATGCCGCACGATACACATCTAAGTATTCATGATCAATAATGCGGCTTACTTGGAAGTTAGCTGGTTGATCACGCAGTTCCCTGTGAGCCCTCAGAGCTCGTAGCAGCATGTGGTTTTTTGTTACTGAGGCCAATGCGTGGAGGCGCTCTGTGCGTGTACCGAATTCCACCATGTATTTGTACTGGCAGAAGTGAGCAATGGCTTCGCTAAAAAGCAGATGCGACCGTAGCATTTCAATATCATTGCTTGCGCGGCGCAGAGTGTACTCTGCCGTATGCCCCAGCTCATGAATGAGAAGGTCAGGAGAAACATATTCCTCACCTCTCGGTGGGAGAATTACCAAGTGATCGGTTGCCCTACAAGTAACCGCTCTACCTTCTGCATGCTTAAAGTTTCCAGCGGCACGTAGGATCTCAACTTTACTTAAATCCACGTTCAAGAGCCGTTCAACGTAGGAGCGGTAGAAGTTCTCAGCCTGATCTACTTCTTGATGCGTCTCGTCCGGATGAATAAGGGCGATATCATTAATCAGACTCTGCGAAATATGGGTCTGAAGCACTTCAGGCATTGCAAATGAGTTGAGGAAAACGAGGTGAGGAAGATGGCACGTCTTCTGATACAACTCATACGAATATTGATCCGCAAGCTCTGAATTTCCAGAGATTATTGCTTGGCGGCGAAGTCCTTCAATTTCATAAAACTCTGCTAATTCCATCATCTTCCTTGAGGGTTGGCGTATTTACGATACTAGCTGACTCAGCAAGACATTAGGAAGTATCACAGGCGAGGTGCTAAGTTAATCAAACATTGTAGAGCCCCCCGCAGGGAAGGCTCAAAGAAGCTTGCGTGAACTAACCCAGGGTCCTCGTTTCCGGGTCCAGCTCCGCCCCCCCCGGAGGCCTCACCACGACCCCCTATGCGCTAATAAGCGTACTCGCCGCGATGCCGCCTGACTGGCTGGGGAGCCTCATGAGTTCGGTCGCCCTGCCCTCGAGTCTCAACCCACCATCGACCTGCCAACAGAGTATCCGCCTGTGCAGCGTGAGTCCGGCCTAAGGGGTAGCTGATCCTCACTCGCCAACGGCCTCACCTCGGGCCACTATGCGCAAATAAACGGATCCTAAAACGCGAAAAACCAACCGGGTTAGAGCTGGGTTCTTGGCATGCTACTGTATTCTGGCTTCAGGTTCAGGATCTGAGTCTGCGGTATCGAATTCTGAAAATTATTACACCGCAGTGACAATTGGTGATATTTCATGCATGAAACTTCGCCATAATATAATTAATTATTCTAAGTACCACAAAGATCACACTTTATTTTGGAGGCGCTCTTGGCGCAGCAGTCACTTTACTTTTTCAAAGCCACCAAAAATGTCAGCGATGAATTAGGAAATATGTTTAGCTTTAGTTGGGCCAGCTACTTGGGTCTTCGCGAACTATGGTGGCAATCACGAGGGTATGCCAGTGTTCATCCTGAACTAACCGCGAAACAGATAGAGAAGAAATTTACAGGGGGACTTCCACTGCCGGGCGGAATTGACTTTGAGGAACTATTTTTAAAAATGAGCTGGGCGGAACATGAGCGTCGTGTCGCCAAGTCAATTCTTTTCGAAGCCTGCAGTATGTATGAGCAATGGCTGGAAGCTGTTTGCAGCGAAATGCGGCTTCCATCCTCTAGAGCAAAAGTTATAGCTGACCAGCTTCAATTTCCCTTAGGTCACACCACTGGTAATGGTATTCCTAACGACTATCAGGTAGCACTTGACTATCTAAAACTGCATAACTCTATGGTCATAGGGACCGAATTTTTACCAAATTTAAGGAAAAATAAATTAAATTGTCTGCATCACTTATCCTCGTATATAACGGCATATAGATATTTCAAAGAATGCAGAAATTCCCTTATCCATTCTAGCGGAAAAGTAAACGCTCGAATTATTAAGTATCATCTAAACTTGGTGCTAGAGCAAACTTTCGTAAACACTCCCTTAGCCCTACCATTTAATCATGAATTCAGTCTCACCATTGCCCCTGAGGATGATACTATTCCACTAAGTATTCAGGACTGCAAATTGTTTGCCACCGTTGTTCAGCGAATTATAGTTATGCTCGATGCCGAGCTTGCTGTATATCAGGGATGTGAGGATATCGTTAAATCCAGAGTAGGATCAATTGTCAAGACGGATAAGTCGAAATGGATCAATCTTATCGGAAGTAATGCAAAGAAACAGGCCACAAGAACTAACGGTTTATTGGCAAAATCAGGGCTTCCCAAAGCCGTAGACGCATTAAAAGTGTACAACTGGCTCCGAGCGGAAAAAGTTGTCCCATGAGCCCAGTCTAGGTAGGCCATCACTGTTGCTAGGTTGCCGCCCCAACTCTAACCTCCTGAACCGGTTCGGTCGTCCGGCTCTCGCGTCCCAGCCAGCAATCGGCCGGCTTGCAGAGTTCCCCGGTGTGCCACGCGATTCCGGCCTAGGCTAGGTCGTCTCCACCCGCTAGCGGGCTCACTTCTGCCTGCTATGCGCAAATAAACAGGCTCTAGAACGCAGAGCCCAACCGGGTTGCGTCTTAGTGTCCTGACACTCCAAGAATCTTAAGCTACGACGACTCGTGCATACCCCATGACTTTCGCAGCAAGAACAAACACGTCTTTCGCTGTAATCCGATATTGCTCCGAAAGCGTAAAAAGGATTTGCGCATTTCCCTCCCTTCCCGAACCGGGATCGGGGTACCGTCCAGCCCATTCCAGAAAATGAGTAAGCAGCGTCAGAATTGCTTGTTCTTTGGCGTTCAGCTCAGGAATAAATTCAGCAAGCCTCACCAGCTTGTGATGCTTATGCGCCTTTTCTTCTGCGACATAGGAAGTCACTCCCTTTTTCACAATGAGCATTCCCTTTAGACAGATTTCGAGGCTGTAGCCGACCAGCATGAGGCCAACCGCACGATATTGGCTATCACATATTCCTCGACTCAGCAGAGGTAGAGTTTCCAAGTCGGGATTACCTCGTAAAACAAGAGCGGCTGCCTGTGACAACGCATGTGCCTGGCTAAGCCACAGTACTGGGGACTTCAATTCCTCACTTGTCGGAGGCACACTTGGGTCAATGTCAAATCCATGCAAATTTTGTAGAATGGCCCATTTCATCCATGCCATTGCGGAGTAGCCGAAAGGATCAGATGCAAAAGAATCAGGGTCGGGGAGTAACTGTTCTTCTAATGTCTTCATTCATGCACTTCATTCAAGTATGGAATATGCACAATGTACAGTTTCTGCCAGCCGGAATCTATGCTTAATTGGAACAGATGACTTAAAGCGTCCACACATCGGTTCGGTCGTGCAGCCCTCGTATTCAAGCCCATCATCGACCGGCCCGCAGAGCGCCCGCCTGTGCAGCGCGAGCCCAGCCTAAGGGGTAGCGCATCCCCACCGCCCAGCCGCCTCACCATGGCTCACTATGCACAAATAAACGGCCCTAAAACGATAAACAGCCCTAAAACGCAAAAACCCAACCGGGTTAGGGTTGGTTTTTTTGGATACTGCTGAATTCTGGCTCCCCGACCTGGACTCGAACCAGGGACCTGCGGATTAACAGTCCGTCGCTCTACCGACTGAGCTATCAGGGAATTGAGGCCAGAATTATAGCCGCTCAAGTTCGATTTGCCCAGCCCAAAAAGCAACTATTTTCGCCGGCGCGCCAGGCCGCCCACCATCGCCAGCCCCGCCAGCAACATACCGTAGGTGGCAGGCTCGGGCACCGCCGCGACGACCGAGACATTGTCCAGCGCGGCGCCGTAGTAGCTATTGTAGGGATCGCCCACAAAACTCAGCGTGCTGGTACCCGAGGTGGCGACAAAGCTGAAGCTCTGCCTGACCCAGCCCATATTGGCGAGTGTCTTGCCGTTGATATCGACGATGTAGGCGTGCGGCGCGGTCACGCCGGCGGAGAAATACTTGTCGCCACCGCCGACCGGATTGCCAGCCAGGCTGAAGCTAACGTTATACGTCTGCCCCACGACCGTCGCGAACGATTGCGAGATCGATCCGGCCCCGCCGCCATTCAAGTCGAGGCTGTAGCCGCCGGACGCGGGCGCCCAATAGGTATTGATCAAGTCGACCGTGCCGCCGATGGTCCAGCCGTCCAGGCCGGAACCTATGGTTTCGAAACCACCGCTGAAGCCGCCGGCGGACTCGAAGCCGCCGTTGTGAATCAGCTCGACCGAGGCGTGCGCCGCAGGGCCGAGAAGAACAAGCGCCGCGATGGTGGCGAAGGATTTGATTCTGGACATTTTGCTCCCCTGTTATAGTTGGCTTGCCTAAACGAGAATTTCCTAGCATCAATCTGCAAACTATAGACGATAACAAGCAAACATCAAGAATTACATTTTAGAAACCATCCGGGCCGACCGCGCAATAGCCCTTCCCTCACCGTCCCCGCTCCCATATAAGGCGCGTGATACCAGCTTCCCTTCGCCTTCGCGCTAACCCGGCCCGGCACTATCACGTTCCACATGCCCGGCGTCCACCCTGATCGGCTCGCGCCCTGCCAGCCGAGGCCGCTCCGCTTTAAACGTCCTCTCAAGTTTTTCTACGTGCACGGGCAAGATCAAATTCTGTTGGTTGACGTTGCGATAGATGGGTTCCATCGCCATACGCAGGTCGACGGCCTGCACTATGCACGAATAAACGCAATCGCCGCCGTGACGACTGCTAGACCACCCGCGCGCCGCATGAGTTCAGTCGCCTTACCGTTGGTGCCCCGGTCCACCTTCGACCGCCCCGCAGAGTGCCCGCCTGTGCAGCGCGAGGCCAACCCAAGGGGTAGCTGATCCCCAGCGCCTAACGGCCTAACCACGATCCACTAAGCGCAAATAAACAGGCGCTAAAACGCAAAAACCCAACCGGGTTAGGGCTGGGTTCTTGGCATGCTACTGTATTCTGGCTCCCCGACCTGGACTCGAACCAGGGACCTGCGGATTAACAGTCCGTCGCTCTACCAACTGAGCTATCAGGGATTAGAGGCAACATTTTATACCGTTTTCTTCGCGCCATCAAGAAAGATTTCCGTCAGCGCAACTTCATGCGATATGCCATGTTGCCATTCGAATCAAGCTACTGCTCAACCCGAAGAAGCAAGAGTTTAGAGCACTTTGGCGATGGCGTCAATGACGATGTCGATATTGCGCGAATTGAGCGCCGCGACGCAGATACGGCCGGTGTCGACCGCGTAGATCGACTGCTCGCGCAGCTGATCGACCTGCGCCTTGGTCAAGCCCGAGTACGAGAACATGCCGACCTGGTCGCGCACGAAGGCGAAATCGTGGGCCGGCGCCTTGGCCTTGAGCTTGGCGACGAAGGCTTCGCGCATTTCCTTGATGCGCACGCGCATGCCGGCCAGCTCGTCTTCCCACATCTGGCGCAGCTCGGGCGTGGTCAGCACGGTGGCGACCACCTTGCCGCCGTGCACGGGCGGATTGGAATAGTTGGTGCGCACGACACGTTTCAATTGCGACATCAGACGGCTCGCCTCTTCGCCGCTGGCGGCGACCACGCTCAGCGCGCCGACGCGCTCGCCGTACAGCGAGAACGATTTCGAGAACGAGTTCGACACCAGCAGCGGACCGCCGGGGGCGGCGAAGCGGCGCACCACGGCGCCGTCTTCGGCGATGCCGGCGCCGAAGCCCTGGTATGCCATGTCGAGGAACGGCACCAGGCCGCCGCCGATGACGGCCGCGATGACCTCATCCCACTGGGCCGAGGTCAGGTCGGCGCCGGTCGGGTTGTGGCAGCACGCGTGCAGCAGCACGATGGAGCCGCGCGGCATGGCCTTCAACGCGGCCAGCATGCCAGCGAAATTGACGCCGTGGGTGGCCGGATCGTAGTAGGCGTAGTTATTGACGGTGAAGCCGGCGCTTTCGAACAGCGCGCGGTGGTTCTCCCAGCTTGGATCGCTGATGTAGACCTGCGAATCGGGCGAGAAGCGCTTGAGGAAGTCGGCGCCGATTTTCAGCGCGCCGGTGCCGCCGATCGCTTGCACGGTGACCGCGCGCTTCTCTTGAATTATCGCGCTGTCGGCGCCAAATACCAGCTCTTGCACCGCCTTGTCGTAGGCAGCCAGGCCTTCGATCGGCAGGTAGGTGCGCGGCGCGGGCGTCGCGATCAGGATTTCTTCCGCTTTCTGTACGCAAGACAGCAGAGGCACTTTGCCGTTGTCGTCATAATAAACGCCGACACCCAGGTTGATTTTGGCTGGGTTTTGGTCGGCGTTGAAGGCTTCGGTGATACCCAGGATCGGGTCGCGTGGTGCCATGTCGATGGCGCTGAACAAGCTAGGATTCGTCATGATAAGATTGGATTCGATTGGAAGCGTTTCGCAGCGGATGAACGTAGACAGCGCCCCACAAAAACTACTTCAGGCCGCTGGCAGGCCATTATTCTAACAAAGGTCGGAACAAGATGGCTGAATTACCAGTAGTAGATACCCCCACGGCAACGGTTGTTACCTTCCCGGACTCGCCGTTCAAACTGCACCAACCTTTCCCGCCCGCCGGCGACCAGCCGACGGCGATCGACCAGCTGTGCGAGGGCATCGACGACGGCCTGTTCTTCCAGACGCTGCTCGGCGTGACCGGCTCCGGCAAGACCTACACGATGGCCAACGTGATCGCCCGCAAGGGCCGGCCGGCGATCGTGTTCGCGCCGAACAAAACGCTGGCCGCGCAGCTGTATTCGGAGTTCCGCGAATTCTTCCCCGAGAACGCGGTCGAGTACTTCGTCTCCTACTACGATTACTATCAGCCGGAAGCCTACGTGCCGCAGCGCGACCTGTTCATCGAAAAGGATTCGTCCATCAATGAGCACATCGAGCAGATGCGCCTGTCGTGCACCAAGTCGCTGATGGAGCGGCGCGACGTGATCATCGTCGCCACCGTGTCGGCCATCTACGGTATCGGTAATCCGAACGAATACCACCAGATGATTTTGACCCTGCGCCAGAAGGACCGCGTGGCGCAGCGCGACATCATCGCGCGCCTGATCCAGATGCAGTACACGCGCAACGAGGTCGATTTCGGCCGCGGCACCTTCCGCGTGCGCGGCGACACGCTCGACATCTTCCCGGCCGAGAATGCGGAGCTGGCGGTGCGCCTGGAGCTGTTCGACGACGAGCTGGAATCGATCCAGCTGTTCGACCCGCTGACGGGCCGCGTCAAGCAGAAGATCCCGCGCTTCACCGTCTATCCCGGCTCGCACTACGTCACGCCGCGATCGACCGTGCTGCGCGCGATCGAATCGATCAAGCTCGAACTGCGCGACCGCCTGGAGTTCTTCCGCAAGGAGAACAAGCTCATTGAGGAGCAGCGCCTCGAACAGCGCACCCGTTTCGATCTGGAGATGATGGCCGAAATCGGCTTCACCAAAGGCATCGAGAACTACTCGCGCCACCTGAGCGGCGCGATGCCGGGCGAACCGCCGCCGACCCTGGTCGACTACCTGCCGAAGGACGCGCTGATGTTCCTCGACGAGTCGCACGTGCTGATCGGCCAGTTGAGCGCCATGTACAACGGCGACCGCTCGCGCAAGACCAATCTGGTGGACTACGGCTTCCGCCTGCCGTCGGCGCTGGACAACCGGCCTTTGAAATTCGAGGAATTCGAGCAGAAGATGCGGCAGACGGTGTTCGTCTCGGCCACGCCGGCCGACTACGAGAACTCGCACGCCGACCAGGTGGTCGAGCAGGTGGTGCGTCCGACCGGCCTGGTGGACCCGCTGATCATCGTGCGCCCCGCCCGCTCGCAGGTGGAGGACCTGATGTCCGAGATCACCGACCGCGTCGCCAAGAACGAGCGCGTGCTGGTGACCACGCTGACCAAGCGCATGTCCGAGCAACTGACCGAATTCCTGACCGACCATGGCGTCAAAGTGCGCTATCTGCACAGCGACATCGAGACCGTGGAACGGGTCGAACTGCTGCGCGACCTGCGCATCGGCACCTTCGACGTGCTGGTCGGGATCAACCTGCTGCGCGAGGGCCTGGACTTGCCCGAGGTGTCGCTGGTGGCGATCCTGGACGCCGACAAGGAAGGCTTCCTGCGTTCCGAACGCTCGCTGATCCAGACCATCGGCCGCGCCGCGCGTAACCTCAACGGCGTGGCGCTGCTGTACGCGGACCGCATGACCGATTCGATGGAGCGCGCCATCGGCGAGACCGAGCGCCGGCGCGCTAAGCAGATCGCCTTCAACGCCGCCAACGGCATCGTGCCGCGCGGCGTGAGCAAGAGCATCAAGGACATGATCGACGGCGTCTACAGCCCGCAGGACGCGCGCGACAACCGCCAGGTGGCGCAGGAGGCGGCCAAGTACGAATCGATGAGCGAGAAGCAGATCAGCAAGGAGATCAAGCGCTTGGAGAAGGCGATGCTCGATCACGCCAAGAACCTGGAGTTCGAAAAGGCGGCGCAGGTGCGCGACCAGCTGCATGGCCTCAAACAGCAGCTGTTCGGCGCGCCGGGCGCGGACACGCCACCCACCCCGAACTGATTGGCAGATATGACGAATCCGATTTTAAGCAGCGGCCCGCTGGGCTTCCCGTGGGCCACCATGGACCCGTTCCTGTTTTGCGTCCACCACGTGGACAACTACCCCAAGGGCGACGGCAAGTTCGGTCCCGCCGCGTCGCTGGCGGGGCGCCGCCTGGGCCAGGACTTCATGGGCGTCGATGGCTGGAATATGTACCACGGCGAGCAGGTGCCGGGCTTTCCCGGCCACCCGCACCGGGGCTTCGAGACGGTGACCATCGTGCGCCGTGGCCTGATCGACCATTCGGATTCGCTGGGCGCGGCCGCGCGCTTCGGCGCCGGCGATGTGCAGTGGCTCACCGCCGGGCGTGGCATCGTCCATTCGGAGATGTTCCCGCTGCTGAAAACGCAGGAAGACAATCCGCTCGAGTTGTTTCAGATCTGGCTCAACCTGCCGGCCCGGGGCAAGTTCGTAGAGCCGCACTTCACGATGATGTGGTCGGAAGACATTCCCCGCGAAACCGTCACCGACGCCTCGGGCGCACGCACCGAGGTGGTCTGCGTCGCCGGCCGCGTAGGCGATTCCGACGCCCTGCCCCCGCCGCCGAATTCCTGGGCCGCCACCGAGGACAGCGACGTCGCGATCTGGGTGGTGACGATGGAGCCGGGCGCGCAGTGGACCCTGCCGCCGGCGCGCGGCGCCGACACCAAACGGGCCTTGTACTACTTCGACGGCGAGGGCGCCAGCCTTGGCGGCCAGCCGCTGGCCTCGCGCAGCGTCAACGACGTGCGCACCGACCTGCCCCTGCCGCTGGCGAACGGCGCCACCGGCAAGGCGCAATTCCTGATCCTGCAAGGGCGGCCGATCGGCGAACCGGTGGTGCAATCGGGGCCGTTCGTGATGAACAGCGAGCAGGAAATCCGCCAGGCCCACGCCGATTACCGGCAAACGGGGTTCGGCGGCTGGCCATGGCCCGATGGCGCCCCGGTGCACGGCGACGACCCGACGCGCTTCGCCCGCCACACCGACGGCAAGGTCGAACGCCGCGAGGGGTGAGGCCCCGTCAGCGCTGCTTGACGAACGTGGCCACCGCCTCGCCCAGTTGCGGCGCCAGCGGCAGGTCCGGATTGCTGTAGGAGTCGCGCTGGCGGGCCGGATCGGCCGGCACCATCTTCAACACGTGATTCATGCCGTCGATGATCACCAGCTTGGCCGCCGGCGCGGCGGCCGACAGCGCCTGCGCCTCTGTCACCGCGACCTGGATATCGGTCGTGCCCTGCAAGATCAGCACAGGCATTTTCAGCGCGGCGATCGCTTTGCGCGGGTCGGTCTTGAAGGACGATATCAAATACGGCTGGACCGACGGCCGGTACAACATCATCAGCTGCGGCGGCACCTCCTCCACCGGCTTGCCCTGCTCCAGAGAGACCAGTATGCGTTCATTGTCGCCGGCCAGCGCGGGTGGCAGCTTGGGCTTAAGCTGGTCACGCAGGATGTCGGCCAAAGGATGGCCTGAGCCGGAGATCGACACGCAGGCATCCGCCTTGGCGCGCTGGCATGCCACCAGCGCGATCAGCGCGCCCTCGCTGTGGCCCGCCATCACCACGCGCGAGAAGCGCTGGTCAGCACGCAACTGACGCATCCAGACCACGGCGTCATCGACGTAACCATCGAGGCGCAAATCGGATTCCTCCTTGACCGCGCCGGCGCTGGAAGCGACTCCGCGCTTGTCATAGCGCACCGTCGCAATGCCCTGCCGCGCGAGCGATTCGGCCAGCATGCGCAGCGAGTTATTCAGCAAGGAAGCCGCCTCGCTATTGCCGTCGCGGTCAGTCGGCCCGGAACCGGAGTGCAGCAGCACCACCGGCACCTTGGCCTCCCCCTCTGGTATCAACTCGGTGCCATACAGCGTACCGCCGGCGACGGCCTGCGTGATGGCGCGTTCGGTGTAGCTGCCCGCATGGGCGGCAAAGGACAGCACCAGCATAGCCATTAACAATTTACAGCGCATGAATAAACCTCCGGTTAGTGCGATTCGAGTTGCTGACTGTTCTGCAGCCTTTTATAGTGCAGCAGCGAGTAAAGGACCACGAGCGGCGCCCACGCCAGCACCAGTAGCAGAATGCTCCACGCCGGCGCATGCATCCACAGCGCCAGCAAACCGAGCAAACCGCTAGCGACCATCAGCCGAGCCGCCGTGCGGTGCGTGGCGTACCAGACGCGCTCATTGGCCAACGTCCAGGGCGTGCGGATGCCGACATAGAAATTGCGGCGCACCTTGCCCATTGGGTTGCCCATCAGGATAAGCAGCAGGAACAGACCCGCCGGCAATGCGCGCTGCATCGACACCTCGCCGCCTGTCGCGGCGATCAACACCAGCGCGAACACATAGCCAAGCATGCACACCACCAGGCCGGCGATGTAATAGTAAGTCGGCAGGAACGCCGTCATGCCGAAGCGCTGCGGCGACAGCACCGGTAACGCCAATCCCACAAGCGTGAACAGCGCCATGCTACCGGGACCGAGCGCCCACATCACGACGCGCCCGGCATAGCCGTCCACCTGGCCTTCGATATTCCAGTGAACAGGCACCTGCTCGGGCAGCCGCGGCCAATAGTACGTGAGCGCGGCACAGGCAGCGGCGATCAGCAACAGGCAAACGACGAGATAGCGCGTCCTCATTTTTTTCTCCCTTTTGATTCCGTCTTTTGTACGGGTTTGGTGTCGGTGTCGGTCAGGTCCATCACCCAGGCCAACACATCCTGCAGCACGGTGGTATTGAGCCCGTACCAGATGGTCTGGCCATCCCGCCGCCGGGTGATCAGGTCAGCCTCGCCAAGCACCGCGAAGTGGTGGGACATCGAAGGCTTGCTCATATCGAAATGCCCCGCAAGGTCGCCAGCCGTCATCTCGCCTTGTCGCAGCAGCCGCAGAATTTCGCGCCGCGCCGGATCGGCGATGGCTTTAAAGGCGTTATTGGAAGCATTCATTAGTCATTCATCTAATTAGACATTCGTCTAAATATAAGCCGATAAAATGCCCCGGTCAAGCGGTATTTAGCCGGGTGGACGCCTGCGCCGCGAACTGGCGCGCGCAGGCGAGATTAGTAGACAGCCCGTCCGGATTCGTCGAAGACGTGCCAACGCGCCTGCTCCACGCGCATCGCCGCTGTTTGGCCGGCCTGCCATCGAGCGTCGGCATCCACGCGGGCGATCAACTGGGTGGCGCCGTCGTCGGGCGTCAGGTAAATATAGCTGGCATCGCCCAGCAGCTCCGCCGCCTGCACCGTGACCGGAATGCCGGCGACGCCGCCGCCCGGCTCCGACGGCGCCAGCGCCATATGCTCGGCGCGTACTCCAAGCGACACCGGCGATCCGGGCACCAACCCGTCGCGCGCCTCGATCGGCACCAGCGCGCCGCCGGCCAGCCGCACCGCCATCGCCTGCCCTGCCGACAGCTCCACCACGCCATTTAAAAAGTTCATCGCCGGCGATCCGAGGAAGCCGGCGACAAACATATTGGCCGGCCGCTGATACAGTTCCAGCGGCGCGCCGACCTGCTCCACCTGGCCTCCGCGCAGCACCACGATCCGGTCGGCCAAGGTCATCGCCTCCACCTGGTCGTGGGTCACGTAGATCATCGTGCTGCGCAGCGTGCGGTGCAGGTTTTTCAGCTCGATGCGCATCTGCACCCGCAGCGAGGCGTCCAGATTGGACAGCGGCTCGTCGAACAGGAACACCTCCGGCTGGCGCACGATCGCGCGGCCGATCGCCACCCGCTGCCGCTGGCCGCCCGATAGCTCCTTGGGCTTGCGCTGCAACAGCGGCTCGATGCGCAGCGTGGCGGCGGCCTGCTCCACCTTGACGCGTATCTCGTCGCGCGAGAGTCCCGCCATCTTCAGCGCGAAGCCCATGTTGTCGAACACCGTCATGTGCGGATACAACGCATAGCTCTGGAACACCATCGCGATGCCGCGCGCGGCCGGCGCCACCTGCGTCATGTCGCGGCCGCCGATCGTCACCGTGCCCTCGTCGGCGCTTTCCAGCCCGCAGATCGTGCGCAGCAAAGTCGATTTGCCGCAGCCCGACGGCCCCACGAACACCACGAACTCGCCGTCGGCGATGCTAAGGTCGATACCACGCAGGATCGGTTGCTGGCCGAAACCTTTGCGGATGCCCCGAATGTCTACTCCAGCCATGCCCCCTCCCCCTCAGCCTAAAACCAGTTCGACGCGATGGGTCGCGCCATCGCGCAGCAGCGGAATGCGCGCCGCGCCGCCGGCGTGCGCCAGCGCCTTGCCGTCAAGGGTAACAGACACCACGCCGTCGGCCCGGCGGTGCGGGTTAAGCACCGTAATCTCGTAACTGCCACCGTCATCAGGCAGCTGATGGCGGATGCTAAACTCCGGCCACTGATCGGGGATGCGCGGCGCCATGACGATCGTGTCGCCGCCCTCGATGGCGAAGCCCAGCACCGATTCCAATCCCACCCGGTACATCCAGCCAGACGACCCCGTGTACCAGGTCCAGCCGCCGCGGCCCACGTGCGGCGCCTCGCCATAAACGTCCGCCGCGATGACATAAGGTTCGACCTGGTACACCGCCACCGACGCCAAGTCGCGCGCGTGGCTCACGGGGCTGAGCATCTCCAGCAACCGCGCTGCGCGGTCGCGGCGTCCGGCTTCGGCCATCGCCCGCACCACCCAGCACGCGGCGTGGGTGTACTGGCCGCCGTTCTCGCGCACGCCCGCCACATAGCCTTTGATGTAGCCCGGATCGTTGGGGGTGTTGACGAAGGCCGGCGTCAACAGCCGTATCAGCCCGTCCTGCTCGGACACCAGCCGCCGCTCCAGCGCGTCCAGCGACTGCGCAGCCCTTGCCGGCGGCGCCGCCTCCGAGATCACGGCCCACGCCTGCGCCAGCGCGTCGATCTGGCATTCGTCGCTATCCCTGGAGCCGATGACGGCGCCGTTGTCGTAATAAGCGCGGCGATACCATTCGCCGTCCCAGCCGCCGTCGTTCAGCGCCTGGTCCAGATGATCGTGGTACGCGCTGTAGATGGCGACGCGCGCGGTGTCTCCGCGCCGCTCGCAAATCGGCAGGAAGTCCTTGATGATGCGCGACAGGAAAAATCCCATCCAGACGCTCTCGCCGCGCCCTTCGCGGCCGACGCGGTTCATGCCGTCGTTCCAGTCGCCGGTGCCCATCAGCGGCAAGCCGTGCGCGCCCTGCGTCAGCGAGCGGTCGAGGGCGCGGCAGCAATGTTCGTAGACGTCGCCGCTTTCGCCGGACAGCGAAGGCTTCAGATAGACCTCGTCCTCGCCCTCCGCCAGAAGCGGCGCGGTGAGGAACGGCTCGACTTCATCGAGCACGCTCCAGTCGCCGGTGGTCTTGATGTAGAAGGCGGCGATGTAGGGCAGCCAAAGCAGGTCGTCCGAGAAGCGCGTGCGCAGCCCGCGTTCCATCGGCGCGGTGTGCCACCAGTGCAGGACGTCGCCTTCGACAAACTGGTGTGCCGCATGGATGCGGATCTGCTGGCGCGTCAAGTCCGGCCGGGCGTAGATCATCGCGCTTGAATCCTGCAACTGGTCGCGATAACCCAAGGCGCCGCCGGACTGGTAGAACGCCGAGCGCCCCCAGATGCGGCAGCTCAGGTTCTGATAGGCCAGCCAGCCGTTCTGCATCAAGTCGATGGCCGGCACCGGGGTGCGCACTTGCACCGCGCCGACGGTATGGCGCCAGAATGCGGTGATTTCGTCGAGCGCCTGTTGCACCGCCCCCGGCGCGGCATAGCGCCGCGCCAGTTCCAGCGCCGCCGCGCGGTCCTGCGTTTCGCCCAGCAGCACAACCCATTCCAGCGTGGCGCCCGGCGCCAGTTCATGCGTCGTCTGGAACGCGGCGCAGGGATCGAGCCCGGGTCCGGTGGCGCCGTCCAACCGTGCCGCCATCAGCGCGGCCGGCCTGGCCAGGTCGCCGTGCGCGCCGATGAAGGCGGCACGGTCGGCGCTGTGGTGGACCGCCGCGCCATCGCCCGGCAAGACAGTGGCAAAAGTGACGCCGTCGGCGAACTGCCCGGCCAGCGGATTGGTCGCCAGCAGTACGCCGGAGGCATCGCGCTCGGTGACGACAAACCGGCTGCTGTCGGCCGGCGTGCCGCCCAGCACCAGCCGCTGGCAGGAGAACAGCGACAGGCGCCGCGCGGCCGCGTCGCGGTTGGTCACCCGCACGCGCACGATCTTGACCGGATCATGACGCGGCACGAACATCACCGTTTCCTGTTCCAGTCCATGACTGAAATGATTGAAGCGCGTGTAGCCGAAGCCGTGCGCCGCTTCATATCCCGCGCCGGCCGGGGCCGGGCCGGGCACCGGCGACCAGTATTGGCCGCTGTCCTCGTCGCGCAGATACAGCGCCTCGCCGTGGGGATCGCGTATCGGATCGTTGGACCATGGCGTCAGCCGCTGGATGCGGCTGTTGCGGCTCCACGTGTAGCCGGCGCCGCTTTCGCTCACCAGGAAGCCAAAGCCCTCGTTCGAGATGGCATTGGTCCAGGCCAGCGGCGGGCGAAGCAAACCACCGGCCGCGTTCCAGTCCATGCGGATCACGTATTCATTGCCCGCGTCGGAAAACCCACCATAGCCGTTGAAATGGTGCAGCACCGCGCGGCCGGGAACCGTCGCCGGTCCGTCCGTCCCTATCGCGCGCCTGGCCGGCGGCGCGGAAAGGCCGGCGACAACGTCGAGCATCGGCAGTTCGCCGCGCACCACCAGCAACGCGGTCAGCTCGATCAACGCCAAATCCTGAGCTTTCAATTCCTCCGGCCGACGAACCTGGACGCCATCCGTAGAAGACCATGCGCCTTCGCTATCAAGCAGCAGCAAGTCGATCGGCCAGCCATGCGCGGTCCAGTAGCGGCGCGCGCGCATCAGTAGCGACACGTTGGCGTCATCCGCGCCACTGGCCCACACCACCGCGAGCGGACCGGCGGGCACGCCATTCGACAATGCAACCGAAGCGATATCGGCGGCGGGGACAACGTCAAGGGCCGTGGCGGCCGGTGCCCGCACCGACGATACGCCGTACAGCATCGCGCCGGCCAGGCGCTGACAGTAGGTCGCCTCCTCCGTGGTCAAGTCCAGTTGCCGCTCCAGCGCCTGCTGCGCCGAACGGGCGGCATCGATCACGGCGCGGTCGTTCGGAGCCAATCCGGACGCGAGCGCCAACGCCTGTTCGCGGCTGCCGGCGGCGCCCAGAACAAACGACAGCCGGACCTGCGCACCCGGCGCCAGCGTCACACTGCGGCGCAAGCTGAAGGCCGGATCGAGCACGTTCCCGGCGGTGCCGGACAATTTTCCGTCCAGGCCCGCCGGCGCGCGCAGATCGCGGCCACGTCCGACGAAGCGGGTGCGGTCGGTTTCGAAGCCGGCATCGCTGCCACCGGCGGCGGCATGCACCATCCACAAACCGGCCTCGCCTTCGCCGCGCGGCCGGCGCCGCGCCAGCAGCGCGCCACTGGCCGCGTCTCGCTCGGTCTGAACGAACAACTTGGAGAAGGCCGGATGCGAAGCCTCGTCGGCCTGGCGATTGAGCACCACTTCAAGATAGCTGGTCACTTCGATACGGCGCTCGGTGTCGCCGGGATTGGTCAAAACGATGCTGCGCAACTCGACATCGCGGTGCGGGTCGACGGCGATATCCATGTGTGCTTCGATGCCGTGCGCCGTGGCGCCGATCCAGAATCCGCCGCTGCCGCCGCCGGCGGATCTTGCTGCGCCGTCGCCACCGCCCGGCTGCAGGCCAAGCGTCCAGGTCTCGCCGCTGACGGCGTCGCGCAGATAGATGAAATAGCCCTCGCAGTCCTCGACGCGATCCCCGGTCCAGCGCGACAGCATCGTGTCGCCAACCCGGCTGAAGCCCGTGCCGGCACCGGTGATCAGGGTGGTGAAGCTGCCATTGGAGAGCAGCCGGGTTTCACGCGCCGGCGTGTTTTCTAAACGATTATCCATTATGCGTTTCCAGCTGCTTGATTGAGGCAGGCGCCATTGCTGGCGACGATGTCGGCGTACAGCAGCGCGCTGTCCTTCAGTGTGCGCTGCTGCGTTTCAAAATTAACGTGGATGATGCCGAAGCGCTTGGAGAACCCCAATGACCACTCCAGATTATCCAGCAGCGACCATACCATGTAGCCCCGCAGGTCGACGCCCGCTTCCAGCGCCGCGCTGATGGCGCGCATATTCTTGCACAGGCAGTCCACCCGCAGCGGATCGTGCACCCGTCCGCCCTCGGCCTGCGGCGGGTCGTAGAACGCGGAACCGTTCTCCATCACGTACAGCGGCGTGTCGCCGTACAGGCGCTTGAAGTTCACCAGCGTGTCGGTGAGGCCTTGCGGGAACACCTCCCATCCGGTTTCGGTGTAGGTGGCCTGGGTCTGGCGCACCGGCGCCACTTTCAGCGGCCAGTTGGACGCCTCGTCGCGCACCACGCTGCGGGTGTAGTAATTGATACCGACGAAGTCCAGCTTCTGGCCGATCAACTCGAAGTCGGCGGCCGGCCAGTCCGGCCAGGCGTCGCCGAACATCTCCTTGAGCTCCGGCGGATAAGCGCCCAGGAAGATGGGATCGAGATATTGGCGGTTCATGTAGGCGTCGGCGCGCCGGGTGGCGTCGAGATCGGCCTGCGACTGGCTGGCGGGGTATTTAGGTTCGATATTAACCACGATGCCGATGCGATGCTTGCCCTCCTCGCGATAAGCCTTGACGGCGCTGCCGTGCGCGCGCATCAGGTTATGGCTGGCCAGCGCCGCCTCGTGCACGCCACGGTGGCCCGGCGCCAGCGTGCCGTGCATGTAGCCGCCATCGGTGACCACCCACGGCTCGTTGAGCGTGGCCCACGACTTGACGCGCCCGTCGAAGGCCCGGAAAAGTATCCGCGCGTAGTCGGTGAACCAGTCGGCGATATCGGGATTGAGCCAGCCGCCGCGATCGTCCAGCGCGGCGGGCAAATCCCAGTGGTACAGGGTCAGCAAAGGCTCGATGCCATTGGCCAGCAGCTCGTCGATCAGGCGGCTGTAGAAATCAAGGCCCGCCTGGTTCACTGCGCCGCGCCCCTGCGGCAGGATGCGGCTCCAGGACACGCTGAAGCGGTAAGCCTTCAACCCCAGCTTCACCATCAGGGCGACATCCTCCTTGTAGCGGTTGTAATGATCGCAGGCGATATCGCCGTTATCGCCGTCGCGCACATTGCCCGGCACCGCGCAAAAACGCTGCCAGATGCTCGGCCCCGCGCCATCGGCCAGGGGCGAACCCTCGATCTGATACGCCGACGTCGCGCTACCCCACAGGAAGTCGGCGGGAAACTGGATGGATTTGCTCATGTGATGATCCTTGTGATCTTGAGGTTAGAACGGTGCGCCATTAATTTTCAGTACCGCCGGCAGGCTGTCGATGCGGACCTGCCGGTTCCGCCACGTCACCGGCAGGCCGTTCAGCGTGGCCGCGCCGGGCGCCGTATCCCACGGCCAGGTGAAGACGACGCCACCGGGTGGAGTGCGCGGCATCGCCTCCACGCTGAGCGCGAGCGTGCCGCCGGCGGCGGCCACTGTGTAGCTGAGCGGCCCATACGGCGTGCGCAGCCCCCGCAGGCCGATGCCCTCCCCGCGCAGCCAGTCCAGCGGCACGCCTTCGGCCAGCAGCAGCGCGTGGTCGGCCTCCCGTTCGTAGGCGAACGAGTCGAGCGCTGCGCGGATGTAATCGGAAGATATCCAGCCGTGCGGCATATCCCCGACGAAGCGCGGTTCGCGCATGTCGCGGCCAACCACTTCGGCCCACTGGTTCCAACCGGCGGGGCGCTGATCGGCGTAGAAGTAGTCAAGCAGCCGGGCAGCCCGCTCGCGCCAGCCCAAGCGCACGAAGGCGCTGACATTGCGCAGCTCATACGGCGTGTAATCCTGCCATGCCTTGCGGCCGTCGCGGCGGGCCAGGAAAAAGTCCCAGTATTTATCGTAGGTCGCTTTCAGCATCGCCGGCGACAGGAACTGCTGCTCGCCGCCGGGCGTGAGCGCGATGGTCGACGACGTGGGATCGAAGTCGCCCAGTTCCGCCGCGCCGGGAAGGTAGTCGATGCCGTGGCGCCGGGTTGCGGCGGCCAGCGACGCATAGAGGTCGTGCCGGAATTCGTCGCGCTCGCCCGCCAAACGTCCGGCCGCCTCGGTATGCCCGAGCACCGTGGCGATATCGGCGGCGTCCTTGTAGCCGCGCATCGCCCAGAAGTCGTCCCAGTAGGAATGCATCGGCTTTTCCGAGTAGCCCTCGTGGCTGATCGAGACCGGCATCAAACCATAAAAAGCGCGACGCTCCGGCACAAGGTTGCCGGCGACGCGTTCGGACTGGCGCATGGTCTCCATGTAGCGCGCGGCGGCGTCGACGCGCGGCCATGCCTCGGCAAGCGCGGTCCTGTCCTGCGTGTAGCGGTACAGTTCCGCCGCGAGGAATATCAGCTGGCCATGACTGTCGTTCTCCGGCACCGGATCGGCGCCACGGCGATCCACGCAGCACGGCACCTTGCCGTTATCGAACTGGTATGGCGCATACCAACGCAGGTAGTCCGCCGCGATGCCGGCCTGCCCGAGCCGCAGCAGCGCCTCGGACATCATCGCCCCATCGCGTATCCACGAGCGGCGATAGGATCGCGTGCCCGGCTGCAGGGATGCGCCCTCGCGCGTCATCAACATGTGCGCCAGCGACGAGCGCAGCGTGTCGGCCATATGCTGGCCCGCTGCCGGCACCTTCAGCCCGACCCGATTCAGCTTGTCGCGCCACTCGGCAGCCACCGCATCCTGCCGGCCGGACAGCCACGCCACGGAGTCGTGGCCGGCCGGCGCAATCGCATCGCCCGCCATCGGCAGGACCGCGCCGATGGCAACGCTGCCATATGGCGGCAGCACGACGTCATACGTCAGCGCGGCGGAGGCCATGCCCGTATCGTCATGCAGGTGGCGCGCGGCGTTGGATGGCGCGCGACGAATACCGGGCAGCAGGCCGCCATCGAATGACGACAGCTCCACGCCGGCGGGAAGCTGCAAAGGATGAATTTTATTCTCTCCGTTGACGCTGATCTGCCGGCCATCCCATCGCAGATCACGAATGGCGCTGAAACCACCCGGGGTGTTGAGGAACTGGCGCGGCGCGTTGACCTGAAACGGACGCACCGCCAACACCAGTTGCAGCCGGCGCGCGGTGGCGCCCAGGTTTTTGAGCTCGTACTTCGCCAACAGGCTTGACGACGCCGGCGTGCCGTCGGCGGCGGCCGTCACCGACAGCGTCCAACCGGGATGGCGCCACAACACCGTCGGTATCGGCAGATACCCGTCCAGCAAACTCTGGCTGACCTCCACATCGGCCCAGCCGACCAGCCGGCCCTCGTCACGCACGAAAGGCTCGACGGAGAAACCGCCCTGCTTCGACTCCAACGCGCCGTCCTCGGAAATGAGCGCGCTGTGGTCGCCGCCACCGTCGACGCCCACCAGCGTCCAGTAGGACTGCTGGCCGGAGAAGCCACGCGGATACAGTCCCCGTCGCGCCTCGCGGGCCACGCCTTCGATGAACTGGTTCGGCGTCGCGCCCCAGGCCAGATCCTTCAACTCCACCTCCGCCAGCGCATAGGCGGCCGCCGGACCGTCGCGCAGCACCAGCCGGATATACCGCGCTTCCGACTCCTGCAACCGCAACGGATCGTCACCGCCGTTGCCCCCGGCGACATGGCGCACCGTCCGCCATTGGCCGCCGTCGGACGACAGTTCGACATCGTAGTCGCTGGCGTGGCGGCGGCCCTGCCAATGCAGCACAAGGCCGCCGAATTCGCGCTCGGCGCCCAGATCGACAATCAGCCGCTGTGGTTTGCCCTCATTCCTCTTGCTCACCCATGCCGTGCGGGGATTACCATCGACCGCCAGCGCGGCGCCGGCCATTTGGGATGACGCCCGCGCAACAGGCTTCGGCCAGGTGTCCGGTACCGGCGGCAGCGGACGAATCGCCAATTGCCGAAGCTGGACCGTTCCCTTGCCACCGCCGCTGCCGGCGCTGACGACAAACTCGATACGGTCGGCATGTTTGAGCACGCGGTCCCTGGTTGGCCCCCACGCGAACAACACCTGCCGCTTCTTGATGCGCACGAGTTGCCAGTCCTTGGGGAAGCTGTAGTTCTGCTGCTGGAACCACCAGACGTTGTCGCCGCTGGCGTCGGTCAGCTTGAACTCGAAGTGGTTGACCGGCGCGTCCGCGCGCACGTAGAACGAAATCTCGTAGTTGTCCGGCAGGTCGAGCGGCAGCGCGCGGCGTACGAAGGCATAACCGCCTTTGCCGGCGAAGTCGAAATCCAGGCGCAATCCTCCGTCGGCGGCGCTGGCGGCTGCCAGCACGCCATCGGAGGCCTGCGCCTGCCACGCGTCGACGGCGGAAAAATCATCGAGCACGCGCGCCGGCGCGGCGGCGTGGGCCGCCGAAACCAGCATCGCCGCCAGGCCGGCGGCCAGTATGCGAAAGAGCTTCATCCCTTTACGCTCCCCACCAGCAGGCCTTGTATGTAGTAGCGCTGCAGGCAAAGGAACAGCAGCAGCACCGGCAAAATGGTCAGCACCGAACCGGCCATCATCAGTTCATTGTCCTGAACGTGTTCGCGCGACAGCGACGCCAGCGCCACCGGCAAGGTGTAAAGGTCTTTATCGGTCAGCACGATCAACGGCCACATAAAGTCGTTCCACGTGCCGAGGAAGGTGAAAATACCCAGCGTGACCAGGATCGGCGTCAATAGCGGCAGCACGATCACCCGGAAAATACGAAACTCGCTGGCGCCGTCCATGCGCGCCGCCTCCAGCAGCGCATCGGGGATCGTCAACGCGTACTGCCGCACCAGGAAGATGCCGAAGATGCCCGCCATGGCCGGCACCAGCACCGCCCCATAGGTGTTGACCAGTCCCAGATACTTCAGCAGCAGGAACAGCGGCAGCATCGCGACCTGGCTCGGAATCACCAGCGCGCCCAGCATGACCTTGAAAATCCGGTCGCGGCCCTGGAAGCGCAGCTTGGCGAAGGCATAGCCGGCGCTGACGTTGAACAGCAGCGACAACACCGTCGCGGCGCACGACAACAGCAAACTGTTAAGCAGATACCTGCCGATGCCGGCCTGGCCGAACAATTCCCGATAGCTGTGCAAGGTCGCCGCGTTCGGCAGCATCGGCAACGGGAACGAACTCGACTCGCCGGGCTTCATCAGCGACACCGACAACATCCACACCAGCGGGAACAAGGTCAATGCGCCGGCGGCCAGCATCACGGCATTGAGCGCCAGCGCGCGTGGCTTCCAGGCGAAGGCGCTCATGCGTCCACTCCCTTGGCAAAGCGCAGCTGCAGCAGCGTGACCCCGAACATGATCGCGAACAGCACGAAGGCCACCGCCGACGCCGCGCCCAGGTTCCACCATTTGAAACCCTGCTCGTACATGAAATACAACACGCTGACCGTGCTTTGTACCGGCCCGCCCTGCGTCATCACATACGGTTCCGCGAACAGCTGGAAGTAGGCGGACATGCTAAGGATACTCACCATCAGCATCGTCGGCCCCAGCATGGGCCAGGTGACGAAACGGAATTGGCCCCACACGCCGGCGCCGTCCAGCCCCGCCGCTTCGTACAAGTCGTCGGGTATGCTTTGCAGGCCCGCCAAAAAAATGATCATGTTGTAGCCGAAGTTTTTCCAGACCGCGAACAGGATAATCGCCGGCATCGCCCAATCGGGATCGTTCAGCCAGTCGATCGGCGCTATGCCCAACTGCTCCAGGCCGTGGTTGATCATGCCGTAGCGCGTGTGCAGCAGGTAGCGCCAGATCACCGCCACCGCCACCAGCGATGTCACCACCGGCGCGAAGAAGGCGGTGCGGAACAGGCCCTTGAACCAGGTCAGCCTCGAATTGAGCAGCAGCGCCGCGCCGAGCGAAGCGGCGATCGACAGCGGCACGCCGACGGCGACGAAATACAGCGTGTTGCCCAGCGCCTGCCAAAACAGCGGCGTTTGCAGCAGCTGGGCGTAGTTGCGCAGGCCGACGAAGCGCAGGTTGTCCAGGTTCGCCAACGCGTAGATATCGAAGTCTGTCAGGCTCATGGCCAGCGCGGCCAGCACCGGCAGGAAGAAGAACACGCCAATGACCAGCAGCGCGGGGCCGGCGAAGCACCAGGCGGCGCGGTGCGAGTTCATCGCCCCTCCTTCCGCGCCAGCATCCAGCGGCGCTTTTCCAGAATATGGTCGGCCTTGGCGTCAAGTTCCACCGCCGCCTGGTCGACCGTCAGCTCGCCGTGGGTCACGCGCTCGGCCACCAGCCGCATTTCGGTGGCGATGCGTTCCCACTCGGGCACCTTGGGCGCGGGACGTACACGCTCCAACTGCTGCCGGAACGCCTGGGCATAAACATCGTTGGCAAGACGCGGTGCGCTCCAGTTGCCGCGGCGCGGCGGCAGATCGCCGGTCAGCTCATGGAAGCGCGCCGCCGTGTCGGTGCGGGACAGGTATTCGATCAACTGCCACGCCTCGCGCGGGTGTTTGGAGGCCGCCGACAGCACCAGGCTGGAACCGCCGGCGATCGACGCGGCCGGCCCCGAAGGTCCAGGCAAAATCGCCGTCATCCAGTGATCCTGCTGATCGGCCGGCAGCCGGCGTTTGAACTCGCCCATATTCCACGGGCCGGAAATGTAGAACGAGACGTAGCCCATGCCGAATTCGTGATACACGTTGGTGATGCGGTTCATCGGCGCCAGCTTTTGCGCATACATGTCGGCATACAGCTGAAGGCTGCGGCGGAAGCCGGCGCTGCGGAAATTGCCATAGCGGCCGCCGTCGCGCAGCAGCGGCTCCTCGTTCTGCAGCGCCAACGCCAGCAGCGGTTCGAATTCATCGCTCGGCAGCAGGATCGCGTAATTGTCCGGCCCCACGCGGCGCTTGATGGCGTTCATCGCCTTCATCCACTCGGCCCAGGTTTGCGGCGGCTTGGCGTAGCCGGCTTGCGCCAGCATGTCGCGGCGGTAGAACAGCACGCGGGTATCGACATACCAGGGCGTCCCCCACAATTTGCCATCGACGATGTTGGTGTCCCAGATGCCCGGGAAATAATCGGCAGCTGTCACCAACCGCGAGGCGGCGACCTGCGCGTCCAGCGGCAGCAGCGCGCCCAGCGCCGCGAACTCCGGCACCCACGTATTCCCCAACTGGAAAATGTCGGGCATGACGTCACCAGCGAACGCGGTCAACAGCTTTTCGTGCGCGGCGGTCCACGGCAGCTGCTGGACTTCGACCCGCACGCCGGGGTGGGTGCGCTCGAACTCCGGCATCAGCGCGGTGACGACTTCGCCCTCCCGCCCCATGGCCCAGAACTTCAGCACCACGCCCTGCTCCGGGCGAGGCGCGCAGGATGCCAGCAGGCCGCAGGCCAGTATCAGCGTCGCCGCGCGCGCAAACCTTCGCATCATTGGACGGGCGCCATCTCGGTTGCCGGCTTGACCGCTTCCGGTTGCCGCAGCCAGCCGCCCGTAAAGCCGGCCCGCTCCAGGCCGAGACGGATCGCCGGATGGTTGCGCATCACGCGCCACACCAAGTCGCTGCGGTAGTTTTCCGTCATGGCGATGATCGGGCCCTGGTCGATGCCGAGATAGTCATTGTCGACCCAGCCCTTGCCCTTGATCGTACGCCCCTGCGAGACGGGAATATCGTAGGTAAAGCTCGGATTGAAGGCGTCCAGGAAGCCGTAGCGGCCATAGATCCAATCGCCGTAGCGATTTTTCATCTCCAGCACCGCCGGAACGACGATCTCCGGCGCGAACGGCAGCGATGACGCGGCGGCCGTCGGCGCCAGGGTGCAATCGTCGTAGTGCTTCAACCCGCCGATCCCGCGCGCCGTATAGGTGCGGAACGGCAGCTGGATGCCGCCATAATCCAGTGTCTTGTCCACCGGGCCGTCGCTGGCGGTGATGCCCCAGACGTTGGCGCCGTAGCCTTTGCAACGCAGCGGATTGGCGATCGCATAGGCCTGCTGGCCATAGGTGGCGCGGCGGCTGTTTTCGAAATAGTCGTATCCGCGCTGGCGCATGTACTCGTCGCGGATGCCGCGAAAATCGATCCACACGTGGCTGTACTGGTGAATGAACAGCGACGGATAGGCGAGGTGCTCCTTGTCTCCCTTGCCTTCCAGGCTGTTGCCGTAGGTGCTGGTCCAGGCCTTCCAGGCGTCCGGCTGCACCGGATGCGTGGGCGATCCGAGCGCCAGCACATACACCAGCATCGCCTCGTTGTAGCCCTTCCAGTCGTAGCCGATGAAGCCGGACTCCGGATGCCAGCCAAGCGCGATCGAAGGCTTGCGCGCCTGCGCCCAGGTCCAGTCGACCCGCTCATAGATTTCGGCGGCCAGCTTGCGTATCTCCTTCTCGGCCGGATCGTCACCATCGAAATAGGATTGGCAGAACAAGGCGCCTGCCAGGAACAGCGCCGTGTCGACGGTCGACAACTCGACCTTGTCGTACCGCAGCCCGGTTTTCATATCCAGGAAATGATAGAAGAAGCCCTTGTAGCCGCTGAAAGAGGTGCCTTTGGCGCCGCCCTGCGGCGCGTTGCGGAAAAAGCGCAAGGTGGCCAACACCCGCTCGCGCGCCTGCTTGCGCGTGACGTAGCCGCGCTCGACGCCGATCGGATAGGCGGTCAGGCCAAAGCCGACCGCCGCCACGCTGGAGAACGACGGCGTCGGATACCGGTCGGGTACCAGGCCGTTGGACGGATTAGCGGTGTCCCAGAAAAAATCGAAGGTCCGGCGCTGCAGGTCGTCGAACATCGGCGGCAGCGCCGCATCGCGCGCCTGCGCGGCGCCGCTGCCGGCGAATGCCGCCGACACGGCAAACGCCAGAGCGGCGAAGGCACGCAAGGCACGGGGCTTGATGAATACGGACATGAACCCGGGCCTCCTTAAAACGCGTAGCGCGCGCTGAACTTCAACGTGCGCATCTGGCCGCCCATCGAATTGGCCACGCCGAGGTTTTTGTTATCGCCGCCTAACCGGTTTTGCGGATTGCCCGGACCACCGCCCCAACCGTCGTAGCCGCCGTAGTTGATGCTGTTGAATACATTGAGCACGTCCGCGCGCAGCGACACCCGGCCGAAGCGGAACGCGACCTCCTTCGACAGCCCGAGATCCACCTGATGGAACGCGTCGCCATCACCCTTGGCCGACACGCATTGATTGAAGCCGGTCGAGCAATCGGTGATACGGTACGGCAGGCCGGACCCCAGCGTCACCTTCCCGGACAACATCAGGCCCCAGGGCAGCCAGCCGTCCGACACGCCGGCCACCACCAGCCGGTGGCGTTCCACATCGGTCGACGGATTCCATGCGGAGGCATAGCGGCCATAGGTCCAGTTGAAGATCTCGTTGGTCCATTCCTTGTTGGTGGTCTCGCCCTTGCTGTAGGTGTAGGTCGCTCCCAGGCTCCATGTGGAGGCCTTGGTGTACGGCTTATCCATTTTCAGATACACCGACTCGGTCTTGGCCTGCGAGATGAAATCGCCCAGCACCAGCGTTCCGTAGCCGGGCACGGAATTGAACATCGGATCGATCGGGCTTGCGCCGCCCCAGCCGCCATTGACATCCCGATTACCGCCGAACCAGTTGAACTGATTGCGCGCATGCGAATTGGTGTAGCCCGCCTCGCCGTTCCATGCGCCCAGCGCCTGGCGCAGACCGAAGCTCCACATATCGGTGTAGGCCATCTTATGATCGTTTTTGATCATCCAGATTTCGCCACCGGCCTGCGCGTTCTTCTGCGCCTCGTCCAGCGCATGGTTGGCGATGGTGCGGTCGTACGCCCTGCCCCAACCCGCAAACAGCACCGACGCGCGGTCTCCCTTGATATCGTAGGAGAGCCCGAGGCGCGGCGCCAAGGCCTTTTTGAACGCCTTGCGGCTGCTGCCGGTGCTGATGTAATCGGCGATATTGACGCCACCCTTGGCCAGCGACTGCGCGTAGGTCTGTCCAACCGGCGCGCCGTCGCGCGGGTCTTGTTTGCCGAACAGGGCGACGCGGTCGGCGGGCGTCGCGTAGCTGTCGTTGAGCATATTGTCTTCGTAGTCGTAGCGCATGCCCAGATTGAGCAGCAGCTTCTCGCTGGCTTGCCAGTCGTCCTGGAAGTAGATGCCGTACTGGTTGTTAGAGAACTCGACTCCATACGGCGGAACCACCGGCTCCGAGCGGATCAGGTTCGTCTGCCCGGTGACGGTGTCGATCCGTTCGATACGCCGCTCGACGGCGAACGCGGTGCCGGACAAATCGTAGGTGATGTGCTTGACCTTGAAGCCGGCCTTCATCGTGTGTCCGCTCTTGCCGGTGTAGGTCAGATCGTCCTGGAACAGCAGTCCGCTCTGCTCGCGGAACTGGTTGTTCGGCGATCCGCCGACAACCAGCACGTCGACGACGTTGATATCCGTATTGCTGGGCGAGACCTGATATTTGATATAGGGCTTGTTGGCGTTCGAGTGCGGATTCCAGCTGTACTTCTCATAGCCGACGCGCGCCTCGTTGAGAAAGTCGTCGCTGCTCCATTCGTGTTTGAAGTCCAGGCGGTCCTCGTCGTTGCTGCGATTGAGGACGTTCTCGGCCACGCTAAGCTTCATATCCTCCGGAATCATATCCGTCTCGCGGCGCACCCGCGCGGTCGCTTCGACGCGCTGGTTCTTGGCGATCTGCGCATCGACCTTCAGCAAGAACAAGTCCTCCTTGAACTTCGACACGGCATTGCCCTGCTGCGCCAGCAGCGACGGCACGATGCCGGCGTTGGGCAGCAGGTCGGTGCGCTGGGCGATCACCTGGCGTGGGCTGTCGATCTTCTTGCCTTCGTACGCGAAGAAGTAATGCGCGACGTCCTTCTTGATCGGACCGCCCAGGGTCATGCCATATTGGTCCTGCGAGGATTTGGGACGGCCGACGCCCTGCCGCTCCGCCTCCTGCTGGAACGGATCTTTCGCTGTTATGTTGGTGCCGGTGTGGTCCCAGAAGGCGTCGCCATGGAGCTCGTTGCCGCCGGATTTGGTGACGGCGGTGATCGCCGCGCTCGACACCTGGTCGAATTCGGCCTTGTAGTTTTGCGCGATCACCTTGTACTCGGCGATCGCCGATTGCGGGAACGGATTGCCGCGGCTTGTATCGAGCCCGGACACGCCGCCGCGCAGGATATTGTTTTTTTGGCTGACGCCATCGATGAAGACGTTGACGTTGTCCTGGTTCTGCGAGCCCGATTGCAGCTTGACGTTGCCGCTGTTGTCGACGCTGAAGCGCACGCCCGGCGCCAGATCGGCGAAGGACAGGAAATTGCGGGTGACCTGCGGCAGCTTCTCGATTTGTTCGCGCGAGACGGAGGTGCCGACCTCGGAGCCGGCGACATCGCGCCGGGATGCGGAGCCGGTGATCACAACCTGCTGCACGCCGCCTTGCAGCGCCAGGTTGACCTGGCTGGTCTGGCCGACGTTGACGGTCACCAGTTCGGATTGCTGGTCGCCGACCTTGATCTGGTAGGTGCCCGGGGCCACGCCGGTCAGCACGTAGCTGCCGTCGGCACGCGTGACGGTGTTGTAGACGTAGCCGTTCAACTGGTTGGTGGCCGTGACCGGGCTGCCGGCCGACGGCGCGGTGCCGTTGGTGACCTGGCCCTGGATGGTCGCGCTGCTCAGTTGAGCGTGCGCCGGGACGGTCGCCAGCAGTGCGGTGGCCAGTGCCGCGGCCATGGCGGACAGACGTAGGGACGGCGTTTGCCGTTGGGTGGTTTTCATGGTTGTCTCCTGTTTTTGTGTACTTTTTTTGTTTGTACTACTAAGGCATGAAACTTGGTGCTGCTGGTGTTTGGCGGATTACGCTGCGCTAATCCACCCTACGTGGTTCAGAACGGACCTGATGCCGATGCCCCATCACGCGTATGACTCCAGTGCGGACCTTAGGGCTGTGGCCACCACACGTGCCGGACATTTGAACCACGTAGGGCCGATTAGCCGGAACGGCGTAATCCGCCATGCATGAGCCGCCGCCGGCGCCATTTTTTAAATTGGCGTGGTCCCTCCCGTCGAGGCGCGCACCACCAACTCGGCGGCCAATGTCTGCACGGTGGCCGGCGTGCCGCCGGACTGTCCGATCTGCGCGTGCAGCCGTTCCAACGCCCGCACACCCAGTTCGGCGATCGGAACTCGAACGGTCGTCAGCGCTGGACTGACGTACCGCGCAATGCGAATATCATCGAAGCCAGCCAGCGCGATATCGCGCGGCAGTTCCAGTCCGTGCTGCCGCAGCTCCAGCAGCGCGCCGATGGCCATCATGTCGTTGGCGGCGAACAGCGCATCCGGGCGTTCGTCCGCAGCCGCCAGCGCCCGTCCGACACGCTGTCCCGACTCCTCGGAGAAATCGCCTTCGAACACTTGCGCCACCGCGTGCGGCGCCAGCGCGGCCAACGCCGCGTGATAGCCGCGCAAGCGTTCCTGCGCCTCGAAGTTACCGGCCGGTCCAGCGAGGAAGGCGATGCGGCGGTAACCCTGCCCGACCAGGTGCTCGACCATCGCGTAGGCGCCGCTGTAGTTGTCGAACGAGATGGAGGCGTACTGCGTGCCGCCGGCGGAGGTGCTCATCAAAACGATAGGCAAATCCTCGGGCAGGTTATCGGACAGCAGCGCGGCGTCGACGTGGGGCGACATCACCAGCAGGCCGTCGACGCGCCCGCGCATGGCGCGGATCGACAGCGCCACTTCGTCGGCGTCGCCGTGCAGGCTCGATACCATCAGGTGCAGGCCGCGCGCGCGCGCGGCGACGTCGATGCCACGTATGATCTCGGAGAAGAATTCACCGTACAGGTCCGGCAGCAGCACGCCGATGGTGTTGGTGAAGCTGGTGGTCAGGCTGCGCGCGCCGACGTGCGGCATGTAGCGCATGCGCTTGACCACCGCCAGGATGTGCTTACGGGTGTCGTCGGTGATGCTGGCGTGCCCGTTGAGTGCGCGCGACACCGACGCCACCGACACGCCCGCCTCCTGCGCCACATCCTTGATCGTTATCGCCATCCCGCCGTCCCCTGGAAATGTAACCGGTTACATTTTCACCAAAAAATATAACCGACTACGTTAATGCGAATGTAACCGGTTACATTGGTGTTTTGAAAAGTCTACTCGCGTTCGCTACGCACTGTAAAGACTTTTTCACAACTTTTCAGTGGACCGATCGCGCCACGCCTTTGCATGGCGTGGTTAAACACGGACTACATATACGGCCACCACATGCCCATCGTCGCCACCAGGATCCCGGCCGTCATCGCCAACGACAGCACCGCCAGCAGCACCGCAGTGCCGCCGCGCGCCACCACCCCGCCGGCGCGCAGATACAGTTCAAGCACCGCCAGCGGCAGCAGATACTGGGCGAACGACAGGAAGCTGAGGAAAGGCCCGGTGAAAGTGTCGACATCGAAGCCGGCCGGCCCTCCGTTCACGGCGAGCCAGAACATCAACCCCACGCGGAAGAACCACACGCCGCTCACGCACAGGAACAGCCGCAGCGCCCAGCGCCGGTGCGCGGCGAAGTCGCGCGACAGCGCGCGCCGCACCGTCATGCCGGCGCACGCCACGACCAACACCGCGTTCATGCTGGTGCCGACGTGCTGCACGACGTCGCCGACCGCGCCCCTGAACCACACCATGTACAAGCCGCTGAGCGCCGTCACCACTGCGGATACGAGATACACCCGACCATTCCAGCGATGGAACGACGGCGCGCGCGCACGCACCTGCGGCACCAGCTGAAGCGCCCCGCCCAACATGATCACGGCGGCCAGCAGCAGATGGGCGGCGGTAACGATATTGCCGGCCGGGTCGGCACGCACGAAGCCGTGCGTCATGACCTTGTTCCAGCCGTTGAAGTTGCCGGCGATGGCGGCTCCGCCGTACAGCGACACGATATACGCGCCGAATACCAGCTGGCCGAAGATGGTGGCGGCAAACCAGAAACGCGCCGCCGCGTAGAGCGCGAGCGCCGCCCAGGCCTGGCGCGTACGCCGGTGCGCCGCCGCCGAATCGATGGAAAGTGTGGACGTCATGTCGTGCTCCCTGGCTGTTGTGATGTCCCGACGATAGCCGGCCTTCGCCACGCCACCGGGCGCGGGCAGCGAACGATGCGACCAACCACGGTTTTTAAGGCTTGAACGACGGGCGTCCAGCGGTTATCGTTAGGCGATGATGCCGAACGCTCCCCGCCCCCGCGCCACCAAGTTCCTGCCAACCGCCCGGCAGGTGCTGGTGGTTACCGTGTTCACCTTGCTGCTGTCGTGGCTCCTGCACAAGTTGAGCCGCACACCCTATTCCACCGTATTCGGACATATCGGATTTATCGGCGCGGTGCTGTTGCTCGCCTATTCGGCGGCGGACCGCTTGCGCCCGCGCTGGCTATCGACCGGCAAGGCGCGGCTGCTGGCGGTGATGCTGGCCGCGCCGCTGGCGTCGCTGATGACCGCTGTAGGCACGCAGGGCCGCGACGTCATCTCCTATCTGAGCAATATCGAAACGCTGTCCGGCTACATCATGATGGTGGTGCTGGGGGTGATCTTCGGCGTGACGTTCTCGCTGCTGGCGATGCGCGCCGAACGCCGGGAACGCGAGCGGGCCGACCGCCTGCAGGCCGAACTCGAAAAGAACACGCTCGAGCGCGAACTGGTCGACGCCCGCCTGCGGCTGTTGCAGGCCCAGATCGAGCCGCACTTCCTGTTCAACACCCTGGCCAACGTGGAGGCGCTGGTGGCCGCCGGCTCGCCGAACGCGGGGCCGGTGCTGCGCCACCTGATCGCCTACCTGCGCGCGGCCATGCCGCGCCTAGGCGACGCCGACGCCACCTTGGGCACGGAGCTGCAACTGGTGCGCGCCTATCTGGAGCTGATGCACATGCGCATGCCCGACCGGCTGCGGTTTTCGGTCGCCGTGCCGGCGGCGCTGGAGCCGCTGCGTTTTCCCGCGATGGCGTTGCTGACATTGGTGGAGAACGCGGTCCGCCACGGCATCGATCCGGCGCCGGCCGGCGGCGACATCGAAGTCGGCGGCCGTTACGACGCGGCCGGCAAAGTGATGCTGTGGGTCGGCGACAGCGGCGTCGGCATGTCGGAGACGGCGCAAGCGGGTACCGGCCTGTCCAACCTGCGCAGCCGACTGCACGGCTTCTACGGCGCCGACGCGCGCCTCGATCTGCATGAGCAAGCGCCGCACGGCATGCGCGCCGAACTGCACTTCCAGCCTGGAGAACAAAAGTGAAACAGCCCACCGCCCTGATCGCCGACGACGAACCGCTGCTGCGCGAGCGCTTGCGCAGCCACCTCGCCACGCTGTGGCCCGAACTACGGTTGATCGACGATGCCCGCAACGGCGCCGAGGCGCTGGAATTGTTCGAGCTGCACCAGCCGCAGGTGGTGTTTTTGGACATACACATGCCGGGCATGGGCGGCATCGAGGTGGCGCGCGCGCTGGCCCGGCGCGCGCATCTGGCGTTCGTCACGGCGTACGAGCAGTACGCCGTGCAGGCTTTCGAGCATGGCGCGATCGACTATCTGGTCAAGCCGATCGACCCGGCGCGCCTGGCGGACACCGTGCAGCGTCTGCGCCGACAGTTGGATGGGCCGCTGCCGGGTGGAGCTGCGCTCGACGCCATGTTGGACCAGTTGGCCGGCCGGCTGGGGCAGCGCGCCGAACCGCGCCGCTGGCTGCAGTGGATCAAGGCGTCGGTGGGGACCAGCGTGCGGCTGATTCCGGTCGAACAGGTTTGTTATCTGAAGGCGGAGGAAAAATATACGCTGGTGGCGTGGGAGGAAGGCGAGGCGCTGATCCGCAAGAGCATCCGCGAGTTGGCCGAGCAGCTCGATCCGGAGCGCTTCGTGCAGACGCACCGTTCGGTGATCGTCAATCTGGCGCATGTCGCGGAAGTGGTTAGGGGCGTTAACGAGACGGCGGAGTTGCGGTTGCGCGGGCGTGGCGAGGTTTTACCCGTCAGTCGGAGCTATCTGCATCATTTCAGGCAGATGTAAGGATCTCGGTTGTCTGATGCGGCGTCGGCGGCTCGTGGCGGATTACGGCGTTCCGCCTAATCCGCCCTACGTGTCACCGCGGGATCGTTTCGGTCGCCGCACAATGAAGGAACGAGGCGATATTCCGGCCGTCCCGCAATCGCGGAGGCACGTAGGGCGGATTAGCGCAGCGTAATCGGCCATGCATGAACCGCCAACACCTCACAGCGTTTTGACGAACTCCCGAATACCACTCAACAGCATCTCGACCGACATCGCCGTCAGGATCAGCCCCATGAGCCGTTCGAACGCCGTCATCACCTGCGGCCCGAGCACCTTCTGCAGCCGCTCGGCGCTGAGGAACACCAGCAACCACACCACCGCCACCGCCGCCAGCGCGGCCACGTGCACCATCACCTCGCCGGTGCTGTCGCTGGAGAACAGCAGCACCGTGGCCAGCGCGGACGGACCGGCCAGCGCCGGTATCGCCAGCGGCACGATGAACGGCTCGCCGCCGTCGGTGCGGCCCAACACCCCGTCCGGATGCGGGAAGATCATGCGGATCGAAATCAGCAGCAGGATCACCGCCCCGCCGATGCGCAGCGCGATCTCCGACAGATGCAGCGCCGCCAGGAAGTGACGGCCAAAGAACATGAAGATCAACAGCAGCACGAAGGCGATCCCGCACTCGCGCACGACGATGCGCGAACGCCGCGCCACCGGCACCGGATTGAGCACGCTGGCGAACAGCGGCACGTTACCGAAAGGATCGGTCACGAGAACCAGCAAAATAAAGGTCTGGAAGAAGTCCTGGGTCATGTGTTTTTTTTATCGAATAAAAAAGGGAGCCGAAGCTCCCTTGGTCGAACGGCTTATTTCGCCGATTCGCCTTTTTTGATCCATGCCGCCAGTTGATGCGGACGCAGACCGTCGTAGTCCTCGAACGGCTGGTGGATCCACGGATTGTGCGGCAGTTCTTCCATCTGGTAGTCCGGCTTGAAGGCCGAGCTGCCCTTGGTCCAGATCACGGCCGACTTCACGTCGGTGACGCCTTCGAAGTTGTCCTTCAAATGCTTCATCACCTTGATCAGGGTGACGCCGGAATCGGCCAGGTCGTCCACCAGCAGGATCTTGCCGGAGAGCGGGCCCTTGGTCATCGTCATGTACTTGGCGATGTCCAGGTCACCGCGCACGGTGCCCGCTTCCTCGCGGTAGGAGCTGGTCGACAGGATCGCCAGCGGCACGTCGAAGATGCGCGAGAAGACGTCGCCAGGACGCACGCCGCCGCGCGCCAGGCACAGGACCATGTCGAACTTCCAGCCCGATTCATGGACCTTCAGCGCCAGGCGCTCGATCAGGCGGTGGTACTCGTCCCAGGATACCCACAGGTGTTTTTCGTTCGATTGCGGTTCGCTCATGATGATTCCTTATTATTCGAACGGATGACGCAGAACGATCGTCTCTTCACGATCCGGACCGGTCGATACCATGTCGACCGGCACGCCGACCAACTCTTCGATACGTTTGATGTAGGCGCGCGCGGTGGCCGGCAGCGCGGCCAGCGATTTCGCGCCGACGGTGCTCTCGGTCCAACCAGGCATCTCTTCGTAGACCGGCACGCAGCGCGCGGCTTCCTCGGCGCCCGACGGGAAGATGTCGACGGCGACGCCGTCGATGGTGTAGCCGGTGCACAGCTTGAGCGTTTCCAGGCCGTCCAGCACATCGAGCTTGGTCAGGCACATGCCGGTGACGCCGTTGATCTGGACCGAGCGGCGCAGCAGCGCGGCGTCGAACCAGCCGCAGCGGCGCGCCCGGCCCGTGACGGTGCCGAACTCGTGGCCCACTTGCGCCAGGTGGTGGCCGACGCCGGCATCGGTCGGCAGCTCCGACGGGAACGGGCCGGAACCGACGCGGGTGGTGTAGGCCTTGGTGATGCCCATGATGTAGTGCAGCATGTTCGGACCGACGCCGGAACCGGCGGCGGCGTTGCCGGCCACGCAGTTCGACGAGGTGACGAACGGATAGGTGCCGTGGTCGACGTCCAGCAGCGAGCCTTGCGCGCCTTCGAACAGCAGGTTGGCGCCGGCCTTGTGCGCGGCGTACAGCGCGCTCGAGACGTCGGTCACCATCGGGCGCAGGCGCGGCACGTAGGCCAGCGCGTCGTCCAGGGTTTTCTGGTATTCGATGCGCGGGGCCTTGAGGTAGTTCTCCAGCACGAAGTTGTGGTAGTCGAGGTTCTCGGCCAGCTTTTCGGCGAAGCGCTTTTCGTTGAGCAGGTCGGCGACGCGGATGGCGCGGCGCGCCACCTTGTCTTCGTAGGCCGGGCCGATGCCCTTGCCGGTGGTGCCGATCTTCGCTTCGCCGCGGGCGGCTTCACGGGCCAGGTCGAGCGCGGCGTGGTAAGGCAGGATCACGGGAGCGGCGTCCGACACCTTCAGGCGCGAGGCGACTTCGACGCCGACTTTTTCCAGCTTGTCGATTTCGCGCAGCACGTCCGGCACCGACACCACCACACCGTTACCGATGTAGCAGGCCACGCCCGGACGCATGATGCCCGACGGGATCAGCTGCAGCGCGGTCTTCACGCCGCCGATGACCAGCGTGTGGCCGGCGTTGTGGCCGCCCTGGAAGCGGACCACACCCTGTGCATGATCGGTCAACCAGTCGACGATCTTGCCCTTGCCTTCATCGCCCCACTGGGTACCGATGACGACGACGTTCTTTGCGTTTTTCTTTGACATCACACTAACCTAAGTTTTTAAGAATCCAGTTGCTACCACTATCGTCGAGTACCAGAGCGCGGTCGCACTCGAACTCGTCCAGCTCGTTGCTGTGACCCGGCATACTCTGGATCACGACTTCGCCGGACTTGCGCAGCTCGGCGATTTTTTCCTTCAATTCGGGCGCGTTGCCCCACGGCGCGCGGATCGACTGCTTGCGCTCCGCGGTCGGCAGCAGGCGCGCCAGTTCGCGCAGGTCGAGCGAGAAGCCGGTGGCGGGACGCGCCCGGCCAAAGGCCTCGCCTACGTGATCGTAACGGCCGCCGCGCGCGACGGCGTTCGGCAGGCCTGGCACATACAGCGCGAACATCGCGCCGCTTTCGTACTGGTAGCCGCGCAGGTCGGACAGGTCGATCGCCACCTCGGCGCGGCCCAGCGCCGACGCGGCCAGCGCCGCCAGTTCGGCCAGCGCCTTGGCCATGCCAGGCAGGTCGGGCAGCGTTTCGCGCGCCTTCTTCAGCACCTCGACGTCGCCGTACAGGTTGGGCAACGCCAGCAAGGCCTCGCGCACCGGCGGCGCGTAGCTGGCGGTGATCGCCTGCAGGCCCGGCACGTCCTTGGAGCGCAGCAGCACGTACAGCGCCGCCTCGTCGCGCGCCGCGTTGGCGTCGGCGTCGAGGATCACGCGCAGCACACCGGCGTGGGCCAGGTCCAGCCGCACCTCGTTGAAACCGGCCAGCGCCAGGCAGGCCAGCGACAACTCGAGGATCTCGGCGTCCGCTTCGAGGCCGGCGTGGCCGTAGATCTCGGCGCCGATCTGCAGCGGCTCGCGCGTGGTGTGCAGGCCCGATGGACGGGTGTGCAGCACGCTGCCGGCGTAGCACAGGCGCGTGACGGAGTCGCGGTTGAGCAGGTGGGCGTCGATGCGCGCCACTTGCGTGGTCATGTCGGCGCGGATGCCAAGCATGCGGCCGGAGATCTGGTCGACCAGCTTGAAGGTGCGCAGGTCGGTGTCCTTGCCGGCGCCGGCCAGCAGCGATTCGACATACTCGAGCAGCGGCGGCATGACCAGTTCATATCCGTACAGACGGAAATTATCCAGCATCAGACGACGCAACTCTTCGATCTTGCGGGCTTCCGACGGCAAAACGTCGGCGATGTTCTCGGGCAAAAGCCAATTCGGCATGGGAAACTGATACGGAAAAATTAAAAAACGAATAATGCGGCGAACGTGGCGCTGCCGGAAAAGCGGCGGGCCGAACCTGATATTTTACGCGAAATGCCGGGCGGGCGGGAAAAAAATGCCGCCCACAATAACCTGTAGGCCCATTCGTCTACATTACTATCGATACGATATTCGCCCCGCGCGCGCCCTTCCAAGCCCGCGCCGGCCGGCGCTATCGCCCTTCCACCTGAAGAACGTCACGGAGCCTTTGCAATGAACGACCTCACGATCCCGCCCCTGAAAAACCGCGCCGGCATGCTCGAATCGGCGCTGCTCAAGCTGTTCACACGCAGCGCGCGGGTGCAGGAGATCGAGGACATCGGCGACGCCTTCCGCATCGTCACGCTGGGCGGCGAGGCGCTGCGCGGCGCCGGCTGGACGCCCGGGGACAAGATCCAGATCCAGCTGGGCGGCTGGACCCAGCGCACCTACACGCCGATGGGCTGGGACGCCGAGGGCGGGCGCACCCGCATCCTGGCCTACCTGCACGCCGGCGGCCCGGGCGCGCAGTGGGCTCGCGCGCTGCGCAAGGGCGACGACTGCGTCGTCTTCGGCCCGCGCAGGTCGGTGCGGCTGGCGCGGCCGCCATCGGCGGTGATCGTGTTCGGCGACGAGACGTCATTGGGCCTGGCGGCGGCGCTGGCCGATCAGATGGCCGCGCCCGCCGTGGTGGGTTTGTTCGAAGTCTCGCGGCCCGGCGACACGGCGGCCGCGCTGGAACGGCTGGAAATACAGGGCGCCACGCTGTGCCCACGGCTGGAAGACGACGGCCATTTCACCGAACTGGAAGCGCGCCTGGCGGCGCTGCTGCGGGCGCACCCGGCGGCCGACATCGTATTGAGCGGCCGCGCCGGCGCCATCCAGCGCATGGGCAAGCTGCTCAAGCAGGAGAATGTGGCCGCCGGCCGGCGCCAAAGCAAAGCGTATTGGGCGCCCGGCAAGACCGGGCTCGATTAATCGCCGACCACCAATGAAAAAGGGGCGGATACCTGGCTGGTATCCGCCCCTTTTTTAACCGTCGCCGGCTTACTTCTTGGCCGCGGCCGGGGCCGACGGCGCGCCGCCGGCGCCCGGGCTCTTGAAGTACTTGAAGTAGTCCGAGCTCGAATCCATCACCATCACGTCGCCATGGTTTTTGAACGTGGCGCGGTAGGCTTCCAGGCTGCGGTAGAACTTGTAGAACTCCGGATTGCGGCCGAACGCTTCGGCGTAGATCGCCGAGGCCTTGGCGTCGCCCTCGCCGCGCATCGTTTCCGCTTCGCGATAGGCTTCGGCCAGGATCACGGCGCGCTGGCGGTCGGCGTCGGCGCGGATCTTCTCCGATTCGGCCGAACCGGTCGAACGCAGCTCGTTGGCCACGCGCAGGCGCTCGGCCTTCATGCGGTCGTACACCGAGTTGTTGATCTGCTCGACGTATTCGACCCGCTTGAGGCGCACGTCGATGATCTCGACGCCGATCTGCGCGGCTTCCTGAACCACCTTGGTGCGGATCGCCTCCATCACCTTGCCGCGCTTGCCGGAGATGACCTCGCTCACGGTGTGCTTGGTGATTTCCTCGTTCAGCGCGGCCTTGACGATGACCGACATGCGGTCGCGCGCGCGCGTCTCGTCGCCGCCGAAGGTGACGTAATACAGCTTGGCCTGGCCTTCGTTGCGGCCGATGCGCCACTTGACGAAGCTGTCGACCAGGATGTTCATCTTCTCGGCGGTGATGAAGCGCTCGGCGTCGGCCGATTCGATGGTCAGGATGCGGTTATCCAGATACAGCACGTTCTGGAACGGCGGCGGCAGTTTGAAGTGCAGGCCCGGCTCGCGTATCACTTCCTTGATCTGGCCCAGCGCGAAGACGATCGCGTACTTGCGCTGGTCGACGACGAACACCATCGACGACAGCAACAGCAGCACGACGAAAACAGCAATGAGGGAACTAGCTATGCGATTCATTAACGACCCTCCCGGTCACGTCCGGAATCCCGCGAGCGCGCATCGCGCTGGCGGTTTACTTCAACCGATGGCATGACCTCCGACGGCAGCGTTGCCACCGGTGGTGGCGCCGCCTGCGCCGCGGCCTTGGCGGCGGCGCTCGAGGCGTCGGTGGCCGCGGCCTGGGCGATCAGCTTGTCGAGCGGCAGATACAGCAGATTGCTGCCGCTCTTGGCGTCGACCATCACCTTGCTGGCGCTCGAATAAATCTGCTGCATCGTTTCCAGATACATGCGGTCGCGCGTGACGCCCGGCGCCTTCTGGTACTCGGTCAGCACCTGCTTGAAGCGCGCCGCGTTACCGGTGGCGTTCTCGGTGACCATCGAGCGATAGGCTTCGGCCTCCTGCAGCAGGCGCGAAGCGTAGCCGCGCGCCTTCGGAATGACGTCGTTGGCGTAGGCCTGGCCCTCGTTCTTCTGGCGCTCCAGATCCTGGCCGGCCTTGACGGCGTCGTCGAAGGCGACCTGCACCTGCTCCGGCGGCTGCACCGCCTGCAGCGTCACGTTCGAAATCAGCACGCCCGAGGCATAGCGGTCGAGGATCAGCTGCATCAGTTGCTGGGTTTCGTAGGCGACCTTGTCGCGGCCCTCGTACAGCACGAAGTCCATCTTGTTCTTGCCGACGATTTCGCGGATCGAGGTCTCGGCCACCTGGCGCACGGTGTCCTCCTCGTCGCGGTTGTTCATCAGCCAGGCCACCGGGTCCTTCAGCTTGAACTGCACGGCGAACTGCATGTCGATGATGTTCTCGTCGTCGGTCAGCATCAGCGATTCGCGCGACTGCTTGTTCTTGACGTTGCCGCGGTAGCCGATTTCGACCATCCGCATCTGCGATACCTTGACCGTCTCGTCGCTCTGGAACGGATACGGCCAGCGCCAGTTGAAGCCGGAGCCGGTGGTGTGACTGACCTTGCCGAAGGTGTAGACGATGCCGGTCTGGCCTTCCTGGACGATGAACGAGCCGCTGGCGAGCCAGATCAGCACCGCCACCGCGCCGACGGCGACGCCGGTGGCGCGCATGCCGGCCAGGTCGGGACGCGGCCCGCCAGGGGTGCCGCCGTTGCCGGGGCCCTCGGGGCGGTTCTTCTGGCCGAAGAAGCTGTTCAGGCGCTGATTGAAATCGCGCCACAGCTGCTCCATGTCGGGAGGTCCTTCACCAGGCTTTTTGCCTTCGTTCGCTTGCGGCTCGCCGTCCTTCTTGTCCGAGCCCCAGCGGGGATCGTTCAGCGACGGCTTGAGGCCGAGACGTTTCATAATTGAGGAGACACGCATCAGTGTGATCCAACGTGATTAGGGGTGGGACTACTATCTGCTTCAGAGTCGGATGTGGAGTCGGCGTCGGCCGCCTCCGCGTCATGGTCTTGATCGGCGTCGTCGATTTCTTCTTCGTCTACCGGCCAGGCCTCATTGAGCCTGGCGCCCGGCGCCGCCTTGGCCCATTCGACGATGGCGTCGCGCATAAGATCGACGCCTTGGCCGGTGCGGGCGCTGAGGAAAACGCGGGAAATTTTAGCATATTCATCCCTTTCCACGGACGGCTCCAGGCCGGCCGCGTCGATCTTGTTCCACACCAGGATCTGCGGAATATGATCGGCGCCGATCTCCTTGAGCACCAGGTTGACCTGCTCGATCTGCTCCATGCGCACCGGCGACGAGGCGTCGACGACGTGCAGCAGCAAATCGGCATGGATGGTCTCCTCCAGCGTGGCGCGGAACGCCGCCACCAGCTGGTGCGGCAGCTCGCGCACGAAACCGACCGTGTCCGAGACCACCACGTTGCCCACCTCCTGGCCCATGTAGACGCGGCGCGAGGTCGTGTCCAGGGTGGCGAACAACTGGTCGGCGACGTAGACGCCGGCCTTGGTGAGCGCGTTGAACAGGGTCGATTTGCCGGCGTTGGTATAGCCGACCAGCGACACCGAGAACGTCTGGCTGCGACCGCGCGAGCGGCGCTGCGTCTCGTGCTGCTTGCGCAGCTTGCCCAGGCGCGCGCGCAGGGCCTTGACCCGCTCGCCGATCAGACGGCGGTCGGTTTCAAGCTGCGTCTCGCCCGGACCGCGCAGGCCGATACCGCCCTTTTGCCGTTCCAGGTGGGTCCAGCCGCGGATCAGGCGCGTGGCCAGATGCTGCAGCTGCGCCAGTTCCACCTGCAGCTTGCCCTCGTGGGAGGCGGCGCGCTGGGCGAAAATGTCGAGGATCAGGCTGGTGCGGTCGAGCACACGGATGTTGAGGCGCTTTTCCAGGTTGCGTTGCTGGGCCGGCGACAGCGCGTGGTTGAAGATGACGATCTCGACGCCATGGTCGAGCACGGCCAGACCGATCTCGTCGGCCTTGCCGCTGCCGACGAAATACGCCGCGTCCGGGGATGAACGCTTTGCCGTGATCGTCGTGACAGGCTCCGCGCCTGCTGAACGGGCCAGCAGTTGCAGTTCCTCGACGCTGGCGGCAAAGTCGCCCTGACCGAAATCGATACCGACTAGAGCTGCGCGCATAAGACGGTCAGGCAAGTTGGGAAGAAGCCGAGATGCAAGCGCTTATTCCGCTTCGGATTCAATGTTGAGGTTGACGGCGCGTGCCGGCACTACCGTGGAGATGGCGTGCTTGTAGACCATCTGGGTTACGGTGTTGCGCAGCAGTACGACGTACTGGTCGAACGATTCGATATGGCCCTGCAGCTTGATGCCGTTGACCAGGTAAATCGAGACGGGTACATGCTCTTTGCGCAAGGCATTGAGGAATGGGTCTTGTAACAGTTGCCCTTTGTTGCTCATAACAGCTCCATTTTATGTTGTTGTGTTGGAATTGGAGGCGAAACGCTTAATTTCAAGTGCGATTTCAAGTACGTGGCCCAGCGAAAGTCAAATGATTTTCGCTGAAACACCGCTCGCCACGCCGGGAATGGTGCTTCTAAGCCACTGTAACCTGTTTTGACAATTTTTGCAGGGGAGTCCCGTACAAAAGAGCCAAAATTCTCTTATTTTTTTCTTATTCAACCCGCACGGCAAAGCCTGGACCGGGGTCGTACCCCGTACGGGGTACGACCCCTGCTTTGGCTTGGGGTTATTACTTCGGCGCCGTCTTGGAGAACGGGTTTTTACCGGTGCGCAGCTCGATGCGCAAAGGCGTGCCCACCAGCTGGAACGTGTCGCGGAAATGTTTTTCCAGATAACGCTTGTAAGGCTCGCCGACGGCGTCCAGAGCGTTGCCGTGGATAACGATCACCGGTGGATTCATGCCGCCCTGGTGCGCGTAGCGCAGCTTCGGACGGATCGAACCCTTGCGGCGCGGCTCCTGCTTTTCCACCGCCTCGATCAGGGCCCGCGTCAGCTTCGGCGTCGACAGGTTGGCCGTGGCGGCGGCGTAGGCCGCGTCGACCGATTTCATCAACGGGCCGATGCCCTGCGATTTCAAGGCCGAGATGAAGTGCATCTTGGCGAACGACAGGAAGTCGAGCTTGCGGTCGATATCGATCTTGATCTCGTCGCGCTCGTCGGTGCGCAGGCCGTCCCACTTGTTGACGGCGATCACCAGCGCGCGGCCCGTCTCCAGCACGAAGCCGGCGATGTGGGCGTCCTGCTCGGAGATGTCCTGCTGGGCGTCGAGCATCAGCACGACCACGTTGGCCTCGGAGATCGACTGCAGCGTTTTGACGACCGAGAACTTCTCGATCGCCTCGAACACCTTGCCGCGGCGGCGGATGCCGGCCGTGTCGATCAAGGTGTACTGCTTGCCTTCGCGCTCGAACGGGATCTCGATCGAGTCGCGCGTGGTGCCTGGCATGTCGAAAGCGATGACGCGCTCCTCGCCCACCAGGGTGTTGATCAGGGTCGACTTGCCGACGTTGGGACGGCCCACCAGCGCGATCTTGATGCCGTGGTCGGCCTTGTCGAGCTCCTCCGGGTCTTCCGGACGCTGGGCGAAGGCCAGGTTCAGCGCCTCCTCCACCAGGTCGGCGACGCCGTCGCCGTGGGCCGACGAGATCGAGTACGGCTCGCCCAGTCCCAGCTCGTAGAAGTCGGCGACGACGGCGGTGTAGCGCATGCCCTCGGACTTGTTCACCACCAGCATGACCGGACGGCCGCTTTTACGCAGGAAGTCGGTGATGGTTTTGTCATGCGGCGTCAGGCCCTGGCGGCCGTCGACCAGGAAGACGACGATGTCGGCTTCGGCCACGGCCTGCTTGGTCTGCTTGGCCATCTGGTGCATGATGCCTTCCTTGGCGACCGGCTCGAAGCCGCCCGTGTCGATGACGAGGAAGGGACGTTCGCCGACACGGCCCTCGCCATAGTGACGATCGCGCGTCAACCCAGGCAAGTCCGCCACCAGCGCATCGCGCGAGCGGGTCAGACGATTAAACAAGGTCGATTTCCCTACATTGGGTCGACCCACTAGTGCGATTACCGGCTTCATTGTATTACTCGACCGCGAGAGCGGTCACTGTCCCTGATTGGGTTTGAAAAATCAAATTCGAGCCGGCGATGACGGGGTCCGATTGGATCGGGCTTCCGTCGGTCGCGGCACGACCTATGTACGAACCATCTTCCCGCGACAGGAAGTGGACGTAACCCTGGTAGTCGCCGACGGCCACAGCGCGGCCGAACGACACGGGGGTCGACAGGCGGCGATACGACATCTTGTCGTTCTTCCAGGCGTTGCTGCCGCTTTCGCGGCTATAGGCTGCAACTTCGCCTTTGTCGTCGGAGACGAACACAAAACGCTGGTCCACCGCCACGCCCACGTCGGACGATGTCGGCTTGCTCCAGTGCGGGGCGCCGGTGGTGGCGTCGAAACAGGCCACGCGGCCCTGGTACGACACGGCGCAAACATCTTTTTCGAAGATCACCGGCGTGCCGGCGATGTCGGTCACCCGTTCCAGCTCGGTGGCGCCGCGCGGCTCGCCGACCACCAGTTCGAAGCGCTGCAGGCCGCCGGCCAGCGCCAGCACCAGCAGCTTGCCGCCCGGCTGGGCGACATATACATTGGGGCCGTTGATCACCATGCCCGGCGCGTTGCGCAGGGTCAGGGCCGGCGTGGTGCGCGCCACGCTCCAGCGTTTGACGCCGGTCTTGGCGTCGTACGCGGTGATCAGGTTGTCGACGCTGCGCACCACCACCACGCCGCCGCCCACCACCGGCGACGACAGCACTTCGCTGCTGGCCTGGCCCTTCCACAGTTCCTTGCCGTTGGCGTCGTAGGCCAGGATCACGCCCTTCTTGCCGCCGACGACCACCACTTCGCCGTCGGTGCCCACGCCGGCGGTCAGGTCGACGCCGGTCTTGACGCGCCAGGCTTCCTTGCCGCTGGCCGCGTTCAGGCGCGCCAGCACGCCGTCGCCGTCGGCCACGTAGACGCTCTCGCCGGAGATCGCCGGCGTGAAGACGGCGGTGCCGGCCTTGTTCATCGAGTACTTCCACACGGTCTTGGGCACCATGCCGCCCTTGAGCTCCACCAGCGGCGCCGGCTGGTTCTTGGTGTCTTTCGAGCCAAACAAGGAACAACCGGCCAACATCGCGAACACACTTGCAGCAATAACTTTTTCGGTAATACGCATTTTTTAACCTTGATCTGGGGAGCTAAGCGGGCGCCGTGGCGCCCTTGCGGCGTGACGTTATTCAGGCGGCGCTTTTGGCGTCCTTGGCGGCATCGGCCGGCACGGAGCCGCCCATCGCCTCGAACTTCAGCTGGATCAGCTGGCGGCCTGGATTCTTCTTGTCGGTCGCGTCAAGCGCGGCCTGGTAGGCGGCGCGCGCTTCGGCGATCTTTTTTTGCGCGGCCAGGATGTCGCCCTTGCGGTCGGCGACGGCGCCGGCGAACTGCGGCGCCACCTCGCCCGACAACGCCTTGAGCGCCTCGTCGTAGGCTTTTTCGTCGAGCAGGATGCCGGCCAGGCGGATCTTGGCCAGCGCCTTGAACTCGTCGGCGCCATGCTCGATCGCCCACTGCAGCTGCGCCTTGGCCGACTTGACGTCGTTGGCGTCGAAGCTGCTCTTGGCGGCCACCAGCGCGGCCATCGGCGCGTAGCTGGTGCCGCCGAATTTCGATTCCATGTCGCCGGCGGCGCGCAGCACCTTGGCGTTGTCCTTGGCCTGCACCGCCGTTTGCAGTTCCTCGTACAGCGCCGAGGCCTGGGCCGATTCGCTGCGCTGGTGGTAGTTCCAGTAAGACCAGCCGGAATACGCGGCCAGGCCGGCGATCAGCACCCACGAGGTCAGGTTGCCGTATTTTTCCCACCAGGCTTTGAGGGTAGCGAGTTGTTCTTGTTCTTCGAGATCGTATGCCATGTCAGTTCGTCTGCTAGAAGGTTAAAAGTGAAAGCGGTTTAAAAACGGCTTAGTGGTTGCAATGCTCGTCGTGCACGTGGTGATGGTGGTCGCCGCTGCCGGTGATCTGGTCGACCAGGAAGTCGACCACGTCGTCGAACGGCACCGTCGATTGCTGCAGGTCGCCCTCCTCCGCGCGCATCGCCTTGACGGTGGCGGTGTGGTTGGCCACCTCGTCCTCGCCGATGATGACGGCGAACGAGGCGCCGCTGCCGTCGGCCTTCTTCATCTGCGTCTTGAAACTGCCAGGACCATTGGCGGTCGAGGCGTGCATGACGACATCGAGGCCGGCGTCGCGAATTCTCTCGCCCAGCACGAAGGCTTGCAGCTGCGCCGCCTCGCCCTGGTGCACCAGGTAGACGTCGCACTGGTTAGGCTGTTCCGGCTCGCCGGCTTCCTTCATCAGTTCCAGCAGGCGCTCGATGCCCATGGCGAAACCGACGGCCGGCGTCGGCTTGCCGCCGAACGAAGCGATCAGCGGATCGTAGCGGCCGCCGGCGCACACGGTGCCCTGCGCGCCGAGCGAATCGGTGACCCATTCGAACACGGTGCGGTTGTAGTAATCGAGGCCGCGCACCAGGCGCGTGTTGATCACGTACGGAATGTTGTTATGGTCGAGGATCTTGCGCACGCCGTTGAAGTGCGCCAGCGATTCCTCGCCCAGGTAGTCCATCAGCTTGGGCGCGGCGTTGACCATTTCCTGCATCGCCGGATTCTTGGTATCCAGGATGCGCAGCGGATTGCTGTGCAGGCGGCGCTTGGCTTCGGCGTCGAGGATGTCCTCGTGCTTTTCCAGATACGCGATCAGGTCGACGCGGTGGCGCGCGCGCTCCTCGGCGTCGCCGATCGAGTTCAGTTCGAGGCGGATGTTTTCCAGGCCCAGGTCATCCCACAGGCGGCGGCACATCATGATCAATTCGGCGTCGACGTCCGGGCCGTTGAAGCCGACCGCCTCGCAGCCGAACTGGTAGAACTGGCGATAGCGGCCGCGCTGCGGACGCTCGTGGCGGAACATCGGACCGGTGTACCACAGGCGCTTCGGGCCCTCGTAGACCAGATTGTGCTCGATCACCGCGCGCACCGCGCCGGCCGTGCCTTCCGGGCGCAGGGTCAGCTCGTCGCCGTTCATCGAATCGGTGAACGAGTACATTTCCTTCTCGACGATGTCGGTCACGGCGCCGATGGCGCGCTTGAACAGCGCGGTGTCCTCGACGATCGGGGTGCGGATCTGCTGGAAGCCGTAGCTTTGCACGACCGACTGCGCGGTGTTTTCAAACAGCTGCCACAGATGCGAATCGGTCGGCAGGATGTCGTTCATGCCTTTGACGGCGGTGATCTTTTCAGCTTTTTTAGTTTCGGACATTTCAATCTTCTTATGCATCTACCGGCTGTTTGCCGTAATTATTCTTCACGTAATTGAGGACGATTTCCTGGAATTCCTCGACGATGCGCTCGCCGCGCAGGGTCGCGAACTTGGCGCCGTCGACGAACACCGGCGCCGCCGGCGATTCGCCGGTGCCCGGCAAACTGATGCCGATGTTGGCGTGCTTCGATTCGCCCGGACCGTTGACGATGCAGCCCATGACGGCCACGTTCATCGCCTCCACGCCCGGATAGGTCTTTTTCCACTCCGGCATCTGCTCGCGCAGATAGGTCTGGATATTGTCGGCCAGCTCCTGGAAGGTGGTCGACGTGGTGCGGCCGCAGCCCGGGCAGGCGATCACCATCGGCGTGAACTTGCGCAGGCCCATGGTCTGCAGGATCTCCTGGCCGACCACCACTTCCTTGGTGCGGTCGCCGCCCGGCTCCGGCGTCAGCGAGATGCGAATGGTGTCGCCGATGCCCTCCTGCAGCAGCACCGACAGCGCCGCCGTCGAGGCGACGATGCCCTTGCTGCCCATGCCGGCCTCGGTCAGGCCCAGGTGCAGCGGATAGTCGCAGCGCCTGGCCAGCTCGCGGTAGACGGCGATCAGGTCCTGCACGCCCGAGACTTTACACGACAGGATGATCTTGTCGCGGCCCAGGCCCAGCTCCTCGGCGCGCACGGCGTTCTCGATGGCGGAGGTGATCAGCGCCTCGTACATCACCGCCTGCGCGCTCCACGGCTCGGCGCGGCCGGCGTTTTCGTCCATGATGCGCGCCAGCAGCGCCTGATCCAGGCTGCCCCAGTTGACGCCGATGCGCACCGGCTTGTCGTAGCGCGCGGCCACTTCGATCATCTGCGCGAACTGCGTGTCGCGCTTGGCGCCCTTGCCGACGTTGCCCGGGTTGATGCGGTACTTCGACAGCGCCTTGGCGCATTCGGGATAGTCGTTCAGCAGCGTGTGGCCGTTGTAATGGAAGTCGCCCACCAGCGGCACGTCGACGTCCATCTTGTCCAGTTGCTCGCGGATGTAAGGCACCGCCTCGGCGGCCTCCGGACGGTCCACCGTCAGGCGCACCAGTTCCGACCCGGCGCGCGCCAGGTCGCGGATCTGGATCGCCGTCTCGATCGCGTTGGCGGTGTCGGTGTTGGTCATCGACTGCACCACCACCGGGGCGTCGCCGCCGACCCAGATCTTGCGCTGGCCGTACGCCACCAGCACGCTGCGGCTGGCGCGGCGGTTCGATGGTCCCGAAGGAATAGCTGTTTGCGTAGAAGACATGGCTGTTTGCTCGTGCTGAATGCTTAAATTATTTGATATTGACCCGCGAGATCGTGCCGCCGGCGACCGGTGGCAGCGCCAGCGGGGCGCCGCCCAGCGTCGCTTTCACGCCGTCCGGTTTGCCGATGATCAGCAGCGCCGGATCCTTGATATCGAAGGTCTCGGTGCTGCCCGCCTTGACCAGGCGCGAAATCAGCGGCTTGGCGCCGGGACGGCGGATCTCCACCCACGAATCGGTGGTCACTTCCAAAACCAGTTGCGTGCCGGTCGCCGCGGCCGCGGCGGCGGCCGGCGGCGGCACCTGCGCCGCCGGCGCGGTCGTCGCCGGCGCGGCGGCAGCGGTGGTCGCGGGGGCGGTGGCGGCGGTGGCCGGAGCCGGAGCGGCGGTCGCCGCCGGGGCGGTCGTCGCCGCTTCCGCGGCCGTGGTTCCACCCGGCGGCGGCACCGAAATCAGCGGCACGTTCGGCGACTGCAGCGGCGCCGTTTCCTGGCCCGGCTTGACCAGCGTGGTCTCGAGCGGCATGCTCGAATCGATCGGCTTGGGCAGCTCGGTCACGGCGCTGGCGCTGGCGGCGCCCCCGCCGTCGCCGCGCTCGAACAGCGAGTGGGGTATCAAACCGCTCTGATAGGCGTAGACGCCGCCGCCGATCAAGCCCGCCACCACCACGACCGCGCCGACCATCCAGCCGCCACGGCCGGACGAACGGTCGGTCATCAGCGGCAGGCGCGACTCGGAAAACTGCGCCGCGCGCTCCTTGCGCGGCGGCGCGGCCTCGGGACTGGTCGGCGACACCACTTCGATCATCGCCACCAGCGGCGTGGCGTCAAGCTTGACGACCTTGGCGTAGGCGCGCACGAAACCGCGCACCACCGCCATATTCGGCAGCGAGGCGTAATCGCCCGCCTCCAGCGCGACCACCTGGCGCGGGGCCAGCTTCAACTGGTCGGCGATCTGTTCCACCGACAGTCCCATCGCTTCGCGCTGGGCCGCCAGTTGTGCTCCGGGCGTGGCCAGGCTGCTGCCGCCCTGGTCTTTTTTTGGCGGTTCCGCCCACTCTGAATTCATTGGTATCCCTGTCTCACTCATCAAACGCCCCACGTTGATAAGCAGCATATTCGGTCGAGCCGGGGTGGTGGCGGCGCAATTGCGTCGCCCAGCCGGCTTCCGCTCCCGTGTCGCCCACCTTATGCTGCACCTTAATCCCGAGCCACAGCACGTCGGCCGTCAGGCTCTCCATCTTTGCCACCTTGTTCAGACGGGTAATGAAGAAATTGGCGCGCACATAATCGCGCTTTTCAAAATATACCCGCGCCAGATTGGCGTTGGTGGCCGGCAGGTCGGGCGTCAACTGCAAGGCTTGCAGCAGATAACGCTCCGCGCTGGCGTAATCCTTGATCTTCACCGCGCAGGCGCCGGCGTTGTTGGCGGCCGACGCCGGAGAACGGTAGCCGCGGTTGCCCAGCGCCTCGTCGAACAGCGGCAGCGCCTCCGCCACCCGGCCGTTCTGGCACAGGAAGGAGCCATAATTGTTGGCCAGATCCGGATTGCCCGGCGCCAGTTTGCGCGCGCGGACAAAATTATCCTCGGCCAGGCCGGTCTCGCCCATGGCCTGGTAAATCAGGCCGCGCATGCCGTAGGCGTCGGCGTACTGCGGGTCGGCGACCAGCGCCATCTTGACCTCGTCGAGCGCGAACGTGTACTGGCCCTGCTCGTAATAACCGACCGCCAGCTGCATGCGGATCTCGACCTTGCGCTGGGCGCCGGTCTGGTCCGACGCGGTGGTCAGCTCGGCCTTGCCGCTGTTGCCCCGTTCCGGCGCCGAGGCGCAACCGGCCAACGTCCCCGCCAGCGCCGGGATCAACCCGAGCGCGACGAGCCGCCGGCTACGCTGCGCCAGGAGTGTCATCAGGAAGTGATCTCCACGATCTTGCCGAAATTGGCGCCGAACTTTTGCTGGTACTCGGCCATCTTCTCCATGCGCTGGGCCACCTTGGTGCGGTCCTGGACCTCGCCGGCCAGCTGGCCGCAGGCGGCGTCGATGTCGTCGCCGCGCGTCTTGCGGATGGTGGTGACGATGCCGGCGTCGACCAGGATCTGGGCGAAGGCCTTGATGCGCGGGTTCTTCGAGCGCAGCAGGCCGGACTCCGGGAACGGATTGAACGGAATCAGGTTGAATTTGCAGTTGACGCCGAACTGGCGGTCCTGCACCAGCGCGATCAGCTCGCGGGCGTTGTCGTCGGAGTCGTTGACGCCGTCGAGCATGCAGTACTCGAAGGTGATGAAGTCGCGCGGGGCGAATTCCAGATAGCGCTTGCAGGCGGCCATCAGCTCCTTGAGCGGGTATTTTTTGTTGAGCGGGATCAGGCTGTTGCGCAGCTCGTCGTTGGACGCGTGCAGCGACACGGCCAGCGCCACCGGCACTTCCTGCGACAGCTTGTCCATCATCGGCACCACGCCGGAGGTCGACAAGGTGACGCGGCGGCGCGACAGGCCGTAGGCGTTATCGTCGAGCATCAACTTGAGGGCGGTGGCGGTCGGCTCGAAGTTCAGCAGCGGCTCGCCCATGCCCATCATGACGACGTTGGTGATCTGGCGCTCGCCCTTGGGGCCGGGCTCGATGCCCTTGGTGCGGCGCAGCTCGAACTCGGCCATCCACAGCTGGCCGATGATCTCGCCCACGCTCAGGTTGCGCGAAAAGCCCTGCTTGCCGGTCGAGCAGAAACGGCAGTTGACGGCGCAACCGGCCTGGGTGGAAATGCACAAGGTGCCGCGGTTTTCTTCCGGGATGAACACGGTTTCGACCGCGTTGCCGTTGCCGACGTCGACCAGCCATTTGCGCGTGCCGTCGGTGGACGTGTGGTCGCTGATGATGGCCGGCGCGGCGACGTGGGCGCGGGTTTTCAGTTTGTCGCGCAGCGACTTGGCCAGATCGGTCATGGCGTCGAAGTCCGACGCGCCGAATTGATGGATCCAGCGTTGCAGTTGCTTGGCGCGGAACGGCTTCTCCCCCAACTCGGCGCAATAAGCGATGAGCTGCGCGGGATCGAAGTCCAGCAAGTTGGTCAGGGGTGCGTTCATAGTCAATTTCAAAACAGTTCTAAAAAAAACTCCGTTTCCGCGCGTTGGCGGAAACGGGGGTATCACACTAAATTACTTGCCGAAGAAGTAGGCAATTTCAACCGCGGCGGCTTCGACAGCGTCGGAACCGTGCACGGCGTTGGCGTCGATCGAGTCGGCGAAGTCAGCACGGATGGTGCCTTTTTCAGCCTTCTTAGGATCGGTGGCGCCCATCAGTTCGCGGTTTTTCAGGACGGCGTTTTCGCCTTCCAGCGCCTGGATCATGACCGGGCCGGAGACCATGAAGTCCACCAGGTCCTTGAAGAAGCCGCGCTCTTTGTGCGCGGCGTAGAAACCTTCAGCCTCTTCACGCGACAGCTGCTTCATTTGCGCAGCAACGATCTTCAGGCCAGCGCCTTCGAAACGGCTGTAGATTTGGCCGATAACGTTTTTTGCAACTGCGTCTGGTTTGATGATCGACAGGGTGCGTTCGATTGCCATTTGAAAAACTCCAATAAAAAGAAAGGTTTAAAACAAAATTGATAGCTCAATCAACCTTTGATTTTACCATAGAACACCCCATATTCCGAGAAACGGCACCAGATTAGGCTGTAGCATGGTCCCGGGACGCCCCATGACGGGGCGAAAACCGGTGGCCCGGCCCCGATACGTGCTGTTTAAGTCCGGATTAAGTGCTTTTGAGCCATGTTTTTGGGTATTTCGGCTGGTCCGTGCTATGCTTTTAACAAGCAGTAAACCGAATCACTTTGAAGGAGGCACTATGATTAACATGGAAAAGACTTACGATCTGTCGGCGGGCAGCCGCCGCGCCGTACAGCACAACGTGCTGCGCAACACCTACTGGCTGCTGGCATTGTCGATGATCCCGACCGTGTTCGGCGCGGCGCTGGGCGTGTCCCTGCACCTGCCACTGGGCGGCGGGCTGATGGCACTGGTGTTCCTGGCCGGCGCCTTCGGCTTCATCTGGGCGATTGAAAAGAACAAGGAAACCGGCGTGGGCGTGGCCCTGCTGCTGGGCTTCACGTTCTTCATGGGCCTGATGTTGACGCCGCTGCTGTCGCGCATCCTGGGCTTCTCCAACGGCGCCTTCCTGATCATGACCGCGTTCGGCGGCACGGCATCGGTGTTCGCGGTGCTGGCGTCGGTCGCCACGGTCTCGAAGCGCGACTTTTCGGGCATGGCCACGTGGCTGTTCGCCGGTGTCATCGTGCTGATCTTGGCCTCGCTGGCCAACATCTTCCTGAACATCCCGGCGCTGGGCATCGTGATCTCGGTGGTGGCGATCGCGATCTTCTCCGCGTACATCCTGTATGACGTGCAGCAGATCGTCAACGGCGGCGAGACCAACTACATCAGCGCGACGCTGCGCCTGTACCTCGACGTGTACAACATCTTCGTCAACCTGTTGTCGCTGCTGGGCATCGCCGGCGGTAGCCGCGATTAAGCGGACCAGTCAGTAGTACCAAGAAAGCCGGCCTCGCGCCGGCTTTTTTTTGACCATGGAATCATGAATGACCACGGATGCACGTATTGACCACGGATGCACGTATGACCACCGATGCACGTATGACCACCGATCCACGTAGGGCGGATTAGCGAAGCGTAATCGGCCATGCATGCTCCGTTGGCGGCTCATAGATGGCCGATTACGGCGTTCCACCTAATCCGCCCTACGTGGCCATCTGGTCATCTGCCGGTTTCTACCCCAGGTTGAACACCGCCATCGATTCCACGTGCGACGTGTGCGGGAACATATTGACCACGCCGGCCTTGTCGAGCACATAGCCGGCGTTGACCAGGATGCCGGCGTCGCGCGCCAACGTCGACGGGCTGCACGACACATACACGATGCGCTTGGGCAGCAGGTCGGCGCGCGTGGCGCTCAACGCCACCAGCGCCTCGCTCAGCGCCATGGCGCCGTCACGTGGCGGGTCGATCAACATGCGGTCGAATTTACCGAGCGCGATCAGGTCGTCGGCCGTCACCTCGAACAGGTTGCGCGTGTAGAACGTGGTCTTGTCCGACAATCCGTTGGCCTTGGCGTTGTCCAGCGCCCGCTCCGACAAGGTGGTGCTGCCCTCGATGCCGACCACCTCGCGCGCCTGCGTCGCCAGCGGCAAGGTGAAGTTGCCCAGGCCGCAGAACAGGTCGGCCACGCGGTCTTCCGGCCGCACCTCGAGCAGGCGCAGCGCCTTGCCCACCAGCACACGGTTGATGTAGTGGTTGACCTGCGTGAAGTCGACCGGCTTGAACGGCATCTTGATGCCGAATTCGGGCAGCAGATAATGCAGGTCGTCGTCCAGCGGATAGAACGGCGCGGCCGTCTCCGGCCCCTTGCTCTGCAGCCAGAATTGAATCTTGTGCAGGTCGGCGAACGCCTTCAGCTTGGTCTCGTCGTCGGCGGTCAGCGGCGCCATGATGCGCAGCACCAGCGCGGTGACGCCCTCGCCGATGGCCACCTCGATCTGCGGCACCTGGTCGTACAAGGACAGCGAGCCGATCAGCGCGCGCAGCGGCAGCAGCAGGTCCGACACGTGGCGTGGCAGGATCTCGCAGCTGTCGATATCGGCCACGAACACCGATTTTTTCTCGTGGAAGCCGACCAGCACCGTGCCCTTCTTGACCACGTGGCGCACCGACAGCCGCGCGCGGTAGCGGTAGCCCCAGGTCGGGCCGTACATCGGCCGCATCACCGTCAGCGGCTTGACCTTGCCGATGTGGCGCAGGTTGTCCTCGAGCACGCGCTGCTTGATGGCCACCTGCGCGGTCGGCTCCAGGTGCTGCATCGAGCAGCCGCCGCAGTAGTCGAAATGCTTGCACTTGGGCGTAACCCGCATCGGCGACTCGCGGTGCAGCGCCGTCATGCGCGCCATTTCCCAGTTCTTCTTCTTTTTGAAGGTATAAAAACTGACCTTCTCGCCCGGCAGCGCGCCCTCGACAAACACCACCTTGCCCTGCGAACCGTCTTCATTGTGCAAATGGCCGACGCCACGGGCGTCCATGTCGAGCGATTTGATGTCGAGGATAATATCTTGCATAAAATTTAATTTTAAGGAAAGAATGGCTGGCGCCGGCCGCGCGGCTGGCGGCCCGCCGTGGCTGCGCCGGGGCCGATATGATAGCAGAACGCGGGTGGGGAACGGATCGAAAGAAATGGGCTACAGCAGGGAATCGCGCACCACGCCGCGCGCGGCCATGGCCCGCTTGAGCTTGACCAGCGCCTCCTGCTGGATCTGGCGCACGCGCTCGCGGGTGACGCCCATCTCCTCGGCCAGGGTTTCCAGCGTGGCGGGGTCGTCGTTGTCGAGGCCGAAACGGCGCATGATGACGATGCGCTGCTTGTCCGGCAGCTTGGTGAGCCAGTCGCGCATCAGCACCGTCATTTCCTGGTGCTCGGCGCGGGCGTCGGGGCTGTCCTCGCTGTCGCCGGGCAGCATGTCCATCAGCGACGACTGCGGGTCGTTGTCGAGCGGGGCGTCGAGCGAGGTGGCGTGCTCGGACAGCGCCAGGATGTCCTGCACCTCCTCCACCGGCCGGCCGACCAGCTCGGCGATGTCCTCGGCGGTGGCGTCCTTGCCGTTGTGGTGCTGGGCTTCCAGATGGTATTTGCCGCGCAGAATTTGGTTCAGTTCGCGCACCATGTGCACCGGCAGGCGCACGGTGCGGGCCTGGTTCATGATGGCGCGCTCGATGCTCTGGCGTATCCACCAGGTGGCGTAGGTCGAAAAGCGGAAGCCGCGCTCGGGCTCGAACTTGTCGATCGCGCGCATCAGGCCGATGTTGCCCTCCTCGATCATGTCGAGCAGCACCACGCCGCGGTTGATGTAGTGCTTGGCGATCGACACCACCAGCCGCAGGTTGTGCTCGATCATGGTCTGGCGGGCGCTGAAGTCGCCGGCCTTGGCCAAGGTGGCGTAGTGCACCTCCTGCGGCGCCGTCAGCAGCGGCCGGGTGCCGATCTGGTTCAGGTAGTGCTGGGTGGTGTCGGTCGACAACTCGGCCGCCAGCACCTTTTTCAGCTCGTCGACCTCCAGCACCGCCGCCTCCGGCAGCGGGCCGCCCTCGCCGGGGCCCTCGCCGGCACCGTCCGCCCCGTCGATGGCATCGATGGCGACATCGTCGCCCGACTCGTCCTGGAAGTCCTCCGGGGCCGGGTCGTCATCCATCGGGTCGTGCGGCGTCTGTTTCATGGCTCGGCTAGCGGTTAGGCAGGAATTTGGACGGGTCCACCGGCTTGCCCTGCTGCCTGATTTCAAAGTGCAGCTTGACGGAGTCGGCGTCCGAATCCCCCATCTCGGCAATCATTTGTCCCTTGGTCACGCTCTGGCCTTCCTTGACCACGATGGTGCGGTTATGGGCGTAGGCCGACAACAAACTATTATTGTGCTTCACAATAACGAGATTACCATAACCGCGGATGCCGCTACCGGCATACATGACTTTTCCGGCGCCGGCGGCAACGACATGCTGGCCCGCCTTGCCGGCGATGTCGACGCCCTTATTCTTGCCCTCGTCGAAGGTGGCGATGACCTTGCCCTCGGACGGCCACATCCAGCTCAGTTTGTCGTCGTCGGCGCCGGCGGCCGGCGCGGCGGCGGGCGCGGCCGGCGGACGGGCGGCCGGGGCCGGAGCAGCCGGTGCGGCCGGGGCCGGGGACGGCGCTCCGCTGGCGGCCACTTCCTTGCCGTTGTCGGCGCGCTGCAGCTCGGCCAGCGTGGCGTCGGTGTACGGCCGCTTCTCGCCCTTGGGCCCGGTCTTCTTGACCGCTGGGGGTGGCGGCGGCGTCTTGTCGCTCGGCGGCATGACGACGGCGGCCGTCTCCACGCCGTTGCCGGCGGCGTCGGGCGGCAGCACGCGCAGCACCTGGTCGACCTTGATGTCGTTCGGGTTGGCCAGGTTGTTCCAGGCCACCAAGTCGCGGTAGTTCTGGCCGTATTCGAGCGCGATGCGGATCAGCGTATCGCCTTTTTTGACGGTGTAGAGGCCGCGCTCGTCGCGCGACACTTGCGCCGTTTCGCTCGGCGTGGCGGATTTGACTGGCGGGTTCGACACCGGACGGTCGATCACCGGGGCCTGGTTCGGGGTGGTGCTGCAGGCGCTCAGGAAAGCGAGCACCAAGCTCAATACGAGCACATTACTTTTATTTGTCATTCTCATCTTATGTTTCAGTGTGATGCGTTCTGTGGCGCGGACCGGGCGTGAGCGGTCACGCCGTGCCCGGACGCAAAGGCACGAAATGGCAATCTTCCAGCGTTTCGCTGGTCCATTCCTTCTTGCCGATGCGGGTAATCAGTTCCAGACGTTGCGCGCGGGCGCCGACCGGCGCCACCAGCCGGCCGCCCATGGCCAGCTGTTCGAGCAATGCTTGCGGCACTTCCAAACCGGCCGCGGCCAGTATGATGCCATCAAACGGCGCCGCTTGCGGCAGGCCAAGCATACCATCTCCGTAATGCAAGCGTAGATTCGGCACACGCAAGGGCCGCAAATTGTTCTTGGCGAGCTCGTGCAGAGGCTTGATACGCTCGATAGAATAAACCTCCTGCGCCACCCGCGCCAACACCGCCGCCTGGTAGCCGCAGCCGGTGCCGATCTCCAGCACCCGCTTGAGCTGGCCGCCGTTGCGCATCACCTCGATCATGCGGGCGACGATGTACGGCTGCGAAATGGTCTGCTGGTGGCCGATCGGCAGCGAGGCATCGATGTAGGCCTGCGAGGCCAGCGCCTCCTCCATGAACATGTGGCGCGGCACGGCCTCGAGCGCGCCCAGCACCACCGTGTCCTTGACGCCCTGCCGGGCCACCCGCTGCACCATGGCGCGGCGCACCGCGTCCGACACCAGCGGATTCTGGCGCGGGGCCGGCGCCACCACCGGCTGCGCCCGTTCCATCGCGTAACTGTGGGATTTCGATGGCACCGCCACCGGACGCGGCCCCGGGTAACCGTGCTGCGGCGGCACGTGGCGCGCCGCGTTCTGGGTCGCCGTCTGCGGCGTGGCCACCGGCGCGAACAGGGGGGTCTTCTTGGCGCCCTTGTCCACCACCGACGACAGCGGCAGCGGGAAGGTGCGGGGTTTGTCGCTCATGCCAGGGCCTTTTCCAGTGCCGCGAGTTGCGATTTATGGGTCAGATCGACCTGCAGCGGCGTGATCGACGTGCGGCCGTGGGCGCAGGCGAAGAAATCGGTGCCCTCGCCGGCGTCCTTGGTCGCGCCCGGCGGACCGATCCAGAAAATTTCCTTGCCGCGCGGATCCTGCGAGCGGATCACCGGCTCCGACTGGTGGCGCTTGCCCAGCCGGGTGGCGACCACCTCGGTCAGGTGCGCGTACGGACGGTTGGGGATGTTGACGTTGAGCAGATACGGACGCGGCAGCGTGTCGTAATAGCGCTCGATGAGGTCGCGCGCGTGGCGGGCGGCGTCGTCGATGTGCTCCCAGCCGAACGTCCCCTGGGAAAAGGCGATGGCCGGAATGCCGAACAGATAGCCCTCGGTGGCGGCGGCGACGGTGCCCGAATACAGCGTGTCGTCGCCCATGTTGGGGCCGTTGTTGATGCCGGAGACGACCAGGTCGGGCCGGTAGTCGAGCACGCCGGTGAGCGCCACGTGCACGCAGTCGGTCGGCGTGCCATTGACAAAATAGAAACCATTGGCGGCCCGCTGCACCGACAGCGGCCGGTCCAGCGACAGCGAATTGGACGCGCCGGAACGGTTGCTGTCCGGCGCCACGACGACGATGTCGGCGATGGGCGCCAGCGCGTTTGCCAACGCATTGATGCCGGGCGCCAGGTAGCCGTCGTCATTACTGATCAGGATTCTCATACAGAGATTTTACCTGAAGCAACGCGCGGGGCGCGCGCGCGGACCGGCTACGAACCAGATAAATTTGCGCTAACGCGACGCCGGCCGGACGCCGCCGAGCTGCTCGTCGAGCGCCAGCAACTCGTCGCCGCGGCGCGCGCGCAGGCCGGCCGCGTCCATGGCGACGCGCCCCAGGGGCGGGCGCGGCAGCGCGTTGTCGTAGTCTGCCATGGCCGCGTCCTGGTGCAATTCGCGCACCGGCGCGCACCCGCCCGCGTCCGGCGCGCCGCCCGGGCGCGCGTGCGGCCGCTCCGGCGGCGCCACGCCCAGCAGCTCCATGGTCTTGCGGGTGTCCGGATGGTCCGGCCCCAGCCGGCGCAACTGCGCCGCCAGCACCTTGTCGAACAGCACGCGGGCGCCCTCCTGCTCGTTCAACGCGACCAGGGTGCAGGCCAGCGCGGTTTTACTGCGCAAGGTGTCGGGATGCTCGGCGCCCAGCAGGCGCTTGCGCTTGGCCAACACCTGCTCCTGTTCGCGGCGGGCCTGGTCGAGGTCGCCGCGCTGGAACAGCAGGTCGGCCCGGGCCGCCTTGCAGGACAAGGTCAGCAGGTGTTCCGAGCCGAGCATGCGCAGATAGGCGTCCAGCACGGCGTCCTGGATGGCCAGCGCGTCGGCGCCCTGCCCCTGCTCGGCCAGGGTGGCGGCCAGGTTGGCGCGCGCCGCCAGCGTGTCGAGGTGTTCCGCCCCCAGCAGGCGTTCGCGCGCCTCGACGATGCATTCCTCCAGGAACTGCGCCTCGTCCAGCCGCCCCTGCCGCCGCAGCACGCCGGCCAGGTTGCTCTTGCTGATCAGCGTATCGACATGGTCCTCGCCCATGCCGCGCTGGCGCAGGGTCAGGCTTTCCTGGAAACAGTCCAGCGCCTGGCGCAGCCTGCCCTCGCGGCGATACAGCTCGCCCAGCAGGTTGAGGTCGCGCGCCAGCGGTTGCGACAACGCGCGCGCGCCGCCCTCGCCCAGCGCGTGGCGCGCCTCGTCGATGGCCGACAACAAGTGGATCTCGCGGCTCGATTGCCATGGAAAGTAGCCGGGACCGAGCCAGTCGAGGAAGGCCTCGAACGTGCGCGTCAGCGAAAAGCGGTCGCCGCCCTGGTCCATGCGCACCGCCAGCTGCTCGCCATAGGCGAAGGTGCGGGTCTGTTGCAGCTGGACCTCGTCGAAATAGCTGTCCAGCGACACTTGCTGCATGCCGTAGCAATCGCGCATCAACTGTTCGAAGATGGGCTGGTAGCCCACTATATTATGTTGGGGGTCGCCGCGCCGCCATTGCGCGCGCTGCGTGCTGTCGCCCATTTCGATGCGCGACGGCAGCGGGTAGACCAGCAGCGGCCGCTGCTCGTCCTCGTGGCTGCGCCGGTAGGCGGTGGCGCGCGCCACCAGCGCCTGCACCCCCTCGAGGCTTTGGCGGTTGGGCGTGAACACCACCACCAGCTTGCGCGGCAGCAAGGTCGTGCAGATGCCGGCGCTGTCCGTGCGGCCGGTGCGCGAATCGACCAGCACGTAGCGGAAGTGGCGCGCAAGATTGTCAGCAAAACAACGGAACAGCGCCGGACAGCTGTCGAACAACTCGTCCCAATGCATGGCGGCGAGCCGCTCGGCGTAGCTGTCGTCGAAGCGGCCGGCGCGCATCAGGTACAGCTGGCTGCTCTGGTCGACCCGGCTGACGTACTGCTCCCAGCCCACCGCCGCCAGCACCTCCTGCGCCAGCTCCTCGTCGTCGAGCACGTCTGCGCCCTTGCGCCGCCGATGTAGTTGCTCGCGGCAAGCTTCGAACAGTTCGAGCACGCCCGCGCGTTCCTCGCTGTGCTCGAAGTAGTGATGCAGGCCGGGCGCTTCCATATCCCAATCGATCATCAATACCGGGGTGGTGGCGTTCTGTTGCCTTGCAAGCAAGACCGCCAGATTCGACAGGGCCATCGTGCGCCCCGTCCCACCCTTGTAAGAATAGAAAGTAACCACTTCGCCGTTGGCTGTGAGCGGTGGCAAGGACAATGATGTGGTTTCCATAGCGAACCTTTAGCGAGGGAAGTGGGGAGGAGGTAGGGCGCGCCACTCGGGCGGAATGTCCGGCATGACAAAACGGCCACAGTCATGCCCGGGGGGCGTGCATTGTTTCAGGTAGTGGTAGTGCTGGGCGATACGCACGACGATCTTTTCGATGTCCGGCAAAAATTCCGGATTGGTTTTCAGGTCGCCGCTGGCCAGGGTGTAGCGCGAAAAATCGACATACATGCCCGGCCCCGAAATCTGCGGGGGCAGGCTCAGCGGGTGCCGCGTCATGATGACCGGGATGATCAGGTGGCTGGGCAGCGTGTACCATTTCTTGCGCTCTTCTTCAATTAGTTGCATTGCTGCAAACTCACGCCGGGTATAGGCGTGGGCTTCGTACTTCGGTGTGTAAATCACAATCATGCAAGCACTTTCACACAGCGCCCGGGCGATTTTTTCATCCAGATCATCACCGCCGCCCAGCTGCTCACTGTCGACAAAAAGTTCGTTCTCGTTGTCGAAGTGGGGTTCCAGATAACACTTGAGCGCGTCAATCAAATCGTTTTTGAACTTGCTCATGTATGCATGCTGGCCGTGTGCATAGCTGAAAAAACAGCCGTGGCGGATAGTCATGGCCTCCTCCGATCCTGCTCCTTAGGGGAACAGCGCTTAACCAACTCTAACAATCGGCTCAGCAGCCACTTTGAGCGAACGCAAACGCATGCCAGATGAAACTTAGTCGGGCCCGCTCCGTCGCGCCCCTCGGCGGATGCACTACGGTTCAGGTGATGCCGGTCGCAAATTTTCGATGCGATCCCCGGCTCGCGCCAAATAATGGCTAAAACATGCCAATTTCCGACATGATTCGCACGAGAAACGGCCTCTGGCGGCAAAACCGCGGGCGCGCGGCGTGGCGGCGGTGACAGGAAAAAGGTGTGGGTGCTGGGATTGGACCAGCTCAGGAAGAGGCTTGCAGCGCTGCGGACGGCGGCAAAAAGCGCGCGGCGGGACCGCCGCGCGCGCTGAAAAACATACTAAAAGTTACTGATCCACATGCTTGTTTTGGAAAAAGGCCACCGCGTCGGCCTGCTCGCGGGTGCGCTTGAAGGACGGCAGACTCTGCCAGATGCGCTTGCCGTAAGGCTTGGAAATGACGCGCGGATCGCACAGCATCAGCACGCCGCGATCGCCCTCGTCGCGGATCAGGCGGCCGGCGCCCTGCTTCAGGTTGATGATCGCCTCCGGCAAGGTGTGGTGCATGAAGCCGTTTTTGCCCTGCTTTTCCATGACCTCGATGCGGGCGGCAAGCACCGGATCGTCCGGCGGCGCGAACGGCAGCTTGTCGATAATGACCAGCGACAACGCGTCGCCGCGCACGTCGACACCCTCCCAGAAACTCTGGCTACCGATCAGCACGCCGTTGCCGGCCTTGCGGAACTGGTCCAGCAATTCGGTGCGCCCCTTGTCGCCCTGGACGAACAAGGGATACGGCAGGCCGCGCTTTTCGAACTCGTCGCGCAGGCGCTCGGCGGCGCGCTTGACGGCGCGTAAAGTCGTGCACAAAAGGAAAGTTTTCCCGCCCGCCGCCTCGATCACCGGCAACGCCAGGTCCAGCACGGCGTCGGTGTACCCCATCGAATTGGGGTCCGGCAAACCTTGCGGCACATATAAAAGACCCTGCTGCTCGTAATTAAACGGGCTCGGCCAGGACTTCGACGGCTCGTCGGCCAAGCCCATCTGTTCGGAAAAATGGCTGAAATCATTCTTCACGGCCAAGGTCGCGGACGTGAAAATCCAGCTGCGGGGCACGCCCTCGCGCTGGCCGTTGAAGATCGGCGCGATCGATAACGGCGTTTTATGCAGCTGCAACGACGACGCGTAGGCCTCGACCCAGAACACCGCCTCCTCGCCTTTTTCGACGCGCGCCTTCGGATCGAATTTCCAAGAAGCCAACTTTTGACCCAGCTCGATGCCACGCTGGCGGCACTGCTCCAAGGTTTCCGCGCGGGCGGCCTGGGTCTCGAGCACGGCCAGCATGCCGTCGAGCTCGTCCTTGAGCGTCTGCAGCGCCGGGAAAAAGTCGCTCGACGGCGCGATCTGCGGCAACGACAGGCGCACGATATCTTGCGGGAATGTCAACCTGAGGTCGCGCGCGGCCTTCTCCACCACCGTCACCACCTTGCCCCAGTCGGCGCCGTCGCGCGCGTGCGACAAGCCCTCGGCCAGCACGTCGCGGCACAATTCCAGCACCTGCGAGGTCGAAAAGGTGTCGCCGAAGAACAGGGTGGCGGTGTCGGGCAGCTGGTGCGCCTCGTCGAAGATGATGGTGTTGGCCGACGGCAGCAGTTCGGCCACGCCGGAATCCTTGAGCGCGACGTCGGCGAAGAACAGGTGGTGGTTGACCACCACCACGTCGGCCTGCTGCGCTTCCTTGCGCGCCTTCATGACGAAACAATCCTGGTAGTACTGGCACTCTGCACCCATGCAATTGTCGCGGGTCGACGTCACCAGATTCCAGATCAGCGCGTTTTCCGGCACGCGGGCCAGCTCGGCCTTGTCGCCGGAACTGGTCATTTTGAGGAAGCGCGAGATCTCGCGCAGGTGGCCGACGTCGTCGCGCGAGGTCATGCGGCCATTCTGCAGCGTGCGTTCGAGATGGTAATGGCAGACGTAATTCGACCGACCCTTGAGCAGCGCCACCGACACCGGCGCCTGCAACGCCGCGCGCACGGTGGGGATATCGCGCAGGAACAACTGGTCCTGCAAGTTCTTGGTGCCGGTCGAAACAATGGTCTTGCCGCCCCACAGCAAGGCGGGCACCAGGTAGGCGAAGGTCTTGCCCGTGCCCGTGCCGGCCTCGGCGATCAAGGTGGTTTGCGTGGCGATCGCAGCCGCGACCGCCTTGGCCATTTCCGTCTGCGAGCGGCGCGGCTTGAAGTCGCCCACAGCCGGCCCCAGCGGTCCACCGGCGCCGAACAGTCGCTCGACCTCGGAATCGTATTTGCCGGGGGGCAGGTCTGGGGTGGCGCCGACTATGGCGGGGGTGGCGTCGGCGGCGGCCGGCGCGTGCGGATCGGCGGGCGTGGGGAGGTGTTCGGTCAAAATATACTTAGTTGAGGCGGACTGCTTAAGCCGGGACGTCAGGCACCAGTTGCATTTTCAGCAGGGTGATATGGTCTTTCAGTTGCAGCTTGCGCTTTTTCAGGCGGCGCAATTGCAGCTGATCGTGGTGTCCGTCCAGCGTGAGCATGTCGATCACCGCGTCCAGGTCGCGGTGTTCGACGTCGAGTTCGATCAGACGACGCTGGATATCTTGTACATCAGTCATATTTCTCAATCTACCCACACAAAATAGTTTCACTGGAACAACAGACGTATTGCAAACAAACTGCGACACGGTGCATAGTTTAATCTACGGCGCGCCCGCCGCCAACAGAATGATCGATATCGCCGCTCACCCGCCGTTCAGGATACAGTGTCAACCATATGAGCGCCTATAAAATAGAAGCGGGCACCGCCCAGCACATCGGCAACCGGCCGCAACAGAACGACCGCGTGGCCCTGCTGACGTCGCCCAACGCGCCCGGCTATGTGCTGGCGGTGCTGGCCGACGGCAACCACAGCGCGATCGGCCCGGACCAGGCGCTGCTGACCAGCAAGCAGCTGTTCGACGATTTCCGCGTCGGCGACACGCCCAATCTGCCGCGCCTGAAAGAGCTGCTCGGCGCGATAGTGCTGGAGGCCCACCAACTGATCAAGATGAACCCGATCACGGCCGCCGCCGAACCGCACAGCGCGCTCGCGCTGCTGGTGCTGACCCCGGCCGGGCAGGCGGTCTGGACGCATGTGGGCGAGACGCGGGTGTACCGCTTCAGCGGCGAGGCCAGCGCCGAGCGCAGCAACGACAACGCCTACGTCGAGCATCTGGTGCGCAATGACAAGGTGCCGCTGGAGGCGGCCAAGAAGCATCGCAGCTCCAAGCTGCTCGCCAATGTGCTGGGCAATAGCTTCAAGGCGCCGTATGTGGCGCTGAACGTGTATGAGGGATTGCGGCCGGGCGACGCGTTCCTGCTGTGCTCGGACGGCCTGTGGCAGTGTTTCACGGACCAGGAACTGGCGGCGGCCGTGGCGCGCAACACGCCCCGCCAGGCCGCCGAGCGGCTGATCGGCAAGGCCGCCGAGCGCGCCCAGGGCAAGGGGGACAATTGCACGATGGCGATCATCAAGCTGGTCGCGCCGGCCGTCAACCGCTGAGGATGCACGGCCGTGGCGCGGCCGGGCGCCAGCGCCTTATTTTTTCACCGCCGCCGCCGCCGCGGCCGCAGCGGCAGCGGCCTTCTTCTTCTCCGCCTCGACCTTGGCGGCCCGCTTGCGCTCGGTCTCGGCGACCCGCTTGGCCACATCGGCCTGGCGCCGTTCGGCATCGATCTTCTTCTGCTCGTAGCGGGCGGCGCTGGCGGCGCGCTTGTCGGCGTTGGCGGCCGTCGCCGCCGCCTCGCGTTTCATCCTGGCGGCATGGTCGGCCTCGCGCTCGGCGATGCGCCGGCCCTTGGGCGGCGCCGGCGGCGGCGCGTTGTCCACATCCTTGACCGGCTTGGGCGGTAAGGCCTCGCGCCGGGCCAATTCCTCGTCGTCCTTGCGGGCGCGCTCGGCCAGGTCGGCGTCGCGGCGCGCCACGGAAGCGGCGCGTTTGAAATGCTCGGCTTCCACTTCCAGCGCGCGCAGGTTGGCCAGCTCGACGCGGCGTTTTTCCTTGGCCTTGTCCAGGCAGTTGTTGACGAAGAACTTGTTGTAGCAGACCGCTTCGCCGGCGGCGTACTCGGCGTTGACGGCTTCGCGTTCGGTCGCCACCCTGGCCAGGGTGGCGTCGGCCTCGGCGACCGAGTGCGACGACGGCGCTACCGACGTCGCCTCCTGCGCCATGGCCGGCGCGGCCAGCGCCACAGAGACGGCCGCGGCCACGATCATCCCGCCCAGCGGTTTCAAACTTGCTCTCATATGCTTTCCTGTTGCGTCACGCCAGCGAACCGGCTGCGGCGCGCTGTTCTTTATCCATGTACTCGCGCGACTGCATCTCGACAATGCGCGACACGGTGCGGTGAAATTCATTGGCCAGGGTGCCGGTCGTGTACAACTCCTCCGGCTCGACCTCGGCCGACATCAGCAACTTCACGCCCTGATCGTAGAATACATCGATCAGCCACGTGAAGCGGCGCGCCTCCGACGACATCGATGCCGACATCATCGGAATCCCGGACAATATCACGGTATGGAAGCGGCTGGCGATTTCCAGATAATCGTTCTGCGAACGCGGCCCGCCGCACAGCGTGTGGAAGTCGAACCAGATGATCGATCCGGCCCGGCGCAGCGCGCGGATCTCGCGCGCCTCGATGCGCACCACCGGGTCCTCGTCGGCGGTCTCGGCGATGCTGGTGTAAGCGTCGCGCAACTTCTTGTCGGTCTCGGCGTTGATCGGCGTGTAGTAGGAATCGACCTGCTCGAGCGCGCGGCCGCGATAGTCGATGCCGGCGTCGATGTTCATCACGTCGAGTTTTTCGTACAACAACTCGATGGTCGGCAGGATGCGGTCGCGGTGCAGGCCGTCCGGGTACAGCAGTTTCGGATCGTAGTTCGACGTCATGATGAAGGACACGCCGTTGTCGAACAGCGCCTTCAGCAAGTTGTACATGATCATGGCGTCGGCCACGTCGGAGATGTGGAATTCGTCGAAGCAGATCAATCGGTATTTCTTGGCGATGCGCTTGGCCACCTCGTCGAGCGGATTGGCGACGCCGGTCAGCTCGTCCAACTGGCGGTGCACGCCGCGCATGAACTCGTGGAAGTGCAGGCGCGTCTTGCGCACCAGCGGCACCACCGAATAGAAGCTATCCATCAGGAACGACTTGCCGCGCCCCACCCCGCCCCACATGTAGACGCCCTTGGGCACCTCGGGACGGTTGATCAAGCGCTTGAACGTGCTCGAGCGCTGGCCCTTGTACGCCACCCATTCGTCGTAGCATTGCTGCAGACGATCGACGGCGCGGCGCTGGGCCGCGTCGGCCTTGAAATTGCGCTGTTGCAGCGCTTGCTGATAAAACTCTTCGACGTTCATGGGTTCGATTCTGTGGGGGCGGCGCAAACAAAAACGGGCGGACCGCAGTCCGCCCGCAGTCCGCCTTTAGCTACTGCTTAGAAATTGAGCGTGCGCTTGTCGATCGCCAGCGCCGCTTCCTTGGTCGCTTCCGACAAGGATGGGTGGGCGTGGCAGATACGCGCGATGTCTTCGGCCGAAGCCTTGAACTCCATCGCCACGACCGCTTCCGAGATCAGCTCCGAGGCCATCGGTCCGATGATGTGCACGCCGAGGATTTCGTCGGTGGTCGCATCGGCCAGGAACTTGACCATGCCCGAGGTGTCGCCCAGCGCGCGTGCGCGGCCGTTGGCCAGGAACGGGAAAGTGCCGGCCTTGTAGGCGACGCCCGCAGCCTTCAACTGCTGCTCGGTCTGGCCAACCCAGGCGATTTCCGGCGAAGTGTAGATGACCCAAGGAATGGTGTTGAAGTTGGTGTGGCCATGCTGGCCGGCCATGCGCTCGGCCACGGCAACACCCTCTTCTTCCGCCTTGTGCGCCAGCATCGGGCCGCGCACGACGTCGCCGATCGCCCATACGCCCGGCAGATTGGTTTTGCAGTCGTCGTCGACGGCCACGAAACCGCGCTCGTCCAGCGCCAGGCCGACCTTGTCGGCGGCCAGGCCGTTGGTGTTCGGGGTGCGGCCGATCGAGATGATCAGCTTGTCGAACACGGCGGTCTGCGCCTCGCCCTTGGCGTTCTCATACGCCACGGTGACGTTGTTGTCGCCCTTGGTGATGGCGCCGATCTTGCAACCCAGGTTGATGGCCAGGCCTTGCTTGGCGAACAGCTTGGCCGCTTCCTTGGCGATCTGCTCGTCGATCGCGCCCAGGAACACCGGCAAGCCTTCGAGCACGGTCACTTCCGCGCCCAGACGGCGCCATACGGAGCCCATTTCCAGGCCGATCACGCCGGCGCCGATCACGCCCAGCTTGGCTGGAACGCCCTGGATCGCCAGCGCACCGGTGTTCGACAGGATCAGTTGCTCGTCGAAAGGCGCGCCCGGCAGTTCGCGCGCGTTGGAACCGGTGGCGATGATGACTTGCTTGGCGCTGATGGTCTCGTTGGCCGGGGCCGAGATCGTCAGCGGGTAGCCTTCGGCGGTGGCGGCGCCGGCGAACGAGGCGCGGCCGTGGAAGAAGGTGACCTTGTTTTTCTTGAACAGGAACAGGATGCCGTCGTTGTTCTGCTTGACGACCTGGTCTTTGCGCTTGAGCATTTGCGGCAGGTTCAGCGACAGGCCGGCGACATCGATGCCGTGGTCCTTGAACGCGTGGCCGGCGTGCTCGAAGTGCTCCGACGATTGCAGCAGCGCTTTCGACGGGATGCAACCGACGTTGGTGCAGGTGCCGCCCGGGGCGGGACCGCCTTTTTCATTTTCCCACGCGTCGACGCAAGCGACGGAGAAACCCAGTTGCGCGGCGCGGATGGCGGCGATATAACCGCCGGGACCGGCACCGATGACTACGACGTCAAATTGTTTACTCATTTTTTATTTTCCAATCAGTTCTTCGTCTGGAACGAAAATCCATAACAGAATGTAAATCGCCAGGCCGAAACCAAAGGTCAGCACGAACATCACGAACAGCAGGCGCCAGATCCAGGCTTCGATGCCGGAAACACGGCCGAGGCCGCCGCAGACGCCGCCCAGCCAGCGGTCGCTGCGCGAGCGGCGCAGGCGGGAAATATCGTCGCCGATATTGTCGCCCGGCTGGTACGGTGGGCTGCTCAGCAGGCGCGCCTTGGCGGCGGCGAATTCCTCGTCCGACAACGCGCCGGCCTGATGCAGTTCGTGCAAACGCTTGATTTCTTCGGCTACGCTCATGACATCCCTAAGAGTTGAAACCCGCAAACCCGGGGGATGGGGTCGTACCCCGAGGGGTACGACCCCGGTGTGCCCGGGTTAACTATTACAGGTCCAGCAGCAGACGTGCAGGATCTTCCAGCGCCTCTTTCATCGCGACCAGGCCCAACACGGCTTCGCGGCCGTCGATGATGCGGTGGTCGTAGGACATCGCCAGGTAGTTCATCGGGCGGATCACGATCTGGCCGTTTTCGACGACAGCGCGGTCCTTGGTCGCGTGCACGCCCAGGATGGCCGATTGTGGCGGGTTGATGATCGGGGTCGACAGCATGGAGCCGAAGGTGCCGCCGTTCGAGATCGAGAACGTGCCGCCGGTCAGGTCGTCCAGGGTCAGCTTGCCTTCCTTGGCCTTGGCGCCGAATTCACCGATTTTCTTCTCGATGTCGGCGATCGACATTTGGTCGGCGTTGCGCAGGATAGGCACCACCAGGCCGCGTGGCGAACCGACGGCGATACCGATGTCGAAGTAGCCGTGGTAGATGATGTCGTTGCCGTCAACCGAAGCGTTGATGATCGGGTACTTTTTCAGCGCGGCGACGGCGGCCTTGACGAAGAACGACATGAAGCCCAGCTTGACGCCGTGCTCTTTCTCGAACTTGTCCTTGTACTTGTTGCGCAGTTCCATCACAGGCGCCATGTTCACTTCGTTGAACGTGGTCAGGATGGCGTTGGTCGATTGCGATTGCAGCAGGCGCTCGGCGATACGGGCGCGCAGACGGCTCATCGGCACGCGCTCTTCCGGACGCTCGCCCAGGCTGGCGACGGTCGGCGAAGCGATTTGCTGCAGCGCTGGCTTCGGCGCGGCGGCGGCCAGCGGCGCGACGGCCGGGGTGGCGGGAGCCGAAGCGGCCAGGGCGTCGCCCTTGGTGACGCGGCCGTCTTTGCCCGAACCGGCGACATCGCCAGCGCTCAGGCCTTTTTCGGACAGGATCTTGGCGGCGGCCGGCATGGCGACGTCGCCCTTGCTGCCACCGGTGGCGGCGGCCGGCGCGGCGGCTGGCGCAGGTGCGGCGGCTGGCGCTGGCGCGGCGGCGGCGACCGGAGCGGCGGCGGCTGCGGCGGCGTCGGTGTCGATCACGGCGATCAGTTCGTCGGCGACAACGGTGCTACCGTCGCCCTTGATGATCTTGACCAGCACGCCGGCGGCCGGCGCCGGCAGTTCCAAAACGACTTTGTCGGTTTCGATATCGATCAGGTTTTCGTCGCGGGCGACGGTGTCGCCGACTTTTTTATGCCACGTCAGCATGGTTGCTTCAGCGACCGATTCCGACAATTGAGGAACTTTGACTTCGATTTGTGCCATTGTAAAACTCCGTATATTTGTTATTGCGGCGCCACCCCGCGTAGCAAGGCGGCGCTCCGTAAATAGTGTGATGTAAGGAGAAGCCGCGCCCAGCGCGCGGCCCCTTGACGCTTATTTCGTCAGGATGAAACCTTTCAGCTTCGAGAACGCCGTTTCCAGCAGGTCTTTTTGCTGGGCATAGTGCTTGTCGTAGTAACCGACGGCCGGCGATGCCGATGCCGGACGGCCGGCGTAGGCCAGGCGCTGGCCGGCGTCCATGCTCTCGAAGATGTTGTGCTGAATCTGGAACCATGGGCCCTGATTCTGCGGCTCGTCCTGCGCCCACACCACTTCGGTCAGGTTCGGGAACTTCTTCAGTTCGGCGGCGAACGACTTGTGCGGGAACGGATACAGCTGTTCGACACGGATGATGGCGGTGTCGGTCTGGCCGCGCGTTTTGCGTGCGTTGACCAGGTCGTAGTAGACCTTGCCCGAGCAAGCCACCACGCGCTTGACCTTCTTGGCGTCGATTTTCTCGTCGACTTCGCCGATGACGGTCTGGAACGCGCCCTTGGCCAATTCGTTCAGCGACGAGCCCGCGTCCTTGTTACGCAGCAGCGATTTCGGCGTCAGGATCACCAGCGGCTTACGGAACTGGCGCACCATCTGGCGGCGCAGCACGTGGAAGATCTGGGCGGCGGTGGTCGGCTGCACGACTTGCATGTTGTTGTCGGCGCACAGCTGCAGGAAACGCTCAGGACGCGCGGACGAGTGCTCCGGACCCTGGCCTTCGTAGCCGTGCGGCAGCATCATGACCAGGCCGGAGGCGCGGCCCCACTTCACTTCGCCGGAGCTGATGAACTGGTCGATGACCACTTGCGCGCCGTTGACGAAGTCGCCGAACTGGGCTTCCCAGATCGTCAAGGTGTTCGGTTCGGCGGTCGAGTAACCGTATTCGAAGCCCAGCACCGCCTCTTCGGACAGCACCGAGTCGATCACGGTGAACGGCGCCTGGCCTTCGGCGATGTTCTGCAGCGGCACGTAGGTGCCGGCGTCCCAACGCTCGCGGTTCTGGTCGTGCAGCACGGCGTGGCGGTGCACGAAGGTGCCGCGGCCGGCGTCCTGGCCGGTCAGGCGTACGGCGTAGCCGGAAGCGACCAGCGACGCGTAGGCCAGGTGTTCGCCCATGCCCCAGTCCAGGTTCAGCTCGCCCTTGCCCATGTTGGCGCGGTCGCCCAGGACCTTCTCGACCAGCGAGTGGACCTTGAAGCCGTCCGGCACGGTGGTGATGCGGCCGGCCAGGCGTTTCAGTTCGGTCATCGGCACGGCGGTGTCGGCCGAGTCGGTCCACTTGCGGTTCAGGAACGGCAGCCAATCGACCGCGTACTTGTTCTTGAAGTTGGAGATGACCGGATCGACGGTGTGCTTGCCGGCGTCCATCGCGTCGCGGTAGGCGGCTTGCATCTGTTCGCCGCCGTCGGCCGGGATCACGGCTTGCGTGACCAGCTTGTCCGCGTACAGCTTGCGGGTGCCTGGATGCTGGCCGATCTTCTTGTACATCAGCGGCTGGGTCAGCGCCGGGGTGTCCTGCTCGTTGTGGCCCAGTTTGCGGTAGCAGATGATATCGACCACGATATCCTTCTGGAACTCGAGGCGGTAGTCCATGGCGATCTGCGACGCCAGCACCACGGCTTCGGGATCGTCGGCGTTCACGTGCAGCACCGGCGCCTCGATCATCTTGACCACGTCCGAGCAGTAGATGGTCGAACGGGCGTCGCGCGGGTCGGAGGTGGTGAAACCGATCTGGTTGTTGATGACGATGTGCACCGTGCCGCCCGTGCCGTAGCCGCGGGTCTGCGCCAGATTCAGCGTTTCCATGACCACGCCCTGGCCTGCGAAGGCGGCGTCGCCGTGCACCAGGATCGGCAGCACTTGCTTGCCCAGGTGGTCGCCGCGGCGATCCATGCGGGCCTTGACCGAACCTTCGACGACCGGGTTGACGATCTCCAGGTGCGACGGGTTGAACGCCAGCGACAGGTGGACCGGACCGCCCTGGGTCGAGATGTCGGACGAGAAACCTTGGTGGTATTTGACGTCGCCGGCCGGCAGGTCGTCGCCGTGCTTGCCTTCGAATTCTTCGAACAGTTCTTTAGGGGCCTTGCCCAGGGTGTTGACCAGCACGTTCAGACGGCCGCGGTGGGCCATGCCGATGACGATCTCCTGCACGCCTTTTTCGCCGGCGCGCTGGATGATCTCATCGATCGACGCGATGAAGGTCTCGCCGCCTTCGAGCGAGAAGCGCTTCTGGCCGACGTACTTGGTGTGCAGGTAGCGTTCCAGGCCTTCGGCCGCGGTCAGACGCTCCAGGATGTGCTTTTTCTTTTCCGCCGTGAAATTCGGGGTCGAACGGATCGACTCCAGGCGCTCTTGCAGCCAGCGCTTCTCGGTCGGATCCGAGATGTACATGTACTCCGCGCCGATCGAACGGGTGTAGGTGTCGCGCAGATAGTTCAGCAGGTCGCGCAGGGTCGCGGTCTCCGGGCCGAAATAGGTGTTGCTGATGTTGAAGACGGTATCCATGTCCGCATCGGTGAAGCCGTAGAAGCTTGGCTCCAGCTCGTTGATGGTCGGACGTTCCTGGCGTTGCAGCGGGTCCAGATTGGCCCAGCGCGAACCCAGATAGCGGTAGGCGGCGATCAGTTGCGTAGCTGCAACACGTTTACGGCCCATTTCGACGTCGGCCGAGGCCACGACGGTACGGATGGGGCCGGATTTAGCGCGTTCGGCGAAGGAAGCGATGACGGAAGCGTGAGCGACGTCTGGCTTGTTGGTGCCATCGACGGCCGGCACGTGCTGCATGGCATCGAAGTACGAGCGCCAGTTATCTGGCACGGAACCTGGGTTGTTGAGATACGCCTCATACAGTTCTTCGACGTACGGAGCGTTCCCACCAAACAGGTAGGAGTTGGACGTATATTGTTGCATTTGCTGCTCACCTTTCTTCGCGCTTCGCGAGGAATTAGCGGGTTAATCTAACCTTCCGCGACACGGCCTGACCGGTTAGCGGATTGCACATCAAGTTGTGGGGAAGGGCTAAAGTTCTTCAGTGGTTCAAAAAACGGTCATTCAGGATAGCACCGGTATTGTATCGCAACAACCATTTATGTACCGATACCGCCGCTATTAATTTTCACCTAAGTCGCGCAGCGGGCCTAAACCCGGGGGTCAAGTCTAACATCTCTACACGAGCGCGGCCGTATACCGCTGCCACGGCCGAGGCCGTGTAGCAATGTTAGACTTGACCCCGGAGTTGCGCTCCAGCAAGGTTGGTGTGGGAAAACCAGTCGAGCAGGAAGTCGAGCATCGCCCGCAACGCCGGCGACATGTGCTGGCGCGATGTATAGATGCCGTAGATGCCCATTTGCTGCGTTTTGTAGTCCGGAAGCAACGCCACCAGCCGGCCCTGCGCGATCAACGGTCCGGCGCTGTAGAGCGGTTGCAGCGCGATGCCGGCCCCTTCCACCGCCGCTTTCAGCAGGATGTGGTCGTCATTGGCCGACAAGTTGCCGCTGACGGGCACCGTGACCTCCTCGCCGTCCGCGCGGGTGAACTGCCACAGGCTTTGGCCGAAATAGGTGTACGCCAGGCAGTTGTGGACCGCCAGGTCCTCGACCCGCTGCGGCGCGCCGCGCTCGGCCAGATACGAGGGCGCCGCGCACACCACCGAGTCGCAATGCCCGAGTTGCCGCGCGATCAGGTTCGGTTCCAGCGCATTGGTGATGCGTAGCGCCAGGTCGATGCGCTGCTCGACCAGGTTGACCGCCCGGTTGCTGCCCTGCAGATCGACCGAGGTGCGCGGGTAGCGCTTCAGGAAGGCGGTCACGGCCCTGGCCAGCTCGGCCTGCGCCAGCGACGGCGAGCACGTGATGCGCAACAAGCCTTTAGGCGCGTCGTCGGCGTCGGCCGCCACTTCCATCGCGCCGGCCAACTCCAGCAACTGGCGGCAGCGCGCCAACGTGGCGTCGCCGGCGTCCGTCAGGCTCAGGCGCCGCGTGCTCCGGTGCAGCAGCCGGGCGCCCGCCCACTCCTCCATCTCGGCCAGATAACGCGTGACCATCGCCCGCGACATGTCGAGCGCGTCGGCGGCGGCGATCATGCTGCCGCGCTCGGTGATGGCGACGAATACCCTGGCGGCGGTGATGCGATCCATATTAGCTCGATCCATGCAATGAATAAGTGCAGATTACCCGGTTTTTCTGTCGGATAAAGAAATTTATGATGGATTCACTTCCAACCACATTGAAAGACGATCATGCGCACCTTCAAAATCCAGCACACCCTGATGTCCGCCGCCCTGGCCGCCACCGTCGGCGGCGCCGGCGCCGCGCCGCTCAAACTCGACGTTTTCAATCCCGGCGAAGCCGCCATTTTCCCGGTCGCCTCGGTGCTGGTCAGCGGCGCCAAGGACGCCGTGCTGATCGACGCCCAGTTCTCGCGCGGCGAGGCGGTCAAGCTGGTCGACAAGATCCGCGCCAGCGGCAAGCGCCTGACCACGGTGTACGTCAGCCACAGCGATCCGGACTTTTACTTCGGCCTGGACGTGATCCACGCCGCCTTCCCCGATGCCAAGATCGTCGCCACGCCGCAAACCATCGCCGGCATCGAGAAGAAAAAGGACGCCAAGGTCGCCTACTGGTCGCCGATCCTGAAAGATAACGCGCCCAAGAGCATCATCGTGCCGCAGCCGCTACAGGGCGACTCCATCAAGCTCGAAGGCGAAACGCTGAAAATCGAAGGCCTGGACGGCGCCACGCCGGACCGCAGCTATGTCTGGATTCCATCGATCAAGGCCGTCGCCGGCGGCGTGGTGGTCTTCAACGGCCTGCACGTGTGGACCGCCGACACCCAAAGCGCCGAGTCGCGCAAGAACTGGCTGGCCACGCTCGACCATATCGCCGCGCTCAAGCCGGTGACCGTGGTGCCGGGCCACTTCAAGCCGGGCGCCGCGCTGACGCCGGACAGCGTCGCCTTCACCCGCGACTATCTGGTCCGCTTCGAAGCCGAGACCACCAAGGCCGCCAACTCGGCCGCGCTGATCGCCCGCATGAAGGAACTGTATCCGGACGCCGGCCTGAACGCCGCGCTCGACACCGGCGCCAAAGTGGCCAAGGGCGAAATGAAGTGGTAAGCCGGACCTAAGCGGCCTGGGGCAAGGGGCGGTGAAGTGATAAACTTCAACATTGACCTTCACCGCCACTTCCCATGCATACCTTAGAGCAGTTGCGCGCAGGCGCCCTCGCCGGCGTCCAGCGCCTGCAAATGCGCGGCGGCCTCACCGAATTCCCGCGCGAAATCTTCGATCTGGCCGACTCGCTGGAAATCCTCGACCTGTCCTCCAACGCCCTGTCGTCGCTGCCCGACGACCTGCCGCGCCTGCACAAAATGCGCATCATCTTTTGTTCGGACAACCAGTTCACCGAACTGCCGGCGGTGCTCGGCGCCTGCCCGGCACTGACGATGGTCGGCTTCAAGGCCAACCGCATCGGCAAGGTGGCGCCGGAGTCGCTGCCACCGTTGCTGCGCTGGCTGGTGTTGACAGACAATCAGATCGAGGAACTGCCGGATGAACTGGGACGGCGCCCGGCGCTGCAGAAACTGATGCTGGCCGGGAACCGCTTGCGCGCCCTGCCCGCCAGCATGGCCCAGTTGCACCGTCTGGAATTGCTGCGCATTTCCGCCAATCAGCTCACCGAATTGCCCGCCTGGGTGACGTCGCTGCCACGGTTGGCGTGGCTGGCCTACGCCGGCAATCCGTTTTGCGCGCCGCGGGAACTGGCGATGACGGGCGCGCCTTCGTCCGCGATCGGCTGGGACCAACTGGCGTTGAAGCAAAAGCTGGGCGAAGGCGCCTCCGGCCTGATCTATCGCGCGGACTACCGCCACGACGGAGCGACTGAAGACGTCGCCGTCAAACTGTTCAAAGGCGCGATGACCAGCGACGGCTCGCCGCTGTGCGAAATGGCCGCCTGCCTCGGCGCCGGCGCGCATCCGAACCTGATCCCCGTGCTGGGCCACCTCGAGCGCCATCCCGAAGATGTGCACGGCCTCGTTATGTCGCTGATCGACCCGGAGTTCATCAACCTGGCCGGCCCGCCCAGCCTCGACAGCTGTACGCGCGACGTCTATGACGCCGGCAAGCGCTTCGAGCTGGCAACGACGCTGGCAATCGCCCACGGCATCGCCTCCGCCACCGCCCAACTGCACCGGCGCGGCATCACGCACGGCGACCTGTATGCGCACAACATCATGCATCGGCCCGACGGCAGCACCTTGCTGGGAGACTTCGGCGGCGCCTCGTTCCACGATCCGGCCTCCGCCGAGGCCACCGCGCTGCAACGGCTTGAAGTGCGCGCCTTCGGCTGCCTGCTGGAGGAACTGGCCGAGCGCTGCGACGCACCTTCCGCCATGCAGCCGGCATTGGCGCGCCTGCGCGCGCTGCGCGACGCCTGCCTGCATCCTGACAACGCCCAACGCCCGCTGCTGTCCGACATCGCAGCGCAGCTGCTCGCGCTCAAACAAGACTAGACAAGACGTTCTAGATATTTTATTCTACATCCATGACGACTGTAGCCCCACCCAAACCGACCGCCGCCGAGCTGGAGATGTTGCGCTTGCTGTTCGCGCTCGGCCCGGCCACCGCCAAGCAGGTGCACGCCGCCGCGCTCGAGACGCGGCCGGACATGAACTACGCCACCGTGCTGCGCCTGCTGCAAGTGATGCACACCAAAGGCCTGCTGACGCGCGACGAAAGCCAACGCGCGCACGTCTACGCGCCGGCGCAGGAGCAGGATTCGATCCAGACCAACCTGCTCAAGGACTTGATACAAAAGGCGTTCTCCGGCTCCGGCAAGGCGCTGGTGCTGGCGGCGCTGCGCGGCGGCCACGTCAGCAAGAAAGAGCGCGCGGAAATCCAGGCGCTGCTGGATCAGGAAAAATAATCAGATTCCACTGACGACGTCGACCAGTTGCTGCCTTGCCCAAGCATGGGCGGGGTCGCGGTGGAAGCGCTCGTGCCAGATCATCGCCGGCGACAAGGGCGCGACCTCCAACGGCAATTCCAGCAACACGAGCGGGAGCCTTTTCGCCAGCAGGCGCGCCAGCCGGCTCGGCAAGGTGAGTATCATGTCGCTGTCCGCCACCAACATCGCGCCGGCAAGAAAGTGCGGAACCCGCAGCGCGACGTGGCGAGTGAGCCCCAGCGTCGACAGCGCGACATCGACCGCGCTCTCCCCCATCCCGGAAATGGTCACGGCAATGTGACGCATGCCCACATAACGCTCCAGACCGAGTCCGCCGGCCACAGCCGGGTGATCGACCCGCGCCACGCACACGAAGCTGTCGACATACAGGCCACGTCGATGGAAACTGCCGGGGAGCGTCTCGAAAATGCCCAGTGCCAGATCCGCGCTCCCCTGCTCGATCAGCCGCACATTGTCCCCGGCGGGTTGCGCGATATGCAGACTTAACGCAGGCGCATCGCGCTCGAAGCGGGCCATCAACCCAGCGAGGACGATCAAGCTCAGATGGTCGTGGGCGGCGATCGTGATGCGCCCCGTCGCCGAGGCGGGATCGAAGACGGCGGGCGAGACAATGCCCCGGGCATCGTCCAGCAGCTTGGCCACCGGACCCGCCAGTGCTTCACCGCGCGGCGTCAGTTCCAGACCGAGCTTGCCTCGGACCACCAGGCGGTCTCCCAGCATCGTGCGCAGCCGCCCCAGCGCGCGGCTGGCGGCCGGTTGGCTCAAGCCCAGCCGCAGCCCCGCCTGGGTGACGCTTCGCTCCCGCGCCAACGCTTCGAACAGCTTTAAGAGGTTGAGGTCGACGGTAGATAAATCCACTTGGTGCATGTTGACTATAACTTTCATGTCATTGATGGATGGCGGCTCATCATGCACGATTCTGTTTCATCTGAACAGGAGATCACCGTATGAACGCTTGCTTCCCCCTTCCTTACGTTGTATTCGGCGTGTCCGGTCGCACCGGCGCCGCCACCGCCGATGCGCTGTTGCGCTCGGGCCACCCCGTGCGCGTCGTGGTGCGCGACCCGGCCAACGGCCGACCATGGGCCGAACGTGGCGCCGAGGTCGCCGTCGCCGACCTGACCGACCTGGCCTCGATGGTCGGCGCGCTCGGCGGCATCCAGGGAGCCTATGTCGTCAATCCACAGCACTACCATCGTGAAGACCTGTTCGAGACGGCGGACTTGATTGCCGCCATCACGGCGCACGCGGCCGTCGCGGCGGGCGTGCCCCGCCTTGTGGCCCTTTCCTCGGTGGGCGCCGACCGTGACAGCGCAACGGGATGGATCGGGATGAATCGCAGGTTCGAGCAGCGTTTGGCCGAAGCCGGCGTGCCCACCGCGTTCCTGCGCGCGGCCTATTTCATGGAGAACTGGACGCCGATGGTTGGGCAGGCCATGCGCGGAGGCGCGCTGCCGTCGTTCCTGGCGCCGCCACAGCGTCCCCTGCCGATGGTGGCGACGGTCGATGTCGGCACCGCGGCGGCCGCTTTGCTGCTGCAAGAACGGACGGAGAACTCCATCGTCACGCTCTCGGGGCCCGATGACTACGCGCCGAATGACGTCGCCGCTATTATCTCCGCCGGGCTCCGGAGGCCGGTCGATGTGGCGGTCCTGCCGGAAACCGAGTGGCCCACAGCGCTGGCCGACGCCGGGTTCTCCAGAGCGGCCCTTGCCGGTTTCACCGACATGACGCGCAGCCTCAATAACGGGCATATCGACATCGCGAGCGATCCCAACGCGGTGCACTGGAGGGGAACGACCTCGCTCGAACAAGTCATGCAAGGCATAGTCGCATCAACTAATTAAGTTCGCCCGCCGCCGCGCCGGTTTCATCCTACAATGGAGCCCCTTTTCTTCCGCGTCGCCCCATGAACAGCCGCCTCCACTCCTGGCCCGAACATCCGCACCCCGTCATCGCCGTCATGCTGGCGGTGGCGATCTGTGCCGTGCCGGTCGTGCTGCCGCACGCCAACCGGGCCAACCTGATGCCCAACCTGTTCGCGTACGTTTTCGCCTGCGTGCTGGCCTATCCGGTCGCCGCCGTACTGCGCCACCGTGTCACCAGCCTGCCGGTGCTGTGGGGCGTGGCCGCGCTGATCCTGCTGGGATTGTGTTTCTACCACACCAACATCATCGTCGAGACCGCCAACGCGGCCTGGCCGCAACGGCGCGACGCCACGCTCGGCAAGTTCCTGTTCAACCTGCCGCAACTGACCCTGGGCGTGCTGTGCTGGTGGCTGCTGGTGGTGCGGCCCGACGGGCGCAAGCTGAAATAAGAACCACTCCGGGAAATTCCGCACAGATTTCCCGCCGGTTCGCGCGGTTGCCCGGAAGCACTTGCTGTATAGGACACAGTTCTGCTAGTCTTGCTCTCATTACACTATTCGAGTTCCGCGCCATGAGTCAGAAAGCACGAGTCACGCGCCGCCGACCGGTCCGTCATGCCGCCACGCTGACGATGACCGATCAAACCAGCCATCCGGCGCACACGCTGGACCTGTCGCAGGGCGGCGTCAGCCTGCAGACGTCGAGCCAGATCAGGCTGGCGCAATACTGCGCGGTGTCGTTCCAGGTGCAACTGAAGGATGGCGCGCACAAGGTGCTGGCGATGGGCCAGGTGGTCTACAGCGACCCCGACGCCGAGCTAGGCTACAAAACCGGCGTGCAATTCCTGCGCCTCGATCACGGCAGCGTGGCCGTCATCGACAAGCTCTTGCAGGACGGCTGATCGCCACACGGCATCCTTTGCGCGGCGGTTTGTAATGGACGAACGTGCGTACTCAGGAAAGCCGACACCTCTTGCGCGATGACCGGCATAAAGTCCTGTTCGAGCCAATCGTAATCCTCCCGCTTCGAAAGGAGATGATGACGCGCCGGAAAGCGCCGGTAGATCACCTTGGCGCCCTTCTTATTCGCTTGTTCAATCGCGTCAACCTGACGCGCCACGCCGACTTGCCGGTCCTTGTCGCCCCACATAAAAAGGCCCGGTATTTCCAGCCGCCTCATCACATCGGCCGGCGCGGTTTGACCGTAGAAGTGCAAGCGCATCGACGCCTCGGTCACGTCGGGCACCCGCACGCCGTTCGCTTGGGTCTTCCATTCCAGCTGTCCAGCACCCGAAACCTCGCTGAAATCTTTGAGTATCTGCTCGTAGTTAATCTCCATGTCGTCTGCTAACAGGTGCCGGGTGTGGCTATCCCATTGCCCGTTATTGCTCAACCACCCCGCCAGGTTCATGAACCGGTTGACACCACGCTTATGCCCGCGTTTGATTTCATCGTTGGTAACAATGCCGTCGGCATTGATATCGAACCGATCCAGCGACTCCATGATGCGACTGGTGCCTTGCCAGCGGGTGGCCGTGTCAAACCGCTCGGCCGGCGAGCCGATGGAGATCAGCCCCGAAAGCTGAACGGTTCCCCTGTCAGCCAGCGCGGCCGCGTGCATCAGCCCCTCCGAGAACCCAAACAACACCAATTGCTTGCGTGCCGCCGGCATCAGATTTTGAACGTGAAATACCACCTTTTCGATATGGTCCAGATAGCGATCCGGCGTATAGCGAGACACGATCGCAAGATCCATACAACGCTGCCATAAAACCCGTTCGGTGAGTCCGCTACGCAAGATGGTTTCGCGGCACTTCTTCGTGGGGGGCAAAACTCCGGGATTGTCGAACCGGATCACCGCCACACCCTGCCTCACCAAGGCAGCGGACAGGTCCCGCAGCGGCACGCGTTTGGACCAGACCGTCTCCAACGCCCGCACGGTCCAGCCGTCCCGATCGTCGGGACTCGCGCTGGAAATGAAGAGCAATACCGGACCGTCCCAATTCTGCGGCCGGCCTTGAGGCCAGTCGATTTGCCCTTGGAGGGCGTCGGTTGTCGCGCTGGCGGGCACCGAGAATTGCATGCTTTGTTGGCAGAATGCCGAAGATGCGCTCAACGACAAGCCAAGCGCCCAGAACCATGAAATTACCCTGCTGAATAAGCGATGCGTCATACACCCTCCAAATCCGTGCAAAAGCCGGTAGTGTGCCCCGCCCGACGCGGTCGCGTTGGCCGATCATGACATCGGCTGACACGCCCATATTGCAGTAACGCAATCCACACGATGCACGGCCCGCGCACATTCGGCAATCGCCCCCGCCAACCAATATAATTGTCTTTTATAGATATTTTTTATTTAATTATGCTATAAGGAAACTGCACCATTGAATGCCGTGGTTCACGGCACCCCTACAAGGACTTAAATGAAACATCAACTCCCCCTGGTTCCGCTGGCCCTGGCCGGTCTTTGCGCCCTGGCCGGCTGTGGCGGCTCCGACGGCGACAACACTCCGGCCCCGCCGCCCACCGTCGTCAAATATGGGATCGGTGGCACCGTCAGCGGCCTGCCGGCCGGCGCGTCGCTCACCCTGGCCAACGGCAACGACACCGTCAACGTAGCCGCCAGCGGCAACTTCACCTTCCCCGTCACCGTTCCGGCGGGCACCGCCTACGCGGCCACCATCAAGACCCAAAGCGCGGGCACGACCTGCCAGCTGCAAAACGGCACGGGCACTGTCGGCACCGCAGCCGTGACCAACATCGCCGTGAGCTGCGCGCCGGTGTTGCTGGCGACGCTGCCGTTCACCCCGGCCCCGCAGTTCGCGGCCGACTTCCAGGGCAATCTCTATCTGGCGGACACCGCTCAAAACCTGGTTCGCCGACTTTCGTCGACGGGCCAGCTGACGGTGCACGTCGGCGGCGCCCCCGGCGCGCCGTTCGTCGCGCCCGACGCGGTGGGCATCAGCCGCGCCGGCCAACTGTACGTCATCGACCACCCGACGGACACTTCCTACCGTGTCCGCCTCGCGGGGCTGGACGGCACCTACATCATCAGCGCGATAGCCCTGCCCGGGCTGCGTTACCACTGGATCGCCGCGTCCGCCGCCGAAGACTTGGCGGCGGTCGACCAGGGAGGCGCCAGCGTCCTAAGGCTGAATCCGAAATGGCCCGCCACCGTCATCGCCAGCGCCGACGTGGCGACCGCGCTGGCCGGCACGCAAGGCGCGGCCAGCAATTATGCGCCCGCCTCGGTTGTGTATGGCAATGAAACGGACAGCACGCTCTACATCGCCGACAGCGGCAACTCGGTGATCTACAAGTCGCAGTTCCGCGGCCCGGTCACCGTGTTCGCGGGCACGCCGGGCGTGCGCGGCTCGGCCGACGGTGCCGCCGGCACCGGCAAGCTCGATTTGACGGCCGCCAGCGCCCTCACCATCGACGAATCGGGCAACCTGTATGTCAGCGGCGCCGGCGGCGTACGCAAGATCGCGCCGAACGGCACGCTGTCCACGCCGCAACTGGCCTGGGGCACGCCGGCGCTCGACAGCATCACCTACGCCAAGCCTTTGCTGTACGGCCGCGTGCAAAACACCTTGATCCAAACCTATCTGCCGTAACACACCCGGCATCGCGGGCTGGCCCGCGAGCGCCGCGTACCAATGAAAAAAGCCCGGTTCCGCATGCTGCGGAACCGGGCTTTTTTTTGAACGCGACCGTGTGCGCTCAGGCGTCGATCAACGCTGATCCAGCGGCTTGACGTCGCGGGTGGTCGAACCGACGAACAGCTGGCGCGGACGGCCGATCTTCTGTTCCGGATCGGCGATCATTTCGTTCCACTGGGCGATCCAGCCGATGGTGCGGGCCATGGCGAAGATACCGGTGAACAGCGACACCGGGATGCCCAGCGCCGATTGCACGATGCCCGAGTAGAAGTCGACGTTCGGGTACAGCTTGCGCGAGACGAAGTATTCGTCGCTCAGCGCGATTTTTTCCAATTCCATCGCCAGCTTGAACAGCGGGTCGTCCTGCAGGCCCAGCTCTTCGAGCACCTCGTAGCAGGTCTCGCGCATCAGCTTGGCGCGCGGGTCGAAGTTCTTGTACACGCGGTGACCGAAGCCCATCAGCTTGACGCCGGAGTTCTTGTCTTTCACTTGCGCGATGAAGGCCGGGATGTTCTCGACGGTGCCGATTTCCTTCAGCATGGTCAAGGCCGCTTCGTTGGCGCCGCCGTGGGCAGGACCCCACAGGCAGGCGATGCCGGCGGCGATACAGGCGAACGGGTTGGCGCCCGACGAACCGGCCAGGCGGACGGTCGAGGTCGACGCGTTCTGCTCGTGGTCGGCGTGCAGGATCAGGATGCGGTCGAGCGCGCGCACCAGCACGTCGTTGACCTTGTATTCCTCGCACGGGTTGCCGAACATCATGCGCATGAAGTTGGCGCTGTACGACAGGTCGTTGCGCGGATACATGAACGGCTGGCCCATCGAGTACTTGTACGCCATCGCCACCAGGGTCGGCATCTTGGCGATCAGGCGGATGGCCGAGATCTCGCGCTGCTTGGCGTCGTTGATGTCGAGCGAGTCGTGGTAGAACGAGGCCAGCGCGCCGACCGTGCCCACCAGCACCGACATCGGGTGCGCGTCGCGGCGGAAGCCGCGGAAGAAGAATTGCATCTGCTCGTGGACCATGGTGTGCTTGGTCACGGTTTCAACGAACTCGGCCTTCTGCACGGTGTTCGGCAGTTCGCCGTTCAGCAGCAGGTAGCACGATTCCATGAAGTCGGCGTTGACGGCCAGCTGTTCGATCGGATAGCCGCGGTACAGCAGCTCGCCCTTGTCGCCATCGATGTAGGTGATGGTCGAGTTGCAGGCGGCGGTCGACATGAAGCCCGGGTCGTAGGTGAACTTGCCGGTGCCGGCGTACAGCTTGCGGATGTCGATCACGTCGGGACCGACGGTGCCTTTGTAGATCGGGAATTCCACCGATGGGCTGCCATCGGAGAATGACAGGGTGGCTTTGGTGTCAGAAGTATTCATGGACTCTTCCTTTTTCTAGGGAGATGGGGCAAGTAAAAAAACGCAAAAATTCTGGCTGCCTTCAGCGGCCTCAGGCTTGTCGCAGTCGTTGCAGCAGCGCATGCACGTGCGGCAGATCGACCTCGCCTTCCGGCTCTTTACGGGCCAGCACCAGATCCATCAGGGCATTGTCCGACAAATCGAGGAGCCGCGTGAACGCGTCCACTTCTTCGTCGGTCAATTCGGTTTCATGCGCATCGAGAAAACGCGTGAGGATGATGTCGTTTTCCAGCAGACCCCGGCGGGAGCGCCAGCGCAGGCGCGCTCGGTTGGCCGGGTCGGACTGATGCGCAGATTGGTTCGGTTCAGTCATGGGTCACTACTTTACACTGCGCGCGCCAAACGTGCTGGAGCGCCACTACTAAAACGGAACGGACAAAAAACAGGCGGCGCTGAGGCCGCCCGCAATTGCGCTTAGATCGCGCGGCGTACCATCAGCTCTTTGATCTTGCCGATCGCCTTGTTCGGGTTCAACCCTTTAGGGCAAACGTCGACGCAGTTCATGATCGAATGGCAGCGGAACAGGCGGTACGGGTCTTCCAGGTTGTCCAGCCGCTCGCCGGTGGCTTCGTCGCGCGAGTCGGCGATGAAGCGGTAGGCTTGCAGCAGGCCGGCCGGGCCGACGAACTTGTCCGGATTCCACCAGAACGACGGGCACGACGTCGAGCAGCACGCGCACAGGATGCACTCGTACAGCCCGTCGAGCTCTTCGCGCTCGGTCGGCGTCTGCAGGCGTTCCTTTTCGGGACGGATCGAGTCGTTGATCAGGTACGGCTTGATCGAGTCGTACTGCTTGAAGAACTGGGTCATGTCGACGATCAGGTCGCGGATCACCGGCAGGCCTGGCAGCGGACGTAGCACGATAGGTTCGGTCAGCTCGTTCAGGTTGGTGGTGCAGGCCAGGCCGTTCTTGCCGTTGATGTTCATCGCGTCCGAACCGCACACGCCTTCGCGGCACGAGCGGCGCAGGGCCAGCGAATCGTCGACGTCGGACTTGATGCGCTGCAGCGCGTCGAGCAGCATCTTGTCGGTGTCTTTCAGCTCGACCGTCACGTCCTGCATGTACGGCTTGGCGTCCTGGTCCGGATCGTAACGGTAAATTTTCAGTTTGAGAGTGCGTGCCATGGTCTTGCCTTAGAAAGTACGTGGTTTCGGTTTGAAGGTATCAACCGTCAATGGCTTGGTCACGACTGCCTTGTATTCGAGGCGGTTGTCTGCCGAGTACCACAGGGTGTGCTTCATCCAGTTGTCGTCGTCGCGGTGCGGGTAGTCGTCGTGGGCGTGGGCGCCGCGCGATTCCTTGCGCGCCACGGCCGACAGCATCGTCGCCTTTGCCGTTTCGATCAGGTTGTCCAGCTCCAGCGCCTCGACGCGGGCGGTGTTGAACACCTTGGACTTGTCCTTGAACGAGACGTGCTTGCGGCGCTCGTCGAGCACCATGATCTCCTTGGCGCCCTGCTGCATGGTCGCCTCGGTGCGGAACACGCCGCAGTATTTCTGCATCGTGGCGCGGATGTCGTTGGCGACGTTCTGCACTTTTTCCGAGCCGGTCGACGTTTCGAGCTTGTTCAGGCGGTCCATCGCGAAGTCCGACGCGTCCTTCGGCAGCGGCTTGTTTTCCTTCTGCTTCAGGTTCGACGCGACCACGTGGTTGCCGGCCGCGCGGCCGAACACCACCAGGTCGAGCAGCGAGTTGGTGCCCAGGCGGTTGGCGCCGTGCACCGAGACGCAGGCGCATTCGCCGATCGCGTACAGACCGTTGACGATCTTCTGCGTGCCGTCGCCGTTCGGGGTGACGACCTGGCCGTGGATGTTGGTCGGAATACCGCCCATCTGGTAGTGAATCGTCGGCACGACCGGAATCGGTTCCTTGGTGGCGTCGACGTTGGCGAACTTGTGGCCGATCTCCAGGATCGACGGCAGGCGCTTGGCGATGGTGTCGGCGCCGATGTGGCGCAGGTCCAGCATCACGTGGTCCTTGTTCGGACCGCAGCCGCGGCCTTCCTTGATCTCCTGGTCCATCGAACGCGAGACGAAGTCGCGCGGCGCCAGATCCTTCAAGGTCGGCGCGTAACGCTCCATGAAACGCTCGCCCTCGGAGTTGATCAGGATACCGCCCTCGCCGCGCACCCCCTCGGTGATCAGCACGCCGGCGCCGGCCACGCCGGTCGGGTGGAACTGCCAGAATTCCATGTCCTGCAGCGGCAGGCCGGCGCGCGCGGCCATGCCCATGCCGTCGCCGGTGTTGATGAAGGCGTTGGTCGAGGCGGCGAAGATGCGGCCGGCGCCGCCGGTGGCGAAGATGGTGGTCTTCGCTTCCAGGATCATCGTTTCGCCGGTTTCCATTTCCAGTGCCACCACGCCGACGACGTCGCCCTCGGCGTCGCGGATGATGTCGAGCGCCATCCATTCGACGAAGAAGTGGGTGCGGGCGCGCACGTTGCGCTGGTACAGCGTGTGCAGCAGCGCGTGGCCGGTGCGGTCGGCCGCGGCGCAGGCGCGCTGCACGGCTTTTTCACCGAAGTTGGCGGTGTGGCCGCCGAACGGACGCTGGTAGATGGTGCCGTCGGGATTGCGGTCGAACGGCATGCCGAAGTGTTCCAGCTCGTAGACGACCTTCGGTGCTTCGCGGCACATGAATTCGATCGCGTCCTGGTCGCCCAGGTAGTCGCCGCCCTTGACGGTGTCGAACATGTGCCAGAACCAGTTGTCCTCGGCCATGTTGCCCAGCGAGGCGCCGATGCCGCCCTGCGCCGCCACGGTGTGCGAGCGGGTTGGGAACACTTTCGACAGCACGGCGACGTTCAGGCCGGCTTCGGCCAGTTGCAGCGAGGCGCGCATGCCGGAGCCGCCGGCGCCGACGATTACCGCGTCAAAGCGGCGGGTTGGAATTCCAGTTTTAATAGCTGCCACGATTACACACTCCAGAGTATCTGTACCGACCATACGGCACAAGCGATCAACCACAACATGGTGGCGATTTGCAGGATCAGGCGAATGCCGACGGGTTTGACGTAGTCCATCCACACGTCGCGCATGCCGACCCAGGCGTGATAGAACAGGCCGAACAGGGTGACGGCGGAAATCAATTTGAACCATTGCTGGGCGAACAGAGCGGCCCAGCCTTCATAGGTGAAATTCTGGCCGCTCAGGAACGAGATCAGCAGGATGGCCGTGTACAGGACCATGACGACGGCGGTGACGCGCTGCGCCAGCCAGTCCTTGAGGCCGTAATGGGCGCCGACGACGCGACGCTTAGGACCGACATTGTTATTCACGTTTGCCATATCAGAACACTCCAAACAGTTTCAGGGCGACCAGCGCCGTCAGGACCAGGCTGATGACCAGCACGGCGGCCGACGATTGGCGCGCCGAATCCTTGTCCAGGCCGATGTGGGTATCCATCACCAGGTGGCGTACGCCAGCGCAGAAGTGGTGGAAGTAGCCCCAGCACAGGGCCAGGATGATCAGCTTGACCAGCGGATAGGTGACAAAGCCTTGGTAGTGTGCGAAGGAAATCTCGGAACGCAGGCTCTCTTGCAACAAATACAGCACGAATGGGAGCAACAGAAACATCAACGCGCCGCTGATGCGGTGCAGGATGGAGACGATGGCGGCCAGGGGCTGGCGATATTTAAGGATTTCGGTAACATGGATATTACGGAACTCCGGCCGTTCTTTTTTAGGGACTTCCCTTACGGCTTCTGACATAACAAGACCTCCTCAGGCTTAAACAAAAATTGGTTAGACCGCGATTTTCGCCGATTTTCGCGTTGATAACCAATATCTATTGTTACATATAACTAAAATAGTGTTTCGCAACACCGTCCGGCGGCCGCTTTCCGCAGCTCAACGTATTATCAGCGCAACAATGCTACCGTGGTATGACGCACGGTAGATTTGTCCGCTACCTGACGCGCTGTCTCGCCCGCCAGGGTCTCCCTCTCCACTCGCTTGAGTTCAGTTCAGCTCATTGTGATAATGATGACGCTCGGTCAAATACTGTCCGCGGCGCAACTCCACCGGCTTGTCGCCATACGTGAACGAAACCCGCTCCGACGCCAGCAGCGGCGTGCCGGCGGCGATGTGCAGCAGCGCGGCGACGCCGTCGTCGGCGCACACGGCGCGGATTTTCTCCGTCGCCCGTATCATGCGGGTGCCGAATTCGGACTCGAACAGCCCGTACATCGGGCCCTTGTATTCAACCAGCCGCTCGGCAGTCAAGCCCTTGAACGTCACGCCGGGCAACCACATCTCCTCGACGATAGTGGGCACGCTGCCGAACGATTGCACGCGCTTGATATAGATGACGGCGTCGCCGGATTTCAGGTCGAGCAGGCGCGCCACGTCGGCGGGCGCGCGCATACGCTTGACTTCAATGAACTTGCTTTCAGGATAGTGCGGCACGCCCTCGTCGGGCATCAGCTTGAGGAAGCGGAAGTGGGCGCGCGCCTCGTGGTGGGTGGCAACAAAGGTGCCCTTGCCCTGCTTGCGCATGACCAGGTTCTCGGCGGCCAGCTCGTCGATGGCCTTGCGCACGGTGCCCTGGCTGACTTTGAAACGGTTGGCCAGCTCGACCTCGCTGGGGATCAATTCGCCCGGCTTCCACTCCCCCGATTGCAGGCTCTGAGTTATCAGCGCCTTGATTTGCTGGTAAAGTGGGGAGAATGTCGGCGAGCTGCCGGTCGCCACGGCCGCCGGCGCGCCGGCCGCGGACGGCGTCGACGCTGGCGCCGAACCCGCCGACGCTCCCGCGGCGCCACCGGCACTCGAGGCTGGGCTGCTGCTGTTCGGATTGGGCGGGACGGGATTCATAGACCGAGATTTCACCACAAATGCCCACTTCCGTCCAGCAAAACCGGCAACAACTTATCTGTCTTATATAAGACATAAGATAGGATTGACAGAAGCTAGTTACGCGCCTACACTCCGCAGCCATGCGCTTATATGCTGTGGATTTGCAGTATCATTATGGATTAGGTTTTCCCGGGCCGGCACGGTCCAGATTTAAGAACGCGGTCTAGAACACTTTCATTCCCACTTTGGAGATTCATCATGGCTAAAACCCCAATGCGTGTTGCTGTCACCGGCGCCGCCGGTCAAATCGGTTACGCTCTGCTGTTCCGCATCGCCAACGGCGACATGCTCGGCAAAGACCAGCCGGTCATCCTGCAACTGCTGGAAATCGCCGACGAAAAGGCACAGAAAGCCCTCAAGGGCGTCATGATGGAAATCGACGACTGCGCCTTCCCGCTGCTGACCGAGATGACCGCCCACTCCGACCCGATGACCGCCTTCAAGGACGTCGACGTGGCCGTGCTGGTCGGCGCCCGTCCGCGCGGCCCTGGCATGGAACGCAAGGACCTGCTGGAAGCGAACGCCCAGATCTTCACCGTGCAGGGCAAGGCGCTCGACGCCGTCGCCTCGCGCAACGTCAAGGTGCTGGTGGTCGGCAACCCGGCCAACACCAACGCCTACATCGCCATGAAATCGGCGCCGTCGCTGCCGGCCAAGAACTTCACCGCCATGCTGCGCCTGGACCACAACCGCGCGCTGTCGCAAGTGGCCGCCAAGACCGGCACCGCCGTCAAGGACATCGAGAAGCTGACCGTGTGGGGCAACCACTCGCCAACGATGTACGCCGACTACCGTTTCGCCACCGTCAACGGCAAGGCCGTCAAGGACCTGATCAACGACCAGGAATGGAACGCCAACGTGTTCCTGCCGACCGTCGGCAAGCGCGGCGCCGCCATCATCGAAGCGCGCGGCCTGTCGTCGGCCGCGTCGGCCGCCAACGCCGCCATCGACCACGTGCACGACTGGATGCTGGGCACCAACGGCAAGTGGACCACCATGGGCGTGCCGTCGGACGGTTCGTACGGCATCCCTGAAGGCACCATGTTCGGCTTCCCTGTCACCACCGAAAACGGCGAATACAAAATCGTCCAGGGCCTGGAAATCGACGCCTTCTCGCAAGAGCGCATCAACCTGACCCTGAAGGAACTGACCGAAGAGCGCGAAGGCGTCAAGCACCTGCTGCCGTAAGCTTTCTTCGTGCGCCAAGTGGAACCGGTTAAACCACCGATCCGCCGCACCCGCCGCGCTGCCGAGAGCAGCGCGGCGTCCGTTCAGCCGATAGCGGCCAGCGCCGCCACCCAGCCAACCGCCATTCCAGACCACACCCGCATGCACCCATCCGAGGTTTTATTCCAGGGCAATCGCCAGCCGCTGCTGCTGCCGGCCTGCGACCACTACGCCGGCTCCGAAAAGCTGATGCGCAAATCGATCGCCCTGCAACAAGAACTTGGCCCGCTGTTCGACATCACGCTCGACTGCGAGGACGGCGCCAGCGCCGGCAACGAGGCCGCCCACGCGCGCCTGGTCGCCGAGCTGCTCAACTCCGACGACAACAAATTCAACCGCATCGGCGCCCGCGTGCACGACGTCGGCAGCCCGTTCTTCGCCCAGGACGTCGAAATCATCTGCGCCGCCGCGCCGCGCCTGGCCTACCTGGTGCTGCCCAAGGTGCACTCCGCGCAAGAGGTCATCGACGCCATCGCGCTGATCAACCGCCACGCCGCCCAGGCCGGCCGCGGCGCCGACAACCCGGTGCCGGTGCACGTGCTGATCGAGACCCACGGCGCGCTGCGCCAGGCCTACGACATTGCCGCCATCGCGCAGGTGCAGTGCCTGTCGTTCGGCATCATGGACTTCGTCTCGGCGCACTACGGCGCCATTCCCGGCGCGGCCATGCGCACGCCGGGCCAGTTTACGCACCCGCTGGTGGTGCGCGCCAAGCTGGAGATCGCCGCCGCCTGCCACGCGCACGGCAAGGTGCCCTCGCATAACGTCACCACCGAGATCAAGGACACCGCCGTCGCCGCCAACGACGCCCAGCGCGCCGCCGCCGAATTCGGCTACACGCGCATGTGGAGCATCCACCCGAACCAGATCAAGCCGATCATCAAGACCTTCACGCCGCGCCTGTCCGAGGTGAACGAGGCCGCCGCCATCCTGCACGAGGCGGCCGCCGCGCAGTGGGGGCCGATCGCGCAGAACGGGCGCTTGCACGACCGCGCCAGCTACCGATATTATTGGACCGTTTTACAGCGCGCCAAACTGGCCGGGCTGAGCTTGCCCGAGTCGGTCGCCGCGCTGATGAACCCCGCCGACCACCCACTGGAAACAAACTGATGTCGATCACCAAACTACTCACGGCCTGCGGCTTCGCGCTGGCCTCGCTGTCCCTGGCCGCCGGCGCCCACGCCGCCGCCGACACCACCCCAACCACGGCCAAGAAAACGGTCAAGAAGTCGACCAAGGCGACCAAGAAGGCCGCCAAGGTCGAGGAGGCCCCGAAGGCGCCCGACGAGGACGCCGACGAACCGGCCATCACCGATTCGTCCGTCACCGAGTTCGACTGCGAACTGGGCAACAAGATCTCGATCTACGCCAACACCGGCGACGACTCGCACATCGCGCTGCGCTGGAAAAAGCGCCTGCACCGCCTCACGCGCGTGGGCACGACCACCGGCGCCCAGCGCTTCGAGAACAAATTGTACGGCCTGATCTGGATCGGCATTCCGGCCAAGGGCATGCTGCTCGATTCGAAGCAGAACCGCCAGCTGGCCAACGAGTGCCGCAACGCCGAACAATTGAAGCCGGTCACCGCCACCAGCACCGAGCCGACCAGCACCAAGATCACGATCCAGTAATACCACGGTTCCAAAACGGGGCGCGCCGGCACGGGCGCTTTGCAGCACGCTGTCATTCAACAAATAGACGATACCCACTGAAGGAGAGGTCATGTCCCGCAACACTCTGAACACGCTTAAGGATTTCAACATTTCGGGCAAGAAGGCGAAGTTCTACTCGCTGCCTGCACTGGAAAAGAGCCTGGGCGCCAAAATCTCCCGCCTGCCGGTATCGATCCGCGTGGTGCTGGAATCCGTGCTGCGTAACTGCGACGGTAAGAAGGTTACCGAAGAACACATCAAGCAGCTGGCCAACTGGAGCCCGACCGGCGAGCGCACCGACGAGATCCCGTTCGTCGTCGCCCGCGTGGTGCTGCAGGACTTCACCGGCGTGCCGCTGCTGGCCGACCTGGCCGCGATGCGCAACGTCGCCTACAAGATGGGCGTCAACGCCAAGAAGATCGAGCCGCTGGTCCCGGTCGACCTGGTGGTCGACCACTCGGTGACCATCGACCACTTCCGCGAGCCGAACGCGCTGGACCTGAACATGAAGCTGGAATTCTCGCGCAACAACGAGCGCTACCAGTTCATGAAGTGGGGTATGCAAGCCTTCGACACCTTCGGCGTGGTGCCGCCGGGCTTCGGCATCGTCCACCAGGTCAACCTGGAATACCTGGCGCGCGGCGTCCACAAGGACGCGGCCGGCGTGTACTACCCTGATTCGCTGGTCGGCACCGACTCGCACACCACCATGATCAACGGCATCGGCGTGGTTGGCTGGGGCGTGGGCGGCATCGAAGCCGAAGCCGGCATGCTGGGCCAGCCGGTCTACTTCCTGACCCCGGACGTGATCGGCGTCAACCTGACCGGCGTGCTGCGCGAAGGCTGCACCGCGACCGACCTGGTGCTGACCATCACCGAACTGCTGCGCAAGGAAAAAGTCGTCGGCAAGTTCGTCGAGTTCTTTGGCGAAGGCACCGAGACGCTGTCGGTCACCGACCGCGCCACCATCGCCAACATGGCGCCTGAATACGGCGCGACGATGGGCTTCTTCCCGGTCGACGACGCCACCATCGAATACTTCGAAGGCACCGGCCGCACCAAGGCGGAAATCGACGCCTTTGCCGCCTACTTCAAGGCGCAGGGCATGTACGGCGTATCGAAGGCCGGCGAGATCGACTACACCCGCGTGGTGGAACTGAACCTCACGAGCGTTACGCCATCCTTGGCCGGTCCTAAGCGTCCACAGGACCGTATCGAAATCGGCAACGTGAAAAACAACTTCACCGAACTGTTCTCGAAACCGACCACCGAAAACGGCTTCAACAAAAAGCCGGAAGACCTGTCGAAGACCTACACCACCACCAACGGCGTGCACGTGAAAAACGGCGACGTGCTGATCGCCGCGATCACCTCGTGCACCAACACGTCCAACCCGAGCGTGCTGCTGGCCGCCGGCCTGCTGGCCAAGAAGGCCGTCGAAGCCGGCCTGACGGTCGCCCCGCACATCAAGTCGTCGCTGGCCCCCGGCTCGCGCGTGGTCACCGAGTACCTGACCGCCGCCGGCCTGCTGCCGTACCTGGAAAAGCTGGGCTTCGGCGTGACCGCCTACGGTTGCACCACCTGCATCGGCAACGCCGGCGACCTGACCCCGGAACTGAACGCGGCCATCACGTCGAACGACATCGTCGCCTCGGCTGTGCTGTCGGGCAACCGTAACTTCGAAGCGCGGATCCACCCGAACATCCGTTCGAACTTCCTGGCCTCGCCACCGCTGGTGGTGGCCTACGCGATCGCCGGCAACATGACCGTCGACCTGATGACCCAGCCGGTCGGCAAGGGCACCAACGGCAAGGACGTGTACCTGGGCGACATCTGGCCGACCTCGCAAGAGATCGCCAAGCTGATGAAGTTCGCGATGAACTCGAAAGTGTTCAAGACCAACTACGCCGACGTCAAGGGCAACCCGGGCAAGCTGTGGGAGCACGTGTCGACCACCGAAGGCCAAGTGTACAACTGGCCGGCGTCGACCTACATCGCCGAGCCACCGTTCTTCGACGGCTTCGAGATGACCCCGAAAGCGGTCGCGGCCGGCATCGAAGGCGCGCGCGCGCTGGGCGTGTTCGGCGACTCGATCACCACCGACCACATCTCCCCTGCCGGCTCGATCAAGGAAGACGGCCCGGCCGGCAAATGGCTGCTGGCCAACGGCGTGCTCAAGGCGGACTTCAACTCCTACGGCTCGCGCCGCGGCAACCACGAGATCATGATGCGCGGCACCTTCGCCAACGTGCGCATCAAGAACAAGATGATCCCGCCAAAAGCGGACGGTTCGGCGGTCGAGGGCGGCATCACGATCCACCAGCCATCGGGCGAACAGCTGTCGATCTACGACGCGGCAATGAAGTATGTTGCCGAAGGCACGCCGACCATGGTGTTCGGCGGCGAAGAGTACGGCACCGGCTCGTCGCGCGACTGGGCGGCCAAGGGCACCCAGCTGCTGGGCGTGAAGGCGGTCATCGTGCGTTCGTTCGAGCGTATCCACCGCTCCAACCTGGTCGGCATGGGCGTGCTGCCGCTGCAATTCATCGGCAACGACAGCGTCGAGTCGCTGGGCATCACCGGCAAGGAAACCTACGACCTGAAGGGCCTGGAAGGCGAGATCAAGCCACAACAGCTGGCCACCCTGGTGATCCACCGCGCCGACGGCTCGAGCCAGGAAGTCAAAGTGTTGTTGCGTATCGACACCCCGATCGAAGTCGACTACTACAAGCACGGCGGTATCCTGCCATTCGTGCTGCGCCAGCTGCTGGCCGCCTAAGCAGCCGCTTAAACTAGTTTCAGACGTCGAAAACACCCTGTCCGCGCAAGCGGCAGGGTGTTTTTTTTCGTCCCGCACGATTGAAAACATTTCCCAAATGAAATTACTTGTCGCATAATCGGCTTCGCTATGTATTTTTTTAACATTTGAGCTCCCCGAGCTGAAAGGTCAACATGTCGAAAAAGCCGGAAGTCGTATTGCAACGTAGGATTTTTTGCGCGGGTTCGCTCGGTCTGGCGGCTCTCGGTCCCCTGGCGCTGGCCGGTTGCGGCGGCGGCTCGGGCGACAGCGCCGAACCGGCCGCCGCCGCCCCGCGCCTGCTGGCCGGCGCGCCGTTGGTCCAGGCGGCGCGCGTCTTCAAGCACCCCGGCTTGCTGCACACCGAGGCCGACTTCGACCGCATGCGCGCCAAGGTCAACGCCGACGCGCAGCCATGGGCGGACGGCTGGGGCGCGCTGCTGACCACCGGGCGCTCGCACCTGGGGAAGAACAACTATCCACGGCCGGTGGCCACCGTCATCCGCGACAACACCCCCAACAACAACGTCTCCAAACTGTATATCGACACGGCCCGCGCCTACCAGCTGGCGGTGCGCTGGAAAATCTCCGGCGACGTCGCCTACGCCAACAAGGCGTTGGAGTATCTGAACGCCTGGTCGGGCGTGCTGACCACCATCGCCGGCAACGCCGACCGCTTCCTGGCCGCCGGCATCTACGGCTACCAGTTCGCCAACGCCGCCGAAATCATGCGCACCTATGACGGCTGGGCGCCGGCCGACCTGGCCCGCTTCCAGACCATGATGCTGAACGTGTTCTACCCGCTCAACCACCAGTTCCTGGTGCAGCACAACGACGCCGACATCACCAACTACTGGGCCAACTGGGACCAGTGCAACCTGGCCTCGATCCTGGCCATCGGCGTGCTGTGCGACCGCCAGGACCTGTACGACGAAGCGGTCGGCTACTACAAGACCGGGGCCGGCAACGGCGCCGCCAACCAGGCGGTGCGTTTCATCCATCCGGGCTACCTCGGCCAGTGGCAGGAAAGCTCGCGCGACCAGGGCCACACCACGCTCGGCGTCGGGCTGGCGGCATCGTTCTGCGAGATGGCGTGGAACCAGGGCGACGACCTGTACGGCTACGACAACCATCGCCTGCTGGCCGGCGCCGAGTACGTGGCCAAGTCCAACCTGGCCGACGCCAACGGCAACCTGTACTACACGTCCATGCCGTTCGATCCCTACACCAACAAGCACGGCACCGGCCTGGGGATCTCGCCCGCGAGCCTGCCGTTCACCCGCCCGGTGTGGGAAATGATACGCAACCACTACGTCAACCGGCTCGGCCTGGCCGCGCCGTGGACCACGCTGATGGCGCAAAAAATACGGGTCGAGGGCGACGGCGGCAACGGCGACCAGCTCGGCCTCGGCACGCTGACGTTCACGCGCGATCCGATCGCCGCCGGCGCCCCGCCCAGCGGGCTGACGGCGCGCCTGGTCGGCGGCAAGGTCGAATTGTCGTGGTGGGGCGGCGCCTACGCCACCGCCTACACGGTCAAGCGCGCCACCAGCGCCGGCGGTCCGTACACCACCGTCGCCAGCGGCATCACCGATCTGCTGACCTTCACCGACAGCGGCATGGCACCGGGCGCCTATTATTATGTCGTCACGGCCGCCACGCCGAGCGGCGAGAGCGCGCCCTCCAACGAGGCCAGGGCCGACACGGCCGTCACCTTGCTGACCCGCGTGGCGGCGGCGACGTTGAACGGCGTCGACCAGTATGTTCCGCTGCCGGCCGGTGTCGCCGCCGGGCTGGCCGACTTCACCATCGCCACCAAGGTATTCTGGAACGCGGCGCGCGACTGGGAACGGGTGTTCGACTTCGGCACCGGCATGAACCAGTACCTGTTCCTGACGCCGCGCGCCTTCCGCGGCGGCTTGTCGTTCACCATCTCCAACAACGGCGGCTTCGGTAGCCAGACGGTGTCGACGCCGACGCCGCTGGCGACCGGACAGTGGGTGCATGTGGCAATCACCTTGTCGGGCTCGACCGCGACCTTGTACGTCAACGGCGCCGTGGTCGGCACCAACACGGCGATGACGCGCGCGCCGTTCCGCCTGGACGACGGCGACAAGAACTGGCTCGGCCGCTCGCAATATCCGGCCGATCCCTACTTCAACGGCAAGCTGGAGGAATTCCGCATCTACAACGGCGCCATGACGGCGGCGCAGGTCGCCGCGCTGGCGGTGGCGTAAGGCATGGGCGGGCCGGCGATCCGGCCGGCCCCGGCCGCGCGCGGACTTGATTTGCGTCCCTCTGTCCCGAACTAATAAGAGTTAGCCGAGCGAATCAACTACAATACGTGTCATAAGGGTTATCATCCGTATGACTGATCCGCTTTATTCACTAATTTTATAAGACTCTTATTGCGCTATGCGTCGTCCATCTAAAGATTCATCCCATAAATTGTCTGTCGAAAGCCAGCGCCTCGTCACCTACGCCCAGGCGGTCGGTCAAGCGGCCAGCCGGCTGGAGGAACGGTCGTGGGAACACAGCCTCGATGCACAGCTCCAGAAACTGCTTAAAACCGGCCACCAGGACACCATCGACGCCACCCTCAACGCGCTGTTCAAGGAAGACCTGAACGCCTACGACGTGCTGATGGATGGCGTCGAGGCGGTCAGCGAATCGAGCAGCATCACCATCGACACCGCCGACGGCGTCGCCAAGCAATACGACGTGCTGCTGGTGGCCGCGCCCATCCTGGCCTGGACCCGCTTCTCGATCGCCTCCGGCGCCATCCCGGCCGACATCCTGACCACCCTGTCGGCGCATTTCAGCGCCCACCTGCTGGCCGACGGCACGCGCATGGCGATGTCGCCGACCTTGTTCTCGATCGACCAGCTGCCGCGCAGCCACGTCGAGACCTACGGCAAGGTGCACAAGCTGGCGCAGGCCGCGATCAAGGGCACGGCGCTCAAGGCCGACACCAAGGTGCCGGAGACGGCGCCGTTCCTGGCCGACACGCGCTACCTGCTGGCGGCGGTGGTTGCCCCGGCCGGCGCCCCGCTGTTCCGCTGGCAGATGCCCGCCAACCAGAGCAACTTCGCCAACGAGCGCGCCACCGCGCTGGAGCAGTGGCGCGAGCAGGTCACGCCGACGGTGACCCGTCTGCTGCCCGGCTGCGGCATCGAGCTGCTGCTGCCGGAGGCCTACTACATGGCGTGCCGCGAGGCTGACAAGCTGATCCGTCCGGTGTCGATCCGCGCCGCCGTGCACTACCTGACGCATACCCTGGCGGTCGAACCGTCGGAGCTGCGCGCGGTGATCGCCGGCTTCGGCGAGGAAAACGCCGATGGCCAGATCGACGAATACCGCGTGGCGTTCACGCAGCGCTCGGCGTCGGACGTGATCTACGGCGTGGTGTGGCCGCTGTACGGCCAGGAGGACGAGGAAGGCACGCCGCCGGAAGGCCCGCTGCAAGGCGGTCCGGGCGGCGTGGTGCAAAAGCCGGTGACGCCGGTCGACGAGATCGTCGCGCACCTGAACGCGGCCGGCATCACGCAGATCAAGAAGCACGCCGAGCGCTATGTGGCCGAGTTCTGCGACGATTGCGGCGCGCCGTTGTTCGCCGACCCGGTCGGCGAGCTGGCACATGCCGAAATGCCGGAGGACGCGCCCAGCGGCACCGAGCATTTCCATTAAAAAAAGCCCTTCGGGGCTTTTTTTATTTTGGGGTCGGTTGAGGTTGCGATTGAGGCTGCGGGAGATAAATGACGATCGGCGCCTGGGCTTGCGGTGCGGGCTGGGCCGTCGCCGGCCGTGCCTCGAACGACCTGTTGGCCGCGAAATACAAGCCGCCGAAACCGATGAACATGCCGATCATCGATGCGACCATCCAACGGTAGCCCTCGGCTGACATCTTATGCATTTCGGCGCGCAAGATCTCGATATCGGCCTTCGTCGCTAACGTCGGCACGATTGCATCGATATGCGCCTTGAGCGCGAAAACCTCGCTGATATCGGCCTTCGTCGCTAACGTCGGCACGATTGCATCGATATGCGCCTTGAGCGCTGACACTTCGCTGTCCATGCCCTAAGCTTAGACCAGATTCCGCCCACTACCAAGCCGAAAACGGGTGTTTAATCAGGTTCGAATTGAGGTAGCGCAGGTCATCCGTGACCTCCTGCGCCACCCACTCCGGCCTGTCGAACACCTGCTCTTCCGAACCCAATTCGATCTCCGCCACGACCAGCCCGGCATTGGCGCCGAGGAACTCGTCGACCTCCCAAACATTGCCGGCGAAGTCAATGCGGCGGCGGTACTTTTCGATCAGCGGCTGCTCGCACAAACCGTCGAGCAGCTCGACCGCGTCGGCCATCGGGATCGGATACTCCCACTCGCCGCGCGTGGCGCCGACGTTGCGGCCCTTGATCGTCATCACCGCCCGTTCGCCCTCGATGCGCACTCGCACCACCCGCTCCTTGTGCGACGACAGATAGCCCTGGCGGAAAAACACCGGCTCGCCCAGGGCCTTCCAGGCGTCGCCGCGCACCAGGAACTTGCGCTCGATCTCGACGCCCACGGTCAGTAGTCGTCCAGCGACAGCAGGATCGGCTGCAGGATCGCCGCGCCCAGCGCCGCGCTGCGCGCGCCGTTCCAGCCCACGTGCGGATCGGGCAGGTCGGCGTTGTCCTTGAACGGCATCTCCAACGTCAGCGCCAGGCAGCCGAAGTGGTGGCCGACATACTTGGACGCCAACGTCAGCATGTCTTCCTTGTACTTGCTGGCCGCGTAGCCGACCTTGTCCTGGAAGTCCGGGCTGGCGTTTTTGTAGCGGTCGATGAAGGCCTGCTGCTTGGCGCGGCGCTCGTCGCTGAAGTTCTCCAGCATCTCGTTACCGGCCACGAAGTTGTACGGCAGCGCCTCGTCGCCGTGGATGTCGAAGAACATGTCGATGCCCGTCTCGTGCATCTTCTGCTTCACGTACAGCACTTCGGGGCTGCGCTCGACCGATGGCGTCATCCACTCGCGATTGAGGTTGGCGCCGGCCGCGTTGGTGCGCAGGTTGCCGCGCACCGAGCCGTCCGGGTTCATGTTCGGCACGATGTAGAACACGCAGCGCTGCAGCAGCTTGCGCGCGATCGGGTTCGAATCGTCGAGCAGCGTATCGATCAGGCCTTCGATGAACCATTCGGCCATCGACTCGCCCGGATGCTGGCGCGCGATGAACCAGATTTTCTTTTCCGCTTGCGGCTTGCCGATGACGACCAGATTCATGTCGCGGCCGTCGACCGTGCTGCCCAGATCGAGCACGCGCGCCAGCGGGTTCTCGGCCACTTCGCCCAGCAGGCGCAGATGGCGCTCGAACGAATACGGCTCGAAGTAGGCGTAGTAGACGCTGTCGAGGTCCGGCGTGTGGCGGATCGTCATGACGGCGCCGTCGAAGGTGGTCGGCACGCGGAACCAGTTCTCGCTGTCGTAGCTGGCCACGGCCTGGTAGTCCTCGTAACCCTTGGCGTAGGTGGCCTGGCCCGCGTTGAGGAAGCGCATCGTGACCTGCTGGCCGCGCGCGCCCTGCAGGCGGAAATGGAACCACTGGTGGATGTCCGCGTGCGAGTCCTTGCGCAGATTCAGTTCGATGGTGGCGGCGCTGTCGGCGCGCAGCACCTCGATGGCGCCGGAGTCGAAGTTCTGGCTGATTTTGATGGTCATGTCGATCCAATAAGTGAATACCGATCACGCTATTTTACCAGCATGCTCCCCTCCCGCCGGTAGCGCAGGTGCCAGGACAGCGCCTGCTCCAGCACATGCGGCGTCTGGCCGCCGCCGGCGAGCGCGGCCTCGAAATAGGCGCGCAATTGCGGCCGGTAATCCGGGTGCGCGCAGCGCTCGATGATCAGCGGCGCGCGTTCGCGCGGCGCCAGCCCGCGCAGGTCGGCCAGTCCCCATTCCGTCACCAGCACATCGACATCGTGCTCGGTGTGGTCGACGTGGGCGGCAAACGGAACCACGCTGGAAATGGCGCCATCCTTGGCCACCGATTTGCTGACGAAGATCGCGATCTGGCCGTTGCGCGCGAAGTCGCCCGAACCGCCGATGCCGTTCATCATATGCGTGCCGCCGACGTGGGTCGAGTTGACGTTGCCGTAGATGTCGAATTCGAGCGCCGTGTTCAACGCGATGATGCCCAGCCGCCGCACCAGCTCGGGGTGGTTGCTGATCTCCTGCGGGCGCAGCACGATGCGGTCGCGATAGCGTTCGATATCGCGGATGAAGCGCGCATGCACCGGCGCCGACAAGGTGATCGAGGACGCCGACGCCATCGCCAGATGGCCCGAGTCGAGCAGCTCGATGGCGCTGTCCTGCAGCACCTCGGAGTACATCGTCATGTCGCGGAACGGCGAATCGAGCAGCCCATGCAGCACCGCGTTGGCGATGGTGCCGATGCCCGCCTGCAGCGGCAGCAGCTCCGGCCCCATGCGCCCCGCCGCCACCTCGCCCGCCAGGAAGGCGATCACGTGGCGCGCGATGGCGTCGGTCTCTTCATCCGGCGGCAGGGCGTTGGACGGGCTGTCCGGGCTGTCGGTGATGACGATGGCGGCGATGCGCTCCGGGTCGACCTTGATGGCGGTGGCGCCGATGCGCTGCCATGGCGCCAGCAACGGGATCGCGCCGCGGTGCGGGCGCTGGCCGGGCACATAAATGTCGTGCAAGCCTTCCAGCGCCAGCGGCGCGTTCAGGTTGATCTCGACGATGATGCGCCCGGCCTGCTGCGCGAACCCGGCGCTGTTCCCGACCGACATGGTCGGAACGATGCCGCCGTCGGCGGTGATCGCGACCGCCTCGATGACGGCGATGTCGATCGGTTTCAGGTCGCCGGAGCGCAGCTGTTCGGCCGTCTCGGACAGATGCTGGTCGATGAACATCACCTCGCCGGCGTTGATCTTGCGGCGCAGCGCGGCGTCCGACTGGAACGGCATGCGCCGCGCGACGACGCCGGCGTTGGCCATCAAGCCGTCGCTGTCGTTGCCGAGCGAGGCGCCGGTCAGCAGCGTCAGGTTCAGCGGCGCGCGGCGGGCACGCTCCACCAGCGCCAGCGGCAACGCCTTGGCGTCGCCGGCGCGGGTGAACCCGCTCATGCCCACGCTCATGCCGTCTTCAAACAGCGCGGCGGCGTCGCTGGCGCTCATCACCTTGTCCATCAGCGCGGGGCGGCGGATGCGGTCTTCGTACATATTATTTCCTTAGTGCACCGATTAGATGGAAGCAGTATAAAATCGGGCCACCAGTCGCCGCATGACTTAATTTCCCATTTTCCAGTCGAAAAATTCATGGATCTTCGCTCGCTGCGTTATTTCGTCGAAACCGTCCGCCTCAACAGCTTCACCAAGGCGGCGGAAGCGCTGCACGTGACGCAGTCGACCATCAGCAAGATGGTGCGGCAGCTGGAGCGGGAGGTCGGCGCCCAGCTGTTGATACGCGAAGGCCGCGCGCTGACGCTGACCGACACCGGACAGGCGGTGTACGCGCGCGGCGAGGAAATGCTGGCGACCATGCGCCGGCTGGAGCTGGAGGTGCGGGACACCCAGGCCGTCGAGCGGGGGCGGCTGGTGGTCGGCATCCCGCCCATGATCAACCTGCTGTTCACGCCGGCGCTGAAGGCTTTCCGCCAGCGCCATCCGCGCATCGCGCTCGCGCTGCAGGAAGACACCGGGCAGGAGGTCGAGCGCAAGGTCGCCGCCGGCGAACTGGAAATCGGCATGACCGTGCTGCCGGCCGACGCCCGGCTCGAACTGGAGACGGCGCCGGTCGCCAGCTACCCGATCTGGGCGGTGGCCGCCAGCGGCACCTTCCAGGCCAACCGCGCCACCGTCGCGCTCAAGGCGCTGGCCGGCGCGCCGCTGGTGATGCTGACGGATGATTTCGCCCTCACGCGCGCATTGCGGCTGGCTTTCGGGGAGGCGGGATTCGAGCCGGTGATCGCCGCGCAGAGCGGCCAGTGGGACTGGCTGGTGGCGATGGCGTCGGCCGGCGTCGGCGTCGCGCTGCTGCCGGAGCCGTTCGTGCACCGGCTGGCGATCGGCCACCTGGACGCCGTGCGGCTGGTCGAGCCGGCGCTGCAATGGCAGGTGGCCCATGTGTGGCGCCGGCGCTACCTGTCGCACGCGGCGCGCGCCTGGCTCGAGGTGTGCCGCGACGTGCTGGGGACCGCGCCGCCGGCGGCCGGGCACGGGCGATCGCCCCGATAGCACCGGCCCTGGCGGCGCGCGCCCGCTATTTTTTCAGCGGCTCGACCAAGGTGCTCTCTACGCGCCCGCCTGCGGCAGTTCATGGATGGCGACGCCCTCGATCGGATCGACCGGCAATTGCCACGGCCGCAATGCGATCATCCGCATCGTATCGTCGTAGCCGGCCCGCCAGCGCGCGCCGATGCCGGCCGCGCTGAAATCGATATCCTTGGTGTGGTCCTCGTCGCCCAGGCGCGGCGCCTTGAGCGAGACGACGTGCATGGTGGTGCCGCAGCCCCAGCGCGCCAACTCGCGCGCCTCGCCGGCGTCGAAAGCCGACTGGGGCAACTTCAGCGCCAGCTGGCGGATCACATGGCGCAGCCGGTGCAGCTTGCGCTGCTGCTCGAGGTGGCTGGCGCGGCTGGCGTACTGGATCTCCTTTTGCTTGTCGAGCACCTGCATCACGCTTTGCGGCTCGCTGCCGTCCGGATTCCACACCTGCACCGAAAAAATCACCGAATCGCGGCGCGGCTCGTCGTCCAGCACCGCCTCGATCGGCGTGTTGGAATAAATACCGCCGTCCCAATACGGCTCGCCGTCGATGCGCACCGCCGGAAACGCCGGCGGCAGCGCGCCGGAGGCCATCACGTGGATCGCGCCCAGTGGTTCGTGGCGGGTGTCGAAGTAGCGCATGGCGCCGCTGCGGGCGTTGACCGCGCCCACCGTCATGCGCATCGCGTCGTTGTTGAGCACATCGAAATCGATCAGCGCATCGAGCGTGGCGCGCAGCGGCGCGGTCTGGTAGAAGGAGGCGCGTTCGATGCCCACGTGCGCGTCGGGATTCCACCACGCGGCGGGATTCGGTTCGAAAAAGGCCGGGATGCCCTGCCCCATCGTGACGGCGTTGGCGAGGCCGCGCGGCAGGGCGGTGAAGCCCAGCGCGTTGCGTTCCATGCGGCGCCAGAACTCGCGCAGCCGGTCGAGCCGATGCTCCGGCCGATTGCCGGCGATGATGGCGCCGTTGATGGCGCCGATGGATGTGCCGATCACCCAATCGGGCTCGATGCCCGCCTCGTGCATGGCCTGGTAGACGCCGACCTGGTAGGCGCCCAGCGCGCCGCCGCCCTGCAGCACGAGCACGGTCTGGCCGGGAATGGCGAGTGTATCGGCGGGTTGTGTCAAGAGAACCTCCAGCGGCTGGTCAATAGCATCATTGTAGGGCGGATTAGGCGGAACGCCGTAATCGGCCATCGACGAGCCGCCGACGGCGCACCGATGGCCGATTACGCTGCGCTAATCCGCCCTACGTGCTACTCGTTACATGCCACCACCTCGCATCAGGCTACATTCACACCCCTGGCCTTCAGCGCGGCGCGCACGCCGGCGCCGTAGGCCGGGTCGGCCTGGTCGAAGTGACCCAGCTGGCGGGCGATGATCTCGGCGCTCACCTGGCTCAACGGACCGGCGATGTTGTTGAACAGGTTGAGCTTTTCCTCGGCCGGCAACAGGCGGAACAGATTACCGGCCTGCGTGTAATCGTCTTCCTTGCCGCGACCGTCGTAGCGCGCCGCGCCGCCGTCCAGCGCCAGCGCCGGTTCGCCGTGGCCCAGGCCTTGCGGATCGCTGCCGTTCGACTCGACCGGCTGGTAGTTCTGCGCCGCGCCGCCGTTGGCGATCGCCATCGCGCCGTCGCGCTGCTGGTTGTGGACCGGGCAGCGCGGCGCGTTCACCGGCAGGTGCTGGTGGTTGGTGCCGACCCGGTACAACTGGGCGTCGTGGTAGGCGAACAGGCGCGCCTGCAGCATCTTGTCCGGCGAGTAGCCCAGGCCCGGCACCACGTTCGACGGCGACAACGCCGCCTGCTCGACTTCCGCGTGGTAGTTCAGCGGGTTGCGGTTCAATTCGAACACGCCCACGGGAATCAGCGGGAAGTCCTTGTGCGGCCACACCTTGGTCAGGTCGAACGGATTCCAGCCGGTGCGCGCCTCCCACGCCGCCAGTTCGGCCTCGGTCGCCACTTGCAGCTTCACTTCCCACTGCGGGAAGTCGCCGGCGGCGATGGCGCCGAACAGGTCGCGCTGCGCGTAGTCCGGGTCCTCGCCGGCCAGGCGGCTGGCTTCGGCGGCCGGCAGGTTCTTGATGCCTTGTTTGGTCTTCAGGTGCCATTTGCAGTACACACGCTCGCCGGCCTCGTTGATCAGGCTGAAGGTGTGGCTGCCGAAACCGTCCATGTGGCGGTAGCCGTCCGGCGTGCCGCGATCCGAGAACAGCATCGTCACCTGGTGCAGGCTTTCCGGGGTCTTGCTCCAGAAGTCGAACATCATCGTCGGCGACTTCAAGTTGGTCTGCGGATCGCGCTTTTGCGTGTGGATGAAGTCCGGGAACTTGATGCCGTCCTTGATGAAGAACATCGGCGTGTTGTTGCCGACCAGGTCCCAGTTGCCCTCTTCCGTGTAGAAGCGCATGGCGAAGCCGCGCGGATCGCGTTCGGTGTCGGCGCTGCCCCGCTCACCGCCGACGGTGGAAAAGCGCACGAAGGTCTCGGTCTGCTTGCCGACCGCCGAGAACAGCTTGGCCTTGGTGAATTGGGTGATGTCGTGGGTGACGGTGAAGGTGCCGTAGGCGCCCGAGCCCTTGGCGTGGACCACGCGCTCAGGAATGCGCTCGCGGTTGAAGTGCTGGAGTTTTTCGATCAGGTGGAAGTCCTGCAGCAGCAACGGGCCGCGCCGCCCGGCGCTGACGGAGTTCTGGTTGTCGGCGACCGGGATGCCCGATGCGGTGGTGATAGGTGGCTGGCTCATGGCGTTGGCTCCTCGTTGTATGAAAGTGAGTTCATTGTAACGAGGCAACGCGATAAATAAAAACTATAAATACCTATGGATTTGATAGGTAAAGACAATAACCCGAATGGCGATGGGGTCGTACCCCGTCCGGGGTACGACCCCGGTGTGCCGGGGTTACGGGTTCAAAGGGCCGCCGTCAAGCTTCGGCGATGCGCTTGGCGATGTGCGCCAGCGCGTCCTCCACCTGGTCGATCAGGATCAGGCACAGGTCACCCTCGCCCAGCCGCGCCAGGGCGGTGTCGATGGCCAGGAACTCGCCGTAGATCTCCTCGACGTGGCTGGTGCGGGGCGCGCCGTCCAAGCCGGAACGCAGCAGCGCGACGACCTCGCCGTCGACCCGCCCGCGCTGGCACTGGTCCTCGTACAGGATCACGTCGTCGAAGGCGCGGCCGAGGATCTCGGTCTGCTGCTTGATGTCCTGGTCGCGGCGGTCGCCGGCGCCGGAGATCACCACCGCGCGGCGCTTGGCCGGCATGGTCTCCACCGCCTGCACCAGCGCCAGGATGGCGTCCGGATTGTGGCCGTAGTCGGCGATCAAGGTGGCGCCCTTGTAGTCGAACACGTTGAAGCGGCCCGGCGCGTTGTCGGAGTCGTTGGCGAAGGTTTTCAGGCCCAGGCGGATCGCGTCCCAGCTGATGCCCACGCCCCACGCGGCGGCCACCGACGCCATCACGTTCTCCACCTGGAAGCCGATGGCGCCGTTGCGGGTGATCGGCACCTGCGACAGCGCGATCTTGTTCAACTCCTTGCCTTCCGCCGCGACGATATGGCCGTCCTCGACGTACACAGTGCGGCTGCCCTGCGCGCGATGCGTGGCGATCACCGGATGGCCGCGGTCGGCGCCGAAGAAGATCACCTTGCCGCGGCAGGTGGCGGCCATGCCGGCGACGATCGGATCGACCGCGTTGAGCACCGCGAAGCCGCTTTCGGAGACGTTCTGCACGATCACGCGCTTGAGCACCGCCAGGTCTTCGACCGTGGTGATGTAGTTCAGGCCCAGGTGGTCGCCGGCACCGATGTTGGTGACCACCGCCACCTGGCAGCGGTCGAAGGCCAGGCCTTCGCGCAGCACGCCGCCGCGCGCGGTTTCGAACACCGCCGCGTCGACGTCCGGATGCAGCAGCACGTTGCGCGCGCTGCGCGGACCGCTGCAGTCGCCGCTGTCGGTCTGGCGGCCCTCGATGTAGACGCCGTCGGTGTTGGTCATGCCGGTGCGCAGGCCGCTGGCCGTGAGCAGGTGCGCGATCAGGCGCACGGTGGTGGTCTTGCCGTTGGTGCCGGTGACGGCGACCACCGGGATGCGGCCGTTCTCGCCGGGCGCGAACATGGTGTTGACGATCGCCTCGCCCACCGCGCGGCCCTTGCCGTACGACGGCGCGATGTGCATGCGCAGGCCGGGGGCGGCGTTCACTTCCACCACGCCGCCGCGCTGGTTGTCGAACGGTTGCAGCACGCCTTCGCACACCACGTCGACGCCGCAGATATCGAGGCCGATCATCTGCGCCGCCTCGACCGCGCGCGCCGCCACTTCCGGGTGCACGTCGTCGGTGACGTCGGTGGCGGTGCCGCCGGTCGACAGGTTGGCGTTGTTGCGCAGGATCACGCGCTGGCCCTTGGCCGGCACCGAATCGGCGTCCAGGTCCTGCAGCGCCAGGCGCGCCAGGGCGATGTCGTCGAAGCGGATCTTGGTCAGCGAGGTCGAATGGCCGCTGCCGCGGCGCGGATCGGCGTTGACGATGTCGACCAGCTCGCGCACCGTGTGGGTGCCGTCGCCGACCACCTGCGGCGGATCGCGGCGCGCGGCGGCGATCAGCTTGTTGCCGATGACGAGCAGGCGGAAATCGTGGCCCGGCAGGTAGCGCTCGACCATGATGTCGTCGCGGAATTCGCGCGCGGTGTTGAACGCCTTTTCCAGGTGCTCGCGGGTCGTGACGTTGACGGTGACGCCCTTGCCCTGGTTACCGTCCTTGGGCTTGACCACCACCGGCAGGCCGATCTCCTGCGCCGCGGCCCAGGCGTCGTCGACGTCGTCGACCGAACGGCCGATCGGCACCGGCACGCCGGCCGCGTGCAGCAGCTTCTTGGTCAGTTCCTTGTCCTGCGCGATCGATTCGCCGATGGCGCTGGTGCTGTCCATCTCGGCGGCCTGGATGCGGCGCTGCTTCGAGCCCCAGCCGAACATCACCATGCTGCCCTCGGTCAAGCGGCGAATCGGGATGTCGCGCGCGACGGCGGCGCTGACGATGGCGCCGGTGCTCGGGCCCAGGCGCACGTCCTCGTCCAGGTCGCGCAGTTCGGCCAGCGCGCCGGTCAGGTCGAACGGGGTGTCGGCCAGCGCCGAGTTGATCAGGTTTTCGGCCAGGGTCACGGCCAGGCGGCCGACCGCCTCCTCGCTGTATTCGACCACGGTCTGGTAGATGCCATCCTCCAGCGTGGCGCTGGTGCGGCTGAAGGTCACCGGGCAGCCGGCTTGCGCCTGCAGGCTCAGGGTCGCCACTTCCAGCACGCGGGCCAGCGGCACGTCGTCGGCGCGGCCGGTCGTGCGCAGCGCGCCGATGGCCGGGAAGCGCGCGTGCAGGCGCTGCTCGAAGCCGGGCAGCAGCGCGATCGACTGCTCCTCGGGCGGACAGGAGACGATGACTTCGACCGCCGTGTGGTGGCTCCAGAGATTGGGGCCGCGCAGGGCGCGGGTGCGTTTAACTTCCATAAATCTTCGTGTTCTTTCAGTGATGTGTCAGTGATGAGTCCGCTTAGGATTCGCATCGAAGGTGCGCAGCCCGGCGCCGATCAGGTCCGGCGTCAGTCCCAGCGCCCAGCCGGCGGCGATCGCCGCCAGCACGGCCTCCGGCGGCACCAATGGCGACAGCGGCAGGCTCGCCACCTCGTCGTGGCCCTTGGCCATGACGATGCAACCCGTGTCGCCGCCTTGGCGGTGGAACACCACGCGCTCGCTGTCCTGGCGATGGGCGGCGATGGCCGGCAAATGCTCGTCGACGCCATAGAAAATCACCTCGCCGTCGCACAGGCGGGCCATGTCGACCACTTGTTCGTCGGCCGCGTTGAGCACCGCCACGCCGCTCGGCAGGATCACATCGACCTGGGTGCGCAGCACGCCATACAGCTTGTCGGCGCTACCGATATGGAACTCGCTGAGCTCCTCGAAGTCGCTGACGTCGGTGACCACGCCAACCGCGCACTTGTCGTAGGCCAGGCCCTCGGTCAGGATCATGCGCGCGTTCGATTCGAACACCGCCGCCTCGACGTTTTTGTTGAGCAGCAGGCGCTCGCCGGTTTCCCAGTCGCTGAAGCCGTCGCGCGGCAGCAGGCGGCCGTTGACGAACAGGCCGTCGGCGCAGGTCAGGCCGACCTTCTTGCCGCTGATTTGCAGCAGCCAGGCGATCAGGCGCGAAGCCATCGTGGTACCGTGCTTGCCGGTGATGCCGACGATCGGCATGCGCCCGCTCTCGTCCTGCGCGAACAGGTGGTCGACGATCGCCTCGCCGACGTTGCGCGGCTCTCCGTTGGCCGGCTTCAGGTGCGCCAGCAGGCCGGGGCTGGCGTTGACTTCGATGATGGCGCCGCCCTGCTCGTGCAGCGGACGCGAAATGTCGCTCGCCACCAGGTCGATGCCGGCGATATCGAGGCCGACGACGCGCGCCGCCAGGGTCGCCATCGCGGCCACCTGCGGATGCACCTTGTCGGTGACGTCGGTGGCGACGTTGCCGTTCGGCTGGATCAGCACCTTCTGCGTGGCCAGCGGCACCGATTCCCACGTCATGCCCTGGCGCGCCAGTTCCAAAATGATCTCGCCCGACTCGTGCGGCTTGACCACGCCCAGCGGCGCGTCCTCGACTTCGCCGCGGCGCGGATCGGTGTTGATCTGCGTGTTGCACAATTCGAGGATGTTCGACTTGCCGTCGCCGGTGACCCACAGCGACTCGCCGGCGGCGGCGGCGATCAGGCGTTTGCCCACCACCAGCAGGCGGTGTTCGTCGCCGGGGATGAAGCGCTCGACGATGACGCTCTTGCTGCCGCCCTTGCGCGCCGCCAGCTCGTAGGCGGCCGTCACGTCGGACCGCGTCATCAGGTTGAGCGAGACGCCGCGGCCATGGTTGCCGTCGTACGGCTTGAGCACCACCGGCACGCCGATGTCCTCGGCCGCTTCCCACGCCGCCTCGGCGCTGGTGACCAGCTCACCCTGCGGCACCGGCACGCCGCAGGAGGCCAGCAGGCTTTTGGTCAGGTCCTTGTCGCTGGCGATGCCCTCGGCGATGGCGCTGGTCTGTTCGGTTTCGGCGGTCCAGATGCGGCGCTGGGCGGCGCCGTGGCCGAGCTGCACCAGATTGCCGTCGGTCAGACGGATCGACGGGATCTTGCGGTCGGTGGCGGCATCGACGATGTTGGCGGTGCTCGGCCCCAGGCACAGCGACTCGACCATGTCGGTCAGCTCGGCCACCTTGGCGGCCAAGTCGTAAGGCCGGTCCTCGATCATCGCCATCAGCAGGTCGCGGCCCGCCTCCAGCGCCGCGCGGCCGACCTGCTCCTGGCGGGTGCGGAAGGCCATCTTGTACAAGCCGGTGTCCTCGCCGATCTCGCGCGTCTTGCCGAAGCCGGTCTTCATGCCGGCCAGGTTCTGCAGCTCGAGCACCACGTGCTCGAGGATGTGGCCGGCGTAGGTGCCGTCGCGCAGGCGCTCGAGGAAGCCGCCGACCTCGCCCACGCCGCAGCGGTGCACGATCAGTCCGGGCAGGATGGCCGTCAGGCGCTCATACAAGCCAGGCAACAGATTCGACGGGAATTTTTCCAGCTCGCCAATATCCAACCACGCCTCGATCACCGGGCGATAGGTCCAGATGTTGGGGCCGCGCAAATGGGTTACGCGGAGAATTTCTATGTCTTTCTTCTTGGTCATGTTTCTATTCTTGTATCTTTGTTATCAGCCGTGGCCAGCCTGCGCCGTATTTTAAACCTGTACCACCGCTTGCCGCCAAATCGCGTTTGGCCCACCCCGTAGCTCTGACCAAGTTCATCCCGCGCCACCGGCCCTGATGTCTGTGCGTTATACTTGCCGCCAGTACAAAAGCCCGGTCGTTTTTTGCGGTTTTATGTTGATTCACGTCAAATGTTTAATAACTGACAGAATACCGTAAATAATTACTTATACCAGCCGCAACGCCTGATTGGCAAAGCGATTGTTGTAGAGTGCCGATGCTCGTTCCACCATTTTCGACCCGGAGTATGCCGCACGATGACAACCCAACAACTTTCCACCGTATCCAGCCTTAGCGAGCTCCCTGAACGCTGGCGTTCCGAGATACAGGCACAGCTTTCCCAAGGGGAAAACGCCGTAAGTGCCCTGGAGGTTGACCTGGATCAGCAACTTCGTTTCGCCAAGGGTGTCATCGTCATCACGGCCACGCGCCTGCTGGCGCGCGCGCCGGGCCAGGAGCAGTGGCAATCGTGGCCGTTTTCCGAGGACCTGAGCCTGCGGCACCACGACCACGCCGGCGTCGGCCACCTCGAGCTGATCGGCCGGAGCGGCCGCCTGGCCGCGTGGCGCTTCACGCTGGGCCAGAACCTCAACGCCATCCGTCTGGTCGAACAATTCGGCGCCCACCGCGACAGCCACGCCAGCGGCGTGCCGGTGGTCGTCGAGGAAAAGAGCATCTGCCCGAGTTGCAAGGCGCCGCTGGAGCCGGACCAGGAGGAATGCCCGGTCTGCACCAAGGTGATATACACGCCACCGTCGACCTGGACCCTGTTCCGGCTGTGGCGCTTCGCCAGGCCGTACAAATTCCAGCTCGCGCTGGGATTCTCGCTCATGTTGCTCAGCACCGGCGCACACATGATTCCACCCTACCTGACCATCCCGCTGATGGACAACGTGCTGATCCCGTACCAGAACGGCAAAGCGGTCGACACCGGGATGGTGGCGCTGTACATGTCCGGCCTGGTGGGTGCGGCGGTGATGGCGTGGATACTGGGCTGGGCCAAGACCTACGTGCTGGCGCTGGTGTCGGAGCGCATCGGCGCCGACCTGCGCACCGAAACCTACGACCATTTACTGCGCCTGTCGCTGGAATACTTCGGCGGCAAGCGCACGGGCGACCTGATGTCGCGCATCGGCAGCGAGAGCGACCGGATCTGCGTGTTCCTGTCGCTGCACCTGCTCGACTTCGCGTCGGACTGCCTGATGATCATCATGACCGGCGTGATCCTGTTCTCGATCGACCCGTGGCTGGCGATCTTCACCCTGCTGCCGCTGCCGTTCATCGCCTGGCTGATCCACGTGGTGCGCGACCGCCTGCGCATGGGCTTTGAAAAGATCGACCGCGTGTGGGGCGAAGTGACCAACGTGCTGGCCGACACCATCCCCGGCATCCGCGTGGTGAAAGCCTTCGCGCAGGAGTCGCGCGAGGCGGCGCGCTTCCGCACCGCCAACCAGCACAACCTGGCGGTCAACGACAAGCTCAATAAAATCTGGTCGCTGTTCTCGCCGACGGTATCGTTCCTGACCGAACTCGGTCTGCTGGTGATCTGGGTGTTCGGCATTTACCAGGTATCGAAGGGCCACATCACGGTCGGCGTGCTGTCGGCGTTCATCGCCTACTCGAGCCGCTTCTACGGCCGCCTCGACTCGATGAGCCGCATCGTCTCGGTCACGCAGAAATCGGCGTCGGCCGCCAAGCGCATCTTCGACATCCTCGACCACGTCTCGTCGGTGCCGGAGCCGGTCAACCCGGTCAAGCTGGCCAAGATCGACGGCGACATCACCTTGCGCGAAGTCGGTTTCCGCTATGGCAACCGCGCCGTCAACCGCGGCATCAGCCTCGATATCAAGGCCGGCGAGATGGTCGGCCTGGTCGGGCACTCCGGTTCGGGCAAATCGACCTTGGTCAATTTGATCTGCCGCTTCTACGACGTCTCGGAAGGCGCCATCATGCTCGACGGCGTCGACATCCGCTCGTTCGCGGTGTCGGACTACCGCCGCAATATCGGCCTGGTGCTGCAGGAGCCGTTCCTGTTCTTCGGCACCATCGCCGAGAATCTGGCGTACGGCAAGCCGGACGCCACGCGCGAGGAAATCATCGCCGCCGCGCGCGCCGCGCACGCGCACGAATTCATCCTGCGCCTGCCGCAGGGTTACGACTCGATGGTCGGCGAGCGCGGACAGGGGCTGTCGGGCGGCGAGCGCCAGCGCATCTCGATCGCGCGCGCGCTGTTGATCGATCCGAAGATCCTGATCCTCGACGAAGCCACGTCCTCGGTCGACTCCGAGACCGAAAAAGAAATCCAGCGCGCGCTGGAAAACCTGGTGAAGGGCCGCACCACGATCGCCATCGCGCACCGCCTGTCGACCTTGCAGAAGGCCGACCGCCTGGTGGTCCTGGATCGCGGCGTGGTGGTGGAGGAAGGCTCGCACGACGTGCTGATGGCGCGCGAAGGCGCCTACTACCGCCTGTACCAGGCGCAGGCCCGCAATGTCGACACCGACATGGGCGACAGCGGCAGCAAGGAATAACCAGGAAAGCAACCGAGAAGCACATGACGACGACAAAATTTGAACTGGTACGCAATCCTTTCGGCCGGCTGGTGCTGACGACGGCGGAGGGCAACGTGCATGAAGGCGTAGCGGCGGTGCGGGCGTTCCCGGTACAGGCGCCGGAGGACGGCATCGCGCTGGTCAGCGGCGACGGCAAGGAAGTGGCCTGGATCGACCGCATCGAAGACCTGCCGAAGGAAATCGGAGAGCTGGTGCGCGAAGAGCTGGCGGGGCGCGAATTCATGCCGGAGATCTCGCGCATCGTCGACGTCTCGGGCTTCGCCACGCCGTGCACGTGGACGGTGGAGACGGACCGCGGCGCGACCGAATTCGTGCTGCGGGGAGAGGAAGACATCCGGCGCCTGACGGTGGACACGTTGCTCATCTCCGACATCCACGGCATCCACTACCTGATCCGCGACGTGCGCGAGCTGGACAAGCACGGCAAAAAAATCCTCGACCGTTTCCTCTAAACTCCAGGGTCAGGTCCACCAATTCTACACGGGCCGGACCGTAATCCGTCATGGGCCGCCAACGGCGCTTGGCGGATTACGCTGCGCTAATCCGCCCTACGTATTTCCGGTGACCGCTTTAATTTAGCGGCTATGTGAACGCCTTGATCAGCGCATCGAACTTGACCCCAATCGACTGATCGTGATGGCTGACCGGCGGCACCTCGCGCTTGACGTCTAGCAGCTGGTACACCGCCATCTGCGCCGCCCGCACCGAGTACTCGACCGTGAACACCACGTCCTCCGGCACCTCCACGAACTGGCTGACAAACGCCAGGTTGCGCGAGTTGGGCGGCACCGGCAGCGGACGATCGCTGCGCAGTCGCGGCATGAACATGCTGGTGATGTAAGGCATGCGGCACGGGATGCAGTTCGCCGACGCCATCACCTCCATGTCGAAATTCAGGTGGCCGCACAACTCGCGCAGGATCTCCTCGCCGGTGCAATCGGCCATCGGCTTGGCGACGAAATTACCGATACGGTCCGGATGCAGCGAATAGCCCCAGAACACCTGCACGCCCTCCGGCTGTCCGGCGAAATGCGGCTGGTGCGCCAGCACCACCGACAGCAGCCAGTTCGAGTCCTTGAACGTCACCAGCCCTCCGGTGCCCGCCACGTTGCCGGTGAAGCGCTCCATGCGATCGAAGAACGCCGGGTCCTTCAACGTCACGGTGAAGGACTCCCACCACGATTCCGGAATGCTGGAATTGAAAGCGGCCGGATTGCCGAACTGCGGCCGGTCGACGGCCAGCTTCTCCCACAGCGCCCAGCCCTGGCTGTCGCGCTTATCCAGCTTGGGCGGCGCGCTGTGCATATCGCCATGGCTGGAGGCGTCGGTCATCGAGCCGTTCTGGAAGAACACCAGGTCCTGCGGCGCCACCGCGATCGTTTCGGCGACGCCGTCGCGCGTGCAGCGGATCGCGGTCACGGTGAGCGTGCCGCCCTCCTCCATGATATCCAGATCGTCGACCTTGCAGTTGGCGACGATGCGCACGCCCTGCTCCCGCAACCAGTGCTGCAAAGGCCGCACCAGCGAATCGTACTGGTTGTAGACGGTGCGCTTGACGCCGGCCAGCGTTTCGATGCGCGAAAACTCCATCATGAAGCGGTGCAGATAGCGCTTGAACTCCACCGCGCTATGCCACGGCTGGAAGGCGAAGGTGGTGGCCCACATGTACCAGAATTTGGTGTCGAAAAACTCCGGCGACAGCCAGTCGGTGATGACGCTGTCGCCCAGCTTTTCCTCGTCGGCTTCGGTCAGGTTCAGCAGCTCGGTGCGGTCGCGCATCGAAAAGCCCATCGACGTCACGTCCACCTTGAAGCGGTTGCGGTCCACCAGCCGCGCCTTCGAATCCGATTTATGCAGCTCGTTGAAGGCGATGGTCTCGTCGTACACCGTCTGCCCCGGATGCTCGATCGAAGGAATGCTCTTGAACAGATCCCAGGTGCACTCGTAGTTATCGGTGGTGAACATACGCCCGCCGCGCAGCGTGTAGCCGCGCTCCGGATCGCCGCCGCCATCGAGGCTCCCGCCGACCAGCGGCAGCGCTTCGAAGATGGTGATGTTGGCGCCGGAGACGCCCGCGTCGCGGATCATGAAAGCCGCCGCCGACAGCGAGCCTATGCCGCCGCCGACCAGATAAGCCTTGATGGAACTCATGTCTACATCCTTCCTTGCGATTGAGATGAGACCATCATAGTTCGCGGACGCAAGGCGCACGCGAGAGTAAACCCTCTAAGACGCATTTCCATGCGCCAGATCAAAATAGAGAAAAAGAATACCGGCTAAATTCAAGGGTTAAAGACGAATCACTCTCCCCGCACGAAGGCCCCGTACCATCGGCCGCTTTGCTTGACGGTGCGGCGCTGCGTCGGGTAGTCGACATAGGTCAGGCCGAAGCGGCGCAGATAACCCTCCGACCACTCGAAGTTATCCAGCAAACTCCAGGCGAAGTAACCTTTGACCGGCGCGCCGGCGGCGATCGCGTCGCGCGTCGCGGCCAGGTGGCGAATCAGGTAATCGCGCCGCGCGGTGTCGTTCACGGCGCCATCGGCATCCGGGTGGTCGTCGTAGGCCGAGCCGTTTTCGGTCACATACAAATCGCCGGTCGGGTACTCGCGCGCCACCCGTGCCAGCAGGTCGACCAGTCCTTGCGGCGATACTTCCCACCCGAAGTCGGTACGCTCGCGGTCCTGGGGATGGACGATGGCGGTACGCAGCGGATACTGGTCGGGCGCGTCGATGACCACCTCCGGGAAGTAGTAGTTCACGCCGAGGAAATCGCAGCGCGCGGCGATGGCGTCCATATCGCCTTCCACCACCGCCGGCGCATCGTCGCCCACCAGCCGCAGCGCCAGCTCGGGATAACCGCGTCCAAACAGCGGATCGAGGAACCAGCGGTTGCGAAGCACGTCGTGGCGCACCACCGCCTCCCGGTCGGCGGCGCTGTCGCTGGCGGCCTCGATCGGATGCAGGCTCAATGCGATGCCCACTTTCGCATCCGGCACGTTAGCGCGGATCAGAGGCACGGCCAGGCCATGCGACACCAGCACATGGTGGCAAACCTGCAGCGCCAGCGGCAGGCTCTTGTTCCCCGGCGCGTGCATGCCGTCCCAGTTGCCGTGCATGGCTGTGCACCACGGTTCGTTGTGGGTGATCCAGTGCTTGACGCGGCCGCCCAGATGCTGGGTCATCACGTCGACGTAGCGCAGATAGGCGTCGATGGTGGCGCGGTTCTCCCAGCCGCCCCGGTCCTGCAGATACTGCGGCAGGTCCCAGTGGTACAGCGTGCACCAGGGCTGCAGGCCGCGCGCCAGCATGCCGTCCACCAGGCGCGAATAGAACGCCAGCCCTTCGGCGTTCGGCCGCTCGTCCACGCCGTTGAAGATGCGCGTCCAGGCGATCGAGAACCGGTAAGAGTTCAGGCCCATGGCCCGCGCCAGATCCAGATCCTCCTCCCAGCGATGATAGTGGTCGCAGGCGACCGCGCCGGTGGAGCCGTCGCGCACCTTGCCCGGCGTCGCGCTGAAGGTGTCCCAGATCGAGGGCACGCGGCCATCGACGCCTGCCGCGCCTTCGATCTGGTAGGCGGACGTCGATACGCCCCACAGGAAGCCGTCGGCGAAGTCCGAACGCCTGATTGCCTTGGTCAAGTCGGTAGAAGTCATAGTCATCGTGAGTTGTTGTTTTGCGAAAGCGGCGACCGGCACCCATATTGGAATCGTTTCCAATATACTACAAAAAAAGAGCGTGCGGCCACCGCACGCCCGATATTTACGATTTTTTGCGCGACGGCGCTTTCGCCAGCGAAGCGCGTTCCGCCACGTGCAGCTTGTACTTGCGCTTGACCGGCCGGTCCGTCTCGTAGCACCGGTTCAGCAGATAATTCAGGCCGTTCGACGTCATCTCGCTCCACGGGATATGGACGCTGGTCAGGCGCGGCGCCGTGAACTGCGCGCTGTGCGTATCGTCGTAGCCCAACACCGATACCTGATCCGGCACCGGGATGCCGGCCTGCTGGAAGAAGGACAAGGCGCCGACCGCCATTTCATCGTTGGCGCAAAAAACCGCCGTGAACTCCCGGCCAGACGCCAGCAAGCGCTCGGCGCAGGCCCAGCCGCCTTCCGGCGTGAAGTCGCCGTGGTCCACCCACAGCTTGCCGCTGTCGAGGCCCGCCGCGTCCACCTCCGCCATGAAGCCGGCCAGACGCTCCTGGTTGTCCGGCGCGCTGGCGCGGCCGGCGATGACGGCGATCTTGCGATGCTTCTTTTCCAGCAGCGTGCGCGCCGCCAATCGTCCGCCGGCCTTGTGGTCGACCGTGAAGCACTGCTCGGCGATGCTGGCGTAGCCGTGATTGATCACCACCACGCGCGACTGGAATGGTCCCAGCGCGGCGAAGTCCTCGTCCTCCAGCGCATTACTCATGAGGAGCAAACCGTCGCACCCGCGCTCGATCAAAAAATTCACGCCGTCGATCGCCTGCCGCCGTTCGTCGCCCTCGCCGACACCGAAAGCGACCACCATGTTGAGCCCCGACGCGCGCAGCGCGGTGTGGATCGACTGCAGGATCGGCGTGTAAAACGTCCCGCTCAGATACGGGATATAGACGCCGATCATCTGCGAACTGCCCGACAGCAGCGAGCGCGCCGCGTGCGAGGGCCGGAAGTCCAGCTCCGCGATGGCCTTTTGCACCTTCTCCATCGTCGCCTTGGACACCGATCCCCTGCCGCTGACCACCCGCGACGCGGTGCCCAGCCCCACTCCCGCCAGCCGGGCGACGTCTTTGATTGTTGCCACGAGTTCCCTCATCCGTTGAGTCTATGCGGCGGTCAGCATACCGCATCGCCACGGACGGTGACAAGCGGGCTCCATGCAAGCCCCTCTAGTCGCGCAGCGCGGCCAGGATGCTCTTTTGCGCCTTCTCGACCGGCATGCGGGTGTTCCAATAAGTGGTCAGCACATCCTGCAGCGCGCCGTTCTGGTCCGGCGTCAGATACACCTCGATCATGCCGACCTGGCGTGACTTGTCCTTCATGATGGCCATGCCGGCCTGCGCGCACACGTCCATCGACGAGGTGTCGGCGTTGCTCAGGACGGGCAGCGATCCTTTCAGCTTGCTGAACTCCAGCTGGGCGGCCGGCGCCAGCATCGTCTGCGCCAGCAGCTTTTGCGCCTTGACCGTCTCCGGGTTCTTCGTCTTGGGGAAGACGAAGGCGTCGCCCTGGATCAGGTACGGCACGTTCGGTCCGAGGCCGGCGATGCAGCCGAAATCCTTGCCGGCCGTTTGTTTGGCGGCGGCGAATTCGCCCTTGGCCCAGTCGCCCATGATCTGCACCCCGGCCCTGCCGCTGATTAGCATGGCGGTGGCGTCGTTCCAGTTGCGGTTGGGCGCACCCGCGTCGACATAGGTCTGCAGCCGCTTGAAGGCAAGCAGCACGTTTTTAAACGCCTCGGAGTTGATCGCTTGCGGCGAGCGGTCGCGCAGCACCGACAGGTACAGCGCCTTGCCGCCGACATTGGCCAGCATGGCCTGGAACAGGATGTTCTCCTGCCACGGCTGGCCACCGTGCGCCAGGCCGACCACGCCGGCCGCCTTGAGTTTGTCCAGCGCGGCGAACAGTTCGTCCGGCGTGGCCGGCTCCTTGACGATGCCGGCCTTCTTGAACGCCGCCTTGGAGTACCAGATCCAGGTCGACATGTGGATGTCGACCGGCGCCGCGTAAAAGTGTCCATTGACCTTGATGACGTCGAGTACGGGCGCCGGCATCAACTGGTCCCAACGGTCGCGCAGCGCGATATCGTCGACGTTATTGAGCGAGCCCTGGTCGATCAGGTCGCGGAATTGTTTGGTGGTGTTGAACTGGGCGGCCGTGGGCGGATTGCCGCCGACGATGCGGTTGATCGCCACCGACTTGGCCTGGTCGGCACCGGCGACCGCCGTATCGGCCCAGACCCCGCCGGCGGCGCGGTAGGCGTCGGCGAATTTGCGCACGGCGGCCGACTCGCTGCTCGAGGTCCACCAGTGCAGCACCTCCGCCTTGGGCCCGGGCGCCGCCGCGACCGACGCCGCCGGCGCCGTCAGGCCCACCGTCATGACAGCCGCCACCCCGGCGGCCAGTGCCTTGCATTGCTTGAACATCCAGCCTCCTTGAACGCCGATGCCGCCGGCGCGCCGCACATGATTGGAAACGTTACCAATTAACAAACCCGAATATATCACCCAATTATTTTGAGTGTCAACGACGCGATCGACGTCACGCCGTCCGTATGCTACCCGTCCACCCGTCGCAGGGAATCGTCGCCGCTCAAGGCGAACGGCAGCGACCTGGCCCACCGGTTCGACGACAGCGAAAACGTCAGCGCCCGCACCTGGTGGTACCACCCGGCCGGCACGTACAGCATATCGCCGGGATTGACGATACATTCGATCATGGTCGCCTGGCGCGCGAGCGGGAATCTGTCGAAATCCGGCGCCTCCGGATCGAACGGGGAGCCGAACAGGATGGCGTTCGCCTCGTTCGGGTACAGGAACTCGTCATGATGGGGCGGCGACAGGAAAATACGCTTGGTGCCCCAGATCTGGGCGAAGATATTGTCGTCATAGTCGCAATGCAGCGGCGTGACGGTGCCGGCGGGGCCCAGCCAAAAGCGCGGCGGCCCCATTTTGTCGAAATAGGTCGGCCAGTGGCACATGCTGTTCAATTCGCGCAGTTCCAGATTGCCCAGATACGGCGGCAAGTCCGAAGTACCGGCGGCGACCAGGTCGAGGTACTCGCCCATCGACATATCCCGCATGGCGCGATCGGCCGCGAACGCGGTATTGATATAGTCCCCTACCCGCGCGCGCACTTGAACCTCGCTGAAACGGTCGCGCAGCACTTGCGGCGTCAGCGCGCACAGCGGCCAGCGGTTGACGTGGCCCGTGATCAGGAACGGCAGCCCCTCCGCGGCGCGCGCGCGGAAGGCCGCCGCATCGGCCACGCGCACGCGCGGCACCTCCGAAATCGTCGGCAGTGCGCGCCCGGCGCGCCGTATCGCATCGCGCATTTCCTGAATCGACGTCACGCCGCGCACCTGCGCATCGCGCTGCTCGCGCTCCCGCCTTTTGACGGCGGCCTCCTCGGCCGACGCCGGCCGCGACGCCTGCAACGGCGGCGGCTTTCTCTCTTTTCTCTCTTTTGACATATGCCTTACCATGAATTCCCAGCCGCGCAGCATAACGCATCCTGTTTGGATTTCGCTAGTGCCGGCGGCCTCAGAACCGCCAGGCCAGGCCCGCGCGCAGCGTGCGCATTTCGCCGGGATGGGTATGGATATCGGCCACCGGCGCCGCCTCGCCGGGCAGGCGCGACTCATAATAGTAGTCGATGTCGCTCACCTTGCGGTCGAGCAGATTGAGCACCTCGACCGTGAGCTTGAGATTGGCCGCCAGTTTATACCCCAGCTTCATGTTGACCAGCGTCGACGAAGGCGAACGCACCGAGTCGTCCTCCACCAGCGCGCGCTGGCCGAAATAGCGCAGCCTGACGCCGCCCGACCACGGACCGGATTCGCCCGACACCCCGACCGACGCCGTGCGGTTGATCGATCCCGGGATGAAATTCCCCGCCGGATCGTTGTCGGTGAAGCGCGCATGCGACCATGCCAGGTTGGCGTCGATGATCCAGTCCTTGGCCGGCGTGTAGAAGTTGGCCAGTTCGATGCCATGGCGGCGGCTCGGTCGCCCGGCCTCGGTGCTGCCCGCGTCGCCGATGAAAATCAGCTCCGAATCGAGATCCAGCCGCCACGCGGCGACCGTCGTTTGCAAGCCCGGCACCAGTCCGACCAGGCGCAGGCCGGCCTCCTTGCCGATCGCCTTGACCAGCGGCTTGGCGCGTTCGATCGGCGCACCATCGGCGTCCACCGCCAGCCCGGTTTTAGGATCGACGGTGCCGGTGACGCCGCGCGCGTCGTCACTATGGAAGCCACGGCCCCAATTCAGATACACCTCGGCGTTTTTACCCGGCGTGAAAATGGCGGTGAATTTGGGGCTGGTGATCGACGCGTCGACCTTGCCCGAGTTGGCCGCGGTGTCGCTGTCGACATCGAACGAATAGCGGTCCGACCGCACGCCGGCCACGGTGCGCAGCCACGGCGTCCAGGTCGTGCTGTTGGACAGATACAGCGCCGCCGCGCGCTCCTTGACGTCGTCCTCGCGCACGGTAGACAGGCGCCGGCGCTGCTCGGTCAGATACAGCCCCACCGGCGACAAATGATCCTGGCGCAGCTGCGCGCCCAGCGTCGTCTCCGAGGCGAACGGCCCGAGTTTGTGCTGCCATGCGCGTTCCGCGTTCAGGCCCAGGATCTGGCGGCTCTCGGCCTGGTGGTACTGGTCGCCGTGTTCGGGATCGTCAAGCACATAGGTGAAATTGCTGAACAGGTCCAGACGCGATTTGATCAGGTACGCATCGACCTTGCCGTGACCATCGGCGTACTGGCGCGTCCACTCGGCGGACGCGCTGTAACGCGAGGTCTCGCCGCCGTCGCTGGGATCGAGTGCGCCATAGCGGCCAATCAAACCGCTGTCCAACGCGCGCCGTGGCACCTGGTCGGTGGAATTCCACGACGAGTGCATGCCCATGGCGGTCAGCCTGACGTCGTCGTCGCCGCTGCGCAGACTGTATGACAACACGCCGTTCACGCGCTTGTAGTCCTCGGGCGTATCCCACGGACCGTCCTGGCCCGCGCGCTCGATCGCATACAGCAGCGTGCCGGCGGCCAGCGGCGCCGAATTCGCCACCAGCACGCGGGTAAAGCGGTTCTGGCCCGCCTCCACGCTCAGTAAACCCTGCTCCATGCGTTGGACATAATCGAAGGCCGCCGCGCCGGCCGCCGAGAAGTCGCCCTCCTCCGCGTAGTACGTGGCCTTCTTGTATTGGATGGTGCTCACCAGCTCCGGGATCAGGAAGTTCAGGTCCGAATAGCCCTGGCCATGCGCGTTGCTCGGCAGGTTGACCGGCATGCCCATCACGGTGGTGCGGAAGTCGGTGCCGTGGTCGAGATTGAAACCGCGCGCGAAATACTGATTGGCCTTGCCGTCACCGGCGTGCTGGGTCACGATCAGGCCCGGCACCGCCTCGAGCAGTTCGCCGGTGCGCAGCAACGGACGGTTTTCCAGCTGCTTGGCCGTCACCGTGCCCTGGTTGGCGGAATCGGCGACGCCGAGCGGAATCAGGCTGGCCGACACGCGCACCTGCAGCGGCGTGGCCTGGCTGCCGTCGGCGGGAGCGCTGCCATCGGCGCCGTCGGCCGCGAGGGCGAAGGCCGGCGCGGCCAGCAGGAGCATGGAGGGAATCAGGCGCAGCGTGCATTGCGGCCGGGGGAATTGCTTCTTCATGAGGACTTTCTGTCACGATCGCTGGCGATCTTTTTTGTCAGGCGCACATCCCCGTGCGCCGTAAAAAAAGAAGCAGCCGCCATCAACGACAGTCAGACGAAATCACAAGCCGGCGCCGTGGCGCCGATCCCGCATCCTCCGCAAAACACGACACCTCCCGGCCGCTTGCTTCCATCCGCCTTGGCCGGTATCCGGGCTAACAGGTCGGATCGTCTCGCCTTCCCATGCCGAACGCACAGTGGACTTCAGAGACGACCGGCCGCGCATCCAGTGGAAGCGCGGCGCCTGTTTTACCGTTGCGGGGACAGCACACGTTTGCCGCTGGCGAGCCAGCGCGTGTTTCCCGTTTAACTGCGGCCTGGAACCAGGCCGCGAGCACCAAAACGCCGCCATGATACGACGGGCTGGCAACTATGGCAACGTTGGAGATGGTGCTTAATCGCTGGCCAGCTTCTCGCGGACAGCCTTGACGCTCGGCCCGGCCTCTTTCACCAGCTGCGCGAGACGGTCCTTCGTCACACCCAGCTCCTTGGTCCAGTAGTCCACTTCATGCGGCTCGTTGACATTGATACGCGCGCGGTCCTGCTGCCCCGCTTTTTTCAGATCGTCGCTCATGGCGCCCTCCGGTTTGTTTGTGTGCTGGAAGAATGACACAGAAGCGCGATCCGCACCGTTACATGGCGTACCGAGGAGTTTCGATGGTAATTACTTAACGCTGCCCCTGAGGGTGGGATGGCCGTCATACATGGAATTGGTGCCCACATAGCGTGCATCCTCGGGGATTAGCTCGTTCAGAACGATCGCGTAGACGAGTACTGCGGCGACAATCAAACCCAGCTTGTTCCAGTCAATTTTTGCAAACACAATTTTCCCCGATGTAATTTTTATTAGCTCCTCCATGGTAGTCCGACCGTAGCATTTTGGGAATGAATTTTGATAATAAACAACACTTTGCAAGGTCCTGTGTTGCGTTGGGGCGAAAAAAAGCCGCCCGGATGGGCGGCGTGACGTCGTGGTGGAACACCTAGCCGATAGTGAACGGCTCGCTCTCATCCTCGGTGTATCGCACTGGCCCCAGATTGTTGCTGGCGATGATGTCTTTCAAACTTGGGCCGGTCGACACGATGTTCTCTTTCTGCAATACCAAATCCAAAATCTTATCTTCGTGCAAAATACTCGCGCTCGAATGCTCCAAGGGCTCAGGGCTGTTCCGATACCAAACCTTATAAAATGGCATACCAAACTCCTCGTGGTTGGGCGGGTCAGTATGGCATGTATAGGCGGATAATGCCGCAGGCGACAGTAGCGAAATGGTCCAGGCCATCAACTGAGCTTGGCGGATTACGCTACGCTAATCCGCCCTACGTGATTTAGATGAAGGTTCGTTTCACGACAACCATTTAGAGTTGATGATTGAAAAGAAAAAGGCCAATCCGAAGATTGGCCTAAGTCCTTGAATCTATTGGTCGGGGCGAGAGGATTCGAACCTCCGACCCCGTGCACCCCATGCACGTACGCTACCAGGCTGCGCTACGCCCCGACGAATTCGCAATTATAGCAGCCACTTTAAGTATTTGTCATGTTTGCGTTACATCCTGCTCGAATGGCATTCCATCCCACGCCCGGGTAAGATATCCGCCATGTCCGAAACCTCCCCCTCCGACCTGATCGAACAAGCCGCCGGCCTGGTCGCCAACGCCGATCTGCTGCTCGTCGCCGCCGGCGCCGGCATGGGCGTCGACTCCGGCCTGCCCGATTTTCGCGGCGACGAAGGATTCTGGCGGGCCTACCCCGCCCTCGCCCGCGCGCGCATGGCGTTCACCAGCGTCGCCTCGCCCGACACCTTCCACGCCAATCCGTCGCTGGCCTGGGGCTTCTACGGCCATCGCCTCAAACTTTACCGCGACACCGCGCCGCACGCCGGCTTCGCCCTCCTTAAAGCATGGGGCGGGCGCATGGACCACGGCTATGGCGTCTTCACCAGCAATGTCGACGGCCAGTTCCAGCGCGCCGGCTTCGATCCGCAACGGATATACGAATGCCACGGCTCCATCCACCACCTGCAATGCCTGACGCCATGCGGCGGCGACATCTGGCCGGCCGACGACTTCCACCCGGAAGTCGACAACGACGCCTGCCGCCTGCTAAACGCGGCCCCGGTCTGCCCGCGCTGCGGCGCGCTGGCGCGGCCGAACATCCTGATGTTCGGCGACTGGGGCTGGAACGAGCGCCGCTCGTGGCTGCAGGAGGCGCGTCTGGACGCGTTGCTGCGGACGGCGCGGCGGCCGCTGGTCGTGGAATTGGGTGCCGGCGTGGCGATACCGTCGGTGCGCCATTTCGGCCAGCATGTGATCCAGCGGCACGGCGGCCGCATGATCCGGATTAATCCGCGCGAACCGCGAGTCATGGGCGCGCGCGATGTCGGCCTGGCGATGGGCGCGCTGGCCGGCCTGGCCGCCATCGACGCCCTGCTCTAAACGATTTACACCAGTTTGACGGCGATGCCGGACAGCCCATCGACCTTGCCGGTCAGGGTCTGGCCGCGCACCACGGCGCCCACGCCCTCCGGCGTCCCGCTGAAAATCAGGTCGCCCGGCGCCAGCGCGAACAAGGTCGACAAATTGGCGATGGTTTCGCTGATCGACCAGATCAGATGGTCGATAGTGGCCGACTGCTTGGTCACGCCGTCGACATCGAGCTGGATCGACGCGTGGCCGATATCGCCCGCTTCTTCGGCGCGGTGGATCACGCCGATCGGCGCAGAGTAGTCGAAGGCCTTGCCGATTTCCCACGGCCGGCCGGCGTCGCGCATCTTGAACTGCAGGTCGCGCCGCGTCATGTCCAGCCCCACCGCGTAGCCGAAGATGTGCCGCGCGGCGTCTTCGACGGCGATGTCGCTGCCGCCCTTGCCGATGGCGACCACCAGTTCGCACTCGTAGTGCAGATTGCTGGTCACCTGCGGATACGGCAGCTCGACCACCTGCCCCGGCGCCACCGGCACCAGCGCCTGGGCGTCGTTCGGCTTGCAGAAGAAGAATGGCGGTTCGCGGTCGGGGTCATACCCCATTTCGCGCGCGTGGGCGGCGTAATTGCGGCCGACGCAGTAGACGCGGCGCACGGGGAACAGGTCGGCGGTGCCGGCGACCGGCAGGCCGACGATGTCATGGGCGGGGATAACGTAGGAAGTCATGATGCTCCGATGGCTGGTATGGGAGATCGGACATGGTACAACAGCCGGCCCGCGCCCGCGCGGCCTGAAACACTACGAGACAAAATCGTCGAGCGAGACCCTCAGGACAACAGCAGCGCCGTCATCGCGATGCGGAACGCATCCACCAGGCTGTCGCGGTTCATCTCGGGGCGGTGCAACGCGCGGATCTGCAAACCCTGGAAGTACGAGATGATGGTGTCGATGCGGCCGTCGAGCATGACGTCGTCGACCGGAAGATTACGGCGCTCGCGTCCCTGCTTGACCAGCTCGCGCAACTGGGTGCGCGAACTTTCCTCGTGCACGCGCAGTTGGGCGGCGATCACCGGATTGCGCGACGCCTCCGCGTACATCTCCAGCGGCACGTGCCAGGGCTGCGGATCGAGCGACTCGTCGATATGCCGGCGCGCGTCGTCGATCATGGCCTGCAGCGGATCGTCGCGCGTTTGCAGGTCGCGCAGCAAGCCGGTGACGTACTCGCTCTCGCGCTCGACGATGGCCATGATGATGGCGTCCTTGCTGTCGAAATAATTGTAGATATGGCCGGCGCTCATGCCGGCCTGCTTGGAAATCTCCGACATGCTGGCGCCGTGAAAGCCACTGCGCGCGAAGCAGACGGCCGCCGCCTCCAACACCTGGTTGCGCCGGTTCTGCGCACGTTCCGGGTCGGTGCGTCGTTTTGCGGGGGTGGTCATGTCGTGTCCTTGGGTCTCTCTAATGCCTGAAGGCGGAACTGTGGCGATGCCGGCCGGGTTTGTCAATTCGCCCTTGGCCTGATGCGGCGGGCGCGCAACAGCTGTGCATCACAGCCGCCGCGCGTCCGCCTGCGCAGTTTAGCCGCGCGGCGGATTGCCCTGTTGAGCAATCTCAGGTTGCCAGCCGCCGCCCAGCACCTTGTACAGGGTGACGGCGTTGCTGGTCTGGTTCAGGCGCGTGCTGATCAAACCCTGCTGGGCCGAATACAGCGCGCGCTGCGACACCAGCGCGTTCAGATACGTGTCGGCGCCCTTGCGGTAGCGGGCGTCGTTGATCTTGAAGCTTTTCTCGGCCGCGTCCACCAGCGCCTGCTGCGAAGCGAGGCGCTCGTCGATCGTGCCGCGCGTGGCCAGCGCGTCGGCCACCTCGCGGAAGGCCACCTGGATCGCCTTCTCGTACTGCGCCACCGAGATGTCGCGGTCGGTCTTGGCGATATCGAGGTTGGCGCGATTGACGCCGCCGTCGAAGATCGGCAAATTGATCTGCGGCGCGAAACTCCACGTGCCCGATCCGGACTTGAACAATCCGGACAGGTTGCGGCTGGCGCTGCCGCCCGACGCCGTCAGCGAGATGCTGGGGAAGAAGGCGGCGCGCGCCACGCCGATGTTGGCGTTGGCGGCGCGCAGCGAGCGCTCGGCCTGCTGCACGTCGGGACGGTTTTGCAGCAGGTCCGACGGCAGTCCGGCCGGGATGGCCGCCAGCTGCGTGACCGGATTGAGGTCGTCCGTCGGCAGCAGGTCGGCCGGCACCGCGCCGCCCACCAGCAGCGCCAGCGCGTTCTGGTCCAGCGCCACCTGCGCGGTGTAGGTGGCGACGTCGTTGCGGGCCGACTGCACGCTGGTTTCGGCGTCGTACATGTCGACGCCGGAGGTGACGCCGTTCTCGAAGCGCTTGCGGCTCAGGTCATAGGTGATCTGCTGGCTGCTCAACGTCTCCGCCGCCAGCTTGAGGCGCTGCTGGTCGGCAGTCAGGGTCAGGTAGGCGTTGGCCACCTCCGCCACCAGGCTGATTTGCTGCGTGCGGCGCGCCTCCTCGGTGCCGAGGTAGGTCTGCAGGCCCGCCTCGGAGGCGTTGCGCACCTTGCCGAAGAAGTCCAGCTCATACGACGGCATCGACAGCCCGCCGCTGTACTGGCGGGTGATGGCGGCGTCGCCGGTGCCGGTCATGTTGGCCGGCGTGCGGGTGGCGCTCTGGCTCACGCCCGCGTTCACCTTCGGCAGCAGCGCCGCCGTCTGGATGTTGTACTCGGCGCGGGCGCGCTCGATATTGAGCACCGACACGCGCAGGTCGCGGTTGTTGGCCAGCGCCAGCTCGATCACCTTGCGCAGGCGCGCGTCGGAGAAGTACTCGCGCCACTGGATCTCCGACACCGGCTTGGCGTCGGCGGCGGCAGGCGGCACGCCCTTGTAGGCGTCGCCGGCGGGCCAGGCCTGCGCCACCGGGGCGGCGGGACGCTGGTACACCGGCGCCAGGCTGCAGCCGGCCAGCAGCGCCAGCGCGGCCATGGTAATTAAAGACTTGTTCATGCTTTTCATATTAGTGCGCCTCCACGTGCGAGGTTGGCGCCGATGGCGTGGCTTTCTTCTTGCTGAAGAAGCCGCGCACCAGCACAAAGAACAGCGGTACGAAGAAGATGCCGAGGAAGGTCGACGTCAGCATCCCGCCCAGCACCCCGACGCCGATGGCGTTCTGGCTGCCCGAGCCGGCGCCGCTGCTGATGGCCAGCGGCAGCACGCCCAGGCCGAAAGCGATCGACGTCATCAGAATCGGACGCAGACGCTGGCGCACCGCCTGCAAGGTGGCCTCGCGCAGTTCGACGCCCTGCTCCTGCAGGTCCTTGGCGAATTCCACGATCAGAATCGCGTTCTTCGCCGCCAGACCGACCACCGTCAGCAGGCCGACCTGGAAGTAGACGTCGTTCGACAATTTGAACACGAACGTCGCCAGCACGGTACCGACCACGCCCAGCGGCACGATCAGCAGCACCGAGAACGGGATCGACCAGCTTTCATACAGCGCGGCCAGGCACAGGAACACGATCAGCACCGAGATCGCGTACAACTGCGTCGTTTGCGAGCCGGAGTCGCGCTCCTCGATCGACAGGCCGGTCCACTCGTAGCCGATACCCGGCGGCAGCTTCTCGGCCAGCTTTTCGATTTCCGCCATGGCCGCGCCGGAGCTCTGGCCGGGCGCCGGGGCGCCCAGGATCTCGCTCGACGACAGGCCGTTGTAGCGCTCCAGGCGCGGCGAGGCGTAGATCCACTCGCCGGTCGAGAAGGCGGAGAACGGCACCATGTCGCCATTGGCGTTACGGACGAACCATTTTTTCAGGTCTTCCGGCGCCATGCGCGATTCGGCCTGGCCCTGCAGGTACACCTTCTTCACGCGGCCACGGTCGATGAAGTCGTTGACGTAGGCGCTACCCCAGGCGTTGCTGAGCACCTGGTTGACGTTGGCGACGGTCAGGCCCAGCGCGATGGCTTTTTGCTGGTCGACGGTGATCTTGTACTGCGGCGTGTCTTCCTGGCCGTTCGGACGCACGCCGACCAGCACCTTGCTTTGCGAGGCCATGCCCAGCATCTGGTTACGCGCGGCCATCAGGGCCTCGTGGCCGACGCCACCGGTGTCCTGCAGCTGCAGGTCGAAGCCGGAGGCGTTACCCAGTTCCAGCACCGCCGGCGGAGCGAAGGCGAACACCATTGCGTCCTTGATCTGCGAGAACGCCCCCATGGCGCGGCCGACGATGGCGCCGACGGCATGGTCGGCGCCCTTGCGCTCGGACCAGTCCTTCATACGGACGAAGGCGATACCGGTGTTCTGGCCATTACCGGCGAAGCTGAAGCCGGCCACCGCGAACACCGAGGCCACCGATTCCTTCTCGTCTTTCATGAAGTGCTGTTCGACCTTTTCGATCACCTTGAGCGTGCGCTCCTGGGTGGCGCCGGTCGGCAGCTGGATCTGCGTGAACAGCACGCCCTGGTCCTCTTCCGGCAGGAAGGAGGTCGGCAGGCGCAGGAACACGAAGGCCATGACGCCGACGATCAGCGCGTACACCACCAGCGAGCGGCCGCCGCGATTCAGGATCTTGCCGACGAAGCCCTCGTATTTATGGCTGCTGCGCTCGAAAGTGCGGTTGAACCAGCCAAAGAAACCGGTGTTGATCGCCGCGTGGCCCTTCGGCACGGGCTTGAGCAGGGTGGCGCACAGCGCCGGCGTAAACACCATCGCCACGATCACCGACAGCACCATCGCCGAGACGATCGTGATCGAGAACTGGCGGTAAATCACGCCGGTGGAGCCGCCGAAGAAGGCCATCGGCACGAACACCGCCGACAGCACCATGGCGATACCCACCAGCGCGCCGCTGATCTGGGTCATCGACTTGCGCGTCGCCTCCAGCGGCGACAAGCCCTCCTCGGTCATCACCCGCTCGACGTTTTCCACCACCACGATGGCGTCGTCGACCAGCAGGCCGATCGCCAGCACCACCGCGAACATGGTCAAGGTGTTGATCGAGTAACCCAGCACCGACAGGATGGCGAAGGTCCCCAGCAGCACGACCGGCACGGCCATGGTCGGGATCAGGGTGGCGCGGAAGTTTTGCAGGAACAGGTACATCACCAGGAACACCAGCACGATCGCCTCGACCAGCGTCTTGACCACTTCCTCGATCGAGATCTTGACGAACGGCGTGGTGTCGAAGGCGATAACGGCCTTCATCCCGGCCGGGAACAGTTTTTCCAGCTCCGCCACCTTGGCCTTGACGGCGGTGGCGGTATCGAGCGCGTTGGCGCCGGTGGCCAGCTTGATCGCCATACCGGTGGCGGCGTTGCCGTTGTAGCGCGACAGCACGCTGTAGTTCTCGCTGCCCAGCTCCATGCGGGCGACGTCGCGCAGATGCACGGTGGCGCCGCTGGCGGCGGTCTTCAGCAGGATGGCGCCGAACTGCTCGGCCGTCTGCAGGCGGCTTTGCGCCGACACGGTGGCGTTCAACTGCTGGCCTTTGACGGCCGGCACGCCGCCCAGTTCACCGGCGGAGACCTCGGTGTTTTGCGCGGTGATGGCGGCGGTGACGTCGGCCGGCGTCAATTGATAGCTTTGCAGCTTGGCCGGGTCGAGCCAGATGCGCATGGCGTACTGCGAACCGAAGGCGGTGACGTCGCCCACGCCTTCGACGCGGCTGATCGGATCGATGACGTTGGCGGCCACGTAGTCGCCCAGGTCGGCCTGCTTCATGCTGCCGTCCTCGGAGATAAAGCCGAGCACCATCATGAAGTTCTTGGTGGCCTTGCTGACCACCAGGCCTTGTTGGGTGACGGCGGCCGGCAGCAGCGGCGTGGCCAGCTGCAGCTTGTTTTGCACCTGCACCTGCGCGATGTCGGGATTGGTGCCGCTGCGGAAGGTCAGCGTGATGCTGATGCCGCCGGACGAATCGCTCGACGCGTTCATATAACGCAGGCCGTCGATGCCCTTCATCTTTTGTTCGATGACCTGGGTGACGGCGTTTTCCACCGTCTTGGCCGAGGCGCCCGGATAGGAGCCGCTGATCGAGATCGATGGCGGCGCGATGCTTGGGTACTGCGCGATGGGCAGGCCCATGATCGCCAGTACGCCGCCGAGCATGATCACAATCGCGATCACCCAGGCGAAAATGGGGCGGTCAATAAAGAAGCGTGACATAAGCTGGCTCCTGTCTTAGTGCGCGCTCGGCGCGGCAGGCTTGGCGGCGGCGGTCGGCGCCACCGGGGCCGCCGGCGCGGCTGCCACGGCGGCCTTGGCCGGCGCACCGGGCTTGACCTTCTGCAGCCCTTCGACGATCAGCAGGTCGCCGGCGGCCAGACCGGACTTGACCAGCCACTTGTCGCCCTGGGTGCCGCTGGTGACCAGGATGCGCTGCTCGACCTTGCCCTGCGGGTTGAGCACCATGGCGGTGGCCTGGCCCTTCTGGTTGCGGCTCACGCCCTGCTGCGGCACGGCGATGGCCTGCTCGTCGACGCCCGCCTCCACCACCGCGCGCACGAACATGCCCGGCAGCAGATCGTGCTTCGGATTGGGGAACAGCGCGCGCAGCACGACGTTGCCGGTGGCGGTATCGACCGACACGCCGGCGAACTGCAGCTTGCCCGCCTCCGCATACTTGGTGCCGTCGGCCAGCACCAGCGAGACCTTCGCCTGGCCCGATTGTTTCAGGCTGCCGCTTTCCATGTCGCGCTTCAGGCGCAGCAGGTCCTCGCTCGATTGCGTGATGTCGACGTAGATCGGGTCGAGCTGCTGCACGGTGGTCAGCGCGTCGGTCTGGTTGGCCGTCACCAGCGCGCCCGGGGTCACCGTCGAACGGCTGATGCGCCCGCTGATGGGCGCGTACACGTGGGTGTATTTCAGATTGATCTGCGCCTCTTCCAGCGCGGCGGCGGCCGATTCGACATCGGCCTTGGCCTGGGCGTCGGCGGCGACGGCGTCCTCGTAATCCTGGCGGCTGACGCCCTCGATGGCGACCAGCTCTTTATAGCGGGAGACTTTCGGACCGCTGGTCATCAGGTTGGCCTTGGCCTTGGCCAGGGCCGCCTTGGCCGAGTTGACGCTGGCCTGGTACAGCGATGGATCGATCTGGTACAGCGGGGTGCCGGCCTTGACGTCGGCCCCCTCGACAAACAGGCGTTTTTGCACCAGCCCGTTGACCTGCGGGCGCACTTCGGCCACCTGGAAGGCGGCGGTGCGACCCGGCAGTTCGGTGGTGATTTGCAGCGCTTGCGGCGCCACCTTGAAAACGCCCACTTCCGCCACCTGCGCGTGAGGTGCTTCGGTCGTGGTCTTGGAGCAACCGGCTACCAGCACGGTTGCGGTGATCAGGGCTGCGGCCCCGGCCGTCCGCAGGGACGGTTTGCAGAAAAGAGCTTCCATGGCTTGGGACTTTCTGTAGAAATTATGAGCACAAACCATAGAATGAACGATCATTCTAATTATGTCAAGCTGGCATTTAATGATGCAAGGAAACTTTAAGGGCGATTTAAGAAAGCCCCCACGAACCAAACCGTGGTTGTGAATAGGAAATTTGTCTATGACAATGGAATTATTCCGACTTTCGGGTGTTAGAATAAAAATACTTTCTTTCAGTTATCTTTCAGGCCCCGCGCGGGCCGGAAACACGCCGTCATGACCATGCCGCGCACCGACCGCAAGGCCCGCCCCAGGCTCACCACGCTGGTGACGGCGGGCGTCAGCGCGACGGTGCTGCTGACGGTGCTGTCGCTACTGATCCTGGTCGACCACTTCGCCTACAACTACGCCGAACGCGAGGCCGAACAGCGGCTGCGGCAGCTGTCGTGGCAAACCCGCGACGCCCTCGAGCGCATGCTGCAAAAAGCCAGCGGCGACGTCCAATTGCTGGCCGAGCTGGCGCAGGTGCGCGACGCCGACTCGCCGGCGCGGACGCGGGCGGTGCTCGAGAGCGCGCAAAAAGCCTTCCCCGACTACGCGTGGATCGGCCTGGCCGGGCCGGACGGGCGCGTGGTGGCCGCCACCCAGGGCTTGCTCGAAGGGATGGACGTCGGCGCGCGCGCCTGGTTCCAGGGCGGGCGCGCCCAACCGTTCGCTGGCGACCTCCATCCGGCCCCGCCCGGCGGGCAGGCGCCCGCCGGCGCCGGGCCGTGGCGCTTCGTCGACGTCGCCGGCCCGGTCAGCGGCGCCGACGGCACCGACCGCGGCGTGCTGTGCGTGCGCCTGGGCTGGGGCTGGGCGCGGCGCCTGGCCGGCGCCATCGTCGCCCCGGCCGACCGCGCCGACGGCGCCGAGATCCTGGTGGTGCGCGCCGACGGCACCGTCATGCTCGGCCCCGGGAACCTGGCCGAGCGCAAGGTCGACAGCGACAGCCTGAGGCTGTCGCGCGCGGGCGGCTCGGGCGCCGTCACGGAAACCTGGGCCGACGGCCGCCGCTATCTGAGCGGCTACGCGCTGGCGGGCCGGCCGGGCGCGCCGGCCACGCTGGCGTGGTCGGTCATCGCGCGCCAGCCGGAGGACGTGGCGCTGGCCTCGGCGCGGGCGCTGGAGCGGCAGATTTTGCTGCTCGGCGCCATCCTCGGCGTGGTCATGGCCGCGGCGGCGGCCGTCATCGCGCGGCGCTACACGCGCCCGCTCGACGCCCTGAGCGGCAAGCTCGAACTGCGCTCGGCGACGCCGGCCGGCGCCGCCGACCTGCCGCCGATCGTCCAGGTAGACAGTTTCCACGAGCTGCAGGTGCTGTCGGGCGCGCTCGCGCGCATGGTCGGCAACGAACAAGCCCACCTGGCCGCGTTGCGCGCGCTGAACGAACAGCTCGAATCGACGGTGGCCGAGCGCACCTGCGAAATCGCCAGCAAGGCGCAGCAGCTCGAGCGCGCGCTGGACCAGGAGCACAGCGCGCAGCGCCTGCTGCAGGAACGCGCGGCCGAACTGCGCGCCATCCTCGACCACGCGCACGACGCCTTCATCGCGCTCGATCCAGGCGGGGTGGTGGTGGACTGGAACCGCCAGGCCGAAAAGCTGCTGGGCTGGACCCGCGCCGAGGTGATCGGCCGGCCGCTGGCGGCGATGGTGCTGCCGCCGCTGCTGCGCCGCGCCTACGAGCGCGACCTGCGCCAGCTGGCCGACGGCCGCGCCGCCGGCTACCTGCCCGGCGGCGGCGACGCGGCCGTGCTGAACCGCCGCGTCGAACTGACCTTGCACAACCGCGACTGCCAGGAGCTGCCGGTCGAGATCTCGCTGGCCTACGTGCCGCGCGGCGACGGCCACCTGTTCATCGCCTTCCTGCACGACATCAGCGAGCGCAAAAAACTGTTCGCGTCGCTCGAGGAGATGGCGCTGCGCGACCCCCTCACCGGCCTGCCCAACCGCCGCGCGCTGCTGCAGACCTTGACCGAGGCGCTGCGCCGCGCCGACCGCCAGCGCCAGTGCTGCGCCGTGTACTTCCTCGACCTCGACCGCTTCAAGCAGGTCAACGACCGCTACGGCCACGACGAGGGCGACGAGCTGCTGCGCCAGTTCGCCGAACGGGTGCGCGGCGCGGTGCGCAAGACCGACACCGTCGGCCGCCTGGCCGGCGACGAGTTCGTCGTCATCGTCGAGATGCTGCACTGCGAGGCCGACGCCCGCGAGGCGGCCGACAAGCTGCTGGTGCTGCTGCGCCGGCCGTACGTGCTCAAGACCGTCACGCTCGAGCTGGGCGCGAGCATCGGCATCGCCGTCCACCACCCGGACGATCCGCAGGATATCGAGATGCTACTGGGGCGGGCCGACCGCGCCATGTACCTCAACAAGCAGCAGGGCGCGCGCCAGGCGGCGCGGCGCTAGCGCGCACGCTTTGTTCGCTGGCGTACGCACGTTTCATATCGAAAATCCATCTTTCCGTGTTTCCGGTAATATTTAAGTCAACTTAAGGCAATCCGCCTGGATCTCGGAACCGCACATGGAAGCACAAAACAGCGTCACCAATCTTTTTCTCGGCACCGGCGTGCCCGGCCTGGACGAGGTGCTGGCCGGCGGCCTGACGCGCGACCGCCTGTACCTGGTCGAGGGCGAACCGGGCACCGGCAAGACCACGTTGGCGCTGCAATTTCTCAACGAGGGCGCGCGCCAGGGCGAGGCGGTGCTCTACATCACCTTGGCCGAGACCGCTGTCGAGCTGCGCAGCGTGGCGCAGTCGCACGGCTGGGACATGCGCGGCATCGAGGTCGAGGAGATCATCCCCAACGAGAACGCGCTCGACCCGGACCAGCAGTACACCATCTTCCACCCGTCCGAGATCGAGCTGGGCACCACCACCCAGCGCATCGTCGCGGCGATCGAAAAATACAAGCCGCGGCGCGTGGTGCTCGACTCGCTGTCGGAGCTGCAGCTGCTGGCCGAGAGCCCGCTGCGCTACCGGCGCCAGGTGCTCGCGCTCAAGCAGTACCTGACCAGCCGCGCCTGCACCACCATCTTCCTCGACGACCGCACCGCGCTGTCGACCGACCTGCAGGTGCGCAGCGTGGCGCACGCCGTGCTCACGCTGGAGCTGGCCGACCAGGCCTACGGCGCCGAGCGGCGCCGCGTGCGGGTGGTCAAATACCGCGGCATCGCCTTCCACGGCGGCGCCCACGACTACAAGATCGTCAAGGGCGGGCTGCACGTCTATCCGCGCCTGGTGGCGGCCGGCACCCGCGTCGACCGCCAGCGGTGCCAGCTCTCGAGCGGCCTGCCCGAGCTCGACCAGCTGATCGGCGGCGGCCTGGAGGAAGGCATGAGCACCTTGATCTCCGGCCCGCCCGGCACCGGCAAATCGTCGCTGGCGGCGCAGTTCATCCACGCCGCCGCCCAGCGCGGCGAGGCCAGCGCGATGTTCCTGTTCGAGGAGGCGCGCAACAACCTGCTCAACCGCTCCGCCGCCCTGGGCATGGACCTGGCCGGCGCCATCGACCAGGGCCTGCTGACGGTGCAGCAGATCGACCCGGCCGAGCTGGCGCCCGGCCAGTTCGCGCACGCCATCGTGCAAGCGGTCGAACGCGGCGTGCGGATCGTCGTCATCGACAGCCTCAACGGCTACCTGAACGCGGTGCCCGACGAGCGCTTCCTGACCATCTACCTGCACGAGCTGCTGACCTACCTGGGCCAGCGCGGCGTGGTCAGCATCATCGTCGGGGTGCAGCAGGGCATGATCGGCACCGGCATGACGACCTCGGTCGACGCCAGCTACATCGCCGACAACGTCATCATGCTGCGCTACTTCGAGGCGGCCGGCGAGGTGCGGCAGGCGATCTCCGTGTTCAAGAAACGCGGCAGCGCGCACGAGCGCACCATCCGCCGCTTCCAGGTGACCAGGGACGGCATCCGGGTCGGCGCGGTGCTGCGCGGCTTCCACGGCATCCTGACCGGCGTGCCCACCTACGACGGCGACGGCAGCGACGCCGCCACCGCCGGCCAGCCCGGCTAACGCGCATGGAGACGCGCATCCTGATCTACGCGCCCACCGGCCAGGACGGGCCGCTGGCGGCCAAGGTGCTGGCGCTGGCGCAGATCGACAGCCACGTGTGCGCCACCCTGGCCGACCTGGCCGACCAGCTCGAGCTGGGCGCCGGCGCCGTGCTGACGGTGGAGGAGGCGCTGGGCCCGGGCGGCTTCAAGCTGCTGCAGGACTGCGTGGCGCGCCAGCCCGACTGGTCGGACCTGCCGATCATCCTGCTGACCCACCGCGGCGCCGACTCGGCCACGGTGCGCCAGGCGGTGGCCGCGCTGGGCAACCTGAACCTGATGGAACGGCCGGTGCGCACCCTGACGCTGATCACGGCGCTGCACTCGACGCTGCGGGCGCGCAACAAGCAATACCAGGTGCGCGAGGCGGCGCGCCGCAAGGACGAGTTCCTCGCCAGCCTGGGCCACGAGCTGCGCAATCCGCTGGCGCCGATCCGCACCTCGGTGTCGCTGCTGACGCACCTGTACCCGGACGCGGCGCCAGTGGCGCGCATCCGCGACATGGTCGAGCGCCAGGTGCGCCTGCTCACGCGGCTGGTGGACGACCTGCTCGACGTCGCCCGCATCACCAGCGGCAAGATCAAGCTGCAGCGGCAACTGGTGACCTTGGCGTCGGTGATGAACCACGTCAGCGAGCTGTGTTCGCAGGCGGCCGCCGCCAAGCGCATCCACGTGGCCTGGCAACTGCCCGCCAGCGAGATCATGCTCAACGCCGACTACGCGCGGGTGGTGCAAATCTTCGCCAACATCCTGTCGAACGCGATCAAGTTCACGCCCCAGGGCGGCAACGTGGTGGTGCGCGCGGCGGTCGACGGCGACGTCCTGACGGTGGCGCTGCGCGACAGCGGCATCGGGCTGGAGGCCGAGGCGATCCCGCGCATCTTCCGCATGTTCGAGCAAAGCAACACGGTGGTAGGCCAGTTCTCCAGCGGGCTGGGGATCGGCCTGAGCCTGTCGCGCCAGTTCGCCGAGATGCACGGCGGCACGGTCGACGCCCACAGCGAGGGTCCCGGCCGGGGCAGCGAATTCGTCATCCGCCTGCCGGTGGTCAACGCCGGCGGCGCGCGCGAGCCGGTGCCGCTGGCCTCCCCGGCCGCCGCCGACGGACGCAAAATGAAAGTGCTGGTGGTGGACGACAACACCGACGCGGCCGACTCGCTGGCGGCGCTGCTGGAGATCGACGGCTTCGACGTGCGCGCCGTGTACGACGGCGCGGCGGCGGTGGCGATGGCGATCGAAAACCAGCCGGACATGATCATCATGGACCTGGGCATGCCCGGCATGGACGGCTACGAAACGGCGCGGGCAATCCGCCAGCGTCCCGGCGCCGAGCGCATTTTGATGCTGGCGCTGACGGGCTGGGGCCAGAGCGACGCGCGCCGCCGCACGGTGGAGGCGGGGTTCGACCACCACCTGGTCAAGCCGGTGGAGCTGGAACAAATCATCCGCCTGGCCGGCGCCCGCCAGAACCGCGAGCAGGTGCAGGCGGCGCGCTGACTCCGGGGTCCACATTTCCACACGGCCTGATGCGTCACTCCGGGGTCAGGTCCAAAATTTCTACACGAGCTGTTGTGTAGATAAGCCAATCGCCACTTCCGCATCCACTACAGCTTAGATCGTGTAGAAATGGTGGACCTGACCCCGGAGTGTTTTTTGTTGACTCTCACGTGGCGTCATCCCGCACAATCGGGGTGTTATCGAGGGAGGAACATATGCGCCAGACAGTTAAACAGGTGGCCAAGGCGGCGGGCATCAGCGTACGCGCGCTGCATCACTACGACGAGATCGGATTGCTGACGCCGGAGGTGGGCGCCAACGGCTATCGCTACTACGGCCAGCAGGAGCTGCTGCGCCTCCAGCGCATCCTGTTCTACCGCGAGCTGGGCGTGGCGCTGGCCGACATCCGCCGCATGCTCGACGATCCGGCCTTCAACACCCGCGCCGCGCTGGTCGAGCTGCGGCACAGGGTGGAGGCCGAGATCGACCGCCGCCGCGACCTGGCCAGGACCATCGACCGCACCCTGGCGCTGATCGACGCCGGCCAGCCACTGGACGCGCGGCGGATGTTCGACGGCGTCTCGCCGGAAAAACAGGCGGCGTGGGAGGCCGAGCTGATGGACCGTTACGGCGACCACGCCACCGATGCGATCCGCGGCGCGCGCGCGGCGCAGGCGGCGCTCTCCCCCGCCGCCATGCTCGACTTCAAGGCGGAGATCGACGCGATCCACGCGCGCTTCGTGGCGCTGATCGAGCGCGGACTCGCGCCCGACACCGCCGAGGCGCAGGCGGCGACCGCGCGGCACCATGACTGGGTATGCCGCTCATGGCGTCCCGACGCGCAGGCCTACGCGGCGCTCGGCGCGCTCTACACCGACCACGCCGAATTCAGCGCCATGTACGACGCGCTGCATCCGCGATTGGCGCGCTTCCTGGCCGCGGCGATGGCCGTGTATGCGCAACGCGTCCTCGCGGCGCCGGCGGCGTGAAGCGCCGCGCCTTGCTGGCAATTCCACTGATAGGAGCAATGACCATGTCGAACTTTAGCGCGGGCGCGGTGCCCGGCGAGCAGGACGCCGACGTCACCGTCGCCGGCGTGAAGATAGCGTGCCGATTCAGCCTGCCCGATGGCGATGCCGCAGGCGCGGTGCTGATCGTGCCCGGCTCGCTGTTCAGCGACGTCGACGGAAACTATCCTTCGATGAACATGCGCCCGCACGCGTACGCGGATCTGGCGAGGCAGTTGCGCGCGCGCGGCTTCGCGGTGCTGCGGATGGCAAAGATCGGTCCCGGCACAGGCTCGCAGACGATCAACGCGATGCTGGCGGCGTCGCATGTCGATTTCCAAACGCGGGTGGCGGTGGCCGCCGCCGGCCTGGCGCTGCTGCGCGGGCGGATCGGCGCGCGGCCGGTCATCGTCGCCGGCCATAGCGAGGGCGCGGTGGTGACGTCGCTGCTCGCCGGCGGCGCGACGGCGAAGACTATCGACGGCGTGGTGAGTTTATCCGGCCCGGCGACGCCGGTCTTCGACGTCATGCGGGAGCAGATCGCGGCGATGGCGCCCGACCTGACGGTGTTCGACCGCACGGTGGCGGCGATACGCGCCGGCGGCCCGCCACCAGCGGAGGCGGCGCGCGATCCGGCGACGGCGATGCTGGCGACGATGCCAGCGATGGGTCATGCCTACTTGCGCAGCGTGGACCGGGTCGATCCGGTGGCGGCGCTGGCGAAGGTGCGGCAGCCGGTGTTGATCGTGCAGGGAGGACGGGACACGTCGGTGCCGGCGGAGCATGCCGACCTGCTGCGCGCGGGACGCGGCGGGCTGCCGACCGAGATGGCGGTGTTCCCGACGCTGAACCACTTCTACAAGAACACGCCGCCGAACCTGCCGCCGATGCAATCGATGATGCTCGAAACCGAAAGCGACGCGGCGGTGGCGGACGCCATCGCCAGCTGGACCGATCGATTAACCACGGATCCACGTAGGGCGGATTAGCGCGCAGCGCGTAATCCGCCATGCATGCGCCGCCGACGGAGCTTGGCGGATTACGCGCCTTGCGCTAATCCGCCCTACTTCCAATCCCCGCGCAGATCGAGGACCTGCTTCTGCAGCCCCTCCGGCGTCACGTCATGCGGCGGCACCGGCAGCCCCACCGCCAGCGCCAGCCGCGAACGCAAGCCGTTGCGGAAGGCGCGCTGGAACACGTTCTCGCCATTACGACTCAACAAATGCCCCCACAAGCCGCGCAGCGCCATCGGAATCACCGGCACCTTGGACCGTTCGATGATCTTGGCGATGCCGCCCTTGAACTGGTTGATCTCGCCGTCATGCGTCAACCGCCCCTCGGGGAAGATACACACCAGATCCCCCTCGTGCAGCGCCTGCGCGATATCGACATACGCCTTCTCCATCAGCCACGGGTCCTCCTTGGCCGGCGCGATCGGAATCGCACGCGCGGTGCGGAAGATCCAGCCGAGCAGCGGCAACTTGAAGATGCGGTGATCCATCACAAAACGGATCGGCCTCGGGCTGGCCGCGCCGATGACGATGGCGTCGACATAGCTGACATGGTTGCACACCAAAACCGCCGCGCCTTCGGCCGGAATGCGATCGGCGTCGATGGTGCGCACGCGGTGCACCGTGTGGATCAGCATCCAGGCCAGGAAACGCATCAGGAACTCCGGCACCAGCGAGAAGATATACAGCGCCACGACCGCGTTGAGCAGCGCCGTCACCAGGAACAGCTGCGGTATCGTCAGGCCCTGCCCCAGCAGCACGATGGCCACGCCGGCCGCCGCCACCATGAACAGCGCGTTGAGGATGTTCATGCCGGCGATGGTGCGCGAGATGTGCGCCGGGTCGCAGCGCGTCTGGATCAGCGCGAACAACGGCACGATGAAGAAGCCGCCGAACATGCCGATCATCAGCACGTCGAACAGGATGCGCCAGGTGCCGGCGTGCGCCATCAACTCGAAGGCGCCCAGGTGCGGGCCGGCCACCAGCGCGCCGGCGCCGGCGGTGAAGGCGACGCTGGCGAAGTACAGGTCGACGCCGAACAGCGTCAGGCCGATGGAGCCGAAAGGCACCAGGCCGATTTCCACCTTGCCGCCGGACAGGCGCTCGCACAGCAGCGAGCCGCTGCCCACGCCCAGCGAAAACACCGTCAACAACAGCACGAACACGCCGTGATCGCCGTGCAGGTAGTCCTTGGCATAGACCGGGAACTGCGCCAGCACCAGCGCGCCGTAAAACCAGAACCACGAGTTACCTAGCATGGACTGGAACACGACGCGGTTCTTGCGAGAGAAATTCAGGTTGCGGAACGATTCGGCGATGAAGTTCCAGTTGATCTTCAGGTCCGGCGCGGGCGCCGGCGATACCGGAATGCGGTAGCTCGCCACCAGGCCAAGCAGGGCCACGCCGATGGTGGCGCAGGCCTCGAACAGGATGCCGTTGGGGCGCTGCACGATCAGCACCGCGCCCAGTATCTCGCCGAGCAAAATGCCGACGAAGGTGCCCATCTCGGTGACGCCGTTGCCGCCGATGAGCTCCTCGGGCTTGAGCTGCTGCGGCAGATACGCGTATTTGACGGGGCCGAACAAGGTCGAGTGCACGCCCATGCCGACCACCGCCACGATCAGCAGCCACAGATTGTGCGTGACCCAGCCCAGGCCCGCGATCGACATGATCGCCACCTCCAGCCACTTGACGAAGCGCGTCAGGCCGGCCTTTTCGAACTTGTCTGCCACCTGCCCGGCGGTGGCAGAGAACACCACGTAGGGCAGGATGAACAGGCCGGGAATCAGGTTGGTGATCAGCGACGGCGACAGCGTGGTCCAGCTGAGCGCATCGAAAGTGAGGATGACCACCAGCGCGGTCTTGAACAGATTGTCGTTGAACGCGCCGAGGAACTGGGTCCAGAAAAACGGCGCGAAGCGGCGTTGCGTCAACAGGGAAAACTGATTGGGCTGGCTCATATCGTTCGAATCCGTGCTGTGTGGAAATTCCGGAAGATTGAGCGGATTATAACCGCACGCCGACGCTGCCCGGCACGCCATATTAGAAGTGACCGGTGAGCCAGATCAAAGGGTTCATCCGGCGATACTTAGCAATCCGGCCGCCTTCGACAGGTGCAGCGCCGCGTAGCCGAGCAGGGTCGCCCCGCCCATCCACAGCCAGGCGCGCAGGCCGCTGCGGGCGACGAAGGCGAGCGACATCGCGCCCACCCAGACCGGGAAGAACATCAGCAGCCATGGCAGCGTGGTGCGCGGCTGGTCGTGGCTGAGCAGCGCGCAGATGCCGATCACGATCACCGCCAGCGGCAATCCGAGAAGGACGGCGGCCGTCGACTTACCCCACATGGCGCGCCTCCGGCCTGGCCGGCGCTTGCGGTCCCGGGCGGCGCAGCCAGGCGTCCGCGTAAGGCAGCGCGACGAGCGCCGTCATGAACCCGGACAGCGCCACGCACACGCCGCACCAGACGCCGTAGTCCTGCACCGCCGCCGCGACGGCGCCGGTGGCCAGTGGCGCCGCCAGCCAGCGCAGAAAATGACGGCGCGCCAGCGCGGCCGGCCACAAGGCCTGATGCGGCGAGGCCAGATATAAACACAGGGCGGCCGATGCCGCGACGACGATGCTGATCCAGTTCACAGCGTCCCTCCAAGCCATAAACCTCAATACTAAATGAGAATGATTTTCATTCCAATATAAATTTATTGAGCTGGCATAGGCTTGACACCCACCAGATTAATCAGCGTCTCCTCGCGCACCGCCTTGGGTTTGATGCGCAGGGCCGTCTCCAGTATCCCCAGGTCCTCGCGGCTCCACCAAAGGAACGGGTACGACACCGCGCTATCGGGCACCGAGAAGCCGGCCGCGCGCACCATCGCCAGATACTCCGGCGCCGTCTTCTGCACATCCATCGGATGGCGGAACAGCAGGCGGATGATCCACGAATGGATATAGCGCCTGGTCGACTCGGCGAACAGCAGCACCCCGCCCGGCTTGAGCACGCGGAAGAACTCCTGGATCGCCCGCTCCTGGTCGATCAGGTGATGGAAGGTCTGATGACAAAACAGCAGATCGACCGAATTGTCCTCCAGCTTGATGTTGGAACTGGAGCAGCAAATGAAGTCGGCCGCGATATTGAGCGCCGCCACCTCCTTCGCCGACTCCCGCAGCATCTCCGGATCGATGTCCATGCCGATCAGGCGCTTGGGCGCGAAGCGCTGGTGCAGCTTGCCCAGCGAACGCCCGAAGCCGCAGCCGACATCGGCCACCACGTCGTAGCCGCGCCGGTCGGCCGGCATCATGCGCTGCAGGTCCACCAGCGCGCGCTCGAGCACATGGACGGTCCACGTCTCGGTGCGCAGGAACCACTTGCCGAAGGCCGTCTCCGGCACATGGGGATCGCCGGAAGGCTGCGTTAAATCGAAATTGGCGCTCATAAGATCATCATCTACATTTGGTTTATAAAATTCCGGGTGCGCGAAATTCGCGCTAATTCACGTACAATAACCATCCCTTGTCGTCTGTTGAGCCCGTGTTAGTCCTTCGTCATCATCTGCTGCTTGCAACGTTGTCATTGCTGCTCTCGAACGCCGCCGCCGGGCAGGATGCGCCCGCGCCCGCGCGGAATGCGGCACCGGCGCCGGTGCGGTTTTTGCTGACCTTCGACGACGGTCCCGCCGCCGCCGACAGCGACAATCCCACCGTGCATATCCTCGAGACGCTGGCCCGCAATCCGCTGCAGGACAACATCAAGGCCGTGTTCTTCACCCAGACTCGCGCCTGGCACGGCGGCGGCACCGAGACCGGCCGCGCGCTGATCAAGCGCGAACACGACGAAGGCCACATCGTCGCGCTGCACAGCGCCACCTTGTTCCACTCGAACCACCGCTTCATGAGCAAGAAGACGCTGGACGAATCGATGCAAAAAGGCGTCGACGATCTGGTCGGCGTCACCGGCGTCGCCCCCAAGCTGGTGCGCCCGCCGTTCTGGGCCTACGACGCCGAGACGCTGGAATCGTATCGCCAGCACGGCATGCGCATGCTGCTCACCGACCTCAATGCCAACGACGGCAAAATCTACGGCATCAACTTCAGCTGGCACAAACGATCAAACATGCTGACCCACCTGGCCGAGACGCGCAAGCGCTGGGCGGCCGGCGCCATGCCGGTGGTCGACGGCAGCACGCCGGTCGTCGTCACCTTCCACGACGTCAACACCTACACCTCGCGCCACATCCAGGAGTACATGGACATCCTGATCGACGTCGCGCGCGAGCTCGATGTGCCGCTGGCGGCCAAGCCGTTCTACGACGACCGCGATGAACTGGAACGCGCCGCGCTGGCCAGCACCGTCACCAGCGCCGACGCCAAGCCGCAACTGCCAGGCCTGTGGAACTGGCTGTGGCAGTGATCCAGCTGTGGCGACGACCCGGCTCTGGAAATAATCTGAATCACGTAGGGCGGATTAGCGAAGCGTAATCCGCCACGCATGCGCCGTCGGCGGCTCAAACATGGCGGATTACGGCGTTCCGCCTAATCCGCCCTACGTGTTTCAGATTCAAATACCGTTTCAGGCCAGGCTGACGACTTCTATCCTCGGCCCCTGGTCCAGCGGCTGCCCGCTGCACACCACCACCGACAACTCCCCGTGCGGCACGGCGACGCAATGCCCGCCAACACCCTCGCCCAGCTTGAAGCGCGCCTCCTTCTCGCTCCACATCCTATAAAACCCGTCGACACGGCGCGCCTCCGGCAAGCCCTGCCAGCGCGAAATCTCCGGCGCATCGAACACCTGCGCGGCCAGCGCCGCCAGATCACGCCCGGCATCGAGCATCTCGATATCCAACCCCAGCGCCGTCTGCGCGCTCACCACGCAAGCAACCCACCGGCCGCTATGCGCGATGCTAAACCCCGGCATGCCACCCTTGACAACGGGCGACACCAGCAACGGCGCCTTGCCGACCTGCTCCTCCAGCTGAATCTCCCGCGGCGCCACGTTCAGCAAGCGCCCCAACGCCATGCGCAGCAAAACCCGGCCCACGACAAACTGGCGCAGCCGCTGCGCGCGGACAAAGCGCTGATAGCGCGCCAATTCGCCGGCGGACAGCCAATCGCGGAAGCGCAGCAAATCGGCATCCGTCACCGCGTCCGCGTCGACCATCCACAACGTAGCGTCAGTCATGTAAGCCGGAGATCACTTGGCCAGTTTGACGAAATCGCCCTTCAGCGCGACGCCGGCCATGATGGCGCCGTCGGCGCACTCGAACTCCGTCTGGCTGGCGAATTCCTGATCCTTGAAATTACTGACGATATTGACCACCGCGTCCGCGCCGACTTCCGTGGCGCGCTTCTGCAGGGCCAGCATGGCGGACAGGAACACCCAGTTGCAGGCTTTTTCGGAGGACTTGCCAAAGCCGTTGGTGCGCTGGCTGGTCTTGTCCGAGGTGATCTTGCTTGCCACTTTAGGCGTCGGCTGGTCGGCGAAATAGAACTTCACCGTATCGCCCAGACGCTGCTGGGCGTCGTTGGCTGCCATGGCGCCGGCGATAGGGAACTTGATCATCTTGTCTTCGGCCGAAGCCGGGAACGAGGCGGTGAGCGAAACAGCCAGCAAGGCGGCGACAGCAATCGTTTTTTTCATGGTTGTTTTCCTATTTGACGTACCGTTTGAAAATCAGTGAAGTATTGATACCACCGAAAGCGAAGTTATTCGACATCACGTACTCGCATTGCAGCGCGCGGCCGGCGCCGGTGATGTAATCGAGCGGCGCGCACTCGCCGTCCACCCGCTCCAGATTGATGGTCGGCGCGAACCAGCCCTCGCGCATCATCTCGATGCTGATCCACGCCTCGAGCGCGCCGCACGCGCCAAGGGTGTGGCCCATGTAGCTTTTCAGGGAACTGATCGGGGTCTTGTCGCCGAACACCGCCAGCGTCGCCTGCGATTCGGCGATATCACCCTGCTGCGTGCCGGTGCCGTGGGCGTTGATGTAGCCGATGTCCGACGCTTGCAAGCCGGCGTCCCGCAGCGCCAGCGTCATCGCCTTTTGCATCGTGGCCGCATTGGGCTGCGTGACGTGGCAACCGTCGCTGTTGGTGCCGAAGCCCACCAGCTCCGCGTGGATCGCCGCGCCGCGCGCCAGCGCGTGGTCCATATCCTCGAGCACCAGGCAACCGGCGCCCTCGCCGATCACCAGGCCGTCGCGGCCGGCGTCGAACGGACGCGGTGTCGTGTGGCCGGCGTCGTTGCGGGTGCTGGTGGCGAACAGCGTGTCGAACACCGCCGCCTCGGTCGCGCACAGCTCCTCGGCGCCGCCGGCCACCATGGCCAGCTGCTTGCCGGCGCGGATGGCCTCATAGGCGTAGCCGATGCCCTGGCTGCCGGAGGTGCAGGCGCTCGACGTGGTGATCACGCGCCCGGTGATGCCGAAGAAGACGCCGATGTTGACCGGCGCCGTATGCGACATCATCTTGATGTAGGTGGTGGCGTTGATGCCCTTGGTGGTGCGCTCTTCCATCATGCGGCCGAAGTCGCCGATGGCGCTCGGCGTGCCGGCCGAGGAGCCGAACGACACCCCAAGATCGCCGCTCTTGAGCAGCGGATGATCGAGCAGGCCGGCGTCGGCCAGCGCCAGCTCGGTGGCGCGCGTGGCCATCAGCGCCACGCGGCCCATGCTGCGGATGGCCTTGCGGTTATAGCGCTCGGTCAGTTCGAACGGCGCGGCGGGCGCGCCCAGGCGCGTGTTCAGGCCCTCGTAATCGCACCAGTCGTCCATGTGCACGATGGCGTTGCGGAACTCGCCCAGGCGCTGGCGAACCGCGGCCCAGTCGTTGCCGACCGGGCTGATGCCGGCCATGCCGGTGACGGCGACGCGGCGGCTCATGCCAGCCCGCCGTTGACGGAGATGACCTGGCGCGTGATGTAGCCGGCCTCCTCGCCGACCAGGAAGCTGACGGCTGCCGCCACCTCCTCCGGTCTGCCGACGCGGCGCGCCGGTATCATCTTGAGCGCCTCGTCCATCGGCACGTCGCCGATCATGTCGGTCTCGATCAGGCCTGGCGCCACGCAGTTGACGGTGATGGCGCGCTTGGCCAGCTCCAGCGCCAGCGCCTTGGTGGCGCCGATGATGCCGGCCTTGGCGGCGCTGTAATTGACCTGGCCACGGTTGCCGATCAAGCCCGACACCGATGCCAGCGTGACGATGCGGCCCGGTTTGCGCCGCTGCACCAGCGGCATCACCAACGGATTGAGGACGTTGTAGAAGCCGTCCAGGTTCGTTTGCAGCACGATGTCCCAGTCCTCGCCGGACATCGCCGGGAAGGCATTGTCGCGTGCCACGCCGGCGTTGCACACCACGCCGTAATAGCAGCCGTGTTGGGCGATGTCCGCCTCCAGCGCGGCGGCGGTGGCGGCGCGGTCGCCGATGTCGAACTGCAGCACGCGCACCGCGCGGCCCATCTCCGCGATCTCCGCCGCGACCGCGTCGGCCTCGGCGCGCTGGCTGCGACAATGGAGCACCATGTCGTAACCGTCGCGCGCCAGCCGCAGCGCGATCGCCTTGCCGATGCCGCGGGACGATCCCGTCACCAGCACGCTCATGGACTTATTTTGATTCATGCTACGTTTCCATCTTTGAGAAATTGATTGACATTATCGGGCTGGAAAACAGTCACCGTCGCCGTGGCCAGGCTGGCCGCGCCGGGGGCGGCGTCGGCCGACTCTATCCTGCAGTCGAACGCACCGAGCCCGTTTTCGGCCTGCAGCACGCGATGCACATGCACCCGCAGCACGCTGCCAAGCGCGAAATACGGCACGCTCGCCTCGTACTTGCGGGAGCCCAGCAAAAATCCGACCTTGACGGCGTCACCGCGCCGCTCCGCCAGCCAGCCGGCGTGCGCGGCGATCGCCTGCGCCATGTATTCGATGCCGACCCACGAGCCCACGCCATCGGCGGTGGCCAGCACGCTGCCGGCATGGATGCGCACTTCCGCGCACAGGTTCTCATCGTCCGCGCTGACCACGCGCTCGAGCAGCACCATTCCGCCGGAGTGGGGGACCAGCGACCTGATATCGGGCATCGTTGCTGGCATCGTCGCGGGACTCGTCATGCCACCCTCCCCAGCACCAGCACCGCGTTGGAGCCACCGAACGCGAAGGAGCTGCTCAGCACATGGCGCAAAGGACGTCCCAGCGCCGCGCCGGCCGGCACCAGGTTGAGCGCCGGCAGCGCGGGATCGGCGGCGCCGTCCCACAGATGCGGCGGCAGCCTGCCCTGCGGATTATCGTCCTGCATCGCCAGCCAGCACAGCGCCGCCTCCACCGCCGCCGCCGCGCCCAAGGTGTGGCCGGTGAACGGCTTGGTCGAGCTGACCGGCACTTCAAGTCCGAACAGCGCCTCGATCACGCGCGACTCCATCGCGTCGTTTTGCGGCGTCGCCGTGCCGTGCATGTTGACGTAATCGATGCACGCGGCGTCCAGGCCGGCGCGTTCCAGCGCCTGCGTCATCGCCAGCCGCGCGCCGCCGCCCGCCGGATCGGGCGCCGACATGTGATGGCCGTCCGAAGACTCGCCCCAGCCTAGCAAGGCCACGGGGGCGGCGTCTCCCGCGTCGCCGGCATCGGCACTCATCAGGAACAGCGCGGCACCTTCGCCGATGTTGATGCCGTGGCGGTTCGCGCTCATCGGGTTGCAACGCTCGTCGCTGACCGATTCCAGCGACGCGAAACCGGCCACCGTAAAGGCGCACAGCGAATCGACGCCGCCGGTCAGGACGGCGTCGCACAACCCCATCTTGATCAGCCGCGCCGCGCTGGCCATCGCCTTGGCGCTCGACGAACAGGCGCTCGAATGCACGTAGGCCGGCCCGGACAGGCCCAGCTCGTGCGCCAGCATGACGGCCGGCGATCCCATCTCCTGCGGGTCGTAGACGAAGTCCGGCGGCAAAACGCCGTTGGCGCAGTAGTCGCGGATCGCCTGTTCGGTCTCGCCGATGCCCGAGGTGCTGGTGCCGATCACCACGCCCACGCGGTCGGCGCCATGGCGCGCCACCGCCGCCTCGACGGCCGGCCGAATCTGCGCCAGCGCGGCCAGCGCCAGCGCGTTGTTGCGGCTGCGCTGGCGCGGCGGCAAATGCTCGACCGACGGCAGCGGCGCGAGCACGCGCCCGAGCGGCAGCTCGCGCCCCGGCGACCACTCGCCGGTCATCGCGACGCCGCTGTCGCCGGCGTACAGGCGCGCCTTGACCTGCGCGTGGCTGTCGCCGAGCGCGCAGATAATGCCGCAAGCGTTCAGATAAAAATTCAACATGCTTCAGTCTCGGTCAATCTCGTTACGCTTATTGGGCTCATTGCCCTTCCTGCGCGAACTGTATCGTCAGCTTATAGTGATACCGCAGATTCTCCAACACCACGGTGCCGCTCCAGCGCGGGGTTCCACTATAGGATATCCTCATGATAGGCTCGTCGGCCAGGTACAAGGTGCGCGTCGCCCCCTGCTCGGCGATGCGCCAGCCGTCCGGCAGCGCCGCGGCGACCGCCTCGGCCGGCCACAGGGTCAGTTGCATGTCCTCCAGCACATCCTCGGGGCGCACCTGCGACGGCAGCATCACGTGGCGCCACGAGGTCAGCTCCTTACCGTCGTAATGCATAGTCAGCACGCGCTGGCCGAACGCCAGGCCGACCACGTCGATCGCCTCCGGCTCCACCTGCAACGCCACGTCCAGATCGTCGGTGCGGCCGGCGCGTTCCACCTTCAGATGCTGCTGCACGCTGATCGAGGCGCCCAGCGCCGCCGGCGGCAGCTTCAGGCCAAGCCGCGCCTGCGGCGGGGGCGCGGTGGCGCAACCTGCCAGCAGCGCCACCACCGTCAGCAACGCCACATGCAGGCCGTGGCGAACCCGGTTCGATATCACTGCGGCGTGCATAAGGCCTCCAACGCGGCGAGCCTGCGCGGCGTCTCCTTGACGTACGGATTGCTCAAGTCCCAGGCGTAGCCGGCCAGGATGGCGGAGATCATGCGCTTGATCTCCGGCTGCTGGTTTTCGTGGAAGATGATCTTCTGGAAGCCGCCGGCGTACCAGGATTCGACGAAGACGCGGAACGTGTCCACGCCCTTGCGCAGCGGCGCGCCGAAGTCGGCCTGCCAGTCGACCGTCTCGCCGGCGAACTGGCGTTGCAGCGCGGCGGCGGCCAGGCTGGCCGATTTGAAGGCGATGGTCACGCCGGACGAGAACACCGGGTCGAGGAATTCGCCCGCATTGCCCAGCAGCGCGTAGCCCGGTCCCCACAGTTTTTCCACGTTGGCCGAATAACCGACGATCTGGCGCGCCGGCGTGTCCCACTTGGCGTCGGCCAGCAAGGCGCTCAGCGACGGTTCCTCGGCCAGGATCGCCTGCAGCCGCTCGGTCGGCGTGCCCTGATAGCGGTCGAGGAAGCTGGTTTCGGCCACCACGCCCTGCGAACAGCGGCCGCCGGCGAATGGAATGGTCCAGAACCAGACGTCGTCGTGCTGAGGATGCACCGTCACGCGGATCTTGTTGCGGTCGAAGCCACCCCGTATGCCGTCTTCGATGTGGGTGAAGATCGCCCCGCGCACCGGGAAATTGGACGGCGTTTCGAGCGTCAAAAGACGCGGCAGGATGCGGCCAAAGCCGCTGGCGTCCAGAATGAAGCCGGCGCGCACCTGGTACGTTTCGCCGTCCGGATTCTTGACGGTGACCAGCGCCGGCGCGCCGTTCGCTCCCAGCTCGATGTTCATCACTTCGTGGCGATAACGTACCTCGGCGCCGAAGCGCGCGGCCTCCTTCGCCAGGATGTGGTCGAACTGCGCGCGCTGCACCTGGTAGGTCGTGCCCCAGCCCTCCGAGTGCTTGTCGCGGAAATCGAAATCGGTGTAGCGGCCACCGCGCATGAAGGCGGCGCCGTTCTTGAACTGGAAGCCCGCCTCCACCACCGCCCGCAGCATGCCCGCTTGTTCGAGGTAGGCCATACTTTGCGGCAGCAGGCTTTCGCCGATCGAAAAGCGCGGAAACTCTTCGCGCTCGATCACCAGCACCTGGCGTCCCTGCTGGCGCAGCAGCGCGGCGGCGACGGAACCGGCCGGGCCGGCGCCGACGATCAGGATTTCCACCGATTCGATGTTCAGTGCGTCAGTCATGCTTGCTTTCTTTGATGGTGCCAAAACAGGGAACAATAAGCCAGGCCAGCGCGATCCCCAGCAGCATGGTCAGGCCAAAGGCCTGCAACGCCGGGGTCTTGCTCAGGCCGAGCAAACCAAACGACAAAAATGTATTCGACGCCGACATCCCCACCGCCAGCCACGCCGCGCCGCCGCGATTGTCGGGACGCTCCTGCATGAAGATGCCGTAGTCGACGCCGACGCCGAGCAGCAGCAACAGCGCCAGCACATGGAACAGCTGCAGGTTCTGCGACGCGAAACCGAGCACCGCCAGCGTGGCCACGCTAGCCAGCGCCGTCGGCGCCAGCACGCGCCACGTGCGGCCGCGATAGCGCGGGAACAGCATCGCGAACACCAGCGCGTACGCGCCCAGCACCACCCAGCTCATGTTCTCGCGGTAGCGGCCCAGCACCGAGGAAATCTCGGCCACCTTGTCGACCCACTGCACGCCATGCAGGCCGTCGGCCGCGCGCATCACCTCGGGCACCGCCGCCCTGCCAAGGCCGCGCAGCGCGACGATGCTGGCGTGAACGCCGCCGGTCTCGCCCAGCCACAGATGACGCGAAGGCTCGCTGGCCGGCGACTTCAGGAAATCGTCCGGCGTCAGCGGCGCGCCGGCCGCCAGCAATCCGGCGCGGGTCGCCGCGATCCACTGCGCGTCCTCGCCCGTCTGTTTGGCCAAGCCTTGCAGCGGGCCGTCGTCGGCGAGCAGCTTTTGTTCGACCAGCGCCCGGCGTTCGGCCTGCGCGCGGGCCGACGGCACCCAGTTCGACACGGCCTGATAGCCGGTGATGCCGCTGGTGGCGATCAGTGTATCGAGCTTCGCCTTGAGCGCCTCCTCGCGCTGCAGCACCACCTCGGCGGACTCGCCGCGCACCAGGAAGTACTGCACCGGCGTCGGCGCGTCCAGCAGCTTGCTCAACTTGATCTGATCGTCGATCAGGTGCTTGGGCGGATTTTGCAGCAAACGGATATCGTCGTTGGCGCCCAGGCGGCTGATGCCGTAGCCCGCCGCCAGAGCGAAAACCACCGCCGCCGCCAGCGTGGCAGCGTTCAGCCGCAGCACCGGCCAATGCCGCAGCGCGTCGCCGTACACGCGTACCAGGCCGCCGGACTTGAGCGCGCGCGCGCCGATCAGCGCCGGGAACCAGAACGCCACCGTCAGCCAGGCGAACACCAGGCCGAGCGCGGAGAACACCGCCATCTGGCGCAAGCCGGGGAACGGCGTCAACGCCAGTCCCATGTAACCGATCACCGCCGCCAGCAACGTCAGGCAAAGGCCCGGCAGCAGGCGTTTGAGCAAAGCCGGCGAATCGAGGGTTTCGCCGGCCGCCAGGCGGTTGGACAGGAAGTAGATACCGTAATCCTGCGCCACGCCTATCAGGCTGGCGCCGAACACCAGCGTCATTAAATGGATCTGGCCGAACATCAGCCAGCACACCGACAAGGCGCCGAGAAAGCCGATGCCGATCGATAGCAGGATCAGCGAAATCGGCTTGAACGAGTGGAAGGCGAACCACATCAGCAGCACGATGCCGAGCAGCGAGCCGATGCCGATGGTCGACACTTCGCCGCTGGCCTGTGCGCTGGCGTTGGCCGCGTGCAGGATCACGCCCGCCCGCACCAGTTCCACTTGCGGCACCGCCTTGCGGGCGGCGTCGCCGGCCCGCTCGAGCAGCGGCAGCACCGTTTCCTGGGCCGTCATCGACAGCGCGGGCACCTTCAGCGTCAACACCAGCAGCACGTACTGGCGCTCGGCGCCGGCGACGAACAGGTGGCCGTCGCGCGGGCGCACCGGCGTTTCCTGCGCGCGTTCCTGCACCCAGCCGGCGAACAATCCAAACGGGTCCTGCTGCCACGAACCCAGTTTCGGTCCGCCGAAGGAACCATACAATTTGCCCAGCGCCGTCTCCAGCCAGAACTGCGACGGCTGGCCGCGCAATTGCGCCTCCTGCTGCGCGGTCAGCAAGGTCAGGCTATGCCGCTGAAACAGCGACAGCCAGTCGTTCTGTGTTTTTTCGTCGATCGGCGCGGCATCGAACAAATCCTTGCGCGGCGCCAGCACGGCGCTGTAAGCGTCGGCGGCGCGCTTGGCGTCCTCCCAGTCGGCGGCGCCAACCAGCACGATCACGCGCTGCTGCGCCGCGTCGACCATGTGCGAGAACGACTGCTGCAGCACCGGGTCGCGCTCCTGCACCGGCAACAGCGCCATGATGTCGGTGTTGGGCACGATGCGCTGGACCAGCCACAGATAGGCGTTATGCCCCAGCAGCAGGCACACCACCACCGCCCACAGCAGCGCGAGTTGTCGGGTACGCGTCAAAACAGCGCCGCCTCTTCCTTGGTCAGCGCCGTCTCGCCGGTCTGGATGGCGGAGAACACGATGCTGGTCTTGTCGCCGCCGGACTCGCTCATGACGATGTTCTTGACGTAGGCGCCGCCATCGAGCTTGATGGTGCCGATGGCCTTGTCCAGCGCCGCCTGGCGCGCCTTCAGCGCCACGTTCCAGCTATTGGCGTCGACGCTGCCGTCGACTTCGAACAGCGATTCGAGCTGTCCCAGATCGCCCGACAACAGCGAGAACAGCACGTTGTTGATCATGCGGACGGTCGGCTCGGTCTTGGCGTCCAGGCGCATGGCGACACGGTCGCCCTGGTAGTTGACGATTTCGTCGCGCGTGAGCCGCAAGGTGTTCGGGAAAGGCTGCAAGGTGCGCCACAACACGCCCTTGCCGGCCACCACGCAGAAGCGGCCATTGGAGGCCAGCGGCTTTTTCATGCCGGCCAGTTGCTTGGTCTGGTCGAAACGGCCGCACATGATGGCCGGCTTGGCCAGCATGGCCTGGATCTTGGCGACCGGCGCGGCGGCCTGCGCGGGGTTGAACAGCGCCAGCGCGGCCGCCAGCAAAACGGTTTTCATTTTATTCATACAGGCTCGATTCCCAGTTTTTCGAACAGCACCGGCGGCGACACGAAGCACATCTCCCTGGTCGCGAGATCGACGGCGACCATGGTGGTGCTGGCGCGGTTAAGGCGCTTGCCGGTTTCGGCGTCGGTGATCAGATAATCGATCTTCAAACGGTTTTCCCATTCGACGATATCGGCGCGCAGCTTGAGCTTCTGGCCGAAGGTGGCCGAGCCGACATAGCGCAGCTGCATGTCGATCACCGGCCAGGCGTAGCCCGAGGCCTTCATCTGCGGGTAGTTGTAGTCTATCTTGTCCAGCAAAGCGCAGCGCACGACTTCCAGATACTTGACGTAGCGGCCGTGCCAGACGATCTCCATCGGGTCCAGGTCGAAAAACTGCACCTGCATCTCGACTTCCGCGAACCAGCGGCTCTCCTTGTTAGTCCTGCGCATACAAATCCCATGACTTGGCACGGATGCGCTCGAGCAGCAGGCGCAGGTCCGGTTCCAGGCGGCGGTCTTCCTCGACCGCCTTGATATCGGCGGCCAGCGCCTCCTGCATCGCCGCCAGCGGGGCGTGCGGGCGCAGCTCGGGGCTTGCCTGGCAACGCAGCCAGACGCCCTGGCGCACCGTGATCAGCAACGCCGCGACCACCTGCTCGGTCAATTCCAGCACGCGCAGGCAGTCGCGCGCGGCGATGGTGCCCATGCTGACCTTGTCCTGGTTGTGGCATTCGGTCGAGCGCGAGAACACCGACGCTGGCATCGTCAGCTTGAGCGCTTCGGCGGTCCACGCCGAAGCGCTGATCTGCAGTGCCTTGAGGCCGTGGTTGATCGCCGCGCGCGCGCCGGTGGCGCCGGACAGGTTGGCCGGCAGGCCATGGTTGTAGCGGCTGTCGACCAGCAGCGCCATCTGGCGGTCCAGCAGGTCGGCCAGGTTGGCCACGGCGTTCTTCATGCCGTCCATCGCGAAGGCGATATGGCCGCCGTAGAAGTGGCCGCCGTGCAGCACGCGCTCGTTGTCGGCGTCGATCAATGGATTGTCGTTGGCGCTATTGAGCTCATTCTCGATCGACGTGCGGAAGAACGGCATGGCATCGGCCAGCACGCCGATCACGTGCGGCGCGCAGCGGATCGAATAGCGGTCCTGCAGGCGCTTGCCGTTGCGCTCCCATTGGTCGGTCGGCAGGTCGCTGCGCAGCCACGCCGCCACCTGCTGCATGCCGCCGTGCGGCTTGACCGAGAACAGCACCTCGTCGAAATGATGGGCGTTGCCGTCCATCGCGAACGACGCCATCGCCGTGATGCGGGTGGTCAGCTTGACCAGATAGTCGGCGCGGTCGTAGGCCATGCAGGCCAGCGCCGTCATGACGGCGGTGCCGTTCATGATCGCCAGGCCCTCCTTCGGCCGCAGGCGCAGCGGCGTGATGCCGGCTTCGCGCAAGGCCTGCGCGGCCGGCACCTGGACGCCGTCGCGCCATACTTCGCGCTCGCCGCACAGCACCGCCGCCACATACGACAGTGGCGTCAGGTCGCCACTGGCGCCGACCGAGCCCTCCGACGGGATCAGCGGCAGCAGGCCGGCGTCGAGCAGGCGGGTGATCTGCAACAGCAGTTCGACGCTGACGCCGGAATAGCCTTTGCTCAGCGACGCCAGGCGCGAGGCCAGGATCGCGCGCGTCTGCTGCGGCGTGAAGTACTCGCCCAGGCCGACGCCGTGATAGGTGTACAGGTGGTGCGGCAGCTCGGCCACCAGCTCCGGCGGCACGGTGACGGTGCAGGAATCGCCGTAACCGGTGGTCACGCCATAGATGGTGCCGTCCTCGCGCAGCAGCCGTTCGAGGAAATCGGCGCCGCGCGCGATGGTGGCGCGGAACGCGGGATCGTCCGACAGCGTTGCCGTCGCGCGCCCTTGCGCGATATCGACGATGTCTTCGATCGTCAGGCGCTGGCGGTCGAAGCGGACGGCGCGCGCGGCGGTATTCGGTCGGGCTGTGTCAGCGGGGTACATCGGAACGCTCCAATTCGGGTAAATGCCAAAAATCGTAAAAATTAAACCATTGCAGCGGCGCCTGCGCGGTGTGGTGCTCGAGCCGCTTGGCGTAGTCGCCGGCCATTTGCGCCAGCGCGGCGTCGCGCTCCTTGCGCGGGATGCGCACCGCGTCGCGGAAGTGCTCGAAATACAGGTCCGAACGACGCCCCCGGCGCATCGAGAACAACAGGAACACCGGGCATTGCAAGACGCCTGCCAGCACGTAGGGACCGACCGGGAAGGCGGCCGGCGCGCCCAGGAAATCGGCCACCGCCACGCGCGGATTATGCGAGACCGGAACGCGGTCGCCGGCGATGACGACGAATTCGCCGCGCGCCACGCGCTCGGCCAGCAGCATTGCGGTGGCCGGCGACATGTCCGTCACCTGCATCAGATTGAGCTGGCTGGCGGGATTCAGGCTGCCCAGCATCTCGTTGAAGGCTTGCGCGTGCTTGGTATGCACCAGCACCGTGAGCTTGATGTCGTGGCGCTGGCGCGACAGCACCCGGCACAACTCCAGATTGCCCAGGTGGGCGCAGATCAGCAGGCCGCCGCGCCCCGCCGCCACCGCGTCGGTGATCAGCTCACCGCCGTGCAGCGTGACGTCGTCGACTTTGAACAGGCCACCCCACAGCAGCATCTTGTCCAGGATACTCTCGCCAAAGGCGGCGAAGTGGCGCAAGACGCCCGGCTGCGCGCGGCCGCTGAAGCGCTCCATGCGCCGTAGATAGTCGCGCGAAGCCTTGCGCGGCAAGGGCTTGGTCAGCACGTACCAGCCCAGCACCGGATACAGCACCACGCGGAACGGCCAGCGGCCGAAAACGCGGCAGATCCAGAACAGGAAGCGCATACCGGCGACAAAACTGATTTCGTTGATCGCGGCCCAGTGCAGACTGCGCGCGCTCACGGTGTCCGCCACTTGCGCGCCAGCAGTTTGGGGATGCGCGGCAGCATGCCGAAGAACAGCACCGTGTGCATCCACGTGATCAGCACATTGTCGCGCCAGACGCGGAAGTGCGACACGCCGTCCGCCGGATACGATACGCGGGTGGGCAGATTGACCACTTGCAGGCCGTCCCAGAACAGCCGCACCAGGATGTCGGTGTCGAAGTTCATGCGCGCGCCGATGGCGTGGCGCGCCGCCAGTGCGTTGACCGGCGCCACCGGATAGACGCGGAAGCCGCACATCGAATCCTTGATGTCGAACGACAGCGTATTGATCCAGACCCAGATGTGGGTGGCGTAGCGGCCGTACAGGCGCGCCTTGGGCACCGATTCGTCGTAGACCGGATGGCCGGCGATGATGGCGTGCGGGTGGGCCCGCGCTTGCGCAAGGAACCCGGGCACGTCGTCGGTGCGGTGCTGGCCGTCCGCGTCGATTTGCAGCACATGGCTGAAACCCAGCTGCGCCGCGCGCACAAAGCCGCTCAGCACCGCCACGCCCTTGCCCTGGTTTTGCGGCAGCCGCACCAAGGTCACGCGCTCCGGGTTGGCCTGCGCCAGCGCATCGAGCACGCCGGCGCACGCCGCGTTGCTGCCGTCATCGACCAGGATGCACGGCACGTCGTGGCGCAGCAAGCCGGCCAGCACCGCGCCGATCGCGTGTTCGTGGTTGTACACCGGGACCACGATGCAGGGCTTGAAGCCCGGCGCCTCAGTCATGGCCGCTCCCCGCCAGCAGCATGACGCGGCCGCTCGAATGCTGCCCGGCGTCGGACGCGTAACGGAATTGCAGGCTGCCCTTGACCGCGTCGTGCGTCAGTTCCAGCCGCACCGGCTGCGCCGGCTGTATCACCTGCTGGAACTTGAGCGCGTTGATGCCTTTGAAAATGGCCGGCAGCGGAAAATACTGGCGGCCGTAATGGATGGCCCAGTCGACCTGCACCACGCCAGGCAGGATAGGCGCGACGTCGAAGTGGCCGTCGAAATAATACAGGTTCGATGGCGCCGTCACTTCCAGCAGCACGCGATCGCCCGCGCGTTCCAGCTCGCGCACTTGCGGCAGGCGCGGACGACGATCGACCCCGTCGTCGTCCAGCAGCGCAAGCAAGGCCGCCAGCGTGGTTTTGCCTTGCGCGTTCACCGGCATCTGGTCCAGGTAACGCCAGCGGCGCGGCAAGGCCACCAGTTCCACCGTCGCGGCGAGCGCGGCGCGCAGGCGGGCGTTCAGCGCGGTTTTGCCGCCGGTCGCCAGCAGCGTGCGGCCGGCGATGGTCGGCACGACGAAGGCGGCCACCTTTTGGCGTTCGCCGGCGACCGGATCGCACAGGACGACGCGTGCTTCGGCGGCCAGGCCGGTGCCGGTCAACGCCGCCTCCATCGCCGTCAGCGAAACCCTCTTTTCCTCGATTTTGACGATACGGTCGCTGCGCCCGCGCAGCACGAAGCGCTGTTCGCCGCCGCTGGGGGCACGCCCGGCGCCCTCGGCGCGGTCGGCCAAGGCCAGCCACGCGTCGTCGGGCAGATGCGGCGAGCGCACTTCCAGTCCGTTGTCTTCGCCCAGGCGCCATTGCACCGTCGGGAAAGGCAGCCACGAATCGTCGGCGCCGGCCTTGCGCTGGCGCCAGGCCACGCCGCCGGTCTCCGAACTGCCGTACACCTCCACCGGCACCTTGCCCAGCACGGTGCCCATGGCGAACGCCGTCTCCGGCGCCAGCGGGCCGCCGGACGAAAACACGCCGCGCAGCATGCGTGCGGCGCCGCTCCAGTCCAGATGGTCCGGCAGGCGTTTCAGATGCGCCGGGCTGGCGATCAGCACGCACGGACCGGCCGCCATCGCCGGCGCCAGCGCCTCGGGGAAGGCAATGCTAATCGCGTGGATGGCGCGGCCGGAACTGAGCGGCCACAAAATCTTGAACAGCAAACCGTAGATGTGCTGGTGCGATACCGTCGCCAGGATGGCGGCGTCGCCGGTCGCGGGGCCAAACAGCAGATCGAGCGTTTCGACCTCGTTCGCCATCTGCGACAGTTTTTTGGGGATCGCCTGCGCCGCACCGGTGCTGCCGGAGGTGAACACCACCAGCGCGGGGAATTCCGGATCGAGCGTGCCGTCTATTTCAGCGTCGTCGTCCGCCGGCGGCGACGGCTGCAAAGGCGCCATCTCCGCCGGGAACTGGCCGAGGAAGCCGTCGACCGAAGCGCGAAGCGCGGCGCACGTGGTCTCCAGCGTGTCGGCGCTGAGCCAGATGGTTTTGCCGGCGTGCCAGGCCCCCAGCAGGGCCGCGCCGAATTCGATGCTGTCTTCCAGGTACAGCGCGTAGTCGCGCCCCGGCCGGCCGCGCAGCAGCGCGTGCCACGCCCGCGCCCGCGCCAGGAACCGCTCATTGGTGACGCCCTCGCCGGCGCTCCAGCCGACGATGCCGCCGGCCGGCCGCGCGGCCATCGCCGCGTACAAACGCTCGATACGGTCAGACATGGTGCAGCCGCTTGAAACGCATCCGCACCAGATATTCGGCGCCGAACAGGATCGCCATCAAGGCATACGAAATCACGCCGGTGTACAGCGACCACACGGCCTCGGAAGCCCACAGCGCGGTCGCCAGCGCGACCGCGCCATTGATGATAAAGAAGCCGCACCACACCTGCGTGACCGAGCGCATATAGGCCTGCGCCGGCGGCGCAAAATCCTCGCCGCGCAGGCGCGCCATGCGCTCGACCGCCGACATCGGCGTGCCCAGGCTCCAGGCGAAGCCCGCCAGCAGCGCGGCGTTCACCAGCACCGGGTAGAGTTTCAGCGGCAGCAGCAGATTGCTCCAGATCGCGCACGCGACCAGCACCAGGCCGCCCGCGGCCGACCAGCGCGCGACGCCGCTCAACTTGAGCGCCGGCAGGCGCGTGGCGACCGCCAGCAGCAGCAGGCCGGCCAGCCAGCGCGGTTCCACTTGTCCATGTCCCAGCCAGATCGCCAACGGATACAGCAGCGTCAACGCCGCCGTCAATACAGTCATCGGCATCGCGTTTAAGCCGCCTGCTCCGTCATGCCGGCCAGCGCGTCGACCACGTCACCGATGGTGCGGATGGTCTTGAACACTTCCGGCTGCAGACGCTTGCCGGTCAGTTGTTTCAGCTTGACGGCCAGGTCGACGGCGTCGATGCTGTCGATATCGAGATCGGCGTACAGGTTCGAGTCGGCGGTCAGTTCCGCTTTATCGAGTTCGAACATATCGGCCAACAAATCGATCACCCAGGCTTGCAGCTGGTCTTTGCTCATGTCGTTCAACGCTATCATGTCGTGCTCCCTTATTTCTTCCTGTGGGTCTCGATCATCGTCGCCAGCGCCCGCACCGACGCGAAATGGCGGCGGGTGTCTTCGGAATCGGCCGACAGGGATATCCCGTACTTCTTCTGCAATGCGACGCCCAGTTCCAGCGCGTCGATCGAATCGAGGCCCAGGCCTTCGACAAACAACGGTGCGGCGCTGTCGATATCGTCCGGCGTGATATCTTCCAGCTGCAGCACTTCGATGATCAATTCTTTCACTTCCTGTTCAAGCATGACGTTGGTACTTCCCGGTAAAATAGTCTTGTAAAAATTCCGTCAACTGGCGCGCCGCCATCACTTCGCTGGCGCCGCCCCCCGTAAACGTCTCGATCGCCAGGTCATCCTGGACGTCTATCCGTATCAACACCCGCCGCGGCGGCACGCGCCACCACTTCTCGCCCTTGCCCAGCGTGAGCGGATCGCAGCGGATCAGCACCGGCGTCATATCGCGCGCGCCGCGCACCGCGATGTTGGCGGCGCCGCGCTTCATGCTGATGACGCCATCGGCCGGCGTGCGCGTCCCCTCGGGGAACACGATCAGGTTGTTACCGCGCCGCAGGGAGGCGATGCAATCGTCCACCAGCGCCGCCCCGCCCTCGTTGTTGATATAGCCCGCCGCCCGCACCGGCCCGCGCGTGAACGGGTTGTTCCACAACGCGCCCTTGACGATGCAGTCGGCGTTCTTCACGAACGCCATCAGGAACACGGTATCGATCAGGGTCGGGTGGTTCGCCAATATCAGCAAGCCGCCGCGTTCCAGCTTCTCCAGGCCGCGCACCTCGTAGCGCAGCACGCCCAGCGCGCGCATCATGTCCACGTAGGCGCGAAACGCCCGGCGTATCAATCCGCGCGCCGCCGCCACGCGCCGCTCCTTGTTCCGAACCAGCAGGTTCAGCACCGGGAACAGCACCACGCGCATGAGCAGCCCGCCAACCCCGAACACGGTAAAACTCAATCCCGTGGCGAACACGCGCCAGTACAGCGACAGCCCGGCCAGCGCCGCATCAAGCATCGCGGCTCCAGCTCCAGCGCATGCGGCCATCGCAGCGCTCCATCCGGTCCGCCCCGCCCAGATGGAAGGCCGCCACCTCCAATCCGCCCGGCATGCCGGACGATGGCGTTTGGTCGCTCGCGCTCCAGCGCAACGCGATCGGATCATCGGCGCCGTCGGCGGCCGTCATCAGCCATGCCCACGCGTGCGGCTGTTCCTCGCAGTCCTGGAACGGCAAAAACAGTTCCGGCAGCTGGCAATCGGAGGCCACCAGCAGCACCGCCGGTGCGCCGTCGGCCAGCAGGCCGCAGGCCTCGATCACCGCGTGTTCGATCGTCGCCGCGCCGGCGGCCAGCGCGATGTGGTTGGCGCGATCGGCGCGCGCGATGGTCAACAGGCCCGCCGTCGCGTTGTGCACCGACATGCTGAAGGCGGTCGGCGACAGCGCCTCGCCGCGCGCCAGATCGCTCAGTAATTCAAGGGCGCGCGAGACCTCGCCGTGCCGGGAACAAAAGACCGTCGGAATGTCGCCGCCCGCTTCGCCGCGCCCGTCGAGGCATTGGTACGCCACCTCCAGCGCCATCTTCCCCAAAAAACCGGCCCGGCGCCGCAACATCGCCGGCATCGCCTTGACGCCGGGTTCTTCGCCAGCGACGATGCGGCGCGGGGCCCGCGCCCATTGCGTCCACGCTTCCGGTGTGGTCAGGCCGGGCGCCCATTGCGCATGCTTGACGATAGAAAAAGTGACGCCGTGAGTGCGCATGTTGACAATTATTCCAGAGCTTTGAGGTAAAAGGAGGTACGAACTCGCGCTCACATGCCGCAAAATGCCAGCCGACGTACTTTTAAAATTATAAACGACTGCCGAGCGCAATCAGCCAAAAAAATAGACGCATGGCAACTATTTTGCTCATTGAGCTCTACTTTTGTGCAACTATGGTGAAGATTTCTAGCCAAATGTCACACTTTTCGGTGCGCAAAAGCAAAAAGACGGGGCGCATCGCTGCGGCCCCGCCTTTCGTTGATTAAATTAATCTACTTTAAGCCCTTAGAACACCCACAGCTTGTCAGCAGGCAATTGTAGCCAATATTTCCCGGCTTCCAGCTTGTACTTGGAGTAGGCGCGCAGGCCGAACTCGGCGCCGCCGGCGCTCTTGAACAGGCACTCGAAGCGGTCGCCCAGATACATACAAGTCAGCAGCGGCATTTCGATGGCGTTGTCGACCGGCGTCGCGCTGATCTTCACCTCCTCGACGCGGATGATGGTCGATGGCTCGCCGCCGCTGGCGCCGCGTGCGGTGCCCTGCAAGGCCGTGCCGTTGACATCGAGCCGCACCGACGCGCCGTCGCGCCCCACCACCTTGGCCGGCAGACGGTTGTTACTGCCCATGAACTCCGCGGTGAACAAGGTCTCCGGCGTTTCGTACATGCTTTGCGGCGTGCCTTGCTGCTCGATCTTGCCGTTATTGAGCAGCAGGATGCGGTCGGAGATCGCCATCGCCTCGGCCTGGTCGTGCGTGACCATCAGCGCCGACAGGCCCAGTCGCACAATCAGCTCGCGCAGAAAGGCGCGCGCCTCCTCGCGCAGCTTGGCGTCGAGGTTCGACAACGGCTCGTCGAGCAGGATCACGGGCGGGTTGTACACCAGCGCGCGGGCGATCGCCACGCGCTGCTGCTGGCCGCCGGACAACTGGTGCGGATAGCGCTCGGCCAGATGGCCCAGGCCCAGGTTCTTGAGGACGTCAGCGACTTTGTCCTTGATGTCGCTGGCGCCCATCTTGCGCAGCTTCAGGCCATAGGCGACGTTGTCGAACACCGTCTTGTGCGGCCACAGCGCGTAGGACTGGAACACCAGCCCCAGGTTGCGGTGCTCGGCCGGCATCTCGAAGTTCCTGGAGCCGTCGAAGACATTGCGGTCGCCGATGGCGATGATGCCCTGCTTCGGGCTTTCCAAGCCGGCCACCGCGCGCAGCAAGGTGGTCTTGCCGCTGCCCGAGGGCCCGAGCAGCGCCACCACTTCGCCCTTTTGAAGGTGCATCGACACGCCCTTCAGGATTTGATTGGCGCTGGCGCCGGTGCCGTAGTCCAGGTGCAGATCGTTGACGGTTAATTCATTCATGATGATGTCTCGTTTCATATTATTTGACTTTAGATGCGGCTTGGTTGTGCAGCTTAGTTATGCAGCTTAACTCCGAAGCGCAAGGCGATGCCCAGGCCGATCGCCACCAGCGAGATGTTGATGAACGATAGCGCCGCCACCAGATCGGTGGAGCCGGTCGCCCACAGCGAGACGATCATCGCGCCGATCACCTCCGTGCCCGGCGTGAGCAGGTACACGCCGGTCGAATATTCGCGTTCGAAGATCAGGAACACCATCAGCCACGCGCCCAGCAGGCCGTATTTGACCAGCGGCAGCGTGACGTCGCGCGTCACCTGGCCGCGCCTGGCGCCGACCGCGCGCGCCGCCTCCTCCAGCTCCGGGCCCACCTGCAGCAGCGCGGTCGAGATCAGGCGCATGCCGTAGGCCAGCCACACCACCGAATACGCCAGCCACAGGGCGAAGATGGTCGAGCGCACGGAGCGCAGCAGCGGTATCGCGTGCTCGCTGAGCCACAGCGCCACGCCGTTGTCCATGCCCTTCAAGGCGCCGTCGAGCCAACTGGGCACGAACAGGAACACCCACAGGAACGACAGGCCGGCCAGCAGGCCCGGGACCGCGCGCGGCACCAGCACGCTGTAGTCGAGGAAGCGGGTGATGGCGTCCGGCTTGCGGTGCATCGCCAGCGCGATGGCGCTGTAGCAGATCACCGCCAGCGCGCCGCCGATCACGCCGATCAGCACCGTGTTGACGATGCCGCGGATGAGCGCGGGCTGCTCCAGGATTTCGCGGAAGTGCTGCAGCGTCAGCACGTCGGCCAGCTTGACGCCCTCGCCCCAGTACTGCACGAAGGAGCGCAGCACGATGCCCGACAGCGGCATGATGATGGTGAACATCAGCCAGGCGAAGATCAGCGCGAAGGCCAGCCATTTCCAGCGGCCCAGCGGCATGGCCTTCGAGCGCGCGCCCTTGCCCTTGATCGAGACGAACTTGTTGGCCGACTTGAGCAGGTAGCGCTGCACCATCACCAGCGGCATCGTCACCATCACCAGGCAGACGGCGACGGCGGCCATCAGGTGGTAGGACGGCGTGCCCAGTTTGTTGGTCAGCTTGTACAGATAGGTGGCCAGCACCATGTGGCCCTCCGGATCGCCCAGCACCAGCACCAGGCCGAACACCTCGAAGCCGAGGAAGAACACCAGCACGCCGGCGTAGGCCAACGCCGGCGTGATCATCGGCAGCGAGACGTTGAACATCACCTGCAGCGGCGAGGCGCCGGACACGCGGGCCGCCTCCTCCACGTCCGAGCCCAGGCTTTTGAGCGCCGACGAGGCGTACAGGTAGACGTGCGGCACGTGGGTCAGGCCGGCGATCACCACGATGCTGGTGAACGAGTAGATGTTCCACGGGATCAGGCCGAGGATGTCCTTGGCCCACAGCGAGTAGAAGCCGACGGGGCCCATCGACACCACGTAGCCGAAGCCCATCACCATCGGCGAGACGAAGATCGGCACCAGCAGCAGCGGCGCGATGAAGCCTTTGCCCGGCAGGTCGGTGCGGATCATCAGGAAGGCCAGCATGCCGCCCAGCGGCACGGCGATGGCGGTCAGGCCGGTGGCCAGGTAGAAGGCGTTCTTGAACGCCATCGAGAAATCGGGATCATCGAAGATGAAGCGGTAGGCGTCCAGGCCCAGTTCCTTGACGGGCATGAAGAACGGCGCGCTCAGGAAGCTTTGATAGAAGATCAGGAACAGCGGCAGGAAGATGGCGATGGAGGCGAGGGTCACCACCACGCCGCGCGGCCAATTGAGGCTGCGCCGGCCGGAGCCAGGTAGGGTCATAGTTTGCATAGGAATTCCGTTTTTACGAACGCGTGCGGGCACCCAACCCGCGGGTCCGGGCAGGGGTCGTACCCGTGCGGGTACGACCCCGCGCCGGTACGGGGTTCGGTGGACCTGGTGAGGCGCTTTACTTCAGACGATTACTTCTTGCCGGCCGATTCTTTCCACTGCTTCAGGAAGGCCATGCGCTTGGCCGGCCCGAGGAACTGCAGCACCATCGGATGCACCGGCACCGGCTTGACGTTGTCCTTGCCGATTTGCTTGATCAGGTCCGCCGAGGTGGTTTCGCCGGTGACGTCGCCGCGGATGGCGAACAGTTTGGATTCGTTGGCGATGATGGTCTGGCCGCGGTGGGACAGCATGTAATCGAGCCACAGCTTGGCGGCGTTCGGGTTCTTGGCGCTTTTGCTGATGAACAGCACGCGCGACAGGACCAGCGTGTAATCCTTCGGCAGCACCACGCCGATCGACGGATCGGTCTTGGCGCGCACCAGCGCGTAGGAGCCGACCACGTTGTAGCCGATCAGGTTCTCGCCCGACGAGATCCGCTCGAGCATCGTACCGGTCGACGACTGCACCCGCACCTTGGCCGCGCCGAAGGCGTTCAGCATGTCGAGGAACTTCGGATTTTCGCGCGCGTCCTGGGTCATGAACATGAAGCCCACGCCGGACTTCTCGATGTCGTAGGTCGTGACCTTGTCCTTGAACTTGGGCAGCTGGATCAGCTTCTGGAAGTCGGCGTGCGTCTGCGGCACTTCCTTGGCGTCGACCAGGCGCTTGTTGTAGACGATGGCGGCCGGCTCGAAGGTCGTGCCGTAGGCCTGGTCGTCCCACATCGACCATGCCGGCAGCTTGGGCGCCTCGACCGATTTGTACTTCATCGCGTAGCCGTCCGAGGCCAGGCGCATCTGCAGGTCCATCGCCGACGACCAGACCGCGTCGGCGGTGTTGCCGCCGGCCGCCACTTCGGAGATGAAGCGGTTATACACCTCGGTCGAATTCATGTCGTTGTATTCGACCGTGATGCCGGGGAACTGGGCGTTGAAATCCTTGATCAGCGGCTGCGTGGCCTTGCTGTCGGTGGCGCCGTAGACCACCAGCTTGCCCTCTTTCTTGGCGCCGTCGATGATTTTCTGGTAGTCGGCCGGATAGCCGGCCGGCACCTGCGCCAGTGCGGCGGTCGAGGCGGCGAACAGCGCGAAGGTGAGCGTGGCGCATGCGGCGGCCATGGTGGTCTTGAACATCATTTTTAGTCTCCGTTTGTTTTATCTATTTTCTTGTGATCAGCGCACCAGGCCAAGTTCGGCGGCGCGCCTGCCGTAATCGTCTACGGCCTTTGCTACATAATCCCTCAGCGCGTCGCCGGTCAGCCCGAACGGGAACAGACCCGACGCCGCGCGCATCTGCGCGAACTGCGGACTGGCCAGCACGCGGTCGAACGCCGCCACCCACTGCCGATAATCCGCATCCGGCACCTGGGGGCCCATCCACAAGCCGCGGATGACGGGCCACACCACGTCGATCCCCTGCTCGCGCGCGGTCGGCACGCCGGACAGCACGCCGGGCAGGCGCTTCTCCGACAGCACCGCCAGCACGCGGGTATTGCCACCGGCCGCGTACAGCGTCGCCTCGCTGGCGTCGCCCGACACGACCTGCACGAAATTCGCATGCATCGCCGTGAAGGCCTCGCCGCCGCCCTCCAGCGCCACGAAACGCAGCGCCTTCGGATCCAGCCCGGCGGTCTTGAACACCATCGCCATCTTCAGCCAGTCCTGGCTGCCGATGGTGCCGGAGACGCCGATCAGCACCTTCTCCGGATTGCGCTTGAGCGCGGCCAGCAGGTCGCCCAACGTCTTGTAGGGCGAATCGGCGCGCACCGCGATCATGCCGTAGTCCGTGCCGAGCGCCGCGACCCAGCGCACGTCGCTCGCCTTGGCCTTGCCGAACTTGCCCTGCGCCAGATTGAGCAGCGAGCCGCCCGAAAAGGCCACCAGCGTGTTCGGCTCCGCGCGGCGCCGCTGCGACACCAGCGAATGCCAGGCCACCGCGCCGATACCGCCCGGCAGATAGGTGATCCGCATATCCGACGGTGGTGGCTTGGGCGCGTCGCGCAAGCCCTGCAAGCCCTTTTGGGCGAGCTTGCACGTGAGGTCCATCGCGCCACCCGGCTTGGATGGCACGATGCACTCCAGGCTTGCCGCCCGCGCGCCCGCGCACAGTAACAGCAGCGCGGCGATCACAGCCTGCAAAACTTTAGTCATCTTGGTTATCTTAGAGCGGTGAAGCTTTCAAAGCGCTTTCAGGCCGCGTCGACTTGCATAAAAAAATCGACACGGCCCGGTCTTCGGTCGCGAAGCGGCTTAGAAGCGGTGCTGCATGCCGGCGGTGATGCCGCGCTGGCTGTTGCCGAAGCCGGCGTCGTCGCGGGACAGGCCGGTGAGCTGGCCGTTTTTGGCTTTGGCGTAGGCGCCCGACACGTGCAAGTCGGTGCGCTTGGACAGCGCGTAGCGGTAGCGCAGCACGTACATGGTCGGATCGGCGTCGCGGCCGGCCGCCACGTTCTTGACGTTGATGTGGTAGACCGCGGCGGTCAGGGTGGTGACCTCGTTCGGTTTGAAGGCCACTCCACCCCAGGTGGTGGTGGCTTCGACGTCGGGGGTCGCCGCGCGGCCGGCCGTCAGGTTGTAGTCGCGCAGGACGGCCCAGAACTTGAGCGGGCCGGTCTCGTAGTTGGCGCCGACGTGCCAGACGGTGTTTTCATCGCGGTTGCCGGTGGCGACCACGGTGTTGCCGTTGTTGCGCTCATAGGTGGCCATCAGATTGGCGCCGCCGATCTTGTAGGCGACGGTGGCGCCCATCTTGGCGCTGTCGGCCACGCCGGTGGTCTGCTCGCCGGCGGAATAGTTGGCGCCGAAGCGGAAGTCGCCGAAGGAGCCGGCGTACTTGATCAGATTGTCGTAGGCGGTGGTGAAGCCGTATTTGCTAGGACCGGTGGCAGGACCGGAGGTCGCCCACGAATAGTAAGGCGCGAAGCCCATCGGATCGTAGCTGATCACCGTGTCGTACACGCTGGTGAACGAACGGCCGATGACCACGCGGCCGAAGGCGCCCTCCAGGCCCACATACGCCTGGCGCTTGAACAGCGCGCCGTCCTGGGCGCCGGTGTCCATCAAGATCCCGCCTTCCAGATTGAACACGGCTTTCAGTCCGCCACCCAGGTCTTCCGTTCCCCTGAAGCCCCAGCGCGAGGTGTTCATGCCGCCGGAAATGACACGGGTCATGCTGCCGCCGTTGGCGCTCGTGTTGTTGGCGTTTTCGACGCCGACGTCCAGCAGACCATAGACCTGCACATTCGATTGGGCTTGCGCGGCGCCGCCCACGGCGGCTGCCAGTGCCAAGATGGCAAGGCTAATTGGGGACTTTTTCATTGTATCTCCAGATAATATAGTTATTTGTGATTCTGATATTTGCTATCAGGGTGCCACTATAGAAGTCGCTTCCTTTCAATTACCTTTCACTGCTGCCGGGAGGGCCTTGGCTGTCGTCGTCGCACCACAAAGCCGACCGGCCCTTCCCTTTTCTGTCGTGGGCGACGATGATTCTGGCCTTACACTGAACCCATTTTTACGTGATGGCAAGAATTTATGCGCATACTGTTAGTTGAAGACCACACCGAGCTGTCGCACTGGCTGGCCAAGGCGCTGCGCGACGCCCACCTGACGGTCGAATGCGCGGACAACGGCGCCGACGCCGACGCCCTGCTGCACACGCAGGATTACGCGCTGCTGATCCTGGACCTGACTTTGCCGCGCATGGACGGCCTGGAGGTGCTCAAGCGCCTGCGCGCGCGCGCCGCGCCGCGCGGCCAGACGCCGGTGCTGATCCTGACCGCGCGCGGCGGCCTGGAGGAACGGGTGCAGGGCCTGAACCTGGGCGCCGACGACTACCTCGCCAAGCCGTTCGAACTGGCCGAGCTGGAGGCGCGCGTCAAGGCGCTGCTGCGCCGGAGCGTCGGCAACGAGGCGCTGGTGCACACCTGCGGCGCGCTCAGTTTCGACACCGTCACGCGCATGTTCACCTACGCCGGCAGCGCGCTGGCGCTGACCCCGCGCGAACACGCGGTGCTCGAAACGCTGATCACGCGCGCCGGCCGCGCCGTCTCCAAGGAAAAGCTGTTCGACGAGGTGTTCGCACTGGCCGACGACGCCAACATCGACGCCATCGAACTGTATATCCACCGGGTGCGCAAAAAACTCGACATCGCCGCGCCGGATGCGGCCATCATCACCACCTTGCGCGGCATCGGCTACCTGCTGCAACCGCGGCCGGCGCTGGCCGCCGACTGACGCGCGCGCCGCCCGACGCAGATGCCGATGCCGCCGCTGACCAGGCTCGCCCAACGATTCGGCCCCGGCGCCACGCTGGGCAGCCTGCGCGGCCAGCTGCTGCGCTGGCTGCTGGGGCCTTTGCTGGCGCTCGTCGCGCTCAACACCTTCTCGGTCTACCGCAACGCGCTCGACGCCGCCGATGTCGCCTACGACCGCTCGCTGCTGGCGTCCACGCGCGCGCTGGCCGAACGGGTCTCCATCGTCGGCGGCAAGGTGGTGGCCGACGTCCCGTACGTGGCCCTCGACAGCTTCGAGACCGACACCCTGGGCCGCATCTACTACAAGGTCACCGGCATCAACGGCGAGACGGTGTCCGGCTACGGCGACCTGCCGGCGGTGCCGCCCAACGTGCCGCGCTCGGAGGCCTATCCGGCGCTGGTGCGCTTCTACCACGCCAGCTACAACGGCCAGCCGGTGCGCATCGCCGCGCTGCTGCAGCCGGTGTACGACGACTCGATGCGCGGCATCGCGCTGATCCAGGTCGGCGAGACGCTCGAGGCGCGCCGCGGCCTGTCGAACCAGATCCTGTTCGACACGCTGACGTGGCAGGCCTTGCTGCTGCTGGCACTGGCGCTGCTGGTGTGGTTCGCCGTGCGGCTGGTGCTGCGGCCGCTGATGCGGCTGAAGATCGCGGTCGAAACGCGCAGCCTGAACGACCCGTCCGACGTCGACCCGGCGCTGGTGCACAAGGAGGTGCGGCCGCTGGTGGCGGCGATGAACAGTTCGCGCTCGCGCCTGCAGCTGCTGATCAGCAGCCAGCGCCGCTTCATCGCCGACGCCTCGCACCAACTGCGCACGCCGCTGACGGTGCTCAAGACCCAGGCCGAACTGGCGCTGCGCGAATGCGACCGGCCCGGCGTCGCGCCCGAGGAGACCAGGGCGGCGCTGCGCCACATCGTCCACAGCATCGCCGCCACCACCGACTCCACCGTCAACCTGGCCAACCGGCTGTTGACCTTGGCGCGCATCGAACATGGCGGCGACGCCGACGGCGCGGCCGCGCGCGCCGAGCCGGTGCCGCTGCGCGACATCGCGCGCCAGGTCGGGCTGGAGATGGCGATGGCGGCGGTGGCCAAGAACATCGACCTGTCGCTGGAGGCCGAGCACGAATGCGTGGTCGGCGGCCAGGCCTTGCTGCTGCATGAACTGATCGCCAACCTGGTCGACAACGCGCTGCGCTACACGCCGGCCGGCGGCCAGGTCACGCTGCGCGTGGCCGACGGCGCCGGCGGCGTCGTGCTGGAGGTGGCCGACAGCGGCCCTGGCATCGCGGCGGCCGAGCGCGAGCGCGTGTTCGCGCCGTTCTACCGCGCCGCCGCCACGCTGGAGCGCAATCCCGGCGGCGCCGGCCTGGGGCTGGCCATCGTGCGCGACATCGCCACCCTGCACGGCGCCACCATTGCGCTGGACGACGCCCCCGGCGGCCGCGGCCTGAAAGTAACCGTCACCTTCCCGCGCGCCTGAACGCGGCGGCGCGGCGGGATCGGCGTGTGGCGGTAAAATGGCGTTGCATGAACAGCTTTCACAGGGCAAATCATGAGCGAACCTAATGAGCAGCAGCCTCTGGCATTCGGGTTAAAGCCTGGCGTGATTCACGAGATGACGAGAGTTTTCGCCAGTCATCCAGAAGTCGAGCAGGTGATACTCTACGGTTCGCGCGCGACAGGAAATTTTAAAGCCGGATCGGATATTGATATTTGTATGAGTGGACAGGATCTGACCATTTCGCTGCTGTTGCGAATCGATACCGAGTTGGACGACCTTTTACTGCCGTACAAGATAGACTTATCCATCCTTGACCACATCAATAATCCGGACCTGTTAGCCCATATTCAACGCGCCGGCGTGTGCTTTTATCGCCGGTAGAAAGAATCTATGATCACCAAAGAAGAAATGGTCGAGCTATTCGCCGACATGAAGCAGAACGCCCCCTGGGACATCGCCAAGCCGCTGTTGTGGGGCTATTTTTTCGCCGACCCGGACAAGGCGAAGCTGGAAGCCGTGCAGCCGCTGTTGAAGGCCAAGGGGTACCAGATCGTCGGCCTCTACGAGTCCAAACCCGACGGCGACTCGCCGATGCTGTGGTGGCTGCATATCGAAAAGGTGGAAAAGCACACCGTCGACACCCTGCACGCGCGCAACCAGCAATTCTACAAGTTCGCCGAGGAGCACCAGCTGGAATCCTACGACGGCATGGACGTCGGCCCGGCATCGTGATCAACACTGATGTTTCCTGCCTCCTCGCTGTCGCGGCATCATGCGTGCCATGACAGCGTAATAAACCCAATCGGCAAGACAGCCCCAGCCGCTGCACGTCCTCGTCAAGATCTCGCACCGCAACGCCTCGAACCCGCGTTCCCGAGCCAGCCATTTCCAACACCGATTCACAGGCCAAGATGCAGGCGGATGGGAGGCGGGATCACGTCACCAAAGCGGCCCAAAGGCCTGCACCACGTCGGACCCAGCTTCCTCACCTTTCTTCACTAATTGCAACGAACGGAATGCGTCGTGCGCGGCCCTCTGGGCCTACTACATTAATTATCTTGATTTTTGGAAGTAATGCCGGTGAGTACGAATTGATATTTGTCAGGCCATAATTTTTCAATCCTTCGGGCTTGATTTTTAACCAAAGATTCAATTGCGGAAAAATCTAGACTGCACTGGCATCTGACTGCCGGACGGCCTCCCTTCTCGCCAGGTGCGAACGATCCAGTCCCGAATTGTATGGCTGGCCGATTTATGAACCTGAAGGAAGAATATGTCCAGTGCAATTAACCCGCCCTCTCTTTTTAAGCCATTGCGTCGATGGATCAATCAGCCGTCACCGTTGATCGTTTTTCTCCCAGCGCTGGTTTTAGTGCTCACAGCCCATTATGAAACCGCACTTGCGCAGACGCCACAGTCGTCGACCATCCGTTATGAATATGACGTGAACGGAAACATCACCCATGTTATCGATCCGTTGGGCCGCGTCTCGGTCCAGCGCTACGGCGCCTTCAATCAGCTCATCGAGCAGCACCTTCCTTCGCCCGCCGCGGGGACGCCGCCGCCGGTGATAGCCTACAGCTATGACGCCAGAGATCAGCTCACAGGCGTAAAGGATCCGCGCAATTTATCCACGCAATACACGGTAGACGGTTTAGGCGATCAAACGGCGTTGGCCAGTCCGGATTCCGGCCTCGCCATCAGAACATTCGATGCGGCGGGCTTGCACACGTCCTCCAAGGACGCGCGGGGGCAGCTGACAACCTTTGACCACGACGCGTTGGGCCGCATCACGCGGATCGCATACGCCAGCGGCGTGCCGAGCACTTTCGAGTACGACGTTGGATCGGCCGGGGCGGTCGGTCATCTAACTAAAATGAGTGACGAGTCGGGGCAGAGCGCCTATCAATACGACTCCGCCGGGCGCCTGATCCGAAAAAATGTCGTGATCGGCACCGGTGACGGCCAGAAGTCTTTCGCTGTCGGCTACGATTACGGATCGAGCGGCCCCTCCAACGGTAAAATTGTCGGCATGTCCTACCCCAGCGGCAACCAAATTTTCATTGAATATGGGGAGGGTGGCCGCGTCTCCGCCATGTCCGTGCGCAAGGCTGGGTCGACCACGCCGGTGGTATTGCTGAGTGACATAGAATACCAGGCTTCGGGCCCGGTGAAATCATGGAGTTGGGGCAATAGCAGCGTCGCCACACCAAACCGCTACTTCCGGGAGTTCGATTTACGCGGTCGCATCACACGTTTCCCGCTCGGGAATATTTTAAAAGGCGGAGTCATCCGAACCATCACTTACGATGCCGCCGGACGCGTCGTCAAAACCGAACATGTCGGCAGCGGTGGACCAGGCGATCTGACTTCGAACCTCAACCAAAACTATGCCTATGATGATCTTGATCGTCTCACCCACTTTACGGAGTATGGCACCAGCGTGCGTTATTACTACGATGCGAACGGAAATCGCACGCAGTTGGCGTATGGCGGACAGACGTCGCTCAATACAATCGATCCGCTCAGCAATCGATTGCAAAAAACCACCGGCTCCGCTCCCATAAAAACCAACGCGTATGACACGGCGGGCAACCTCATCAGTGACGGCACGAGAAATTATACATATAACGCACGAGGCCGGCTGCAATCAGCGCAATCGGGCACCATCACCGCCACTTACAGGCATAATGGACTGGAACAACGCGCAGTAAAAATGGTGAAAACCGGTTCCTCTGCCAACAGCACCAGCGAAACGACATATTTTATTTATGATGAATTCGGCCAATTGATAGGGGAATATGACTCCCTTGGCGCACCCATTGAAGAAACAATATATCTTAAAAACCTACCCATAGTGGTACTCATGGGCGGAACAGTCGATGAGCCGTCGAATTCTGGCATATACTATATCTACAATGATCAAATCAACACACCACGCACCATAACTGATGCAATCGAAAACCACATCGTTTGGCGATGGGACTTGGGTGATCCATTTGGCACCGCCCAGCCCAGGGAACTTTCGCATACACAAGCTGGATTTTTTTATAATTTGCGATTTCCAGGCCAATATTATGACAAGGAAACCAACCTTCATTACAACTACTATCGCGACTACGATCCACAGAGTGGACGGTATGTACAGAGCGATCCAATCGGTCTTAATGGAGGGATTAACACCTATGCGTATGTGGAAAACATTCCCACAGCACGTTCCGATCCATTGGGGCTTAGCCCAGGAGATCCTTACGCATCAGCTAATGCAGCAGCTATACAAGCTATAAAGGAAATTAATCCGATGTCGATCAAGATCGATCTTGAGATAGGTGGAAGAATTTATCGACGCCCCGATGGGAATTACTCCTATACTTGGCCTGCGATGGGGACTCAAAAAGATATGGGGCAGATACCCACCATGTGCGAAAATAACGAAGGAATGTACCATACTCATGGCAATTATAACGGAAAGTCGCGGCCTGATATAATTTCCGGTCTTGATCAATATTGGGCGGATCAAGAAGGAAAGCCAATCTGGGCTGGCACGCCCTCAGGGAAGGTTCTCAAATTCACCCCCAATGGAATCCCGTACGGGGGTGCCGTCGAAGTAATCGCTCGAGGCATAAAATGATCTTGCGTTCACTCTTCGTAAAAACACTTTTTTTGCTCCTCATCCTCGTGGCCTCAGTTGAAATGAGCCTTTGTCGAGCTGATGAAGCTTCAGCTTTGCCCGTATCGATCTACCAGTTGATAGCAAATCCTGAAAAATATGATGGAAAAACGGTTTATGTTATCGGCTTTATGCATATGGAGTTCGAAGGCGACGTTGTTTACGCACATCGAGAGGATTGGGCTCATTCCTTGATTCAAAATGGCGTCGCACTGGACGTGCCGAAGAGTAGCTTTTCATCTTGGAAGAAAATCAATAATAACTATGTCGCTATTCAGGGCACTTTCTCAGCAGTGAAAAGAGGACACCTTGCCCTGAGGGTTGGGTCGCTAACGAATATAACCAAACTCGTCAAATGGAAAAAGCCAAATCCCTGACGTTACACAGTGACGCGGATGGTTGAGCAATACGACTTATCCGCGATCCTGCTCCAACCAAGTCCAGCTTTCCGTCGAAGTCACAACGCAGCCGCGCATCGAGTGTTTCCAATCGAACACGCCAACACGGCGGTTTCGCCATATCATTCAATTAATATCTCCCTGTACTGACCTCCGATGCTCTCGAAACTCTCGTTTCGCCAGTTGCTGCTGGGCGTCTTCCTGTTGATCGCTGTGTTGCTGAGTGCCGCCTCCCTGCATGCGCTGTGGACGCTGGACCGTCTCGCCGCCCACAGCCGCGACAGCGGACACCACGCGCTGGCGCTCACCGAAAACACCCAACAGCTGGCCGAGCGCAGCGTGGCGATGACGCGCAGCGCCCGCCAATACCTCGTGCTCGACGACCCCGCCTTCCGCATGCGCTACGCCGACGCCTGGCGCGAGGCGCGCGCCGCGCTCGACGCCGTCCAGCGCGGCCTGCCCAACGCCCCCAACATCGCCTTCGACACCTGGCGCCAGGCCGGCGAACAGGCCTGGGACATCCTGCAGATGCCGACCCGCGCGCGCACCAGCGCCCGCCGCCAGGCGCTGGAGAAAGTGTTGACCTTGTTGCCGCGCATAAACGCGCAACTGGCCGAGGAGGTCAAGCAGGAGGTCGAGCGCCGCAACACCGATCTGTTGACCGAACTCGACCAGCGGCGCGCCGTGCTCAAGGCGCAGGTCATCGCCTCCATCGTGGTGGCGGCGATGCTGGCCGGCGGCTTCGGCCTGTGGCTGTCGCGTCCGCTCGCGCAGATCGAATCGGCGATCGACCGGCTCGGCGAAAACCGCTTCGACGAGACGGTCGAGGTGCGCGGCCCGGCCGACCTGCGGCGCGTCGGCCAGCAACTGAACTGGCTGCGCCAGCGCCTGTCCAACCTGGAGGCCGACAAGTCGCGCTTCCTGCGCCACATCTCGCACGAGCTGAAGACCCCGCTGGCGGCGCTGCGCGAAGGCGTTGCCCTATTGGAAGATGGCGTGGCCGGCGCGTTATCGCCCAACCAGCGCGAAATCGCCGGTATACTGAATCAAAACACGGCCGCGCTGCAGTCGCAGATCGAGGCGCTGTTGCGCTACAACGAAGCGACGTTCGATGCCCACCACCTGCACCTGGAGCCGACCGACCTGTCGGCGCTGCTGGCGCAGGCCATCGACAGCCAGCGCTTGCAGTGGCAGGCGGCCAAGCTGACCGTCAACACCGAGGGCCAGGCGCGGCCGATCGACGTCGACGCCGACAAGATGGCGGTGGCGCTGGGCAACCTGCTGTCGAACGCCGTGCGTTTCAGTCCGCCGGGCGGCGTGATCGCCTTCAAGCTGGAGGAGCGCAACGGCCGGCTGCTGATCGACTGCGCCGACCAGGGGCCGGGCGTGGCGCCCGACGACGCCACCCGCATCTTCGAACCGTTTTACCAGGGCCAGCGCCAGCCGCCCGGCGCGCGCCGCGGCAACGGCATCGGCCTGTCGATCGTGCAGGAATATATCGCCGCCCATCGCGGCGTGCTGCAATTGCTGCCCTCCGACCGGGGCGCCCGTTTCCGAATCGAACTACCTTATGAACCGCTCAACGATGGTTAATCCCTATGACGCCTGACGCCCCCTCCGTTTCAACCCGCGCCCCGGCGCGCCTGCTGGCACTCATCCTGTGCCTGGCGCTGGCGGCCTGCGCGCGGATCCAGCCCAAGCCGGCGCCCGAGCCGGCGCCGGCCCCGCCGCCACTGGTGATCGAGGTGCCGACGCCGGCGCCACCGCCGCCGGCCGACGAGATCGGACCGCTGCTGAGCTATCACCAGTCGCTGCGGCGCATGAGCCAGGGCGAGCTGATCAAAGAGCTCAGCGGCCTGGGCCTGCAAAAACGCAGCCCGCGCGTGGCCGTGCAAATGGGCATGGTGCTGATGCTCACGCGCGGCGGCGGCGACCTGGCGCGCGCGCAGGCGCTGCTCGACGGCGTCGGCAACGCCAACGACAGCGAGGCCAGCGTGTACAAGCCGCTGGCGCAGATGTTGTCGAGCAATTGCGCCGAGGCGCGCCGGCTGGCCGAGCACATCGACCGGCTGGCCACGCAGCAAAAGGACAACCAGCGCCGCATCGACCAGCTCAACGACATGCTGGAAGGCCTGAAAACCATCGAGCGCACCCTGCCGCCCAGACCGGCCGCCAGCGCGCCGACGGCGGTGATCAAATGAGCGCGGCCGACGAGCAACTGGCCGCCGCCGGCGCCGCCCGCAATCCCGCCGGCAAGGGCGCGCACCTGCTGGTGGTGGACGACGACGCCGACCTGCTGCGCCTGCTGTCGATGCGCCTGACCGCCAACGGCTACCGCGTCACCGGCGTCGGCAGCGCCGAGGCGGCGCTGGCGCGCATGTCGATCGAGCTGCCTCGTCTGGTGATCAGCGACATCCGCCTGCCGGACCGCGACGGCATGTCGCTGTTCCAGGAGATCCGCCACAACTACCCGGCGCTGCCGGTGATCCTGCTGACCGCGCACGGCACCATTCCGGACGCGATCGAGGCCACCACCCTGGGCGCCTACGCCTACCTGACCAAGCCGTTCGACGCCAAGCTGCTGCTCGACCGCATCGCCCAGGCGCTGAGCCTGTCCGCGCCGGCCGCCAGCCCGTCGAACGGCGACGAGGCCTGGCGCGCCGGCCTGATCAGCCGCAGCCAGCGCATGGACGAACTGCTGGCCGAGGCCAGGCTGGTGGCCGCGTCCGACGCCAGCATCCTGATCCGCGGCGAAAGCGGCACCGGCAAGGAGTTGCTGGCCAACGCCATCCACCGCGCCAGCCGCCGCGCCAAGGCGCCGTTCATCGCCGTCAACTGCGGCGCCATCCCCGAAGCGCTGCTGGAGTCGGAACTGTTCGGCCACGTCAAGGGCGCCTACACCGGCGCCGTCAGCAGCCGCGAGGGCCTGGTGCAGGCGGCCGACGGCGGCACCTTGTTCCTCGACGAGATCGGCGACATGCCGCTGCTGCTGCAGGTCAAGCTGCTGCGCGTGCTGCAGGAGCGCGTGGTGCGCCAGCTGGGCTCGGACGTCCCGAGGCCGGTCGACGTGCGCATCCTGTCGGCCACGCACCGCGACCTGGACGCGGCCATGCTCGAAGGCCAGTTCCGCGAAGATCTCTATTACCGGCTCAACGTCATCACACTGACCCTGCCGCCGCTGTCGCAACGGCGCGAGGACATCACGCCGATGGCGACCCAGTTCCTGCACACGCTGGCGGCCAAATACGGCAAGACGGTGCGCGGCTACGCGCCCGACGCGCTCGAGGCGCTGACCACCGCCTCGTGGCCGGGCAATGTGCGGCAACTGTATAACGTGGTCGAACACGTGTGCGCGCTGGCGACGGCGCCGCTGATTCCGTTGTCGCTGGTGCAGCGGGCGCTGCGCGTGCCGTCGCTGGAGGTGCTCAGCTACACCGAGGCCAAGCAGCGCTTCGAGCGCAACTATCTGGTCCAGCTGTTGAAACTGACCGACGGCAACGTGGCCGACGCCGCCCGCCTGGCCGAGCGCAACCGGACCGAGTTCTACCGTCTGCTGCAGAAATACGACCTCGACGCCAGCCTGTTCCGCAGCGATTCGCCCCCTGTCGCCACAGAGCGACAAGACGATTCCCTTAAAAATCAATGACTTAATAAATTTCGGCAGTAGCTTGTCGCCATTTCACGACAAAATCCGTGGAATATGGTCGAAAACATCACGATTTGACAATTTACTTTAGGAAATTTCCACGCAAGCCCATGATTTACAAAGGGTTTTTTGATCTGGCACGGCGATTGCTAAGGATAGGGTAACGTCACTGACGTTTCACCTAAAACTTGAAAAAGGATCAAATCATGATGACTACCAAACTGATCGCCCGCCTGATGGTTGCCGCCACCCTGACCGCCGCAGCCGCCACTGGTACCGCTTTCGCAGCGGGTCAGCAAGAAGGTGCAATGGCTGGAGCCGCCAAGACTGGCACCGCCTCCAATGACGAAGCAATCACCAGCAAGATCAAGGCTTCCCTGGCCGATCAAAAACAAATTGGCGTGACCACCACCGACGGTGTGGTCGTGCTGAGCGGCGCCGTGCCAAGCACTGAAGTGGGCACCAAGGCCATTCAGGTGGCATCGGCCGTCCCAGGCGTTAAAGAAGTAAAAAGCGAACTGACCGTCGCTTCGAAGTAAGTAGTACCGCAGTAATGAGTATCCCGCAGTAAACCCTAGTAGTAGAAGTACCGCAACACACCCTAGTAACTGACCCTTTTCCGGGTAGCGTGCGTAGACGCTACCCGGACTTTTTTTTGCCCGCGAAGTTGCCAAATAATCAATTCAAATCGATTATCCGGCCCCTCCCGGCAACGATCAGCTCAAGTTTTCCAAACGGATTTTCGTCACGCTGCCGCACACGGTCGACAACGCTTCCATCTTGGCGATGGCCGCCGTCACATTTTTCTCCTGCGTCTGGTGCGTCAGGAAGATGATGTCGGTCTTGGTCTCGCCCTCTGCCGGTTCCTTTTGCAGCATGGCGTCGATCGAGATCGTCGCGTCCGCCAGGATGCGGGTCAGGTCGGCCAGCACGCCCGGCTGGTCGCTGACGTTCATGCGCAGGTAGTAGCTGGTGGTGATTTCCGACATCGGCAAAATCTCGATGTTGGTCATCGCGTTCGGCTGGAACGCCAGGTGCGGCACGCGGTGTTCCGGATCGGCCGTGGCCAGGCGGGTGATGTCGACCAGGTCGGCGATCACGGCCGACGCGGTCGGCTCGGCGCCGGCGCCTTTGCCGTAGTACAAGGTGGCGCCGACGGCGTCGCCCTGCACCAGCACGGCGTTCATCGCGCCCTCGACGTTGGCGATCAGGCGCTTGCTCGGAATCAGGGTCGGATGCACGCGCAACTCGACGCCCTCGACGCCGTTGACCTTGGCGCGCTTGGCGATGCCCAGCAGCTTGATACGGTAGCCCAGCTGCTCGGCGTAGCGGATGTCGATCGCGTTGAGCTTGGAGATGCCCTCGACGTGCGCCTTGTCGAACTGCACCGGAATGCCGAAGGCGATGGCCGACATGATGGTGGCCTTGTGCGCCGCGTCCACGCCCTCGATGTCGAAGGTCGGGTCGGCCTCGGCGTAGCCCAGCTCCTGCGCCTGCTTGAGCACGGTGGCGAAATCCAGGCCCTTGTCGCGCATCTCGGACAGGATGAAGTTGGTGGTGCCGTTGATGATGCCGGCCAGCCAGTCGATGCGGTTGGCGGTCAGGCCCTCGCGCAGCGCCTTGATGATCGGGATGCCGCCGGCCACCGCCGCTTCGAACGCGACCATGACGCCCTTGGCTTGCGCGGCGGCGAAGATCTCGTTGCCGTGCACCGCCAGCAGCGCCTTGTTGGCGGTGACCACGTGCTTGCCGTTGGCGATGGCTTGCAGCACCAGCGCCTTGGCCTCGTCGTAGCCGCCGATGAGCTCGACGACGATGTCGATTTCCGGATCGTTGACGATGTCGAACGGGCTGGCGACGACTTTGACCTTGCCGCCGGTGCGCTGCTTGGCGCGCTCGAGGTTGCGGGCGGAGACGGCCACCACCTCGATGCCGCGTCCGGCGCGGCGGCGGATTTCTTCCTGGTTGCGTTCCAACACGTTGAACGTTCCGGAGCCGACGTTGCCGACGCCTAACAAGCCTACTTTGATGGGTTTCATATATTCGTTTCTATTGATCTGCGGTTCGGTGGAGCGGTGTGCTTAAAAGCTGGCGCCGTGGCGCTTGCGGTAGCCTTCCATGAATTTGGCGATGCGGCCGAAGGCTTCCGTCATATCGTCCGAGTTCGGCAGGAACACGACGCGGAAGTGGTCCGGCGCGATCCAGTTGAAGCCGCTGCCCTGGACGATGAGCACTTTCGTTTCTGCCAGCAATTCGTAGGCGAACTGCTGGTCGTCCGCAATCGGGTAGATTTTCGGATCGAGGCGCGGGAACATGTACAGCGCCGCTTTCGGCTTGACACAAGTGACGCCCGGAATATCGGTCAGCAGCTTGTAGGCCAGATCGCGTTGCTTCAACAGGCGCCCGCCCGGTCCCACCAGGTCGTGTATCGACTGGTAGCCGCCGAGCGCAGTCTGGATCGCAAACTGCCCCGGTGCGTTGGCGCACAAGCGCATCGAGGCCAGCATGTTGAGGCCCTCGATATAGTCTTTCGCATGGGATTTCTCGCCCGACACCACCATCCAGCCCGAGCGGTAGCCGCAGGCGCGGTAGTTCTTCGACAAGCCGTTGAAGGTGACGAACAGCACGTCGTCGGCCAGCGAGGCGATGGAGACGTGCTCGGCCTCGTCGTACAGCACCTTGTCGTAGATTTCGTCGGCGTAGATGATCAGCTGGTGCTGGCGCGCCACTTCGATGATCTGTTGCAGCAACTCGACCGGGTACAGCGCGCCGGTCGGGTTGTTCGGGTTGATGACGACAATAGCGCGCGTGTTCGAGGTGATTTTGCGGCGGATGTCTTCAATATCCGGATACCAGTCCTGCTGCTCGTCGCAGATGTAGTGCACCGGCGTACCGCCGGACAGGCTGACGGCGGCGGTCCACAGCGGATAGTCGGGCGCCGGCACCAGCACCTCGTCGCCGGTGTTAAGCAGCGCGTTCATCGACATGACGATCAGCTCTGAGGCGCCGTTGCCCAGATAGATATCGTCAATCGACACGCCGGCGATGTTCTTGCCCTGCGTGTAATGCATGACCGCCTTGCGGGGCGCGAACATGCCCTTGGAATCGGTATAGCCGGCCGCGTTGGACAGGTTGATCTTCATGTCCTGGACGATCTCGTCCGGGGGATCGAAACCGAACACGGCGAGGTTGCCGATATTCAACTTCGTGATCTTGTGGCCTTCTTCCTCCATTTGCCGGGCTTTTTCCGGCACCGGGCCGCGGATCTCGTAGCAGACTTCCGCCAGTTTGTTCGATTTATTAATCGGTCGCAAAATAAAATCCTGTCTTGGTGAGGCAAACCGCTGTGGCCTGCCAAAAACGCGCTGGCGGCCTGTGCTGCGATGCGAAAAGAACCATTCTGCCGAAAGCCACCCGTTTAATCAACCTCTGGCGGGGCGAAACGCCGAAGCGCGCCCCGAAAAACGCTACAATGTCACTTACACCACCAAATTCGATGGACCACATAGACACGTAGGGCGGATTAGGCGGAACGCCGTAATCGGCCATGGTCGAGCCGCCGGCGGCGGATACATGGCCGATTACGCCGCGCTAATCCGCCCTACGTAGCACGTGCCCCCGTCTCCAACCGCACAAATACCATGAAGCTCCACGCAAGCGACACCAAAAAGTACCAAACCGTCACCGGCTACGATGAAACCGGCGTCGAGATCAACGCCCAGCGCTACAACTACAGCCTGATCGTGCTACCGGAAACCGAACCGCGCGCCTGGAACGCGCCGACCTTCGAATCGATCACCGCCGAGCATTTCGACATCATCGGCGCCGACTCGCCGGACGTCGTCATCCTCGGCACCGGCGCCAAACAGCGCTTCATCCACCCGCGCCTGACGGCCGCGCTGACGATGCGCCGCATCGGCGTCGAATGCATGGACAGCCAGGCCGCCTGCCGCACCTACAACATCCTGATGGGCGAAGGCCGCAAGGTCACCTTGGCGCTAATCATCGACAACACCGGCGCGGCGGGCGCCTGAGCCGGCCTGCTGGTCCAGGGCGCCATGCCATGAGCGGCGACGCCTCGAACGATGCCGGCGACGACGAGCGCCGCCCACGCGCCGTGGCCTTCGCCCACCACGAGATCGGCCTGCGCTGCCTCAAGGTATTGCTGGCCGGCGGCGTCGACGTCGCGTTGGTGGTTACCCACGCCGCCGACGACGAAGCGCTAACGTCGCTGTGCCACGAAGAACGCATCCGCTGCATCGCGGCCGACGGCGCCGACGCGCCCCAGCTGCTGGACCAAGTGCGCGGCGCCATGCCGGACCTGATATTCAGCCTGGGCTACGGCCACCTGCTGCCGGCGGACATGCTTGCCGTCGCCCCCGCCTACAACATGCACGCCTCACTGCTGCCGGAGTTCCGCGGCCGCTCGCCGGTCGAATGGGCGGTGCTGCACGACGCCGCCACCACCGGCGCCAGCCTGCACGAGATGACGGCCCGGCCCAACGCCGGCGCCATCATCTCCCAGATGGAAGTGCCGATCCTGCCCGACGACACCGCCCGGGACGTGTCCGCCAAGGTCGTCGTCGCGGCCGAGCAGACCTTGTGGCGCGTGCTGCCGTCGCTGCTCGACGGCACCGCGCCGCGCCTGTTCAACGATACCGGCGCGGGCCCCTGCCTGCCCCTGCGCACGCCCGAGGACGGCCGCATCGACTGGCGCCAGCCGGCGCGGCAGGTCTACAATCTGCACCGCGCCATGGCGCCGCCCTGCTGCGGCGCCTACACCGACATCGACGGCGTGCGCTACGCGATCGAACGCGCCCGCCTGTCCGGCAATTTCGGCAACGTGGTCGCCGTCGGTTTGCCAGCGGGCTTGACCGTAGTGGATAATTGCATCTTTGGCGTGTGCGGCGACGGCCGCATGCTGACGATTTCGCGCCTGACGGCCGACGGCGCGCCCGTCACGCCCGCGCAACTGCAAGCGCGCCTGCTTGCCCGGCGATGACGCCAACATTTACTTCGCGCGCGGGCTTGAACGGCGAAAACTTGCCCTCACATTGTCGATGTCCATCTCCAGGAGAAAACCAGTGGCTGATAGCCAACCCGCAGTAACCGACTTTTCCGCCCCCATGACCAGCGGCCAGACCTTCCAGTTGTCGGGCCGGCCGGCGCGCCACACGGTGCTGTTTTTCTACCCGAAAGACAATACCCCCGGCTGCACCACCGAAAACATGGCGTTCCGCGATTTGTACGAGCAATTCCAGGCCGCCGGCACCGAAATCTACGGCGTCAGCCGCGATTCGCTGCGCTCGCACGAAAGCTTCAAAGCCAAGCTGGGCCTGCCTTTCGAGCTCATTTCCGATCCCGACGAGGCGCTCTGCACGCAGTTCAACGTCATGAAAATGAAGCAAATGTACGGCAAGACCGTCCGTGGCGTCGAGCGCAGCACGTTTATCATTGACGCTGCTGGTCAATTGGTGAAAGAATGGAGAGGCGTGAAGGTAGCGGGTCACGTCGATGAAGTGCTGGAATTTGTGGCGCGTCAGGCTTAACAGGTTTGCGCGTTGCCTTTCAGAGTTGCTCAACCGTAGCAGAATCATGCGCATCCAGCCATTTTGTTAACCATTTTGAGTCATCACTGTAACTCTTCCCACCCTACATGGTGGCCAGCCGGCCACCACGCGGTACTTTCTCCGGGCAAGATGTGCGCCCGTCGGCAGTCTTATATCCTGTTTTACCTAGCATCCACCCCATCCGGTCCCAATGTTTCCAATTCGCGGAGACATGCTGCGCCTATGGGCGGATTCCTCCAGTTATTTTTCAATTGAGATCCTGATGCCACTGCCAAAATTACCTAGTAAGCCAGCGACTTTACTGTTGGCAAAAGATTATCCAAAAGCGACAGGGCCGCGCCCGGTTTCCGCCATTGCGGCGGTCGCCGAGATCGCGCCGGCCCCCGCGCCGAAGAAAGCGGCGCCCGTCAAAGCAGTTCCCGTAGCAAAAACCAAAGCGGCGGCGCCGGTCGCCGTCCCAGCCGCACCGGCCGCGCCAGCGCCAGCGAAAACCACCGCCAAGTCGAAGGCCGTGGCCGCTGTGCTGAAAGCCGCGCCGGCCGTGTTGAAGGCCGCCCAAGCCACCCCTGCCCCCGCGCCGGCGCCGGTGGCCGCCAAGCCGGCCGCCAAGGCCAAGCCCGCCGCGCCGGCCGCGCGCGGCAAGGTCACGCCGATCACCGCCGAGGCGCCACACCCGGCCAAGCACAAGATCAACGAAGTGGCGATCAAATCGTCGACCAGCCGTCATGCCGACCAGACCGGCACGACCAAGCTGTTCGTGCTCGACACCAACGTGCTGATGCACGATCCATCGTCGCTGTTCCGCTTCGAGGAGCACGACGTCTACCTGCCGATGATGACCCTGGAGGAGTTGGACAACCACAAGAAGGGCATGACCGAGGTGGCGCGCAACGCCCGCCAGGTGTCGCGCACCCTCGACGCGCTGGTCTCCAACACCGACGACGACGCCATCGAGAACGGCATCCCGCTGTCCAAGCTGGGCAACAAGGACGCCAAGGGCCGCCTGTACTTCCAGACCCGCATGCAGACGGCGGACCTGCCGGTCGGCCTGCCGGTCGGCAAGGCCGACAACCAGATCCTGTCCGTGGTCCGCTCGCTGGAGGCCGAACAGGAAGGCCGTCCGGTGGTGCTGGTGTCGAAAGACATCAACATGCGCATCAAGGCGCGCGCGCTGGGCCTGCCGGCCGAGGATTACTTCAACGACCACGTGATGGAAGATACCGACCTGTTGTACTCGGGTATCGTCCAGCTGCCGGACGACTTCTGGACCAAGCACGGCAAGGATCTGGAATCGTGGCAGGAAAACAAGAATGGCCAGAGCGCGACGTTCTACCGCGTCACCGGTCCGTTCGTGCCGTCGCTGCTGGTGAACCAGTTCATCTTCCTGGAGCCGAAGAATGGCGAGGCGCCGTTCTACGGCCAGGTCAAGCAGATCAACGGCAAGACCGCCGTGCTGCAAACCTTGCGCGACTTCAGCCACAACAAGAACAATGTGTGGGGTGTGACCGCGCGCAACCGCGAGCAGAACTTCGCCTTGAACTTGCTGATGAATCCGGAGTGCGACTTCGTCACCCTGCTCGGCCAGGCCGGCACCGGCAAGACCCTGCTGGCCCTGGCCGCCGGCCTGGCGCAAGTGCTGGAAACCAAACTCTACAACGAAATCATCGTCACCCGCGTGACGGTGCCGGTCGGCGAGGACATCGGTTTCCTGCCGGGCACCGAGGAAGAGAAGATGTCGCCGTGGATGGGCGCCTTCGACGACAACCTCGAAGTGCTCAACAAGTCCGATTCGGACGGCGGCGAATGGGGCCGCGCGGCGACGCAGGACCTGATCCGCTCGCGCATCAAGATCAAGTCGCTCAACTTCATGCGCGGCCGCACCTTCGTCAACAAGTTCCTGATCATCGACGAGGCGCAGAACTTGACGCCGAAGCAGGTCAAGACCCTGGTCACGCGCGCCGGTCCGGGCACCAAGATCCTCTGCCTGGGCAACATCGCGCAGATCGACACGCCGTACCTGACCGAGGGCTCGAGCGGCCTGACCTACGTGGTCGACCGCTTCAAGGGCTGGTCGCACAGCGGCCACGTGACGCTGGCGCGCGGCGAACGCTCGCGTCTGGCCGATCACGCCAGCGACGTACTGTAATGTAGTAAAATAAACACGTACCTGTTAGCCCCGCCCGCAGCGATGCCGGCGGGGCTTCTTTTATAGCAAACAGTTTCCGTCATCCAACCTATGCACAAGTAAGCGAATTGATCCACGAAAGTTCTTGAATCCTGTGCCATCCTGTATGACACTATGATCCAAGTCATTGATTTCGCCCGCCTTTTCTATCACTGCTGAGGTAAGACCATGGACATCCCTATCCTGATCCAGAAGCGTGAAGGCAGCCGCTACGGGGTGACCGTGCCGGACATCCCGGGCTGCGTGACCACCGGCGAGACGGTGGACAAAGCGATGAGCAACGCCACCAAGGCCATCTACGGCCATGTCGGCCAGCTGGTCGAGCAGGGCAAGGCCTTCGAGATCAAACCGTCGGAAGTGGAGTATCTGTCGCGCGAGCCGGACTACGCCGACGGCATCTGGGCCCTGGTCAGCCTTGATCTGGCCCGGCTGGACGATCCGCCGGAAAGCTGACGGCGCGTGGCGCCGAGGCGTGGCTTATCCATTGCGCCGAAACGCCAGACGCTGGCGGCGCACTCCCTGGGTTGCGAAGTCGGCGTCCGCGGGCACCGGCACAGTGAAGAACTCCCAATTAATCCGTCGAAGAAAATTAAATTTCTTCGAGCGGAGTATCCCTCCCCGATTCCGCTTCAGCTCGCTGTAGCGATCGCCCTTGAATTCGCGGTGCACGGCCGTGAACGGCAGTACGTGTTCGGCCATATCCGCGAAATGCAATGATGGATTTGTCTTCTTGAAATTTTCGAAAATCTCGAACTGGTCGCGGCAAATCACCTGGATCGCCGTTTCCGGGAAATCGTTATATTCGGTCCACAAGACATGCCATCCGGTCTGGACCTGGTTGATGAAATCGACCAAGCGGGGGCTTAGAATATAAGCATCCGACTCGATGTGGATGATTTTATCCACGCCCAATTCCCTGGCCACATCAATCGAATGCAGGAAACTGCGCCACCAGCCGGGATAGTCCTTAATACTCTGCCGGCCCAGATTGTTATCGAATCGGATGATCAGATTCGAATCTTCTTCCGACGCCAGGGGCGCGGTATTCGAAACCGTCTTGATGACTTCAGCGGGCGGCAGGAATGGCGACCCGTCGTCGATCATGACCCTCTTGATGGCATCGATAGGAACGTCCTGATAATAATCGAGCCAGAGCTTATATCGGTCCCCCCACGCCTCGGCGTCCTTGATATAGCTTGTGCAAAAGATTATCGATTTCATCACTGGACGTTATTTTACGAAAACCTTAGATCCTACCACAGAGGCGGCGGCCCCTCCAGAACGGTAAGCCCCAAAGCCGACCTTATCTGATCAATGTCCAATCATCCCATCAGCGGCTCTGCTAACGTCGATTCAATTGACAACTACAAGTGGCGAGAGCAGGATGACTAAGCAAAAGGCGACCTTGCTCCATAAGAGCCGCGTCATTGTGTCATCTCAGGCATTTGCTGAATTCGTGATTTGGAAGCTACCCCATGCCGCCAGTACAAAGGCGCACGCGTACAAATACAGACTGGCATATGTCGTCAACAACAAATGCGTGGTTCGGTATGACAATGAACTTTCCAAAGGCGACCACCGCCACTACGGTTCGAGCGAGCTCACCTATCAGTTTCACTCCTTGGAACAGCTAATCATAGATTTTTATTTGGACGTCGAAAGGTGGAATCATGAAAACAGCGATCCTTAGAGTTCAGTCAATGGATAAAAGCTTGGCTGGTTTTGCCCGTGCCTGGGAGTCGGGCGTAGTGCAAACCGCCGCGACCATCGCCTTCGCGACGCCCGAGTTGATGCGCGCCATCCTCACGCCCGAGCGCTGTCATATCGTGAAAATGCTGTGTGGCGCCGGGCAGGTGTCGATCAGAGACATCGCACGCAGCGTCGACCGGGACATGGGCAGCGTCGATACCGACATCGTTGCCCTGCTCTCCTCGGGAGTACTGGAACGGCGTGGGAATGGCGTAATCTTCCCATACGACGACGTTTCCATTGACCTTCCCACCATTGGAAGGCATACAGTGGCATCATCGAAAACCTGAAGGAGTAATCCATGTATCAACTGCAAGTGGAGAACATGAGTTGCGGCCATTGCGTGGGCGCGGTGATCAAGGCGGTGCAGGCGATCGACGCCGCCGCCAAGGTCGAGGTCGACCTGGCCGGCAAGACCGTCAAGATCGACAGCGCCACGCCACTGGCCCCGTTGAAATCGGCCATCGCCGATGCCGGCTATCCCGTGGTCGGCGCGGCCTGATTCGGCCGTTACGCAGGCCCGGCGCGCAACTTTGCCGGGCCTCGTAAAACATATTCTGAAAACAACAGTCACCGCATAAATATTTAGAAAAAGCAATCGTGCGGGAGACCGCTTGCTATACTTTCCTCACGGTTGCTATAAAAGCCACCCGTTACCAGGAATGCACCAGCATGCGGTCACTCGACGAAGGCACCAGTAGCGAGAGGTCCCGACCCACCGTCCGGCGGATGGTGGTGGCGCTGATCGTGCTGAGTGTTTTCCTGCTCCAGTTGTTCACCCTCGGTGTGCATCACCATGCGATCGCCGACGACGACTCGGATTGCCCGACCTGCCAATTGGTCATCGACACGCCGCTGCTGCCACCTTCCGGCGACTTGAGCGTGACCCCGGAATCGCCGGGCCAAACCTATCGCGCCGATCTGCCGCTATATCGCTCCAACACGCTGTCCGCCACCTTCCTCACGCCCCATTCGCACGCTCCTCCCGTCTTTACCCTCTGAGCTTTTCCCGCCCTGCCTCCTCGTCACGACGCGCGCGCAAGGACATCTCCGTTAACGCGAACCACCGCCGCCATGTCTGACGGCGGCGCATGACGGACGCCGTGGACTAGCTCCCCCCGTTGTATCCCCAATACCAGCGCGGCCGCCCACCGGCGGTCCGCGTTGAGACAGACACGCCTTGACCACTCCATCTGGAGCGGCCAACGGGGCGTGTCGCCCTGAGAAAACACACCCGTTTTGTCAGGGGCGGTGCAAGCCGCGCGGCACCGATGATCATTCGGCGCCGCGCATCACGTTAGATAAAAATCGGAGAACTACATGATCTTGAAAGAGCAAATGAAGCTGTTGCCCCTGGCCTTGCTGGCATTGACCGCCACCAGCGGCGTTGACGCCGCCGAAACCTGGGTCCCCACCGCCACCAAGGCGCCCGTCGTCAGCGGCGCGACAACCCAGCAGCAGGCCCTGATGCAGGCCGGCATAGCGACCCACGTCGTGGTCGCGCTCAAGCTGCGCAACAAATCCGACCTGGACGCGCTGACCGGCGATATCGTCGCCGGCCGTAACGTCCAACCGCTGACCAGGGAGCAGTTCATGGACCGCTACGCGCCCACCGCCGCCCAGGCGCAACGCGTGGCCGACCATTTGAAACGCAGCGGCTTTATCAATGTCACCGTGTCCGACAACCGCCTGCTGGTGAGCGGCGACGGCACCGCCGGCTCGGTCAAGACCGCGTTCAACACGGAGCTGCGCAACTACACCGTCAATGGCCGCACCGCCTTCGCCAACGTCAGCGACGCCGCCGTGCCGCAGTCGCTGGGCGACACGGTCATGGCCGTCCACGGCCTGCAGACCATCCACATGTACCATACGATGGCCAAGCCGGCCGCCCATACGCTGGCCAGCACCGGCCACAATCCGACCGATTTCCCGGCGATTTACAACGCCAGCGGCTTGCCCAGCGCGGTCAACGCCACCATCGGCATCATCACGCAAGGCAGCATGCGGCAAACCATCGCCGACCTGAATACCTTCACCAGCCGTGCCGGTTATCCGACGGTGAACGTCAGCACCGTGACGGTGGGCGGAGCCAGCTCCGACACCTCCGGCGTCGGCGAGTGGAACATGGACACGCAGGACGCCTTGGCCGCCGCCGGCGGCACCATCAAGCAGATGATCCTGTACACGGCCAACACCCTGAGCGACGCCGACCTGACCGACACCTACAACCGCGTCGTCAGCGACAACGTCGCCAAGACCATCAACGTCTCGCTGGGCGAGTGCGAAACCAGCGCCAAGAACTCCGGCATCATGGCCAGCAACGACCAGATCTTCCAGGCCGCCGTGGCGCAAGGCCAGACGTTCTCGGTCTCGTCGGGCGATTCCGGCTCCTACGAGTGCGGCGGTTCGAGCACGTCGCAAAGCTATCCGTCGGTATCGCCGTGGGTGGTGTCGGTCGGCGGCACCTTGCTCAACACCAGCGGCACCACGTGGAATTCCGAGACCGTGTGGGCTTGCAGCAGCAGCGCCACCTGCCAGCAAAGCGCCGAAGGTGGCGCCGGCGGCGGACCAAGCCTGACCGAGGCGGCGCCTAGCTGGCAAGTCAACGCCGGTGTGCTGGGCACCTCGACCAAACGCGGCACGCCGGACATCGCGCTCGACGCCGATCCCGCCAGCGGCGCGCTGGTGCTGGTCAACGGCTCCACCGAACAAATCGGCGGCACCAGCCTGGCCGCGCCACTGTTCACCGGTTTTTGGGCGCGCGTCCAGTCCATGAACAACAACGCGCTGCCGTTCCCGTCGTCCAACCTGTACGCCCGCGCGGCCGCCAACCCGGGCATGTTCCACGACGTCACCTCCGGCAGCAACGGCGGCTACACCGCCAAGACGGGCTGGGACTACGCCAGCGGCTACGGTAGCCTGAACATGGCCAACTTCGCCAGCGTCATGGCCGGCGGAGGCTCCACCACGCCGCCGGCGTCGAACGCGTTGACCAACAACGTCGCGGTGACCGGCATCTCGGTGGCGGCCAACGCGGGCAAGGTCTACACCTTCGCCGTGCCCTCCGGCGCCACCAGCCTGACGTTCAACACCTCCGGCGGCAGCGGCGACGCCGACCTTTACGTCAAACTGGGATCACAGCCGACAACCAGTTCGTACCTGCGGAAATCGGACGGTTCGACCACCACCGAGAGCATCTCGATCGCCAGCCCGGCGGCCGGCACCTACTACGTGCTGGTTTACGGTTACAAGGCGTCGAGCGGGGTCTCGCTGGTGGCCAGCTACAAGTAACCGGAGGCGTTTGACCGGTTTATGACATCCGCCCTACTCCAACTCGGGGTAGTGGCGGAATATGCCGTCCTCGTTGAACGGAATGCGCCGCTTCGAACCCAGGTAGGCCGCGATATTGGGGCGCGCCGCCACCTTGTCACGCAAGGCCACCAGGCCGGGATAGGACGGCTCGAGCTTGGCCATCGTCTTCGGGAACGCATAACGCAAGCCCTCGATCAACTGGAACAACGACAGGTCGACATACGACAGGCGCGAGCCGACGGCCCAACCACCCCGTCCCGGATTGCGCGTCACCACGCCTTCGAAATAATCCAGGAACTTCGGTATGCGCGCCTCGCGAAAATCCTTCGAGCGCGCCTTGGCTTCCTTCTTCTGGTCTTCGTAGTATTTGTTGGTGGAGATCGGATGGTGCGTGTCGTGCGCCTCGGCGACGATGTCGGCGATGGTCAGTTGCAGCTGGTTGGCCCACAAGCGCCCCGCCTCCGCGCGCGGCGCCAGCCCGTGCCGGGCGCCGAGGAACAGCAGGATGTTGGCCGTTTGCCCGATCAGCAGCTCGCCCGCGCGCAGCACCGGCGGCGCGAACGACGGATGATCGACCTTGTCGCCGTCCAGGCTCGCCATCAACGCCGGCATGCCCTTTTTGGCGCGCGCCACATCGCTGTAGGGGATGCCCGCCTCCTCCAGCGCCAGCCGCACGAATTCGCCGCGGCCCTGCAGGCCGTCCCAGTAATAGAGTTGGTATGGTGTCGTCATGCGGAATATCGTAGCACCGTCGGCGCCCGCGCGGCGCCCGGAAAGGTTTGCGGACCACGGTTATAATCGACCGGAAACTATTGTTTCGTTCGCTTCCACACCAACCATGTCTGCTTCCGCCCATGCCGCCAGTCCCACCGCTTGAAATCCACATCGTCCTGATGGTCGCCGCAGCCGGATTTCTCGCCGGCGTGCAAAACGCGCTGGCGGGGGGCGGCTCGTTCATCACCTTCCCGGCCCTGCTGCTGGCCGGATTGAATCCGCTGGCCGCCAACATGACCTCGACCATCGCGCTGTTCCCCAGCCAGATCACGTCCGCCTACGCGGGGCGCAAGTTGGCAGGCGATGTCGGTCCGCTGACGTTCCGCCAGATGCTGATCATCAGCGCCATCGGCGGCGTGTTCGGCGCCATCCTGCTGCTCAATACTCCGGCGTCGTTCTTCGCGCGACTGGTGCCTTGGCTGGTGCTGTTCGCCACCAGCGTGTTCGCGTGGGGCAGCTTCCGCAAAAAGCCGCTGCACGCGGCCAGCGGCATGCCGCGCTGGGCGCTGGTGCTGGTGCAGGGCTGCATATCGATTTACGGCGGGTACTTTGGCGGCGGCATCGGCTTCCTGATGCTGGCCGCGCTGACCATCGCCGGCCAGCAGGTGCGCATGGCGGCGGCCACCAAGAACGTGCTGGCGATGGCCATGAACGCGGTGGCGGCCGTGATCTTCGCGACGTCCGGTTTGGTCAGCTGGCCGGCCGCGCTGGCGCTGTGCGTGGGCGGGATCGCGGGTGGATTGTGCGGCGGGTGGTTGATTCACCGCTTGCCGGAAAAGGTCATGCGCGGGTTCGTGGTGCTGGTCGGCGCGGCGCTGACGGTTTGGATGTTTGTTCGTTGATCCCTCGTACCTGCTTTAAGCGTCGCGGCGACGCACACATGGCGGATTACGCTTCGCTAATCCGCCCTACGTGATTGTCCGGTCCATCAGCGTACAGACGACGCTCCGCCACCGTTCCACGTAGGGCGGATTAGGCGGAACGCCGTAATCCGCAATCGATGAGCCGCCGACGGAGCATGCGTGATATGGGTCAACGCTGATTCAGCAAGTCCTTCAACTTCTTACGCCGTCCCAAATAACCCGCGCCCACCAGGCCGGCCGCCAGTGCCAGCAGGGCCAGCGTACCCACCGTCTTCTGCGCCGGCGTCAGGTTGGACAGCGTCTGCATTTCGAAGCCGCTTACCTTGGCGTCCGCCGGCTCGGTCTTCGCAAACGATGCCGGTGCCGGGTCGGCCGGCTTTGCCTTGGCGCGCGGCGCCGGCATCGGTTGCAGCTCCTGCGACTTCGCCTGCAACACCTGCAAATCCGCCAGTGCGGCCTGCATCGCGGCGTCGTTGGCCTGCTGCCCCGGCGGCGGCGCGACCGGCTGCGCCGACGGCGCCGATCCGCCGGCACGGCCGGCCGCCGCCGCGCCGCGCGCGATCGCCGGATTGGAGCCGACGTTGGGCACGAACTGTCCGGTGAACTCCGGTGCGATCTTCAACGTCGCCTTGCTGCACGAGTCGGCGCTGCACGCGACGCCGGCTTCCCTGATCGCCCGCGCGTTCTGCTGCGCGAGCTTCTCTCGCACCTCGCCGCTCGGCTGCCAGTAGCCACGCTCGATGGCGCTCAGCATGCGGTCGGTCACGGCCTGCCAGGCGCGCAGGTTGCCGCTGGCCGCGAATCGCTCGCGCACCTTCAAGCCATGGCGGTCGGCCACGTAGGTGTCGTACATACGCTGCCACTTGCCGCTATCGACCACCTCCGGCACCGTCACCTGCCAGGCCCACAGATAATCGACCACGCGGTTGATGTAGCGCGCGCCGGAATAGCCTTCCTTCAGCATCGAATCGGCCCACTTGGGGTTCAGGTAGCGCGACTGCATTTCCTGGCCCATGTACTGCTCCAGCGTCTTGTGGCCCGGCTTGCGCGGGTTGGACAGATCGCTGACCACCACCTCCGGCGTCTTGCCGTCGACGCTGCGAATCGCCATCGCGGTGCCGCCCAGATACTGGAAGAAGTCGTCGTTGTCCAGGGTCGCGAACAGATTGCTGGAGCGGCTGTGCAGGGCGATCTTGCTGCCGCTGATGGCCTGCTTGAACAACTCGCGCCGCTGGACGGGATCGGCCTTGTCGTCGCCCCAGTATCCGGCGCCGAACGGGTGGCTCATGCGGTTGATGAACACGTCCGCCACTTCCTTTTCGTTCTTCCAGGCGTTCGTCAGCGGGATCAGCTTTTCGATCTGCGTGCCGTAGGCGCCGCTCGGCACGCCGAAAATGCGCACCGACGCCATGCGCCACGCCTCGTCGGCGGAGATGCCGTTCGCCTGCATCACGGCGGCGGTCTTGCGGCTATGCTCCTGCATCACGTTGCCCGACGGTCCGGTGTCGGCGGCTGCGCCCAGGTCGTCCTGTTGCTGCGCCAGTTGCGCCGCCTTGTCCATCAGCGCCAGCAGATTGCCGAACAGGTCGCGGAACAGGCCCGAAGAAATCAAGGTGACATCGACCCGTGGGCGCCCCAGCTCCTTGCGGGTCAGCGCCTCGACGCCGGTCACGCGGCCACGTTCATCCCAGGTCGGGCGCACGCCCATCAGCGACATCGCCTGCGCCTCCATGATGCCTTCGTGGCGCGAGGTCTCCACGCCCCACAGGTTCATGCTCAACTTGTCCGGATAGACGCCGTGGCGCTTGCGGTAGTCGTCCACCAGCTGCCCCGCCAGTTTCGCGCCCGCCTCGTAGGTGGTCTTGCTCGGAATGCGCGACGGATCGAGGCCGAAGAAATTGCGGCCCGTTGGCAGCGCGTCCGGATTGCGCACCAGGTCCGCGCTGGCGCCGGTCGGGATGTAGCGCCCGGACAGCGCCTCCATCAGGCGGTCCAGCTCCAAGGCCGCGCTGCGCTCGATATCGTTTTCCAGTTGCGCGACGCGTTTGGTCTTCTGTTCGGCCGTGGCGCCGGTATCGAGGCTGACGACCGCGCGCGCGGTGGCGTTGCGCAGCTCCCTGGTGGGCGCCACGCCGAAGGTGTGCAGGCCGAACGGCGTCAGCTTGTTGCCGGTATCATCCAGATACTCTTCCAGCGCCTCCATGTCCGCTTCGGTTTTGAGGCCGGTCGTTTTCATGTCCTTCAACACGCCGCTCCTGGCCGCGATCCGGTTCAGCGCCACCAGGTGGCTGCGCGCCAGCAGCGGGCTCTTTTGCTCGGCCACGCGGTAGTCGTTCAGCAGCGCGCCTAGCTCGCGCAGGTCGGGATTGAGGCCGGCGATATCGAACGGCGGCGTCATATGGTCGATGATCGTCGCCATGCCGCGGCGCTTGGCCTGGATGCCCTCGCCCACGTCGTCCATCACGTACGGGTAGATGTTCGGCATGGCGCCGATCAGCGCCTCGGTCGGATCATCCTCGGACAGGCCGGCCTCCTTCCCGGTCAGCCATTCCTGCGTGCCGTGGGTCCCGATGTGCATGACGGCGTTCGCCTGGAAGCTTTTTTGCAGCCACAGATAGAAGGCGATGTACTCGTGGCTCGGCGGCATGCTCACCTCGTTATGCAGCTTCTCCAGGTTCTGCTCCCACGCGCGGCCGGGCTGCGGCGCCATCAGCACGTTGCCGAAGCGGCGCGCCGGATAGACAAAGAATGGCTGGCCCTTGGCGTCGCGCCACAGCACCGGCGCGCTTTCCGGCTTGCCCCACGACGCCAGGATCGAATCGCGCAGCGCTTGCGGCAGTTTCGCGAACCATGCCTGGTAGTCGGACAGCGGCACCAGCAGCGCCTGGCCGCTCTCGGCCAGATGCTTCAGGCCCGCCATGTAGTCGCCCTTGGACTTGCCCGGGTAATTGCCCCACTGCTGGATCTCGCCTTGCAGCTCGGCCTCGCCGGCCGGCAGCGCGTCGCCGGTCTGGTAGCCGTCGCGCTTGAGGCGCTGGACGATTTGCCACAGGCTCTCCGGCAGCACGTTCAGATACGCCGCGCCTATCGTCTCCGAGCCGTGCGGATAGTTAAAGTAGATCATGGCGATACGCTTGTCGCCATTGGCCTTCTGGCGCAAGGCCAGCCACGCGGCCACCCGCTCGTTGAGACGGTCGATGCGCTCGCCGATCGGCGTCTCCTCGACGTAGGCCAGGCCGGTTTGCGCGTCGCTGATGCGCTCACGGCTGGCGACAACGGTCGGCTGTATCAGTCCCGCCACCTCGGCGCCGGCCAGCTGCCAGGTGCGTTCGATGATATCGAGGCCGATCTTCGATTCGCGCCACTGCGCCGCCGTGTGCTGGCTCAGGGTGATGGCGTTGATCGCCGGGACGCCGATCTTGTCGAGCAGCGCGCCGGTGTTGGCGGTGCCGCCAACCTTCATGCCCAGCGCGACGATCAGGTCGACGCGGCTCTTGCCGTTTTCGTCGAGCAGGAAGCGCAGCGGCACGTCGTACGGATAGCCGAACACCGGCAGCACGTTGTAGCCACTGGCCTCGAGCCGCGCGACGATGGTCGCCAGCGGCAGGGTTTGTCCCGCCACCAGGCTGGCGCGGTAGAACGGCACGGCGATCCACGGCGCGCCGGTCTTGTAGTTGGCATAACCCTGCAAATAGTGCTCGTAACTGCCGTAGGTGCGGTTGGCCGCGACATCGTACAGACCTACGTCCGGCATCGCGTGCACCGGCGCCACCGTCAAGGTCGCGCCAAACTGGTTGCGCAGGATGTAACGCAGCAGGTTGCCCATGTTCTCGATGCCGCCCTCGCTGTGATACTGCTGGATGGCCTTGTCGTCCTGAACGCCCAACTCCCGCATGCTGTCGTCGATGGCGCCGCCGACGGCGAACACCGGATGGCGCGCCTTGCGCAGCGCCCGCAGCTCGTCGGTCAATCCCGCCATCGCCAAGCGTCCCTTGGCGTTGACCACCGCCACGTCGGCGCTGGCCAGCGCGTCGCGGTCGGCCGTCGTCATGCCGTTGGCGGGGATGATGCGGATGACGACATTCAGCTCCTTCAATTCCGCCTGCAAGCCGCGCACCGCCAGCACGGCGGGCCGCGATTCGACATCGCCCAGCATCAGCGCCAGGGTGCGCGGCGCCTGCGCCGAGTGCACGTAGCCGACGATGAAGAATGAGATCAGCAGCAGTAAAACGACTTCCAGTGTTCCAAAGCGCTTATTCGGGTACATACACGACCTTCCCGTCGGGCAGCTGGTAGGCGGTGCCCAGGCGTTTGCCGGCGCCGGACAGCGGCTTGTCGCTGACGCGGCTCACCGAAATCTCGGCGCCCTTCTTGGTCAGCACCTCGACGCGGCCGTCGGCGCTTTTCTTGGCGATCGTGACCTCCGAATTCGGGTCCAGCAGGTCCATCATGTTCCAGGCCGAGAACAGCGCGAGCATCATGGCGACGATGAAGACGATGCTGGCGTCGAACAGGTTGGCGACGCCGGCCAATGGGTCCTCGGTGTGCTCGCCGATGCGGCTGTAGCGGTGGCGGTTCATAAATCGCATGGTTGTCTCAGGCCTCCACGCGCATCAGGTGCGGCTTGTGTCCGTGCGTCGCCAGCATCGCCTCGGCGGCGTAGGCGATGTCGGTCAGGTCGCTGCGCAGCCAATGTTCGCGCACCAAGCTCAGGACATACGCGCATACGCTGCACGCCAGGCCGACCACGGTAGCGGTGAACGCGGTGGTCATCGATTCGGCCATCTTCGGCAGGTTGCCCTGCGCCAGGCCGGCCAGCGAAATACCCATCGGGATCAGGGTGCCCATCAGGCCGAGCGCCGGGCCGACCCGCACCACGAAGCGCACGCCGTCGAGCCGGCGCACACCGGCGGCATCGGCGCGCTGCACCACCCGCTCGAGGCGCGCATCGAGTCCGGGCTCGCCTTCCTGCGCGGTCAACACGGCCGCCATGTCATGCCGGGCGGTGGCCACCAGCATGCGGACCCCGCGCCGGCGCTCGATCCATTCGGCGCCGAAGGTGCCGAAGCACACCAGCATGTACAGAGTCAGCGCCGCTATCCCCAGCAGCACGGGCAGATACAGCACGTTGGAAATCGAATACAGCAGCGTCTCGATCGAGCGGATGGCCGCGTCGGCAGGTAAATTTGGCATGAATGATCCAGCGACAGAAGCAATCCGCTCACCTCCCCGTGAGCGGATTGAAAGAAGGCGCCTGGGCGCCTCCACCTCTTTGGCCGGTATCCGGGCTCGCAAGCAAATCCGCCCGACCTTCCCATGCGAACGCACAGTGGTATAGCGAGGCGGATCGTCGTCGGCGACGACGCTTGTTTACCGTTGCGGGGGCAGCACATGTTGGCTGGCGTGGGCCGGCTCCATGTTTCCCGTTTAACCGCGGTCCGGACGGACGCGCGAGCACCAAAACCTGGCGATTATACGTGGTTCCGACGCGGCCGGACAGATCGGCGTGGGCCTGAGGCCTACTTGGGATCGGCGAGGCTTTGCAGTATCGGACAATCGGGCCGGTCGTTGCCTTTGCAGCAGCGCGCCAGCGTTTGCAGCGTGTCGCGCATTTCGGTCAGCTCGGCGATGCGCTGGTTGAGTTCCTCGACGTGGCCGAGCGCGATGCGTTTCACGTCGGCGCTGGCGCGCTCCTTGTTCTGCCACAGCGACAGCAGCTCGCGGATCTGGTCCAGCGAGAAGCCCAGCGTGCGCGCGCGCTTGACGAAGCGCAGCGCATGCAGGTCGTTCTCGCTGTAGATACGGTAACCCGAGTCGCTGCGCCGGCCCGGCGGGATTAGCGCGATGCTCTCGTAGTAGCGGATCATCTTGGCCGAAACGCCCGAGGCGCTGGCCGCTTGTCCGATGTTCATGGCGTCACTCCTTGACGATGGCTTGGACCGGCGGCTTCCAGCGGCGCAGCAGCAGCGCGTTGCTGATCACGCTGACGGAGCTGAGCGCCATCGCTGCGCCGGCGACCATGGGATTGAGCAGGCCGAAGGCGGCAAGCGGAATGCCGACCAGGTTATAAATGAAAGCCCAGAACAGATTCTGGCGGATTTTGCTGTAGCTGCGGCGCGAGATCGAGATCGCGGCGGCCACCAGCGCCGGGTCGCCGCGCATCAGCGTAATGCCCGCCGCGTGCATGGCAACGTCGGTGCCACTGGACATGGCGATGCCGACATCGGCGGCGGCCAGCGCCGGCGCGTCGTTGATGCCGTCGCCCACCATGGCGATGCACTTGTCCTTGTGCTTCATGGCGCCGATGGCGGCGGCTTTATCGGCCGGCAGCATGTTGGCGACCACACGCCCGATGCCGAGCGTGGCGCCGACATGATCGGCGCTGCCCTGGTTGTCGCCGGTGAGCAGCACGGTATCGATCCGCAGCGCGTGCAGCGCTTCGATCGCGGCGCGGGCCTGCGACTTGACGCGGTCGCCGAAGGCCAGCAGGCCAAGCAGGCGCGCGCGCCCCGATGGCGGCGCGTCCGCGGCGGCCAGCCAGGAGACGGTCAGGCCTTGCCGTTCCAGTTCGTCGGCGCGCGCGGCCAGTGCCGTCAGCACGACGCCCTGCTCTTCCATCAAACGCGTGCTGCCGAGGATCAGCCGCATGCCGTCGACCGTCGCCGCGACCCCGCGTCCGGGCAACGCGGTGATGTCGGAGGAGACCGGCGCGCCGGCCGCCTCCCCGGCGGCTTGTCGCACCGCGTAGGCCAGCGCATGCTCGCTGCCCCGCTGCACGGCGGCCGCCAGCTGCAGCAGGCGCGCCCTGTCGATGGCGCCGGGCGCCGGTTCGCAGGCGGCCAGCGACGGCTTGCCCTCCGTGAGCGTGCCGGTTTTGTCGAAGGCCACCGTGGTGATGCGATGCGCCAGTTCCAGCGCCTCCGCATCCTTGATCAGGATGCCGTAACGCGCGGCCACGCCGGTGCCGGCCATGATGGCGGCGGGCGTCGCCAAACCAAGCGCGCACGGACACGCGATCACCAGCACCGCCACCGCGTTGATGATGGCGCGCTCGCCGTCGCCGGTCGCCAGCCACCAGCCGGCCAGCGTCAGCAGGGCCAGCGCCAGCACCACCGGCACGAACACCGCGCTGACGCGGTCCACCAGATGCTGCACCGGCGCCTTGGCCGCCTGCGCGTCCTCCACCAGGCGGATGATGCGCGCCAGCGTACTCTCGGCGCCGACCGCCGTCACGCGCACCAGCAGCATACCTTCGCCGTTGATGGCACCACCGGCCACGCGGTCGCCGGCATGGCGCGCCACCGGCAGGCTCTCGCCGGTGATCAGGGCCTCGTCGACATGGCTGGCGCCTTCGAGCACCACGCCATCGACGGCAATGCGCTCGCCCGGCCGCACCACCACCGTCTCGCCGGCGAGCACCTGCGCGATCGGTACCTCGACATCGCGATCGCCGCGTCGCACGCGCGCCGATTCCGGCCGCAGCACCTGCAGCGCGCGGATCGCGGACGTGGTCTGCCGCTTGGCGCGCGCCTCCAGCCATTTACCCAGCAACACCAACGTGATGACGACGGCGGAGGCCTCGAAATACAGGTGCGGCGTGGCCGAGGTGGCGGTCAGCAGCTGGTAGATGCTCAACCCGTAGGCGGCGCTGGTGCCCAGCGCCACCAGCAAATCCATATTGCCGCTGCGGGCGCGCGCGGCCAGCCAGCCGGCCCGGTAGAAACGCGCGCCGAGCCAGAACTGCACCGGCGTCGCCAGCAAAAATTGAACGCGGCCGTCCAGCATCCAGTGGACGCCGGCCACTTCGAGCAGCATCGGCAGGATCAGCGGCAGCGACAGCAGCGCCGCCAGCAGCACCGCGCGGCCGCCGGTGCCGGGTGGCGTCACCGGCGGCGCGGCCGGGGCGAACGGCGCCGGCGCCGGGCTGGCCTGGTAGCCGGCCTTGTCGACCGCCCGTTGCAGCAGCGCGAAGTCGAGCGGACGCGCCGATTCGACGCGCGCCATCTCGGTCGCCAGGTTGACGCTGACCTGCTCGACGCCCTCCACGGCGCCAAGCACGCGCTCGACCCGTCCGACGCAGGACGCGCAGCTCATGCCTTCGATCTTGATCGATTGCGAGACTAGTTTTTCAGGGGTTGCACTCATCATGGTCATTCATATGGCAGGTTATTAACGCCAGCTTCAAGTATCCCACGATTGGAAGGTCAAGCGTTTTTTTGCGCGCGCGTTGGCGCCCGCACGGAAACCGCCGGGATCGCAGCTACAATTGGCAAAACAACAGGACACGAAAGGTCGATGTGGCGCTGGGCGGAATGTTAAAACGCGATCTGCTGTGGCTATGGACGGCCATCGCCGCCATGGTGGTGGTGCTGGTCTGGCTGCTGCTGCAACTGGGCCGCCAGGGCGCCGATTGGCAGGTCTCGACGGCCCGTGCGCGCGCCGCCGTGCTGTGCCAGATCATGCGCGCCGGCGGTGAGCGCATCGACATCGGTGCCGGCGGCGGCGATGCGACGGCGCGCGCCGTCGTCGATATGGCCCTGCGCGAGGACGCCGGCGTCGAGGGCGGCCTGTGGGACCGTGATCGCGGAGTGTTCGCCTACGCCTTCCCGACCTACGACGGCAGCGGCGTCAAGACCGACGCGCCGGCGGCCGAGCTGCCACGGCTGGCGGCGTTGTCGGAGCAGGCGCTGGCCGCCGGCGCCCCGGTCGGCGAGGTGCGGCCGGGATTGCGCGAGGCGGTCGTCTATAGCGCCTGTCCGGTAACCGCCAACGTGGCCGGTTGGACCTTGACCCGGGTGGCGACCATCGCCGACAGCGCGCTCAAACATCTGATCCTGGCCCTCGGTTTGCTGCTCGGTTCATTGGTGCTGGCCGGCGCCGGCTTCGCCCTGCTGCTGACGCGCTGGGGGCGCGAGGCGCAACGCCTGTCGGCGCTGCTGGTGGCCAGCGAACGCATGGCCGCGCTGGGCGGGCTGGCGGCCGGCCTGGCGCACGAGATCCGCAACCCGCTCGGCACCATCCGCATGAAGGTGGACAACGCGCTGGCGGCGCCGCCGGAGCGGCGCCAGGCGCGCACCGAGGCGGCGCTGCACACCACGCTGCTGCAGGTGCGGCGGCTCGAAACGCTGGTATCGAGCCTGCTCGCGCTGACCCGCTCCTTCCATCCGCAACGCGCGCCGGTGGCGCTTGCGGACTGGCTTGCGCAGCGCGTGCGCGAGCACGCCGAGGCGGCCGCCGATCTCGGTGTGGAGTTAAAACTCGATCTTCAACCGGGTCTGGAGGACGCATCGCGCGACAAGGCGTTGTTCGATCCGGCGCAAATGGAGCGCGTGATCGACAATCTGGTGTTGAACGCGCTGGCCCACACCCCCGCCGGCGGCCATGTCGAAGTGGGCGCGGCGCGCGACGCCGCGTTGCTGCGTCTTTGGGTGGCCGACGACGGCAGCGGCGTGCCGCCGGCATTGCGGGCAACGTTATTCGATCCGCTGGTGACCGGCCGTGCGGGCGGCACCGGACTGGGATTGGCCGTGGTACGCGAGGTGGTCCAGGCCCACGGCGGCCGCGTGGCGCTGGCCGCGCAACCGGGCACCGGCACCCGCATAGAACTGGAGCTGCCATGGCCATGATCCTGATCGTCGACGACGACGCGGCGTTTCGCGCGACCTTGGCCGAGACGCTGGAGGATCTGGGCCACGATGTGCGCCAGGCCGCCAGCTGCGAGGCCGGCCTGCGCGGCCTGGCCGACGGAGGCGTCGCCGCCGCCATTGTCGATTTGCGCCTGCCCGGGGACGACGGCCTGGCCTTCCTGCGAGCGGCCGCCGCCATCGCGCCCGGCGTGCCGTGCATGATGCTGACGGCCTACGCCAGCGGCTCCAATACCATCGAGGCGATGCGCCTCGGCGCGTTCGACCACCTGACCAAGCCGCTCGGCCGCGACGCGCTGACCGTGGCGCTGGGCCGCGCGCTCAAGGCCGGCGAGCAAGCCGCGCGCCACGCGCCACCGCCGCCGGACGACGGCGTCCAGGCCGACGAACAGATGGTCAGCAACAGCGAGGAGATGCGGACCATCTTCAAGCGTATTGGCCTGGTGGCCGACAGCGACAACTCGGTGCTGGTGCTGGGCGAGACCGGCACCGGCAAGGAACTGGTGGCGCAGGCGCTGCATCAGAACAGCGCCAGGGCGGCCGGACCGTTCGTGGCCGTCAACTGCGCGGCGATCCCCGCCGAACTGCTCGAGAGTGAGCTGTTCGGCCATGTCAAAGGCGCGTTTTCCGGCGCCAGCGCCGATCGGCCGGGTCGCTTCCGCGAAGCCGACGGCGGCACCTTGTTCCTCGACGAGATCGGCGACATGGCGCTGCCGACCCAGGCCAAGATACTGCGCGTGCTGCAAGAGCGCGAAGTCACGCCACTGGGAGCGCGCCACAGCCAGCCGGTGGACCTGCGCGTGGTCGCTGCCACGCACCGCGACCTGGAGGCCGAAGTGGCCGCCGGCACCTTCCGCGCCGACCTGTGGTACCGGCTGCAGGTCATCACGATCACACTGCCGCCGCTGCGCGCCCGCGCGGGCGACGTCGCGCTGCTGGCCGAGCATTTTTTACGCGCGCACGCCGGCGGCCGCGGCAAACGTTTGAGCGAGCCGGCGCTGCGCGCCCTGCGCGCGCACGACTGGCCGGGCAACGTGCGCGAGCTGCGCAACACGATACAGCGCGCCGTCGCCCTCAGCGAGGGCGACTTGATCGAGGTCGAGCACCTGGGTATCGGCGCGCCCCGCCCCGCAGGCAAGGCGGCCGATAACGCGGCGCCGGCGGCGGTCGCGGACGTCGATTGGGATGGCACGCTTGAAAACGCGCTGGCGCAGGTCGAACTGGCCATGCTTTGCCGCGCGCTGGAAGCGGCCGGTGGCAACCGCAGCGAGGCGGCCCGCCGTCTCGGCCTGTCACGCCAGCAGTTGTACCGCAAGCTGGCGCAATATCAGCTGGAGTAACCGTGTGCACCGCGCGGCGGACAGCTGTCCGTTCCATTGACACCGGGGTGTCACAGACTCGGACACCCGGGCTGGCGCAGCGCCATAAATGGCCGTTTCAGGCATGGCACGCTATCTGCATAGTCATGGGTACCACCCCTCGACATCACACAAGGAGATAGTCATGAATGTTCTTAAATACCCCATGCTGGTAATCGCACTGTCGCTGGCGACCGCCGCATCCGCAGCCCCGCCGCAAACCGATCCGGTTCCACCGCCGCCGGGTCAACCGGCGCCACCACCAGACCAGCCGGCGCCACCTCCGCCACCGGGATCGCCTGTCCCGCCACCACCGGGCGCGGACGCACCCCCACCACCGCCGCCGAAAGCGCACGCCCAGCGCGGCAAGTCCGTTCAACCGGCGCCGCCGCCCAAGCCACGCGCCCCGGACGGCAAAAAACCGCCGCTGGACGCGCCGCCGCCGGCACCCGGCACGCCAACGCCGCCACCGCCACCGGTCGACCAGCGATAACACGGTCGTGAGAACGGCATTGGTCACCCGGACGCGCGCCGCCGTACTGGCGGTGGCGCTCTGCGGCTTGCGCTTCGGCGGGGCAGCGGCGGCGCCATCACCGCCGCCGCACGGGCCGGCGTCGGCCATGCCTGCGCTGGTGGCCGAAGGAACCGTGGCGCGCCATCTGAGCACGCCCTACGGCGACTCGAACGGCCTGCGGCTGACCGATGGCACGCTGGTGCTGTTCGCCCCCCACCTGGGGGCGCGCATCGGCGCGGCCGCCGCGCCGGGCGACCGCATCCGCGTCATCGGCAACGTCGCCGACGATGGCGCCATCCGCGCCGTCGCCGTGGTGAACCTGGCCTCGGGCGCCACCATCGACGACGAGCCTTCCGGCGCGCCCGCCGCGCCTCCCCGCGCGCGCGCGCCGCTGCAACGTCTGGAAGTGGCGGGCACCATCGACCTTGTGCTGCACGGGCCGCGCGGCGAAGCCAATGGCGTTATCCTCGTCAACGGTGGCGTCGTCTACTTTCGTCCGGACCTGGTCCGCACACGGCTAACGCGCGGCCAGCCGTTCGCCGCGATCGGCATCGGCACGCGCGGCGGCGCCGGCGTGGCGATCGAGGCCATCGCGGCCGGCGCGGACCTGGAAGCGGCGCGCGCGGCGGCCAGGGCGACGCCGGCACGGCCGGCGCCGGCCAATCAACCTTAATCGGAGTACGCACCGCGTGTCGACTGAAAATACACTATGGCTCATCACCGGCCTGACCATGGCAGGCATCGTACTGCGGCCGTGGCGCGTGCCGGAAGCCGTCTGGGCGACGCTGGCGGTGCTGGCGCTGGCGCTGCTGCATCTGATCGAGCCGGCACGCATCGTCAGCGGCATCGCGCGCGGCTGGGACGTCTATCTTTTTTTGGCGGGCATGATGCTGCTGGCCGAGCTGGGACGCCGCCACGGCGTGTTCGACTGGCTGGCTGCGCACGCCGCACACGCCGCCGCCGGCTCCGGCCATCGCCTGTTTTTACTGGTCTACCTGTCCGGCACCGTGGTCACGGCACTGCTGTCGAACGACGCCACCGCCGTCGTCCTGACGCCCGCCGTGTACGCGGTGGCGCGTGCCGTCGACGCCCCGCCGCTACCCTATCTGTTCATCTGCGCCTTTGTCGCCAACGCCGCCAGCTTCGTGCTGCCGGTGTCGAATCCCGCCAACCTGGTGATGTTCGGCGAGCACATGCCCGGCCTGCGACAGTGGCTGGATCTATTCCTTCTGCCGTCGCTGGGCGCGATCGCCGCCACCGGCGTCGCTCTGTACCTGCTGCTGCGCGGCGAGCTGGCCGTGTCGATCCGGCGCGATATCGCGGTGCCGCGCCTGACCGCGGCCGGCCGCCTGACCGTCGGCGCCTTGGCCGGCACGGCGCTGCTGCTGGGCGTGGCCTCGGCGCTGGGCGTGCCGCTCGGCCCCGCCACCCTGGCGGCGGCGGTGATCGCGCTGCTGCTGGCCAGTGTGAGCTCGCGCAGCGCGCCGACGGCGACCCTGCGCGCGCTGTCGTGGGATGTGCTGCTGATGGTGGCCGGCCTGTTTGTGCTGATCGAAGCGTTGCAGCAGCACGGCGTGGTCGCCGCGCTGGGCGCGCAGCTGCAAGCGTTGCAGGCGCGCTGGCCGGACGGCGCCGGCGGCCTCACCGCCGCGCTGCTCGCGCTGGCCTGCAACCTGTTCAACAACCTGCCGGCCGGCCTGCTGGGCGCGGCCACGCTGGACCATGTCGGCGCCTCCAGCGCGCTGCGCGCGGCGGCGCTGATCGGCATCGACCTGGGGCCGAATCTGTCGGTGAGTGGATCGCTGGCGACGATTTTGTGGCTGACGGCGCTCAGGCGCGAGGGCGTGCGGGTGGGCGCGTGGCGCTTCCTGTCCCTGGGCGCGGTGGTGATGCCGGCCGGTCTGGCGGCGGCGCTGTTGCCGCTGTGGGTGCGCGGATAACGGCCTTGGGCCGGAGCCGCGGACTACCGGACCTCGCAGTCGACGGCGGCGGATTTGGGCGCGCCGGCGCCGGTGCCCGGCGTCGTCGTGCTGCTGTTGAACACGGGCGGCGGCAGGAATTTGATCCCGGGATTGGTCGGAACAACCACCGGCGGTACCATCACGCTCGCCGTGTAGCCAAACTGGCCGGCGCTGAAGTTCGTCGACCCGCCGTTGTTGGACACCGAAATCATGCCGTCGATGACCTGAACATACAGGCCGGGCGCGCGCGCGCCGTTCGGCGACGGCGGCGCGGACGTTCCCTGCGCCAGCATCAGCGGCCGCACTGGCGCCGCCAGCGGGTCCAGCGACGCGGTGCTGGCCATCAGGTAGGCTTCGCGCGCGGCCACGGCTTCGGCCGACGGTTCCTCCATCTCGGCGATGAAGGTGGTGCCACGGATGCCGATGGTGGCACCCGGGGTCTTCATCGAGAACTTTTCCTTGTTACGTTTGCCCAGCAGGCCGGTGACCGAGCGCAGTCCGCCTTTGACAAGGCTGAACGACGCCTGGTCGCCGTCCGGCTTGGCGGCGTCGAAGGCGAAGTTCTCGACCTTGAACGTGGTTCCCGGCTTGAGCGTGATTTCGCTGTTGTCGATGAACTTCACCAGCGCGTAGGTGTTCTTTTCCGTCACCAGCGTGTCGCCGCTTTCCACCTCCGAACGCAGCGAGAGGATGCGGACCGCGCCGTCGACCTTCTTGGCGAGCAAGGGGCCGCTGAGTTGGGTGATGGTGCCGGCCACCTGCGCCGCCCAGCTCGCGCCGACCACGCCACACAGCACCAGCAGCATTACCGCCTGGAGCAGGCTCTTGGTTGCAACATGCCTAGTTGCAGTAGGTTTTCTTAGCAGGGACATTTTGTTTTCCGGTGTTTTCGGTGGTGGTGGTACCGTTTTGCGACTTCGGTTCGCTCGACAACGGCGCGTCGGTCTTGTCGCCGGTCCCCGAGGACGGAGCGGCGGTGCTGCGAGTGATCGTTTTGATGACTTCCGTGCTTGCCAGCTGCACCGGTTTGACCGGCTCGGTCGCGCTAGGCGGCGACAATATCTGGCATAGCGCGGAATTCGGCGCGATGCTGCAGATATTCGCCGATGGCGTAGGTGCAGGCGCTGGCGTCGGTGTAGGCACTGGCGTAGGCACTGGCGTAGGCACCGGCACTGGCGTTGGAGTCGGTGTAGGCACTGGCGTCGGTGTAGGCGTTGGCGTTGGCGTTGGCGTTGGCGTTGGCACTGGCGTCGGCGTTGGCACTGGCGCCGGCGTCGGCACCGGCGTTGGAGTCGGATCCGGCGCTGGCGTCGGCGTCGGTGTCGGCGTCGGTGTCGGATCCGGCGTTGGCGTTGGCGTTGGAGTCGGATCCGGCATCGGTGTCGGCGTCGGTGTCGGATCCGGCGTTGGCGTCGGCGTCGGCGTTGGAGTCGGCGTCGGATCCGGCGTTGGCGTTGGCGTTGGCGTTGGCGTCGGCGTTGGCGTCGGCGTTGGCGTTGGCGTTGGCGTTGGCGTCGGCGTCCACGTATTCTGCGTATAGCCGCCATTCGCGCCGGCGATCCTGCTACCTTGGGCGAACGCAAAATTAGTCGCCGCGATCGTCACCGAACCACTGACCGAAATCACGCTGGCCCCACTGCCAAAGGTCATTGTGTTGGTCTGGTCATAGCTGTCGCCAGCCGCCAGATTGATATCGCCAGCCGCCGAGGCGATCACGCCATCGATCGTCAGCGGGCTATGGGTTTGCAGCGTGATGTCGCCGGCGAGGGTCCTCACGCCGTACAAACCATCGCCCGTCGCCGCCGCGATCCGCATCCCGCCGGTGTTATCGATCGTGATCGCGCCGTTGTTGATGCCGCCGTCGGAAAGCTGCTGCGCCTTCGTCACCGTCAGCGTATCCGCATGGGCGTCGTTGTTGAGGTTGGCGATATTGATCGGCGCCGTACTGCCGCCGCCAGCGGTGTTGACCGCCGCCAGCTGCGAGACCGTCGTCGGCACCGCGGCGCTGGCCGAGCCGATTCCGCCCTTGGCGTACATGGTCAAATGATCGGCGGTGATGCGGCCGCCGGCGCTGGTGATGGAGCCGCCGACGTCGAGCGTCACATTGCCGTCCGTACCGATGCCGTTGATCTCGTACAGGCCGGCGGCGAGCAGGTTGGCGACAGCCACATTGCTGCTGTTTTTGAACACAAGGTGATTGCCGGCGCCTTGCTGGGACACCGCCAGGTTGCCCACCACGTTGCCGGCGTTGGCCAGCGTGATGCCGCCCGCGTTGGCGAGCGCCAGGTTCTGCACATTGATGGCGCCCGTTTGCGTGATGCTACCGCCGTGGCTTAGCAGGGCGATGCTGGTGGTGTCGGCGTTGCGCTGCGACAGCGAGCTGCCGCCGGAGGTGATGCCGGCAACGGCAATGCCGGTCACGTTTTGATCCGCATCCTCGCTACCGATAACCAGCGTCGGCACCTTCAGAAAGCGGATGTCCTTGACCAGCATGCAATTGGTCGAATTGCTGCACGCGGCGCCGCCCAACTCGATGTGATAGCCGCCGCTGGCCGGCCGGATGCTGGCCAGGTTGCCGGTGACGCTGGCGTTCAGGTCCAGCGAGTTGGCCGCGATGTCCACGACGCCGGCATTGATCGCCGCGTCGACGGTCACCGCCGCGGCGTTCATCGCCAACGTTCCGTCGACCCGGGTGGCGGCGTCGACCTGCACGGCGAGGGTGCGCCCAGTTCCGAGCGTCAAATTGCCGATGCCCGCGCCCGACAAATCGAGCGAACCGCTCACCGCGACCACACCGCCGGTGCTGGCGATGGTGACATCGGCGTTGTCGATTTTCTTGAGCGCGTCCTCGGTCAACGCCATCGCGCCGCCACTCGAACCGGCGCCGGTGCCGACGTTGACATCGCCCACCGACGTGATGAGCAGTTTGGCGCCGCTGCCCTTGCCGCTGATGCGGGCGCCGCTGCCCAGGGACAGCGCGCCGGCCGTGATGCTGATATCGCCGCCGGTGACGGTCGCGTTGTTCGCCACCGTCACGCCGGCCGCATTGAGCGTCAACTGGCCGCCGGCGCTGATACCCGTGCCGTTGATGGCCATATCGCCGGCGCTGGTGAAAACAAAGCGCTCGGCGCTGGTCCCATGGACGCCGCCGACCACGTTGGCGCCGGTCAGCCCGACATCGCCGCCGGTGACGCTTAAATCGCCGGCCGTGATGGCGCCGGCGCCATAGATCATACCGCCGCTCAGGTCCACGCCGCCGGCGCCGGCGTTGATCCTGCCGTTGACGTTGACGGCGGCCCCCGCCAGCGAGACCGTGTGGCCCCGGCTCTCGATCGTGGTGTTGGCCGGAATCGACGCGATGGTCACGGCGCCGCCGCTCGCCGTGCCGGCGCCGTCGTCGTTGGCCGACAGCCGGATCGCGCCGGTCATCGCCAGCGAGGCGTTGACGTTGATGTCGTTGCCCGCCTGCGCCGTCAGGCCCACGCCGCTGTGCGTATTGTTGACCGACGCGCCGAACGTGATATCGTGCCGCGCCTGCAGCACCACGTTGGCCGTGGCGCCGCTCAGCAAAGCGGCATCGACCTCGGTCACGCCGCTGTCGGCCTGGCCGAACGGGGTCAGATCGGACAAGGTGGCCGAACTGCTGGAATCCTTGACCACGGAGATATCGTAGGGGTCGAGCAGCCAGGTGCCGTGGCGCCCGCCCGCGACGGCACCGGCGCCGACCCGCGCGCCGGCCACGTCCAGATAATGGCCGGAGGTCTCGATCAGGCCACCGTTGCCGCCAGCGGCCCCACCGCGCGCCGACAGCGTGCCGTGCATGCGGGTCGCCTCGTCGCTCCAGACCACCACCTTGCCGCCATCGCCGACGGCGCCGGCGTCCGCGCTGATCGTCACATCGCTGCCGACAAAGGTTTGCCGCGCGTTCGGCAGCGCCGCGTTCTTGCCCTGGTAGTCGCCGCCCACCAGCACGGTGCCGCCGCCGGCAGCGCCGCTGGCGTCGACCACCGCGTTGCCGGTCAAGCCGACCTGCGCGCCCAACAGCACGATGTCGCCACCGGTGTTGAGGTTGGCGCCGGTGGCGCTGGTGACGCTGCCAGCTTCCAGCATCGTCGTGCCGGAGGCCTTCAGGACGATCTGGCCACGCTCGCCGCGCACGGCGCTGTCGGCGTTGATCGTGCCGCGCTGCGTGACCAGCGCGCCGTACACGCCCACGCGCCCGCCCCTGGCGACGATGGCGCCCAGGTTGAGCGCCTGGTCGGCCGGCGCCGACACCACCACCTGCACATTCGGATCGCGCGAGTCGAACAACTGCACGCTATGACCGGCCGCCAGCACCACGTCGCCGTTGGGCGACGAGATGACGCCGCTGTTTTCCACCGCCGGCGCGACCAGGAAGATTTGGCCGCCGCCCGGCGTGGCGATGGTGCCCTGGTTGACCACCTTGCCGGCGTCGGCGCCGCCGCTGAAGCTGTTTTTACCGGCCAGGAAATCGGCGTTGGAAATCGCCAGGCTGGAGGCGACCAGGCCGCCGACGTCGACCCGCGAGCCGGCGCCGAACAACACACCGTTCGGATTAATCAGGAACACCTTGCCGTTCGACTGCAGCGCGCCCAGGATGCGGCTCGGGTCCTGGCCGGTGATGCGGTTCAGGACCTTGCTGTCGGCGCTTTGCTGGATGAAGCGGGTGATCTCGCCCGCGTTGACCGAAAAGCTGCGCCAGTCGATGATGGTGTTGGGCGTATTGGTGATCGAATACAGATTGCCCTGCTGGGTGAAGGTCGCCGCGCCATGCACCACCGTCGGCGCCACCGGGTTGGCCTGGGCCGTGCCGAAGGCCGCGGCCACCAGCATCGCCAGCACCTTGCGGCGCAGCTTCGCGGACGACGGCTGGCGGCTGGTGCGGCGGCTGGAGGGGGTCTGGTGGCTTTTCATTGGATGTCTTCTTTGAGCGTTCAATAAGCCAGACCCAAACGCAGGTGCAGGCGGTTGGCGTCGGCGTGACCGGTGGCGCCGGCGCGCAGCACGTGGCCATAGTCGAGTTGCAGATTGACGTAGGTCGACAGCAGCAGGCGCGCGCCCACGCCGGCGCTGCCGATAGAGGTGCTTTCCAGCTCGCCCGGCAGCGCGTGGTTGCGCTTGATGTAGGCGTTGTCGAAGAAGCCCAGCAGGCGGCAGTTCCACGCCGCGCGGGCGCACAGGTTGGGCGTGTACGCCTCCAGATTGACGGCGACGCCGGAGTCGTTGGAGATTTCGCGCTCGACGAAGCCGCGCACCGACGTCGCGCCGCCGGCGCCGAACTGCTCGCCCGGTATCAGCGCGTCGCGCGTGTACTGGCCGTTGGCGATGGCGCGCAGTTGCCAGTCGCCGGCCAGCGCGCGCGTGACGCTACCGCCCAGGCGCAGCACGGTGTAGTCGGCCTTGGCGCCGGTGCGCGCCAGCGTGAAGTCGCTCTGGCCGCCCTTGGAGCCGCCGGAGATATTACGCAGCAAAGTGATCTGGCCGCCCACCTCGCCCGCCGTCAACGGCAGGCTGCCGGTGTAGCCGATGCTGATCGGGTGGACGGTGACGTCGTTGCCAAGGTTGCCCAGTTGCTGGCCCACCAGCTCGACGTTGTTCTTGAACGCCTTGACGTCGACGCCGTAGGTCAGGCGCGCCTCGTAGTCGCCGCGCTTGGCCAGCGCCTGGTTGTAGCGCGCGCCGTAGACCGCGCCGCGCCCGCTGACGGCCAGGTTGAACGCGCCGGCGGCGATGGTGCCCGAATCGACGTTGGAATAGCTGGCGAAGAAGTCCAGCGAATCGCCTAGCGCGTACAGCGGAATATGGTAGCCGGCGCCGTAGACCTTGACCCGGCCCGGCTCCTCGGCCGAGGTGGTGTACTGCAGCGAGGCCAGATGGTCGCGCCCGAACAGGTTGGCGTTCTGCAGCACGAAGCCCAGATGGGTCTTGCCGGTCTGCTCGGTGCCGGTGTTGTCGACGTTGGCCATCGCCTTCCAGGGGCGCTGGTCCTTGACCTCCAGTACGGCGTCGACCTCGTCGTCTTTTTCGCCGCCCTGCAGCTTGAGCGTGACCTGCTTGGCAGGGCTCTCGTTAGCCAGCTTGAGGTTGGCCGAGACCTCCTTCAAGTTCGGCGTGCGGCCCTCGCGCAACGCCGGCAGGCTGCGGCGGATGTTGGCCTCGTCAAAATACTGGTTGTTCTTGACGGCGACGCGGCCGATCTTGGCCTCCACCACGCGCAGCAGCACCACGCCGCGGTTCAGTTCCTGCTCTGGCAATTCGATGGTGACGGCGCCGTAGCCCTGCGCGTGATAAGCGCCCTCGAGCGCCTCCAGCGCGCGCTGGACGTCGCCGAAGTCGCGCGACTTGCCGGTGAAGGGCGTCAGCAGCTGGTCGATCCGCTGTGGGGGCAGCAGCGTGTTGCCCTGGACGTCGAAACGCGAAATCTCGAAGCTGATAGCGGCGCTTTCCACGGCGGGCTCCGCCGCCCAGGCCGGGGCGACCGCCACGGCGAGGATGGAGCTGGCTAGCAGGCGCTGTAATCTATAGGTCATATCCGCTCTTGAAATTTGTTTCGCTATCGTCCGCCGGGAATGTTAATTATTTGACACCCAGACTCTCCGGCAACTCCGATGTTAACATGTTCGGCGCCCGAATGATGCTCAATTGCAATTTTCAACTGTTAAATCGTCGGCACAAGTGTTGGATTTCGGGCAGTCCTAGTTGCAATACATTTTCTTCGCCGCCGTGGACGCCTTGGGGCCGTCGCCACCGCCATCGCGCGCCGCGAGCTCCTTGTCGGGCGCGGTGCCGCCGTTTTTGGCGTCCTCCGGGCGCTTGGTCTGGTTCGGCGCGTCGGCGCCGGTCTTCGGCGCGGTCGTCGCCACGGCATTGATCACATTGACGGTGGCGTTGAGCGCCTGCCCGACCGGTTCGGCCGGACGCCCCTGCGTCGCCGCCAGTACGGCGACGACGTCGGCGGCGGCCTTGGAGGCGGCGGCGTCGGCGGCGGCCTTGGCTGCAGCATCGGCGGCCGCCTTGGCGGCGGTATCGGCGGCGGCTTGGGCGGCGGCGTCCGCAACCGCTTTGGCGGCGGCATCGGCGGCGGCTTGGGCGGCAGCATCGGCAGCCGCTTTGGCGGCGGCGTCGGCGGCGGCCTGGGCGGCGGCATCGGCGGCAGCCTTGGCGGCGGCGTCGGCGGCAGCCTTCGCGGCGGCGTCGGCTGCAGCCTTGGCGGCGGTATCGGCAGCCGCTTTGGCGGCGGCGTCGGCGGCGGCCTTGGCGGCGGCGGCGTCGGCGGCGGCCTTGGCGGCGGCGTCGGCCGCCGCCGCTCCGCCGTCATTGAGCGTCGGCACGGTCTGGCCGATAAATACGTAGGACGGCACGTTGATCGCGCCGCGCACCGACGTCAACGTCACCGCTCCGCCGCCGCTGTCGATGGTGGCCCCCTCCAGCGACGTGATATTGCCGTTGGCGGCGGTGGCGCTGATGCGGCCGCTCGACGGCACCCTGAGCTTGCCGCCGAAGACGATGTTGCCGCCGGCGTTCAGGCCGATCGACGCGCCGGCGTTCAGCGACGAATGCTGGGCCAGCCGGATGTCGCTGCTGGCGTCGAGCACGATGTTGGCGGCGCTGATCTGATTGTTGATGGTGATCGGGCTGTGCGCGGTGATCGACACCAGGCCGCCGGCGCCGGCGATGTCGCCGGTGGTGTGGATGCCGCCGGTGTTGTCGATGACGATGTTGCCGCCGGTGCTCATGCCGCCCAGCGCCAGCTCGCCGCTGGAGACGGTGTTTTTCAGCGTGATATCGCCGCCGCCACCGGCCACCGCCCCGAAGGCGCCGACATGGTTGCCGGCGTCGGTCAGCGCGATGCCGTTGGCCGCGAACGCCTGCAGGCTGTCGGTCACCAGCGCGCCGCTCTGGGTGATGGCGCCGTGCGCGGCGTTGAGCGTGATGCCGGCCTTGGCGCGCACGTTGCCGATCGAAATATCGCCGCCGTTGCCCACGGTCAGCGCGCCGTCGATATCGATGCCGCCGCCGCTCTGCGCCAGGGTGCCGATGTCGAGCCGGGTGGCGGCGCCGGTGCCGGACAACACGCCGCCGCCGAGCACCAGGTTGCTGATCTGCATCTCGCCGTTGAGCACCAGCGCGCCGCCGCCGAGCATCAAGCCGCCGCCGTTGGCGTACGAGGCGGCGTCGCCGATGCCGCTCAAGGTCAGCGTGCCGCCCGTCACGCGCACGCCCTGCCCGCTCGCGCGCAGCGACGTCAGCGTGGTGGCGCCGGCGCCGCTGTCGTAGGTGACGACGCCACCGGTGTTGTTGACCGCGGCCGCCAGCACGTTGGCGCCCGAGGGCGCGACGCCGTCCTGCCAGTTGCCGGCGTCGCTCCACAGGCCGCCGCCGCTCGCCGTCCACGTCGCCAGCGCCCGGGGCGTGATCGTGCCCTTCGCCAGCGCCACCCGGTAGTTGCCGGCGTCGGCGCCGGACAGGCCGACGCTGCCGCCGATCGCGACCAGCTTGTCGACGCCGGCGTTCTTGTCGGCGTAGGCGGCGGTGGCGCCGCCCGCCGCCAGCGCCACGACATCCGCGCCCAGCACGCCGCCCAGCGTGGCGCCGGTGAAGGTGCCGGCGGCGCTGTTGTTGTACTCGCGCGCGGCCAGCGACACCGTCAGTGCGGCCGGCGTGATATCGGCCGTCAATCCGCCCGGCAGGCTGCCCACCACATAGTTGCCGGCGTCCGCGCCGCTCAGCGTGATGCCGTTGACGGTGACGCTCTTGGCCACGCCGACGTTCTTGTCGGCGAAGGTGGCGTTGGCGCCGCCGATGGCCACCTGGTCGGTGCCGATCACGCCGCCCAGCGCGCCGCCGCTCAACGCCGCGCGCCGGCCCACGGTGGCCGAGGCGCTGTCGTAGTCGAGGTTGTAGACGCGGTTGTTGGCCGTGAGGCCGGCCACCGTCAGCGTCGCCGGCGTGATCTCGCCCACCAGATCGGACGGCGACACCAGCACGTAGTTGCCGGCGTCGGCGCCGGTCAGCCCCAGGCCGCCGACGCCGACCGTGACGGGCTTGTTGGCGCCGACGTTTTTATTGTTGAAGGTGGCCGTGCCGCCGACCACGCCGGTCAGCGCCACGTCGTCGCCGTAGACGCCACTCACCGACGCGCTGCCGCCGAGCTGGGCCGCGGTCGTGCCGTCGTAGCGGCGCGTGGCCACGCTCAAGCCCGACAGCGCCAGCGGCGCCTTGGCGATGCTGCCGCTGCCGCCGATGGCGCCGCCCAGCACGTAGTTGCCAAGCTCGTTGTTGGTGAGCACGGGATTGGCCACGCTCATCGCCTTGCCGGTGCCGGCGTTCTTGTCGCTGAAGCGCACCAGGCCGGACACGCCCAGCGTGTCGCCGCCGACCAGGTTGCTGAACACGTAGGTCGCCGGCTGTTCCATGTAGGCCACGCCGTCGTAGGTTTTGCTGCCGCTGACGGTGGCCGTGACGGTGCGCGGCTGGATGGTCAGCCGCGCGTTGCTGCCGGTGTAGCTGATGTCGTATTGGGTCGACCACAAGCCGCCGACATCGTAAGTGCCGGCGTTGACGGCGCCATCGTAGCCGAGCGTGCCGTTGATGCCGGCGACCACCCCGCTGGCGGTGCCGGTGAAGGCCGCGCTGGCGCCGTCATAGGTTTTGGTGACGCCGCTGCCGCCGCCGCTGACGACGATGGTGCGCGGCGTCAGCAGGCTTTTCAACAGCGGCGTGGTGTGGCCGTCGTAGTTGCGCCACACGGTGGAGAAATCGAAGCCGGCGAAGCTCGATTGCAGCCGGCTCTGCTTCCCGGTCAGCGCCGTGCCGGCCGCGTCCGAGGCGGTGCCGGCGGCGTCGGCGTTGAAGTAACCGTTGTTCAGGACGCCGGCGCCCAGCGCCCCGACCATGCCGTTGACGCCGCCGGAGAAGGCGGCGCCGTCGACGCCGCCGGCGCTGTAGCCGTTGGTGACACTGCCGGAGAACAGCTCGCCCAGCAGCCCGCCCATGTTTTGGTGGGACAGGTTGACGTCCAGCCCGTTGCCGCTGACGCCGCCGGTGGCGTAGACATCGGCGATGGTGCCGCCCTGCCCGTTGAGGACGGCGTTGCGGCCGGCCAGGCCGCCGACGTTGCGCCCGCCCTGGACGTCGCCGCTGGCGTAGGCGACACTGATCGTGCCGCCGTTGTTGTCGCCCACCAGGCCGCCGACGATCTCGCCGGTGCCGGTCACCTTGCCGTCCGCGTGCGAAGCGGTGATGGCGCCGATACGCGAGCCGTCATTGGTGTTGCTGCCGACCAGGCCGCCCGCATAGCCGAAACCGGTCGTGTCGACCGCGCCGCTGGCCGACGAGGCGCGGATGGCGCCCACGTTGCGCCCGGCCAGGCCGCCGATATTGGCGGCGTCGGCGCCGGCCAGGCCGGTGACCGTGCCGCTGGCGCTGGCGTTGCCGATCGCCGCGCCGTTGTCGCCCACCAGCCCGCCCACGTTGGTCACGCCGGTGACGGTGGCCGACGCATGGACGTTGTCGATGACACCGCCGGCCTGCGCGGCGCCCACCACGGCGCCGACGTTGACGCCGCCGCGCACGCTGCCGCCGTCCAGCGTCAGGTTCTTGATCGTCCCCGTGCCCAGCACCGAGAACAGGCCGACGTTGCCGCTGCCGGCGCGCCCGATGGTCAGGCCGGCGATGGCGTGGCCGTTGCCGTTGAAGGTGCCGGCGTACGGATGGTCGCTGTTGCCGATCGGCGCGAAGCCCTGGCCCGCGTTCCATGCGGCGGTGCCGGCGGCGTCGATGTTGCCGGCCAGGCTGTACCACGTCGACGACGGCAGCGTGGCCGCGCCTTGCAAGCCGTAGACGTCGGCCAGCAGATACGGCGCGGACGCGCTGCCGTCTCCGCCGGTGGCGCGCACGAAGGTGCCGGCGGCGAGCCGGAAATCCTGCGCAGCGAAGGTCGGCAAGGCGCCGGTCTGCGACCAGTTACCGCCCGCCAAGGTGAAGGTGCCGCCGACCCGGACCTCCGACAAGGCGGCGATGGTGCCGGCGGCGTTCAGGGTCAGATCGCCGCCCGCCGACAGCGGCTGGCCGAGCAGGATGGCGCCGTCGGCGTTCAAGGTCAGGCCGTGCGTCGAGGTCCACGCGAGCGGGCTCACCACGCTGATCTTGCCGCCGCCGGTGCCGGCGCCGTTGGCCGTGCTGACGGTGACGTCGGTGGTCGCCAGCGCGTTTCGCAAGGTGCTGGTCAGCAGCAGCGAATCGGCCACGGCGCCCGTTTCCATGAACACGCCGCCGTTGTTGACGGGCGTGGCGCCGGCCGTCATGCCGGCGGCCGCCGCGGCGCCACTGTCGCTGGCGATGTAGATGTCGCTCGGGTCCAGCAACAGCGTGCCGGTCGCGCCCAGCGGCGCGCGCGTGTCGACCCGGCCCTGCATGTCGAGGTAATGGCCGGACGTCTCGACCAGGCCGCCGTTGCCGCCGGCCGCGCCGCCGCGCGCCGAGATGGCGCCGAACACCCGCGTCGCCCGGTCGCTCCAGACGATGACCTTGCCGCCGTCGCCGCGCCCGGTGGCGTCGGCCCGGATCACGCTGTCCCGGCCGACGTAGGCTTGTTGCGCGTTCGGCACGGCCGCGTTTCGGCCCTGGTAGTCGCCGCCCACCAGCACCGTGCCGCCGCCGGCGCCGCCGCTGGCGTCGACCACGGCGTTGCCGGTCAGGCCGACCTGCGGACCCAGCAGCACGATGTCGCCGCCGGTGTTGAGGTTGCCGTCGGCGGTGCCGCGCGCGCTGGTCGTGCTGCCCGCCTCGAGCAAGGTGGTGCGGCTGGACTTGAGGACGATCTTGCCGTTGGCGCCCATGACGGCGCTGTCGGCGTTGATCGTGCCGCGCTGCGTGACCAGCGCGCCGTACACGCCCACGCGCCCGCCCCGGGCGACGATGGCGCCCAGGTTGAGCGCCTGGTCGGCCGGCGCCGACACCACCACCTGCACATTCGGATCGCGCGAGTCGAACAACTGCACGCTGCGGCCGGCCGCCAGCACGATGTCGCCGTTGGGCGAGGAGATGACGCCGCTGTTTTCCACAGCCGGCGCGCTCAGGAAGATTTGCCCGCCGGCCGGCGTGGTGATCGTGCCCTGGTTGACCACCTTGCCGGCGTCGGCGCCGCCGCCGAAGCTGTTTTTACCGGCCAGGAAGTCGGCGTTGGAGATCGCCAGGCTGGAGGCGACCAGGCCGCCGACGTCGACCCGCGAGCCGGCGCCGAACAGCACACCGTTCGGATTGATCAGGAACACCTTGCCGTTCGACTGCAGCGAGCCGAGGATGACGCTGGGGTCCTGGCCGGTGATGCGGTTCAGCACCTTACTGTCGGCGCTTTGCTGGATGAAGCGCGCCACCTCGTCCGCGCCCAGCGAGAAGCCCTGCCAGTTGATGATGGTGTTGGGCGTGCTGGTGATCGAATACGTCTTGCCCTGGAAGTTGAAACTGGCCTGCCCCGCCGCCACGCTCGGATTGACGGGCGCGGCCTGGACGGCGCCGTAACAGGCGGCCACCAGCACGACAAGCAGCTTGCGCCGCAAAGGGCGTTGGCGTTGGCAATCAAGATCTGCTTTCATGAAGACTTCCTCTATCGGCGCTGGTCGTCAACCCGGCGCGCCGTGGCGGCACGTGGGCGGGTGCAATCGAATGGGTGACGGCACGGGCGTGCGGAACACGCCGCAATATATCCGTCGGGAAACAAATATTACTTGAAGTGTAGTCGGCTTTGGGCCTGGCGCCAGCGTTTTCTTGGAAATAGGCATGCATTCCCCGCTTTCTGTGGCGCGCCGCGCGCGCTGTCAAACGCCCATCATTGACGATGTCGCATCACTTGGTTTCAAACGTCGTGACGCCGTCCCAGTCGTCACCCGGGGGATGGGCCCGGTAGTGATCGATACGTTCAGTGTATAAGAGATACAAGCGATTGTCCGGCGATAAAACATGCAATTGAGCAATTATTGACATGGCTCTATCCCACTGTTGGGCGCGCACCGCGGCCAGCGCCTCGTGCCAGCGCGCCAGCTCGGCGGCGGTGGCCGCGTCCAGTTGCTCGGCCGGCGCCAGCGGCTCGAAGATCGCCACCGGCTCGTGCTTGCCCTTGACGCGCACCAGGTCCAGCTCCCGGTAAGCGAACTCGGGCGCGGCGGCGCGCGTGGCCGCGCCGACCACGATGCCCACGCCGTAGACCTTGGTGATGCCCTCCAGCCGCGAGCCGAGGTTGACCGCGTCGCCCATGACGGTGTAGGCGCGGCGGATCTTCGAACCCATGTCGCCCACGTGCATCAGCCCGGTGTTGACGCCGATGCCGATCGACAGCGGCGGCCAGCCGCGCGCGACGAACTCGCCGTTGAGCCGGCGCGCGCTGGCCTGCATCAGCAGCGAGGTGGCGACGGCGCGGCGGGCGTGGTCGGCGAAGGCCACCGGCGCGCCCCAGAACGCCATGACGGCGTCGCCGATGTATTTATCGAGCGTGCCGCGATGGCTGTCGCGGATATCCTCCGACATCGCCGTCAGGTACAGGTTGATGTATTCGCGCAGCGCCTTCGGCGTCAGCCCCTCCGAGATGGTGGTGAAGCCGCGCACGTCGACGAACAGCACCGTGAGCTCGCGGCTTTCGCCGTCCATGTTGTACTGTTCCGGGTTGGCGGCCATCTCGGCCACCAGCTCGGGGGCGACGTATTCGCCAAAGCGCGACACCAGCGCCCGGCCCTTGCGCACCTCGAAGAAATAGCCCCAGGCGACGTTGAAGACGAAAATGCTGACGATGACGATCAGCTGCATGGCCAGGTGGAACAGCAGGTCGCGCTCGCTGTACAGGTAATAGTTGGCGCCGACGCTGGCCACCAGCGCGGCCGCGCCCAGCAGGATGGCCTGCGACGGCGCCAGCGCCGGCAACGCGAACGTCAGCAGCAAGCCGGCCAGCAGGATCAGCCCGGCCTCGAGGACGATGGCGTAATAGGGCCGGGCCTTGAAATGGCCGTCGAGGATGGACTTGATGATGTTGGCGTGGATCTCCACCCCCGGGTATTCGGGATTGACCGGCGTGGCGCGCAGGTCGACCAGGCCGGGCGCGGTGGTGCCCACCAGTACCACCGCGCCCTTGAGCAGCGCCGCCGGCGCGCGGCCGGTCAGCACGTCGGCCGCCGACACGTAGCGGAAGGCGCCGCCGCGCGGCCCGCCTTCGCCGCGGAACTGGATCACCGTCGTCATCGCCTCGCCCACCGGGATCAGGCGCTGGCCGCCGGGCAGGAACAGCGACAGGAAATCGTAGCCGCCGCTGTCCTGCTGGCTCTGCGACATGCTGTCGACCGAGCGGTCGAGGTAGGGTTTGATGGCGCGCGCCTTGAGGAACACGGCGGCCGTGGCCAGCGACAGCGACGGATAGTAATCGGCGCCGACCTGCTGGATCAAGCCGGCGCTGCGGACGATGCCGTCGGGATCGGTGACCACCGAGAAGCTGCCGGCGCCGGCGGCGGCGCGCGCCAGCGGCGCCACGTTGGCCTCGTAGCCGTCGGCCGAATAGGCCAGCAACTCGCGGCCGTTCAAGTCCGCCTCGCTGAACAGCGGCGCCGGCAGCGCGCCCTTGACCTGGTCCGGCGACAGATTAAAACCCAGCACCACCGGCTGGCCCGCCAGCGCGGCGGCGAACAGGCCGTCGTAGTCCAGCGCCGGCTTCAGTTGCGCCAGCCGCTCGCGCAGCGCCGGCACGTCCTTCAGTTCGCCCGTGGAGAGCCGCTCCAGCACGCCGTAGCCGGAGCTGGTGTCCGGCTCGGGGAAGGAGATATCGTAGCCGACCGCGCCGGCCTGGTAGTGCCGGGTCAGTTGCGAGACCAGCCGCGCCTGGATGTCGCGGCTCCACGGAAAGCGGCCGAACTCGGTCAGCGCCTTGCCGTCGATGTCGACGATGACGATGCGCGGGTCGAGCACCGGCGCGCGCAGCTTCATGCGCTCGCCGGCGATCAGGCTGTCGAGGCGGGCGACGGTGCCGCTGTCGTACCAGCCGAGCGCGTAGGCCGCGCCGAGCGCGGTGATGAGCAGCCCCAGCAGCCAGCGCGGCGCGGACCTCAACAGCGTCTTGCTCCACCGGCTCCACTGTGGCATGGGCGTTCCTTACGGCTTGTAGCCGGGAATCAGCGTTTCGTCGATGGCGTCGATCTGTTTCTCGTCCATGTTGCGGCGGGCGAACTCCAGATAGATCTTGCTGCGGATGAAGATGTCGAACAGGTCCGGGTCGATGTGGCCGTTGAGCGCGAACTGGCCCAGGATGCGCAGCGATTCGGACAGCATCTTGCCCTTCTTGTACGGGCGGTCCTTGGCCGTGAGCGCCTCGAAGATGTCGGCGATGGCCATCAGCCGCGCCTGCACCGACATCTGGTCGCGCGTCAGCCCGCGCGGATAGCCCTTGCCGTCCATGCGCTCGTGGTGGCCGCCGGCGTATTCGGGCACGTTTTTCAGGTGCTTGGGCCACGGCAGGGCCTCGAGCATGCGGATCGTCACGACGATGTGGTTGTTGATGATCTTGCGCTCGGCCTCGGTCAGGGTGCCGAACTTGATCGTCAGGTTGGTGACCTCGTCGGCGTCGAGGAAGTCGCGCTCGGCGCCGTCCGGGCCGGTCCAGCGGCGCGCGGCGATCTCGCGCACGCGCTGCTGGTGCTCGGCCGACATGGCCTCGGCGCCGATGTTGGCGAAGCGGATGAAGTCGCGCTCGTCGCGCAGGTCGGCCTGGCGGCGCGCCAGCTCGGCGTCGATCGCCACCAGCCGCGCCGGGTCGTCGCCGGCGGCCAGTTTTTGCTTGAGCGCGGCGATCTCGGCGTCGCGCAGCAGCACCTCGAAGCGGGTGTCGACCACGTGGATGCGGTCGCCGATGGTTTCGAGCTTGGTGGCCTTGTCGACCACGTGCACCGGCGTGGTGATCTTGCCGCAATCGTGCAGCAGCCCGGCCAGCCACAGTTCCTTGCGGTCGGCGTCGGTCATGCGGAAGTCCGCCATCGGACCGGTCTCGGTGTTGTGCACCGCCTCGGCCAGCATCATCGTCAGTTCCGGCACGAACTGGCAATGGCGCCCGGTGTAGGGCGATTTCTCGTCGATGCCGATGTTGATCAGGTTCACCAGCGACTCGAGCAACTCCTCCAACTGGCGGATCAGGCGCTGGTGGGTCAGCGCCACCGCCGCCTGCGCGGCCAGCGCCTCGATGAAGCGCTGGTCGGTGGGCGAAAAGGCGCGGATGGCGCCGGTGTCGGGGTCGATGGCGTTAATTAACTGCAACACGCCGACCAGCTCGCCCTCGTGGTCGCTCATCGGCACCGTCAGGAACGATTGCGAATGGTAGTTGCGCTGGCGGTCGAACTCGACCATGCCGGAAAAATTGAAGACGTCGGCCTGGTAGACGTCGGCGATGTTGACCGACACGCCGAAATGGGCCGCGTACGCCGCCACCGACGCCAGGTTCTTGGCGCCGTCGGCGTCGTACAGCGGAATCGGCGGCGCGCTGATCTGCGCGCCATTGACGCCGCCCTGGCGGATGCCCAGCGTGTCGTTCCACAGGATGTGGAAATCCAGCGCGCGCTTGTCGGCGCCGGGCCGGTACAGGGTGCCGCCATCGGCGTTGGTCATGGTCTTGGCGGCCACCAATATACGTTCGAGCAAGGCGTCGGTGTCGTGGGTGCCGCCGAGCTCCACGCTGAGCTCGGTCAACTGGTCCAGGCGCTCGGCAATCCGCGTTTGATTCAATTCTTGCATGATTGATTTTTTGGTACCGTTTTAGGGGAAGTGACTGGCATCAACGCACCTTCGAGTGTAGCCGTAGTGCAAGCTGTTGTACATGGAGAAATCTCCAGTGCGACAAAATTGATCGTTCTCTATTGCCGGTTCTCCCCCGGGCGGGAAAAAAAAGCTATCATCGCGCCTAAGTGCCAGCGCAGAAAAAAAGCGGAAAACCCGCTAAATGACAAAAAAATCACTAGGGATAGAGCATGAAATTCAGATTTTGGGGTGTGCGCGGCTCCATTCCCTCCCCCGGGCCGCGCACCGCGCGCTACGGCGGCAACACCACCTGCATCGAAGTGCGCACCGATGACGATACACTGATCATCATCGACGGCGGCACCGGCCTGTTCTCACTCGCGCAATCGTTGATTCAAAACAAAACCGCGCCGATTCACGCCAACATTTTCATCACCCACAGCCACTGGGACCACATCCACGGACTGCCGTTCTTCACGCCGCTGTTCGTGCGCGACAGCCGGGTGCGGCTACACGGGGTCACCGACCCCGTCACCGGCAACGGCATCGAGCACGTGATGGGCGTGCAGTTACAAAACAGTTATTTCCCGGTCAGCGAAACGCAGATGGACGCCACCATCGAGTATCACACGCTGGAGGTCGGCACGCCAGTGCCGGTGGGGGACGCCACCGTCAACAACGTCGTGATGAACCATCCGGTCACCGATCTGGGCTACCGCATCGATTGCAACGGCAAGTCGGTGTTCTTCACCGGCGACCACGAGCCTTTTTATAATATCCACCCGGCGGGCGATCCGGAACACGCGGCCTACGAGCGCTGGATGCACGAGCGCAGCGCCGCCATCGACGCCATGGCCATGGGCGTGGACGCGCTGATCGTCGATTGTTCCTACACGCGCGAGGAGTATCCGGCCAAGCGCGGATGGGGGCACGGGACGTTCGACTCGGCGTTCGCGCTGGCGTTGCGCACCGGCGCCGGCACCTTGTATTGCACCCACCACGAACCGACCCGGGGCGACGACGAACTGGAGGCGGTGTTCGCCGACGTGATGGCGCGTCACGCGGCGCTGCTGGGCGGCTTGAAGGTGGTGCTGGCGTACGAGGGATTGGAAGTGGAGCTGGGAAACAAGGCCCCGGATACAACGGAAACACGTAGGGCGGATTAGGCGGAACGCCGTAATCGGCCATCGTTGAGCCGCGGGGACGCATGCAATGGCGGATTACGCTGCGCTAATCCGCCCTACGTGTTTTATTGGTTATGTGACGGTCACAGGACAAATCACGCGGCGACCGGCACGCGCGCCGTCAACCGCCGGTCCGCCAGCGCGCGCAGCCGCGCCACGGCGGCCGGCAAATTGAACGCGCGGCCGGCGCGCAAGGCACTCACCATTTGTGTGGCGATGCGCAACGCCGGCGCGGCGGCGTTCTTGGCCGCGTACGGCAGCACCAGCCGATACCGGCCCTTCATGCGCGGCACCACGCCGACAAACCCCACCGTCACTTCATTCAGCGCCAGACGGCGCAATTCCAGCGCGACCTGCTGCACCACGCGCACGATCTGCGGCACGTCGTCGCCGCGCATGCCCACCAGCCCGGCCTGGCGCCGTACGCCCGGCAGCATCGCCAGCAAACGCTGGTCGAGCGACGCCAGCGCGGCCGGCGTGGCCGACGTGTCGTCGACTTCGAGGATGCTGAGCAGGCAAGGTTGGGTGGAGTAACGGTTGTCGCTGGAAAGGTAACGCTGATCGATGATTCTCATGTTTTTTCTGGCCTTTGATGAAACAGGCCGTATTCTGATCCCGATCGCGCCAACGCGGAAGCGGCGCCCGGAGCCTTCGCTTGTAAGACCAGGCTTACACATAAGGCTTACCTAATCCAGCCGTGCTAGGCGCCCGGCAGTTGCTTCTCGAAGCACACGGCCAGCGGGTTGCCGATATATTTGCCGTAGTTGGCGATGCGCACATAGCCGCGCGCCGTGTAGAAATCGACCGCGCGCCGGTTCACCAGGCGCGTCTCGAGCCAGATCGCCTGGTAGCCCAGCGCCGCCGCCTCGCGCTCCAGATACGCGAGCACGGCGCTGCCGATGCCGCTGCTGTGGCGGCGCGCGTACATGCGCTTGATCTCGGCCACGCCCGGCTCCAGCGGACGCAACGCGCCGCAGCCCTGCGCCACGCCGGCGGCGTCGCGCGCGACGACGAAACAGGCCATCGGGCCGCGCACGTCGTCGGCGTCGAACGAGGCCTTGCCGCTGCTGCCGGTGATTTCCTCGAGTACCGCCGACAGCTCCTCCATGAGCACCAGGCACTCGTCGGCGCCGGGATCTTCGGGCGTGAGCAGGATGGCGGGAATGGGCTGGTTCATGCCACCGATTATTGCACAGTACAGATGACCAGTTCCGGATCGGCGTTGATGCGCACCGGAATGCCGCTGCAACCCACGCCGCGACTGACGATCAGCGCGCCGTTGTCGCGCACCGGGAAACGTCCGTAATGATAGGGACGCGACAGCGGACCGCGCGGCATCACCAGCGGCGTGCCGTCGCCGGTGGCGATCTGGCCGCCGTGCGTGTGGCCGGCGAAACCGACGTCGAAGCGGTGGCCGTCGAGCCGCAGCAGGCCGTCGGGCGCGTGCATCAGCAGCACCCGCGTGGGGCCGGCGCCGGCGAAGGTGGCGTGACCGTCGGGCGCGCCGGTCCATGGATCGTCCATGCCGCATACCGAGACGCCCTCGAACGGCGCCGGCAGCGCCAGCGCGCGGTTGACCAGCATCTGCACCCCGGCGCGCGCGAACAGGCGCTCGATCAGGTCGTGGTCGGTGATCAGGTCGTGGTTGCCGAACACGGCCAGCTTGCCCAGCGGCGGACGGCACGCCGCCAGCGCCGCGCACAGCGCCTCGGCGTAGCGCGCCGGGCCGTGCACGTAGTCGCCGCCCAGCAGCAGCAAATCGGGCCGCTCGGCGTCGATGCGCGCGAACAGGTCGGCGAAGATGCCGGGATGGGTCGGCGGCCCGGCGTGGAAATCGGAGGCGAAGGCGATCTTGAGCGGGCGCGCCAGGCGCCGCTCGGGCGCCAGCGCCACGCTGTGGCGCGTCACGCCCAGCCGCCCGTGCAGGCCGAGACGGTAGCTGCACGCCGCCACCAGCCCGCCCAACAAGGCGGCGTTCATGGCCGTCTCGGTGTAGCGCCGCAACCGGGACTGGCGCGCGCCGCGCGGGGCCTTGCCCGGTAGTAATGTCATTGATGCCTGAGGGAATCTGGAAAAGGCGGCATCATAGCGCATTTGCGGCGGCGCGGCCGCGTCGGTGGTAAGCTTGGATCAGGTAGCACGCATTCCGCCCGCCGGCGCGGGGTCCGCCGCGCGCCGTTCGCCCCTCGCCTTCGGAGATCGCCCGATGACAGCTGAAACCTACATTCCGGGCAAAGACGCCGCCCTCGAAACCACCATCGCCACCATGCGGGCCCAACTGGCCAAGCGCGGCTTCAGGCCGAACGAATCGCCGCCGCTCAACGAGATCGCCGGCATCTGGTCGATCCACATGAAGGACAGCGAGTGTCCGCTGCTGTTCTCCAACGGCAAGGGCACAAGCGAGCTGGCCGCGCGCGCCAGCGCGTACGGCGAGTTCCTCGAGCGTCTCAACACCCACTATTTCTGGACCCACTTCCACCTGGGCGCGGAGCGCGCCAACGCGCCGTTCGTCCACTCGCCGCGCGAAAGGTGGTTCGCGCCGGGGTCCGATGGCGCCTGGCCGGCCGAGCTGCTCAACCCCGAGCTGCACGCGTTCTACAATCCGGACGGCGACATCGACGCCGGCGTGCTGGTCGACCTCAACTCCGGCAATGTCGCGCGCGGCGTCTGCGCGCTGCCCTACCGGCGCCTGCGCGACGACAGCACCGCCTACATCCCGGTCAACATCATCGCCAACCTGTATGTCAGCAACGGCATGGCCGCCGGCAACACCGTCAACGAGGCGCGCGTGCAAGCGCTGTCGGAAATCTTCGAGCGCGCCATCAAGTACCGCGTCATCGCGGAGGGCCTGTGCCTGCCGGAGGTGCCCGACGACGTCATCGCGCGCTTCCCCCGCATCGAGGCCGGCATCGCCGGCCTGCGCGCGGCCGGCTTCGGCATCCTGGTCAAGGACGCCTCGCTGGGCGGCAAATACCCGGTCATGAACGTCACGCTGATCCAGCCGAAGGACCAGGGCGTGTTCTCCAGCTACGGCGCGCACCCGCGCCTGGAGATCGCGCTGGAACGGGCGATGACCGAATTGCTGCAGGGCCGCGCGCTCGACTCGCTCGAAGGCTTCCCGGAGCCGGGCTTCGAGATGGGCGAGATCAGCGCCGTCGCCAACCTCGAGGCCCACTTCGTCGACTCGAGCGGCATGATTTCATGGGACTTCCTGAGCGACACGTCGGACTACCCGTTCGTCGACTGGAACTTCAGCACCAACACCGCGGAGGACTACCGCTGGCTGGTCGACGCCATCCACGCCGAGGGCAAGGACATCTATATCGCCGACTTCGACGAGCAAGGCGCGTACTGCTGCCGCATCCTGGTGCCGGGCTTCTCGGAAATCTACCCGGTCGAGGATCTGGAATGGGAGAACAACAGCGTCGGCAACGCGCTGCGGCCGCTGCTGGCGCGCCTGCACGAGCTGAGCGTGCAGGAATGCACCAGCCTGCTGGCCGAGCTGCAAACCTCGAACCTGAACGACGAGCGGCCGCTGTGGGAAATCCTGGGACTGGCGGTCCCGCTGGGCACGCCGTGGAAACAGCTGCGCCTCGGCGAACTGAAAACCCTGCTGGCCTTGGTGGTCGGCGACGAGGAGGCGGTGCTGCAAGGCTGCGACTGGATCCACCACTACGGCGACCTGCCCAAGGCGCGCCGGCTGGTGTACCGCTGCATCGAGAGCATCGTCAGGCTGGAGGAGCCGGAGAACTTCCGCCGCGGGCTGGAGCTGCTGTACGGCGCCGAGACGCTGGCGCTGGCCGAGGCGCTGCTCGACGGTTCGGAGCGCTTCTTCGGCCTCGACACGCTGGGACCGAACTTCGAAGGCAGCGCCATGCACCAGAGCTTGCTGGCCGCGTACGACAAGCTGTTCGCGCCCGAGGTGCGTTAGGCGTAGATTTTATCTAAACCACGTAGGGCGGATTAGCGCAGCGTAATCCGCCAATGCATGCGCTGCCGCCGGCTCACACACGGCCGATTACGGCGTCCCGCCTAATCCGCCCTACGCGATTCACACGGCCGCCGCATCCACCAGCAAAGCGGGCTGCAATGCCCGAATGCGCAACTCCGTGAAATAGCCGCCGGCCTCGTTGTAGCGCAGATAGTGGCGGCCGCAACTCATGCAGCGCGCCACCGTGCAGCGGTTGTACGGGAAATAGCGCGGCGAGATCGGCGCGTCGGCGCTTTCGTAGCGCGTGCCGTTCGGATGAAACTCGACGAAGGTCGGCTCGTCATACGGATCTTCCATCAGCGTGCCGACGTCCTCGAACCGGTCTAACTCCAACGTCATGGGCAGCGCCTGCCACGCGGCCATCGAAACCGTATTGCAACCGCAGGGCATGCTCACCGCCGACGACGCCTGCGCCAACTGGCTCAACGCCGCGAAATCAATCTTTTGCATGTTCAGTCCATTATCAAGGAATCCGATTCTACTGTAACGTAGATCAAGCCGCATCCGCTTGACACGCATATCGACGGGGCACGCACCTCGCTGTTAATCGGATTTATACTGTGGCTATGCGCTGTTGTTGTGGACCTCGCGCGAGGAGGCAAGCAATGAACTGGGTAGCTGTAAGAGAGGGTTTGGAACTGATCGCCTTGGCGATGCTGGGCTCAGTAGCTTTCGGCATCGCGGCGACATTCATTCTCCGCCGCTATTTCCCCAGAAAGATAGAGGACGACTACACCTACGTCCTGCGCTCTGCGGACGGCAAGAAAACCACCGTTTTCCTGCCCCCGGATCTGCCCGAAGCCGAGCAACAGCAACGCATGCGGCAAGCTTATGAGAAGCTCGGCCTGCCCGCCCTGCCCCACTATCCGGCGCCGATGCCCAGCGGCGACACCAATCCCTGGCGCATGCACCGGCATACCACCAAGGCGTTCCGAAACGGAGATTTCCAGGCCATCCAGATCCCCCCTGAAATCGCCTACGGCCGTCCCGACATCGATCTGGAAATTCAACGCATCGGCGACGAGCTGCGCATCCGTCCGGCCAGGGCGGCGGAACAAGCCTAGCGGTCCGCCGACCTGAGCGGCACGGCCCCACAAACAAAAAACCCCGCCTTCTCGCGAAGATGGGGTTCCACAGAGCGCCAGGCGGTCCGGTTATTACAAGATGTGATGCCCGATCCACCAGGCGATCGCGGCCACGAACGCCGACGCCGGAATGGTGAAGATCCACGCCCACACGATGTTGCCGGCCACGCCCCAGCGCACCGCCGACATCTTTTGCGCCGAGCCGACGCCGACGATGGCGCCGGTGATGGTGTGCGTGGTCGAGACCGGCACGCCGAGCGCGGTCGCGGTAAACAAGGTGATCGCGCCGCCGGTTTCGGCGCAGAAGCCGCCCACCGGTTTGAGCTTGGTGATCTTCTGGCCCATGGTCTTGACGATGCGCCAGCCGCCGAACAAGGTGCCGAACGAGATCGCCGTGTAGCACGAAATGATGACCCACAGCGGCGGCATGGCGTCGCTGGCGTTCGAGTAGCCGGCGGCGATCAGCAGCATCCAGATGATGCCGATGGTCTTTTGCGCGTCGTTGCCGCCGTGGCCCAGGCTGTACGAGGCGGCCGACAGCAGTTGCAGCCGACGGAACCATTTGTCGACCCGGCGCGGCGTCGAGCGCACGAACACCCACGACACCAGCAGCATCATCAGCGAGCCGAAGATGAAGCCGAGCAGCGGCGACAGCACGATGAACAACACCGTCTTGATCAGGCCGGCCGAGATCAGCGCGCCGGTGCCGCTCTTGGCCACGGCCGCGCCGACCAGCCCGCCGATCAGCGCGTGCGACGACGACGACGGAATGCCGTAGTACCAGGTGAAGATATTCCACACGATGGCGCCGACCAGCGCGCCGAAGATGACGTACTGGTCCACCACGCCGGGGTCGATGGTGCCCTTGCCGACGGTGGCGGCCACGGTCAGCTGGTGAAACACGAAAATGGCGACAAAGTTGAACAGCGCGGCCATCGCCACCGCCGTCTGCGGCTTGAGCACGCCGGTCGAGACCACGGTGGCGATCGCGTTGGCGGCGTCATGGAAGCCGTTCATGAAGTCAAACACCAAGGCCAGGGCGATGAGGATGCCCAGCACATAGATGCTCATTTGGATGGTATTCATGGACTGATCTTTTTTTTAATTATGCGTTTTCGACGATGATGCCTTCGATGATGTTGGCCACATCCTCGCAACGGTCGGTCACGGTTTCCAGGATCTCGTAGATGGCTTTCATTTTGATCAGGTTGCGCACGTCCGGCTCGTCGCGGAACAGCTTGGACATGGCGGCGCGCATGACGTGGTCGGCGTCCGACTCGAGGCGGTCGATCTCCTCGCAAATGGCGACGATCTGGCGCGAATTGTCCATATTGTGCAGCAGCGCGACCGCTTCCTTGACCTTCTCGGTGCAGGCGAGCACCAGCTCGGCGAGGCGCTTGGCTTCCGGCGTGACCGAGTGCAGGTCGTACAGCGAGACGGTCTGGGCGGCGTCCTCGAGCAGGTCGAGGATGTCGTCCTGGCGCGTGATGAGCTTGTGGATGTCGTCGCGGTCGATCGGCGTGATGAAGGTCTTGTGCAGCAGGTCGACGGTGGCGTAGGTGATCTTGTCGGCCTGTTTCTCGATGCTCTCGATCGCGTGCACGCGGTTTTCCAGGTCGTCGAAGTTGGACATCAACCCCAGCATCTCTTTTGCACCTTTGACGCACAGGTCGGCGTGCTGATTGAACAGGTCAAAAAATTTGCCCTCGGTGGGCATCAAGCGTCCAAACATGTCTTTCTCCGTTTCATAGTCGTGATTACTGCTACAGACCGCCGCCCGGATGTCCCGGACCGCGTCAGGATGGGTTCGCCCTGTTTGCTGTGGCGGACCCAGTGGTGTTGCCGGTGTTAGTCGCCTTGGTACAGCGCCAGGTTACCGGCGTAGTTGCCGAACTTGGTGTATTGGCCGATCCAGGTCAGGCGCACCGAGCCGATCGGGCCGTTACGCTGCTTACCGATGATGATCTCGGCCGTCCCCTTATCGGGCGAGTCCGGGTTGTAGACCTCGTCGCGATACAGGAAGATGATGACGTCCGCATCCTGCTCGATAGCGCCCGATTCGCGCAGGTCGGACATGACGGGACGTTTGTTGGGGCGTTGCTCCAGCGAGCGGTTCAGCTGCGACAGCGCGATCACCGGGCATTGCAGTTCCTTGGCCAGGCCCTTGAGCGAGCGCGAGATCTCCGAGATCTCGGAGGCGCGGTTGTCGCCCTGGGTCGAACCGGTCATCAGTTGCAGGTAGTCGACCACGATCAGGCCGAGCTTGCCGCACTGGCGCGACAGGCGCCGCGCGCGCGCGCGCATCTCGATCGGGTTGAGCGCCGGCGTCTCGTCGATGTAGACCTGGGCGTCGTTCATTTTCTGGATGGCGTGCGTCAGGCGCGGCCAGTCCTCGTCATTGAGTTTGCCGGTGCGCAGGCGGTGCTGGTCGAGCTGGCCGACCGAGCCCAGCATACGCATGGCCAGCTGCACGCCGCCCATCTCCATCGAGAACACGGCCACCGGCAGGCCCTCTTCCACCGCCACGTTCTCGGCGATGTTCATCGAGAACGCGGTCTTGCCCATCGACGGGCGGCCGGCCACCACCACCATGTCGCCCGGCTGCAGGCCGGAGGTCATGCGGTCGAGGTCGATCCAGCCGGTCGGCACGCCGGTGATCTCGGACTGGTTGTCGCGCGAATACAGTTCGTCGATGCGCTCGACCACCTGGGTCAGCAGCGGCTGCACCGGCAGCCAGCCGGCCGCGCCGCGCGCGCCCTGCTCGGCGATGGCGAAGATCTTCGATTCGGCCTCGTCGAGCATCTGCTTGACTTCCTTGCCCTGCGGCGTGAACGCCTGGCCGGAGATCTCGTCGGCGACGGTGATGAGCTGGCGCAGGATCGAGCGGTCGCGCACGATCTCGGCGTAGCGGCGGATGTTGGCCGCCGACGGCGTGTTCTGCGCCATCGCGTTCAGGTAGGCCAGGCCGCCGACGTCCTCGGCCTTGCCCAGCTGGGTCAGTGTCTCGAACACCGTGATGACGTCGGCCGGCTTGGAGCCGTTGATCATCTTGACGATCTGTTCGAAGATGATGCGGTGGTCATAACGGTAGAAGTCCTCCGAATTCATCATGTCCGCGATGCGGTCGAACGCCGCGTTATCGCGCAGCAGGCCGCCAATGACGGACTGTTCTGCTTCGATGGAATGCGGCGGGACGCGGAGTGAATCTAATTGCGGATCGGAGGGGGTGTTCATGGCGCGAATTATACCTGCTTAGGGCGGCAGCCAAGGCGTTGCGGCAAAAAAATTGGCGAGAAAAAAGCCGGGCAAGCCCGGCTTTTTTCAAATATTGCTATTATTACCAGCACAACAGGCATTGCTGCCTGTGCAAGTAATTTAGGCTGCTTCGCCGACGACGGCGACGGTCACTTCGACCACCACGTCGGTGTGCAGAGCAACGCTCACCGGGTGCTCGCCAACGGTCTTCAGCGGACCGGTAGGCATGCGCACGGCAGCTTTTTCAACTGCGAAACCAGCTTTGGTCAGCGCTTCGGCGATGTCGAAGTTGGTAACGGAGCCGAACAGACGACCGTCGACGCCAGCTTTTTGCGAAACGTTCACGGTCATGCCGTTCAGTTTCTCGCCTTGGGCTTGGGCGGCGGCCAGTTTGGCGGCAGCGGCCTTTTCCAGTTCGGCGCGCTTGACTTCGAATTCAGCAACAGCCGACGCGGTAGCGCGACGGGCCATTTTTTGCGGAATCAGGAAGTTACGTGCGTAACCGTCTTTAACTTTAACGACTTCACCCAGGTTGCCCAGGTTGACGACTTTTTCTAACAGAATGATTTGCATAGTTTTTCTCCAGGATTAGACTACGCAATTAAGCGTGGTGCAGATCGGTGTAAGGCAGCAGCGCGAGGTAGCGGGCGCGTTTGATGGCGGTGTCAACTTGACGCTGGTAGTGCGCCTTGGTGCCGGTCAGACGTGCTGGCATGATCTTGCCGTTTTCCTGGACGAAGTCCTTCAGGGTGTCAACGTCTTTGTAGTCAACCTGCTCAACGCCAGCGGCGGTGAAGCGGCAGAACTTCTTACGCTTGAACAGTGGATTTTGTTGCTTGCGCTTTTCTTTAAGCTTGAGCTTGTTTTTGTCGAACTTTTTACCGAATGCCATTTGAGGCTCCTGTATCTAAATTGAGCTGTCTGGGACAGCACTAAAATCAATGATGTGAAACACCAGGCTTTTGCTGTTGCGTGTCTTCTTGTTGATAAAACCGGTGAACTGGTACACCCCGCCCAGTGGCGCCTGGCTGAAGCGGCCCGAGATCTCGCCCGCGGCGACCGCGGAAATCTCAAACTCGCTCAACCGGGCTATGCCCGCCTCCATCTGCTGCGACCGGTGCTGGAGTACAGCGTTCACGATCGGCATGCCGGCCGGGGTATAGCGCAAGGCGTCCCGTTCGGCGATCAAGGCAATGAATTGGCTTTGATTCACTGGAGCTGTGTCAGCTCGGTTTTGCAACAATTAGGCCGCTGGAGCGGCGGCAACAGGAGCTGCTGGGGCTTCGGTGCGATGCGATTTCGCCGCATCTTCACGTTGTACCGACTTCATCATCGGCGAAGGAGCGGTTTCCGCTTTCTTCATCTTGACGGTCAGGTGACGCAGCACGGCATCATTGAATTTGAAGGCGGTTTCCAGCTCGACCAGGGTCTCGTTGTCGCATTCGATGTTCAGGCAGATGTAGTGTGCTTTGGCCAGTTTCTGGATCGAGTAAGCCATTTGACGACGGCCCCAATCTTCAACACGGTGCACGGCGCCGCCGCGGGTCGTTACGGTGGTCTTGTAACGTTCGATCATGGCGGGCACTTGCTCGCTCTGGTCCGGATGGACGATAAATACTATTTCATAGTGACGCATGCAAACTCCCTTAAGGACTGTGAATAGTGCCCACCCTGGCGTCAAGACAGGTGTGGGAAGAGGTAAGCCGGCGACTATAGCAGCTTTTCGGACAGAAATCTACCCCTTGCCGCCCCCGCGACAGTGCTAACATCTTGTAAAACCAACAGGATTCCGATATGCCACCCATTCGCCTACCCTGCGCGCTGTCTCCATTGCTGTTTTCACTGCTGCTGGCGGCCTCCGCCTCTGCCGCCGAAACCCCCGCCCCGGCCCCGGCCAAACCCAGCCATCCCGACGTCGCCACCCAAGCCTACCGCACCAAACAATTCCTGCTGGCCCTGCGCACCGACACCCAGACGCTGGCCCGGCTCGATCCCATCGCCGACCCGAGCTTCGACTTCACGCCCGGCCCGCGCGAGGCCGAGCGCCAGTACGACGGCTACGCCCACATAGGCGACCTCAACCTGCGCGTGCGCGGCGCCGACGGCGCCCAGTGGCAAGAGTTTTCCTCGTCGGCGGCGCGGCGCCCGGTCACCCCGCTGGCGGCAGGCGGCAAGACGCTGGCGGCGGCCGACATCACCGCCAGCCTGGGCAAGGACGTGCCGCTGACGGTCGAGCGGCGCTGGCTCAACGAAGGCGGCGCGCTGGTGCTGCGCTTCACGTTGATCAACAACTCCGGCGCGCCCGTGGAGATCGGCGGCCTCGGCATGCCGATGGTGTTCGACAACATCATCACCGACCGCACGCTCGAGCAGGCGCACGCCAGCGCCAGTTTCGCCGATCCGTACATCGGCCGCGATGGCGGTTACGTGCAGGTCACGCGCCTGAACGGCCAAGGCCCGGCGCTGATCGTCACGCCGGACGGGCGCACGCCGCTCGAGGCGTGGCGTCCGCTGGCCGACCGCAGCGCCCGCGCGCAAACGGCCGAGGGCTTTTACGACTGGACCGTCGCCAGCAAGGCGTATGCCGAGAACGAATGGAAAAACGCCGGCGAACAATGGAACGCGCCCACCAGCATCACGCTGGCGCCCGGCGCGCGGCGCGACATCGGCGTGCGCTTCGCCACGGCGCCGTCGATCCGCGCGATCGAGGCCACCCTGCTGGCGCGGAAGCGCCCGGTGGCCGTCGGCATCCCCGGCTACGTCGTGCCGACCGACCTGGAGGCGACCTTGTTCCTCAACAGTCCGCAGAAAGTGGTCGGCATCACCAGCTCGCCCGAGGGCGCGCTGGCCGTCACGCCGGCCAAGGCGTCCGCGAAAGGCTGGGCGCGCTACACGGTGCGCGGCAACGGCTGGGGCCCGGCGCGGCTATCGATCGCCTACGCCGACGGCAGCGTGCAGACGGTCAGCTATTTCATCACCAAGCCGCTGGAACAGGCGGTGGCCGACCTGGGCAAGTTCGCCACCACGCAGCAATGGTTCGACGACAAGAAAGATCCGTTCAAACGCGCGCCCGCCATCCTGACGTACGACCGCGACGCCAAGCGCATCGTCACCGACGACCCGCGCGTGTGGATCTCCGGCATGAGCGACGAAGGCGGCGGCGGCAGCTGGGTGGCGGCCATCAGCAAGCAGCTCGACAACCCCGACCCCGCCGAGGTGGCCAAGCTGGAACGCCTGGTCAACGAAACGGTGGTCGGCAAACTGCAGGTGGCCGACGGCCCGCAGGCCGGCGCCGTGCGCAAGAGCTTGTTCTACTACGACCCCAAGGCCTTCCCCGGCTACTACAACCCCAAGGCCAACTGGGGCACCTGGGCCTCGTGGAAGAAGCAGGACGCCGACGACCTCGGGCGCGCCTACAACTATCCGCACGTGGCCATCGGCCACTGGGTGCTGTACCGGCTGGCGCGCAACCACGCCGGCCTGGTCAACGCGCACGACTGGCGCTGGTATCTGAACAAGGCCTACCAGACCACGGTGGCGATGGTGCGCGACGCGCCCGAGTACGCGCAGTTCGGCCTGATGGAGGGCGACGTCTTCGTCGACATCCTCAAGGACCTGCAACGCGAGGGCATGAGCGCCGAGGCGGCCGACATGGAAAGCATGATGAAGCGGCGCGCCGACCACTGGCGCACGCTGGCCTACCCGTTCGGCAGCGAGATGGCGTGGGACTCGACCGGCCAGGCCGAGGTCTACGCGTGGATGCGCCACTTCGGCTACAAGAAGCAGGCCGACATCACGCGCGAGGTGATCCTCGGCTACGATCCGGCGATCCCCAGCTGGGGCTACAACGGCAACGCCCGCCGCTACTGGGACTTCCTGTACGGCGGCAAGACCGCGCGCATCGAACGCCAGATCCATCACTACGGTTCGACGTTGAACGCGGTGCCGCTGTTCGACGCCTACCGCGCCGACCCAAGCGACCTGCACCTGCTGCGCGTAGCCTACGGCGGCCTGCTGGGCGGCATCACCAACATCGACCGCGACGGTTTTTCGTCGGCCGCGTTCCACGCCTGGCCCGACATGATGCGCTGGGACGCCTACAGCGGCGACTACGGCATGGGCTTCTACGGCCACGCCTACGCCAGCGCCACCTACGTGGTCAAGGACCCAACGTTCGGCTGGCTGGGCTTCGGCGGCAACCTGCAAATGGAAAAGAACGGCGTGGTGCGGATCACGCCGAAGGACAGCGCCCGCACGCGCCTGTTCGTGGCGCCGGCGCGCGCGTGGATCACCTTGGAGGCGGGCAAGATCGACAGCGCCACCTACGATCCGAAAAGCCGCGCCATCACGCTGGAGCTGGCGCCGGCCACCAGCGCCACGCCGGCGGCCCGGCTGCTGATCGACAGCCCGGGCGGCAAAATCAAGCCGCAGGGCCTGGTTGCCGAGCGCGGCGGATACCAGGTTCCACTGACGGCAGCGGCCACGCGCGTGCTGCTGAAGCCACGATGACGGGCGTTGAGCGAACTTTTTTCATTTTATTTCGCTGAACACAACAAATTTCCTTGCATTGCGGGCCATACTGTACAAAAATACAGACTGTCTATATACACAGGCCCAACTGCACTCATGATCAAGCTCACCGCACGCCAGGAACAAATTCTCAATCTGATCAAGGATGCCATCGAAAACACCGGCTTCCCGCCGACGCGCGCCGAGATCGCCAACGAACTGGGCTTCAAATCCGCCAACGCGGCCGAGGAGCACTTGCAGGCGCTGGCGCGCAAGGGCGCGATCGAGATCGCCGCCGGCACCTCGCGCGGCATCCGCCTGCTGGGCGTGCACGCCGAGCCGGCGACGCCGAAGGTGCCGGTGTCGCTGATGATGTCGTTGCCGCTGATCGGCCGCGTGGCCGCCGGCTCGCCGATCCTGGCGCAGGAAAATCTGGAAACGAGCTACAGCGTCGACCCGGCGATGTTCTCGTCCAAGCCGGACTATCTGCTCAAGGTGCGGGGCGAATCGATGCGCGACGCCGGCATCATGGACGGCGACCTGCTGGCGGTGAAGAAAGTCGACAGCGCCAAGAACGGCCAGATCGTCGTCGCGCGGATCGGCAACGACGTCACGGTCAAGCGCTACCGCAAGACCGGCACCTTGGTCGAGCTGCTGCCGGAGAATCCCGACTTCAAGATCATCAAGGTCGACCCGGAGGCGGACGAATTCGCGCTCGAAGGCCTGGCGGTCGGCCTGATGCGCAGCTGGCACTAAGCCGGGCCGGGGCCACAGGGTTAAACGTGGAGACACGTAGGGCGGATTAGCGCAGCGTAATCCGCCAAGCTCCGTCGGCGGCTCATAGATGGCGGATTACGGCGTTCCGCCTAATCCGCCCTACGTGTTCAGAAGTATTTCGAGCGGCCCGGAGTGGTTTTAGCAGGCTTCCAGCGCACAGGCGAAGTCGTCGAGCAGGTCGTCGGTGTCTTCGATGCCCACCGAGACCCGGATCAGCGATTCGGCTATCCCCATCGAGGCGCGCCGCTCGGCCCCCATCTCGTAGAAGATCGTGTGCGCGACCGGGATCACCAAGGTGCGCGTGTCGCCCAGGTTCGACGCCGGAATCGCCAGCTTGAGCCGGTTCAGGAAGTCGAAACAGTCGATGCCGTCCTTGAGCTCAAAGCTGAGCAACGAGCCATGCTTTCGGAACAGCTCGCTCGAAATGCCGTGCTGCGGGTGCGATGCCAAGCCCGGATAGTGCACCGCCGCGACGCGCTCGTCCGCCTCCAGCATCTCGGCCAGCGCCTGCGCGTTGGCGCAGGTGCGCTCCATGCGCAGCGCCAAGGTCTCGGCGCCGACGGCGATGTGGTGCGCCGCCTCCGGCCCCAGCGAGGCGCCGAAGTCGCGCAGCCCCTTGGCGCGGATCTGCGCCAGCCCCCATTGCGCCGGCGCGACCTTCTTGTAGTTCTCGTAAATATTCGGGAAGCTGGTCCAGTCGTAGGCGCCGGTGTCGGTGAGGCTGCCGCCCAGCGCGTTGCCGTGGCCGCCGATCGATTTGGTCAGCGCGTTGACCACCAGCCCGGCGCCGACCGACTTCGGCCGGAACAGGTACGGCGTGGTCATCGTGTTGTCGACGATGTAGAGGATGCCGCGCGCCTTGCACAATTCGCCGATGCGCTGCAAGTCCGCCACCTGCGTGCGCGGGTTGGCGATGGTTTCGACGAACACCACGCGGGTCTGCCCGGTGATGGCCGCCTCGACGTTGGCGACGTCGGTGGCGTCGACGAACGACACGCCCACGCCCTGCGCCATCGTGGTCTGCCACAGGCTGTTGGTGTTACCGAACAGGAAGGACGACGAGACGACGTGGTCGCCCGCCCGCAGCAGCCCTTGGAACACGGCACCGATCGCGCCCATGCCGGTGGCGAAGCACAAGGTGCCGACGCCCTGCTCCATCTTGTTGACCTTGTCCTCGAGCGCGGAGATGGTCGGATTGCCCTGGCGGCCGTAGCGGAAGCCCGGCTCCTTGCCCTGGAATACCGACGCCAGTTGGCGCGCGTCCGCATACCCGAAGGCGACCGAGGTGTGGACCGGCTTGTGCAGCGAGCCGTGCTCGATGCCCTTGAGGCGGTCGTTGTGCAGGATGGTGGTGGTGAAGCCGTAGTTCTTCTTATCGTTCATATGCTTGGAGTAATCAAAAAAAAAGCCCGGTACGGCGAACCGTACCGGGCGCGACATCAGCCTTCGGCGGTCGCGAGATTCAGGTTCAGTTGCGAGCGGCCCGCATCCTCGTGGCTGGTCTTGGCCTTCGGATGGTGGCGCGCGTATTCCAGCTTGTCGAGGTATTCCTTCGACACGTCGCCCGTGACGTAGATGCCGTCGAAGCACGACGCCTCGAAGTTCTTCAACTCCGGATTGACGTCCGAGATGGCACGCTTGAGCGATTCGATATCCTGGTACACCAGGTGGTCGGCGGTGATTTCGCGGCACACTTCCTCGGTGGTGCGGCCGTAGGCGATCAGCTCGTCGCGGGTCGGCATGTCGATGCCGTACACGTTCGGGTAGATCACCGGCGGCGCGGCCGAGGCGAAAATCACCTTCTTGGCGCCCGCTTCGCGCGCCATCTGCACGATCTCGCGGCTGGTGGTGCCGCGCACGATCGAGTCGTCGACCAGCAGCACGACCTTGTCCTTGAACTCGGATGCGATGGCGTTGAGCTTCTGGCGCACCGATTTCTTGCGCGCGGCCTGGCCCGGCATGATGAAGGTGCGGCCGATGTAGCGGTTCTTGATGAAGCCTTCGCGGTATTCGACGTTGAGCGCCAGCGCCAGCTGGATCGCGGCCGGACGCGACGAATCGGGAATCGGCATGACGACGTCGATCTCGCCGTCCTTGAATTCGCGCTTGATCTTCTCGGCCAGGTACTCGCCCATTTTCAGGCGGGTGGCGTACACCGAGGCGCCGTCGATGACGGAATCGGGACGGGCCAGGTAGACGAATTCGAACACGCAAGGGTTGAGCGACGGATTGTCGGCGCACTGGCGGCTGTGCAGCTGCATGTCGGCGTCGATGAAGACCGCCTCGCCCGGCGCGATGTCGCGCAGGAAGCGGAAGCCCATGCCTTCGAGCGCGACCGACTCGGAGGCGACCAGGTATTCGGCGCCCTGCTCGGTTTCGTTGATGCCCAAGCACAGCGGACGGATGCCGAACGGATCGCGGAACGCCAGCAGGCCGACGCCGGCGATCTGCGCCACGGCGGCGTAACCGCCGCGCACCCGGCGGTGCAGCACGGTGACGGCGTCGAAGATGGTGTCGGCGTCGATCGAGATGCCGGTGGTGGCCTTCTGGATTTCATGCGCCAGCACGTTGAGCAGCACTTCCGAATCGGAGTCGGTGTTGATGTGGCGGCGGTCGTTCTTGAACATCTCTTGCTTGAGCTGTTCCCAGTTGGTCAGGTTGCCGTTGTGCGCCAAGGTGATGCCGAACGGCGCGTTGACGTAGAACGGTTGCGCCTCTTCCTCGCTCGACGAGCCGGCGGTGGGATAACGGCAGTGGCCGATGCCCGAGTTGCCTTGCAGGGTGCGCATGTTGCGGGTACGGAAAACGTCACGCACCAGGCCGTTGGCCTTGTGCATGGCGAACATGCTGCTGTGATTGGTCGCGATACCCGCTGCGTCCTGTCCGCGATGCTGCAGCAGCAGCAAGGCGTCATACAGCAGTTGATTGACAGGTTGATGGGAAACGACGCCGACGATGCCACACATGATGGTGCTCCTGGACTGGGTAAGACGGATTAAAAACGCAGATTAAAAATGCTGATGCAAGAAAACGAATTCAAAAATTCACATGCTGCGCCATCGCAGCGGGAAGGAAGGTCTTGACGATCCGCGCGCCGCTTTCGGCGAATGGACTGAACAACGCGTCCTTCCAGAAATCCTGTTGTGGGAGCGACGTCATCCCACATAAGATGACGGCGGTCAGCACGATTACAAGGCCGCGGCCGACGCCGAACACGGCGCCGAGCGCGCGGTCGAACAGGCTCAGGCCGCCCGCGTCGAGCAGCGCCCCCAGCGCCATCGACAGCAAGCCCATTAAAATGCGCACGCCGATGAACAGCGCGACAAAGGCCAGGAACAGGCGCAGCACCGCGCCCGGCACCACCGCCGGCAGCATCACGGCGAGCGCGGCGGCGTAGGCGTTGGCCACCACGAAGGCCACCACCCAGCCGGCCAGCGACAACACTTCCTTCACCAGGCCGCGCAGCAGGCTGATGATGACCGAGGTGACCATCACGAAGATCACCAGATAATCGAAGATCGTCACGTCAGGCGGCCTGGATCAAACCGTTTCCAGGCGGCCGTTCAAGCCCATGCCGCTCAGCTTGGCGCGCACTTTTTCCGCCTCTTCCTTGTTGGTGAACGGCCCCACGCGCACCCGCGTGATGTCGCCGGACGGGGTTTTCTGCGTGAAGGAGCTGATGCCGGCCTCCTTGAGTTTCTTGCGCAGCTCGTCGACCTTGCCCTGGTCGCTCAACGCGGCCACTTGCAGCACGAATTTCTGGCCTGATTCGGCGGCGGCCGGCTTGGCGCCGCCCTTGCCTTCCAGGATGGCCAGCGCGCGCGCGTCCTCGGACGCCTTGTCCGGCGCCGGCTTGGCCGCCGCTTTGGCCTCGGCCTGCTTACGCTCGGCGTCCGCCTTGGCCTTGGCTTCGGCCTTCGCCTCGGCCAGCTTGCGCTCGGTTTCGCGCTTGCGCTCCGCTTCCAGCCTGGACTTGGCCTCGTTGTCGGCCCGGGCCTTGGCTTCGTTGTCGGCCTTGGCCTTGGCCAGCGCCTCGGCCTTCGCTTCCGCCTTGGCCTTGGCTTCGGCCTTCAGGTCGGCTTTGGCTTCGGCTTCCTGGCGGGCGTTGTCGGCCTTGATGATCTCGGCGGCCGACGGCGCGGCCGCGGCGGGCTTGGCCGGTTTGACGTCGTCGACGATTTCTTCCTTGCTGTCGAGGGCGGCGCTGGCGGCGACGCTGGCGGCGGGCGCGCGCACGGCCGGAGCCGGCTTGTCCTTGGCCGGGATCTTGATTTCGATGTCGGACGCCAGCGGACGCGGCTCGGAATCGAGCACCATCGGCAAGCCGACGGCGACGGCCAGCGCCAGCGCGACGGCGCCGACCAGCCGGCGCCGGGCGCGTTTCTTTTCAGGCAACACCGGATCGTCCGCTTCGCGATCCTTGGCGCGGCGCGACCTGGCCGAGCCGTCCGCCGACGAGGCGCGCTTGGAGCGTGCGCGTTCCATGGCGGCCTGATCATCCGCGCTGGTGTAATAGCCGCTGTCCTGACCGGCGGTCTCTTGCTTGTTTTTACCGAATTTCGAGAACAAGCCCATGCGTGATTTCAGTCCTGTGCGTTCAATGGAGTGAGGATTTTCTCGCCGCCATGACGCCTGCGACCGTGAGGAAAGATCCAAAGACCACAATTCTATCATTCTCGCCGGCCCGGCTCATCGCATTTGCATAGGCCGCCGCCGGATCGTCGAAGATATTGATGGTGCGTTCGGGTTTTTCAGCTTGCACGATTTGCACCTTGGCGGCCAGTTCGGAGGCGCTGGCCGCGCGCGGCGACGGCAGGGTCGCCAGGCACCAATGGTCGACGTGCTCGGACATGGCGGCGATGACGCCGTCGATATCCTTGTCGTGCATGGAGCCGAACACGGCGTAGGTGTAAGGATGGAAACCCATGTTGCCCAGGTTCTGGTTCAGCGCCGACGCCGCGTGCGGATTGTGGGCCACGTCCAGGATCACGGTCGGGCGGCCCGGCAGCACCTGGAAGCGCCCCGGCAGCTCCACCGTCACCAGGCCGGTGCGCACTTCCTGCGCGCCGACCGGCAATTCCAGCTTGAGCGCCTCGAGCGCGGCCAGCACGGCCGTGGCGTTGAGGATCTGGTTGGCGCCGCGCAAGCTCGGGTAGGCCAGCGAATTGCGGCGCTGCGAACGGCCGCCGTAGTTCCACTGCTGCTTGTCGCCGGCGTAATTGAAATCGCGCCCCATCAGCCACAGGTCGGCGCCGATGGCGTTGGCGTGGTCGATCAGCGATTGCGGCGGCACCGGGTCCGAGCAGATCGCGGTCTTGCCGGCGCGGAAGATACCGGCCTTCTCGAAGCCGATCTTCTCGCGCGTGTCGCCCAGGTAGTCGGTGTGGTCGATGTCGACGCTGGTGACGATGGCGACGTCGGCATCGACGATGTTGACCGCGTCCAGGCGCCCGCCCAGGCCCACCTCGAGGATCACCACGTCCATGCCGGCGCCGGCCAGCAGCTTCATGATGGCCAAGGTGGTGAATTCGAAGTACGTCAACACGGTGTCGCCGCGCGCCGCCTCGACGGCGTTGAAGGCGTCCACCAGCACCGCGTCGCTGGCCAGTTCGCCGTTGATGCGGGCGCGCTCGTTGAAGTCGAGGAAGTGCGGCTTGATGTACAGGCCCACCTTGTAGCCAGCGCGCAGCAGCACCGATTCGAGCATGGCGCAGGTCGAGCCCTTGCCGTTGGTGCCGGCCACCATGATGACCGGGCAGCTGAAGCTCAGTTGCAAGCGTTCCTTGACGGCGAGCACGCGGTCAAGGCCCATGTTGATGACGGTTTCGGCGTGGCGCGATTCAAGCAACGCAAGCCAGGCGGGCAAAGTAGTTGGGAGGTTGGACATGATGGTGACTCTGAAATGGGCAACGGCGCGCAGGCCGGATGATATCCGATTGCGCGCCGTTGTGCGGGGCGGCTAGGCCCCGCAGTGAATTAAGCGATAACGTTAACCTATCACCATCAGGCAATGACCTCGGCCGGCTGGTTTTGCAACAGGGCCATCAGACGGGCGATTTCTTCGCGCATCTTGCGGCGGTCGACGATCATGTCGACGGCGCCCTTGGTGACCAGGAACTCGGAGCGCTGGAAGCCTTCCGGCAGTTTCTCGCGCACGGTGTTTTCGATCACGCGCGGGCCGGCGAAGCCGATCAGCGCCTTCGGTTCGGCGATGACGACGTCGCCCATGAACGCGAACGAGGCCGACACGCCGCCCATCGTCGGATCGGTCAGCACGCTGATGAACGGCAGCTTCTTCTCGGACAACTTGGTCAGCATGGCGGTGGTTTTCGCCATTTGCATCAGCGACAGCAGGCCCTCCTGCATGCGGGCGCCGCCGGTGGCGGTGATACACACGAACGGCACTTTCTGTTCCAGGGCCACTTGCGCGCCGCGCACGAAGCGCTCGCCGACCACGGAACCCATGGAGCCGCCCATGAATTCGAACTCGAAGCAGGCCACGACGACCGGCATGCTCATGATGGCGCCGCCCATGACGATCATGGCGTCGGTCTCGCCGGTGGCTTCCATCGCTTGCTTGAGGCGGTCGGGGTATTTCTTGCTGTCTTTGAACTTCAGCGTATCGACCGGCAGCGTATCCATGCCAATTTCATAACGTCCGCCGGCGTCGAACAGGCTGTCGAGCCGTTCGCGCGCGCGGATGCGCATGTGGTGGTCGCACTTGGGGCAAACATGCAGGTTCGACTCCAGATCCGTGCGGTACAGGACGGCTTCGCACGATGGGCATTTGACCCACAGGCCCTCTGGCATCGTCTTGCGGGCGGCAACGTCGGAACGCTGGATTCTTGGGGGCAGCAGTTTTTCCAACCAACTCATAAATTCTCCTTGCAGCTAACTTGTGGCCGAAGTGTAGCCGTTTCTTGTACGCCTGTCGAACATTGCAATACAATAATTTTTAGCTTTCGTCATGGAATTCGGCGGGATTTAGAGGGAATCCACTACGCGGGCGGTGGAGCTCCCCCCTCGCTCCCCATCGACGCTTTGAGCTGCTCGCGTTCTTCCAATGTAAGTTCTTCCAGATCCAACTTGAAGCCCGTCCCCGCCAGATACCTCAAATAGCGATGGATCATGTCCTCGGCAGAAAAACCATACGGCTTACCCAGATTTTGGAAGTACTCGATGGTATCAAAGTCCAACCGAAAAGTTATCTCTTTGCTCAGCCGCTCAAAATAAGGATTGGGAATGGCCGTGGAAAAATCAAATTTGTGCATATATTCACCTTTAAGGATGTTATTCCTACTGAAACGACGCTCTGCGCGCTGAAATAATGCGGACAACGTCATGACCTCGATAACAATGACTGACGAAAAGACGCCGGCCCCGGCTGCTGTACCCGTACAAGACAAACCTGTCTTCGCTATCGGAGTGCTCGTGGTCGAAATTAAGAATGCCGTATGGATCACGGAAAGCCGTGCAGGCTTCCTCGAAGCTGACTCCGTGCTTGCGCAGATTATCTTTTGCCTTACGGGCATCCCATTCAAAGCGCACGACCGCTTCCCTTCAACATAGTCAGTACTTAACTATGTATCAAGGTGAGCGGTCGTGATTTGAGGGTGGCCAAGCGGCCGGAGGGTGTTACGGCCGCCTGATCAGGCGTCGAGGGCGCTGCGGATGTCGCTGACGAAGGCTTGCACGGCTGCCACCGCGCCGTCCTTGCCGTGCTTTTCGATCTCCTGCACGATGCGGCTGCCGATGACCACCGCGTCGGCCACCTCGGCCACCGCGCGCGCCGTGGCGCCGTCGCGGATGCCGAAGCCTACGCCGATCGGCAACTGCACGTGCTGGCGGATCGCCTTCAGGCGCTCGGCCACCTGCACGGTGTCGATGTTGCCGGCGCCGGTGACGCCCTTGAGCGAAACGTAATAGCTGAAGCCGCCACCAACCTTGGCCACCTGCTGGATGCGCTCCTCGGTCGAGGTCGGCGCCAGCAGGAAGATCAGGTCGAGCTCGGCCGCGCGCATGGCGGCGGCGAACTCTTCGCACTCCTCCGGCGGGTAGTCGACCACGATGGCGCCGTCGGCCCCCGCTTCCTGCGACTTGGCGATGAAGGCGGCGGCGCCGATGCGCTCGATCGGGTTGGCATAGCCCATCAGCACCACCGGCGTGGTCTGGTTGGTCTTGCGGAACTCGGCGACGTACCCGAACACGTCGCGGATGCCGACGCCGAACGCCAGCGCCCGCTCGCAAGCGCGCTGGATGACCGGGCCCTCGGCCATCGGATCGGAAAACGGCACGCCGAGTTCGAGGATGTCGGCCCCGCCCGCGACCAGCGCGTGCATCAGCGGAACGGTGAGCTCGGGCGCCGGGTCGCCAGCGGTGATGAAGGTGACGAGCGCGGTTTTGTTGTTCGCCTTCAGGTCGGCGAAAGTTGCTGCGATTCTGGACATGTTTTTTTCCTGTTTAAATGTGGAGTTGAAACCCGCACTGCCAAACAGGGGTCGTACCCCGCGGGTACGACCCTGGGCTCGCGGGTTGCGGGTTGGGGGCTCAGCTGAAGTTGAGTCCCATCCGCTCCGCCACGGTATGCATGTCCTTGTCGCCACGGCCCGACAGGTTGGCCAGAATGATCTTGTCCTTCGGCAGCGTGGCCGCCAGCTTCACCGCGTACGCCAGCGCGTGCGACGATTCCAGCGCCGGGATGATGCCTTCGATGTGACAACAATCGTGGAAGGCCTTGAGCGCCTCGTCGTCGGTGATCGACACGTACTCGGCGCGGCCGATATCCTTCAGGTAGGCGTGCTCCGGCCCCACGCCCGGATAATCCAGGCCGGCCGAGACCGAATGCGTCTCGATGATCTGGCCGTTCTCGTCCTGCAGCAGGTAGGTCCGGTTGCCGTGCAACACGCCCGGATAGCCCTTGGTCAGCGAGGCCGCGTGCTTGACGCCGTCGAGCCCCTCGCCCGCCGCCTCGACGCCGATCAGGCGCACCTGCTTCTGGTCGATGTACGGGTAGAAAATCCCCATCGCGTTCGAACCGCCGCCGATGCAGGCCAGCACGTAATCCGGCTGGCGGCCGGTCATTTCCGGCATCTGCACCAGGCACTCCTCGCCGATCACCGACTGGAAGTCGCGCACCAGCATCGGGTACGGATGCGGGCCGGCCACGGTGCCGATGATGTAGAAGGTGTTTTCAATGTTGGTGACCCAGTCGCGCATGGCCTCGTTGAGCGCGTCCTTGAGCGTCTTCGAGCCGGACTCGACCGGCACGACCGTCGCACCCAGCAATTTCATGCGGTAGACGTTCTGCGCCTGGCGCTTGACGTCCTCGCTGCCCATGTAGACCACGCACTCGAGGCCGAAACGGGCGCAGATGGTGGCGGTGGCGACGCCGTGCTGGCCGGCGCCCGTCTCGGCGATGACGCGCGGCTTGCCCATGCGCTTGGCCAGCAGGGCCTGGCCGATGACGTTGTTGATCTTGTGGGCGCCGGTGTGGTTCAGGTCCTCGCGCTTGAAGTAGATCTGCGCGCCGCCGGTCAGCTCGGACCAGCGCTTGGCGTGGTAGATCGGCGACGGGCGGCCGACGAAGTGCTTCAATTCGTAGCGGAATTCCTCGAGGAACTCGGGGTCCTTGCTGTAGCGCTCGTAAGCCTCGTTCAGCTCGGCCAGCGCGTAGGTCAGCGTTTCGGCCACGAAGGAGCCGCCGTACGGGCCGAAGTGGCCGGTGGCGTTGGGCAGTTCGTAATCCTTGGCGTGGAACAGGGGCGCGGCGGCGCCGATCTCAGGTAGTGCTTTCATGGTGGGTTTCGCTTTCAATCATGTCATCTCCGGCCCGCACCGCCGCGACGAAGGCGGCGATCTTGCGGGCGTCCTTGATCCCCTTGGACGCTTCGACACCACTGCTGATGTCGACGGCGTAGGGGCGTACACCGACCACCGCGTCAGTCGCGTTGTGTACGCTCAAGCCACCACTTAAAACGACCCGAGGCGCGAGATCTTTTGGAATGAGAGACCAATCAAAACCCTTTCCTGCGCCACCGTAGGCATCCACATATGTATCCAGCAACAAACTGGTGAACAAGGGACTGGCGGCGCGGCATAGTTGTTCGTATTCTAGCAAATCGGACGGCGAGGTGTCGGGTTTGACGCGAAACACCCGCATGAACTGGCGCCCGGCGGCGGTGGCGATGGCGGCCGACTGTTCGATTGTCTCGTCGCCGTGCAGCTGGATCAGCGCGATCGGCGCCACGTTCACGGTGGCGGCCACCTCCTCCGGCGTGGCGTTGACGAACAAGCCGGTGCAGGTGATGAACGGCGGCACGGCCGCGATCAGCGCGGCCGCTTGCCCGGGCGTCACGTAGCGCGGGCTTTTGGGGTAGAACACGAAACCGATGGCATCGGCGCCGGCGGCCACGGCGGCTTGCACGTCTTCCACGCGGGTCAGGCCGCAGATTTTGATACGGGTGCGTGGCATGCGGTGTTTCCTTTTTAAAACCAAGGGAGCGCGCTGGTCGTCTCCAGCGGCAATTCCCATTTGGGGTCGTAGTCGATTTTGGCCAGGTACAGGCCGTCCGGCATGAAGGTCGGCGCCGCGGCGTGGCGGTCCTTGGTTTCCAGCAGTTGGCCCAGCCATTCGGGCTTTTCGCGCCCGGTGCCGATGTAGACCAGCGAGCCGACCAGGTTGCGCACCATGTGGTGCAGGAAGGCATTGGCGGTGATGGTGAACACCACCAGCTCGCCGACGCGCTTGATCTGGATGTCGTGCATCAGCTTGACCGGCGACTTGGCCTGGCATTGCGCGGCGCGAAAGGCGGTGAAGTCGTGCCAGCCGATCAGCGGCGCGACCGCTTGTCGCATCAGCTCGACGTCGAGCGGGCGGAAGCAGAAGCCGGCGCGGCCTTCCAGCAGCGGCGAGCGGGTCGGATTGTTGTACAGCACGTAATGATAGGTGCGGGCGCGGGCGCTGAAGCGGGCGTGGAAGAAGTCGTCGACGGTGGGGTCGCCGGGCAGTTCCTTGGCCCAGCGCACGGCGATCGACGGCGGCAGGAAGGCGTTGACGCCGCGCACCCAGGAATGGGCGTCGCGCGTCAGGTCGGTGTCGAAGTGGACCACTTGTTCGAGCGCGTGCACGCCGGTGTCGGTGCGGCCGGCGCAGGTGGTGGCCAGGCGCACCGTGGCGAATTTCTCCAGCGCCTGTTCCAGCTTGTCCTGGACCGTGTGGCCGTCTTCCTGTTTCTGGTAGCCGTGCCAGGCGGTGCCGTCGTACTGGACGCCGATTGCTATCCGTTTCAATTGCTGCCCGATGTGATGTTTGAGGCTGGCATTATATCGGACAACGCCAACACCTATCCCAGCTGCGCCTTCATCGCGTTGGCCTTGGCGATCTGGTCGTCGCTGCCGCCGCGCAGCACTTCGTCCAGCAACTCGCGCGCGCCTTCCTTGTCGCCGATTTCCTGATAGGCGATCGCCAGGTCGAGCTTGGTGTCCATTTCCATGTGGTGCGCCGACATGGTGTCGTCGCGCGGCGCCGGTTCGGCAGTGCCCGCGCCGCCCAAGCCATTATCCAGATCGAGGTTGATGTCCGACAGGTCGAACTCGCGCGCCGGCGCCGGCGCGGCCGTGATCGATTCCGCGTCCTCCGGCAATTCCAGGGCGGCATCGAAATCCATCGCCTTCGGCTCGGCTTTCGGCGGCTCGGTAAGGGCCGGCACCTCCGGAATATCGAAGCCCATGATGTCCATGTCCAATGGATCGGTGCCCGCCGCCGGTGTCCGCTGCGCCGCTTCGGCCGGCAGATCGAGGCTGAAGTCCATGCTCGGATCATCGGCCGGCGCTGGCGTTGCCGCCGCCGGTTTCGCCGGCGCGTCGAAGGCCAGGTCGAACGGATCGTCGGCCGCCGCTTCCGGCTCCGGCGCCGGCATTTCGATCGGCGCCTTGCTGCTGGCGACCGGCTCGAAACTCATGTCGCCCAGGTCGAAGTCCATCAGGTTGTCCGATTCGGCGGCCACCGAGGCCGGCGATATCGATGCGTCGGCCGGTTGCGGCAAGGCCGTCTCCAGATCGCCACCGAAGTCCATGCCGGCACCGTCGTCGCGCGCAGGCGCGGCGGCCGGCGCCGCATCGAAGCCCAGATCGAGGTCGAGGCCGGCGGGGCCAGGCGCGGCGGCGGGCCGCTCGGCGCCGAAATCGTCGCCGGTGCCGAAATCGTTGCCGAAGTCCGTGGCCGAATACGCCGAGGCGGCGGCGGCTGCTGCGGCAGCGCCGGCCGCCACCGGCACCGCTGAGGCCGCGGCCGCTACTCCGGCCCCGGCACCGTCATGCGCCGGCGAGTACAGCGGGTTGGTCGGATCGAGGGACTGGCCCATGGCGGCCGCCTGCGCCCACTCCTCGCCGTGGCCGCGCGTCATCGCGTACAGCTCGGAAGCCTGGCTCTCGAAGCCGCTGGCGTCCTTGCGGGTGGCGTAGATTTCCAGCAGCTTCAGCCGCACGGGATAGCGTTCGGGATGGGTGCGCAGCGCTTCCTTGAGGATGTCCTCGGCCTGGGCATCGCGGCCGTAGGCGATGTAGACGTCGGCTTCGGCCACCGGATCGACTTCGTTGGTGTCGAGCTGGCTGGCCGATGGCGCGAAGTTGGAATTGAACACGCTGTTGCTGGTGTCAACATTCTGGGCGCCGGCCTCGGTGATGAAAGGCTGTATCGGCGTGGTCGGGTCGGGCGGCATGACGATCTCGCCCGGCACGACGACGAATTTCTTGCGGCGGCGCGCGACGATGATGCCGTAGACCAGCGCCAGCAACGCGGCGGCGGCCAGGCCGACCAGTTGCAGGTTGTCCATCATCACTTCGTACCAGCTCGGCTCGACGGGCTTCCTCGGCGGCACCGCCAGCGAGCGCTTCGGCTTGGGCGGCGCGGCCTGCCCGGCGGCCGGCGCCGGGGTGGGCGCAGAGGCCGCGGGCGCCGCTGCGGCGGGCTTTTCAGCGGCCGTCTTGCTCTTCACCGCCATCAACTTTTCAAGGTCGTTGACGTTCTTTTCCAGTTCCTTGACGCGCGCGGCGGCTTCGTCGACCTGCTTTTGCTTGGCGATGCTTTCTTCGGCCGCCAGCCCCGTCTTGCCCTCGGCCGGCGCGGTGGCGGTCGATTTGGACAAGGTCAGCTTGTCCTTGGCCTCGTTGACGGCGTTCGGTTTTTCCTCGACCTTGGCGGTGATCTTGCCCTTGACGTTCTGGGTCGTCTCCGCTTCCTTGGCCGGCGTGCTGCTGGCCACCTGGCCGGCCAGCCGGGCGCGGTAGGCATTGAAATCGACCGCGTGCGCGACGACCACGCCGCGCGCCTCGCCCTCGGGCGCGATGGAACGGATCGCGCCGGAATCCGGCACCTTGAGGATCTGGCCGGACTTCAACCGGTTCATGTTATTGCCGGAAAACGCCTCCGGATTGGCGCGGTACAGCGCCACCAGCATCATGTCCAGCGAAATGTCGCCCGGCTTGACCTGGTTGGCGATGCGGGTCAGGGTGTCGCCTTTTTTGACGGTGTACTGCTCGGCCGATTTCTTGGCCGGCTGCTGCCTGGCGGGCGCGGCCGAAGCGGCCGGCGCGGAGGGCGCCGGCGCGGCGGCGACCGGCGCATTCGGCGCCGTCGCGGCCGGCGCGGCGGCCTGGCGACCCAGATCGACCGGCGCGGCCACTTGCGGCGACTGCGCCGCGCGCATGTCCGGCGGGTCGAGCAGGAAGGTGTATTCGCGCACCATGCGCCCGCCGTTCCACTTCAGCTCGAGCAGCATGTCGACGAACGGCTCGTTGACGGGCTGGCTCGACGAGACGCGGATCAGCTGGCGGCCGCCGCGCTGCTCGACCTCGAAGCGCAGCGACATCAGCGCCGGGTTGAAGTCGATATTGGCGGTGCGGAAGGCGTCGGCCGACGCCAGCTGCGCGACCAGGCCGCTGGCCTCGTCGGCGCTGACGGCCGTCAGTTCGATTTCCGCCCGCAACGGCTGGCCCAGCGACGACAGGACGGTCAGCTTGCCGAGCCCGGCAGCGTTTGCGGCGGCGGACAACAACACCGCACTGGCGACCGCGCCGGTTAGTGTTTTCAACGCGAACGAAACGATGCGGGAGCGATTGGGTACGGGCATAGTGGGCGGCGGTAGATTGTCAGAGGGAAAATGTTACTTTCCCGGATATACCAACATATCATCATGCACATGAGCATGCAAGCTTTGCGCGCCGTTTCTCAAGTGATACATGAGGAGTTGTCAGCTCTGTGCCTAATTTAAACCAAAAAAAGGGGTTTTCCCTATGAAAGCACACAGAGAAAACCCCTTTTTTTCCAACACAGCGGCGGCCGCGTGGTGATGGGGTCGTACCCGGCGGGTACGACCCCGCTTGGCCGCGCGGGTTTGCTTACTTGTCCAGCACGATGCGCAGCATGCGGCGCAGCGGTTCGGCCGCGCCCCACAGCAGCTGGTCGCCGACGGTGAACGCGGACAGGTAATCGTCGCCCATGCTCATCTTGCGCAGGCGGCCGACCGGGATCGTCAGGCTGCCGGTGGCGGCGGCCGGCGACAGGTCCTTGACCGACGCTTCACGCGTGTTCGGCACCACTTTGACCCACTGGTTGTTGGCGGCGATGATGTCGTGGATCTCGTCGATCGGCACGTCCTTCTTCAGCTTGATGGTCAGCGCCTGCGAATGGCTGCGCATGGCGCCGATGCGCACGCACAGGCCGTCGACCGGAATCGCTCGGCCGGCGCCCCGGTTGGAGCCGAAGTCGGCGCCCAGGCCGAGGATCTTGTTGGTTTCGGCGCCGCCCTTCCACTCTTCCTTCGACTGGCCGTTGCCCAGGTCCTTGTCGATCCAAGGGATCAGGTTGCCGGCCAGCGGCGCGCCGAACTGCTTGGTCTCTTCGGCGCTCAGGCCGTGCTGGGTGGCCAGCACCTGGCGGTCGATCTCCAGGATGGCCGAGGCCGGATCATCCAGCAGCGCCTTGACCGACGAGTTGATCGTGCCGAACTGGGTCAGCAACTCGCGCATGTGCTGGGCGCCGCCGCCCGAGGCCGCCTGGTACGTCATCGACGTCATCCACTCGACCAGGTTGTGCTGGAACAGGCCGCCCAGGCCCATCAGCATGCACGACACGGTGCAATTGCCGCCGATGTAGTTCTTCACGCCCTTGCCCAGCGCGTCCTTGATGACGTGCAGGTTGACCGGGTCCAGCACGATGACGGCGTCCTTCTCCATGCGCAGGGTCGACGCGGCGTCGATCCAGTAGCCGTTCCAGCCGGCCGCGCGCAGTTTCGGGAACACCTCGGTGGTGTAGTCGCCGCCCTGGCACGAGATGATGATCTCGCACTTTTTCAGTTCGTCGATGTCGGTCGCGCTTTTCAGTTTGGTTTCATTCTTCGCCATCTTCGGGGCGTCGCCGCCCGGGTTCGACGTCGTGAAAAACACCGGTTCGATGTGGGCGAAATCGCCCTCTTCCTGCATGCGCTGCATCAGGACCGAACCGACCATACCGCGCCAACCTACCAAGCCTACGAGTTTCATTTTGCTCTTCCTTGTCTTGAGTTTTTTTATGCCAGTGCCTTGACGACCGCGTTGCCCATCTCCTCGGTGCCCACCTTGGTGGTGCCCGGTTCGAAGATGTCGCCGGTGCGCAGGCCCTGCGCCAGCACGCTCTTGACGGCGGTCTCGATGCGGTCGGCCTGCTCGGTCTTGTCGAAGGTGTAGCGCAGCATCATCGCCGCCGACAGGATGGTCGCCAGCGGATTGGCGATGCCCTTGCCGGCGATGTCGGGCGCCGAACCGTGCGACGGCTCGTACAGGCCCTTGTTGTTGGCGTCGAGCGAGGCCGACGGCAACATGCCGATCGAGCCGGTCAGCATGGCCGCGCAATCGCTGAGGATGTCGCCGAACATATTGCCGGTGACGATGACGTCGAACTTCTTCGGCGCGCGCACCAGTTGCATGGCGGCGTTGTCGACATACATGTGCTCGAGCGCGACGTCCGGGTATTCCTTGTGGACGTCGGTGACGATGTCCTTCCAGAACTGGAACGTCTCCAGCACGTTGGCCTTGTCGACGCTGGTCAGGCGCTTGTCGCGCTTTTGCGCGGCCTGGAACGCCACGTGGGCGATGCGGCGGATCTCGCCTTCGGCGTAGCGCATGGTGTCGAAACCTTCGCGCTGGCCTTTGAACGGGCCGTCCGGGCACTCGCGCACGCCGCGCGGCTGGCCGAAGTAGATGTCGCCGGTCAGTTCGCGCACGATCAGGATGTCGAGGCCGGACACGACTTCAGGCTTCAAGGTCGAGGCGCCCGCCAGTTCCGGATACAAAATCGCCGGACGCAGGTTGCCGAACAGGCCCAGCTGCTTGCGCAGGCCGAGGATGGCTTGTTCCGGGCGCAGCGCGCGTTCCAAGGTGTCGTACTGGTAGTCGCCGACGGCGCCGAACAGCACCGCGTCGGCCGCCTTGGCCAGCGCCAAGGTGCCTTCCGGCAGCGGATGGCCGTGGGCGGCGTAGCCGGCGCCGCCGACGGGGGCGGTCTCCAGCTCGAACGATTCGCCCAGCACATTGAGGACCTTGACGGCTTGGGCGATGATTTCCGGGCCGATACCGTCGCCCGGGAGGATTGCGATTTTCATGTGAGTTTTCGAGATTAGATGACGTTAGCCAACCAGGGTTGGTTTGCCAGATGGCGCTCTTCGAAGCCGCGGATGGCGTCGGCGTGGCGCAGGGTCAGGCCGATATCGTCGAGTCCGTTCATCAGGCAGTATTTGCGGAAGGCGTCGATCTCGAAGGGATAGGAGATGCTGCCATTGCTGGTGGAAATGCGCTGCTGCTCAAGGTCGACCACCAGACGGTAACCGGGGAAGGCCTTGACTTCGTTGAACAGATGATCGATCTGCGTTTCACTCAAAACGATGGGCAGCAAGCCGCTCTTGTAACAATTGTTGAAGAAGATGTCGGCGAACGACGGCGCGATGATGGCGCGGAAGCCGTACTGGTCGAGCGCCCACGGCGCGTGTTCGCGCGACGAGCCGCAGCCGAAGTTCTTGCGGGTCAGCAGGATCGAGGCGCCCTGGTAGCGCGGCTCGTTGAGCACGAACTCCGGGTTCAGCGGACGCTTGCTGTTGTCCATGCCGGGTTCGCCGTGGTCGAGGTAGCGCCACTCGTCGAACAGGTTGGGGCCGAAGCCGGTGCGATGGATGGACTTCAGGAATTGCTTCGGAATGATGGCGTCGGTGTCGACGTTGGCGCGGTCGAGCGGGGCCACCAGGCCTTCGTATATCGTAAATTTATCCATGATCTCGTTCGGGTTGTGCGACGGCGGACCGTCGCGGCCCGCCGTTCTGCGGATTATTTTTTGGTCGAAGCGCCTTCCAGCGACTCACCGACTTTTTTGACGTCCTTGCCGAAGCCGTTGACTGTGTTGCAGCCGGTCAGGATCAGCGCAAGGAAGGACAGTGATACGGACAGGGCGAATAGTTTTTTCATGTTGGACTCTCGTCTGGACAGTTATTTTTATATCTCACCGGATTCGCGGATCACGCGAAACCCGTAAAGCTGGGGTCGTACGGGGACGCCGAGTCCCGGTCGGGTACGACCCCGACCGGCAGGTCGGGTTACTTCAGCGCAGCGCGCGCACGTCGACGAAGTGGCCGGCGATACCGGCGGCGGCGGCCATCGCGGGCGACACCAGATGGGTGCGTCCGCCCTGGCCTTGGCGTCCTTCGAAATTACGGTTGGAGGTCGAGGCGCAGCGCTCGCCCGGTTCCAGGCGGTCGGCGTTCATCGCCAGGCACATCGAGCAGCCCGGCTCGCGCCACTCGAAACCGGCGTCCTTGAAGATGCGGTCCAGGCCCTCGCGCTCGGCCTGGTCCTTGACCAGCCCCGAGCCCGGCACCACCAGCGCCAGCTTGACGTTGGAGGCGCGCTGCTTGCCGCGCACCACGGCGGCGGCGGCGCGCAAGTCCTCGATGCGCGAGTTGGTGCACGAACCGATGAACACCTTGTCGATGCGGATGTCCTCGATTGCCGTGTTCGGCTTGAGGTTCATGTAGACCAGCGCCTTTTCCATCGCGTCGCGCTTGACGCTGTCCTTTTCCTGGTCCGGATCGGGCACGCGGCCGTCGATCGAGGTCACCATCTCCGGCGACGTGCCCCAGGTCACCTGCGGCTTGATGTCGGCGGCGTCGAGCGTGACGACCAGGTCGAAGCGGGCGCCGGCGTCCGAATGCAAGGTGCGCCAGTAATCGACCGCGCGGTCCCAGTGCGGGCCGACGGGCGAGAACGGCCGGCCCTTGACGTAGTTGATGGTGGTATCGTCGACGCCGATGATGCCGGCGCGCGCGCCCGCCTCGATCGCCATGTTACAGACGGTCATGCGGCCTTCCATCGACAGCGCGCGGATGGTCGAGCCGCCGAACTCGATACAGTAGCCGGTGCCGCCGGCGGTGCCGATCTTACCGATGATGGCCAGCACGACGTCCTTGGCGGTGACGCCGGCCGGCAGCGCGCCGTCGACCTGCACCAGCATCGCCTTGGATTTTTTCTGCAGCAGCGTTTGGGTGGCCAGCACGTGCTCGACCTCGGAGGTGCCGATGCCGTGCGCCAGCGCGCCGAACGCGCCGTGGGTCGACGTGTGCGAGTCGCCGCAGACGACCGTCATGCCCGGCAGGGTGGCGCCCTGCTCCGGCCCGATCACGTGGACGATGCCCTGGCGCTTGTCGTTCATGTTGAAATAGGTCAGGCCGTAGGACTTGGCGTTCTTGTCCAAGGTTTCGACCTGCAGGCGCGAGACCGGGTCGGCGATGCCGTCGGCGCGCGAGGTGGTCGGCACGTTGTGGTCGGCCACGGCCAGGTTGGCCGACAGGCGCCACGGCTGGCGGTTGGCGGCGCGCAGGCCGTCGAAGGCCTGCGGGCTGGTGACTTCGTGCACCAGGTGGCGGTCGATGTAGAGGATGGTCGTGCCGTCTTCCTCGGCCTTGACCACGTGCGATTCCCAGAGTTTGTCGTAAAGCGTCTTCATCATGTTGTGTGCTGACTGCTGCTGCCTGTGTGAGTGATCCACTTCGATTATGCCATATTGTGCAATGCGATAGCGGGCGCCGCCGCCGGGCCTCGTGAGCCGACGCGGTTCCGCCTATCGATACACTTTTTATGACTCCTATTAGAAAATTGTTGCATTCAACCCGCACAACGCAAAAGGGGTCGTACCCTTGGGGGTACGACCCCGCGACGGATCGCCGTGCGGGGTACTAAAAACGAACAAAAAAAAAGCCTGCGTGGACGCAGGCTTTCGTGTTGTTGGCTCAATCTTTCGACTAGGCCGCCATGCGTACACTTCCCCTGCATCCGTCCATCAGGAACGATAGGCCCACCACTAGCACCAGTTCGCCCTCGGCCGAGCGCGCGGTGCCGGTGATGCCCTCGACGCTGATCGCGGTCATCGGCTTGATCACCAGGTCGGCCGTGCCGTCGACCGCTTCCACGGCCAGAATATACGGCTGTGGCGCGGCGACAACAATGCCCACCTTCTCGCGGCAGCTCTCGTAGCCCAGCGCATCGGCCAGCGACCGCACCGGCAGCGGCCGGCCCTGGTCCTTGAGGACCGGGGCGCCGCCCACTTCCATGAACACCTCCGGCAGCTCGACCACGCGCTGCACCACGGCCATCGGCAGCGCCAGCGCGGCGCCCGAGGTCGAAACCAGCATGGTCGGCACGATCGACAGCTCGATCGGCAGACGGATGGCGAACTTGGTGCCCTTGCCCAGCTGCGACTCGATGTGGATGGCGCCGCGGTTCTTCTCCACGGCGGTCTTCACCACGTCCATGCCGACCCCGCGGCCGGACACGCTCGAGGCCACTTCCTTGGTCGAGAACCCCGGCAGGAACACCAGCTGGAAGCACTCGTCGTTGGTCAGGTTGGCCGACTCGCTGATCAAGCCTTTTTGCTGCGCCTTGGTGCGCAGCATCACCGGATCCATGCCCTTGCCGTCGTCCTGCAGCACGATCATCACGCTGTTGGCCTCCTGCCACGCCTTGAGCGAGATGAACGACTTGGCCGGCTTGCCCGCCGCCAGCCGGTCTTCCGGCGATTCGACGCCATGGTCCAGCGAGTTGCGCAGCATGTGCACCAGCGGATCGTACAGGCTGTCGACGACCACGCGGTCGACCTCGGTCTCGGCGCCCTCGATGGTCAGTTCGACGTCCTTGCCCAGGTCCTTGGCCAGCTCGCGCACCAGGCGCGGGAACTTTTGGAACAGGCGGCCGACCGGCTGCATGCGCGTCGCCAGGGTGGCGCGCTGCAGTTCGGTCGAATAGCGCGACGCCCGCTCCAGCGTCTCGGCCAAGGTGGCCATCAAGGTCTGGGCCTGGCCCTCGAACTTGAACTGCAACAGGCGCTCGAGCAGCACGGCGGCCTGGTTGGCGGCCTGCACCGATTCGCCCGCCACTTCCAGCAAGGCATCCAGTTTAACAGCATCGACGCGGATCGACTCTTCTTTGGCCGGGGCCGCATGCGGACGCTCCTCGCGTTTCTCGGGCGCGTCGCGCTTGACGGGGGCGGCGACGGCGCCGGCGGCGGGCGCGGCGGCCGGCGCGGCGACCGCAGCGGCCGGGGCCGCGGCGGCGACCGGGGCGGCGGCGGCCGGACGCGTATAGCTGCCGGCCGGCATCACGGCTTCATACATGCCTTCCCAGTCGAGGCCGTCCTCGGACGTGATCGACACGGGCGCGGACGCCACCGGGGCGGCGGCCGCCGGGGCCGCTGCCGGCGCCGGGGCGGCGGCGGGGGCCGGCGCGGCGGCCGATGCGCCGGTCTTGCCCTCGATGGCGTCGGTCAGGATCAGTTCCAGGTCCTTCGGCATCGGCGCCAGGCTGTGCGGCTCGGCGCCGTTGTTCAGTTCGGCGAGCTGGTCGGCCACGAAGCCGGACGCCTGCAGCGCCGCCTCGATCGCGATCGGCGTCACCGGCGCGGCGCCGGTGCGCAGCGCGTCGAACAGGTTCTCGGTCAGGTGGCAGGCCGCCACCATCGCCGGCAGGCCCATGAAGCCGGCGCCGCCCTTGATGGTATGGAAGGAGCGGAACACCGCATTCAGCGTCTCTTTGTTGTCGGGGTCGCGTTCGAGCCGCAGCAAGTGCTCTTCAACGTTGACCGCCAGATCCATCGCCTCGACGACGAAATCCTTGAGCATATCGTCCATTAGAATCCCAGGTCAGCAAGCAGGTCGTCGACATTGTCCTGGTTCAGCGCCACGGCCGGAGCCGAGGGGCCGGACATCAGGGACACTTCTTTTTGCGCGATTTTCTCGCGTACCGCCGGCGGCGCGTTGTCGCGCAGCAGTTCCGCCAGTTCGTGCTCCACCGTCTTGGTGATGTTCACCACTTTCTTGATCAGCTGGCCGGTGATGTCCTGGAAGTCCTGGGCCATCATGATTTCGAGCAGACGGGCCTTTTCGGCCTCGGTGGCGGCCGACACGGCCACCGCGAAGGCCTGCGAGTCGCCGGCGAGCTGCTTGAACTGGTCCAGGCTGAGCTTGCCCGCGAACAGGTCGGCCCAGCGGGTTTCCATTTCCTTCGACTTTTTCGACAGCGTGTCCTGCTCGGGCATGCCCTCGTCGAGCGTGTTGAGCACCTTGTTGGCGGCCTGCTCGGTGAGCGTGGCGACGTATTCCAAGCGGTCCTGGGCGTCGTTGATCTGCGACGAGGCCTCGGTCAGCGCCTTGTCGTAGCCCAGCTCGCGCAGCGAATCGTGCAGCAGGCGCACGATGCCGCCCAGGCGCTCGAACATCGGCTTGTCGCCGCCCTCCTCGGCCTCGCCGCCGTCGGCGGCGGGCGCGGGCGCGGCGGCCACCGGGGCCGGCGCGGGCGCCGCAGCGGCGTCGGCCGGCCGGGCCGACGACACCTCGTCGAACAGGCTTTCCAGGTCGTCTTCGGCGGCGGCGGGTGCGGGGGCAGGCGCTGGAGCGGGCGCTGCGGTCTTGCTCTGAGCGGACACTTCTTCAAATAATGCGTCGAAATCATCAGCGGCGTTGGTCATAATCCCTGCTTCTCCATAATTTGTAAAATTGCTGCCCTCAACTTTGCGCTAGTGATGACGCTCGGCAATAAAAAGCACTTATGCGAGTGTAGCAGGGCATCGTCGAAATATTCAATCCCGGCGTCGGCTCGCCTGCCTTGTTCCCCGTCTCAAAGCCCAGTTTCGTTGTATTTGGGGATACTATCACCGGATGGAACGCCAAAGTACGGGTCGTGGCACGAAAGTAATGCCCATGTGCAAAAAAAACCGCCGGGCAACTGTGAACAAGTGTTACAGCGGCCCGGGCGGCGCCCATAAAGCGCTTTTATTTGATAAACATCAAGTCTTTCCATCCTAGCAATAGTGTAATTCGCGACTACAATAGCGGATAGGCCGCGTTGAAAAAGGAGGCTCGCCATGTACCGTAAAATCCTGATCACCACCGACGGCTCCGCCGTGTCGAGCAAGACCGCCTGCGCCGGCGTGGCGCTGGCCGAACAGCTCGGCGCCGAGGTGCTGGCCGTGTTCGTCGCGCCCGAATACCAGTACCCGATCTACGTCGAGATCATCCCGCCGAGCTATCCCAGCGAGGACGAATACCGCGCCGCCATGCTGCGCGCCGGCCGCGAGCACACCAAGGACGTGGTCGAATCGTGCGCCCGCCGCAACGTCCGTTGCGAGGCGTTGACAACGTTTTCGGAGAGCGCCGCGCTGAAGATCGTCGATGTGGCGGAAAGCAACGCTTGCGACTTGATCTTCATGGGCTCGCACGGGCGCAGCGGCTGGGGCCAGCTGCTGCTGGGCAGCGTGACCAACAAGGTGTTGTCGCACTCGCGCATCCCGGTGCTGGTGCACCGCTTGATCAAAGAGCCGGACCACAAATAAAATACGGTCCCCGCGCTTTCTATAGTAAGATAACAAGGTTAATTCAAACGCAACAGTATTTTCTTTAGGTCACTTGAGATAGCCCCTTTATGATTCGAATAGTCATTGCGGACGACCACACCATCATGCGCGAAGGTCTCAAGCGCATCCTCGACGGCGCCCCCGACATCGACATCGTGGGCGAGGCGATCGACGGCTTCGAAGTGCTCGGCCACGTGCGCCAGGGCGGCTTCGACCTGCTGCTGCTGGACCTGTCGATGCCCGGGCGCAGCGGCGTCGACCTGATCCGCCAGATCAAGGCCGAGGCGCCCAAGCTCGCCATCCTGATCCTCACCATGCACGAGGAGGAGCAGTACGCGGTGCGCGCCATCCGCGCCGGCGCCCAGGGCTACCTGACCAAGGAGAGCGCCGGCACCCAGCTGGTCGGCGCGATCCGCAAGGTCGCCTCCGGCCGGCCCTACATCAGCACCGAGGTGGCCGAGCAACTGGCGCTCAACATCATGATGCCCAACGAAAGCCTGTTGCATAAACAGCTGTCGGACCGCGAATTCGAAGTGTTTTCGTTATTGGTCGCAGGCAAATCGATCACCGAGATCGCCAACAGCCTGCACCTGAGCGTCAAGACCGTCAGCACGCACAAAACCCGCATCATGCAGAAAATGGGCATGAACTCGCTGTCGGAAATGGTCCAATATGCCGTGGCGCATCGTTTGTTATCCCCGTTCAAAACCTGACCGGCGCCCGGGCCAGTAGGAGTCCTCCTACAACCGTGCGCTGACGCCTACTCCCATATTCAGCCATTGCTGATATCTATCTCCTCCCTCTGTTGGCATACTGAAACCACACGATTGATGCTGCAAGGCTACATGCCAAGCAGCGAGATGCCGCAAGGCACATTTGCTTTATAAAATGTCATGCAGTCAACCGTTCCCGGCCTAACGTATAGCTTTACCTGATCAGGAGATCAACATGCTGTCAACGCAAACGTCTGAAATTCGCCCAGTCACCACCGCGACGGTGCAATCCTCTTCGATGGAAGCAGGCCGTCAGCGTCAGGGGCGGCTCTGGTCGAACCTGAAGGAGGTCTGCGACCTGCTGCACATTCCGGCCGCCGTCTCGGTCGCCACCGAGGAGCTGCTGTTCCAGCACGTGCAGTTCAAGACGGGCCAGCGCATCCACACGATCGGCCAGCCGTTCGACACGCTGTACATCGTCAACTCCGGTTTCCTCAAGACCGTGCTGATCGACGAGTTCGGCAACGAGCAGGTGCTCAGCTTCCCGATGAAGGGCGACATGCTCGGCGTCGACGGCATCCACACCCGCCACTACTCGTCGGAGGCGGTGGCGCTGTCCGATTGCGACCTGATCCTGCTGCCGTTCAAGAAGCTCACCGCCCTCGGCCGCGTGCACCTGGAGCTGGAAAACATGATGTACGGCGTCATGAGCCGCGAGCTGGTGCGCGAACAGGCGATGATCGGCATGCTGGGCGCGCTCAGCGCCGAGGCCCGCGTGGCGCGCTTCCTGGTGTCGCTGGCGGACCGTTTCGCACAGATGGGCTACTCGAGCAAACTGTTCAACCTGCGCATGACGCGCCACGAGATCGGCAGCTACCTGGGCCTGACCCTGGAGACGGTCAGCCGCACCTTGTCGGCCTTCAACGAAATCGGCCTCATCAGCGTGGACCAGCGCACCATCGGCATCAAGGACCCGGAGGCGCTCAAGACCTTGCGGCGCCTGCCGCCGTCGCGCACCCGCGCCAAACAGCTGGCCGCGGCCAAGAGCAAGGCGGGCGAGGCCGGCGAGGCGGTCACGCCGGGCCAGCTGCTGGCCACGCTGTAAGCCGACCCGGGCAATCAACCCAGCCTTGGGCCCGGCCTCCCCGCCGGGCCTTTTTTTGCGTCCCTTCCATCCGCCCGTCCCGGGTCACTTTCATTTCAAATAATTCTTGCATTCCGTCCCGCCTTCCACAATAATGAATGCAAATACGAATCATTCTTATTTAAAGGAGAAACGACGATGACCACCACCACCCTGCCGCTGTCCCAGCCTTCCCGCCCCGTTCCCGCCATGGTATCGGCCGTCTCGGCGGCAACCCCGGTCAAGCGCATCAGCAGCGCCGGCCTGATGGACGGTGGCCGCGAGGTCGAAATCGAACACGCGGGCCGCGTCTACCGCCTGCGCGTCACCCAGCTCAACAAGCTGATCCTGACCGCCTGATCCGCGTTTGACCGCTTGCCCGGGCGCCGCCGCGCCCACTCCCCCGAGTCGCCAGCCATGCCGCCAGCCACACTCCCAATTTGCCCCAGGAGCGTTTGATGGCCATAGACCGTAGCAATCCGATTTTTCTCGCCCCGCCGCAGGGACAGGGCGGACACAATCCCGAACTGATGCTGTCCGCCGTGCTGCATCTGATGTCGCACTACACCGCCGGCGCCGACGCCGCCGGCGGCTGCGTCAAGCTGGCCTCGGTGATCGAGCGCCACCTGAAGGCGCTGGCCGGCCTGCCGGAGCTGGCGCCGGTGCTCAGCGCCACCTGCCAGCAGTTGTCCGAGCAGTGGGCCACGGTGGTCGAACGCAGCCTGCACGAGCAGGAAAAGACCAATTTCCTCAGCCGCATCATGGCGCGCGCCCGCAGCGCGCCGGCCACCGCCTGAGGAGACCCCACCGATGTGCGAAAAACACGATCCGCTGGCGGCCATCATCGCCGCCGCCATGCCGCAGGTGGCCGGCGCCGCCCCGATCGGCCCACGGCAGACCGAGCCGGCGCCGCGGCAAGTCATCAAACCGGTCATCAACAACGTCGCCGCCATCCTCGCCGGGCAGCCGGAGGCGCACACCTCGCGCCGCCGGCGCCTGTGGGAGCTGGGCCACGCCTGCCATTGCCCGCTGGTGGGCGTCGGCTTTCCGCTCGGCGTGCTGCGCAAGCTGGTCGATAAAGTCACCAACGGCAAGGTGGTGGCCGACGACTACGAGGTGCATGTCGGCGCCGTGACCGAGTGCGCCAGCCGCAACCGCCTGTCCGAGGCGCTGCAAAAGGAGCTGGAACGGCGCTACGCGGCCGTGCTGCTGCGCTTCCGGGCCGCCAGGACGACCGAACAGGTCGGCGAGCTGTGGCGGGCCGCCGTGGCCGCCGGCGACGTCGCGGGGGCCTTCTGGGCCGGCCTGACGCACCCCCGCTGCAGCAGCGAGCTCGAGGAACAGATGTGCCGCGACCTGCACATGGTGCAACACCAGGCCGGCGCCTGCGTGCGCGCCGACATCGGCAAGTTCAACGCCACCCTGGCCGAGAACGCGCGCCTGGCGCACGACCTGGCCAAGGCCCAGCAGCGCGCCGCCGCCCTGCTGGCCGACAAGAGCGCCGACGCCGAGCGCCACGCCACGCAATTGATGCAGCTGCGCGCCCAGCTGGTGGGCAAGGACAGCATGATCGACTCGCTGCGCACCGAGCTGGAACAGTTGCGCGGCTCGATCCCGGGGCTGGAGACGCGCGCCAAACTGGCCGAGCGGCTGGCCCAGATGGACGAGCGCGAACGCGCGCTGCGCCAGCAGATCGCCGAGCTCAAGACCGAGGCGCTGCGCGCGGCCGAGCCGCCGGCGCCGATCCAGGAGGAAACCCGCCAGGTGGTCGAGCACGTGATGAAGATGACGCCGCGCCTCAGCGACCGGGCCGTGCTGTGCGTGGGCGGGCGTTCCGGCAACGTCGCCACCTACCGCGAACTGATCGAGCGCGAAGGCGCGCAGTTCGCCCACCACGACGGCGGCCTGGAGGACAACGCCAACCGCCTCGACGCCAGCCTGGCGGCGGCCGACCTGGTGATCTGCCAGACCGGCTGCATCAGCCACAGCGCCTACTGGCGCGTGAAGGATTATTGCAAGCGCACGGGCACGCGCTGCGTGTTCATCGACAACCCCAGCATCTCGAGCCTGGCGCGCGGGCTGGAGCAGGCCGGCGCCGAACCCTAACGAACGGACGGGCGGCCAAATCCACCCCAACCCCAACCGCAGGTTCAACGAGACGCCGGCGCCGCCATCATGGGGTCGTACCCCGTTGGGTACGACCCCGCTTGGCGGTGCGGGTAAAAAAAAACCCCCACCCGCGCTGAACACGGTCTTAACCGGTTCAGGCTGGTGGGGGTTTTTTCATGCCGGGAACTAGCTTAGAACTGCATGTTGCCCGTCATGTAGAAGGTACGGCCGAAGGTGTCGGCGTAACGCGGATCGTAGCCGACCTGGTGGCCCGACGAGGCGCGCAGCGACAGCGGCGGCTCGCGGTCCAGCAGGTTCTTGAAGCCCACGCGCACCGACGTCATCTTGGTGAAGGCGTACTTGCCCTGCCAATCCAGGGTCAGGTACGACGGCACGTGCAGACGGATGGTCTCGTTCTTGCCGCTGTCGATGTTACGCACCGAGGTTTCCGCGTCCTGGTAACCGTTACGGTAGTTCAGCGTCAGCGTGTTGCTCAGGGCGCCCGTGTCCAGCGTGCCGGCCAGGCGCACGATGTGGCGGAAGGCGACCTTGTTGTCCACGCCGAAGATGTTCAGGTTGCTGGTCCAATCGGCGTCGGTGCCCGGACGGGTGTAGTCGGCCTTCATCAGGTAGGTGCCGTTCAGGTTGGCGGTGAACTTGCCGAACGAGAAGTTATGGCGACCGATCATGTCGTAGTCGATACCCTGGGTGTGGGTGCGGCCGATGTTGAGCGACAAATCCTTGGTCGCCCAGTAGGTGTTGCCCGTGGCCGGTTCGGTGTAGGTCGTGATCAGCTCGCGGAACTTGACCGGATCGGCGAAGATCTGCTGTTCGCTGACCGACGACACGGCGTCGGTCATGCGCACGTCCCACAGGTCGGCACCGAACGAGAACGACGGCACCGGTTCGATACGGAAGCCGATCGAGTACTGCTTGGACTTCTCCGGACGCAGGTTTTCATTGCCGCCGGAAATCACGTTGTACTGCGACTTGCCTGGACGGCAGAACTCGTTGCTGGCGATCGGGCAAGCGTAGCTGCCGGCCGTGAAGCCGGCGTTGACCAGCGGCTGGGCGACGTCGAGCATGCTCGGCGCCTTGAAGCCGGTGCCGTAGGAGCCGCGCAGCAGCACCGTCTTGACCGGCTGCCAGCGCGCCGACACCTTGTAGGTGCTGGCCGATTGCTTGTGGCCCATCTCGGTGCCGGTCAGCTTGTTGTCGATGGCGTCGATGCTGTCGTAGCGGCCGGCCAGGCTCAGTTCGAGCGACTTGACCACCGGCAGCAGCAGCTCGGAGAACACGCCATAGCTCGAGCGCGTCATGTCGTAGGCCGGCGGCGCGTTCAGGTTGTAGACCAGGTTGTTGACGGCCGCGTCCGACGGCGTCTGCTCGTAGGCGTACTCGCGGTAGTCGCCGCCCAGGCCCAGCACGGCGGCGCCGCCCGGCAAGGTGAACAGCTCGCGCGAACCGTGCGCGTCCACGCCCTTGAGCGTGGTCGACGCTTCGCGGATGGAACCGTGGAAGATCGAATTGTCGATCAGCTTTTTGGTGGCGTCGCTCTGGTTGCCGATCGGCGCGAACGGATCGAACGAACGGTTGGCCAGCATGTCGCGGAATTCCTTGGCCAGCACATAGCCGCCCACGTAGCGCTCGTCGAGCTTGTTCTGCGACCAGGTCAGGCCGGTGCCGAAGCTCCAGGCGCCGATCTCGCCCTCGGCGCCGACCACGATGTGGCGCGCGTCGGTGATGGTCTGGCTGTCGCGGGTGCCCCAGTCGTAGGTGCGGTAGTTGCCCGACACCTGCTTGACGTTGGCCGCCTGCGCCGGCGTCAGGTACGGCAGCACGTTGGCGTTGTAGGAGGCCGAGCCCGGCAGGATCGTGAACGGCGCGGTGTTCGGCGCGATGCGGGCCGTCAGGTCCAGGCGCGACAGCGCCACTTCGGTGAACAGCGTGATGTCGTTGGTGGCCTTGAACTGGGCCTTGGTGAAGAAGCTGTCGCGCTTGTTCTGTGGAATGATCTCAACCGAGGTCACGAAGTCGAACGCGCAGTTCTGCGTGGTCGGCGTGTTGTTCAGGCTGATGTAGTTCAGCGTCGGGCAGCTGCCGTTCTTTTTCAGGTACGGGCTGAAGCCGATCGCCGGCAGGCCGCCGTTGAAGGTCAGCGCGACGTTGGCCGGCACGGTCGCGGTGCTGGTGCGGTCGTACACATAGTTCTTGCCGTTGTAGCCGAACGGCACATAGGCGGTGTCGGCGAACGAACGGTCGGTCGCTTTGATCGGCTTTTGCTCGTCATGGCGATAGCTGGCCAGGATGTTGAAGCGGTCCGTTTCCAGGTCGCCGAAACCGTAGGTGATGCTGGCGTTCTGGGCGCGGCCGGCGCTGCTGGCGGTCGGCTGCGAGTAGGTGCCCTCGACCGACAGGCCCTGGGCGTTTTTCTTCAGGATGAAGTTGATCACGCCGGCGATCGCGTCCGAGCCGTACAGCGCCGAGGCGCCGTCGGTCAGGATCTCGACGCGCTCGACCGCGCTCATCGGGATCGAATTGAGGTTGATGGTGCTGCCCGAACCGGTCGGCGCGATGCGGCGGCCGTCCAGCAGGACCAGCGTGTAGCTCTCGCCGATGTTGTGGATCGACGCGGTGGCGATGCCGCCCGAGTTCGAGCCGGCGGCGGTGGCGGAGATGCTGAAGCCCTGCATCGCCGGCAGCGCCTGGATCAGGTCGGCGACGGTGGTGGCGCCGGTCTTGGCGATCTGTTCCTGGCTCAGGCGCTGCACCGGCAGCGCGCCTTCGACGGCGATACGCTTGATGCTCGAACCGGTGATCTCTACCTTTTGGATAGCTTCTTCTTGCGCAAAGGCGTGGCCGGTCATCAGTACCGTGCCGGTCAGTACGCTCAGGGCTATGCGCACCGAGCGCACGCCGATTTTTTCTTGAAATACCATTCAAACTCCCGATTTATGGACGTGAAAATCGCGAGCAATGTGAGGGGTGTACTTGTGGTACGGGGACTGTGAGACCATTGCGACAATGCTAACGCTCGCCGGGCCGGGCCACGGCATGCAGTCGCGTCGGATGCAAGGAAATTCAGGGAGCCGAAGTTATCAACATTGCTCTTCGATAATCAATTATCGTGGCAATCGGCAAGCTTGAAGAGAGTTAGTTACGACATTTCGCGGCGCCCGGCCCGCAAATTCGCCACAAACAGCACAAGTTCGCTTGATACAATACTTTACAAAATTTTATATCGCCCATCCACCCCTCCGACAGGAATAAAACGTCGGTTTTTTACAACGACAAACTTATAAAAATGCACAGATTTAGTGCGTTGTATTAACACGTCAATAATTAATCGAAAAAATGACGAGGTACGTCAATAAACGTCGCCACCGGGTCACATCCGCTCACCGCTTGTTGGTCACCGCCACCGCGCCGCCGGTGCCGCCAGGAATGGTGTGCGGGCTCGGCAGTCGCATTGTGCGCGCTCAAAGGGCCTCCCGATCGTGCGCCTACCATGGTTTGAGCGGGCTCAGAAGCCGCCCGCGATGAGATACCGATCTCACACTTTCCAAGGAGATGAAAATGGCTACCGTATTCAAACCCGGCGACGAGCAATTGCAACAACTGGTCGCCGCGCGACGCGACGAGGTCGTGCGTCTGCAGCAATCCGAAGCGCTGCAACTTCAGGACATCGCAACCAAGGGCGAGGCCCGCGTCAAGGAAATACATGACGGCTTGCCCGCGGAACTGGTCGCGTTCATGGACCAGCAGAGCAAGGCGCAGGATGACGCCAGCACCGAGGCCAGGCGCGAGGTGGAGGAGATCAAGAACCAGCTGATCGCCGCGCCCGTCGCCGCCGAAGGCGAAACCGCCGTCCACCCGGGTCTGGCCGGCAACCAGTTGCTCGCGGCCAGCGCGCTGGGCTGGTTCTCCCCGTACTATGGCGTCCTGCACTGGTCGGACGGCACGGTGGTCTGGGAAGGCTACAATCCCGGCGACATCGACTTGTGGGACTGGGCCGAGGGCGCCGGCACGGGCAACGGCGGAACCGGTGCCGCGTCCAGAACGCTGATCATGGATTGGTGGTTCACCTACATACCGAGCAGCAGCGGCTATTACAACCATTACGTCTCGGTGCCGTACCACGGCTTTTACATCGTCCGGGCCTTCGACGATTGGTTTACATCCAAGGAAGCGCAGGCTCGGATCGACTTGTCGGCCGTCGGCTACCAATATGGCTACAAGGCCACGAGCAGCGTCAACCTGTTCAACATGCGCGGCACGTATATCAACACCTCCGGTCGCTTCGATGGCTCGCGCACCATGATCTATACGGACATGCTGGCCGCCGACCGGGCGTATTTGAGGGTATCGTCGTCCTTCAACGTCTACGCCCGCGGTAGCGGCTCGTACGCGCAGTTGAACTTCAACGACGGCGCCGCCAACTACATCGGCGTACCGTGGGTCTATGTCTACTAAGGGCGAACAAACGGGGCTCGTGACGGGTCCCGTTTTTATCCAACCGGCGATCGACCATCGCTGGTCGCCAAATTGATTTAATACACATCACGTTGGCAACGCTTTTTCACGCGCCCTTGGATGGCGCAATGCTCAACCTGCCCCCTGGGCCTCGAATGTCAGCATTGAGCCGAACTACCTGCTGCCCCCCGTGCCGTGCGAGCTGGTCCCTAGCGTCCGAACCTCGCCCGGCGTACAACGCAACGATTTAGCTCGTCTATAGCACAGTCAAGCTCGAAAATACATACGAGTTGGTCGTCCGTGCAATGGAAAAGCCCGTGTGCGCCTTCGTCGGAATCTGAACTTGAGCCACTGTCCGCGAAAGACTCAGGGTCCTGAAAGTATAGAAGCGTATCTCCATGCTTCAGCGCATCGCGTCCTATGAAGATCAGTGTTCGCAAATCTGGGATAAGCAGTTTCTCGTCAAAGTAATTCAACATGAAATAGGCTTTCCCCACCTCAAGATCTAGCGCCACAACCGGAACTGGAAAAGTATTCGTAGTATTCATATTTACCCTATCGAGTTACCGCGCCGCCCACGACCAGCGCCGGGACTGTTATTTCCGGCGCTAATATCAATCCGCCGATCACCAGTAAGCATGCACCCGTAGTGCAAGTGGCAGAATTTCTTTGACAAAAATTTTTCTCGGGCCGTTGGCAGCTGCAGCTCACTGGACCATCGACCCAACCTCGACCGGAAAGCCCACCTGAACTGGACTGAATCTTAAATGTTTGTGGAACTACACAACTCTCAACTGGATCTGGAGAGCATTGCTGTGTACAAGCGTTTAGCTCTGGAGCAGTGCAAGCTCTGAAGCGACGCGCAGGGTACTCCTTCGGCGGCTCGAGTCCAAGTGGATCAGTAGAGGTCAAGGGGTTATTCGCAACATACGCGTAGGTGTTGATACCACCCGCAAGCCCGATCGGATCGCTTTGCACATAACGCCCCGTCTGCGGATCATAATCCCGATGATAATTGTAGTAAAGGCTGGTTTCCTTATCATAATATTGGCCAGGAAACCGTAGATTGTAAGAAAATCTACCCTGTCCCCGCGAGATGTCGTTGGGCGGCGATGTGCCAAACGGATCAGCCAAGTCCCAGCGCCAAACGATATCATTGTCTGTGGAGTTGGTTATGACGCGCGGCGTGTTTATTTGGTCATTGTAGATGTACTATACGCCGGAATTCATTGGTTCGCTTATATTCCCGCTTTTCAATATAGCTATCGGCAAGTTTCCAAGATATACCGTTTCCTCGATCATCGTTCCATCCGAGCCATATTCACCGATTAATTGACCAAACTCGTCATAAATGAAGTGCGTTGTTTCGCTGGGGGCCTTGTCGGAGGAGCCAATTTTAACTATTTTTGATGCACGTTGATCCAATCCATTGTGCCGATAAGTGCCGCTGACCGTGCCGGATTGCGCCGACTGCAACCGGCCCCGAGCGTTGTAAATATAGTTGATCGTGCCATCGGTGACGAGATTGCCCGCCGCGTCATAGACGTTGGTTTTGCTCGGCAGCGGGCCGGTGGTGTTTTGCAGTTGATTGCTCGACGGATTGATCGTATTGAGGATGGCTTGCCCGCCATACGCCAACTGCGTGCGGTTGCCACTGGCATCGTATTGATAGCGCGCGGTGGTGCCGTTCCCGATGAAGGTGGTCAAACGATCCAGATCGTCATAGGCGTAGCTTTGGTTAAGGCTCGCCGTCAAATCACCGGGAAGTCCGCTGCCGACGTGTTCGGTTTTCGTAATACGCCCGCCAGCATCGTATGTGATGGTACGAATCGCGCCGCCCTTGAGTACATTGCCAAGTGGGAAGCGCGTGAGGCGTCCGCTCAAATTAAACTCGCGGAAGTAGCGGTTCGGCATCGCGGCGCTATGATTGCCCCATTGCCATGACCGCACCGGGCCAAAGGGTTGGTATTCGATTTCGCTCAATAACGCCACAGGCGTGGTCGCGCCGGCCTTGAGCACTGACATGGCGGAGGCACGGCCATCCGCGCCATATTCGATGGCAACGTGGTTGCCGCTGGGGTAGGCGATGTCGACAACTTTGCCGTTGGCGGGGCCGCTCGCGCCGTAGACGTAGCCGACGATGAAAGACTTCTGGCTGCCCCCGCTGACGATCGCCGTTTTGCTGATCAGACGACCGGCGTTGTCGTACATGTAGCTCGTGTGCCCAGACTCATCGATCATTTTACTCAGGCGGCCGACCGCCCCGGCCGACCCCGCGTCGTATTCGAATGTACTTGGCACGCCGCTGGCGTAGGCGACGCGGGTAATACGGCCCAACGCGTCGTGGTCGAAGGTTGTCAGCTGTCCGCGCGCGTCCCTGGCGGACGTGAGGTTGCCCGCCGCGTCGAATGTTCTTGCGGTGACGCCCGTATCCGGGCTGGCCAAGCCCGTTTGATTGCCCAAACCGTCGACCGTGTACTGCGTCGACAAATTTCGTGGATCTCTTACGCCTGTGAGCTGATTGCTCGCATCGTGGCTGTATGCGATCACCGGCGGCGACGCCCCCGCGACAGGCGCGGGAAGCTGCCGCTGCACTAGACGATTCGATGTGTCGTAGCGCTGGGTGGTAACGCGGCCCAGCGGATCGATAATACGGGTGACGTTGCCGTTGGCGTCGTATTCATATCGGATGGTGGATGCTTGTGGTGTTTGCGCGGCCGCGTTCGCGCAATTCGTTGTCAGTGCCCAAACCGCCGTTGCCAGAAGGAGGAACAATCTCTTGAAATGACGCGCTATCGTTTTGAAGATGAATTTAGGTGTGCTGAACATATGCTTCCTTCGAATCCATGGATCGACCAGCCATGCAAAGCGGCTGGAGGTTCGCATCCGGGCGAGAAGGACAACCATCCCAACAATCAGATGCCAGGATAAGGCTAGATTTCTTTTCAGCGAGTATGTTGATTAAAGATTAATAAAAGTTAATTTACCACACACCGTTTGTTTATTATCAATCAATACAATATGCATTTATTTCTCAATAAATAATAATTGCTAGAGGCAATATTGCAGGCCATAAGTCAATAAACATCACGTTGGTAACGCTTTTCGGTTACCAATTCATCTAATTGCTCACGCCCTAAAATCGCCTCGAGCGCCTGATGGACGCCGGCCGCCATGCCCTGCAAGCTGCCGCAAACATAGATCGCGGCGCCGTCGGCCACCCAGGCGCGCAGCCGGTCGGCGCGGGCGGGCAGCAGGTCCTGCACATAGCGCGCGGCGCCGCCGTCGCGCGACCACGCCAGGTCCAGTTCGAGCAGGCCGTCGCGCGCCCACGCCTCCAGCTCGTCGCGGTAGTGGAAGTCGTGCGCGGCGTTGCGCTCGCCAAACAGCAGCCAGTTGCGGCCCTGCCCGGCCAGCGCCCGCGCCCGCAAATGCCCGCGCAGGCCGGCGATGCCGCTGCCGTTGCCGATCAAAATCAATGGCCGCGCCGCGTTGTCCTCGAGCCGGAAACGGCGGTGCTGGCGCAGCCGCAGCCGCACCGTCTGGCCCGGTTCGGCCTGCCGCGTCAGCCAGCCCGACGCCACGCCGTGGCAGCCGTCGGCGTGGCTGTGCAGGCGCACCAGCAGATGCACCTTGCCGTCGGCCGGAACCGAGGCGATCGAATATTCGCGCGGGCGCGCCGGCTCGGCCGGCGCGGCGATCTGCACCAGATCGCCCGACTCCCACGCCGGCGCCGCGCCGTCCGGCGGCGTCAGCTCCAGATGGTAGACCGGCGCGCCGGCGCTGCCCGGGTTGAGCGGCACGCGCGCGCTCAAGCGCCAATCCTCGAACGCCGGCGCGTCCCAGTCCGGCGCGTCGCTGGTGCCGGCCAGGTGGCTCAACTGCTGGCGCCAGCGCGCGATGGCGGCGTCGGCGCTGCGGTCGACCTCGACGCGCGGGAACAGGCTCTGCGCGCCCTGCCGCTGCAGCCAGCCGTCCAGCGCGCGGCCGAAGGCGCAGAACTGCGCGTAGGCGCTGTCGCCCAGCGCCAGCACGGCGTAGTGCAGGTGCGCCAGCGGCAGCGCGCCGGTCATCAGGCGCGCGGCGAAGGCGGCGGCGGCGTCCGGCGCGTCGCCCTCGCCGTAGGTGCTAACCAGGAACAGCACGCGCTCGGCGCGGCGCAGGTCGTCGGCGCCGAGCTCGGACAGCTCGCTCAGCTGGGCGGCGATGCCGGCCAGCCGCAAGGTCGCCAGGGTTTGCGCCGCCAGCGCCTCGGCGTTGCCGGTCTGGCTGGCGTAGGCGACGATCCATCCGGGCGCGGCCGCCGCCTCGGCGCGGGCGCGCAGCGTCGCCTGGCGTTTGCGGCGGTGGCGCAGCCACGGCATCAGGCACACCAGGCCGTAGCTCGCGCCCAGGGCGGCCACCAGCATCAACCGGGTCGGGTCGTCGGTCCAGATCATTCGTCGAGCATGCCGCGCAGATGGCTGGTCATGTGTTCGGTGTAGCCGCCGTCGGCGCCGCGCGCGACGAAGCGCGCCGCCAGCCCCTGGCGCTCGGCCAGCGCCAGGCCCTGCTCGGCGCCCAGCACCGTCAGCGCGGTGGACCAGGCGTCGGCGGCCATGCACTGGCCGTGCACCACGGTGACCGACGCCAGGTTGTTGGCGATCGGCATGCCGCTGCGCGGATCGATGGTGTGCGAATAACGCCGGCCGTCCAGTTCGAAGTAGCGGCGGTAGTCGCCCGAGGTGGCCACCGCCAGGCCGTGCAGCGCCAGCACCAGCGGCGCCGGCACTGATTCATGCGCGTCGGTCCCGGGCACCTCCTCCAGCGCCACCCACCACGGCTGGCCGTCCGGCTTGACGCCGGCGCCGCGCAACTCGCCGCCGACCTCGACCAGGTAATGGCCGACGCCCTGGGTCTTCAAATAATACGCCAGCCGGTCGACGCCGTAGCCCTTGGCCACGGCCGACAGGTCGAGCTGCGCGCCGCCCGGCTGCAAGGCCTTGCGCCCCTCGCGCTCGATCCGCACGCCGGCGGCGGCCAGCTGGGTGCGCGCGACGGCGATCTCGTCGCGCGACGGCGGCGTGAACGCGGGCTGGTCGAAGCGCCCGTACGGTCCGAAGCCCCACAGGTTGACCAGCGCGCCGGCGCACGGGTCGTAGGCGCCGCCGGAATCGCGCGCCACCTCCATCGCGAACGACAGCACGTCGAAAAACGCTGGCGGCAAGGCCTGCCAACTGCCGGCCTCGGCGCGGTTGAAGCGGCCCAGGTCGGAATCGGCTTCCCAGTGGCTCATCTCGGCCACGATGGCGTCGAGCTGCTGTTGCAGGCCGTACTGCAAATGGTCGAGCGCCTCGGCCGGCGCGGCCACCAGCCGCACCGACCAGCTGGTGCCCATGCTGCGGCCGGCGAAATCGCGGATGGCGCCGCCCGCCGGCGCCGGGTCGTCGGAAATATGATGAGGCAGGAGGACCCGGCGCATGCGTGCGGTTTATTCCGGCAGGATTTCAACCGTCGCCGCATAGGTGGCGCGGCGCGGCGCCATCTGCGGCGGCTGGCCCGGCACCTGCGGCGCGGCGGCCGGCCAGCTGGAGCTGACCATGTACATGCCGGCCGCCGGCAAGGTGAACGTCAGCTCGCCCTTGGCGTCGGTGTTCTGGCGGATCTCGCCCAGGGTGCCGCGATAGCGCACGCCGCCCGGGATCAGGCTCACGCCCTGGTTGGCGGCCGGTTTGCCGTCAAGCAGGAAACGCCAGGTCGCCTTCTCGCCGGCGCGCAGGTCGTTCGGATGGGTGACGGGCACCATCTCCAGGCCGACGCCGGTGGGCTTGAACACCGCCAGGTCCGGCTCGCCGGTCGAGACGAAGGTCTCCAGCCGGCTGTCGATGCGCGACAGCTTGACGTCGGTGGCGTCGGCCGGCACGTCCTTGGCCAGGCTTTCCTCGGTGCCGCGGAAGCGCTTCATGTCGCCGGCCTTGTCCTTGTAGCTGCCGAACACGCTCTTGGACACCAGCTCGATCTTGTAGGTGCCCGGCTTGGGCAGCTTGAGGTCGAAGCTGTTGCGCATCTTGCCGTTGGCGACGTTCTGCTTGTCCAGCTTGGCGCCGTCGGGACCGGTGATGACGACCGTGTCGATCTTCAGCGGCTGATGGTCGACGTCGAACAAGCCTTCCGAGATGGCGGCGTCGATGGTGACCCAGGCTTCCTTGCCTTCGACAATGGTCGACGACGGCAGCAGCCACGGCTTGTGCGCGTGCGCGCTCAGCGCCAGGCCGGCCAGCGCCAGCGCGACCAGCGATTTGTTTAGTGTAGACATGTCCCCTGCTTTCTTATGGTTTCAGTTGTACAACCACGGCGCCCAGTTCTTCCTTGCCCTGGCCGGTCAGGTTTTGCGCCGACTTCGGCGGCCACTGCAGCGGCACCTTGACCACCTCGCGGCCGCCGGCCTCGCGCGCGGCCTCCACCAGCAACGTGTAGTTGCCGGCAGGCAGCTTGTCAAGCGCGGCCTTCGCGCCCGGGAAGGTCAGCGCCACCTCGCCCGGCGCCTTGGTGGCGCCGCTGACGCCGTCCATCGGCATGGCGACGTCACGCCCGCTCTTGCGCCACCACTGGCGCATGTCCTTGAGCCACTTGGTGCCGGCGTTGTCCTTCTTCTTGGTGTCGTACAGCACGGCCAGGTTGGTCACCACCTTCTGGTCGGCGTTCTCCAGCCACGCGGCGATGTAGGGGCGGTGGTATTCGGCGACGTTCAATTGCGGCACGTCGAGTTTGAGGGCCAGGTCGGCGCCCATGGCCGAGGCGCTGGCCAGCGGCAGGCTCAACGCGATGGAATAACGTAATTTCATGGAGTACCCGAGGTTGTGCGGATTAATGGATGAACAGCAAAGCGATAACAAACGGAATCAAAATACCCAGGCCCACCATCGGCCAGGTGAACGGCCGGTTGGCGGCGTGGAACTTCAGTATCAATAAACCGGTGATGCAAAACACCAGGCAGGCGCCGGCGAAGATGTCGATGAACCAGTTCCAGGCGGCGCCCGTGTTGCGGCCCTTGTGGACGTCGTTGAGCCACGAGATCCAGCCGCGGTCGGTGTTTTCGAACTCGGCCGCGCCGTCCTCGAGCGCGATGCGCACCCAGGCGTCGCCGCCGGCCTTGGGCATCGGCAGATAGACCTCGTCGGCCGCCCACTCGGCGGCGCGGCCGCCGGCCTGCACCTTCCAGGTGTCGCGCAGCCATTGCTCGGCGGCGGCCGGCAGCGGCTCCTTGGCGCCGTCGTGGGCGCCGGCGTAGGCGCGCAACTGCGCCGTCAGCGCGGCCGGCAAGGTGGCTTGGCGGCGTTCCACCGACGGCTTGGCCTCGATCTGCGACGCATGGTTCAGGGTGATGCCGGTGATGCTGAACAAAAACATGCCAAGCAGGCACAAAGCCGAGCTGATCCAGTGCCACTGGTGCAGGTTCTTCAGCCACACCGCACGGCTGGCATTGCTGGCTTGTTGCGCGCCCATTCACGTCCTTGGTTAAAAATAATTGCCTTTGAGCCAGGCACGATGGCAAATGATAATAATTATCATTTGCGTTGTCAACCTGTCCAATGTAACGCCTGTGTAAAGTAGCTTGTGTAAGGTAGCGTGTGACCGCGTACAGAGTGCGCGTGGGCCGTGGGTTAAGCTCGACGCAACCTCAAACCCGCACCCCGAACCAGGGGTCGGACCCCGTGGGGTCCGACCCCGCCGACGGAGCGGGGTGCGGGTTTTCCGGGTCACCTTTTATCATGGAGGCGCATCATGCCGCTGTATTCGCAAGATCAAATCAACACCATCGCCGCCAAGATCAAGGATGTGCGGTTTGGCATGTTCACCACCTTCGACTCCGGCCACGCGCTCACCAGCCGGCCGCTGACCACCCAGCAGCTCGACAACGAGGGCAACCTGTGGTTCTTTGCCTCGGACGAGGCGGCCTTCATGTTCGACCTGCCCAAGCACCCGGACGTCAACATCAGCTACTCGGCCCCGGAGCGCAACCTGTACCTGTCGATTTCCGGCCGCGCCTACGTGCTCAAGGACCGCGCCAAGGCGCGCGAGCTGTGGAGCGCGGCCGCGCGCAGCTGGTTTCCCGAGGGCGTGGACGATCCGCACCTGACCCTGATCCGGGTGCGCATCGAGTCGGCCGAATACTGGGACGCCAGCTCGACCAAGATGAAACAGCTGGTGCAGATCGCCCGCTCGGCCATCACCGGCCGCGCCAACATGGCCATGACCCGCCACACCACCATCTGCCTCTAGCCCCTCCGCTGGGCCTTGGCGGGGCGCCGGAACCAAGCCGGCGCCGCGTGGTCTGAACCGGACGGGCGCGCGTGTGCGCCCCATGGGGAGGAACAATCATGGGCAAAACCATCGGTATCGATTTGGGCACCACCAACTCCTGCGTCGCCGTCATGGAGGGCGGCCAGGCCAAAGTGATTGAAAACGCCGAGGGCGCGCGCACCACGCCCTCGGTGGTGGCCTATCTGGACAACGAAATCCTGGTCGGCGCCACCGCCAAGCGGCAGGCCGTCACCAATCCGAAAAACACCCTGTACGCGGTCAAGCGGCTGATCGGACGCAAGTTCGACGAGGCCGAGGTGCAGAAGGACATCCACCTGATGCCCTACACCATCATCCGCGCCGACAACGGCGACGCCTGGATCGAGGCGCGCGGCAACAAGCTGGCGCCGCAGCAGGTCTCGGCCGAGGTGCTGCGCAAGATGAAGCAGACCGCCGAGGCCTACCTCGGCGAAAAGGTCGCCGACGCCGTCATCACCGTGCCGGCCTACTTCAACGACTCGCAACGGCAAGCCACCAAGGACGCCGGCCGCATCGCCGGGCTGGACGTCAAGCGCATCATCAACGAGCCCACCGCCGCCGCGCTGGCGTTCGGCCTCGACAAGACCACCCAGGGCGACCGCAAGATCGCCGTCTACGACCTGGGCGGAGGCACCTTCGACATCTCCATCATCGAGATCGCCGCCGTCGAGGGCGAAAAACAGTTCGAGGTGCTGTCGACCAACGGCGACACCTTCCTCGGCGGCGAGGACTTCGACCAGCGCATCGTCGACCACATCATCGGCGAGTTCCGCCAGATCAGCGGCGTCGACCTGGGACGCGACCCGATCGCCCTGCAGCGCATCAAGAGCGCCGCCGAGCGCGCCAAGATCGAGCTGTCGTCGACGCAGCAGACCGACATCAACGAACCATATATCGCCATGGCCAACGGCACGCCGGCGCACCTGGGCCTCAAGCTCACCCGCGCCAAACTCGAATCGCTGGTCGAGGACCTGATCGCCCGCACCGTCGCGCCGTGCCGCACCGCGCTCAAGGACGCCGGCCTGGAGGTCGGCCAGATCGACGACGTGATCCTGGTCGGCGGCATGACGCGCATGCCGCGCGTGCAGCAGGCCGTGCGCGAGCTGTTCGGCAAGGACGCGCGCAAGGACGTCAACCCGGACGAGGCGGTGGCGGTGGGCGCGGCGATCCAGGCGTCGGTGCTGTCGGGCGAGCGCAGCGACGTGCTGCTGATGGACGTCACCCCGCTGTCGCTGGGCATCGAGACGCTGGGCGGCGTGATGACCAAGATGATCCCGAAAAACACCACCATCCCCACCCGCCTCAGCCAGGTCTACACGACCGCCGACGACAACCAGCCGGCGGTGACGGTCAAGGTCTACCAGGGCGAGCGCGACATCGTCAGCGGCAACAAGCTGCTGGGCGAATTCAACCTGGTCGGCATACCGCCGGCGCCGCGCGGCACGCCGCAGATCGAGGTCAGCTTCGACATCGACGCCAACGGCATCCTGCACGTGGGCGCCAGGGACAAGGCCACCGGCAAGGAAAACCAGATCACCATCAAGGCCAACTCCGGCCTGACCGAGGCCGAGATCCGCAAGATGGTGCAGGACGCCGCCGCCCACGCCGACGAGGACCGCCGCGCGCGGCAGCTGGTCGAGGCCCGCAACGCCGCCGACGGCCTGCTGCACACCACGCGCAAGAGCCTGCGGGAACACGGCGACCAGCTGGCCGCGCCGGACCGCGAGCGCATCGACGCCGCCATCGCCGCGCTCGACGACGCGATGAAGGGCAACGACCAGGCCGATATCGAAGCGAAAGCGGCGGCGCTGTCGGCGGCGGCGCAAAAGCTCGGTGAGCAGGTCTACGCCCACGCCAACGGCGCCGGCGGCGCGGAAAGCGCGGCCGCGCCGGGTGCCGAGACGGGCACCGGCCAGCCGCCGGAGGACGTGGTCGACGCCGACTTCAAGGAAGTGCGCAAATAGTCGATCAACCCGTGTGCGGTGAGCGATATGCCAGCGCTACCTCTTAGGGGTCGTACCCCGTGGGGTACGACCCCGCGTGGCCATGCGGGTTAAAAAAAAAGATCCGCGGGCGCGGGCCCACGGATCCTAAAACGGCGCGGCCTCAGAGGATAAAACCGCGCCGCACATCAAGCGCCGCATCAAGATTTGGAGCCGGAGCTGCCGGAGGACCCGGAGCGGTTGCCGCCGCCGCCGCGGCCGGCCTTGGCGCCGCCCTCGTCCTCGCCGCGGGCACTGCCCTTGTTGCCGCCGCCGGAGCCGGAGCGCGAGCCGCCGGAAGCGCTCTGGCTGTTGGGATCGTTCTTGTGGCTCATCGCGCCGGCGCGCCGCGCCTCTTCGGAAGTGAATTCGTGGGCCGTGCCTTTTTCATGGGCCGCGCGGCCGCCTTCGGCCGCGATCTGGCGCTGCTGTTGCGGATCCATCGAAGCGAAGCCGCGTTTTTTAGGCTCGCTCTGTTCGTTGCCGGATTTTCCGCCCTGCTTGCTGCCGCTCTTGTCGTTCGTCGCCATGGTCGTCTCCTTGGATCAATCTGCATCATTGCTGGCATGCCGCGTGTGGCCGATGACGCTGCGCTCATCCGCCCCACGTGGTTCATCATCCTGCTTGCGTCACAGGTGGAGCCATCGTAGTGCACAGCACAGCCGCGTAATATAGGACATGCGCAGCAGCGCATGTAGGACCATTCCCTGTACCGATGGTCGGACCATTCACCCCGGCGTGGCATGCGTTTTGACAGGCACCTCGACCACGGTGTCACCGCTGCTGACGAACAGCCGCTCGCCCGGCTCCGGCAGCACCGGATGGCCGCCGGTGAAGGCGCCGAACGCCGGCAGCACCACCCGGCCCTCGCCGACCAGGAAGCACGGCAGCAGCAGCGAATCCCAGCCGGCGCGCAGCCGGTACACCGGATGCACGTGGCCGGCCATCAGGTAACCAGGCACCAGCAGGTCGGGATGGTGGCAGAACGCGAACGGCGCCTGCCGCAGCGGCTCGTCGACCATGTCGATGCCGAGCCGGGCCGGCGGATCGCCGGCATGCGCGTCGTGGTTACCGCGCACCACCGTCAGCTTCAACGACGGCCGCGCCAGGCGCCAGCCGTGGATCGCCGTCATCGTCACCTCGGCGTGCGCCGCCTTCGCGTGCAAAAAGTCGCCCAGGAACAGGATCTCGCGCACCGCGTGGCGCGCCAGCAGCGCGTCGAGCGCGTGCAGGTTGGCCGCCGTGGTCCCGCCCGGCACGGGCACGCCCAGCGCGCGGAACGAGGCCGCCTTGCCAAAGTGGATATCGGCGATGATCAGCATTTTTTCGCGCGGCCAGTACAGCGCCTTCTCCGGCAGCAGCAGCACCCGCTCGCCCGCCAGCTCGATCGCCAGCGTACCCTGCGTGCCGGCTTCTTCAACGTGTTGCGCCTTGTCGATTGCAATCCTCATGGTCCGGCCGCCTTTTCAAGTTCGCGCACCAGCCTGGCGACGCGATCCGACAGTTTTTCGGTACTGAGCTTTTCGCGGAAGCGCTCGACCATCAGCGCGAAGCCGAACGGCGTCGCCCGCTTGGTTCCATGATAACTGACTTGGCGCGACTGCAACGCCTCAAGTGTGGCGCGCAGCCGGTTCAATTCCAGTTCCTGTTCCAGCACCTCGCGCTGCGCCTGGGTGAGTAGCAAGTTGCCAGCGTCGTGGCGGCTGAAGACGGTGAAAAACAGCGACGACGACGCCTGCAGCTGGCGCGCGCTTTTGGGCTGGCCCGGGTAACCCTGGAACACCAGCCCGGCGATGCGGGCGATCTCGCGGAAGCGCCGCTGCGACAGCTCGGTCGCGTTCAGGCTGGCCAGCACGTCCTCCAGCAGATGCTCGGTGCTGAACAGGCCGACGGCCGCGCCGCTGCCGCCCGAGGCCGTGCCGATCAGCGCCGCCCAGTCGATCTCCTGCGGCGCCAGCAGCTCGAAGCCGTAGTCGTTGACGGCGATCGAGAATGTCGCCGGCGTCATGCGCCCGACCCGCCACGCCAGCAGCGACGCCAGCCCGATGTGCACCGAGCGCCCGGCGAACGGGAACATGAACAGGTGCCGGCCCTCGCGGCTGTGCATGCTCTCGACGACGGTGGTGTCGGGCGTCGGCAGCGCCGACCAGCGCCGCTGGATCTCCAGCAGCGGCTTGATCGCCTGCATCTCCGGGCCGTCGTAGCGGTCCAGGGTGGCCATCCGCAGCTGCTCGAGCGCCGCGTGCGCCAGCTCCGACGACATCGGCATCTTGCCGCCCTGCCAGCGCGGCACCGCGCCCTTGGCGCCGGTGGCGCGCCGCACATAGGCGGTCATCTCGTGCAGGCGGACGAATTCCAGCACGCGCCCGCCGAACAGGAAATGGTCGCCCTTGCGCAGGCGCGAGATGAACGATTCCTCGACGCTGCCGATGCGCCCGCCGGTGAGGAATTTGACCTGCAGCGAACTGTCGGAAACGATGGTGCCGATGCCCATGCGGTGGCGCCGTCCCAGCGCGGCGTCGGGCACGCGGTAGACGCCCTCCTCGTCGGGCAGCACGCGCCGGTATTCGGGATAGACGGCCAAGGTCTGGCCGCCGCGCGCGACGAAGTCCAGCGCCCACTGCCACTCCCCGGCGCTCAGGTCGCGGTAGGACCAGGCGCCGCGCACCTCCTCATACAGCGCCTCGGAGCGGAAGCCGCCGCCCAGCGCGATCGTCACCAGGTGCTGCACCAGCACGTCGAGCGGCTTGTCGGGCACCGGCCGCGCCTCGATGTCGCGCGCCGCCACCGCCTGGCGCGCGCCGGCCGCCTCCAGCAGCTCCATGCTTTGCGTCGGCACCAGGGTCAGGCGCGAGACGCGTCCCGGCGCGTGGCCGCTGCGCCCGGCCCGCTGCAGCAGGCGGGCGATGCCCTTGGCGCTGCCGATCTGCAGCACGCGCTCGACCGGCAAAAAGTCGACGCCCAGGTCCAGGCTCGAGGTGCACACCACCGCCTTCAGCCGTCCCTGTTTCAATCCCTGCTCGACCCAGTCGCGCACCTCCTTGTCGAGCGAGCCGTGGTGCAGCGCGATCAACCCTGCCCAGTCGGGACGGGCCTCGAGCATGTGCTGGTACCACAGCTCCGCCTGCGAACGGGTGTTGGTGAACACCAGGGTGGTGGCGTGCTGTTCGATCTCCGCGATGACCGGTCCGAGCATCTGGATGCCCAGGTGGCCGCCCCACGGAAAGCGCGACGGATGGTCGGGGATCAAGGTGTCGACCCGGATCTCCTTGGCCACGTGGCCCTCGACGGTGACGCCGCCGGGCATCAGCGCCTGTTTGGCCTGCGCCAGGTTGCCCAGCGTGGCCGACAGCCCCCACACCAGCAGCGCCGGATTCCACATGCGCAGGCGCGCCAGCGCCAGCTGCGTCTGCACGCCGCGCTTGTTGCCCATCAGCTCGTGCCACTCGTCGATGATGATCATGTCCAGCTGGGCGAACTGGACGGCCGCCTCGGCCTTGCTCAGCAGCAGGGTCAGGCTTTCCGGCGTGGTGATCAAGGTGTCGGGCAGCTTTTTGTTTTGCCGCGCGCGCTGGGCCGAGCTGGTGTCGCCGGTGCGCGCCTCGACCTGCCAAGCGGTCTTGCCATCGGGCGCCAGCGCCTGGGCCGACTCCTGCAAGGCGCGCAAGGTGTCGGCCGCCAGCGCCCGCATCGGCGTGATCCACAGCACCTTGAGTCCGGCCTTGGGCCGCGCGGGCGCCAGCGCGGCCGCGCGCTGCAGCGCCGCGAACCACACCGCGTAGGTCTTGCCGGCGCCGGTGCTCGCGTGCAGCAGCCCGGAGTGGCCGGCCGCCGCCGCCGCCCACACCTCGCGCTGGAACGGAAACACGCTCCAGCCGCGCGCGGCGAACCAGGCCTCGGTTTGCGCGACGGCCTTGGTGGCCTTCGGCGCCGCGCCCGGCCGCCCGCTCATGATGTCGCCAGCAGGCTTTTCAGCGAGTCCAGCGTGTCGGCCTCATCGATTGATTTGTCTTCGCGCTGGCGCAGGATGCGGGGGAAGCGCACCGCGATGCCCGACTTGTGGCGCGGCGAGCTGGCGATGCCCTCGAAGCCGATCTCGAACACCATGCTGGGCGTGACGCTGCGCACCGGGCCGAATTTCTCCACCGTGGTCTTGCGGATGGCCTGGTCGACCTTGGCGATCTCGGCGTCGGTCAGGCCGGAATAGGCCTTGGCGAACGGCACCAGCTTGCGCTCGCGGCCGTCGTCCTCCCATACGGCAAAGGTATAGTCGGTGTACAGCGAGGCCCGCCGGCCGTGGCCGCTCTGCGCGTAGATCAGCACCGCGTCGACGCTGAACGGATCGATCTTCCATTTCCACCAGGTGCCGACGTTCTTGGTGCGGCCGACGCCGTAACGGGCGTCGATGGCCTTGAGCATCATGCCCTCGACGCCGCGCTCGCGCGACTCGGTGCGGATCTGCGCCAGATGTTCCCAGCTGTCGGCGGTGATCAGCGGCGACAGGCGCAGCTGCGGCGCCGCATGCTGCGCGCGCAGCGTGCCCACCAATTGTTCCAGCATGCGCCGGCGCTCCGCCTGCGGCAACTCGCGCAGGTCGCGCCCGTCCATCTCCAGCAGGTCGTAGGCCACCAGCACGGCCGGCAACTCGCCCAGCAGGCGGGCCGACACCTGCTTGCGGCCCATGCGTTTTTGCAAGTCGGCAAACGGCGCCGGCGCGTTGCCGCCATGCCAGATCAGGATCTCGCCGTCGAGCACCACGCCGTCGGGCAGGCGCAGCGCGGCCAGTTCCGGGAAGCGCTCGGTGATCAAATCCTCGCCGCGCGACCACAGCCAGTTCTTGCCCTCGCGGCTGACCAGCTGCGCGCGCATGCCGTCGTACTTCCATTCGACCTGCCAGTCCGACAGCGGCCCCAGCGAGGCCGGCTCGCGGTCCAGCAGCGCGTGCGCCAGGAAGAACGGATACGGCTGGCCACCGCGCTGCGCGTGCTCCTCCGGCGTGTGGGCGGCGATCAGCTGCAGGAAGCCGGCCGCCGTCGGGCTGACGCTGCCGTCGGTCCAGCCCATCAGGCGCTGCGCCACCAGCTTGCTGTCGAGGCCGGCGATGGCGCTGAGCGCGCGCGTCACCAGCAGCCGCGAGACGCCGACCCGGAAGCCGCCACCGATCAGCTTGGTCAACAGGAAGCGCTCGCGCGTGTCGAGCTGGTCCCAGTACAGCAGCAGCGCCGACCGCACCGCCTCGGGCGCGGCGCCGCGCAACGGCGCGATGCCCAGCTCGATCCAATCGGCCAGGCCGATGTCGCTCGGCTGGCTCGGCGGCGGCAGGATGTGGGCGATGGTCTCGGCCAGGTCGCCGACCGCGTGGTAGCACTCGTCGAACAGCCAGTCGTCCAGGCCCGAGTATTCGATGGCGAACTGGCGCAGCAGCTTGGTCGGCACCGCCTGGCGCGGCTTGCCGCCGGCCAGGAAATACACGGCCCAGGCGGCGTCCTGCGGCGCCGCGCTGCTGAAGTACGCCTGCAGCGCCGCCAGCTTGCGGCTGGTGGAGGTGGTTTCGTCGAGTTCCGCGTAGAGACGGGCGAAATCACGCATCGGCGGCTCCTTCCGTTTCGGTGGCGCGGGCGGCGGCGGCGCTGGCCTCGGTATCGGCGGCGGGACCGGCCGCCGCCACTTCGTCGGCCTCGTCGTCGCCGTATTCGGTGTCGAAGCCGCTCGCCTGCAGGCCCTGCTGCTGCAACCAGCGCACCAGCACCGGGATCGAACCGTGGGTGACGATCACCCGCTCGGCACCGGTGGCGGCTATGGCCTGCATCAGCCCCGGCCAGTCCGCGTGGTCCGACAGCACGAAGCCGCGGTCGACGCCGCGCCGGCGGCGCGCGCCGCGCAGCTGCATCCAGCCGCTGGCGAAGGCGTCGCTGAAGTCGCCGAAGCGCTTGATCCACGGCGACCCGGCGGCCGACGGCGGCGCGATGACCATGGCGCGGCCGATGTCCTGCTTGTCGACCTCGCCCACCATGACGGTCGGCGGCAGCGGCACGCCCTCGTCGCGGTAGACCTGGTTCAAGGTTTGCACGGCGCCATGGCAGATGATCGGGCCGATCTCCGGGTCCAGCCCGCTCAGGATGCGCTGCGCCTTGCCGAAGCTGTAGCACTGCATGACGCTGGCGCGCCCCTGCGCGGCGTTGGCGCGCCACCAGTCGTTGATGTCGTCATACACCTCCTGCTGCGGCTGCCATTGGTAGATCGGCAGGCCGAAGGTCGACTCGGTGATGAAGGTATCGCAGCGCACCGGCTCGAACGGCGTGCAGGTGCTGTCCGCCTCGACCTTGTAGTCGCCGGACGCCACCCACACCTGGCCCTGGTACTCCATGCGCACCTGCGCCGAGCCCAGCACGTGGCCGGCCGGATGCAGCGAGATCGCCACGCCGTTGTGCACCACCCGCTCGCCGTAGGCCAGGCCCTCGATATGGACCGGGCCCAGGCGCGACTTGACCACGTTCACGCCGGTCTCGGCGGTCAGGTAGTGCTGGTGGCCGCCACGCGCGTGATCGCCGTGCGCGTGCGTGATGACGGCGCGCTCCACCGGCCGCCATGGGTCGATGTAGAACTGGCCGGGCACGCAATACAGGCCTTCCTTGCGGACTACCACCAAGTCGGATGCGGCGGATACGGGTGTGGACACTGGCAAAGACATAGGCAGGCTTTCAGAAACGGCTTTCAAAATACGATAGCCGATTCTGTCGCCGTCATATGCCTCCGTCTGTCAGGCAGCGCACCCTCATCATGGATCGATGAACTCCGCCATGAAGCTGACATTGTCATCTTCGTGGGCGTCGATGACGACGTGTTCGTCGCCTATCATCAACATGGCCGCGAGGTCGTTGGCCCTCACAGATGGGCTAGGCTGTGTCGGCTTGCCCTCGCTGCCGGTGTGTCGTTGCTGCGGTTGTTGCTTGTCATTGTTTTTTGGCTTGCCCTGACGCGGTAGGTCTGCGTTCTTTTTTCTGGTCGACATAAGTTTTCCGTTTAGATGGTAAAAGACGCGTCCCATAGAAGTCGTGACGCACTGCGACAAGAGTAGCCTGCATGGCGGGCGCGCGCCATCGGAGACTGCCTACATTTGGCGTAGGAGGGACGCGGCCCGGATCAGGCGTTTACGCCCCTGCCGCGCCCGCCTCGCCCCGCAATATCGGCCCCGCGCGGATGGGCCCGTCTATTCCCGGTGGCAAAACGGCGCTGTAGTTTGGCTCCACGCGCCAGCGATAAAGCGGGCGCGGCCGGCGCGGTTTTTGAAACCATGATACCTTTTCGGTATCATGAGAAAACTCGATACCCACGCGCTGCAGATGTTTGTCGCGGTCGCCCAGTGCCTCAATTTCCGCCAGGCGGCCGAACGGCTGCACATGACGCAGCCGCCGCTGAGCCGGGCCGTGCGGCAACTGGAGGAGCGGCTGGGCGTCAAACTGTTCGAGCGCGACACCCAGCGCGTGACGCCGACGGCCGCCGCCACCGCCCTGCTGCCGCGCGCGCTGCGCATCCTGGCGCTGCTGGACGAGGCCGAACTGGCGCTGCGCACGCTCAAGCCGGCGCCGCCCCGGCCGCTGCGCCTGGGCCTGACGCGGTCGATGGAGTCTGACCTGTTCCGCGGTTTCACCGAGGCGCTGTCGGCGCAGACCGGCGCCGCGCCCGACATCGTCGTCGACGACTCGCCCCGGCTGGTGGCGCGGTTGCGCGCGCGCCGGCTGGACGCCGCCGTCATCGCCCTGCCCACCAAGACTTTCGACCTGCAAGTGCAGGGTCTGGGCAGCCAGCCGATGCTGGTCGCCCTGCCCAGCCGCCACCCGCTGGCCCGCCGCCGCGCGCTGTCGCTGGCCGACCTGCGCGACCTGCCGGTGTACTGGTTCGAGCGCGCGCGCCAGCCGGCCTACTTCGACCACTGCCACGCGGTGTTCCGCGAGCACGGCTTCGCGCCGGCCTTCCTGCGCGAGCCGGCCGACCATCACGTGCTGCTGAGCGAAATAGCGGCCGGCTACGGCGTCGCGCTGCTGCCGGCGTCGTTCGCCGTCATCGCCCGCGCCGGCGTGGCCTACCGCAAGCTGGCCGAGGGCGAGCGCCTGGCCACCGGGCTGGGCCTGATCGTCGCCGACGAGCATCCCGCCGCCGGCACGCTGCGGCGCCTGGCGGCGGCCACGCTCGGCTGAGCCGCTGCGCGCGCGGCCCGCTTGGGCTACCATAGCGGCTTGGCCGCCGCCCGTCCGGGCCCGGCAACCACTCAATCACGCGAATATCATGACTTTCACCCTCAGCGACACCGCCTACAGCACCGACACCCCAGCAGCCAAGCGCGCCATGTTCGACGACCTGCGCTCGCAACTGACCGGTTTGGTGCACGGCGAGAGCGACTTGATCGCCAACACCGCCAACTTTAGTTCGCTGGTGTTCAACAGCATGCCGGGCCTGAACTGGGCCGGGTTTTATTTCCTCAAGGGCGATGAGCTGGTGCTGGGACCGTTCCAGGGCAAGCCGGCCTGCATCCGCATCAAGAAGGGACGCGGGGTGTGCGGCACCACCGTGGTCGAGGGTAGATCGATTGTCGTGCCGGATGTGCATGCGTTTCCGGGGCATATCGCCTGCGATGTCAATTCGCGCTCGGAGCTGGTGGTGCCGGTGCGCGGCGCCGGTGGCGAGATTGTTGGCGTGTTCGATTTGGACAGCCCGTTGCCGAACCGTTTCGACCAGACCGATGCCGATGGTATCGAGGCGCTGGTGAGGGTGTTGGAGGCGACGCTGGTGGGGGCGTAGGCGGCAATCGTTCAACCCGCAACCCGGCGAACGGGGGTCGTACCCCGTGGGTACGACCCCGGCCTTTTCGGGTTGCGACCCGGCTCAATCCACCAGCCCCAATCCGGCGGCGCGGGCCAGTAACAACGTCTTTTCGCGTTCGTTGCGCGTCAATCCGGCGGCGCGCTCCAGCTCCGCGCGCGCCTCTTCATTGCGTCCCAGCTTGGCCAGGAAATCGCCGCGCACGCTCGGCAGCAGGTGGTAATTCTTCAGCGCCGCCACCTCCAGCAGGCCGTCGACCACCTCCAGCCCCGCCTCCGGCCCGAACGCCATCGATACCGCCACCGCCCGGTTGAGCTCGACCACCGGCGACGGCGCCAGCTGCGACAACGCGTCGTACAGCGCGGCGATCCGGCCCCAGTCGGTCTGCTCCGCCAGCCGCGCGCGCGCGTGGCAGGCGGCGATCGCGGCCTGCACGCCGTACGGCCCCAGCCCCCGGCCGGTGCGCTCGGCGCGCGCCAGCGCCGCCAGCCCGCGCCGTATCAGCAACTGGTCCCAGCGCGACCGGTCCTGTTCCAGCAGCAGGATCGGCTCGCCGCTCGGTCCCACGCGGGCGCGCGCGCGCGACGACTGGATCTCCATCAGCGCCACCAGGCCGTGCACCTCCGGCTCGTCCGGCGCCAGCTCGGCCAGGATGCGTCCCAGCCGCAGCGCCTCGTCGCACAGCGCCGGCCGCATCCAGTCGGCGCCGGCGCTGGCCGAATACCCTTCGTTATAAATCAGATAGACCACCTGCAGCACCGACGCCAGCCGCTCGCCCAGCTCGTGCGCGCGCGGCGCCTCGAACGGCACCTTGGCCTCGGCCAGGGTGCGCTTGGCGCGCACGATGCGCTGTGCCACCGTGGCCTCCGGCACCAGGAAGGCGCGGGCGATCTCCTCGGTGCTGAGGCCGCCCAGCAGCCGCAGCGTCAATGCCACCCGGCCATCGGTCGGCAGCACCGGATGGCAGGCCACGAACACCAGCCGCAGCAAGTCGTCGCCGATGTCGTTTTCCAGCGCGTCGGCCACCGCCGCCTCCAGGTCCGGCGCGGCGTCCTGCAGCATGCCCTCGATCTCGTAGCCGAGCGCCGCTTCCTTTTCCTGGTGCAGCTGGCGCCGCCGCAGCACGTCCAGCGCGCGGTTCTTGGCGACCGTGGTCAGCCACGCGGCCGGCTGCTCGGGCACGCCCGCCTCGGGCCAGCGCTCCAGCGCCAGCACCAGCGCGTCCTGCGCCAGTTCCTCGGCCTGGCCGACGTCGCGCAGCATGCGCGCCAGCACGGCGATGATCTTGGCCGATTCCATCCGCCACACCGCTTCGACGATCCGGCTGACGTCAGAGGCCACGGTTTTTCTTGGCGAGGGCGCCGCGCAGGCCCGCTTCGAGCAGCTCGGCGCGCAGGCGCTCCTCGGCCGCGCGCATCTCGGGCGTGAATTCGCGGTGCTCGAGGCGCTCGCACGCCTCGCGGATTTCCAAGGTCAGGTCGCCCGGGTGCGGATACGGATAACCCTGGGCCCAGCCGATGGCGTCCTCGCGCGAGGCCGCCTGCACCATCCAGTAGCCGGCGATCAGTTCCTTGACCTCGGTGAACGGGCCGTCGACCACGGTGGTTTTGGAATTGGCGAAGTGCACGCGGGCGCCGGTGGCGGTGCCGCGCAGGCCGGAGCCGGCCAGCAGCACGCGCGCGCGCACGCCGGCCTCGTTGGTGTCGTTCATGCGGTCGATCACCTCCGGCGGCGGGATCAAATCGGCCTCCGCCTCCACGTCCGAGCGCAGGAACACGACGTAGCGCGTCAACGCCACGTCGCGCTGCGGCACGTTGCCCAGCACCGTGCCACGCTCGTCGAAGCTGTGGCACTCGCCGGCGCAGCCGGGATCGCGGATTTCATAGACCGCGCCGCTGTCGAACAGCGGCCACCAGCGCACCTGCTCGATGACGTCCTCGCGCGAGGCCGCCTCGACCAGCGTGAAGCCGGCGATCAGCTCCTTGGGCGGGAACGGGCCGGTGCTCTGCGACCAGACGCCGTCGCGGCGCGTCAGGCGCACCGCCTCGGTGCTCGGTCGCAGAAAAACACCGGGCTCCAGCGCCGGCGGCTGCTCGCCACGCTCCGTGCTCTGGTTGGCCCGGCGCAGTACCATGAATTCCATCACTTGCTCCTGATAAAGATTTAGCGTAAAGGTAGCAGCTTCACAGGCGTGCGCGCAAGGATTCTTCCATCGCCTTGACCTCCGGCGTGGCCGCCTCGCCGAAATCCTCCATCTCGAACACCTGGCGGATTTCGATCTCGGACGGGCCGTCGAACGGATTCGGGCAGCGCTTCATCCATTCGATCGCCTCCTCCTTGGACTTGACCTGGATCAGCCAGAAGCCGGCGATCAGCTCCTTGGTCTCCGAAAACGGGCCGTCGATGACGGTGCGCTTGCTGCCCTCGTAGCGGATGCGGGCGCCCTTGGAACTGGGCTGCAGGCCCTCGCCGGCCAGCAGCACGCCGGCGTTGACCAGCTCCTCGTTGAACTTGCCCATCGCCGTCAACAGCTCGGCGCTCGGCATCTTGCCCGCCTCGGAATCCTCGGTGGCTTTCACGATGATCATGAATCTCATGATTGTGGCCCGCATTCCGGTTTCATCGACGCCATCGCCTCTTTCATCTCTTCCGGCGTCATGTCCTTGACGTGGGTGGCCAGCGACCAGTGGTGGCCGAACGGGTCGATGACCTGGCCGTAGCGGTCGCCCCAAAACTGGTTTTCGACCGGCATCTTGACGGTGGCGCCGGCGGCCACCGCCTGCGCGAACACCTGGTCGACGTTCGGCACGTACACATGCAGCGTGACGGGGCTGCCGTTGAGCTTTTTGGGGCCGACGCTGCCATAGTCGGGGAACTCGTCGACCAGCATCACGTTCGAGTCGCCGATGCGCACCATCGCGTGCATGATCTTGCCGTCCGGCGTCTGCATGCGGGCCGCCTCGACGGCGTTGAAGGCGCGTTTATAAAATTCGATGGCGGCAGCAGCGCCGTCGCAGACCAGGTGCGGGGTGACGGTGTGCATGTCCTTGGGGATGGCTTCTACTGGTGCGCTCATGGTGATCTCCTTTGTGTGGGTTGAACCGAGTGAGTCGTCTCACTCTACCTCCACGACGAAGCGGCACAAACAAAATCGACAGCTTTTTTTAAATATTTTTGGATTTTTTAAACCACAGGAAAAAAGTGGTGCTCGCGCCCGGCACGCTGTCCACCCAGATTTTGCCATCATGCAATTCCATGATGGCGCGCACGATGGACAGGCCCAGCCCGGCCGAGTGGGCGTGGTCGGAGCGGGCCGGGTCGGCGCGGTAGTAACGGTCGAAGATATGGGGCAAGTGCTCGGCGGCGATCCCGGGACCGGTGTTGCTGACCGCCAATTCGACGCCGTCGGCCGTCGCCCGCGCCGACAAGCCCACCGCGCCGCCGGCCGGCGTGTGGCGGATCGCGTTCGACAGCAGGTTACCGACGGCGCGCTGCAACAGCACCGGGTCGAGTTCGGCCCGCAGCGGCGGCGCCGCCACCGTCAGCCGCACGCCGACGTCGTCGGCCAGGATCTCGAAATAGTCGTGGATGCGGCGCAACTCGGCCTCCAGGTCGACCGATTCGCGCCGCAGCGCCAGTTGGGCGTTGTCGACGCGCGCCAGGAACAGCGTGTTTTCGATCATGCGCGCCAGGCGCTCGTACTCCTCGGAGTTGGAGACCAGCAAGGCCTGGTACTCCTGCGCCGTGCGCGGGCGCGACAGCGCCACCTGGGTTTCCACCATCAAGGTGTTGACCGGCGTGCGCAGGTCGTGCGCCAGGTCGGCGGCAAAGCCGGACAGGCGCTGCACGCCATCCTCCAGGCGGTCGAGCATGGCGTTGAAGGCCTGGCCCAGCTCGCGCAGCTCGACCGGCGCGTCGTCCACCGACAGGCGCGTGTTCAGGCGGCTGGTGTTGATGTCGTTGGCCTTGCCGATGACCGAGCGCAGCCGGCGCATGCTGTGGCGCACGATCGCGTAGCCGAGCAAGGCCGCCAGGGTCGCGCCCACGCACAGGGCGACGAACAGGTCGACCGCGTAGTTGCGCATGATGCGCAGCCGGTCGGAGCGCTCGCGCGCCAGCGTGATGCGCACCGGCTGGCCGTCCGGGCCCACCAGCCCGTCGGCGCTGACCATGCGGCCGACGCCCACCGCCGGCGTCCAGTCGTGCACGTCGTCCAGGGTCGGCGCGCGCAGCGGCGGCACCCGCTCGACCTGCGGCAGCGGGCGCGACGTCAGCGAGGTGCGCAGCAGCGGCGCGCCGTCGGCGTCGCGCACGCTGAGCATGAAATCGTCGTGGCCGAACAGCGCGTCCGTCAGCGGACGGGGATTTTGCGCGATCGCCGCCGCCGACGGCAGCTCGGCCAGGATGCGGCGGATCTGCGTGACCTTGCCGATCAATTCGATATCGTCGCGCTGGGCCATCTGGCTGGCCAGGGTCTGGTACAGGTAGGCGCCGACGGCCAGGAAGGTCGCCACCGCCACCGCCGACAGCAGCAGCGCCACCCGCAGCGTCAGCGACAGCGGACGGCGCCGGCGCGCGGCCGCCTCGCCCATCAGGCGCGCTCCTCGACCAGGTAGCCGATGCCGCGCACCGTCTGGATCAGCTTGAGCGGATACGGGTCGTCGATCTTGGCGCGCAGCCGGCGGATCGCGACGTCGACCACGTTGGTGTCGGAATCGAAGTTCATGTCCCACACCATCGATGCGATCTGCGGGCGCGACAGCACCTCGCCCTGGCGCTTGGCCAGCAGGTGCAGCAGCGCGAACTCCTTGGCCGTCAGTTCGATGCGGCGGTCCTGGCGCGTCACGCGGCGGCGCGGCACGTCGATCTCCAGGTCGGCCACGCGCACCACGTCGGCCTCGCGCACCGGGCCGCGCCGCATCAGGGTCTTGATGCGCGCCAGCAGCTCGGCAAAGGCGAACGGCTTGACCAGGTAATCGTCGGCGCCCAGCTCCAGCCCCTTGACGCGGTCGGCCACGTCGTCGCGCGCGGTCAGGAACAGCACCGGCGTCTGCTTGCGCTCGCGCAGTTTGGCGAGCACCGCCCAGCCGTCCATTTGCGGCAGCATCACGTCCAGCACGATCAGGTCGTGGTCGTGCGCCAGCGCCTGCGCCAAGCCGTCGGCGCCGTTGCGCGCCAGCTCGGCCGCGTAGCCCGCCTCGCGCAAGCCCTTGATCAGATAGTCGCCCGCTTTGGGCTCGTCTTCCACCACCAGTATTTTCATGATGCCCATTGTCGGATGTTTGACGGCGGATGTGGATTACAAATCCGTCATTTACTGCACATGGCAAGGATACAGCATGCGCACACGGCTCAAGCCCCCGCCAGCGCGACGCCGTCCAGGCCCGGCGTGGCCGCGAACACCGCGGCGATATGGTCGATGAAGACCTCGGCGCGCAGCGGCAACAGGCGCGCCGCCGAATAGACGGCGTTGACCGGCGCCGGTGCGGTGGCATGCTCGGGCAGCACCGTCACCAGCGCGCCGTCGCGCAGCTGCCCGGCCACCATCCACATCGGCAGGTAGCCGATGCCCATGCCGTCCAGCGCGGCGTGGCGCACCGCCACCAGGCTGTTGACGCGCAGGCGTCCGCGCACGGCCACCTCGCCGTCCCTGAACGGCCAGGCGGCGCCGCCGCCCAACAGCGTGTAGAGGATGCACTCGTGCCGTGCCAAATCGGACGGTTGCAGCGGCGCGTCGTGCCGCGCCAGATACGCCGGGCTGGCGACGTACACGCGCTCCGAACTGCCGACACGGCGGGCGCGCAGCGCGCTGTCCTTCAGCGCCCCGCCGCGTATCGCCACGTCGATGCCCTCGGCGACCAGGTCGACATACTCGTCGCCCATGCGCAGCTCCACTTCGATGTCGGGATAGCGCGCCAGGAAGGCCGGCAAGGTGCCGAGGATGGTCTCCGTGCCCAGCGTCGGCGAACAGGCCACGCGCAGCAGGCCGCGCGGGTTGCGCTGCCCCAGCACGTCCGCCTCGGCCTGCGCGATCAGGTCGAGCGCCTGGCGCGCCTGGGCATAGTAGCGCTGCCCCTCGGGCGTGGGCACCAGCTGGCGCGTCGAGCGGTGCAGCAGCAGCGCGCCCAGGTCGGCCTCCAGCGAGGCGATATGCCGGCTGACGTTGGGCTGGCCGATGCCCAGCTCGCGCGCGACGGCGGAAAAGCTGCCCGTCTCGACCACCCGCACGAAACACCGCATCCATAGCAATTTATTCATTCCAAGACTCGCACATGAAGGTTTATGCAATTAAAGCATAAATCATATGCGCCGCGCCTGTCTTATCGCGGCGGCGGTCCGGGCGCACACTGGATTCCGTCGTCTTTTAACGAAATCAATCGCAAAGGAAAACATCATGTCTCAGAAACTCGCAGGAAAAATCGCCGTCGTCACCGGTGGCACCAGCGGCATCGGCCTGGCCGTCGCCAAGCGCTTCGCCAACGAGGGCGCGCACGTCTACGTCACCGGCCGCCGCCAGCCCGAGCTGGACGCGGCGGTGGACGCCATCGGCGCCGCCGCCAGCGGCGTGCGGGTCGACTCGGCCGACCCGGCGCAACTGGCGGCGCTGTTCGAGCGCGTCAAGGCCGAACACGGCCGGGTCGACGTGCTGGTGGCCAACGCCGGCGGCGGCTCGCTGCTGCCGCTGGGCCAGATCACCGAAGCGCACTTCGACGATACCTTCAACCGCAACGTCAAGGGCACCTTGTTCACGGTGCAGGCCGCGCTGCCGCTGCTGGGCGCCGGTGCGTCGGTGATCCTGACCGGCTCGACGGCGGCCAGCGGCGGCACCGAGGCGTTCAGCGTCTACGCCGCGTCGAAGGCGGCGGTGCGCGCCTTCGCCCGCAACTGGATACTCGACCTGAAGGGACGCGGCATCCGCGTCAACACCATCAGCCCCGGCCCGATCCGCACGCCCGGCCTGGTGGAGCTGGCCGGCCCGGACGCCGACAAGCAGCAGGGCCTGCTCGACTTCTTCGCCACGCAGATCCCGATGGGGCGCGTGGGCGAGCCCGACGAGATCGCCAAGGCGGCCGTGTTCCTGGCCTCCGACGACGCCAGTTTCGTCAACGGCATCGAGCTGTTCGTCGACGGCGGCCTGCAGCAGATCTGAGCGGCGGCGGGCCGCGCCTCAGCCCTCGAGCGGCCGCGGCTCGCCCAGCAGGTAGCCCTGCGCGTAGTCGACGCCGATCTCGGCCAGCTTGGCCAGGGTGTCGGCGTCGTTGACGAATTCGGCGATCGTGCGGCGCCCCATGATGTGGCTGATGTCGTTGGTGAAGCGCACCATCTCGAAATCGACCGTGCTGCTGGTCATCATCTGGATGAACGAGCCGTCGATCTTGACGTAGTTGACCGGCAGCTGCTTCAGGTAGGCGAACGAGGCCATGCCGGTGCCGAAGTCGTCCAGCGCGAAGCGGCAGCCCAGCCGCTGCAGCGCCAGCACGAACGACAGCGTGTTCTGCAGGTTGGCGAAGGCGCCGGTCTCGGTGATCTCGAAGCACAGCTTGTCGGCCGGCACCGACATCGCCTCGATGCGGCCGACCGCGTACTGCTTGAAGCCGGGATCGGCCAGCGCGCGCTGCGACAGGTTGATGGTGCACAGCTCGAGCTCGGCGACGTGGCCGGGATGGCCCTCCAGCCACGCCAGGCTGCGGTCGAGCACCCAGCGGTCGACCTCCTGCATGATGTCGTAGCGCTCGGCGGCCGGCAGGAAGCTGGTCGGCCCCACCGGGCCGGCGGCGCCGTCCTTCATGCGCAGCAAGATCTCGTAGTGCAGGCCGCCGCCGCCGGCGCCGAGCGCGCGGATCGGCTGGTGGTACAACTGCAGGTCGTCGTTGCGGAAGGCGTCGCCGAGCCGCTTGAACCAATACATGTCGTTACGCCGCTGCGCCATCTCGGCGCCGCCGCCCAGTTGCAGGAACACCCGGTTGCGCCCGCTCTCCTTGGCGATGTAGCAGGCGTGGTCGGCCTGGCGCAGCGCCTCCTCCATCGTCGTGGTGCTGCCGTCGAGCGGCGTCAGGCCGATGCTCACGCCCAGCCGGAACACCTGGTTCTTGCAGATGTAGCGGAAGTTGCGCGTGGTCTCGAGCAGTTTGTCGGCCACCACCCTGGCCTCCTGCACCGTGCAGTGCTCGACGATGAGCGCGAACTCGTCGCCGCCGATGCGCGCCAGCGTGTCGCGCTCGCGCACGTGGGCGCCGTAGGCCACCGACAGCTGGCGCAGCAGGTCGTCGCCGGCGCCGTGGCCGCAGGTGTCGTTGACGATCTTAAACTGGTCCAGGTCCAGGTACAGCAGCGCGCTGTTGCTGGCGCCGGGCTGGCCGGTGCGGTCGAGCGCGCGCTGCAGCCGGGCGCCGAACTCGCGCCGGTTCACCAGCCCGGTCAGCACGTCGTGGCTGGCCTGGTAGCTCAGGTTCTTGAGCAGCCCGCGCGACTCGGTGACGTCGTTGAGCACCAGCACGGCGCCGCTGCTGCGGTTGTCGGGCAGTTGCAGCGGCGTGGCCGCGTATTCGATCGTATGGCGGCCGCCGCTGCGCGAGTGCAGCACCGCCGGCGCGGCCGACGTCACGGTGCGGTTCTCGCGCATGCAGCGCAGCACCGGGTCGCAGCCCGCCGCCGGGGCCGGCTCGGAGGCCTCGGCCGCCGGCTCCGCCCGCAGCCGCAGCACCTCGTCGAGCGGCACGCCGAACGCCTGCCGCTCGCTCCAGCCGGTGAGCCGTTCGGCGGCCGTGTTCATGCTGTCGACGCGGCCGTCGAGGCCGGTGGTGATGACGCCGTTGCTGATCGCGCGCAAGGTCACCTCGGCGCGCTCCTTCTCGGCCCGCAGCGATTCCTGCGCGCGCTTCAAGTCATCGATGTCGTTGGCCACCGCGACGGCCAGCCGGTGCTGGTCGCCGTCGGCCAGCACCGGCGTGGCGCCGATGCGGAAATAGCGCGGCGCCGCGCCCGGCCGGTGGAACACCAGTTCGCGCGCCGGCACCGGCTCGCCCGTGATGATGGCCTGCGCCAGCGGAAACTCATGCGCCAGCAGGCGCCGGCCGTCCGGGTCGCGCAGGTCGACGCGGACGTAGTCGTGGTAGGTGGCCAGCTCGTCGAGCGGGGCGCCGAAGATGCGCCGGGCCTTGCGGTTTTGGTACAGCATTTTGCCCGACGGCACCTGCGCCACGAACACGCCGGACGGCATCTGGTCGATGATGGCGCGAAAGCGCAGGCGCATCAGTTGCAGCTCGTTGAGCAGGCGCTCGCGTTCCTCGGCCAGCAGGCGCATATCGTGGATGTCGACGCACACGCCGCTCAGCTCGCTTTGACCCTCGGCCGGGCGGGTCCAGTCGGCGCGCACGAAGAACCAGCGGCAGCTGCCGTCCTGGCGGCACAGCCGCAGCTCCAGCGCCAGCGGCTGCGCCGGCACGGCCGTCAGCGTGGCGCGCAGCCTGGCGCACACGGCCGGCACGTCGCGCCGATCGACCAGCGCGCGCCAGTCGCTGGCGTCGGGCGCGGCGCCGTTGCCGTCGTAGCCGAGCAATTGCTTGAGCGCGGGCGACAACGCCAGCCGGCGGCCGGCGACGTCCCATTTCCACGTGCCGGCGTTGGCGGCGGTCATGATGCGGCGGTTCTCCTCCTTTTCGTCCAGGCATTGTTCGAGCAGCTTGTGCCGCGTCAAGTCCATCGTCACCTTGGAAAAGCCGACCAGTTGGCCGTGCTCGTCGCGCAGCCCCGTCAGCGCGATGTGCGCCCAGAACAGGCTGCCGTCTTTTTTGCGGCGCCAGGTTTCCTCGCTGTAGAAGCCGTGCTTGGCGGCCTCGCCCAGATTGTGGTCGGCCCAGCCGCGCGCCCGGTCCTCCTCGCGGTACAGCAGCGACAGGTGCTGGCCGACCACCTCGTCGGCGCGGTAGCCCTTCATGACCTGGGCCGCGCGGTTCCAGCTGGTGATGACGCCGCGCGGGTCCATCAGGAAGATCGCGCATTCCTTGATCTCCTCGACCATCAGGCAGAACATCTCGGCGGCCTGGTGCGGCAGCGGTATCGATGGTTTGAAAGACGGCGGCATGGCTGGTCAACCGGATCGTGCGGCGCGACAAAATAAAGCCTATTTTGCCGGATTTTCGCCGCGCCGTTTGGCCGCGTTTCTACCGTATCACCCTTTTTTGACGGGGCAATACGGTAGCGTCGACCGCCCTCCCGCTCAGCGCGCCGACGCCAGCCTGCGCAGCACCGCGATCAAGCGGTCGATCTCGTCGAAGGTGTTGTAGAAAGCCAACGATGGCCGCACCGTCGTCTCCACGCCGAAGCGGCGCAGGATGGGCTGGGCGCAATGGTGGCCGGTGCGCACGGCGATGCCCTCGTCGTTGAGCGCGTGGCCGACCTCTTCCGTCGTGTAGCCGGCCAGCACGAACGACATCACGCTGGCCTTGTCGGCGGCGGTGCCGATCAGGCGCACGCCCCGGATCGCGCCCAGCTCGCGCATGCCGTACACCAGCAGGTCGTGCTCGTAGCGGGCGATGTTCTCGATGCCGACGCGCGTCACGTAATCGATCGCCGCGCCCAGGCCGACGGCGTCGGCGATGTTGCCGGTGCCCGCCTCGAACTTGTTGGGGATCGGCTGGAACACGGTTTTCTCGAACGTCACGTCGGCGATCATATTGCCGCCGCCCTGCCACGGCGGCATGTCCTCGAGCACCTCGCGCTTGCCCCACAAGACGCCGATGCCGGTCGGGCCGAACAGCTTGTGGCCGGAGAAGACGAAGAAGTCGGCGCCGATGTCCTGCACGTCGATGCGCATGTGCGAGACCGATTGGGCGCCGTCGACCAGGGTGCGGGCGCCGGCGCGCTTGGCGAGCTCGACGATTTCCTTGACCGGCGTGACGGTGCCCAGCGCGTTCGACACCTGGGTGACGGCGACGATTTTGGTGCGCTCGTTGAGCAGCTTGCGGTACTCGTCGAGCAGTACCTGGCCGGAGTCGTCGACCGGGATCACGCGCAGCTTGGCGCCCTTGGCGGCGGCCAGCTGCTGCCACGGCACGATGTTGGCGTGGTGCTCCAGCTGAGAGACGATGATCTCGTCGCCCTCGCCCACGTGCTGCCCGCCCCAGCTCTTGGCCACCAGGTTGATCGCCTCGGTGGTGCCGCGCACGAAAATGACCTCGTTGACGTCGGGCGCGTTGAGGAAGCGCCGCACGCGCTCGCGCGCGCCCTCGTAGGCGTCGGTCGCGCGCGCGGCCAGCTCGTGCGCCGCGCGGTGGATGTTGGAGTTCTCGTGCGCGTAGAAATACGCGATGCGGTCGATCACCGACTGCGGCTTGTGGGTGGTGGCGGCGTTGTCGAACCACACCAGCTGGCGGCCGTTGACCTTCTCTTGCAGGATGGGAAAGTCGCGCCGCACCGCGTGCACGTCGAACGGCGGATGGCGGTCGCCGCCGGCCAGCGGCACGGTGCCGTGCGGCGCCGGCTTGGCCGGGGTCACGTAGCCGCCTGGCAGCACCACCGCATCGACGAAATAATACTGCGGTGCCGACGGCGCGGCAGGCGCGGACGCGCCCGGCAAGCCGGTGGCGGCGGGCGCCAGCGACGGCTGGGCCACCAGCGGTGGCGCCGGCCACGATGCATCCTGTGGCGGCCGCTGCGGCGCGGGCGCGGCGGCGCCGGCCGGCTGGCCGTAGCGCTCGCCCAGGAAGTAGTACGACGACGCCTCGGCCGGCGGCTGCGCGCCGGCGGCCGCTTGCGGCACGCCGAGCACGGCGCCGCCGTTGCGCGGCTCGTAGGCGGACATCGCGCCGAACGCCTTGTCGGGCACGCCGTTGCCGGCCTGCGCGGCCGGCAGCAGCGCCGGCGCGCGGTTACCCAGCGACAGCACCTGGGTCGGCGACGCCGGGATCAGGTTGGTGCCGGGAATCTGGCCTTGCGGGATCGGCGTGCCGGGCACGCTGGGACCGAAGCCGGCCGGGCTGACCAGGGGCGAACCGGGCGGCGCGATGTTGGCCGGCGCCTGCACGCCCGGCACGCCGAGCTGGCGCGCGAACGGCGGCGCCGTGAAGAACTCGTTGGCCAGGCGCGCCAGCGCGGCCGGATCGAACGGCGCGCCCGACGGTTCGGGTGCGGGAACGCCGGCGGCGCGCCGCCGGCAGGGAGATGGGGGGCGAAAGAAGGCTCACGGCGCGGGCTTATTTGTAGGTGTCCGGATAGTCGTGGTACTTGCCGATCTCGACGTCGTCGAGCACGGCCAGCGCGTCGGAGGTCAGCACCGCCAGCGAGCAGTACAGCGAGATCAGGTACGACGAGATCGCATGGTTGTTGATCCCCATGAAGCGCACCGACAGCCCCGGGCTCTGCTCGCCCGGCAGGCCCGGCTGGAACAGCCCGACCACGCCCTGGCGCTTGTCGCCCACGCGCAGCAGCAGGATCTTGCTCTTGCCGTCGGCCACCGGCACCTTGTCCGACGGGATCAGCGGGATGCCGCGCCACGTGATGAACTGCGAGCCGAACAGGCTGATGGTGGGCGGCGGCGTACCGCGCCGGGTCGCCTCGCGGCCGAAGGCGGCGATCGCCAGCGGATGGGTCAGGAAGAAGGCCGGCTCCTTCCACACCTTGGTCAGCAGCTCGTCGAGGTCGTCCGGCGTCGGCGCGCCCGTCAGCGGGAAGATGCGCTGCTCGTCGCTCACCTGGGCCAGCAGGCCGTAGTCGGGATTGTTGATCAGCTCGCTTTCCTGGTTTTCCTTGATGGTCTCGATGGTCAGGCGCAGCTGTTCCTTGATCTGGTCGTGCGGGCTGCTGTACAGGTCGGACACGCGGGTGTGCACGTCGAGCACGGTCGAGACGGCGTTGAGGAAGTACTCGCGCGGATTCTCCTCGTAGTCGACATAGGTGCGCGGCAGCTGGTTCTCCTCCTGGCGCGCGGTGCAGGTGACCTTGATCGCCTCCGGATTCTTGACCTTGTTAAGGCGATAGATGCCCGCCTCGACCGGCACCCATTGCAGCAGGTGCGTCAGCCAGCGCGGGCTGATGGTCTCGAGTTGCGGAACGGTTTTTGTCGCGTTCGCTAATTGCCGTGCTGCGTTATCGCCCAGCGCCGTGGTACCGCCTACAGTTGCCGACATCGTGACTCCATTTCAGTAAGGTGAAAAAAAAAGGTTATGCGCTTGCGATGCCGTTGGCGAAGGCGCCCACGCGCGATTCGGCCTGGGCGATGCGTCCGCCCGGCGGCACGTCGTGCGTCAGCCAGACGTTGCCGCCGATGATGGCGCCCTTGCCGATCGTGATCAGCCCGAGCACCGTGGCGCCGGCGTAGATGACGACGTCGTCCTCGACCACCGGGTGGCGCGGCAAGCCCTTTTGCAGGTTGCCGTCGGCGTCCGTCGGGAAGCGCTTGGCGCCCAGCGTGACGGCCTGGTACAAGCGCACCCGGGCGCCGATGACGGCCGTCTCGCCGATCACCACGCCGGTGCCGTGGTCGATGAAGAAGCCGGCGCCGATGCGCGCGCCGGGATGGATGTCGATGCCGGTGGCGCCGTGCGCCAGTTCCGCGACGATGCGCGCCAGCAGCGTCAACCCCAGCGTGTAGAGCTGGTGCGCGATGCGGTAGTGGATCATCGCCAGCACGCCCGGGTAGCACAGCAGCACCTCGTCGACGCTGCGCGCGGCCGGGTCGCCCTGGTAGGCGGCCATGACGTCGCTGTCGAGCAGCGAGCGGATCGCCGGCAGCGCGGCGGCGAAGGCGCGCACCGCGGCCAGCGCGTCGTGGTCGATGTCGTTATCGACGCTGTGGTCGGCGGCCAGTCCGCGCAGGCCGGCGTTGTATTTCAACTCGCGCCGCACCTGCTTGAGCAGCGCGTGCAGCGCGCCGTCGAGCGCGTGGGCGACGTGGAAGTCCTCGCTTTCCTGGCGCAGGTCGGGCGGCCCCAGCCGCATCGGGAACAGCACGCCCTTGAGGCTGTCGATGATGGCCGCCAACGCGTTGCGCGACGGGAATTCCCGCCCGCCCGGCTCGCTGGCGCGGCTTTGCTCTTGGCGCCAGCGGTGGCGCGCGTCGTGCAGCGATTGCACGATGGTGGTGATGTCGAAGGTGGCCATGCCGTCAGTCCTGCAGCCACGGCAGGCCGTGGAAGCGCCAGCCGTCGGCCTTGCCGCGCTGTTGGCGCTCGTCGAGCTCGCCCTCGAAGCCTTCGAGCACGTTGAAGACGTTGCCCAGGCCGGCCTTGGCGGCCGCCTCGGCGGCCAGCGCCGAACGCTTGCCGCTGCGGCACAGCAGCAGGACCGGCGTGTCCTTGCCGCCGATTTTGCTTTCCAGCTCGCGCGCGAAACGCGGGTTGCGCGTCAGCGCGGTGCCGGTGGCCCAGGCCACGTGCAGGCTGTCGGGCACGTGGCCGACGAACTTGCGCTCCTCGCCGGTGCGCACGTCGACCAGCAGCACGTCGCCGGCGGAAAACAGTTGCCAGGCGACGGCCGGAGGCACGCCGCCGGCATACGGCAATTGGGACGCGGCCGCTTCGGCCTTGATCGATGCCAGCACGGGAGGCAGTGCCGGCGAGGGGACGTCAACTGACATAAAGAGACCTTATGGTGGCTTGAATGGCGGGAACTTGCGGACCGGTTGATGGCGATGGACATCAACGGCTTGCGGAATGAAATATACGTTTAGCTGAAGTGAAACAAAACGAATAAAAACAACTTCGCAAAGACGAAAACCGTCTATGCGACGGAAAGGATGACCTACACGGTCGACAGTTGGTCAGCGAGGGGAATGCGGAACCGGGGATGGAGGACGCCGCCGGAGCCGGCGGCGTCCTGTGCTGCAAAGGCCGCTAGGCGACCATCAAACCGCCGACGGCACGGCCTGGCGCCGGCGCAGCGCCGCGATGCCGGCCAGGCCGGCGCCGAACATCAGGTAGGCCGACGGTTCCGGCACGCTGGAGACGACCACCGTCGCCGGCCCGTATCCGACCGCGATATCGTTCAGGGCCGAATTCAAAAACAGCACGTCTCCAAAGTTGAGCACGGTGGTGCCGGCGCCGACGACGTTGAAGCTGAAATGCGCCAGGCTGCCGCCGCCGCTGGCGCCCGGCACCGCGCCGAGCAGCGAGGCGAAGGCGAACGAGATGGTGCCGGCGGCGTTGTCGACGGCGCCGCCGTCGGCAAAGACAGGCCCGGCAGCCGACAGGAAGCCGCCGGCGCCGTAGCCGCTGGCCTGCAACACGGCCGGATCGAACGACAGCGAGAACTGGTAGGCGTACAGGTCGGCGATGTCGGCCACGCGCACGTCCAGTTCCAGCGTGGCGCCGGGCTTGACCGGATCGGGCGTGGCGACGATCGACAGCGCCGGCGCGGCCAGCGCCGCCGACGCCGTGCCGGCCGCCAGCAGCACGGCGGCGGCCAGGCGCCGCGCCAGCGCCAGCGTGGCGTTGGAGTTGTTTCGGTATCGCTTATTCAAATTCAGCATGATGAGGTTCTCTCGGTTGGGGGTTATTGGCACACGCTGCCGGCGGGCAGGCCGCGCGATACGAGGGCGACGTCGCGCACGTCGACCACCTTGTCGCCGTTGACGTCGGCGCGCGCGTTAAAGCCGCCCTGGCCGCCGCGCTGGCCCAGCGCCGCCTTGGCCAGGGCCAGGTCGGCGCAGCCGACGCTGCCGTCGCCGTCGATGTCGCCGGCCAGGGCCGGCGCGGTGATCGTGAAGTCCGCGTCCGAGATGTCGAAGAACACGTTGCCGATCGCCTCGACCTTGACGCGCGCCTTGGTGGTCGCCAGCGCCGGCACGGTGACGGCGCGGCTGCCGGTGTTGGGCGCGCTGGCGGCGAGCACGATCGGATACGTCAGGCCGCCGTCGGTCGACAGGCTGATCTTGACGTTGGCCGTGCCCACCGGCGCGGCGCTGGTGTTGGCCACGTTCCAGGTCACGGTCTGGGTGCTGGCGCCGGCCCAGGTGACGGCCGTGTTGGGCGCCGTCACCAGGAACGGGCCGGCGCCGGCGGCCAGCAGCAGGCGCGTGGCGGCGCCGCCGACGCCGCCCCGGCCGTCGCGCGCGGTGAGCCTGAAGTTCAGCGCGGCCGGGCCGGCGTTGCCGCCGAAGCCGACATAGGCGGCCGTCGGCAGGAACTCGGCGTAGCACTCGGTGTTGGCCACCGTCGGCGCGCTCGTCACCGGGCAGGCGCCGCTGGCGGCGTTGGTGTTGTTGGCGATGATTTGCGCCAGGTCCGGGAACACCCGGGTCGGGTCGGTGCCGGTGTGGTTCTCGCCGGCCGAGTTGTACTCGATGCTGTCATCCTCGCTGACGGCGGCGCGCACGCCGAACTGGCGGAACAGCGGGCCGTCGACCTTGTTGTTGCTGATCAGGCCGGTGCCGTTGGCGCTGCCGCGGTCGTTCTGCTCCCACAGGTAGGTCAGCGCGTCGCCGTCGGCGTCGGTGGCCGTCCCGGTCAGCGCGAACGGCGTGCGCAGCGGGATGGTGTAGGCCGGCGCCACCGTCACCACGGGCGCGCTGTTGCCGCTGGCGGCGACGGCGCCGCCGCGGCGGGTCGGCCCGCCGGCGGCGATCTCGCCGATGTAGCCGCCGCAGCCGCCGCTGCAATTGACCAGCTCGAGCGGGGCGACGTTGGTGCCGGCCAGCGCGCCGCCGAACGTCAACGTGAAGGCGTTGTCGCTGACGGCGCTGGCGGTGACGGTGGCGCCGGACGGCCAGCCGGGGATGGCCTGCACGGCGGCGCGGATGCCGGCGGCCGTGTAGTTGGTGCCGCGCACGATGGCCGGCGAGGTGGCGCCGTTGTAGCGCAGCTGGAACTGGCGGCCGTTGGCGCTGAAGCCGGTCAGCGCGGCCACCTGCACCTCGTTGATATTGTTCTCGCCCGAGGAGGTGTAGGCGACGATCTCGTCGAAGCTGCGCTGCGACCAGTAGGCGTCGCTGTGCGGCTGCAGGTTGTCGCTGCCGCAGATGCCGGCGTAGGCCATGATCGACGAGCCGCTGCCCGGCTCGACCGAGGTTTCATCGTTGCGGTTGCCGCCCGAGCAGCTGCCCGTCACGCCGTTGAAGGTGTGGTTGCCGGCGAACTGGTGGCCCATCTCATGGGCCACGTAGTCGACCGCGAAGACGTCGCCGACCGGCGTCGGCACGCCGGTGCAGCCCTGCGCCTTGGCGCCGGTGCCGACCACGCCCAGGCTGGCCACGCCGCCGCCGTCGAGGCCGAAGGCAATGTGGCCGACGTCGAAGTTGCCGGCGCCGGCCAGCAGGCCGGTGACGATGCGGTTGCGGGTCAGCGTGGCGCCGCCGCAGCCGGCCGCCTGGCTGGTGGTGAAGCAGGCGGCGCCGCCGCAGGGGCCGTTGGCGCCGGTCATCTGGGCCGGCGTGTCGAGGTTGAGCGCGTCGGTGGCGTTGATCAGCACCAGCCGGATCGCCGTCTCGTCCTCGTACACCTGGGTGACGCGGTTGATCAAGGTGACCTTGGCGGCGGTGACGTTGGCCGGGCCGCCGAAGTAGCTGGCGTAGGACGGGTCGGTGACCAGCGCCAGCCGGTAGGTGCGCAGCTGCTCGCCGCTGGCGGCGGCCGGCTCGGCGGCGTCGTCGACGACCACGTAGTTGACGCTCGAGGTGGCGCGGCCGTCGCTGGCGCTGACCTCGTAGGCGCCGGTGTTGCCCGACGGGTCGGCCTTGAGCGAGGCGCGCACCACGCCCTCGGCGTCGGCCGTCACCACCACGCTCTGGCGCGCGGCGCCGTCGGCGGCGCGCACCGCCACGCTCACGCTGGCGCCCGGCGCGAAGCCGGCCCCGCGCACCTCGAGCGCGTCGGCGGCGTGGTAGAAGCCGCGCGGCAGCGCCAGCCGCGGCTCGCTCAGCGGCGCCTCGCGCAGCGGGCCGTGGACGTTGGGCAGGTCGCGCCGGTGGTAGCTGCGGTAGACGCTGTCGTCAAGCGCGGCCTGCGGATCGACGTACCACGCGCCGTTGGGCGAGCGCACCGACGCGTGCAGGCCGAGCGGGGTGATGTCCATGCGCAGGCTCGCGCCCGGGTCGTCGATGCCCTTGCCGGCGAAGGTTTTGATCTCGGGGTGCTTGGCCGCCAGGCCCGGCTCCATCACCGACGAATCGACGATGGCGAAGCGCTGGTAGCCGCCGTCCGGGTGCGGCAGCGAGATGATCAGCGGCGTGGCGGCGGCGCTGGCGCTGCGCTCGCGCGGCGCGCCGGCGGCCAGCGCCTGGATGCCGGCGCGGTTCAGTTTGGCCGCGTGGTAGCGCCGCGGCGCCGGCGTCGGCACGCGGCCGTCGGTGCGGGATGCCGCCGCGGCGGCGGTGGCGGCGTTGCGGTCGGCGGCCACGATCGGCGTCGCCGACAGGCTCTGCCAAAAGTCGCCGGTCGGCTGCACGGCCGGCGCGCCCTGGGCGGCGGCGGCGCCGCACAGGCTCCAGCCTAGCGCCAGGGACAACAACAGCAAGCGGGGTTTGAGACGGGGATGCTGGGGGGAAGTGGCCGGACGTTTCATGTGCGCGATACCCTTGTATGGTGGGAGAGATCACCAGCCGGCTGATACCGGCCGAACAAGATAGTTGCTGGGCGCCACCATTATCAAGTAGGCATGCAAAAATCTTAATTTAGTATCGAGCAATTATTTTAATTTAACAAGTTTTTTCTCCTCCGGTGCGCTCCGCCCCTGCGGCCGGCGTCACATGGCGTCCAGCGCCGCCACGGTGGCGGCGTCGAGGCGCAGCGCGCCGGCGGCGACGTTGTCGCGCAGATGCGCCACCGACGAGGTGCCGGGGATGACCAGCATGTTCGGCGCGCGCTGCAACAGCCACGCCAACGCGACCTGCATCGGCTGCGCGCCGAGGGCGGCGGCCACGCCGTTCAGCACATCGGACTGCAGCGGCGAGAAGCCGCCCAGCGGGAAGAACGGCACGTAAGCGATGCCCTGCGCCGCCAGCGCGTCGATCAGCGCGTCGTCGCCGCGATGGGCCAGGTTGTAATGGTTCTGCACGCAGACGATAGGGGCGATCGCCTGCGCCTCGGCCACTTGGCGCGCGCTGACGTTGCTCACGCCGATATGGCGGATCAGCCCCTCCTGCTTCAGGCGCAGCATCACCGCGATCGCCTCGCCGATCGGCGTATCGTCCGGGCCCTGCAGGCCCGGGGCGCGGTAGTTGACCACGTCGAGCGCCTCCAGTCCCAGGTTGCGCAGGTTGTCGTGGACGGCCTCGCGCAGTTGTTGGGCCGACGCCGCCGGCAGCCACGACTGGTCGGCGCCGCGCACGAAGCCGATCTTGGTGGTGATGGTCAGGCCGTCGCGGTAAGGGTGCAGCGCCTCGCGGATGATCTGGTTGGTCACGTGCGGGCCGTAAAAATCGGCGGTGTCGATGTGGTTGACGCCCAGCTCGATCGCCTCGCGCAGCACGGCCACGGCGGCGGCGCGGTCCTTCGGCGGCCCCCACACGTGCGGCCCGGCCAGCTGCATCGCACCGTAACCGACGCGGTTGAAAACGATGCCGCTGCCGGCGGGGGTGAACTGGTCGCTCGATGGGGAATAAGTGTTCATGTGTTGCTCCTGTTGAGTGATGGGGAAAGCGTGAACACATGGTAGCGGGGCCGGCGCTGTGTGATAATGGGGGCAATGCCGCACGGGCTGTACGAAATTTTGCACAATCGAAAGCACCGATGACCACCGACTCCCCCTCCATGGCCGACCTGGCCACGTTCGCGCTGGTGGCCCAGCACGGCGGCTTCCGGCAGGCGGCGCGCGCCGGCGGGCAATCGGCGTCGGCGCTGAGCGAGGCGCTGCGGCGGCTGGAAAACCAGCTCGGCATCCGCCTGCTGCTGCGCACCACCCGCAGCGTCACGCCGACCGAGGCCGGGGCGCTGCTGCTGGCGCGCCTGCAACCGGCGTTGAGCCAGGTGGCCGGCGCGCTCGACGTCCTCAACGAGCTGCGCGACAGCCCGCGCGGCACCCTGCGCCTCAACGTGCCGGTCAGCGCGGCGCGCTTTTTCCTACAGCCGCTGGTCGACCAGTTCATGGCCGCGTACCCGGACATCGTGCTCGACATCGTGATCGACAATAACTTCGTCGACGTCGTCGCCAGCGGCTGCGACGCCGGCATCCGCTACGGCGAGCGGCTGGAACAGGACATGATCGCCCTGCCGATCGGCCCGCGCACGCAGCGCTTCGCGGTGGCGGCCGCGCCGTCCTATCTGGCGCGGCGCGGCGTGCCGGCGCATCCGCGCGACCTGCTGCAACACGCCTGCCTGCGCGGCAAGTTCCTCAGCGGCGCCATCTATCCGTGGGATTTCGAGCGCGACGGCCAGACGCTGACCGTCGATCCGACCGGCCCGCTGATCGTCACGCCGACCGTGATCGACCTGGCCGTGAGCGCGGCGGTGGCCGGGCACGGCGTGATCTACCTGTTCGAGGAGTGGCTCGATCCCCACATCGCCTCGGGCGCGCTGCGGCCGATACTGCGGGACTGGTGGCCGAGTTTTCCCGGGCCGTTTTTATACTACTCGGGCCGGCGGCACCTGCCGGCGCCGCTGCGCGCGTTCGTCGACTTCGTGCGCGCGTCCGGGTCCGCGCCGGCCGCTTAGCCCTCGGGGCGGTAGATGGCGTATCGGGGCTGCTCTTGACGATAGACGGGACCGGGCCAGAAACCCAACTGGACGAAATCCGAGATCCAGTTTTTGCCATCATAGGCCTGGATGTGTCCCGACTTGCTGCCATTGGCGGTGGGCTGGATGACGACGATATCGCCCCTGGCCGGCACGTACGCCGCCAGCGACGGCGGCTTGAATTCGCAAAAGCCGTTCCGCAGCAGCGTCGGCCCGTAATCGCGCGCGTCGACCGGATGGCCGCTGGTGTCGGCGCCGCCGGCTTCCAGCGCCTGGCGAACGTAGGCCGCGCATTTGTGCGTGCTGCAGCTTGCCGCGTGTTGGCGCAGGTGGGTGGCAAAGCGCTCCGTATCGATACACATGATGTCCCTCTCCTATGCGGTTCGACCTGTTGCGGGATCACAAGCGACCATCGGACCGCCCCGGCGCCAAGTAGACGAAATGATTATTTATCCATGCGGGCCGGGCGGGTTTGTGGCCGCTCAAGCGGCGGCGGGCCGGGCGCCGACGACGCCCCACCTTAAAAAGAAACTAAAATCTCCATGGCATAATCGCCGGCAAGCCCGACCCACCAACCCAAACGCGCCCCATGCAACTCCTGCTTGTCGAAGACGACCCCATGCTGGGCGAGACCATCTGCGCCGGCGCCCGGCTGAGCGCCTGGCGCGTCGACCACGTGTGCGACGCGGCCTCGGCGCGCGCCGCGCTGGTCAACCACGCCTACTCGGTGGTGTTGCTCGACATCGGCCTGGCGGGCGAGTCCGGCCTGACGGTGCTGCGCGCGATGCGCGAGCACTACGACGCGACCCCGGTGTTGATCCTGACCGCGCGCGGCCAGTTGAGCGAGCGCATCGCCGGCCTCGACGCCGGCGCCGACGACTACCTGGTCAAGCCGTTCCAGTTCGACGAGCTGTGGGCGCGCGTGCGCTCGGTGATCCGCCGCAGCCAGGGCCGCGTGATTCCGGTGGTCACCTACGGCGACGTGCGGGTCGACCGCGGCCGCCGCGTGGTGCACCGGGGCGAGGCCGAGGTCGTGCTCAGCGCCAACGAGTACCGCACCTTGCTGGCGCTGATGGAGCGTCCCGGCCACGTGGTCACGCGCGACCACCTGCACGACCTGGTCTACGGCACCGCCAGCGCGGTCGAGAGCAACACCATCGCCGTGTTCATCCACCAGTTGCGGCGCAAGCTCGGCGACGATCTGATCCGCACGGTGCACGGCCTCGGCTACGTCATCGGCCAGCCCACGGCATGAAGCCGCGCTCGATCAACACGCAACTATTGCTCGTCATCCTGGGCGTCACCGTGCTGTGCTGGATCGTGGTGGCGACGGTGGTGGTGGCCTATTTGTCGCTCAACCGCGCCAGCACGTGGGACGAGAAACTGGAGGCGATCGCCACGCAGCTGCTGGTGACGATCCCCGCCAGCAGCCGCTTCGAGCGCAAGGCCGGTCCCGGCCTGACATTGCCGGCGCCGGCGCAGCGCGCGCACGATCCGCTGGTGTTCCAGATCTGGATAGCACGCGCCAGGCTGGTGGCGAACACGCCCGGTGCGCCACGGCTGCCGCTGCAACCGAGCTTCGTCGAAGGCGCCGCCTCGACCGTCGTCGAGGGCAAGAAGTGGCGCGTCTACAGCGTCTCCGACCGCGACGGCCGCGTCACCGTGCAGGTGGGCAATCTGCAAAGCGTCGTCGACGCCGACCTGCGGCACACGGCGTGGCACGCGCTGGGGCTGGCCACGGTGCTGCTGTTGCTCGCCGGCGTCATCATGTGGTTCGTGGTGCGCGGCTCGCTCCAACCGGTGCGGGCGTTGGGCGCGGCCATGCTCAAGCGGCGCAGTTTCGATCTGGCGCCGCTGCCGCTGGCGCGCCTGCCCAGCGAGCTGCATCCGCTGGTCACCTCGTTCAACCATGTTTTGAAGCAGCTCGATGACGCCATCGAGGGCGAGCGCCGCTTCATCGGCGACGCCGCCCACGAACTGCGCACCCCGCTGTCGGCGCTGCAGGCGCAAGTCGAGATCGCGCTGCGCGCCGACGATCCCCGCACCACGCGGGAGGCGCTGGAGAAACTGCTGCTGATGGCCAGGCGCAGCACCCGCCTGTCCGAGCAATTGCTCGACCTGGCCCGCCTCAACGCCGGCGCCAAGGCGCTCAAACAGGTGGAGACGGACTTGAGCCGGCTGGTGGAGCACGTCGCGCGCGAATTCGAGGTCTGCGCCGCGCAGAACCGGCGCGCCATCTATTTGAACCTGCGCGCCTGCCCGATCCGCTGCGACATCGACGAAATCGGCATCCTGCTGCGCAACCTGATCGACAACGCGCTGCGCTACACCGGCGCCGACGGCAAGGTGCTGGTCAGTTGCGGCCACCTGGCCGCCGCGGAACCCGGCGCGGCGCCGCAACCGTATCTTGAAGTGGCCGACGACGGGCCCGGCGTGCCGGTGTCGGAACGCGCGGCCATCTTCGTCCGCTTCCACCGGGTCGCGGGCAACCCGATGCGCGGCAGCGGCATCGGCTTGTCGCTGGTGGCCGGCATCGCCGACTTGCACCAGGCCGTCATCGAAACGGACGACGGCCTCGATGGCGCCGGCCTCAAGGTGCGGGTGTTGTTTCCCGCCGTCGCCGGCGCCGCTTAAAGAATTCCTAACAATTCTAAAATGCCGCTAATCCCCGCTTGCTAGCATCCGGTCCCGAGCCTGTCATTCGACCGGCCGTGAACAAGGACCAACTTATGTCGCAACTGCAAAACACCTCGCCGATCCGCCTGCCATCCCTCCACGGCTGGCTGTCGGCCATCGCGCTCGCCGCCGTCGCCGCCGCGCCGGCGTTCGCCCAATCCCAAGCCGAGCCCGGCCGCCCGGCATGGGCGGTGGGCGCCGGCGCGGCCTTGATCGACAAGCCGTACCGCGACGTCGACCGCGAGACGCGCGCGCTGCCCGTGATCGCCTACGAGAACAAATGGGTCGTGGTCGGCCTGCCGACGGCGGACGTCAAACTGTTTTCGACCGATGCCGTGTCGATCCGCTTGCGCGCGCGCTACGCCGGCGACGGCTACGAGGCCGGCGACGCGCCGGTGCTGGCAGGCATGGAAAAACGCAAGGGCAGCCTGTGGGGCGGCGGCGCGCTGATCTGGAAAACCGGCGTGGCCAATCTGTCGGCGGAATTACTGGCCGACACCATGGGCAACAGCAAGGGCACCCGTGCCCGCGCGCAGGTGGACCGGCGCTTCGCGGCGGGCAAGTTCGGCCTCACGCCACGCCTGGCGGTCGAGTGGGTCGACGATAAATACGTCGATTACTACTACGGCGTGCGGCGTTCGGAGGCCACCGCCAGCCGCGCCTTTTACGAAGGCAAGGCCACCACAGTCGTGCATGCCGGCCTGCGCGCTGACTATACGCTGTTCAACCGGCACACCATATTCACCGACCTGAACGTCAGCCGTTTCGGCAGCGCGGTCAAGGACAGCCCGCTGGTGGACAAGCCGAACCAGACCTTGGTGGCGGTGGGTTACATCTATCGTTTCTGATCCGGGCCAACCTGGATGATGGACCCGAATGGTCATGTCTTTCCTTTTCAGCGTTGGGTAGGTCGAAACGACCCCGATTTATAGCACACGGGGTGTTCGATAAGGAAAGTTGGCCGAATCCGCGCCGCCGCCTAAAACTGCTCCCATTCCTCCACGTCGTGTTTGAGCGCCGGTTTTTTCGCGTTGCGTGCGGCGGGCGCCTGTAGTGCGGTCGTGCGCCGCGCCCTCGCTGGTGAAGCGATCGCGCGCGCGGCCGGGGGCGAGGCGGTTTTACCGGCGGCATTGTGCGCCACCTTGAAAACGCTGACGACCTGGGACAAGTCCTTGGCCTGCTCCTGCATCGAGCTGGCGGCGGCGGACGCCTGCTCCACCAGCGCCGCGTTCTGCTGGGTCACCTCGTCCATCTGCGAAATCGCCGAATTGATCTGTTCGATGCCCATGGTTTGCTGCACGCTGGCCGAGGCGATTTCACTGACGATGTCGGTCACGCGGGTGATCGACTGCACGATATCGGCCATCGTCACGCCGGCGTGGTCGACCAACTTGCCGCCGGCATCGACCTTGGTGACGGAATCGTCGATCAGGGCCTTGATTTCCTTGGCGGCGGCGGCGGAACGGTGGGCCAGGTTGCGCACCTCGGTGGCGACCACCGCGAAGCCGCGGCCCTGCTCGCCGGCCCGCGCGGCTTCCACGGCGGCGTTGAGCGCCAGGATATTGGTCTGGAACGCGATGCTGTCGATGACGCCGATGATATCGACGATCTTCTTCGACGAATCGTTGATCGAGGCCATGGTTTCGACCACCTGCGCCACCACGGTGCCACCCTTGACCGCCACCTCCGCCGCCGAGACGGCGAGCTCGTTGGCCTGCCGCGCGTTGTCGGCGTTTTGCTTGACCGTGCTGGTGAGCTCTTCCATCGACGACGCCGTTTCCTCCAGCGAGCTGGCCTGCTCCTCCGTGCGGGCGGACAGGTCGAGGTTGCCCGCCGCGATCTGGTTCGAGGCGGTGGCGATGGTGTCGGTGCCGCTGCGGACCCGGCCGACGATTTCCGCCAGCTGGTTGCGCATCAATTTCATGGAGGACATCAGGTTGGTGTCATCGCCTTCCCGCACCTGGATGTCCGTATCCAAGTTACCGCTTGCAATTTCTTTTGCGACGGACATGGCGTAAGTGGGTTCGCCGCCCAATTGTTTCAAAATACTGCGGGCGATAGCGAAGCCGGCGGCGATCGAGGCCAGCACGCCAATGATGGAGATAATGATTATCAATATTCTGCTGGCGGCATATTGATTATGGGCATCGCTGGCCGTTTGATTGCTGGTTTTTATTTCGTAGTCTCGGAACTCGATCAGCGTATTCACCCATTTATCCAGGGCCGGCCCCGTCTCGCCCATCAATAAATCAGGCGCTTGGGGATCGTTGGCAAAGCCCAGCTCGAACGCCTTTTTAATCATGGGCAACGCGGCGGTTTTTGCTTCGGCCATTTTCACCAAATAGGCTTTTTCCTCGGCGCTCGTATTGGGATCTGCATCGAATATCTTATTAAGATCGGCGGTGTGTGCGTCGTACGTTTGCAAACTCTTTTCGAATGCCTCTTTCTCCTTGGTCATTCTCGGAACATCGGTCAGGACAATCACGTTGCGCATGGCGGTGGAGGCTTTTTGCGCCTCGCCCAGCGCCTGGGAGAGAAGGTTGGACTCCGTCCCGTTGAAATCCACCGTCACGATGAGCGACTCGTTTAAGGCCGCCAGTTTGCTGATGCTCAATACCGACACAATGATCAAAATCACAAGCCCGATACCGAAACCGACCATGAGGCGGGTTCGGATTGTTAATTTGGAAAATATCATGATAGTATTCCATGGAGTTAAACGGTCGTTGCACTGGATAAATGACATTCCAACGTATTCTATTTGGCATAAGCGTACTATGCCGGCCGTAATAACTGCAATGGTGAACTTCAAATGGATTGCCGGGCGCCGCGCGGGATAATTCTTTTATTTAAATATTTTTACGAAAAAGAAAATATTTACTGCGGTTGAAATGGAATGGACGGTGGCCTTGACTTTCCGTCCGGAGCCGGCCTTTTCCTTTGTCGCCTGATATGACTGAATGTCGGGGAAAGACTATTATTTTAAAAGGATAATTTAATAGTCTCTCCCGCCCACGCCTAGGCGCCGTTCGCATGGTTTCCGCTGAGGGACGATTCGGCAACATCCAGCGACGGCGATGCCACGGCATCGAACGGTTCCGGTGTGGCCGGCGCTGCCTTATGGGCAGACTGGCAACCGAGAGGCTGACAACTACCCGTTCCGCGTGAACCGGGCGCGCCGCATTTCAGCCCACTCGATCAGCGCTTGCATGGACGGGCCCAGCGCATAGCCCATGTCGGTGAGTTCATATTCAACCCGTGGCGGCACTTGCGCGAACACTGTCCGAAGCACGATACCGTCCTGCTCCAGCTGCTTGAGCTGCTGTATCAGCATCTTTTGGTTGACGCCAGCGATCAGCCGTTCGAGATCGGAAAACCGCAACGGTGCCTTGGCGGCAAAGAGTTGGCAGAGAATGATGCCGGCACCATGCGCGCCGCGCTCGCGGCCGCCGTCAAGGGTGATGCGGCCGGCAAGCGCGATCAGATGCCGGCGCGGTTCGCTGAACTCGGCCCAAGCCCCACCCATGCCGACATCATCGCAATGAATCGCAAGCTGAATTCCTCGACTAATAACTGAAGCTAATACCTCGTCGGCCGCTTTCAGTGCATTGCCACCGCCCCGGATGGCGCCGATTTCAACCGCTCTATCATCGCGTGAACGGCCTTCATTTGTGGACCATTCTTGAAGGCATAGCTGGGGCCTGTGTAGCCAACCCAGTCCCAGCAGCCTTTCGGATTCAGCGGCTCCGATTTGTTCACTTGGGGATATAACACGATAATGCCGTTGTTGTCGGCCCAGTCGTTATAGCTGCTCTTGCCGTAGAAGTCGTCTTGCACATACTGCGCCGACTGTAGGCATCCATGAAACGCCACGTGCACTTTGCAACTCGTCCCCGCCGAGCAGCTAGCCGGGACATAGACATAGGCGTCGTCTGCCATGCTAGTTGAGTCAGCCGCAAACTCTCGCTGATTGAAGGTCAACAGCTGGCCGGTGCGCGTCTTGGCCGGCGGATTGAGTTTCCCATAAATGTGCGTGAAGATTGCCCCGGGTTGGTCGTACGCCTGTTCCTTTACAGTACATCGGCTAATATAGGGCGTGTCATTTACAGCGCAGCGATTCCCGAATGCTGGAGTCAGCAAGGCATGTCCGGACGGGACTTTGTTTACATAGACCAGATTCGCACTCGCTACGCCTATGCCCTTAAGAAAAGCGACGGTCGAATTTACTGCTGGTTGATATACAACCTTGTCGTTGGTACCGCTGAAAACGTAGATGCGGCGCTTTTTCAGGTTCGCTATCGGGTCGATGTCGCCGTAAGCCGAGAAACTTCGCGTAACTGCCACCATCCATGGCGTGTAGAGTGGCGTGGTAAACGGCGTTCCCATGCAACTGCCGATATTGGCGATATTGCTATATACCTGGCCTGCCGCGCAGTAATACGGCCCGCCAGCCACTATTCCGGCCCCTATCACCGATGCCGAATAGGCGACTTGATATTGCTCCGCCATAAACGCACCTGACGACAGGCCAGAGACCGATGTGCCATCCGCACTCGCGCCCATTGCAAGTAGCGTGTTGCTTGCTTGAGCCCGTGCGGCAAGCGCGAAAATGACGACGACGGCTAGAGAAGAAAGTGGTTTCATTGCAACCCCTACGGCTTGGTTCATAGGAATGAAGGCCAGAATCAATGCCTTTCATTGTGGAATTGACGCACCGCACAATACGTGCATTTGCGATACTCCCACGGTTGAGATGCCTAATGTTCGACCTTTTGAGGAAGTTGTAAAAATACAAATACCCCTCGGAACCAGCCATTGCTGTCGCTGCCTCCTCCGCTGTGAAGCAACCCCTGTTCCGCCGGCCGCTCCGGCAGGATTCAGGACGATGCAACCGCTCCATCGACAAGGTGCGGCCGCATGAGGATGGCGCTGGCGATAACCTGGAACAGATGGTCGACGCGCGCGGCGAACGGCGGCTGGTCGTTGAGCCAGGCGACCATGCCTCGGGTGGCGCCGGGGGAAGTCCTGATCAAGGTGCACGCGGTCGGCGTCAATCCCCCCGACTGGTACCTGCGCGAGGGCTACAAGATGTTGCCGCCCGAGTGGCAGCCGCAGGTGTCCTTTCCGCTCATCCCGGGGACGGACGTCTCGGGCGTCATCGCGGCGGTCGCCGATGACGTGACGCACTTCCGCGTCGGCGACGACGTGTATGCGATGGTACGGTTCCCTTCCGGCCTGGCGGGCGATAGCCGGGCATACGCCGAATACGTCAGCGCGCCGGCGTCGGAGGTGGCGGTCAAGCCGGCCGGCATCGACCACGCGCACGCCGCCGCCGCGCCGATGTCCCTGCTCACCGCCTGGCAGTTCCTGGTCGAGCTTGGGCATGACGTCCAAAACCCGCTGCAGCCGAACCAGCACCAGCCTGTGCCGCTGAAGGACAAGACCGTCGTCGTCAACGGGGCGGCCGGTGGCGTCGGCCACTTCGCGCTGCAAATCGCGAAGCGGCAAGGCGCGCGCGTGATCGCCGTGGCCTCCGGCGAACACGCGCAACTGCTGCGCGATCTTGGCGCCGACCAATTCATCGACTACACCAAGACCGCCGCCGAGGATATCGTGCGCGACGTCGACCTGGTGGTCGACGCGGTTGGCGGCCCGAAGGCCGGCCGCTTCTTACGCACGCTCAAGCGCGGCGGCGCGCTCTTTCCGATCTTCCCGCTGGGCTTCTCCGGCGCCGACGAGGCCGCAAAGCTGGGCGTGACGGTGTCGTCGACGCAGGTACGTTCAAGCGGGCAACAGCTGGCGCAGCTCGCGCCGCTGCTCGATGCGGGCACGATCCGCGCTGTTATCGACAGCAGCTATCCGCTGGCCGACGCCCGGCGGGCACATGAGCGGGCCGCCGGCGGGCATATTCGCGGCAAGATCGTCCTCACGGTGGTTTGATAACGCTGGCGTGGGAGGCCTGAAGGCGCGGCTTATTGCGCGACATACCTCGATGCGAACTGCTTGGCTCGCGCCGCAAGATCTGCATCTTCCGCACGGGACAGGCGGTTCAACACATCATCCAGCCGCTGCGACCAGGGTAGACCCAAGTCCTCCAGCGCAACCAATAGCAAATCCAACCCGGGCGTGACAGTCCCTTCCAGCCGCGTAAGTATCGTCTGCCCCGCAGCCTCCGGATAAAACACTTTAATCAAATGCGCCACGCCGCCAAACCCGTATCCATGGCACTGCTGCCAAAGCTCGGTAAGGCGATCCAGCGAAACCGCCGGAAGAGCCGCCAGGATATTGCTTGCAGCAGCAACCACCCAGCGCGCCGGATGGGCAAGCGCCGCTTCCAATCGAGGTCGATTGATTTTCAGTCCGGGCGCCAGCCCCCAATCAGGGGCGATATCAAGCCCCATTCCAGGAATCCAACGGTAGGGATCACGCTCAGGCTGATTCAGAACTTGTTCGGCATCTGCTGCCAATTGCCCGCTGTCTATCCCCGACAGGGACAACAGAGCCTTGAGAACCTCCTCCACAGCATCCACATCGCTATGCGGCTCCAGCCAAGCCAAGCTATCGCCGCCGCTGGACTCCAGTAGCCCCGTGACCTGTACAAATGCACGCCAATATTGAAGCGATCGGCGCGGCGAGTGAGTCTGCGGTTGCGCCGCCGCGCGCTTCGATACCGCCACGCGCAAAAGCAGATTCATTTCAATCCGTTTGGCTGCAACATATTTCTGCGGCGGGCTCAAGCGGCGCATCAGCGCCTCCGGATCAAGCCAGGGCGAGCGCACCGTGAAGCCTTTATGTTCGGCATATGCTGCCACATCCATGGCGATACGCAAACTTAGCGTGGGATTGGCGGCCAGCGCCTCCAGATACGCCTGCGCATCTGCACGAGACCGGCTGGCGACTATCCTCGATACCATCCCCAGCCGCAGACGGTGCTCGATGTCATGGACCAGCGTGTCCTGTGCGCGCGTCGCCCCCGGATTTTTCAGTTGAAACGCTTGGCCGCCGGGAAGATCCAAGCGATCCAACACAAGTTCTATCTCATCTAGTATCTCGCCATCGCGGCCCGCTTCCAGCGCGCATAAACAGGCGATGGCCCGGGTCCAGCTCTGCCCGGACCTTCGTAAGGGCAGGAACCGCTCTTCCGCGACTGGCATGGCGCGGCAGACGTCACCGAGCGCAAGACCGATGGCATAAGTGTCCTCGTGGTACGGCGTTTGGACCAACAACTTCGTCCGCTCCAGAAGAGCTTCCTGCAAATGCGGGCTCACGTCGGCGCCATTGTCTGCAAGAATGAACAATGCGCGCTCAATTGCAGATGGACTAGCATCGGCACGCGCCAACAATGCAGCGACCAACTCGTTCGCTAAACCGAGTCCTGCCGCAAAACGGAACACCTCTACCCACGCAGGATCGTCGAGGGAACGTTCGATGGCCACTGCCCTCTGCTGGGGGGCCATGTCGGCCAGTCGCCTGGCCGCGCCAAACTCGGCGAAGGTTTGATGGCTGGCAGCGATCAACTCATTGAGGCCGTAATGCAGCGTCTCGAGGATGCCAAGCTGTTCCCAGTGCGCCAGGCATTTCACCGTTGCGTCCATCGCCTCAAGCCTCGCGCCCCTGAATTCAGGCGCCAGCGCGGCGGCGCAGCGCTGCTGGATATCGTCGGCACAGGCCATGGGATCGAGCGTGATTTCCCAGCATATCAAATCAAAAACCAGATTACGCAGCAAGCGCGGCTCGTGAATCTGCCCCGTCCTTGCGTTCATCTCTTTTTCCAGCAGGCTGAAGTAGTTCTTGTAGATTTGAACTTTTGTACGTCCAAGTTGGTATCCATGGCAAATCAATCCGGTCGCCATGCCAAGCAATTGCGGGGTGCTCAGCGTGTCAAGCACCGCCTCGCCTCCGCGCAAACTATCAGCGACACGGCTTTGTACCTCCTTCACGGTTTTAATGGCGGGATCCGCGGCACGCAGCAATTGGCAAAGATTGTCGATGCCCTCGCGTGCGTCCCACCGCAGCAACTCGTAATGAGACCATTCGGCCAACAGGCCGGTCGTATAGCCGATCGGACGCGAAGTCACCACGATGCGCGCCAGCGGATAGCCGGCGGCGAACTTGACCAACGCCTCCGCCAGCTCGCCCTGATGCGCGCGCGTTTCGTCCAAGCCGTCACACAGGATTACCCATTCGCGCAAGTCCGCGCGCAAGACGTCGTTCGCCAGCGACGACGGCATACCTTCCAACCCGAGATCAAACACACTGTCGGCAAAGTTTTTACCGTTTTTCATCTCGACCACAACCCGCTTGAGCGACACCTTCAATACCGGATAGCCTTCGGCCGCATAGCGGTGCGCCAGCCTGGTCATCAATGTGGTCTTGCCCATGCCCGGCCCCGCCAGCACAACGGCCCTGGGCCGGAAATAGGCTGTCCACTCCGCGTCAAACAGGGGCGCGCCGTCGTGCCTTGAGGGCCGCTCGCCAGTATCGCGATAGCGCTGCAAAAGCTGCGGCAAGTCGTTGGGATGATCGGCCCAGTCCGGAAAGTGCCGCATCTTCAAGCCTATCCACGCATCCCGAACCGACAAGGCGACGTTAGTGGCAGGAATGGAGAATTTATCGTTGCCCGCGGCTGTCCATTCCACCAGCCTGGCTAATATCGCCGATGCCGCGCTTGCATCTTGGGACAGCCTGACACCGGCGGCCATCAACACCCGCGATAACGATTCCAGCGTCCACCGCCCGCGCTTTTCGGGAATGAACGTGGCCTCGCGGTAAAGCCGATCCCATGCGGCCCCCTTGTGCTCACCGCACAATTGCGACAACATGAACTTGGCTGACACAACATGAGCACTATCATCGGCACGCGCATGAACGGTGACCACGCGCAAGCGCGCGCAGACATGTTCCGGGTCGAGGTTTTCCTTGCGCAGGCGATCCATGAATTCACTGGAAATGTCATGCACGCTATCCGTGCGCCCTTCGCCAATGCGGTGCACATCCGTCGCCAGCTCTTCAGTAATGGTTCCGCTACTGGTTCCCGACACCGCTAACGCACCGTAGTGTATCGACTTTGACGTGACGGCCCGGGCCAGACTAAGTAACGCATCCCAAAGGTGGGGGCCCCTTGTCAGCCCCTTCTTGACTTGGATTTCCGCGACCACGCCCCCGCTCAATTCGAGCCGCAAGTCATCGCCCGCTCCGCCGGTTTCGGACCACACCGCCAGAGGTTTGTCATCAACGATGCCGTCTAGCCAGTCTAAGGCATGCCCGGCCAACATATGTATGCCGGCAATCGCCGTCACGGCGGCCTGAAAATTCATGCCGCCAGCCGTTGCGGAGCCGCCGCCGGGGTCCCGTTGTCGTTTTACGCCTGGCGCCGCCGTCGAGGCCCGCTTCTTGCCGGTTTTTTGATTCACTCCGCACTCCCTATGCTCATAGGAAACATTCTATACACACAGCACATGGGGTGTCCATCGCAGCGGCAGGGGCATCTTGCGTCGTCAGCCCAACGTGGTTACAGCAAGCTTGGGATAGCAGATCGCGGGGAGCGCGCGCCGGATATGCCGGATCCGTCCCTAAAACCGGTAGAATGTCGGGTTACGCGCCGTGGTCGTTGTGCCCCGGCAAAACCAGACTCATCGCACCGCAAAAAAAGAACCAATGACCACCGTCCCCAACGAAATCAACGCCGCCGCCGTCAAGAACAGTCCCACCGAAAAAGTCACGCCGATGATGCAGCAGTACCTCAGCATCAAGGCCGAGTATCCCGACATGCTGGTGTTCTACCGCATGGGCGACTTCTACGAGCTGTTCCACACGGACGCGGAGAAAGCGGCGCGCATGCTCGGCATCACGCTGACGGCGCGCGGCTCGTCGGGCGGCCAGCCGATCAAGATGTGCGGCGTGCCGTTCCATTCGCTCGAGGGCTATCTGGCCAAGCTGGTCAAGATCGGCGAGTCGTGCGCGATCTGCGAGCAAATCGGCGACCCGGCCACCAGCAAAGGCCCGGTCGAGCGCAAGGTGATGCGCGTGGTCACGCCGGGCACCCTGACCGACGCCGACCTGCTGCCGGAAAAGGCCGAGCGCCCGCTGCTGGCGATGTGCATCATCAGCCAGCGCAAGGTGTGCACCGCCGGCCTGGCGTGGCTGTCGCTGGCCAGCGGTTCGCTCAAGCTGATGGAATTCTCCGGCGACAGCCGCACCGTCAACACCCGCATGCAGCAGGAACTAGAACGCATCGCGCCGGCCGAGATCCTGCGCGGCGATAACGCCGACCTGTTCGAGGAGGCCGTCAACTGCCACGTCAACCGCGTGCCGGACTGGCACTTCGACGTCGTCACCGGCCACAAGTCGCTGCTCGATCAATTGAGCGTGGCGACCTTGACCGGCTTCGGCGCCGACGGCCTGGGCGCGGCGTTCGGCGCGGCCGGCGCGCTGCTGCGCTACGCCCAGTCGACCCAGGGCCGCGGCCTGCAGCACGTGCGCAGCCTGAGCACCGAGACCGAGAGCGAGTTCATCGGCTTGGACGCGGCCACGCGCCGCAACCTGGAGCTGACCGAGACCATACGCGGCCAGGAGTCCCCCACGCTGTTCTCGCTGCTGGACCACTGCCGCACGGCGATGGGTTCGCGCCTGCTGCGCTACTGGCTGCACCACGCGCGCCGCGACCAGGCCATCGCCCGTTCGCGCCACGAGGCCATCGCCGCGCTGGCGCGGGCCGACGCCACCGGCGCCCTGTCGCACACCTTGGCGCAGGTGCCCGACATCGAACGCATCACCACGCGCATCGCGCTGCTGTCGGCGCGCCCGCGCGACCTGGCCAGCCTGCGCGACGGCGTCAAGCAGTTGCCGGCCTTGCGCCACGGCCTGCAGCGCGCGCTGTCCGATCCGGACGGCCTGCTCAACGCCATCAACACCGACCTGGCCTCGCCGGAGGAATGCCTGGACCTGCTGGTGCGCGCGGTGGCGCCGGAGCCGGCCAACATGGTGCGCGACGGCGGCGTGTTCGCGCGCGGCTTCGACGCGGAGCTCGACGAGCTGCGCGCGCTGTCCGAGAACGCCGGCCAGTTCCTGGTCGACCTGGAGACGCGCGAGCGCGCCCGCACCGGCATCGCCAACCTGCGCGTGGAGTACAACAAGGTGCACGGCTTCTACATCGAGGTCACGCACGGCCAGACCACCAAGGTGCCGGACGACTACCGCCGCCGCCAGACCCTGAAAAACGCCGAGCGTTACATCACGCCGGAACTGAAGGCGTTCGAGGACAAGGCGCTGTCGGCGCAGGACAAGGCGCTGGCGCGCGAGAAGATGCTGTACGACCAGCTGCTGGCCGACCTGGCGCCGTTCATCGGCTGCCTGCAGACGATCTCGAAGGCGCTGGCGCAGCTCGACGCGCTGGTGTCCTTGACCGACCACGCGCTGCGCCACAACTGGTGCGCGCCGCAGCTGGTCGACGGCCCGTGCATCAACATCGTCGAGGGCCGCCATCCGGTGGTGGAGAACCAGATCGAGCGCTTCATCGCCAACGATTGCCGCTTCGTCGACGACCGCCGCCTGCTGCTGATCACCGGCCCGAACATGGGCGGTAAGTCGACCTTCATGCGCCAGGTGGCGCTGATCACGCTGCTGGCCTACGTCGGCAGCTACGTGCCGGCCACCAGCGCGACGATCGGCCCGATCGACCGCATCTTCACCCGCATCGGCGCCACCGACGATCTGGCCGGCGGCCGCTCGACCTTCATGGTGGAGATGACCGAATCGGCGGCGATCCTCAACGGCGCCACCGAGCATTCGCTGGTGCTGATGGACGAGGTGGGACGCGGCACCTCGACCTTCGACGGCCTGGCGCTGGCGTGGGCGATCGCGCGCCACCTGATCGACACCAGCCGCAGCTTCTCGCTGTTCGCGACCCACTACTTCGAGCTGACGCAGCTGCCGGAAAGCCATCCGACGGCGGCCAACGTGCACCTGTCGGCGGTCGAGCACAAGGACAGCATCGTGTTCCTGCACGCGGTGCAGGACGGTCCGGCGTCGCAAAGCTACGGCTTGCAGGTGGCGCAGTTGGCCGGCGTGCCGCAGACGGTGATCAAGGCCGCGCGCAAGCATCTGGCGCGGCTCGAGGCGCAGGCGCTCGACGCCACGCCGCAACTCGATTTGTTCGCCGCCCCCACCGCCGACGCCAACGACGAGGTGCACGAGGTTCCGGCGACCGGCACCGCCGCCGGCCCGACGCCGGCCATGCGCGAGCTGCTCGACGCGCTCGACGATCTGGACCCGGACGCGCTCACGCCGCGCGAGGCGCTGGACCGGCTGTATCAGCTCAAGCGCCTGACGGAGACGGCACAGGCATGACGCGCGCCGCCTCCAGGTTGGCGGTCACGCTGTCGCTCGCGCTGGCCGTGGTGGCGGCGGGCGCGCACGCGGCGCCGAACGGCGGCGGCTTCCAGTTCGCCGTGATCGGCCATCCGTTCAAGAACGGCGCCGACGAGGCCACGCTCAAGCGCGCCATCGCCGCCGCCATGCAGGCCAATCCGGCCTTCATCGTCGCCACCGGCATCAAGGCCGTCAACGAGCCTTGCAGCGACAAGCTGTACGCGGCGCGCCACGCGCTGCTCGACGTCGCGGCCGCGCCGGTGATCGTCTCGCTGGCCGGCAGCGACTGGAGCGCCTGCCTCAATTCGGCCGGCCGCTCGAACGCCATCGAACGCTTGAACCGCCTGCGCGAACTGTATTACGGCGAGCCCGAATCGCTGGGCGCGAAACGCTTGCCGTTGACGCGCTTGTCGAGCACCGCCAAGTTCCGCAGCTACGCCGAGAACGCGCACTGGGAGTACGGCAAGGTGCTGTTCGCAACGATCAATCTGCCGGCCAACAACAACCACTTCCGGCCCGAGGCGGGCCGCAACAGCGAATACGAGGACCGCCTGGTGGCCAACCGCGCGTGGCTGCACCGGTTGTTCACCTTGGCCGCGCGCCAGAAGCTGCATGGCCTGGTGCTGTTCTCGGACGGCGCCGTCGGGCTGCAGGAGGAGGAAGGGTTTTCGCTGTTGCCGCGTTTCGAATCGAAACAGGATGGCTTCGCCGAGCCGCGCCGGCAGATCAAGACGCTGGCGGGTAAATTCAAGGGCAAGGTGCTGCTGGTGGACACCCAGGTGCTAAGCCCGGCCGCCGGCAGCGGCAAGTCCGAGCCGGCCATCGATTGGCGCGGCAACGTGGGGCATTTGAGCGTGGCCGCGGAATCGGCCGAGGTGCGCGTCAATCCCGACACCGCCGCCCTGTTCACCATCAAGGGCGGCGGCGCCGAGACGACGCCTTGATCGACTAGATTAGTGGATCGGGTGGATGGCGACGTGGTCGCCCTCGTCGCCTTCGTCGTCCTCGTCACCGTGGTGGTGGCCGTGGGCGCCGTGCACGTGGCCGTGGGCGATTTCCTCGTCCGACGCTTCGCGCACTTCGGTGACGTTGAGCGAGAAGCGCAGCGCCATGCCGGCCAGCGGATGGTTGCCGTCCAAAACGACCTTGTCGTCGGCGATGTCGGTGACGGTGAAGATCATCGCCTCGTCGGCGTCGTCGCCGTCCGGCATGCCTTCGAACTGCATGCCCACTTCCAGCGGCTCCGGCAGGCGGTTGCGCGGCTCGACCTTGACCAGCGCGGCGTCGTAATCGCCGAACGCGTCTTCCGGCTCGATCTGGATGATCGACGAATAGCCGACTTCCTTGCCATCCAGTTCTTCTTCGATTTTCGGCAGGGTGTTCTCGTAGCCACCGTGCAGGTAGACCATCGGTTGACGGCCGTCTTCGATCAGATTGTCCTGGGCATCGGACAGTTTGTAATTCACAGTCACGACCGTGTTCTTGGCAATCTTCATTGGAATTTCCTTTCTGTTATGAGCAGGCAGATTATACCTTTAATCGTGGGCGCGCCAGATCCGCACGGCGCACGCCCCCGGGGTCGGACCCTGTCGGGTCCGACCCCTCTGATTGGGGTGCGGGTTTATAATGCGGTATGAAAAAATTACCGCTCCTCGGCGACATCACGCCGGCGCAGTTTCTGCGCGACTACTGGCATAAAAAGCCACTCCTGATCCGTAACGCCATTCCCGGCTTCAAGTCACTGCTGAGCCTTGACGCCTTGACCAAGCTGGCCTCGACCAACCACGCCGAATCGCGCCTGATCGCCGCCGTCGACGGCGAGTGGTCGATGCAGCACGGCCCGCTGGAGACCCTGCCGCCGCTGACGCAAAAGGAATGGACCTTGCTGGTGCAAGGCGTCAACCTGTTCGACGCCAAGGCCGACGCGCTGCTGCGCCAGTTCCGCTTCATCCCCGACGCCCGCCTCGACGACCTGATGGTCAGCTTCGCCACCGACGGCGGCGGCGTCGGTCCGCACTTCGATTCCTACGACGTGTTCCTGTTGCAGGCGCAGGGGCAGCGCCGCTGGCGCATCGGCCCGCAGAAAGACCTGAGCCTGGTCGAGGGCCTGCCGCTGAAAATCCTCGCCAACTTCAAGCCCAACGAGGAGTTCATCCTCAATCCGGGCGACATGCTGTACCTGCCGCCCCACTACGCCCACGACGGCGTGGCCATCGGCGATTGCCAGACCTATTCGATCGGCTTCCGCTCGCCGTCGTACCAGGAGCTGGGCGAGGCCTTCCTGCAATTCATGGCCGATTCGATCGACCTGCCGGGCCGCTACGGCGATCCGGAGCTGGAAGCGACGTCCAAGCCGGCCGAGATCCCGCGCCACATGCTGAGCACGATCACCGAGGAGATCAACAAGGTCCGCTTCACCGAGGAGGACGTGACCATCTTCCTGGGCGAATACATGTCCGAGCCCAAGCACAACGTGTTCTTCACCGGGCCAGCCAAGCCGCTGGCGGTGGGCAAGTTCGGCGAGGCGGCCGCGAAAAAAGGCTTGTCGCTGTCGCGCAAGACGCAAATGCTGTATCGCGGCAAACACGTGTTCATCAACGGCGAGTCGTTCGGCGTCGGCCGCGCCGACAAGGTGGCGCTGGAATTGCTGGCCAACAATCGCGCGCTGAGCGGCGCCGAGCTGGCGCAGGCGTCCGACGACGTCATGGACGCGCTGTACACGTGGTACCAGGACGGCTGGGTCGAACTGGGCCAAGGCTAATCAACCTGCGGAGGCCAGATGGACAGGCAAGTGTTTCCCTTCACCACGAGGAGCGGGTTCGCCGGGCAACTGGCGGCCTGCCTGGCCCGCGCCGAGCACACGCTGCGCCTGTTCGATCCGGACTTCGCCGTCTGGGAGCTGGGCAGCAGCGCCAGCGACGCCACGCTGCGCCGCTTCCTCAAAGGCGGCGGCCGCCTGCAACTGGCCGCCCACGACGGCAAGCCGGTGGAACGGGACGCGCCCCGCTTCCTGCGTCTGCTGAAGGATTACGGCCACGCGATCGAGGTGCGCCGCACCAGCCAGCCGCTGCGCCAGTTGACCGACTCGTTCTGCATCGCCGACGAGCGCCATATCGTCCGGCGTTTCCATTCCGATCATTTCCGTGGTGAAGCGGTTTTCGACGGTCCGGCCGATTTAAAGACGTCTTTGGAACGTTTCCTTACAATTTGGGACGAATCCGGGCCCGGATTGTATGCAAACTCAACGGGATTATGAGCCGGATAGGGGTAGAATGCGGTGTTCGAAGCGAACGCCGGAGCCGCCGGCTCCACTAAACTGAAGTCGAAAGCGTAATGTTGCGATACCGCAAAATAGTTGTGAGAACGGCTCTTTGTCCTATTGCGACGCAGTAAAAATCGCTATAATATTCGGTTAGGAAGTTTCCGTTGTCTGGCAGGCACCATGTCAGGTACGAAAAGCCTTCGAAGACGACCTAATGAGCGATAATTACCGGTAATTATTAATCGCAACACTGTGTTCAATTTTGTATTAACTAAGGAAAATTCATGAAAAAATCCCTGCTGATCGTTTCCCTGCTGGCCGTTGCTGCTCTGACCGCTTGCTCGAAAAAAGAAGAAACCACCGTTACCCCAGCTCCAGTAGTTGCTCCAGAAGCCGCTCCAGCTGCTGCTCCAGCCGCTCCAGCCGCTGACGCTGCCGCTCCAGCCGCTCCAGCCGCTGACGCTGCTGCTCCAGCCGCTGCTCCAGCTGCTGACGCTGCTGCTCCAGCTGCTTCGGCACCTGCTGCTTCGAAGTAATCAGTAAGGAAAAGCCCGTCGGCGCCTCCGGCGCGGGCGGGTTTTTTTTCGCCTGACGCTTTTGCATCCAAATGGGAAATCCCCATTTATTTGCAGATATAAAAAAACCGGCGCGCGCCGGTTTTTTTATGCCCGGATATTCCCGGGGTATTAGAACGCGGCGCCATCGGCGCCGCTTTCGCTTATTTCAACTGCTCGTGCAGCAAGGTCAGGATCTTATCGCCGACCGGGCTCACTTCCGGTTTGCCGGCATTGCTCAGCACGGTGACGGTGCTGCTGTTACCGGCGCCGGCCTTGACGGAAATACGATAGCGCTGCGCTTCCTTATCCGCTTCCGACGACGAACCCCAGCTGAACAACTTGCTGAAGAAACCCTTGGTCTCGGCGCTATCGTCGATGTAGCGGACGAAATAGGTGCCGGTGGTGCGGTCGCGGTCCTCGACGGTGAAGCCGGCGCGGTCCAGCGCCAGGCCGACCCGGCGCCAGGCGCGGTCGAAGCCCTCGTCCACCTGCACGGCGCGCTCGGCGCCGGCGCCGACCAGCGACGCGTGCTGCGGCTGGACGATGGCCGAGTCGACGGCGGCCTTGGCCGGCGAGGTATCGTCGCCGCCGTTGCCCAGCTTGTTCATCATGCGCGCCAGGAATTCGGCCTCCAGGCCCGGATCGTTCGGGCGCGGGGTCCAGATCGTCGATTCCTTCTGGGCGCCGGTGACCACTTCCTGGGCGCCGCGGTGGCTGACGTAGATCTCGCTGGCGCCGTCGGCGCGGCGCTCGATGCGGGTGCGGAACTTGTCACGCTCGCCGCTCGAATAGACCGAGTCGAACACCTTGCCGATGGTGTTGCGGATGAAATCCTGCGGGATCTTGGCGCGGTTCTCGTTCCATTCGGTTTCCATGATGCCCGCCGTCGGCAGCTCCTGCGCCAGGGTGAAGCCCGAATCCTCCCAGAACTGCTTGAGCTGCGGCCACAGCTGCTCGGGCGTCTGCTTGACCACCAGCCAGCGCTGGTTGCCGTCGCGCTCGACCTTGATATCGTTGACCGTGGTCGGCACCACGGTGCCGGCGGCCGGCTGGCCCGGCACGACGATGGCGCCGGGACCGACGCCGGCGGCCGCCGCCGCGCCTTTGGCGGCGTTGTAGCCGGAGGCGGTGGCAACGCCGTTGTTCGAGTCCGGCAGCGAGTAGCGGTTGTCCTTCTGCAATTGCGTCAGATCCGGCGGCACGTCCAGGGTGCTGGCCTTCTTGGCGGACTTGTAGTCCACCTTGTCATTGCCGACGACGGAGCTGATCATGCCGCAACCGGTCAAACTGGCCATCAAGGCGCCCAGTACCACGGCGCGCTGCGAGGAAATAGAAGCTGTCTTGCGAATAGTCATGTCGTTACTGTTTAAGAAGCTGGAATGCAGCAAAATGTGATCCGATCGGGTCGGGGCTTGTTGCTCCTGCAGGCGCGCCTGCCGGGGTTTTACAGGACGCCGGCCTCGCGCAGGGCCGCGCGCACCGCGTCGTGGCAATCGGCGCCCAGCGGCACCAGCGGCAGGCGTATGCCGGCGGGCATCTTGCCCATTTCGGCCAGCGCCCATTTGACCGGGACCGGATTCGGCTCGATGAACAGCTTCTGGTGCAGCGGGAACATTTGATTGTTCAGCGCCACCGCCTTGGCGATATCGCCAGCCAACGCCGCCCGGCACATGTCGGCCATGGCGCGCGGCATGACGTTGGCGGTGACCGAGATGTTGCCGGCGCCGCCGCCGAGCATCAGCGCCATCGCGGTCGGATCGTCGCCAGAGTAGACCGCGAACGATTTCGGCGCCAGGCGCAGCAGGTCGTAGCCGCGGCCGATGTTGCCGGTCGCGTCCTTGACGCCGACGATGCCGGGCACGGCCGCCAGACGCAGGATGGTCTCGTTGCTCATGTCGGCCACGGTGCGGCCCGGCACGTTGTACAGGATCACCGGCAAGTCCACCGCCTCGGCGATGGCCTTGAAGTGCTGGAACATGCCTTCCTGGGTAGGACGGTTGTAGTAGGGAACCACTTGCAGCGTGGCGTCGGCGCCCGCTTCCTTGGCGAAGCGGGTCAGCTTGATCGCCTCGGCGGTCGAGTTGGCGCCGGCGCCGGCGATGATCGGGATGCGGCCGTTGGCGTGGGCCACGGTGGTCTTGATCAGCGCGCAATGCTCTTCGACGCTGACGGTGGCCGATTCGCCGGTGGTGCCGGCGATGACGATGCTGTCCGTGCCCTCGGCGATGTGCCAGTCGATCAGCCGGTTCAGGCCGTCGAAGTCCAGACTGCCGTCCGGGTGCATCGGAGTGACGATTGCTACTATGCTGCCCTTAATCATAGGAAACCACTGCATAAAGTATTAAAACAACGATTGTAGACGATGACTCGCGCTTATGGTGCATTCAGGCCGACAATTCCGGCCTCAAAATGGCGGCAACAGGGCCGCCACGCGGGGAAAATCGGCCTTTACGGCGCATATCCGTTGCACCATGGAAGTTTTAGGGGCGTCGACGACGCCCTCCTCGAACGCCACCACGCGCAGGCCGTGCTCGCGCGCCCAGTCCAGCAGCTCGCCCGGCCGCAGCAGGAAATCCGGATTCGACGGCTTGCCGAATTGGGCGTTCCCCTCGGCGAAGGTTTCGTAGATCAACACGCCGTCCGGCGCCAGGCTGGCGATCATCGCGGCCGTTAGCGGACGATGCAGGTAGTTTGTGACCACGATGCCGGCAAAACGGGCCGGCCCGAACGGCCACGCGGCGCCCTCCTCCTCCAGGTCGATGGCCGAGGTGGTGATGTCGGGGCCGGCCGCCAGCGCCAGCGCCTCGGTGTCGCGGTCGACCGCGACCACCGAATGGCCCAGCGAGGCCAGGTGGCGGCTGTGGCGGCCGGCGCCGCAAGCCAGGTCCAGCACCGCGCCGCCGGGGATCAGGGGCGCGTAGCGCCGCACCCAGGGAGAAATGGTATCGCTCATGATGTCTTTACCGGAATTTACGAAGGGTTACAAATTAGGTGTAGGCCAGGCCCATGGCCTCGCGCACGTCGCGCATGGTCTCCTGCGCCAGCCGGCGGGCGGCGTCGTTGCCGTCGGCGACGATGGCGCGCACCAGCGACGGGTCGTCCAGATACTGCTGGGCGCGCTCGTGCATCGGCTCCTGTTCCTTGACGATGGCGTCGATCACCGGCTGCTTGCACTCGATGCAGCCGATGCCGGCCGAGACGCAGCCGCGCTGGACCCAGGCCTGGGTCGGCGCGTCCGAGTACACCTGGTGGAATTGCCAGACCGGGCAACGGGCCGGATCGCCGGCGTCGGTGCGGCGCACGCGCGCCGGATCGGTCGGCATGGTGCGGATCTTCTTGCCCACCGATTCCTTGTCCTCGCGCAGCGCGATGGCGTTGCCGTAGCTCTTGGACATCTTGCGTCCGTCCAGGCCCGGCAGGCGCGCGGCCGCCGTCAGCCGCGCCTGCGGCTCGACCAGGATCAGCTTGCGGCTGCCTTCCAGATAGCCGAACAGGCGCTCGCGGTCGCCCAGCGACAGGTTCTGGGCGTCGTCCAGCATGGCCTTGGCCTGCTCGAGCGCCTCGTCCTTGCCGTCGCGCTGGTACTCGGTGCGCAGCTCGCTGTACAGTTTGGCGCGCTTGCTGCCCAGCTTTTTGACGGCCTTTTCGGCCTTCTCCTCGAAGCCTTTTTCCTTGCCGTACAAGTGATTGAAACGTCGCGCTATCTCGCGCATCATCTCGATATGCGGCACCTGGTCGTCGCCCACCGGCACCAGGCTGGCGCGGTAGATCAGCACGTCGGCCGCCTGCAGCAGCGGATAGCCGAGGAAGCCGTAGGTGGCCAGGTCCTTGTTCGACAGGTTCTCGATCTGGTCCTTGTAGGTCGGCACCCGTTCGAGCCAGCCCAGCGGCGTGGCCATCGACAGCAACAGGTGCAGCTCGGCGTGCTCGGGCACGCGCGACTGGATGAACAAGGTCGTCTGCGACGGATCGATGCCGGCGGCCAGCCAGTCGATCAGCATCTCCCACGTGCTGCGCTCGATCACGCCCGGGTCGTCGTAGTGCGTGGTCAGCGCGTGCCAGTCGGCCACGAAGAACAGGCACGGCTGCTCGGCCTGCAGCTTGATCCAGTTTTTCAATGCGCCGTGGTAGTGGCCCAAATGCATGGAGCCGGTCGGACGCATGCCGGAGACGACGCGGTCGGGATACATGGCCGGCTCAGCCCAACAGCATGATCAGCGGCTTCACCAGCATGTGGAACACGCCCTGCACCAGGTGCATGCCGCCGATCAGGAAGCCGGTCAGCATGCCGAACTGCATCATCAGGATCAGGGCGATGAAGACGTAGACGCCGTAGCGCTCGATCTGCGCGTACTTGCGCGCCAGCGGCATCGGCAGGATGCCGGTGACGATGCGCCCGCCGTCGAGCGGCGGCAGCGGAATCAAATTGAACACCAGCATGGCCGAATTGACGCCGATGCCGGCCTTGGCCATCAGGATGAAGAAGTCGTCCTGGTCGACGTGGAACACGAACGTCAGCAGCACCCACAGCACCATCCAGCCCAGCCCCATGGCGAAGTTGGCGGCCGGTCCGGCGGCGGCCACCAGGGCCATTTGTTTTTTCGGATTGCGCAGGCGGTTGTAATCGACCGGCACCGGCTTGGCGTAGCCCAGCGCCGGCAAGGTCAGCAGGCTCAGTATCAGCGGCAGCAATACCGTGCCGAACGGATCGATATGGCGCATCGGGTTGATGCTCAGCCGGCCCAGGTCGGCGGCGGTGGAATCGCCGAAATAGCGGGCGACATAGCCGTGCGCGGCTTCATGCAGCGAAATTGCGAAAAGAACCGGGATGGCGTAGACCGTGATGGTCTGGACGATGCTATCTATATCCATGATGGGGGGATTCTACCAGAGGCTGCTAAGTGATCTTGCGGCGCCGTCGAAGGCCGGCGCGCTTGCCTTGTCGCGAAAGGAATGGATCAAAGTCCGAACAAGGCGGCGTCGCCCCGGCCCTGGCGCACCAGCTCGGCGTCAGGCCCGGTCAGGTCGATCACGGTGGTCGGCTCCATGCTGCAGGCGCCGCCGTCGATGACCAGCTCGATTTGCTTGCCGAGCCTCTCGCAGATGGTGTCGGCGTCGTTGAGCGCGTCCTGCTCGCCCGGCATGATCAGGGTCGTGCCCAGCAGCGGCTGCTGCAATTGTTCCAGCAGCGCCAGCACGATTGGGTTTTCCGGCACCCGCAGGCCGATGGTCTTGCGCGACGGATGGCTGAGCCGGCGCGGCACCACCTTGGTCGCCTCGAGAATAAAAGTGTACGGCCCCGGCGTGGCCGACTTGAGCAGGCGGAACTGGCGGTTGTCGACGCGCGCGTAGACGCCGATCTCGCTCAGGTCGCGGCACAGCAGGGTCAGGTGGTGCTTTTCGTCGATGCCGCGTATCCGCCGCAGCCGCTCGACGGCGCCCTTGTCGTCCAGGTGGCACACCAGCGCGTAGCAGGAATCGGTCGGCACGGCGACGATGCCGCCGCTGTCGATGATCTGCGCCGCCTGCTTGATCAGGCGGATCTGCGGGTTGTCGGGATGGACCTGGAAAAATTGACTCATGGTTGGCTGGCCCGGCCCGGCTGCGGCTGAGGATGGCTACAGCCGGCCGAGACCGCTATTAATAACATCAGGATTGTACGCTACGCAAGGCGGCGATGCGCTGCTCGAAAGGCGGGTGGGTCGAGAACAGCGCGCCCCAGCCGCCGCGGTTGGTGATGCCGGCCGCCGCGATCGATTGCGGCAAGGCGCCCGGCTCCATGCCGTTCAGGCGCGCCAGCGCGTGCTGCATCGGCACGCTGCTGCCGAGCAGCTTGGCCGAGCCGGCGTCGGCGCGGAACTCGCGCTGGCGCGAGAACCAGGCCACGATCAGCGAGGCGACCAGGCCGAACACCAGCTCGCAGACGAACACGGTGGCCATGTAACCGATGCCGGTGCCCTGGCGCTCGTTCTTGAGCAGCACCTTGTCGACAAAGAAGCCCACCACGCGCGCCAGGAACACCACGAAGGTGTTGACCACGCCCTGGATCAAGGTCATCGTCACCATGTCGCCGTTGGCGATGTGGGCCACCTCGTGGCCCAGCACGGCCTCGACCTCGTCGCGGTTCATGTTTTGCAGCAAACCGGTCGACACGGCCACCATCGCCGAGTTCTTGAAGGCGCCGGTGGCGAACGCGTTCGGCTCGCCGTCGTAGACCGCCACCTCGGGCATGCCGATGCCGGCGCGCTCGGACAGCGCCTTGACGGTGTTGACCAGCCACAGCTCGGTGGACGACGACGGCGTCTCGATCACGCGCGCGCCGGTCGACCACTTGGCCATCGGCTTGCTGATCAGCAGCGAGAAGATCGCGCCGGTGAAGCCGACCACCAGCGAAAACGCCAGCAGGCTGCCCATTTCCAGGTTGCCGCCCGCGCCGGGACGGCCGATGCCCAGCAGCGACAGCACGATGGACAACACCAGCATGACGGCGAGGTTGGTGGCGATAAACAGGACGATGCGTTTCATTGAGTGGTCTCCGGTACGGACAAGTTTGCCCAAATCATAAGGTATGACCGGCTCGACGCAAAATCAAGATGGCAATAACACTTACCGGCGGTAATCGTAGAGGAAAATCACCGCTGGTCAAACCCGACAGCTTTCAGCGATACGCATGCGTCACCGCTTAGGGTCGTACCCCGTGCGGGGTACGACCCCGGTCGGCAATGCGGGTTGGGCGTGCGGCGGCGCGGCTCAAAACCAATCGTGCCACACCGGCTTGACGTTGGCCGGCAACGGCGGCAACAACGCGAAATCGACCCGCGATTCGCCCGGCGCGTGGAAATCGGTCCCGCGCGAGGCGAGAAAACCGTAACTATTCGCCAACTGCGCGTACACCGGATACTGGTCCGGCGTGTGGCTGCCGGTGACGACCTCGATCGCCTCCCCGCCCAGCTGCTTGAACTCGTCGAACAACTGCCCCTGCGCCAGCTGGCTGAAACGATAACGCCCCGGATGGGCGATGACGGCGATGCCGCCGGCGCCGCGTATCCATTCGACCGAATCGGCCAGGCTCGCCCAGCAATGCGGCACATAGCCCGGCTTGCCCTCGGACAGGTATTTCTTGAACACGTCAGAAATACTGGCGCAGGCGCCGATTTCCACCAGATAGCGGGCAAAGTGGGTGCGCGACATCAGGTCCGGATTGCCGACATAGGTCAGCGCGCCCTCGTAGGCGCCGCCGATGCCAACCGCTTCCAGCTGGCGCGCGATCTCGCGGCCGCGGTTGTCGCGGCCGGAGCGCGTGCAGGCCAGCCCATTCACCAGCGCGGCGTTGGTCTCGTCGATGCGCAGGCCGACGATGTGCACCGTTTCGTTGGCCCACGTGATCGAAATCTCGACGCCGGAGACGAACTCCATCCCCTGCTGCCTGGCGGCGGCGCGGGCGGCGGGGATGCCGCCGACCTCGTCGTGGTCGGTGAGCGCCCAGACGTCGACGCCGGCCTTGCGCGCGTGGGCGGCCACGGCGGCGGGGGCCAGAACGCCGTCCGAGACGTTGGAATGACAGTGCAGATCGACTTTTAACATGCTGTCATTGTATCGCGGATGCGCGCGCCCCTGCATAGCAACTCCGCAAAGCGCGCGGGGTCGATATTCGAGCCGCACACCAGCAGCGCCACGCGCTTGCCCGCCAAGCGCTCGCGCAGCGGCCCGAGCAGCGCGGCCGTCGCCACGGCGGCGGCCGGCTCGGCCACCAGCTTGGCATCGCGGAACAGATACAGCATGGCCTGGCAGATCTGGTCGTCGTCGACCCGCACCACCTCGTTGACGAAGCGGCGGCAGACGTTGAAGCTGTACTCCATCGCATACGGCGCGCACAGGCTGTCGGCCACGGTGTCGACCCGTTCCAACGTTTCCGGCGCGCCCGAGGCGAAGCTGCGGTACAGCGCGTCGGCGCCGAACGGCTCGACGCCATACACGGCGCAGTGCGGATTGAGCTGCTTGACGGCGGCGGCGATGCCACCGCACAAGCCGCCGCCGCCCACCGGCACCACCACCGCATCCAGGCCGGGCACCTGCGCCATCAGCTCCAGGCCGACGGTGCCGGTGCCCTGCGCCGTCAGCGGGCCGTCGTAGGGATGCAGCATGGTGCGGCCCTCGTCGCGCTCGATCTCGCGGCCGCGCGCGAACGCCTGGTGTACGTCGGGCATCAGCAGCACTTCGGCGCCGAACTCGCGGCAGGCGGCGATGCGCGCCGGGCTCGCGTGGGCCGGCATGACGACCTTGGCGCCGCAGCCGGCCAGCCGCGCCGTATAGGCCACGGCGATCGCATGGTTGCCGGCGCTGACGGCCACCACGCCGCGCCGGCGCGCCGCCGCGTCCAGCGCCTCGATGCAGTTGAGCGCGCCGCGCAGCTTGAAGGTGCCGGTCTTTTGAAACAGTTCCAGCTTGAGCCAGACCTCGGTGGTGGGCAATTGTTCTTCGATGACGCCGGTTTGCCAGCGCCACACGGGCGTGTGCAGGATCTTGCCGTCAAGGCGCGCGGCGGTATCGCGGATCTGGGCCAGCGAGGGATAGGAAGATGTCATGTGGGTGCTCCATTAAACTATTCGGGGGGGATCGCGGGCGTGGCCCGCGCGCGGGAAGCGCTGGGGCTGGGGGCGCCGAGCACCGGCGCAGCCGCAGCTCAGCGACCCTGAATAATTCGAATAATGGAGTAGGACTGCCCGCAACCGGCGAACGCGGCCCGGCCGGCGTCGGGAGCGGCGCGGCGGTGGTTCGTAACGGTGGTGTGGTGCGGTTTCATACGGTCAATGATGCCAAAGAAATATAGCGCTGGCAAGAAGTTCGTACTTCGTAGGGCGGATTAGGCGGAACGCCGTAATCGGCCATCTATGAGCCGCCGACCACGCATGCATGGCCGATTACGCTGCGCCAATCCGCCCTACGTCAAGAATTCCTCGATATATCCCGCCAGCTCGACCGGCTGGTCGTGATGCAGCATATGGCCGGCATCGTGCACCATCTTGCGGGTGACATCGCGCAAATGCCCGAGGCGGCGGTCCAGTTCGACACGCCCGCCCGGCTGCGAACCGAGCCAGTCCCACATATTGGTCTGATCGGCCTCGACCCATAACACCGGTGCCGCGATGGCTTTCCAGCACGCCATCACCTCGTCGACGTTGTACGGCAGCGGGCCTTGCTGCTTATGCACCGGATCACCGAGGATTTCCCATTCGCCCTGCTCGTTCTGCGCCGACCAGTGTTGCGACAGGAAGGCCGCGCGCTCGTCGCTCAGGCGCGGATTGGTCTTCTGCAAGCGCGCCGCCACCGCCTGTTGCGACGGGTAGGTGCGCAGCTCCGGCTTTTCCAGCAGGCCGTCCATCCATTTGGCGTAGCGGCCGGGCGCCTGCTCGGGCTTGGCGGCGCGCAGGCCGGCGCCCTCCAGGTTGACCAGCTTGCGGATGCGCTCGGGCCGCGCGCCCGCGTACAGCCCCAGGATGTTGCCGCCCATGCTGTGGCCGACGATGTCGACCGCCCGCTCCGGCGAATAGTGCCGCAGGATCGCGTCCAGGTCGGCCAGGTAGTCGGGGAACCAGTAGGTGTCGTCGCCGCTGCGCTCGGACAGGCCGAAGCCGCGCCAGTCCGGCGCGATCACGTGCCAGTCGCCCTTCAAGGCGTCGACGACGAACTGGAACGACGCGCCCACGTCCATCCAGCCGTGCAGCATGAAAATCTTGGGCGCGCCTTCCCTGCCCCAGTGGTGCAGGTGGCAACGCAAACCGCGTATGGTCAGGAATTCGGAGCGGGAAGGTGTCGGCGTCATCATCGTGTCCTTAATACATGTCCTAAATACATGCCTTGAAAATGGCGTGGCCGGCGCAATATCGGTACATTGCTGGCCGCAAAGCAAAATAATAGCACGACCGTTCGCCGGCTGTGCGAGCGTAAAATAGCGCCATCCCGCCGTTCTCATCAGTCAACCGAAGGTTTCCAATGTCTATTTATCAACTGGGCGAACACGCGCCAGAGATCGATGCATCGTCATTTGTCGCCGACAGCGCGACCCTGGTGGGCAAGGTCACCTTGCACGCCAACACGTCGGTGTGGTTTGGCGCGACCTTGCGCGGCGATAACGAACGCATCACCATCGGCGAGAACAGCAACGTGCAGGAAGGCACGGTGATGCACACGGACATGGGCTACCCGCTGACCGTGGGCAAGAACGTGACCATCGGCCACCAGGCGATGCTGCACGGCTGCACCATCGGCGACGGCGCCCTGATCGGCATCCAGGCGGTGATCCTGAACGGCGCCAGGATCGGCAACGGTTGCTTGGTCGGGGCCGGGGCGCTGGTCACAGAGGGCAAGGAATTCCCGGATAACTCGCTGATCATCGGTTCGCCGGCCAAGGCCGTGCGCACCCTGACCGCCGACGACACCGCGCGCCTGCTCGCCAGCGCCAACAGCTATGTGCAACGCGGCCAGCTGTTCAAGACGCAACTCAAAAAGATCGGATAACACATGAGTATTACCCTGACGCAGGACGTCCTGCAGAAATTCATCTTCGAGAACGCCGCCGTGCGCGGCGAGTTCATCGACGTTTCGGCCACGTGGCGCGACGTGCTGTCGCGCCACACCAGCTATCCGGCGCCGGTCAAGAAGCTGCTGGGGCAGATGGTCGGCGCGGCGGCGCTGCTGTCGGCCAACCTGAAGTTCAACGGGTCGATCATCATGCAAATCCACGGCGACGGTCCGGTGCAGTTGCTGGTGGTCGAGTGCGACGCCGACCTGCGCCTGCGCGCCACCGCCAAACTGGCCGAGGACGCGCTCATCGCCGACGACGCCAGCTTGCCGGCGCTGCTGAACGTACACGGCAAGGGCCGCTTCATCATCACGCTCGACCCGGCCGACAAGGTGCCGGGCCAGCAGCCGTACCAGGGCATCGTGCCGCTCGACGGCGACGACGTGGCCACGGTCATCGAAAACTACATGCTGCGATCGGAACAGCTGGACACCAAGCTGTGGCTGGCGGCGGACGACAACGTCTCGCGCGGGCTGCTGCTGCAAAAGCTGCCTGACCACGGCGGCAAGGCCGGCGTCGAGCCGCTGACGCCGGAAGAGGCGCTGGAGACGTGGAACCGGGCGGTGATCCTGGGGTCGACGTTGAAGGAACAGGAGTTGCTGGAGACGACGGTCGACGTGCTGATGCAGCGTTTGTTCTGGGAAGAGACGATACGCGTGTTCGATCCGTTGAGCCCGTCGTTCCATTGCACCTGCACGCGGGAGAAGGTCGGCAACATGCTCAAGATGCTGGGCCGCGAAGAGGTCGACAGCGTGCTGGCCGAACAGGGACATGTCGGCGTCAACTGCGATTTCTGCGGCCAGCATTACGACTACGACAAGGTCGATTGCGCGCAGTTGTTCGCCAGCGACGAGCCGGTCGCGGCGTTGATACCGGCCAGCGACGTCAAGCATTGATAACCCGCACCCCGCAGGCCGGGGTCGGACCCCTCGGGGTCCGACCCCTGTGTCCGCTTTGCGGGTTGGGGGTTTCCTCTACTCGGGCCGCCTAGCGTAACGCTGCGCCAGCACCGCGCACACCATCAGCTGCAACTGGTGGAACAGCATCAACGGCAACACCACCGCCCCCAGCGCCCCACCGGCAAACAACACCTTGGCCATCGGCACGCCGCTGGCCAAACTCTTCTTCGATCCGCAAAACACGATCGCGATCCGGTCCTCGCGGCTGAATCCCAACCGGCGGCTCAACCGCGCGCTGATCAGCATCACCAATCCCAGCAACACCACGTCGATCAGCAACAGCCCGCCCAGCGACGCCCACGACAGCTGGTGCCACAGCCCCTGCCCGACCGCCTCGCTGAACGCGGTGTACACCACCAATAGAATCGAACCCTGATCGACCATCCGGGTCAGCGGCTTGTTGCGCTCGACCCAGGCGCCGATCCAGCGCCGCGCCACCTGCCCGGCAATGAACGGCAACAGCAGCTGCAAGGCGATCTGCAGCGCCGACTCCCACGGCGAGCCGCCCGTCATCTTCGCCGCCGTCAACAGGCCGACCATCACCGGCGTCAGGAAAATCCCCAGCAAATTGGAGGCCGAGGCGCTGCAGATCGCCGCCGGCACGTTGCCGCGCGCGGCGGCCGTGAAGGCGATCGACGATTGCACCGTGGACGGCAGCATGCACAGGAACAGGATGCCCAGATACAGGTCGGGCGTCACCAGCGGCATCAGCAGCGGCTTGAGCGCCAGTCCCAGCAAGGGGAACAGCGCGAACGTGCACAACAGCACCAGCAAATGCAGGCGCCAGTGCGTGATGCCGGCCACCACCGCCTCGCGCGACAGCTTGGCGCCGTGCAGGAAGAACAGCAGGCACACGGCGCCATGCGTGACGCCGTTGAACACCACCGCGCCCTGGCCGGTGCACGGCAACAGGCTGGCCGCGACCACCGTCGCGATCATCGCCAGCGTGAAGTTATCCGGCAGGAAGCGGGGACGGGTCACCATGTTTTCGCACACTTGATTTCGAGGATGTCGACCGCGCCCACCACATTGGCCGACGACTGGCTGCGGATCAGATCGACCCGTTCGACGCAGGCGCCGCGCGCCAGGCGTTGCTGCGTGCGGGTGCAAATGGTCACGCTGCCGGCGCTGCTGGTGTTGCAAGAAAAGTCCTCGACCCGCAGGCGCGTCACCGCCTGCTCGAGCGGCATGCCCGGTTGCACGGTGTCGGCGACGAAGTTGCCGAGCTTCGCCTGGTTGACCGTGTAGCAGCCGGCCAGTGGCAACGCCAACGCCAGCATCAGAAGTGTGCGCATCGTGTTTTTCCTTCTTGTTTCCATACGGCAGTGTAACGCATGGCGGTCATCATCCGGTCACAAGCGGTCACTATCATGCGCAGCGTTGCTATTCCCGTCGTCACTCCACCGATTATCAAGGCAGAACATGAACAAGAAATTATCCGCAGTGTGCTTCGCCGCGCTGAGCTTCCCGATGCTGGCCATGGCCGCCAACGTTGCCGCCGCCGTCGCGGAAATGGCCGCGCCGGCCAATGCCGCCGAGGCGCCGGCCGCTGCTGATACGGTCGATACCGCCGCGGCCGCCGCCGTGCCGATGGCCACCGTGGAAATCGCCACCCGCAAAACCCGCTCGTCGGTCGCGATGACCAAGAGCGATATGCAGAAAATCCTGCCGGGCATCAATCCGCTGAAGGCGCTGCAGACCTTGCCGGGCGTGAGCTTCCAGACCGCCGACCCGTGGGGCAACAACGAACAAAACACCTCGCTGTTCATCCACGGCTTCAGCGGCCCGCAGCTGGGCTACACGATGGACGGCGTGCCGCTGGGCGACCAGCAGTACGGCAACTACAACGGCCTGTCGCCGCAGCGCGCCGTCATCAGCGAAAACGTCGGCAGCGTGATCCTGTCGTCCGGCGCCGGCGACCTGTCGACCGCGTCCACCAGCAACCTGGGCGGCACCATCGAGACCTTCTCCAGCGATCCGCTGCAGACCCGCAACGTGGCGCTGCAGCAAACCGTCGGCAGCTACAAGACCTCGCGTACCTTCCTGCGCTACGACACCGGCAGCTTCGGCGACGGCAACAGCGCCTACATCGCCGGCGTGCACCACGAGCAGCGCGCCTGGGACTTCAAGGGCCGCCAGGGCGGCGACCAGTTCAACGCCAAGTTCGTCAATCAATCGGGCCTGGGCAAGCTGACCTTGTTCGTCAACTACTCGGACAAGATCGAGCCGAACGAGGACAGCACCGTGCGCTCGGCCAGCGAAAAATACCAGCCGTACACCCGCCCCTTCCTGTATCCGAACTTCCAGCAGGCGCTGGCCTACCTGTCGCCGACCGGCGCCACCCCGGCCGCCGAGGGCAACAACTACCGCAACTACTACAGCGACGCCCAGCGCACCGACTGGCTGACGTACGCCAGGTTCGACATGAACCTGGGCGAATCGACCACCTGGTCCAACCAGGTCTACTACCACAACGACGACGGCGTCGGCGTGGTGGCCGGCCCGATCGGCGTGGCCGGCCTGCCGGGCCTGTTCGCGGTCTACTTCCCCGGCCAGAACCTGAAGCAAGTGTTCGGCAACTCCGGCTACGCCACCCGCACCACCGAATACGTCATCAACCGCAGCGGCTACCTGTCGAGCCTGACCACCGAACTGGGCGACCACAAGCTGCAGGCCAGCCTCTGGCTCGAAAGCAACCGCTCGTCGGCCTACCGCCGCTGGTACGCGCTCGACGTCAACAATCCGAGCTCGCCGTACGACCGTCCAGCCGATCCGCTGATCACGCAGTACGGCAGCAAGATCGACAACAAGGTCGCGCAAATCTCGCTGCAGGACGAATGGCGCGTGCGCGACGACCTGGCGCTGCAGGCGGGCGTCAAATCGAGCCTGCAATGGGCCGACGGCCAGTTCCCGGTGCAGCCCAAGGTCGGCGCCATCGCCAACGGCTCGACCGCCCTGCCGGTCGGTAAGATCACCACCAAGAAATGGCTGCTGCCGCAGATCGGCGCGCGCTGGGACATCACGCCGCACGACCAGCTGTTCGTCAACGTGCAAAAGAACATGCGCCAGTTCGTCACCTACGGCGGCGGCGGCGCCTCGCCGTGGAGCCTGGCGAGCCAGCAGGCGTTCGACCTGTTCCGCGACACCGCCAAGCCGGAAACCTCGATCACCTACGAGGCCGGCCTGCGCACCAGCCACCAGCTCGACCTCGGCGGCGTGACCGCCATCGACGGCCAGGTCAACGTCTACCACGTCGACTTCAAGGACCGCCTGCTGCAGATCAGCCCGACGCCGGTGATCTCCTCCATCATTGGCGGCAACCCGGTGCTGGCCAACGTCGGCAGCGTCAAGACCGACGGCATCGACCTGTCGGGCACCCTGCACTTCGGCCGCATGTTCTCGCTCTACAACGCGCTGTCGTACAACCGCTCGGAATACCAGGACAACTACAGCAACGGCGCCGCCGTCGTAGCGACCGCCGGCAAGGCCGTGCCGGGCAGCCCGGAGTGGATGAACAAGACGGTCGCCACGCTGACCGTCGCCGACACCGAGTTCCAGCTGATCGGCGACTACGTGGGCAAGCGCTACGCGACCTACACCAACGACCTGTCGGTGCCCAGCTACTTCCTGATGAGCCTGGGCGTATCGGGCAAGCTGCCCTTCCTCAACGGCGGCTTGATCAAGAACGCCCGCTACCGCGTCAACATCACCAACCTGGCCGACCGCGAGGGCAGCCTCAACGTTGTGGTCGGCGCGGCCAGCGGGACGTACAATACCTTTCCGATCGCACCCCGCCAGGGCTTCCTGACTTTGATGGCCGACTTCTGATGAACAAATCGCATTTGCCCAACCCGTTACCTTCGCGGCTGTCGCGCCGCGGCTTTATCCGGACGGCCGCGCTGACGGCGGGCGCGTCGCTGCTGCCGGCATCGTCGCTGCTGGCCGCGACCGCCGGCCTGGCCGACCAGTCCGGCCTGCCGGGCATCGCCCCGGTAGGCGCGGGCGGCATCGGCGGCGGCAAGACGCCGCTGGTGTTCGGCCACCGCGGCGCCAGCGCGCTGCGGCCCGAGCACACGCTGGCGTCGTACGCCAAGGCCATCGCCGACGGCGCCGACTACATCGAACCGGACCTGTGCAGCACCAAGGACGGCGTGCTGGTGGCGCGCCACGAAGCCTTCCTCAGCGAAACCACCGACGTCGCCAGCCGCCAGGAGTTCGCCGGCCGCAAGACGCGCAAAACCATCGACGGCGAGCCGCACGAAGGCTGGTTCGTCGACGACTTCACCTTGGCCGAACTGAAAACGCTGCGCGCGGTCGAACGCATCCCGGCGTACCGCCCGGGCAGCGCGCGCTACGACGGCATGTTCCAGGTGGCCACGTTCGAGGAGATCATCGACTTCGTCGCGGCCGAGGCGGCGGCGCGCGGGCGCATCATCGGCATCGTGCCCGAGCTGAAGCACTCGACCTACTTCGCCAGCGTCGGCCTGCCGCTGGAGGACCGTTTCCTGTCCATCCTGGATGCGCACGACTACACGCGCCGCAATCCGGTCGAGATCCAATCGTTCGAGGTGGCCAACCTGAAATACCTGCGCGGCAAGCTGGGGCGGCGCGCCAACCTGCGCCTGATGCAGCTGGTGATCGGCCAGGACGTGCGGCCGATGGACGTGGCGGCGGCCGGCGGCAAGCTGACGTTCGCGCAGATGTGCACGCCGGCCGGCCTGCGCGACATCGCGCAGTACGCCGACGTGGTGGCGCCGCCGACGCGCTCGATCATTCCGCTGAAAAAGGACGGCAGCCTCGACGCGCCAAGCTCGTTCGTCGACGACGCCCACCGGGCCGGGCTGCGCGTGGAGCCGTGGACATTCCGGCCCGAAAACCAGTTTCTGGCGACGGACTTCCGCGACGGCGGCAGCCTGCAGGCGCGCAACGAAGCGGGCTCGATCGCCGAGATGAAGCGCTACATCGCCGTCGGGCTGGACGGCTTCTTCACCGACGACCCGGCGCTGGGCCGCGCCGCCGTCGGCAGCTAAAGCAACTCCGGGGTCAGGTCCAACATTTCTACACGAACTGATGTGTGGTGGCGCCAAATCCCTGGTAACAGCTGAGCACGTGTAGAAATGGTGGACCTGACCCCGGAGTTTTGGAAATTAACGGCTGGCTTGGCGCGGGGCGTCGTCGGCTTTCGGTAAGGCCGCGGTCATGTTGAGCCAGCTTTCGGGTTGCGGTTTCTTCGGTTCGCGGACGCCGAAGAAGCTGACCACCTGGTCGCTGTTGTGGTCGTAGAACTCGACCGACGTGATGCCGGCACGCTTGACCACCCAGCCGCTGGCGAAGGCGCTGTCACGCAGGTGCAGATTGAACTCCGGGTCGAGCACGTTGAACCAGCCCGGCGAGGCGGCGACCTTGCCAACCTTGCCGCTGAAGATTTGGATTGTGGAGCCGTTGCCCAGGAAGACCATGATGTCGATCTTTTGTTTTGCCGTCTCTTCCAGCAGCTGGCGCACCGCTTGCGGCGTGATGCGCGTGGCGGCGCCGGCCGGCGCCAGACGCATCGCTTGCTGGCGCGTGACGCCAAATTCCGTCAACAGGCGGTTGAACTGGTGGACGTCGTTGATTTCGTTCCACGCCAGCTGGAATTCCTTGACGTCGATCTCGCTGTCCGGCTTTTCCTGGGCCTTGACCGGTTGCGCGGCCACCTTCAGGTCGGCGCTTTGCGACGGCGCGCGGAAGTCGGCCACCAGCTTGTCGAACACCGGTACGCCGGCGTCGTTCTTCAGGTATAGCTTGTGCACGGCGTTGCCGCTGGCGTCGAAGAATTGCAGGCTGCGCGTGACCACGCCGTCCTTGCCCGGCTGCGTCACCGCGAACGCGTATTTCCATTTGTCGAACGTGAAGCGCAGGTCGATCTCGCCACCCAGGTAGCCGCCGGCGATGTTGCGCAGCCGCGCTTCGCGTTCCTTTTGCTTGTCTTCCTCGAGGCCGACGATGTCGTCCTGCGACTTGAGCTTGCTGGCGACGCCGGTGCGCTCGAGCACGCCGTTTTCGTTGCGCGTCAGCGCCAGCACCTTGCCCAGCTCGAGCGCGCGGCGCATGATTTCACGCGGCACGGTGTCCCCTTCCTTGAGGCGGACCACGGTCTTGCCCATGCCCGTCGCCAGCAGGTCCGCTTCCGAGACGCTGAGCGTTTTGGCGGCGTCGCGCGCGGCCAGCTTGGGTTGCTCGGCGCGCAGCGTCTCCCAGCGCTCGGCCAGGCTGGCGGCGCCGCCCGGCAACGCGGTGAACAGCAAGGCGCCGGTCAGCGCCAGGGTGAATCGGTGGTGAGGTTTCATGGTGGCTCCGTGGGTTGTTTAGTAGATGACTTTGAGATTGACGGCGACGTTGCGGCCCGGACGCGCCTGGCGTTCGATGTCGGCCAAGGTGGCGGCCGTGCTGCCCGCGACCAGACTGCGCGACGAGGCGTAGTCCCAGTACTTGCGGTCGGCCAGGTTGTACAGGCCGCCGCTGAGGGTGGCGTGTTGGTTGATGTGCCAGTAGGCGCTCAGATCCATGACGGTGTAGCCGGGCACGGCGAACATGCCGGTCGTGGCGCTGGTGAAGACGTCGGCGGTGGCGCGCTTGCCGCGCACCGTGCTGACGATGAAGGCGCCGCCGCCGCGCTTGGCCGGGTCGTCGTAGGCGAACGTGGCGTTGGCCTTGTATGGTTGCACCGAGGCCAGTTCGGCCTTCCTGCCGCTGTCCTTGTTTTCGGCCGTGCCGCGCGACATGCCGGCGGCCAGCGCCAGGCTGTAGCCCCGCATCGGCTGCCACCATTGGCCCAGCGCGAAGCGGCTGCTGACTTCGCCGCCACGGATCTTGGCCTTGCCGACGTTTTCCGGACGGAACAGGCCTTGCGTGATGGTCGGGTAGTTGACCGGGTCGGCCGGCTGCGCGGCGTATTCGATGAAGTTGTCGTAGCTGGTGTGGAACAGCGAGAAGCTCAGCTCGACGCCCGGCGTCGGCGCGCCCTTCAGGCCCACTTCGAAGGCATTGCTGGTTTCCTTTTTGAGGTCGGGGTTGCCCAGCACCGCGTAGCCGTTGCCGGCGCCCGTGTAGCTGAACGAGTCGTAGGTGCCGGTGCGCTCGGCCGCGCTCGGCAGGCGGGTGCCGCGCGTGTATTGCGCGTAGGTGCTCAGCTGCGGGGTCAGCTCGACCGAGAAGTTCAGGCTCGGCGTGACGAAGGTGTCCTTGTCCTCGCGGATTTCCTTGGCCGCGCTCGGCACGGCGATGACGTAGTTTTGCAGGTTCTTCGGCGACAGCTTGCGTTGCTCGGCGCGCAGGCCCGGCGTCAACGTGGCCTGGTGGCCGGCCAGGTTGAAACCGAACTCGCCGCGCACGTAGGCGGCCAGCTTGTCGGTGTCCATGTCGGCCATGCGGTTCTTCAGCGTGATCTGGTGGGCGCCCGTGCGCACCACCGTGCGGTCCTCGCGCCACGGACGGCGGCTTTCCAGTTCCTCGTACAGCACGCCGTAGCCGATCAGCGTGGACAGGTTCAGCTGTTTGATGGCGTCGAGCGACAGGCCCTTGCTGTCGTTGAAGTAGCCGGTCGTGATGTCGCGGATGTAGGGCTGGCCGCCGGTGACGTAGTTGGCGTTGGTGGCGTCCTCGACCGAGGCGGTTTGTTTGTAGAGCCTGGTTTCGAGTTTGTCGAACAGCAGGCCGTTGGCCGGCGTGTAGCGGTGCTCGACGCTGTAGCGCGTGCGCTCGGTGTTGGAGTTCTGCGTGGCGCCGGCCGGGTACAGGGCGCCGACCTTGTTGTTGTAGACGCGGTCGTGCTCGGCCTTGTAGTGGTCGACGGTGAAGCGCAGTTCCTGCTCGCGCGTGAGCTTCCAGTTCAGCTTGGCCAGCACGGCGTCGGACGACCAGTCGTCCGGATTCGGGACGGCGTCGCCTTCGGTCTTGGTTTCGGCGCCGTCGCGGTGCACGGCGACGATCATGGCTTGCAGCTTGTCCCCCAGCGCGGTGGCGGCGGTGACGGCGTGCACGCGCGACGCCTGCTCGGACGCGTAGCCGAACTTGTAGTCGGCGTAGACCTTGCGGGTGCCGTCCAGGTACATTTCCGGCGATTTCGTGACGAACGAGACCGCGCCGCCCAGGCCCGGCGTGCCGCCGCCGGCCGGGCTGGCGCCGGCGCCGATGCCGATGTAGTGCAGGGTTTCCGGATCGATGTAGTCGCGGCCGATGCCGAACGAGTTCATCGACGTGCTTTCCGGACGCGGCGCGGCGTCCGGCAGCGAGATGCCGTCGACTTCCAGGCTGACGCGGTTGCCTTCGACGCCGCGGATGTTGATGCCGGTGTTGCCGGCGCCGTCCCAGACGTTGGCGGCGCCGCTGGCGGCGGCCGGCACGCTGATCAACGGCGAGTAGCGGGCGATCTTGGCCAGGTCGATGGCGTTGTTTTGTTCCAGTTGCTCGGCGCCGATGACGGTGGTGGTGCCGTTGCGGGTGGAGGCGGCTTCGTCGCGCTTGGCCTGGACCAGGATTTCGCCGAGGGCCGGGGCGGACGGGGCGGCGGCCGCGGCGGCTGCTTGCGCTTGCTGGGCTTGGGCCGGCAGCATGGCGGCGGCCATCAGCGTGATCAGCGCGGAGTGCACGGCGACGCCCATCAGGCGCGGGCGCGGGGTGTGGGAGTGCTTGGGCGCGGCCGGTTGCCGGGCGCACGTTGGGGTGGTGGCCATAGAGTTCCAAGAGAGAGTTGTGGACGGCTGGCTCTCGGGACTACGGCGATTGCTGGCAAAAACGCATACTAACAATAATGATTCTCATTTACAAGTGGTGAACATGTAAAGATTGATTATTGTTATAGCGGGTATTGCCGAAAACCTGGGGAAATTTTGGGGCGCGGGCGGAGCTTGGCGGATTACGCCGTGCCGGCTAATCCGCCCTACGTGGTTTAGACGTTACTTCGGGCTGGTGGCCTTTTTTTCGGTTTCCATGTGGTTGTTCTTTACGCGGACGTAGTGCTCGGCCGAGTATCTTAAATAGGCGATTTCTTCGGCGCTGAGCGCCCTGACCTTTTGCGCCGGACGCCCCACGTACAAATGGCCACTTTCCAGCACTTTGCCTGGCGACACCAAGCTGCCGGCGCCGACCATCACGCGGTCTTGCACCACAACGTCGTCCATGATGATGGAACCCATGCCGATCAGGCATTCATTGCCAATCGTGCAGCCGTGCAGCAGCACCGAGTGGCCGATTGTGACGAAGTCGCCGATGATCAGCGGCGAGCCGTCCGGCTTGCCCGGGTGCTTGTGGGCGACGTGGCCCATGGCGAAGTCCTGCACGTTGCTGCATTCGCCGATGACGATGCGGTTGACATCGCCACGCAGGACGGTGTTGCACCAGACCGAGCTGTCACGGCCGATGCGGACGTCGCCGATCACTTGCGCCGTGGCGTGCAGATAGATGTCGTCGCCGAGGACCGGGCTGGTGTCGAGATACGGGGATAAGGGCATGGTTGTCCGGAAAGTCAGTGGGGGGAATAGGTGCCGTCGCCATGCGGCGCGGCGGCGAAGGGCGGCAGCGCTTCAGCGCGGCGCGACAGCTCGCTCAACAGCGGGTAGTCTGCCGCCGCCACCACTTCGGGCAGCATTTCTTGCATGAAGTGCCAGGTGACGGCCGTCATGACGGCGCCGTGGTCGGTGCCCGGGCCGCCGAGCACCAGCGGCCGCGCGCGCTGTTCCGCTTCGAGCGCGTCGAACGCCGACAGCATTTGCAGGGTCACGCGTTCGACCCACGGCTGGTGCAGCTTTTCGGCCGGGCGCACCTTGCGTTCGTAGACGATCTGCACGCCCTTGTCGCAGGCGGCCAGCGCCAGCCCCAGCACGCGCAACGAGCGCAGCAGCGCGGCCGGGTCGGCCGGGGTCAGGCGCCGCTCCGGCGCGGCCAGGGTTTCGGCGTATTGCAGGATCAGCGTCGAGTCCATCAGCACGGTGCCGTCGGCGGCGACCAAGGTCGGCGCCTTGACCACCGGATTGATTTGGCGGAATTGGTCGAAGGTGCGGAACACCGACAGCGACTGGTGCTCGAACGGCACGTCGAGCAGTTGCAGCGAGACCGCGACGCGGCGCACGTAGGGGGAATCGAGCATGCCGATCAGTTTCATAGTTGCTCCTTGGGGTCTTGGCCGAGCGCGAATTCGGCGGCCGCGCGGGCGTGGATGGCGGTGGTGTCGAACAGCGGCACGGCGGCGTCCGACGAGCCGATCAGCAGCGAGATTTCGGTGCAGCCGAGGATGACGGCCTGCGCGCCCCGCGCCACCAGCGCGGCGATGATGCGGCGGTAGTCGTCGCGCGAGGCGTCGACCACGTTGCCGAGGCAGAGTTCTTCATAGATGACGCGGTGGACGATGTCGCGCTCGGCCGCTTCGGGGACGATGACGTCCAGCCCGTGCAGCGCGCTGAGGCGCTCCTTGTAGAACGCTTGCTCCATCGTGAAGCGCGTGCCGAGCAGGCCGATCGTCGTGTGGCCGGCGGCCTTGATGGCGGCGGCCGTCGGGTCGGCGATGTGCAACAGCGGGATGGCGACGGCCGCCTCGATGGCCGGCGCGACCTTGTGCATGGTGTTGGTGCACAGCACGATGAAGTCGGCGCCGGCGGCCTGCAGCGAGCGGGCGGCGCCGGCCAGCAGCGCGCCGGCCGCGTCCCAGTCGCCGGCGCGTTGCAGCCGTTCGACGTCGTGGAAGTCGACGCTGACCAGCGCCACCTTGGCCGAGTGCAGGCCGCCCAGGTGCTGCTTGACCGTTTGATTGACCTGCCGGTAATACGGCACCGTCGATTCCCAGCTCATGCCGCCGATTAAGCCGATGGTCTTCATTCGATGCGTCCGGGAATGAAGCTGAGGAAGGAGAACTCGGCCTGGTAGCCGGCCTCCTTGGGGCTGCACGCGTACAGGCCGCAGGCGACCGAATCGGCGCCGGCGCGCTCGTGCAGGTGGGCCACGCGGATCTGCGTCCATTGTTCGCCGTCGAGCGACGATTCGACGATGCAGTCGTTGGCCTCGGCGCGCACGCGCAGCCAGACGGTGTCGATGTCCTTGGCCAGCGGCTGGGTCGACCAGTCCGAATAGTGGCCGTTGGTGACGACGGCGCCGAGCCGGTTGTCGCCGTCCGGCTCGAACTCGACCGAGGTTTTCAGCCAGCAGCCGGACGACAGCCGCACCATCAGCCCGGCCTGGTCGTACTGGTGCGCCGGGCGCGAGGTGACCTTGGTGGTGAGCACGAAGTCGCCGGCGGCTTGCAGGTGCAGGAAGTGGCCGTTGTCGGCCTGGAAGCCGTAGTGGGTGCGCTGCCAGAAATCGGTGGCGGCGTCGGTCTCGATGCGCAGGCGGTTGGACGCGTAGTCGACCTGCCAGCGCGCCGGCTCGCAGTGCCAGCGCAGACGCGGGTCGAGCATGGCGTCGAAGGTTTCGTGCAGCGGGGTGTCGCTCATCCGGTGTCCTTGTCTGATGGTGGCCGCGCGCGCGCGGTACGCGCCTCCGGCGGCCATTGTAGATCAGCTTAGCGGCAATAGGCGCGGATATCGTTGGCGGCAACCTCGCGGTCGTGCTGGTCGAGCGGCAGGTCGTTGACGTGGCCGACCGCGCCATCGATGACGGCGCGCGCCAGCGCGCAGCGGGTGGCGTCGGTCTCGGGCTGGCCGCCGCGATGGCCGGCGTTGGCGACGGCGACGGCGCCGCCGCCGGCCTCGCGCGGACGGTAGCCGGGCGCCATCAGCTTGTGCTGCTGGCGGCGCTGGAACTCGGCCTCGCGCTGGCGCCAGTCGCCGCCCGCCTCCGCCGCCGGGGCCGCCGCCGTCTTGAGCAGCTGGACGCGGGCGCCGCCGGCCAGGTCGGGGTTGTCGGTGTAGTTGGCGACGCCGTTGGCGTCGATCCATTTATAGAGGTCGGCGCGGGCGGCGCCGCCGGCGCCCAGCAGCGCCAGCGCCAGCGGGACGGCGGCAAGCAGTTTGGTCATGGCAGATTGTTCTCATGGGGAATCGACCAGCCGATTCTACGGATTATTTCCGCTCAGAATCTATTGAAATGTCACTAACCTTGCAACAACACCACGGCGCCGCGCGAGATGGCGCGCGCCACGGTTTGCACGTCCCAGTTCGTCAGGCGGATGCAGCCGTGCGATTGGGTCTTGCCGATCTTGCCCGGCTCGGGGGTGCCGTGGATGCCGTAGTGTTCCTTGCTCAGCTGGATCCAGACGGCGCCGACCGGGTTGTTCGGTCCGGCGGCGATGCGGGCCTTGGCGTCGCCGGCCTTGGCGTCCCAGAACAGCTTGGGGTTGTAGCGGTATTCCGGGTTGGCGGCGATGCCGCGCACTTCCCAGCGCCCCTGCGGCAGCGGGTCGTGGGCGCTGCCGGTGCTGGCCGGGAATTGCGCGATCGGCATGCCGCCGCCGTCGAGCAGGGTCAGGGTGCCGTCCTTGGCGTCGACCAGGATCGAGGCCGCCTTGGGCAGCGGCTTGGCCGCCGCCACGTTGGGCACCAGCAATTGCTCGCCGGCGCGGGCCAGCGATTTGCCGGGATTGAGGCGGCGCAGCAGCGCCGGGCTGCAGTGGAATTTCTCGCCCAGCGCCTCGGCCAGGCTGGCGTAGCCGAGCGCGGGCAGCTTGGCCTTGCCGGCCATCGTGGCCGGCACCGGCTGGTAGGGCCCGGCCGCGTCCTGGGCGGTGACGGTGTAGACGTCGAGCACCGGCGCGGTGTCGGCCGCCAGCACGGCCCAGGTGGCCGCGTCGAGCGCGCCCGTCAGCGGCAGCTGGTGCAGCTTCTGGAAGCCGATGACGGCCTGGCGCAGGTTGCCGCCGACGCTGCCGTCGATCTCGCCGGAGGAGAAATGGGCGCGGTCGAGCAGCACCTGCGCGCGCAGCACGTCGTGGCCGCCGGTGCCGGTGGCGGGGTTGGCGGCGGCGGGGTTCTTGGCGGCGCCGGCGGCCGCCAGCGCGAGGGCGAAAATAAATGGCTTCAACAATTCAGGCGGGCCGGTGGATGGCCGCCACGCGGCGGCCGAAGAATAGGGGATGGCGCATCAAAAAACCGGGTCGGTGGACAGGACCCGGATTCTACCAAATCGGCGGCTTTCCAGCCTTCCGGCAGCAGGAGGTTGCTGCGATGGGGCGGCGCCCGCTAATCGGCCTTGCGGTATTTCCGCATGACGTAGCCGAGGCGGCCGCGGTTGACGTCGAGCCAGGTCCACAGCGCTTCGACGTGTTCGCGGTGGGCGCGGTAGTAGGTGTCGTTGAAGGCGAGCCAGACACGCGTGTTGATCAGCGGTTGCGGCAGTTGCACGACGGCGCCGTGGTAGCGCGCCAGCGCGGCCTTCAGGTGGGCCGGGGCGACGGCGGCGACCACCACGCCGTCGACGCGGCCGAGGCGCAGCTTTTCGATGTTGCGCTCGAGGTCGCGCGCGCCGTCGTCGATCGTCAGGCCGGCCTCGCGCAGGCGCCCGGCGTAGCTTTGCCCCTGGGCCACGCCCAGCAGCTTGCCCTTGAAATGTTGCATCGGCTGGGTGCTGGCCGGCAGCTTGTCGCTGGCGCGCACCAGCACGATCAGCGCGTTGTGCATGGCGCGGTCGAGGTCGATATTGCCGGCCTTGTCGCGCGGCAGCGCGATCTCCGGCGGGTAGCTGGGCAGCTCGCCCAGCGGCGACATGTCGATGTCGCCGGCCGCCAGCGCCAGGCGCAGGCGGGCGATCGGCAGGCGCACCCACACCGGCGGGCAGCCGAAGCCGGCGCCGAGCACGGCGTCGCGCATCAGGTCGACGGCGGCGCCGGGCGGGTCCGGCACCTCGGCGCCCTCGCCCATCCAGTAGGGCGGGCGGTGTTGGTCCATGTAGCCGACGCGCACGGGGATGCAGGGGGTGGCGGCGCTCGCTAGCGTGTGGATGGCGGCCAGCGTTAGCGCGGCCGCGCATGTCCATAGCGGGCCGGGGCGGCGGCGGGTTGGGTCTTGGCGGTGGTGCGGGGCGAGGGTGTGGGGCATGACGCTGCGGGCGGGTGGCTGGGGACTCGTCGCTATCATATAATTTATTTCCATAAGGAAATCTAACGAAATGTCACGGGTGGGGTTCGAGTCGCCGACGGAGCTTGGCGGATTACGCTGCGCTAATCCGCCCTACGTGTTTTAGAGTGGTTTAGATTGGAGTGGTTTAGATTGGGGTGGTTTAGATTGGGGTGGTTTAGATTGGGGTGGTTTAGATTGGGGTGGTTTGGTTGGGCGTTTTGAACCCGGCCGGGCTTACTGGTCGGCCGGTGCCGGCGGCGGCGACGCCAGCGGCACCGCCGGCGCGGCCTGGCCCTTGCCGACGATCTGGATGAAGATTTCGTTTTGTTTGATCATGCTGAGCTCGTAGCGCGCGCGTTCCTCGACGGCGCCGGTGCCGTCCTTGAGGTCGCGCACCTCGGAGTCGAGCTTGGCGTTCCGGGCCAGCAGTTCGGCGTTCTTCTTGTGGGCCGCGCCCACTTGCGCCTCGAAGTCGGCCACGCGCAGCCAGCCGCCCTTCCCCAGCCAGAGCGGGTACTGTATCAGCAGCAGCAGCGCTGCCAGGGCGAGGGTGATCAGGCGCATGGTCGACGGGCTCAAGGACGGCCGGCGCGGCGGGCAAACCGCCCGCCGCGCCGCACTACCTTACTTCAGGTTGTAGAACGCGTCGCGGCCTGGGTAGGAGGCGATGTCGCCCAGGTCTTCCTCGATGCGCAGCAGCTGGTTGTATTTCGCCATGCGGTCCGAACGCGACATCGAGCCGGTCTTGATCTGCAGCGCGTTCAGGCCGACGGCGATGTCGGCGATGGTCGAGTCCTCGGTCTCGCCCGAACGGTGCGAGATGACGGCCGTGTAGCCGGCGCGCTTGGCCATTTCGATGGCGGCGAAGGTTTCGGTCAGGGTGCCGATCTGGTTGATCTTGATCAGGATCGAGTTGGCGATGCCCTTCGAGATGCCTTCCTTGAGGATCTTGGTGTTGGTGACGTACAGGTCGTCGCCCACCAGCTGGATTTTCTTGCCCAGTTCCTTGGTCAGGATCGCCCAGCCGTCCCAGTCGCCCTCGTGCATCGCGTCCTCGATCGAGATGATCGGGTATTTGTCGCACCAGGTCGCCAACAGGTTGGTGAACTCGGTGGCCGTCAGCGACAGGCCCTCGCCTTCCAGTTCGTACTTGCCGTTCTTGTAGAACTCGGAGGCGGCGCAGTCGAGGCCGATGGCGATCTGCGTGCCCGGCTCGTAGCCGGCGTCCTCGATGGCCTGGATGATCAGCTTGATCGCCTCTTCATGGTTGGCCAAGGACGGGGCGAAGCCGCCCTCGTCGCCGACGGCCGTGCTCAGGCCCTTCTTGTGCAGGATCTTTTTGAGGGTGTGGAACACCTCGGCGCCATACCGGACGGCTTCCTTGAACGACGGCGCGCCGACCGGGATGATCATGAATTCCTGGATGTCGAGGTTGTTGTCGGCGTGGGCGCCGCCGTTGATGACGTTCATCATCGGCACCGGCAGTTGCATCGCGCCCGAGCCGCCGAAGTAGCGGTACAACGGCAGGCCGGCTTCCTCGGCGGCGGCCTTGGCCACGGCCATCGATACCGCCAGCATGGCGTTGGCGCCCAGGCGGCCCTTGTTTTCGGTGCCGTCCAGGTCGATCAGGGTGCGGTCCAGGAAGGCTTGCTCATTGGCGTCGAGGCCCATGATCGCTTCCGAGATTTCGGTGTTGATATTTTCGCAGGCTTGCAGCACGCCCTTGCCGAAGTAGCGCTTCGGGTCGCCGTCGCGCAGCTCGATCGCTTCGCGCGAGCCGGTCGAGGCGCCCGACGGCACGGCGGCGCGGCCCATGACGCCCGATTCGAGCAGGACGTCGCATTCGACGGTCGGATTGCCGCGCGAATCGATAATTTCACGGCCGATAATATCAACAATAGCACTCATGTCATTCTCCAAAGTTAGACGAAAACGTGTTTGCCCATCGTGTGTTGCATGATGGACAATTTAAGGATAACGGGAATATAACCCGGCACAGCTGTGTTTGCCAACGCGCGCCGGGTGTTTGCCTGCGATTGCTAGTTGAAGCTGTTTTCCAGGAAACCAGCTTTTTTGGTGATGCGGTCCAGTTCGATCAAGGTCGACAGCAGTTCCCGCATGCGGCCCAGCGGCACGGCGTTGGGGCCGTCCGACAGCGCCTCGGCCGGGTTCGGGTGGGTTTCCATGAACAGGCCGGCCACGCCGACCGCCACGGCCGCGCGCGACAGCACCGGCACCATCTCGCGCATGCCGCCCGACGAGGTGCCGTTGCCGCCCGGCAGCTGCACCGAGTGGGTGGCGTCGAACACGACCGGGCAGTTCGATTCGCGCATGATGGCCAGGGAGCGCATGTCGGACACCAGGTTGTTGTAGCCGAACGAGGCGCCGCGCTCGCACGCCATGAAGACGTCGTCCGGCAAGCCCTTGGCCTTGGCGGCCGCGCGCGCCTTGTCGATGACGTTTTTCATGTCGTGCGGGGCCAGGAACTGGCCCTTCTTGATGTTGACCGGCAGGCCGGACTGCGCGCAGGCCGTGATGAAGTCGGTCTGGCGGCACAGGAAGGCCGGCGTCTGCAGCACGTCGACGACGGCCGCCACTTCGGCGATCTCGTCGATCGAGTGGACGTCGGTCAGCACCGGCACGCCCAGCTCGCGCTTGACGTCGCCGAGGATCTCGAGGCCCTTGTCGCGGCCGGGACCGCGGTAGGACGTGCCCGACGAGCGGTTGGCCTTGTCGAACGACGACTTGTAGATGAACGGGATGCCCAGCGCGGCCGTCATTTCCTTGAGCGCGCCGGCGGTGTCGAACGCCATCTGGCGCGATTCGATCACGCAGGTGCCGGCGATCAGGAAGAACGGCTGGTCGAGGCCGGCTTCGAAGCCACAGAGTTTCATGCCGCATCTCCTTGCAACGCAGGCGATTCAGAAACGGCGTGCGGACGGTTGCCGCCCGCGGCCTTGTGGGCCAGTGCCGCCTTGATGTAGGACGTGAACAGCGGATGGCCGTCACGCGGGGTCGATTTGAATTCCGGGTGGTACTGCACGCCCATGTACCACGGGTGCGCATTGTCGCCGCTGCGCGGCAGTTCCATGATCTCGCACAGGTCCTCGGTCGGCGTGCGCGCGGCCACCACCAGGCCGGCCGCTTCGACGCGCGGCAGGTAGTGGTTGTTGGCCTCGTAGCGGTGGCGGTGGCGCTCGGTCACGACGGGGCCGTAGATCTCGGCCGCCAAGGTGCCCGGCTTGATCGCGCAGGTCTGCGCGCCCAGGCGCATGGTGCCGCCCAGGTCGGAGTTCTCGTCGCGCTTTTCGACCTTGCCGTCCTGGCCCTGCCACTGGTCGATCAGGGCCACCACCGGTTGCGAGGTTTCCAGGTCGAACTCGGTCGAGTTGGCGCTGGTCAGGCCGGCCATGTGGCGCGCGTACTCGATCAGCGCGACCTGCATGCCCAGGCAGATGCCCAGGTAGGGGATCTTGTTTTCGCGGGCGAACTGGGCCGCCATGATCTTGCCCTCGACGCCGCGCTTGCCGAAGCCGCCCGGCACCAGGATGGCGTCGTACTTGGCCAGGGCCGCGCAACCGGTGGTTTCGATCTCTTCCGAGTCGATGTACTCGATGTTGACCTTCGATTCGTTGTGGATGCCGGCGTGGCGCAGCGCCTCGGTCAGCGACTTGTACGATTCGGTCAGCTCGACATACTTGCCGACCATGCCGATCGACACTTCGCTCTTCGGATGCTCGAGCGTGTAGATCAGCTTGCTCCAGACGGACAGGTCGGCCGGCGCCGGGTTCAGGTCGAGCGCCTCGCAGATGATGGCGTCGAGGCCCTGGTCGTGCAGCATCTGCGGCACCTTGTAGATGGTGTCGACGTCCCACACGGAGATGACGGCCTGCTCTTCGATGTTGGAGAACAGCGAGATCTTGGCGCGCTCGTCCTCCGGGATGCGGCGGTCGGCGCGGCACAGCAGCGCGTTCGGCGAGATGCCGATCTCGCGCAGCTTCTGCACAGAGTGCTGGGTCGGCTTGGTCTTCAGCTCGCCGGCCGAGGCGATGTACGGCACCAGGGTCAGGTGGACGAAGGCGGTGTTTTTGCGGCCCGCGCGCAGGCTCAGCTGGCGTGCCGCCTCGAGGAACGGCAGCGACTCGATGTCGCCGACGGTGCCGCCGATTTCGCACAGGGCCACGTCGTAGCCCTCGGCGCCGCGGCGGATGTAGTCCTGGATCTCGTTGGTGATGTGGGGGATGACCTGCACCGTCTTGCCCAGGTACTCGCCGCGGCGTTCCTTGCGGATCACCGATTCGTAGATCTGGCCGGTGGTGAAGTTGTTCACCTTTTTCATGCGGGTCGAGATGAAGCGCTCGTAGTGGCCGAGGTCGAGGTCGGTCTCGGCGCCGTCGTCGGTGACGAACACTTCACCGTGTTGCATAGGGCTCATCGTGCCAGGATCGACGTTGATGTACGGGTCGAGCTTGAGCATGGTGACTTTGAGGCCGCGCGATTCGAGGATCGCGGCGAGGGAGGCGGCGGCGATCCCTTTACCAAGGGAAGACACAACGCCACCGGTGACGAAGACAAATTTGGTCATTGCGGATAGTGCCGAACGGCACGTGCGGGAAATTGAAATTATACCCTAAAACGGTTATTTCTTCAGCATTGCCCCCCGAAAATTGCGCTTCGGCCCGGAACATTCCGCATGGCAAAGCTGCCAAAATGGCCGCTTTGGCAATCCGCCGCGACTGTGTCTCAGCGTACAGACCGGCTGCGGCGCGGCGGCCAGAATGGCCACTCATTCTTAGAGGAGGCCATCATGAGCTACACAGAACGCGATGCTTACGGTATGTATGTCGACAACGGCAACAAGGGTCCCGGCCCGGAACTGATGGGCGCGGACACGCTGATCGGCGACCACGTCCACAACCTGAAGAACGAGCACCTGGGCGAGATCAAGGAAATCATGCTCGACATGCGCACCGGCAAAATCGCCTACGCGGTGATGTCGTCCGGCGGCATCCTGACGATCGGCGAGAAGCTGTTCGCCGTGCCGTGGGAGGCGTTGACCCTGGACACGGTCAACAAGCGCTTCACCTTGAACATCGACAAGGAGCGCATCGACAACGCGCCCGGCTTCGACACCGACCACTGGCCGAACATGGCCAACCAGACGTGGGCCAGCCAGATCCACAGCTACTACGGCACCCGCTACGACAACCTCGACAGCGGTCCGCTGTGATGTCGGCCGCCCTCCTGATGGCCGGCGCGGCCGCGCTGACGGCGACGTTGATGGTGCGGGTGGCGCGCCGGCGCCAGGCGCAGGCGCGGCCGCCGGCCGGCGTGCCGGTGACGCTGGCGAGCTGGTCGGACGGTCAGCAATATCAGCTGGCGGCCCACCTGCGGCGCGCGAAACGGTGAACCTGGCGGGATAGCCACGGCCCGAGTTCACCGATGTAGTACGGCTTCGGCCGCCCGCGCGAGTGGGCGGCCGAAGTCTTTTTGATCCGCGAATTAATGGATGTCTTCCAGCTCATCGTATTCGCGACGGCTCTTGGGCAGGCGGCGCTCCAGCGTATTGCGCGATTGCAGATCCACGTGTTCGATCAGGACCAAAGCGGCGTTCAACGCGTTGCTCATGGTCTTGGCGGCGTTGGCCATCGCCTCGACCGGGGTCGGCGGCGGGATCGCGGCGCGCTTTTGCAGGCGGGCGCGCAGTTGCGCGGCGCAGGCCCAGTTCCTTTCCCCAGGGAAGCGTATCCACAGGTCGCGCCAGGCGTTGCGGCCGTCGCCCGCCACCTCTTGGGTTAGCTGATGCGGCGAGACGGGACGGCCCTGATATATCAGGTCGTCACCCGCCACTTCGGCGCTGTGCCAGGTTTCGTCGTATTGCATCCGCACACGCGTACCCTCGGGCAAAAACAGCATTTTCCAGTGATAACCCCGGGTAGGCAGGGCCGCCGCCCGCTCACGTTCGATCCACAGGTTGACGGCGGCCACCAACACCTCTGTGACCGATAAAGTGTTGCCGCTCTTGTGCAAGAATTCTTCTAGCAGGAGCTCCGTGGCGGGAGGTAGTAAACGAGTCTGTGCGGGATTCATACTCTTTCTCCTTGCGGGTTTTGTCGGTTTTTGTCTCTTCCTGTCTCATTAGACCGTGAGGCCGAGCTGGAGTTCAAAAAAGACAAAAAGAGACGGAAACCGACAGTCAAAAGAGTACCGTTCCCGCACGGAGTGGTTTGGCCTCACCCCACACACACCCTCTCAGGGCGTGGCGGACAGCCGCATCGGAATATAGGCGATGCCGTCGAACGCGAAGCACGCGGCCATAACAGAACAATTGCGCACGATCGCGCACCGCCGGCGCCGTACGTTGGCGCAACCGCCGCCTGGCACGTCGATGACGCTGCCGAGCTGGCCCGACGGCCGGAAATATCAGCCGGAAGCCCACTTGCGGCGGGCAAAGCAGCCGAAGTCTTTTGTAGCGATTAGATAAGCAGCAAACCAAGCGATACCGGAAGCGCAATAATGCATAAGAGCCCTTCGGCACATCGGCCAAGGCGGCGACTTAAGGTGAAAATGCGAATGGCCCACCGAGGTGGGCCATTCTAACTCTCATGTTTCCGGGGGGAGGCTCGCGCCAACAAGTCCCGGAACTCACCGATAAATTATATACCTTTCAGGGAAGCAGTACAGAATTTTACAGACGGTGGCTTATGACACTCCCACAAGACCAAGCCGATGCTATCACCGTGGCCATTTCTCCTGCACGGATGGGCACTTACCTCAATGCTACCGGCTTTGGAACTAGGGCGACTGCTCTCGATATTTATGTCTGGAACGCCTTGGTGTCCAGCGCTTTCTTCTCGACCCTACATATCGCTGAGGTAGTTGTGCGAAACGCGATCGCGCAAGCCTTAGAACTGAAGTACGGCGGCAACTGGCCCTGGAATGCCGGTTTCGAGCGCTCACTGCCGAAATGGTCCAAAGTTGAACTGCAGTCGGCAAAGCGAGGCGTTCCCTTCGGCTCCACCGGCAAAGTTATCGCTGAGCTGAAGTTTGCCTTTTGGTGCGGATTATTCACGAAAGCCCAAGACCAGCACATATGGAACGCGCACTTACATACGGTGTTTCCATTCCTTCCATTTCCTTTGACTGTGGCGGCAGGCCGAAAGATGCTTTACGACGACATGGAGGCGCTACGCGGATTCCGTAATCGCATCGCACACCATGAACCCATCATTGCATACCCGCTAGCATGGTTCCAAAATCGCATACATCGCTTAGTCGCGGTGCGCTGCGAGAAAACAGCAGCTTGGCTTTCTCAATGGGAAGTTGTAAGCGTAGCGCTGGCTGCGCGCCCATAATCCCCCCTCACGGCGCGGCGGACAGCCGCATCGGAATGTAGGCGATGCCGTCGTGCTCGGCACGCGGGGCTGACGCCACGAATCCCAGATGGCGGTACATCTGCAGCGCGAACGGCGACGAGTTGACGGTGAAGACCCCGTCCGCGTTCCCCGCCAGCGCGCGCTTCCTGGCCGCCTGCCACAACAGACGGCCGAAGCCCCTGCCCTGCCACCTGGCCGCCACGAACAGATGGAACAAGTGCGCGTGGTCGCGCACCGCCACCACGCCGGCCAGCTCATCGTCCACATGGCCGAGCTGATAATCGTAGCGCTGGTCCGCCAGCACCCGCGCGATGGCCGGCGCTTGCATGCTCTCGATGAATTTGCCGGCGCCGGCGCCGTCCGGCTCCAGGGTCAGCAACGGCAACAGCGGCGCGATCAGCGCGCTGACGGCGGCGGCGTCGCCCGGCCGGGCCTGGCGGATGGTCAGAGTATTCATCGATCCATTGTGCCAGAACTTCCGCCTCAACAAAAATCGCGGCTGATGGTCGGCAGCCGCCCCAGCAGATGCGACATGTCGACCAGCCGCTTGGCCACCAGGTGGCGCACGATGCCCTCCTGCTGCCAGACGCCGTACACGCCCAGCAGCGGCGCGCTCAGCACCTCCCTGCGCTGCTCCTCGACCAGCTTGGGCCAGATGATGACGTTGACGTTGCCGGTCTCATCCTCGAGGGTGATGAACAGTACGCCCTTGGCCGTGCCGGGCCGCTGCCGCACCGTGACCATGCCGCAGGCGCGCGCCAGCATGCCGTTGGTGTAGGTGTTCAACGTGGCCGCCGGCAGGAAGCGGTGCTCCAGCAGCTTGGCGCGCAGCAGCGCCAGCGGGTGGCGGCCCAAGGTCAGGCCGTGCGAGCGGTAGTCGCCGAGGATGTCCTCGCCCTCGCTCGGCGGTTGCAGCACCGGCACCTCCTCGTCCGGCGTGGTCGGGCGCAGCAAGTCCTTGTGCGGCGTGGCGCCGACCGCCTGCCACAGCGCCTGGCGGCGGTTGCCCGCCAGCTGCGCCAGCGCGTTGCCGGCGGCCAGCACCTGCAGGTCGTGGCGGTCCAGGTCGGCGCGCCGCGCCAGGTCGGCCACGCTGGCGAACGGCGCCCGCGCGCGCGCCGCTTCGATGCGCTGGGCGGCGCCGTCGCGCATGCCCTTCATCATCGACAGGCCGAGCCGTACCGCCGGCTGGCCGGCCTTGCCCGCCGGCTCCTCCAGCGACGAATCCCAGCCGCTGACGGTGACGTCGATGTCGCGCACCACCACGCCGTGGCGCCTGGCGTCCTGCACCAGTTGCGACGGACTGTAGAAGCCCATCGGCTGGCTGTTGAGCAACGCGCACAGGAAGGCGGCCGGCTCGTGGCATTTGAGCCAGGAGCTGGCGTAGGTCAGCAGCGCGAAGCTGGCCGCGTGCGATTCGGGAAAGCCGTATTCGCCGAAGCCCTGGATCTGGCTGCAGATGGCGGCGGCGAAGTCCGCGTCGTAGCCGCGCTCGGCCATGCCGTCCATGATGCGCTGCTGGTATTTGTCGACGCCGCCCTTGCGCTTCCAGGCCGCCATCGCGCGCCGCAACTGGTCGGCCTCGCCCTCGCTGAAGCCGGCGGCGATGACGGCGATCTGCATCACCTGCTCCTGGAAGATCGGCACGCCCAGGGTGCGGCCCAGCGCCTCCTCCAGCCCGGGCGGATACTGGACCAGCCGCCGGTCCTGGCGCCGCTGCAAATACGGATGCACCATGCCGCCCTGGATCGGCCCGGGCCGCACCAGCGCCACCTCGATGACCAGGTCGTAAAACACCTTGGGCCGCAAGCGCGGCAGCATGCTCATCTGCGCGCGCGACTCGATCTGGAACACGCCGATGGTGTCGGCCTGGCACATCATCGCGTAGGTGGCGGCGTCCTCGGCCGGGATGTCCTGCATGCGGAACGGCACGCCACGGCGCGCGCCCACCATGTCGAGCGCGCGCCGCAGCGCCGACAACATGCCCAGCGCCAGCACGTCGACCTTCATCAGGCCGAGCTCTTCGAGGTCGTCCTTGTCCCACTGGATCACGCAGCGGCCCTCCATCGTGGCCGCCTCGATCGGCACCAGCCGCGACAATTTTTCGTGCGAGATGACGAAGCCGCCCGGATGCTGCGACAGGTGGCGCGGAAAGCCCAGCAGCATCATCGCCAAGGTGGCCCATTGCTGCGCCAGTTGCGAATCCGGGTCCAGCCCGCACTCGGCCAGGCGCCCGACCAGGTCGTGCCGGCTGTCGAACCAGTGGTGCGACTTGGCCACCTTCTCGACGATGGCCAGGTCGACGCCGAGCGCCTTGCCGCTGTCGCGCAGCGCGCTCTTGGGCCGGTAGCTGATGACGACGGCGGCCAGCGCGGCGCGGTCGGCGCCGTATTTGTTGTAGATGTACTGGATCACCTCCTCGCGCCGCTGGTGCTCGAAGTCGACGTCGATGTCGGGCGGCTCGTCGCGCTCGCGCGAGATGAAACGGCCCGTCAGCATGTTGCTGCGCTCGGGGTCGACCTCGGTCACGCCCAGGCAGAAACACACGACCGAGTTGGCCGCCGAGCCGCGCCCCTGGCACAGGATGCCCTGGCCGCGGGCGTAGCGCACGATGTCGTACACGGTCAGGAAATACGGCTCGTACTTCAATTCGGCGATCAGTTCGAGCTCCTTCTCGATCTGCCCGCGCACCTTGGCCGACACGCCGGCCGGGAAGCGCCCCCGCGCGCCCAGATACACCTGCTGGCGCAGATAGCTGGCCGGGGTGTGTCCCGGCGGCACCAGCTCGTGCGGATACTCGTAGCGCAGCTCGGTCAGCTGGAAGGTGCACTCCTGCATGATGCGCAAGGTCTCGAACAGGGCCGCCGGCGGATACAGGTTGGCCAGCCGCAGGCGCGGGCGCAGATGCTGCTCGGCGTTCTGCGCCAGCGCGTAGCCGCACTCGCCGACCGGCTTGCCCACCCGCACCGCCGTCAACGTGTCGTGCAGCGGCTTGCGCGAGCGCACGTGCATGCACACGTGGCCCACCGCCACCACCGCCATGTGGTGCTGCAGCGCCACCTCGTCGATGCTGACGCGGTGCGCCTCGTCGAAGGCGCGCTGCAGCAGGTTCAGCCCCATCCACGCGCGGCCGGGAAAGGTGGCTTCCATCCACGCCGCCTGCGCGTGCAGGCGGTCGACGTCGCCGGGCTGGTGCGCCGGGTAGTGCGGCAGCAATATCATCAAGCAGTCCGGCAAGCCCCGCAAATGGGCGTAGGCCGGCGCCGGCGCGGCCAGGTCGGCCGGCGTCAGCAGATAACTGCCCTTGGCCACGCGGTTGCGGGCGATGGTGATCAGTTCGCACAAATTGCCGTAGCCGGCGCGGTTTTTGGCCAGCGCGATCAACGACAGCGCCGGCGTGCCGTCCGGGTTTTTCAGGTGGAAATGGCTGCCGATGATCAGCGGCAGGCCGGCCTCCTTGGCGGCCGCGTGCGCGCGCACCACGCCGGCCAGCGAGCATTCGTCGGTGATCGCCAAGCCCGCATAATCGAGCTCGACCGCGCGCGCCACCAGCTCCTCGGCGCGCGAGGCGCCGTGCAGGAAGGAGAAGTTGGTCAGGCAAAACAGCTCGGCGTAAGCCGGCAATCCCTGCGATGATGGTGGCGCGCTCATGACGAATCAAACCCATGCGTACTGTGTTTATGTACAGTATTTTACACCCAACCGCTTCGCCACCCAATATGAAGATTCAGCAACTATTGTGCTTCGGCACCGTCCCCGGCGGCGGCAACGCCGCCCTGGTCGTCCAGCATGACCATTCCAGCGCCGACCAGCGCCAGCGGTTCGCCCGCGAACGCCAGCAGCCGGCCTGCGTGTTCATCGACGCCGCGGTTGACGGCGAAGGCGGGCCCGCCTTCGTGCCCAACTTCGTGCTCGACTATTACTATCCGCACGCGCGCAGCCCGTTATGCCTGCACGCGACCCTGGCGGCGGCGCGCGTGCTGCTGTCGCCGGCGCGCCCGACGCTGGCGGTGCGCACGGCCGTGCGCGGCCAGCCGCTGACGCTGGCATTGCGCGACGACGGCGTCTACATCGAACTGGCGCCGCAAGCGCCGCCGCCGGTGGCCATCGGCGCCGATCTGCCGGCGCGCCTGCTGGCCGCGCCCGGGCTGGCGCTGGCGTCGCCGCCGGCCATCGCCTCGGTCGGCAGCCCCAAGCTGTTGCTGCAGGTGGCCGACGGCGCCACGCTGGCCGCGCTGCGGCCGGACCTGCCCGCCATCGCCGCCTGGGGCCGGGAACACGGCGTCAGCGGCGTCTACGCCTGGTGCCGCCGCGCCGACGGCGCGCTCGAGGGCCGCAACTTCAACCACCTGGACCCGGCCATGGAGGACAGCGCCACCGGCGTGGCCGCCGGCGCCCTGGCCGTGCTGCTGGGCGCCGGGCTGACCCTGTACCAAGGCGCCGGGTTGGGCCGTCCGTGCCGCATCCACGCCCGCACCGGCGGCGAACACATATTAATAGGCGGCGCCGCCGACTTCACCTGAGCCGCGCCCGCCTGCGTACCAGTACGTAGCCCGGGGCCCGGTGTGGCGCGTCAAAACAACAGTAAATAGTGTTTAAACGCAAAATTGGCAGAAAACCCATTTCAATATTAATTATTTGAATAGAATCAGATTTTTCATGGGAGAGATACGTGCCAGCCAATAACACCTTACGTCAAGCCGTCTTGTTCAGCCTGTACGGCGCCGCCGCGCTCGGCTTCAGCCCCGCCGTCCACGCGCAAGCGACCACCGACACCGCCGCCGCTCCCATGCAAACGGTCACCTTGGTCGGCTCGCGCCGCGCCACCTCGTCGGCCACCGACACCGTGGTGCCGGTCGATATCATCCCGATGAACAAGGTGTCCGAACAGGGCGGCCAGTTCGACCTGGCGCAATCGCTGACCTACATCTCGCCGTCGTTCAACTCGACGCGCCAGAGCGGCGCCGACGGCGCCGACCTGGTCGACTCGGCCGCGCTGCGCGGCCTCGGCTCGGACCAGACCCTGGTGCTGGTCAACGGCAAGCGCCGCCACACCACCGCGCTGGTCAACCTGTTCGGCGCGCGCAACCGCGGCAACACCGGCTCGGACCTGAACGCCATCCCGCTGCTGGCCATCAAGGACGTGCAGGTGCTGCGCGACGGCGCCGCCGCCCAGTACGGCTCGGACGCGATCGCCGGCGTCATGGACATCGGCCTCAAGAAAAGCCTCGGCTGCGAGGCCATCGCCGGCTACAGCCAGTACTCGGCCGGCGACGGCAAGAACTACCTGGGCTCGGCCTACTGCGGCTTCGCCATCGGCAACGGCGGCGTCGTCGGCGTCACCGGCGAGTATCTCGACCGCGGGCGCTCGAACCGCGCCGAGGCCGACAACCCGCGCATCATCGGCGACACCAAGACCGAGAACCAGACCATTTATGTCAACGGCGAACTGCCGACCACCGGCAACGGCAAGCTGTACTTCACGGCCGGCGCGCAAAAGCGCGACGGCTCGTCGGCCGCGTTCGCGCGCGGCGGCGTCGGCTCGGACGACATCCCGAGCCGCAACTCGGCCGCCATGTACCCGAACGGCTTCGTGCCGTTCATCGACGCCCGCATCGACGACCGCTACGCCACCGTCGGCCACCGCATCAAGCTCGGCGAGTGGAACACCGACTTGTCGCAGACCTACGGCTACAACAAGATGATGTACAACATCAACAACACGATCAACGCCTCGATCGCCAACCAGGACTTGCTCGCCGGCGGCGCCGGCAGGAGCCCCAGCGCCTTCGACGCCGGCGGCTTCTCGTTCCAGCAGCTGACCACCAACGTCGACCTGAGCCGCTACTACGACGGCGTGCTCGGCGGCGGTCTGAACGTCGCCTTCGGCGCCGAATACCGCAGCGAGGAATTCAAGATCTTCGCCGGCGAGCCGGGCTCCTACATCGACGCCGACGGCGTCGGCAACGGCGGCAACGCCGGCAGCCAGGGCTTCCCCGGCTTCCAGCCGGGCGACCGGGTCAAGGCCAAGCGCCACAGCGACGCCGCCTACCTCGACCTCGAGGCCGACCTGACGCGCGACGTCAAGGCGCAGGCGGCGCTGCGCTACGAGAAATTCAGCGACTTCGGCTCGACCGTCACCGGCAAGCTGGCCGGCTCGGTGCGCGTGGCCGACGCCGTGCTGCTGCGCGGCTCGGCCAGCACCGGCTTCCGCGCGCCGTCGCTGCAGCAAAGCTACCTGTCGACCACCTTCACCGACTTCATCGGCGGCGTGCCCAAGGAAGTGGTGCTCGCGCCCAACGGCGGCGTCGTCGCCAACGCGGCCGGCATCCCCAAGCTCAAAGAGGAAAAGTCGACCAGCTACACCTTGGGCACGACGTGGACGCCGAACCAGGCGCTGTCGGTCACGGCCGATTTGTACCGCATCAAGATCAAGGACCGCATCGTGCTGTCGGGCCGCTTCAACGCCGACAACTACCCCGACCTGGCCGACCGCCTGGCCGCGCTGGGCGTGGGCGAGGCGCAATTCTTCGTCAACTCGGTCGACACCAAGACCCAGGGGCTGGACCTGACGGCCTCGCACAAGGCCAACTTCGGCGCCAACAAGCTGACCACCTTCCTGGCGCTCAACGTCAGCAAGACCGAAGTCACCGGCATCCACGCGCCGGCCTCGCTGCGCGGCTTCGAGGACGTGCTGCTGTCGGAGAAGGAGCGCCTGTACATCGAACAGGGGGCGCCCAAGTCGAAGGTCACGCTCGGCTTCAACTACGCCACCGGCCCGCTGGAGACGGACTTCAAGATCATCCACTTCGGCCCGCAGACCCTGGGCACCTTCGACGGCACCGCCAATGGCGTGCCGAACCAGCACTACGAATCGAAGACCTCGGCCGACCTGAGCTTCACGTACGCGCTCAGCAAGAACATGAAGGTCACCGTCGGCGGCAACAACATCTTCAACGTCAAGCCGACCGCGCAGGACGCCAACCAGACCGACAACGGTTTCAAGTATGAAAGCGTGCAGTTCGGGCTGAACGGCGCCTCCTACTTCGGCCGCCTGTGGGTGCGCTTCTAATCCACGTTGATACGGCGCCTGCGGGCGCCGTTTTTCCCTGGATTTACGTTTGCTTACACTTCGCTAACGCCGTTCAACCCGATCGCGCCCTACACTAGTCTTTATTCTAGGCAACGGAGCACGCCATGCGCCACGCGATCGCCCTCATGTTATTCCTCACGCTGCTGCAAGGGGCGCTGGCCTACGCCGCGCTCGGCGGCGCGCCGTCCGACTTCGGCGGCGCGCCGGCGGTGAGCGCGCGCCGCTTCGCCGCCGGCGCCGCCGCCAGCACCGCCACCAGCGCCGCCGACGCCGTCTACACCGTCAGCCAGAGCACGCTCGACAGCGGCACCGTGGTGCGCGAATACAGCGACGCGGCCGGCAAGGTGTTCGCCGTCAGCTGGCGCGGCCCGACCTTGCCCGACCTGCGCACCCTGCTCGGCGACAAGTTCGCCGCCATGACCGGCGCGGCCGCCAAGCGCGCCCAGGCCGGCCACTCGCAGCTGGCGCTCGAGCGCGCCGACGTGGTGCTGGTGTCGACCGGCCACATGCGCTCGTTCGCCGGCCACGCCTGGATCCCGAGCGCGCTGCCGCCCGGCTTCGACACCGCCACCATCGAATAAGGGCCGCCGATGACAGCTCCGACACCCCGCGCCGCGCCGCGCGCCACCGCCGCCGGCCCGCGCCGCGCCGTCCGCCGGGCCGCCGCGCTGCTGTGCCTGGCCTTGGCCGCCTGCGGCGGTGGCGGCGGCGGGTCCTCGTCCGCCACCGCGGCCGCGAGCGCCGAATCCGCCACGCCGGTGGTCAGCATCGGCGCCACGCCGACCGCCACCACCACCGGCCAGGTGGTCACCCTGACCTGGAGCGTGAGCAACGCGCCGGCCGCCGGCTGCGCCGCCTCGGGCGCCTGGAGCGGCGCCGTCGCCGCCAGCGGCACGCGCACGGTCACCGCCGGCGCCGCCGGCACCGCCAACTACACGCTCACCTGCGGCGGCGCCAGCGGCACCGCCGCGGTGGTCGTGAGCACCCCGCCGCCGTCGCCCAGCACCAGTTTGACGTTGGCGCCGGCCAGCATCACCACCGCGCAAACGTCGGTGCTGAGCTGGTCGTCGGCCAACGCCAGCGGCTGCACCGCCAGCGGCGCCTGGAGCGGCGCCAAGGCCACCTCCGGCGCGGTGACGGTGGCCCCGTCCACCGCCGGCAGCTACACCTACAGCCTGACCTGCAGCGGCGACGGCGGCAGCGCCAGCGCCAGCGCCGCGCTGAGCGTGACGCCGGCGCTGTCGAACACCGTCCCCATCACGGTCGACAGCGGCCCGGCCGGCGTGGGCGGCGTCATCAACGTGCCCTACGTCAGCGTCACCGTGTGCCGGCCCGGCACCACGGTCTGCCAGACGGTCGACCACGTGATGCTCGACACCGGCTCGTACGGCCTGCGGCTGCTGGCCTCGGCGCTGGACGACAGCCTGGCGCTGCCGGGAATCAAGACCGCGTCCGGCGCCGACGCCGCCGAATGCGGCAAGTTCGTCAGCGGCTACACGTGGGGCGCGGTGCGCCAGGCCGACGTCAAGCTGGCCGACGAGGAGGCGGCCGGCATCTCGATCCAGGTCATCGGCGACGCCGGCGCCAACTTCGCCGCCACGCCGGCCAGCTGCAGCAGCGCCGGCAACAACCTCGGCTCGCTCGACGCGGTGGGCGCCAAGGGCATCCTCGGCGTCGGCCTGTTCAAGCACGATTGCGGCGACGCCTGCGCGCGCGCGGCCATCAGCGGCGTCTACTACGCGTGCGGTGCCGGCGCCTGCAGCGCCAGCGCCATGCCGCTGGCGGTACAGATCACCAACCCGGTGGCGTCGTTCGCGGTCAACAACAACGGCGTGCTGGTGAGCCTGCCGGCGGTGGGCACGGCCGGGCTGACGTCGGTCAGCGGCACGTTGACGTTCGGCGTCAACACGCAGGCCAACAACACGCTGGCCGGCGAAAAGCTGTTCAAGACTGACGGCAACGGCGACTTCAGCACCGCCTACCAGGGCAAGACCTACGGCGCCAGCTTCATCGACAGCGGCTCGAACGGCTACTTCTTCACCGACGCGACGATCCGCACCTGTTCGGGGGGCGACTTCTTCTGTCCGGCGGCGCCGCTGGCGCTGAGCGCCACCAACAGCGCGGCCGACGGCAGCGCCAGCGGCGCGGTCGACTTCACCATCGTCAACCTGGTGCAACTGCCATCGACGATCCGGGCCGCGCAGGTGGGCGGCACGTTGACGGGCACGGCCGGCTCGAGCAGCAGCGACGCCTTCGACTGGGGGCTACCGTTCTTCTACGGCCGCCGCGTGTTCGTGGTCATGGAGGGCAACACCGTCAACGGCAAGACCGGCCCCCTCTGGGCCTATTAAAACCGGGGGGTCAAGTCTAACATTCATACACGGGCTGATGCAGGATACGGCTGTGCTGGTGTATGAATGTTAGACTTGACCCCCGGGGTTGATGGCGCTTGTCACGGTGCCGTCATGTAGGTTGGTTAAAGTCCCCACCTTGATTTTTATATATGTCGAGGGTGCGATGAGAACGAATTCGGTGATGGTGGCGGCGTTGACGGCGGCCGGCGTGATGGGCCTGGCCGGTTGCGGCGGGGAGTCCAACCCGGCGCCGGCCATTCCGGAGGGCACCACCGTGACCCTGGCGCTGATGGAGACCACCGACATCCACGCCAACGTGATGAGCTATAACTATTACGCGCTGGCCGAGGACACCAGCCTGGGCCTGGAGCGCACGTCGACGCTGGTCGCCGCCGCGCGCGCCGAAAACCCCAACAACGTGCTGCTCGACGACGGCGACACCATCCAGGGCACCTTGCTGGGCGACCTGCAGGCGGCCACCAAGCCGATCCCGTGCGCCGAGACGATGGCCGTGCACAAGGTCATGAACGCCATGAAATACGACGGCGGCGGCTTCGGCAACCACGAGTTCAACTACGGCTTGCCGCTGCTGAGTCAGATCACCAACACCGACTTCGGCATCCCCGGCGTGGCCAAGCCGTCGGGCACCTGCGGCGGCCCCGCCTTCCCGTTGACCCTGACCAACGTCACCGGCGTGGCCAGCGGCAAGCCCATCGTCCAGCCGTACGTGCTGCTGCCGCGCACCTTCTCGGCCACGACGCCCGACGGCGGCAAGCTCGACGTCAAGATGAACATCGGCCTGCTGAGCTTTGTGCCGCCGCAAATCCTCGAGTGGGACCAGAAGAACCTGGCCGGCAAGGTCGCCGTCACCGGCGTCCAGGAGGCGGCCAAGCAATACGTGCCGGAGCTGCGCGCCAAGGGCGCCGACCTGGTCGTGGCGCTGTCGCACGGCGGCCTCGACCCGAGCCCGTACAGCCCGAAAATGGAAAACGGCAGCTACCACCTGACCAGCACCGGCATCGACGCGCTGCTGATCGGCCATTCGCACTTGATCTTCCCGAAAGGCAAGGAAGCCGGCGCCGCCGCGCTCGACGCCTCGTTCGCCGCCTTCCCGGCCGGCGCCAAGATCGACGCCGTCAACGGCTTCGTCAACGGCGTGCCGACCGTCATGGCGCAAAGCTGGGGCCGGCGCCTGGGCATCATCAAGATGACCTTGGCCTACACCGGCGGCAAGTGGGTGGTGCGCCCGGCCGCCACGACGGTCGAGTCGCGCGGCTTCAAGTACACCGACGGCGCCACCGTCGTCAAGGCCGATCCGGCGGTGGCGCCGCTGGTGGCCGCCGAGCACGCCGCGACCATCGCCTACGCCAAGCAACCGCTGGGCGTGGCCACCGACTTCGAGATGTCGGCCTACTTCGCGCTGGCCGGCGACGTCAGCGCGATCCAGCTGGTCAACCAGGCGCAGCTCGACTACGTCAAGAAATTCATCGCCGCCAGCACCGACGCCACCCTCGCCTCCTACAAGAACATTCCGGTGATCTCGTGCAGCGCGCCGTTCAAGGCGGGCCGCAACGGGCCGTCCGACTTCACCGACGTCGCGCCCGGCGCCAGCGCGGCCGCGCCGGTCGGGCTGCAGGTGCGCAACCCGGGCGACCTTTACCTGTACAGCAACAACAACCTGCAGGCGGTCAAGATCAAGGGCAGCGACCTGAAGGCGTGGCTGGAGACGGCCGCCAAGCAGTTCGCCCAGATCGACCCGGCCAAAACGGCCGAGCAGGACCTGGTGCCGAGCTACGGCACGATCTACAACTACGACGTGTTCTACGCCGAGAACAACGCCTTGACCTACCAGATCGACGTCACCAAGCCGGTGGGCGCGCGCATCGTCAACCTGAGCTACCTGGGCAAGCCGGTGGCCGACGCGGACGACTTCATCGTCGCCACCAACGATTACCGCGCCGGCGGCGGCGGCGCCGTGCCCGGCATCGACGGCAGCAAGACCATCATCAAGTCGCCGGACGCCAACCAGACCGTGGTGAGCAACTATCTGGCGGCGCGCGGCGCGGCCAGCGGCAAGGTCACGCTGGCCGACAACGGCAGCGCGCGCAGCTGGAGCTTCGTCAAGGCGGCCACCGCCGGGCCGGTGATCCTGCGCTCGGCGCCGGGCCACCTGGCGCTGGCCAGGAGCGCCGGCATCACCGCCGTCACCGCCGAGGGCGCGCTGGACGCGAGCGGCTTCGCCAAGTACACGATCGACCTGAGCAAATAGGACGGCGCCATGACATTCTCCCGCAATGGCATGGTGGCGGCGGCGCTGGCGGCGGCGTTGCTGTCGGCCTGCCAGATCCAGCGCGAGCCGCCCGATGCGGCGCAGATCGAAACGGTGGGCATGCAGGCGCTGCAGCAGGCCGACGCCGGCGCCGAGCGCAAGCTGATGGCGTGGGCCGGACAGAACAGGCCGGTGGCGCAGCGCGAGCTGGGGCTGCTGTACCAGAGCCGGCCGCGCCAGCGCGCCGAGGCGCTGCCCTGGTTCGAGCGGGCCGCGCGCGGCGGCGATGCCGAGGCCGCGTTCCGGCTGGGCGAGATGCTGCGGCTGGGCGTCCCGGCGCAACCGGCGGCGGCCGCGCCGTGGTACCAGCTGGCCGCGCAACAGCGGCACGCGCGCGCGGCGCTGGTGCTGGGCCAGCTCTACAAGAATGGCGACGGCGTCGCGCGCGACGACGGGGTGGCCGCGCGCTGGCTGACGGCCGCCAGCGAAGGCGGCAACGCGCACGCGATGTTTTTGCTGTCGTACTTCTACAGCGAGGGGCGCGGCGTGGCGCGCGACCCGGCGCGGGCGCGCGCGCTGCTGGAGGAGTCGGCCGAGCACGAGTATCCGCCGGCGCTGCAGGAACTGGCGCTGACGGTGCAGCTGGGCGACGCGCACAGCGCCCGCGACGAGCGCCGCGCCGGCTACCTGTTGAAGGAGGCGACCGAGCACCGCCACAACAACTGGAACCGTTTTTGATGGAGGTTTGATCTCGCGCATGGCCGGCGGGGGCTGCGTTGAACAACGCACAGACGCTCGGTGTTGGCGGACGTACGGTCAGCATCACGTGTCCCCCGTCCGCATTTCATTCGCCATGCAAGGAGCCGAGATGAAACAAACCACCCCATCCCAGGGCAAGATGCCCAAACCCATCCCCACCGAGACCGATCCGCAGGACGCCATCAGCCTGCTGACCGAGGGTCACGAGCAGGTCCGCTCGCTGTTCGAGCAGTACGAGGAGCTGGGCGACCGCGCCCACGCCAGCAAGCAGAAACTGGCGCTGAAAATCTGCGAGGAGTTGACCCGGCACACGACCATCGAGGAGGAGATCTTCTATCCGGCGATGCGCAGGGCGGCCAAGGGCAACGAGGACCTGGTCGACCAATCGATCGTCGAGCACGCCTCGGCCAAGGAATTGATCGCCCAGCTGATGCAAATGGACGCCGGCGACGATTTGTTCGACGCCAAGGTCAAGGTCTTGGGCGAGCAGGTGCTGCACCATGTCGAGGAGGAAGAGGAACGGATGTTCCCGAAGGCGCGCGGCGCCAAGCTGGACCTGATGGAGCTGGGCATGCAGATGGCCCGGCGCAAGGAAGAGGTTGCGTTGCCGAAGGCGTGAGCCGTCCCGTCAAACACGTAGGGCGGATTAGGCGGCACGCCGTAATCGGCCATCGATGAGCCGTCGGCGGCGCACGCATTGGCGGATTACGCTGCGCTAATCCGCCCTACGTGGTTCCGTGGTGCCGTGGTGCCGTTATGGATCCGTCGTCCGCCCCCGCCGCCCGCCGTCACATGAAATTACGGGTGTGCAGCGACGACAGGTGCCGCGCCGCGTCCGTGTCGAACCCCAGCCGCTCCAGGCGCGCCTGGCGCCCTTCGGCCATGTCGCGCATCAACTGCTGCACCTTCACATAGCCGGCCGCCACCGCCTCCACCGTCAACCCGCCGGCCGCCAGCAGGATCAGCGCGTCGAACACCTCCTCGTTCAGGCCCGACGTCGCCGACAGCGCGTCGTTGCGCGACTGCACCGCGTTGGCCAGCCGCGCGCGAAAGCCCGGATCGTCCGCCAGCCGCGCGGCCAGGTGCGTCATGCCGAAGGCCACGTGGCGCGCTTCGTCGCGCGCGGCCAGCCGGGCGATTTGCCGCGTGACCGGGTCGGGCGCGTGCTCGTGCAGGAAGTGCAGCAGGCTGACGAAGGTGCCCTCGCCCAGCACCGACAACAAAAACTCGGCCACCGAGAAGTCCGGCTCGTCGAGCAAGGTCTTGAGCGAGGCCTGGCCGCCGGCCGTCGACAGGCCCGGCTCGCGCCCCTTGAGCCGCACGCGGCGCGTGAACACGTCGATGTGGCGCGCCTCGTCGGCCACCTGGATCGCCAGCACCGCCTGCACCTCGCGGTAATGCGGATGCAGCTGGCCGAGGAAGCGCGCCGGCACCACCAGCGCGGCCACTTCGTTTTCGATCATATAGGTCAGCACCTGCACCACGGCGTCCTCGACGATGTCGGGCAGCTCGAACGGCGCGGCCCAGTCGATCGCCGTCTGCGGGTCCCACTGCGCGGCGGCGGCCTGCGCGTACAGGTCGGCGGCGCGCTCGCCCCAGACCTCGTCGCGGCGGTCGAGGCGGAAGGCGATAGCCGGCGAGCCGGCCTCCACCGTCGCGCCGCGCGCGGCCAGGCCCCAGCGGGGGTCGGCGCGTTCGGCCAGCGCGTCCGGCAAGGCCGGGTCGGCGTGGCCGGTGCGCAAGGCGCCGCGCCAGCGTCCGCCGGCGCCGGACTGGCCGGCTGCGCCGGCGGGATCGGCCCGCCGGCGCAGCGTGGCGACGTCCTCCTCCCCGCGCCGCGCGAACGCGCAGTCGTGTCCCTGCGCGCGGCACCACGCCGCCAGCTGGCCTTGCCAGTCGGGGGCGCGGCCGCGCACCAGCAATGCGTCGCCGGGCGCCAGCGCCGCCAGCGCGTGCTTGACCAGCACGTGGGCGCCGGCGTCGAAGCCGAGTTGCTCAATATCGATAGTCGCTTGCAATGATGTTCCCCGCCTGGTCGTAGAAATGCTCATCGTCGGTGGCGCGGATCAGCGCGTCGTAGCCGCTGGTGCGGCCCGGCAGCCATTGCCGCAAACCCTCCATCTCCAGCAGCGGCCGCACGTCGGCGTCGTCCCAGCGCATCGCCAGCAGCAGCTCGGTGAAGCGGGCGATGGGCTCGGCCGGCGCGCCCGGGCTGACGGTGAAGTTGCAGTGGTCGTAAGGGCCGGTGCGCGCCAGGATGCGGGTGGCGCCGGCGGCCAGCAAGCCTTCGCGCGAAAACGCCATGTGGTTGCCGTCGATCATCCAGGCGGCGTCGATCTCGCCGGCCACCAGCGCCTGTGCGGCGTCGCGCTCGCCGCCGATGTGGTCGCCGTGCTTGCCGCCCAGCACGTCGAAGTGGCGCGCCATGAAATCGCGCCCGGCCAGCAGGCCGTGGTGGCGCAGGTGGTCGAGCGGGATCAGGCGCGCCTGCGGCGAATCGATGGCGCCGAAGCCGATCGTCTTGCCGGCCAGCCAGGCCAGCTCGGTCACCGGCGAATCGGCGCGCGTGACCAGCACCGACGTCAGGTCGCGGTCGGTGTCGCGCATGGCCACCGTGTCCAGGGCCAAGCCGCGGGCGGCGGCCATGCGCTCGGCGCGCACCCAGGCCAGCGGCGAGTTCCACGCCAGCGCGATGGTGCCGTCGAACTGCGCCTCGACCTGGCGCTCGTAGTTGGAATAGAGGATGTAGTCGAACGCCAGGCCGTGGCGGCGGAAGTATTCCTTGAAGCCTTCCCAGATCGTCACGACCTTGGGCGCGTAGGCGACCGCGCCCATCATCAGTGCTGCTGTTGTCATGTGTGTCCCTTGTTGATTGGCTGGTTAGCCGAAAACCGGCATGCCGCACACGGCCTTGCCGATGAAGTCGTACAGCACGTCCGAGGTCGGCGCCATCACCGACGCCGCGCGGGCGTCGCGGAAATAGCGCTCGATGCCCAGGTCCTTGCGGAAGGCGGCGCCGCCGCACACCCGCATGGCCGTGTCGGTCACCTCCAGCGCCGCCTCGGCGGCGGCGGCCTTGACCTGCATCACGCGCAGCATGGCGTCGGCGCGGCCGCCCGCCAGCGCGGCGACGGTGTCGTCGCGCAGGGTGCGCGCCATGTCGGCCTGGATGCGGGCGCGCGCCAGGTAGGCGCGGATGGTCGGCAGGTCGGCCAGCGCGCTGTCGAGGTGTTCGAGCTTGCTGGCGGTGACGTGGCCGCAGGCGGCCTCCAGCGCCGCGTCCATCAGGCCCAGCGAGCACGACGCGCTCAACGTGGCGAACACCGGCAACACCTTGCCGACCATGATGTCGAAGCCGCCGCCGTCGGTGCCCAGCAGCGCCTCGGCGGCCACCCGCACGCCCGTGGCCGTCAGCGGCGACGAGCGGTTGCCGCGCAGGCCCAGGCCGTCGAAGAACTTGGCCTCGCCGAGGCCGGCGGCGTCGCGCCCGACCAGCCACAGGCTGCTGGCGCCGGCGCCGTCGGCCGGGCCGGTGGACCACACGTAGGAATCGGCCTCGGCGGCCGAGGTGACCATGGTCTTGCTGCCGTCGATGACGACCTCGCCGCCGTCGCGGCGCGCGCTGCCCATCGGCGCCCAGAAGTGGCTGCGCGAGCCGCTGTCGGACCAGGCCAGGGTGCCCAGGTGGCGGCCGGCGGCGATCTCGCGGCGCGTGGCCTCGGCGCCGAACTCCTCGATGACGACGGTGGCGCAATAATGCATGCACACCACCATGGCCGTCGACGGGCAGGCGCGGGCGATGCGCTCGACCACCCGGGCCGCCTCGGCCAGCCCTTTGCCGGCGCCGCCGACGGCCTCGGCGCTGATCAGGCCGAGCAGGCCGGCCTGGCCCAGCGCGGCGATGGCCGCGCGCGGGAAGGCGGCGTCGCGGTCGGTGGCCTGCGCGGCCGGGGCGATGGTGGAGAGCACGATGGACTCGAGTGTTTGCAGATATGGCATGACATCCCTTTACAACGACAATACGATGGGGACGCGGCCGGCGGGCGGCAAACAGACAGGCGGATGACGGCCGCCGCGGCCGGGGGGCGGCTGCGGCAAGACGCGGCGTACCTCGCATGTTCGGCCGACCCGCACGATGGCGGCGCTTGGAAACGGTACTGCCGCCGGATCGCGGGCAAGCCAGCCTCGCGGGGCATGGGGATGCGCGGCCGTCGGACCCGCCCGCTCCTGCAGGAGACGGGATCGGCGTTACGGCGGACCGGCTTGCGACAATCGTGACGGCGCGGCAAGTGTAGCACTCCGGGGTCAGGTCCACCATTTCTACACGGCCTAGGCGGTAGAACGGCTGACGGACGATTTATCCGTCCTGACAGTTCAGCTCGTGTAGAAATGGTGGACCTGACCCTGGAGTTGCTGGCGTTGCTACGGTTGCGCTTGTGTAGAATTGGTGGACCTGACCCCGGAGTTGCCGTCGGCCAGCGCGGCCATCTCGCGCCGCATGTTGTCGATGGCGCGCTCGTTGTAGGTGTCGGAGAAGTAGGCGTCGCCGAACAGTTGCCCGGCCTCGGCCTTGCGGCACAGGTGCGCCAGCGCGCCGCCGCGGTCTTGCCGGTATTTGACGTCCGCCAGGTGGCTGTATTCGCGCCGGATGCCGCGCGCGTAATTCTGATACACCTCGTCGTCCTGGCCGAGGATGGCCAGGTCGACGCTGAGCATGACGTCCTTGAGCCGGTGCGTGATCGCGGCCTCCTGGAAGTGGTCGGTGGCCCGTATCAGTTGCGCGGCGTCGTCCATTTGCTGCGCCAGGTGGCTGCCCAGCCACAACTGCGCGCTGGCCTCTTCGTTGGTCAATTCGTCGGCGCCGCCGCGGCGCCCGTAGTCGGCGTCGTGGAACCAGAACGCTTGCTTGACGATGTCGACGTCGAGCGGGTCCGGCTGCGTGTTGGCGGCCCAGGCGCGGATCTCGCACAGCCCGTGCACCAGGTGGTCGAGGTTGTGGTAGTGGCGCGCGGCGCCGCCGTACGCGCCGGCCCCGGTCAGCCGCACGAACCATTGGTCGGCGTGGGCGATGGCCGGGGCGTCGGCGTGCGCGTAGTCCCACAAGGTTTCCCATTCCTTGCGCAGCCAGCTGAGCACCCAGGCGTGGTAGGCCGGCCCCGGCACGAATTTCTTCATGATCCAGTTCCAGCCGATCGGCCCCTCGAGCGCCTTGACAAAGCTCGAGCTGACCGACCCCAGGTCGCGCGGCGGCATGACGAAGATGGTCTTGGCGCCCTGCAGCACGTCGACGTTGGTTTGCTGGATCAGGTTTTCATAGTCGAAGTCGGCGGTGGTGCGGATGCCGCGGATGAGGCAGTCGGCGCCGTGCTTCTTGGCCGCGCGCGCCGTGTAGTCGCCCTTGACGATGACCACCTGCACGTTGTCCCAGCCCTGCTCGGCGCAGCTGAGCGCGATGATGCTCTTGCGCTCCTCGGCCGTGAACTTGGGCTTCTTGGCGGTGTTCTCCGACAGGAACACCACCACCTCGTCCGCGATGGAGCGGGCCTCGTTGATCACCCACATGTGGCCGTTGGTGATCGGGTCCAGGGTGCCCGAAAAGCCGATCTTCTTCATACTCGCTCCGCCGCCAATGTCAAACTGGCATTTTAGACCGGAGTGGCGCTTGCAGTCTCGGGAAAATCGACTTTCACTTGCAAGCCGCCCAGGCGCGCGGAGCGGTCCAGGGTCAACGTGGCGCCGTGCGCCTCGGCGATCGACTTGATGATGGCCAGTCCCAGGCCGCTGCCGCCGGCCGGACTGCCGGGCACGCGGTAGAAGCGGCTGAAGACGCGCTCGCGCTCCTCCGGCGGGATGCCGGGGCCGGAATCCTCGATGGCCAGCACCACGCGTCCGGGCCCGCCCTTGGCGCCGGCGATGCGGCGCAGGTCGATGTCGACCGTGCCGCCGGCCGGCGTGTACTTGATGGCGTTGTCGACCAGGTTGCGCAGCAGGATGATCAGCGCGTCCGGCTGGCCGGCGACGCTGGCCTGGTCGGCGTGGTGCAGGCCGAGGTCGATCTGGCGCGCCTGCGCCAGCCCGGCCAGGTCGCCCAAGGTGCGCTTGACCAGCTCGGACAGGTCGAGCGGCGCCAGCTTGCCGTCGGCGGCGCCCTCCTGGCGCGCCAGCACCAGCAGTTGCTCGACCAGCCGGGTGGCGCGCTCGATGCCGGCCGTGACGCGGCCGATGGCCACCGCGCGCGCGGCCTCGTCCTGCGCCCGCTCCAGGCTCAGCACCTGCAGCTTGAGCGCGGCCAGCGGCGAGCGCAGCTCGTGGGCGGCGTCGGCGACGAAATGTTGCTGGGCCTCGAAGGCGGTGCGCACGCGGCCGAACAGCAGGTTCAATTCGTGCACCAGCGGCAGCACCTCGTCGGGCAGGTCGTTCTCCGACACCGGCGACAGGTCGTCGGCCTGGCGCGCGGCCACTTGCCGCTTGACGCGCGAGACCGGCGCCAGCGAGCCGCTGACCACCCACCACACCACCAGCATCAGGATAGGCGCCATGACGGCGATCGGGCCGACGGTGCGCAGCGCCAGGGTGCCGGCCATGCGCTGGCGCACCGCCATGTCCTGCGCGACCTGCACCGTCTGGTTGCTGGTCTGCACCGAGAAGATGCGGTAGGTGGTGTTGTTGGCCTTGACGTTGGAAAAGCCGAGCACGGCGCGCTGGGGCAGCGCCGCGCGCGACAGCGAGCGGAACACCTGGGCGCCGTCGGGGGTCCACACCTGCACCACCAGGTCGTCGTTCTCGGGGTCGGCGGCCGAGTCGGCGGCCTTGTTGGTCAAGGTCGCGCTCGAGCGCAGCGACATGGCCATTTGCTGCATGTGGTAGTCGAAGATCTGGTCGGCGTCGCTGAGCGCGCTGCGGTAGGCGATCAGCGCCTGGGCGATGGCCGCCATCGTGATGGCCGCCAGCAGGAACCACAGCAGGCGCCCGCGCAGCGAGTGCGTGACGACCGGCACCCGCGGCAGCTTGACCTTCACTTTCATAGCTTGGGCACCATGTAGCCGAGGCCGCGCACGTTCTGGATCAGTTCGGCGCCGAGCTTCTTGCGCAGGCCGTGGATGTAGACTTCGACGGCGTTGCTGTTGACCTCGTCCTTCCAGCTGTACAACTTCTCTTCAAGCTGATGCCGCGACAGCACGATGCCGGGACGGGCGATCAGCGCCTCGAGCACGGCCCATTCGCGCGCCGACAGGTTGACCTGCTTGCCGTCGGCGATCACTTCGCGGGTTTGCGGATTGACCGAGACGTTGCCGTGCTCGAACACCGGCTCGGCGCGGCCGGCCGAGCGCCGCAGCAAGGCGCGGATGCGCGCCAGCAGCTCGTCGAGGTCGTAGGGTTTGAGCACGTAGTCGTCGGCGCCGGCATCGAGGCCGGCGATGCGCTGCTCCTTGGCGTCGCGCGCCGTGGCCACCAGCACCGGCGTCAGCTCCTTGCGCGCGCGCATCGAGCGCAGCACCTCGAGGCCGTCCTTGCGCGGCAGGCCCAGGTCGAGCAGCACCAGGTCGTAGGTCTGGGTCTGCAGCGCGGTGTCGGCCATGGCGCCGTCCTTGACCCAGTCCACCGCGTAGTGCTCGGCCCGCAGCAGGTCGAGCACCACCTCGCCGATCATCGTGTCGTCTTCCACCAGCAGAAGTCGCATATTGTGTTCCTTTCTTTTTGTTGTCGCGTTTCCGCCGGTCGGATGGTACGGCCTGGCTTAGCCCAGACGCACCGGGATGAAGATTCTCTCATCTCCGCGCTGGATCAGCAACGCCACCGACTTGCCGGACTTGCCGACCACCTGGCGCACCTGGTCGACGCTGTTGACCGCCAGCCCGTTGACCGACAGCAGCACGTCGCCCGGCTGGATGCCGGCGTTGGCCGCCGCGCCGGCCGCGTCCTCGATCACCAGGCCGCCGGGGATGCCGGACTGGCGCTTTTCCATCTGGTCGAGCGGACGCAGCGACAAGCCCAGCCGGAGCTTGGCCGCGCCCTGGTCGCCGCGCTCGGCGTCGACGGCGGCGACCTTGTCGCTGGCGTTGCCCAGGGTGGCGTTGAGCGACACCAGTTTGCCGTTGCGCCACACCTCCATGGCGATCCTAGAGCCCGGCTCGGCCAGGCCGACCATGGCCGGCAGGTCGATCGAGCTGACGATCTTCTGGCCGTTGACCGAGCGCACCACGTCGCCCGGACGCAGGCCGGCCTTGTCGCCCGGACCGCCGCGCTCGACGTTGGCCACCAGCGCGCCCTCGGGCGTGGCCAGGTTGAACGAATCGGCGAAGCTCTGGTCGATCTCCTGCACCGTCACGCCCAGCTTGGCGTGTTCGACCTTGCCCTTGGAGACGATCTGGTCCTTGATCTTGGTGGCGACGTCGATCGGGATCGCGAACGACAAGCCCTGGTAGCCGCCGGTCTGGCTGTAGATCTGCGAGTTGATGCCGACCACCTCGCCGCGGGTGTTGAACAGCGGCCCGCCCGAGTTGCCGGGGTTGACGGCGACGTCGGTCTGGATGAACGGCACGTACGAGTCGTCCGGCAGCGAGCGGCCCTTGGCGCTGACGACGCCGGCGGTGACGGTGTTGTCGAGGCCGTACGGCGAGCCGATGGCCAGCACCCACTCGCCCACCTTCAGGTTGTCGGTCTTGGCCAGCGGCACCACCGGCAGGTTCTTGGCGTCGATCTTGAGCACGGCGACGTCGGTCTTCGGATCGGAGCCGAGCACCTTGGCGCGGAATTCGCGGCGGTCGGTCAGCTTCACGGTCACCTCGCGGGCGTCGCGCACCACGTGGGCGTTGGTCAGGATGATGCCGTCGGCGCTGATGATGAAGCCCGAGCCGAGGCCGTGGGTCGGCATCTCGCGCTGGCCGCGCGGCTGCTGCTGGCCCTGGAAGCGGCGGAAGAATTCGAGGAACGGGTCGTCGCCGAAGGCGTCGCTGCGGCCCATGCCCTGCGGGCCGTTGCCGTCGTACGCGGTCTTGACGCTGCCGGTGACGTTGATGTTGACCACGGCCGGGCCGTTGTGGGCGGCCACCACGCTGAAGTCGGGCAGCGAGATCGGCGGCGCCGGCACCGCCGCGGGCGCGGGCTGGCTGGCGGCGGGGGCGCTGGCGGCGGCCACCGGGGCGCTGGCCGTGGCGTTGTTTTGGTGGACGACAACGGCACCTCCCGCGCCGATCGCGGCCAGCACGGCCACGGCGGCGACTGCGCGCTTGGCGGTCTTCGATCCGGAAGAAGTAGTTTGGGACATATGCACTCCTGATTGAATGAGGTTTTTGTAGATGTATTCAATATGAGGCAAAAAACTTAGATGCCACTTAACATGTGTTGCGGATACAAATGCTTACGTTTTTGGTGATTTTTGCAATTTTTTCCGGGGCCGGTGGCGGCGCTTTGGCGGATTACGCTGCGCTAATCCGCCCTACGTGGAACCGTGGTTTGCTTGGGTTTGTGGTGCTGCCCGCCGGCGGCGTGGACGTGCAACTGGCCGGATTACCGGCCAGTTGGTCCTACTCATGTGCCACCGAAGGCGCACACCCTACATCAGGATCACGCCGCTTGGCGCTGCTCCAGGGCGGCGACGTTGTCGCTGCCATCGATCACGATTTTACGTGGCTTCAGGGCTTCCGGCACTTCGCGCACCAGTTCGATGGTGAGCATGCCGTTGTCGAAGGACGCGCCGGTCACTTTGACGTGGTTGGCCAGCTGGAAGCGCTGCTCGAAGTCGCGCGCGGCGATGCCGCGGTGCAGATAGGTGCGCTCGGTGGCGTCCTTCTGCTTGCGGCCGACGACCTGCAGCGAATCGCGTTCGAAGGTGATGTCGATTTCCGACCGGCTGAAGCCGGCCAGCGCCATCACGATCCGGTACTTGTCTTCGGAGACGAGCTCGATGTTGTAAGGCGGGTAGCTTGGTGCGGAATCTCCCCGCTGGGCATCGTTCAGCAGTTGTGCCAGACGATCAAAACCGATAGCGGAACGATACAGAGGAGTCAGGTCAAAAGTACGCATGATAAATATCCTTTTCAAGTTAAGCGATATGGAATCGTGGCCCCCAATCTGGGCAACCACTGAGTCCGATATAGGTCGCTTTTGGCGGCTTTCAAGGCCTTGAAAAACGCCTTCAACATCCCCAGCGGCACACTTTTTTTGAACATTTTTGGATTTTTTTGCGGCGCCGTCGCCAGCTTCATCAATTGCCCCCGTGCTAAACTCTTTCTCTTGTCCAACCTTCGTACGCCGCCTCATGCCCCTTACCCGCGCCGCAATTGCCATCCTGTTGGCCACCGCCTTCAGCGCCCAGGCAGAAACGATCTCCGAGCAGCCCTACCCGGGCACCATCGTGCTCAAAGTCGACGCCAGCAACTTCGCCCAGCAAATCTTCCGCGTGCGCCAGACCATCCCGGCCAAGCCCGGCAAGCTGACCTTGCTCTATCCGCAATGGGTGGTGGCCAACCACGGCCCCAGCGGCGCGCTCAACCAGTTCGCCGGCCTCAAGGCCAGCGCCAACGGCAAGCCGCTCGAGTGGAAGCGCGATCCGCTCAACGTCTGGGCCTTCGCCATCGACGTGCCGGCCGACGCCGGCGCGGTGGAGGTGGAATTCCAGTACCTGTCGCCGATCGAGGCCAACCAGGGCCGCACCACCTTCACCGCCGACATCCTGGGCGTGCAGTGGCAATCGCTGGCGCTGTACCCGGCCGGCTACCGCAGCCGCGACATCACCGTGCAGCCGAACCTGACCGTGCCGCCCGGCTGGCAGTTCGGCAGCGCGCTGGAGACGGCCGCGCGCGTCGGCGACGAGATCGCCTTCAAGCCGCTCGACCTGGAAACGCTGCTCGATTCGCCGCTGTTCGCCGGCCGCTATTTCCGCCGCATCGACCTCGATCCGGGCGCCAGGGTGCCGGTGCACCTGAACGTGGTGGCCGACAGCGCCGAGCAACTGGCGGCGACGCCGGAACAGATCGCGCCGCACCGCGCGCTGGTCCAGCAAGCCTACAAGCTGTTCGATTCGAAACACTACCGGCACTACGACTTCCTGTTCGCCATCAGCGACGAATTCGGCGGCATCGGCCGCGAGCACCACGAGTCGAGCGAGAACGGCGTCAAGACCGGCTACTTCACCGAGTGGGCCAAGTACGAGGCGCGGCGCGAGTTGCTGGCGCACGAGTTCGCCCATTCGTGGAACGGCAAGTTCCGCCGCCCGGCCGGCCAGGACGTGCCCAACTTCAACACGCCGCTCGACAATTCGCTGCTGTGGGTGTACGAGGGCCAGACCCAGTACTGGGGCGCGGTGCTGGCCGCGCGCGCCGGCCTGATCTCGGCCGAGCACACGCGCGACCTGCTGGCGGCCTCGGCCGCGCGGCTGGACCACGTCAAGGGCCGCGAGTGGCGCGCGGTGCAGGATACCACCTACGATCCGATCGTCAACGCGCGCCGCCCGCAGGTGTGGAACAACTGGCAGCGCGGCGAGGATTATTACCAGGAAGGCCAACTGATCTGGCTCGACGCCGACACCAAGATCCGCGAGCTGTCCGGCGGCAAGCGCTCGCTCGACGATTTCGCGCGCGCCTTCTTCGGCGTCGACGACGGCGTCCATGTCGCCAAGCACTACACGTTCGACGACGTGGTGGCGGCGTTGAACGCGGTGCAGCCGTACGACTGGGCGCCGTTCCTGCGCAGCCGCGTCGACGGCCACGGCCCCGGCGCGCCGCTCGACGGCCTGGCGCGTTCGGGCTGGAAACTGGTCTACACCGACCAGCAAACGCCGTTCCTCAAGGCCCAGGAGGAGCAGGGCAAATCGGCCAACTTCCAGTATTCGCTGGGCTTTTCGGTCGGCGCCGAGGGCAAGCTCGAGGCGTTCCAGTGGGAAGGCGTCGGCTTCAAGGCCGGCATGTCGGGCGGCTCGACCTTGCTCGCCGTCAACGGCCGCGCCTACAAGCCGGAGCTGCTGCGCGCGGCCGTCAGCGACGCCAAGGAGGGCACGGCGCCGATCCAGCTGCTGGTCAAGAAGGGCGCGCTGTACCAGACCTACGCGCTCGACTACCACGGCGGCCTGAAGTACCCGCGCCTGGAACGGGTCAAGGGCGCGCCGGACCGGCTCGAGGCGATCCTGCGGCCGCTGAAGTAAGCGCGACGCCAGCCGGTGGCGGCGGCGTGTTTTTCCGCCGCCATCCCGGTTATACTGGGGCATCCCCTGCCTCCGATGGATGCCATGCCCGACACGATCGACAGCACCGACCCCGGCGGCGCCGCGCCGGCCGCCGTCTCCCCGGCCGAACTCGAACGGCTGCGCGCGTCCGACCGCGTGTTCCGCGCCCTGCTCGACCACGCGCCGATATTGATCTCCACCAAGGATTTGCAAGGCACCTTGCTGATGGCCAGCCGCCACTTCGAGATCCTCGACGGCTACGACCCGGCCAAGTTCATCGGCGCCAACGTGTTCGACCTGTTCCCGCCCGAGATCGCCGAGCAGCTGTGGCGCAACGACCGCAAGGCGGCGCTGGAAAAACGCGCGGTGCACGAGGAGGAAAGCGTCTACCACCGCGACAAGACCTTGCACACCTATACGACGGTGAAATTCCCGCTGTTCGACGACCACGGCGAGGTCTACGGCACCTGCGCCGTCTCGACCGACATCACCGAGGCCAAGGCGGCGCGCTACGACAGCGTGACCGACGAGTTGACCGGCCTGAAGAACCGGCGCTACTTCAACATCCGCTTCACCGAGGAACAAAAGCGCGCGCACCGCGACCGCCGCATGCTGACCCTGCTGCTGATCGACGTCGACCGCTTCAAGCAATACAACGACACCTACGGCCACCCGCAGGGCGACCAGGTGCTCAAGGCGGTGGCCGACACGATGCGCCGCTCGCTGAACCGGCCGGGCGACCTGTGCTTCCGCATCGGCGGCGACGAGTTCGCCTGCCTGTTCGCCAGCGGCGGGCCCGACGAGAGCGCCGCGCTGGCCGAGCAGATCCGCGCCGGCGTGGCCGCGCGCATGATCGTGCACGAGGGCAACCCGCCGTCGGGCCACGTGACGTTGTCGCTGGGGCTGGCGTTCATCGACCCCGACTCCACGCTCGGCCAGGGCGCCATCTACGAGCTGGCCGACCAGGCGCTGTACCGGGCCAAGCACAAGGGGCGCAACACCGTCTCGCGCTGACCCCGGACGGCGCGCGCGGGCGGTTTCGGACGGTTTTGGTGTATGCTGGCGATATGAACAAAGACACCGACATCCAACTGAGCGGGCCCTTCAAGGCCACCGACGGCGCCGGCCGCGCCCACGACGCCAAGGCGATCCGCATCTTCGACGAGGGCTACGGCGCGATCGACGTCTACGTCGACTTCGCCGCCCCGATCAGCGGCTTGCACAAGGACAAATCGCTGATCGACGCCGTCGTCGCGCAGCTGCGCACGGTCGGCTACAAGGGCCCGGCGCTGACGGCCGGCGACCCGGTGCTGCAGGAGAGCAAGTTGCTGGTGCTCGAATCGCCCGACGAATTCAACACCTTCGCCGCCGGCAAGGGCTGGAAAGACCTGGCCGAGGAATTCGGCGACGAGTGATCTGTTAAACACCCCCGGCGCCTTGGGCGGTACGCCAGCCACGGCGTTTTGGGGTCGTACCCCACGGGGTACGACCCCGCCCGGCCGTGCGGGTTTGCCGGCCGCTCAACCCAGGTAGCGCCGGCTCCACACGGCGATCAGGTCGGCCACGTAGACGGCGTCCTCGCGCCGGGTCAGCAGGTGGTCGGCGCTGTCGAGCGAAACGAAGCTTTTCGGATGCTTGGCGGCCGTGAAGATGTCGACGGCGTTGCCGATCGGCACCGTGTCGTCGCCCGGCGCGTGCATCACCAGCAACGCGCGCCGCAGCGCCGCGATCTTCCCTTTTAAATTGTGCTCGGCGGCGTCCTCGATGAATTGCCGCTTGATGCGGAACGGCCGCCCGGCCAGTTGCACCTGGGCCTCGCCGTCGCGCGCGATGCGCTCCAGGTGCTCGCCGAACAGGCCCGTCACATGGGACGGATCGCTGGGCGCGGCGACGGTGACGACGGCGGCCACCTCCGGCATGCGCCCGGCGGCGGCCAGCACGGCCGCGCCGCCGAGGCTGTGGCCGATCAGCAGGCGCGGCGCCGCGTGGTGGGCGCGCAGGAAATCGGCGGCGGCCACCAGGTCGGCCAAGTTGGACGAGAAATTGGTGTTGGCGAACTCGCCCTCGCTCGCGCCCAGGCCGGTGAAATCGAAGCGCAGCACGGCGATGCCGTGGCCGGTGAGCGCCTGGGCGATGCGACTGGCGGCGAACACGTCCTTGCCACACGTGAAGCAGTGGGCGAACAAGGCGTAGGCGTGGACGTCGCCGTCGGGCGCGTCGAGGCGCGCGGCCAGCATGGCGCCGTCGGCGCCGGGGAATTCCTGTCGTTGTGATCGCATATAAGTTCCTTCGGTTGGCAGTGCCAAGAATACCCGAAACCCTGCGCAATATCTGAAACGCCATGGAACACCACTGCAACACAAGGGCGGATTAGCGCAGCGTAATCCGCCAATGCATGCGTTTCGACGACGCACGCATTGGCGGATTACATGTCTACCCGGCGTACAACCTCCACATCACCCGAACAAGCCATGCAAATACCAGCGCGTGACGGCCTCGGGGTCGTTGCCGTCGCGTTCGCGGTACAACCAATAATGCGCGTGGTCCCTGCCCTCGGCCATGAAATAATCGCGCGTCTGCATCTCCGCCCACCAGCCGGCCTCGATCTTCTCGCCGGTCGACACGATCGTCAGCGGCGACCCATAGAACGGCCGGTGCTCGCGCATCAGCAAGGGAATCGGCTTGGCCAGCAGCCACGCCGGGCGCGGCAGGCTGGGCAGGTCCGGCGGCAACTGCGCGCGGGCGTCGGCCGGCCGTATCTTCTGCTGCACGCCGACCCAGGCGTTGGCGTGCTCGGGCCGGTAATCGGCGCGCGGCGCGGCCTGCAACACGTTCTCCGGCCCCAGCCGCGCGGTCAGCAACTCGAGCAGGCGCTGCCAGTCCTCCTTGCCGCCGCCCGGCTCGGGGAACAAGCAATCGCTCGGCGGCGTCATCGGCGTCACCCTGGGCGCCTCCAGGCACAGGCCGATCACCGGCGCCTCGAGCACCTGCTTGGCCAGCCGCTCCTTGAGCAGGCGCACCAGATGCTCGTCGCGCCAGGTCGGCTCGGCCAGCACCACCTCGATCGCGGTGGGCGCGCGCGCGACGCGGCCGCGCTCGTGCTCCAGCAACAACACGACGCGCTCGACGGCGAGCTGGCGCGCGCTGAGCCAGCCGGTCAGTTGCAGCAGCAGGCGGCGCGCGCCGGACAGCAGCGCCTCGGCGTTTTCGACGCGGTCGAACAACTCGAGCTTGGCGCGGAAGCTGGCCGGCGCCGCCAGCCACTGGTGCAATTCCGGCCGCTCGCCGTGGGCGTCGTCCAGCATGTCGAGCAAGGCGCGGCCGCAGCGCCGCTGCAGGCCCGGGCGCGGCAGCGCGCGCGCCTGGCCCAGGGTCAGGCAGCCGATCCCCTCGAACCAGTCCAGGTAGGGCCGCGCCGGCGGCAACAGCCCGACCGGCAGGCGGCGCAGGCGCCGCGTCAGCGCCGCCATCGTCAGCGCGCGCCCGGCGTTGGCGCGCGCCAGCAGCCAGGCGCCGCGCGCGGTCGGCGCGCAACTGAGCGCGGCGGTGAAGCCGAGCGCGCGCAGGCTGGCGGCGATGTCGCGGCACAGCGCGCGCACGCCGCCGAACAGGCGCAGGCTGGCGCCCACGTCGAGCAGCAAGGTGGCCTCCTCGGCCTGCGCCAGTTGCGGCGTGTAGCGCAGCAGCGCCAGCGCCACCGCCTGCAGCGCCTCGGCCTCCCGCTGCGGCGCGCGCTGCTGGAAGCGCGCCTGCGGCGCCAGCATCAGCGCGCCGCCGCGGCGCATGCCCGGCTCGACGCCGGCCGCGCGCGCCGCCTCCGACAGCGCCGCCACGCGCTCTTGCTCGAGCACGACGGTGCACAGATCCTCAGACCAGCGCGGGCAAAATACCTCGAGCGGGAGCCGTGGCAGGTGTAGGGCGATCCAGAGGCGCATGGCGTTGTAGCAAAGAAGGCGTTAAGGGTAAGAACAAGGGGGTGTCGCGCTGCGGCCCGCGGCGCTTGACGAAACCGATGTCGACGCCGCCGGCGGCCGCCGTCAGCGACAGGCGCAGCGGCGCCGGCGACGCCTCGCGCGCCGCCGCCAGCGGCCGCAGCAGGCAAAACAGGGTGTCCGCGCTTTGCGCGGCCAGGTGCAGCCGGCGCAGGGTTTCGCCGCGCGCGTGCTGCTGCCACAGCAGCAAGGCGCCGCAACAGCCGCTGCGCAGCACCTGCTCGGCCGCCCACAGGGCGTCGCCACTTTTGGCGCCGCCGCGGATCCAGATCAGCTGCGACGGCTCCAGCCCCAGCGCGGCCAGCGCCAGCGCCTGCGGCGCGTGCGGCGGCTGCGCCAGCACGATGGGACGCTTGCCCAGCCCGGCCAGCGCCGGACGCAACAAGCGCAACTCGCCGATGCCGTGTTGCTGCAGCAGCAACTCGACCAAGGTGCCCAGCGGCCAGCCGCCGCCCGGCAACTGCGCCGACAGCGCGGCGAAGCCGGTGTCGACGCAACGCGTGGCGCTGTGCGCCAGTTGCGAGGCGCGCCACAACGACGGGTGGACGGCTTCGGGCGCGGCAAGGACGGCGGCCTGGGCGGCTGTGACGGGTGTGGCGGGTGTGGCGAGGCGGTTCATGGTTTCACAAGCGCATTTTAGCTTAAACACTGTACAAATACACAGTACTATCTCGCTGCGCTTTTGGCAAGGCCCAATATGTTTGGCGCGCGGCATGCTGTAACATGGCGTCAAAGAAACAATCTTCGGGACATATTTTGCAAACAATACAACTGGTGGGCGCGGTCGTGTTCGGCCTGGCCCTGCTCCACACGTTCGCCGCAAAATCGTTCGAGGTGCTGTCGCACCGCTACCCGCGCCATGCCGGCCTGTTCCACTTGCTGGGCGAGGTCGAGGTGGTGTTCGGCTTCTGGGCGTTTGTGTTGATCGCCGCCATGGCCTTGCTCAACGGCGCCGGCGAGGCCATCGACTACGCCGAGACGCGCCACTACACCGAGCCGCTGTTCGTCTTCACCGTCATGGTGGTGGCGGCCTCCCGCCCGGTGCTCGACATCGTGCGGCGGGTGCTGCTGGCGCTCGCCCGGCTGCTGCCGGTGCGCACCGAACTGGCGCTGGCGTGGTTCGGCCTGGGGCTGGTGCCGCTGACCGGCTCGCTCATCACCGAGCCGGCCGCGATGACGCTGGCGGCGCTGATGCTGGCGCCGCTGGTGTTCCGCGACGGCATGCCCGAATGGCTCAAATACGGCGCGCTCGGCGTGCTGTTCGTCAACGTCTCGATCGGCGGCACCTTGACCGCGTACGCGGCGCCGCCGGTGCTGATGGTGGCCGCCACCTGGCAATGGGACACCCTGCATATGGCGAGCCACTTCGGCTGGAAGGCGGCGCTGGCCGTCGGCGTCAACGCCACCGTGGTCGGCTTCCTGCTGCGTCCGCACCTGCGGGCGCTGGCCGAGCGCGCGCCGGCCCCCGCGCAGGCCGGCGCCGCCGCCGGCGACATCGCGCTGCCGGTGCCGCTGGCGGTGACCCTGATCCATCTCGTCTTCCTGGCCGGCGTGGTCATGCTCAGCCACCATCCGGTGCTGTTCCTCGGCCTGTTCATGCTGTTCCTCGGCTTCACGTCGGCCTACCAGCGCTACCAGAACCCGTTGATCATCAAGGAGGGCTTGCTGGTGGGCTTCTTCCTGGCCGGCCTGGTGGTACTGGGCGGCATGCAGCAATGGTGGTTGCAGCCGATCGTCGCCAGCCTGTCGCCGGTGGCGCTGTTCTTCGGCGCGCTGGGGCTGACGGCGATCACCGACAACGCCGCGCTGACCTACCTCGGATCGCTCATCCAGGGCATCTCCGCCCAGTCGCAATACATGCTGATGGCCGGCGCCGTGGCCGGCGGCGGCCTGACGGTGATCGCCAACGCGCCCAATCCGGCCGGCGCGTCGCTGCTGCGCCGCGGCTTCAACGACGAATCGATCGGCGCCGTCGGCCTGCTGCTGGGCGCGCTGGCGCCGACCATCGTCGCGGCGGCCGCCTTCCTGCTGCTGTGAGCCGCAAGGTGGCGCATGACGCCACCTTGTTAAAAAATGATGCCAAATCACTAAAATCGTTCTAGTATTCAACTTCACGGGTGCAACCTTGTCACCTGACAAACTTTAGTGATGGGATCGATCATGAGAACGACGCACCTGGGCGGCATGTTGCTCGCCTTCGCCGCCTGCCTGCCGCCGGCGGCGGCCACCGACGCCGCCTTCGCCCAACCGCAACTGCGGGTCGACATCGGCGGGCGCAAGCTCAATCTGCACTGCGACGGCACCGGCCCGACCACGGTGCTGTTCGACAGCCAGGCCGGCGACGCCGGCTGGGCGTGGTTCAAGGTCCAACCCGAAGTGGCCAAGCACACCCGCGCATGCACGTTCGACCGCGCCGGCTACGGCTTCAGCGACCCGGCCGGCCGGCCCAACACGTCGCAAAACGTGGTCGAGGACTTGCACAAGGGCCTGGCGGCGGCCGGCATCAAACCGCCTTACCTCTTGGTGGGCAACTCGTTCGGCGGGGCCAACGTCCAGGTCTACGCCTATCGCTACCCGGACGAGGTCAAAGGACTGCTGCTGATCGAACCGCAGACCGAGGACGAGACCGCCCGTGCGGACCGCGCCTCCGGCGGCTTCATCAAGCAAGTCTACGCGATGGTGGCGCAACACAACCAGCAGTGTCTGAAGGAAGCGGCCAAAGGCTTCAAGGCCGGCGGCAAGGGCATGGCCGAGTGCATCGGCGATCCGGCGGACTTTTACGGCCCGGCGCTCGGTCCGCGCGTGCTGGCGGCGATGAAGAAGAGTTCGTACTGGCGCACGGTGGTGAACGAATACCGGGGCTTCGACGCCAGCGACGCGCAGCTGCGCGCGTTGCGCAAGCCGTTCGGCGATCTGCCGCTGCTGGTGCTCACGCGCGGCGTCAGTCCGTACGCGAACCCGGACCAGCCGCAAAGCGCGGCGAACAAGGCGATGGAAGACGAGAACGAAAAGATCCACCAAGAGCTGGCGGCGCTGTCGACCCAGGGCGCGCAACGGGTGGTGCCGGGCGCCCCGCACAACATCCAAAGCGCGCAGCCGGACGCCGTGACGGCGGCCGTGCTGGAGATGCTCAAGCGGATCGACTAGGGAACGGCGTCAGAACGGCGGATCCTGGCGCTTGCGGCGGCGCGCCACCAGGCCGACGCAGGCCAGGCCGGCCAGCATCATCGCATAGGTATCGGTTTCCGGCACGGCGGTGATGGTCACCTGGTGCAGGAAGGCGCCGCGGTTGTCGCCGCCGAGGTTGTGGAAGCTGACGTTATAGACGCCGGTGGTGGTCGGCATGAAGGTCATCGTCTTGGTGGTGATGGGATCGGACTGGCCGATCTTGAAGGTCTGGTGGGTGCTGCCGAACGTGACCTCGACCGTGTCCGTGCCCCAGTTGCGCTGGTTGCCGGCGATATCAAAGCTCAACGTATAGAGGCCCCAGGCGCCGGCGGTGAAGGTATTGCTCAACACGCCCGCGCGCAGCGTCGAGCCGTCGAGGTCGACGTAATGGCCGTGGCCCGGCATCTCGTTGTGCACGAAACCGGTGCCGTCGACGTCGACGGTGCCGTTGCTCACGGTCCAGCCGTGGACGAACTGGGTGGCGTTGTTGGTCGTCTTATCCGCATCGAAATTATCCGAGAAAACAGTGATGGCGGCGTGGGCGGAAACGGTGGCGCCGAGCAAGGCGGCAGCGGCGGCGAAATTGCGAATAGACATTGGCATCCTTATGGTTTTTAACAACATGACAATATGAGCGCGGTGGCGACCACAGAATCATTGTACCGAAAGGAAACTATTATTTCAATAAAATAACTAAAATGAACCCAAAACAACTTTTTGTGTTGTTTTCATCGTTTTGTTAGACGCGGTGGTGGCGGGCGAAAAACTCCATCATCATCTTGCTGGCGTCCGGGCCGGCCTTGGCGTTGTAGGCCAGCGCTTCGTCGCCGCCGCTCCACGCGTGATCCAGTTGCTCGATGCGGGCCACCCGCAGCAGCAGCTTGCGGCCGGCGTAGAAATCGTGGATGCGGTGGGCGTTGTGGCGCCCGCCCCGCCCCTGCGCCCGCTGCGTGATCTTCGGCTCGGCCACCGCGCCGAGGCCGTTCAGCGCCATGCTTTGTCTCGCCAGCTGGGCTTGATTGATGGGGCGCACCACGCTGTCGCCCTCGCCCTGGATCAGGATCGTCGGCATGCCGGGGAAATGCGGCTGGCGCGCCATCACCTCCCGCACCGCCATGTCGGCGCGCACGCCGCCGCCGTGCTGCATGACGCCCAACGCGCCCATCGTGCTGTGGCCGGCGCCGTAGACGGGGCCCGAATGCATGCCGACGGCGGCGAACAATCGCGGGTGGTTGAGCGCGACGATGTTGGCCATGCCGGCCCCCGCCGAAATGCCGGCGATGTAGACGCGCGAGCGGTCGATCCCGTACTCGGTCATGACCTTGTGGATCATGCCGACGATGACCGGCACGTCGCCGCCGCCCTCCTGCGTGGCGCGGTCGTACCACTTCCAGCAGCGCTGCGCGTGCGAGCTGACCGGTTGCTGCGGATAGAGCACCGCGCAGCCCATCCGCTCGGCCCAATGGTTCATCCGCGTGCCCTGCGCGAACTGGGTGGCGGTCTGCTGGCAGCCGTGCAGCATGACCACCAGCGGCAAGCCCTTGCGCGCCGCCTGCTCGGTTATCTGATTGGGAAGGTAGAGCCAGTAGCTCATGCGCTGCGCCGGCTTGCCGACCCCGGCCGGCACCGGGTAGTGCGACGCCAGCCATTTGCCGGGCGCCGGTGGGACGTGGGACGCGGGCGGGGCGGGTTTGGCGGCGCGGGCCGCACGTTGCACCCCGGCGCCCGGGATCGCCCGGGTCGCGGGTTTCGGGGTCGGACCCCGTACGGGGTCCGCCCCCTTTTTGGCGGCGGGTTTGGCCACCTTGGCCACCTTGGCCGCCGGCGCCCGCTTGCGCTTGGGCGCGGGCGGCGTGGCGGCCTTGAACAGCGCCGTCATCAGCTTGTTGACGGATTTACTCTGTCGTGTGCCGGTACGAACCAGACTACGCAGCAAACCAGCGGCACTCTTCATTGGATAGACCTCCTGTTGCCATAAAGTCTACCCCGAAACGCCCTTCCGCCTGCGTTCGCCAACGCGCTTAACGCAACATCGGCGCCATCGGCGGCATCAGCGCAACATCGATTCCCACACTTTTTGCAGCCGCTTGGCCGACACCGGCATCGGCGTGCGCAGCTCCTGGGCGAACAGCGACACGCGCAACTCCTCCAGCATCCAGCGGAACTCGACCATCTTCGGATCGGTGTTCTTGCCGGCCGATTTGTCCTTGTTGACGCGCTGGTAAGGCGCCGCCGCCGTCTGCCATTCGGCCATCAGCTTGGCGTCGCGCGCGGGGTCGCCGCGCAGCTTTTCGATGCGCACGTTGATCGCCTTCAGATAGCGCGGGAAGTGCGCCAGCTGGCTGTAGTCGTTGTCGGACAGGAAGCGCTTGTTGACCAGCGCCTGCAACTGGCTTTGCATGTCGGCCGCCGCCGCCGCCGGCAGCCCCTGCAGCCGCTTGGGCAGCCCGTGGAACTCGGTCAGCACCTGCGACAGCAGCCGTGCGATCTCGTTCACCAGCAGCACCAGGCGCGACTTGCCCTCGTCCTTGCGCTTGGCGAAACCGGCGGCGTCGACCGGCAACGGATCTTGCAGGCAGGCGATGTCGAGCGCCTTGTTGATGATCTGTTCGCGCAGTTCCTCCTGCGTGCCCATGCTCATGAACTGCATGCCCATCTGCTGCAGGCCGGGGATGCCCTTTTCAATGAACTTGATCTGGTCCTTCATCTGCAGCGCGAACAGCCGGCGCAGGCCGATCCGGTGCGTGCGCGCCGCCACCGTCGGGTCGTCGAACACCTCCAGGTCGCAGTGCGTGCCCTTGTCGACCAGCGCCGGGAAGCCGATCAGGGTCAGCTTGCCCTGGACGATCTCGAGCAGCTCCGGCAGCTCGCCGAAGGTCCAACTGGTCAGGCCCGTCAAGGTGATGCCGCTGGTGGCGCTGGCCGCTTCCTTGGGCGCGCCGCCCTTGCCGGACGCCGACACCGCCCCGGCGTTGCCGCCGGCGGAGCGCGACGGCGCCGCCGATGCCGACGGCGCGGCGCCCCCGGTGCCCAGCGCGCGCAAGGTCACCCCTTGCGTGCCCGAGGTCTCGGCCATCTTCTGGAAGCTCTCGCGCGCCTGCGCGCCGAATTCGGCCTGCAGCGTGGCCAGGTTGCGGCCCATCTCCAACTGGCGACCGTGTTCGTCGATCACCTTGAAGTTCATGAAGTGGTGGGCCGGCAGCGTCTCCGGCTTGAAGTCGGTGCTCAGCACCGAGATGGTGATTTGCGAGCGGATGTCGGCGATGATCGCGTCGATCAAATCGCCCCGGCCGAAGGTGCCCGCCTCGTGGACCCGCTCGCAGAACTTGGCCGCGTAGTCGGGCAGCGGCACGCAATGGCGGCGCAGCTTTTGCGGCAAGGACTTGAGCAGCAGGTGCACCTTCTCCTTCAGCATGCCCGGCACCAGCCACTCGCAGCGCTCGCGCGGCAGCTGGTTGAGCGCGAACAGCGGCACGGCCATCGTCACGCCGTCACGCACGCTGCCCGGTTCGAAGTGGTAGGTCAGCGCCATTTCCAGCCCCGTCACCGACATCGTCTTCGGGAACAGGTCGGTGGTGACGCCGGCCGCCTCGTGGCGCATCAATTCGTCGCGGTTCAGGTACAGCAGCTTCGGCTCGGCCGCCGTGGCGTCCTTGTGCCACTTCTCGAAACCGGCGCCGTTGACCACGTCGGCCGGGATCAGCTTGTCGTAGAAGGCGGCGATCAGCTCATCGTCGACCAGCACGTCGAGGCGGCGCGACTTGTGCTCGAGGTTCTCGATCTCCTTGATCAACTTGTGGTTGTGGGCGAAGAACGGCGCGCGGGTGTCGTAATCGCCGCCGACCAGCGCGTCGCGGATGAAGATCTCGCGCGCCTCGGCCGGGTTGTGCAGCGCGTAGTTGATGCGGCGCTGGCTGTACACCACCAGCCCGTACAGGGTGGCGCGCTCGGACGCGCTGACCTGCGCCGTGCGTTTTTCCCAGCGCGGCTCGCCCCACGATTTTTTCAGCAGGTGGCCGCCGACCTTCTCCAGCCATTCCGGCTCGATGCGGGCGACGCAGCGCGCGTACAGGCGCGTGGTGTCGACCAGTTCGGCCGCCATGATCCACTTGCCCGGCTTTTTCAGCAGCGAGGAACCGGGCCAGATGTTGAACTTGATGCCGCGCGCGCCCAGGTAGCCGGCGCCCGGCTCGTCCTCGCTCTTGAAGCCGATGTTGCCCAGCAGGCCGGTCAGCAGCGCCAGGTGCAGGTTCTCGTAGGTGGCCGGCGTCTCGTTGACGCGCCAGCCCTGCTCCTTGACGATGGTCAGCAGCTGCGAGTGCACGTCGCGCCACTCGCGCAGGCGCAGTTGCGACAGGAAGTTGGTGCGGCAGTTGTCCATCAGCTGGCGGTTGGTCTTCTTATGCTCGATGGCGTTCTCGAACCACTGCCAGATCTTGATGTAACTGAGGAATTCGGAGCGCTCGTCGGCGAACTTCTTGTGCGCCTCGTCGGCCGCCTGCTGGTGCTCCATCGGGCGGTCGCGCGGGTCCTGCACCGACAAGGCCGAGGCGATGATCAGCACCTCGTTCAGGCAGACGTTGTCCAGCGCGGCGAGGATCATGCGGCCCACGCGCGGGTCCAGCGGCAGCTTGGCCAGCTTGTTGCCCAGGGGCGTGAGCTGGTTGTATTCGTCGACCGCGCCCAGTTCCTGCAGCAGCTGGTAGCCGTCGGCGATGGCGCGCGCCAGCGGCGGCTCGATGAACGGGAAGGTCTCGACGTCGGTCAGGTGCAGGGACTTCATGCGCAGGATGACGGCGGCCAGCGACGAGCGCAGGATCTCCGGTTCCGTGAACTTGGGCCGCTGCAGGAAGTCCTGCTCCTCGTACAAGCGGATGCAGACGCCGTCGGCGACGCGGCCGCAGCGGCCGGCGCGCTGGTTGGCGGCCGATTGCGCGATCGGCTCGATCTGCAGCTGCTCGACCTTGTTGCGGTAGCTGTAGCGCTTGACGCGCGCCAGGCCGGCGTCGACCACGTAGCGGATGCCGGGCACCGTCAGCGAGGTTTCGGCGACGTTGGTGGCCAGCACGATGCGGCGCGCGTTGGTCAGCTTGAACACGCGCTCCTGCTCCTCGGCCGACAGGCGGGCGAACAGCGGCAGGATCTCCACGTGCGGCGGATGGTGCTTGCGCAGCGCCTCGGCGGCGTCGCGGATCTCGCGCTCGCCGGGCAGGAACACCAGCACGTCGCCCGAGCCCAGGCGGCTCAGTTCATCGACGCCGTCGATCACCGCGTCCATCAGGTCGCGCTTTTCGCGGGCGGCGGCGGTGCGCTGGCCCTTGCCCTCGGCGTTGGCGATGGCCGCCGCGTTGCCCACCCGCTGGACGTCGCTCTCGATCGGCCGGTAGCGCACCTCCACTTTATACAGGCGGCCGGAGACCTCGATCACCGGCGCCGGTTTCTCCGGCGTGCCGAAGTGGCGCGAAAAGCGCTCGGCGTCGATGGTGGCCGAGGTGATGATCACCTTCAGGTCCGGGCGGCGCGGTAGCAGCTGTTTCAGGTAGCCGAGCAGGAAGTCGATGTTCAGGCTGCGCTCGTGGGCCTCGTCGATGATGATGGTGTCGTAGGTCTTGAGCAGCGGGTCGGTCTGGGTCTCGGCCAGCAGGATACCGTCGGTCATCAGCTTGACCGAGGCGCCCTTCATCAGGGTGTCGGCGAAGCGCACCTTGAAGCCGACCGTCTCGCCCAGCGGCGTGCCCAGCTCCTGGGCGATGCGCTTGGCGGTGGACGAGGCGGCGATGCGGCGCGGCTGCGTGTGGCCGATCAGGCCCTTTTGGCCGCGTCCCAGCTCCAGGCAGATTTTCGGCAGCTGGGTGGTCTTGCCGGAGCCGGTTTCGCCCGAGACGATGATCACCTGGTGCTTTTGCAGCGCCTCGGCGATCTCGTGGCGGCGGCCGGAGACCGGCAGGTCCTCGGGGAAGGTAATCGGCGGCAGCGGGTTGCGGAACGCCCGCTCGGCCTCGCGCGCGGCCTGCTCCTCGGGTGTCAGACGCGGCTTGGGCTCGCGGCGCGGCTGGGCGCGCGAACCGCCCTCGCCGTCCGGGCGCGGCGCGCGGGCCTGCTGCGGACGCCCGCCCTGCCCCGGCTGGGTGCTCTGGCGAGCCTCTCCCTGCGGACGTGGCTGGCCCTGCCCCTGCCGGCCGCCGGGCGCTGGCGGCGTGCGGGACGGGGCGTTTTGCGGGCTGCGGGGCTTGCCAGAGGGGCTGGACGGGCGGTTGGCGGCGGTTTTCGGTTTATTGCTGGCTTCTGACATTGTTTTTTACAAGATTGGAGCGCGGAACTCGCGCACCGAATTATAATGCGGCTAATGGAAAACCCTACCCAATTCGTCCAATGGCTGCGTTCCGTCGCGCCGTACATCCACGCCTTCCGCGGCAAGACCTTCGTCGTCGCCTTCCCCGGTGAACTGGTCAGCGCCGGCGCGCTGCAGGTGCTGGCCCACGACCTGTCGCTGCTGCACGCGCTCGACATCAACGTCACCGTCGTCTACGGCTCGCGCCCGCAGGTGGCCGAGCAACTGGCGCTGCGCAACGTCGAGGGCCGCTTCCACAACGGCGTGCGCATCACCGACACGGCCGCCATGGAGTGCGCAAAGGAGGCCGCCGGCGAGCTGCGCCTCGACATCGAGGCCGCCTTCAGCCAGGGCTTGCCCAACACGCCGATGTCGAACGCGGCGATCCGTATCATTTCCGGCAACTTCATCACGGCCCGCCCGCTCGGCGTCATCGACGGCGTCGACCTCGAGCTGACCGGCGTCACCCGCAAGGTCGACGCCGAGACGATCCACTCGATCCTCGGCTCCGACGGCCTGGTGCTGCTGTCGCCGCTGGGCTTCTCGCCCACCGGCGAGGCGTTCAACCTGACGATGGAGGATGTCGCCTGCAGCGCCGCCATCGCGCTGCACGCCGACAAGCTGGTGTTCATCACCGAGACCGACATGATGGTCGACGCCGCCGGCGTCGAGATCCGCGAGCTGTCGTCGCACCAGGCCGAGGCCGTGCTGCAAGCCGGCTTCCTGCCCGACGCCACCGCGTTCTACCTGAAACACTGCGTCAAGGCCTGCGACAACGGCGTCGAACGCTCGCACATCGTGCCGTTCGCGATGGACGGCTCGGCGCTGCTCGAGCTGTTCACCCACGACGGCGTGGGCACCATGATCTCGCACGAGAACCTCGAATCGCTGCGCAAGGCCACCATCGAGGACGTCGGCGGCATCATCAAGCTGATCGAGCCGCTCGAGGCAGACGGCACGCTGGTCAAGCGCGGGCGCGAGCTGATCGAGCGCGAGATCGACTATTTCTCCGTCATCGAGCACGACGGCGTGATCTTCGGCTGCGCCGCGCTGTATCCGTTCCCGGAGCAGAAAATGGCCGAAATGGCATGCCTGACCGTCAACCCCGAGGTGCAGGCCCAGGGCGACGGCGAGCGCATTTTGAAGCACATGGAGAACCGCGCGCGCGCCATCGGCGTGACCAAGCTGTTCGTGCTGACCACGCGCACGTCGCACTGGTTCCAGAAGCGCGGCTTCGTGCCGACCACGGTCGACGCGCTGCCCAAGGACCGCCAGCGCATGTATAACTGGCAGCGCAAATCCCAGGTCCTGATTAAATCTTTATAATCACCGTTTTATCGACAGTTTTAGGAGCAACAGATGGCCCGCACCGTGCAATGCGTCAAACTCAACAAAGAAGCCGAAGGACTGGACTTCCCGCCGTATCCGGGCGAGCTGGGTAAGAAGATTTATGAGTCGGTGTCGAAGGAGGCGTGGGCCGCGTGGCTCAAGCACCAGACCATGCTGGTCAACGAGAACCGCCTGAACCTGGCCGACCAGCGCGCGCGCAAGTATCTGGCGCAGCAGATGGAAAAGCACTTCTTCGGCGACGGCGCCGACGCCGCCATGGGTTACGTGCCGCCGACCGAGTAAGCGTCAGCCCCCCAGATGCACCGTGGCCCGCGGCGGCCGCGGGTGTGGGGTCGTACCCCCCGGGGGACTCGGCGTCCCCGTACGACCCCGGTTTGGCCGGGGGTTTGTCTTTAAAACGTCAGCGTCTTCACGCCTTCCGCCGTGCCCAGCAGGCACACATCGGCGCCGCGCGCGGCAAACAAGCCCACCGCGATCACGCCCACGATCTGGTTGATCTTGGCCTCCAGCGCCACCGGATCGGTGATCGACAAGCCGGCCACATCAATCAACATGCCGCCGTTATCGGTGATGAACGCCTCGTCCGTGCCCGGCTTGAGGCGCAGCTTCGGCTGGCCGCCCAGCTTGGCCAGCTCGCGCGTGACGGCCGCGCGCGCCATCGGCAGCACCTCCACCGGCAGCGGGAACTTGCCCATCACGTCGACCAGCTTGGAGCCGTCGGCGATGCACACAAACCGTTTCGACACCGACGCCACGATCTTCTCGCGCGTGAGCGCCGCGCCGCCGCCCTTGATCATGGCGCCGGCCTGGGTGATCTCGTCGGCGCCGTCGATGTAGACGGCGATCTCGGCCACGTCGTTCAGGTCGAACACGGCGATGCCGTGGCCGCGCAGGCGGGCCGCGGTGGCCTCCGACGACGCCACCGCGCCCTGGATGCTGTCCTTGATCTTGGCCAGTTCATCGATGAAGAAATTGGCGGTCGAGCCGGTGCCGACGCCGATGATCTCGTTCTTCACCACGTAATCGATGGCGGCGCGCGCCACCGCTTGCTTCAGTTCGTCTTGGGTCATGATGTTGCCGTTTCTATCAAAAGGACCGCCATTTTAACGGATCGCCCCCGGACGACGGCGAATTCCGCTAAAAATTGCGTAGAGACAACATCGATCGCGCCGCGGTGTCGCACACTTGCACAAGCGCGGCCGGCACGCCACGAAGCGCGCCAGCGGCGCCGCCGATTGTGCGAGAATGAAGCCAGCAGATCCCATCCAACGTCCGTCCGGGGAGTTTCATGCCGCAAGCCAAAACCGTGTTGATCGTCGACGATAGCCGCGTCTCGCGCCTGATGGCGCGCCAATACATCATCAGCCTGCACGCCGACTGGATCGTCGAGGAGGCCGGCACCGGCGAGGAATCGCTGGTCAAGTCGCGCCACGTGCGGCCCGACCTGATCCTGATGGACGTCAACATGCCCGGCATGGGCGGCATCGCCGCCGCCGAGCAGCTGCGGCGCGAATTCCCCGACTTGCCGATCTCGCTGCTGACGGCCAACGTGCAGTCGGCCACGCGCGAGAAGGCCGAGGCGCTGGGCATCGGCTTCGTCGAAAAACCGATCACCGAGGCGCGCATCGCCCGCCTGCTCTCGCCGCTCGAGGCGCCGCGCCCATGATCGAGCTCACCGAACTGGAAAACGACGCCCTGATCGAGATCTTCAACATCGGCGTCGGCCAGGCGGCCGCCTCGATGAGCGCCATCGTCAACGAACCGGTGCGCATGTCGGTGCCGTCGATCACCTTCATCAACCGCGCCGACGCCGCCCGCCTGCTGGGCCACCGGGTGGCCGAACCGGAGCGCATCTGCGGCGTGAGCCAGCATTACCAGGGCGCCTTCGAGACCGAGGCGATCCTGATGTTCCCGGAGGATAAAAGCCTCGAGATCGTGCGCCTGATGGTCGGCGAGAGCGTGCCGCTGGCCGAGTTGACCGACATGGAGCAGGAGGCCCTGTGCGAGATCGGCAACATCATCCTCAACTCGTGCGTCGGCACGCTGGCCAACATCTTCCAGCGCGAGCTGCACGGTTCGCTGCCCGAATACCACGTGGGCACCAGCGACCAGATCCTGACCGCCTCCGGCAGCGAGCCCGAGGCCGTGGTGCTGATGCTGCACATCGACTTCGTGCTCGAGAAGCACCAGATCCAGGGCTATGTCGCCTTCGTGCTCGACCTGTCGGCGCTGCACGACCTCAAGGCGCAGATCAACCAGTACATCGCGCGCGCGATGGGCCAGGCGTGACCCCGTGAACGCCATGGACAGCAAGCTGCCCGATGGAGTCGACCGGCACCGGCTCAACCTGCTGCGCGCGGTGCTCGGCGCGGTCAACCTGGGCGCCGTCGTGCTCGACGCCGACGGCCGCGTGGTGCTGTGGAACGCGTGGATGGGCAGGTATTCGGGCCTGGCGCCGGAGCGCGTGGTCGGCGCCGACTTCTTCGCCGCCTGCCCCGAGCTGCGCGGCGGCCGGGTCGACGCCGCCATCGGGCAGGCGCTGCGCGACAACTTCTCGTCGGTGCTGTCGCAAAGCCTGAACAAGGCGCCGTTCGCGCTGCACGCCAACGCGGCGGCGGCCGCGCGCGGCGAGCGGCTGCAACAGGCGGTGGAGGTGACGCCGATCGCCGTCGACGGCGCGGCGCGCCACTGCCTGATCCAGATCAGCGACGTCAGCGTCGCCGTCGGGCGCGAGAAGCTGCTGCGCGAGCAAGCCATGGTGCTGCGCTCGCAAACCTTCGCCGACGGCCTGACCGGCATCGCCAACCGCCGCCATTTCGACGTCGCGCTGGAAAAGGAACACCGCCGCGCCAAGCGGGCCGGCACCGCGCTGTCGCTGCTGATGATCGACATCGACCATTTCAAGGCCTACAACGACCACTACGGCCACCAGAAGGGCGACCAGTGCCTGATCGCGGTGGCCGCCGGGCTGGCCGGCATGCTCAAGCGCCCGTGCGACCTGATGGCGCGCTACGGCGGCGAGGAGTTCGCCGTCATCCTGCCGGAGCTCGACATCGGCCAGGCCGGCCGGATCGCGGAGACCTTGCGCGCGCGCGTGCGGGAGCTGGCCATTCCGCACGAGCGCAGCGGCGGCGCCGAGCCCTACGTCACGGTCAGCATCGGCGTCACGTCGCAGCGGGTGGAAGCGCCGGCCGACGCCGCGGCACTGATCGGCGCGGCCGACCGCGCGCTCTACCAGGCCAAGCACCAGGGCCGCAACCGCAGCGCCGCGCAAGAGCCATAAGCAAGCGCGCCAAGGATCCACGTAGGGCGGATTAGCGGGCAATGCCCGCCAATCCGCCCCGGGGGCACATCGATGGCACGGCCTACCTGCCGGTAGGCCTAGAGAGGCGGAACGCCGTAATCCGCCAAGCGCCGCCAACAGCATCACATCCAAATACGATAAATCCAATACCGCTCATCGCCCGACGCCAGCGCGCGCGCCAGCTCCACCGGCGTATGACCGGTAACCTCGCGCGCCTCGCGGCAGAAATGCGCCTGGTCCGAATAACCGCCGCGCGCGGCCACGTCCGACCACACCACGGTGCCGGCCAAATAAGCGTCGCGCGCATCGAAAAACGACTGCTCCGCGCGCTGACGGCGCAGCAGCACGCGCAGCGGCTGGCCGGCGCGCGCCTTGATGCGCCGCTCGATGGTGCGCGCGCCGCGCGCCAGCGTGCTACCGGCGGCCTGCCAGGCCAGATGGCGCACCCAATCGCGCGCCATATCGGCCACGCCGGCCGGCCGCGTGGCCTGCCACAGCGGTTGCAAGAACGCCTCCAGCACCGCCAGGCGCGCCTCGTCGTCGGCGGCGGCCAGCACCGCGTCGGCCAGTTCGGCCCAGCGCGGGCCGAGCGCCTGCTCCACCGAGGCGTAGCGGTCGACCCAGGCGGCGACGTCGATCGCGCTGAGCGCGTGCAGCGCCTGCGGATAGAACAAGACCATGAACAACCGTACCGGGCCGGGGTTATAGGTCAGCATGGGCCGCGTTTGCGGACCGCAAAACACCGCGCGGGTCGGCTCTATGACCGGCTCCGCCGGCACCACCAGCTCTGCCTCGCCTTCGATATAAAAACTGATGGAGCACAGCGGCGTGGCGGGAAAATGGTTGAAACGGTCGTCGGCGTCCGCCAGCGGTGCCTCCACCGTGCTGCGAGTGACATAGGCGCGCACGCACGAGGCCAGCGCGAGCGGCGGCGCGATCAGGCGGGTCGGAGCGGGGACGGTGTTGGACATCGCCCAAGTTTATACTCAAAGCGCGGCGGCCGCGCGGCGATGTCGCAAACGTTCAATACGCGGCCGCGGCGCCGGGGCATAGTGGGGTATCGTTAGTGTGCGAAGATCGGAGAACGCCATGATGGAGAATACCTTGCAACTTGCCACGCGCGGGATCGACGAGCTGCCCGGCCCGGCCCCATGGCCGCTGCTCGGCAACCTGCCGCAGGTCAGGCCGCTGCGCATCCACCAGGATGTCGAAGCCTGGAGCCGCCAATACGGCCCGCTGTTCAAGATCCGCTTCGGCCGCACCGACATCGTGGTGCTGGCCAGCCATGAGCTGGTCGGCGCGGCGCTGCGCGACCGCCCCGAGGGCTTTCGCCGGCCCGCGATCACCAGCGACGTGGGCGAGGAGATGGGCGGGCGTCCCGGCGTGTTCGTGGCCGAGGGCGCGGCCTGGCGCGAGCAGCGCCGCATGGTGATGGCGGCGCTGTCGCCGCACGCGGTCAAGGCCTACTTCCCGGCGCTGGTGGGGGTGACCTTGCGCCTGCGCGAACACTGGCGGCGCGCCGCCGCCGGCGGCCACGCGATCGACCTGACCGAAGACCTGAAACGCTTCAGCGTCGACGTGATCGCCGGGCTGGCGTTCGGCACCGACGTCAACACCATCGACGGCGGCGAGGACGTCATCCAGCGCCACTTGGACATCATCCTGCCGGCGGTGGCGCGCCGCACGATCGCGTTGTTCCCGTACTGGCGCTACGTGCGCCTGCCGCAAGACCGGCGGCTCGACGCCAGCGTGGCCGCGCTCAACGGCTCGATCGACGCGCTCATCGCGTCGGCGCGCGCGCGGCTGGCCGCCGAGCCGGCGCGGCGCGAGCGTCCCGCCCATTTGCTCGAGGCGATGATCTGCGCGGCCGACCAGGACGGCAACGGCATCGACGACCGCATCATCGCCGGCAACGTCATGACGATGCTGCTGGCCGGCGAGGACACCACCAGCCACACGCTGGCGTGGATGCTGCACCTGCTGTGGCAAAACCCGGAAGCGCTGCGCAAGGCGCGCGACGAGGTGGCGCGGGTGGCGCCCGACCCGGCGGCGTTCACGATCGGGCAGATGGACGGCCTCGATTACCTGGACGCCTGCGCGCAGGAGGCGATGCGGCTCAAGCCGGTGGCGCCGTTCATACCGCTGGAAGCCTTGCGCGACAGCGTGATCGGCGACGTGCGCATCCCCAAGGGCGGCTTGGTCTGGTGCGTGATGCGCAACGACAGCGTCGACGAGGCGCACGTGGCGCGCGCCGGCGACTTCGAGCCGGAACGCTGGCTGCGCGGCGGCGACGGCGCGGTCGGCAAGCACCTGTCGATGCCGTTCGGCGCCGGCGTGCGCACCTGCCCGGGGCGCTATCTGGCGCTGCTGGAGATCAAACTGGCCAGCGCCATGCTGCTGAGCAGCTTCGACCTGCTGTCGATCGACACCGCCGACGGCGCGGAACCGCAGGAGTTGATGGGGTTTACCATGTCGCCGGTGGGATTACGCATGCGGCTCGGGCGGATCAATACACTCTAACCATCTTCAACATACCATTCCATGACTAACCAAAGCGCATGGAGGTACAGATGGGAAATTTTGCGGATCACGTTTTTTTGCGCGTAGAATCGTCCTATGCGCACCGTCGCTGAAACCAAGGTTTTCCGCCGGTACGCCGCCGAAATTTGGAGCGAAGAGGAATTGATGGAATTCATTTCCTGGATCGCAGAGAATCCGACAGCGGGGGATCTGATAACCGGAAGCGGCGGTTGTCGCAAGGTACGCTGGCCAGCGAAAGGCCAGGGCAAACGCGGCGGCGCGAGGGTTATTTATTTTTGTGCTTCCAACGAAATTATTTGGCTGCTGATTGCCTATACCAAAGCCAAGTTGGATACCTTGCCGGCGGCCTTTTTGTCGGAGCTGCGGAAAGGAATTGAAGATGTCCTCTGAAAAAGATCAGTTTCAACGAGACCTACTGGAATCGGTCAAACAAATGCGCGCCGGAGACGCCGCGCGGGTCACAGTCATCGATACGCCATCGGCAACGATGGAAATCTCCTTGCAACTGCCAAAGGCGGTGATCGACCGCTGGAAAGCAACGGGGCCAGACTGGCAAATCCGGATGGCGGAAGTTTTAAGCAATGCTTCCGTCTAGAGATGTCACAGCCAAAGGACGCGTCAGAGCACCCGGGTGACGGTGTTGTTGCGTGGCGTCGCGTCCTCGTGAAACAGGTCGAACAGGTATTCGCATAGTTCGTCGTCGGCGACATCGTCCGGGACGATGAAGTCCGCCGGGCGGCGCTTGCCCTCGGCGCCGAGGTCAAAAGCGCGCCGCGCGCCGGCCTCGCCATGGATCGCCACCAGCCGCCCGAATACGTTGAAACGCAGTTCCTTCATGCCTTCGCTCCCTTTCCGTTTTTCTTAGTATAGTCCGCGCTACGCCTTCCGGTGCGCGGCGAAGCCGATTAGGCCGGGCGCCACGTCGTCGCGCAAAGTCAGCTGCGGGATGTCGTAGGCGCCACCGTTCTGCGGACGGAAGGCGATCGGCGCGGCCGTCTCCAGCGTGTCGAGGCGCCGCCCCAGCTCCTCGCTGATCGTCTCGAAGCGCGCCTGGTCGACCCGGCTGGTGCGGTAGACCACGAACGGCGGCAGCACCTCGAAGCCAGGATAGTACAAAATGCCATGCTGGATCGGGAACAGGATGTCGTCGATCGGCCCGTTGATGCCGCGCGCGCTGTAGTGGGACTCCCATCCGCCGGTGGTCACGATCAGCATCGCGCGCTTGCCGGCCAAATTGCCCTCGCCGTAGCGGTTGCCCCAGCGCCGGTCCGAGTGCTCGCCCACGCCATAGGCGAAACCGTGGGCGTAGACGCGTTCGACCCAGCCCTTCAGAATCGCCGGCATCGAGAACCACCACATCGGAAACTGCAGGATCACGGTATCGGCCCACATCAGCTTTTCCTGTTCGAGGGCGATGTCCGCGCTCTGGCGGCCGCCTTCGAAGGCGCGCTTGGAATCGAGCGACGCGTCGAAACGGCCGGTGGCCGCGCCGTCAAGGCTGTCGGCGGCGTCGAGCGCCGGCTTCCAGTTCATCGCATACAGATCGGAGACCCGCACCGTGTGGCCGGCCGCCTGCAGACGCTCGACGGCGAAGGTTTTGATGGAGCCGTTCAGGGACAGCGGCTCGGGATGGGCGTAGACGAGAAGGACTTTCATGACTAACTCCTGGATGGAAAGCACTCAGCGTAGGCCTCCATCAGCTATATTGGAAATGAATTCCCAACATAGCAGGTATTACCCAGGATAATTGCGATGGATAATTTACGGCGGCTCGACCTCAACCTGCTGGTGACGCTCGACGTGCTGCTGTCGGAGCACAACGTCACTCGCGCGGCGCGCAAACTGAACTTCTCCCAGCCCTCGGTCAGCGTGCATCTGGCCAAACTGCGCGACATCTTCGGCGACCCGCTGCTGCTGCCCGGGCCGCGCGGCATGAAGCCGACCGCCAGGGCCGAGGCGCTGCGCGAACCTTTGCGGCAGGCGCTGGAAGCGCTCGGCCGCGCGGTATCGCCGTCGCATCCGTTCGAGCCATCCAAGGCGGATCAAACCTGGCGGATCGCCGCGACCGACTACGGCGAATCGACGATCCTGCTGCCGGCGCTGGCCGGCCTGCGCGCGGCGGCGCCGGGCACCCGGCTGGCGGTGGTGGAGATGATCCCGGCGCGCATCGCGAAGCAGGCGGAGCTAGGCGAGATCGACCTCGCCTTCCACACCAGCGAAGGCTCGCCGTCCGGAATGCGGCGACGCACGCTGTTCGCCGAGCGTTACGTGCTGGCGGGCCGCGCCGGGCATCCGCGCCTGGGGCGCAGGCCGACGCTCAAGCAGTTCTGCGCGCTGGAGCACGTGCTGATATCGCCCGACGGCGGCGGCTTCCACGGTGTCACCGACACGGCGCTGGCGCGCGTGGGGCTGGCGCGCCGGGTGACGCTATCGGTGCCGCACTTCCTGTTCATGGTATCGGTCCTGCACAGCACGGACCTGGTGGCGATGCTGCCGGCGCGCCTGGTGCGCGGCAATCCCGCGCTCAAAGCGGTCGAACCGCCGGTGGAGGTGCCCGGCTACGAAATGGCGATGCTGTGGAATGAACGCTCGCACCGCGACCCCGCACACCAATGGCTGCGGGAGCAGATCCAGAAATCGGTGCTGGAAGACGGGGTCAGGTCCACCATTTCTACACGAACGAGGCTGTAGGAGGCGCTGATGCGCGCGTTACAGCTCAGCCCGTGTAGAAATGGTGGACCTGACCCCGGAGTGTAGGGCGGATTAGGCGGAACGCCGCAATCGGCCATGCATCCGCTTAACCTCGCGGCTAGCGCAGGCCGCTGGCGGCTTTGGCCAGGTCGGTGATGCGGCCCCAGTCGCCGGCGGCGATGGCGTCCTTCGGCGTGAGCCACGAGCCGCCCACGCAGGCGACGTTTTTCAGCGCCAGGAATTGCGACGCCGTCTCCTGCGAAATGCCGCCGGTCGGGCAGAACATGACGTCCGGCAGCGGGCCGTTGATGGCGCTGAGCATGCCGATGCCGCCCGCCGGCACCGCCGGGAACAGCTTCAGTTGGCGGAAGCCCTGCTCGCGCGCGGCCATCACTTCCGACGGCGTCATCACGCCCGGCAGCAGCGGCAGGCCGCTGCTCTTGGCGGCGGCGATCAGCGCGGCCGTCAAGCCAGGCGAGACGCCGAACACCGCGCCGGCGTCGCGCGCGGCGGCGAATTCCTCCGGCTGCGTCAACGTGCCGACGCCGACGATCGCGCCTTCCACCTCCGACATGGCGCGGATCGCGCCCAGTCCGTGCTTGGTGCGCAGCGTGACTTCCAGCACGCGGATGCCGCCGGCCACCAGCGCCTTCGCCAGCGGAACCGCATGTTCAGGTTCGTCAATCGCGATCACCGGGATCACGGCCGAGGTACGCATAATGTCGAGCAGGGTCATAGCTGAATTGGTGGTCATGATTTACGCTTCTTTCTTCATCGAGAAATCTTCATCGGAACCCGGTACGGTGTTGCCGACCGGGTCTTTGTCGTGCAGGCCGACGATCGTCGGTATCGGCGACGGCAGCGCGAACGTGGTCGCGCCCTTCTCCGCTTCGCTCACGCTGTGGCGGAACATGGCGAACAGCTCGCGCCCCATACCGACGCCGTTCGGCGTCAGGTCGGCCGTGGCTTGCTCGCGGGCGTTCCAGACGGCCGGCTCCACCAGCGCCTCCAGGGTGCCGTTCTTGGCGCAGACGCGGATGAGGTCGCCGTCGCGCACCCGGCCCAGCGGACCGCCGGCCAAAATCTCCGGCGAGACGTGGATCGCCGCCGGCACCTTGCCCGACGCGCCCGACATGCGGCCGTCCGTCACCAGCGCGACGTGGCGGCCGGCGTCCTGCAGGTTGGCCAGCGCCGGCGTGAGCGCGTGCAGTTCCGGCATGCCGTTGGCGCGCGGACCCTGGAAGCGCAGCACGGCGACGAAGTCGCGATCGAGCTGGCCGGCCTTGTACGCGTCCATGAAATCCTCCTGCGAATTGAACACCAGCGCCGGCGCTTCCACCGTCTGGTGCTCCGGCTTGACGGCCGAGACCTTCATCACCGCGCGGCCCAGGTTACCCTTGACCAGCACCGTGCCGCCGTCCGGCGAGAACGGCGCGGTGATCTTGCGCAGCACCGCTTCGTCGCCCGATTCGGCCGGCGCGTCGCGCCACACCACGCCCTGGCCGCCCTCGCCCAGGAACGGCTCGGCGCAGTGCGCGCGCAGCCCTTTGCCCAGGATGGTGGTGACGTCGTCGTGCAGCAAGCCGCCGTTGAGCAGTTCGCGGATCACGAAGCCAGTGCCGCCGGCGGCGTGGAAGTGGTTGACGTCGGCGTTGCCGTTCGGGTAGATGCGCGTCAGCAGCGGCACCACCTTCGACAGCTCGTCGAAGTCGTCCCAGTCGATGACGATGCCGGCCGCCTTGGCGATGGCCACCAGGTGCAAGGTGTGGTTGGTCGAGCCGCCGGTCGTCAGCAGCGCGACGACGGCGTTGACGATGGCCTTTTCGTCGACCACGTGGCCGACCGGCAGGTACTCGTCCGATTGCGCGGTGATGACGGCGGCGCGGCGCGCGGCGGCCTTGGTCAATTCGTCGCGCAGCGGCGTGTTCGGGGTGATGAAGGCGGCGCCAGGCAGGTGCAGGCCCATGACCTCCATCAGCATCTGGTTGCTGTTGGCGGTGCCGTAGAAGGTGCAGGTGCCGGCGCCGTGGTAGGACTGCGATTCGCCTTCCAGCAGTTCGGCGCGGCCGACCTTGCCCTGCGCGTACAGCTGGCGGATCTTGGCCTTCTCGGAGTTCGACAAGCCGGTGGTCATCGGGCCGGCCGGCACGAACACCGCCGGCAGGTGGCCGAAGTGCAGCGCGCCGATCAACAGGCCCGGCACGATCTTGTCGCACACGCCCAGGTAGACGGCGGAGTCGAACATATTGTGCGACAGCGCGATGGCGGTCGACATGGCGATGGCGTCGCGCGAGAACAGCGACAGCTCCATGCCCGGCTGGCCCTGCGTGACGCCGTCGCACATGGCGGGCGTGCCGCCGGCGAATTGCGCCACCGCGCCGACGTCGCGCACGGCGTCCTTGATCAGCGCCGGGAAGCGTTCGAACGGCTGGTGCGCCGACAGCATGTCGTTGTAGGCCGAGACGATGGCCACCGACGGCTTTTTGAGTTCTTTCAACGACAGCTTGTCGTTGGCGGGGAAGGCGGCGAAGCCGTGCGCCAGGTTGGTGCACGCCAGCGTGCCGCGCTGCACGCCCTTGACGCGCGCCGCTTCAAGATGCGCCAGATACGCGCCGCGCGAAGGTTTGCTACGCTCGATGATGCGAGCGGTGACACTTTCCAGGACCGGATGCAACGCCATGATTGTTCCTTATGAATGAATTCCGTGAAATTTTACTACAAAATCTCAAAAGCGACTGGCTTTTCTACTTTTTAGCTGGCAAACGCTGGCTACCGCCGGCACCGGAAAATCATCCTGGCATGCAGGGAAAACCACCTCCGAGGCGCTAAAAATTCTATTCTTTCAACAGTGTCGTAGTGAATTTACCGGGTTTTCGGGTATTATTCACTAAGCCTTTAACTCCGCCCTCCCATCTTTCAGACGAAGACGCCAGACCATTATGCGCCAGCCCGCACTGACCACCACCGCCAGCTTCAAAGCCCTCGAATCCCACGCCGCCGACGCCAAACACTGGCAATTGCGCCAGCTGTTCGCGCACGACGCGCAGCGTTTTCCGACCCTGACGGTCGACGCGGCCGGCCTGTTCCTCGACTATTCGAAGAACCGGCTCACCAGCACCACGGTCGGCCTGCTGCTCGACCTGGCCCGCGAACGCGGCGTCGAAGCCCGGCGCGACGCCATGCTCAGTGGCGAGAAGATTAATCTTACAGAACATCGCGCCGTGCTGCACACAGCGCTGAGATTGCCGCGCGGCAAAAACCTGACCGTCGACGGCCAGGACGTCAGCGGCGACGTGCACGCGGTGCTCGACCACATCAAGGAATTCACCGACCAGGTCCGCTCCGGCGCCTGGCTGGGCCACACCGGCAAGCCGATCACCGACGTCGTCAACATCGGCATCGGCGGCTCGGACCTGGGACCGAAGATGGCCGTGCTGGCGCTGCGCTCGTACGCCCACCCGCGCCTGAAGATGCACTTCGTCTCCAACGTCGACGGCCACGACATGGACGCCGCGCTGGCGCTGGTCGATCCGGAGACCACCTTGTTCATCATCGCCTCCAAGACCTTCGTGACCGCCGAGACGATGCTCAACGCCGGCACCGCGCGCAACTGGTTCCTGCGAACGGCCAAGCCCGAGGACCTGGCGCGCCACTTCGTCGCCGTCTCCACCAACACCGAGGCGGTCAAAGCCTTCGGCATCGACCCGGCCAATATGTTCCCGTTCTGGGACTGGGTCGGCGGCCGCTATTCGGTGTGGTCGGCGATCGGCCTGGCGGTGGCGCTGGCGGTGGGCTTCGGCTACTTCAGCGACTTCCTGTCCGGCGCCCACGCCATGGACGAACACTTCCGCACCGCGCCGCTGGAGCAGAACATGCCGGTGCTGCTGGCCATGGTCGGCTTCTGGAACCGCCAGTTCCTCGGCGCCGGCTCGCTGTCGATCGCGCCGTACCACCAGGACCTGAACCGCTTCCCGGCCTACCTGCAGCAGCTCGACATGGAGAGCAACGGCAAGCGCGTCACCCGCGACGGCGCCGAAGTCGACACGCCGACCTGCCCGGTCGTTTGGGGCGAATGCGGCACCAACGCGCAGCACGCGTACTTCCAGCTGCTGCACCAGGGCACCGACGTCACGCCGATCGACTTCATCGCCACGCTGCGCGCCACGCACGACCTGCCGGGCCACCACGACTCGCTGCTGGCCAACTGCTTCGCGCAGTCGGAAGCGTTCATGACCGGCAAGACCGCCGACGAGGTGCGCGCCGACCTGACCGCGCAGAACCTGCCGGCCGAGGAGATCGAGGCGCTGGTGCCGCACAAGACCTTCCCCGGCAACCGGCCGTCGAACACGATTTTGATGGACCAGCTGACGCCATCGACCTTGGGCGCGCTGATCGCGCTGTACGAGCATAAAACCTTCGTGCAGGGCGTGGTCTGGGACGTCAACAGCTTCGACCAGTGGGGTGTGGAGCTGGGCAAGGTGCTGGCCAAGAACATCCACGCCGAACTGGCCGGCGAGGTGCAGCCGGAGCGCCACGACAGCTCGACCAATGGCCTGATCGTCATGGCCAAAGCGGCCCAGCACATTTGAGCACGAGGACGACCATGAGCGCACCGCACATCGAAGTGGCCTACGACGCCGTCATGCAAACCGGCGAATGCCCGCTGTGGCACGACGAGGAGCAGGCGCTTTACTGGGTCGACATCCCCGCCTTCACCGTGCACCGGCTCGATCCGGCCAGCGGCGCGCACCGCGCGTGGCGGCTCTCGAGCGAACCGGCCAGCCTGGCCGTCAGCGACAACGGCGGCTTGATCGTCGCCATGCGCGGCGGCTTTTACCACCTCGACACCGGCGCCGACGACGTCCGCATCACCGAGATCGCGCCGGCGCCGTACGACACCTCGGTGGCCCGTTTCAACGATGGCCGGGTCGATCCGGCCGGGCGGTTCTGGGTCGGCACCATCTACGAGCCGCGCGACCGGCCGGCGGCCGAGATGTTCGTGCTGGAGCGAGGCGAGATCCGCAAGGCCTGGTCGGGCGGCATGACCAATTCGAACGGCCTGGGTTTCAGCCCGGACGGCAAGACCATGTACCACGCCGACACCACGGCGCATCTGGTGCGGCGTTTCGATTTCGACGTCGATGGCGGCACGGTGGAGAATCAGCGGCCGTTCATGCAGTTCTCGGCGGACAAGGCCAACAATTATGGCGGACGGCCGGACGGCGCGGCGGTCGACAGCGAGGGCAATTATTGGAGCGCGTTGTTCGAGGGTGGGCGGCTGGTCAAGCTGTCGCCGGACGGTGAGTTGCTCGACGAGATAGCGCTGCCGCTGCGCTGTCCGACGATGCTGGCGTTTGGCGGAGCGGATTTGCGGACGTTATATGTGACCAGCGCGGGCGCGCGGCCGGAGGCGGAGTTGGCGCAGTATCCGCTCAGCGGCAAGTTGCTGGCGATCCGGGTCGATGTCGCCGGACGGGTGGAAACGGCGTACCGTAATTGAGCGCAAGCCGCCGATGGCTCATGGATGGCGGATTACGCTACGCTAATCCGCCCTACGTGTTTCAGAATGATTCCACCGGCGGCATGCGACGTCACCGAACCACGGTTCCACGTGGGCGTATCCGGCGGCACGCGACGTCACGAAACCACGGTTCCACGTGGGCGTATCCGGCGGCACGCGACGTGACCGAACCACGGTTCCACGTGGGCGCATCCGGCGGCACGCGACGTCACCGAACCACGGTTCCACGTGGGCGCATCCGGCGGCACGCGACGTCACCGAACCGCGGTTCCACGTGGGCGCATCCGGCGGCACGCGACGTGACCGAACCACGGTTCCACGTGGGCGCATCCGGCGGCACGCGACGTCACCGAACCACGGTTCCACGTAGGGCGGATTAGGCGGAACGCCGTAATCCGCCATGTTCGATCCGCCAACGGCTCACGCCTGCCACCCACAACGCCGTCCCCGGCAAAAACCCGCGCGACACGGTATAGTAGCTTCATGCCATAGTAGCGCGCAGCCCCTGAAACCACCCATCAAATGTAGTAAAATTTCTTGCATTTCACCGCTTATCGTAGTAAATTTACACAATGAAAAACCGCCTCCGGGTATAGTGTCAAACCGGTGGCGCCGCTGTGCAGCGACTTCCCTTTCCGGCACTACTTACTCTTGCGACGACTCTCAATTATGGCTCTTACCGATTTTGATCTGGTTCTGTTTGGCGGCAGCGGCGATCTGGCGATGCGCAAACTGCTGCCTGCGATGTACGCCCGCGACGTGGCCAACGACCTGCCCCCGACCGCCCGCATCATTTGCGTCGGCCGCGCGGACGCCAGCCAGGAAGACTTCCTGCACACCGTCGAGACCACCTCCAAACCCCACATCAAATCGCCGGCCGTCACGCCCGCCGCGTGGACCCGCTTCACCGCGCGCATCGTCTACGTCTCGCTCAACGCCACCGACAGCGCCAGCTACAAGAACCTGACCGAGGCGCTGCGCAAGGACGACGCCATCACCCGCGTCTACTACCTGGCCACGCCGCCGGCGATCTTCTCGCAGATCTGCGACAACCTCAAGGAAAACGGCCTGGTCACCAAGAACTCGCGCGTGGTGCTGGAAAAGCCGCTCGGGCGCGACCTCGCCTCGGCCAAGCAGATCAACGCCGAAGTGGGCAAGGTGTTCGAGGAATCGCAGATCTACCGGATCGACCATTACCTGGGCAAGGAGACCGTGCAGAACCTGCTGGCGCTGCGCTTCGGTAACATCCTGTTCGAGCCGCTGTGGCGCCGCGAGTGGATCTCCGACGTCCAGATCACCATCGCCGAAAAACTCGGCGTCGGCAACCGCATGGGCTATTACGACACCTCCGGCGCGCTGCGCGACATGCTGCAAAACCACCTGCTGCAACTGCTGTGCATCGTCGCCATGGAGCCGCCGACGTCGATCGCCCCGGACGCCGTGCGCGACGCCAAGCTGCAAGTGCTGCGCTCGCTCAAGAAATTCACGCCGACCACGCTGGCGCAAAACATCGTGCGCGGCCAGTACCGCGCCGGCCACGTCGACGGCAAGGCCGTGCCGAGCTACCGCGACGAGCCGGACGCGCCGGAACATTCGCGCACCGAGACCTTCGTCGCCATGAAGGCCGAGATCGACACGTGGCGCTGGGCCGGCGTGCCGTTCTACCTGCGCACCGGCAAGCGCATGGCCGACGGCCTGGCCGAGATCGTCGTGCGCTTCAAGCCGATCCCGCACTCGATCTTCGCCCAGCCGACCAACAGCTTCCAGCCGAACTCCCTGGTCATCCGCCTGCAGCCCGACGAGGGCCTGCGCATGAACCTGATGGCCAAGACGCCCGGCGACGGCATGCGCCTCAAGCAAGCCGAGCTCGAGCTGGACTTCCGCGAATCGTTCAAGTCGCCCCGCATGGACGCCTACGAGCGCCTGCTGCTCGACGTGCTGCGCGGCCAGCTGACCTTGTTCATGCGCGGCGACGAGCTGGAAGCGGCGTGGGAATGGGTCGAGCCTATCCTCAACAACTGGGAGAGCGACGACAGCTACCCGATCCCGTACGCCTCCGGCACCTGGGGTCCGGCGGCCGCCTCCGCGCTGATCGGCCGCGACGGCCTGCAGTGGCGCGAGGAAGCGCTGCCTGAAGATTAAAGACTGAAGACGCGCCGCAATGCTGCTTGACTCCATCCGCACCCAGCTCGACTCGCTCTCCAAATCGGAGCGCAAGGTCGCGCTGGCCGTGCTCGACCACCCGGGCCAGACGGTCAGCCAGAACATCACGGCGCTGGCCAAGAGCGCCCAGGTGTCCGAGCCGACCGTGGTGCGCTTCTGCCGCACCCTGGGCTACGACGGCTGGCACGAGTTCAAGCTCAAACTCGCGCAGGGGCTGGCGCTGGCCCTGCCGGGCCTGAACGAGCAGCCGACCCAGGACGACCTCGCGGCCGACCTGGTCAACAAGATCTGCAGCCGCTCGATCAACACCCTGCTCGACCTGCGCAACAACCTCGATCCGGACGCGATCCAAAAGGCGCTCGACATCCTGGCCAAGGCCAACAAGATCGAGTTCTACGGCCAGGGCACATCCGGCATCGTCGCCGCCGACGCCCAGCACAAGTTCTTCCGCTCCGGCGTGCCGACCGTGGCCTACGCCGACCCGCACATCCACAGCATCGCCGCCGCCCTGCTGCGCGCCGGCGACGCCGTGGTCGCCATCTCCCAGCGCGGCAACAGCCCGTCGCTGGTGCGCTCGATCAAGCTGGCCCGCCGCGGCGGCGCCGACGTCATCGTGCTGGCGCCGTCGGGCACGCCGCTGGCCGACCTGGCCACGGTGCTCATCCCGATCGACCTGATCTTCAACATCGACCCCTACACGCCGATCTCGGCGCGCCTGGCTTACCTGGTCGTCATCGACGTGCTGGCCGTCGGCCTGGCCCTGCAGCGCGGTCCGGAGTTCCGCAAGAAGATGCAGAACGCCCAGAAGGCCCTGCAGGAGTTCGACTTGCAATTCGACTCCTTCATCGGCTAAGCTCTCGCACTTACAAAAAAACCACTACCTGCCCGCGTGGGTGTGCTGGCGTACGTGGGCCGCGCGCCAGCCCTCCTATAATTGTCGCTGTGCTACAGTGTGTCTGTTTTTTACGCAGACGCAATATTGCTGTTTGCATATGCATTACGTTCGTTTGCCGACGAGCCCCCCCGAGAGTGGACATGACTACCTTTACCTCCTATAACGCCCAACCCGCAGTGCGCATCCCGCTGCTGCAGACCGGCGTGCCTGGCTTCGACCAGATCCTCGGCGGCGGTTTCCCCGCGCACAGCCTGTATCTGATCCAGGGCCTGGCCGGCAGCGGCAAGACCACGCTGGCCTGCCAGATCGGTTTCCAGCATGCGCACCAGGGCAAAAAGGTGCTGATCCTGACCCTGATCGCCGAAACCCACGGCAAAATGCTCAACCACCTGAGCAGCTTCTCGTTCTTCGACGAAAAACTGGTCGGCGAGCGCATCGTCTTTCTCGGCGCCTACAACGAACTGCTCAAGGGCGGCCTGCGCGAGTTGCTCAAGTCGATCGCCAGCACGCTGGCCGACCAGCGCCCCGACATCATGATCATCGACGGCTTCCGCACCGTGCGCGAGGCCAAGCCGTCGGACGTGGCGCTGTCCGAGTTCATGCTTTCGCTGAACTCGCTGGTGTCGACCATGCAGTGCACCACCTTCCTGCTCTCGCCCACCGAGGGCAACGTGGCCGATTCGGAAAACACGCTGGTCGACGGCTTGATCGAGCTGAGCCAATATGAGCAGGGCTTGCAGCTGATCCGCGAGATCAAGGTGTTTAAATTGCGCGGCAGCAAGCATCTGCTGGGCCGCCACGTGTTCGAGGTGGGCGAGGACGGCGTCGCCATCTACCCGCGCCTGGAGGCCGTCAGCACGGTGTCGGGCGCGACGCCGGCCGTGTCGCGCCAGCGCCTCGGCTTCGGCATCGAGGGCTGGGACAAGCTGACCAACGGCGGCGTGGCGCGCGGCTCGACCACCGCGCTGCTGGGCAACCCGGGCGTCGGCAAGACCTTGATGGGCCTGCATTTCGTCTTCGACGGCCTGCAGCGCGGTGAAAACTGCCTGATCGCCGGCTTCTACGAATCGCCGCTGCGGCTGCTGGAAAAATCGGCCAGCGTCGGCATGGACCTCAAGCCGTACTACGACAGCGGCGCGCTGGAGATCATCTGGCATCCGCCGCTGGAGGTGCTGGTCGACGCGCTGGCGCAGGAAATCCTGCGCAACGTCGAGCGGCGCGGCGTGTCGCGCCTGCTGATGGACGGCCTCGACGGCCTGCGCGAGATCGTCATCCACGACGGGCGCTCGCGCTCGTTCCTGGCCGCGCTGGTCAACGAGTTGCGCTGCCGCAACGTGACCAGTTTCTTCACCCAGGAACTGCCCTATTTCGGCACCGGGCCGGCACACAGCGAGGTGTCGGCCTCGATGTTGTTCGAAAACATCATCCTGTTGCGCTACGTCGACGTGCGCGGCATCAACCGGCGCCAGATCGGCGTGCTCAAGCTGCGCGAGAACAGCTACGACGCGGCCAACCACATCCTGCTCATCACCGACAACGGCATGACGATCGAGGGCGCCGTGTTCGGCCCGGTCGTGCCGCCGCAGACGCTATAGCGAGATGACATGAGCGACTCCCCAGCAATCATGGACGCCAACCCGGATGGAAAACTCATCCTGGTGGTCGACGACGAGTTCGACGTCCTGTCGGCGTACACGATGCTGTTCGAATACCGCGGCTACCGGGTGCGCACGGCCGGCAACGGCGCCGAGGCGCTGGCGCTGGCCGCGCGCGAGCGGCCCGACATCGTCGTCTCCGACTACATGATGCCGGTGATGGACGGCGCCCAGCTGTGCCTGCAATGGCGGGCCGACCCGGCGCTGCGCGCCATCCCGTTCATCCTGGCCAGCGCCGGCATCCCGCGCAAGGAAGAGATGATCCCGTACGACACCTTCTTCCGCAAGCCGATCCGTTTCGAGGTGCTGCTCGACGAGATCGCGCGGCTGATCGCCGCCGGCCCGAGCCGGGAAAACCACGCAAACCACGGAAACCACGGAAACACGTAGGGCGGATTAGCGCAGCGTAATCCGCCAATGCATGCGCCGCCGGCGGCTCGTCGATGGCGGATTACGGCGTTCCGCCTAATCCGCCCTACGCAAAACAAACACGGTTGAGTACAATAAGATAATCCTTTATTCCCCCTGACCGGCAGCGCACATGAACCAACTCGAACAGCTCAAGCAATTCACCACCGTCGTCGCCGACACCGGCGACTTCCAGTCGATCCAGGCCTACACCCCGCGCGACGCCACCACCAATCCGTCGCTGATCCTCAAGGCGGTCCAAAAGGACGAATACAAGCCGCTGCTGGAAAAAGCCGTGCGCGACAACCTCGACCGCTCGATCCCGGACACCATCGACCACCTGCTGGTGGCCTTCGGCAAGCAGATCCTGCGCATCATCCCGGGCCGCGTGTCGACCGAGATCGACGCCCGCCTGTCGTTCGACGTCGAAGGCTCGGTGGCCAAGGGCCGCGACCTGATCGCCCTGTACGAGGCGGCCGGCATCGAGCGCGAACGCGTGCTCATCAAGATGGCCGCCACCTGGGAGGGCATCCGCGCCGCCGAGATCCTCGAGAAGGAAGGCATCCGCTGCAACATGACCCTGCTGTTCTCGCTGGGCCAGGCGATCGCCTGCGCCGACGCCGGCGCCCAGCTGATCTCGCCGTTCGTCGGCCGCATCTACGACTGGTATAAAAAGTCCACCGGCCTCGACTACGTGGGCGCCGAGGACCCGGGCGTGCAGTCGGTCAAGCGCATCTACAACTACTACCGCAAGTTCGGCTACAAGACCGAGGTCATGGGCGCGAGCTTCCGCAACACCGGCCAGATCCTCGAACTGGCCGGCTGCGATCTGCTCACCATCAGCCCGGACCTGCTGCAAAAGCTGGCCGACAGCGACGCCCCGGTCGAGCGCAAGCTCAGCGCCGACAAGGTGCCGTCGTCGGGCATCATCAAGCTGACCCAGGACGAGAAGACCTTCCGCTTCCAGCTCAACGAGGACCAGATGGCGTCCGAGAAGCTGGCCGAGGGCATCCGCGCCTTCTGCGCCGACTCGGGCAAGCTCAAGCAAATCATCTCCGGCATGCGCTGAGCGCGCGCCAACACGGCTGAAAGGCAGGAGCACGGCGCGCCGTCCTCCTGCCTTTTTGACGTCTTAACAACACTTGTGCAACCGTTGAGCGTCAATTGCACCGTAACCGACATGTACAAAACGTTACATTTCTGACTGTATTACAATGTTGCAACTCAGTCGGCCCCGCGCCGGCCGGCGAACGTCCCATCATTCCCTTTTCAGAGACCATCCATGAGATCCGTCCCTCGCTCCACCACCCTTGCCTGCGCCGCCCTCACCCTCGCCGTGCTCGGCGCCTGCGGCAAAAAAGACACCGCGCCCGCCGCGCCGCCACCGCCCAAGGTGTCGGTCGTCACGGTCGCGCCGGCCAGCGTCACGCTCACCAGCGAGCTGCCGGGCCGCACCGAGGCCTCGCGCATCGCCGAGGTGCGCGCGCGCACCGCCGGCATCGTGCTCAAGCGGGTGTTCGAGGAGGGCGGCGACGTCAAGGCCGGCGAGGTGCTGTTCCGCATCGACCCGGCCAGCTTCCAGGCCTCGTTCGACAGCGCCCAGGCGGCCGTCGCCAAGGCCGAGGCCAACCTGGCCCAGGCCGACCTGAAGGTCAAGCGCTACAAGCCGCTGCTGGCCGCGCAAGCGGTCAGCCAGCAGGAATACGACGACGCCGTCACCGCGCAGAAGCAGGCCGCCGCCGACCTGGCCACCGCCAAGGCGGCGCGCACCAACGCCGGCCTGACCCTGGGCTACGCCACCGTCACCGCGCCGATCTCCGGGCGCATCGGCCGCGCGCTGGTGACCGAGGGCGCGCTGGTGGGCCAGGGCGAGGCCACGCCGATGGCCACCGTGCAGCAGCTCGACCCGATCTACGTCACCATCACGCAATCGTCGACCGAGCTGCTCAAGCTGCGGCGCGCGCTGGCCGAGGGTAAGCTCAAAAGCGCCGGTAAAGACCAGGCGCGCGTCTCGCTGGTCACCGAGGACGGCCAGGCCTACCCGCAGACGGGCAAGCTGCTGTTCGCCGACGTCTCGGTCGACCAGAACACCGGTTCGGTGTCGATGCGCGCCGAGTTCCCCAATCCGAAGCGCACGCTGTTGCCGGGCATGTACGTGCGCGCCCGGCTCGAACAGGGCGTCAACGAGGCCGCCATCACGGTGCCGCAGCAGGCCGTGGTGCGCACCCAGGACGGCGCCTCGGTGCTGATCGTCGGCAGCGACAACAAGGTGGTCTCGCAGCCGATCACCGCCACCGCCAACGAGGGCCAGAACTGGGTCGTCAGCAGCGGCCTCAAAGGCGGCGAGCGCATCATCGTCGAAGGCTTCCAGAAGGCCAAGCCGGGCCTGGCCGTCACGCCGCAACCGTGGGCCGGACCGGCCTCCCCCGCCCCCGCCGCCCCGGCGACGGCAGCCCCCGCCGCCCCCGCGGCCGCCAAATAACCTGGAGCTCAGATGGCCAAGTTCTTCATCGACCGCCCCGTCTTCGCGTGGGTGATCGCATTATTCATCCTGCTTGGCGGCGCGCTGGCGATCACGGTGCTGCCGGTGTCGCAGTATCCGACCATCGCGCCGCCGTCCATCGTCATCACCACCAGCTATCCGGGCGCCACCGCCCAGGTGCTCGACGACGCCGTCACCAGCGTCATCGAACAGGAAATGAACGGCGCCGACGGCCTGCAGTACGTCGAATCGCAAAGCGAAGCCAATGGCTCCGTGACCATCACCGTCACCTTCGTCCCCGGCACCAATCCGGACCTGGCGGCGGTCGACGTGCAAAACCGCATCAAGCGGGTCGAATCGCGCCTGCCCGCCTCGGTCACCCAGCAGGGCGTGCAGGTCAACAAGGCGCGCTCGAACATCCTGATGTTCGTCGGCCTGACCTCGACCGACGGCCGGCTCGATCCGACCGGCCTGGGCGACTACATGGCGCGCAACGTCGTCAACGAGATCAAGCGCATTCCCGGCGTCGGCCAGGCGCAGTTGTTCGGCACCGAGCGGGCCATGCGGGTCTGGGTCGACCCGGCCAAGCTGGTCGGCCTCAAGCTCACCATGGCCGACGTCACCGCCGCCATCCGCGCGCAAAACGCCCAGGTCACCTCCGGCACCCTGGGCGACCTGCCCAGCCCCGCGCAGCAAAGCTATTCGGCGCCGATCGTGGTCACCGGCCAGCTGTCGTCGACCACCGAATTCGGCGAGATCGTGCTGCGCTCGAACACCGCCGGCTCGGTGGTGCGCCTGAAGGACGTGGCCCGCGTTGAAATGGGCGGCGCCAACTTCAACATCAGCGCGCGCCTGAACGGCGCGCCGTTCGCCGCCGTCGCCGTGCAGCTGTCGCTGACCGGTAACGCGCTGCAGACGGCCACCTCGGTGCGCGCCAAGATGGACGAACTGGCCAAGTACTTCCCGCCGGGCGTGCAGTACACCATCCCGTACGACACCTCGACCTTCGTCAAGATCTCGATCGAGGAAGTGGTCAAGACCTTGCTCGAGGCGGTGCTGCTGGTGTTCATCGTCATGTACATCTTCCTGCAGAACATCCGCTACACCCTGATCCCGACCATCGTCGTGCCGATCGCGCTGATGGGCACCTTCGCCATGATGCAGCTGTTCGGCTTCTCGATCAACGTGCTCACCATGTTCGGCATGGTGCTGGCGATCGGCATCCTGGTCGACGACGCCATCGTGGTGGTGGAGAACGTCGAACGCATCATGAGCGAGGAAGGCCTGTCGCCGCGCGACGCCACCCGCAAGGCGATGTCGCAGATCACCGGCGCCATCATCGGCATCACGCTGGTGCTGGTGGCGGTGTTCATCCCGATGGCCTTCTTCGGCGGCGCCGTCGGCGCCATCTACCGCCAGTTCTCGCTGGCGATGGTGTCGGCCATGGGCTTCTCGGCGCTGATGGCGCTGACCCTGACGCCGGCGCTGTGCGCGACCATGCTCAAACCGGTGGAGGCCGGCCACCACCACGAGAAGAAAGGCTTCTTCGGCTGGTTCAACCGCCGCTTCGCCGTCACCGCCAGCGGCTACCAGGGCGTCATCGCCAAAATGCTCAAGCGCACCGGCCGCTACCTGGTGGTGTTCGCGCTGCTGTGCGGCGTGGTCGGCTGGCTGTACGTGCGCCTGCCGTCGTCGTTCCTGCCGAACGAGGACCAGGGCTACCTGATCGCCAACGTCCAGCTGCCGCCGGGCGCCTCGCGCAGCCGCGCGCAGGCGGTGCTGGCGCAGGCCGACGAGTACTTCCGCAAGCAGACGGCCGTGGCCCGCACCATCGCGGTGGCCGGCTTCAGCTTCTCGGGCAACGGCCAGAACGTCGGCCTGGTGTTCGTGCCGCTCAAGGACTGGAAGGAGCGCGGACCGCAGGACTCGGCGCAGGCCATCGCCGCGCGCGCCATGGGCGCGCTGTCGGGCATCCCGGACGCCATCATCTTCCCGCTCAGCCCTCCGCCCATCCGCGAGCTGGGCAACGCCACCGGCATCACCGCGCGCCTGCAGGACCGCAGCGCGCAAGGCCACGACGCGCTGATCGCCGCGCGCAACCAGCTGCTGGGCCTTGCCGCCAAGAGCGCCATCCTCAAGGGCGTGCGGCCCGAGGGGCTGGAGGACGCGCCGCAGCTGCAGCTCGACATCGACCGCGAGAAGGCCAACGCGCTGGGCGTCACCTTCGCCGACATCAACGCCATGCTGTCGACCGCGCTCGGCTCGTCGTACGTCAACGACTTCGCCAGCGCCGGCCGCCAGCAGCGCGTGATCGTGCAGGCCGACGCGCCGCGCCGCCTGCAGCCCGAGGACATCATGCAGCTCAACGTGCGCAGCGCCAGCGGCGCCATGGTGCCGTTCTCCTCGTTCGCCAAGTCGCGCTGGATCCAGGGCCCGGTGCAGCTGGTGCGCTACAACGGCTACCCCGCCATCAAGCTGACCGGCGACGCCGCGCCCGGCCGCTCGACCGGCGAGGCGATGGACGAACTGGAACGCCTGGCCGCGCAGCTGCCGCCCGGCTTCGGCGTCGAATGGACCGGCCAGTCGCTGGAGGAGAAAACCTCCGGCTCGCAGGCGCCGGCGCTGTTCGCGCTGTCGCTGCTGGCCGCCTTCCTGGTGCTGGCCGCGCTGTATGAAAGCGAATCGATCCCGATCGCCGTGCTGCTGGTGGTGCCGCTGGGGATCCTGGGCGCGCTGCTGGGCGCCCATATCCGCGACCTGCCCAACGACGTGTACTTCAAGGTGGGCCTGATCGCCATCATCGGCCTGTCGGCCAAGAACGCGATCCTGATCATCGAATTCGCCAAGGACCTGCAGGCCCAAGGCATGGGCCTGATCGAGGCGACCCTGGAGGCGGTGCACCTGCGCTTCCGCCCGATCATCATGACCTCGCTGGCCTTCATCCTTGGCGTGCTGCCGCTGGTGATCGCCACCGGCGCCGGGTCGGCCAGCCAGCGCGCCATCGGCACCGGCGTGATGGGCGGGATGATCACGGCGACCGTGCTGGCGGTGTTCCTGGTGCCGGTATTCTTCGTGGTGATCCGCAAAATCTTCAAGGGCAGCGAACGCCAGCGCAAACTGGCCGCTCACGAAATGGACGACAAAAAGCATGAGACCTATGACTAAGCGCTCCCGCCCCACCCCAAGCGCCGCGCGCGCGGCGCTGCTGGCCACGGCCGCGCTGCTGTCGGCCTGCTCGCTGGCGCCGACCTACCAGCGTCCCGACGCCCCGGTGGCCGCCGCCTATCCTGCCGACGGCGCCGGCGCCGCCGCCAAGACCGGCGTCGCGCCCGCCCCTGCAGGCGCCCGCGACGCCATCGATACCGGCTGGCGCGAGTACTTCAACGAGCCGCGCCTGCAACAGCTGATCGCCGCCGCGCTGGACAACAACCGCGACCTGCGCACCGCCGCCCTGCGCATCGAGGAGGCGCGCGCGCTGTACAACGTGCAGTCGGCCGACCGCCTGCCCAACGTCAACGCCAGCCTGGGCGCCACCCGCGCCCAGACCCCGGCCACGGTCTCGCCGAGCGGCCAGACCGTGATCGGCAGGCGGGTCGACGCCGGCCTGGCCATCTCCTCGTTCGAGCTCGATTTCTTCGGCCGCGTCAAAAGCCTCAACGACGCCGCGCTGGCGGCCTACCTGGCCACCGACGAGGCGCGCCAGGCGGCGCAAATCAGCCTGGTGGCGCAAGTGGCGCAGGCCTACTTCACCGAGCGCGCCTACGCCGAGCAGTACGCGCTGGCGCAGCAGACCTACGACGCGCGCGCCCGCACCTACAAGCTCACGCAGCAGCGCGCCGAAGTGGGCGCGTCGTCGCGCCTCGACCTGCGTTCGAATGAAACGCTGATGGAGACCGCGCGCGCCGCCGCGCTGACCCTGGCGCGCCAGCGCGCGCAAGCGGAAAACGCGTTGACCTTGCTGGTCGGCCAGCCGCCGGCGGGCGCCGCCAGCGGCGCCATGCCGAGCGACGCCCAGATCGACGCCCTCAGCGCGCTGCCGGCCGGGCTGCCATCCGACCTGCTGGCGCGCCGTCCCGACATCCGCGCCGCCGAACAGCGGCTCAAATCGGCCAACGCCAACATCGGCGCCGCGCGCGCGGCCTTCTTCCCGCGCATCAGCCTGACGGCGGCGATCGGCAGCACCAGCCCGACCCTGGGCGGGCTGTTCGACAGCGGCACCGGCAGCTGGTCGTTCGCGCCGCAACTGGTGCTGCCGATCTTCGACGCCGGCCGCAACCGCGCCAACCTGACGTTGACGGAGGTGCGCAAGAACATCGCCGTGGCCGACTACGAGAAGACCATCCAGACCGCGTTCCGCGAGGTGGCCGACGCGCTGGCGGCGCGCGACTACCTGGGCGAGCAGGTGGCGGCGCAGCGCGCGGTGCAGGACGCGCAGGCCGACCGGCTCAAGCTGCTGCAACTGCGCTTCGACAACGGCGTCGCCAGTTCGCTCGACGTGCTCGACGCGCAGCGCGAGCTGTTCAGCGCGCAGCAATCGCTGGTGCAGGCGCGCCTGCTGCGCACCACCAGCGCGATCGACCTGTATCGCGCGCTGGGTGGCGGCTTGAAGTAACACCCGGGCCCCCGGCACACCGGGGTCGTACGGGGGCGCCGAGCCCCCGCGGGGTACGACCCCATGCGGAGCATGCCGCGCGGGTTAACGCCAACCGAAACACACGCCATGTCCTCCCCCATCACCATCCGCCTGGGCCAACGCGCCCGCCGCCGCATCGCCGCCGAGGGCATGCTGGCTTCCGACATCGCCATCGTCCCGGCCGCCGCCGGCGGTCCCAAGGGCTTGATCCTCAACGGCCTCGATCTGTGGCTGTTCGGCTCCTGGCTCAAGAACGCGCCGCGACGGCGCAAACTGGTCGGCGCCTCGATCGGCGCCTGGCGCATGGCCACATCGGCCTTCGACGACCCGGTCGCCGCCCACAAACGCTTGGCCCACCTGTACGCCCACCAGCGCTATCCGGCCAAGGTCACCCCGGCCTACGTCAGCCAGACCTGCCGCGCGCTGCTCGACGAACTGCTCGACGGCCGCGCCGCCGAAGCGGCCGGCCATCCGCACCACCACGTCAGCATCCTGACCGCGCGCGGCACCGGCGCGCTGGCGCGGGCCAACGGCGTGCGCTGGCGCGAGCTGGCCGGCTTCCTGCTCGCCGCCGCCGGCAACGCCGTCTCGCGCCGCCGCCTGGCCGGCGCGATGGAGCGCGTGGTGTTCCACAACCGCCACGACGACGCGGCCTGGCTGCGTGAGCGCTTCGACGCCTTCGCCGGCCACTTCGTCGACCTGTCGCCGGCCAACCTGCGCGAGGCGCTGTTGGCCTCCGGCTCCATCCCGCTGGTGCTGGAGGCGGTGACGGCCATCGCCGGCGCGCCCGACGGCGCCTACTGGGACGGCGGCTTGATCGACTACCACCTGCACCTGCCCTACCAGCGCGACCCCGGCCTGGTGCTGTACCCGCACTTCAGCGACCATATCGTGCCCGGCTGGCTGGATAAATCGATGCCGTGGCGGCGCGCCGGCGCCGGCGATCCCGCGCTCGACAACGTGATCCTGGTCTCGCCGTCGGCGGCCTTCGTCGCCACGCTCCCCAACGGCAAACTGCCCGACCGCAAGGACTTCACCGCCTACGGCCAAAACCACACGGCCCGCATCCGCGACTGGACCCGCGCCATCGCCGAAAGCGAACGCATGGCCGAAGCGTTCGCCCGCTGGTGCGAAAAGCCAGACTTAAAGGCAACATTGTCGTTTTAGATAATACACATTGTTTCATATTTGCAACGGAACGTCACGCATCACATGACCGGCCGCAAGGCCGAGCGCATACTTGCGGCTATAAAGCCACGCCAAATTGGCTGCTTGCATTGGGGCCCACGCCCGTCGTCACCGGAGTAAATCATGAACTTTCTTTCGCACACGCGCATCGGCACCCGTCTCGCCATCGCGTTCGCCACCGTCCTGCTGCTGGCCGTGGTCGCCACCACCGTCGGGCTGGTCAACGCGCGCGGCAACGCCGCCGCCACCCGGCAAATGATGGAGCAGCCGCTGGCCAAGGAGCGCCTGGTGTCCGACTGGTACGTGCTGATTTACTCGGCCGTCGCGCGCACCGAACTGATCGCGCGCAGCAAGGACGACACGCTGCCGGTGGTGTTCGCCGACACCATCGCCGCCAGCACCAAGCGCGGCGGCGAATTGCTGGGCAAGGTCAAGGAGCTGCTGGCCAGCGACGACGAGCGCGCGCTGTTCGACGCCACCATCGCGCTGCGCACCGCCTACCAGAAGGCCAAGAACGACGTCGGCGAGATCCGCAAGGGTGGCGACGACGCGGCGGCCGAGGCGGCGTACCGGGACAAGTTCCTGCCCGCCGCCGAGGCGTACAAGAACAAGGTCAACGAGCTGCTGGCGTTCCAGCGCAAGGCCATCGACGACACCGCGCACGCGATCGACGCCGCCAACGAGCGCAGCAACACGCTGCTGCTGATCCTGACGGTGCTGATGGTGGCGATCGGCTCGGTGGCGGCGTGGATCATCTCGCGCTCGATCACGGGGCCGCTCAAATCGGCGGTCGACATCGCCGCCACGGTGGCCAACGGCGACCTGACCACGCGCTTCGACGGCCCCACCTCGCGCTCGGAGATCGGCGACCTGATGACCGCGCTGAAAGGCATGAACGACTCGCTGCGCAACGTCGTCAACCAGGTGCAGGTCGGCACCAAGACCATCGCCAGCGCCTCCAACGAAATCGCCGCCGGCAATATGGACCTGTCGCAGCGCACCGAGGAACAAGCCAGCTCGCTGGAGGAGACCGCGTCGTCGATGGAGGAACTGACGGCGACCGTGCGCCAGAACGCGGAAAACGCCCGGCAGGCCAACCAGCTGGCGCACGCCGCCTCGGACGTGGCCGAGCGCGGCGGCTCGATCGTCGGCCAGGTGGTCGACACCATGGGCACGATCAACGATTCGTCGCGCAAGATCTTCGACATCATCAGCGTCATCGACGGCATCGCCTTCCAGACCAACATCCTGGCCTTGAACGCGGCGGTGGAAGCGGCGCGCGCCGGCGAACAGGGGCGCGGTTTCGCGGTGGTCGCCTCCGAGGTGCGCAATCTGGCCCAGCGTTCGGCGGCGGCGGCCAAGGAGATCAAGGAATTGATCGGCAATTCGGTCGAGCAGGTCGACATCGGCTCGAAGCTGGTGCAGCAGGCCGGCAGCACGATGAACGAGGTGGTCGACAGCGTGCGCCGCGTGACCGACATCATGGGCGAGATCACCTCGGCCAGCAGCGAGCAAAGCATCGGCATCGACCAGGTCAACACGGCGATCACGCAGATGGACCAGGTCACGCAGCAGAACGCGGCGCTGGTCGAGGAGGCCGCAGCGGCGGCGGCCAGCATGCAGGAACAGGCCGAGCGCCTGGCCGACGTGGCAGCATCGTTCAAGCTCGATCAGGAAAGCATGCGGCAATCGTTGGCGGCGCCCGTCCCCGCGCGCAAGATCGCGGCCGCGCCGCCGGCCCGTGGCGCGCCGGCGCCCAAAAAACCGGTGGCCAAGCTGGCGCGCAAGCCCGCCACGGTCGGCAACGACAAGGAGTGGGAAGAGTTTTAAGTCCCGGGCGGCGCTCGGCGGATTACGCTGCGCTAATCCGCCCTACGTGGAACAACACCGGGACGCCGAACAACCACGGAGACACGTAGGGCGGATTAGGCGGAGCCGTAATCCGCCATGTATGAGCCGCCGACCACGATGACGACACATCAACCGGTCAAAAACATCTGCTGCAAATCATTCAGGAAGCGCTGCCCCAACTCGGTCGGCCTGATCACCTTGTAATCGCGATACAGCAAGCCCTTGGCCTCGGCCGCGTCGAGGCTCTTCCCAATCGCGTTCAAACTCAAGCCGGTGCGCTCGCTGAACAGGTTCGGATCGAAGCCGCCGTGCAGCCGCAATGTGTTGAGCATGAACTCGAAGCCCATATCCTCGCGCGCGATCTCGTACTCCTCCTGCACCGGCGCCCCCAGCCTGACCTGCTCCATATAAGCCTTGGGCTGCTTGTAGCGCGCCTGCCGCAGTATCCGGTGCGGGAACGACAGCTTCGAATGCGCGCCCGCGCCGATGCCCAGGTAATCGCCGAACTCCCAGTAATTCAAATTGTGCCGCGCGCGCCGGCCCTCCTTGGCATACGCCGACACCTCGTACTGCTGATAACCGTTGGCCGCGGTCAGCTCGGCGATCATGTCCTGCATGTCGGCGCTGGCGTCGTCGTCGGGCAGCGCCGGCGGATACTTGGCGAACAGCGTGTTCGGCTCCATCGTCAAATGGTACAGCGACAAGTGCGGCGGCTTGAACGACATCGCCGTCTCGACGTCTAGCCGCGCCTCCTCCAGCGTCTGCGACGGCAGCGCGTACATCAGATCCAGATTGAAGTTGTCGAAGTTGGCCAGCGCGATATCGACCGCGCGCCTGGCCTCGTTGTCGTCATGGATGCGCCCCAGCGCCTGCAAGTGGCGGGCGTTGAAACTCTGGATGCCGATCGACAGCCGGTTGACGCCGCTGGCGCGGTAGGACTTGAACTTCTCCGCCTCGAAGGTGCCCGGATTGGCCTCCATCGTGATCTCGACGTCGCTGTCGAGCGGCAGCAGGGTGCGCACGTCCGACAGCAGGCGGTCCAGCCCCGCCGCCGACATCAGGCTGGGCGTGCCGCCGCCGATGAAGATGGTGTAGATCTTGCGGCCCCAGATCAGCGGCAGCGCCATTTCCAGGTCGGCGCGCATGGCGTCCAGATACTCCTGCTCGGGGAAGGCGCCGCCCTGCTTCGCCTCGTGCGAGTTGAAGTCGCAGTACGGGCACTTCTTGACGCACCACGGGAAGTGGATGTACAGCGACAGCGGCGGCAGCGCCTGCAGGTTCAGCGCCCCGCCCTGCAGATACTTGGCGGCGACGCCGGCCGCTGCGCTGATGTCGGTGGCCGGCTTGGCCGCGGCGCTTTTGGCGCCGGCGATTTTGATCGGGATCATTTGAGCTTCTCGACCAGCGCGCGCAGGGCCTGGCCGCGATGCGACAGCGCGTTCTTTTCATCGGAGCTCAGCTCGGCCGCGCACTTGCCCAGCGCCGGGATGTAGAAGTGCGGATCGTAGCCGAAGCCGCCGGCGCCGCGCGGCGTGGCGATCATCTCGCCGTTCCAGCGGCCATCGGCGATGACCGGCTGCGGGTCGTCGGCGTGGCGCACGAACACCAGCACGCAGTAGTAATAGGCCGATTTGTCGGCGTGCGCGGCCAGGTCGGCGATCATTTTTTCATTGTTGCGGGCGTCCGATTTCGGCTCGCCGGCGAAACGCGCCGAATACACGCCGGGCGCGCCGCCGAGGGCGTTGACGCACACGCCGGAATCGTCCGCCAGCGCGGGCAAGCCGGTCAGGCGCGACGCGTGGCGCGCCTTTTGCAGTGCATTTTCGACAAAAGTGTGAAAAGGCTCATCGGCCTCCGGCACGCCGAACTCGCCCTGCGGGTGGACCGAAAAGCCCACGGTGGACAGCAATTCGTTGAATTCCTTGAGTTTGCCGGCGTTGTTGGAGGCGAGGATCAGGCGTTGAGTCATGGTGTGGGATCGAGTGGTGCGGAGAAGGCGACATTGTAAACCTTTTGCCGCCGCCCCACCCCGGCGCTACGGCACCAGCAGCGACTGGATCTCCGGCTTCAGGTAGTTTTCCAGCGTGACCATCACGGCGTCGGTGAGGATGTCGCGCTCCTTGACGGGCGCGCCCCTGGCCGCCGCGATCGCCGCCTTCATGCCGCGATAGCCCATCTGGCGCGGGTTCTGCAGCACCAGGCCGTGGATTTCCCGCTTCCTCAGGCCTTCGAGCAGGAAATCGCTGGTGTCGAAGCCGATCAACCTGGTCTTGCCGGCCTGGCCGCTCTGCCGCAGCGCGCGCAGCATGCCGTCGCTGGCCGACTCGTTGACGGCGAAGACGGCGTCGAGCCGGGGATATTTGGCCAGCGCCGCCACCCCGGCCCGCGACACCTTGCCACGGGTGCCGCCGCCGTATTCGTCGACGACTATGATGCGCGGCGCGTTCTTGGCAAGGTAGTTGACGAAGCCGTTGGCGCGGTCGTCGGTCGACCCGCTGCCGGAGACGGTGCGCATCACCAGCACCGTGCCCTGGCCGTTGAGCAGCGCCGCCATGCGCTCGGCGGCGAGCCGGCCGGCGGCGTGGTTGTCGGTGCCGACGAAGTTGCTGTGCCAGGAGCCGCCCAGCGCGGAGTCGACGACGACGATCTTCACGCCCAGCGCCGCCGCCTTGCGCACCGGGTCCATCAGGCGCACCCGGTCGGTCGGCACGATGATGATGGCGTCGATGTCCGCTCGCGAGTACAGGCGCAGGATATCGATCTGCGAATCGATATCGTCGTTGTGGGCCGGGCCGCGCCAGGTCAGGTGGACGGCGCCGTCCTCGGCGACCGCCTTGTCGACGCCCTGGCGCATGAAGGTCCAGAAATCCTGGTCGCGCGACTTCGGGATAAAGACGATGTTCAACTCTTTGCAAAACGCCGCCGGCGGCCAGCCGCCCAGGCAGATAACGCACAGTAGCAGCACGAACGGCCACTTTTTCATGAATGTCCCCTCCACCACGCCCCGCGTGCCGCGACGCTCTTTAAGCGATGCCCAGCACCTGCTTTTGCAGCTTGATCAAATCGGCGATGCCGCCCTGCGCCAGGTCGAGCAGCCGGTTCATGCCGGCGCGGTCGAAGGCCGCGCCCTCGGCCGTGCCCTGCACCTCGATGAAGTGGCCGGCCTCGTTCATCACCACGTTCATATCGGTATCGCAGCTCGAATCCTCGACATAGTCCAGGTCCAGCACCGGCACGCCCTGGTAGACGCCGACCGAAATCGCCGCCACGAACGCCTTGAGCGGAATGGCCGGCACGGCGCCGCGCTCGACCAGCTTGGAGAACGCGTCGTAGGCGGCGACCATGGCGCCGGTGATCGAGGCGGTGCGGGTGCCGCCGTCGGCCTGGATCACGTCGCAATCGAGGTGCAGGGTGCGCTCGCCGAACGCCTGCAGGTCGAAGGCGGCGCGCAGCGAACGGCCGATCAGGCGCTGGATTTCCTGCGTGCGGCCCGACTGCTTGCCGCGCGCGGCCTCGCGGTCCATGCGGGTGTGCGTCGAGCGCGGCAACATGCCGTATTCGGCCGTCATCCAGCCCTGGCCCTTGCCCTTCAGGAAGCCCGGCACCTTGTCCTCGATGCTGGCGGTGCAAATCACCTTGGTGTCGCCGCATTCGATCAACACCGAGCCTTCGGCGTGCTTGGTGTAGTCGCGCGTCAGGCGCAGCGTGCGCAGCGCGTCGACGGCGCGGCCGTCGTGACGGGCGATGGTGGGCGAGGCTAGGGTCATACGGTGTCCTTGTTGAAGATGGTTGGAGAGCTTACTTGTGGATTATCTGGGAATTACTTGAGTATGCGGGAGGATTTTTCGATAGCGCCGCGAATCTCCGCGATGGCCTTTTCGATTTCATCGTCGTCGAAGGCGGCGTCGGCGTCGGGCGCCTGCGCCGGCCGCGGCGCCACCGGCGCGCCCAGGATGGTGGTGCTGTGCAGGTCCTGCGGCAGCGCCTCGGTCGAGATCACCGTCGGCATCGCGCCCGCCGTCATGGCGTCCAGGCCGTCGACCACCGAACTGCCCTGCCACATGATGGCCAGCGCGGTGACGTTGTCGCCGCCGTCGCCGGCCGCCTCCAGCGCGGCGCGCAGCAGGTCGGGCACGGCCCGCGCCACCGGCTGGGCGTCCATGCGGCGCGCCATGTCGTCGTCCGGCAGCATGGACCACAACCCGTCGGAGCACAACAGCATGCGGTCGCCCGGCAGCACGCCCTCGGCGCCGCCCACCTCGACCTTCGGCAGGCTGTCGGCGCCCAGGCAGTTGTAAAGCTTGTTGCGGTCCGGGTGGGTGGCGCGCGCGGACGGCGGCACCAGGCCCTTGGCGATCAGGCTTTCGATATGCGAATGGTCGCGCGTGCGCGCCAGGATGCGGCCGTCGCGCATCCAGTACAGCCGCGAGTCGCCGCAATGGGCCCACGTGGCCGTGTTGTGCTGGATCAGGCAGGCGACGATGGTGGTGCGCGGCGTCTCCGGCATCTCGTGCGCCAGCCGGTAGGCGTGGATGTCGCGGTGCGCGGCCACGAAGGCCTCCTCGAGAAAGCGCCGCGGCTTTTTGACGTAGGGCGCGGCCTCGCGCTGGAACAGCGCCGAAATGGTTTGCAGCGCGACGGCGGCGGCCACCTCGCCGCGCGCGTGCCCGCCCATGCCGTCGGCCAGCACCAGCAACAGCGCGTCGCGGGTGAAGCTGTAGCCCATGCGGTCCTGGTTGACCTTGCGGCCGCCGATGTGGCTTTCCTGATACACGGAGAATTGCATTTTTGCCTATCCAGTTGGTCTTGCATACGGTCCGGCTCAGACCAGCGTGTCCGGCCCGGCCCTGGCCTTGGGCCGCGCCGCCCCGCCCAGCCGCCCCACCAGGCCGCGCAGGCCGCCGCCCAGCCTTGCCATGATGCCGCGCGGCGCTTGCGGTGGCGGCGGCGGCGCCGCCTGCAGCACCTTCTGCAGCGCGAACAGGCTTTGCGGGCGCTCGAGCGGGTCGACCCGCAGGCACCAACGCACCAGCTCCACCAGCTCCGGCGAATAGCCGCCCGCGAGTTTGTCGAAGTGGCCGGCCATTTTATCCTCGCTCTTGCGCTGGTCGGCCGGCTGCGGCGGCGAACCGACCATGCAGGCGAACATCGACGCGCCGATGCTGTACACGTCCGACCACGGCCCCAGGCCGCCGGTCTTGGCGTACAGCTCGGGCGGCGCGAAGCCCGGCGTGTACATCGGCGCCAGGGTCGGCATGTCGTTGTTGACGGTCTGGCGCGCTGCGCCAAAGTCTAACAGCATCGGCGTGCCGTCGGTGCGTAAATAGATGTTGGCCGGCTTCAGGTCCAGGTGCAGCAGCTTGCTGGCGTGGACCTCGCGCAGCCCCTTGAGCACCTGGATGAAGATCGTGCGGATGAAGGCCTCGCCCACTTTGCCGCCCTTGGCGCGCTGGCGCTGGATATGCTCCTGCAGCGAATGGCCCGATTCGTAGGCCATGACCATGTAGACGGTGTCGTGGGCGCGGAAGAAATTGAGCACGCTGACGACGTTGGGGTGGGCGATGCGGGCCAGCGCCCTGCCCTCCTCGAAGAAGCACTTCAGGCCGATGCGGAACACCGGCAGGTTGGCGCGCGAGACGGTCGGCACCAGCTCGCCGTCGCGGCGCAGCGCAAGCGAACTGGGCAAATACTCCTTGATGGCCACGGCCACCCCGTCCGGGTCGTACGCGAGGTAAACAATACTGAACCCACCGGACGCAATTTTCTTTACAATGCGATATCCAGCAATTTCCAGACCATCTGGCAACGGGGCGTTGTTTTGTGCAGCCATAGGATTCCTCGCCTCAACACACCGGATTGTGTGGATAAATCACTGTTTTGTAAAGATTAAATCGGGGATATCCATTGAGCATTTCCAGCATGACGGGCTACGCGGTCGCCACCAGTGAAAGCGCGGCGGGCACACTGACGATCGAAATCAAGAGCGTAAACTCGCGCTTTCTCGATCTGCAGTTTCGAATAAACGACGATTTGCGCGCGCTCGAACCCGATTTGCGCGCGGCGATCATGGCCGCCATCACCCGTGGCAAGGTCGAGCTGAGGCTCAGTTTCGGCCGCAAGGCGGCTACGGCCGGCACGCAGGCGCTCAACCTGCCGCTGCTGACCGAATTACAAAGATTGCAACTCGAAGTCGGCGCCCACTTCCCCTCCGCGCCGACCATGTCGGTGGCCGAGCTGCTGCGCTGGCCGGGCGTGATCGAGGAGGCGCAGATCGGCCAGGAGTCGCTGCAGGCTGACGTCGCCGCGCTGACCGCGCGCACGGTCGAGGCCTTCGTCGTCAGCCGCCAGCGCGAGGGCGCCGCGCTCGAGGCCATGCTGACCTCGCGCATCGAGGCGATGGAGGTGATCGTCAAGCGCATCACGCCGCTGATCCCGCAGGTGGTGGCGGCGTTCCAGCAAAAGGCCGTCGAGCGCATGCAGGACGCGCTGGGGCTGGCCTGCCAGGGCTCGAATTCGGCGCTGTCGCGCCAGGACGCGCTCGAGCGCATCCGCCAGGAGGTGATCCTGTACGGCATCCGCATCGACGTCGCCGAGGAGCTGGGCCGGCTGTCGGCGCACCTGGCCGAGACGCGCCACATCCTGAAAAAAGGCGGCCAGGTCGGCAAGCGCCTCGATTTCATGATGCAGGAGCTCAACCGCGAAGCGAACACGCTCGGCGCCAAGGCCTCGGTCAAGGAGCTGGCCGACGCCTCGATGGAACTCAAGCTGCTCATCGAGCAGATGCGCGAGCAGGTGCAGAACCTGGAGTAAGGTTCCCGCTTCGTCCCCCGAATCGATTTATTAAGCCCAACGGGCGACAAGTTGGACCGCTTGCGAAACGCGCTTGCGGCGCCTTACCGGCTGTAGTAATTTCATCGTATCCAGCCGGGACGAGGTGCCGCCATGACCGTCACAACCTTACCAATCCAGGATTTCATTCAAAACGCCGCCGAGGCGACAAGTGTGGCCAACAATGAGCCCGTGTTCATCACGGACCGGGGTCGCACCACACATGTTCTGCTTAAGTTTTCCGACTACCAACGTCTAATCCGAGAGCATCGGAACATGGCCGAACTGCTTGCCGTTCCGGACATGGCGGATATCGAGTTCGAACCGATCCGGTCGCGCGAAACCGCCAAGCCGGCGGATTTTTCGTGATGTACCTTGTCGATACCAATGTGGTATCGGAGTTGCGCAAAGCGCGGCAAGGCAAGGCCAACCGCAATGTCGTGCGTTGGCGGGTGGCTGCCGACTCAAGTACGCTCTATCTGTCGGTCGTCACGGTGCATGAACTGGAAATCGGCATCTTGTTATCGGAACGACGCAACGCCGCAAACGCCGTCGCCTTACGCGTTTGGATGGACGACCACATCATCCCGTCATATTCCGGCCGCATCCTGTGCCCCCTGGCTCTAAGACGCCAGCGCGCTGTCAACCGCCGGACGGGCGCGTCCCCGGTTACCTAATTTCATATGTTGTATTAACGCTTTTTGTAATTGCCGCAAGTATTTTCCCTCCACATAATAGCTTCCACAAGCATGGTCTTGCAGTTAACAAGTCATGCAAAATATAAAAGTGGGGAGACGATGCGAACATCAAAACTATCGGGAGCGCCGAGGCTTCGTGCCGCCTGTACGGCCGGTCTTCGGGCGCTGATCTTGGCCTCCGGCACAACCGCCACGCCCGACACTCCAGCAAACACTTCGACCCGATCGCCGACACGGCGGCCAACAACTACTTACTTCCACCACTAGTTCCAACTCGTCGGCGGCGCGGCCGGCGGCGAGCATCGTCAGCAAATGAAAAAGAAAGGAATAACTACAATGAGGGGACTATCCATGAGATTCCAAATGTCGGCCATCGGCGTGGTCTATGCAACGATGCTGGCCGCCTGCGGCGGGGGCGGCGGCGGCAGTGACGGCGGCGCGGTGCAGTCGATTTCCTTCCCGTTCGCGGGCGGGGGGACGGTCAGCGCGCCGCCCGCCGTCACGACCACCACGCTGAGGGCGACGGCCAGCTCCGGCGGGCCCATCACCTACACGTCGGAGACGCCGGCGGTTTGCAGCGTCAGCGGCAGCACCCTGTCGCTGCTCAAGGCGGGCGAGTGCGCGGTGACCGCCCGCCAGGCCGGTTTCGAAGGCTACGCGGCGGTCTCGCAGCGCCAGCTGTTCGTCGTGCCCAAAATGCCGCAAATGATCGTCTTCCGCAACCCGGGGGCGCAACCGCTGGATACGCACCCGGTCGCGCTGTCGGCCACCGCCGGCGCGGGCGGGGCCGTCACCTTCGCCTCCAGCACGCCCTCCGTGTGCACGGTCAGCGGCAGCGCCTTGACCAAGCTGGCCAACGGCCTGTGCACCGTCACCGGCACCCAGGACGGCGACGACATCTATGAAAAGGCGTCGGTGGTGAGGAACATCCCGATCGGCACCGAACAGGCGCCCGCGCTGACCTTCACGGCCGGCTTCAAGGACGCCACCACCACCAGGGACGGCGGCACCGTCGAAGGTTTCGCCGGCACCAGCGAGAACGGGTGGTGGTGCAACGGCGCGTGCGAGCAGGCCGCCTCCGCCGATGGCGGCAGCCTGACGTTCACGTTCAAGCTCAAGCTGGACCACCCCAGCGGCGGCGCGATCGGCGGCTACTACAGCCTCGGCCTGTACGCCGCCGGGCTGAAGGAGCTTTCCAAGTCCGGGCCCACGGCGGTCGGCGTGCGCATCGATTCCCAGGCGACGATGAAGTTCACCATCGCCCAGAACGCCGACTGGCTTAGCCCGGGCAACAACGGCGTCAGCGTCGATCTGGTGCTCGGCCACTTCGTCGTCAAGGCCGACGGCAAGCCGTGCAACGTGGCGCTGCGGGCGAAAGCCAAGCCGGTCGACACGACGGCCACCGCGTTCAGCCTCGGGCTGAAGGACTTCACCATCGGCGATGCCTGCGGACTGAGCGACCTCAACGCGTGGAACGAGCTGCAGGACTACCCGATCGCCAAGGTCGGCTTCAGCGCCGACAGCATGAACACCACGGTCTCGAGCACGCCGGCGGACAAACCGACCTACACCACCCAGCTCACGCTGACCGGCCCGATCACCTTCCAATAACCGCGAGCGCCGGCGACGGCCACCGCCGCGCGCGATGGCCGCCAGGGCATTTACCAGGGGACAAATACAATGAAAAAATTCAGGACCAAGAGCAACGCGGCGCCGTTCAAGATGACGGCGCTGGCCTTCGCCGCCGCGCAGCTCGCGCTGGTGTGCGGCAATGCCGCGCTGGCACAGACGGCGCCGGCGGCGACCACGGCCGGCGACGACGCGGGACCGACCAAGGTCGTCGTGACCGGCCAGCGCCGGCAACTGGAGACCGCGCAGCGCATCAAGCAGGAGGCCGACCAGATCGTCGACTCGGTCGTGGCCGACGAGGCCGGCAAGCTGCCGGACAAGTCGATCACCGAGGTGCTGCAACGGGTGGTGGGCCTGACCATGGACCGCAACCGCTCGCGCACCGGCGCCAACCTGGCCGCCAACGGCCTGGGCTTCGATGTCGAGGGGTCGGGCGTGCAGATTCGCGGCCTGTCCTGGGGCTCCTCCACACTGAACGGACGTGAAAGCTTTTCGGCCGGCTGGCCCGGGCGCGAATTGAGCTGGGGCGACGTGCCGCCGGAACTGATGGCGGGCGTGGACGTGTACAAGAATCCGTCCGCCGAGCTGGTCGAAGGCGGCATCAGCGGCCAGATCGACCTGCGCACGCGCCTGCCTTTCGACGCCAAGGGGCAATACGGCGCCTTTTCCGTCTCGGACAACTACGCGGTGCTGGGCAAGAAAAATTCGCCCGCCTTCTCCGGCCTGTACTCGAACCGCTGGTCGACCGACATGGGCGAAGTGGGCGTGCTGCTGGACCTCTCCTACGGCAACACCGCGAGCCGCGTCGACTCGATCGACCAATCCCCCTACTTCCCGCGCACCGACGTCGTGCCCGGCAAGACGGTGTGGCTGCCGAACGGCGCCAGCTGGGGCTCGAGCACGACCGATTCCAAACGCACCGGCATCTATGGCGCCCTGCAGTGGAAGAAGAACGACAAGCAGTCGTCGCTGACCTACTTCGATTCCAATTTCCGTTCAACCAACACCGGCAACAGCCTGTTCGCCGCCGCCGAAAATCCGTACATGGTCAAATACGGCGACGCCAGGTACGACAGCCGCGGCGTCTTCCAATCGGGCGTGCTGTCGTATCCGATCGGCGGGCAAGGCGCGAACCAGTTCGCCGACGGCGGCCTGGGCATGGGCACCACCCGCAATTACAGCAGCGTCAAAGGCCGCACCAGCGAACTGGCCTGGAACTTCAAGTGGCAGGCCAGCGAGCGCTGGTCGTTCCAGAACGATCTGCAGTGGGTGCATGCCACCAATAGCGGGGACAACGGCATGCTCAACCTGCAAACGTTCGTGCCCAGCATGGGCCTGGACGTCTCCGGCGCGCGCCCCGTGTTCAGTTTCGACGACAAGGCCCGCAAGTTCCTGGGCGACGCCGGCAATTACTTCTGGAGCGCCTCGCAGCCCGAGGTCAACAAGGCCAAGGCCGACCTGTATGCGTGGAAGGCCGACGCCAGGTTCATCTTCGACCACCCGGTGCTGCGCGACGTGCGCTTTGGCGTGCGCCTGACGGAGCGCTCGTCGACCAAATACAAGAACGCCGGCACCGGCTGGAAATCCTACGCCGATCCTTGGCAAGTGGCGTCCACCAAGGTCGCGGGGCAGTTGCCGAATCCGGCCGATCTGGGCTGGCAACGGAGTAACTTCGGCTACCTGAGCGACCCGCGGTATGCGGCCCTCGGCAGCGTCGAACAATTCTCGTTCCCGGACTTCTTCAACGGCCGTATCGCGGCGCCGCCGACGATCGTGTTGCCGACCATGGCCATGGTGATGAACAAGCCGGGCGCGTACCGGCAATTGTTGGCGGCACGTCTGCTCAATTGCGCGGACGAAAATGCGATCAAGGGCACGCCGGACCGCGATTGCCAGGTCGCCTCCGGCAATGCCGACTGGAAGCCGGATGGCTACGACACGTCCGATCCCAAGTACATCAGCAAGCACAACGAGGGCACCCAGGCCCTTTACGGCACCTTGCGCTTCGGCTTCGACAACTTGAAGTTCCCGGTGGACGGCAACGCCGGCATACGGGTGGTCAGGACCAGCACGGTGGCCCACGGCTACACGGTGTTCAAACCGACGTATGGCGCCACCACGCCGCCCAGCGTGCCCCGGTTCGGACCGATCGACGAGCCGATCGATGCCAAAAGCAGCCACGTCGACATCATCCCCAGCCTGAACCTGAAGACCAGCCTGACCGACAAGCTGCAGTCCCGGCTGGCGCTGTCGCGCGGCATTTACCGCCCCGGCTTCGACCAGTTGCAGGAGTACATCACCTTGGATCAGAAGGTGAATATGAACGCCACCAACACCGCCGTCATCGACTCGATCAGCTACACCGGCACCAACGACGGCAACGCGAAACTGAAGCCGCTCAAGTCGAACAACATCGACCTGTCGCTGGAATGGTATCCGCAGAGCGGGCAGTCGCTGACCGCCACGCTGTTCTACAAGAATGTCAAGGACGTTATCCTGACCAAATCGTACACCAGGACCGTCAAGGACCTGGCCGGCAACGACCAGGACTTCACGATCACCGGACCGGACAACGCGGCCAAGCTGTGGTTGGCCGGCATCGAAGTCGCCGGCGCGACCTACGTGGATAAGATTCCCGCGTTGGCCGAGTTGCTGCCCGACTGGGCGAAGGGCTTCGGCATCTCCGCGAACTACACCTACATCGACAACAAGCAGACGCTATACCACCCCTTCAAGATGGCTTATTGCCCCGCCGGAAAAAGCGGCACGGCCGCCAGCCTGTACGGCTGCGACACCAACGGCCTGCCCTTCAAGGACTTGCCGGTGGCGTACATGTCGAAGAATGCCCTCAACCTGGGCTTCATGTACGACCGCGGGCCGATTTCGGCACGCCTGGCGTATAACTGGCGCAGCCGCATGTTGCTGGCGACCGGCGTCTACGGCGCGTCCGGCGAAAACGGCACCAGCGCCGATCCGACCCGCGCCGCCGCCAATGGCGACATGCCGAAGGACGTGGGATGGTCGATTCCGGTTTGGCAGGAAGCCGTCGGCCAGTGGGATGCGGGCATCAACTACCGCTTCACCGAACACTTCTACGGCAGCTTCAATGTCAGCAACCTGACCCAGACGGTGACTAAGCAGACCAATCAGCACTCCATCGGCCAAACCGGCCGCAGCTGGTTCGATCCGGGTCGCAGCTTCCGGGTGTCGATGGGTTACACCTTCTGATCCCAAGCGCTTGGGTATCACGGGAAAGGCGGCGTTGGCCGCCTTTTTTTTGGGCGGGCCGCCCACGGAAAAAGCCGCCGCCCGCACGCGGCGGCCGATCGTAGTGTATTCTATGTATCCAATACATTCGACATCCATGGCCAAACTTCCCATCACCACCCGGCGCAGCATCAATCTTTTGCTGGACCACGCCGCCAACCATCTGGCGGTCGGCGACCCCTTGCCCACCGAAATGCGAATGGCAGAGATCGCCGCGAGCAGCCGCACCGCCGTGCGCAGCGCGCTGGCCCACTTGGCCGGGCACGGACTGATCGAGGGCATGAAGCAGCGCCACCTGCTGCGCAAGCCGCGCCCGGAAGACTACTTCGACGTGGCCGAACTGCACAGCGCCACCGAGCAGCTGCAGCAGGTGCTGATGGAGCGCATCTACGAGCGGGACCTGCCGCCGGGGGCGGAATTCACCGAGGTGGAGCTGTCGCGCGCGGCCGGCGTGAGCACGATCGCCGTGCGCGAGTTCCTGATTGGTTTTTCGCGCAACGGCATGATCGAGAAGAACCCGCGCGGCGGCTGGCGCCTGTGCGCCTTCGACACCAAATACGCCGAGGAGCTGGGCGAGGTGCGGGAGATGTTCGAACTAAGGGCGATCGAGCGCATCGGCGAGATGGCGCCGGACGACCCGGCGTTCGCCCGGTTGCGCGAGCTGCTGGCGCGCCACGAGGCGCTGGGCCGCGAGCCGGCCGAAAGCCACGCGGAATTCCCCGCGCTCGACCGCGAGTTCCATACTTTCCTGATCGGGCTGCTGGACAACCGCTTCGCCAAAAACCTCAACGACGTCGTGGCCATGGTCTACCACTACCACTATCAATGGGACAAGCGCGACGAGATCCCGCGCAACCAGTACGCGCTGCAGGAGCACCTGGCGATCCTGCGCCCGCTGGTCGACGGCGACGCGGCGGCCGCGCAGACGGCCATGCGGGCGCACCTGCGCTCGGCCCGCTCCACGATGCTGAGCGCGCTGCGCAAGCGCGATGCCGGGCACGCCCGGCCGGACGGCGCCAGCCGGACGACGTAAACCGGGGCGCCGCCATGGCGCCGCGCCTTGAATTAATAGGCGACGTCTTCCAGCCGATAGCGGAATTTTCTGCGCTCAGGCAAGTCCCATCCGGGCTCGCGGTCAGTATTGCGCGCTGGCTGGCCAGCTGTGGACGGGGCCTGCGGCGCGGGCAAGGTTGCCGTTGATCCAACCGCCAGCGGCGGGACTGCGGTGGACCCAGGCGGGATCGTACCGGTTGGCGTGGCGGCGGCCGGTTTCGCCGCCGCGAGCAGTTCATCGCGCAGTCGGCATGCTATTTTGAAGGTCTTGTCGCCCGGACGGCGGATGAATAAGTCCTGCCACGCATTGCGCGTCGAGCGGGCGAACGATTGCGCGAACTGGTTCGGCGATACCGCGCGGCCATTGTGGATGATCTGATCGCCTTCAACGCGCGCGTAGTTGTTTTCGCCGTAGCTCCACGATTTCAACACGGTGCCTGCGGGAAGGAACAGCGATTTCCATTGATAGCCGTGCATGTCCTCAGGGTCCGCGCCCGGCGCGAATCTGGCCGGGTCTTCCAGCCAGTATTCGATGGCGTTCGTGATGGCTTCCGAAATGTCTTGCGAACCGCCACGGTGGCGCAGCTTGTCGATGAGTTGGAGCAGGGTGTCGGTGGGCACCTGCACGGTCACTGTGTTATTCATCCGATTTTCTCCCCTATTTTGTTCTGCTTTTCCATATTTAGACGGGAAAGCGCGGCGATAGTTCAATCCCGGGAAAAATAGGAAAAAATAGGGAGGAAAATCGGGCTTTTGCTACACGGAGCTGCGCGGCCTACCCCCACTGCATACTCCTTGGGTGGGGTTCCCGCTCCCGCAGGAGGGACGAGGGGCGGGTTTGGGGCGGTAGCGCCCGGCGTGACAATGTGTGAACCTTTCAGATAAGCAAGCTGGTAAGCTGAGCAGCGTTGGCCGGGTTCGGCCAGAAGCTGCCGGAGGCCGTTTGGTTAGGCACAACAGAGCAGGCACTATCGCTTCAATTGGGAAAGAAAGTATGACCATCAATCTGGATGTCCATGAATCAGTTTATCGAGAGCGCCTGTTAGAGCATTTGTTGATCGGCGATCTGCTAAAACACTCGTGGTTATATGCGGGAGCTACGTTAGAGGTCTCACAGCCGTCAATCGACAGATCAGGCCATGACGTAGTCCTAGAGGCAAACGGTGTCACACGTCACGTCCAGTTAAAAACATCGTCCAAAGCTGCCACCACTGCTTCGCAGAAAGTGCATGTGGGGCTATCAAAAAAGCCTTCTGGATGCGTAATCTGGACTCGCTTCAATAGCGAGAGCATGGTCTTAGGTCCTTTCATGTTCTTCGGCGGCGAGCCGGGTTCTTCATTGCCATCCCTTGCTGACTTCCCGGTCGCTAAACACACAAAAGGGAATGCCGACGGCGTCAAAAAAGAACGTCCGAATCTACGTGTTGTTTCGATTTCCAAATTTCGGAAAATAGCAAATGTCCCTGCCTTATATGTTGCATTGTTTGGTACAGTCCATGAGGCACTGGCGTTATGAGATCAAGGATGCTTTGGGCTGAATGTGGTGGTCAAGTAAATTCGGACACGACGATAGGTTTTCTTGCTGCCATGTTCCGTTCGTAGACGGAGGGCGGCAGATTGCCCAGAACTGAATG
>NZ_JAFICD010000002.1 GCF_017833525.1 Duganella sp. 1411
GAGCACCTTCTCGACGGTGCCGTCCGGCAGCATGACGGTTTCGGTCTCCATCCAGACGATGTCGCTGGTCAGGTGGCTGATCTGGTCGGCCGTCAATGCGATGCCGGGCCGCAGGTCGAACTGCTGGGCGAAACTGACGCCGCTGGTCAGCAGCGCCTTGTAGCGGCTGTCGTCGCTTTCGCCGGAGGCCGGCGCGCGGCCGGTCAGCTCGATCAGTTGGTCACGCACCATTTTCTGTTCGTAGAAGCCGTCGCCCAGGCGTTTCTGGGTCGCCGACGGGTCCATCGCCAGCTGGTTGAGCAGGTAGTCGCTGCTGACCCAGTTGCCGCGGTTGGCGAACTGCGAACGGGTCTCGAACACATAGCTGCCGTTGGCGTCGGGATTGATCGTCGACAAGCCGTTGGGCGCGACCTTGACCGCGTTGGCGCCGCCGCCGACCTGCGAGGCGCCCTGCGTCTGGCCGACGCCGTGTCCAGTGGCGAGGTCGCCCAGGGCGCCGCCGTTGGCGCCGCTGCCCCTGACGCGGTCGGCATTCCGGGCGCCAGCGGAGATGCCGCTGCCGCTGGCGTTTTGGGCGTCGCCGGCGTTGTTGACCAGGCCGCTTCCGTTGGTGTCGAGCACGGTTTGGGCGTTGTTGCCGGTGCCGCTGGCGCCGGCCTGACCGTTGGCGATGGCGTTGTTGACCAAGCCGCTCGCGCCATTGCGGCCGCCGACGGAGGCGTGGTTGCCGACGCCGCTGCCGCCCACCTGTCCGTAGGCGCTGCCGCCGCTGCCGCCGCTGCCGGAGGCGTGGCTGGCGGCGGTGGCGATGTTGTTGCCGGTGGCGACCACGTTGACGCTGTCGCGGATGTTGCCGGCCGTGCCGGCGGTGACATCGACGTTGGTGAAGCTGCGGCCGGTGATGCTGACGCCTTTGCCGCCGGAGATGATGCCGGCCGCCGTGCCGATCACTTCGTTCAGGGTCGGCATGGTGTAGGCGGTCACATCGCCATCGTAAGTGCGCCAGGTGCCGTCGAAGGTGTGCGTGCGGTACAGCGTGGCGCCCTCGTTGGTGATGGCGGCGCCGCCGTCGACGACCAGCGCGCCGTTGGCGACGATGTTGCCGTACTGATTCATCAGCGACTGGCCGACGGTCATGTGCATGTTGCCGCCGGACAGGATCTGCGCCAATGCACCCGAGGTCGGCGCAACCTGGTCTTCAATCGCCACGTGGTGCGCCACCCGCGACTGCTCCAGCTTGCCTGCCTCCGATTTCAGTGACCGGATTTTTTCCCGGTTGATGATGGTGGTCGGATCGTAGTAGTTCGGCTGGGTCACGAAACGAATGCAGTTTGCGGCGCAACTGCCGTACTGGTTGGAGAACGTCGGCCCGGCGTCCGTCCAGCTGGTGACTTGATCAACGTATTGGTACGCACTGCTCTCGGGGCCGCCTTGGTCCGGATTGGCCTGGTTATCCGAGCTGTACAAATAAAACAGCACGCGTGTGCCATCGCTCATCGAGATGCGCGCCTTGGCGCCGTATGAGCTGTACAGACCGCTTCCACCAGCAACGAAGGCGGAATCGTTGGCGTGCGTGCGTATCACGGCACGGCCGTAGGTATTCCCATCCGGCGCGACAAAGGTGGCGTTCTCCAGAACGTCGTCAGGATTGACGAAGTACACTTCGTGCGGGAAATAGTTGGCGGAGTTCGGGTCGAAGTTTTTATGGTTGTCACCGTTGTGATACCACTCGGGCAACTGCATCTGCTTGGTCTCGTCGACCGTCTGCACCTTGACCAGCGAAACGTTCTCGCGGATGTTATTCAGCGTGCCCGCGTTCAGCACCAGATCGCCGCCCGCCTCGATGGTCGACGAAATATTGTTGACCACGGCCGTCTGGCCGCCCGTCAAGGCGCCGGCGATGGACAGGCTGCCGGAACTGTAGATCGTTCCTCCGCCGGTATTGTTCACCGTGCCGGAAACGCCCAGGCTCATCGAATTGGTCGCGCCGACCAATGACGTGGCCGTGGTGTTGTTAAGGTTTTGCGCCGTCAGCGTCAAATCGCCGCCGACGATCGCGTTGTCGTTGTTGACCGTGCCGCCGCTGTTGATGTCGAGCGCGGTCTCGCCGTTGATCTCGCCGGCGTTGTTGACATCGCCCGCCGCCTTGATCGCCACGCCCTGTCCCTGAATGACGGCGCCGGCGTTGTTGGTGACGGCGTTGCCGCTCAGCGTGAGGTTGCGCACCGCTTCGAAGGTCGCGTTGTTGGTGATGTTGCCCGTCACCGTCAGGCTCAGGTCGCGGTTCGAGTGGAACTGCTGGGTGCCGTTCCCTTGCGTGTAGTCGCCGTCCATCGTCAACGCCAGGTCGCGGCCGCCCTGCAACTCGCCGTTGCCCAGCAGCGTGTGCGTGGTGACGATCAGGTCGCGGCCGGTCGTGACGTGGCCGCCCTCGTTGCTCAGCTGGTTGGCGGTCAGATTGAGGTCGCCTTCCGAGCCGGCCGCCGTCCCCAAGCTGCCGCCGTCGTTCTTGACGACATTGGCGACGATCAGCGCGTTGCCGGCCGAGACGATGGAACCGCTGTTGTTCAACGTGGCGCCCGCCTGGTTGAAGGTCAGCGTGCCGGCGCTGTTGATCTTGCCCTGGTTGTCCAGCTGCTGCGTCACCTGCAAGTCGAGGTTTTTGCCGGTGGCGATATTGCCGTTGGCGCCGCTGCTCAAGGTGGTGGCTTTGATCGCCATATTGCCGTTGCCGGCGATGGTGCCGTTGTTGCCGATCGCGCCCAGGCTGGTGATGGTGGCGTCGCCGCTGCCGATGTTGATGATCTTGCCGCTGCCGTTGTCGATCGATTGCGCGGAGACAGTCAGCGCCGACGCCGCGCCCACCGCCTCGATGACGCCGGCATCGTTGCTCAACGCGCCCGTGACCTTGAGCTCCAGATCGCCGATGGCGTGCAAGGTGCCCTGCGTGTTGGTCAGCGCGCCGTCGATGGCTAATACCGCCTTGCCGTCCGACAGGATCTGTCCGCCGACGTTGCTCAGGCTCTTGCCGGTCAAAGACAGGTCGGCGCCGCTGTCCTTGGCCGTGGCGATCTGGCCGCCGTCGTTGACGATGGCGTTGGCGACGAACGTGGCCTTGCCGCCGGCGACGATCTTGCCATTGTTGTTCAGGTTGGCGGCGGACTGGTCGAACAGCAAGGTGCCGGTGCCGGTGATGTCGGCGTGATTGTCGAGTTGCCCGGTGATCTTCAGCAGCAGGTCGCCGCCGGCCCCGATGGCCCCGCCGGTATTGTTGGCCAGCGTCCTGGCGCTCAGATTCAGGTCGCCGTTGCCGGCCAGAACGCCGCTGTTGACGATGGCGCCGTCGCTGTGCACGTTGGTGTCGCCGCTGCCAACGTTGACGATGCGCCCGGCCGTGCTGTCGATGGCGCCGGCCTTGATGTCGAGTTTGCTGGCGGCGCCGCCCGCTTCGATGGCGCCCGCCATGTTGTCCAGCGCGCCCGCGGCGGCGATGTCGATGTCGCGCCCCGCCTGTACCTTGCCGCCGGTGTTGTCCAGACCGCCGCCGCTGGTCAAGCTGGCGTCGCCGCTGGCCAAGATCTTGCCGCCCCGGTTGCTGATAGTGTTGCTGTCGACAGTGATCTCCGCGCCGGACGCGCCGGCCGTGGCGATCTGGCCGCCATCGTTGTTGAAGCTGGCCGCGCTGAAGGTCGCCTGGCCACCGGCGATCATCTGGCCGCTGTTGCTAAAGCTGGCGCCCGCTTGCGTGAATCGCAAGGTGCCGGCGCTGCTGACCGTGCCCATGTTCTGCATCTGCTGGGTGACCGCCAGCTGCAGGTCGCCGCCCGACGCCACCGTGCCGCCGTTCTGCGCGGTGCGCGACGACAGAAACAGATCGCCATTGCCCGCGATCATGCCGTTGCTGGTGATGGCGCCGCTCGCGCTGATCGACGTCAGCCCGCCGCCGACGTTGACCAGGCGCCCGCTGCCGTTACTGATGGCGCCAGCGCTGATCGTGTACAGGCTGGCGACGTTGGCCGTTTCGATCACGCCGCCCGAGTTGCTCAGCAGGCCGCCGGCCGACAGGTCGAGGTTGCGCTGCGCCTGGATGGTGCCGCCGGCATTGTTGACCGCGCCCTTCACGTCGAGCAAGGCGCTGCCGTTGGCCAGCACGCTGCCGCCCTGGTTGCTCATGCTCTGGCTGTCGATCACGATATCGGCGGCACTGTTGCTCAGGGTGGCGATCTGGCCGCCGTCGTTGTTCAGCACGCCGGCCGCGATGTGGGCTTGGCCGGCCGAGGCGATCTGGCCACGGTTGTTGACCACGACGGTGGCGCGGCTGAAGTCGAGCGTGCCGCCGCTGCTGATGGTGCCACGGTTATCGAGCTGCTGCGCGACCGCCAGGTCCAGATCGGCGCCGGACACGACATTGCCGCCCGCCTGGTTCTGCAAGGTGCTGGCGGCCAGGCTGACATCGCCATTGCCGGCGATCAGGCCGCTGTTGACGATGCCGTCGCGCGCCGCGACCGACGTCGCGTTCGTGCCGACGTTGACGATGCGCCCGCCCGTGTTGTCGATCGCGCCGGCGTTCAGGCTGAAGGTGCTTTCGGCGTTGATCGCTTCGATGACGCCGCCGGTGTTGTTAAGCGCGCCGCCGGCGTCGAGCCCCATGTCCTGCCGCGCCTGGATGGTGCCGCGCGTATTGTCCACCGCGCCCGCCGCCGCGATCCGCGCGCCGTGGTCAGCGAGGATGGCGCCGTCGCGGTTGCTCAGGCTGTCGCTGGTCAGCGCGATATCGCTGCCGGAACCTTTGACCGTCGCCAGCTGTCCGCCATCGTTGTCGAACGCGCCCACGTTCAAGGTCGCCTTGCCGCCGGAAATGATGGTGCCGCGATTTTGCACCGACGTCGTCACCTCCGTGGTGTCGAGCGTGCCCGTGCTGTTGATCGCGCCCAGGTTTTGCAACTGCTGGGTGACGCCCAGCGTCATATCGGTTCCGGCGAAGATGGTCGCGCCGGCCGTGTTGCGCAGCGTTTGCGCGGTGACGTCGAGCTTGCCACTTCCGGCCACCAGGCCGCCGTTCAGCAGCAGCGCATCGGCGCCGACATGCGTGTCGCCGGTGCCGACGTTGACGATGTGCCCGCCGCTGTTGTCGATGGCGCCGGCCTGCACCCGCAGCATGCTGCCGCTGCCGATTGCTTCCAGCACGCCGGCGGTGTTGTCGATGGCGCCGCCGGCGTCGACGCGCAGGTCCCGCGCCGCCTGGATCACGCCCTGGGCGTTGTTCATCGCGCCCGTCAGGGTGAAAATGGCGTTGCGGTCGGCCTGGATCAAGCCGCCACGATTGGAGACGGCATCGGCCGTGATGCCGACATCGGCCTGCGATTGCTTGAGCGTGGCGATCTGGCCGCCATCGTTGTTGAGCACGCCGGCCAGCAGTCGCATCTCACCGCCGGCAACGATGCGCGCGGTGTTGGTCAAGGTGCCGGTCGCCAGCGTGGACGTCATGGCGCCAACGCTGCTGACGACGCCGGCGTTGTCGAGCTTGTCGCGCACGGCCAGTTGCAACGCGGCGCCGGACGAGACTTCGCCGCCGGCGCTGTTGGCGAGCGTCAACGCGGCCACGGCCAGGCTGCCGTTGGCGGCGATCAGCTTGCTGTTCTGGATGTAGGACGCCGACGTCACGCTGGAATTGCCGGTGCCGGCGCTGACGATGCGCCCGCCGGTGTTGTCGATCGCGCCGCCGGCCACATGCATCGCGCTGGTGGCCGCCAGCGTCTCGACCACGCCGTTGCGGTTGTCGAGCAACGCGCCGGCGCCCAAGGTCAGGTCGCGCCGGGTCTGCACCACGCCGTCGCGGTTGTCGGCCGCGCCGGCGACGGCGATGTCGCCGGCACCATCCGATAAGATCCGGCCGCGCTGGTTGCTCAGGCTGTCGCTGGCGATGACCAGGTTGGCGTCCGACTTGGCCGCCGTGGCGATGTCGCCGTCGTCGTTGTTCAGGTGCCCGGCCTTGACCAGCAAGTCGCCGTTGGCGCTGATCAGGCCGGTGTTGCCTAGCTCGGCCGTGGTGCGGGTGAAGGTCAGCGCGCCGTTGCTCTGGATCGTGCCGTCGTTTTGCAGGCGGTCGCTAACGCCCACCGTCATGGCCAAGCCCGACGTCACGGCGCCGGTGGCCGTGTTGTCCAGGCTTTGCGCCTCCACGTTCAGCGTGCCGTTGCCGGCGATCAAGCCGCTGTTGAGGATGCCCGTGGCGGCCGTGACGCTGGCGTCGCCGGTGCCGACGTTGACGATGCGGCCGGTGGTATTGTCGATCGACAGCGCGCTGACCTCCAGCTTGCTGAGCGCGCCGGTGGCCTCGATCACGCCGTCGGTGTTGTTCAGCCCGCCGCCGGCCTCGATCCGCATGTCCCGGGCGGCCTGCACGGTGCCGCCCTTATTGCTGATCGCTCCGCTAAAGTTCAGCGCGGCGCTGCCGCCGGCGATGATCTTGCCGCCATCGTTGTCCAGCGTATTGCCCCGCAGTGACATGATGGTGTCGGCCCCGCCGGTGGCGGCGATCAGGCCGCCGTTGGTCAGCCGGTCCACCCATACCTGCATGTTGCCGGCCGAACTGATCTGTCCGTAGTTGCGCACGTCCGCGTTGGGGCCGAGCAGCCTTAACTGGTCGGCGCTACTGATCAGGCCATTGTTTGTGAGCGACCCCGCCACAACGATGTCGAGATCGGCGCCACTGGTCATGGTGCCGCTGTTGTCGATGGCTGCCGCCGTCATGCCCAGCCAGCCATTACCCGCTACCAGGCCGCTGTTGATGATCTCGCCGGCGGCGCGGATGTCGGTGTCGCCGCGGCCGACGTTGACGATGCGGCCGGAGAGATTGCGGATGGTACCCGCTTGCACGTCCAGTTTGCTGACCGGACCGGCGGTCTCGATCGCCCCCTGCTCATTCAGCAGTGTGACGGCGGCGACGATGGCGGCGTCGCGCTGCGCCAGCATCAGACCGAAGGAGTTGTCCAGGCCGGTGTTGCTGGCGGTGACGGCGAGGTTGCCGTCGGCGATCACGTTGCCGCCGCGGTTGTTGACGTCCTGCGCGCTCAGCGCCACGTCGGCGCCGGAGCCGGCCGCCGTTCCGATCTGGCCGGCGGCGTTGTTGACATGCGCCACCGCGACCGTGATAGCGCCGCCGGCGGCGATCCGGCCGGGGTTGTTCAGCGTCGCCGCGTCCTCGATGAAGTCGAGCTTGCCGCCGCTGCTGATGTCGCCGCCGTTGTCCAGTTGCCGTTTGACGGCCAAGCGCATGTCGGTGACCGCTTGCACCGTGCCCTCGTTGCGCATGGTCTGCGCGTCCAGCAGCAAGGCGCCGTTGGCGCCGATCAGGCCGCTATTGAGCAGATTGCTAGCGCTGCTGATGCTGCTGGCGCCGCCGCCGGCGTTGGCGATGCGGCCGTTGCCATTGTCGATATCGCCGGCCGCGACCGCCATCGTGGCGGTCGCGGCGGTCGTTTCGATCACGCCGGCTTGATTGTCGAGCCTGCCGGTGGCGGTCAACGACAGCCCGGTCGATGCCTGGATATAACCGTTTTGATTGTCGACGGCGCCACCGGCGTCGAGCGCGACGCGGCCGGCGGCGACGATCTTGCCGTTGACATTGCTGATGGCGCCGCTGTTGAGGGCGAGGTTGGCGCCGGCCGACAACAAGCCGCCGCCATTGTCGAAGCCCTGCGACTGGCCGGTAAAATTGCCGCCGACGATGATTTTTCCGCTTTGGTTGTCGAACGCGCCGGTGCGCAGACGGAAGTCGTGCAGCACGCTCAACTGGCCGGCGCCGTTGCTGAAGGCGCCGCCGTTGACGTCCAACGACGACAGGTTCAACTGGCCGCCGGCGTTGTTCAGCGACCTGACACCGACGCCGATATCGCCGCCGGACATGATACGGCCCGCGCCGTTATCGATGGCGCCGGCGATCTGGAGGTAGCCGTCGGGCACGGGGGTTGGCGCTGGCGCCGGGGTGGTCGCGGGCGCGGCAGGCGTCGGGGTCGGCGCTGGCGTCACGGCGCCGGCATCACCACCGCCACCGGCCCCCGCGCCGTCGCCCGGGTTGCCGGCGTTTCCACCATCGGCACCGCTGCCGGGGCCGGGGCCGGTCGCGGTGCCGCCGACGGCCGGCGCCGCCCCCACCTGTCCGCCGCCGCTGTTATCCAGCGACGTGGCGGCGATGTCCAGCCGCGCCGCGCCGCTTTGCACGATTTGGCCGGATTGGTTACCAAGGCTGCCGGCCGCGCTGCTCAGCGCCACGCTCTGGCCCTGGATCAATCCGTGATGATTGTCGATATCGCCCCGCAGCGACAACGCCGCGCGCCGGTCGCTGCTGATCGTGCCGCTGTTGGTCAGCGTGTTGGCGGTCACTTGCAAGCCGGCCTGGCCGCTCAGCGTGCCGCTGTTGCTCAGCGCGGCCGGCGTGTTGAGCGCCAGCGCCCCCACCGCTAACACGGTGCCGCTGTTGTCGATCGCCGCCGCGCCGCCCAGCGAGACATCGGCCTCGCCGTACACCTTGCCGCTGTTGGCGATGCCGCCGCGCGCGTCCACCCGCACCGCATTGCTCGCGCTCATACTGCCGGCGTTTTCCAGCCGGCCCGCGCTGGTCACGACCAGTTCGCCGGCCGCCGCGCCGAGGCTGCCGGCGTTGCGCACACCGACACCGGCCTCGGTGCCGATCAGCGTAATCTTGTTGGCGTACATACCGCCCAGCAGCGCCGTATCGACACCGTAGCGCGGGACCTCGCCGCTGCCCTCGGCGGGCGCCAGCATCGTGCTGGCCGCGCCCGCGCCGTCGGTGGTCAAGGTCACGTCGTTGGCGCCGGTCGTCACCGCCAGCTGCTGCGCCCACACGCCGGCGTTCAATTGCACCGAGCGCGCGATCAGCGCCGTGTAGTCGGTCAGCCGGGCGTCGAGTCCGGCGCCTTCCAAGCTGATCTGCCCGCGCCGCACGGAGTAACCGTTGAGCGCGCCATCGGCCGGATTCAGCAGCGGCGTGCCGGTGGTCAGGGTGGCCCGGCTGACGTTGATGAAACCGGCACCGTCGACCACGATGCCGGCCGGATTGGCGATCACCATCTCGGCGCGGTTGCCCGCCACCTCCATATAGCCGCGCAACTGGCTCGGATTGTTGGAATTGACCTCGTTGAGAATCACGCGTGCCGTTCCCTGCGCCATCCAGGGATTGCCATCGATCCAGCCGCCCAGCTGGCTCTGCACGGCGTTGCGTGAATTATTCAGCACGGCGCCGCTCTTGGGCACGTCGAAGCGGTTGTAGACATTGCGCGACACACCGGCCGCGCTTGGCGTCTGTACATTGACCTGCAACACGCCGTTGGCGGTGTTCAACACCGTCGCTTGTTGGCGCCCTGGCGCGCTCGGGTCGGCGACGATTTGGGCCGCCGCCATGTTCATCATCGCCGCCGAGCCGCCCATCACCCCCAGCAGCGCCAAGGCCATGCCGCGCAGGCGCGTCGTCATCGGACCGGCGCGGTCGGCGCCGCCGCTCGACGCCGCGCCGGCCTGCCCGCGTCCCTTGCCCTGGCTGCTGGCGTTTTCCTGCACGGCCATCAAAAGACCACGGCGTTTGTTGAAGACGATGCGATAGCACAGCTTGTTCATGACGATACTTTCTGCCGGCGGGGTTGGGGCCGGCGCATGCGGGTTAATACTGGTAGTTCAAACTGAAGCCGCCGGTGTTTGAGGCGGTACGGAAGTGTTCGGGCTTGCGGATCGGCCGTCCGATGAACAGGTCGAGCTGGGCGCCGCCGAGCTGGGCCCGCCAGCCCAGGCCGCCGCCGGTCAGGCTGGTGCCGGCGAGCAATGCGGTGCGCTCGCCGCCCACCTCGCCATGGTCAAGGCCCAGATACAGCTGGTTGGCGCCGTTGACCGACCAGATCAACTCGTTGCGCAGCAACCAGCCGCGATCGGCCGACAGGCTGCTCTCGCCGTCGAAGCCGCGCACGGTGTAGCGCCCGCCGATGGCGAAGCGGTCCTGCGGGATCAAGCGGTCGCGCTCCCACTGGGCGCGCCAGGTGGCCTGGTATTGCAGCTTGGCCGAAGCCAGCGCGAACGGCAGCGTGAAGGTGGCGTCGGCGCCGATGATGGCCGGGCGCGACGTGCCCTCGCCGAACTCTTCCTCGGGCGCCGCCAAGGTGCCGAACATATGCGTGCCGCGCTTGTAGGTCAGCGCGCCGTCGAGCGTCGCCGCGCCGACGAACTCCTTGTGCGACAGGCTCAATTCGTAGCCGCCCATCTGGCGCCGTTGCACCTGCACTTCGGTATCGTCGATGAAATTGTTGCTGCGGCGTTGATACAGGCGCAGCGCGGCGGTGGTCTTGCGGGCCGCGTCGCGGTACAGCACGCGCGCGGCCTTCAGGTCGGCATTGCCGCTGGTGCCGCTGTAGATGTAGTTCTGATTGGCGCCGGCGATGGACTGGTAGTAGCGGTAATGGCTGGCGTTGAGCGACAGCAGCCAATATCCCACCGGCATCGAATAATGCAGCGCGTAGTTGCGCGTGCCGTGTTCGGCCGCGGCGCCGCCGGCCGGCAGGTCGCGGTTGGCGCTGAAATACATCAGTTCGTGCCAGCCGAGCAGGTTGTCGAGCGACACGGTGACGCCGCCCTGGTACTTGCCGGTCGACTTGCCGCCGCTGTCGTCGGCGGACAGGCTCACACGCACGGGAAACGCCTGGCGCCATTTGATCACCAAATCGCTGTCGCCGGGCTGCTCGCCGGGAACGATATCGATATCGGCCTCGGCGGTCGGAACGCGCTTGAAGTTCTCCAGCGCCTGTTCGATGTCGCGCAGGTTGAGGATATCGCCCGGCGAAGCGGGCACGGCGGTGCGCCACGACGGGCCGTTCTGGTCGGCCGGCGCGGCGAAGCGGATGGCGCGGATGCGGCCAGGCACCACCAACAGCCGCAATTGGCCTGCCAGCAGATCCTGGGGTGCGGCCAGCACGCGGGTGGTCACATAGCCGGCCGCGACCAGCGCGTTTTGCACCTTGCCGATAACGGTATTGACGCCCACGCTGCCGAGGCAGCGGCCGACGGCGTCATCGGCGGCGGCCAGCGCCCAGTCGAAGCGGTCGGCGCCTTCGCCCATCAGCGTGATCCGGGAGATGGGAAAGCACGGTTGTTCGTCGGCCGGATAGGTCGCCCCGGTCTGCGCGGGCGCGCGCGGCAGGCGCACGTCGGGCCGCTTCTCCTCGGCCTGCTCGGTGAGCGCCCGCTCGCGCTGCTGCTGGCGTTGCAGTTGCTGCGTGGTCAGTTCGGTCGTCGACTGGGCCGAAACGCGGATTGGCGTGATGCTGCACAGCACAAAAACACCGTACGACAGCTTGTAAAACGACCTCATTTGTTGCCCTGTAGAATTATTAATTGCGAATTATATAGACGCAATTTCCCCAAGGCAATCAAAAATGTTGCAATATATCGATATATTTTAGTTTATACAAATGCAATTCAATGTTTTAGTTTTAATTCTCTCCAATTCTCACATAATATTAATTGGCATTATAACCAGCCGAAAAAGTTATTTTTAGTTTATAGAACAACAACCGGCGGACTCTCCCGCTGGGGGTTAGTTAGTGGCCGCCGCCGAGGTAGGCGGCGATCACCTTCGGATCGGTCTTCAGGCTTTCGGCCGGGCCGTGGACGGAGATACTGCCGTTCTCCAGCACATAGCCGTAGTCGGCCACATTCAGCGCGGCGGCGGCGAACTGCTCCACCAGCAGCATCGTCACGCCCTCCGACTTCAGCCGCTGGATGATGCGGAACACTTCCTCCACCAGGATGGGCGCCAGTCCCATCGACGGTTCGTCGAGCAGCACCACGTCCGGGTTGAGCATGATGGCGCGCGCCATCGCCAGCATCTGCTGCTCGCCGCCGGACAAAGTGCCGGCCAGTTGCCCCTGCCGCTCCTTCAGACGCGGGAACAGCTCCAGCGCCTTTTCCAGATCGTGTTTGATGTCGCCCCTGGGCCGCGCGCGCGTGAAGCGCGGGAAGGCGCCGAGCAGCAGATTGTCCGTCACCGTCATCGAGGCGAACACACGCCGCCCTTCCGGCGAATGCGCCAACCCCGCGCGCGCGATCCGGTGTGAGTCGTGACCGGTGATGTCCTTGCCGCCGAGCGTGACCCGGCCCTCCTTCGGCTTGATCATGCCGGAGATGGCGCGCATGGTGGTGGTCTTGCCGGCGCCGTTGGAGCCGATCAGGGTCACCAATTTGCCCTTGGGGACTTCCAGCGAGATGCCGTGCAGGACTTCGACTTTGCCATAGGCGGCGTGCAGATTGGAGATCGATAGCATGTGCTGTCCTCGTTAGTGTGCCGCCGGCGCCGCCATGCCGCCGTGTTCTTCGCCGCTGCCGCCCAGGTACGCTTCGATCACCTTCGGATCGCTTTGCACGGCCGCCGGCTTGCCCTCCGCGATCTTCTGGCCAAAGTCCAGCACCGTAACCGTGTCCGACAACGCCATCACCACGTCCATGTGGTGCTCGATGAGGATGATGGTGATGCCGTGGTCGCGGATCTTGCGGATGATCGCCATCAGTTCCTTGATGTCCGGCGCCGTCAGCCCGGCCGCCGGTTCGTCGAGCAGCAGCAGGCGCGGACTGAGTCCCAGCGCGCGGCCGATCTCCAGCAGCCGCTGTTTGCCGTACGGGAGGTTGCGCGCTTCCTCGTCGGCCATCGCCGACAGGCCGACGAACTCCAATATGCTGGCGGCGCGGTCGCGCGCGGCGCGCTCCTCGCGCTTGTAACGCGGCGTTTGCAGCATCACGTCCAGCACATTCGATTTGAACGTGTTGTGCAGGCCGACCAGCACGTTCTCGGTCGCCGTCATCTCGCCGAACAGCTGCACGTTCTGGAAGGTGCGGGCGACGCCGCCCAGCGCGATCTGCGACGGCGTGCGGCCCGAGATGACGGCGCCGGCGAACGACACCTGTCCGGCGGTCGGCTTGTAGATCCCCGTCAGCACGTTCATCATCGTGCTCTTGCCCGAGCCGTTCGGGCCGATCAGGCCGTGCACCGATCCCTGCACGACCTGCATGTCGACCTGGTTGAGCGCCTTGAGGCCGCCGAACTGCATCAGGATCTGGTTCACGTCCAGCAGCGTGTCGCCGGCGTTGCCGCCCTTGGCCCGGGCGAACGGTTCGACGCCGCTGGCCAGCACCGCCTTGGCGTGCACCGCGCCCCTGCCCAGCAGCCCTTGCAGGAAGCCGACGATGCCGTCCTGCAGATAGTAGACGACGAACAGCGTCATCAAACCGAAGATGGTCAGGCGCCAGTCGACGATGTTCTCCAGCTTGAAGGAGAAGGCGGCCATGCCGATGGTGGCGACCAGCGGTACGACCACGCGTTGCGGCGTGACGCGCCCCTTCGCCAGCAACAGGCCCGCGCCGACCACGCCCAGCACGGCGGCGGCCACCGCGATCTTGCGGAACAATTCGATGTCGGCCAAAAAGCTGGGCAGCATGACGACGATCAGCGCGCCGATCAGCGCCCCCGAGCGCGTTTTGCGGCCGCCCATGATCACCGCCAGCAGGAACAGGATGGTCAACTCGAAGTTGTAGGTGTTGGGCGAGATGTATTCCTCCGAATACGCGTACAGGCTGCCCGCCAGTCCGGCGAAACCGGCGCTGATGATGAAGGCGTACACCTTGTAGCGGTACACCGACACGCCCATGCAGTCCGAGGCGATCGGGCTGTCGCGCAGCGCCTCGAAGGCGCGCCCCAGGTTCGATTTGAGGATACGGTGCACGACGACCAGCGACACCACCATCAGCGCGGCGCACATGTAGTAGTACTGGACTTCGCTCAGCTTCTGGCCGAACATGACCGGCTTGGAGATTTTCAACCCCATCGGCCCTTCGGTCAGGAAGGTCATCTCGTTGATCAGGATCTGGATGATGGTGCCGAAGGCCAGCGTCACCATCGCCAGATAGGGTCCGGTCACGCGCAGCGCCGGCAGCGCGAGAATGGCGCCGAACACCGCCGCCCCCAGCACGCTGGCGGGAATGGCGATCCAGAACGGCGCGCCCAGTTTGAACACCATCACGCCGGTGGCGTAGGAGCCGATGCCGAACAAGCCGGCGTGGCCGAGCGACACCTGGCCGGTGTAGCCGACCACGATATCGAGCCCGAACAGCAGGATCGCGTAGATCAAAATCGTTTCGAACAGATGGATGTAGTAGGGATTCGGGATCAGCACCGGATACAGCACCAGCACCGCCAGCCCCGCCACGCTCGCCGCCACTATCGTCTTGTTCATGGGTCAGACCTTTTTGATGGCGGCTTTGCCGAACAGGCCGGACGGCTTGATCGCCAGCACCAGCAGGAGCAGCAGCAATCCGGGCACCTCCTTGTAGCCGGTCGAGATGTAGTAGCCGGTGGTGGTTTCGGCGATGCCCAGTATCAGGCCGCCGACGATGGCGCCCACGCCCGACGTCAGCCCGCCGATGATGGCCACGGCGAAAGCCTTCAAGCCGAGCGAGGCGCCCATGGTGGCGCCGGTCAGGGTCAGCGGCGCCACCAGCACGCCGGCGAAAGCGGCGGTCGCCGACGACAGCGCGTACGAGAACGTGATCACCACGCGGGTGTTGATGCCCATCAGGCCCGCCGCGTCGCGGTCGTTGGCGGTGGCGACGACCGCCTTGCCGTAGATCGATTTGCGGTTGAAGATTTCGACCGCCGCCATGATGGCGAGCGCGCCGACGATGACCGCCACCTGCATCGGCTGCACGTTGGCGCCGAAGATCTGGAACGGCGCGGAGCTGAGCGGCGAGGGGAAAGTCAGGTCGTCCTTGCCCCAGATGTTCTCGGCGACGTTCTTGAAGATGATCGCCAGCGCGATGGTCGACATGATCCAGCCGAATTCGGACTTGATCTTGATCGCCGGCCGCACGCCTATCCATTCGACGAACATGCCCTGCAGCGCGCCGAAGACGATCACCAGGGGGATCATCAGCAGGTAGCCCATGTACGGGCCGCCGTGGATGGTGCCGACCAGGCTCAGACCGACCAGCGCGCCGAGCATCAGCGATTCGCCCTGGCCGAAGTTCAGCGTGCCGGAGGTGGCGAACGTGAGCTGGTAGCCGAAGGCGATGACCGCGTAGATCATGCCGAGCGCGATGCCGCTGAACGCCAGTTGCAGGAAGATTTCCATGATTTCACCTTGCCGCGCGCGGCAAAAAACGAACACAAGAAAAAGGCCAGGCTTGAATCTCAAGGCTGGCCGGTGCGGGAATCGGTGCGGACCTTATTTGGCCAGCACGACTTTGCCGTCCTTGACTTCACCGAACACGGTGATGTCCGCCGTGATGGCTTCGTGGTTATCCTTGGTGAACGGCTTGCTGTAGGACGTGACGACGCCGTCGATCTTCTCGTTGAGGTTCTCCAGCGCGGCCTTGACCTTCGGGCCCTCGGTGGAATTGGCCTGCTTGATGGCGGCGGCCAGCAGGTAGATCGAATCGTAGCCCTGCGCCGCCGACACCGGCGACGGCATGCGCCCGCCCGGCGGATTGTAGGCCTTGACGTAGGCGTCGATGAAGGCCTTGCGCTTGGGCGTGGTCGGGTCCTGGATGAAGGTTTGCGGCATGCGGGTGCCGTTGCCGTTCTTGCCGGCGTTGTCGATGAAGTTGGCCATCGACAGCGTCCAGCTGCCGATCAGCGGCACCTTCCAGCCCAGCTTTTCCATGCCGTTGGCGATCTGCGCCAGCTCGGGGCCGATGCCGTACGTGAGCACCACCTCGGCGCCGGCCTGTTTGGCCTTGAGCAGCTGGGCGGTCATGTCGACGTCCTTGAGGTTGTACTTCTCGGTCGCCACGGCCTTCATGCCCTTCTTGTCGAGCGCCTTCTCCAGGTCCTCGCGTCCGAGCTGGCCGTAGTTGGTGGAGTCGGCCAGGATGGCGACCTTCTTGAACTTGCGGTTGTCGACGGCTTCCTTGATGATCATCTGCGACTGGATCTGATCGTTGGCCGAATTGCGGAAGATGTAATTCTCCGGCTGGTCGGCGAATTGTTTGGTGACGATGGAGCCGGTGGCGACGTTGTTCATGACCGGGATCTTGGCTTCCTGGTAGAAGCGCTGCGACGCCAGCGCGACGCCGGTGTTGATGTAGCCGACGGTGGCGACCACCTTCTCCTTGTTGATCAACTCCTGGGCGATCTGCACGCCGCGTTCGTTCTTGGCTTCGTCGTCGCGTTCAACCAGCTGGATCTGGCGGCCCAGCAGCCCGCCCTTGGCGTTGATCTCCGCCACCGCCAGTTTGACACCGTCGCGCATCGATACGCCCATCGGCGCGGAGCCACCGGTGAACGGCCCGGCGACGCCGATCTTGATGGGATCGGCCGCCATCGAGGAAGCCGAGAAGCCGAGTGCCAGACCTGCCACCACCAATTTCAGTGTCAATTTCATGTGTCATCTCCTGTTTACAACGTTTTTATATTAGTCGTCCACGCTGGAAAATCGGCTGCTAAGTCGCCCCATCGGTGAAACATTGTAGGGGAGTGTATCGGGACCGGCAACAGATAGCTGTGCCGCATCGCAGCAAGCGCGCGGCGTGCACAAGTCCGGCCGAGTGTAAGCAAGCAGTAAGGATAAAGATGGTGATGTGGCGCGGCCTACATGCCGCCGACGGGACGCTGCTTCAAGGCGCGGTTGGCGAAGCGCATCTGGGTTTCGGCCAGCGCCTCGTTGCGCTCGAACCCCATCGAGCCGTCGCGCAGGCCGATGGCCATCGCCATCACCGCGTCCGGATATTCAAGGTCGGCGGCCTTTTCGATCAGGCGGCGGGCGGCTTGCTCGTCGCGTTTGACGCCGTCGCCGCTCAGGTACAGATTGGCCAGCGCGAACATCGCCGCCGGCATCTGGCGGTTGGCGGCGAACTCCAGCCAGCGCGCGGCGGCCCTGGTGTCGCGCGCGACGGACATGCCGTTCTGGTACATCATGCCCAGGTAGTAGGCCGCGTGCGGATCGCCGGCCCTGGCGGCGCTTTGGAACAGCGAGAACGCCTTCGGCAAATCGACTTTCACGCCCTGCCCGCCGCGCAGGTACAGGCGCGCCTCGTCCACCGGCGCGGCGCAGGCCGAACCGGCGGCCGCCGCCAGCAGCGTGAGCATCCCGATCAGTTTTCGCACGACAGGCAGCATGGCTCCTCCACTCATTTCGACAAGTCGATGGCGTACAGCGCGAAGCCCTTGCCGCCGCCATCGTCCGGTTTGATCTGCGTGACCGACGCCAGGCCGGCCTCCCTGGCCAGTTCGATCATGCCGGGCGCCGCGTGGAACACCACCGCGCCCTTGGTCGCCACCGGCGCAAAGCGCCAGCTGCGCGTCGACGCGTTGCGCGCGCGGGTCAGCGTCTTGACGCGCTTGATGTACGAGATCAGCACGTCGCGGCTGCTGTCGGGCGCCTCGATCACCGTCTTGCCGCCATCGAGGCCGGGGAAATGACCGCCGCCGCTGGCGCGGTAGTTGTTGGTCGCGACCAGAAACTGCTGCGACGGTGCGAGCGGCGCACCTTTATAGTGCAGCGCCACGATGCGCTGGCCGGCCGGCCTGGTGACGTCGATCTGGTAAGTGACGTCGGCGCTGGTGAGCATGTCGAAGTTGAAGCTGGCGAAGGAGGCGTTGATCAACTCCTGCTGCGCGCCGCTGGCCGGATCGATGCGGTTGAAGCGCTCGGCCGACTTTTCCAGCCACGCCTTGAGGCCGGCGCCGTCCAGCTTGACCGCGTGCAGCGCGTTCGGATACAGATACAGGTCGGCCGCGTTGTTGAGCGCCACTCCGCCCGGCTTGACGTCGGTGTAATCGCGCACGCCGGCCGCTCCGGCCTTGAACGGCGACGCCATCGACAGCACCGGCAAGCCGGCGTAGCGCGGCAGGTTGGCCTTGACGTAATCGGTCACATAGTCGGTCTGCGCCTGGTTCACCAGCTGGATGGCGCTGACGTCGCCGACATCGGCGAAATACGACGACATGCGGAAGTCGCTGGTGCCGACCGGCGTGCGCACGTAGCGGATGGTGGCCTCGTGCTCGGCGGCGATCAGCGCGCCGAACGCCGGATCGGCGGGCACGTAGCCGCCGGCGGTGCGCGTGCGGCGCGCTTCGACCGTGGTGCGGCCCTTGTCGACGCTCCAGGCCTTGCCGTCGTACTGCAGGCGCAGCGCGATCACGCCCAGGTGCTTGCCCCACAGGCTGGCCATCACGGCGGGCACGCCGCGCACCGTGCCGCCGGCCTTGTCCACGCCGGGCAGATCGAACGACGCGACCGTGCTGGCCGGATTGGGGAACTGCTGGTGCGCGTGCCCGATCAGCATCGCGTCCACGCCGGGCACCTGCGCCAGATAGTAGTTGGCGTTCTCCATCTCCGACGTGTACGGGGCGCCGTCAAGCCCGCCGTGCGAGACCGCCACCACCAGGTCGGCGCCCTGCGCGCGCATTTGCGGGATGTACTTGAGCGCCGTTTCGCGCACGCCCTCGGCGTAGACTTTACCGTCCAGCCAGTGCTTGTCCCACGACAGGACGCCCGGCGGCGCGAAGCCGATCACGCCGACCTTGAGGGTGGCCGTCAGCGGCCGGCCATCGGGGCCGGTGGCGGCGACGCGGCGCGTAAGGATGGCGTACGGGGCGAACAGCGGCTGGCGGGTCCTGGCGCTGTAGATATTGGCCAGCACGATGGGGAACGCGGGGCCGGCGCAGCGCGGCGCGTCGGCGGCGACGCCGTCGACGTCGAAATGGCTGCCGGTGACCTGGTTCAGATACGGCAAGCCGTAGTTGAATTCGTGGTTGCCGACGCCGGCGCCGTCCACGCCCAGCAGGTTCATGGCCTTGTAGATCGCCGGCGCCTGGTCGCAGCCGACCGGCGAGGCCAGCGCCTGGTAGTCGGCCAGTGCGGTGCCTTGCAGCGCATCGCCGTTATCGAGCAGCAGGTTGTTGGGGAATTCGGCGCGCGCCTGCTGGATCAAGGTGGCGGTGCGATCGAGTCCCATCGACGGATCGGCTTTGAGCTTGTAGTAGTCGTAACCGAGCACGTTGGCGTGCAGGTCGGTCGTCTCGAGCAGCGCCACGGTGGCCTCGGTCCCCGCCGGCGTCGTGCCGCCGCCCGGCAAGCTGCCGCAGCCGATCAGCAAAACAGGCAGGACGATGAACGCGCGCATAGAGGTCGATGTGTGTACAGGTTGGGGACGGCCGGCGGGACGGGTGCGACATTTCCTCGCATCAATATTCTTCACCGAATGGGTGCATATTTTATACCGGCTGTGTTCAAAATGTCAGTATTTTACAACCGGCAGGTGACTGCCCGCATGCAAAAGCCGTGCCCGCCCGGGGCCGGGCCGGGCGTTTTTCCCGGCGCGCGGACAGACAAGCGCCCGGCGCCACCCCTGATCCGGTATAATCCAAGGTTTGATTTCAGCCTAGAAAAGAAGAAAACATGGAAGCCGAACGCATTAACGCCCTCTCCGCCCTGCTCGCCGATCTGACGACCCGCGAAGCCGAACTACGGAGGTATCTTTGACTTCGATAAAAAGTCGGAGAAACTCGAACAAGTAAACGAGGAACTGGAAGACCCGACGGTCTGGAACGACCCGAAAAAGGCCCAGGATCTCGGTAAGGAAAAAAAATCGCTGGAGGCGATCGTCAACGCGCTGACCAAGGCCGACACCGACCTCAAAGACATGGGCGACCTGTTCGCCATGGCCAAGGAGGAAGGCGACGACGACACGCTCGAGGCGCTGATCGTCGACGCCGAGGAAGTGCGCAAGGTCATCGAGGGCATGGAGTTCCGCCGGATGTTCAACAATCCGATGGACCCGAACAACTGCTTCATCGACATCCAGGCCGGCGCCGGCGGCACCGAGGCCCAGGACTGGGCCTCGATGCTGCTGCGCCAGTACCTGCGCTACTCCGAACGCAAAGGCTTCAAGGTCGAGATCATGGAGCAGTCCGACGGCGAGGTGGCCGGCATCAAGACCGCCACCATCAAGGTCGAAGGCGACTACGCCTACGGCTTCCTGCGCACCGAGACCGGCGTGCACCGGCTGGTGCGCAAGTCGCCGTTCGACTCGGCCAACGGCCGCCACACGTCGTTTACGTCGCTGTTCGTGTACCCGGAGGTCGATGATTCGATCGACATCGAGATCAATCCGGCCGACCTGCGCATCGACACCTACCGCGCGTCCGGCGCCGGCGGTCAGCACATCAACAAGACCGATTCGGCGGTGCGCCTGACGCACGGCCCGTCCGGGATCGTGGTGCAGTGCCAGAACGACCGCTCGCAGCACCGCAACAAGGCCGAGGCGATGGAGATGCTGAAGGCGAAGCTGTACGAGATGGAGCTGCGCAAGCGCATGAGTGAGCAGCAGAAGCTGGAAGACTCCAAGACCGACGTCGGCTGGGGCCACCAGATCCGCTCCTACGTGCTCGATCAGTCGCGCATCAAGGATTTGCGCACCAACTTCGAGACCGGCAACACCAAGGGCGTGCTGGACGGCGACCTCGACGACTTCATCTCCGCATCGCTCAAACAAGGCGTATAAATGACATCAGGGGCATCTTCAACGGCGCGCGCGTTCATCTTCGACATGGACGGCACCATCGTCGACAACATGGCCTTCCACACCAAATCGTGGCTGGCGTTTTTCGAGCGGCGCGGCCACACGCTGGACCCGGACGCGTTTTTCCGCGACACGGCCGGCCGCCAGGGCCATGAGATCATGCGCACCTACCTGGGCGAGCACCTGACCAGGGAGGAAAGCGCGGCGCTCGACTTCGAGAAGGAGTCGCTGTACCGCGAGCTGTATGCGCCGCACCTGGCGGTGACGACCGGCTTCGACCAGTTCATCGCCGCCGCGAAAAGCGCCGGCATCAAGCTGGCCGTGGCCACCGCCGCGCCCAACGAGAACATCGCCTTCACGCTCGACGGCCTCGATCTGCGCAAGCAGTTCGACGCCATCGCCGGCGCGGCCGACGTCGCCCGCGGCAAGCCCAATCCGGACGTGTTCCTGCTGGCCGCCGAGCGCGCCGGCGCCCTGCCCGCCGACAGCATCGTGTTCGAGGACGCGCCGCTGGGCGTGGAGGCGGCGCGCCGCGCCGGCATGCGCGCGGTGGTGCTGACGACCACCCTGCCGGCCGAGGCCTTCGCCGAATACGACAACGTCATCGCCGTGGCACGCGACTTCAGCGAGCTCGATATCGACGCGCTGTTCGCGTCCGAGCCGTACGCTGGCGCCGCCACCAACTAATCATCACCTCAACCTAGAAACAGACCATGACTACGGATCTTCAAGAACAAGCAGCAGCGCCCGACGAGAACAAGATCATCGCCGAGCGCCGCGCCAAGCTGGCCGCCATCCGCGAACAAGGCATCGCCTTCCCGAACGACTTCAAGCCGGAACACAAGGCCGCCGACCTGCACGCGCAGTACGGCGAGAAATCGCGCGAAGAGCTGGAAGCCGCCCCGGTCACCGTGGTGCTGGCCGGCCGCATGATGCTCAAGCGCGAAGCCGGCAAGAAGGCCGCCTTCGCCACGCTGCAGGATTCGTCCGGCCCTAAAGCCGACGGCCGCATCCAGATCTACGCCACGCTGGACCTGACCGGCGAGGCGGCGATGGCCGCCCTGCACCACTACGACCTGGGCGACATCCTGGGCGTGGTCGGCACGCTGTTCAAGACCAAGACGGACGAACTGACCATCAAGGTGTCGGAACTGCGCCTGATCACCAAGTCGCTGCGCCCGCTGCCGGACAAATTCCACGGCCTGGCCGACCAGGAAACCAAATACCGCCAGCGCTACGTCGACTTGATCATGAACGAGGAAACGCGCCGCACCTTCAAGGCGCGCACCGCCGCGATTTCGTCGATGCGCCGCTTCATGGAAAAGAACGAGTTCATGGAAGTGGAAACGCCGATGCTGCACGCCATTCCGGGCGGCGCGGCGGCCAAGCCGTTCATCACCCACCACAACGCGCTCGACATGCAGATGTTCCTGCGTATCGCGCCGGAGCTGTACCTCAAGCGCCTGGTGGTCGGCGGCTTCGACCGCGTGTTCGAAATCAACCGCAACTTCCGCAACGAGGGCGTGTCGATCCGCCACAATCCGGAATTCACGATGATGGAGTTCTACGCGGCCTACACCGACTACAAGTGGATCATGAACTTCACCGAGGAGATCATCCGCCAGGCGGCGATCGACGCCCACGGCACCGCCACCTTGACCTACGGCGGCAAGGAGCTCGATCTGGCCAAGGCCTTCCACCGCCTGACCATCGTCGAGGCGATCAACAAGTACGCGCCGGGCTACACGCCGGAGCAGCTGAAGGACGCCGAGTTCATCAAGAAGGAACTGCTGAAGTTCGGCGTCAAGCCGTTCGCCACGGCCGGCCTGGGCGCGCTGCAACTGGCGCTGTTCGAGGAAACCGCCGAAGCGCAGCTGTGGGAGCCGACCTTCATCATCGACTACCCGGCCGAAGTGTCGCCGCTGGCGCGCGCCTCCGATACGGAAGCGGGCATCACCGAGCGCTTCGAGCTGTTCATGGTCGGGCGCGAGATCGCCAACGGCTTCTCGGAGTTGAACGACGCCGAAGACCAGTCGGCGCGCTTCCTGGCCCAGGTGGCGGCCAAGGACGCCGGCGACGAGGAGGCGATGTTCTACGACGCCGACTACATCCGCGCGCTGGAATATGGCATGCCGCCGGCCGGCGGTTGCGGCATCGGCATCGATCGCCTGATGATGATCATCACCGACTCGCCGAACATCCGCGACGTGCTGCTGTTCCCGCACCTGCGCCGCGAAGAGTAAGCGCTCCACGAAAACCGCTCCCCCGAGCGGTTTTTTTTCGCCTTCGGCGCGGGCGAAACCCGCAGGCCAGGCGGGGTCGTACCCCGACCGGGGTACGACCCCTAAGTGGTAACGCGCGCATGTCGGTGAAGGCGGGCGGGTTTTGAGCTATTACGTGCGGTGGGAGCGTTACGTGATGATAGGCGCGCTGCCGAAATCCCCGGGCGGGCCTAGAATGGGACAACATCCGTCGCAAGGAGCCCGTCATGCACCTCTCGCTGCAGCATCAAACCGCGATCGTCACCGGCGCCAATTCGGGCCTCGGGCGCGGCATCGCGCTGGCATTCGCCAAGGCCGGCGCCAACGTCGTCGTTAACTATCATAGCCACCAGGACCAGGCCGACGAAGTGGTCGCGCTGATCGCCGCCGATGGCGGCCAGGCCATCGCCGTCCAGGCCGACGTCGGCGAAGAGCCGGAGGTGCAGGCCTTGTTCGCCTCAGCCGTCAAACACTTCGGCGCGGTCGACATCGTGGTGGCCAACTCCGGCCGCCAGGACGACGCCCCCAGCGCCGACATGACGCTGGCCCAGTGGGAGGGCGTCCTCAAAACCAATCTGACCGGCCAGTTCCTGTGCATGCGCGAGGCGGTGCGCCTGTTCCGCAAACAGGGCCAGCGCGAGGTCTCGCGCGCGATCGGCAAGATCATTTGCATGAGTTCCGTCCACCAGCGCATACCGTGGGCCGGCCATGTCAATTACGCGGCGTCCAAGGGCGGCGTGCACCTGCTGATGGAAACGATGGCGCAGGAGGTCGCGCCCGAGAAGATCCGCATCAACGCCATCGCGCCGGGCGCCATCAAGACCCCGATCAACGCCGAGGTGACCGCCGCCGGCGGCACGCCCGAACTGCTTAAATTGATCCCCTATGGCCGAGTGGGCAAACCGGAGGACGTGGCCAACGCGGCGCTGTTCCTGGCCTCGGACCTGGCGGACTATGTGGTCGGCAGCACGCTGTTCGTCGACGGCGGCATGTCGCTGTATCCGGGCTTCGAGGACAACGGCTGATGGCCGCCGGCCCCAAGGCCAGGGCGGCGGCCGGCAAAACCGGGCCGAAGGCAAAGGCGCGCGCCGAACGCGATATCGCCGACCATGGCGTCATCGGCAACCTGGCGACCATCGCGCTGGTGGCCTGCGACGGCGCCATCGACTACATGTGCTGGCCGAACCTCGACAGCCCGAGCATCTTCGCAGCGGTGCTTGACGCGGACAGGGGCGGCGTGTTCGAGCTGTCGCCGCAGATCGACGATCCACGGATCGTCCAGATGTATCTGCCCGACACCAACGTGCTGCTGACGCGCTGGATGGGCAGCGACGCCAGCGCCGAAATCACCGACCTGATGATCGACACCGACGATGCCGGCGAGGCCCCCACCCGGCTGGTGCGGCGCGTGGCCGTCACCCGTGGCAAGGCGACGATCCGCCTGCGCTGCGCGCCGCGCTACGATTACGCGCGCGTGGCGCCCTCGGTCGCGATCAAGGAAGGCTGCGCGATCTTTTCCGGCAAAGGCAATCCATCGTTGCGACTGAGCGGCGATGTCGATTTCGTCAAGGCGGAAGGCGAAGTGACCGCCGTCGTCACCCTGCGCGCCGGCCAGAGCGTGACCTTGATGCTCGACGAGGCGCATGAAGAGCTGGCCGACGCCGACGCCATCGGCCGGCTGATCGACGCCACCATCGCCCGCTGGCGCGCCTGGGCCGGACAATCGACCTACAAGGGTCGCTGGCGCGACGCCGTGACCCGTTCGGCGCTGGTGCTCAAGCTGCTGACGTCGCGCCGGCATGGCTCGATCGCCGCCGCCGGCACCTTCGGCCTGCCCGAGGCGCGCGGCGGCATCCGCAACTGGGACTACCGCGGCGCGTGGATACGCGATTCGTCGTTCTCGATCTACGCGCTGATGCGGCTCGGCTACCACAACGAGGCCAAGGACTTTTACCGCTGGCTGGGCGACCGCGCGCTCCACTCCAGCAAGCGCGGGCAGCTGCAGGTGATGTACGCGCTGGACGGCGGCGAGATCGCGCCCGAACGCTCGCTCGGGCACCTGGCCGGTTACGGCGGCGCGGCGCCGGTCCGCATCGGCAACGACGCTGTCACGCAGCTGCAGCTGGATATCTACGGCGAGTTGATGGACTCGATTTACCTAAGTAATAAATACGGCGAGGCCATTTCGCACGACCGCTGGCTAGGCGTGTGCCGGGTGATCGATTATGTGTGCCGCCATTGGAACGAGGCCGACGCCGGCATCTGGGAGGTGCGCGGGCCGCCGCGCCACCATCTGCATTCGCGGCTGATGTGCTGGGTGGCGATCGACCGGGCGATCCGCTTGGCCAGCAAACGCTCGCTGGCGGCGCCGTTCACGCGCTGGATCAAAGTGCGCAACGCGATCCACGACGATATCTGGTCCAATTTCTGGCACGAGAAGGCGGGCCACTTTGTCGAGGAGCGCGGCGGCAAGGATCTGGACGCGGCGCTGTTGTTGATGCCGCTGGTGCGGTTCGTCGGCGCCACCGATCCGCGCTGGCTGGCCACGCTCGACGCCATCGGCGACCGCCTCACCGACGACGGCATGGTGTTCCGCTACAAGCGCGATGACGGCTTGCCGGGCAAGGAAGGCGCGTTCTCGGCCTGTTCGTTCTGGTATGTGGAGTGCCTGGCGCGCGCCGGCCGGATGGACGAAGCCAGGATGATCTTCGAAAAGCTGCTGCGGTACGCGAATCACTTGCAGCTGTATGCGGAGGAATTCGACGAGCGGGCCAGGTTGACCGGCAATTTCCCGCAGGGCTTCACGCATCTGGCGCTGGTCAGCGCAGCGTTTTATATCGACCGCGAGATGGAGGGGCACGGCCGGCGCGATTGGCCGGCGTGATTAAACCCGAACCGTCAAAGGGGTCGTACGGGGACGCCGAGTCCCCGTACGGGGTACGACCCCACCACCACGCGCGCCGTGCGTCATGCGCGCGGGTTAGCGGGTTAGCGGGTTAGCGGGTTTATTGAATCACGCGGTAGCACGGCGTATACGCCTTGCCCGCCAGTTTCATCCGGCTTTGCTCGACGAACGACGCCAGCAGCGCGTCCATCGGCCCCATGATCTCCTTGTCGCCGTGGATCTCGAAGTGGCCGAATTTTTCGATCGCGCGGATGCCTTCGTCCTTGACGTTGCCCGCCACGACACCGGAGAACGCCCGGCGCAGATTGGCCGCCAGCAGATGCACTTCCTGGTTCTTGTGCAGGCTCAGATTGCGCATGTTCTCGTGCGTCGGCGCGAACGGCTTCTGGAACTCGCGGTCGATCTTCAGGCCCCAGTTGTAGTAGTAGGCGTCGCTGCGGCTCTTGCGGAATTCGCGCACCTGCTTGATCCCGGCCTGCATCTCGCGCGCCACCAGTTCCGGATCGTCGATGATGATCTTGTAGCGCTGCTGCGCCTCGGGGCCCAGCGTGTCGAGGATGAACTGGTTGATCTGCACGAAGTACTCGCGCGACGTCTCCGGTCCGGTGAACACCAGCGGGAACGGAATGTCGGCGTTATCGGGATGCAGCAGGATGCCGAGGATGTAGAGGATCTCCTCGGCCGTGCCGGCGCCGCCGGGGAACACGACGATGCCGTGGCCGGTGCGCACGAACGCCTCCAGGCGCTTTTCGATGTCCGGCATGATCACCAGTTCATTGACGATCGGGTTGGGCGATTCGGCGGCGATGATGCCCGGCTCCGTGATGCCCAGGTAGCGGCCGCGCGACAGGCGCTGCTTGGCGTGGCCGATGGTGGCGCCCTTCATCGGCCCCTTCATCGCGCCCGGGCCGCAGCCGGTGCAGATATCCAGGTCGCGCAGGCCCATTTGATAGCCCACTTCCTTCGAGTAGTTATACTCGGCGCGGTTGATCGAATGGCCGCCCCAGCACACCACCAGGTTCGGATTGAGCATCGGTTTGAGCACGCCGGCGTTGCGCAGGATGTGGAACACCGCGTCGGTGATGTCCTCGGTGCGGTTCATGTCGAACTTCTGCGTGTCGGTGACCTCGTTGCTGACGAAGACGATATCGCGCAGCACCGCGAACAGGTGCTCGTGGATGCCCTTGATCATTTTGCCGTCGACGAAGGCGATCGCCGGCGCGCCCTTGATATCGAGCTTGATGCCACGCTCGCGCTGCACGATGCTGATCGAGAAGGACTGGTAGCGCTCCAGCAGCTCCTTGCCGTCGTCGATGGTGCTGCCGCAATTGAGCACGGCCAGCGCGCAATTGCGAAAGACGTTATATAGGCCGCCCTGGCTCGTGTCGAGCAGCTTGTTCACTTCCGCCTTCGAAAGGATCTCCAGTTGTCCTTCCGGCGAAATCAAAGTATCGATAACGTCATGTTCCATGTTGCGAAAATCCTTATTCAGATTCGATGTCACGTAGTAGGCTTGCAATGCCAATATACGACAACTCGGCGCTCTTTGGGTCGGAGATTGCGTGCGGCGCGCATTCCCCAACCGCTCGCCCATTCCTTATCACAAATGACACATTCTTGCTGCCGATGCCTCAAAAAGTGCGTCACGTTCCATTTGTAGATTAAAATGGCGCCCAATTTGGCTCCCCACGAGGGAGGCGGAGACACTTTTCATCGATCATAAATTAGGAGAAGCCGCATGAGCGGTGCTACCACCACCAACACGGAAGTCGCTATTCCCGAGTTCAAACAGATCATGGGCCACCCGGCCCCGCTCTGGATGTTGTTCATGACCGAATTCTGGGAGCGGTTCGCTTTCTACGGCATCCGTTGGGCGCTCGTGCTCTACGTCGTCGCGCAATTCTATAACGGCGATTCCTCCGGCGAATCGGCCGCCAATCTGGTCTACGGCTCCTATCTGGCGCTGGTGTACGCCGCCGCGCTGTTCGGCGGCTACGTCGCCGACCGCGTGCTGGGGTACCAGCGTTCGATCCTGGTCGGCGCGGCCTTCATGGCGGCGGGCCTGTTCATGATCGCCTTCCCCGACCAGACGGTGTTCAAGCTAGGCCTGGCCACCATCATCGTCGGCAACGGCATGTTCAAGCCGAACATCTCGACCATGGTCGGCAAGCTGTACTCCACCGGCGACACCCGCCGCGATTCGGGCTTCACCATTTTCTACATGGGCATCAACTCCGGCGCGATGGTCGCCCCGGTGCTCACCGAGTGGCTGGCCACGGCGATCTTCGGCAGCAACGGCATGCCCGCTTACAAAGTGGTGTTCATGTCGGCCGGCGTCGGCATGTTAATTAGCCTGGTGTGGTTCTTCATCGGCCGCCGCAACCTGCAGGGCATCGGCGCGACCGACACCCAAACCGGCGATCCAAAGCGCCTGCTGTATGTGATCGTCGGTTCGCTGTGCGTGATCCCGGTGGTCTACCTGCTGCTCGCCGCCGGCGCCAAGAGCCTGCAGGCGGTGCTGACGGTGCTGTTCATCCTGTTGGCGGTGATGCTGCTGATCGAGGGGATCAAGAACGGCAAGGTCGCGCGCGACCGCGTCATCGCCATGCTGCTGATCTTCTTCTTCAATATCATGTTCTGGATGTTCTTCGAACAGGCGGGCAGCTCGTTCACCTTCCTGGCCGATAAAATCGTCGACCGCGAAATGTTCAACTGGACCTTCCCGGTGGCGTGGTTCCAGACCGTGAACTCGCTGGCGATCATCACCTTCGCGCCGCTGATCGCGTTCATCTGGGTGGCGATGCGCAACAAGAATCCGTCGATCCCGCGCAAATTCGGCCTGGGCCTGCTGTTTAACGGTTCGGCCTTCGGCCTGCTGATGTACGCGCTGTCGATGCTGGTCGATATCGACAACAAGATCCCGTTCTGGACCCTGTTCATGGTCTACGTGCTGCAATCGATCGGTGAGCTGTGCCTGTCGCCGATCGGCCTGTCGATGGTGACCAAGCTGGCGCCGACCCGCCTGGTCGGCCTGGGCATGGGCGGCTGGTTCCTGTCGACCGGCATCGGCAACAACCTGTCGGGCATCTTCGCGTCGGCGGTGTCCGGCGAGAGCGGCATGTCGGTGACGTCGGCGCTGTCGGGCTACACCTTCGGCTTCTACTCGCTGATGGCCGGCGGCGTGCTGCTGTTCCTGATCGCGCCGTTGATTCAAAAGCTGATGCACGGCGTGAAGTAAGCCGCCGGCTCGAATCAACCGCTCCCGCATGGGGGCGAAGCCGCCCGGGTCGAACCGGGCGGTTTTTTTTGCACTTTAGCTTTTTTGCCACGATATTGCGCCGCGTCATGCTTTCCTTGAATAACAGTGCTACATTCAAATACCGAGCGCTTGCTTTGTTTTTGATCATGGCGCCGGCGCTTTCCCAGCTTCTCATTTCCTAAAAAATAACTAATGGAGACAAAATGAAGAATCGCTTCTGGAAATACGTATCGCGCACCGTCATCGCCCTCACCGCCCTCGCCGCCCTGCCCGCGCCATCCTGGGCGGCCGGCTACACCCAGACCAAGTACCCGATCGTGCTGGTACACGGCCTGATGGGCTTCGATAACATCGGCCCCGTCGAGTATTTTTACGGCATTCCGTCCGCGCTGCGCAGCGGCGGCGCCAGCGTCCACGTGACGTCGGTATCGGCGGCCAACAGCACCGAGGTGCGCGGCGAACAGCTGCTCACGCAGGTCAAGCAAATCCTGGCCGCCACCGGCGCGGCCAAGGTCAACCTGATCGGCCACAGCCATGGCGGCCCGACGGCGCGCTACGTGGCCTCGGTCAGGCCCGACCTGGTGGCGTCGGTCACCAGCGTCGCCGGCGTCAACAAAGGCTCCAGGGTGGCCGACGTGCTGACCAACGCCATCCCCGGCGTCAGCAACGCCCTGGTCGGCGCCGTGGCCAATCTGGTCAGCTACCTGTCCGGCGGCGGCGACCTGCCGCAAAACGCCCAGGCCTCGTTCGACTCGCTGAGCACCGCCGGCTCGCTGGCCTTCAACAGCCGCCACCCGGAGGGCGTGCCGCAGTCGGCCTGCGGCGAAGGCGCCTACCAGGTGCGCGGCGTGTACTACTTCTCCTGGAGCGGCGGCCAACCGTACACCAACGTCCTCGATCCGGCCGATCCGCTGCTGGCGCTGACGTCGGCGGCCTTCAGCGGCGAAAAGAACGATGGTCTGGTGAGTACCTGTTCCAGCCATCTTGGCCGCGTGATCCGCGACGACTACGCGATGAACCACCTCGACGAGATCAATCAGGCGGTCGGCATCGTCAACTTGTTTGAAACCAGTCCCGTGACGGTGTTCCGCCAGCAGGCCAACCGCCTGCAGGGACTCGGGCTCTAAGGAAGCGCCATGAACACGACCGCGAAAAAAGCCGGGATAGCCGCCCTGCTGCTGGCCGGCTGCGCGCTTTACTTCGGCACCGACAAGGTGGCGCCGCCGGCGCAGGCGTCCCCGCCCAAGCCCGGCCCCGGCCTTTTTGCGTTCGTGCCATCGATGGCGGGCACCCGGCCGGACGGCGACCTGAGGACGCTGGCGGGCGAACAGCTGGTGGTCGACGCCGAGCTGGGACATCTGTTCGACTACTATCTGGCGGGACTGGGGGAGAAAGACCTGGACGCGATCAGGTCGGAGATCGAACGTGAGCTCGATCGGCGCCTGAAACCGGGGCCGGCGCGGCAGGCGAAGCAACTGCTGGGCAGCTACCTCGGTTATAAACAGGCGCTGGCCGGCGTCGAAGCGAGCTTGCCGCCGGCCGGCGACATGGCGCAGGCGGCGCGCGCGCGGCTGTTGGCGATGCGGCGGCTGCGCCCCGCCTACTTCACGCCGGAGCAAAGCGCGGGCTTGTTCGGGGCCGGCGACGCCCAGGACGACGACGCGGTGGCGCGGCTGGAGATCGACAGCGACAAACGGCTGGACGCCGGGCAGAAGAAGGCGCGGCTGGCGGAGCTGGACCAGCGCATGCCGGCCGCGCTGCGCGAGGAGCGCGAGGCGCCGGCCAGGATACTGCGGCTGGAGGAATCGGTGGCGCGGCTGCGCGCCAACGGCGCGGGCGACAATGAGGTCTACCGCGTGCGCGCCGCCGCGTTATCGCCCGAGGCGGCGGCGCGCCTGGCCGAAGTCGACCGCGACGAGGCGGCGTGGAAGGCGCGCATCGGCGCCTACCTGGCGCAGCGCGCGGCGCTGATGGCGCAGCCGGCGAGCCGGAACGACGCCGCCTTGCAGCACCTGCGCGACGCCAGTTTCAGCGTGGACGAGCAGCGGCGACTGGGCGCGTACGAGCCAGAATCATCTGTATCATCTGAATCATCTAAATCACGTAGGGCGGATTAGCGTAGCGTAATCCGCCATGTATGCGCCGCCGGCGGCTCAAAGAATGGCGGATTACGGCGTTCCGCCTAATCCGCCCTACGTGATTATCAGGTGCGCCGCCATGTGACGAACATCAGGTACGCTGCATCGGATTGGCATTCAGCCAGGCCTGCAGCTTGTCGGCGGTATCCGCCGGCAGATGCAAACCGAGTTTCGAGCGCCGCCACAGGATATCCTGCGCCGTGCGCGCCCACTCGTAGCGGCGCAGATACTCCACCTCCGTCGCATACAGCCCGGGCGAGATTTCCTCGCCCATGTCGGCCACCTCGGTGCGGTCGCACAGCAAGGTATGAATACGCGTGCCATACGCGCGCGCGTAGCGCAGCACCAGCAACGGCGGCAGCCACGCGTAGCGCGCCTGCATCGAGCGCACCCACGCGTCGAACCGCAGCACCGATTCATTGCGCGGCTCCGCGCCGTACAAATCCCCGCCCGGCAGGCAGGCGTTGTGCGTCCAGCCGCCGTGGCGGTTGCCCAGCGACTTGGCGATCAGATCGACCGCCTCCTCGGCCAGCTTGCGGAAAGTGGTGATCTTGCCGCCGAAAACACTGAGCATCGGCGGCCCCTCGTCGTCGACCTCGAGCCGGTAGTCGCGCGTGACGGCCTTGGCGTCGGCTCCGTCCTCGACCAGCGGGCGCACGCCCGAATAAGTCCACACCACGTCGGCGGGCACGATCGGCTGGACGAAATACTGGCTGGCCAGCTGGCACAGATAGGCGATTTCGTCCTCGCCGATGGCGACCTGGTTGGCGTCGCCGTGATAATCCAGATCGGTGGTGCCGATCAGCGTGAAGTCGCGCTCATACGGAATGGCGAACACGATGCGCCCGTCCGGATGCTGGAAGATATAGGCGTTGTCATGCTCGAAAATGCGCTTGACGACGATGTGGCTGCCCTTGATCAGGCGCAGATGACCGCCGTCCTGCTTCGGCAGCGCCCGGTGCAGCACTTCGGCCGTCCACGGCCCGGCGGCGTTGACCACGTAGCGGGCGTTGACACGGATGTCGCCGCAACTGGGCTTATACAAGGTCGCCTCCCAGCCGGCGGCCTTGCGCACCAGCGAATTGCACACGGCCTGGGTCAGGATGGTGGCGCCCTTTTCGCTGGCGTCGATGGCGTTGAGCACCACCAGGCGCGCGTCGTCGACCCAGCCGTCCGAGTAGATGAAGCCGCGCTGGAACTCCGGCTTGAGCGGCTTGCCGGCCGCGTGGCGGCGCAGGTTGACGCCGCACGACGCCGGCAGCAGCTCGCGCTTGGCCAGCAGGTCGTACAGCAGCAGGCCGGCGCGGATCAGCAGCGCCGGACGCTGGCCACGCGCGTGCGGCATGACGAAGCGCAGCGGCCACATGATGTGCGGCGCGGCGCGCAGCAAGGTCTCGCGCTCGAGCAGGGCCTTGCGCACCAGGTCGAATTCGTAGTATTCGAGATAACGCAGGCCGCCGTGTATCAGCTTGGTCGACGCCGACGAGGTGTGCGCCGCCAGGTCGTCCTTCTCGCACAAGACCACCGACAAGCCCCGCCCCGCCGCGTCGCGCGCGATGCCGGCGCCGTTGATGCCGCCGCCGACGATCAGGACGTCGCAATCGAGTGTGTGCCGCGGTTCCGCCATGTCTTCCCCGGTAGTCCAGCCAAATTAATCGGATACCTTCTACGTTACGTGAAAATTGCCTTTCATCATAGGGGGCCACCCCAAAAAGCCACGTTCGGTTTAAGGGAACGCAAATTTTGATGGTCTATAATCGGGCCACGATCACCACCGCGAGATAAAGTTTTGACAGCTTCCCCTACCGCCCTGCCCCAGTGGATCAACCGCCGCAACGCCATCCGGGGCTTCATCTTTGCCGGCGTGGCCGCGCTCATCGCCGGCGCCCTGCTGCTGGCCTACCTGCTGCTGGTGGTGGCGCCGAACCTGCCGGCGCTCGACGCCATCACCGACTACCGGCCCAAGATCCCGCTGCGCATCTACACCGCCGACAACGCCCTGATCGGCGAATTCGGCGAGGAGCACCGCGACTTCGTGGCCATCAAGGACATGCCGGAGATGATGAAGAAATCGCTGCTGGCCATCGAGGACAAGCGTTTTTATGAACATAATGGCATCGATTGGCGGCGCGCGCTGGGCGCCGCCCGCGCCAACCTGGGCGGCGGCTCGAAACAGGGCGGCTCGACCATCACCATGCAGGTGGCGCGCAACTTCTTCCTGACCCGCGACAAATTCTACGGCCGCAAGCTCAACGAGGTGATGCTGGCCCTGAAAATCGAGGCCGCGCTCAGCAAGGAGCAAATCCTCGAGCTGTACATGAACCAGATCTACCTGGGCCAGCGCTCGTTCGGCTTCGGCAGCGCCGCGCAGACTTATTTCGGCAAGTCGCTCGGCGAGCTCGATGTCGCCGAAATGGCCATGCTGGCCGGGCTGCCGCAAAATCCGGCGCGCCACAACCCGGCGGTCAACCCCAAGCGCGCCAAGCAGCGCCAGCGCGTCGTGCTCAAGTCGATGCGCGAGCTCAATTACATCACCGAGGACCAGTACCAAAAGGCGCTGCACGAGACGCTGCACGTGCGCAATCGCGGCCAGCAGTTCGACACCCACGCCGAATACGTGGCCGAACTGGCGCGCCAGGCGGTCTACGCCCAGTTCAAGGAGGACGCCTACACCAAGGGCATCAGCGTCTACACCACCATCGTCAAGGCCGACCAGGACGCGGCCTACGAATCGGTGCGCCGCAACGTGCTCAATTACGACCAGCGCCACGGCTACCGCGGCCCGGAGGCGTTCATCACGCTGCCGGCCGGCGAGGAGGAGCGCGACGACGCCATCGAGGAGGCGCTGCAGCGCCGCCCGAGCAGCGACCGCCTGATCCCGGCCGTGGTGCTGGAGGCCGGACCGAAGGCGGTCAAGGTGCAAAACCCCGGCGGCGAGGAGATCACCATCAGCGGCGACGGCCTGCGCCTGGCCGCCGCCGCGCTGTCGGACAAGGCCAAGGACGCGCTGCGCCTGCGCCCCGGCGCCGTGATCCGCATCACCCAGGGCGCCAAGAACGCCTGGGCCATCTCGCAGGTGCCGCAGGTGGCGGCCGCGTTCGTGTCGGTGGACGCCGTCAGCGGCGGCTACCACGCGATGGTCGGCGGCTTCGACTACAACCTGCAAAAGTTCAACCACGTGACCCAGGCCTGGCGCCAGCCCGGCTCGGCGATCAAGCCGTTCGTCTATTCGGCCGCGCTGGAAAAAGGCTTTTCGCCGGCCACCCTGATCAACGACGTGCCGCTCGAGCTGACCGGCGCCGACACCGGCAACGAGGCGTGGAGCCCGCGCAACGACGACGGCAAGTTCGACGGCCCGATCACCATGCGCTACGCGCTGGCCGAATCCAAGAACGTGGTCTCGGTGCGCATCCTGCGCGCCATCACGGTGCCGTACGCGCACAACTACCTGGGCAAGTTCGGCTTCGACCTGGCCAAGCATCCGAAGAACCTGACCATGGCGCTGGGCACCGGCTCGGTCACGCCGGCGCAGATGGCCGGCGCCTACGCGGTGTTCGCCAACGGCGGCTACACGGTCGAGCCCTACCTGATCGCCAGGATCGTCGACGGCGACGGCAAGATCATCAGCGAGACCAAGCCGCGCGCCACGCTGCCCGACGACGCCCGCGTGATCGATCCGCGCAACGCCTTCGTCACCGACGGCATGCTGCGCGAGGTCACCCGCACCGGCACCGGCGGCGCCGTGGCGCGCCTCGGACGGCACGACCTGGCCGGCAAGACCGGCACCTCGAGCGACGCGGTCGACGGCTGGTTCGCCGGCTACGGCGGCGGCATCGTGGCGGTGTCGTGGATGGGCTTTGACGACTCCAAATCGCTCGGCGGCAAGGAGTTCGGCGCCACCGCCGCGCTGCCGATCTGGATCGATTACATGAAGGTGGCGATGCGCGACCGGCCGGCCCAGGAGCGCCCGGCCCCGGCCGGGTTGACGCAGGTCGACGGCGAGTGGCTGTACGACGAGTTCACCGGCGACGCCGCGCGCCGCACGCTCGACATCGACGAGACGGCGCCGGGCGCCGAAAACATCGCGCCGGTGCCGGCCGGCACGGCGCCGCCGGCCCAGTAGCGGCCCGGTCGCGGCCCAGTAGCGGCCCACTAAGCGGTGACGGCCGCGCCGGCGCTCAGGCCGACAGATAGCCGCGCATCATGCGCACGGCGCTGTCGGCGAACAGGTCGGGGTCGACGTTGGCGGCGCGGTACTTCCAGCGCTTGACGTACCAGTCCTGGAACGTGGCGATCAGGTGCGCGGCGACCAGCTCGGCGTCGCCGGCCGGACGCCCGGGGATGGCGGCGATCACGCCGGCGAACAGCGCCTGCACGTGCAGCTCGGAGGCCTTGGCCGTGTGGCGGTGCTGCGCCGGCAGCACGCGCGAATCCATGAAGACGAAATAAAACCACGGCTGCAGGATCTCGGACACGTAGATCGACGCCCGGATCAGCGCCTCGAGCTTGTCGAGCGGCGCGGCCAGCCCGTCGAACAGGCGCGGCATCTCGTGGGTGGCGTGGCGCACCACGTCCTCGATCATCTCGGCCAGCTGGTCCTTGTTGCTGATATAACCGTACAGCCCACCCATCGACAGGCCGGTCTCGTGGCACAGGTCGCGCAAGGTCATGGCACGGAAGCCAACCTCGTTGGCCAGCTTGAAGGTGGCGTTGAAAATGCGCTCGAGGTTCTCCAGCGCCGGCTTGCGGCGCTTGACGGTGATGCGCGCGGCGTTGCGGTCGAGCACGTAGGACCAGATGTTGACGCCGTCGAGCGGCGTCATGCCCCGGAATTGCTCTAGGTTGAAGTGTGCCTGCAAGATAGTCCCTGCTGTGGTGTTGTATTGATAACCTGCGCGGGCATCTTAGCACAGGCGCGCGGCGCCATTTTCGGCCCGATCGCTGCCCGGCGCATATTTCACTTGTCTTTCGGACACATTCACCGCAAAATTCCGGCTCGATTCCCCCACCACGGATACGCCCCCTTGCCACCCCTCCGACTTCGTCCCCTGCGGCGCCTGCTGATCGCGGCCCTGGCGCTGGCGCTGCCCCAGCTGCCCGGCGGCGCGCTGGCGCAGGCCGCCGCCGGCGCCGACGAGCTGGCCGACCTGGTGCTGGGCATCATCCACTACACGCGCTGGCCGGCCGCCCCCGCGCCGATCACCTTGTGCCTGGCCGACAACGACGCCGCCGCGGCGGGCCTGGCCGGCGCCCTGGGCGCGCTGGCGCCGGCGCCGCCGGTGCGCGTCGCGCTGCGCCACATGGCGCCGGCGCAGGCGGCCGAGCTGTTCGACTGCCAGGCGGTGCTGTTTCCGGACATGGCGGCCGGGCCCCGACAAGAATTGCTGCTCAAATTGAACAAACGCCCCATCCTGACCCTGGGCCGCGGCGAGGGCTTTTGCTCCTACGCCGGCCAGATCTGCCTGATCGACGGCCCCAAGGGGCTGCGCTTCCGCGCCAACCTCGACGCCATCGCCTTCAGCGGCCTGCGCCTGAACCCGCGCATGCTGCAGCTGGGCGTGCGCGAAGGCGGCGCCCGATGAAGCCGGGCCGACACCACATCGCCACCCTGGTGCGCAACGGCCAGTGGCGCAGCGCGCTGGTGGCGCTCGGCTGCGCGAGCGCGCTGATGGGCGGCGTCACGCTCTACCACCTGCAACAGCAAGCCAGCCACGCGCTGGCCCTGGCGGCCCGCTCGCTGGCCTACGCCGGCGAGCCGGCGCTGCGCTTCAAGGACGTCGACGCGCTGATGGAGCTGGTCAAGCCGCTGGCCGACAGCGAGCGCCTGGCCACCGTCGAGGTGCTCGACCGCCACGGCGCGCTGCTGCTGCGCTATGAGCGGCCGGCGGCCGGGCGGCGCGACGCGCTGGCGCGGCGGGTGGCCGGCTGGCTGCTGCCGATGACGGTGTCGGCGCCGGTGGCGGCCGGCGCCCGCCCGCTGGGCGAGGTGCGCCTCGGCGCCGACGGCCGCGTGCTGCTCGATTCGCTGGCCGGCCTGCTGGCGGCGCTGCTGTCGTCGCTGGCGCTGAGCGCCGTGGCGGCCTGGTGGTGGTCGCGCCGGCTGGCGCGCCAGATCGTCGACCCGGTGTACGCGCTGGTACGCCTGACCAAGGAGCTGCGCCGGCACCGCCGCTTCGACGCCCGCGCCGACGTCAGCGCGGTGCACGAGATCAACACCTTGGCGGCCGACTTCAACGACCTGCTGGCCGAGCTGCAATCGCACCAGCACGAGATCGCCGAGCGCCACGAGGAGCTCAGCAGCGCCAACCGGCGCCTGCGCCACACCAGCCTGCACGACGGCCTGACCGGCCTGCCCAACCGGCGCTACCTGGCCGAGCACCTGCGCGAGGCGCTGGCGCGCTGCCGCCGCCTCGGCGAGCGCGCGGCGGTGCTCTTCATCGACATGGACCGCTTCAAGCAGGTCAACGATTCGATGGGCCACGCGGTCGGCGACGCCCTGCTCGAAGTGCTGGCGCAGCGGCTGCGCGCGGCGGTGCGCGAGACCGACTTCGTGGCGCGCCAGGGCGGCGACGAGTTCGTCGTGCTGCTGTACCCGATCGGCGAACCGGCCGACGTGCTGTCGTCGATCGCGCGCATCCGCCAATCGCTCAGCGAGCCGCTGCGCCTGGGCGACGGCCAGCTGCTGCCGCTGGAGGTGACCATCGGCGGCGCCATCTATCCGGACCACGGCGACAGCATCGAGGCCCTGGTCAGCTCGGCCGATTCGGCCATGTACGTGGCCAAGAGCCGCGCGCGCGGCAGCGACGCCCTTTTCCAACCCTCGTTATAGAAGTGTCTCCATGAAGATCGCATTTTCCCGCCGCCCGGCCCGCGCGGCCCTGGTCCACCTGTTCGCCGCCGCGCTGGCGGGCGCCCTGCTGGGCGCCTGCGCCACCCCGCCGCCGCCGGCCGCGCCGGTCGTCCCGGCGCGCCAGGCGGCGCTGCAGTCGCTGGGCTTCAAGCCGACCGCGCGCGGCTGGGAAAAAAGCCTGACGACCGACGGCGGCGGCGAGCTCGGCGCAAGGGTCACGTTCGGCTTCGACAGCGACAAGCTGACCGACGAGGGGACCCGGGACATCCGCGCCACGGCCACGGTGCTGTTGTCGGTCGGCGTGCGCGAGCTCGATATCGAAGGCCACACCGACAACCAGGGCCGGCCCGCCTACAACCTGGCGCTGTCGGAGCGCCGCGCCGCCGCCGCCGCGCGGGTGTTCGAGGCGGCCGGCTTCAAGGAGGGCGACATCCGCCGCAAGGGCTACGGCGACGCCCGCCCGATCGACGACAACGCCACCGAGGCCGGCCGCGCGCAGAACCGCCGCGTGACCATCATCGTCAGCGCCGTCTAGCGGCTCAATGCACGTAGCGGGCGATGAAATAGACGCCGCCAATCAGCAGCGAGGCGAAGCCGTAGAGCTTCCACATGTGGGCCATCTGCATTTTGTACAAATCGATGCGGTTGTCGGCCAGCGCGGCGTTGAAATCCTCGCGCTGCCTGGACAGCGCGGCATGGAGCTCGTTGCCTTGTCTGGTCAGCGCGGCCAGGAACTCGTCACGCTGTTTTGTCAGCGCGGCCTGGAACTCGTCGCGCTGTTTTGTCAGCGCGGCCAGGAACTCGTCGCGCTGTTTGGCCAGCGCGGCGTGCAAGTCATCACGCTGCCTGGACAGCGCGGCGTGGAACTCCTCGCGCTGTTTGGTCAGCGCGGCGTGGAACTCCTCGCGCTGTTTGGCGAGCGCGGCAAAGACCTCCTCGCGCTGCCTGGCCAGCGCCGCCAGGATCTCCTCGCGCTGCTCGGCCAGCGCCCCGTGGAACTGCTCCCCCTGCCGCGCCAGGGCCGCGTAAAAATCCTCCCTTTGGCTGGCCAGCGCCTGATTGAATTCAAGCTTTTGCTCATGCAAAGCCGTCAGGACGCGCTCGCTCAACGCGTGGATCTCGTTGCGCAGCGACTGCACATCCTCCTTGGTCGCAAAGCTGGTGCGTATGACGGCCACGTCCACCTCCACCGCCGAGACGCGTTTTTCCACCACGGCCAGACGTCCCTCGACGCGTCCATCATAGTCGCCACGGTGCGGGTTTTCAATCGGATTCTCTTCGTTGTTGACCGGCATGATCGCTCCTCGGGGCACGGGCGGAATCACCAAGTTAACACGGTCGGCGCGCGCTGCGTTTGACGCGCGTCACAAAAAAAAGCAGCCAAGAAGGCTGCTTCACTTTGCTGCTGCGCCAGATAGTGGCTTGCTTTATTATTTGAATCCCCCACAATATGCGGCCCGGCCGATGCCACGTCAACAACTATCGTGGCCGTTGTGGCGTGGCTGGAACACCCGCCCCGGCGTCCACCCGGCGCTCAGCCGGCGCCCACCCGGTTGCGGCCGTCGCGCTTGGCCTGGTACAGCGCCGCGTCGCCGGCCGAGATCAACCGGATCAGGTCGTAGCCGTGCCGGTCCGAACCGGCCACGCCCAGGCTGGCGGTGAAGCGCACCACGGCGTCGGCCAGCGCCACCTCGGTCGAGGCGATGCGCGCGCGCAGCCGCTCGGCCAGCACCAGCGCGTCGGCCAGGCGCAAATCGTCGAGCACCAGCACGAACTCCTCGCCGCCGAAGCGCGCCAGCACGTCGTGCGGACGCAACTCGCGCCGCAGCAGCGCCGACAAATGGCGCAGCACCTCGTCGCCGACCAGGTGGCCGTGGCTGTCGTTGATGCTCTTGAAATGGTCGACGTCGATCATCACCACCGCCAGGCTGCGCCCGCCGCGCTGGGCGCGCAGCCCGACCCGCTTGCCCTGCAGCTCCAGGCCGGCGCGGTTGAGCGTGCCGGTCAAGGTGTCGAGCGTCGACAGCCGCCGCAGCCGCTCGGCGTAGCGCCACATCACCATCACGATCAGCCCGAACGCGATGCAGATCTGCGCCAGCGGGATCACCAGCGCCGTCACGCCCATCATCAGCGCGTTGGCCGGACCGGCCAGGTCGGCGTCGAGCAGCATGCCCGTGCCGCGCAGTAACAACGCGCAGCCCAGCGCGACAAACCCGGTCACGGCGATGGCGTTGACGCGCCAGCCGCCGTGGCGCGCGATGGCCGCCGCGCACCACAAATCGAGGGCGCCGAAATAAAAGCCGCTAAACACCAGGCGCGCCGCGCGGCTGGGCGCGAGCACCGTGTAATACCACGGCACCAGCAGCGCCACGCCGGTGATGGCGGCGATCGCCGGCCACGGCAAGGTCGAGGCGCCGTGCACCCGCAACCCGCGCAACACCAGCGCCAGGCCGAAGGCGATGACGCCGTAGCCGGCCACGCTGGTGAGCAGCGCCGGCAAGGTCTCGACCAGCGACATGACCACCCCCAGCGACACGCAGACGTTGCCGGCGGCCCACCAGCGCAGCTCGGGCGGACTGTCGGCGTAGTTGGCCGACGCCGCCACCAGCGCCGTGGTCAGCAGCGTCACGCACAAATGGACCAGTAACAGGGTATCGAGATGGAGCACGCCGGAGGGGCCGCGACGGGCGCGGATTGGTCGAAAACAGCGGCAGTATAAAACCAAACGACAGTTGCCGCGATGAAATTTCCGATATGGCCGCCGCGGTCGGCGCGGATCGGGTACAGTGGTGACTCTTGCAACCTGGCACGTCCATCCCGTCACTGTAACCATGGCTTACCCAATTGAACACAAACTGGTGATCGGCATCGCCTCCAGCGCGCTGTTCGACCTGACCGAATCGCACAAGATCTATCTGGAGGGCGGCGCCGAGGAATACCGAAAGTATCAGGAACGCCACATCGACGTAATCTTGGGCAAGGGCGTCGCCTTCCCCTTCATCCGCCGCTTCCTGAGCATCAACAAGCATTACGCGCAATCGTCGCCGGTCGAGGTCGTGCTGCTGTCGCGCAACTCGCCCGAGACCGGCCTGCGCGTGATGAACTCGATCGCCCACTACCAGCTCGACATCTCGCGCGCCTGCTTCGTCACCGGCAAGTCGCCGTACACCTACCTGCCCGCCTTCAACACGTCGCTGTTTCTCAGCGCCAACGAGGAGGACGTGCGCAACGCGCTCGCGGCCAACTACCCGGCCGGCCTGGTGCTGCCCTCGCGCACCGAGGACGACGACGACGACGGCGAACTGCGCGTGGCCTTCGACTTCGACGGCGTGATCGCCGACGACGAATCCGAAACCGTGTTCAAGCGCAACAACGACGTCGCCGAGTTCCACGCCCACGAGCGCGAGCGGGTCGCCATCCCGCACCAGCCCGGGCCGCTGGCCGACCTGTTCCAGAAGCTGTCGCTGATGCAGCGGCTCGAGGAGCGCGCGCAGCGGCGCGATCCCGGCTACAAGAAGATCCTGCGCATCGCCATCATCACGGCGCGCAGCGCGCCCTCGCACGAGCGGGTCGTCACCACGCTCAAAAGCTGGGGCGTGTCGGCCAACGAGACGTTTTTCCTCGGCGGCATGGAGAAGTCGCGCGTGCTGGGCATCTTCAAGCCGCACATCTTCTTCGACGACCAGCTTAGTCATTTGAAGTCGGTCGGCGGCAACATCCCGATGGTGCACGTGCCGTTCGGCGTGGCCAACCGGCCGCCGATCCCCGTTTGACCCCGCACGGCGGCATGCCGGGGTCGCAACCGGCATGCCGGGGTCGGACCCGACGGGGTCCGACCCCACGGGGTGCGGGTTGGGGCTTGCACCCGGTCGAGCGCCCCACCGCCCTGCGACGCATCGTCTATAATGTCGCCATCGGCGTCGCCGCCACGGCGGCGCGCCCCGGCCGCCGGCCAACCACCCGTAACCGTTAAAGCTGCGTCGCCCTTATTGTGTCTTTAGTCTTAGCCAAATCGATTCCCAAGCCCGGTCACCGCTTCGCCCTGCCCACGCTGCACGGCTCCTCGGACGCCTACGCGCTCGCGCTCACCGCGCTCGAACTGAAGTCGCAGGGCCGCATGCTGGCCGTGGTGGTGGCCAACGCCGGCGACGCCCAGCGCCTGCGCGACGAGATCCCCTGGTTCGGCGGCGACCAGCTGCGCTGCCACCTGCTGCCCGATTGGGAAACGCTGCCCTACGACGCCTTCTCGCCGCACCAGGACCTGGTGTCCGAGCGCCTGGCCACCTTGCACGAGATCTCCAGCGGCCAGTGCGACGTGATGCTGGTGCCGGCCACCACGGCGCTGGTGCGCATGGCGCCGCCGTCGTTCCTGGCGGCCTACACCTTCTTCTTCAAAAAAGGCGAAGCGCTCGACGAGGCGCGCCTGAAGTCGCAACTGACGCTGGCCGGCTACACCCACGTGACGCAGGTGATGTCGCCGGGCGAATACTCGGTGCGCGGCGGCCTGATCGACCTGTTCCCGATGGGCTCCGCCCTGCCCTACCGGCTCGACCTGTTCGGCGACACCATCGAGACCATCCGCACCTTCGACGCCGACACCCAGCGCTCGCTGTACCCGGTGGCCGAGGTGCGCCTGCTGCCGGGGCGCGAGTTCCCGATGGACGAGGCGGCGCGCACCACCTTCCGCAGCCGCTGGCGCGAACAGTTCGAGGGCGACCCATCGCGCTCGGTGGTCTACAAGGACATCAGCAGCGGCATCGCCTCGGCCGGCATCGAATACTACCTGCCGCTGTTCTTCGAGGACACCGCCACCCTGTTCGACTACCTGCCGCAGGGCGCCGCGCTGGCCCTGGTGGGCGACATCGACGCCGCCATCAAACGCTTCTGGACCGACACCGGCTCGCGCTACCGCTTCCTGCGCGCCGACCGCGAACGCCCGATCCTGGCGCCGGAGGCGTTGTTCCTGTCGGACGAGCAGTTCTTCACGCTGGCCAAGCCGTACGGCCGGCTGGTGATCTCGAAGGACGCCAAGGATGATAACCTCGGCGCCTCCGAGTTGTCGGCGCCGGTGCCCAACATCGCCGTCAACCGCCACAACGACGACCCGCTGGCCAATTTGCGGGCCTACCTGCTGCAGGCCGGACGCCGCGTGATGATCTGCGCCGAATCGAACGGCCGGCGCGAAACGCTGCAGCAGTACTTCACCGAATACGACCTGGCGCTGACGCCGGTCGAGGGCTTCGAGGGCTTCGCCACCTCCGGCGCCAAGCTGGCGCTGGGCGTGGCGCCGCTGCATGCCGGCTTCGAGCTGTCGACGCCGAACGAGAATTTGATCTTCATCACCGAGACCGAGCTGTATGCGGGCTCGGGCCGCCGCGTCGGCAAAAAGAAGCAGGAAGCCGTCACCCAGGTCGAGTCGATGGTGCGCGACCTGTCGGAGCTCAAGATCGGCGATCCGGTGGTGCACATCAACCACGGCATCGGGCGCTACATGGGCCTGACCAGCATGGACCTGGGCGAGGGCGAAACCGAATTCCTGCACCTGGAATACGCCAAGGACACCAAGCTGTATGTGCCGGTGTCGCAGCTGCACGTGATCTCGCGCTACTCGGGCGCCTCGCCGGAGGACGCGCCGCTGCATTCGCTCGGCTCGGGCCAGTGGGAAAAGGCCAAGCGCAAGGCCGCCGAGCAGGTGCGCGACACCGCCGCCGAGCTATTGAACCTGTACGCCCGCCGCGCGCTGCGCCAGGGCCATTCGTTCGAATATTCGGCGCACGACTACGAGCGCTTCGCCGACAGCTTCGGCTTCGACGAGACGCCCGACCAGCAGGAGGCGATCAACAACGTCATCAAGGATATGACCTCGGGCAAGCCGATGGACCGGCTGGTGTGCGGCGACGTCGGCTTCGGCAAGACCGAGGTAGCGCTGCGCGCGGCCTTCATCGCCGTCATGGGCGGCAAGCAGGTCGCCATCCTGGCGCCGACCACGCTGCTGGCCGAACAGCACGCGCAAACCTTCGCCGACCGCTTCGCCGACTGGCCGGTGCGCATCGCCGAAATGTCGCGCTTCCGCACCGGCAAGGAGATCACGCAGGCGATCAAGGGCATGGCCGACGGCACCCTCGACATCGTCATCGGCACCCACAAGCTGCTGTCGGACGACGTCAAGTTCACCCGTCTGGGCCTGGTCATCATCGACGAGGAGCACCGCTTCGGCGTGCGCCAGAAGGAGGCGCTCAAGTCGCTGCGCGCCGAGGTCGACGTGCTGACGCTGACGGCCACGCCGATCCCGCGCACCCTGGGCATGGCGCTCGAGGGGCTGCGCGACTTCTCCGTCATCGCCACCGCGCCGCAAAAGCGGCTGGCCATCAAAACCTTCGTGCGCAGCGAGGGCGAATCGATCATCCGCGAGGCCTGCCTGCGCGAGCTGAAACGCGGCGGGCAAGTGTATTTCCTGCACAACGAGGTCGAAACCATCCAGAACCGCATGGCGATGCTCACCGAGCTGCTGCCGGAGGCGCGCATCGCCGTCGCCCACGGCCAGATGCACGAGCGCGACCTGGAAAAAGTCATGCGCGACTTCGTGGCGCAGCGCTTCAACATCCTGCTGTGCACCACCATCATCGAAACCGGCATCGACGTGCCGACCGCCAACACCATCATCATGCACCGCGCCGACAAGTTCGGCCTGGCGCAGCTGCACCAGCTGCGCGGGCGCGTGGGCCGCTCGCATCACCAGGCCTACGCCTACCTGCTGGTGACGGACGTGCAGTCGCTGACCAAACAGGCGCAGCGTCGCCTCGACGCCATCCAGCAGATGGAGGAACTGGGCAGCGGCTTCTATCTCGCCATGCACGACCTGGAGATCCGCGGCGCCGGCGAGGTGCTCGGCGACAGCCAGTCCGGCGAGATGACGGAGATCGGCTTCCAGCTGTACTCGGACATGCTCAACGAGGCGGTGCGCTCGCTCAAGGCCGGCAAGGAGCCGGACCTGGCCGCGCCGCTGGCCACTACCACCGAGATCAACCTGCACGTGCCGGCGCTGCTACCGGCCGATTTCTGCGGCGACGTGCACGAACGGCTATCGATCTACAAGCGTATGGCCAACTGCAACAGCCAGGACAAGATCGACGACATGCAGGAGGAGATGATCGACCGCTTCGGCAAGCTGCCGGACGCGGTCAAGGCGCTGATCGAAACGCACCGCCTGCGCATCGCCGCCAAGACGGTGGGCATCGTCAAGATCGACGCCCACGGCGAGGCGGCCACGCTGCAGTTCATGGCCAAGCCGCCGATCGATCCGATGCGCATCATCGAACTGATACAAAAAAACCGCCAGATCAAGCTAAATGGTCAGGACAAACTCAAGATCACCGCCAACATGCCCGATCTCGCGGCGCGCGTGGCCCAGATCAAAGGCGCCATCAAACAGTTGACCGCTTGAGCCGGGCGTCGTACCTTGACCACTTAGCCCAAACAACGCTAAATCTATGAAAAACGTAAAAGACACCATGAACCTGGTTTTGCAGGGGATCGACGATTGCAAGGCCAGGCTGGAGCGCATCGCCGCCCTCACCGCGCCGAAAACCATCACTTGGCTCGGCGAGCGCGCGCTGCGCTGCGAGGGCATCACCTTCTCGCCGGCGCTGCGCCAAACCATCGAGGTGGCCGCCCAGGCCGCGCAACTGGACGCCACCTACTCCATCGGCATCCACAAGATGAGCGAATTCAAGCTGGTCGCCATGGATATGGATTCGACCCTGATCACCATCGAGTGCATCGACGAAATCGCCGACATGCAGGGTTTAAAGCCGCAGGTGTCCGAGATCACCGAGGCGGCCATGCGCGGCGAGCTCGATTTCGCCGAAAGCCTCAAGCGCCGCGTCGCGCTGCTCGAGGGACTGGACGCGTCGGCGCTCGAGCGCGTGTACGACGAACGGCTGCAGCTGTCGCCGGGCGCGGAGACCATGCTCGCGGCGGTGCGCCAGGCCGGGCTCAAAACGCTGCTGGTATCGGGCGGCTTCACCTTCTTCACGGAGCGGTTGAAAACCCGCCTGGGGCTGGACTACACCAACGCCAACGAGCTGGAAGTGGTGGACGGCAAACTGACCGGCAAGGTGATCGGCACCATCGTCGACGCCGAGGAAAAGAAGCGCACCGTCGAACGGGTGTGCGCCCAACTGGGCATCTCGCCGTCGCAGGCGATCGTCATGGGCGACGGCGCCAACGACCTGAAAATGATGGGCATTTCCGGCATGTCGGTGGCGTTCCGCGCCAAGCCGGTGGTGCGCGAGCAGGCCAACGTGGCGCTCAACTTCGTCGGCCTGGACGGCATCCTGCCACTGCTGACCTGAGCGTCGCCAATTGTATTCGTAGGGCGGATTAGCGCAGCGTAATCGGCCATGGCTGGGCCGTCGGCGGCTCATGCATGGCCGATTACGGCGTTCCGCCTAATCCGCCCTACGTGATTCCGCTCTCGGGCAAGAGCGCGTACATCGCCGCCGGCACCGCCACGCCGCGTATGACCAGGCGGTTGTGCAGGATGCCCTCGAAGCGCGCGCCGGCCTTCTCCGCCACCTTGCGGCTGCGCGTATTCTGCTCGGCCGCGACGATCTCCAATCGGGTCAGCCCGAGCTTCCCGAATCCATAAGCGGCCATCAGGCGCGCCGCGCGCGGCGCGATGCGCTCGCCCTGGCGCGATTGCCGCACCCAGAAACCCAGATTGGCGAAATCGTGCTCGCGGTTGATATGGTTGATGCCGATGCCGCCCAGGTACTCGCCGCCGGCGGCGTCGAAGATGCCCACGCTGTAGGCGCTGCCGTCCGCGCGGTCCTCTTCGCAGGTCCGCACCCAGTGCTCGGCGTCGGCCTCGGTGAAGGAGGCGTCGCACCACGGCAGCCAGACGCCGACGGTCGATACCGATTCCAGCGCGGCCCGCGCCAGCGCCGGCGCGTCCGCCATTAACAAAGGGCGCAGACAAAGGCCGTCACCGACGAGGGCCGCCATCCTACTTCTCCCTCAGGAAGGCGATCAAGCCATCGGAGGCGTCCTCGATATAGTCGAGCACCAGGTCGAAACCCCGGCCGCCGCCATAATACGGATCGGGGACGACGTCCGATGCGGCGCGGCTGGCGTGCGCCATGAACAGCCCCAGTTTATGCCGGTGTTGCGGCGGACAGGCCGCCTCCAGCAGGCGCAGATTGTCGTGGTCCATCGCCAGCACGTGGTCGAAGGCCTCGAAATCGGCCGCCGCCACCTTGCGCGAGCGCTGCGCCGACAGATCGTAGCCGCGCTTGGCCGCGTACTCCATCGACCGCGTGTCCGGCGGCTCGCCGACATGGTAGCCGTGCGTGCCGGCCGAGTCGATGATGAAGCGCCCGGCCAGGCCGGCCGCCTCGACCCGGTGACGAAACACCCCTTCCGCCGTCGGCGAGCGGCAGATATTGCCCATGCAGACAAACAGCACCGAAACAGCTTTACCCATGACGACACTCTAAAAAAAGATGGAAGCCGCCACTTTACGCCAGCGACGCGGGGAACGCCATCGCATTGCTATAATTAGCAGATGACCAACACCAATCCGCCTTCCCCGCGCGCCGAATACACCCGCCGCATGAACCGAGTGCTCAACCATATCGACCTGCATCTGGACCAGCCGCTGGACCTGCAACAGCTGGCCGGGGTGGCCAATTTCTCGCCCTTCCATTTTCACCGCGTGTTCGCCGCGTGGATGGGCGAAACGCTGGGCGATTATGCGCGCCGCCGCCGGCTCGAGAAGGCGGCCTTCCGCCTCGCCTGCAAGCCCGCGGAGTCGGTGCTGCAGACGGCGCTGGCCACCGGCTTCGGTTCCGGCGAGGCGTTCGCGCGCGCCTTCAAGCTCAAATTCGGCTGCACGCCCACCGAATGGCGGCGCGATACGCGCCAGCGCCTGGCCGCGCAGGCGCTGGCGGCGCCCGACCACGACGCCTGCGTCACGGTGCCGGACGGCTTCGACGCCGCCGGCTCGGCCGACCTGACCACCCTGCCCGGCGGCCGCTACGCCGTGGCCCGCTTCGAGGGCGAGCCGGCCGCCATCGCCAACGCCTGGACCTGGCTGACGCGCAACTGGCTGCCCGACAGCGGCCTGCTGTGCGACGACCGGCCCTGCTTCGAGATGTTCAGCCTCGACACCATGACCAACCCGGAAAACGGCCGGATCGTGTGCGATATCTGCATCCCGGTGCGGCCGCTGTAGGTCCGAACCGCCGGCCGGCATGTGTGCGGCGCCGCACGTTTGCCGGCCATCGCCGCCGTTTGCGCGCGATTTGTCCGCCCAAGCCGAATTGACGTTGTTATACTTTGAACCAGGTCCACCAACTTTAAAGGAAATACCATGTCGCAGGAACTGGTTCTGGATAGCCGCGTCGGCTCCGCAAAAACCACCGCATGGTGGCTCTACGTGATCCACGGCGTGAGCTTCGTCTTTTCGCTGGGGTTGTTCTCCGTGATCCCGCTGATCATCAACTACGTGCAGCGCCCCGGCACCGAGGGCACCTTCGTCCACAGCCACCACACCTGGATGATCCGTTCGTTCTGGTGGTACGTGGTCTGGATGGCGGTCGGCGGCGTGCTGTTCGCCACCATCATCGGCATCCCGGTCGCGTGGCTGGTGTTCGTCGGCGCCTGGGTCTGGAAAGCCTACCGCCTGATCGTCGGCTTCATCCGGCTGAACAACAACGAGGCGGCCGCCGTTTAGCCGTTCGACAGGCGCAGCGCCTGGCGCAGGCCTTCGACGATCACCTCGTAGGCCTGCTGGCGCGTGGCCTCGTCGGGCGCGCGCAGCACATACGACGGATGGTACACCGTCACCACCCAGCGGCCGTCGTGCTGCACCGGCGCGCCCATCACCGATTTCATCGTGACGGCGCCGTCCTGCAGCACCGATTTCAAGGCCGTGCTGCCCAGCGCCACCACCACATCGGGACGCACGCGCTCCAGCTCCTCCTCCAGCCATAGATGGCAGGCGGTGATCTCCTTTTGCGCGGGCGTCTTGTGCAGCCGGCGTTTGCCGCGCAACTCCCACTTGAAGTGCTTGACGGCGTTGGTCAAGTAGATGCTGTCGCGCTCCATGCCCGCCTGCGCCATCGCTTTTTCCAGCACCGCGCCGGCCGGGCCGACGAACGGCAAGCCCTGCAAATCCTCCTGATCGCCCGGCTGCTCGCCGACCAGCATGATGCGGGCCCGCTTCGGCCCGACGCCGGGCACCGCCTGCGTCGCGTTCTCCCACAGATCGCAGCGGCGGCATTGATCGAGCGTGGTCGGATGCTCGCGCTTCGGCTGCGCGCGCTCGGCGGCGATCGGGATCGTGGTCGCGCCACCGCGCCGGCCCACGGTGCCGGTCTGGCCGGTGCGCCGCTCGCCATTGGCCGCGGCGCTGACCATGACCGGCACGATCGCCCCTTCCGGCAGATTTTTCCAGAAGCGCGACGGAATATGGCTGCGCAGCAGATCGGCGTTCAGGCGCGCCGGGTTGAAGATGCTGCGGTAATAGGTCAGCCACAACGCCTCGCCGGCGTCGTCGATGTCGGCCGCGCTGCGCATCAGCGACGGCGCCTCGTGCAGCCGCTCGCCGTCCCACAGCACGGCTTTATCCGGCGTGGCGATCATCCACGTGACGTTGCCCATGCGGCGGGCGAAATGCCGCGCCACCTGCGGCAGCACCTCGTGGGTGGGTTCGAACCAGGCGACGAAACGCGGCGCGCCGTCCTCCTCCTTGCGCTCGCGGAAACGCACATACGCATGCATGTCATGCTCCTCCCGATGAACAGCCTTCACCATCCCGTGCAGCCGCGCGCCATCCGGATCGGCCGGCGAGATCACATCGTGTTCGCCCAGTTGCCAGCGCCAGACCACCTTGTACAGAAAAGCCCAGCGATCCGGTGCGCTGAAACAGGCGGCGCTGTCGAGTAGTTCCATCAACTGGCGCGGCAAGCGCAGGGTCGCTGGCGGTTCACCCCCGCCTGCCATCGCCGGCGCGCCCTCGCCACCGCTTAGGGGTCGTACCCCATCCGGGGTACGACCCCGATTGGCATCGCGGGCTGGCGTCGTGCCGGCTTCCTCGTCCGGTATGGCAGAGAACAAATCGCCGTCCTCCGGCTTAGATAGCCATTCTACGAATTCAGGCGCGACGCGGCGCGCGATTAGTCCGCGCGCGGCGTCGCGCCATTCCTCGAACGACGAGGCCACCCGCCGTATCATGCCGCCTGCAGTTCCGGCCAAAGATTCATCTGTTGCGGCGCGTCGGCCATGGCGCGGCGCAGATGTTCGGACGGGCCGGCGTCGTTGGACGGAAAATAATCGGCCGTGATGATGAAGGGCGAAATCTTCTTCATGCTGCAGCGCAGGCGCGACAAATCGGCGTAGCGGATTTGCCTCAGCCGCCGCAAGTCGATCAGCCGCTGCGCATTGCGCAGGCCGATGCCGGGGATGCGCGCGATCATGTGCGGCTCGGCGCGGTTCAGGTCCATCGGAAAATGCTCGCGGTGCTCCAGCGCCCAGGCCAGCTTGGGATCGATGTCGAGCGCCAGGTTACCGGTCGCCGGCAACAGCTCGTTGACCTGGAAGCCGTAACTGCGCAGCAGGAAATCGGCTTGGTACAGACGGTGCTCGCGCAGCATCGGCGGCGGCGCCAGCGGCACGCTTTTAGGGCTTTGCGGGATCGGGCTGAAGGCGGAGTAGTACACGCGTTTGAGCTTGTAGCTGCCGTACAACGTCTCCGCCGTGGTCAGTATCTGCTGGTCGTCGCTGGCGTCGGCGCCGACGATCATTTGCGTGCTTTGCCCGGCCGGTGCGAAGCGCGGCGACTTGGGCTCCTCGGCCTTTTCATCGAGCTTGCGGCGGATCGACCCCATCGCCAGCTTGATGGTATGGACGCTTTTTTCCGGCGCCAGCTTTTGCACGCTGTCCTGGGTGGGCAGCTCGATATTGACGCTCAAGCGGTCGGCATAGCGGCCGGCGGCGGCGATCAGCGCCGGATCGGCGTCGGGAATGGTCTTCAGATGGATATAGCCGCGGAACTGGTGCACCTCGCGCAGCTCGCGCGCGACCTGCACCAGCTGCTCCATCGTGTAGTCGGCCGACTGGATGATGCCGGAACTGAGAAACAAGCCGTCGATGTAATTGCGCAGGTAGAAATCGGTGGTCAATTTGACCACTTCGGCCACCGTGAAACGGGCGCGCGGCACGTTGGAAGTGCGTCGGTTGACGCAGTACTGGCAATCGTAAAGGCAGTAATTGGTCAGCAGGACCTTGAGCAGGGAGACGCAGCGCCCGTCCGGCGTGTAGCTGTGGCAGATGCCCATGCCGGTGGTGGCGCCGAAACCGTCCTTGCCGATGGAATGGCGTTTGGGCGCGCCGCTGCTGGCGCAGGACGCGTCGTATTTGGCGGCATCCGCCAGGATCTCCAGCTTGTCCGTCAACTCCATGGTCGCCTCAATCTTTTAACACTGTATAAAGATACAGTATATCAATGATCGGCCGCAAAATGGCGTCCGGTGTGCGGTCTGTCCGGCTATTGACCCGGTATTACAACCACGTAGGGCGGATTAGGCGGAACGCCGTAATCCGCCATCGATGAGCCGCCGACGGAACATGCATGGCGGATTACGCTCCGCTAATCCGCCCTACGTAATTCAGAAAACTATCGCTTTTAACGCATCAATCAGCGCGGCGCATTCGGCGTCGGTGCCGATCGAGATCCGCAGGAACTGATCGATGCGCGCCTGCTTGAAATGCCGCACCAGGATGGCCCGCTCGCGCAGCGCCGCCGCGATGCCCGCGCCGTCATGCCGCGGATGGCGCGCGAAGATGAAGTTCGCCTGCGAGGGCAGCACCTCGAAGCCCAGTTCCACCATGCGCGCGGTCAGCCACGCACGGGTGGTGATGATGGCTTGCGACGTCCGCGCCATATGCGCCGCGTCTTCGATCGCCGCCACCGCCCCGGCCTGCGCCACCTGGCCCAGCGGATAGCAGTTGAAACTGTTCTTGACCCGCTCAAGCCCGGCGATCAGATCAGGGTGACCGACCGCGAAACCGACCCGCAGACCTGCCAGCGAGCGGGATTTGGACAGCGTCTGCACCACCAGCAGATTGTCGTAGCGGTCCAGCAGCGCGATGGCGCTGTCGGCGCCGAAGTCCACATAAGCCTCGTCGACGACGACCACCTGGTCCGGATGCGCGTCCAGCAGCGCTTCGATTTGGCTCAGCGGCAGCGCGATGCCGGTCGGCGCGTTCGGATTGGCGATGATGATCGCGCCGCACGGCTGCGCGTAGTCGGCCACGTCGATCTCGAACCGGACGTTCAGCGGCACCTGGACCGCCTCGATGCCATACAGGCTGCAATAGGTTGGATAGAAGCTGTAGCTGATATCCGGGCAAAGCAGCGGTTTGTCGTGCTTGAGCAGCGCGTGGAAGGTATGCGCCAGCACCTCGTCCGAGCTGTTGCCGACGAAAACCTGCTCGCGCGTCAGGCCGAAGCGCTTGGCCACGGCATCCTTGACCGTCGCGTTGGCCGGATCGGAGTACAGCCGCAGCGAGTCGCCCACGGCGGCCTGCATCGCCGCCACCGCCTTCGGCGACGGGCCGTACGGATTCTCGTTGGTGTTCAGTTTAATCAGGTTGGGCATGCGAACCTGCTCGCCCGGCGTGTACGGCGTCAGTTCATGAACGATGTCGCTCCAAAAACGGCTCACTGCATCTCTCCCATTGCGCGTTCGATATCCGCGATCAAATCATTGACGTCTTCGAGGCCGACGTTGAAGCGCACAAGTATACCTTGGTCGTTCCAGTCCTTGCGCATGTGCTGTATCCGATACGGCATCACCAGGCTGTTGGCGCCGCCCCAGCTGTAGCCGATTTTGAACAGTTGCAGCGCATCGACGAAGCGGTCGGTCTGCTGTTCGGTAAAGCGCGGATCGAACAGCACCGAGAACAAGCCCCCCGCCCCGCTGAAGTCACGTTTCCAGATGTCGTGGCCGGGACAATCGGCGAAGGCCGGATGCAATACCTTGGTGATTTCGGGACGCGCCTGCAGCCAGGCGGCCAGCTTGCGCGCGGCCGCGTCGTGGGCGTCGAAGCGCAAACGCATCGACGGCAGGCCGCGCAACACCAGATAGGCGTCGTCGGCGCCGACGCCCATGCCGAGCCGCATGTGCGCCATGCTCAAACGCTCGTTCAGCGCGGCGTCGCGCGTGATGACGGCGCCCATCAGCACATCCGAGCCGCCGGATTGATACTTGGTCAGCGCCTGCATGATGATGTCGACGCCCAGATCGAAGCCGCGCAGCGCCAGGCCGGCCGACCACGTGTTATCCAGCGCGACCAGCACCCCGCGCGCGTGCGCCGCCTGGCAGATGGCCGGCAGGTCCGGCACCTCCATCGATACGGAGCCCGGCGCCTCGGTCCAGATCAGCTTTGTGTTCGGCTGGATCAGCGCCGCGATGCCGGCGCCGATCAGCGGATCGTAATAGCGCGCGGTGATGCCGAAATCGGCCGACAGCCAGCGTCCCAGCTCGCGGTTGGGGTTATAGACGTTATCGGGCAACAGCACGTCGTCGCCGGCCTTGAGCACGGCGAAATCGACCATCGCGATCGCCGCCAGGCCGCTCGGCGCCAGCAGGCAGTGCTTGCCGTCCTCGATCTCGGCCAGGCGCGCCTCCAGCGTGAAGGTGGTCGGCGTGCCGTGCAACCCGTAGGTATAAGCGTTCTTCTCTTTCCAGTCGCCCGAGCGCATGGCGGCGACGTTCTTGAACAGCACCGTCGACGCGTGGTGGATCGCGCTCGGGAACGCGGCAAAGCCTTCCGGCGCCTGGTAATCGGAGTGTATCAATGCCGTCTGCGGGGATTTTTTGATCGTCATGTTTAAACCAAGTGAAAAAAAAGGCGGACCGCAACGGGCCCGCCTTCGTGATGATTACTGCGCCTCGCCCCACAGGTCGTGGGCGTCGGAGGTGGTGATCTTGACGTCGATGAACTGGCCGACCACCAGCTTCTTGTGCGGCTCGTACGGCGGCTTGACGTACACCACGCCGTCGATTTCCGGCGCGTCGGCGCTGGAGCGGCCGATGCCGCCGCTGCGGTTGACTTCATCGATCAACACGCGCACGGTCTTGCCGACTTTGGCCTTCAGGCGGTTCTTCGAGATCTCTTCCTGCAGCAGCATCACGCGGCCGCGGCGTTCTTCACGCAGTTCTTCCGGCACCGGATTGGCCAGTTCGTTGGCGGTGGCGCCTTCGACTGGCGAGTAGGCGAAGCAGCCCAGGCGGTCGATCTGCGCTTCCTTGAGGAAGTCCAGCAGGTATTCGAATTCGGCGTCGGTCTCGCCGGGGAAGCCGGCGATGAAGGTCGAGCGAATGGTCAGGTCCGGATTCATCTTGCGCCACGCCTGGATGCGGTCGAGGTTTTTCTCGCCGCTGGCCGGGCGCTTCATGCGCTTCAACACATCGGGATGCGCGTGCTGCATCGGGATATCCAGGTACGGCAGGATATGGCCGTCGCCCATCATCGGGATGACCTGGTCGACGTGCGGGTACGGATAAACGTAGTGCAGACGCACCCAGGCGCCGTACGACTTGGCCAGCTCGCCCAGCGCCTCGGTCAGTTGCGTCATGTGGGTCTTGATCGGACGGCCGTTCCAGAAGCCGGTGCGGAACTTGACATCGACGCCGTAGGCCGAGGTGTCCTGCGAGATGACCAGCAGTTCCTTGACGCCCGATTTAAACAGGTTTTCCGCCTCCAGCATCAGGTCCGCGATGGGACGCGACACCAGGTCGCCGCGCATCGATGGAATGATGCAGAAGCTGCAGCGGTGGTTGCAGCCTTCGGAGATTTTCAGGTAGGCGTAGTGCTTCGGCGTCAGCTTGATGCCCTGCGCCGGCACCAGGTCGATGAACGGCTCGTGCGGCTTCGGCAGGTGGAAGTGGACCGAGTCCATCACCTCGGCCAGCGCGTGCGGGCCTGTCACGGCCAGCACCTTCGGGTGCACCTTCATGATGATGTCGTCGCCGGCGGCGTCTTTTTTCGCGCCCAGGCAGCCGGTCACGATCACTTTGCCGTTTTCGGCCAGCGCCTCGCCGATGGCGTCGAGCGACTCCTGCACGGCGGCGTCGATGAAGCCGCAGGTGTTGACGATCACCAGATCGGCGCCATCGTACGACTTGGCCGTCTCGTAGCCTTCGGCACGCAGCTGGGTGAGGATCTGTTCGGAGTCGACCAGCGCCTTGGGGCAGCCGAGCGAGACGAAGCCGACCTTCGGTGCGGCACCCGTCACGGAGGTGCTGGCGGCGGCGGGCTGGGTGATACGGGAGAGTGGTTGCGATTGCATGATAGGTTGCCTGGGGTTGCTAAATGCGCCATGAAAATTACGAGCAATCGACGATTATACCCTATTCTCATAGGGAGATCATGCTAGGATAAGGCTTACCGATATACTTTACATAACTTCAGGAGAATGTGTGGCAACGCTGAAAGACGTCGCAATGCTCGCCGGCGTCGGCATGTCGACGGCATCGCGCGCCATCTCGGGCGCCGGCCCGGTGTCGGCCGAGTCGATGCGGAAGGTCCAGGCGGCGATCGAACAGCTCAACTTCCGCCCCTCGTCCATCGGCCGCTCGCTGTCGGCGCAATCGCTGGGCATCATCGGCATCTACGTACCGTCGTTCTTCGGCGCGTACTATGGCACCATCCTCAAACAGACCGACATCGAGCTGCGCGCCGTGCGCCGCCACGTGGTGGTGGCCACCGGCTGCGGCGACGGCACGCCGCGCGACGAGGCGATCGAAGCGGTCGAGTTTCTGATCGGGCGCGATTGCGACGGCATCGTCGTGCTGGGCCACGACCTGCACGACGAAGACATGCTGGCGCTGCGCAAAATGCAGCCGAAGCTGGCCTTCCTCAACCGCCACAGCGCGCAGTTCGAGGACGCCTCGTTCTGTCCCGACCACCGCCACGGCGGCGCGCTGGCGGCGCAAACCCTGCTGGAGGCCGGACATCGCCAACTGGCCGTCATCTCCGGCCCCGCCGCCACCTCCGACAACAAGGCCCGCATGGATGGCTTCTTCGACGAGCTGGCGCGCGGCGGCATCGAGCGCGCGTCGGTGCAGCTGATCGAGTCGGACTTCTCGCGCGAAGGCGGTTTCGGCGCCACCCAGCGACTGATCGACGCGCGGCGCCCGTTCACCGGTTTATTCTGCGCCAACGATGAAATGGCCGTGGGCGCCATGTCCTGCCTGCACCGCGCCGGCATCAGCGTGCCGCACGAGGTATCCATCGTCGGCTACGATGACGACTACTCGGCCGAATTCTCGTCGCCGGGCCTGACGTCGGTGCACATACCGATACGGGAGCTGACGCAGAACGCCGTGCGCTGGCTGCTCAACCAATGCTACAACACGCAGCACGCCATCACGCGCAAGTTCCCGGTCACGGTATCGATGCGGGGCTCCGTCAGCAAGCCGTCCATCGGCCCCACACGTTGAACACGTCTAAAACACGTAGGGCGGATTAGCGCAGCGTAATCCGCCAAGCTCCGTCGGAGGCCCCAAACGTAAGCCCAATCACACGTCAACTTGCAACAAGCGCCGTTTAACCTCCTGCTGAAACGCCGGCGCCAGCAAAATCGCGCGATGGTCGACGCCATCTACGACACTGTGGCTAAACGACGTGGCATGAACACTCCAATCCCGCAACCCGGGCGCACGGCGCTCCAGCGACGCGCCGGCCATAAACGCGTGCAACGGCGCGCCCAACGTGCCATAGCGATAACGCCCCATGATCATGGCGTTATCGAACGCCACCCATAAACTATATTCGCCGCTGCCCAACGCCGGGCCGTCGAGCGGCAGTTCGGCTTCGTCCAACAAATGACACAGCGCCGCGTTGCGCTCGTCCGCCGTCATGCGCGCAAACAGCGCATCCCAGCGTCCGGCCATGGCCGACCGCTCGAGCCAGCGCGCCAGTTTCAATTCAGCCGCAGCGCTTTCCTCGACCGTCAACACGCGCCCCACCGGCGCGTAACCCTCGAACACATCGACCACGCACACCAGCGCCGGCGGCTGGTCGCGCTCCAGTTCACGCGCCGTCGCAAACGCCAGATCGCCGCCGAACGACCAGCCCAGCAAAGCGCAAGGCTTCCCACCCGTCTCCGCGCGGATATGGGCAGCGTAACGCCGCGCCAGTTGATCCAGCTCCAGCCCGTCCCAGCGTGCACCGGTCAGCGCGTGGCAAACGAAGCTGCGCACCGGCCGGTCCTGCCCCAGCGCCTCGACCACCGCAGCGTACTCGCTCGAATTGACATTCAATCCAGGGAAGCAGTAAAGCGGCATGCCGGCGCCGTCGCGGTTCATGTGCACCACTTCGCAGCGCGGTGTCTCGTGTATATCCAGGCGCAAAGCCTGCCCCGCCAAGGTCGGCGTGTTGAACACGTCGGCCAGCGCCAGGCAACCCTCGCCAAAACGCTGCTGCACCTGCCGCAGCAACCGCAACGCCATCAACGAATTGCCGCCAAGGGCGAAGAAATCGTCATCCCTTCCCACTTCCTCGACGCGCAGCAGCTCGCGCCAGATCGCCGCCAGCGCGGTTTCGGCGGCGCCGCGCGGAGCCTCCCCGCCCGCCGCCGGCGCGCCCTGCGGTCGTGGCAACGCCTTGCGGTCCACTTTACCGGCGGGGCTGAGCGGCAGCGCCGCCAGCGTCACGATCCGTGCCGGCACCATATATTCGGGCAAAGCCGACGCCAGTTCGCGCCTGAGCTGCGCTTCTTCCAACACGCCGGCGTGGCCCGGGTTGGCCGTCACGTAGGCCAGCAACTGCCCGGCGTCGGCGATGACCGCCGCCTCCCGCACGCCGGACTGGCGCAGCAGCTGCGATTCGACCTCGCCCAACTCGATACGGAAACCCCGCACCTTGACCTGCTGGTCGATCCGCCCAAGGTAAAGCAGCTGGCCGTCGGCGCGCCAGCGCACCAGATCACCGGTCCGGTACAGGCGTGCGCCCGGCGCGCCACGAGGATCGGCGATGAACTTCTCGGCTGACAGACCGGGGCGGTTCAGGTAGCCGCGCGCCAGCAAGGCCCCGCCGATGCACAATTCGCCCGGAGCGCCCGGCGCCACCGGATTCAGGTCGGCGTCAAGCACATGGAAACTGCGGCCGGCCAGCGGACGGCCGATCGGCGTCGCAGCAGGCAGCGGCGCGCCATCGGCCACGCAGGCATGGCAATCATAAACGCTGGCGGTGACGATGGTTTCGGTCGGTCCGTAACTGTTCAGCAGCTTGACGCCGGCAAGGCCGGCATCGGCCCAGGCCCGCATGCCTTCGGGCGGCATCGCCTCGCCGGTGGCGTGCACTTGGCGCAGCGCGCCATAGTCGCGCGGCCCGTGCGCGGCGAAATCCTGAGCCAGCAGGAACCAGTATGCGGTGCTTAAATCGGCCACGCTGATGCGCTGCTCCATGACCTCCCGATAGAAGCGGCCACTGTCCCACAGTTCGGGGCCGCGAACCACCACGGCCGCGCCCATGCACAAAGGCGGAAACAACTGCTCGACGAAGCCGTCGAAATTGATCGTCGAGAAAAGCAGCACGCGATCGCGCGGCGACAAGCCGAAATAGCCGATGGCCACCTGCGTGTGGGCGCTCAGCGCATGGTGCTCGACGCCGATGCCTTTGGGACGGCCGGTCGATCCGGAGGTGTAGATCACGTAGGCCAGTTGGCTTTCCCGCAGCGGCGGCTCGGGATCGTCGGCGCTGTGCCCTTCCAACGCCAGCGTATCGATCGCAAGCTTGCGCGCGGCCGCCGGCAACACCGGGGCCAGCGCGGAGGTGGTGAGCATCAGCGCGATGGCGCTATCGTCGACCATGCTGGCCAGCCGCTCGCCCGGATAATCGGGGTCCAGCGCGACATAGGCGGCGCCGCTTTTCAGGATCGCCAACACGCCGATCACCAGTTCGACGGAGCGCGGCAGCGCGATGCCGACCCGCGTTTCGGCGCCCGCTCCCTGGGTGATCAAATAGTGGGCCAGCTGGTTTGCGCGGCGGTTCACTTCCGCGTAGCTCAAGCTATTCCCCTCGAACACCAACGCGTCGGCGTCGGGCGTGGCGCGCGCCTGGCGCTCGAACCGGCGCGTGACCGGATCGGCGCGGCCAACCGGTCCCGGATGGTCGCCGAGACGACGCAGCAGCGCCAGTTGCTCCGGTCCCGCCAGGCCAGCTTCGCCGACCGGCGCGGCCGGCGCGGCGACCATGGCGCGCAACAATTGCAGATAGCCTGCTTCGAGCGCGGCGGCGCTTTCGTCATCGAACAGGCGGGTATCGTATTCCAATATCCCTTGCAACTGGCCGTCGCCCGCGACGATATCGAGCGATAGTTCCGCCTTGCTGCCGACGGGGTCCAGCGGCAGCGCCTTCACATCCAGGCCGCCCAGTTCCAGGCCACGCTGGTCGGCTTGCATCTCCAGTCCGAACATGACCTGAAACAGCGGATGGCGGCCGGGCTGGCGCGACGCGCCCACCCGCCGCTCGAGCAGCAGCTCCAGCGGCGTATCGGCGCGTCCCAAGGCGGCGAGCGCGTCGCCGCGCACCTGGCGGCACAGCGCCGACCAGCTCAACTCCGGCCGCAGGCGCGCGCGATACACCTGCATGGTGACGAAAAAGCCGACCACGTTCTGCAGCTCGGCGCGTCCGCGACCGGCGTTCGGCACACCGATCGCGAAATCACGCTGTCCATCGAGGCGTCCAAGCAGCACCTGCCAGGCGGCCAGACACGCCACGAACAAGGTGCAGCCCTGGTTGCGGCAAAAGGCCTGCAGCGCCGTCTCCAGTTCGGCGGGCGCCCGGAAGCGGCGCCGCGCGCCGGTCGGCCCTGCGGCGGACGGGCCACGCGCCGGCGCATCCGGCAGCGCCAATGCCGGCACATCGCGCAGGTAACGCTCCCAATAATCGAGTTGGGCCGGCAGTTCCGCGCCAGGCATCCCTTCGCGCTGCCAGATCGCGTAGTCCGCATAGCCGACGCGCGCCGCCGGGGGCGCGGTCCGGTCGCCGGACAAAGCCTGTCGATAGCCCTGCGCGATATCTTGCATCAGCAGGGCGTTGGACCAGCCATCGCTGACGATGTGGTGCATGCCGAGCACCAGGATGTGACGCCGCGGAGCGCGGCGGTACAGGCGCGCGAACAGCAACGGGGCCGCGCCCAGGTCGAACACGTGGTTTGCAGCCTGCCGCAGCTTATCCTCCAACTGCGCCGCGTCGTTTATCGTTTCATATACCAGATTGAACACGGCGTCGCCCTGCACGATCTGTACCGGCTCGCCATCCTGCTGTGCAAAGCGCGTGCGCAGGACCGCGTGCCGCGCGATCAGCGACCGCAGCGACGATTCCAGCGCGCCTGCATCCAGCTCGCCATCCACCTCGAAGGCACGCACCATGTTGTAGGACGTCAGGCCCGGATCGAGCTGCTGCAAAAGCCATAATTGATGCTGCCCGTACGACAGCGGCGCCGCCACGCCGGGGATTGCGCGCGCACGGATACCTGCTTCTTCTCCACCTTCGAGGTCCGCCTCGTCCTCGTCCAACAACAACGCCAGCAGGTCGTCATCCATGTCGTTCATCGTGCTAAAGCCTTACCGGTCAACATACCGAGTTTCTTCAATTTTCCCGCCGCCGAAGCAGGCGCCTTGATGGGCGCCAGCGGGTCCGCAACCATTTTCTCCAGCGTCTCGACCCAGGCGGCCGAGAGGCCGGCCGCCGACTCAGGCTCGAATAGTTCGCTGGCGTAGACCAGGTTCGCGCCATAACCGCCGTCGTCGGCCGGGGTCACAAACATCGCCATGTCGAACTTGGACGATACGTCGCGGTCGCGCAGCACTTCGATGTCAATATGCGGAATCTCCAGCCGGCCCTGGACCACGTTTTGCAACACGAACAGCACCTGCAGCAGCGGATTCCAGCGCCGGTCGCGCTCCACGCCGGCCAGCTCCACCACCCGGTCGAACGGCAGCTCCTGATGCTCGAACGCGTCCAGCGCGGCACGCCCGCTCTCGCGCAGGAAGTCGACATAACACATCTGCGGCGACAGCTTTGAACGCAGCGGAAGCACATTGACGAAGAAACCGATCAAACCTTCCAATTCCCGCTGCGAGCGCCCGGCGACGTCGGTGCCGATGACGAAATCGCCAGCGCCGGATTGCCGATGAAGGACTAGCTGGAACGCCGCCAACAACACCATGAATGGCGTCAGCTGGTGTTCCCTGGCCAACGCCGCCACCGACGCGGCGAGCGGCGCCGGCACCTGGGCGCGCACCGCGCCGCCGGCATGGCTTGGCTGCGCCGGACGGACCTTGTCGCACTTCACAAGCGGAGTGCCCGGGGCGCCGCGCAGATAGTCGCGCCAGAACCCTTCCTCGATCGCCAGCGCCTCGCCTTGCCAGCGCCGGTGCTGCCAGGCCGCGTAGTCCGCATACTGCAACGGCAAAGGCGCGAGCGCGGCGTCGTCGCCTTCCAGCGCGGCGCGGTAGAAGGCGACAAATTCGTCGACCAGCACGCCCATCGACCAGCCGTCGGCGACGATGTGATGCACCACAAAGGACAGCACATGCACGTCCGATCCGGTACGCAGCAAGGCGGCGCGTAGCAGCGGTGCGCGTTCCAGGTCGAACACCTGGCCCGCATGCTCGGCCAGCGCGGCGTCGATGTCCGACTGCGGGCGGCCATCGAGATCGATCAGCGGCACGTCCAGCTGCAGTGCCGCCGCGATGACGGCCTGTGGTTCGCCGTCATCGTCCTCGATGTAGGAAGTCCGCAGCACTTCGTGGCGCTCGACGATCGCCGCCAACGCCGCACGGACGGCGGCCAGCGACAAGGGGCCAGACAGCCGCGCCGCCGAAGTCATGTTGTAGGCCGCGCGCTTGAGCGGCGTGCCGGCCAGCCGGTCCAGCAGCCAAAGGCGGTGCTGCGACAGCGACAGCGGCATGTGGTGACCGCGAGGCACCGGCAGCAAGGGGATCGCCACTTCGGACGGTCGCGCCAGGCGGGCCGCCATCGCCGCCAAAGTCGGATGTTCGAAGACGTCGCGCAAGGCCAGCATGCCCAAATCGGCTTGTTTCAACCGCGCGATCATGCCGATCGCCAGCAACGAGTGGCCGCCCAATGCGAAGAAATCTTCATTCCGTCCGACCTGCTCCACGCCCAGCACCTCGCGCCAGATTGCCGCCAGCGCCAGTTCGGCCGCGCCTTGCGGCGCCGCATAGTCGCCGCCCTGCTGCGTCGGCGCCGGCAGCGCCTTGCGATCGACCTTGCCGTTGGCGTTGAGTGGCAACGCCGCCAGCGCCACGATCTGTGACGGCACCATATAATCCGGCAGCGCCGCCAACAAGGCTTGGCGCAGCGCCGCGTCATCGGCTTGCGGCGCCACATAGGCGACCAGGCGCATGCCGCCCGCGCCCTGATGCGCCACCACCACCGCCTCCTTCACCCCCGGCTGCGCCAGCAGTTGCGATTCGATCTCGCCCAATTCGATGCGCAGCCCGCGCAACTTGACCTGATGATCAATCCGGCCCAGATACTCCAACTGGCCGTCGCCGCGCCAGCGCACCAGATCCCCGGTGCGGTACAGTCGTCCACCGCCGCCGAACGGATCGGCGACAAAGCGTTCCGCCGTCAGCGCGCCACGCCGCAGGTAGCCGCGCGCCAGGCCGGCACCGCCCAGATACAGCTCGCCGACGGCGCCGCGCGGCACCAGTTGCAGCTCGGGTCCCAGCACGTGGGTTTCGGTGGCGGCGATCGGCGCGCCGATCGGCACGCTGGCCGCGCAGTCGTCGACGCAGGTCCAGTGGGTGACGTCGATCGCGGCCTCGGTCGGTCCGTACAGGTTGTACAAGGCCGCTTGCGGCAGGCAGGCAAAGGCGCGCGCCTGCAGTTCGGCCGGCAGCGCCTCGCCACTGCAGACGATGCGCCGCAGGCTGGCGCAGGCCGCCCCGCCCTCGGTCTCCAGATGGGCGACGAAGGCCTGCAGCATCGACGGCACGAAGTGGATCGTGCTGACCTGATGGCGGGCGATGCGCGCGGCCAGCAGCGCAGGGTCCTTGTGCTCGCCGGGTTCGGCCATCGCCAGCGTGGCGCCTTCGGTCAGCGGCCAGAAAAACTCCCAGACCGAGACGTCAAAGCTGAACGGCGTCTTTTGCAGCACCGTGTCGCTGGCGTCGAGACCGTAGGCGTCCTGCATCCACGCCAGCCGGTTGTTGAGCGAGCCGTGGCGGTTGGCCGCCCCTTTGGGCTTGCCGGTCGAGCCGGAGGTGTAGATCGCGTACGCTACGTTTTCATCGTGCAGCGCCGGCGCCGGATTGTGCTCTGGCTGGCCGGACAGGTCCAGCGCGTCCAGCCGCAGCACCGTCGCCTCTGGCGCCCACGGCGCCGGCTCCGTGCCGGTCAACAGCAGCGCCACGCCGCTGTCCTGGGCCATGTAGGCCAGGCGCTCGGCCGGATAATCGGGATCGAACGGCACGTAGGCGCCGCCCGCCTTGAGGATCGCCAGCAGGCCGACCACCATCGCCACCGAGCGTTCCAGCGCGATGCCGACCAGGCTTTCCGGTCCCACGCCAAGCTCCGTCAGGCGATGGGCCAGACGGTTGGCTCGCCGGTTCAACTCTTCATAACTCAGAGACTCGTCGCCGCACAGCAGCGCCACGGCGTCGGGACGGGCGGCGGCCTGCGCCTCGAAGCGGCGCTGCACCGGCGCCATCGGCGGATAGCGGCGCTCGTTGCGGCCCAGTGCCAGCAACTGATCCAATTCCAAGTCGCCAAACAGCGTCAGGTCCGCGAGTATCGCTTGCGGCGCGGCCGCCATCTGCGCCAACAAACCGGCCATCTGTTCGGATACCGCCTTTACCGCGTTCGCGGAAAACTGCGATCGCTCATACGAAAAGCGCAGACGCAGTCCGTCGCCCTGCACCACCGACAACGCCATCGCGAAACTGGTCTCGTCGTGCGTGCGGGCCGACGAAAAGCGCATCCCGCCCGGCGCCGATTGCGACAGCATCTGATCGACCGGATAGTTTTCAAACACCAGGATCGTATCGAACAGCGCCTGCCCGCCGTGGCCGGCACGACGCTGCAACTCGTACAGCGGCGTGTATTCATGCTCCCGCAAGGCCAGGTTTTGCTCCTGCAGTTGGCGCAGCCACGCGCCCACGTCCAGTTCCGCGACCGGCGCCCCAATCAGCGGCAAGGTGTTGATGAACAATCCGACCCAGTTATCGGCGCCGGCCAGTTCCGCCGGCCGGCCCGATACCGTAACGCCGAAGGCCACCGCCTGCTGACCGGTATAGCGCTGCAACAGCAGCATCCAGGCCGCCTGCACCAGCGTATTCAAAGTCACCCTTTGCTCGCGCGCGAAGCGTGCCAACAACTGGGTTTCGTTCGCCTTCATGTCGAACACGTGCTGCTCACGACCTGGCATGGCCGATGGCGCCTGCACGGCGCGGGCCAGCAAGGTCGGTTCCGGCAGCAGCCGCAATTGGGCGTCCCACCAAGCCTGGCTGGCCACCTGGTCGCGGTCCGCAAGCCAGGAGATATAGTCGCGATAACGTCCGTTCGGCGCCGCCACCCGCGCGCCGTCGTATTCCCGCAGCACTTCGCCGAGCAGCATCGAAGTGCTCCAGCCATCGAGCAGCAAGTGGTGAACGCTCCAGATCAGATGGTGGGTATCGGTCCCGGTGCGCACCAGCGTCAAACGCATCAACGGCGGGCAAGCCAGATCGAAACCGCGCGCCAGGTCGGCGCCGGCCAAGGTGTCCAACGCCGCCGGCAAGTCGTCGCGGCCACGCCAATCATGCAATTCGAATGGCAAAGGCAGCTCGTGCGCCAGCCATTGCAGCGGCGCGCCGGGCAGCGTCAGGAAGCCGGTGCGCAGCACGTCGTGGCGCCGCAACGCGCCGCGCCAGGCCGCCTCGAACCGCGTAACCTCCAGACCTGCGACGTCGACCCGCAATTGGTTGACATACGTGGCGCCGGCATCGTCGCGCAGGCTGTGGAACAACAGTCCCTGCTGCATCGGTGACAGCGGATACAAGTCCGCCAATTGCGCCGCAGGCACCGGCAGCTCGTCGAGCGCCCGCTGATCCAGCCGCGCCAACGGCACGTCGGACGGTGTCAGGCCGGAGGCGCCACCGCAGCAATGAGCGATCAACGCGCGCAACTCAAGTTTGCAGGACCGCGCCAGCGCGGCGATCGTCGACGCATCAAAACGCGCGCTGCTATAGCTGAAGTCAAGCCGCAACTCGCCTTGATAAACCTGGCCGTTGACCGAAAGCGCATAGTCGAGCGGCGCATCGGGAGCGGTGTTGGTGCCACCATTTTCCTCGGCCGGACGCCAGATGGCGGCGGCATCGAAGCTGGCGTCGAACTGGCCCAGGTAATTGAACAGCACTTGCGCCGCCGGCAACGCGGCCACCGCCTCGCGCACAGGCGCATCGGCAAGATGGCGCAAAGCGTCGAATCCCAGCCCCTTGTCGGGCGCCGAGCGCAGGCTTTCCTTGACGCGTTTCAGCGCCGCGCCGATGTCGCCGTCCGCGTGCAGCGCCACCGGATAAAGGCTGGTGAACCATCCGACGGTGCCGGACAGGTCGATATCGCCGGACAGTTCCTCGCGGCCGTGCCCTTCGAGGTCGACCAACACACTCGATAATCCGCTCCAGGCGGTGAGCGCACGTCCCAGTGCCGTCAACAGCAGGTCGTTGACCTGGGTACGATAGGCCGCCGGCGCCTGTTTCAGCAAGGCGTCGGTGGCGGTGCGATCCAGCCTGAACCCGGCGTTGGCCCGCTCACGCATTGTGCTGGCGCCATCCGGGCGGTCGCACGGCAGCGCGGATGGCGTCGCGCACACCTGACGCCAGTAGGCCAGTTGCCCCGTCTGTTCTTGCGCATATTTTTGCAGCCGCAGCACCCATGCCTGATAGCTGGCACCAGCGACGGCCGGCAGTTCCCGCCCCTCGTACAGCGCTTGCAGTTCCTCCAGCAGGATGCGCCACGACACGCCGTCGATAGCCAGATGGTGCACCACCAACAACAAGCGCGAGCTACCGTCGGCCAGTTCGATCAACATCGCCCTGACCATGCGCCCCTGGGCGATACTCAGACTGCGCTGCGCTTCTTCGCAGAGCGCCTCCACCTGCGTGGAATCGCCGGCTTGGCGCACCCACAAGCAAGCCTGTTTCGGCGCATCGCCGTAGGCTTGCGTCCATTGTCCGTCAGTTTCACGGGTAAAGCGCAGGCGCAGGCTGGCGTGGCGCGCCAGCAGGGCCTGCAGCGCCAGCTCAAGCCGCGCCGCGTCAAGCCGTGTATCCGCTCGCAGCAGCAAGGATTGATTCCAATGATCCCGTGCCGGTATGGCGCGCTCGAAGAAGGCCGCCTGTATCGGCAGCAGGCTGAAAGCGCCCGCGATCGGCTCCGGCGCGGTGGTCGACGTGGCGATGCTCGCATCGAGCGTCTGCGCCACCGAGGCCAATTGAGCGATGCTCTGGCGCTCGAACAAGTGGCGCGGACTGATTTTCCAGCCTGCGCGGCGCGCACGCGCGACGATTTGCAAGCTGATGATGGAATCGCCACCTAGGGCAAAGAAATTATCGTCCCGTCCGACCTGCTCCACGCCCAGCACCTCGCGCCAGATCGCCGCCAGCGCCAGTTCTGCCGCGCCTTGCGGGGCCGCATAGTCGCCGCCCTGCTGCGTCGGCGCCGGCAGCGCCTTGCGATCGACCTTGCCGTTGGCGTTGAGCGGCAGCGCCGCCAGCGCCACGATCTGTGACGGCACCATATAATCCGGCAGCGCCGCCAATAAGGCTTGGCGCAGCGCCGCGTCGTCGGCTTGCGGCGCCACATAGGCGACCAGGCGCATGCCGCCCGCGCCCTGATGCGCCACCACCACCGCCTCCTTCACCCCCGGCTGCGCCAGCAGTTGCGATTCGATCTCGCCCAATTCGATGCGCAGGCCGCGCAACTTGACCTGATGGTCGATCCGGCCCAGGTACTCCAACTGGCCGTCGCCGCGCCAGCGCACCAGATCCCCGGTGCGGTACAGCCGTCCACCGCCGCCGAACGGATCGGCGACAAAGCGTTCCGCCGTCAGTGCGCCACGCCGCAGGTAGCCGCGTGCCAGGCCGGCGCCGCCCAGATACAGCTCGCCGACGGCGCCGCGCGGCACCAGTTGCAGCTCGGGTCCCAGCACGTGGGTCTCGGTGGCGGCGATGGGCGCGCCGATCGGCACACTGGCCGCGCCGTCGTCGACGCAGGTCCAGTGGGTGACGTCGATCGCCGCCTCGGTCGGTCCGTACAAGTTGTATAGCGCCGCTTGCGGCAGGCAGGCAAAGGCGCGCGCCTGCAGTTCGGCCGGCAGCGCCTCGCCGCTGCAGACGATGCGCCGCAGGCTGGCGCAGGCCGCCCCGCCCTCGGTCTCCAGATGGGCGACGAAGGCTTGCAGCATCGACGGCACGAAGTGGATCGTGCTGACCTGATGGCGGGCGATGCGCGCGGCCAGCAGCGCCGGGTCCTTGTGCTCGCCGGGTTCGGCCATCGCCAGCGTGGCGCCTTCGGTCAGCGGCCAGAAAAACTCCCAGACCGAGACGTCAAAGCTGAACGGCGTCTTTTGCAGCACCGTGTCGCTGGCGTCGAGACCGTAGGCGTCCTGCATCCACGCCAGCCGGTTGTTGAGCGAGCCGTGGCGGTTGGCCGCCCCTTTGGGCTTGCCGGTCGAGCCGGAAGTGTAGATCGCGTACGCCACATTCTCGTCGTGCAGCGCCGGCGCCGGATTGTGCTCCGGCTGGCCGGACAGGTCCAGCGCGTCCAGCCGCAGCACCGTCGCCTCTGGCGCCCACGGCGCCGGCTCCGTGCCGGTCAACAGCAGCGCCACGCCGCTGTCCTGGGCCATGTAGGCCAGGCGCTCGGCCGGGTAATCGGGATCGAACGGCACGTAGGCGCCGCCCGCCTTGAGGATCGCCAGCAGGCCGACCACCATCGCCACCGAGCGTTCCAGCGCGATGCCGACCAGGCTTTCCGGTCCCACGCCAAGCTCCGTCAGGCGATGGGCCAGACGGTTGGCTCGCCGGTTCAACTCTTCATAACTCAGAGACTCGTCGCCGCACAGCAGCGCCACGGCGTCGGGACGGGCGGCGGCCTGCGCCTCGAAGCGGCGCTGCACCGGCGCCATCGGCGGATAGCGGCGTTCATTGCGGCCCCACGCCGCCAGTTGGCGGTGCTGCGCGGTCGACAGGAAATCCGTTTCGCCCAGCATCCGCTGTGGATTGTCGACCATCAGTTCCAGCAGCCGCTGGTAATCGTCCCGCACGCGGTCGATGGTGGCGGCGTCGAACATGCCGGTGCTGTACTCGATGGCGCACTGCACTTCGCCGCGTACGACGAACATCTCCAGCGACAAATCCAGTTTCGAACTGCCGTCGTCCACATCCATCAATTCGACCTGCAAGCCTTGCAGCGTTGGCGTGTCTGCGCCGTCGATGATCTGCAGACCGAACATCGACTGGAACAACGGCTGGCGTGGATCGTCGCGCAGCGTGCCGCGCCGCCGTTCCAGCAACAGTTCCAGCGGCGCTTCGGCGTGGTTCATCGCGGCCAGCGAATCGGCGCGCACTTGCCGGCACAGATCGGACCAGCTCATCTCCGGCCGCAGGCGCGCGCGGTAAGCCTGGGTAGTGACGAAGAAGCCCACCAGCTCATGCAACTCCTCGCGCGCGCGACCGGCGCTCGGCACGCCAACCGCGAAATCATTTTGACCGCTGTAACGGGCCAGCAGCACCTGCCATGCGGCGAGACAGGCGACAAAGCTGGTGCATCCCTGCTGACGGCAAAATGCCTGAAGCTGTTGCGCCAGGGCGGCGGGCAAGGTGAAGCGCAGCCGCGCGCCGGCATGGCCCTCGGTCGGCCGCGCGCGGTCGCCCGGCAGCGCCAGGGGCGGTACGCCGCGCAAATAGTCGTCCCAGTAATCGAGATCGGACAGCAGCGCCGGCGCCTGCATGCGGCCGCGCTGCCATACGGCGTAGTCGGCGTAAGCCAATGGCGCGGCGGGCAGCGTAACCGCCGCACCGTCCAAGGCCTGACGGTAGCCGTTGGCGAGATCGCGCATCAGTACAGCATTGGACCAACCGTCACTGACCAGGTGGTGCATGCCGATGACCAGCACATGCTGGTCCGGCGCGGTACGGAACAGGCGCGCGAACAGCAACGGCGCGGCCGTGAGGTCGAACACCATGCCCGCAGCGGCCCGCAGGCGCTGCTCCAGCAAGGCGAAGGTGTCGCCACCGTTATCCAAATCTTCCAACTGCAGCGAGAGCGGCGCTTGATCTTGCACGACTTGCACCGGCTCGTCGTCAATGACATCGAAGCGCGTGCGCAGCACGTCGTGCCGCGCGACCAGTGCCTGCAAGGCGCGCTCCAGCGCCCGAACATCAAGCTCGCCGGAGAGCCGGAACGCACGTACCAGATTGTAGGCGGTCAGTCCCGGCTCCAACTGGTGCATCAGCCATAACTGGCGCTGACCGTAGGACAACGGCGCCGGCGCGCCGGGAAGGCTGCGGCGCTCTATGCCGGCCTTCGACTCCACATCGCCATCTTCTTCGTCCAGCAGTAGCGCCAGCAGTTCCTCGTCCATCTCGCTCATCGCTTCATCCAATCTCTTGTTCATTAATTACGCCGCTTTGCCCTGGCGTGAGCGCTCCAGCAAGGCCGCGCGCTGTTCAGGCGTCAGCAACGCCAGCCGGCGCTGCGCCTCGGCCAGCTTGTCGAGTTGGGCGGCGTCCGCGCTGGTGGCGCGCAGCAGCCGCGCCAGCGCCTCCACCGTGGCATGGTCGAACACCAGGCCGGGGGCGATTTCCACCTTCAGCAGCTTGCGGATGCGCGCGGTCAGTTTGATCACCAGCAGCGAGTGGCCGCCGGCGTCGAAGAAGTCCTCGTCGACGCCGATTTCCTGGCGCCCCAGCAGGCCGGCCATGCAGTCGGCCAGCACGAATTCCAACGCATCGCGCGGCGCCACTAATTGCGCGCGGCGCTGCAGCGGCGCCGACGCGGCCAACGCGGCGCGGTCGATCTTGCCATTCGCCAGCCGTGGCAGCGCCGCCACGAATACATAACGTGCCGGCAGCATGTGCGTCGGCAGGCGCGCCGCCAAATGGGCCTTGATCAACGCCTCGGCATCCTGCGCGCCGTCATCGAGCACCGCCAGCAGGCCGGTCTGCCCCGCTTCGTCGGGCACGGCCAATACGACGCCCTGCCGCACAGCCGGCGCGGCCAGCAGCGCGGCCTCGATTTCGGCCGGCTCGACGCGGTAGCCCCGGATTTTCACCTGATGGTCGGCGCGACCGGCAAGCAGTACGGCGCCATTCGGCAGTAGCCAGGCCAGATCGCCACTGCGGTACAGGCGTTGGCCCGGATGCCGCGGGTCGTCGATAAAGGCCGAGCCGCCAGCGCCGTTAAGGTAACCGCGTGCCAGTTGCGCGCCACCGATATAGATCTCGCCCAGCGAGCCGGCAGGCATTGGCCGCAGTTGCGCGTCGAGCACCTCGATGCGGCAATTGGGCAGCACGGCGCTGAGCGGCAGTACCGGGGCGGGAGGCGCGGCGCCGTCGACGGCGTGGATCATGACGCCCACCGTGGTCTCGGTCGGACCATAATGGTTGTAGATGCGGCACGCCGGCTCCAGGCGCAGCATGCGCGCGATCAGCGCCGCCGGAGCGGCCTCGCCGCCGAGCACCACCAATCGGGGCAACACGGCGTCGTCGCCATCGAGCAGCGCCTCCAGATGCGACGGCACCATCTTGACCGCGTCGATGGCATGCGTACGCAGGAAGCGAGCGAACGACGGCGCGTCCTGCATATCGGCGCTACCAGCCACCACCAGGCAGGCGCCGTTGTACAAGGCGCCGAACAACGCGGTGTTGCCAAGGTCGGCCGCGACGGTGCCGGTCAACGCCCAGCGCCGGCTTGCCGCCAAATCCATCGCGCGCGACGCGCCGGCGACGTAGTTAAGCAGTTGGCCGTGTTCGACGATCACGCCCTTGGGCGTGCCGGTGGAGCCGGAGGTGTACAGTACGTAAGCAACATCCGCCGCATCGTTGCGCGACCGCGGCGCCACATCGTCGATGCTCGTTGGCGTATCGCGCAGGCCATCCAGGCCATCCAGGCCAAACTGGCGCGGCCAGTCGGCTTTGGCGGCCAGCATCGCCGCCTCGCTGGCGTGCAGCAGCAACGCGGGACGGGCGTCGGCCAGGATCGCGTCACGGCGGCCGGACGGCCAATGCGGATCCAGCGGCAGGTAGCCGGCACCCAGGCGCCAGGCCGCCAGCAAGGCCACCACGAAGTCGCTCGAACGCTCGAGGTTGAGCGCCACCAGATCGCCACGGCCTACACCCTGTTCGGCCATCCACCGCGCCACGCGGCCGGCCTTGCGGTCCAATTCGAGATAGCTCAGCGTCATGCCGCTGTCGATGATGGCCGGCGCATCGGGGGAACTGGCGGCCAGCTGCGCGATACGCTCGCCGACCGAAACGGTACCGATATCGACTGCGCCCGCGCCGTCGCCCACCACGCCGGCGGGCAGTGGCACTTCGGCCAGCGTCATCTCGGGTTGGCGCGACAAACCGTCGAGCAGCGCCAGGTATTGTTGCAGCAGGCACGCCACGTCCTGTTGTGCATAGCGCGCGGCGGTGGCATGCAGCGCGACCGACGTCTGACCACCGTGGACAACCCGCAGCGCCAGTTCGAACGGCGCCCCCGGACCAGGCAGTGGATCGGCGCGCCAAGTGGAGGCGCCTGCCTGCGGTTGCATGAAGACGAAGCCGATAGCCGGGGCGGATGCGGTGCAATATTCCTGCGCGCCGCGATGCGCTTCCAGCGTTTCCGTAAACGTGGGCAGCAAGTCGCCGAAGCCCGATTCCGGGCTCGCTTCGATCGCGACCGGCATCACCTTGTCGAACACGCCGATCGCTCCCGCCATCACCTCGTAGTCGCGGCGGCAGTCGTGCAACCATCCGCCCAACACATGGCCGCTTCCCTGCAAACGCGCCAGCAGCAACCACCAGGCCAATTGCAGCGCCGTCTCCAGGTCGGCGCCGAGCGCCGATGCCGCCTGCTCGATCCGCGCGAGAACGTCGGCATCGATTTCGGCGCGCGCGACGCTGTCGCCATCCAAGCCGGCGACGGCTGGTTCGCCGCGATAGCACAGTTGCGGCACGACCGCGCCGGCATGGCGCTTCAGGTAATCGTCCCAATAGGCGCGGCCCTGCGCCGCTTCGGAATCATCGTCCAGATCCCGACGCCACTCGACATACTGCGAATACTGGAATACCTCTTCCTCGTCAGGCTTGCCATAGTAAGCCAGACCCAGATCGCGCCACAACAACGGCAGGCTGGCCTGATCGGCCGCCAGCGCCGCCACGTTCAACGCGATCACAGAGGACGACTCGCCGGTGTGGATGATGGTCGCGACGATAGTCTGGCCGGCATTGGTGTCCGGCGCGTCCTTTCGCGCCACGGCCAGCAGTTCCGCCAGCGAGGCGGTGGCCAAGGTGGCGTCGGCCGTCGTTACCGTTACCGGTGCGCCGTCCTGCTCCTGCTGGCGCAGCCCCCGATAGCCTGCCAAAGTGCGATAAGCGAAGCGCAGCGACTGGTGGCGTTCGGCGACGGCGGCCAGCGCACGTTCAAGGCGCTGCGGTTCGATGCGCACATCCGCACGAGCGGTGACGAAGTGGGTGGCACCGTCGTCCGGCAGCATACGTTGTTCGGGGCCGAGCGGCCAATGACGGATTTCGTCCTGGGTGGGGTTCATCTTTTAATTTTCCTGTGTCTGTTGAAGAGCGTCGCCGGCGACGGACGCCGGATTTCGCGTGTTCGGTGTCGCATCAAGCTGCTCCAGGTCCGAGCGGCGCACCATCTCGCCCATGGCGACGACGATCTTGCGCGGCCCCTCGAACGGATCGCGTGCATGCGCGGCCAGCATGTTATCGAGCATGACCACATCGCCCTGGCGCCAATCGAAGCGCACAGCGCACTCCTCGTAGGTGCGGCCGATCAGCTCCATGGTGGCGTCGGGGATCGGTGAACCATCGCCGAAGCACACCTGGCGCGGCAGGCGCCGCGGCCCGACCATCGTCAGCAGGTCGGCCCGCAATTCCGGCTCCAGGCAGCTGACGTGGTGCAGCTGCACCTGGTTGAAAAAGGCCCGCTCGCCGGTCACCGGATGGGCGATCACCGCCGGGCAGCGGGTGCGCGTCTGCAGTTCGTCGTTATCGAGCCATTCGAAGTCGATACCCGCCAGGCGCAGGCGCGTCTCGACCTCCGCGCGCTGGGTGGTCTTGAAGAAGTCCTGCCAGCTGACGTCGAGCCGGTGGTTGAAGGTGCGGATGTACAGCAGTTGCTTGCGCTCGAACTCCTCCACCAGCGCGGCGGGCAGCCGGCGCAGCATCTCGCGGCAATCGACGATCGGCGTGGCGCCGCCGACGGGCGAAGGCAGCTCGCAGAAGAACCACTGCTTGCGTGGCCACTGGTCCAGGTGCGCGCTCTCGTTATGGAACAGGATCATTTGCCGTTCCGGGTATGGCGTCGATCGATAGATGTTGCGGCCGCCCTCTTTCTTCGGCAGGTCGCCGTAGTCTCCATGCAGTTGCGGTTCGATCGACTCGGCGAAGCTCTCGAATTCCTGCGCGGTGCGCAGGCCGAAATTGCGGAACAGGATGCCGCCATGGCGCAGCAACATGCTTTCGACCAGGTCGCGCTGTTCCAGCGCCCACGACGCGGCGTCCAGATCCGGGTCCCTGGCCTCGATCACGGCCGGGAATTCCTGACCCGGGCGCAGAAACGACATGGACACCGCCGGCTTGGCGGCGCCGCGCGGCGCCGAGAGTTTTTTCAGCCGGTCAAGTTTTCCGGCCGAGGGAGCGGGTTTTGTCATGATGATATTTTCCTTTGTGTCGATGTCGGTCAGTTGGGCCAGTGCCTCTCGCCAGGCCAGCGCGGCGCGCATGACCGTGGCCTCGTCGTGGCGGCCGGCGTGGTAAATCCATTCGGCGCGCAAACCGCCGCTGGCTTGTCCGCTTTCCTGTCCCTGCTCTTGTGAGACGAATATGGCCAGGTCAAATTTAGACGGCGCGCCCTCCTCCGGCAAAACTTCGATCTCCAGACCATCGATGCCGGCGCGCGCGGATGGCGTGTTTTGCAGCACGAACAGCGTTTGCAGCAGCGGATGGCGCCCTCGTTCCCTGGCAGCGCCGGCGCCGCAGGCATCGACGATCTGGTCGAACGGCAGGTCGCCGTGCTCGAAGGCTTGCAGAACGCTGTCGCGCACCGCCTCCAGCCATCCGCCGAAGTCCGATTCCGGCGCCGCCATGCGCGAGCGCAGCGGCACCACGTTGACGAAGAAGCCGATCAGGCCTTCCAGCTCGATCCGGTCGCGGCCCGCAGCGTCGGTGCCGACCACCAGATCGTCCTGCCCGGACTCACGGTGCAGCACCCGCAGGAAAGCCGCCAACAGCACCATGAACAGCGTGGCGCCATGGCGTTGCGCCAGTTCCTGCAAGCGCCGCGTGACGTCCGCCGGTATGACGAACGGCGCCAGCGCGCTGCGGGCGGTCGTCAGCGGCGCCGGGCCGGACCTGCCGGGCAGCACCGACAAGGCGGGAGCGCCGGCCAGATAGCCGCGCCAGAACGACGTGGCGGCAATGCCGGCCGCGCCGGCGAATTTGGCGGCGTGCCAGGCCGCGTAGTCGGCGTATTGCACCGGCAAGGCCGGCAAACCGGCTTCGGCCCCGCGATAGCAGGCCGCCAGCTCACGCAGGAACACCGATTCGGACCAGCCGTCGAACACCATGTGGTGCACGCACAGGAGCAGCACATGCTCGTCGCGGCCCAGCCGCAGCAATGTCATACGCAGCAGCGGACCGCTGGCCAGGTCGAACGGCCGGCCGCGTTGTTCGGCCAACAGCCCGGTCACGCGCGCCTGCGGTTGCGGGTCGTCCGTCAGATCGATCAACGGCAATGCCAGCTCCAGGGAGCCGGCGATGGCGGCATACGGGTCGCCGTCGTCGCTTTGCGGATAAACAGTGCGCAGCACTTCATGGCGGCGCACCACGGCGTTGACGGCATCGCGCAACCGCGTCGCGTCGAGCGCGCCGCCAAGCCGCAGCGCGGCGGCGATGTTATAGCCGCTGCGCTGGTCGGGCGCGGCCAGCCGGTCGACCAGCCACAGACGATGCTGCACCGGCGACAGCGGCATGGCCGCCTGGCGCGGCACCGGCGACAGCGGCTCGTCGCCGGCGGCCGCGCCGGAAATGCAGGCCGCCATCTCGGCCAGGCGCGGATGGGCGAACACCGCGCGCAGCGGCAGTTCGGCGCCCATCGACGCACGCACCCGCGAACACAGTTGTATCGCCAGCAGCGAGTGGCCGCCGGCCTCGAAGAAGTGGCCGTCGCGGCCCACGCGATCGAGCCCCAGCAGCGCGCACCACAGCGCGGCCAGGACTTGTTCGGTTTCGCCCTGCGGCGGCTGATCGGCAACCGTGCCGAAATCGGGAGCCGGCAGCGCCTTGCGGTCGATCTTGCCGCCCGGCGTCATCGGCAGCGCCGCCAGCACCACCACCGCCGCCGGCACCATGTACTCCGGCAGCACGGCGGCCAGCGCCGCGCGCAGATCGGCGCCGTCCAGCCTTTCGCCGGTCACATAGGCCGCCAGGCGGCCGCCAGGCAGAGCCAGCGCCACGGCCTCGCGCACGCCGGGACCGGCCATCAACTGCGCTTCGACCTCGCCAAGCTCGATGCGGAAGCCGCGTATCTTGACTTGATGGTCGAAGCGTCCCAGGTATTCCAGTTGACCGTCCGCGCGCCAGCGCACCAGGTCACCGGTGCGGTACAGGCGCGCGCCGCCGGCACCGTACGGATCGGCGACGAAGCGCTCTGCCGACAGGCCGGCGCGACCGGCATAGGCGCGCGCCAGCAAATCGCCGCCCAGGCACAACTCGCCGGCCACGCCGGGCGGCACCAGCCGCAATTCCGCGTCCAGCACGTAGGCCCGGCGCGCGGCCAGCGGCCGGCCGATCGGCATCTGCGCGGGCAATGGCTCGCGCCCGGACACGTAAGGCGCGCAGTCGAAGGCGGTGGCGGTGACCGTGGCCTCGGTCGGGCCATAGGTGTTAAGCAGCTTGACGTGCCCCAGGCCGGCCGCGCGCCACGCCTGCAGCGCCTCCGGCGGCATCGCCTCGCCGGTGGCCTGGACCTGGCGCAGCGCGCCGTAATCCCGTACGCCATGGCTGGCGAAATCCTGCACCAGCATGTTCCAGTAGGCGGTGCTCAGATCGGCGATGGTGATGCCCTGTTCCAGCGTCGCGCGGTAGAAGGTGTCGCTGTCCCACAGCGCCGGGCCGCGCAGCACCACGGCCGCGCCGGCGGCCAGCGGCGGGAACAGCTGCTCGACGAAACCGTCGAAATTCATGGTCGAGAACAGCAGCATGCGGTCGGCCGCCGTCAGGCCGAAGTAGCCGACGGCGACCTGGGTATGTTCGGCCAGCGCGTGGTGCGCGACGGCGATACCCTTGGGTTTTCCGGTCGAGCCGGAGGTATAGATCAGGTAAGCCAGGGATGCAGGATGCACCGGCAAATCGAGGTTCGATTCCAGCTCGGGCGCCGGTTGCGCCGCGTCGGCGCCGATTTCCAGCACCGGCAGGCCCGGTTGGGGCGGCAGCGATGCGGCGATCGCGCTTTGTGTCAGCAACAGCATGATGCCGCTGTCCGCCATCATCGACGACAGCCGCTCGGCCGGATAGGCGGGATCGAGCGGCACGTAGGCACCGCCGGCTTTCAGCACGGCCAGCACCGCCACCACCATGTCGATCGAGCGCTCCAGCGCCAGACCGACCCGCTGTTCCGGCCCCACGCCGAGGGCGCGCAACTGCCGCGCCAGACGGTTGGCGCGCCGGTTCAACGCGTCGTGACTGAGCGTGACGTCGTTATACACCAGCGCCGGGGCCTGCGGACGCAGGCGCGCCTGCCGTTCGATCAAGCGGTGCACCGGTTCCTCCGACGGATAGCGCCGGGCGTTCTCGCCTGCCGTCAGCAATGACGCTTGCGCATCGTCCGCCAACAGCGGCAGCGCGCCGCACGCCAGGCCGGGATTGTCCGCGAGAGCGTTCAGCAGATGGGCGGTGTGCGCCGCGAACGCCGCGACCTGGTTCGCGGAGAAGCGCGTGGCGTCGTAGCTGTAATGCAGGCGCAGCGCCGGCGACGCGCCGCCGGTGACGACGGCGGTGATGGTCAGCGGATAATGCGTGTCGTCCTGGCCGCCGATGGCGCCGAAGCGAAGACCGCCCGGCGCGGCGGCCAGCAGCGCCTCGTCCATCGGGAAATTCTCGAAGACGATCAGCGTGTCGAACAACGCCTGCCCGCCATGGCCGGCCCAGCGCTGCAATTCCACCAGCGGGGTATGCTCGTACTCGCGCATGGCCAGATTGTCGGCCTGCAGCGCGCGCAGCCACTCGCCGGCCGGGCCGTTGGCGGGTGGCGCCGCCGTCAACGGCAGCGTGTTGATGAACAGGCCGAGTATCCGTTCGGCGTCCGCCAGTTCAGCCGGGCGGCCGGCCGTCGTCACCCCGACCGTCACGGCGGCTTGACCGGTGTAGCGTTGCAGCAGCAATATCCACGCCGCCTGCACCAGGGTGTTCAGCGTGACGTGCTCGCGGCGCGCCGCCGCCAGCAGCGCGGCGGTGTCGCTGGCGTCCAGCAGATGCACGTGATGACCGAAGGCCGCGCCCTCAGCGGCCAGGGGCGCCGGCATGGCATCCGCCAGGCGTGTCGGCTGGTCGACGCGGGCCAGCTGGCCGCGCCACCAGGTTTCGGCGGCCTTGGCGTCCTGCGCGCGCAGCCACGCGATATGGTCGCGATAACGGCCGGTTGGCGCGGCGACCGGCTCGCCGGCGTACTCTCGCAGCACCTCGGCCAGCAGGCTGCTGCTGCTCCAGCCATCGAGCAACAGGTGATGGCAGGTCCAAATGAACTGGTGGGTCTCCTCGCCCGTGCGCACCAGCAGTAGGCGCATCAGCGGTGCGGCCGCCAGATCGAAGCCCAGGCTCATTTCGTGTTTCGACAGCCGTTCGATTTCGGCCGCGATATCGGCATGGGCGCGCAAATCGACTTCGCGCAACGGCAGTGCGGCATCGCGCGCCACCCATTGCAACGGCGGCTCGGTGTTCGCCACGAAGGCGGTACGCAGCACGGCGTGGCGCTCCAATGCCGCGCGCCACGCGGCCGCGAACGGTGCCACCCGCAGGCCGCTGAGTTCGACGCTGAGCTGATTGACGTAGGCCGCGCCGCCAGGTTGGTACTGGCTGTGGAACAGCATACCAGCCTGCATCGGCGACAGTGGATACAAGTCTTCCACCCGGGATGCCGGCAAGGCCAGCGCGTCAAGCGCGGCCTGGTCCTGGCCCGACAGCGGCACGTCGGACGGCGTCAAACGTGCTTGCGGCGCGCCCACGCAATGGGCGACGATATTTTCCATGTGGCCGACAAAGGCGCGCGCCAGGGCGTCGGCGGTGGCCGGGGAATGCACGCTGTCGCTATAGGTCCAGTCGATCCGGAGGGCGCCGTCACGTACCATCAGCGTCAGGTCGAACCAGCAGCGGCGCGGGCTTGCGGCCGCCCTCGACGGCCCGGTCTCCTCTTCCGCCAACATCCAGCCGCCAGCGGCTTCGCGCTCGACGCGGCCCAGGTAATTGAAGGTTACTTGCGGCGCGGGCACCTGCGCCAGAAGTGCGCCGTGCGCGGTGAGATAGCGCAGCAAGCCGTATGCGATGCCCTTCTGTGGAATCCGCCGCAGTTGTTCCTTGATGCCGCCCACGCTGGCGGCCATGTCGCCGTCCGGCGTCAAACGGACCGGATAAAGGCTGGTGAACCAGCCGGCGGTGCGGCTGACGTCCGGCGCGCCGGCGAAGTCCTCGCGGCCATGTCCCTCCAGTTCGACCAGCACGCTGCTGTTGCCGGACCAGGCGCACAAGGTTCGCGCCAACGCCGCCAGCATCAATTCGTCCGGCCTGTTGCGGTAAGTCGCGCATGCGGGGCCCAAGAGCCGCGTGGTGGTTTCGCGGTCCAGCGACAAGTGTATGGTGCGTGCCGTAGCCTCGGTGTTGACGCCATCCGCGTGGTCGACGGGCAGCGCGGGCGCGTTTTGCGCCAGCCAATAGTCAAGCTGCCCTTGCACGTCCGGGGTGGCCGCGTACCGGCGCAGCGCGCCCGACCAATCGGCAAAGGTGGTCGCTTCCAGTGCGGTGGGCGGCACGCCACCGGTCTCCAGGCTCTGGTAAATGTGCTGCAGATCTTCAAGCAGCAGGCGCCAGGACACGGCATCGACGGCCAGGTGATGGCAAACCAGCAGCAGGCGCCCCCGCCGTTGCGAGCCCGCGTCGAACCAGACGGCGCGCATCAGCGGGCCATGCTCCAGGTTCAGCGACGCCTGCACCGTCGCCGACTCGCGCGCGATGGCGGCTGCCATGTCGGCCTCGCCGGTCAGATCGATGCGCGCGTAATTGGCCGGCTGCTGCCCGCCGTCGTAGCGCTGCCGCCAGCCGTCGGCATGCGGCGCGAAGCGCAGCCGCAGCGACGCATGGCGCTCGGCCAGCCGCCACAGGGCCTGTTGCATATGCGCGTCGTGCGGCGGCATGTCCAGCTCCAGCAGCACGGATTGATTCCAGTGATGGCGCTCTGGCATTGGCTGGTCGAAGAACCAGCGCTGCACCGGCGTCGGCTCGAACGCGGCCGGCGCCGGTGGCGCGGCGGCGGCGACCGGAGCGGCAGCCTGCGCGACCGCCGCCAGTGCGGCGATGGTCTGCTTTTCCATCAGGTGGCGCGGCGAGAAGCGGATGCCGGCCTTGCGCGCACGCGCGACGATCTGCAACGTCAGGATCGAATCGCCGCCCAGCGTGAAGAAGTTATCGTCGCGGCCGACCTGTTCCAGCTTCAGCACCTCGGCCCAGATGGAGGCCAGCTTCTGTTCCAGCTCACCTTGCGGCGCGGCGCCGCCGGTGGCCTTGGGCGCCGCCGGAGTGGGCAGGCCTTTGCGGTCCACCTTGCCGTTGGCGGTCAGCGGCAGCCGCTCCAGCACCGTGACGATCGCCGGCACCATGTAGTCGGGCAGCGTCTCGCCCAGTTGGCGCGCGAGCTCGGCGCCTTCGATACCTTTGGCAGCGGCCACATAGGCCAGCAACCGCAGGCGGCCTTCATCGTCCGGCGCGGCCAGCACCTCGGCGGCAGTCACGCCTTCGAGCGCCAACAAGGCCGCCGCGATCTCGCGCGGTTCGACGCGGTAGCCGCGAATCTTGACCTGGTCGTCGAGGCGCCCGAGGAATTCAATCTCTCCAGATGCCAGCAGGCGCGCGCGGTCGCCGCTGCGGTATACGCGCAATCCCGGTTGCAGCGGATGCGGAATGAAGCGCTCGGCCGTCATGCCGGCGCGGCCCTGATAGCCGCGCGCCACGCCGGCGCCGCCCAGATACAAGTCGCCGGCCACGCCGACCGCCACCGGATTCAGATCGGCGTCAAGGACGCACGCGCCGCCGTTGGCCAGCGGACGGCCGACCGGCAGCGGCGCCGCCTCGGTATCGCCGGCAGCATGGGTCAGCAGGCCGACCGTGGTTTCGGTCGGGCCGTAGTGGTTGACCACCCGGCAAGCAGGCCGCAGAACGCGGATGCGGTCGAGCAGCGCCTGGCCGGCACTCTCGCCGCCGATCACCAGCGTGTGGCGCGGCAGCGCGTCGCCGGCTTGCGCGGCCTGCAACAGCGCCTGCATGTGGCCGGGCACGATCTTGAGCACATCGACCGCGTGCTCGCGCATATAGGCGGCGAAGCTATCCGGGTCGAACGCGCGCTCGGCGGAAATCAGGTGCAGCAATCGGCCGGAGCACAGCGCGCCGAACAGCGTGGTGTGTCCCAGGTCGGCCGCCACGGTGGAGACCATCGCCATGCTGCGCGCCTCCGGCGGCAGCCGCAGGCGCGCCAGCACCGCCTGCACATAATTGGCCAGCGCGCCGTGCGTGACGACCACGCCTTTCGGCTGGCCGGTCGAGCCGGACGTGTAGATCAGGTATGCGGCTTGTTGCGGATGCGGCGCGCGTTTCGGCGCCGGCGTAGCGGCCCGCTCGCCGCCGAAAGCCAACGGCACGCACGGCACAGCGCCGGACCATGCCGGCGCCGATGTGGTCAGCAGCAGGCTGGCGCCGCTGTCGCCCAGTTGATAGGCCAGCCTGTCGGCCGGCAGTTGCGGGTCCAGCGGCACGTACGCGGCGCCGCTTTTGAGTACCGCCAGCAGGCCAAGCACGAATTCGCAGCCGCGCGGCGCGTGCAGCGCCACCCGGCTTTCCGGACCGGTGCCGGCATCCGCCAGCAGGCCGGCCAGGCGATCGGCCTCCGCGTCAAGTTTGGCGTAGCTGTACTGCGTGTCCTCGAAACGCACCGCGCCCGCCTGCGGCGCGGCTTGCACTTGTTGCGCCCATAAGGCCAGGACGTCGGCGTGAGGCAGGCGCATCGCCTCGCCGTCCAGCACCGCCCAAGGCGCCGGCGTGGCCAGTTCGCGCATGGCACGCCCCGGCTGTTCGACGATTTGTGCCGCATAGGCCTGCAGTTGTTCTGCCCAACGCGCGATGGTCGGCAGGCCGAAACGGGCGTCGGGATAGGACAGCACCGCGTCGATGGCGTCGCCGTCGTCGAGAAAATCGAAGCCGAGGTCGAAATGGGCGCCGCCACCAGACAGTTCTTCCAGTTCCAGCGTCAGGCCGGCAACATCGGCCGCCAGCGGCAACGCGCTTTGCTCGGTGCATTTGACCTGTACCAGCGGATGCACGCCGGGCTGGCGTTGCGGCGCCAACGCCTCGACCAGCATGTCGAACGGCAGGTCCTGGTGGGCCTGGCCGCCCAGCACCGCCTCGCGCACGCCGGCCAGCAAGGTCTGGAAGCTGTCGGCGCCATCGACGCGGGTGCGCAGCACCTGGAGATTGGTCAGGTAGCCGACCAGGCCATGGGTCTCGGCGCGCTGGCGATTGGCCACCGGGGCGGCCACCCGCAGATCGTCTTGCGCGGTCAAACGGTGGAGCGTCAGCTTGAACAGCGCCAGCATGACCATGTACAGCGTGGCGCCCTCCGAGCGCGCCAGCGCGCGCAGGCCGGCGGCCGTCGCCGGCGCGAAGGCGAAGCGGTAACGCCCTTCCCCGCCGGCCACGGCGCCGCGCGGCCGGTCGGACGGCAGTTCCAGCGCCGCGTGCCCGTCGCCGAGCTGCGCGCGCCAATATTCAAGCTGGCGCTCACGTTCGCCCGCCTCCAGCCAATTGTGCTGCCAGCGCGCGTAGTCGGCGAACTGGATCGGCAGCGGCGCCAGCGCCGGCGCGTGGCCGGCCGCGTGGCTTTCGTACAAGGCCAGCAACTCGCCGATCAGGATTTGCAGCGACCAGCCGTCGGCGGCGATGTGATGCACCGCCAGCGCCAGGGCGTGTTCGTCGTCAGCGGTTTGTATCAGCGCGGCGCGGAACGGCGCCTCGCGGTCGAGCCGGAACGGCATGGCGGCGAACGCCGTCGCCAGCCGGCGGGCCTCGGCCTGCGCGTCGGCCGCCGCCAAGACGCGCAGATCGTGGAACGCCAACGCCAGCGGCGCCGCCTCCATCACCACCTGCCGCGGCGCTTGGCCGGGGACGGCGTCGAACCGCGTGCGCAGCGCCTCGTGGCGCAGCACCAGATGGTCCAGGCTCGCTTGCAGCGCCGCGCGGTCAAGTCGGCCACGGAGGCGCAGCAGGCCGGGCATGCTGTAAGCGGCGCTGTCCGGGTCCAGTTGCCACGTCAGCCACATGCTGTGCTGGGCCGGCGACAACGGCGCCTCGCCACGCTGCGCCGGATCGGCGGCGACGATGGACAGCTCGGCGAAATTGAGCCCCATCTCGGCCAGCCGGGCCAGGAAGGCGCGGCGCGCCTCCGGCGCCAGCGCGGCGAAGCGTTTGGCTATCTGTTGACTTTGTTGATCGTCCCGTTTCATGCTTAACCCTCGAATTCACTCAAAAGACTGTCCATATCGTTCAGTCGCTGCGCCCTGGCGTCGCCGCCGGCCGCGTTGAAACCCACCTCGGACAGCGCCCGGGCCATCGCCTCCAGCGTCGGCGCGTCGAAGAAGCGCCGCACCGGCAGCTCGCAGGCGTGACGCTGCACCAGCAAGGCGGTGACTCGGATCGCCGCCAGCGAATGGCCGCCCAGCTCAAAGAAATTGTCGTGCCGGCCGACGCGCTCAAGCCCCAGGACTTCCTGCCACAGCAGCGCCAAGGCCTGCTCGGCGTCGCCCTGCGGCGCGGCGTACTCGCTGGCACCCGACGGCGTGGCCGCCGGCAGCGCGTGGCGATCGACCTTGCCGTTCGGGTTCAGCGGCAGGGCCGGCAGCACCATGACGGCCGCCGGCACCATGTAGTCGGGCAGCTGCGCCGCCAACGCCGTGCGCAAAGCGGTGCCCTGGAGGGCGACGCCGGGATCGGCGGCGACGTGGGCCACCAGCAGCATGCCGGAGGCGCCTTGCTGCGTGGTGGCCACCGCCGCGCGCACGCCGGCCAGCGACAGCAGGCAAGCCTCGATCTCGCCCAGCTCCACGCGCAGGCCGCGCAGCTTGACCTGATGGTCGACCCGGCCCAGATACTCCAGTTGGCCGTCGGCCAGCCAGCGCACCAGGTCTCCGGTGCGGTACAGCCGCGCGCCGTCGGCGCCGAATGGATCGGCGACGAAGCGCTCGGCGCTGAGGCCGGGGCGATTCAGGTAGCCGCGCGCCAGCAGCGCGCCGCCGATGTACAACTCGCCGGCCACGCCGGGCGGCGCCAGCCCAAGCTCGGAATCGAGCACGTACAGGCGGCGTCCGGCCAGCGGCGCGCCGATCGGCATCTGCGCCGGCAGTTGCGCGTGCGCCGTCAGGAACGGCGCGCAATCGAGCGCGCTGGCGGTCACCGTGGCCTCGGTCGGCCCGTAGGTGTTGAGCAGCTTGATGTCGGCCAGTCCGGCCTGGCGCCAGGCCGACAGCGCCGCCGGCGGCAGCGCCTCGCCGCCGGCGTGCACCTGGCGCAGCGCGCCGTAAGAGCGCGGGCCATGCGCGGCGAAATCCTGCGCCAGCACCGACCAATAGGCCGTGGTCAAATCTGCCACGCTGATGCGCCGCGCGATCAACTGCTCGTGGAAGGCCGCGCTGTCCCACAGGTCGGCGCCGCGCAGCACCACGGCGGCGCCCACCGCCAGGGGCGGGAACAGCTGCTCGATGAAGCCGTCGAAATTGAGCGTGGCGAATTGCAGCATGCGGTCGTCGGCGCGCAGGCCGAAGAAGCCGATCGAGACGTCGATATGCCGCGCCAGCGCCGCATGGCCGATGCCGACGCCCTTCGGCGTGCCGGTGGAGCCGGAGGTGTAGATCACGTAGGCGAGGCTGTCGCCGTGAACCGCGACGCCGGGATTGGACGCCGGCTGCCCTTCCAGGTCCAGCGTATCGACCGCCAGCCGTGCCACGCCGTCCACGCGCGGCAGGCGCGCTTCCAGCCAGCTGTGCGTCAACAGCAGCGACAGGCCGCTGTCGCGCACCATGTGGGCCAGCCTTTCCGCCGGATAGTCCGGGTCCAGCGGCACATAGGCGGCGCCGGTCTTGAGGATCGCCAGCAGGCCGGCCACCATGTCGAGCGATCGTTCCAATGCCACCCCGACCACCGCGCCCGGCGCCACGCCGGCGGCCATCAGCCGGTGCGCAAGCTGGTTCGCGCGGTGGTTCAAGGCGCCGTAGGTGAGGGTTTCGTCACCGCAGGACAGGGCCTCGGCCTGCGGCTGCGCGGCGGCCTGGCGTTCGAACCGGACATGCGCGGGGAGCGTGTCCAGTGCCGCGTCGTCGTTGCGGCCCCACGCCAGCAATTGGGTGCGACCGGCCGCGCCGGCCAGGTCGACATCGGCCACCACCGTGTCGGGCGCGGCGGCGATGTGCTCGAGCAGCGCCAGATATTGGCGGCCATAGGCTTCGATGGTGGCGGCGTCGAACAATTCGGCCGCGTAGCTGAAATCGGCCCGCACCTGGCCGTCCGGCGTTTCCACGGTGTCCAACGAAAGGTCGAACTGCGCCTTGGGCTGCACCAGCGGTCGCACTTCGATCTCCAGGCCGGCCACGCCGTCCAGCGCGCGGTAGTCTTCGACCAGGTGGTTGTACAGCACCTGGAACAGCGGGTTGTGACTGAGGCTGCGCTGCGGCTGCAAGGCCTCGACCAGTTCATCGAACGGCAATTCCTGGTGCGCCTGAGCGCCCAGCGCCGCCGCGCGAGCCTGCGCCAGCACCGTGGCCAGCGTCATGCGCGGCCCGATCTGGTTGCGCAGCACCTGGGTGTTGACGAAGAAGCCGACCACCCCCTCGGTTTCCGGGCGGTTGCGGTTGGCCACCGGCACGCCGACGCGCACGTCCTGTTGGCCGGTCTGGCGGAACAACAGCGTCTGGAACGCCGCCAGCAGAACGGTGAACAAGGTGCCGCCCGATTGCAGGGCGCGGGCTCGCAGTCCGGCCAGCAGTTCGGCCGGCAGCGCAAAGCCGAATTGCGCCGCCGTGTAGACGCGCGCCGCGCCGCGCGGACGGTCGGTGCGCAAATCCAGCACCGGATGGTGCGTCCCCAGCGCGCCACGCCAATAGGCCAGCTGGCGCGCCCGTTCGCCGCCCTCGAGCCAGCCGCGCTGCCACTGCGCGTAGTCGGCATACTGTATCGGCAGCGCCGGCAGGTTGGCCGCCGCGCCGGCGCGCAGCGCCTGATAACAGGCCGCCAGTTCCTCGATCAGGCGCTGCATCGACCAGGCGTCGGCGATGATATGGTGCAGCACCAAGACCAGCGTGTGGCGCTGCTCGCCGTCGCGGCGCAGGCTGGCGCGCAGCAGCGGGCCCCGTTCCAGGTCGAACGGTTGCGACAGCAGCGCGTCGCCGTCGTCGCGCGTCGTCAGGCGGATCAAATCAGCGTGGGCCGGTGCGGCGGCGATCACCTGCTCGGGCGCGCCGTCGGCGCCGGCGCGGAAGTGCGTGCGCAGCGATTCATGGCGCCGCACCAGTTGCAACATGGCCCCGTTCAGGCTCGCGGCATCGAGCAAGCCGTCCAGCGACAGCGTGCCGCCGATATGGTAAGCGGTGCTGGCGGGATCGAGGCGCCACAGGAACCAAAGCCTTTGCTGCGCGGGCGACAGCGGCAGGCCGGCGCCACGCGCGGCCGCCGGCAACGCCGCGATCGCGCCCGCGCGCGGCGCGCCGGCCGCGCGCAGCGCCTCGATCCGCGATGCGCAAGCCGACAGCAGCGGATGCTCGAACAACAGTTGTGGGGCGACGTCGATGTTCCACAGTTCGCCGGCGCGCGCCGCCACCTGCACGGCGGCCAGCGAGTTGCCGCCCTTGCTGAAGAAGTGCGCATCGCGCGCCAACGGCGCCGACGCGTCCAGCTTCAGTGCCGCGCGCCACAGCGCCGCCAGTTCGGTTTCAATCGGGGACAATGGCGCGGCGGCGGTGCTGTCGGCGACGGCCGCCGAACCTTGCAGCAGGCGGCCTTCCCGCCAGATCGCATAGGCGTCCAGCGTGCCGTCGAGCCAACCCTGGCGGCAGGCGCCGCGCCGCAGTTTGCCGCTGGAGGTTTTCGGCAGCGCGCCCGGTTGCAGCAGCACCACCAAGGTGAGCGCGTTGCGGCACGCCACGCTGGCGGCCGCGCTCAGCGCCTCGGCCAGCGCTTCCGGCGGCACCAGTTTCTGCAGGCCGCGCGAGACCTCGGCGCACACGCCCACGCCTTCGCTGCCGTCGGATGCGCGCACGGCGAAGGCGGCCACCCTGCCCTTGCGCACCGCCTCGACTTCCATCTCGATGACGCGCTCGATATCTTGCGGATAAATATTTTGGCCGCGCAGGATGATCAGGTCCTTGAGGCGGCCGGTGATGTACAACTGGCCGTCGTGCAGGAATCCGAGGTCGCCCGTGCGCAGCCAGCGCCGGCCGGCGTGTTCGATGAAGGTCTCGGCGCTGGCGTCGTCGCGGCGCCAGTAGCCGGCCGCGATGCTGGGACCGGCCGCCAGGATCTCGCCGACCTGCCCGGCCGGCAGCGTGGACAAGGTCTCCGGCGCCACGATCTCGACGCTGTGGCCGGCGACGATGGCGCCGCAGCCGACCAGCGCCAGGCCCGCGCCGCCATCGACAGCCAACGGCATTCCGGCCGCCACGCTGGCGTCGGAGAAGCGCCGCGCCGTCATGCCGGCGCCGGGCGTGCCGCCGCTTAGCAGCAAGGTCGCCTCGGCCAGGCCGTAGCACGGATACACGGCCCCGGGCCGCAGGCCGGCCGGCGCGAAGGTGGCGATGAAGTCGCGCAGCGTGTCGTGGCGCACCGGTTCGGCGCCGGAAAAGGCCACCCGCCAGCTGGACAGGTCCAGCCCCGCCACCTGCGCCGGCTTGACGCGCTCCAGGCACAAACGGAAGGCGAAATCGGGGCCGCCGCTGATGGTGCCCCGGTGGCGCGACACCGCCTCCAGCCAGCGCAATGGCCGCTGCAGGAAATACGAAGGGCTCATCAACACCACCGGTATGCCGCGGTGCAGCGGCTGCAGCGCGCCGCCGATCAGGCCCATGTCGTGGTACAGCGGCAGCCAGCTGACGAAGACGTCGTCGGCCGTCACCGCCATGCTGGCCTCGATGGCGCGCTCGTTGGCCATCAGGTTGCCGTGGCTGACCATGACGCCCTTGGGCACGGCCGTCGAGCCGGAGGTGTACTGCAGGAAGGCGATGTCGGCGTCCTGTGGCGCGTGCGCGCGCCAGGCATTGGCCAGCGCATGGTCGGCCGCATCGGCCGGGTCGAGCGCGTCGACCGCCAGCGCGGCGGCGGCGCCGAAGCGCGCCGCGCCGCCATCGTCGCCGAGCAGCGCCAGGATGGCGGCGCTGCCGAGGATGCAGGCGGCGCCGGCGTCGTCGGCGATCGCCAGCAGGCGTTCCAGATGCTGTTCGCGCGTCGATTCGGGCGGGAACACCGGCACGGCGATCAGGCCGGCGTACAGGCAGCCGAAGAAGGCGACCAGGTAGTGCTCGTCGTTGTCGAGCAGCAGCAAGGCGCGCTCGCCCGGCGCGAAGCGCGCCTGCAGCCGCGCCGCCATCGCCCGCGCCAGCAGGTCCAGCGTGGCGTAGTCGTAGCGACGCTCGCCGTCGGCGCCGAGCGCGATCAGCGCCGTGTCGCGCGGCCGCCGGGCCGCCAGTTCTTGCAGGTGCTCGACCATGTTGCGCGGATGGTGGCGGGCTGCGGTTGCGTTGATCATCTTTTGCGTCCTCTGTTGTTGCCGATGCGGGCGCGCAGGCGCCACGCACCATGTATGGGTTGGTCTGCTTTGAATGACGAGCGCGCGGGCGGGAAATTTAGCGCGCGGCGCAAAAAATGAAGCGCCGGATCAACCCTGCGGCAGGTTGCCGTGCGGTTGCGCCATCGCCACCACCACCTTGCGCGGGCCGGAGAACGGCGTGCGCGCGTGCGCCACCAGCATGTTGTCGAGCATGAGGATGTCGCCGGACTGCCACGGGAAGATCACGGTGTTCGCCGCCAGCACCGCGCGCACCTCGTCGAGCATGCCGTCCGGGATCGGCGAGCCGTCGGCGAAGCACACGTTGCGCGGCAGGTTGTCGGCGCCCAGCATGTCTTCCAGCGACTCGCGCACCTCGGCCTGCAGGTTCGACGCGTGGAACAGGTGCGCCTGGTTGAACCACACCATCTCGCCGGTGACCGGATGGCGTTCGACGCCCTGGCAGCGCTGCAGGGTGCGCAGCTCGCCGTCGTCCTTCCACTCGCACGCGATGGCGGAGCGGCGGCAGTAGGCCTCGACCTCGGCCCGGCTCTCGGTCTGGAACACCTGCTGCCAGGTCAGGTCGAAATCGGCGCTGTAATTGCGCACGTAGCACAAGCCGTCGGCGAAGCGCTGGCGCAGCGCCGGCGGCATGCCGCGGTAGATGGCGCGGCTGTCGGCGATCGGCGTCTCGCCGCCGCTGGCCGGCGCCGTCACGCAATGGAACCAGATCTTCATCGGCCATTCGCGCGTGTAGGCCTGCTCGTTGTGCAGCGGGATGTGCTGGTGCGCCGGATACTCGGTCGACGTGTACACGCCCGACGAGACGGCGCTGCGCGGCGTCGACGCGAATTCGTAATTGAGCAGCGGATGGCCGTACTCCTTTGCGAAGGCCTGGAAGTCGGCCACCGACGGCACGTCGAAACCGCGCAGCAGCACGCCGCCCGTTTGCAGCAGCAGTTGGTCGATGTGCTCGCGCCGCTGGCGCCACACATCGTGCAGATCGCATTGGGCGGACGCGGGGTCCAGCAGCACCGGCAAGGCGCCGGCGGACAGGTGTTCTACAGACAGGTCAGACATGGTCGCTCCTCGTTCGTCATTACCTTCAATGACGAGCGGGGCGCGGTGAAATTTAGGTCGACGGGGGAATCAGGCCGGTGATCAGCCACACGCGGTTGGCTTCGTCGTAGGCTTGCCGGTGGGCGGGATCGGCGCGCAGCCACGCCGCCAGTTGCGCCTGGCGCTCGGATGTGAGTTCGCCCTGCTGCTGGAGCATTATCCAGTCCAGGGCGGTTTGCCAGTGCGCGTCGGCTGCGGTCATGACCTGTTCGATTCAAGTAGAGGGCGTGCCGCATTATAGCAACACGCTTTACCGAACGACAGTCCCGGCGCGGCAGGTCAGGCGCCGGCGCCGGCACGGAGGGCGTCGCGGCAGCAGGTCATGGCGTCGCTGATCATGAAGTTGACCAGGGTCGTCGAGATGCCCAGCTGGGCGGCGATCTCGCGCTGGGTCTTGCCGGCCAGCCGGTGCAGCTCGAAGGCCTTGCGGGTGCGCTCGGGCAGCGTCCCCAGCGCGCGCGCCACCATCATCAAATGCTGCGTGTGGATGGCGTGGGCTTCGGGCGAGGACGACGGCGCGCCGACGTGGATGCCGTCCTCCTCGGGGGAAAACACCTGCGACTCGAACACGCCGCGCCGGTGGCGGTCGATGGCGAGGTTGCGCACCAGCTGGTACAGGTAGGCCAGCGGATTTTTGATGTGCAGTTCCTCGATGCCGTCCGCCAGTTTCACATAGGCGTCCTGCAGCACGTCCTCCGCGCGCTGGCGGCAACCCAGAATGCGCGCCGCCGCGTCGTGCAGTTGGGACCTCGAACTAATAAATTGCTGACGAATGTCGCTGCCAGTATTCATACCAGTAATCCAGACAAAGAATGCATTTCGTGAATGAGAACGATTATCATTCCGTATGATGGATCAAACTATATTTTTATGCAATGTTTTTTTTGATGTAGGTCAGTTTTCCGGGTAGGGCGGATTAGGCGGAACGCCGTAATCGGCCATTGCGGGAGCCGTCGAAACGCAAGCACGGCGGATTACGCTGCGCTAATCCGCCCTACGTGATTCCGATGTCCGCTTGATTTAGCGGCTTTCGGCCAAAGCCCACACGCTTTGCGGGTCGCCGTGCAGTCCGCGGCGCAGCGCGGCGCACCCCAGGCGCCAGTACAGCGCGGCCGCCAGCAGCGCCACCGCGTCGACGCCGGCCACCACCCAGGCGCCCTGCCCGATCGCCGACACCGGATCGACGCCGGCGCGCCACCACTGCGCGAACGGCAGCAACAGGCAGGTGGCGGCGCACAGCATCAACAACTCGTGCGCCGCGCGCGCCGGCGGGCGGATGAAGGCCCACAGCACGCACAGGAAGAACACGCCGTAGTAGCCGCGCGTTTCCCACGCGGCCAAGTCGTCCCACGGCGCCAGCTTGTTGGCCAGGAAGGCCACGCCGATGCCGGCCACGCAACCGAGGCACACGCCCAGCGTGGCCTTGGCCATCAGGCGGGTGTCGAGGCGCTGCGGACCCTGGCGCTTGCGGCGCGCCTCGATCCACAGCAGGTTACCGCTATAAAACAGGAAGGCGCCGGCCATGCCGAGCACGAAATACATCCATTTGACGGCCGACTGGCCGAAGCTGGCGAAGTGCAGCGCGTACAGGCCGCGCAGCAAGCCGGTGCCGGGGCTGTAGCTGCCCGGCGTGACGACCCGCTCGACCGCGCCGCTGCGCGCATCCATGACCACCGCCGCCACGCCGCTGACGCTGCGCTGGTCGACCTCGCCGTAAGCGTCGACCTGGCCGTTGATGTCGCCGGCGTTGCGGTAGCGCAAGGCGCCCAGGCGGATGCCCGGCACCTCGCGCTCGACGGTCGCGTACAGCTGGGACAGCGGCGCCAGCGGCGCGGTGGCGGCCACGCCGGCCGGGGGACGCGGCGCGCCGGCGGAGACGTCGGCCTGGATCAGCGGCTGCAGCTTGCCGTCGAACACCATGTACTGGAACGGCGCCAGCAGCACCGCGCCCAGCGCCAGCACGGCGCTGCTCCAGGCGTACATGACGTGGAACGGCAGCGACAGGATGCCGATCGCGTTGTGGGCGTCCTGCCACATGCGCTTGATGTTCTTGCCGATGCGCAGCGCGAACAAATCCTTGAAGAAGGTCGGCGTATAAATCACCACGCCGCTGACCAGCGCCAGGCCGTACAGCACGCAGATCGTGCCCAGCACATAAATACCCCAGCTTTTGGGCAGGCCGGCCGTGTAATGCAGGTGGTAGACCAGGTCGGCCAGCACGGACGGCGCCCGCACGTCGACCAGCTCCCCTTGCGGCGACAGCACGAACACGTGCTCGGTCTCGGAGCCGTCGGCGTGCTGCTCGTCCCACTCGGCCGTCAGGGCCGGCTCGTGCGGGGTAGGAAAGCGCAGCGTGAAGCGCTCGGCGGCCTCGGGATGGGCGCGCATCAGCGCGTCCATCAGCGGCTGCGCCTGCGACGCCGGCGTCATCGGCGCCGCCCTCGCCTCGCGCGTGGCCCACACATGCAGCTCGTCGTTGAAGACCGACAGCGCGCCGGCGTAGAAAGCGATGAACAGCGCGAAACCGGCCGTCAGCCCCACCCATGTGTGCAGGGCGATGAACGAGCGCAGTGTCGCCGATCTCACGCCGCCAGTCCCGTCGCCTGGGCCGGGGTTTCCACCGTCAGCTGGCCGTTTTCCATGCGCACCAGGCGGTCGGCCAGGCCGAAGTAGCGGTCGTCATGGGAGATGACGAGGATGGTCTTGCCCAGCGCGCGCAGCTCGGGCAGCACCTCGCGGTAGAACACGTCCTTGAACAGCGGGTCCTGGTCGGCGGCCCACTCGTCGAACACCAGGAACGGCCGGTCCTCCAGACAGGCGACCGTCAGCGCCAGGCGCTTGCGCTGCCCCTGCGACAACGCCCGCGTGGTGAACGCGCCGTCGCGCACCTGCACCTTGTGCTGCAGATGCAGACGCTCGAGCATGCGGTTGCCGCGCTGGTCCAGATCCTCGGAGCCGACGTCGAGCAGGCTGTCGAACAGGTGGAAGTCGGAGAAGATCGCCGAGAAGCCCTGGCGGTAGCGGTCGCGGTTGGCATCCGACACCGGCTCGCCGTTACGCAGGATCACGCCCTGCTCCGGCCGATACAGCCCGACCAGCAGCTTGGCCAGCGACGTCTTGCCGCTGCCGTTGCCGCCGACCAGGAAGGTGATCTGGCCCGGCGCGAACGACAGGTCGATCGGCCCCAGGGTGAAGATATCGTCCTTGGACTCGCGATAGTAGCGGTGGCACACGCCCTGCAGCGACAGGCCGTGCAGCGGCGTGGCGACATCGGTGAGCGCCTCCGCCTCCTGGCCCGGCATCTCGCGGGTGATGTCGTCGATGCGGCTGGCCGACACGCGCGCCAGGTTCGCGCGCGGCAGATTAAGCAGCAGCGATTCAAGCGGCGTGACCATGTACAGGAACACCAGCGCGAAACCGGTCATCACGCCGGCCTGGCCGGGTCCATCGCCCACCAGCAGAAACAGCACCAGGCCGATGAAGGCGTAGATCAGGAAACTGCCCCAGCTGGCCGCCAGCGCGAACATCGACATGCCCCGGGTACGCTCGGCGCGCACCTTGTCGATGGTCTTGCCCAGCACCTCGCCGGCGAAGCGCAGCCGCTTGCGGCGATGCAGGCGCAACTCCTTGGCGCCCTCGACCAGCGAGCGGAAGTGGCCGAACAGCGCGTCCTGCTCGCGCGCGGCGACATCGAGATGGGTGACGGCGCGCCGCTGCGCCAGCTGATAGCACCAGGTGCCGAGGCCGATGACGACCACGGCGGCGCCGAAAATCTGCCACGACAGCAGCGCCAGATAGACCATGCAGCCGCCGACCACCACCGCGTTGGTCAGGATGGCGGGGAAGCAGACGAAGAACTCGGCCACCTTGGCGCTATGCTCGGACAAGGCCGACTGCACGCGCGGCGCGCCGATCTCCTCGAGCTTGCGGAAGTCGGCCGCGATCACGCGCGCCGAGATGAAATGGCGCAGCTGGGCGTGGGCGCGCTGGGTCAGGCGCTCGAACAGCACCGAGGCCACCGCGTGGCTCAGCGCCGACAGCACGGCAACGCCGGCGAAGGCCCAGGCCAGCGCGACGCGGGCGTCGTGGTCGCCGGCGGTCAGCGCGCGGTTGATCTGCACCAGCATCAGCACGCTGCAAGCGCCCGAGACGATACTGGCGAGGGTGGCGGCCGCCAGCAGGCGGCGCGATTGTTGTATCAAATAGGAAAGCACGGCACTCCCGTAGCGGTGGATCACCCTGTCAAAGACGAACCAGGCGCGCGGTTTTTTAAGGGTAGCGGCGAAAAAGCCGTTGATAAAGGGATGTGTGTGTGGGGTGTGCGTATCCGAGTCACTGTGGTAAACCCTCTCTTTCGGCTTCTCTTTTCTTCTCTTTTCCTCTCTTTTCTTCGCTTTTCACGGATTCTCCAAATTTGAGGGCTAAATAGAAGAAAAGAGAAGAAAAGAGAGGCGAAAAGCGAAGGTTTACCACAAGGAGCCCGCAGCGCTACCCCCTCACCCCGCGCCGGTTTCGCGCAAATCCGCGCATGACCGAATTTTTGCCGGGCCGGTTCGTCATTGTCGCATGACCTTCTTTCACCGGGGCACGCCGTGATCGCGTTGCTCGAACCAATCTTTCAGGGCGACTGGCGTCCGTACGGCGACACCCTGAGCTGCGGCTCGGCGCCGGAGGGCGCGGTCGCCGTCACCCGGCTGATCGCCGACGACGCGCTGCTCGACATGCTGGTGCGCCGCCACGCCGCGCATCTGGATACGGACGATATGCGACCGGCCGCCTCGGCGTGGAGCAACGCCTATCTGGAGGCGCTGTTGCCACCGGTGGCGGCGGCCGCCACCTTGCTGGGGCATGTTTTCCCGGCGGCGGCCGCCGACATGGCGCTGACGCTCGACGAACACGGCGCGGCGGTCGCGTTTCATGTCGCCGGCGAAGGCGCCGCCCTGCCCGGCGCCGACGCCCACCGACGCTACCACGCCTTGCTGACAGAGCATCTGGCGCCGCTGTTCGCGCGCCTGGCGCGGCGCTGCCGGGTGCCGGAAAAGATTTTATGGGGAAATGTCGCACGATTTCTGGACAACTTGTTCAGGGAAGCGGGCGAGCTGTCGGAAGCGGCGGGGAAGTTGGCGGCGCGGGACGGCGCCGCGCTGCTGGAGCAGCCGCTAAGGCCGGACGGCGGACGCAATCCGCTGTACACGCGGGCGCGCACGGTGCTGGTGCCGGCGGAGGACGGCGGCGAACGGCAGGTCACGCTGCACCGTCAGTGCTGCCTGTATTACCTGTTGCCTGGAGAGGGCTATTGCGGGCGCTGCCCGCTGGACCCGGCGTATCTGCCATCAAAAACATCTAAACCACCGCAACCATTTAAAATATCTAAAACACGTAGGGCGGATTAGGCGGAACGCCGTAATCCGCCATTTATGAGCCGCCAACGGCGCATGCATGGCGGATTACGCTGCGCTAATCCGCCCTACGTGATTCAGACGTAATCGGGCGCATCAAGGCAGCAGCACCTGCCGCTTGAGCTGCGGGTCGGCCGCGATGTCCCGCTCGCTGAACGGGAACGCCAGCCAATCCTTGCGCGCATAGCGCAACAACGGCTCCGCGCCCACGCCGCCGGCCAGCGCGCCCTCCTGCTCGCCGTGCGCCAACATCGTATGCGCTCGCACCCCATCCGTGCCAAACCTGACCACCTGCAGATAACTATTACCCTCAGCCAAACCATCCAGCGAACCATCCTTGCGGTGACTGCAAGCGATGGTGAAATAACCCGCCGCCGAGCAACCGCCGTAGACACCGACCTTATCGTCGCCAGCCCGCACAAACTGCACCCCGCCCAGTGGCGCCCCCGCCTGCCAACCCTTGGCGCGCAGATCCTGCACCGCCGCCACCAGCGCCTGTCGCACGCGCGGCCGGGTGCCATCCACACCCGCCGGCGTCGCCAGCGGCGCGGCGGCATCGAACGGTGTGCGATAAAGCTCGGCTTCCGGCATGGCATCGAGGCGCCGCCAGAACGCGCCCCACAGCAACACACCGGGCGCATCGGCATCGGCACGGTTATTCCAACCGCGCAGCACGGCGCAACCAGCCAACAAATCCTCCTGGGCCGGCTGCCCCGGCTCCACCACACAAGCGCCCTCCAGCAAACCATCCTTGAATTGCTCGGCGGCATAAGAACGCGGATCGAGCGTGGCATCCCTCACGCGCAGGCTCAAGGCCAGGCCCGAGCGCGAACCGGCCGCCAGCAGCGATTGCGCCAGCAGATGGCCGTAGCGCCCGCGCGGCGACAGCGCCAGCCGTTCCCCGCCCATGGTGCGCGGATACCCCTCCATCGGCCGGGCCGGGTTGCTGAGCCAGTAACTGTCGTTCATATTGGCGACGTAATCGTCGCGCAGCAGGCCCGGCATGTCGGCCACCGCCATCGCGCCAGCCTGAACGGCGCGCGGATCGACACGCCAGCCGCAGGCCGCGCGGCTGCCGTCGAGGAACGGCACGGCGGCGTCCAGCTGCGCGAAACCCCGCCCCAGCTCGGTGGTGCAGTCGGCGCGCAGCGTGTCCGGCACGTTCGGCACATTGCCGATGTCGCTGAACCAGACGCGGCCGTCATCGCGGCCGATCGCCACGGTGTTAATCCACGGCATCGCCGCCTCGCGCTTCTGGATGGCGATGAAGTCGTCCAGCGAGCGGGCGCCGGCCCAGTGGAAGAAGTTGCGGAAGATGCGGAAGTTGTCGGCGTTGACGTCGCGGATCGCCAGCGCCCGGCGCGCGCTCCAGCCGAAGGCGGCGTTGCGCGGGCCGAGATCGATCAGCGGGCCGAAGCGACTGGTATACAAGGTGCGGCGCTGCTCGCGCAGCACGCCGTCGGCGCCGCGCACCTCGATGGCGATGTCGCGCTCGCCCATGGCCTCGTCGCGGCCCTCGTAGCGGTAGCTGGTCGGCCGGCCGGGCGTGAGCGCCAGCTCGAACAGGCCGAAGCGGCGCGCGTCGGACACCGTGTGGCTCCACGCCACGTGCTCGTTGAAGCCGAGCATGATCACCGGAATGCCGAGAAACGACACGCCCGCCACGTTGATCTTGCCCGGAATGGTCAGCTGCGCCTGGTAAAACCGGTCCGGTCCGCCCCAATACCAGTGCGGATTGCCGAACAGCACGGCGCCGTCGCCGCCGCTGGCCTCCCGGCCCAAGGCGATCACATTGCTGCCCAGGCCCGGTTCGCCGCCCACCCTGGGCGCCAGCAACGCGGCCAGGCCGCCCTGCGCGGCCGGCGGCGCCTCGCCGGCCGCGCCCGGCCGCGCACTGGCGATCTCGGCGATAAAGCGGGCGTAGCCGCCGGCGATGGCGGCCGCGTACATGCGGCGGTAGACGTCGGCCGCGCCGATCTCGCGCACCCAGGGCTGGCCCAGGCAGGCCGGCAGCGCCCCGCCGCCAGCCGTGCCGGCGGCCGCGCGCGCCTCGCGCAGGTGGCGGTTGTAGCCGTCGGCATAGCCGGCGATCATATCGTTGAGCGCCGCCGGCTGGCGGGCGCGGGTGGCGTCCACCATGGCCGCGTCGGCGTTGGCGCGGAAGAAGAAATCCAGCTCGATATTGGTGGGCCGGCCGAAGGTCGAACTGGCCGCCGGGCGCCCCTCGGCGCCGAAAAACGCCGAGCGCCGGCCCTCGAAGGTGACGAACGCCTCGGCCAGCGTGCACAGCGCGTCCTGCGCCTGAACGTAGCCGTAACCATAACCGAGGCCGCGCCAGTCCCTGGCCAGCACGTGCGGAATACCGTCCGTGGTGCGGCGCACCTCGACCCCGGCCGGTGCCGACGGCGCCGCCTGCGCGCCCGCCATGCCCGCCATTCCGATAGCCGCCACGCCAGCGCCACCGGCGGCCAGCCGGCGCCACATCCCCGAAAACCGTTCCCGCATGCCAAATCCCCTCAATCCGCTGTCGGCGCCGGGCGGCGCCCCACTGTTCAGACGCATGGCGGCATTTTTTGTTTAATCCTACCGGCCAACCCGGCACGCCTTTAGCGAGACGCCAGCGCACCACTTAGGGGTCGCACCACTTAGGGGTCGTACCCCATGCGGGGTACGACCCCGGTTGGCCCTGCGGGTTAAAAAGGACCTAAACAAACCCACGGGCCGCTCGTCATACCTGCATACGGCCCCAACGGCCGGTCCGAACGCAACCCACCGGAGACATCATGATGTCCATGACCTTGCCCACCGTTTCCGCCGACGGCGCCGCCGAACGCGAACTGGCGCTGCGCCACCAGGCGCTGCAACACCCCTACACGCTGTCCACCAATCCCCTGCTCGAACGCCAGCAGCGCACCGAATCGAACGCGCGCAGCTATCCGCGCCGCATTCCGCTGGCGCTCAAACGCGCCCACGGCATCTATGTCGAAGACACCGAAGGCCGCGTCTTCATCGATTGCCTGGCCGGCGCCGGCACCCTGGCGCTGGGCCACAACCACCGCGTGGTGGTGGCCGCCATCCGCGCCGTGCTCGACGCCGGCCTGCCGCTGCACACGCTGGATTTGACCACGCCGGTCAAGGACCGCTTCGTGCAAGACCTGTTCGAGGTGTTGCCGGCCGACTTCGCGCGCGGCGCCAAGATCCAGTTTTGCGGCCCGACCGGCAGCGACGCCGTCGAGGCGGCCCTGAAGCTGGTCAAGCTGGCCACCGGACGCGGCACCATGCTGGCCTTCCACGGCGCCTACCACGGCATGACCCAGGGCGCGCTGACCCTGATGGGCAGCCTGGGCCCGAAAAAACCGTTCCACGGCAGCCTGCAGGGCGTGCAGTTCCTGCCCTACCCGTATGATTACCGCTGCCCGTTCGGCATCGGCGGCGAGGCCGGCCTGCAGGCCGGGCTGCGCTACATCGAAACCGTCATGACCGATCCCGAGGGCGGCGTGCCCAACGCGGCCGGCATGGTGTTCGAGGCGGTCCAGGGCGAAGGCGGCGTGATCCCGGCGCCGGACGCCTGGGTGCGCGGCATCCGCGAACTGACCGCGCGCACCGGCGTGCCGCTGATCGTCGACGAGGTGCAGACCGGCTTCGGCCGCACCGGCGCGATGTTCGCCTTCGAGCACGCCGGCATCACGCCCGACGTGCTGGTGCTGTCGAAGGCCATCGGCGGCAGCCTGCCGCTGTCGGTGGTGGTCTACAAGGGCGAGCTCGATCAATGGCAGCCGGGCGCCCACGCCGGCACCTTCCGCGGCAACCAGCTGGCCATGGCGGCCGGCTCGGCCACGATCGGCCACATCCGCTCCGAGGAACTGGTGGCGCACGCGGCGCGCGCCGGGCTGCGCTTCATGGGCCAGCTGCGCCAGCTGCAGCGCGACCACCCGGCCATCGGCGACGTGCGCGGACGCGGCCTGATGATCGGCGTCGAGATCATCGATCCGGCCCAGCCGGCCACCAGCATGGGCCACCCGGCCAGCGCCGGCGCGCTGGCCGCCGCCATCCAGGCCGAATGCCTGCGCCGCGGCCTGATCGTCGAACTGGGCGGGCGCAACGGCAGCGTGGTGCGCATGCTGCCGCCGCTGGTCATCACCGAGGCCCAGCTCGACCACGTCTTCGAGATTTTCGCGGCCGCCGTCGGCGCCGCCTTGCACAGCCAGCAAAGCCAACAAATTAGCCAGCAAACCAGCCAGCCGCGACGCGACGCCCCCACGGCGCGCGCCGCATGATTTTCCTCCACCCTAGATCCGCACGATGAAAAATACAGTGAGCAACACCGGCAGCACCCGTCCCCCCTTCCCGCGCCGCCGCCTCGGCCTGGCGCTGCAATGCGCGCTGCTGGGCCTGTCCGCCCAGGCGCTGGCGCAAACCCCGGCCCCCGCCGCCGACAGCGTGCTCGGCGAGATCAAGGTGCAGGGCGCGCGCGCCGGCGAGAGCGCCACCGGCCCGGTGATCGGCTACCAGGCCGGCCGCAGCGCCGTCGGCACCAAGACCGACACCCCGCTCAACGAGGTGGCCCAGGCGATCTCGGTGGTCACCGCCGACCAGATCCAGGACACCGGCGCGCGCAGCCTGCAGGACGCGCTCGGCTACACGGCCGGCGTCTCGGCCGAGCAGGGTTCCTACGGCGCGCTGAGCACCGAATCGTTCATGATCCGCGGCTTCGAGGTCCAGCCGTTCTCCGGCGGCATCCTGCGCGACGGCATGAAATACCAGCCCAACGTCTACAACGGCGCCCAGGAAACTTACGGCCTCGAGCGCGTGGAGGTGCTCAAGGGCGCCTCCTCGCTGCTGTACGGCACCGGCGCCCCGGGCGGCGTCATCAACACCGTGTCGAAGCGGCCGTCGGCCGACCTGCTCAAGGAACTGAGCGTGACCGTCGGCAGCGACCGCCGCCGCCAGGTGGCCGGCGACTACGGCGGCGCGCTCGACGACGCCGGCGTCTGGACCTACCGCCTCACCGGCCTGGCGCGCCAGGGCGACAGCGTGGTCGACTTCGGCGACAACGACCGCACCTACGTGGCGCCGGCGCTGACCTGGCGGCCGTCGGCGGCCACCTCGCTGACCTTGCTGTCGAGCTACCAGCACAGCAAGGTCACCGACAACGGCAACCTGCCGATCGCCGGCTCGCTGCTGTACAACCCCAACGGCAAACTGCCGGTCGCGCGCTACCTGGGCGAGCCGGACTTCAATTATTTCGACAACACGCAAAAAACCATCGGCTACGTGTTCACCCACGCGTTCAGCGACAGCTTGACCTTGAACCAGGGCATGCGCTACTTCCGCTCCGACCTCGACTACAAGTATTACCAGATCCTCGGCGTCAACGACGACTTGCGCACGATCCGCCGCCGCGGCCGCCAGTTCAGCGACCACACCAACGCCGTCACCATCGACACCAACCTGACCTGGAAGCTCGACACCGGCGGCGTCGCCCACACCATCCTGGCCGGCGTCGACTACCTGAGCCAGCACCACGACAGCGACCGCGCCAACACCGCCTTCGCCCCGATCGACGCCTACGCGCCGGTCTACGGCGGCCCGCGCGGCACGGCCACGCCGACCGACATGTGGCGCCTGCGCCAGTACGCCACCGGCGTCTACCTGCAGGACCAGATCAAGTTCGCCGACAAATGGGTGGTGCTGCTGGGCGGGCGCCACGACCGCACCCGCCAGGTGCAGGCCGACCTGCTGGCCGGGCCGGACACCACCACCCAGCGCGACAACGCCAACACCGGCCGCGCCGGGGTGGTCTACCTGGGCCCCAACGGCATCTCGCCGTACCTCAGCGTGAGCCAATCGTTCGCGCCCGAGCAGGGCGTCAGCCGCACCGGCGAAATGTTCAAGCCGACGCGCGGCAAGCAATACGAGGCCGGCGTGCGCTTCCAGCCGGCCAACAGCAGCCTGCTGCTGACGGGCGCGCTGTACCAGCTGACGCAGACCAACGTGCAAACCCCGGACCCGGTCGACCCCGACAATTATTCGGTGCAGACCGGCGCGGTGCGCTCGCGCGGCGTCGAGCTCGAGGCCAAGGGTTCGCCGATGCGCAACCTGGAGCTGGTGGCGGCCTACTCGTACATCGACGCCAAGACCACCAAGACCAACAACCCCGACGAGCTGGGCGCGCGCCAGATCAGCGTGCCGCGCAACACCGCCTCGGCTTGGGTGCACTACAGCTTTGCCGGCCTGGGCGCCGCGCCGCTCAAGGCCGGCGTCGGCGTGCGCTACGTCGGCGACCGTCCCGGCAACATCTTCGGCGTGCCGCCGGAGCCGGCCTACACGCTGCTCGACGCCGTGCTCAGCTACGAGCTGGGCAACTGGAAGTACGCGCTCAACGCCAACAACCTGGCCGACAAGCGCTACGTGCCGTCGCCCTGCTACGGCCGCGGCTGCGCTTACGGCGCGCCGCGCACGCTGGCGCTGACGGCCAGCTACCGCTGGTAAATATCCCATCCAACTCAAGGAGAAACCGAACATGTCGACAAGCTGCTTTGACCGCGAAGACGAAACCTTCATCGTCCTCAAGAACCACGAAGACCAATACTCGCTGTGGCCGCACTGGAAAGCCGTCCCCGGCGGCTGGAACGCCGTCGAAGGCGTCCGTGGCGACAAGAAAACCGTGCTCGACTACATCGAAAGCACGTGGACCGACATGCGTCCCCGCTCGCTGCGCGAGTGGATGGCCGCTCAGGGGCTGCAAGCGCCCGGGTCGGCGGCCCCCTCCGGCGCCAACCCGGCCTGACGGCGGCATGCGCACGGTCAATCTGCTGTGCCTGCCCAACGCGGGCGCCAGCGCCATGATGTACCTGGGCTGGCGCGCCAGGCTGCCGCACTGGATCAAGCTGGTGCCGGTCGAGCTGCCGGGCCGGGGCCGCCGCATCGGCGAGCCCTGCGCCGAGGAGTTCGATGCCCTGGTCGCGCAACTGTGCCGGGAACACGCCGGCGCGATGCGCGAGCCGTACGCGTTGTTCGGCCACAGCATGGGCGCCCTGCTGGCGTACGGCGTGGCGCGCCGACAGTTGCTGGCCGGCGCGCCGCTGCCGCTGATGCTGTTCGCCTCCGGCACGGCCGGGCCGTCGCGGCGCGATGCCGAGCGTTTCGCCCGCACCGACGACGCCTCGCTGATCGCCACCATGCGGCGCCACGGCGGCACGCCGCAAGAAGTGTTCGACAGTCCGGAATTGATGGCCATGACCCTGGACATCCTGCGTGCCGATTACAAGCTGTGCCAAAGCTTCACCTACCGCGCCGGCACGCCGCTGCCGATGCCGCTGGAGGTGCTGGTCGGCCGCCAGGACGACCTCGGCGGCGAGCGCGTGGTGGCGTGGCAGCGCGAGGCCGGCGGCGCGTTCGCGCTGCATTGGTTCCCGGGTGGGCATTTCTATTTGCGCGAGCGGCGCGACGCGGTGCTGCAAACGCTGGTGCGGGGGTTGAGGCAGCGGCTGGCCGCTGGTGGGGTGGCGACGCGGTTGCGGCCGCCGACGGAGCTTGGCGGATTACGCTGCGCTAATCCGCCCTACGTGGTTTAGATGACGCATGCTCCGACGTATCCACTATGACTGCCGGGCTGGCATGCAGGCATGAAACAGGTCCAGTTGGGAATTGTAGACGACGGTTTTCAGGTTCAACATTCCCAACAATGAGTGGAACACGTTGTCGTGCGAAAAATCCTGGTCACGCCGCGCTTCCAGGCAGCGCCGGTCCACCTTGAAGCGGTCGCGAAAACCGTCGTCCAGCCACACCATGAACGGCACGTGCCGCTGCTTTTCCGGCGAGAACACGTACGGCGCGCCATGCGGATAGAAATTTTCTTCTCCCAGCGACTCGCCGTGGTCGGAAAAATACATCAGCGCCGTGTCGACGCCGTCTTCCCTGGCGCTGGCGCGCAGCATGTCGATCGCCTTGTTCAAAAAGTAGTCGGTGTAGGCGATGCTGTTGTCGTACGCCGCCACGATCGCCGCGCTCGAACATGCCGCCAGCTTGTCGCTCTGGCAGACCGGCCCGAAACGCCCGAAACCGGCCGGATAGCGCTTCCAGTACGCCGGACCGTGGCTGCCCTTCTGGTGCAGCACGATCACCAAATCCCGCGTGGCCTCGCGTATCAGCTCCGGCAACCCGCGCAGCAAGCGCTCGTCGTAGCACTCCCCGCCGTCGCAGAGGGGGTCGCCCGCCGCCGGCCGCGACAAGTCCTCGTAGGCGACGCGGTCGCAAACGCCCTTGCAGCCCGAATTATTATCGCGCCACAGCACGCCCAGGCCGGCGTGGCCCAGCACATCGAGCAAGCCCTCGCGCGAGCGCGCCTTGCGCTTGGCATAGTCGCCGCGCGGCAGGCCGGAAAACACGCACGGCACCGACACCGCCGTGGCCGTGCCGCACGAGCGCACGTTGCTGAAGTTGACCAGGCCGGCCTGCCGCGCCAGCAACGGATTGGTGTCGCGCGTGTAGCCGTTGAGCGAGAAGTTGGCCGCGCGCGCCGTCTCGCCGACCACCACGACGGTCACGGTGCGCCGGGTGTGGCCGGCCCACAGCCGGCCCTTGACGGCGTCGCGCCCCAGCGGCGCCACCACCGGCGGCCGCGCCCATGCCTGCCTCAGATACTTGCGGCCGGCCTGGACCGCGTTGGCCGGGGTCAGCAGCAAACGCATTTCGCGGTGGTCGCGCACGGCCGGCGCCAGCGTCTGGAACAACGCCAGCAACAGCGCGCCCGCCGCGCACAACGACGCCAGCGCCACGCCGGCGTTGACCAGCGCCCCGCGCGGCACCGACGGAAAACGCACCGTGACAGCCCACACCAGCAGCGACGGCAGCGCGCCCATCAGCGCGAGCGTCCACGGCGGCGCCTCGCCCAGCGCCGACGCATCGACCGGCGCGCCATGCCGGTCGACCACATAACTGGTGGCCGCCGCCACGAAGAACAGCGCGATCAATACCGGCTTGAGCACGTAGCGGAAGGCCGCCACGCTGAGAAAGGCGTTGAACACCAGCGCGAGCATCGCGAACGTCCCCAGATACAGCATCGCGTTGGCGGGCGCCGCGCCGCCGGTGGCGGCCGCGAAGGCCTGCCAGAAACCATGGTTATAGAACAGCACCAGCAACGCCGCCGCGGCCGACGTCAACTGCCACGGGCGCAGCGCGAGATAGTTCGACCATTCCGACGTGATGTGTTCCACTGCCGACTCCTGACTTAAAACGCGCATCGGAACCACGTAGGGCGGATTAGCGCAGCGTAATCCGCCATGCATGCGTTACGGCGGCTCATCGATGGCCGATTACGGCGGTCCGCCTAATCCGCCCTACGAAATCGGCCCCGCCACCAGACTGCGTGTACGTCGGAACATTGTGGATCAGATCGCCGGAATGGCCAACAGGCGTATCAAGGAGGCAACAAGGCGCGCGGAAGCCGCCGGGAATGCCGGTTCGGGGCCGGCGGGGTTGCTTGCAGCATGGATGGCGGCGCTACGGCCGGAACGCCCACCAGCGGCTGCCGGCGAAATTGAACAACAATCCCAGGCCCGTGGTCAGCACCTGCGCCACCCAGTAATACCAGTGCGCCTCCTGCACCAACAGCCACATCAGGGCCGTGTTCAGGCACCAGCCCACCGCCAGCAAGCTGAAATAGCGGCTGGCTACCCGCAGATGGGAGTGGCGGCTGCCGAACGTGAAGAAATAGTTGAGCACATAATTGACGACCGCGCCCAGCAGATAGCCGGCGCCGGACGCGGCGGCGGCGCCAACGCCAAAGCGTTCGACGCCTAACCACAACACCGCGTACTGCACCGCCGTGCCCGAGGCGCCGACCATGGCGAAGCGCAGGAACTGCGCCAGCACGGTGTGGCTCGGCATTGGGCGACCGTCCGGCATCAAGGCATCCCGCCCTGCATGATCAGGCGCCCGGAACGCCCGGGCAGCTCGCCCCAGCCCAACGGCACGGTCGGCAGATCCGTGCCCTTGATTTTTTCATAGTAGTCGCCCATGGCGGCCAACTGGTAGCCTTGCGCGCGCCAGCCATGCAGCAGCCGCTCGAACACGGGCGCCAGCTTTTGCCCTTCCAGCTCGGCGTGCAGCGTGTAGACATGGTCGCGGCGGCACTCCGCCGTCAGCGCCAGCAGATGTTCAGCGACGTTGTCGACGGTGATGGTCTTGCCGTCGATGTCGCGCCCGAGCAGCTCGTCGAGCGTGGGCAAGGTGGTCGGCAACTGCACGCAGCGCAAGGCCCGGCCGCCCGCCACCAGGCGGTGCGGACCGCTGGCCGGGTCGCGCAGCGCGCCGCGCTCGTCGAGCGGCACGCGGCCGTCGGAGGCGTAGCGGTAGCCGGCCGCGTCGTGCTCGGCGAAGGCGGCGGCGTTCATCTGCCAGCCGGCCGCGCCATGGGTGTGCGCCTCGGCGCCGAACACCTCCACGTGGCGGCGCGCCGCCTTGCGCATCATGGCCTCGGTCCAGGCGGCGTCGCGCGTGGCCACGTTGTCCTGCCACAGCACGTGGTCCCAGGTGTGGATGCCGCATTCGAAGCCGGCATCGCGCACCGCGCGCAGCTCGTCCGCGCAACGGCGGCCGATGTCGGGACCGGGCAGCAAGGTGCCGTACATCAGCGTCTTGAGGCCGTAGTGCTCGACCACCGAGGTGCGCGCGACCTTGCTGAAAAATCCGGGCCGCAGCGCGCGCCGCAGCGCCCAGCCGGTGTGGTCCGGTCCGAGCGAGAACAGGAACGTGGCGTTGGCCCGGTGCGCGCCCAGCATGCGCACCAGGTTGCCCACGCCCAGTTGGGTGCCGCGGAAGGTGTCGACGTCGATCTTGAGCGTCAGCAGCGGTGTCGTCGCCGCCATCAGTCGATCAGCGCCCGCGCCTGCGCGACCTGGCCGCGATAGGCGTCGAAGATGCGGCGCAGCGCGTCGGCCATGTTGGTGGTCGGCGTCCAGCCCAGTTCCTCGCAGGTGTTGGTGATCTTCGGCACGCGGTTCTGCACGTCCTGGTAGCCTTCGCCGTAGTAGGCGCCGGAAGTCGTCTCGACGATCCTCACCTTGTCGAGCGCGGTCGCGTACTCGGGATAGTCGGCGGCCAGCTCCAGCATCATGTGGGCCAGCTCGCGGATCGAATAATTGTTGGCCGGGTTGCCGATGTTGTAGATCTTGCCGCTGGCGACGCCGCCGGCGTTGGCGATAATGCGCACCAGCGCGTCGATGCCGTCGTCGATGTAGGTGAAGGCGCGTTTCTGCGCGCCGCCGTCGACCAGCGAGATCGCCTCGCCGCGCACGATGTGGCCGAAGAACTGCGTCACCACGCGCGACGAGCCCTCCTTGGCGGTGTGGATCGAATCGAGGCCCGCGCCGATCCAGTTGAACGGCCGGAACAGCGTGAAGTTCAAGCCCTCCATGCCGTAGCCCCAGATCACGCGGTCCATCAACTGCTTGGCGTTGGAATAGATCCAGCGCGGCTTGTTGATCGGGCCGCAAATCAGTTCGGAGCGCTCCGGGTCGAACTCGTCGTCGTGGCACATGCCATAGACCTCCGACGTCGACGGGAACACCAGGTGCTTGCCGTACTTGGCGGCCGAGCGCACGATCGGCAGGTTGGCCTCGAAATCGAGCTCGAACACGCGCAGCGGTTGCTTGACGTAGGTCGACGGCGTGGCGATCGCCACCAGCGGCAGGATCACGTCGCATTTCTTGACGTGGTATTCGATCCACTCCTTGTTGATCGTGATGTCGCCCTCGTAGAAGTGCATGCGCGACTTGTAGGCCTCGTTCTCGAGCAAGCCGGTGATGCGGTCGGTGTGCATGTCCATGCCGTACACCTGCCAGTCGGTGGTCTCGAGGATGCGCTTGGACAGGTGGTGGCCGATAAAGCCGTTGACGCCGAGGATGAGGACTTTTTTCATGAGATTTTCTTGGTGATGTCAGAATGCGCCGCCGCCAGGGCCAGCATGTTGTGTAATTCTTGTGCCGAGACCTCGACCCCGCCGGCGCTCAGCGACGAGATGGCCAGCATGCCACCGTCGCCGCACACGCCGACGATGGCGCCGTCGACCACGTGCAGCCCGGGCGCCAGGTCCTTCGTTCTATTTGGTGCCAGCCGCGCCCGCACCAGGGTCAGCGGCACGCCGCCCACCTCGGTGTAGGCGCCCGGATACGGCGGCGCCACCGCGCGGTGCAGGTTGTAGACCGTCTGCGCGTCGCAGCGCCAGTCGATGCGGCCGTCGGCCGGCTTGCGCCCGCCGAAGTAGCCGCCCTGGCGCAGGTCGTTGTCGCGCCGCGGCGCCGTGCCGTCCAGCAGCGCCGGCAGCACGCCCCACAAGGTCTGCTCGGCCGCCACGGTGACCTTGCCGAACACCTCGAAGGCGGTGTCGTCGGGCAGGATCGGCACCGCCGTCTGCGCCACGATGGCGCCGGCGTCGGGCTTGATCGTCATCTCGTGCAAGGTGGCGCCGGTGCGGTCGGCGCCGTGCAGCACGGCCCAGTTGACCGGCGCGCGGCCACGGAATTGCGGCAGCAGCGAGCCGTGCATGTTGAACGCCGGCGCCACCGCCAGCACGGCGGCCGGCAGCATGTGGCGGTAATAAAAACTGAACAGGAAATCCGGCCGCGCCGCCCGCACCGCCGCCAGCAGCGCCGGGTCGGCCGGATCGGCATACACCGCCGTGGCGATGCCGCGCTCGCGGCACAGCGCCCGCACCGAGCCGTACCAGATGTTCTCGGCCGGATCGTCGTCGTGCGTGAGCACCAGCGCGACGTCGACGCCGCCGGCCAGCAGCACCTTCAGGCAGCGCACGCCGACGTCGTGGTAGGCGAACACGACGGCGCGCGCCGTCCCGCCAAGCGCCGTCACCGCCCCACCCCGCGCTTCTCCAGCGGCACCAGGTTGGCAACGTCGCCCGCCGGCGCCGCCTGCCCGCACTCCGGCGCCGCTTCCTCCAGGATCGCCTGCACCACGTAGCGGGGCCGCGCGCGCACCTGCTGGTAGATGCGGCCGATGTATTCGCCCAGCAGGCCGATGCCGAACAGGATCACGCCCATCAGGAAGAACACCAGCGCGAACAAGGTGAACACGCCTTCGGCCTCGGCGCCGAGCAGCAGCCGCCGCACCAGCAGGCACAGCACCAGAATGCCGGAGGCGCCCGACAGCGCCATGCCCAGCATCGAGAACATCTGCAGCGGGATCAGCGAGAAGCCCGTCACCAGGTCGAAGTTGAGCCGGATCAGGCTGTAGAGCGAATATTTGGACTCGCCGGCCGCGCGCTCCTCATGCTCGACCACGACCTCGGCCGGGTTGCGCGCGAAGGTGTAGGCCAGCGCCGGCACGAAGGTGTTGACCTCGGCGCACTGGTTGATCAGGTCGATGACGTTGCGGCTGTAGGCGCGCAGCATGTTGCCCTGGTCGGTGATGCGGATGTTGGTGATGCGCTCGCGCAGCCGGTTCATCGCCTTCGACGCCAGCGTGCGCCAGGCCGTGTCCTGGCGCACGCGCCGGATCGAGCCGACGTAATCGTGGCCCTCGCGGATCTTGGCCACCAGCTTGCCGATCTCCTCGGGCGGGTTTTGCAGGTCGGCGTCGAGCGTGACCATGATCTGGCCGCGCGCGGACTGGAAGCCGGCCAGGATCGCCATGTGCTGGCCGTAATTGCCGTTGAACAGCACCACCCGCGTGACGTCCGGCCGCCGGCGGAACTGCTCGGCCAGCAGCGACACCGAGCCGTCGCGGCTGCCGTCGTTGACGAACACGATTTCGTAGCGGATGCCCAGCGCGTCGAGCGCCGGATACAGGCGCGCGAACAGGCCGCTCAAGGTCGCCTGCTCGTTGTAGACCGGGATGACGATCGATAATTCAGCTTGCATGGTTTGCATGGCGGGCGGCACCACACCGGCGCTTGGGGAAATGGGGGAAACACCGGAAACGTTCATGGCCGTTCCTTCGATAATTGGTTGGAGACCGCGAGCCGGCGGCGGTCCTGCGCCACCACCCGCATCGGCAGGCCGCGCTCGCGCAGCATGTCGTACTGCGCCGGGCCGAGGATGGCCATGTCGGGCACGCCGACGGCGGCGTCGTTGCGCCATTGGGCGATGAAATCGTCCATGCGGCGCAGCGTCAATTCGGGCTGCTGCTCCAGTCCGAACGTAAACTCGTCGCCGTAGTCGACCAGGATCATGGTCCGTTCCAGATAATACGTCATCGACTGCTCATAGCCGCCGACCGCGTACAGCTTGGTCTTGGGCGTGAGCTCGGCGCGGATCGCCGGCAGCAGGTCGGCGCCGGCGCGGCCCTTGCCGTACACCTCGAAGCCGGCCAGCACCAGGTGGATCGCGCAGAAGCCGGCCACGGCCATCGTCAACACCGTCAAATCGCGTTGCGCGCGCCACGCGTGGCGCCACGCCAGCGCGCCGCCGCCCAGCAGCAGGACGCCGGCGCCGAGCAGCCAGGGCTGGTATGCGCGCAGCTCGTCGCCGCCGTGGCCTTTGGCCAGCGCCAGCGGCACGGCCACCAGCAACAGCGCGCCCATCAAGGCCAGCAGGCCGGCCGCGGCCAGTTGCGCGCGCCGCCCGGCCGTGTCCAGGCAGACGGCCGTGAGCAAGGCGAGCGCCGGGAACACCGGCACGATGTAACCGGGCAGCTTGGAGCTCGAGCAGCTGAAAAAGAACACGATGAACCCGGCCCAGATCAGCAGCATCAGGCGCGGCTGGAAGCGGCCCGGCTGGCGCGCCAGTCCGGCGGCCACGCTGTGCGGCAACAAGCCCAGCCAGGGCACCACGCCGGGCAGCAGCAGCGCGATGAAGTAATACCACGCGCCCTCGCGCCGGTGGCCGGGGGTCAGGAAGCGTTCGAAATGTTCGTGGATGAAGAAGAAATGCGGCTGCTCCGGGTTGCGCAGGCCGACCAGGATGAACCACGGCGCGGCGATCGCGACGAACAGCAGCAAGCCCTTGCCCAGGTGCAGACGGCGCCAGACGTGCCAGTCGCGCGCGGCGGCCGTGTAGAGCACCAGCACGGCGCCCGGCAGCACGATGCCGACCAGGCCCTTGGCCAGCACCGCCAGCGCCATGCCGGCCCAGGCGGCCAGCATCCAGGCGCGCCGCTCGCCGTCGCCGGCGCCGTCGCGCTGGGCGATGAGCACGCTGGCCAGGGTGGCGGTCATCATCCCGGCCAGGCCCATGTCGAGCGAACTGATCTGGCTGCAGGCCAGCCAGAACAGGCTCGACGCGAGCACCAGGCCGGCGTACAGGCCGACCCGCGGCGAGAACACCACGCGCCCGGCCCAGGCCGTCATCAGCACGCCGAAGATGCCGCACAAGCCGGTCCACAGACGCGCCTGCCATTCGCCCAGGCCGAACAGGCTGAACGTGAGCGCGTTCATCCACGTCTGCAGCGGCGGCTTCTCGAAATATTTGATGCCGTTCAGGCGCGTGGTGATCCAGTCGCCGGTGGCGAACATTTCGCGGGCCATCTCGGCGTAGCGGCCCTCGTCGGGCGGCACCAGCGTGCGCACGCCGAGCGCGTACAGCGTGACCACGATGAACGCGCCCAGCAGCAGCCACACCAGCGCGCGCGACTCGTGCAGCACCTTTCCGCCGGACAGCGGCGCCGTCCGCGCGGGCCGCGCTTGCGTGGCCGTGCCGGCGTCCAGCAGGTCGGGTGTCATCGCGGCGTCCCCGGCGCGGCCAGCACCGTCTTGACGGCGGCGGCCACGCGTTCGACGTCGGCCGTCGTCATCGCGTAAAACATCGGCAACGTCACCGTCAGGCGGCCGACGCGCTCGGCGACCGGGAACATGCCCTCGCTGAAGCCGCGCTCGCGGTACAGGCTGAACAGGTGGATCGCCGCGTAGTGGAAGCCGGTGCCGATGCGCAGGCGCGCCAGCGCCTCCATGAAGTCGGCGCGCGTGCCGGGACCGCGGTCGGGCAGGACGATCTGGAACAGGTGCCAGTTGCTGTTTTCGAAATCGGCGACCGGCAATTGGGCGCCGGTGGCGGCCTCGAAGCCGTCGCCGAACTGCGCGAAATAGTGCCGCGCCAGCGCGCGCCGGTGCGCCGTGACCGCCTCGATGTTGGCGAACTGGCCCAGGCCGATGGCCGCCATGATGTCGCTCATGTTGTATTTGCCGCCCAGGACGTCGACGTCGATGCCGTCGACGCCGCTGCGGGTGACGCCTTGCAGGCGGTACTTGGCCGCCAGCGCCGCCTCCTGCGCGTCGTTGAGCACCAGGCAGCCGCCCTCGCCCGTGGTCAGGTTTTTATTGGCTTGAAAGCTGAAAGAGACCAGGTCGCCGAACGCGCCCACGCGCCGGCCGTGCCAGCGCGATCCGAACGCCTGCGCCGCGTCCTCGAGCACGCGCAAGCCGTGCCGTTTGGCGATGTCGTACAAGCGGTCCATGTCCACCGGCAGGCCCGATAGATGGACGGGAATGAGCGCGCGCGTGCGCGGCGTGATGGCCGCCTCCAGCAAATCGAGATCGATGTTGCGGGTCACCGGATCGATGTCGGCGAACACCGGCGTCGCGCCGACGGCGAGGATGACGTTGGCCGTGGCCGGCCACGAAATCGGCGTGGTGATCACCTCGTCGCCGGGGCCGATGCCGGCCACGCGCAGCGCGATCTCCATGGTGCAGGTGCCCGAATTGAAAGTCAGTACCGGACGACCGCCGAAGTAGGCCGACAGCTGCTCCTCGAAGGCGCGCACCTTGGGGCCGCTGGTGATCCAGCCCGAGCGCAGCACGTCGCCGACGGCGGCGATGGTCGCCTCGTCGATGGAAGGTTGTGAGAATGGCAGGAACGGAGTGTCTTGCAGGTCGTGGGTCATGGACGGGAACCGCCTTGCGAAGCGACAGGGGTGGAATGTGCCGCACGGCGGGACTGGCATGGAACGCCGCGGGGGCCTGCGGAGCTATGCCATAAAATTATTTTTTTTGAGACCACGCTGGTTTTCTGGAGATGAAAACCCGAAGTCTACCCGAATCGTCGTTAAGGAAACGTTAAACCGGAAGGAAAAAAAAGCTGGCATCGCAGCCAGCCAAAAACCACGGAGACACCCGGAAACCTTACTGTCATATTGCTGTCATCACGCTGTCACAATGCGCCACATCGATAGCAAATTTATAGCGTCTTCAAAGCCGCTGTTCGCTGGCCGCGTCGAACAGCGACAGCCGCGCGGTGCCGATCGAAAAGGCGATGTCCTTGTCGGTCTCGACGACCCGCGCGTCCTGCACCAGGCCTGCCACCTGGGTGCCGTGGAAGTCCAGCCACACCACGCGGTGCGCGCCCATCGCCTCCACCAGCGAGACGCGCGCACGCGCGGCGCCGGCGCCACCGGGGTCGCCGATGTCGATGTCCTCCGGTCGCACCCCCAGCACGCAATCGCGCGCGCCGGCCGGCGGCTGGCCGAATTGATAATCACTCACATCGATTGCAAGATGATCGTTGCGGAACAGCGTGCGCGCGCCTTGCCGCTCCAGCCGGCCCCGGAACAAATTCATCCCCGGCGAGCCGAGGAAGGTGGCGACGAACAGGTTGGCCGGCGCGTTGTAGATGTTGGCCGGGGTGTCGAACTGCTGCACCGCGCCGCCCTGCATCACCGCCATGCGCTGCGCCAGCGTCATCGCCTCGACCTGGTCGTGGGTGACGTAGATCATCGTCGCGCCGAGCTGCTTGTGCAGCTGTTTGAGTTCGCGCCGCAGCTCCGTGCGCAGCTTGGCGTCGAGGTTGGACAACGGCTCGTCGAACAGCATCACGCCGGCCTCGCGCACGATGGCGCGGCCGATCGCCACGCGCTGCCGCTGGCCGCCGGACAGGTTGGCCGGCTTGCGCTTCAACAAAGGCCCCAGCTGCAGCATGTCCGACGCGCGCGACACGCGGCGCGCGATCTCCGCCTTGGGCGTGCCGCCGATGCGCAGGCCGAACGACATATTGTTCTCGACGTTCATGGTCGGGTACAGCGCGTACGACTGGAACACCAGCGCGATGCCGCGGTCCTTGGGATCGGCCCAGGTCATGTCCCTGCCGCCGATTTCGATCTGGCCGCCGGTGGTGTCGATCAGGCCCGCGATGCTGTGCAACAGCGTCGATTTGCCGCAGCCCGAAGGCCCGAGCAGCACCACGAATTCGCCCGACTTGACATCGAGATCGAGCGACTCGATGACCTTGGTGCCGCCCAACTGAATCTGCAGATTGCGTATCGCTACATTAGACATGTTGATCCTTTTGACCTTGGCCCTAGCCTTTGACGGCGCCGGAGGCGATGCCGCGCACGAACCAGCGGCCGGAGATGAAATACAGCGCCAGCGGCACCAGCGACGTCAGGATCGTCGCCGCCATGTTGACGTTGTACAGACGCTCGCCGGTGGTGGTGTTGATGATGTTATTGAGCTGGACCGTCATCGGCAGGTGCTCCGAACCGGCGAACACCAGGCCAAGCAGGAAGTCGTTCCAGATCCCGGTCACTTGCATGATCACGGCCACCACGATCACCGGCGTCGACATCGGCAGCATCAACTGCAGGAAGATGCGCCAGAAACCGCCGCCGTCGATGCGCGCCGCCTTGAACAGCTCCAGCGGCAGCGCCGCGTAGTAGTTCCGGAACAGCAGCGTCATGACCGGCATGCCGAAGATGGTGTGGATCAAAACGATGCCCGGCAAAGTGCTGAACAGATTGACCGACGCCAGCACCCGCACCAGCGGATACACCATCACCTGCGCCGGAATGAAGGCGCCCATCATCAGGATCGCGAACAGCACACCGGCGCCGCGCGGGCGCCAGAACGACAGCGCGTAGCCGTTGACGGCGCCGATCGCGATCGACAGGACGGTGCTGGGCACGACGATGGCGACCGAGTTCCAGAAGCCGCCGCGTATGCCCTCGCATTCCAGTCCGGTGCAGGCCGAGCGCCACGCTTGCGCCCACGGTTCCAGCGTGGCCTTGACCGGCAGCGCGAACAAGGTGCCGAGCCGGATCTCCTCCATCGGCTTGACCGACGTCACCAGCATCACATACAGCGGCAGCAGGAAGAACAGCGCCGCCACGATCAAAAAGGCGTACACGCCGGCGCGCGCCGGCGTCCAGGCCAGCGGCCGGCGGCGCGGTCGCGCGGCCGGCGCGCCGCCGATATGGCTGTCGTTGGCGGCGGCGGCGTCCACGGCGGCCAGCGCGACGACGGCCTGCTCCTGTTTTACGACATAAGCCATCAGATCCCCTTGCCGGCGCGGCGGTTGCGCACGTAATACAGCGGCACCACGATCGCCAGCACGGTGGCCAGCAGCACGATCGACGCGGCCGAGGCCAGCCCGATATTGGCGCGGCCGAACAGATAGTCCATGATGAATTTGGCCGGCACCTCGCTGGCCGTGCCCGGGCCGCCCTGCGTCATCGCGACCACGGCATCGAACACCTTCACCACCATCACGAACAGCAGCACGAAGGCGGTCGACACCGAGGGCCCGAGCATCGGCAGCACGATGCTCAGGTAGACGCGCCAACGCGGGATGCCATCGATGCGCGCCGCCTTCCACAATTCCTCGTCGATGCCGCGCAGGCCGGAGAGCATCAGCGCCATCACCAGCCCGGACGCCTGCCACACGGTGGCGATGACGATGGTGTAGATCGCCATGTCCTGGTCGACGATCCAGTCGAACCTGGCCTCGGCGAAGCCCAGCTGGCGCAGCACCTGCTGGATGCCCAGTTCCGGGTTGAGTATCCACTGCCACACCAGCCCCGTGGCCACGAACGACATCGCGTACGGGTACAGGAAGATGGTGCGCAGCGCGCCCTCGGCCATCACCTTCTGGTCGATGAACACGGCCAGCAGAAAGCCGATGACCAGGCAGGCGGCGATGAACAGCGCGCCGTAGATGACGACGTTTTGCAGCGATAGCAGCCAGCGCTCGTTGTTGAACAGGCGCAGGTACTGCGAGGCGCCGACGAAATCGCTGTTGGGGAAGGTGCGCGAGCTGCTGACCGATACGCGTGCCGTCCACAGCATGGTGCCGAGATAGGCCAGCAGCACCGTCAGCGCCATCGGGATCAGGGCCAGATAGGCGGCGAGCGATACGCCGTGACGCTTCCTGGTGAAGGCGGGGATCACGGCTTGATTCATCGCCCGTCCGGCCGCCGCGGGCGTGCGGACGCCAGCCGTTTTATCGCCTTCTTCATGCTGTCTCCTGTGGGCGTCGTGCGCCCTTTTTTTGGTATGGGTGGAAACGCTTCCACTGTATGTTGTCGATGTTACTACCGATGAAATTGGGGTGTCAACGGGATTGTGGGATTTTTGTGGCGGGGGAATGGATGGGGCGCTGGCGGAGCGCTGGCGGAGCGCTGGCGGAGCGCTGGCGGAGCGGTGGCGGAGCGGTGGCGGATTACGCTGCGCTAATCCGCCCTACGTGGTTCCGTGGTTCCGTGTGGTTCCGTGTGGTTCCGTGTGGTTCCGTGTGGTTCCGTGGTTCCGTGGTTCCGTGGTTCGCCGGCGCCTTGGGGCGCCGGCGACTCCGCCATTTTCCGGCCGATCGGCCGGAACGTGATGAAATTACTTCTTGTCGGTCGTCGGCGGAACGCCTGGAACGAAGGGGAACGTGCCGAAGATGTTCTTGCTCTGGTTTTGCATCTGCTCCTGCATCTGCACGAACAAACTCTTGCTCTGGTCGATGTAGTTGTTCATCATGCCCTGCATCATCGGACCCTGGACGTTCATGAACTGGGTCCACATCTCGGGGCTGAACGGCTTGCCTTCCAGGCCGCCGACGGTGGTGCCGGTGAACTTGCGCTGGATGTCGGTGAACGCCTGGACGTTCTTTTCCAGGTAGGAGCCCATCATGCCCTGCATCGCGTGGCCGTAGAAGCGGATGATCTGCGCCAGCACGTCGCTGGAGAACATCGGCGCGCCGCTGGCCTCCTCTTCCAGAATGATCTGCAGCAGGATGCTGCGGCTCAGGTCCTCGTTGCTCTTGGCGTCGACGACCGTGAATTCCTCGTTGTCCAGCACCAGCTGCTTGACGTCCGTCAGCGTGATGTAGGAACTGGTCTGCGTGTCGTACAGACGGCGGTTCGGGTATTTCTTGATCAGGCGTTCAGCATTTTTTTTCGCACTACTCATCACAAGTCCGTTTATTGCGCCGCAGCGCGTCCTCTAACAATTCGAGAAAAAAGCGAACGTCGGTCCGCTTTCCCACTAACCTACCAGCCCTATTATAGAGGGGAAAAAGCAGTTCCTGCACTAACTCATACAACTTTTGGCTTTTATTGCAACGCAACTAAGTTTATGCGCTGGAAAGCAATGCGATTCCCCCTCCGCCGGCGTCACCCTTTGACTTTGACGTAGCGTCCCGGCGCCGGTTCGATGGCCTTGTACGTGGCGCTGCCCGGCTTGGCCTTGGGCTTGACATCCTTGCCGCCGTGCTCGGCCAGGAAGGCGGCCCACTCCGGCCACCAGCTGCCGCGCGTCTCGGTGGCGCCGGCCAGCCACGCCTCCGGATCATGCGGCTTGGCCACGCCGCGCCCGGCCGGCTTGTCGTTGGTCCAGTAGCTGCGCTTGTTCTTGACCGGCGAATTGATCACCCCGGCGATGTGGCCCGAGGCGCCCAGCACGAAGCGGTTGGCCTTGGGGTGGCCCGGGTTGAGCAGGTTCATCGAGCCGAACGCCGACGTCCACGGCACGATGTGATCCTCGCGCGAGCCGTAGACGAACACCGGCGCGTCGATTGCCGACAGGTCGACCGTGGTGCCCCCCACGACCAGCTTGCCCGGCTCGCGCAGGCGGTTTTCCAGGTACATATTGCGCAGGTAGTAGCAGAACATCGGCCCCGGCAGATTGGTGCTGTCCGAGTTCCAATACAGCAGGTCGAACGGCGGCGGCTCGTTGCCCTTCAGGTAGTTCGACTGCACGTAATTCCACACCAGGTCGTTCGGACGCAAGCTGGAGAAGGTGCTGGCCAGGTCGCGCCCCAGCATCAGGCCGCCCGCCTTGATTTGCTGCTCGCGCAGCGACACCTGGGTCTCGTCGATGAACACGTCGAGCACGCCCGTGTCGCTGAAGTCCAGCAGCGACGTCAGCAAGGTCAGGCTGGCCGCCGGGTTGTCGCCGCGCGCGGCCAGCACCGACAGCGCGGTCGCCACCAAGGTGCCGCCGATGCAGAAACCGAACAGGTTGAGCTTGTCCTGGCCGCCGACCTCGCGCGCCACGCCGATCGCCTCGATCACGCCCTTTTCGATGTAATCGTCCCAGGTGACGCCCTCGAGCGACTTGTCGGCGTTGCGCCACGAGATCATGAACACGGTGTTGCCCTGCTCCACCGCGTAACGCACCAGCGAGTTCTCCGGCTGCAGGTCGAGGATGTAGAATTTGTTGATGCACGGCGGCACCATCAGCAGCGGCCGCTGGTGCACGGTCGGCGTCGCCGGCGTGTACTGGATCAGCTGGAACAGCGGGTTCTCGTAGATCACCGTGCCGGGCGTCGTCGCCAGGTTGCGGCCGACCTCGAACGCGGTCTCGTCGGACAGCGAGATGTGGCCCTTATTCATGTCGGCCAGCATGTTGGCCAGGCCCTTGGTCAGGCTCTCGCCCTTGGTTTCGATCAGCTTTTCCTGCGCCTCCGGATTGGTGGCGAGGAAGTTGGCCGGCGACATGGCGTCGACGATCTGCTGCACGGCGAAGCGGATCTTCTGTTTTTGATGGCGGCTGGTTTCGACGGTGTCGACCATCGCGGTCAGGAATTTGGCGTTGAGCAGGTATGATGCCGCGTTGAACGACGACATCGGATTGCCCTGCCAGGCCGACGAGCTGAAACGGCGGTCGTCCAGCGCCGGGGTTTTGCCGGCCAGGAAATCCTGCCACAGCACGCCGAAGTCTTCCAGATACTGGTTTTTCAGCTGTTCCATCGCTTGCGGTTGCACGGTGGCGCCGACGTCCTGCATGATGGTGGCGAGCGGATTGGCGTCGGCGGTCGGGAGCTTGCTGAACCAGGATTGCCACTGGGCGGGGTCGCTCATTTGCGACATCCAGGCGTTGGCAATGGCTTGAGGATCGGGCACGTTCATGTTTGATTCCCTAAAAATAGTTTAAATATCTTTAACCGGACTGCTTTATGTTGACCTGTCTATGCTGATCGTTGCGATTGCTTGGATTTACGTCGTGGGACTGATGGCGCTCACCGAGCCCACCGTCGTTGCGGGAATTGTAACGTTTTTGTTTTATTGCGTGCTGCCGTTGGGCACCCTGATGTATATCGCCGGCAGCGGCCGGCGCAAGGCCCGCCGCCGCGCCGAGCAGCGCGCGGCCATGGAGGCGCGCGCAGAATCGGCTGCGCCCGCCGACGGCAAGGGCGAAGGCTAGGCCGGCGCCGCGTCGCCTCATTTGAGCCAAATCAAGGACGCCTGCCGGCCGGTGATGCCGTCGCGCCGGTACGAATAAAAGCGCCCCGAGTTGGAGACGGTGCAGTATTCGCCGCCGTGCACCTGCGCCACGCCGGCCCGGTGCAGCAGATAGCGCGCCAGCGCGTAGATGTCGGCCAGGTGCTTGCCGGGCTTGCCCTCCACGGGCGAAAACGCGGCCGTCACGTGGCGCACGCCGGAGTCGTCGTGCGCGCCGTTCAGGAACGCCTGCATGACCTCCGGCCCGACCTCGAACTGGTAGGCGCCGATGGCCGGCCCCATCCACGCCATCAGCTCGCCGGCGCCGGCCGCGCGCATCGACTCGACCGTGTTCTCCAGCACGCCGGAGGCCAGACCGCGCCAGCCGCCGTGGGCGGCGCCGACGGTGCGGCCCTCGGCGTCGCACAGCAGCACCGGCAGGCAGTCGGCCGTCATGATGGCGCACACCTTGCCGCGCACGTTGCTGACGCTGGCGTCGGCCGTCGGCACCTGTTGCGGCGCCAGCGTGGCCAGATCGACCACCGCCGTGCCGTGCACCTGCGACAGCCAGGCCGGCTCGGACGGCAGCAGCTCGCCGACGATCTGGCGGTTGCGGGCGACGTTGTGCGGCTGGTCGCCGACGTGGGTGCCCAGGTTCAGGCCGCCCTGGCCCATGCCGTCGTCGTACGGCGCCGGACTGACGCCGCCGCGCCGGGTGGTGGAAAGGGTGCCGACATTGGCCGGCAGGCCCGGCCAGCGCGGCATCAGCCATTGTTGATGGATAGCGTTCAAACTTGTTCAGGCTCCTCGATACCGGCTCTGGCGATCAGCTCGGCGAAATCCTCGGCAAGCGGCACCAGCCACTCGCACTGCTCGCCCGTGGCCGGGTGCACCAGGCCCAGACGGCGGGCCTGCAGGGCCTGGCGCGGGAAGGCGCTGGCCAGGTGCTGCTTGCCATACATCACATCGCCCACCAGCGAAAAGCCGATCGACATCATGTGCACGCGAATCTGGTGCGTGCGGCCGGTCTCCAGCCGGCACTGCACCAGGCTGACGGGACGGCGCTCCAGGTCTCCGCTGGCCAGCAACTGGTAGTGCGTGATGGCCGGCTTGGCGGAGAAATTGTTCGACACCGCCATCTTGATGCGGTCCTTCGGATGGCGTCCCATCGACGCGTCTATAGTACCGCTAACGCGCGGCGTGCCCCACACCAAAGCGAAATACTCGCGCTTGACGGTGCGCGCGGCCAGCTGACGGACCAGGTCGGTCTGCGCCGGCAGGGTCTTGCCGACCACCATCAGGCCGCTGGTGTCCTTGTCGAGCCGGTGGACGATGCCGGCGCGCGGCACGCCCGACAGCTGCGGGCAGTGGTGCAGCAGGCCGTTGAGCAAGGTGCCGGACCAGTTGCCGGCGCCCGGATGGACCACCAGGCCGGCCGGCTTGTTGATGACGATCAGGTGCTCATCCTCGTAAACGATGTTAAGTTCCATCGCTTCCGGTTTAAAAGCCTCGTCTTCCGGCGCTGGTTGGGGCAGAATGACGATCTTCTCGTCGCCGTAGACGGTATCCTTGGTGCTTTTGGCCACTTTGCCGTCGACCGTGACGAAGCCGTCGTCGATCCACATCTGCAGGCGGCCGCGCGAAAACTGCGGCACCAGCTTCGAAATGACTTTATCGAGGCGCTGGCCGCACGCTTCCGGGGTCAGTTCCAGTTCGATCGGAGCCAGGCCGTCCTCGTCGTCGCCGTAGTCGCCATCCTGGACGTCGAGCTCCGCGGGCAGGTCGATGTCGGATTCGGTATTGGAGGAGGATTCGGCCAAATTCGGCTTTGGAGTTAATATCACGGCATTCCCATCGGCTATAATCAGCCTATTGTAAAACTTTGGTTAAACAGCTTCTTGCAAAACATATGCAAAAAAAATTATCGGTAGTCGCAGCAACGTTGGTTCTGCTTAGTTTGTCCGCTTGCGGCATTTTCTCGGAGAAAGCTGACGAGACAAAAGGTTGGACCGCGACGAAATTATACTCGGAGGCGACCGAAGAACTCGAAGGCGCGCACTACGAGCGCGCGATCCAGCTCTACGAGAAGCTCGAATCGAGCTATCCGTTCGGCACTTACGCCCAGCAGGCGCAGATGCAGATCGCCTACGCCTATTACAAGTCGCAGGACCAGGCCCAGGCGCTGGCGGCGGTCGAGCGCTTCATCAAGCTGCACCCGAACCACAACAATGTCGACTATATGTACTACCTGCGCGGCCTGATCAACTTCAACGACCAGATCGGCTTCCTGAACTTCATCTACGCCCAGGACACGACCGAGCGCGACCCGAAGGCCACGCGCGAAGCCTACGCGGCGTTCAAGCAGCTGGTGGATAAGTTCCCGAACAGCAAGTATACCCCGGACGCGCTGGACCGCATGCGCTACCTGCTCAACGCCATGGCGGCGTACGAGGTGCACGTGGCGCGCTACTACTACCGTCGCGGCGCCTACCTGGCCGCGGCCAACCGCGCCATGGGCATCATGAGCGACTACCGCGACTCGCCGGCGATCGAAGAGGCGCTGTTCATCATGATCCGCAGCTACGACAAGCTGGGCATGACGGAACTGCGCGACGACACGATGCGCGTGTTCAAGCTCAACTACCCGACCAGCAAGTTCCTCGACGAGGGCAAGAAGGCCGAGCGGCACTGGTGGAAGCTCTGGAATTAAACCCGTACCGCATCCAGGGGTCGTACCCCACGGGTACGACCCCGGCTTTGGGGGTGCGGGTTAATAAAAACCGGGACGCGATCCCGGTTTTTTGTTGGTGCCCGGTGGCTTTACACGGTTTTACGCGGCCACCTTGCGGCGGAAAATCCAGGTGCTGTCGTCCGAATCCTTCTTGTCGAAGGCATAACCGTCGACGTCGAACTTCTTCAGCTTTTGCGGATCGGTGATGCCCTTGACGGCGGCGTAGCGCGCCATCAAGCCGCGCGCCCGCTTGGCGTAGAACGAAATGATTTTGTACTTGCCGTTCTTCCAATCCTCGAACTGCGGCGTGATCACCGGCACGTCTAACAGCTTGGGCTTGACCGACTTGAAGTATTCCTCGGACGCCAGGTTGACCAGGGTCCCGGCGCCCTGCTCGCCGGCGGCCGTATTGAGCGCCCGGGTGATGGTGTCGCCCCAGAAGTCGTACAGGTTCTTGCCGCGCGGCGTATCCAGGCGCGTGCCCATCTCCAGCCTGTGCGGATGGATCAGGTCGAGCGGGCGCAACATGCCGTACAGCCCGGACAGGATGCGGATGCGCGCCTGCGCGTAGTCGAGCTGCTTGGGCGTGAGCGTGCGCGCCGCCAGCCCGCCGTAGACGTCGCCGTTGAACGCCATGACGGCCTGGCGGCCCTCGGCGGTGTCGGCGCTCCACGATGCGTAACGGGCAACGTTGAGCGCCGACAGGTTGTCGGAAAGATCCATCAGCTCGCCGATCTGCACCGGCGAGAACGCGCGCAGGCGCTCGATCAGTTGCGCCGAGTGGTCGAGAAAAGCGGGTTGGGAGTGCAGCTTGGTGGTCGGAGGGGTCTCGAGGTCGAGACTTTTTGCGGGCGAAAGCACTATCAGCATAAGATTCCAAAAAATTCCAAATAAGCATATTTTTACAACTGCCCACATGATACCTGTTCCAACAAAACCCGCACCGGCGCGCATCGTCATCGACACCAACGTCTGCCTCGACCTGTTCGTGTTCCACGATCCGCGCTGGGCCGAGCTGCTGGCCGCGCTCGAAAGCGGCGCCGTCGAGGCCGTCACGCGCGCCGACTGCCGCGACGAGTACAACATCGTGCTGCACTACAGCCACCTGCCGCTCGACGAGGCCAGCCGGCCGCTGGCGGCGGCGCGCTTCGACGCGCTGATCAAGGTGGTCGCGCCGGCCGAGTCCGGTGTGCGCCTGCCCGTCTGCACCGACAAGGACGATCAAAAATTCCTCGAGGTGGCGCGCGACGCCGGCGCCGAGGTGCTCATCACCAAGGACAAGGCGCTGCTCAAACTGGCGCGCCGGCTGGCCAAGGCCGGCATGTTCAAGGTCATGCTGCCGGAGGCGTGGCGGCTGGAACGATAGATTTTTTACGCAACACCAAAGCGCCCCCGCTGAGCTAAAATAGGCCATCTGTCCACTACACAGCCGCCATGAATAGCCGCAACGACATTGGTAACGATCTTGGTAACGACCTTCACGCCACGCCGGTGTTGACCAGCCGCCTGCCGGCCGTCGGCACCACCGTGTTCACGCGCATGTCGACCCTGGCGGCGCAGTCCGGCGCGGTCAACCTGGGCCAGGGCTTCCCCGATTTTCCGTGCGAGCGGCCGCTGCTGCAGGCCGTCACCGACGCCATGCTGGCCGACTTCAACCAGTATCCGATGATGAGCGGCGCGCCGGTGCTGCGCCACGCCATCGCCGCCAAGATCGCCGCCCTGTACGGCCACGACTATGACGCCGACAGCGCCATCACCGTCACCGCCGGCGCCACGCAGGCGCTGACCACCGCCATCCTGTGCAGCGTGCATCCGGGCGACGAGGTGATCGTCATCGAGCCGGTGTACGACAGCTACGTGCCGGCCATCAACCTGGCCGGCGGCGTGGCCGTCGGCGTGCAGATGGAGATGGGCGCGGCCGGCTACGCGGTGCCGTGGGCCAAGGTGGCGGCGGCCGTCAGCGGCAAGACCCGCATGATCGTCATCAACACGCCGCACAACCCGACCGGCAGCGTGCTGCGCGGCGCCGACATGCACGCGCTGGCCGACATCGTGCGCGGCACCAACATCCTGATCCTGTCGGACGAGGTCTACGAGCACATGGTCTACGACGGCCAGCGCCACGAGTCGGTGTGCCGCCACGCCGAGCTGGCCGCGCGCGCCTTCGTCGTCTCCAGCTTCGGCAAGACCTACCACGTCACCGGCTGGAAGCTCGGCTACGTGGCCGCGCCGGCGGCGCTGACGGCCGAATTCCGCAAGGTGCACCAGTACAACGTCTTCAGCGTCAACACGCCGATGCAGCACGGCGTCGCCAGCTACATGGCCGATCCCAAGCCGTACCTGGAATTGCCGGCGTTTTACCAGCGCAAGCGCGACCTGTTCCGCGACGGCCTGGCCGGCACCCGCTTCGAAGTGTTGCCGGCCGACGGCACCTACTTCCAGTGCGTGCGCTACGACCGGATCTCGACGCAAACGGAGGCCGAATTCGCCGAATGGCTGACCACCGAGATCAAGGTCGCGGCGATCCCGGTGTCGGCGTTCTACCAGCAGGGCAAGGAATCCGGCATCGTGCGCTTCTGCTTCGCCAAAAAGGACGAGACGCTGGCGCTGGCGCTGGAGCGGCTGGCCAAAGTATAAAATCGGGGACTACCATCATGGCCGAAACCAACCACCCGGAGCCGCCGCCGTTCGCGCACAGCCCGGCGTCGCCATCGGTGCTGCACCAGCTAAACGTGTCGAACCGGCGGCTCGAGCGCCTGCTGCAAAACCTGCGCAACGAGCACGACGCCGAAAGCGAACTGCGCGACATCGCCCGCGAGGTGGTGCGCGCGGTCGACCTGAATCCCGATATCGCGCTCGCCTGCATCTTCCTGTGCCAGATCGCCGGCAGCTACGCGGTGCGCCATTGCATCGAGACGGCGGTCGTGGTGGTCGTCATGTCGCGCAGCCTCGGCAAGTGCGACGCCGACGTCCTGACCGTCACCGCCGCCGCCTTGACGATGAACGTGGGCATGCTGCGCCACCACGAGAGCTTCCAGAACAAGCACAGCCTGAGCAACGAGGAAATGGCCATCGTGCACCGCCATCCGGAGGACAGCGCCGACCTGCTCAAGTGCGCCGGCGTCGAGGACGAGGAATGGATCTCGTGCGTGCTGCTGCACCACGAAAACGATGAAGGCAGCGGCTACCCGGCCGGCATCGCCAGTCCGCGGGTAACGTTCAACGCCAAGCTGCTCAGCCTGGCGGACCGCTATTGCGCGCAAGTGTCGGCGCGCAACTACCGGCGCTCGGTGCTGCCGGATAAGGCGCTACGCAACCTGATGGACGACAAGGCCGCGCCGGTCGATCCGGCGCTGGCGCAGCACTTCCAGCGCGAGCTGGGCGACTTTCCGCCGGGCTGCCTGGTGCGCCTGGCCAGCGGCGAGATCGGCGTCGTCAGTCATCGGCTGGCCGGCGGCGAGGCGCTGCACGTGCACTGCCTGCGCGACGCGGCCGGCGCCCCGCTGCCGCCGGCCGGGCAGCACCGCGCCACCGGCGACCGCCACGCCATCGCCGAGGCCCTCAGCGAGGACCAGGCCGCGATCCGCTTCAGCATGAAGCAGATCTGGGGCGCGCAGGCCAGCCTGTAAGCCAGCGGCGCTGGCCATCTGTAGTGCTTTGCTTTAGTGGGAATCCACGAAGTCGAGAATGTCGGCCTTGCGTTCGTACGCAAGAACTTGCGCCCCGGCCTCGGTCAACTCGGCGACGACTTCACAAAACGCCTTCATCCGCGCTTCCTTCTCAGCCTCCTTGGGACCTTCGACCGTGACCAACACGCGCTCGGGCAAGGTGTTCTTACGCTTCAGCTGCGCCAGCTTCCATACCCAGGCGCCGCCATGGTCGAGTATTTTGCTAGGCTGATCCTGCCCCAGATTAAGAGGCTTGATGGCTGTCACCACTTGTCCGCTTTTTTGTTCTACAAAGGGGAAGGTAGCGTGGTACTCGTCGTTACCGACCTCCAGTCGCTCAAAACGGCCACTGACGCCCGCCTCATAAAACCACCTGCGCAGCGTTCGCTCCAAAACCTGCTCCCTGTACTCGGGAGTCACAAAATCGCGCTCGACATAATGTCCGTAGAGCTCCTCAAGCTTCGCCTTGGGATCAAGCATGAGGACACCGCGAATATTACTAAACTGAATTACCGCCTCTCGTGGCCTGACTATTTCGTTGAATAACGACCGGGCAAAGTCCGCATCGTTATGCTTCAGACGTCGATCGAATCCGTGCTGCTGCAAAACTCGGGCGACCCGTTCGAACTCCTCCCTCAGGTTTTGCATCGCCGCTTTGAACGTGGGGGTCTCGAGCTGCTCGAAAAAATTCGTCACCCGAGCGTGCTTCTTCGTCATCAGCTTGAAATCAAAGATGCGGTGCTCGGGCGCGATGATCACGATGCCCACATTGGCGAATTCTTCCGTCTCAACAAATGGACAGAACCGGACAATCGCATATAAGCAAGCAATCTTTTTCATGTTATGGTCCAAAAAGCACTACTGCGGCAGCCGAGCAGCGATAGCTTGAGAGCATGCCGGTCAAACGCAACAGGAAGCGTGCGCTCGGCATCAACAAACCACCACTCCGCGGGAACAGTATCGCAGATCGCATCCCAGGTCGCCATAGCCGATTCAAAACGACTGGCGTAGCGGTCGCGGTCGAACATATCGGAAAAGACCGCACTGAGGTGACTGCGGAAAGGATGCAGGCTTTCAAATGTGCGCGGATCAAACTGCTCATCGAATGCCTGGTTGTGGTCGAGAACCAGCAGGCTGTTGTTGTCCAAGTCCCAAAAAAGGTTAGGATTGCCACCGAGCTCAGACTGGGTCCTGTCTCCATTTTTTATCCACCAATCGAAGAGAAGTACGTCACGCTGAACATCGTCCGGTATCTGCGACAAATGCGAAACCGTTAGCTCGACGATCGTGCGCCGACAGGAACCGAAAGCAATACCCACTCCAAGTTCGGCCAAGTCGTCGCGCGACGCGAGGCTTATCAGCTCTGGCGATATCGAAACCAGCTCAAAATCTGCAATTGGCAAACCCAAAACCTTCGCAAGCGAGCCCGCTATCCATTCACAAATAAGGCTCCTTCTGCCTGCACCCCGCCCCTTTACGTAATACACCCGTCCGTCTTCGCCACGACATACGAATGGCAACGTAACCCCTTGTTTGGAACGGTCGATAATTTCGACTATTTCAGTTGGCATGTCGGCCCACAGGTATCCAATCTGACCTCGCATGGCGTGGTACGCGGCGCGCAAGCTTGGCTAACAATTAATGATCAGGGGCCTCGTCAACCGTCGCGCGATGGGACTTGCGTTTTTCGATCCCGCAGGAGATCGTTCAGTTCGGCTTTGAGGGCAGTTATGCGGTCTAATAACAAGCTCGCTCGCAGACGATAAATCACCTCGGCTTCAATGCTCGATCCTTGCGCGGCGGCATCGGCCTCAAGTTCCGCATACAACTCGGGCGAAATTTCAAGATCGACCAGCTCGGATTTCTCAGGCGGAGTCTTTTGTGGCGATTTTGCTGTTTTCATTCCACAATCATAGCATTTTCGAGAAGTTGCCAGGACTTATAGGCAGCGCCGCGTAGCCTGTTGGGCTATTTCTTCGCCTGGTCCTGCGCGATCAGCCGCGCCAGCGGCGATTGCTCGCCGACCGCTTCCATCATCAATATCTTCTCGGCCGGGATCAGCTGCGCCGATGGCCCGTGCCAGTCGGTCTTGGCGCGGTTGACCACGCGGTTGCCCGGCTGGCCGTCGGGCTGGGTGTAGGCCTGCGTGTAATAGACATCGCCCAGCTTGACGAAGCCGGGGCGCGCCTCCAGCAGCACGCCGTAGTAGACCTGGCCGCTGACCAATTGCACGCTGTACCAGCGGCCGGGCGGACCCGGATCGAGCAGCGGCGCCGCGTGGGCGCGCCAGGCCAGCGCCGCGTCGGCGATCAGCGCGGCCGTCGCCAGCGCCCCCAGCAGCACGCACAGCCAGCTGTGCGTCGCGCTCCACGCGCGCGGCGGCGCCGGCCGCAAGCCGGCTTCCTCCATCCGCTCGAGCTTCATGCGCGCGCCGCCGGGCCGGCGCGGCGACGCGCCATCAGCAGCATGCCGCCCATGCCGATCACCAGCATCAGCCAGGTCGAGGCCTCGGGTACCGCCGTCGCGCCGTTGCCGCCGCCGGTGCCGCTACCGAAGCCGACCCCGGTGCCGACCAGGTAATTGAACGCGTAGCCGCCCGGACCGGTGTAGTTCAATGTCGAGCTGATCAGCAGATCCTGCATGCCGCCGGCGAGCGGCCCCAGGTCCAGCAACGAACCGTTGAAGAACAGGTCGGCCTCGGCGCCGCTGAGGAAGGCGTGCGAGAACAGTTGCACGCCGTGGTTGCTGATGGTCAGCTCGAACAGGTCGAAGCCGCCGCCCGCGCCCGCCAGGAACGCCAGCTGCAGATGCTCGCCGGCGTCGGCGCCGAACTGGAAGGCCCCGCTGGTTTGCTGGGGCGCCAGCACCTGGTGATATTCGTCGACCGTGTCCGCGTTGGACATCGCGTGCATGCCGGCGCCGACCGCGTTGTCGATCCCGCCCACGTTCGACGCCGGCGACAGCGTCAATGCGCCCGCCGTGTCCGGCGCCGCCATGGCGTTGGCCACGACGTACTGGCCGCCGGCGGCCGGCAATGCGAACTCCGCCTGCGAGAACCGGCTCGAGCTGTAGGCGGCAGCCGACCGTGCCTCCCGTCCGGCGGCGCTGGCGGCGAAACCGACCGCCGTGCCCCGGGTGCCGAGCGCGGCCGCCGACGCCGATGCCGTCACATCGACCCCCATGGCGATCGCGCGGGCGTTGCCGACGCCGCCGCGGTCGGTGGTCACCGCGCCGGCGTTGGCGCTCGTCACGCCCATGAAATAACCGCCGCGCGCGTCGGCCAGCGCGTCGACCACGCCGCTGCCGGAACGGCCGTGGGCGGTGGCGCTGCCCGAGCCGGCATAGGCCGGCACGGCGCTGTCGGACCCGCCGATATTGGCCACCGAGATGGCGCTGACGCTCACCGCGTGTGCGCCGCTGGTCTCGGCGTGGACCGAGCTGTTGGCGTCGCCGCTGACGTCGTAGCAGCACATCGACGGGTAGCCGCCCTTGGCGCGGCCGATGGCGACGATATCGCCGGCCGACACCACCCGCACGTTGGCATTGGCCGCGCCGGTCACGCTGCCGCCGTCGGCGTAGGCGGACGCCCTCACTGCCGCCTGGCCGCCGCCGGGCGCGGTGCGCACGTCGGTGGTGGCGGTGGCGGCGCCGCCGAAGCTGCGGTACGCCAGGGCGATCTGCGCGGTCGACACCACGTCCACCGCCAGGGCGCCGCTGGTGCGCACGCTCACATTGCTGTTGGCGGCGTTGCCCTCGGCGTAGGCGCCGCCCTGCGCGCCGGCGCCGGCCATCGTCAGCGTCGCCGTCGCCTCGCCGTTGGTGCTGCCCATGATGTACCACAGGTTGCCGCCATACGCGGCGACGTTGCCACGCGCCAGACCGCCGGCGGACAAGGTCAGGCTGGCCGACGCGCCGGCCGCCGCGCCGGCGTAGGAGGCCGAGCCGCCCGTCGCCACGGCGCGACCGGTGACGTCGGCCGTCCCGGTAAGCGTGCCGACGGCGACCGCGTTGCCGCCCAGTCCGCCGTTGGAGCCGATGCCGCCCACGGCGGACACGTTGCCGGCCACGGCGGCGCCGGCGCGCGTCGACGCCAGGGTCAGCTCGGCGTAGGCGGCGCCGCCGGCGCCGCTCCGATAGCCCCCTCCGTTGCCGCCGACGGCGGCCACGTCCGCGCTCAGCGCGCTGGCCTCGGCGTCGCTCAACGCCAGCGTCGAACGCGCGCCGCCGGCGTCGAAGTCGGGGTTCTCGCCGCCCTCGGCGCGCTGCGACAGGCTCAGCTCACCCCGGGTGCGGCCCGAGACCGCGTCGACCAGCTCCGCGCCGACGCGCCTGCCGCCGACGACGCTGGCGCCCACCGTCACCTTGCCCGTGTCGGACTGGCCGCTGGCGCGCGCCGTGGCCGTGCCGCCGAGGCCGGCTTTACCGGCCAGGAAATTGTAGCTGCCATAGCCGCCGACCGCGTCCGCCTGCGCCACCACGGCGCCGGCGCCGGTGGCGAAGGCGACCGCCGTGCTGCTGGCGTTTCCGCCGAGCGCCAGCGGCCCGTCGGTCGCGGGCCAGTCGCTGGAATTAAAATACGGCATGCCGCCGCCGTTGCCGCCGACCACGCGCGAGCGCGCCTGCGCGCCCTGCGCGCCGCCCACGGTGACGACGGTGCCGGCAGCGTAGCCGCCGTTGCCGCCGGCGCCGGGCTTGCCCTGCGGGTAGGACATCGGCCCCCACTCGGTCTCGACCTCGGTGGCGGCGGCGCCCTCGCCGCCGTTGCCGCCGTTGCCGCCGGTTAGCGTCAACGTGTTCCAGGCGTCGGTGGAGGCCAGCACGCGGTCGATGGCGGCGGCGGCCCGGCCGTCGCCGCCCACCTGGCCCGGCAAGGTGCCGGCGGCGCCGTCAAGGCCGTTCTGCCCGACGACGATCAATTCGGCGGCGCAGGCGTTGCCGACGGCGACAGCGAGCAACAGCGGCGCCAGGCCGCGGATGTACCTGGCGCGGCCGCGCGCGGCAACAGTATGGATGGAATGCATGTCATGCCTTTGAAATGGAGGTCGCGCCCGCGGCGGATGCCGGGGCGCGTAGTTGCGGGCCGGGGCGACGCCCCGGCCGATGTGTTACCTGCTCAGTGCGACGACGATGCGCGCCTGCATCAAGCGTGCTTGGCGGCCGACTTGCGGCGCCGCGCCACGATCACCAGCCCGCTCAGGCCGATCATCATCATCATCCAGCTCGACTCTTCCGGCACGGCCGACACGCCCGCGCCGCCACCGATGCCGCCGACGCCGCCGACCGGGCCCAGGCCGCCACCGCCCAGCACGTAGTTGAATGCATAGTCATAAGCCGCGCCGGCCAGCGACGAACGCACCACGATGTCCTGCGCGCCGGCGCCGAACAGGCCCAGATCAAGCACGCGGTCGGTGAAGAACAGGTTGGCGTCGCTCAGCGACGTGAACGACTGGCTGAACAGCAAGGTGCCGTGGTTGCTGATCGACAGGTCGAGCGTGTCGAAGCCGGTGCCGCCGGCGCCCAGGAAGGCGATCAGCAAATGCTGGTCGACCGCCGAGACGAACTGGAACTGGCCGCTGTTGGCGCCGACCTGCGCGGACGGCAAATCGGGGTTGAAGCCGCCCGAGGCGCCCTGCATGCCGACGCCGTACAGTTCCGACATGGCGGCGGCGGTGGCCGCGCTCAAGCCGAGCGCGGCGCCGGTCGGGGCGGCGGCGGCATACGACTGCAGCTGGTTGTCGCCGGCGCTGCCGCTGCCGGTGGCCAACGCGAAACTGGCGGCGTCGAAACGGTTCGACGCCACCGCCGCGCCCTGCGCGAACTCGCCGGCCGACGTCGCGATAAAGCCGACCCTGGCGCCGCCGGCGCCGACGGCCGTCGCCGTGGCGACCGCTTCCATCTGCTCGCCGCTGGCGCGGGCGCTGGCGTTGCTCACGCCGCCCCGCAACGACGTCTCGGCCGTGGCGCGGGCCGAGGACAGGTACGGGCTGGTGCTCTGGTTCATGCCGCTCAGGGCCTGGGCCGCGACGGTGACGACGCCGCTGCCGGAGGCGCCGTAGGCGTTGGCGGTGGCCGGGCTGTAGACGTTCTGGTGGGGTTCCGGCACGAAGGTGTTGCGCGCCAGCGCGCTGACCGTGACCGAATGGGCGCCGCTGGTGACGCCGCTGGCGGACGCGTTGGCGATTCCGCTGGTGGTGTAGAGGTAGCTGAACACGCCGCCTTCAGCCTGGGCGGTGCCGACGATGTTGCCGCCGCTGTTGATCTGCAGGTTGGCGTAGGCGTTTTGGCTGGCGCCGCTGCCGGACGCGTAGGCGCCGGCCGTCACGTCGGCCCGGCCGCCGGTGGTGGCCGCGTTGACCACGGTATTGGCCCTGGCGTCGCCATAGTGGCCGCGCGACGAATTGGCGTCGCCCAGGCCGGCGACCGCCCTGGACTCGACGTTGACCGCCCGCGCGCCAGTGGTGGTGACGGTCACGCTGCTGTCGGCGTTGGCGCCGCGGGCGTAGCTGCCGCCGCTGGCGCCGGCGCCCACCAGTTCCAGCGTGGCGCTGGCGTCGCCGTCGCGATATTCCCAGCTATGCAAGGCGCCGCCCATCTGGCCGGCCACCGCGCGCGCGCTGCCCGTGGCCAGGCCGCCGGCGCTGATGGTCAAGCGGCTGGTGGCGGCGGCGCCGGCCAAGCCACCGTACTGCCCGGCGCGGGCCTCGGCCGATCCGGTGACCGCCGCCGTACCGGTCAGGCTGCCGATGGCGGTGGCGCTGCCGGCGTCGCCGCCCGCCACGCGCCACACGGAACCGGTGACGTCGCCGCCGATGGCCGACAGCGTGCCCTCGACGGCGGCGCCGGCGCGGGTCGAGGTCAGAGTGAGCTCGGCGCGCGCGTTGCCGGCCGCCGCTTGCGCCAGGTCGGTGTACTCGCCGGCGTTGCCGCCCTTGGCGCTGACGGTGCCCTTGAGGCCCGAGGCCTGCTTGTCGGCCACCCGCAGCACCGATGTGGCGGCGCCGCCGGCGTTGTTGCCCGGCTGGCTGGGCTGGTCCGGCATGCCGTAGGCGTTGTTGACGGCGCCACCATTGCCGCCCACGGCATGCTGCACCAACGACAGCACGCCACGGGTCGCGCCCTTGACCATGTTCTCCAGATAGACGGCGGCGCCGGCGCCGCCCGTCGACGGGCTGGGGGTGTAGTTGACGTTGCCGCCATTGCCGCCAACCGCCTGCGCCAGCACCGACACATTGCCGGTGGCCGAGTAGCCCGAGGCGCTGGCCGTGGCCTTGCCGCCGTCGCCGCCGCGTCCGCCCCCCAAGATCAGCAGCGCGTCGCCGCCGTTGCCGCCGGTCGCGTAGGCGCGCGCCGACACCGCGCCGGACAGGGAGGACGCGCTGGCGAAGCTCGAGGCGTTGCCGCCGGCGCCGCCGATGTTCAGGCTCGGGTCGGCATTGAAGATGAACGGATCGGCCGTGCCCAGCTGGCCGCCGGCGCCGCCGAAGACCTTGGCCTCGGCGCTGGCGCCGCCGGTCAGGGAACCGGCCAGCACGCGGCCGAGCGCGCCCGCGCCGGCACCGCCGTTGCCACCGACGCCGCTGGGCGAATACTGGCAAATGCCCAGGTTGCGGCAATCGTCGCTGTCGGGATCGAGCACGGTGGCAGGCAGGCCGGCGCCACCGGTGCCGCCGGCGCCGCCGGTCAAGGTCAGGCGGTTGAAGGCGCCGGCGGTCAGCGAGGTGTCGGTCAGGTCCAGCGCCGCGCCGCCGGCGCCGCCGTTCGGCGTGGCGATGGTGCCGGCGGCGCCGACCGCGCCGTTGGCGCCGGTCACGCTGCGGTCGAGCGCATACGCCTGGTTGACCGCCAGCGACAACAGCAGGGGCGCCAGGCCGGCGATGAAGCGCGATGAGGCAACGGCGGAGATGCGGCGGTTCGATGTCTTCATTTGTTTGACCCAAGAATGTGTTTTAAGGGAGGCGGTCGGACTCGCGGACCACCCCGATCGTTATTATTGTTATATTATTCTAATTATTAAATTTATAATGACACCAAAGTCTCTTGTTGATTGATCCCAGCTCTCCGGAAGCGCCGCCATGCACAACGCAACACCGTCACCCGCAAGCGATATTTGGCTCGACATGCCGGCCGCGCAGGCGCGGCAGTTCGCCGGCGCGCTGGCGACGCGCGCGGTCGGCGCGCTGACCGTGTCGCAGGTGGAGGGCAAGGCGTATCGGGTGCGGCGCCCGACGCCGCTGCACGAGGGAGGAAAAAAGGAGTGGCTGCTGGTGGCGATCCAGCGCCAGGGCGGCAGCCGGCTGCGCCAGCTGGGCCGCGACAGCGCGCTGGCGCCCGGCGACATCGCGCTGTATTCGACGGCGCAGCCCTACCGGCTCGAGTTCGACGGCGCCTTCCGCCAGACCGTCATCGGCTTTCCGGCCGCGCCGCTACGCGCGCTGTGCCCGGCCATCGACGGCCTGGTCGGCGTCGCCATGAGCGGGCGCCGCCCGCAGGTGGCGCTGCTGGCGGCGATGGCCGAATGCCATTTCGACACCGACTACGGCGCCCTGCCGGACCAGGCGGGCGTGCACGCCGCCAGCGCGCTCAGCGCCACGCTGGCCGGCTGCGCGGTGACGCAACCGGGCCGCGCGGACGTCACCCGCAGCAAACTGAGTCAATATCATCTGGAGCGGCTGCGGCAGTTCGCCATGGCGCGCCTGGGCGACAGCGAGCTGTCGGTCGGCGACGTGGCGGCGGCGCTCAACATCTCGGCGGCGCATATCCACCGCTTGTTCAGCGGACAGCCGCACACGTTCAGCGCGTGGCTGTGGCACACCCGGCTTGAGCAGTGCCACCTGGCGCTCGTCAATCCGGCGTTTTCCGGCCTGTCGATCAGCCAGATCGCCTTCAAGTACGGGTTCGCGCACGCCTCGCACTTTTCCCGCGCCTACCGCACGCGATTCGGCATCACGCCCAGCGCCCGGCGCCAGGCTAGCGCGACAACTGTTCGAGCCGGCGCTCGATAAACGCTTGCAGCTCGGGCGTGAGCCCGTTGGCCTGGCGCGCGCGCTGGAACGCTTCGCGCGCCTCGGGCAAATGCTGGTCGGCCTGCAGCGAAATGCCCAATCCCATCCACCAGACGCCGTTGCCCGGCGCCAGTTGCAGCGCGTCGCGGTAGTAGCGCGCGGCCTCGGCGTGGCGCTGCTCGCGCTGCAGCACGCCGGCCAGGAAGGCCAGGTAGTCTGCCCTGTCGCCGGCATATGGCAGGGTTTTCATCAGCGTCTCGAGCGCCGGGCCGCCGCGTTCGAGCTGCAGCCGGGCCAGCACCATCGCCAGTCCGGGCTGGCGCGGATCGATGCCCAGCGACAGGCGCAGCTGGCGGATCGCCTCGTCCGTGCGCTTGTTTTCCAGCAGCAGGCTGACATAGGTCTGGCGCGCCGCCTCGTTGCGCGGGTCGATCTCCAGCGCGCGCTCCAGGTCGGCCAGCGCCACGCTCAGGCGCCCTTCCTGCAAAGCCACCAGCGCGCGCCGGTAGGCGCCGTCCGACTCCAGCTTGGGCGTCTGCTCGCGCCGACTGACGCCTTCCGGCTGCTCCACGCGGCGCGCATCGGCGTCGGGCGCGGCGCGGCGCGGCCTGGCGGCGACCGGCTCGTCGGACATGGAACGCGCCGGTTTGGACGCCGGCGGCTGCCCGGATTCCGCCGCGACCGGCATGGACTTGGCCGGCCGCCGTGCCGGCGGCGCGGCTGCCGATACCGGCTCGGCCGGCTCCGGCGCGGGCGCCGGCGTGGCGATCGTTTCCGCTGTCGGTGGCGCGGCGATCGGCTTTGGCGCGGTCTGCGCCGCCGGGGCCGGCGGCGGCGCGCGGCGGGCCCCGGGCGGAAGCTGGTCGAGGACCACCCTCGGCGCCGGCGCCGGCGGCGCGCGATGGCCCTGCCAGTACTGCCAGCCATACCAGCCGCCGGCGGCCAGCACGGCGGCGGCGACACCGGCGCCGGCCAGCAGCAACGGCCGGCGCTCGCGTTCCGGCGGCGGCACCGCCTTCAATTCCTGCGGATGGACCACGCCGTCGCCGGCGCCGCCGCGCTTGTCGAGGTCCTGCAACATTTTATTGATCAGGCTCATTTGGTCAACGCCCATGTCAGGCCGCACGCGGCCACCAGCACGCTGACGCCGGCGGCCAGCCACGGCCAGCGCAAGCGGGCGCGCGCGCCGCCGACGACGCCGTTGGTGTCGCGCGCGGCCAGGTTGACGTGACGGCGCGTCACCTGCTGCCGGCCCTCGCCAAAGCACAGCATCAGCGACTTGTTGGCCATGATGTTGACCAGCCGCGGAATGCCGCCGCTGGCGCGGAACAGCCGCGAGATGGCGCCACGGCTGAACAGGCGCCCGCCCGTGTAGCCGGCCACGCGCAGGCGGTGCGCCAGATAGTATTCGATGTCGTCCCGGCTCAGCGGGCCGAGGTGGTAATGGAAGGTGATGCGCTGCGCCAGCTGGCGGATCGAATTGGCCTGCAGGTGCTGGTTCAGCTCCGGCTGGCCGAACAGCACGATTTGCAGCAGCTTGCGCTTTTCTGTCTCCAGGTTGCTCAACAGCCGCAGCGCCTCCAGGCTTTCGACCGGGATCGCCTGTGCCTCGTCGAGCAGCAGCATGACCTGCTTGCCGGCGTGCGCCAGCTCGATCAGCCGGTAGGTGATCGACTTGAGCATCTGGTGCTGGTCGACGTCGCGCGCCAGGGTCACCTCCAGCTCGTCGGCCAGCGCCAGCATCAGCGTGCGCGGCTCCAGGTAGGGATTGGGGATGTAGGCGGTGACGAACTCCGGCCCCACCGTGGCGATGAATTTACGGCACAGCAGCGTCTTGCCGGTGCCCACCTCGCCGGTGATCTTGATGAAGCCCTCGCCGCTCTTGGCCGCCACCAGCAGCGTGTTGAGCGCCTCCTGAGAATGCGGGCTGGTGAAGAAATAGCTGGTGTCCGGCGTGATGCTGAACGGCGCCTCGCGCAGGCCGAAGTGTTTGCTGTACATATCAGTTGCGCTCCCGGGCGCGGCGCGGATCGAGCTCCTTGATGCGGCGCCCGCTCTCGAGCAGGTCCTGGTTCCAGTCCGAGCTCGATTCGACGATGGTCGGCTTGATCAGCACCACCAGCTCTCGCTTCTGGATCACCTCGCCGGTGGCGCGGAACAGCGCGCCGACCACGGGAATGTCGCTGGCGCCGGGCACGCCGGAACGGTCCGAGGTCGTCGCCTGGCGCATCAGGCCGCCGATGGCGACCACCTGGCCGTCCTGGCCGCGCACCATGCTGTCCATCTCCGACGTCGCCGACGCCGCCAGCGGCAAGGTGAAGTTGCCCAGCGAGCCCAGATTCAAGCCCTTGTTGACGGTCGACACCTGGCTGACCGATGGATGGACGTGCAAGATGATGTTGCCGTGATCGTCGATCTGCGGCGTCACATCGAGCACGACACCGGAGAAGAACGGTTGCAACGTCACCGTCGGCGTGGTCACGCCGGTGCCGGTGCCGCTGGTCGTGGTCGTCGTGCTGACGCCGGTGACGAAGAACTCGTCGGTGCCGATCTTGAGCAGCGCCTTCTGGTTGTTCAAGGTCGCGATGCGCGGGCTCGACAGCACGTGCACGGTGCCCTGCCCTTCGAGGAAGGAAATCAGCGCGGCGAAGTTGCTGGTCTGGAAGGCCAGGCCGAACAGCGAGCCGACCGCGTCGGACACGGCGCCGATCGACGACCCGGGTACGGCGACCGCGCCGGCGGCGCCGCTGCTGCTGAGCGAGCCGGTGGCGCTCACGCCCAGCGGCGTCAACGACGTGCCCGGCTGCACCAGCCCGGCCGAGATGCGGCTGTTGGTGCTCAGCTTGCCGAAGGCGGCCCAGTTGATGCCGCTCTGGAAGTTGCTGTTCAACTCCACCTCGAGGATCTTGGCCTCCAGGATCACCTGGCGCTCGACCGACAACTGGGTGGCGCGCAGATACTGGTCGACATTGCGCAGCTCGTCGGGCATGGCGCGGATCACGATCACCCCCGACTGCGGGCTGATGGTCACGCTGCGGCCATCCTTGCCGGTCTCGATGAGCGCCTCCAGCGCCGTCTTGAGCTCCAGCCAGAAGTCGCTGCTGGAACTGGTTTGCACGTTGGCCGCATCCCGTTGCGTCTGGCCACCGCCGGGCTGATTGCCGTTGTTGCCGTTGTTGCCCGAGTTGTCGTTGTTGCCCGAACTATTCGAATTGTTATTGCCCGAATTATTCTGCGAACCGCTGTTGCTGGTGCCGGCGTTGGCCACCGACGTCGACGACACGCGCAGGCTCGACACGCCCTTGCGGATGCCCGTCAGATAATTGACCTTGAACATCTTGGTCTGCATCGTCAACGGACGGATGTAGATGCGCGTGCCTTCGATCTTGTAATCGTAGCCGTACAGCTCGCGCACGGCGTCGAGCGCCTCGACCAAGGTCACATCCTTCAGGTTGGCGGTAATGGTGCCGGTCACCTCCGGATTGATCAGCATGTTGTAGCGCGTGCCGGCCACGATCGAATTGAAGAACTGCTGCACCGGCACGTTGTTGAACGACACGTTGAAGCGCTCCTCGAGCACCGCGCGCGCCTTCGGCAACTGCTCGGCCAGCTGGGTGGCCGGCGGCAGCAAGGCGCTGGCCACGGCGTCGGCCTGGGCGGCGGCGGGCGGCTTGGCCTTGAGCGCCGCGTCGACCTCGGCGTTGATCTTGTTATAGGTATCGCGCTTGGGCGGCGTCGAGCAGCCGTTCAGCAGCAGCGTCGTCAGGATGGCGATGGTCAGTGTTTTTTGCATATGCATTCGTTTAACGTTTATGAGCGGAAGCGTCGGCCTCCGCAGCGGCATCGGGGAACAAGGTCAACACCTGTTTCGACCGTCCGTGTTGCAACACCACTTGGTTCTTGCCGATCTTGACCAGCACCGCACCGTTGAGCTTGTCGCCCTTGCGCAAGGTCTGGCCGTCGATCACCGCCACCTCGCGCCCGCGCGAGCCGATCAGCACTGACTGCAATTGCGGCCCGCTGCTGGCGACGGGCGCCGCGACGGCCCCCGGCGCCAGCAGGCGCGATTCGGGCGGCGGCTGGGTCGGATCGGCCAAGGTCTGCGCCAACCCCGGCAGCGCCGCCAGCGCCAGCGCCAGCGCCGACAGCATGCCGGCCAGGCAAGCGCGTCGCAAGGCGCCGCTCATAGTTTCATCCATTTCTGATCCAGACTGAGCGTGTACAGCGTTAAGGTCAGGCGCGAATTCGGATACTCCTGCGCGTCCAGGCTGGCTTTGCCCCAGAACAGCTGGACCGGCAACGCTTCCAGCGCCGCCATGTAGCCGACCATGTCAAGGTAACTACCCTGCAAGACGATCTCCACGCCGTGCCGGTACAGCAGTTCGCGCGGCTTGGGCGCGGCCGCCACCGGCGCCGGTGTGGGCGTTGATGGCGGCGGCTGCGTCGACAGCGCCGACAGCGTCTGCAAATTCGCCGGCATTGCAGCGCCTGCGCCAGCGGCAGCCGGCGCGGGCGGCGGCGCGAAGGTCTCGCTCATGCCCGTCACCGGCAAGGTCCTCATCGCCATCAGGCGCAATTTGCCACGGCCGCTGAGCAGGTTTTCCAGCAACGGCGCGATCTTCTCCGGCGCCACCAGTCCTTTTTGCACCGCCAGCAAAGCGGTGCCGATCCGATCGATCTCGGCGCGCGCCGCCTGCAGCTGCGCGCGCGACTGCGCGTCCGGATCGATGGTGAAGCCTTGCGCCTTGGCCGTGATTTCCATGTCGATGCCGGCGATCTGGTTTTGCTGCTGCTTGATCTGCGCCAGCAGCACCTTTTGCTTGGCCAGCATCGGCTCGACCGCCATCGTGTAGAGCAGGAACAAGATCGCCGCCGTCACGGCCACGAACACCATCGCCCGCTCGCGCAGCGTCATCGCGTCCAGCTTGGTGCTGAGCTTGATCCATTGCTGTTGCAGTTGCTGCTTCATTGTTCGGTCCTCGCCACCGCCGTCGACTGCAGGCTGAATTGCACAAACGGCGCCGGGGTCGCCGCCGGCGCGGCGGCCAACGCGGGCGCGGCGGCCGGCGTGGCACCGGCGGGCGGCGCGGCGGCCGGCAGCGGTTGCGATTGCTGTTGCGGCTGCACTTCAGGCCGCGAGATATCCAGGGTGGCGAAACTCTTGCCGCGCATGACAGGTTCCGACTTCAGGCGCGAGATGTAGGCCGGGATCAGCGTCGGCTGCATGGCCCGGCCTTGCAAGCCGATATCGTTGCCGGCGCCGACGATGGACGCGCCCGTCAGCCACAGCCCGTTGACGTTCTGCCGCGAAAAAGCGCGGAAATATTCGGCGTAACCGGCCGCGTTGCCCAGCGTGCCGTCGCGCAGCACCGATTCGACCTGGCGCAGCGACCTCAGCTCCACCTCGGCCTGCGCCAGGTCGCTCGCCACGGTCGCGCTCTTCTGACGCGGCGCGAACTGCTTGTTGGCCTCGGCCAGGCGACGCTCGCGGTCGGCCAGCATAATCTTGCCGGCTTCTGCGGAACGCTCCAGGTCCGCCACGCGCTGACCCGCGTACCAGGTCAGCAGCAGCGCGCCGGCGACGATCACGCCCAGCGCCTCGGCCATCGGCAAGGCCGTGAACACCTTCTTCTGCTTGAGGAAGATCGGGTTGAACAGATTGATCTGCTGGCTCACAGCACCACCTCCTCGTGCCGCAGGGCCGCGCCCAACGTCAGGAAGAAACGCTGCTGCTGCTCGACGTCCAGCAACGCCGGCGCCTTGCTCAGGTCGAACACGTCCTCCAGCCCCATCGCCTCGACCGGCATGTACAGATTAGCCGCCAGATACTCGTGCAAGCCCGGCGCGCCGGTCGGCGCCAGCAGCAGCTTGATCACGTTGACATAGTTGAACTGGCGGTCGAAATGGTCCAGCGAGCGCTGCAACTCCAGCGTGATCTTGTCGAAACAGGTCTGCTGCTTGTCGGTGTCCGGCTCCAGCAACTGCTGCAAGGTGACGTCGATGCGGCGCGACAGATACAGCTCGCCGTTGTAGGTGATCGTCAGCAGGCCGCCGTCGGCGTCGAACGACAGCATCGCCAGGCCGCGCCCCTCGGTCTCCAGCAGTGCCGAGATATTACGCTGCGCCATCTCCGGGATGTCGATCACGTTCAGGTCGATCTTGGCCTCGGCGAACAGGCCCTGGCGCGACTGGATCAGCGCGTTGCGCGCGGCGATCGCGAACATCGAATGCGCGCGCGACGGCGCGTTTGGATCGACCGGGATATCGAGCACGTCGATGGTGGCGTCGTCGACGTGGAAATCGAGCATATCCTTCAAGCGCCAGCGCACCGCCGTTTTCAGTTCGTCCTGCGGCACGTTGGGCGCGTCGACGGTCAGCATCTGGTATTCGCCGCCGCTGAGCATGGTGCCGAAGCTGAAGTTGGCGGCCTTCAAATCCTTGTGCACGCGTTCGAGCGACTCGGCCGACAGGCCGGCGCTGGATGGATAAAACGACGACAGCTCGACCACCGCCTTGGCGTCGCGCACGCGCCGCACGCGGCCAGCGCAAACGCCGTCACGCTGGAACGTGACGGTCAGCCAACCATCCTTTTTTTTGCTTCGTTTGAAAAATCCCATACCAGCAACCTAAATGATTACCAGCACACGAGGTTTACGCGCTAGTTGGTTGATTATATTCAAGTTACACCGTTTGTTTGCTACAAATTAATAGTAATGCCATAAAAATACACACATTGTCACGTGGCTTGTTTCTTTATAGCTGCGCGTCGATTACGCGCTGCACGTAATCAGGTCCGGGCGCGACAGAGTTCGGGCAGCCGTCGGGCCCGGGCTGATTGCACGCGGTGGCGGTGATCTTGATGCCGCCCGCGGTCGGGTCGGCCTGTCCAACGTTCCCGTAACCGTCCGCCGGCTGGGTGCAAGTCACCGTCACGGTGAATGCCGACAAACTCTGGGCCGGCAAGGCAAACGTATGCCCATTCGCCTGCGCTCGCGGACAGCCCAGCGGATTGGCCGTACCGCTCCGCAGGTGGACGAACAGCGCCCACTCGATGCCGGCCCGCGCGGCCTGATACGCGCGCGCGCCCTGCTCGTCCTGCGTAGCGGCGCTTTGCTGCGAGGTCGTCAGCGACACCACGGCCACGGCCAGTCCCGACAGCACCACCAGCAGGAAAATGGCCGTCACCAGCGCGACCCCGCTTGATCTGCGTATCATCCGCACCTTCATGGAATATTGTCCAGGTGGATTTGATGGGTCAGCGTGACGGTTTCGATGGCATTGCCGCCATCCGGATTGGGACGGCCCAAGGACAGATTCAAGCCCACGAGCGCGCTCTGCTGGTTGGCCGCGCTGCCGATACTGAAGTCGCAATCGACCACGTTGCTTGCCATCAAAATGCCAGCCGAGGCATTCGGAAACGTCGGGGTGGCGGAGAAATCGACGACGGACCGGGTCAACGTGCCCTTGCCGTCCGCCGAACCCTGGCAACGGAAAATCACCGGCCGCGTCACCACCTGGAAACGCTGGCCGGGCGAGGTATTCGCCAGTCTTTTGTCGGAAGCCGGCGCGGCGACCCATGCGGCGAAAGGATTGATGTTATTTCCCCGCGCGGCGCCAATGGCGTAGCTTTCGAAGGAAATCGTTCGATTGCCATTGTTCGCTCCCGTGATCAGCGCCAGGTTGCCGCGCGCGTAAGCGTCGGCGTCGGTAAAACCGGGGCCGAGGTTATAGATGACGATGAAGTTATCTAAATTAGTCGCGCCGGCGGGTGATATCGTCACCGTCGGCATCGAGCCGATGACGTTGAACGGCTGTGCGTTAGGCGCCGTAAAGCTCAACGGCGTGCCCTTCGCGGGATCGGCATTGTCCTCCACCGCCAGATACTTGCCGCCGCTGGTGGTCGGAATGAACTCCAACCACCACACATTGCCCGGGCTACCCGTCAGGCGCACACTGTTGGGCAGTGCCGTGCGCAGTTCGCGCGCCATGCGGCGCAACGCTAGATCGGCCGCGTCGCTCAGTTCCGCCCGGGCTGCGGCGTCGGTATAGTTTTGCACGGGCCGACGGATGAACAGCACCATGGTCCCGGCCAGGATGCCGGTGACGACCATGACCACGACCGCCTCCACCAGCGTGAAGCCGCGCTGGTGGAGGGTCGAATTTCGTTGATGTCGGGGCCGGAATCTCATGGTCGGTCAATCGTTTGGCGCGTAGCGCGTGCGGTAACCGTCCAACCGGATAAAATCGTTGGCGCCGTTGCCGTATCGGGTTATCACCGTGATCTGCAAGGCTTCAAGATTGTTGACGGAGGACTGTATCGGCAGGGCCGCCGGCCCCAGCTGATTGGAGGCGCCGAGCAGACTCAACGCCACCGTCGTGGTGATACCGTCCAGCGGTTGGTTGCCCATTGTTTTCAGGTTCCTGTCCTGGCCTAGCGCGCGGCCGTTGACGTCGCGGTCCACGCCGTTCACCGCAAAGGTGGGTTGCGCGGTGTCGAAGTCGGTGGCGTAATCGGCCACATTGGCGTACGGGCGCGTCATGCTACCCGCCCGGGGGCCAACCTTAACCTGGGCGCCACAGTCCGACTGCTTCTTTGCATCCAACTCCTTGTCGTCGCCGGGTACGCAGAATGTGAAGCGTGCCAGCTGGACCTCCTCCATGTATGCTTCAGCGATCAGCATCGCCTGCTTGCGGCGCAGCGGATCGGCGCTGGACTTGGTCCCGAGGTTGAGCACGCCGATGATGCCGGCGGCGGCCACGCCCATGATCACCATGAACATCACCAGTTCGATGATGGTGAGGCCGCGTTGGCGTTTAATGGACATAACCGGTCTCGTTCTCCACCTTGAACTGGTAGACGCTGGCGCCGCTGGTGAAGGTCAACGTCAACGGCGCGGCGAAGCTCGGACGGCCCATGCGGTCGAAAGAAAATACATTGCCGGGAGCGACACCTGTCACCACCACACCAGCGGGCGTGCCTTCGCACAGCCAGTTGGCGACGTAATTGTTATTCAGGGTGCAGGCGGCGCGGGTGGCCGCGCTGCCGCTGTTGCCGCCGCCGGGCGCGAAAGCCAGTTCGGCGGTGGACGCGCAGTTGGGGGTGAAACAAACCGCAAAGCTGGCCGGCGTGGCGCGCACGAAAACGAGCCGGTTCTGCGCAATGGCGAGCTTTTGGGCGTAGCGGATCACGGACTTGGCCTGATCGGAATAGGCGCGACCGGTGAACGTATCGTTATCAAAAAACCGTGCCGTTCCGATCGCGCCGAGGATGCCTATGACCACTATCACGGTCACCAGCTCGACCATGGTAAAGCCGGCGACCAGCGTACGGGTGGTAGCGCCAGCGGGGCATCTCGGATCGAAATGGCGAGCCAAAGCTACCCCGAATGTGGACGAATGCCGCTTATTGGCAGTTCGCCGCAGTGGCGTTATTGGTTATCACTGGTGGAGTGTTCGCGGCAGTCGATTGCTCATATCTCAACCAGCAGTTCAGGCCGCTTGTCGTATTCGCTACGCTGTTGGGTTGCACTAAAAAACTATTGGCCAGACCAAGTGGCTTGTTAGCAGTAGCCGCAACAGCGCCATATGTGATCGTGTAGTCGGCGGCGGTCAGTCCCGCGGCCGCCGCAGTGTTAGCACTAGCGTCGGGGTAACCGTTAACCAGGGTGACGTTGACGCCTTCCATCGGCAAGACGTTATTATTGATCAACGCTGAAGCAGCCAGAAACTGCCCGCGCGCCATCGCCACAGTGGAAGACAGTGAACCGCGCACCGCGCTCAGGGAAGCCGCGCGCGCATCGGCGCCCAGGCTGGAAAACCGCGGCAACGCCGTCGCCGCCAGAATACCGAGAATCACGATCACGACGATCAGCTCGATCAGCGTGAAGCCCGCCTGGGCTGGTTTACGGAATGCGCTCATCGCTGCCTTGTTCATTTGCACTTCTCCAAATCGTCCAATAAGTTGAAAAAAGACGACGCGGGTCGCGTCAGCCTTTCACTTGCTCAAAGGCCACACCGAGGGGTTCGGGTGCGCCTGACGGCTTGGCGGGGCTATGGGGCAAGCGAAGTAATTTTACCTTGAATTTCAAACGTTTCGTTGAGGCATCTAAAAAAGCGCTGCTGAAATTTAACAAATAAATCACCGATTTATCACTTCGATCAAAGCACCAGTTTCCCGCGCCGACCTCGGCGTCGCTTGGGGAAAAGTACTCGCCGGCGTAATTGGGCGGCTTATCTTTCAGCCAATCAAACGGATTTTGTTCGGCCAAAATCGTTAAATCTATCGTTCCACTCGGCAATTTCCCTTGCGCGACCTTAATTGCTAAGGCGGCCCGCACGTTCGCCACCGTCATGCGCACCGCCGCCGCCTCCGCCTCGCCTTGATAATGGCGTATCCGGTCCAGCAAAACCGTGGTCAAAATACCCACGACCACGACGGCCACGGCGAATTCCAGCAAACTGGCGCCACGTTGTTTCTGCGTCACAAAGGTTGGTAAAAAAATCAACAAGTGCCTCGTTTTCCGGCATCACTTATGCAAGGCGGCCTTGCCCAGGTCCCAGATCGGCAGGAAGATGCCCAGCGCCAGCACCAATACCATGATGCCCAGGAACACGATCAGGATCGGTTCGATCTGCGCCGACAGCGTCTTGAGCTCGTAATCGACCTCGCGTTCATACATCTGCGCGATCTCGTCCATCAAATCGTCGATCGACCCGCTCTCCTCGCCCACCGCGATCATTTGCAGCACCACCGGCGTGAACACGCCCGCCGCCGCCGCCGTACGCAGGATGCTGTCGCCGCGCTCGACGCCGTCGCGCATCTGCTCGACGCGCGCGCACAAATAGGCGTTGTCCACCGTCTGCGACACCACCGTCAACCCTTGCACGATCGGCACCCCGCTGCGGTTCGACAGCGCGAAGCTGCGGGCAAAACGCGCCATTGTGGCCTTGAGGATGATCTTGCCGGCGACCGGAATCTTCAGCTTGAACTTATCCCACTGATACAAGCCGCGCTGCGTGGCGATCCAGGCGCGGAAGCCCCACACGCCGGCGACGGCGGCCACCGCCATCATCGGCCAGTAACGCACGGTGAAGTTGGAGGTGCCGATCAGCACCCGCGTCATCAAAGGCAACTCGGCGTTCAGCGACTTGAACACGCCGACAAACGCCGGGATGACGAACATATTAACGATCACCATCGCGATGACCATGGCCAGGATGACAAAACTCGGATAGCGGGTCGCCGTCTTGACGCGCTCGCGCATGTCGCGGTCGAACTCCAGGTGGTCGAACAATCGCAGGAACACTTCCTCCAGCCGGCCGGTCATCTCGCCCACCCGCACCATCGACAGGTAGAACGGCGAAAACACCTCCGGATGGCGGCGCATCGCGGCCGACAACTCGCGGCCCGAGTCGAGCGACTCGCGCAAATCCTTGATGACCTTGCCGAACGACTTGCTCACCGACGACTCCTGCAAGCCGGCCAGGCCGCGCATGATCGGCACGCCGGACTTGAGCAGGGTGTACAGCTGGCGGCTGAACAGTTGCACGTCCATCGACGTGACCTTCTTCTCCAGCAGCCGCGACAGCCAGCTCTCGCCATGGGTGGCGACGGCTTTTTGCGTGACGGTGATCTCGATCGGCGTCACGCCGGTATTGAACAGCTGGTCGGCGACGGCGCCGCTGTCGGGGCCCTCCAGCACGCCCTGCATCAGTTCGCCGCGCGCGTTGCGGGCCTTGTAGGCGAAGAACGGCACGTCAATCCTCGGTCTGGTTACTGATGCGCATCGCTTCCGACACCGTCGTGCGGCCCTGCACCACCAGCTGCACCGCGTGCCGGCGCAAGGTCTCGCCGGCCATCTGCGTCGCCGCCACCTTCAGGAAGTGGGCCGGATCGGGATCGTTGGCCGCGTCGACCACGGCCCGCGTCATCTCCAGCAGCTCGTAGACGCCGGTGCGGCCGCGATACCCCATGCCGTTGCAATGCGAGCAACCCTTGCCGTGGAAATAGCGCGCCTTGTCGACCTTGTCGTTCAATTCCATGCTCAGCCACTCGCGCTCGGTCGGGGTCGGCTCGTACGGCGTGGTGCAGCTCTCGCAGATCATGCGCACCAGCCGCTGCGCCAGCACCGCCTGCAGCGAACTGCCGACCATGTAGCGCGGCACGCCCATGTCCATCAGGCGCAGCGGCGTGCTCATGGCGTCGTTGGTGTGCAAGGTCGACAACACCAGGTGGCCGGTCATGGCGGCGCGCAGGCCGATCTGCGCGGTTTCCTGGTCGCGCATCTCGCCGACCAGCACGATGTCCGGGTCCTGCCGCAGCGCCGAGCGCAGCACGCGCGCGAAGTTCAGGTCGATCTTGTCGTTGACCTGCACCTGGTTGATGCCGGCCAGCCGGTATTCGACCGGGTCCTCGACGGTGATGAGCTTTTTCTCGACCGAATTGAGTTCGGACAGCGCGCAGTACAAGGTGGTGGTCTTGCCGCTACCGGTCGGTCCGGTCACCAGCACCAGGCCGTTCGGCCGCTGGATGATGGCGCGGAACTTTTCCACCAGCGCGCGCGGCATGCCGATGGCGTCGAGCCGCAGCTGGGCGCCGCCCTGGCTCAGCAGACGCATGACGACCGACTCGCCGTACTGGGTCGGCATGGTCGAGATACGCACGTCGATGCGCTGGTTGCGCACCCGCACGGCGAAGCGGCCGTCCTGCGGCAGGCGCTTTTCGGAGATGTCCAGGTCGGACATCAGCTTCAGGCGCAGCGCCAGCGACGGTGCGATCTTGATATCGGTTTCGGTCTGCAGGTGCAGCACGCCGTCGATGCGGAAACGGATTTGCAGCCGGCCTTCCTGCGGTTCGATGTGGATGTCGGAGGCGCGCACCTGGGCGGCGTCGTCGAACACCGACTGCAGCAGCTTGACGATGGGCGCCTCTTCCAGATGCGGATTGGCGGCCGCCAGCGCGCCGAAGTCGACCGAGACGTCGCCCAGATCCTGCTCCAGCTCGCGCGCCAGATCGGAGATGTCCTCGGTGCGGCGGTAGATGCGGTCGATGACGGCCAGCACCTCGGTCTCGTTGACGACGGCCAGTTCGATGTTCTGTTTGACGATGCGGGCGATCTCGTCGTACGCGAACAGGTCGGTCGGGTCCGACATGCCCACCAGCAGCACGCCGCGCCGGTCTTCGAGCACCAGCGCGCGGAAGCGGCGCGCCTGGGTCTCCGGCAGCATGCGGACGATTTCGGGATTGACGTTGAAGAACTTCAAGTTCAAGTAGGGGATGTTGAGCTGGCGCGCCAGCGCGCCGGCGATCTGTTCCTCGGTGACGTAGCCGTTCTCGATGAACACGCGGCCGAGTTTGCGGCCGCTGCGCTTTTGCTCGGTCAGCGCCAGGCCCAGCTGTTCTTCCGACAGCAGCTTTTGCTGCACCAGAATTTCCCCCAGCCTGACTTTCTCCGGCCTTGCCATACTTGCTCCCTAGTTCCCAAAAACCAATTTGACCCGTTCAACCCGCACCCCGGCGACGTGGGGTCGGACCCCACGGGGTCCGACCCCGGGGTGGCTTGGGGGTCCGGGCTGATCATAATGCCTCACGACAACTTGCGGCCATTCTAGAGCAGATTACCCCAGTTACCCAGCGCCCCGCTCGCCTATCTGCACCGGATGTCGCTTTCTTCGCACGAATACGCTACAGTGGCGGTTCGTTTCCTGTGGCCACTATTCCCTTTCATGACCGTACCCGCCCTGCGCTTGCAGCAAGTCGTTCAACGCTACGGCCAGACCAGCGTGCTGCGCGGCGTGGATCTCGCGCTCAACGCGGGCGAATGCTTCGGCCTGGTGGGCGTCAACGGCGCCGGCAAGACCAGCCTGATTAAATGCGTGCTCGATTTCTGCGCGCTCGACGGCGGCAGCATCGACATCTTCGGCCAGCCGCACCGGCGCCCCGCCAGCCGCCAGCCGCTGGGCTTCCTGCCGGAACGCTTCACGCCACCCTACTACCTGACCGGCGCCGACTTCATCCGCTACCTGCTGACCCTGCAAGGCATGCGCTACGACGCCAACGCCGTCGCCGCGATGATGGCCGCGCTGGACCTGGACCCGGACGCGCTCAAGCGCACCGTGCGCGGCTACTCCAAGGGCATGACGCAAAAGCTGGGGCTGGCCGCCTGCCTGCTGGCGCGCAAGCGCCTGTATATATTGGACGAGCCGATGAGCGGTCTCGACCCCAAAGCGCGCGCGTTATTAAAAGAACAACTGCGCGGCCTGCACCGGGCCGGCGCCACGCTGTTCCTGACCTCGCACGCGCTGGCCGACGTCGACGAGCTGTGCGACCGCATGGCCATCCTGCACGACGGCCAAATCCGCTTCGCCGGCACGCCTGCCGCATGCCGCGCCCGCTACGGCGCGGACAGCCTGGAACAGGCGTTCCTGGCCTGCATCGCGTGAGCGCCATGTACCACGCCCACTTCCAGCTGCGCGAATCGCCGTTCGGCATCACGCCGAATCCCGCCTTTTTCTATTCCGGCAACACGCGCGGCGAGATCCTCGAGGCGTTGCTGTACGCGGTCTGCCACGGCGAAGGCATCATCAAGGTGACCGGCGAAGTCGGCGCCGGCAAGACCATGCTGTGCCGCATGCTGGAGAGCCAGCTGCCGCCGCATATCGAGGTCATCTACCTGGTCAATCCGAACCTCAATCCGGTCGAAGTCCAGTTCGCCATCGCCGCCGAGCTGGGCCTGCCCACGCGCGGCTACCGCGTCGACGAGGTGCAGCGCGCCCTGCATGCGCACCTGATCGAGCGCCACGGCCAGGGCCAGCAAGTCGTGCTGCTGGTCGAGGAGGCGCAGGCGATGCCGCTCGAGACCCTGGAGGCGATCCGGCTGCTGACCAACCTGGAAACGGCGCGCAGCAAGCTGCTGCAGATCGTGCTGTTCGGCCAGCCGGAGCTGGACCAGCACCTGGAACTGGCCAGCATGCGCCAGCTGCGCGAACGCATCACCCACAGCTTCCACGTGCCGGCCATGGAGCCGGCGCTGGTGGGCGAGTTCCTCGACTTCCGCCTGCGCGCGGCCGGCCACGACGGTCCGGCCGTGTTCAGCCCGGCCGCCGCCAGATTGATCGGCGAAAGCGCCGAGGGCATCGTCCGCCGCATCAACATCCTGGCCGACAAGGCGCTGCTGGCCGCCTTCGCCGACGACGCCGTCGTGGTCGACAAGCGCCACGTGCGGGCGGCGATCAAGGAATCGCCGTTCGGCCGGAGTTTGTTAAATCGCCGGCCGCGCGCTTTCTTTTTGCGCACTGTTGCAATCGGGTGTTTGCTGGGGCTTTTAATTGGAGCAATATGCTTGAGCGTCCTTGCGGTGACGGCAAATTTGTAAGATCATGCTAGCTATATTGCATTTGCACAACATCCTGCGTTCCCCCTGGGCCGGAAGAAACAATGAATAAACTAGCCTTGACCATCGTCCCCGTGGCGTGCAGTGTGTTACTCGGCGCCTGCGCCACCCGCACGCTGCCGCCCTCGCCTGCGCACATCAGCGAAGCGCCACGCCCGGCCGGATCGATACCCGAACCGGTGCGGCAAAGCGCGGTGCTGCCGCCGCCCAAGCCGACCGCCAAGGTCGAGACCTACAGCGTCACCGTGCACAAGGTGCCGGTGCAGTCGCTGCTGTTCGCGCTGGCGCGCGACGCCGGCCTGAACGTGGACGTCCACCCCAGCATCGAGGGCATGGTCACGCTCAACGCGCTGGACCAGACGCTGCCCCAGCTGCTGAGCCGCATCCAGCGCCAGGTCGACATGCGTTATGAAATCAACAACGGCACCTTGTCGGTGCTGCCGGACACGCCCGAGTGGCGCAATTACAAGATCGACTACGTCAACATCGCGCGCAGCACCAGCAGCAGCGTCAACATCGCGACGCAGATCTCGACCACGGGCGGCGGCGGCGGTTCCAGCGCCTCCAATCCGGTCGGCGCGACCGCTTCGGCCGGCGGCACCGGCGGCAATACCCAGGCGTCCAACAACAACAGCGCGACCAGCAACGGCAGCAACAACTCGACGACCGTGGTCAACAACCGGTCGGACAATAATTTCTGGTACACGCTGGAAAAGAACATCCGCGACATGCTGCGCAACTCCAACCTGAGCGACAACCCGGTCGATCCGCTGGCCGGGGTGCAACAAAATTCGCCGCAAACCCCGCAGCAGAACGCGCAGGGCGGCCAGCAGCAGGCGCCGGCCGCGTTCGACACCGGCGCCTTCGGCCAATCGCGCACCAATAACACCCGCCCCAACTCGGTCATCGTCAACGCCGAGGGCGGCCTGATCGCCGTGCGCGCCACCAGCCGCCAGCACGAGAAAATCCGCGAGTTCGTCGATATCGTGCTGGGCGCGGCCAAGCGCCAGGTGTTGATCGAGGCGACCGTGATCGAGGTCCGCCTCAACAACAATTATCAGCAAGGCATCAACTGGTCGACCTTGTCGCGCTCCGGCCGGCTCGGGATCAGCCAGGGCCAGGTGGGCAGCGTCGCCCTGCCGAGCGGGGTCAATCCCAACAACGGCCCCGGCATTTTCCTGCTGAAGTACAACAACCCGGTCACCGGCCTGGGCAACATCGCCGCGACCATCGAGCTGCTGGAGTCGTTCGGCAAGGTCAAAGTGCTGTCGAGCCCGAAAATCAGCGTGATGAACAACCAGACCGCGCTGCTCAAGGTGGTCGACAACAACGTGTTCTTCTCGATCAAGGTCACGCCGGCCGTGCTGGGCATCAACGGCACGCCGACCTCGCCGGCCACCTACGAGTCGAAGCTGGAGACCGTGCCGGTCGGCTTCGTCATGAGCGTGACGCCGCAAATTTCCGACAACGACGACGTCACCGTCAACGTGCGCCCGACCATCACCCGCATCGTCGGCACCGTCGAGGACCCGAATCCGGCGCTGGCCACCGCCGGCGTCCACAGCAGCGTGCCGGTGATCCAGGCGCGCGAGCTCGAATCGCTGATGAAGATCCCGAGCGGCCAGATCGCCGTCATGGGCGGCCTGATGCAGGACTCGGTCGACAACGCCAAGGATTCCATTCCACTGCTGGGCAGCGTGCCGGTGATCGGCGACCTGTTCTCCTACCGTAACGAGAAAAGCACCAAGACCGAGCTGGTGATCTTCATGCGCCCGATCGTGGTCAAGGACGCCAGCGTCAACGGCGACTACAAGGATTACCGCTATCTGCTGCCGGGCGAAAAGCCGGATAACGAACCCTACCCGGTCCCGCAAGCGCCGCCTGCCCCCACCACCAACGGGAACGGATCATGAGCTTACTGATGCAGGCGCTGAAGAAGGCCGAGCGCGCCAAACAAAGCTCGGCGGTGGAAGACGAGGCGGACAAGCCGTCGGAGGAATTCGACGCGGTGCTGGCGCTGACGCCCGAACCGGCGCCAGCCGCCACCCCGCCCGCCAAGCGCGAACTCAGCCTCGACCTCGAGCCGATGGCCGAATTCAGCCTGGAACCGCTGGCGCCCGAAGCGCCGGCCGCCAGCCTGACGCCGCGCCCGTCGCCCAGCCCGTTGCCGCCGCCCAGCGACCATCTCGGCCCCGGGCTGACGTTCGACCTGACGCCCGATCCGTCCGCGCCGGTGGCGCCGGCACCGGCTCCACGTCCGAGCGCACAACCGCAGCCGCCAATGGCGGCCACGGCCACGGCCGCTGAGCATAGCCAAAACACTTACGGCGCCGCCAAGCCAACGGCCGGCCCGAAAAACTCGGCCTCGGCAAAGCCACAAGCCAACGACAAGGCGGCCGGCAAGCCGCGCGGCGCCGCCCGCGCCCGCGCCGCCGCCGCGTCCACCAGCGAGCCGGTCGGCATGGATCCGGAACGCCTGCGCCTGATCGGCCTGCTCGCCATCCTGACGCTGATCGTGCTCGGCTTTGGTTATTATTACTGGCAAGCGGTGATGGCGCCGGGCGCCGGCTCGCGCCTGCCGCCGGTGCCGATGCCGCCGCCGGGCGCCACCGGCGCCACGCCGGTGCAGGTGATCGGCGCGGCCCCGGGCACGCCGGGCGCCGCCCCGGGCCAGCCGGGCGCCGCCAACCCGGGCGGCTTCGCCGATCCGATGGCGGCCGATCCGAGCGGCAGCGCGATGCTGGCGCCGTCCGTCAACCGTGGCGGCCGCGACGACCTGGAACGCCGCCTGGCCCGCACCGAGCAGGAACTGGCCGCCGCCCAGCAAGCCATCCAAAGCCAGCTCAGCGCCCCGCGCGCCGAGCGGCTGCCGGCGGTCGCCGCGCCCGACAACAACGCCGAGATCCGCGTCGCCCGCGCCGTGCAGCCGGCCAAGATCGCGCCGGCGGTGGAAACCGCCTATCGATCGTTCACCAACGGCGACCTGCCGGCCGCGCAGCGGCAATACGAGACCGCGCTGCGCCAGGAACCGAACAACCGCGACGCGCTGCTCGGCATGGCCATGGTGCACACGCGCCAGAACCAGGGTGCGCAAGCGGCCTCGTATTACCTGCGCATGCTGGAGCTCGATCCCAACGATTCGGCCGCCGTCGCCGGCCTGGTCGGCATGCGCTCGGGCGACACCGCCCAAAGCGAGGGCCGCCTCAAGGCCATCCTGAATACCAATCCCGAGGCCGGTCCGGCGCTGTTCGCGCTGGGCAACCTGTACGCGCAGCAGAACCGCTGGTCCGAGGCCCAGCAAACCTTCTTCCGCGCCTACACCGCCGCGCCCGACAATCCGGACTACGCCTACAACCTGGCCATCGGCCTGGACCGCCTGAACCAGGGCCGCCTGGCGCTGACCTATTACCAGCGCGCGCTGGTGCTGTCGCAGGACAAGCCGGCCGCGTTCGACCGCAACGCCTTGCGCATCCGCATGCACGAGCTGGGCACGCCGGCGGCGCAATAAGAACACCACCAACCACTATCGATGGCAGAACAAGCAAAACTCCCGCTCGGCAAACTGCTGATCCAGAAAGGCGTCATCAGCGAAGACCAGCTGCGCATCGCGCTGATCGAGCAAAAACGCAGCAACGAGCCGTTGGGGAAACTGTTGATCACGCTGGGCTTCGTCACCGAGGCCACGGTGCGCATGGCGCTGTCGGAAAACCTGAACCAGCAAAGCGCCGACCTGACCAGCCTGGTCGTGGACGCCATCGCGCTCAAGCTGATCCCCAAGGAGGTGGCCAAGCGCTACCGCGTGTTCCCGATCGTCTACGAGCGCCAGACCGACAACCTGATCCTGGCCATGTCCGACACCAGCAACATCGTCGCGCTCGACCAGATCAGCGCGATGCTGGTCAAGGGCATCACCATCAGCCCGCTGCTGGTCAATGAATCGGACATCCAGCGCGCCATCGACCAGTATTACGGCTTCGAGCTGTCGATCGACGGCATCCTGCACGAGATCGAAACGGGCGAGGTCAACTACGCCAGCCTGGGCACCACCTCCGACGAGTACAGCCAGCCGATGGTGCGCCTGATGGACGCCATCCTGGCCGACGCCGTGCAAAACAGCGCCTCCGACATCCACTTCGAGCCGGAGCAATCGTTCCTGCGCATCCGCTACCGCATCGACGGCATCCTGCGGCAAATCCGCAGCCTGCACAAATCGTACTGGCCGGCGATGGCGGTGCGCCTCAAAGTGATGTCGAACATGAACATCGCCGAGACGCGCGCGCCGCAGGACGGGCGCATCTCGATCAAGTTCTCGGGCCGGCAGATCGACTTCCGCGCCTCGGCCCAGCCGACCACGCACGGCGAGAACTTCGTGCTGCGCGTGCTCGACCGGCAAAAGGGCCTGGTGCCGCTCGACGGCCTGGGCCTGGGCGAGGCCGAACTCAGCCTGCTCAAGTTGATGATCGCCCGCCCCGACGGCGTGATCCTGGTGACCGGGCCGACCGGCTCGGGCAAGACCACCACCCTGTATTCGATCCTGAACCACATCAACACCGAGAGCGTCAACATCATGACCTTGGAGGACCCGGTCGAGTACCCGATGAGCATGATCCGCCAAACCTCGGTCAACGAATCGGCCAAGATGGGCTTTGCCGAGGGCATCCGCTCGATGATGCGGCAAGACCCGGACATCATCTTGGTCGGCGAGATCCGCGACAAGGAAACCGCCGAGATGGCCTTCTCGGCGGCGATGACGGGCCACCAGGTGTATTCGACCCTGCACACCAACTCGGCGATCGGCGCCATCCCGCGCCTGCTCGACATCGGCGTCGTGCCCGACATCATGGCCGGCAACATCATCGGCATCATCGCCCAGCGCCTGGTGCGCAAACTGTGCACCGCTTGCCGCGAGCCGCACCTCGCCGACGACGTCGAGCGCCGCCTGCTGGGCCTGCCGGAGACGGCCGGACCGCAAACCTTGTACCGCGCGGTCGGCTGCGACCATTGCGCGCACCAGGGCTACAAGGGCCGCATCGCCATCATCGAACTGCTGAAGATGACGCCGGCGCTCGACGAGATGGTGGCGCGCCGCGCCTCGTCGCGCGAGCTGAAGACGGCGGCGGCCAACAGCGGCTTCCACAGCCTGATCGACGACGGCGTGCGCCGCGTGCTCGAGGGCGTCACCACCTTGGAGGAAGTCGGCCGCGTGGTGGACTTGACCGAAAGGCTGGTCGACTGATGCCCCAATACTACTACCGCGCGATGGACGCCGGCGGCCAGATCTCGCCGGGTAACATGGACGCCGCCAACGAGCCGGACCTGGAGCTGCGCCTGCACCGCATGGGCCTGGACCTGATCGATTGCCGCGTCTCGCGCGCCAAGGTGGTGGCGTTGAAGCGCGTCATCACGCGCCGCGACCTGATCAACTTTTGCTTCCACATGGAGCAGCTGACCGGCGCCGGCGTGCCCATCCTCGAAGGCTTGAACGACCTGCGCGAGAGCATCGACCACCCGCGCTTCCGCGAGATGATCACCGGCCTGATCGAGAACATCGAGGGCGGCCAGCAACTGTCGGCCGCGCTGGCCGCCTATCCGGAGGTGTTCGACCTGACCTTCACCAGCCTGATCACCGCCGGCGAGCAGAGCGGCAAGCTGGCCGAGGTCTTCAAGAACCTGTCGGAAAGCCTGAAGTGGCAGGACGAGCTGGCCTCGCAGACCAAGAAGATCGTCATGTACCCGGCCGCCGTCGGCGTGTTCGTCACCGCCGTCACCTTCTTCCTGATGATCTACCTGGTGCCGCAGCTGACCTCGTTCGTCAAGAACATGGGCAACACCCTGCCGCTGCACACCAAGGCGCTCATTTTCGTCTCCAACATTTTCATCAATTACTGGTACGTGCTGGTGGCCGTGCCGCTGGTCGCCTTCTTCGTCGGCCGCGCCTGGCTTGCGCGCAGCGAACAGGCGCGCTACGCGGCCGACGGCTTCAAGCTGCGCATCTGGATGATCGGCCCGGTGCTGCACAAGATCATCCTGGCCCGCTTCGCCACCTTCTTCGCCATGATGTACGCGTCCGGCATCACCATCCTCGAATGCATCCGCCTGTCCGAGGGCATCGTCGGCAACCGCGTCATCGCCGCCGGCCTGCGCCGCGCGGCCCAGCTGATCTCCGAGGGCCAGGGCATCACGGCGGCGTTCCAGAACACCGGCATCTTCCCGCCGCTGGTGATCCGCATGCTCAAGGTCGGCGAAACCACCGGCGCGCTCGACGGCGCGCTGCGCAACGTCAGCTACTTCTACAACCGCGAAGTCAAGGAGATGATCGAGAAGGTGCAGGCGATGATAGAACCGGCCATGACGGTGATCCTCGGCGTGATGGTCGGCTGGATCATGCTGTCGGTGATGGGCCCGATTTACGACACGATCAGCAAGATCAGGACTTGAGGCTGCCGTGACGAGCAAACACCTACTCTATCTCAGCAGCGAACAACTGCACGCCTATTGCTGGCGCGGCGCGCGCCTGACCGGCGGCACCGTCTTCAACAACGACCGCGCCGGCGTCGACGCCTTCATGGACTATATCGACCAGGGCCAGCACGCGCCGGTCTACCTGCTGGCCGACCTGATCGAGGAGGACTTCCAGCGCGTGCAGGTGCCGCACGTGGGCGGCCGCGCCGGCGCCAAGCTGATGCAGCGGCGCCTGCTGCAGCAATACCGCGAAACGCCGTTCCGCCACCACGAGGTGCAGGGCCGCGAGGCGCTGGGGCGGCGCGACGACATCGTGCTGCTGTCGGCGCTGACCAATCCGTCGTCGGTGCAGCCGTGGGCCGAGGCGCTGGAACAACTGAAGATCCCGCTGGCCGGCCTGTACTCGACCACCTTGCTGAGCGAGGCGCTGGTGCGCAAGCTGGCCTTGCGCGACGAGCACCTGCTGCTGGTGACGCAGCAGTCGGCCGGCTGGCGCCAGAGCTATTTCCAGAACGGCCAGCTGAAGTTCTCGCGGCTGACGCCCGCCATCGACCGCGACGGCGACGCCGTCGACATCGGCGTCGAGACCGGCAAGACCCAGCAATTCCTCACCAGCGTGCGGCTGATGGCGCGCGGCAACGTGCTGGAGACGGCCGTCATCGCGCCGGCCGCCGCCATTCCGGCGCTCGAGGCCCAGTGCGAGGAAGGCGCCGAGACGGCGTTCCGCTTCATCACGCTGGAGGGCGTGACCGCGCGGCTCGGCGTCAAGCCCGGCGACGGCGCGGCGGCCGGGCTGGCCGGGCGCCTGACCGACCCGCTGCTGCTGTCGTTCCTGGCGCGCACGCGCCCGCCCAGCCACTACACGCTGGGGCCGCTGCAACGCTACTTCAAGCTGTGGAACGCGCGCGTCAACCTGTACCGCTTCAGCGCGATGCTGGCGGCCGGCTGCGTGGCGCTGGCCGGGATCAACCTGTGGCAATCGCAGCAGGCCAAGGCCGACGCCGCCCGGCTGGCCGCGGAGGCCGCTTCGTACGACCAGCGCTACAGCGCCGTCATGGCCGCCATGCCGCCGCGCGTGACCACCACCGCCAATATGCGGGCCGCCGTCAACGTCGAGCGCATGCTGGTGACCCAGGGGCCGGGGCCGCTGCAACTGGTGGCCATCGTCAGCGAGGCGCTCGAGCAATCGCCGCAGATCCGGCTGCTGCAGCTGGACTGGAAGGTCAACCTGCCGGCGACCCAGGTGGGCCCCGACGCGGGTTCACAGCCGGCAGCGGCCGGCATGGGCGGCGCCGGCCAGGTGGCGCCGATGTCGTCGCTGCTGGCCGGCATCCCGGGACGGCCGCCGCAGGCGCTGCTGCTGGAGGCGGAGATCATGGCCGACCAGGACGACTACCGCAACGCCGTCAACACGATGAATCTGTTCGCGCAGCAGCTGGCCAGCCATCCGCGCCTGACGGTGGAGGTCGACAAACCGCCGCTCGACACCCGCTCGTCCGTCAAGCTCAACGGCAAGGCCGGCGCGCAGGCGGTCGAGACGCGCGCCAAATTCTCCCTGAACCTGGTGTGGAAGCCATGAGCACGAACCCCGTCACCGGCAAGAAGAAGGCCGCCGCCAGCGTCGCGTTGCCGTACTGGATCAGCGAATTCGGGCTGATACGCACGGCCGTGCTGACCGCCGTCGCCGCTGTTACGATCGGCATGACGGCCGTGCTGGTCACCGGCTGGGGCCAGCAGGACGCCGACCAGGAGCTTCAACGCGTGCAGCGGGTGCGCGATACCGCCTATTCGCGCTACGCCCACGTCGACAACGAGAAGCGCGATATCCGCAACTTCCAGCAGCGCTATATCGAGTTGCGCGAGCGCGGTTTGATCGGCGAGGAAAAGCGCCTGGAATGGGTCGACGCGATCCGCCAGACGCAGGAGCAGCGCCAGTTGCTGCCGCTGAGCTATGAGATCGATCCGCAGCAGCCGGTGCGGCTGGAGTCGGCGCTCGACCTGGGCGAATATCAGTTGCAGGGCAGCCGCATGCGGCTGCACATGGAGTTGTTGCACGAGATGGATTTGTTTGATTTTCTGGCGGATTTGCATGAACGCAGTTTTTTCGCGGTGCAGGATTGTTCGATCAAGCGGCTCGGGGTGGCGGCTGGGGCGGCGGCCGGGCCGACCTTGGGCGCCGATTGCACGCTGAACTGGATTACGATGGCGCCGGCGCCCAAGCCGACTCCGGTCGTCGAGCGTAAGAAGGGCAAAGCATGAACGCCATGAAAATGTATGATCATGTCTGTGATCACGTAGGGCGGATTAGGCGGAACGCCGTAATCCGCCAATGCATGAGTCGCTGGCGACCCATACATGGCGGATTACGCTGCGCTAATCCGCCCTACGTGTCTCCGTGGTGCGCGGTGTTCGCGGGCCTCTTTTTGTTGACCGTATGTGACGCGGCCGGCGCCCAGCCGACCTTGGGCCGCTTGTTCAACACGCCGGCCGAACGCGTGGCGCTCGACGCCAACCGCGGCAAGGTCGCCGCCGCCGCCAACGCGGCGCCCGTCGCCCTGCCGTCACAGGCCGATTTTCGCCCGCTCGGCGTGCCCGGCAACATGCCGCCGCCGACGGTGTCGGACGCCATGATGCCGCCCGGCATGGCGGCCGACGCGCCGCCAGCCCCGCCGCCCGCGCCCGAGCAACTCGAAATGAACGGCGTGGTCCGCAGCAGCAGCGGCCGCAGCACCGTGTGGCTCAACAACGTGCCGCAGAGCGGGCCGCAGAACAAGTTTAGCAACCGCAACAGCAAGGCGCTGACCGTCACCCTGCCGTCCGGCAAGAAGGTGTTGCTGCGGCCCGGCCAGCGCTACGACCTGGCCGATGGCCGCGTCAAGGACATCAATGAACCGTGAGCGCCCTTCGCACGCGCGCCGGCGTCCGGCCCCGCTGCGGCGCCAGCGCGGCGCCGCCCTGCTGCTGTTGCTGGTGGTGCTGGGCCTGGGCGCGTCGTCGCTGCTGATGAACCTGTTCAGCCCACCGTCCGGCGAGCTGCGCCCGCAGGCGCTGACGCGCGCCTCGCTGGCCGAGGCCCGCGAGGCCTTGCTCGGTTACGCCATCCTGCACCGGCGCCTGCCGCGCCCGGCGCTGTCGGCCACCGACGGCCGCGAAAACCCGCGCCCCTGCGCCAGCGACGCCGACTGCACCGGCTTTTTGCCGTGGATTACGCTGGGCGTGGTGCCGGGCGACGGCTGGAACAAGCTGCTGCGCTACAGCGTGTCGCGCGATTTTGCCAACGGCAACCTCGACCAGCCGGTCGAGGCCGATAAAACCGTGTTCGACCGGGGCGACGACGGCACCGTGTTCTACCGGGTCGGCTCGGCCAACTGCCGCGTCGACGACCGCTGCGCGCCGGCGGTCATTTTTTCCAGCGGCAAGCACCTGGGCGTCAGCCTGGCCGGCATCCCGCAGGCCGGCGCCGTCACCGACAACCTCGACGAGCAGGCCAACGAGGCGGCCGTGCGCGAGTTCATGGCGCGCGCCGCCACCGGCGAGCCGCGCGCCGTCGGCGGCAGCTTCAGCAACGTGGTCAGCTGGGTGCCGCTGCCGCTGATACGCGGCCGCGTGCGCGCCACCGCGCCCAAGCCCTGACCCGTCCACCCGTTCCGACCACTATGATGCCACCCTCCCCCATGCGTCCACGCCGCCGGCAAGCCGGCTTCACCATCGTCGAAATCGCCATCGTGCTGCTGGTTGTCGGCCTGATGATCGGCGGCCTGGTGGCGCCGCTGTCGTCGCAGCTCGAGCAGCGCCGCGTCGGCGAGACGGTGCGCGCGATGGACGAGGCAAAGGAGGCGCTGATCGGCTTCGCGCTGCGCAACGGCTACCTGCCCTGCCCGGCCATCTCGGCCGCCGACGGCCGCGAGGACCGCAACGGCAGCGCCTGCAACAAGCGCTTCGGCTACCTGCCGTGGGCGGCGCTGGGCGTGGGCCGGCTCGACGGCTGGGGCCGGGTGCTGGCGTACAGCGTCACCCCCGCGTTCGCCGACAGCGCGGCCTTCTTCACGCTCTCGACCAAGCGCGACATCACCATCGCCACGCGCGGCGTCGACGGCGAACTGGCGCCGTCGACCAACAACGACGATATCCCGGCCGCCATCCTGTCGTTCGGGCGCAACGGCTACGGCGGCACCAGCGACCAGAACACCCGCATCCTCGACGCCGGCAGCAACAACGTCGACGAGAAAACCAATCTGCAAAGCGGCGGCGTGGCGCTGGTCAGCCGTCCGGCCAGCACCGATCCGCGCGCCGCCGGCGGCGAGTTCGACGACATCGTCGCCTGGATCTCGCCCAACATCCTGTACAACCGCATGGTGGCGGCGCAGAAGCTGCCGTGACGCCGACACCTTGATCCCACCGTGACCCTGGCCGCCCTCACCATCGCCCGCTACACCCTGCTCGAAGCGCTGCGCAATCGGCTGCTGTGGCTGCTGCTGGCCATGGCGCTGGGCGCCGTCGCCGTCAGCGGCTTCCTCAACGCGCTGGCGCTGACCGAAAGCCGCCAGCTGCAGGCGGCGCTGCTGGGCGCGGTGCTGCGGCTGGCCGCGGTGTTCCTGATCGCCACCTTCGTCGTCACCAGCATGGTGCGCGAAGCCAACGACAAGGGCCTGGAACTGCTGATGGCGCTGCCGCTGCCGCGCGCCGTCTATCTGCTGGGCAAGCTGGCCGGCTTCGCCGCGCTGGCCGTGCTGCCGGCGCTGCTGTTCGGCGCGCTGGCGCTGTTTTTCGCGCCGCCGGCGCAGGCCGCGCTGTGGGCCGTGTCGCTGCTGTGCGAATGCTGGATCGTCGCCGCCTTCAGCCTGCTGTGCATGCTGACCTTCAGCCAGGTGCTGCCGGCGCTGGCCGCCGCCGTCGCCTTTTATGTACTGGCGCGCACGATCGGCACCTTGCAACTGCTGGGCCACGGCGCCACCGCCACGACCGCCTCCGGCCCCGGCCAGCACGCGCTGGCGACCGGCATCGACGCGCTGGCGCTGCTGCTGCCGCACCTGGACCGTTTCACCCGTGCCGACTGGCTGGTGTACCACGACGGCGGCGCCGCCGACCTGCTGGCCATCGCCGCCCAGACCGCGATCTACGTGGCGCTGATGGCCGCCGCCGGCTTGTTCGACCTGTACCGCAAGCAGATATGAGCCCGCGCGCGCCCGTCAAGCCACTAAGCGCCGTGCCGCGCGCGGTGCTCGCGCTGCTGGCCGCCGCGCTGGCGGCGCAAGTGCTGTGGCAGGCCGGCGCGCCGGCGCCGCGCGCGCGCGCAAGCGCGCTGCCGCCGGCGCCGTCGCTGGCGGCGCTGCGGCTGGCCGCGCTGGGCGAGCCGGTGGCGCTGTCGAAGGCCGCCATGCTGTACGTGCAGGGCTTCGACGAGCAGGCCGGCGTCAGCATCGCCTGGCGCGAGCTCGACTACGGCAAGGTGGCGCTGTGGCTGCGGCGCGTGCTGGAGCTCGATCCGCGCGGGCAATATCCGTTGCTGGCCGCCAGCGAGGTGTACGGCGCGGTCAGCGATCCGGCGCGCGCCCGCCTCATGCTCGAGTTCGTCCACGAGCGGTTCCTGGAAGACCCGGACCGGCGCTGGCCGTGGCTGGCGCACGCGGCGCTGGTGGCGCGCCACCGGCTGCACGACCTGCCGCTGGCGCGCCGCTATGCGCGCGACATCCGGCTGCGCGCGACCGGCCCCAAGGTGCCGGCGTGGGCGCGCGAACTGGAAGTGTTCATGCTGGAAGATATGAACGAGCTCGACGCCGCGCGGACGCTGATCGGCGGCCTGCTGCGCGACGGCCTGATCACCGATCCGCACGAGCTGCAGTTTTTGTCGGAGCGGCTCGACCGCTTGCACCAATCAAGCGAACCCAGGCAACAGGACGGCGGTCCCAAGCCATAAACCTTGCTGTAATATAGCGCCCATCATCTAGCTGCAATGAAGAAAGGAATTCCCATGCGTGCGACCCCTACGCGGCAACGCGGTTTTACCCTGGTTGAAATCGCCATCGTGCTGGTCATCATCGGCCTGCTGCTGGGCGGCGTGCTGAAGGGCCAGGGCTTGATCGACAGCGCCCGCGTCAAGAATATCATCCAGCAATCGACGTCGCTGACGGCGGCCGTCAACGCCTACCAGGACAAGTTCCGCGCGCTGCCCGGCGACGACGTGCAAGGCACCACCCACGCGCCGGGCGCCACCGGCAACGGCAACGGCGACGGCCAGATCGCCGAATACCAGCTGGCGCCGCAACACCTGGCGCTGTCGGGCTTCATCACCGGCTCGTTCAACGGCACCACCGACTTCATGACCAGCGCCCAGGGCGGCGCCGTGTACATCTACAACGACGTGGTGGGCGGGCGCGGCGGCAACGGCGTGCGGCTCGACAACCTGCCCGATTCGTTCGCCGAGCAGGTCGACAGCAAGCTCGACGACGGCAAGTTCAACACCGGCTCGGTGCGCGCGACCGCGCCGTACACCAACAACGGCAGCGTGATCCAGCGCACCGCCTTGTTCTTTTGATCGCTGGCGGCGCGTGGCGGATTCTCCGCTAATCCGCCCTACGCGCCTCCGGGGCGGATCAGGCCGGATGCGCGTGATATTCGCATGATGAGATTCGGTTCCCGGGAGCCCACGACATGCCAGACCCAGCCCGTTCATCCCTGCCTTCGATCCGCTCGCAGATCGCGCTGCTGGTGCTGGCCTGCGCGCTGCCGGCGGCGGTCGGCTTCGGCGCCGTGGTGCGCCAGTTCTACGGCCGCGAACGCACCAACCTGATGGAGGACACGCGCCAGGCTGCGCGCGTGGTGGCCACCGCCATCGACCGCGACCTGATCCAGAGCGAGGGCGCGGCCATGGCGCTGGCCACCTCGCCCAGCGTGCGCGAGATCGACAAGGGCGCGCTGCGGGTCCAGGCCGGCGGCCTGCTGGGGCCGCAGTTCCCGGGGTCGCAATTCCTCATGAGCGACGAGACCGGCATGGTGGTCATGCAGGTGGGCGCGCCGCTGCCCGAGACGTTCAACCAGGTCAACAACAGCAAACGGCTGGCGCCGCTGTTCCAGCGCGCCCGCACCCAGTTGTCGGTCATCTACGTGGCCGGCAGCGCGCTGCTGGCGGTCGACGTGCCGGTGTTCACCGACACCCACCTGGCCTACGCGATCACGGTGCTGGTCAAGCCGGACCGGCTGGCGACCATCCTGCGCGACGAACAGATCAAGCCGTTCCAGACCATGACCTTGTACGACGGCGACGGCACCGTCGTGGCCCAGGCCGGCGGACCGCGCCAGCTGCTCGGCCAGCCGGCCGACCCGACCCTGCGCGCCCGGCTGCTGCAGTCGCCGGACGCGCTGCTGGCCACCGTCGACACCGACGGCACGCCGGTCTACCTGGGCTACAGCCGCTCGCCGGCCAGCGGCGCCACGGTCGCCATCGCCACGCCGCAGGCCACCGCGCTGCAGGAGCTGCTGCGCGCCGTGACCACCATCTCGCTGACCATGGGGCTGGTGATGCTGGCCGGCTTTTCGCTGGCGTGGATGGTCGGCGGGCGCATCGCCCGCTCGGTGCGCGACCTGGTCGGGCCGGCCGAGGCGCTGGCCGGCGGCGCCCCGTTCAGCGTCGAACCGATGAGTTTTCGCGAGGCGCAGGCCGTCGCCGACGCCTTGCGCGCGGTCGAGGGCGACCTGCGGGCGCACCGCCACGAACTGGAAAAGCTGGTCGACGAGCGCACCGCCCAGCTGGAGAAGTCGCGCGCCCAGCTCGAAACCCTGTACGCCACCGCGCCGGTGGGCCTGAGCTACGTCGACAATGAATTGCGGGTGATCCGCATCAACGACTACATGGCCGCGCAGAACGGGCGCGATGTGGCGGCCCACCTGGGCCGCCACATCGCCGACATGATCGACGACCCCGACCTGCGCCAGGGCGTGCTGGCCGACTACCGCGCCGTGCTCGACACGGGCCGGCCGCTGACCGGCATCGAGCGCTGCGGCCGCACGGCGGCCAAGCCCAAGCAGCTGTCGCACTGGGTGCTGAGCTACTACCCGCAGTTCGACCAGCGCGGCCAGATCAGCGCCATCACCAGCCTGCTGCTGGACGTGACGGACCAGAAGCGCGTGGCGGCCGAGCTGCTGCAGTCGCGTCAGTTGTTCAGTTCGGTGGTGGAAAACATGCCGGCGATGATCTTCCTCAAGCGCGCCGACGACCTGCGCTACGCGATGTTCAACCGCTACGGCGCGCTGTTGCTGGGGCGCGCCAGCGGCGAGGAAATGATCGGCAAGAACGACTACGATTTCGTCCCGGCCGAGCAGGCCGACCTGTTCGCCGCCGGCGACCGCGGCGTGCTGGCCTCGCCCCCGGGCGAGATCACCGAGATCGCCGAGGAACCGATCACCACCGTCGGCGGCCAGACGCGCTACCTGACCACCCGCAAGGTGGCGCTGCGCGACGCGCGCGGCGTGGCCACCCACGTGCTGGGCATCGCGCTCGACATCACCGAGCGCAAGCAGGCCAGGGAGGCGCTGCGCGCCACCGTCGAACGGCTGGCGCACAGCGAACAGTTCGTGCGCACCGTGACCGACAACCTGCCCGGCATGGTGGCCTACTGGGACGCCGGCCTGCGCTGCCGCTTCGCCAACCGCTACTTCCTCGAGTGGCACCGGATGGGCGCGGAGCAAATGATCGGCACGCGCATGGACGAGGTGGTCGGCGAGCGCGCCTACGCCGCCAGCGCGCCGCAGGTGCAGGCCGCGCTGCACGGCGAGCCGCAGGGCTTCGCCGGCGAGCTGACCTGGCCGTCGGGCGAGCGCAGCCACACCTGGGTCAACTACATCCCCGACATCGGCCAGCACGGCGAGGTGCGCGGCTTTTTCGTGCTGGTGTCGGATGTGACCGAGCTCAAGGAGACGGAGCTGCACCTGCAGGAATTGAACGTCGAGCTGGTGCAGGCGCGCGACCGCGCCGAGGCCGCCAGCCGCGCCAAGAGCGAGTTCCTGGCCAACATGAGCCACGAGATCCGCACGCCGATGAACGCCATCATCGGCCTGGCCCGGCTGCTGCAGGAGGCGCCGCTGGGCCCGCGCGAGCGCGGCTACCTGGACAAGATCCAGCTGGCCACGCAGTCGCTGCTAAGCCTGGTCAACGACGTGCTGGACTTCTCGCGCGTCGAGGCCGGCCAGCTCGCGCTCGAGCACGCGCAGTTCGGGCTGCAGCATGTGCTCGACACCATCAGCATCCTGATCAGCGGCAGCGCCGCCGACAAGGGCATCGAGCTGGTGTTCGACATCGACCCGCTGCTGCCGACGGCGCTGGCGGGCGATCCGATGCGGCTGCAGCAGGTGCTGCTCAACCTGCTGAGCAACGCGGTCAAGTTCACCGCCGAGGGCGAGGTGGTGCTGTCGGTGCGGCCGGCGGCGGCCATGCGCGCGCACGACCGCGCGCTGCTGGTCGAGTTCCGCGTGCGCGACACCGGCGTCGGCATCCCGGCCGAGCAGCAGGCCCGCATCTTCGACGCCTTCTCGCAGGCCGACAGCAGCACCAGCCGCAAGTTCGGCGGCGCCGGGCTGGGGCTGGCGATCAGCCGCCGGCTGGCCGACATGATGGGCGGCGCGATCGAGGTGCGCAGCGCGCCCGGCCAGGGCGCCGAATTCCTGTTCGCCTGCCCGCTCGAGTGCGTGGCCGCGCCGGCGCCGCCGCCGGTCCCGGCGGCGGCGGCCGGCATCTCGCTGCTGGTGGTCGACGACAGCGCCAGCGTGCGCGCCGCGCTGCGGGCGGCCTGCGACCACCTGGGCTGGGACGCCGCCTTCGCCGCCGACGCCGGCGCCGCGCTGGCGCTGCTGCACCAGCGCCACGACGCCGGCCGGGCCTACCACCTGCTGCTGCTGGACCGCGACATGCCCGGCATGGACGGCCCGGCGCTGCTCGACCACCTGCACGCCAGCATGGCGCTGCCGCTGCCGCCGGTGCTGATGATGGTCAGCGAACACCTGGCGGCGGCCGAGGCCGAGCGCGCCGGCAGCCTGGGACTGGCCGGCATCCTGCCCAAGCCGGTCACCCCGGCGCGCCTGCTCGAACGGGTCGGCGCGCTGCTGGCCGGCGGCGCCCAGGAAGGCGGCCAGGAAGGTGGCCACGGCGGCGACGCGGTGGCGGCGTCGCCGCTGCACGGGCGGCTGGCCGGCATGCGCATCCTGCTGGTCGAGGACAACGAAATCAACCAGGAGGTGGCGCAGTACATCCTGGTGCACGCCGGCGCGCGGGTCGACGTGGTGGGCAACGGCCAGCTGGCGGTGGACGCGCTGGCGGCCGCGCCGGCGCGTTACGACGTGGTGCTGATGGACGTGCAGATGCCCGTGCTCAACGGTTACGACGCGACGGCGGCGCTGCGCGCGGCCGGCCTGAGCTTGCCGGTGGTGGCGATGACGGCCAACGTCATGGAGGACGACCGCCGCCGCGCCCAGCAAGCGGGCATGAACGCCCACGTGGCCAAGCCGATCGACGTCGAGGACCTGATCGCGGTGCTGACGTCGGTGGTGCCGGCGGCGCCAACGGGCCGGGCGCCGGCCGCCGCGCCGCCGGCACAAGCGGATTCGGCGGTTATACCGGCGCCGGCGGCGGACGGGGCCACCCCCGCCCTGCCCGGCATCGACGTCGACGCCGCGCTGGCGCGCCTGGGCGGCGACCGCGAGGCGCTGACCTCGCTGCTGAAGCGTTTCGGGCACTCCCAGGGCGGCACCGTCGCCGAGGTGCGCGCGCTGCTGGCCGGCGGCCAGCGCCAGCCGGCGGCGCAGGCGCTGCACCGGCTGCGCGGCGTGGCCTCCAACCTCGGCGCCGGCGAGGTCGCGCGGCTGGCCGCTGCGGCCGAGGCCGCGCTGCGCGACGGCGGCGACCCGCCCGGCGGCCCGCTGGAAGCGGCGCTCGACGGGCTGGCGGCGGCGCTGGCCATCGTCGTCGACGGCGTGCGCGCGCTCGACGCACAGGCGCGAGATATGTCGCAAGGCAACACTTCCGCGCACGATATGCCGCAAAAGCTGGCGGAGCTGCAAGGTTTGCTTCAGAATAACAACCTGAAGGCTTTGGAGTACTTCCGGGAGCTGCGACCCGCGCTCGCGGCGACGGCGCAGTCGGACGCATTGGCCGACGCGGTCGAGACGCTCGACTTCGCCGCGGCGGGGAAACTGGTGGAGATTATGTTGCAGCGAAAGGAAAGTGCATGAGTTGGACCGACCTGGCCAGGAATGGGCGCATCCTCGTGGTGGACGACGCCATGGAGAACATCCAGATCCTGCACCATGCGCTGCGCGACGAACAGGAGGTGTTGTTCGCGCTCGACGGCGAAAAGGCGCTGGAGATCGCGCTGGCCCAGCAACCGGACCTGATCCTGCTCGACGCCGTCATGCCCGGCATGGACGGTTACGCCGTGTGCGGCGCGCTGCGCGGCTCGCCCCGGCTGCAGGACATCCCGATCATCTTCGTGACCGCGCTGAGCCAGCCGGAGGACGAGACCCGTGCGCTCGAGGCCGGCGCGGTCGACTTCATCAGCAAACCGTTCAACATCGCCGTGGTGCGCGCGCGCGTGCGCAGCCAGCTGACCATCAAGCGCCAGGCCGACGCCATGCGCGAGCTGAGCCTGACGGACGGCCTGACCGGGGTGGCCAACCGGCGCCACTTCAACGACACCATGGTCGCCGAATGGCGCCGCTGCGCGCGCGCCGGCCTGCCGCTGTCGGTGATCATGATCGACATCGACCACTTCAAGCTGTACAACGACCACTACGGCCACCAGGCCGGCGACGCCTGCCTGCAGCAGATCAGCGCGGCGATGAAGGGCTGCGCCGCGCGCCCGCAGGACATGCTGGCGCGTTACGGCGGCGAGGAATTCATCCTGCTGCTGCCGCAGGAGGGCGCCGAGGGCACCAAGGTGGTGGCCGGGCGCATCATGGACGAGGTGCGCAAGCTCCACCTGCCGCACGCGGCGTCGCCGACGGCGCCGCACGTCTCGATCAGCATGGGGCTGGCGACGGCCATGCCGCCGCTCGACAGCCACGACCCCAGCGCCGTCATCCGCGCCGCCGACGCCCGCCTGTACCACGCCAAGCAGACCGGGCGCAACCGCCTGTGCGTCGACCTGGACTGAGCACCAGCCGGCGGCAGGTACTCAGCGCTTGTCACAGCAGCGCGCAAACAGCACTTGCGCCGACTGCGCGGCGGTCTGCCGCTGTTCGGCGCTCAATTCCGCGTACGTCTCGACCTCGAACACCCGGTTGGTGGCACTGAACAGTTCGCCTTTTTGCTGCATGCCCACCATCGCCCACGCGGCCGAAGCAACGAGATCCTTTTGCCCGAACTCATCGGAGCCGCTCAGCTGGGCCGCCAGGAAAGCCGCGTCCCGGTCACCCCGTTCCGCCAGCGCATTGGCCCGCGCCAGCAGCGACTTTCCGTGCTGGCCGAGATCCTGCGGCTGCCCGGGGTTGTCGCGCATTCGCGCCTCGGCCGCCTGTCGCAGCGCCCCGACCTCCTGGCCCAACTCGTAGCTCTGGGCCCCGACATCGCCGGCCTGGGCGGCGGTGTGCATCAAGGCGGGGACGCTCAGCAAGTCGGCCTGGGTGACGTTCTTACATTGCTCTTCTTTTAAGACATTGAACCACTTGGCAAATTCCAGCGCTTCGTTGGACTGGCCGCCGGCGCCTTGCTCGGCCAAGTCTTGCGCGGTATCTTTCTTCGAAGCCTGATAGTCGGCGCACGCCAGATAACGCGTCGCTTTATTGTAGGCCGGGTGCCCCCCGTAATCGGAGTCCTTCAAAGCATATTCTTTTGGATTCAGATTCGCAAAGCGACTGCCATTCTGGGCCAGGATGGCAAACAGGGGCGACCCTTTACCCTGAGGCGCAGGCTGGCCGGACGGCGCGGCCTCCAATTGTGCCTGAGCCTTATTTTGCACGACAGCGACGTCGTCGCCAGCACCAAAGAGCGCGTATCCGATCAATGCGCACAGCGCCACAATACCAAGTCCACGAAACTTTCGTGATTGAAACAACATTTTCATGGCTAACCCTCATGATGACTGCAAGTGGAGCCCGCCAGCCCGGCCGGCGCGACTCCATGTGATCTACCGAATGCTCACGACATTAAGACTTGATGGTGTCATTAATGATCACCATGCCCGCCCTCATGTTCGCGCCATGCCGGTTAAACGACGCCAGTGCCAGGTCAAAATTGGCCGTGGAGTTCGCGTTCCACATCGCCTTCATTGCCGCTTCCATCGCCAGCTGCTCGTTGAGCGTGTTGGTCGTCGCAGTGGCGGCAGTGCTTTTCTGTCCCGGGGTCGCCGTGTTATTCAGGAAATTTTGCGCCTTCGGGATTTCTTTATTGATGGTGTCAAAGGCGAATTTCGAGGCCCAGCCGCAAGCGCTGGCGGCGCCAACCGTGGTCCCGCCCTTGACGATCGCCTTGATGTGCGACGCCGTGGTCGGAGCCGACAGCGGCTTCCAATTGGCGACCAATCCCGCGGCGGTGGTGCCGCAGATGGCGGTGAAAGCCGCCTTGGTCATTGCGCCTTGAGAGTCGCCCATCAGCTTGGTGATCAGAAGGTTGGTTGCGCCGACCGCCCCCCACCCGGCCGAAGCGCGCCAATCGATATATTCCTTGAGCATATTGGCGGTGGTCCAGATGCCGCTCAGACCGATGCGCGTATCCGGCGTCACCGCGTTGGCGCTCGGCACCACCAGCGCGCCGGCCATCACGACGGACATCATCTTGGCGGAAAATTTCCTTTTGCTTTGTATCCATGCATTCATCTTTTTGCCTCTTTAGTTATAGATTACTTGGTTGAACATTGGGTGCGACAGCAATAGGGATAGCGGTGGCCAGCCTCGTTTCTAAATAAGCATGGTTGATGAAATCCTAACTGCGCGCCAATGTTCACATGAAAGTAGTTTCATATCAACGGGCAAAGCGCGCCTTACGTGAAAACCCTTAGTGCGTTTGTTACAACACTTCAGGGAGGAAATTTGGGCGGAAATGTGGTAACGCGCGCGTATCGCGTGCACGATAGAAACGATTCATTGCTGTTATTGCAATTAGCACCTAGAATCGATGCGCTCATTCACACTCGACAAGGAAACCCCGTGCGCACGCCTCGACTTTTCGCCTCCACGCTGTTCACCGTTTTCGTCGGCCTTGCGCCCGTGGCCCACGGCCAGATGCCGGCCCAGGACACGGTCAAGGGCGCCAGGGACCACCCGCTGCTGTCGCGCTTTGACGGCTCCAGGCTGGTCGGCTACGGCGTCAAGGAATTCGACGAAGTGATGCTACCGGCCGGCAAGCGCGTGGCCAACAAGGACGGCAAGGCGGCGTTCGAGAACGCGCTGCAGCTCGAAGGCAAATACACCCGCATCGCCTACAACTATCCGAAGGAGCGCTCGTCGCTGGAGGTCATGCGCAACTACCAGGCCGCGCTCGACAAGGCGGGCCTGAAGGTGCTGTTCAGCTGCGCCAAGGAAACCTGCGGCCCCGACTTCGGCCAGTTCTTCCTCGACAAGCGGGTCGGCGACAACTTCATCAAGGGCGCGGAGGCGAGCTGGTCGCCGTTCAACTACGGCCGCAACGACAGCCGCTACGTGCTGGCCAAGGGCACGCGCCCGGACGGCTCGCTGGTGCACGTGGGCGTGTACGTGGTGGCGCCGGTGCAGGACCAGATCGGCGGCGCGTATGTGGAGATCGTCGAGGCCAAGGCCATGGAGGGCGGCAAGGTCTCGGCCAGCCTGAACGCGGCCGACATGGCCAAGGGCATCGCCGCCGAGGGCAAGGTGGCGGTGTACGGCGTCTTTTTCGACACCGACAAGGCCGAGGTGAAAGCCGAATCGAAGGCGGCGCTGGGCGAAATGGCCAAGCTGCTGCAGCAGGACCCGAAACTCAAAGTGTACGTGGTCGGCCACACCGACAACCAGGGCGTGCTGGCGCACAACGTCGAGCTGTCGCAAAAACGCGCCGACGCGGTGGTCAAGGCGCTGGCGGCGGACTACAAGATCGACGCCAGGCGGCTCAGCGCCAAGGGGGTGGCGTCGTACTCGCCGGTGGCCTCGAACGACGCCGACGCCGGCCGCGAGAAGAACCGCCGGGTCGAGCTGGTCAAGCAATAAATCCAAAACTAAACCACGTGGGGCGGCTTGGCGCAAAGCGCGTAATCCGCCAAGCGCCGCCGACGCGCGATGAGCTCCACGCCAACGAAAAATCGTGGCGGTTCGGTTTGACTTGGGGTTTTATCGATGACAGACCGCTTCCGCACCCCTTAGCGGTCAGTCATAATTCCATAAAGCGGCTGCTCAAAGTGTTCGGTCAGCTGCGCCTTTAGGTGCCCTGCGGATCAGGGTGATTAGCCAATGCTTTCAAACGAAATCTTCCTGGGCTTTGCCCCGTTATGCGTTTGAATGCAGAATTAAATGCAGTATCAGAACTGTAACCGACTCTTTCTGCTACTCTCGTCAGACTCACTCCATTCCTTAATTCCGACCTAGCAACTGTCATTCTCCAACGCAGCAGATAATCAAGTGGCGAGAAGCCTACTAATTTTTTGAAGCGTTGGGTAAAAACAGTGCGTGACATCCCAATTCCGCTTGCAAGATCATTCACAGTCCACCGTTTAGCGATATCTCCATGCATCAGCGAAAGAGCAGTTCCGATTTGTTTATCTCTGATCGCACAAAGCCAGCCAGTGTTTAGAGGCATAGCGGCAAGGTGTGCCCGCAAAATGTGGATTAATACTAGGTTGGCGATGCCCGTCGCAGCGATTGTGGAACCCGGCCGAATTGTCCCAGTTTCGTCGGCGAGAAGATCAAGGATTGCTTTAAGTGACGTGGCGGATGGTGATGTTGCTGGCATACGGATTAGCGGTGGAAGCTGTTTTAGCAATACTTCGCTTGTGTCATCATCGAAGGTAAACCTTCCCCCGCTCACCACGACCTTTCCTACTCCATCACCATAGCGAACTACTTCGTCTTTTCCTAGATACTCATCGAAGATTTGCCGACCATCCAACGGCTCTTTTTTAAGGTCAGTTGCGGCGTAATATGACAAACCATCAGTTAGCAGATAGAAGTCACCACGTTCGAATTTTATCGGTGCTGAGGACCCTTCACACCGCAGCCAAAACGATCCTTCCAGCACTGCACCGAATTTTATGTGGCGATATGCAGGAAAGCGCATTGCCCAAGAGCCGGAGCCCTCAAAGCGCGCAGAAAGAACGCTGCGAACTTTGAGCATAGAAAGAACATCTGAAAGCGGATCCAATGCGCGACCGATCTAATAGAAATAACGTTGTTTCGATTATAGATCAGTTTGAAAAATAGTGTCATGCTGACCTCCATACAATTTGGAGGAACTATGAAATATGCTCAACTTGGCAATACTGGTGTTTTCGTTTCACGTCTATGTCTGGGAGGAATGACTTTCGGAGGGAGTGAAAACGCGGTTACTACCGCTATCGGGCGATTATCGCAGGACGAAACCGACAAGATCGTGATGCAGGCACTCGACGCTGGCATCAATTTTATCGACACGGCTGACGTGTATGGGGGCGGGGCGTCGGAACAGAGGTTGGGCGAGGCGTTGAAAGGGCGCCGCCATGATGTCGTGCTAGCGACAAAAATGAGCGGCCGCGTGGGGCCCGGTCCCAATCAAATTGGTCAGTCCCGTCTGCATATCGTGGAAGCCCTTGAAGGCAGCTTGAAGCGGTTGCAAACAGATCACATCGATCTATATCAGATCCATAATTTCGATCCGCTTGTCCCATTGGACGATGTGATGCGAACGCTCGACGATGTCGTTCGCCAAGGCAAGGTACGATATATCGGTTGCTCTAACTTCGCAGCCTGGCAGCTGATGAAGGCTTTAGGTATTTCCGAGCGAAACGGCTACGCACGGTTCGCATCAATCCAATCCTTCTATTCGCTGGCGGCTCGTGATATCGAGCGAGAGCTAATTCCGGCACTCGACGATCAGAAGCTTGGCCTGCTGTGCTGGAGCCCATTGGCAGGAGGGTTGCTCTCTGGCAAATTTGATCGGACCGGCTCGACTGACCCGAATTCGCGTCGGGCAAAAATCCAGTTTCCTCCAGTGGATGAAGCAAAGGCATTCGATATCATCGACGTACTGAAGACTATCGCGGCGCGTCACGACACCAGCGCTGCGCAGGTCGCCCTAGCCTGGCTTCTGGCACAGCCGCAGGTCACCAGTGTCATCTCTGGCGTCAAACGTCCAGATCAACTTGCCGACAACCTCGCGGCGATGGATCTGGTGCTGGACCATGACGACGTGGTCCAGCTTGACGAAGTGAGCCACTCTGCGCCCTCCTACCCTGGCTGGATTCAAACTTATAACGCCAAAGGACGGGTTCCGAATGGGGAAGCATTTGATGGTAAATCGTGGCAATTGGGCGAAAAACCTATCTGAATACAAATAAAGTCAGTGCCAATCTAATAATCAGTTATGAACACGCTCGAGGCAAATAATGTGAACGGCACTGACAAAGGGCGATACTGGAAGGACCGCTCCTGGCCGGTTGGCGACGGCCAGTTATGCTAAGTGGAGCAGCGATGGCCTCCGGCCAGCTCGCCCCCGGGTGCTCAGCCCCGCTTCCTCGCGACCAATCCTATCAGGCCCAAGCCGGCGAGCATCATCGCCAGCACTTCGGCCTCGGGAACCGCGCTCACGCTCCAGGTCAAAGTCGACGGCGTACCAAAGAAAAAAGTCTGCGTGCCGTCGGCCTGGTTATTCAGGAAGCCGGAATACGCGACGGCGTCGGGGACCGAGGAGAAGTCACGCGGTTGGGCAAAATCCAGGCCGTTGAGGAACGGCCGGACACGGGAAACGATATCGTTCCCCGCATACATAAAATTACCGTTCAAGGAGTTCACGCCTTGGCTAAAAAGCCCGGCCTGATCCTGAGGGAAACCAAGCGCGAAATAATTCACCAGATAAGCGCTCGCCGCGCCATACACCATCTTCCAGGAATAACTTTGCCCACCGACGCTGGTTTCGCCAAAGACGCTCACTGTCTGGTTCACGCCGCTCACCGAATTGATACCAGGGCCGAGGTCGTCAGCCGCCAGCGACGACGTATCCACCGTCATCCGCATCGAATATGACTTGCCGGCCAAATCGACATCGGACTTGAATAATCCCGCCTCATCACGGCCATCGGATATGGTTCCCACTGCATTCATGGTGATCACGGTGGCGTTGGCGGACGACCACATGGCAAAAGCCATCAGTAAAGTTCCGGTTACGCGCTTAGCTAAGGTGGACATGTTGAGTTTGACCGTTGGCCTGTTATTGAGAGGAATTTAATTATAATTTATCTTAATACATCAACTCCAATAACTAATACATCAACACCGATAACTTATACGCCATCGCGACCGTCTGTTGCTACCGCCGGGTCGAGCTGGTCAAGCAGGGACAACTGCTTCGCATCGCCATTTCTATACGAGGCGCCCGGTTACGGCCAGACACCTTGTATGTTTTCCCGAATAAAAAAGTTCCATTGCCAGACATACGGCACGCAGGCGGTAGCGGTTCTACTCCACCTTGCGCGAAAACCGCTTGGCCTGGCGCGACGGCATCTGCGCGTTCAGGAACGCCACCGTCACATCCACCGTCGGCTGCAGCCACGGATCGAACATCCAGAACGAATGCGGCGTATCCGGCAGCAGCACCACCTTGCTGGGCACGCGCAGCTGCGTCATCTTCTCGACCATCTCGTCCCGGCCGACGGCGAAACGCGGCTGCGCGCTGCCGATGAACAGGATAGGCGGCATGCTCGAATTGACATACTGGATCGGCGACGCCTCGCGCCACAACGCCGTCTTCTCGGCGTAACGCCCGCCGAACCAATAGCCGGCCGCCGAGATGCTCTTCTTCGGATCGTCCTCGTTGACCCGCGCCGCCTCCGACGTGAAATCGGACAGGCCGTCGATATTGACCACCGCCTGCACGGCGCTGGAGACGTCGCTGCCCGCCGCGCCGGGATCGAACTGGTTCAGATGCCCGGTCACGCCGGCCAGGCTGGCGATCTGCCCGCCGGCCGAGCCGCCCGCCAGCGCGATGCGGCGCGGATCGAGCCCGTAGTCGCCGGCGTGCTCGCGCACCCAGCGCACCGCCGCGCGCACGTCGTGCACCGCCGCCGGATACATCGCCTCCCCCGCCAGCCGGTAGCTGATGGTGACCGACGCGTAGCCGTTGCGCGCCAGCCGCAAGGCCATCGGCACGAACTCCGAGCGGAAGCCGGAGCGCCAGCCGCCGCCATGGACGAACACCACCACCGGCAAATCCTGCTGGGCGGACGCCGGCAGATACATGTCGAGCTTCAGGCAGCGGGTGCCGTATTGCGCATACGTCTGGTCCGCAACCAGGCGCACGTCGGCCGGCACCGCCGCGCTGGCGATGCGGATCTGCGGGTACTTGGGCGCCAGCTTGTCGTAGGTGTGCTGTGCGTCGTAGGTGTTGGTGGGGTCGGTCGTCGGCTCGACGCATTCCTCGGCGTGGACCACGGCGTGCGCCAGCAGCGCGGCGCAAGCCGCCGTAAACAAATAGCGAACGGCGCGCATCATGAATGCTGCCCGAAACCGCGCTGCGCGATAAACCGTTCGAGGTGATGGTCGACGTCGCCCAACGTCAGTTCGATCGTCGTCAAGCGCTTGAAGTGGTGCGCGGCCGGCAGTTCGTCGGTCACGCCCATGCCGCCGTGCAGCTGCACCGCCTGCTGGCCGATGAACTTGGCCGCGTGGCCTATCCTCACCTTGGCCGCCGACACCACGCGCCGCCGCTCCTCGATGTCGCCGCAGGACATGCGCGCCGCCGCCAGCATCGCCATCGAGCGCGCCTGCTCCAGGTGGATGTACATGTCGGCCATGCGGTGCTGCACCGCCTGGAAGCTGCCGATCGGCGTACCGAACTGCTTGCGCGTCTTCAGATAGTCGAGCGTGGCGGAAAACAGCGCGTCCATCACCCCCAGCGCCTCGGCGCACAGTAGCGCGGTGCCGTAATCGGCCGCCTCGTCGAGCATCTCGCAGCCGCCGCCCAACTTGCTCAGCAGCGCCGTCGCCGGCACCGCCACATGGCTGAACTGCACCGTCGCCGCGCGCAGGCCGTCGATGGTGCGGTAGTCGCGCACGGTCACGCCGGGCGTATCGGTCCGCACCACGAACAGGCTGATGCCGTTGGGGTCGCGCTGGGCGCCGGCGCTGCGGGCCGAGACGATCAAGGCGTCGGCCTGGCCGCCGTGGATCACCACCGTCTTGGTGCCGTCGATGCGGTAACCCTCGCCGTTGATGCCGGCGATGGTCTTGATGTCGGCCAGGTCGTGGCGCGACTGTTTTTCGCCGAGCGCGCAGGCCAGCTTCAATTCACCCTTGGCGACATCCTCCAGCAGGCGGTGCTGGTTGCCGGCCAGCGCCAGGAAGCGCGCGCCCCACACGGTGGAAAAGTACGGCTCCACCACCAGGCCGCGCCCCAGCTCCTGCATCACCACCAGCATGTCGACGGCGTCGCCGTTAAAGCCGCCCTGCGCCTCCGGCACGGGCAAGGCCAGCATGCCCAATTCGGTCAGCGTGTTCCAGGCGACGTCGGAGACGCCGGTGGCCGAGTGCACGATCCGCTGGCGCACATCGAAACCGTAGTCCTTGTCGATCCAGCGACGCAGGGCATCGGCGAACTGCAACTGCTCTTCTTTGAAATTGAAATCCATGCCGTTCCCTCACAGTCCCAGGATCATCTGGGTGATGATGTTCTTCTGTATTTCGTTGGTGCCGCCGTAGATCGACGTCTTGCGGAAATTGAAGTAGTAGGCCGCCAGCGGCGCGGCGGCGTCGTCGCCGGTGACGGCGTGGTCGGCGCGCCCCTCCAGATAATCGAGGTCGAAGGCCAGCGCGTCCGGCCCCAGCGCCTCGACCATCAACTCGGTCAGCATCTGCTGGATCTCGGTGCCGCGCACCTTCAGCAGCGACGCCTCCGGTCCCGGCGTGTGCGATTCGCGCGTGATCACGCGCAGCACCGTCGTCTCCAGCGCCATCAACTCGATCTCCAGGTTGGCCACCTTGGCGGCGAACACCGGGTCCTGCAGCAGCGGCTTGCCGTGCTTGAAGTGCTCGGACGCGATCTTCTTGAGGAACAGCAGCTCGCGCTTGGAGCGGCCGACGGCGGCGATGCCGGTGCGCTCGTGGCCCAGCAGATATTTGGCGTAGGTCCAGCCCTTGTTTTCCTGGCCGATCAGGTTCTGCACCGGCACCTTGACGTTGTCGAAGAAGACCTCGTTGACCTCATGGTCCTCGTCGAGCATGACGATCGGGCGCACGGTGATGCCCGGCGAGTCCATGTCGATCAGCAGGAACGAGATGCCCTCCTGCTTGCGCACCGTGGCATCGGTGCGCACCAGGCAGAAGATCATGTCGGCATGCTGGGCCAAGGTGGTCCAGGTCTTCTGGCCGTTGACGATGTAGTGGTCGCCCACGCGCTCGGCGGTGGTCTTGAGCGACGCCAGGTCCGAGCCGGAACCGGGCTCGGAGTAGCCCTGGCACCACCAGTCCTCGCAATTGAGGATGCGCGGCAGATAGTAGGCTTTTTGCGCGTCGTTACCGAAGGCCATGATGACCGGCGCCACCATGTTGACGCCGAACGGCAGGATGGGCGGCGTGCCGGCGCGGCCGCACTCCTCTTCCCAGATGTGGCGCTGCGTCTGCGTCCAGCCGGGGCCGCCGTATTCGACCGGCCACGACGGCGCGGCCCAGCCCTGGTTGGCGACGATCTGGTGCCAGCGCACGTAATCGCGGCGGCCCAGGCGCAAATGGTTGCGCACCTTTTTTTGCAAGTCCGCTGGCAGGTTGGCGTCGAGAAAAGCCCGCACCATGTCGCGGAAGGCCAGATCCGCCGCCGTGTAATTCAAATCCATGCTGTCTCCATGTTGGATGCCGCCAAAAAGCACGATCGTTCAAATAATTCTACCCCAATCCGCCACGCCACAGGGCGCATTTACATAGGGCGACGGAATCGGCGGCTTTGTTCACTGCGCCGGGATTTTCTTTACCACCGTGTTGAGCGGTGTCAGCACCTGGCCGGCGTGATCGCGCGGCAGCATGACGGCCACCGCCTCGCCGCTGTCCTTGTCGACCAGCAGCGAGTGCGGCTCGCCGTCGGCGAACAGATTGCGCTCGCCCCACTGGCGCAGCGCCACCACCACCGGGAACAGGCTTGCGCCCTTGGGCGTGAGCACGTATTGCTGGTACGAGGTGCCGTCGGAGGCCGGCTGCACTTCCAGCACGCCCTCCGCGACCAGGGTGCTCAGGCGGTCCGAAAGAATATTCTTCGCCACCCCCAGGTTGCGCTGGAAATCGCTGAAGCGGCGGATGCCGTCGAAGGCGTCGCGCACGATCAGCATCGACCAACGGTCGCCGACCAGATCGAGCGAGCGCGCCACCGGACAGGCATCGTCCTGCATCGACTTACGTTTTGGCATCGATCCCTCCTTACAAGCACATGCTTAACTTCGTGGTTGCATTTTAAAACCAGAATGGCTAGACTTCAACTAGTTTTAATTTGCAACCACTTTGAGGAGCCCATGTCATCCCAGTCCATGCCCCGCGCCGTGGTCGCGCTGTTCGCCTGCGCTAGCGGGCTCAGCGTCGCCAACGTCTACTACGCCCAGCCGCTGCTCGACGCGCTGGCCGCCGACTTCGCCATCGGCCGTGCCGCCATCGGCGCCGTCATCACCGTCACGCAGGCCGGCAGCGTGCTGGCCCTGCTGCTGTTGGTGCCGCTGGGCGACCTGCTGCCGCGCAGACGCCTGATGCTGGCGCAATTGCTGGCGTTGACGGCCGCCCTCGCCTGCGTCAGCGTCGCGCGCGGCGCGGCGGCGCTGATGGCGGGCATGCTGGCCGTCGGCATGCTGGGCACGGCCATGACGCAAGGCCTGATCGCCTACGCGGCCAGCGCCTCGGCCGACGCCGAGCGCGGACGCGTGGTCGGCGCCGCGCAAGGCGGCGTGGTGGCCGGATTGCTGCTGGCGCGCGCGCTGGCCGGCTTGGTCGCCGACCTGGCCGGCTGGCGCGCCGTCTACGGCGGTTCGGCCCTGGCGATGATCGCGATGGCGGCGCTGCTGTGGCGTACATTGCCCGCGCTGCCCGTGCCGGTGCGGCCGCTGCCTTATCCGCGGTTGATCGCCTCGATGCTCACCTTGCTGCGGCGCGACCGCGTGTTGCGGGTGCGCGGCACGATCGCCATGTTGATGTTCGCCGCGTTCAGCATCCTGTGGAGCGCGCTGGTGCTGCCGCTCGGCGCGCCGCCGTTCGAGTACTCGCACACGGCCGTGGGCGCGTTCGGGCTGGTGGGTCTGGCCGGCACGCTGGCCGCCGCGCGCGCCGGCCACTGGGCCGACCGCGGCCACGCACAAAAGGTCAGCGCGGGCGCGCTGCTGTTGATCTTGCTGGCATGGCTGCCGCTGGCGATGTTCAGCTTCAGCACCGGGACGATGGCGCTGGCGTCGCTGATCGCCGGCATCCTGGCGCTCGACCTGGGCGTGCAAGCGCTGCAGGTGACCAACCAGAGCATGATTTTCCGCGCGAGTTCGGAAGCGCACAGCCGGCTGGTGGGTTGCTACATGCTGTTTTACGCGGTCGGCAGCGGCTGCGGCGCCATCGCCGCGACGTCGGTGTACGCGGTCGCCGGCTGGACCGGCGTGTGCGCGCTGGGCGCCACAGTCAGCGCGGCGGCGCTGCTGTTCTGGGCCGGCACGCTGGAGAAGCGGCCGCCACCGCCGTGACGGCCGCCGAGCCGGCGCGGGCCTACTTCATCGTGTAGGTCTGCGGGGCGGTGTCGACGGCATAGTTATTCGCCGTGTCCCAGTAGGTGAAGCTGTAGCGCACCACGTCGCCGACCTTCAGGCCGCTGGCCGTGTAGCTGTTGACGCCACCGCTTTGCGCCATGCGGACATTCAACTGGCCGCCGCCGTTGACGGTGTAATGGACGTCGGCCCAGGCGCTCGAATTCCACGCGAATTTCAGCATCGTCGCGCTGGTTTGGGTGACGGCGGGCGTCGGGGTCGGCGTCGGGGTTGGCGTTGGCGTTGGCGTCGGAGTGGGCGTTGGCGTCGGAGTTGGGGTCGGCGTAGGCGTCGGTGTCGGCGTTGGCGTTGGGGTAGCCACGCCGGTATCCCAAATGATGTCGTCGATCGCCATCTGGAAGGCCGAGCTGGGCAACGCAGCGCCATCGCTGGCGATCTGGAACAAGTCCAGCATCGACTGCAAGGCCACCTTGGTGCCGGCCAGGTCGGCCACCGGTATCGTCGCCGTGCCCCACTCGCCGTTGCGCGTCAGCCCGTAAGTGGTGGCGTTGGCGGGAAACTTCACCGCGTTCTGGTTGGTGTAGGTATCCTGCACGCCGATGGTGAAGGCGACGTTGGCCGGGATCTTGAGCTTAAGCTTGACCGTGCCGTTGCGGAAACCGCTCATGTCGCGCGCCTGGCGCGACTGCACGCTGCCGCCGAACCACTGCCCGGGCGTGTTATAGCTCCACGACATCGAGTTGGCGCCCTCGAACGGCGGCAAGGTGCCGCCCGACACCGACGCCGTGTTCCACACATAGATATCGGACGACGTGCCCGCCACCAGCTTGTTGTTGACCACGGTGTTATCGGTGAACACGCCGAACTTGCCCACCTCCGGCACCGACTGGTTGCCCAGCTTGACCGAGCCCTTGCCGTCGAGCTGGTAGACGCGCACGTAATCGACATACATGGTGCCCGGCAGCGGCGCCGTCACCTGCGCCGGCGTGGCCGCGTCGGTGAAGTTGCCGCCCACGGCCAGATTCAGCAGCAGATAGAACGGCGCCTGCAGCGCGGTCGAATTGACCGACAGCGGATTCTGGTACATGTCGCGCTCGACGCCGTTGTCGATGACGGTAAAGCGCATCTGCGACTCGGTCCAATACAAGCGGTAGATGACGAAGCGGTTGGCCAGCGACTGGGTCGGCGTGTACCAGTTCTTGGTCTGCCACGCGGTCGACGCCGCGCAGCTCTCGTTGCCCGGCACACAAGCGGCCTGCTGCCACGTGATGACGTTGGAGCCGACGAAATTATCGGCGCCCGGCGTCGGCGAACCGGCCGCCGCCCGGCCGCTGGCCTTGTGGCCCATCTCCATGATATCGATCTCGCCGTTGCGCGGCCACGTCTGCGGGCTCACGCCCAGCATCCATGCGGCCGGCCACAGACCGGTGCCCAGCGGCGGCGTCGACATGCGCACCTCGACCATGCCGTACTGCACCTGCACCTTGCCGAAGGTATCGACCTTGCCGGACGTGAAGACGTTGCTGCCGACCGTCTCGTTGCGCGCCTGGATCGCCAGCGCGCGCGTGTTCGGCTCGAACGGCACGTTGACGATCGACAGGTTGTTCGGGCTGTAGTACTCGAGCTCCTGGTTGCCGTAGCCGCACAGGTTGATCTGGCAACCGTTGCCGTTGACGGCCGACCACACGCCGCTATTGAGCGTCGTGCCGTTGAACTCGTCGGACCACAACAGCGTGCCGATGACGGGGCTGGTGACGCTGGCCGACACCGGCGCGCCATAGGCCAGCGCGATGCTGGTGGCGACGGCGGACAGAACGAATTTCTGTTTTTTCACAATGACTCCTCGTAGCGATACTGCCTCAAATGCGAACCGGACACAGCTCCGGCCCGCTCCATGCCGGCACGGTCGGTGTCGGCGCTTGCGTTGCGGCGAGGGAGAACGAACGCGGCGCCACCCCGCCAAAAAACGGACGTGGGGGCGCCTTCGCGACGAGGCGTTTTGCTAGTCACTACAGTCTCCTTGCCGGTCCGGATCGGCGCCCGGACACTATTTCTGGATAGATTTGGAAACGATTCCAATTCCTGCAGAAAATATATTCCGATTAACTTTTTTTGTCAACGCCAAAGCGCAAACGTGCGCCCGATGACGCGCGTCAAACGGATCGCGGCGGCGCGCCGTATGCTGGCGACAGCGAGATCAAGTTGACAAGAACAGCAATGAGGAGGGGGCGATGTCGGATTTCCACAGGTATTTCAAGGAGAACATGGAGGCGTTGGGCCTGCCCGCGCCGGACAGCCTGTTCGGCAATGTGCAAAGCGCCGTGACGACTGTCACCGTGCTACTCGCCAGCATCGACAAGTTCGGCCAGCGGATCACCATCGCCGAGCTGATCGGCGCCGGCACGCGGCTGGAAAAGCTGGGGATGATCGGCACGTTGTCGGCCGCCTTTTATGTCGGCGCGTGTATCGGCAGCCTGGCGGTGGCGACGGGGCGTACGCTGTCCGGAGGCGCCAGCGTGGCGGACGTGTTGTGGTATGCGCGGGTGCATCACCTGCATCGGCCGTGGCTGGCGGCGGAGTTGTACCGCGCGCCGGGCATTTACCGGCCGAAGGTGGCCGGCAGGTCGGCGCACAAACACGCAGCGATGCAGCGATGAGCGCGAAGATGAAAGACGACCTGCTGCTGATCCTGACGGCGCTGGTGTGCGCCGGCGGCGCGTGGGCGTTCTGGCATTACCTGGGCGCGCAAGCGCTGGGAGCGCTCTCGACGATCGCGCTGATCGCGCTGGCGGCCGACAACTACCGCCTGCGCCGCCGCCTGCGCCAAACTCCGGGGTCAGGTCCACCAATTCTACACGGGCGGAACCGTCGGGGCGACACGTAGGGCGGATTAGGCGGAACGCCGTAATCGGCCATTACGTGAGCCGTCGAAACGCGTGCATGGCGGATTACGCTTCGCTAATCCGCCCTACGTGGTTCAGAATTTATCAGCCGTGAGCGCGATTTTTCATCGGCCGTGATCAGCGCATCAGTCGATCGTGATCGCCAGGTCCCGCCCCTTGACGGCGGCGTTGCCCGCGTAATCCTCGGCTGTGATGCGCAGCGTGTAATTGCCTGCACCGAGCTTGCCGACCTGCCACGCGCCCGGCGTGAGCTTGCCATGCATCAGCCGATTGTTGATCGCATAGGCAAAGCGCGTCTCGGCGTTGCCGTGCACCGTGATGCCGCTGCCCTCCATGTACGCGTACTTGACCGCCTCGCGGTTGCGCGGAATCCTGTCGTACAGCTGCGTGATGACCGGCTGCTCCATGCCGGGAATAACCTCGCCGTCCGCGTTGAGCAATTGGTAGCCCAGCTTGAACAGCCCCAGCCGTCGGCGCGCCTGCACGCCGTTCATCTGATCGAACGCGTCCACCACGATCTGCACATCACCCAGGCTGCGCCGCACCAGCACCCGCCCCTCGACCACCTCCTTGAGCTGCTTGCCGGCGGCGTCGCGCAACGTAATGCCCTGGATCTTGGGCGCGATGGTGTCCTCCAGATCGATAAACGGCAGGCTCAACGGATTGAGCGCGTCGCCGTTCGGCTTGTAGTCCAGATGCACGTGCGCCATGCGGTTGACCGTGCCCAGCGTCTCGCCAACGGCGAACCGCGTGCCGCGCTTGACGCGCACCGCATCGGGCACGCCCTTGTCGTCCTTCACCACCTGGAAGCGCGGATCGACGGCCTTGTCGCGGCCGTCGCGCCCCACGCGCATATGGATGTAATGCAAGCCGTTGAGCGCCATGCCCTCCGACAGCTCGCCGTAGCCCCACGTGGCGCGCGGATCGGTGACCTTGCCGGCGGCGACCGCCAGCACCGGCGTGCCGATGGCCGCCTGCACGTCCAGCCCGGCGTGGAAATGGTGGCGGCTCTCGCCTTTGAAGTCGCCGCGCACCTCGCCCATCAGCCCGACCACCTCGTGCGCCCTGTCCTGCGGCTTGACCGGCCACAGCATGGTCGCGCCGTGGGCCGGCACGGGCGCCGCCGGCTCGTCCGGGGCCGTCGAGCCCGCCACCGCCGGCGCCACGTGGTGCAGGCGATACGTGGCGCCATCGGTCACGAACAGCGAGCCATCCCTGGCCACCGCGATGCCGCGCGGCGCGTACAGGCGCACGCCGCCGTCGGAACCGTAGCCCGGCTCGGCGCCATGGTCGGCGTCGGGCAGCGGCAGCACCTCGCCGGCCGGCGTGATCTGCGCCAGGCGGCCATGCGAGTTGCTGGCCAGGTAGAGATAGCCGTCGGCCGTCAGCGCCAAGGCGACAGGCGAGCGCAGCAGCGATGCCTGGTCGTCGTCCTCGGCCTCGGCGATGGTGCTGACGACGCCGTCCTTGCCGAGCTTGCGGATCGCGTGGTTGCCGGTGTCGGCGATGTAGAGGTCGCCGTTGGCGGCCAGCGCCAGCCCGGTGGGCGCGGAGAACTGCGCCTGCGCCGCCGCGCCGTCGGCCTTGCCGGCGCGGCGTCCGCCGGCGATGGTGGTGACGTCGCCGCCGGGCGCGATCCGGCGGATGCTGTCGTTGTAGGTATCGCTCACGTACACGACGCCGGCCGCGTCGACCGCCACGCCGATCGGGCCGTTGAAGCGCGCCGCCGCGCCCCGGCCATCGGCGGCGCCGGCCAGGCCGTCGCCGGCCAAGGTCGACACCGTGCCGTCGGGCGCGATCTTGCGGATGGCGTTGTTGCCGGTGTCGGCCACGTACAGGTTGCCGGCGGCGTCGATCGCCAGGCCGGACGGGGTGTTGAACGACGCCGCCGTGCCGGGCCCCTCGGCGTAGCCCTCGACCGCCCCGGCCAGCGTGGTGCTGACGCCGTCCACGCCGATCTTGCGGATGTTGTTGTTATCGCCGCCATCGGCGACGTACAGATTGCCGGCCTTGTCGAGCACGACGCCGAACGGGTCGGCGAAACGGGTGCGGCGTGCGGCGCCGTTGCCCATGCCCGGCAAGCCGTCGCCGGCGACGGTGCTGACGCGCGCGCTCCACTGCCGCTGCGTGCCCTGCGCAACGGCGGTGGCGGCGGCGCCGCCCTTGTCCGCCGACGGCTTGACCATCAGATAGGCAACGCCACCGCCGACGGCCGCGCCGCCCAGCGCCAGCGCCGCAAGAATTAATTTGAATTGAGTTGGAGACACGACACCACGCTTGAGGTTGACTGACTAGACATCATATTATTGCAATTGAGCATCTTTTGATAGCATCTTTATTTCTTGCGCAGACGCCTGAGCGCCAACGGCAACACATTAAACAGCGACACCAGCGCCCGCATCTGCCACGGGAACACATAGCGCTCGTCGCGCCTGGCGATGGCGGCGGCCATGCGCCGCACCGCCTCGTCCTCCGGCATCAGGAACGGTTTGCCGCCGGCGTCACCCCCGTTCAACTCGCGCAGGCGGGCCGTGTCGACGTAGCCCGGCACGATCACCGTCACGGCGATCGAAAACGGCGCCAGCGCCTTGCGGTAGGCGTCGCAGATGGCGATGGCGGCGCGCTTGCTGGCGCTGTAGACGGAGCCGCCCGGATAGTCCCGCTGCAAGCCGGCGATCGAGGCCACCGCGACCAGATGCCCCTGCCCGCGCGCGATCATCGCCTCGGCGGCGGCGCTGAAGGCATGCTCCAATCCGCCCACATTGACGCGCAACACCGGCAACGTGGCCGCCGGATCGCGCGCGATCGCCGCCGCGTCGGTGTAATGGCCCGCGCTGACGATCAGCAGATCCAGTCCGCCGGCGGCGAAATCGCCGATCACCGCCGCCACCCCGGCGCGGTCGGCGATATCGCAGGCGTGCGCGGTGACGCGGCCATCCCGCATCAGCGGCAGGCCGGCGACCTTGTCCGGATGGCGTCCGCAGATGGCCACGCGCGCGCCCTGCTGCGCATAATGCCGCGCCAACCCGAGGCCGATGCCGCTGGTGCCGCCGATGATCATCACCCGCCGGACCGTCATCGCCGCGCCTCGTTAAGCCGGGTGCTGTTGCGCATCGCCGGCCGGCGGCCCTGCGCCGCCAGCGCGTACGCCTCTTGCGCGCGCTGATAGCCGTAGTGCCACAGCGCGTCGACATCGGCCACGTAGCGCTCGTAGCTGGCCGGCGCCACCAGCCTGACGCGGTTGCGCCGCCAATCGACGCGCTTGCGCACGCCGCGGCCTTTCAAGGCGCGCCGGACGTCGGAGGTATCCACCCACACATCCACCGGCTGCGCGTGCACGTGGCGCAGCCGCCGGTTGCCGTCGAAACCGAAGACGGAACGCAAGGCCGGTATGGCCAGCAGCTCGTCGTAGGCTTCTTTCATTTCCATGGTGACGTGCCGCGCCAGGCCGCGCGCCAGCTCCACCGGGAACAGGTCGATCACCCCGCCGGTGTAGTCGGCGCCGCGCGCCGTCTGGCAGCGGAAGTACACCATGTCGGCGATGGAAATGCGGGCGGCATCGGCCACCGGCATCGCGGTGTCGACCAGCAGATCGGGCGTGACGGCGTCGCTCCAGCCGTCCGCGCCGATCGCCGACGGCAGCCCGGCCGCCAGCGCGGCGGTGCGCTCGTCGCAAAACAAGGTCACGCTGTAGATCGCACGCCCGCCACGCGGCCGCCCCGTTTCGTCCGGCCCGAACAGCAGCTTGCCGCCGATGATGGCCAGCGCCGGGCCATGCCCGGCGCCCCCCTCGGGCAGCGGCAACCGCTCGGGCAGCTCAAACAGATAGTCGTTGAAGAGGTCCGGCAGATAAGCGGCGCGGCCGCCGCCCAGGCGCCGCCGCGCCACGTTGAACAGCGCGCTGGCGGGCGTGGCGCGCTCGCTGGAGCGCAGGTCGCCGAGGAACTCATACATCCGCCGCGAGCCGAGCCAGGCCTTGCGCGCCGCCGTGTCGGGCAAGCCGGCGATGATGGCGCCGGCGACGGCGCCGCCGCACGTGGCCAGCAGCAGATCGGGCGCGCGGCCGGCGTCGACGGCCGCCGCGTGCATGCCAAGGTAATAGCCGAAGCGGAAACCGCCGCCGGCCAGCACCATGCAGCGTTCATATTTGGGGTATCGCTCAGCTCGCGTCATGCGTGACATAATGCATCAATTACATAGTTATTAACAAGGACACTTCAGCAATGTATCGCCAGCCCGCCCCCGGCACGTGCGCGCGCGATCAGCCGTCAGGCGCCGGAACGGCCGCGCGCGACGGCGTGGCGGCCGGCGATCGCTGGATGCGCTTGGCGCTCAACGCGGCGCTGTTCGGCATCTGCTATCCGGCAACCAACTACCTCGGCCACTTGCGGGCGCAGCAATCCGACGGCGGCGCCGTGGCCATGGCTTGGGAAGCGGCCGTGCCCTTCGTGCCGTGGATGGTGGTGCCGTACATGACCTCGGGCCTGTTGTTCGCGCTCAGTTTCCTGCTGGTGCGCGGACGCGGCGAACTGTCCGCGCTGGGCCGGCGCGTGGCCTTCGCCACCATCGTCGCCTGCCTGGTCTTCGCCGCCTTTCCGCTGCGCTTCGCGCTGACCCGGCCGACGGTGGACGCCGCCCTGCCCGCCTGGCTGTTCGCGCAATTGTCGCTGGTGGACCGGCCCTACAACCAGCTGCCGTCGCTGCATGTGGCCTATTGCGTGATTTTCTGGCCGGCCCTGCGCACGGTCGCGCGCGCGGCGTGGCAACGCGCGGCGCTGGCCGGCTGGCTGCTGCTGGTGGCCGTCAGCACGGTATTCACCTACCAGCACCACGCGCTCGATGTCGCCGCCGGAGCGCTGCTCGGCGCGCTCGCGATCCGCTTGCTGCCGGTGCCGTCCGCCGACGACACCCGCAAGCCCGTCAGCCTTTGCTACGCCGTACTCGCGGGCTTGGCGCTGCTGGCCTGGTTCGCGCTCGGCGGCGCATGGTGGCTTTACCTGTGCGCCAGCCTGCTGCTGGTGGCGCACGCCTATCGCAGCCGCTCGGCCGGCTTCCTGCGCAAACGCGGCGGCGGCCATCCTTTCTGGATCTGGCTGCTGTACGCGCCGTATCTGGCCGGCTACCGGCTGACGTGGCAACTGGTGCGGCTGCGCGAACGCGGCCGCCCGCCCTTCATCCACCACGGCGGCCGATTGTGGGTGGGCCGCCGCCTGACCGACGCCGAGGCCGCGCGCTTGCCGGCCGGGTGCGTCGTCATCGATCTGGCCAACGAGTTGAGCGAAACGCCGGCGCTGCGCGCGCACGACTACCGCCACTTCCCGCTGCTGGACCTGGACACGCCCACCCCGCAGTCGGCCCGCCCCATCGTCGAGGCCATCGCCGCCTGCGCGCGCGAAGGCCGTCCCGTCTACCTGCACTGCGCCATGGGCTACCGGCGCAGCCGCGAAATCGCCCAACTTTATCAGGAGTACAGCCAGCAATGAGTTTTTCGATCTACCAGTTGAAACCACAATTCCAGCGCTTGCTGCAACCGCTGATGCGCGCGCTGGTGCGCCTGCGCGTCTCGCCCAACCAGATCACCGTGGCGACGATGCTGCTGTCGGTCGTCTACGGCGCGGCGCTGGCCTGGCAGCCGCGCTGTGCCGGGCTGTGGATCGGCCTGGCCGCCTTCCTGCTGCTGCGCATGGCGCTCAACGCCATCGACGGCATGCTGGCCAACGCCACCGGACAAAAGACCCGCCTCGGCACGCTGCTCAACGAGATTTGCGACCAGGTGTCCGACGCCGCGCTCTACCTGCCGTTCATGCTGGCGGCCGGCGTGGCGCCGGCGCTGGTGCTGCTGGCGGTGGTGGGCGGACTGCTGGCCGAGTTCGCGGGCGTGCTGGCGCTGAGCGTGGGCGCGGCGCGCCGTTTCGACGGTCCGATGGGCAAGAGCGACCGCGCCTTCTGGTTCGGCCTGCTCGGGCTGCTGATCGGCTTCGACGCCGCCGCGCCGCTGCTGCACGGCGTGGCGGCGCTGGTGGCCGTGCTGTCGGCGTGGACGGTCGTCAACCGGCTGCGGCAGGCGCTGCGGGCTTGCGCGCCAGCGACACCGTGAAGATCCCCTCCAGCCCGATGCTGGTGGCGACCTTGCGGTAGCCGGCGCCGGCCACCAGCGCGTCCATCTCGGCCTGCGGACGCGGGCGCATCAGCCACGGCGTGCCGCGATGGCTGGTCAAGGTCAGCGCGATCATGTCCAGTTGCGGATGCCACGGCTGGCCGGTGTAGATCAAATAACCGCCGTCGCGCAGCACGCCGGCGATGCCTTGCAGGGACGCGGCCACCGGCGCGTTGTCGCTGAATAGCTCGTACAGGCCGGAGACCACCGCGATGTCGTACAGCCCCTCGGCGGCGCGGTAGCTGTCCGGGCTGAAAGCGTCGCGCAGCTGGTAGTCGACCTTGGCGTTCAGTTGCAGCTGCCCGGCCAGCGCGCGCGCCTGGTCGAGGTTGTGCTGGGTGAAGTCGCGCAACGTGACCTCGATGTTTTTGTCCTGGAAGCGCTTCACGGTCTCCAGCACGTAGCGGCCGGAGCCGGCGGCGACGTCGAGGATGCGCAGCGGCGCGTCGCCCTGGTGGGCGGCGATGCGCTGCTCGAGCAGCTGTTGCAACTGGCGTTTGCGCTGGCGGATGCCACGCCAGCCGACGGCGTCGAGGTAGCCCCGGTCCATGATCTTGCCGAACACGAAACGGCCGCCCTCCTGGTTGCGGTAGACGTAGTCGAGCGAGGCGCCCGAATCGAAACCGTGCCGCAGGCCGATCTTCATGCCGTCGCTGACCGGTCCCATCATCCCGAGCATCACGCGCTGCAGGCCGAACCACGCCTTGGTCAGCGCGCCGCAGCTTTCGCCGGCCTGGAGCGCGGCATAGCGGCGTGCGCTGTGGCTGTCACGGTCGGCAGCCAGGTAGTGCGACGCGGCGGTCGGCGCGCGCGCGTAGCAGTCCTCGACGAAGCGCCGGCTTTCATCCAGCGCCACCGACGTGTCCTGCTCGTAGAACAGCGCGTGGAAGGCGTCGGGCAGGCGCACGTAGCGCTTCAGCGGCGAACTCAACCGCTCGTAGAAGCGTTGCTGCGGGCCCTCCTTCACGACGAAATCCTTGCCGGCGGCCAGCATCAGCACCGGCGTATCGATGGCGGCGGCGTCCTCGACGATGCGTTTGGCCGTGTCCGCCAAGCCCAGCAGCACGCGGGCCGAGATCGCCTTGGCGATCAGCGGATCGGCGGCGTAGGCGGCCGCTTCCTGCGGCGAATGGGTCAGCATGCCCGGCCGGATGTAGCTGGTGACGAACAGTTCCGGCTTGAAGCGGCGCGCGAAACGCAGCGCCGGCTTGGCCAGCGGCACGTACAGTTTGATCTCGAACGCGGCCGCCGCCATGATGACGCCGCGCACGCGCGGGGCGTAATCGTGCAGCCAGGTCGCCGCGATCACCGCGCCGACGCTGTTGGCCACGACCAAGATGTTCTCGATGTCGATGCCGTGGGTGGCGACGATGTGGCGGATGAAGGCGTCGAAGTCGGCGACCAGCGTGTCGAAGCCGGGGGCGTCGCCGCGCTCGCCGGGCGAATGGCCGTGGCCGCGCGCGTCCCAGGCGAACGCCCAGTCCCCCGTGAAGCCGAACTGCTCGACCAGCGGCCAGACGCGGCCGGAATGCTCGTGGCCGCGGTGCAGGAACACCAGCGCCCGGCGCGGGCTGTCGTGGCGCGGGGCGGCCGGTTGCCATGTCCGGTAAAACAGCCGGGTGCCGTCATCGCAAGCGAAACCGGACTCGCTCGCGTTCCATGCCAATGAACGTTCAGCTTTCATGGGTGACTTTCGTTGAGGTGGGTGATCAGGAAGTACAACAGGGGCGCGGTGACCACCAGGCTGTCCACGCGGTCGAGGATGCCGCCGTGGCCCGGTATCAGCTGGGAAAAATCCTTCACGCCATACGCGCGCTTGGCGGCCGAAAACATCATGTCGCCGCAAAAACCGCCGACCGCCAGCAGCACGGCGTACAGCGCCAGGTGGCGCGCGTCGGCCAATTGCAGGTAGCGTCCCAGCGCCAGCGACAGCACAAGGGTGACGGCCACGCCGCCGGCCAGCCCCTGCCATGTCTTGTTCGGGCTGATGCCGGGTGCGATGCGGTGCCGGCCGAAGACCGTGCCACTGATAAATTGGGCGACGTCGTTGAGCGCCGTCAGCGCGTACAGGTAAAACAGCCACGACAGGCGTTGGCGGGCATCCAGCGGCAAGGTATCGTAGTGGATCAGGAAACCGCAGCTGTAGCACAAGGTCAGCCACAACAGCCAGGCCAGCATGTGGGGCGCGCGGTGGCGCCAATACAGCAGCGCCTGGATCGCCAGCGCCAACGGCATCAGCACGTCGAAGGCGCGGGGCCGCAAATAGGTCGCCATGATGACGGCGGCCAGCACGATGGCCGCCAGCGCGCCGAAGCGCGGTCCGCCGAACGGCATCAGCTCGCGCAGGGCCAGCACGCCGATGGTCAGCACCAGCAGCACGGTGCCGACCGGATGCAGCAGCAGGCTCAGCGTCAGCACGGGAAAGATCAACCACCAGGAATTGACCTGCAACCGCAGCTGGCTTTGCGGTCTGGCGCGCAGGGTCCAACCGACACTGAGCGAGGCCATACCCAGCAGCAGGTACAGCATCGCCAGCGAGATCAGCATCTCCGTGCCGAGCGAGGCCAATATAAATTGCATAATTACCTCAGTTAATGAGTTTGCAATTATATGCCTAAAAAAAAGCCCGCTACGAGAGCGGGCTAAATCTATTTCCTTGGAGGAGAATAGAGGAGACAGAAGAATGATGCCTGAGGGTCCTATATATATCCAATTTATCTTCAGAATGGTGGATATTCACCAAAGGCATAACATGTATCCATACAGCAATAATCAGACAGCTACCGCTCCACGTAGGGCGGATTAGGCGGCACGCCGTAATCCGCCAAAGCGCCGCCAGCGGCCCACAAGGATCAGCCCGTGTAGAAATGGTGGACCTGACCCCGGAGTTACTTCAGGTCCGCCGCGTACGGCAGCACGCGCGATGCCATGCGCGTGTCGGTCTTGAGCAAGCTGACCTCGTCCGACAGGATGTGCACCGCTTCGTTCAGCAGCACGTCCTTGGCCGCCTTGGCCGCTTTTTCCGCTTCCAGCTCGGCCGCCAGCGAGCGCTCGGCGCCCTGCAGGCCGTCGTCGCTGCGCAGCGCGCCCTTGACCGCCGCCACCTTCGGCACCGTCGCCGCCTTGCCGCTGGCCGGCTTGGCCGAGATCGCCTTGTTCAGCGCGTCCCGCGGGTCCGGCACCAGGATCGGGTCGTCCGCGCCCGGCGTGTTGGCCAGCAGGCGCGCCTCGCGCAGCTTGGCGCGCGCTTCCTGCTGCTCGCGCTCCTTGCGGCGCACCGTTTCGTTCAGCGAAATCGAGTTCTCCTTGCGCTGCTTCTTGACCAGCGCGATGTCCTCGGCCAGGTACTGGAAGTCCTTGTCCTTGGCCACGCGCGCGTCATGCTTTTTGTCGAGCATCGGCACGATTTCCTTGAGCTCGCCGGCCGGGATGTAGATCGCCGGCTTGATCGAGGTCCATGGCAAGGCGTTGTCGTAGCTCGACTCGCCGAAGCTGTCGGAATCGGACATCGTCGGCAGCTTGATGTCCGGCGTGACCCCGCGCAGCTGCGTGGTGCCGCCGTTGATGCGGAAGAATTGCGCCACCGTGAACTTCAACTCGCCGAACTTGATCTTTTCGCTCTGCGAGAAGCGGTCCAGGCCGAACAGCGTCTGCACCGTGCCCTTGCCGAAGCTGGGCTCGCCGATGATGATGCCGCGGCCGTAGTCCTGGATCGCCGCCGCGAAGATCTCCGACGCCGAGGCCGAGCCACGGTTGATCAGCACGCCCATCGGGCCGTCCCACGCCATGCCGGCGTTGGTGTCGTTTTCCACCTCGATCTTGTTGTCGGCGCTGCGCTGCTGCACCACCGGCCCCTTGTCGATAAACAGGCCGGTGAGCTCGACCGCCTCGTTGAGCGAGCCGCCGCCGTTGTTGCGCAGGTCGATCAGCACGTTGTCGACCTTTTCCTTCTTCAGCTCGCCCAGCAGGCGGGCCACGTCGCGCGTGGCGCTCTTGAAGTCCTTGTCGCCCTTGCGGCGCGCGTCGAAGTCCTGGTAGAACGTCGGCAGCGAGATCACGCCGACGCGGCGCTTGGCGTTGCCGTCCTTGACCTCGTAGATGGTCTTCTTGGCCGACTGCTCTTCCATGCTGATCTTCTGGCGCACCAGCGACACGAACGCGTGCTTGCCGTCCGGGCCGGCGTCGGCCGGGATGATCTCGAGCTTGACGGTCGAATCCTTGGGACCGCGGATCAGCGCGACGACGTCGTCCAGGCGCCAGCCGAGCACCTCGGTCAGCGGCGCCTTGTCGTCCTTGCCGACGGCGACGATCTTGTCGCCCACCTTGATCTTGCCCGACAGGCCGGCCGGGCTGCCCGGCACCACTTCGCGCACCACCGTGTAGTCGTCGCGGCTTTGCAGCACGCAGCCGATGCCCTCGAGCGACAGGCGCATGGCGATGTCGAAGTTCTCGGCCGCGCGCGGGCCCAGGTAGTTGGTGTGCGGCTCGATCGACATCGCGTAGGCGTTCATGAAGATCTGGAACACGTCCTCGTTGGTCGGCTTGCGCGACGGGATCAGGTAGTTCTCATAGCGCTTGTCGAGCGTCTCGCGGATGCTCTTGTCGTCCTTGCCGGCCAGCTTGAGGCGCAGCCATTCGTTCTTGACGCGCTTGCGCCACAGGTCCTTGACCTCGGCGTCGCTCTTGGTCCACTCGGCCTTTTCGCGGTCGTACTGGTAGCTCTCGTCGGAGTTGAACTCGAACTTGCTGGTCTTGACCAGCTCGCGCGCGTAGGCGATGCGCTCGCCCAGGCGCTGCTGGTACAGGTTGAAGATGGCGAACGGCACGCTGAGGTTTTCGCCGTTGATGGCGTCGTCGAGGCGGGTGCGCACGATCGCGTACTGGTCGATGTCGGCCTGGGTGAAGAACAGTTTTTCCGAATCGAGCGACTTGAAGTAACGGTCGAAGATCTTTTCGGACATGGCGTCGTCCAGCGGCACGGCCTTGTAATGTAACCTGCCCAGCACGCGCGAGGCCCAGACGGCCGCCTGGGCCTGGCCCACCTGGGGCTTGAGTGGGGTCTCTGCCGCTTTTTCCGGCGCGGCTGCGCCGGCCTGGACTGACAGGGCCGCTAACACGGCCACCAACAGCATTTGCTTCTTCATCGGCTTAACTCCGGAACGTAATAATCTATTTATCGGTGACGCAATTCGGTAATGCGGTCGCGCGGGTGCTGCAAAACGCACGATTTTATTCTACAGGATAGCAGCCGCGGCGCGGCATCGTGACATCCGAGTTTCCCCGCCCAAGCTTAAGAGTAACTGAAAATCGATTTCCACCCGACAATAACCACGGGGCGCGCTGCCGCGCCGGCGTTGCGTGCATTGCAAATATTCTATTTAAGTCATTGTTTTGCAAAAGGAAAAATCTGGCGGAACGCAAATTTATATTGCTTTGCAGCAAAATTCTGCTATCATTCTGTCCAGCACATTTTGTTTATCGGCGCGCCCTGTTTTCCCCGGCGCCGCCCGCACGCCTCCAACTGGTGAGGCGCTTTAGTTCGACGCCGTCTCACGCAGGCGCTCCTCCGGAGCATGCCCGCTTCCGGGCGCCTATATAACACAGCAAGACTTTTTCTCTAGAGATCCATGAGCACATTTACTATGAATACCCGCAACTGGGGTGTGGGCACCAAGATTACCGTTTTCACTTTCGCGCTGATCAGCGTGATCCTGGCTGTCCTGTTAAGCCTGATTAACATGAGCACCTCGGCCATGCTCAAGGACCGCGCCAAGTCCAACGTCGCCAACTCCCTCAACGGCATCAGCAACACCGTCGAAGTGTTCAACAACGCCATGACCAACGAAGCGTCCAGCTTCGCCCGCCTGTTCGCCGCCGGCTTTGGCGAGGGCAAGTTCTCGCTCGACCCGGCCACCAAGGTCGACATCGGCGGCAAGGCCACGCCATCGCTGCTGCACAACGGCAAGACGCTGAACATGGACTTCGCCATCCCCGACAAGTTCACCGCCGAAACGGGCGTCATCGCCACCATCTTCGCCGCCGACGGCGAGGAATTCGTGCGCGTGAGCACCTCGCTGAAAAAGGAAAATGGCGAACGGGCCGTCGGCACCCAGCTCGACCACGCCCACCTGAGCTACGCCCCCCTGCGCGCCGGCAACAGCTACATCGGCCTGGCCACCTTGTTCGGCAAGCAGTACATCACCCAGTACGACCCGATCAAGGACGCCGGCGGCAAGGTCATCGGCGTGCTGTTCATCGGCCTCGACATCTCCAAGAACATGACCATGCTCAAGGAAAAAATCAAGGCCATCACCATCGGCCAGACCGGTTACATCTACGTGCTGAACGCCGCGCCGGGCAAGGCCCAGGGCACGATGCTGATCCACCGCACGCGCGAGGGCGAGAACCTGTTCGAGCGCAAGACCCCCGACGGCCGCCTGTTCATCCAGGACATGCTGGCCGCCAAACAAGGCAGCATGACGTACGACTGGCCCGACGCCGACGGCAAGGAGCTGCGCGAAAAAATGGTGGAATTCAAGACCTTCAAGGATTGGAACTGGCTCATCGTCGGCGGCACCTACACCGAGGAGATCACCCACGAGGCGGCGGCGCTGCGCAACCGTTACGCCGCGCTGGGCCTGGCCGCGCTGCTGGTGTTCGCCGGCGTGCTGTTCCTGCTGGTGCGCTCGGTGGTGTCGCGTCCGCTGGCGCGCGCCGAGCAGGCCGCCACCCGCATCGCCCAGGGCGACCTGGACGTGCACCTGGAGATCGACAACAAGGACGAGATCGGCCTGGTGCTGCGCGCGTTGAACGGCATCAGCAGCAACCTGTCGACCGTGGTGGGCCAGGTGCGCACCGGCGCCGAACAGATCACCTCCGCCTCGGGCGAGATCGCCAGTGGCAACCTGGACCTGTCGTCGCGCACCGAGGAACAGGCCTCGAGCCTGGAAGAGACGGCGGCGTCGATGGAGCAGCTCAGCAGCGCCGTCAAGCAGAACGCCGACAACGCCGCCCAGGCCAACCAGATGGCGCTGGCCGCCTCGGGCATCGCCGCCAAGGGCGGCGAGGTGGTCGCGCAGGTGGTCGACACCATGGGTTCGATCAACCAGTCGTCGCGCAAGATCGTCGACATCATCTCGGTGATTGACGGCATCGCCTTCCAGACCAACATCCTGGCGCTGAACGCGGCCGTCGAAGCGGCGCGCGCCGGCGAACAGGGACGTGGCTTCGCGGTCGTGGCGTCGGAAGTGCGCAGCCTGGCGCAGCGCTCGGCCACCGCCGCCAAGGAAATCAAGGCGCTGATCGACGACTCCGTCAGCAAGGTCGACGTCGGCAGCCGCCAGGTCGAGCAGGCCGGCACGACGATGCAGGAAGTGGTCGACAGCGTGCGCCGCGTGACCGACATCATGGCCGAGATCAGCAGCGCCAGCGAAGAGCAGCGCGCCGGCATCGGCCAGGTGCACGAAGCGATCGCCCAGATGGACCAGGTCACGCAGCAGAACGCCGCGCTGGTCGAGGAAGCGGCCGCCGCCGCCCACGCGCTGCAGGACCAGGCGCACGAGCTCGAGCAGGTGGTGCGCATTTTCAATCTGGGCAGCGGCCACGGCGCGCCCGCCCTGGGCCACGACAAGCGCGAATACCTGGCGCTGAACTAACGCCGCCGCGTCGAAACGACTTTTTTTGCAGGCGTACCCGACAATAACGCCGCTAACGCAAGCGTCGATCGGAATCACGTAGGGCGGATTAGCGCAGCGTAATCCGCCAATGCATGCGCCGCCAACGGCTCAAAGATGGCGGATTACGGCGTGCCGCCTAATCCGCCCTACGTGGTTTAGATGAACGCTTCAGCAAGTGGAACCAGGGATGCTCTTGCCGGTGGCGAGATTGAGTCCAAAACGGCAGGTGTACGGCGACGATGGCGCATCCAAGTCGTAAGTGCATTCCACGTCGCCCTTCTCCCTGATCCGCAGGCGGGACGAAGCGCCGCAGGCTTGCTTCAGGTCGGGACCAATGACCTCGAACATCTCCCGCGCCATCTGTCCTTCCACCATAAACGCCATCTTGCTATCCCGTCGCGTCGGCGGCTGCTTCTCGTCCAGGTCGTTTGAATAAATCAGGTAGTTGCCCTTGTATGATGTGTACCTGCCATCCCAAGGCTTTCCGGTGCCGGCATATGCCAACAAAAACAGCGAAGATGCCACCACAAAAATTGCAAGATGCTTTTTCATGCCGCCCTCCTACGCAAATTAGTTGAATTGGACGTGGAAATGATTGTCATGCTTCTTTAGCGGAAACACGACGGGGATCTTGGTGTCATTGAAAAAGATCTTCAACTGGCCAGGCATATTGAAGCGAAACAGATTGATCAGCTTGGAGGTCGCGTCCCGGTCATAGGCATCCTCTAGATAAGTAACTGGAACATGGCGCCCGTCTTTCCGGATCGGACGGATATCCACCTCCAGTCCAGTCAAATGGGACGCATGATCGAACTTGACGCCATCGGCCAAGCTAATGTTTCCGACACCGAATTTGCGATTCTCGGTAGCAGCCCATCTTCGTTCCACTGCCAGGATGAGGGTAATCATACGGGATTGGCGTACTGAGCAGCGCCGTCGCCCGGCGTGCCATAGACGTAATATCCCGCGTCCTCTGGGGCTTGCGGGAGAACGAAGTATCCGCGTGAATCCTTGGGTTGGGTTTCAAGCATGATAGGCGTCCTACGCAATCCGGTTGGTGGATAGATCCCAGCCGCCGGAGGTGTTACCACCAGCTCCGCCGCCGATTTTCTGTTGACTGTATTTCCACCTGATCTTGGAATATTTCAATCCAATGGAATCATGCAAGATATCGCCGCCATGCACCACTTGGCTGATATTACCAATTAACACATTCTCGAGCTCTACCTCATAGTATTTCACACGCTCCCCTTGTCCATCGGCGCGCATGAATTCCAGTCGAGCTTTGGGAATAGTTCGACCTGATGAACAGGTCTGCATCAGAATTGGCGAGGACAAATCCGCAAGTTTGGTTATGGAAACGCTCTCGTGCTCACACCTCTCAGCCGTGTGCCCACCACCGGTCGACGCTGTAGCGCTTTTAGGCTGAGTAACACCCCACTGGGCAGATGTAAGCTCGATCCATCCCATGTGGGCAGAGTCGGTCGATTCGCCCTTGATGCCGTCGATTTGCAGGTATACGTCGATCGCCATGATATCTCCAAAAAAGTTGAGGGAATACCCGAGCAAGTGTTGGCGTATCCGACCGAGAGACGTTGGGTTTGATCAAGCAAATGCGGTTTCAGACACCATCGTTTGAAGAGTATCAACTGGTGCAAACTGATAAGGCCGCCGTCGTGCAAGGTGTAGCGGCTTTTTTCGGGCATGCCGACGATAATGCCGCCAACGCCAGCATCCACCGGAATCACGTAGGGCGGATTAGCGCAGCGTAATCCGCCAATGCATGCACCGCCAGCGGCTCAAAGATGGCGGATTACGGCGTGCCGCCTAATCCGCCCTACGTGGTTACGTGGTTACGTGGTTACGTGGTTTGGATGAACGCTTAATCCTCCCCGCCGTCGCCCTTGCCGCCGCCGTCCTTGATCTTGACACCGCGCCGCGCCAAACCCTCCCTCAGCAGGAATTCTATTTCCGCGTTCACGCTGCGCAAGTCGCGCGCGGCCAGCCGCTGCAGCTCGTCCCACAGCGCCGGGTCGATCCGCAACGGATAGGCTTTTTTACCAGGACTCGCCATGCTCTTCGGCCGCTAGTTGTAAAGGGTGCCCGTGTTGACGATCGGCTGGGTTTCCTTGTCCGAACACAGCACCACCAGCAAGTTGCTGACCATCGCGGCCTTGCGCTCGTCGTCCAGCTCGACGATGCCACGCTCCGACAGCCCCTTCAACGCCGACTCCACCATGCTGACGGCGCCGTGCACGATCTTGGCGCGGGCGCTGATGATCGCCTCGGCCTGCTGACGCCGCAGCATGACCTGGGCGATCTCGGAAGCATATGCCAGATGGGTCAGCTTCGCGTCGACCGCCTCCACGCCGGCCGCCTCGAAGCGCGCCTGCAACTCGCATTTGAGGGCGTCGGCCACCACGTCCATGCCGCCGCGCAGCGTGGTTTCGCCCTCGGGCAGATCTTCCCCCTCGTCGTAGGCGTATTGCGACGCCAGATGGCGCAGCGCGGCCTCGGCCTGGATCGACACATAACGCTCGAAATCGTCGACCTCAAACACGGCCTGGGCGGTGTCGCGCACGCGCCAGACCACCGCCGCGCTGATCTCCACCGGGTTGCCGCGCTTGTCGTTGACCTTCAGCGTGGGCGCGTTGAAATTTCGCGCCCGCAACGACAAGCGCCGCTTGACGTAAAACGGGAGCGCCCAGCGCAGGCCTTCGCTGCGGTCGGTGCCGATGTACCTGCCGAACAAGGTGAGGATCGCGCTTTCGTTCGGTTGCAGCATGTACAGCCCCATCAGGCAAAGCATGCCGACCAGCCCCAATACCAGCCCGAACACGAGGCGGGAAAGCGCGCCGCCATCGTCCAGCCCCATCTTAACGACGTACGCGGCGCCCAGCAGCAGGACCAGGCCGGCAACGGCGCCCAGATAGCCATTCGTGGAAGAAAACGCCATTTCGCGGCGGGTGTGTGCAGCATTCATGCTCGATTGCTCCTTAGGTGAACGACATCAAAGTGATATCACTTTAGGATCACCTTAAGTTCTTGTCAAGCAAATTCGGCGCGATAAAAAACCGCCGGGGGTTTTCCTCTATAATTGCCGCATGGGTAACTTCTTCCAACACCGGCGCCGCACCAGCCTGATCGTCTGCATGGCGATCCTGCTGAACCTGCTGACGCCGGCGCTCGGCCAGGCGATGTCGAGCCTGCTGCGCGACCCGCTGGCGCTCGACATTTGCAGCGCCACCCCGGCCAAGCGCGACCAGGACATGCCGCACGCCGGCATGAAGCATTGCCCCTTCTGCGCCACCCACGCGACGCCCACCGCGCCGCCGCCCTGCGCTCCGGCCCGCGTCGTGCGGCTCGATGGCCACGACGCCTATCCCTCGTTCGACTACCTGTCGCCGTCGCCGCTGGCCGCCTGGTCGGGCAGCAGGCCGCGCGGCCCGCCGGCGCTGTCCTGACCTTCGCCCGCACCGCGCCGTGCCACGCTCCCCAACGGGAGCGGCCCGCGCGCGACCGCTGTTTCACCACTGTCAGGATATTTATGCAACGACGTTACTTCATCTCGACGCTGGCGGCCTCGCTCGCCCTGCTGCCCGCCGCGGCCAGCATGGCGGCGCCGGCCTACAACGGCATCGACGTCACCGGCTCCGCCATCGGGCCGGACTACCAGCTGTTTTACGCCGACGGCAAACCGGCCTCGCTGCGCGACTTCAAAGGCAAATATGTGCTGCTGTTCTTCGGCTTTACGCAATGCCCGGACGTCTGTCCGACGGCGCTGTCGCGCGCCGTGGAAATCAAGCGCCTGCTGGGCGCCGACGGCAACAAGCTGCAAATCGTCTTCGCCACCGTCGACCCGGAGCGCGACACCGGCCCCCTGTTGGCCGAATACATGCGCGCCTTCGACCCGACCTTCGTCAGTGTGCGCGGCAACGCCGCCCAGACCGCCAAGGCCGCCGCCGACTTCAAAGTCTTTTATCGCAAGGTCCCCAGCGGCGGCTCGTACACGATGGACCACACCGCCATCACCTATGTGTTCGACGCCGACGGCAAGATCCGGCTCGCCTTCAAACACGACCAAACCGCCCAGCAATGCGCCGACGATCTGCGTAAACTGATGGCACCACCACGCCCAACCGGCTTTCTGAAAGGATTATTCCAATGAAAAAACTGCTCCCCCTGCTGCTGCTCGCCGCCCTGCCCGCCCTGGCCCAAGTGACCGTGGCCGAACCGTGGGTGCGCGCCACCGTCGCCGCGCAAAAGGCCACCGGCGCCTTCATGACCTTGACCTCGGCGCAAGGCGCCAAGCTGGTCGGCGTCAGCTCGCCGGCCGCCGGCACGGTCGAGGTGCACGAGATGAAAATGGTCGACGATGTGATGCGCATGCGCCAGATCAACGCGCTGGAACTGCCGGCCGGCAAACCGGTCGCGCTCAGTCCCGGCGGCTACCACCTGATGTTGCTGGAGTTGAAGCAACCGTTGAAGGAAGGCGCCACCGTGCCGCTGACCCTGGAGATCGAGGACGCGCGCAAGGTGCGCAGCAAGATCGTGGTGGACGCGCCGGTCAAGCCGCTCAATGCGGCAGCCATGCACCACTAGTCAAACCCATGACGCCGGCCGCCCACCAGCCGGCGCAAACGATGGGCAGATAAGGCCAGGACCGCAGCGAGATTTTCCAGTCGACGGTGGACGGCCAGAAGGCCAGGAACTGCGGCGCCACGGCGAACGCCAGCGCCACGTCGAGCCACTGGAACTGCAGTCCGCCGCGGGTGCGCCACCACGCCACCACAAACGGCAGCAGCACCACCACAAACGGCGCCAGCGCGGAAGGCGCCGCGTTGTACCAGCGCACCCGCGTCAGGCGCACCGATCCCAACTCCCATCCCTGCCCGACGCGGCGCGGTATCACCGTGAAGGCGGCGGGCCGGGCGCCGGTCAGCTTGGCCGCGACGAAATGCGCCAGCTCGTGGCAGATCGTGCCGGCCAGGGTGAAAAGGAAAAAGAAGGGATGCCGCGCCGACAGGGCTCGGATCAGCAGCGCCAGCAACACGGACGGCACCAGGTAAACCAGCAGGTCGCGATGGTGGCACAGCCAGGCCGGCGCAAGGACGCTACATTCAAACAGGCTGCTCATGGCGCATCGTCGCACGGTGGCTATCGCGCGTCAATTCCGCGTGCATCCCGCTGCCGGGCGGCTGCGGCCAAGCTCTCGGCCAGAATGTCATCCATACGTCATCGTACAACTAAAATCAACAGTGGAAAACGTTTAACCTGTTGATTTATTTGAACTTAGCCGCATCCGATACAGATGGGCATAACCGCCATACATTTTTCAGATATCCGGTTGTATGATGTCTGATATCTGCGCTATGATCTGCGCACACAACATCAGTAAGGAGATCGCATGACCACGCAGCAAGCACCAGCCACGCGGGTACGCTGGCTTATTCTGGCCATTCTGTTTGCAGTGACCACCATCAACTACGCCGACCGCGCCACCATCGCCATCGCCGGTCCCGAGATCAAGAAGCTGCTGGGGCTGTCACCCGTGCAGATGGGCTTTGTGTTCTCCGCGTTCGCCTGGTCCTACGTGCTGGCGCAGTTGCCGGGCGGCTGGCTGCTGGACCGCTTCGGCACCAAGATCACCTATTTCTTCAGCATCTTCCTGTGGTCGCTGTTCACCATGTTGATGGGCACGGTCGGCTTCCTGACCGGCGCCGCCGCCCTGACCGCCCTGTTCTGCCTGCGGCTGGCGGTCGGCGCGGCCGAAGCGCCCTCCTTCCCCGGCAACAGCCGGCTGGCCTCGTCGTGGTTCCCGACGGCCGAACGCGGCACGGCGGCGGCCATCTTCAACTCGGCCCAATACTTCGCCACGGTGCTGTTCGGTCCGTTGATGGGCTGGCTGGTGCACAGCTACGGCTGGCAGAGCGTGTTCTACGTCATGGGCGGGCTGGGCATCGTGATGTCGATGATCTGGATGAAAATGGTGTACGGCCCCAAGGACCACCCGCGCATCAACGCGGCCGAGCTGGCCTATATCGACGCCGGCGGCGCGCTGATCGACCTGGAAAGCAAAGACAAGGCGGTCGCCACCACCAAGCTCGACACCGGCTCGGCGATCCGCCAGCTGCTGGGCAACCGCATGCTGCTGGGCGTCTACATCGGCCAGTACTGCATCAACACGCTGACCTACTTCTTCCTGACGTGGTTCCCGGTGTATCTGGTTACCGAGCGCCACATGACGATTTTGAAGGCCGGCTTCGTCGCCGCGCTGCCGGCGGTGGCCGGCTTCCTCGGCGGCGTGCTGGGCGGCGTGATCTCGGACCGCCTGATCAAGCGCGGCTTCTCGCTGTCGGTGGCGCGCAAGACGCCGATCGTCTGCGGCCTGCTGCTGGCGATGTCCATGATCATTTGCAACTACGTTGAAACCGACTGGCTGGTCATCACGGTGATGTCGCTGGCGTTCTTCGGCAAGGGCGTCGGCGCGCTGGGCTGGGCGGTGGTGGCGGACACGTCGCCGAAGGAAGCGGGCGGCCTGAGCGGCGCCTTGTTCAACACCTTCGGCAACACGGCCGGCATCACGACGCCGATCGTGATCGGCTACATCCTGCAGGAGACCGGTTCGTTCGCCGGCGCGCTGGTCTTCGTGGGCGCCAACGCCGCCGTCGCCATCCTGTGCTATGTGCTGATGGTGGGCGAGATCAAGCGTTTCGAGTTCAAAACGCCGGTGGTCACCAAGCTGCCGCTGGCCGCGTGATCCAGGGGCCATCTAAACCACGTAGGGCGGATTAGCGAAGCGTAATCCGCCATGCATGCTCAGTCGGCGGCTCATAAATGGCGGATTACGCGCTGCGCGCTCAAGGCCTACCGCAGGTAGGCCGCTTCATCGATGGCCCCCCCGGGGCGGATTAGCGGGCCTCGCCCGCTAATCCGCCCCACGTGTATCAGAAGTACTTCACCCACGCCATCGTGGTGCGGCGCTTGAATTGGCCGAACGCCTTGCACGGCCAGTACATCAGCGGTATCAGCGCCGCCGACATCAGCCAGACCATCCAGTAACTGTCAAACTCGTAACGCTCGCCGTAATTGGCGCCCAACAGCGCCAGCGCCGCCTCCTGCAGCAACAGCAGCGTGAACAAGTGCAGCAGATAGTAAAACATCGGCGCGCCGCCAAACACGGCGGCCACGCGCAGCAAGCCGATGTCGCGCCCCTCCAGCCAGGCCAGCACCAGGCATCCACCACCCACCGTGACTAGCAGGAACGCCAGCGACGGCGGATACTTGGTCACGTTCAGAAACGACATCACCGTCAGCAGCGCCGTCTCGCCGGGAACCCAGTCGAGCGTCTCGCCATAGATGTTCAAGCCGCGCAGCACCAGCAGCAGCGCCAACGACACGCCGCCGGCGATCAGCAGCGTCTCGCGTCGGCGCGCCGGCGGCACCGATCCGGCGTACCACGGCCCCGCCACATAGCCGAGCAAAATCACGCCTATCCACGGCAGCAGCGGGTAGCTCACCTTGATTTTCAACGCCCCCTCGGCCACCAGGAAACCCCGGTCGTGCAGGATCGTCCAGGGGACGTAACCCCAGCTACCCGGCTCGAACGAGATCGGCGTCAGCAGGTTGTGCCCGCACACGATGATCAATCCCATCGCCACCAGCACCTTGCGCGGCAGGCGATGCAGCAGCGCCAGCGCGATCATCGACAAGCCGATCGCCCAAATCACCTGCAGGTAGATCGTCGGCGGCGGAAAGCGTCCGCTCCAGGCCAAATTGATCACAAAGATTTCAAGCACCACCAGGAACAGTCCCCGCTTCAACAGGAAGCCGGTGGCCGGGCGCGCGCCGCCGGCCGGATGCGCGTACAGCCAGGCCGATAAGCCAGTCAGGAACACGAAGATTGGCGCGCAGAAGTGCGCCGCGAATCGGCCGAAGAACAAGGCCGGATCGATCGTGGCGATATCGAGCGGATCAGGCACCGGCCAGCGCAGGAAAAACCGTTCGCGCACGTGGTCGAGCATCATCACCATCATCACCAGGCCGCGCATCACGTCGATCGAGGCCACGCGCGCGCCGGGCGGCGGCGACGCACTTGCATTCACACTCATAAGGCTCACTTAAACTTGGACTTAGAATTGATACCGCGCTTTCAACGTGACGCGGCGCTCCTCGCCCGCCGCCACCCAGGTTTGCTGGTAGGAGCTCGGGTAGTACGTTTTGTCGAACAGGTTGTCGATGTCCAGCGACAGCCGCAGCTTGCTGGTCGGCGAATAGGACGATACCAGTTTTGCCGTCGTATAGGATGGAAGCCGGAAGGTGCTGCTGATCGCCACGTCGCCATTGCGCTCGCCAACGTAATTGAGGCCGCCGCCGAGCGAGGCGCGCGCGCCGCCCACTGTCAGCTCGCGCACCAGCAGCAGGTTGGCGCTTTGCTTGGGCACATTCGGCAGCGCGCCGCCGACCGCCAGCACGTTATCGCGCAGGACTTCGGCATCGGTGTAGGCGTAGGAGAACGATAGCCGCAGCCCGCGCGCCAGCTCTCCCGACACATCCACTTCCACGCCCTTGCTTCCCACCTCGCCGGCGGCCAGCGAGAAGTTGGTGTCCAGCGGGTTCAGGGTCAGCACGTTCTTCTTCCTGATCGAATACAGCGTCAACGTGCTGCTTAACTTACCGTCAGCGCTGTCGAACTTGATGCCTGTTTCGTAGGCGCGGCTGCTCTCGGCGGGGAACGATTCGTTGTTGATGCCGATGCCGCTGTTCGGCCGGAACGATTTGCCCGCCGACGCATACAGCGACACCTGCCGGTTCGGCTGGTACACCAGGCCGACGCGCGGGCTGGTGGCGTCCAGCGTCTGACGATTTTGCAGCCCGTTGCGGTTGGCGTTGGTGATGGTCTGGCGGTAGGCGTCGCGCCGCACGCCCAGCAGCGCCTTCCACTGCGCGTTCAGGTCGATCTGGTCCTGCGCGTAGAACGCCGTCGACCACTGCTGCTCCCGGGTGTTGATCGACGGCCCGAGCGTGGTCGGCGCCGCGCCGCCGTAGACCGGCTGGTAGATGTCGATCGCGTAAGGGGCCGCCGCATTGGGGTTCTTGCGCAATTGGAGCCGGTCGTCGACAAAGCGATAACCATCGACGCCGAACAGCACATTGTGGCGCACCGCGCCGGTGCTCAACTTCCCGAGAAGCTCGACCCGGCCCGACCAGTCCTGCGCCGAGAAATCCCGGTAGCGGCGCTGGCGCCACAGCGTGCGGCCGTCCGCCTGCAATGCCGAGGCCTCGGTCGAGAAGCCCTTCATCGAGCTGCTACGGTAGGCCAGCCCGCTTTGCAGCGACCAGCCATCCTTGAAGTCGTGCTGCACGAAGACCTGGTGCCCGGTCGATTTCACGGTGACCGGGCCGTCGGCCGCCTCGCCAAGAAAGCGCGAGTTCGGAATCAATCCCAGCACGCCCTTGACCGCGACCACGCCGCGATCGAAATAGGCCTGCTGCTCGAACTGCTCCAGTTCATAGGACACCGTGGTGTCGTCTGTCACGCGCCAGATCACCGACGGCGAGACCATATGGCGCTTCGACGACAGCGTGTCGCGGAAGCTGTCGCCCTTTTCATAAGCCGCGTTCAAACGGTAGGCGACGGTCTCGCTCAAAGGCCCGGTCAGGTCGGCCGCCGTGCGGTAGGTTTGATGGCTGCCGACCGATTGCTCCAGCGCGTACGACGGCTGGAACAGGGGCTTCCTGGTGGCGATGTTGACGATGCCGCCCGGCTCCCCGCGTCCATACAGCGCCGCCGCCGGGCCTTTCAGGATCTCGATGCTGTCGACGTTGGCGCCGTCGCGCAAGCCGTTGTATCCGCGGCTGGAACTGAAGCCGTTGACCAGGAAGTCGGAGCCGTAATTGGGATCGCCGGTGAAGCCGCGCACCGCGTAGCTGTCCCACACGCCGCCGAAATTGTTCTGCCGCGAGATGCCGCTGCCCAGGTCCAGCGCGTCGGCGAAGCGGCTCACGCCGGCGTCGCGCAGCATGTCGGCGGTGAGCACGCGCGCGCTTTGCGGCAGATCCCTCAGGTCCGTTTCGGTCTTGGTGGCGGCGGTCGCCGACAGGCTGCGGTAAGGCTGGCGAACGCCGGTGACCTCGACCACGGCCGGTTCGTCGTCACTAGCGAACGCGTACAGGGGGAAAGCGGCGGCCAGGCAGATCGCCAGGCGGGAATGACGCACCATCAGCATAGAAACTCCAAAGTAAATTCTTAACGCAATAGACTTGCATTATACATCTCGATGCAATTCAGTTGCATTAAAAAAGCGCGGGAGGCTGGCGATGCGGCGATGCCGGGTCGACTATTCCGAATAAAAGCAGCGGCCGCAGGCCTGGCGGTAGCTCTCGTTGCCGCCGATGCTGATCTGCTCGCCCTCTTTCATGCGCTTGCCGTTCTGGTCGACGCGGATGTTCATCGTCGCCTTCTTGCCGCAGCTGCAGATGTTCTTGAGCTCTTCGATATCGTCGGCCAGCGCCAGCAGATAGGCCGAGCCGGGAAAAGGCTGGCCACGGAAATCGGTGCGCAGGCCGTAGCTGATGACGGGGATGCCGCGCACCTGCGCCAGCTGGTGCAATTGCTGCACTTGCGCGGTCGACAGGAACTGCGCCTCGTCGATCAGCAGGCAGGCGATTTTTTTGTCGATTGCGAGCAGGAAGTCGGTGTCGGCGTCGAACACCTCGGTCTGGCGCTGCGGTCCCAGGCGCGACGTCACCTGCCCCACGCCGTAGCGGTTGTCGATGGCGGCGGTGAACAGGCGCACCTGCTGGCCCTGCTCTTCGTAATTATGCGCCACTTGCAACATGGCGGTGGACTTGCCCGCGTTCATCGCGGAGTATCGGAAATAGAGTTTTGCCACTGCAACCTTCAAAATAATGCTGTCTGAAGTGCGGGATTATAAACCGTGGCCATGTCAGTAGCTCGCCCATTGCTTGCGTCGCCGCATAGCCCCTTCATCTACGAGACGCCCACATCGGCGGAAAAAAGCGCATACTTGCAAGAAAAGCAGCAAAGGAGACCCTATGCGCACCCCCGCACTATTTACTCTGATTGGCAACACGCCACTGGTCGAGATTACCCGTCTCGACACCGGCCCTTGCCAACTGTTCCTCAAACTGGAATCGCAAAACCCCGGCGGCTCGATCAAGGACCGCATCGGCATGTCGATGATCGAGGCGGCGGAGGCCGACGGCCGCCTCCAACCCGGCGGCACCATCATCGAGGCCACCGCCGGCAACACCGGCCTCGGTCTGGCGCTGGTCGGACGGCTCAAGGGCTACCGCGTGCTGCTGGTCGTGCCGGACAAGATGTCGACCGAAAAAGTGCTGCACCTGAAGGCCCTCGGCGCCGAGGTGCGCACCACCCGCTCCGACGTCGGCAAGGGCCATCCCGAGTACTACCAGGACTTCGCCGCGCGGCTGGCCGCCGAAACCCCGGGTGCCTGGTTCGCCGACCAGTTCAACAACCCGGCCAATCCGCTGGCGCACGAAACCACCACCGGGCCGGAGATCTGGGAGCAAACCGGCCATGACCTCGACGCCATCGTCGTCGGCGTCGGCTCGTCCGGCACGCTGACGGGACTGACGCGCTACTTCCGCCGCGTCGCGCCGCAGGTCGAATTCGTGCTGGCCGACCCGCAAGGCTCGATCCTGACCGAATACATCGAGACCGGCCGCGTCTCCGACACCAGCGGCTCGTGGGCGGTCGAGGGCATCGGCGAGGACTTCATCCCCGCCATCGCCGACATGACCGGCGTGCGCAAGGCCTACACCATCACCGACCAGCAAAGCTTCGACAGCGCGCGCACGCTGCTGCGCGAGGAAGGCATCCCGGGCGGCTCGTCGACCGGCACGCTGCTGGCCGCCGCGCTCAAATACTGCCGCGAGCAGACCACGCCCAAACGGGTGGTCAGCTTCGTCTGCGACACCGGCACCCGCTACCTGTCGAAGGTCTACAACGACGGCTGGATGCAGGACCAGGGCCTGCTGCGGCGCCCGCAGGAGCGCGACCTGCGCGACCTGATCGGACGCCGCTACGACGCCGGCCAGGTGGTCAGCGTCTCGCCCGAGGACTCGCTGCTGATCGCCTTCAACCGCATGCGCGCGGCCGACCTGGCGCAGCTGCCGGTGATCTCGGCCGGCCGGCTGGTGGGCATCATCGACGAATCGGACCTGCTGCTGACGGTCGACACGCAACCGGAACGCTTCGCCAACCCGGTCGGCGCGACGATGACGCGCCGTCTCGAGACCCTGCATCCATCGGCCGACCTGCACGCGCTGCGCGCCGTGCTCGATCGCGGCCTGACCGCCGTGGTGGCCGACGGCGACATCTTCTATGGCCTGATCACCCGCTTCGACTTGCTCAACCATCTCCGAAGGACACTATCTTGAACAAAAAAGCCGCTCTCTCCACGCGCGTGATCCATGCCGGCCAGTCGCCCGATCCGTCGACCGGCGCCATCATGCCGCCGATTTACGCCACCTCCACCTACGTGCAGGAGAGCCCCGGCGTGCACAAGGGCCTGGACTACGGCCGCTCGCACAATCCCACCCGCTGGGCGCTGGAGCGCTGCGTCGCCGACCTCGAAGGCGGCGCCCAGGCCTTCGCCTTCGCCTCCGGCCTGGCGGCGATAGCGACGGTGCTCGAGCTGGCCGACGCCGGCTCGCACATCATCGCCGGCGACGACATGTACGGCGGCACCTACCGCCTGTTCGAGCGGGTGCGCCGCCGCAGCGCCGGCCACGATTTCACCTATGTCGACCTGACCAACCCGGAAAACCTGCTGGCCGCGCTCAAGCCGGAGACCAAAATGGTGTGGGTCGAGACGCCGACCAATCCGATGCTCAAGCTGGCCGACCTGCAAGCCATCGCCGCCATCTGCCGCGAGCGCGGCATCATCGCCGTGGCCGACAACACCTTCGCCAGCCCGATGGTCCAGCGCCCGCTGGAACACGGCTTCGACATCGTGGTGCATTCGGCAACCAAGTACCTCAACGGCCATTCGGACGTCATCGGCGGCATCGCCATCGTCGGCGGCGAGGCGCACCAGCAGCCGTGGCGCGAGCAATTAGGATTTTTGCAAAACTCCGTCGGCGCCATCGCCGGCCCGTTCGACAGCTTCCTGATCCTGCGCGGGGTCAAAACGCTGGCGATCCGCATGGAACGCCACTGCCGCGGCGCGCTGGAGCTGGCGCGCTGGATGGAGCAGCAGCCGGAAATCCGCCGCGTCTATTATCCGGGGCTCGAATCGCACCCGCAGCACGCGCTGGCCAAGCGTCAGATGGACGGCTTTGGCGGCATCATCTCGATCGATTTGAACACCGACCTGGCCGGGGCGCGGCGCTTCCTCGAACATTGCCAGGTGTTCGCGCTGGCCGAAAGCCTGGGCGGCGTCGAAAGCCTGATCGAGCATCCGGCCCTGATGACCCACGCGACGATCCCGCCGGCGCAGCGCGCGGTGTTGGGAATTGGCGACGGCCTGATACGGCTGTCGGTGGGAATCGAAGATATAGAGGATTTAAGGGCCGATATTCGCGGTTCGCTCGACGCGATTTAGGTGCTAGTATCCGCAACGTGAACAATCATGCTTGAAACCAGATGGAATTCGTCATCATCCTCGTCGGCGTCGTCATCATCGCCTGCGCCTACTCGATAGGCGTGGCCAGCGCCAAGCCCATACCCGGCAGCGACTTTTACAAAGTCTCGCGGGATGGCCGCGTGCTGGTCGCCGGCGGCGCCAAGGTCAACGTGCTGCGTCCGACGATCTATCCGGAGGGCTTGAAGGTGAAGCTGCGCGGCGGGGCCAGAGTCGGCGAGTTCTGGGTGCACCACCTGGTGGCCGAAACCTACCTGCCCAATCCCGAGGGACTGACCGGCGTGCGCCACCTGGACGGCAACGTGCGCAACAACACCATCGCCAACCTGGAATGGGTCCGGCAGGAACAAACTGTGGATGCCCAGTAACAACAACTCCGGGGTCAGGTCCACCATTTCTACACGAACCCGGCTGTAGCCCCGTAATTTAGCGTAAAGCGGCCCGCGACAGGGACCGCCGCAAGCCGTTTATTCGCCTGCGGCCCAGGCCGTGTAGAAATGGTGGACCTGACCCCGGAGTGTTTTTTACTCGCCGGGATGGTAGCGGCGCTCCAGGTTGTTTTCGACGTCCGCCCTGTAGAACAATACCTGCTTCATCTCGCCGCGCGCGTACATCTCCGCCTGGTCGGCGAAGTGCGGCGAGGCCGGATCGCCACTCTGCCCGCCGGCCAGCACGCTGCGCGCGCTGATGCGCGGCCCGAACTCCACCGCCGCCACGAAGCTGTTGCCACGCTCGCCGTAGATCCTCTTCGTGGTCTGCTTCGACGTCATGCCGTAGGCCGCCAGCGAGCCCCAGTTGGCCGACGCGAACGCCACCGGCAAACTCGGTTTGCTGTCGTCGAACGGCTGCACGATGTCGCCGGTCAGGCGCTGGAAACGATTGATCTCGCCCCACGGCGTTTGCCATGTGCCGAAATCGGCGGTCAGCCTGGCCGACGCGCGCTCGAGCGCCTCCAACCGCTGGCGCGGCGTCAGCGCCGCCTGGATGTAGTCGAGCACCAGCACCTCCTTGGCCTTGGCCTCCGGCCCGTACGTGGCCGCCAGGTCCTGCGCCCAGTAGATCGCCAGCGAGGTCGGCGTCGACGCCAGCGCGTAGCGCATGTCCCAGCCGCGCAACGCGGCGATCTGCGGCGCCAGCGCCGCCTTGAGCGCATCGTCCGCGGGCAGCGCGTCGTAGGCGGCGAAGAGCTGCGGCAACAGCGGCTCGAACGCCGGCAGCTGCGTGTCGTAGGCAGCGTCGAGCAAACTGGCGATGGTGAAGTCTTTTTTGTCTTCCAGCACGCGCACCGCATGGATGCCGCGCGGGTTCTCCGGATTCATCGACATGTAGGCAGGATAGTCGCTGGCCTTCGGGCTATAAGGGCCGGCCGCCGTGTAAGGCCAGTTGTTGGTGTTCTGTATCCAGCCGTTCTTGGGGTTGAACAGCGAGATGGTCTCCTTGACCGTGTGCAGCCCGTGCCACTCGGTGGCCGGATCGCTGCCGTCGACCGGATGCTTCCAGTCGAATTTCGGATCGCGCCTCGGAACGAAATTCCCGTGGAAGTAGGCGATATTGCCGTCGGCGTCGGCGTAGACCGTGTTGTTGGACGAATTGGTGCGCAGCTCCATCGACTTGTAGAAGTCCCTGTAGTTGCGCGCCTTGGTGCGGATGAAGGACTGCGTGAGCGCCTTCAGCGGCTCGTTCATCAGGCGCACCGCGATCCACTTGCCGTCCCTGGCCCGCACGATCGGGCCATGATGGCTGTAATAGACCTTGACCACCTTGCTGGCCATGCCGTCGCCGGCCTTGTAGGGCAGCGTGATATCGACCGCCTTCAACGGCCGCTGCCCGGCGCCGTACTGGTAGAAGAAGCGGCCATCCTTTTCGACGATGGTCTCCATGTACTCGTCGATCACGTCGCCGCCGCCGGACGTGTGCATCCAGCCCAAGCGATCGTTGAAACCCTGGTAGACGAAGAACTGCCCCCAGGTGACGGCGCCGTAGGCATTCAATCCCTGCCGGCTTTGGACCTGCACTTCGGGACGGAAGTAGAACGACGTGTGCGGATTAATCAGCAGCAGCGCGCGGCCGTTTTTGGTCAGCGCGGGCGCGATGGCGAAGCCGTTCGATCCGCCCGGCTCCTTATCCAGGTCGCTGCCCCGCTCCGCCGGCGCCGACGACAGCAGCACCGGCGGCGCCAGCGGATAGCGGGCGCCCTTGGCATACAAGGCTTCGAGCTGCTTCAAGTCGATGGTCTCGATGTCGCCGCCGATGCTGCCTTCGCTGAAGCTGAGCGCCATCCACGGCTCGAAGCGCGTGATCAACGCCGGCTTGACGTCCGGATGGGTGGCCAGGTAGTAGTTCAAGCCGTCGGCGAAAGCCACCATCAGCTTCTTCAGCCACGCGGGGCTTTGCCGGTACTGCGCCTGCAATTCGGCTGGATCGATGAACAGCTTCATGCGCAGGTCGCGATACAGCTCGGCCTCGCCCTCCACTTCGGCCAGCCGGCCCATGGCGTTGATGTAATTGCGTTCGACGCGGCGGAAATCGTCCTCCGCCTGCGCGTACATCAAGCCGAACACCGCGTCGGCGTCGGTCTTGCCATAGACATGGGGGATGCCCCATTTGTCGCGCAGGATGGTGACCCGCGCCGCCGACGCCTTCCACCGCTTGGCCTCCGCCGCCGGGTCCTTGTACGGCGACGCCGGGGCCTGTGCCGCCGCCGCGCCCATCGAAACAAAACACATCAACGGCAGCAGGGAACGCATACTTGGCATGAACGGGACTCCGGGCGGGGGCAAGGGCAAAACAACGTCAGCTGGCGTCGACCAGCTCCGAGATACGCAACTGCAGGGCCGTGATTTCCGCCCGCAGCGCCGCGTTCTTCTCCTTGAGCGACGCGTTCTCGGCGCGCAGCTCCTCCACCTCGGTCAGCGGACGGCCGTAGTCGCCGCCCTCCTTCGCTTCCTTCGGCTCCTTGGCCGGACGCGAGGCGGCGCGCAGCTCGCGCACTTCCTTGGCCGCCTTCTGCAGCTCCTTCTTGCCGCCGGCGACCGCCGCCACCTGGTCCGCTTCGGGCAGCGAGGCCACGGTGGCGGCGGCGTTGATCGAGATCGTGCCCGAGCGGACCGCCTCGACCAGTTCCGGCGTCGCCGTCTTCTGGATCTTTTCGATCTGGCTGATGGTGGCGCTGCTCAAACGGGCGGCGCGGGCGATGTCCTCGCGCGACGCCAGCGGCATGGCGGCCGGCCGGGGCTTGGCCGCGTCGCCTTCCGGCGGCGCGATCAGCGCGTCCTCGGCGGCCGCTTCGGCCATCAGATCGGCCACGCGGGCGGCGACGATCTCCTTCTTGCGCAGCGCCAGAACGCCGCGCTGGTAGTCGGAGATGCTGCGCCGGCCCAGATTGTTATCGATCATCCACAGCTTGACGTCGTCCAGGTTGCGGAAGCTGGTGTTCTCCGTGACCTTGAACGGAATGCCGTGCTGCTGGCATATTTGATAACGGTTATGGCCGTCGACCAGCACGTCCTCCCACAACACCAGCGCGTCGCGGCAGCCTTCGACCAGGATGCTGCGTTCCAACGCCTGATACTCGCTCTCGGTGAGCGGTTCGATGTAAGCGCGCAGCACTTCATTAATTTTGATTTGCATATCTATCCTCGGAATACCGGCGGGCGGGGGCCACTGCACCCCGCCAAATCGCCGTCCGACATGCTACACCATCCGGCGACGCCGCCAAAGCCCGGGCTTTTGTCATGAAACTAAGTTAATCTTAAGTTTTCCTCACTATCATCCATCCCAGTCAAATGCTTTCTCCGCTAATTGACCAAAAGCCCCGACAAGTTTGCTGCTTGTTCGGGGCTTTGCTTTGTCAAAAAGATGGGCCGCGGCCCGTTTTTTATGCCATGATCCCTCACCAATTTTGAGGAACTGACATGGTCAATTACATCATTCGCGTCGGCTTCGACGAACCGGACGCCGAAACCTACCACCGCCTGGCCGTCGAACTGGCCAAATACAATATCGCCGGCGCCATCAAGGCCGACGACGGCAAGGGCTTCCACCTGCCGCCGGGCGAATTTTGCTACAGCGGCGTGGAACCGATCAACGAGGTGCGCGACGCCATCCACCGCTTCGCCCAGACCATCAAATCCGGTTCGTCGGTGCTGGTGACCGAAGCGACCACCGTGTCGTGGAGCGGACTCAAACCGGTCGAATGACAAAAAGCCACCCGCAACCCCGGGTGGCTTTTTTCACAACAGCCGGCAGGCTTACTTGGCGGCGATCTCCGGCATCGCCGACGAGTGGTGGTTGAGGATCTTCCACTCGCCGCCAACCTTCTGATACACATAGGTGTAGCGCGCCTGCACATCCTGCGGCTGGCCGTTCTGCGTCACGCGGAAGGTGTAGACGCCGGTGTCGAGCGCGGAATCGGCGCCGAGCATGTGGATGTAACGATAGTTGATCGTTCCCTGCGGCTTGAGCTTCAAGAACTTATCGAAATAGTCCTTGATCGCGGCCGGGTTGGAGCGCACTTCGTTCGACACGGTCGGTTCCAGCACCGCGTTCGGGGCATAAAGGCTGGCGACCTTGGTCGAGTCGCCGGTCGCCAGCGCGGCGTTCCACTTGACGAACAGGCCGGCGATCTCCGCTTCCTGCGCGTTGGTCGGCACCGCCGCCACGCCATGATAGAACTTCGGCGCGCCATCGGCGTAAGCCATGGTGGTCGCAGCTGCCAGTGCCAGGGAAATCAGAATCTTTTTCATCGTATGCTCCATTCGTTGTTGAGGAAGTTTGGCGGACTCTCTTGCTCGCCAATGAAGCCAGTATCGGCGCGGCGGGCGATTCAAAAATCTGCTGGTCGGGGGTATCGGCGTATGCCGGGTGGCATATAATCGCGATTTATTTGCCTATGCCGCGCCCAAAATGACCAACATCACCCACCTGACTCCCGCCGGCGACAGCGCGCGGGCCACCCGCAACCGCTATCGTCAGATCGAAAGCAGCGCGGCGCGCTGGCGCCTGCTGACCGATGCGGCCAGCGCGCTGGCCAGCGAGGGACTGTGCGCGTCGGCGCTGTCGACGGCCCTGTCCAAGGCGCTGGCCTTCCTGTCGCTGGAGGACGGCGCGGTGATGGTGCTCAAGGACGACGCGCTGCACGTGCTGGCCGCCCAGGGACAGGTGCCGCCGGTCGGCGCCCGCCTGGCCTACGCCGCCGCGCTGCAAGCGACGCTGCAACCGGGTCCGCGTGCGCCGCTGGTGCGGCAGGACGTCGTCAGCGGCCTGCGTATCGGCCGCGAACAGCGGGTTGGCCTGGAAGTGCTGGTACCGCTGTGCCTCGACGGAAAAAATCGCGGCATGCTCGCGCTGCTCAGCGCCCAGGCGGCGCCGCTGCCCAATCCGGACGACCTGCTCACGCTGCAGGCGCTGGCGACGATGCTGGCGGCGGTGCTGGCGGCGCCGCAGAACGCGCCGCGCGTGGCGGCGCCGGAAGCGGCCGAGATGTTGAAGGCGTTGACGCCGCGCGAGCTGCAGGTGTTCGCGCTGCTGCCCAGCGGCTGGACCAACGCCGTCATGGGCGAACACCTGGGCATCGCCGCCGGCACCGTCAAGGTCCACGTCGAGCGCATCCTGCACAAACTCGATCTGAACGACCGCACGCAGGCGGCGGTGCGCGCGGCCGATCTGGGGCTGGGCACATGAGTGGTCAACTGCGAAGTTACCTGCGAGGCCTGACGACGGGCCGTGCCGGCGCGCTGCATCCGCGCCACTGGTCGCTCGGCTTCAAGGGCGGCGTCATCATCGCCGCCTCGCTGGCGCTGTTGCTCGGTTCCGCCGCCACCAGCTACACGCTCGAGCGCAAAACCGCAGCCGCCACCGCCGACATGCTGCGCGTGATGCAGGCGCAGGCCGACATCCAGCGCCTGCACACGCAGATCGCCGAGGCGGCCACCGGCGTGCGCGGCTACCTGCTGACGGGGCGCGACGACTTCCTCACGCCCTACGGCGTCGCGGTGGTCCAGCTGCCGGCCACGCTGGCCAGCCTGCAGGCCAAGGTGAGCGACCCGGAACAAAGCGCCAGCCTGCGGCGCATCGCCCCGCTGCTCAACGACAAACTGGCCAGCCTGGAGATCATGCGCGGCCAGCGCAACGCCAGCGCCGGCGAGCTGCAACGGCATCTGCTCAGCAGCAAACGCATCCTCGACCAGCTGCGCGCCGAGATCGGCGTCATGAGCCGGCGCGAAGCGGCGCTGGTGGAGCAGCGCGCGCTGGCGCTGCAGCAGGCCTCCAACCGCAACATGTGGATGACCATCGCCGTCGCCGCCGCCGGCCTGGCCGGCGCGATGGCCACGCTGACGTTCACCGTCGGCCTGGTGCGGCGGGTGCGGCTGGCGGCCGAAAACGCCGAACGGCTCAACAGCGATCTGACGCTGATACCGGCGCCGGACACCAGCGATGAACTGGGCCAGTTGGCCGAACGGCTGCACCAGGCCAGCGTGCTGCTGGCGGGACGGGCGTCGGCGGCGCAGGCGGCCAGCCAGGCCAAGACCCAATTCCTGGCGCGCACCAGCCACGAACTGCGCACGCCGTTGAACGCCATCCTCGGCTACGCCCAACTGCTCGAGGCGGGCCTGAAGGCGCCGCGCGAGCGCGAACACGCCGAGCATATCCGCCAGGCCGGCCAGCACCTGCTGTCGCTGATCGACGAGGTGCTCGACATCGGCCGCATCGAAGCGGGCAAATTGGCGCTCGCATGCGAGCCGGTGGCGCTGGCGCCGCTGGTCGACGAAGCGGCGATGCTGATGGCGCCCATGGCGCAGCAACGCGCGGTGCGGCTGCGCCACGACAGCGCGGCCATCGCCGGCGCCGTCATGGCCGACCGTCAGCGCCTGCTGCAAGTGATGCTTAACCTGCTATCGAACGCCATCAAGTACGGCGGCCAAGGCGCCGATGTCGATATCGGCTTCGGCACCGACCCGGCCACCGGCATCGTCAGCATCCACATCGACGACACCGGTCCCGGCATCTCGCCGGCGCTGCGAACACGCCTGTTCGCCCCGTTCGACCGCCTCGGCGCCGAAAGCGGCAAGACCGAAGGCGCCGGCCTCGGGCTGGCGGTATCGAAGGCGCTGATGCAGGCCATGCAGGGCGACGTCCGGCTTGAGGACAAGGCCGGCGGCGGCAGCCGCTTCACGCTGACGCTACCCGCCGCCGACGCCGACGCCGTGGCCAGCGCGCCCGCCGACGCGGCCACCGGCAACTCCGCGCCGGTGGCGGCCACGCCAACGCCGGCGCCGGCCACCCACAGCATCATCTGCATCGACGCCGACGCCGGCACGCGGATGCTGATCTCCACGCTGATGCAACGCCGCCCGCACTGGCGTATGACGGCCGCCGCCGACAAGGCCGGCGGCATCGCGCTGGCGCGGCAATCGCCGCCCGACCTGCTGCTGGTCGCCTGCGAGCTGGCCGACGACGCGGTGCGTGCCTTGCCGGGCGAGCTGGTGGTGCTGGGCGGTGCCGCCGGCGACGCCGCGGCGGGTGGTCCCCGCCACTTGGGCAAGCCGCTCAAGATCCCCGAATTTTTCGCCTTACTCGACACAACGGAGCAAAAACCATGATGGAAAACGAAGTCCTGGCGTCGCGCATCCTGATCATCGACGATCAGCCGGCCAATCTGCGTCTGCTGGAGGACATGTTCATCGGCGAAGGCCTGACGCACGTCGTCGGCACCACCGACGCCAGGAACGCGCTCGAGCTGTTCAACGCCTTCGACCCGGACCTGATCGTGCTCGATCTGATGATGCCGGACCTGGACGGCTACGCGGTGCTCGAACGCTTGAAGCGGCGCGGCGACCCGTACGACTTCCGCCCGGTGCTGGTGATCACCGCCGACGCCACCGCCGAAGCCAAGCGCCGCTCGCTGTCCCTGGGCGCCAAGGATTTCCTCACCAAGCCGTTCGACACGCTCGAAGCGATGCTGCGCGTGTGGAACCTGCTCGAAACGCGCGTGCTGTACAAACGCCTGCAAGCGCTGGCGCCGAAAGACGACCTGGCCCCGCAAAGCTACCGCAGCCGCGCGTCCTAGAAAACCTTTAGCGGCACGTTGAGAATAAACCGGTACTCGCGCTCACCGGGTTCCACATAATGCGCCGAGCCGCGATGCGCCAGCGCGATGAACGCCAGGCTGATGCCCTTGACGTCGCCCCTATCGAACACATAGCTGGCCTTCAACCCAAGCTCGTGATGGTTGCCGTGCACCGGCGCACCGCCGCGCCAGTAGGCGTCGCGCCAGGTCCCCGCGTCAAAGGGCGCCGGTACGCCGGCACGGGGAGACTTGCTACGGCCGGCAATGCCCCAAAGGATAACGCTCGCTCCCGGCATCGAAAAGTCGGCGCCATTGGCCGTATAGCGCAACTGCAGCGACTTTTCGCGCGGCGCGTTGTAGTCGGCCACCATGCCGTTGGCCAGATACAGTCCGTTGGCCTCCTGGACGTAGTCGAGATACTGGTCGCTCATCACATGCTGGAACGAGACCGCCAGCTCGGAGGCCCCGATTTGCCTGGCCAGCGCCAGGCTATAGGCCTTTCCGCCGATGGTCCCCTGCAAACCCGCACCCTGGTCGCGGGTGACGTAGGCGGCGGCGCTGGCGGTCCATTGGGCCGCCTCCGACGGGCCGAAGCTGTGCCGCCCCGCGACAAACAGCTGGTTCCACACATCCCTGGCCTGCGCCGCGTATAACGACAGCTTGCCCGAAGCCGACGTCAGGTTCACGCCGCCATAATCAAGCCGCGAGATCGGCGTGCCGCCGTACGCCGTTTTCAGCCCCACCAACCCGGTGCGGCCGCGCGGGCTGACCGCGTCCACGCTGCCCGCCTCCACGTTGATCCCGCCCGCCAAGTCCCCGTTCAGCGTGACGCCCCTGAAGGTCGGCGGCAGCGCGCGGTTGTCCTTCGACTCCAGAAAGACATTCTCCACCTGCTGCAAGCCGTATTTGAGCAGCATGCCGCCGTGGCGGGCCTTCACCGCGTACCCGCCCATGTACGCCCACGCCCTGCGCTTTTCGCCGCCATCGCCATCACGGTCCACGTGCACCATGTCGCCGGACGCGCCATCGCCATCGAGCTTGACGGCGCCGAAAAGCGCGGCATCGACGCCGACGCCGGTCTCGCCGCCACTCAGGCCCGAGACGAAATTGGCCTGGGCGCCCTGCACCCAGCCGCGCTGGGTGCCGTGGCCGTTGATGGTCAGACTGTCGCGGTAGTTCCTGAGCAGGATGCGCAACGTGCTGTCGGCCAGCACGCGCGGCGGCGCGGGCGCCGTCTCCGGCGCGATGAATGGCGGCGGGCTTTGACGCGCATCGCCGCCACGCATCCTCGGCGTCGGGGTCGCCGCCGCCAGCATCTCCGGCACCGGGTCGTACGCCGGTGCCTCCGGCGCCGACGCGTGGACCTCCGCCAGGGCCGACAGGCTCGCCACCGTGGTCAGCAACGCTCCGATCATGCGGCCGGCCCGTCAAGCGCGCGCGCCAGCGACTCGATGTACAGGGCGAAGTCGCCGAGATTGGCGACCAGCTGCTGGCCGTTGGGAACGGCCGCGCACATGGCCAGTCTGTCGGCATCCGCCACCGGCTGGGAGAACGCCACCCGGCCGCTGCCCGCCCGGGGCAGCATATCGTGCAGCAGCGCCGCGCGCGGATCGTCGGCCTCGCGCAGCAGCGCCAGAAATTCGTCGTAGCCGACCGGCGCCGCCTCGCGTCCCAGTTTGCCGGCGATGGCCCACACCAGTGTATCGAACGGGAAGAACTGCGCGCCCACCACGTCGACCAGGGCCGGCGCCGTGCCGAAGTTGGCAGGCGTGCCGACAAATCCGCATAGCCACCGCGCCAACGAGTCGACCGGCAGCAATCCCAATTCGCCGCAGCCGGCCGGCGCCACCCCAAGCCGCAGGCAGCAGCCAAGCAGCATATGCACCAGCGACTGCTGATTGACATGGCCGGCGCAGATCGACGGCAGCACGTCGTCGACGCGGTAGATGCGCGCCGCCAGTCCTTGCGCCTGCGCGCGCACGATCAGCCGGTCCGCCAGGTATTTGGTGTAGCCGTAGCCGGTGGTTCCCGCCGGCGGAGCGCCATGTACATCCACCGCTTTGAGCTTGGCGGCGAGCGACGACACGTGGTGCACGCGCTTGGCCCTGCCCTCGCGGCAAAACTGAATCAAGGCGGCGGTGCCCAGCACATTGGGCGCGAACAGCTGCTGCGCCGGCAGCAGGAAGTTGACCTCCGCGCCGCAATGAATCACTTCGTCGATCTCGGACGCCTGATGCGCCCACACCGGCGCCGGCAAGCCCCACTGCGGGGCGCCCAGGTCCCCCACCAGCACCTTGATGCGCGCGCGCGGCAGCGTCTGGCCACGGTGGGCCGCGCCGTAGGCCGCGCCCAGGCGCTCGAGCGCGGCCTGGCTGCTGGCGCCGCGCAGCAGCACCGACACTTCCAGCGTCGTGGTACGCAGCAGGCATTCCAGCACGTGGATGCCGATGCAACCGGTGGCGCCGGTCAGCAGCACGCGGCGACTGACGGCGGCGACAGCGCCGGTGTTGCTGTATTCGACCTCCGGCAGATCCAGCCCCGCACGTGTGGCAACCGCGCCGCCGGTCTCCAAAAAGCGTGCCAAGGCGCGCGGCGTCGGATACTCGTACAGCCGCGTAACCGGCACCGTCACGCCGCCGGACTGCGCCAGCATCAATGACAAATTGACCGCCGCGAGCGAGTCGCCGCCGTTGTCGAAGAAATCGGTATCCGGTCCGACGTCGTTGAGCAGCAACACGCTGCGAAAGCGATGCACGATCATCCCAAGCAGTCCGGCCGCCTCCTCCCGCTCCGTGGCGGTCAAGGCCGCGACCTGGGCTTGCGCGCCTATCATGTCGATGATGCGCTTGCGATCGAGTTTGCCATTTGGCGACACCGGCAGGGATTCCAGCCACAACACCCGCTGCGGCATATGCGTCATCGGCAGGTGGTGGGCGAGCGCGCGGCGCAAGCGGCCCGCCTCGATCCGCGCCGGCGCGGCGTAGGCCAGCACCAGTTCGGGCCCGCCGTGTTTGGTGGGCGCCATCAGCGCCACCGCGTCGCCCACCTCCTCGAAGCACGCCTTCATCGCCAGCGACAGTTCGCCCAGTTCGATGCGCACGCCGCGCACCTTGACCTGGTCGTCGGCCCGGCCGGCGTAATCGAGCAGGCCATCGGCGCGCACACGGCCCATGTCGCCGGTGCGATAAACCATCTCGCCAGGGACGTCGTTAAAGGGATTGGCCACAAAGGCTTGCGCGGTCAATCCGGGCAGGTTCAAGTAGCCGGCCCCCACGCAAACCCCGCCGACCACGATCTCGCCAAGTTCGCCGTCGGCCACCACCCGCATCGACGCGTCGACGATGCGCACGTGGGTATTGTCGATCGGCCGCCCCAACGGAATGTGCTGGCCATCCTCGTCGCGCACCTCGTGGAACACCATGCCGATCGACGCCTCGGTATGGCCGTAGGTGTTGATCACGCGGCATTGCGGCAGCAGGCGGCGGAAGCTGTGCACCGACGGCGCGTCGATTTCCTCGCCGCCGATCAGCACATGGCGCAGGCTGGTCAGCTTGGCGCACGCCACGCCGCCGCTTTCGAGCCCGCGCACCAGCAATTTGAACAAGGTCGGCACGAAGTCGGTCATGGTGATGCGGTGGCGCGCGATGTCGTCCACCACGGCGTCCAGGTCCCAACGGCCGCGCCGCTCTGGCAGCACCGACACGCTACCGCAGGTCAATGGCCAGAGCATCTGCCAGATCGACGAATCGAACAGCGGCGCGCTGTTCTGGTACACCACCTGGCCCCGGCCGAAACGGCGCGTCATGTAGCGGAAGCGGTTGGCCAGCCCCGCGTGGTGATTCAGCGCGCATTTGGGCACCCCTGTGGAGCCGGAGGTGAAAAATCCGTACACCAGTTCCGCGCCCGCCGCGTACGCGCCCGACACCGCCGCGCCGCCGTCCTCGAGTCGCCGGCGCAGGTCGATCGCGACGGCGTCCACGCCCGCTCCAGCCAACGCGGAATGACCGTCGTCGCCGGCGATGGCGATCGCCGCCCCGGTGGCGGTGGCCACGGCGCGCAGCCGCAGGGCCGGCCAGCCGATGTCGATCGGGACGATAACGGCGCCCAGCAACATCGTCGCCAGCCACGCCACCGGCAGTTCGATGCCGGTGCCGAGCGCGCAAAGAACGATGTCCTTGCGCGCCACGCCCCGCTCCCGCAGCATCACGGCATTCGCTTCGGCGGCCGCCATCAGATCGGCGTAGGAGATTTCGCGATCGCCGCAACGCACGGCGATATCGGCGCCGTGCGCCTGCGCGGCGGCGCGCACCATGTCGAGAACACTGCCGGCGAGAACACTGTCGGCGAGGTACGGACGTGCGTAGTCAAACCCGGTATTGAGCATACAGAACCTCAAGAAAGTTAGAAATGCGCTATTGGGCGCGGGCGGGTGCGGATGCGGGGGCCAGCACGATGCGGATCGCGGCGATGCTGACGACAAAGGTCATGCCCACGCCGATCAGCGACAACGGCGAGACGGCGAGCCGGCCATCGAATAGCTGGAGCACGATGCTCACCAGCGGCGCGCCGGCCATCACCACCATCGTCAGGAAAGGCGTGCCAAGCGTGATCCCCCGCTGCAGCAGCACCATCGGGAACACCACGCCGATGACGCTCAGACCCGCGATCAGCGCGCCGTGCGCCAGCACCGTGTCCAACAAAGTCTGTTGCCAAAGCGCGTAGGCGCCCGTCACGGCCAGCAGCAAATAGAAGCGGTGCGCCATCACCTGGTCGGTGCGGAAGCCGCGCACGCTCAAGCGCTTCAGGTAGACGGTGCTGACGGTCATGAAGTAGCCGCAGCCGATCGCCCCGGCGGCGCCCAGCAGGATGCGCGACTGGTCGAATCCGACCACCGCCGAGCGTCCCGACAGGCTGCCGTAGAACAGCACCGCGCCCCCGGCCACAAAACCGGCGGCCAACGCCCAGCGCGCGCGCGCCGGCCGCGCCGGACCGGCGGCCGCCTTTTCGAAGGCGATCGCCACGAACGGCCCCACCGAACACATTAAGGTGGCGGCGACGGCCGGCTCCATATTGGCGTAGGCGACGTACATCAGGATCCAGCTCAGTCCCGTGGTGACGTTGAGCGCTCCGATCTCGCGCTTGCCCAGTCCCAGCGCCAGCACCTGCGACGGCCCGTTGCGTTCACGGTAGCGGCGCACCGCGTAGAACATCAGGGCGGCGCACAGGAAGCTGACAAAGGTGAAGGCCGCGATATCGATCTCCTGAAGCAGCATGGCGGCGGTAACGCCGTTGGCCGCCGCCAGCACCGCGTACGCGGCGACGAAGCACAACGCGGCCAGCGGCCGGTAGATCGGCGCCGGCGCAGCCGGTACGGGTTTATCGGCCGCCGGCCGGATGGCGGTGGCGCCCATCACGCCGCCTCGGCCTGGCGCACCGCGAACAGGCGCCGGTCGCGCTCCAGTCCACGGATGGTTTCATAGTCGCGGCGCAGCATATTCTGGTCCGCGTGCGTCAGATAGACCACGCCCGGAATCGAGAACAGGTCGGTGGTGCGCATGATGCGGTCACCCACCTCCGGCGTATGGAAATGGCAGGCATACGAAGGCAACTCGCGGATAGCACCCAAACCGGAGATGTCCTCGACCGTGCCGCTCTGGTCGGAGATCAGCGCCACGCACATGACGTGCCGGCTCAGGACATACGGCGCGGCCAGGCGCCGCGTGAACGCCTCCGGATCGCAGCAGCGCTCGACGGCCAGGGTCACCTGGCTCGCGCCCAGCGCGTCGATCACCGGTTGTTCCAGCATGCTGCCCTGCAGGCGCGCGCCGGTTTCGACCAGCACCGGACCGCGCTCGGTCATCATCACCTCGGAATGGGCCGGGCCGTTGCGCACTTCCAGCGCGTCGAGCACCCGGCGCATGTACGCGGTCAGGCTGTCCTGCAGCGGCCCCACCGCCGGCAGCAGCTCTTCGCAGTCATAGAGATTGGAGGCACCCGACAGCGTCTTGCGGCGGTCGATCCAGATGTCGGAAAAATAATGCCGACCGCCGATCGACACGCTGTTGACCACATACTGCGTGCCGGCCAGGAAGGTCTGCGCCAGCACCTCCCGGTTGACGGCGCCCATACGGTTGCGTTTCCCGATCATGCTGTCGAAGGCGGCGCGCAGCTGCCCCGCGTTCACGCAGAAAAACACATGGTCGCTGCCGGCGCTGGCGAGCGGTTTGACGACGATCGGCCAGCCGCGCCGTCCGCCGTCCGCCCATTGCAGCAGCACCTCGACATCATCGGTGCGCAGGCTGTCGGCCGCTTCCAGTCCGGCTTCCCGCAAGGCGCTGGCCATCTCGTACTTGTCGCGGCGGCGGCGCGAGCTGGCGACCGGGTTGCCGTCCAATCCCAGCTCGGCGGCCAGCAGATCCGCCAGTTCGACACCGGTCTCCGCGCCCGCCATCACCCAGCCGGCGTGGCCGCCGCCCATCGCCGCGGCCAGCTGGCTGACGCAGTCGTCCAGGTTGCGATAGACGATGCTGGCGGCGAAGCTGTCCGGCTGAAAGCTGGGCACATAGCTTGGCGGGACGGTCGCCGCGCTCTGGATGTGGATGCTCGGGATGCCGCGCGCGCTGAATTTCGGCGCCAGCTCGGCGCCGGTCGAATAGGCGTCGACGATCACTGCAAAGGGTTGGGACATGGTGAACTCCGTTCGCTCGGACTGACAATTGAAATATTCGGTGATCCTAAAGTCCGCACAACTCGTGCGCGACCAGATCCGCATACGATTCGCGGTGGCGTATCAATCGCTGCCGGTCCTTCTCGACCATGACCTCGGCCGGCCTGCCGCGCGAGTTGTACTGGCTGGCCATGCTCATGCCATAGGCGCCACAGGAAAAAATCGCCAGCAGGTCGCCGCCGTCAAGCGCCGGCATGGCGCGGCCCAGCGCGAAGTAGTCGCCGGTCTCGCAGATCGGGCCGACGATGTCGATGGCGTCGAAGCCCTCGCCGTCGTTCGTCCCGCCCAGCCCCGGCAGCGCGCTCCAATGGCCGTCGAAGGCGCCGAAGCTGGCCGGCCAGATCGCGTGGCTGGCGCCGTACAAGGTCGGGCGCAGCAGCACGTTCATGCCGGCGTCGACGATCGCGATCTTGCGCTCCCAACCCTGCTTGACGTATTCCACGGACGTCAGCAGGATGCCGGCGTTGGCGCTGATCGAGCGTCCCGGTTCGATGATGAAGTGCTTGCCGCGCCGTTTGAGACCCTGCAGACGGTCACAGATCGCCGCGCCCATCTCCCCCAGCGAGCAGTACTCCCGCGCCTCGCTGGCGCGATAGTGCGCAGGGAAGCCGCCGCCGATGTTGATGAATTCGATCTTGCCGCCACTGGCCTCGATGCGGTCGGCCAGTTGTTCAACCTTGTCGATCGCCGCCAGATAGGTGGCGGTGGCGGCGATCGGCGAGCCCAGATGGACGTGAATGCCGACCACGTCGACGTGGCGGTACAGGTTACGCTCGAACAGCGCCTCGGCGCGCAGCAGCGGCACGCCGAACTTGGTCTGGCGTCCGCCGGTGGAGGTTTTTTCATGGGTATCGGCGTCGGCGACGTCCGGATTGACGCGCACCGCCGCCTTGACCCGTTTGCCCGCCGCCCGCGCCACCTCGTCGATGCGCGCCAGTTCGCCCTCCGACTCCGCGTTGAACAGGAACACGCCGGCGTCGATCGCGTAGGTCAACTCCTCGCGCGACTTGCCCACGCCGGCGAAGACGATTTTTTCCGGCGCGGCGCCGGCCTGCAAGGCGCGGTACAACTCGCCGCCGCTGACGACATCGAGTCCGCAGCCCTGCTCCACCAGCAGTTTGAGCACGGCCAGGTTGCTGCAGCTTTTGACCGAGAAGCAGATCAGCGGCTCCAGGCCGGAAAAGGCGCTGCGCACGACCGAGCAGTGGTCCTTGAAAGTTTGCGCGCTGTAGACATACACCGGGCTACCGTGCGCCTCGGCGATCGCGCTGGCCGGCACGCCTTCGATGTGCAACTCGCCGTTCACGTAATGAAAATGGTCCATCTGGTTCCTTAAGAATTGACCGCGGCGTTGACCGCGGGGTGTGGCATCGACGCCTGCGGCAGCAGCCAGCCGCCTTTTTGCAAATAGTCGATAATGATTTGCGCGCACCGCGCCGGCGACGCGGTCGAGGTGTCGAGCACGATGTCGGCGCGCTGCGGGGCCTCGTAGGGCGAATCGATGCCCGTGAAATGCCGCAGCTGGCCATCCCTGGCCTTGCGGTACAAGCCCTTGGGATCGCGCCGCTCGCAGACGTCGAGCGCGGCGTCGAGATAAATTTCAATGAACTGCGCATCGCCGATCATTTCCTGCACCAAGGCCCGGTCCTTGCGAAACGGCGAAATGAACGCGGTCAGCACGATCATCCCGGCGTCGACGAACAGCTTGCTCACTTCGCCGACGCGGCGGATGTTCTCGACCCTGGCCTGGTGGCTGAAATCGAGATCGCGGCACAAGCCGTGGCGCACGTTGTCGCCGTCGAGGACATAGGTCAGGTAGCCCTGGCTGAACAAGGTCCCTTCGACCAGCCCCGCCAACGTGCTTTTGCCGGAGCCGCTCAAGCCGGTGAACCACAGCACGCAGGGTCTCTGGCGCAACCGTGCGGCGCGCATGCCGCGCACCACCGGAAAATCCTGCCAGGTGAGCAAAGAGGAGGCGCCGCTCATGCCCGCACGCTCCCGGCTTGCTGGCACAGGTAGTCGTAGAACGGCCGGTTGGCCTGGTAAAAGCCACGCAGCTGCTCGTGATTGTCGACCCTGACCGCGTAGTGCCGCTCGATCGGCGCGATGCAGTTGCTGTTGGCCGCGTCCAGGTGCCAGCGCTTGGTGCGCTCCCATATATCCAGGTGGCCGCCCTCCCACCGCAGCGACTCGGGCAGGTGCGTCAGGCCGGTGCTGTCGCAAAAGCGTTCCACCGTGCCGGCCGGATCGAGCACCAGCCGTTCGGCGTCGATGAACAGCGGCCGCGCGGCCGCCTGCATCCGCACCAAATCGTAGACGCGCGCCAGGTGCTCGTACCCCACGTCCTCGCAGCGCATCTCCGGATTGATGTGATAGTGCGAGTTGATTACGCTGGCCGGCTCGCGCAACATGAAGATGTGGGTGGCCTCGCGCAGGTAGCCGGCGCCATCGAGCACCTCGCGGTAATCGTACTCGCAGGTGTCCTTGATGAAGACCGGGCCGTCGCGCCGCAGACGCTCGACATGCTCGAACAAGGCCGCCGCCGAGTCCAGCCGGCGCGGCTCGGCGCCGGCGCGCCGATGCACGAAGTGGCCGCATGCCGCCAGATCGCACAACGGCTCGTGCAGGATGGTGAAGTCGCCGCGCGCGGCCATCACGCGGACAAAGGCGGTCGATAGGGAGCGCGGTGGCGCCCACATCACAAACAGACGGTGTGCGGTGGATGTCATGGTCGATTCCCTCCGGCTTCAGGCCACCGCTTCGGTGATCCACTTCTGGCCACCGTGGGCGAAGCGGAACTGCTGCGCGGTAAAGCGCGACTTGGCGTAGTCGTGCACGCGGTCGACCGTGTAGCTGCCCTTGAAGCAGATCATGTCGACCACGCCGCTGGCGTTCGCGGTCAGCTCCTCGGCGCTATTGATGGCGGTCTGCGTGGCCGGATCGTACAGGCGTCCGGCGTAGGTCTGGCGCGCGATGAAGGGCGACAGGAAGCGCAGCAGCTCCCAGCCGTCCTTGTCGACGGTGGCCTGGAACAGATGGCGCGCGGCGGTGCCCAGCAGGTCCAGCCCCGGCGACTCGTACAGGCCGCGGCCCTTGGTGCCGTTCATGCGGTTCTCCAGCACGTTCTTGAGCAGCACGCCGTTACGGCCGGCGATCTGGTTGGCCAGCGCGATGGCGCCGTGGGCGCTCACCTCGACGCCGTTGATGTCCACCGGCAGGCCGTTCTTGAAGGTGATCGAGCAGCGCTCCGGCTGGTCCGGCGAATCGGCCACGCGCACGCCCATGATCGGCGTCACCGAGTCGGTCGGGTTGGACAACAGCTCGACCTCGCGGTTCTCGTGCGAGACGCCGCCCAGATTGGCGTCGACCGAGTGATGCGCCTTGCCGAGCATGAGGGACTGATCGGCGTCGGCGACGAAATCGCTCATCGCCACGCGGCTGCGGAAGCGCTCCGCAGTGGTCGGGTCCTCCCACGGCGAAAACGGCAGGATTTCGGGCGCGAACATCTTCAGGTAGTACGTGAAGCGGAATTCGTCGTTGCCGCCGTGGACCGCGCCGTGGGCCAGCACATTGCACTGCTGCTCGCGCAGCGCCGCGACCAGCCCCTTGACCGTCACCGCGCGCGCGATGCCGGTGGTGTTCCAGTAGCCGCCGTCATATTGCGCCTGCGCCCGCACCGCCTGCAAAAACACGCGCGCGATCTCCTCTTTCAGGTCGATCACCTTGGTGTCCTGCATCAAGTCGATGTTACCGGCGCAGTAGTCGTGCGCCTCCTCCCCCGGCTGCCCGATATCGACCGTGAACTGGTCGTAGGCCACGCCCTCTTCCTTCAGGCGCTGCGTGATGAACAAGCTAACCAGTCCGCCCGAAGCGCAGATACCGATTTTTTTACCTTTGAGTTCTGAGAATTTCAAGATGATGTCCTTGAGGGTTGCGGTTGACGGCGCGGCGCGCCGCGGGAAGTGAAACAAAAATGCGGCGCTACGCTATTGCGACCACCACGTCGGCTCGCGGTCCCAGCGATGCCGGCGCAGCAGCTCGAGCAGGTCCGGAGCCAGCGGCACGGCGCCGGAACACGCCAGGTTCGCGTCCACGTGGGCCACCGAGCGCATACCGGGGATCACCGTCGCCACGTCCTCGCTGGCGAGGATGAAGCGCAGCGCAACGCGCGCCATGTCGGCATCGGCCGGCAGCGCGGTGCGCAGCGCTTCGACCCGCGCCACTGTCGGCGCCAGGTTCTCGGGGACGAAGTAGCTGGCGCGCCAGTCGCCCTCGGGCCAGGTGGTGGACTCGCGCAGCATGCCGGTCAACGAACCCTCGTCGAACGGCACCCGGGCGATGACGCCGATATCGAGCTCGCGGCACAGCGGAAACAGCTCGTCTTCCGGCGCCTGGTCGAAGATGTTGTAGATCACCTGCACAGAATCGATCAATCCGGTGCGCAGCGTGTCGAGCACATTGGCGGGCTCCCAGCGATTGACGCTGATGCCGACGCCGCCGATCATGCCCTGGCGTTTGAGGTCCTCGACCACGCGCTGCCAGGACTCGTCGCCGGCCCACGCGTCTTCCCACACGTGGAACTGCAGCAGATCGATCGAAGCGGTGCCGAGGCATTCCAGGCTGCGGCCGACGTATTCGTGGATATGCGACGCCGGGAAGATGTCCTCGATACGGTCGCCGCGCCGCGAAGGCCACTCCCGGTTCTTCGGCGGCACCTTGGTGGCCACATACAGCTTCTTCCCGGGATGGTCGCGCAGCGCGCTACCCAGCATGCGCTCACTCTCGCCACGGCCGTAGATCCACGCCGTGTCGAAAAAATTACAGCCGCGGGCGATCGCGTGGTGCAGCGCCTCCATGCCGGCGCTGGTGGAGGACCCGGTCCATCCGCCCTCGCCGCCCGCCACACCCCACATGCCGTAACCGACATCGGACACCTGCCAGGCCAGCCGGCCAAATCGACGATATCTCATAAGCTGATCCGCTTTCCGTGTGAATTCGAATGCGTTCAGTATGAAAGTTTTAGCAACAAAAACATAATATCAATATGTTCACACCCTATTCATTCCTGATATAGTTCAGTGATCTGAATTCAACTGGAGTGGTCATGGGCTTCACTTTTCGCCATGTCGAGGTGTTTTGGGCGGTGATGACGTCGGGTAGCACGACCGGCGCGGCCGAGATCCTGCACACGTCGCAGCCGACCATCAGCCGGGAATTGAGCCGGTTCGAGAAGCTGTCGCAACTGACGCTGTTCAAGCGCAGCGGCGGCAAACTGGTGCCGACCGAGCATGGGCTGATGCTGTTCGACGAGGTCCAGCGCAGCTATCTGGGGCTGGAGCGCATCGGCAACGCGATCGAGGCGCTACGCCATTTCCGCCAAGGCCAAATCGCCGTCGCCTGCCTGCCGGCTTTTTCAAGCACGCTGCTGCCGCGCGCGAGCCAGCATTTCTGCAGCAAGTTCCCCGGCGTGAGTTTGAACGTCACCCCGCTCGAAAGCCCGGCGTTGCAGGAGTCCCTGACCAGCCAGCGCTATCATCTTGGGTTGACCGAGGAACCGGGCATCCCGCCCGGTACGAAAATGGAAGCGCTGCTGACGATGGACGTGGTGTGCGTGCTGCCGCCGCGCCATCGCCTGTGCGAAAAACGCACGCTGACGCCGCAGGATTTTTCGGCCATCGATTTCGTGTACCTGGCCGCCGGCGACCCGTATCGCAAGATGGTCGACAACATATTTCGCGAGCATGGCGTCGAGCGTCGGATGGTGGTCGAGACGCACAGCGCGGCGGCGGTTTGCGCGACGGTGAGCCTGGGGGTGGGGGTGGCGATCGTCAATCCGCTGACGGCGCTGGAGTACGCGAGGACCGGCCTGCAGATCCGGCGCTTTTCGCATCCAGTACCGTATTCGGTAAACCTGGTAACGCCGTTATTCAGGCCCGAATCGCAAAGCGTGAACCGTTTCATCGAAGCGCTGCACCAAAGCTGCCGCCAGATCGGCTCCGAACTGGAGTCGATCACCGCACTGTGATAGCTAAGGTTCTCACGGATCCACGTAGGGCGGATTAGCGCAGCGTAATCCGCCATGCAAGCGCCGCCGGCGGCCCACGGCGGATTACGCGTCCTGCAGCTTCTTCATCCGGTACGACAGCTGCGGGCGCGTAAGCCCCAGCATGCGCGCGGCGGCCGACAGGTTACCATCGGCGCGCTTGACGGCCGCCAGTATCAGCGTACTCTCCAGCGCATCGAGCGACCACGCCTCCGCCTCGCCCAGCATCCCCGGCAGCACGTCCAGCAGCTCGGTACTGACCGCGGCAACGGGCGCCGCCACCGCCCCCTGACTGGTCAACCTGCCCGTCTGCGCCAGCGAAAAATACGACGCCTGCGACTCCTCCCCGCTCGTGAACAAGTGCGGCAAATCGATCGGTCCATCCTCGTTGGCGTAAATGACCCCGCGCTCGACCAGGTTTTGCAGCTCCCGTATATTCCCCGGAAAGTGATAATTGAGCAGCGCGTCGACCGCGCGCGCGGTGAACCCCGTCAAGCGCCGCTGGTGCTTCTGCCCATAATGACGCATGAAGTAACCCATCAACAGCGGAATATCGTCACGCCGGTCGCGCAGCGGTGGCAAATGGATCGGGAACACGTTCAAGCGGAAGAACAAGTCCTCGCGGAAGCGCCCCTGCCGGATCTCCTCGCGCAAATCGACATTGGTCGCCGCCACCACCCGCACGTCGACCTTGATGCTGCGCACGCCGCCCACGCGTTCCACCTCGCCCTCCTGCAGCGCGCGCAGCAGCTTGCCCTGCGCGACCAGGCTCAAAGTCGCGATCTCGTCGAGGAACAGCGTACCGCCGCTGGCGCGCTCGAAACGCCCGGGCCGCGACTGCGTAGCACCGGTGAAGGCGCCGCGCTCGACCCCGAACAACTCCGATTCGATCAGCGTCTCCGGAATCGCCGCGCAATTGACGGCGACGAATGGCTGGCCTTTGCGCTTGCCGATCTGGTGCAGCATGTACGCGAACAGCTCCTTGCCGACGCCCGATTCGCCGGTGAACAGCACCGTCGCCGCCGTCGGCGCCACCCGCTTGAGCATGTGGCAGGCGGCGTTGAAGGCCGACGACACGCCCACCATCTCCTTGTCGGCGTAAGGCCGCTCGTCGTCGCCCTCCAGTATCGCGGCCTTCTGGTGCGCCAGCGGCTCACTGTAGGCCGTGGTGCTGACGAAGGCCTCGGCGTTCAGGAAGCGCAGGTCCTCCTCGACATTGTCCCATTCGTCGGCCGGCTTGCCGATCAGGCGGCAGTGCTTGTGCCCCATCGACATGCATTCGATCTCGCGATAGATCGTCAGGCGGCCGATCATCGCGCTGGTGTAGCCGATCGCGTAGCCGGTCTGCATCCAGCAGGCCGGCTCGGTGCCGATGCCGAAATCGGCGGTGTGCACCTCGTCCTCGCCGGAGTGGTGCCACAGGAATTCGCCGCGATAGGTGCCCAGTTCGACGTCGAATTCGAAGTGCAGCGCCTCGACCTTGACCGCGCCCTCGAGCGAATGCATGCGCGGGCCGGCCGAGAACAGCGCCGCCGGATCGGCGTCGGGCCAGCGCTCGCGCAGCAGCTGCGCGTCGCGCGCGCCGGCCGAATAGCCCACCCGCGTCAGCAGGCCGCGCGTGCGTTCCGCGCCTATACTCTCGAGCAGTTCGCGCCGCAGCGAGCCCAGTGACGTCATATGCACCAGCTGCATGCGCTGGCCATTGAGCCAGATGCGGCCATCGCCCGGCGAAAAATGCAGGCTCTGGGTGATGTCGTCCAGGGTCGGCGCCGCACCCTCGTTCAAATGGGCGCTGTCGCCCCGGTTCAGCATTTTGCCGGTGGCCTGCGATACCTCCGCCAGCGAAACGCGTTCACGCTTGCTCATGTCTCCGCCTTCTTCATTTTTTATCAAATCATACATCGGTAGTTCTCCTGGTTGATCATTTGATCAAGCGGCGGGGCCGCGACATTTCTGCTGCGGCGCGCCACGCGCGCCTGTGCTATTCCCCTGCCAGCCCGGCGAAACGGGCATGGTGCGTCGCAATACTCCGAAACCGCGCGTCGCTGGCACGCAACTTGTAATAGCTAAGGAAAGAGCGGCAAGCGGACCTTATGCAACTAGCGTGCTAACGGCCCGACCTGCCCCACCCAATCAACCAAGGAGACAGACATGACCGACATTCCCGGCGCCGGCGGCGCATTCCTCAGCCCCGCCATCTGGCGCGACCGCATCTTCAACGGCGAGTGGATCGCCTCCCAGGGCGGCAACCACGTATTCATGGAACCGGCCACCGGCGAGCAGCTGGGCCGCATCGGCCTGGCCGGCGCCGCCGACGTCATGGCCGCCGGCGTGCAGGCGCGCGCCGCGCAAAAAGCCTGGGCCGCATCGGACTACAAGGAGCGCGCCGCGATCTTCCGCCGCGCCGCCGCGCTGATCGCGGAACATCACAACGAGCTGTCGACGTGGATCGTGCGCGAGACCGGCGCCATCCGGCCCAAGGCCGATCTGGAACTGCGCGAAGCCACCGCCCACCTGCAAGAGGCGGCCGCCATGCTGACGCAGCCCAAGGGCCAGTTGCTGGCCTCCGCCAGCGGCACCATGAGCATCGCGCGGCGCGTGCCGCACGGCGTGGTCGGCGTGATCTCGCCGTTCAACTTCCCGTTGATCCTGTCGATCCGTTCGATCGCCCCGGCGCTCGCAACCGGCAACGCCGTGGTCCACAAGCCGGACCTGCAAACCCCGATCAGCGGCGGCGTGCTGATCGCCCGCATCTTCGAAGCCGCCGGCCTGCCCAAGGGCGTGCTGCATGTGCTGCCGGGCGGCGCCGATGCCGGCCAGGCCCTGTGCAGCCATCCGGACATCGGCATGATCGCCTTCACCGGATCGACGGCGGCGGGCCACAGCGTGGGCGAAATGGCCGGGCGCAATCTGAAGAAGATGTCGCTGGAACTGGGCGGCAAAAACTCGCTGATCATCCTCGACGACGCCGATCCCGATATCGCCGCCTCCAACGCCGCGTGGGCCACCTTCCTGCACCAGGGCCAGATCTGCATGTGCGCCGGCCGCGTGCTGCTCCAGCGCGGCATCGCCGACGCGGTGATCCAGCGCCTGGCCGACAAGGCGCGCCACCTGCCGGTGGGCGACCCGATGGGCGGTGACGTCGCGCTCGGACCGTTGATCAGCGCGCGCCAGGTCCAACGCCTGCACTCCATCGTCGAGGACAGCGTGGCCGACGGCGCCACGCTGCTGGTCGGCGGCACCTACGACCGCCAGTTCTACCAACCCACGGTGCTGACCGGCGCCCGCGCGGGCATGCGCTGCTTCGAGGAGGAGCTATTCGGTCCCGTGGCCTCGATCACGGTCTTCGACACCGACGAGGAGGCCATCGCGCTGGCCTCGGCCACCACCGGCTGCCTGGCGCTGGGCGTGATCACGCCCAACCTGTCGCGCGCGATGCGCATCGCCGACAGCGTGCCGTCCGGGCACGTGCACATCAACGACCAGACCGTGGTGGCGGAGGCGCACGCGCCGTTCGGCGGCGGCGGCACCTCGGGCAACGGCGGGCGCCACGGCGGCACCGTCGATTGGGACGAATTCACGCAAACGCAGTGGCTCACGATCAAAACCGAAGCACCACGCTACCCATTTTAATAACGACAAGGAGACAGCATGAAGTTACGTAACAAGACCATCGTCGTCACCGGCGCGGCGTCCGGCATCGGCGCCGAAGTCGCGCGGCTGGCGCGCTTCGAGGGCGCCACCGTCATCGGCATGGACCGCAACGATCCTGGCCTCACGCTGGACGGCTTCGTGGCCGTCGATTTAAGCAACACCGGCAGCATCGACGAGGCGATCGCCAAGCTGCCGCAGCGCGTGGACGCGCTATGCAATATCGCCGGCGTGCCCGGCACCGCCAATCCGGCGCTGCTGGCCAAGGTCAATTACCTGGGCCTGCGCTACCTGACCTCCGGCCTGCTGCCGCGCATGCCGGCCGGCGCCTCCATCGTCAACGTCGCCTCCATCCTCGGCGCCGAATGGCAGGCGCGGCTCGACCTGCACAAGCAGCTGGCCGCCACCGAAGGCTTCGCGGCCGGCCAGGCCTGGCTGGACCAGCATCCGGTGCCGGAGGAGACCTGCTACCAGTACTTCAAGGAGGCGCTGATCGTCTGGACCTACGCCCAGTCGCAGAAATGGTTCATGGAGCACTCGGTGCGCATGAACTGCGTCGCGCCCGGACCGGTGTTCACACCCATCCTGCGCGACTTCGTCTCGATGCTGGGCGAGGAGCGCGTGCAGCGCGATGCCCACCGCATGAAGCGCCCGGCCTATGCCGACGAAGTGGCGTCCGTCGTCAGCTTCCTGTGCAGCGACGAATCGCGCTGGATCAGCGGCGTCAACATCCCCGTCGACGGAGGGCTGGCCTCGACCTTTATCTGATACGCCCGGCCGCGCGTCAGCGGCAGTAGACCTGTACCTCGAACTACCTATAAAACCAAAACCAGGAGACAGCAATGCAAACCAAAAAACGCCTGAGCCGGAGCATACTGGCCATGGCAGTGACGGCCGCCCTGCCCGCCGCCCACGCCTACGATTTCGAGACGGCCAATCCCGAACTGAAGATCAGCTGGAACAACACCTTCAAATACAGCGGCGCCTACCGCCTCAACGACGCCGATCCGCGCCTGCTGGCGGGCGGCTATCCGGCGGCCGGACCGGGCGACTTCACCGGCTACAATCTGGACGACGGCAACCAGAACTTCCGCAAGAAGGGGATCGTCTCGAGCCGCGTCGACTGGCTGTCCGAGTTCGACGCCGGCACCCGCACGCTCGGCATGCGCATCAGCGCCGCCGGCTGGTACGACGGCGCCTACACCAGCAGCAACGACAACGGCTCGGCCGCCAGCAACGCCGTCACCCTGAACGGCCAGAGCACCACCCGCTTCGCCAACGGCACCAAGGTGCTCCACGGCCGCAACGCCGAACTGCTGGACGCCTTCGTCTTCGCCAAGGGCACCTTGGCCGAGCTGCCGGGCACCATCCGCGTCGGCCGCCACACGCTGCAATACGGCGAGAGCCTGTTCTTCGGCGCCAACGGCATCGCCAACGCCCAGGGTCCGGTCGACCTGGTCAAGCTGCTCAGCGTACCGGGCGCGCAGTTCAAGGAGATACTGCGGCCGGTCAACCAGGTCTCGGGCCAGCTGCAGGTGGCGCCGACCGTCTCCATCGGCGGCTACTACCAGTTCGAATGGCGGCCGACGCAGATTCCCGGTGCCGGCAGCTACCTCAGCTCCTACGACGCCGCCGGCGCCGGCGCCACCGCCTTCCTGGTCGCGCCCACCAACAGCGGCGCGCCGGCCTTCATCACGCAACCGGACATGAAGGCCAAGAACTCCGGCCAGGGCGGCATGCAGGTCAAGTGGGCGCCGGCCGGGTCGGACGTCGAATACGGCTTCTACGCGGCCCGCTACCACGACAAGTCGCCCTACTTCTATCTCGGCTTCGCGCCGGCCTTCCCGCCCGGCGCGCCGTCCACCGTGCAAGCCGTGTACGCGGAAAACATCCGCACCTTCGGCGTCAGCGCCAGCACGGTGCTGCTGGGTGTGAACGTCGCCGCCGAGGCGTCGATCCGCCGCAACACGCCGCTGGTGAGCGACCCGACGCCCAACTTCCTGTCGCGCAGCGGCACCGGCGTCATCGCCAACAACAGCGGCAACCCGGCCTACGCGGTCGGCAACACGGCGCACGTCAACCTGTCGGCGATCTACGTCATGCCGACCAATCCATTCTTCCAGGGCGCCTCGCTGCTGGGCGAGATCGCGTGGAACCGCGCCACCAGCGTCGACTTCCAGGGTTCGCTCGATCCGAACACCACGCGCGACGCCACCGCCGCCCGCATGATCTTCGAGCCGGCCTACTACCAGGTCGTCGATGGGCTGGACCTGACGATCCCGATCGGCGTCGGCTACAACATCGACGGCCGCTCGCGCGCGATCTTCAACTTCAACGGCGGCGCCGCGCACGGCGGCGACTTCAATATCGGCATCAACGCCACCTATCACCAGGACTGGAAGTTCGGCATCAGCTACGTCAAGTTCCTCGGCGGGACCGGCACCTTCCTGAAGAACAACCCGGCCACCAACACGCCGATCCTGAGCTACGCCCAGTCATTGAAGGACCGCGACTACATCTCCTTCAACATCAAACGCTCTTTCTAAGGACATAACTAAAATGAAGACAACCCTGAAACTGGCCGCCGCCGCGCTGACCCTGACCGCCGTGCTGCCCCTGCACGCCAATGCCGCCGTCACCGCCGACGAAGCGGCCAAGCTGCAAACCACATTGACGCCGCTGGGCGCCGAAAAAGCCGCCAACAAGGAAGGCACCATCCCGGCCTGGGAAGGCGCCTACGCCAAGGTGCCCGCCGGCTTCAAGCCGGGCGACTTCCGCGCCGATCCGTTCGCCGCAGAAAAGCCGGTGCTCGCCATCACCGGCAAAAACGTCGACCAGTACGCGGCCAAGCTGTCCGCCGCCACGGTGGCGATGCTGAAAAAATATCCGACCTACCGGCTCGACATCTATCCAACCCACCGCACCGGCGGCGCCCCGGCCTGGGTCTATGAAAACACCTTCAAGAACGCCACCCGCGCCAAATCGGTGGACGGCGGCTACGGCGCGGAAGGCGCATACGGCGGCATCCCGTTCCCGATTCCGAAGACCGGTTACGAGGCGATCATGAACCACCGCCTGGCCTGGACGGGAGAGGCGGCGATCATGCCGCTGCGTACCGTCATCGTCACGCCGGACGGCAAGCGCGCCACCGCCACCGAAGCCGAACAGACCTTCATGCGCCCCTATTACTTCAAGGACGGCGGCCTGGATAAATTCGACGGCATCTACCAGTTCGGCCGCCTGATCACGCGCGCGCCGGCCTCCAAGGCGGGCGAAGGCATCCTGGTCCACGACGGCATCAACGAAGCCAAGCCGCGCGCCATCTGGCAGTACCTGGTGGGCCAGCGCCGCGTGCGCCGCGCGCCGTCGGTCTCGTACGACACGCCGGATTCGGTCACCTCGGGCATCGGCTTGTTCGACGAGGCGTTCATGCTGTTCGGACCTATCGACCACCACGAGCTGAAACTGGTCGGCAAAAAGGAGATGTACATCCCGTACAACAACAACCGCGCGGGTAGCGCCAAGATCGCCGATCTGGTCGGCCCGCAGTTCCTCAATCCCGATCTGGTGCGCTGGGAGCTGCACCGGGTGTGGGAAGTGGAAGCGACGCTCATCCCGGGCAAGCGCCACGTGGTGACCAAGCGCCGCTACTACCTCGACGAAGACACCTGGCAGATCATCCTGGTCGACGGCTATGACGCGCAAGGCCAGATCTGGCGCGGCAACTACACCTTGACCTTGCTGGCGCCGGACCTGCCGGCGGTGCTGGGCAACGTCATGTGGGGCACCTACAACGTGCAAACCGGCGCCTACCTGCTGAACGAGGCATCCAACGAAATGCCAACGCAGTACAAGGCCATCCCGCGCCTGCCGGCCAGCTACTTCGGGCCGGAGGAACTGGCAAACCAAGGCTCGCGCTGATTTAGCGCCCGGTTTCACGTCACAGAAAGGTCCCATGATGGTCAGATCGAATCCACTCTTCACGCCAGGCCGCGTCGCGCCGCTAACGATGGTGCTGGCGTTGGCGCTCGGCGCCGGTGCCGCCAACGCCGGCACCGACGCCAGGCCGGCCGCGCCAACCTCCCCGGCGGCGCTCGGCCAGCCGGCGCTGGTCACGCCCAAGGCGCTGCACGCGGCGATGCTGGCAGTCGGCGCCGCCGGCAAGCGGCTGGTGGCCGCCGGCGAACGAGGCATCATCCTGTACTCCGACGACGCCGGCAAGTCCTGGCGCCAGGCGGCGGTGCCGGTCAGCGTCAGCCTCACGGCGCTGCAATTCGTCGACGGCATAAACGGCTGGGCGGTCGGCCATCAGGGCGTGGTGCTGCACACCTCCGACGGCGGTGCCACGTGGACCAAGCAACTCGACGGCATCCAGGCCGCCGCGCTGGTGCTGCGCGAGGCCGAGGCGTCCTTCGGGCCGGAGCGGGACAAGGCGGTGGCGGACGCCAGGCGCCTGGTCGACGACGGACCGGACAAGCCTTTCCTCGACCTGTATTTCGACAGCCCGACCACCGGCTACGTGCTGGGCGCCTACAACATGATGTTGCGCACCAGCGACGGCGGCGCCAGTTGGCAGCCGTGGCAAAGCCGCGTCGCCAATCCGAAAGGGCTGCACCTGTACGGCATGCGCGGCACCGCCGACGCCATTTATCTGGCCGGCGAACAGGGGCTGCTGCTGCGCTCCACCGACAAGGGTGGCAGTTTCAGCGCACTGCCGTCGCCGTACAAGGGCAGCTATTTCGGGGTGCTGTCGGCGCGCGGAGGAGCGCTGCTGGCATACGGCTTGCGCGGCAACGCGTTCCGCTCCACCGACCAGGGCGCGAGCTGGAGCCAGGTGGCGACCGGGGTGCAAACCTCGCTGGCGGCGGGCACGGTGATGGCCGACGGCACGGTGGTACTGGTCAGCCAGGGCGGCGACGTGCTGCTAAGCCGCGACGATGGCCGCACGTTCGCTGCGCAGGCCGGCACCGCGCTGCCGCTGGCGGCTGTGGCGCAGGCATCGGACGGCGCGCTGGTGGTGGCCGGGCTACGCGGCCTGCGGCGCGTGCCGTGACGCGGAGACACGTAGGGCGGATTAGCGCAGCGTAATCGGCCATGCATGCGCCATCGGCGGCGCATCCGACCGATCGCACCCCTTCTCTCATACGAACATGGTTGGAGCATCATGAATACAGATCACGACTTAGAACAACAGCCGGTCATACGGCGACTCGAGGACTTCGACACCGCGTCCGGCAACCTTGGCGAACGCGCGCTGTTCAACTACCGGCCGCTGGTCATTTTCCTCTGCCTGCTGGCGACGATCGTGCTGGGCTTCCAGGCCACGCGCATCAAGCTCAATGCCAGCTTCGAGAAGATGATCCCCAGCGCCCATCCCTACGTGGCGAACTACCTGGCCAACAAGAGCGACCTGAATGGCCTGGGCAATTCAGTGCGCATCGCGGTGGAGGCGAAAAACGGCACCATCTACGACCGCGCCTACCTCGACACCCTGCAACGGCTCAACGACGAGTTGTTCCTGCTGCCCGGCGTCGACCGGCCGTTCATGAAATCGCTGTGGACCCCGAGCACCCGCTGGGCCGCCGTGACCGAGGATGGCCTCGACGGCGGCACGGTGATCCCGGACGGCTACGACGGTTCGCCCGCCAGCCTCGATCAGCTGCGCGCCAACGTCGCACGCTCCGGCGAAATCGGCCAACTGGTGGCATCCAACTTCAAGTCCAGCATCGTCTTCGTGCCGCTGATGGACAAGGTGCCGCAGACCGGCGAACCGCTCGACTACCGCGCGCTGTCCGAAAAGCTGGAGCAAGTCCGCGCCAAGTACGAAAAGGAAGGCGTAACGATCCACATCACCGGCTTCGCCAAGATCGTCGGCGATCTGATCGAGGGCCTGCAACAGGTATTGCTGTTCTTCGTGCTGGCGATCGCCATCTGCGGCGCGGTGCTGTTCTGGTACACGCGCTGCTGGCGCAGCACCACGCTGGTGGTGGTGTGCTCGCTGGTGGCGGTGCTGTGGCAATGCGGCCTGCTCGCCACGCTGCACTATGAACTCGACCCCTACTCCATCCTGGTGCCGTTCCTGGTGTTCGCCATCGGCATGAGCCACGGCGCGCAAAAAATGAACGGCATCATGCAGGACGTCGGACGCGGCACGCACCGCGTGGTCGCCGCGCGCTACACCTTCCGCCGCCTGTTCGCCGCCGGCCTGACCGCGCTGCTGTGCGATGCGGTCGGCTTCCTGGTCCTGGTCAGCATCCAGATCAAGGTGATCCAGGACCTGGCCGTCATCGCCAGCATCGGCGTGGCGGTGCTGATCTTCACCAACCTGGTGCTGCTGCCGGTGCTGCTGTCGTACACCGGCGTCAGCGCCAGCGCGGCCGAGCGCAGCCTGCGGGCGGACAGCGACACGGCAAAAAAACCATGGCTGTGGACCTTCCTCGACCGCTTCACGCAGCGCCGCTGGGCGGCGGTCACCGTGGCCGCCAGCGTGCTGCTGGGCGGCCTCGGTTTCGCCTACAGCCTCAATCTCAAGGTCGGCGATCTCGATCCCGGCGCGCCGGAGCTGCGCGCCGACTCCCGCTACAACCGCGACAACGGCTACCTGGTCTCCAACTACGCCGCCAGCTCGGACATCTTCGTCGTCATGATCAAGACGCCGTCCGACCAGTGCACGCAATACGGCACGCTGGCCAAGGTGGACGAGCTGGCGTGGCAGCTCGAGCAACTGCCCGGCGTCGATTCGACCAACTCGATGGCGGCGCTGAGCAAGCTGGCCACCACCGGCTACAACGAAGGCAACTTCAAATGGTTTGATTTGATTCCGAACGCCGGCGCGCTGGGCGCGGTGCAAACCCGCGCGCCGCGCGAGTTGTTCAACCAAAGCTGCTCGCTGCTGTCGCTATACGTCTACCTGAAGGACCACAAGGCCGAAACGCTGACGCGCGTGGTCGACGCCGTGGAAGCCTTCGCCAGCGCGAACAACACGCCGGAGGTGCAATTCCAGCTGGCCGCCGGCAGCGCCGGCATCGAGGCCGCCACCAACATCGTCGTCAAGAAGGCCATGCACGACATGCTGTTCTGGGTCTATGGCGCGGTGATCCTGCTGTGCTACGCCACATTCCGCTCGTGGCGCGCGGTGCTGGTGGCGGTGCTGCCGCTGGTGCTCACGTCGATCCTGTGCGAGGTGCTGATGGTGGTGCTGGGCATGGGGGTCAAGGTGGCCACGCTGCCGGTGATCGCGCTGGGCGTCGGTATCGGCGTCGACTACGCGCTGTATGTGCTCAGCGTGATGTTGAGCCGCATGCGCGCCGGCGACAACCTGTCGGCGGCCTATCTGCACGCGCTGCGCTTCACCGGCCGCGTGGTGATACTGACCGGCGTCACCCTGGCGGTGGCGGTGGCGACCTGGCTGTTCTCGTCGATCAAATTCCAGGCCGATATGGGCATCCTGCTGGCGTTCATGTTCCTGTGGAATATGGTCGGCGCGCTGGTGCTGGTGCCGGCGCTGGCGCACTTCCTGATGCCGGGGAAGACGGCGCGCCAGCCATCGCCGCCGGCCGCGAAAGCCGATCCGGGACAGCGGCCCGCAGCCGCCGCCGCGTCGCTGCGCCACACCGTGACGGGCGACGTCATCGGCCGCGAGGACCTGCACGACACGCACGCCTGGCTTGGCCTGCCGTACGCGCAGCCGCCGGTCGGAGCGCTGCGCTGGAAGGCGCCCCGCCCCGCGCTGCCGTGGGAAGGCGTGCGCGAGGCGCTATCGTGCGGACAACCGGCGATGCAACCGGGCGGCGTCACGCTGGAGCTGCCGCCGGATCAGTGGGGAGCGCCGGCCGGCTCCGAGGACTGCCTGTCGCTCAACATCTTCGCGCCGCGACTCGCCGCCGAAGCGATCGCACAGCAAGCACCGCTGCCGGTGATGTTCTGGATACACGGCGGCGCCAACTCGTCGGGCACCGCCGCCACCTACACCACGCTGCGCAATCTGGCGGGGCAGGACCAGGTGGTGGTCGTATCGGCCAACTACCGTCTGGGCATCTTCGGCTGGTTCAGTCTCGAGGAGCTGGCGAGGGAGGATGACACCCCCGCCGACCGCTCCGGCAATTTCGGCACGCTGGACCTGATCGCGGCACTGGAGTGGGTGCGGCAAAATATCGCCGCTTTCGGGGGCGATCCATGCAACGTCACCATCTTCGGCGAATCGGCCGGCGGGCTCAATGTCTACACGCTGCTCGCCAGTCCGCTGTCGAAAGGCCTGTTCCACAAGGCGATCGCGCAATCGCCGCTGACGGCCAGCTACACGCGCGCGCAGGCGCGCAACTACACCGACGACGCGCAACCGGGCCACGCCCTCAGCTCGCGCGAGCTGCTGTGCGAATGGCTGCGGCGCGACGGCCGCGTCGCCGACCGCGCCGGCGCCAAGGCGCTGGTCGCGTCGATGACGGCGACGGACATCGAAGCCTTCGTCCGCGGACTGCCGCCGCAGGCCCTGCTGGCGCCGGTCAAACAAGGTGCGCTCAACTTCTACGACTCGCCAACGGTGGTGCAGGACGGTTACGTGCTGCCGGCCGGGCCGCTGGCCGAGGTGTTCTCGGACCGGAGCCGCTATCACGCGGTGCCGTTCATCGTCGGCACCAACCGCGACGAGTACAAGACCTTCATGTCCAATAATCCGGACTACGTGCGCATGCTGTTCGGGAAGGTGCCTGTGATGCGCAACCGCGCCCGCTACCAGCGCCACGCGGCCTACATGTCCGCGCTGTGGCAAACCTCCGGCGCGCTCGAACCGGCCAGCGCGATGATCGCCTCCGGCCACCCGGACGTGTGGGTCTATCGCTTCGACTGGGACGAGCAGCCGGCCATACCGCTGATTCAGCCGCAGGTATTGCTGGGGGCGGCGCACGTGCTGGAAGTGGCGTTCGTGTTCCGCGACCTGGATGGCGAGTTCGATCCGTTCCGCTCCTTTACGGCGGCCAATCGGCCGGGCCGCAAGGAGGTCTCGGACGCCATGGCCGGCTACTGGACGCACTTCGCGCGCCACGGCCAGCCGGGTGGCGAATCGCTGCCGGAATGGCGACGCTGGCACGCCGACCCGTCGCAACCTCGCCTGATGGTGTTCGACACCAGCGCGGACGGCGGCACCCGGATGGTGGCGCACGACGGCAGCATCGCCGCGCTGAAAACCCTGCTGGCCCAGGACCCGTCGATGCAAAACGATCCGCGCGAGCGCAGCGAGCTGTATGGCCGCATGTTCCTGTGGTCGATCTTCGGCGGGCGGGAGGCGGCCCCGGTGCTGGCGGCGTTCGCACGCAAGCACGGTTATACGGGACGGCCGGAGATGCTGAAGCCGACCTATTGGCCTTGAACACCATCGTTGAAACACCGCGGCACGGGTCTCCGCGAGACCGGCCGCGACCGCAATGCTGCGACGCAATATTATTTTTGCGATTATGTTATGACGCGATTGAATAAAAACGCATCCTTATGCTACTCTTCCATCATCCACACTGAGCCCGCGCAGTAAAAACCGGGTTCCGGGACGCGACTGGTTGACGCCAGCCTGCTTTGTGCACTGCGGCAAGCAAGCTGGCAAACGGTGTTTGTTTCCTTTCAAGCGAGGGTCACATGGCAGAGTCAAGTTCGTTCGCACGCGACGGTCACTACATAGTCTGCACGCCCACGCGGTCCGACGATGGCACGTATCGGCCGCGATTCCGCATTTACCGGGGCACCACCTCCGCTTGCGAGGTGGTGTACGAGCAGAACTTCCCGTCGGAGGCATTCGGTTCCGCCGCCGACGCCAACCGCTACGCGGCCCAACTGGCAACGTACTGGCTCGACCAATGGCCGATCAAGGGCTCGTACATCCGCGCCACGGACGGCCGCGCGTTCTCCTACCTGGGCACGTACAGCGTCGGCCACGGCGCCGACTGGAACGCCCGCGTCTATTGCGACGGGGATTTGAAGGGAACGCCGAGCGGCGTCTTCGTCTACAATTTTTTCCGCCACACGAACATCACGCATGCGGCGGAAAACATGATCGTCGAATCGATCAATCACGGCATCGGCATCAGGGATTGACGCCCACGCCGCCGGGGCAAGCGCTTAAAACTTCGCGCGCACCCCGAACACCACGTTACGGCCCGGCAGCGGCGAGATATCCTTCAACACCGACGTCGACACGCGGATCTCGTCGTTGGTCAGATTCTTCGCCAGCAGGAACCACGTCAAATCATACGCGCCGGCCTTCTGCGTGTACGACACATTGGCGTTGACCTGGTTATAGCTTGGCGTAGCGGTGCTCTCGAAGGTCGCCAAGCGGTCCTGCGATTGCGCGTGCACCAGCGACAGGCCGGCGCGCCACTGCCCCATCTTGTAGCCGGCGCTGGCGCCCAGGCGGGTGGCCGGTTGCAGCGGCAGGCTGCCGCCCTGATCGAGTTTGCCGCGCGTGGTATCGGCGAACACGCGTCCCGACCAGCCGGCGCCGTGCGGGTTGTATTCCAGCTCCGCCTCGGCGCCCTGGATGGTGGCATCGGCCTGGCGGAAGATCCGCTGACGCAGCTCCTCGCCCGGATTGCCCTCTTCATCCACCAGCTGACCGGTGATCTGGCCATAAATGAAATCGCTGACCTTGTTGCGGAACAGGTTGGCCTTCCAGCGCACCAGGCCCGTGGTCTTCTGCAGCGACAGCTCGATATTGCGCGAGGTCTCCTTGTTGAAATCGGCGTCACCGATATCGAAGGTGACGGTGGCGTCGTGCGGGCCGGACGAATACAGCTCCTCGGTGGCCGGCGCGCGCTGCGCGTACGACAGCGTCGCGCCCAGGCCATAACCGGGCACGAACGGCCACATGCCGCCCACCGACGCCGACTTCAGATCGAACGAGCGATCGACGCCGGTGACCGGCTTGCGCTTGACGCGCTCCACGCGCGCGCCGGCATTGACGCGCACCACGCCCACTTCCGTCTCCTCGACCAGGAAGGCGGCGTTGGAGGTCGAATGCGTGACCGGCACCGTATCCGGGCCGCCCTCCGCGCTCAGCGCCGAGAAGTGCGTGTTCTCGGTCTGCACGCCGAAGGTGCCGTGCCAGCCGGCGACCGGCTTGTGCGTCAGCTCGACGCGCGTTTCCAGCGAACGGTTTTTGAAGATCACCTCCGGCTGGTTCTGGTCGTTGAGCTCCGCGTGCTCGTAGTCCGTGTAGCCGGCCTTGAACTTGAACGATTCAAAGCCCGGCAGCGGCGCCTTGACCAGGCTGTCGAAATCGTAGCGGGTCTGCTTTTGATCGATCTTCGAGCCCTCGTCGCTCGGAATGCCATACAGGTTGGTCAGGTGCGACACCGACGCGCCGACGAAACCCCAGCTATCGACGTACGACGAGCCGACGCCGGCGTTGCGCTGGCGCGTCTCCGAATGCGGCAGGCGGCCGGACACCGAATCCGGATCGTTGAGCACCCGGTTGCCGGGGATTTTGTAGTCGTCGGTGTTGCGCGCGTTGCCGTCCACGTGCCAGGCCATCTTGCCGACCGCGCCGTCCAGGGTGCCCGACAGGTTGCGGCCGTCGTCGACCGTGCTGGCGCGCGCCTCCATCTGGCCGGTCAGCTTCGGTTCCAGCGCGGTGGGAATGCGTTCGTTGACGACGTTGACCAGGCCACCGATGGCGCCCGAGCCGTACAGCAGCGCCGCCGGTCCGCGCAGGATCTCGATCTGCTGCGCCACCGCGCCCTCGGCCGCCACCGCGTGGTCGTTCGACAGGCCCGACACGTCGGACACCGCCATGCCGTTCTCCAGCATCTTCACGCGCGCTCCTTCCAGGCCGCGAATGATGGGGCGCGAGGCGCCGGCGCCGAAGGCCGATGCCGACACGCCCAGCTCCTGCGACAGCGTCTCGCCGAGCGAGCTGCCGACCTTGTCGCGCAACTCGTCGCCGGCCAGCACCTTGGCCGGCGTCAGAATCTGGTCGTTGTCGGAATCGCCGAAAGGCGTGGCGGTGACGATCACGCGCGGAACGGCGGTGTCGTTGGATTTATTGTCGGTCGATTGCGCGTGCGCCAAAGTGGACAAGGCGGACAGGATCGCGCTGGCCAGCAGCGTGCGTTGGATATTCATGGGTAAACCTCTAGCTAAAAACATGACAGGTCGCACCGGGGCCGACCAAGCCGGACCACGGTGACGCAAAATTCAGGACGGATTTCGGCTGTCAGGCCAGAGGGGGAGCGCGCGACTGGAAGACGCAAACGGTGCGTTCGCAGGCGGATAAGGTGGCCGGCGTGGCGATCACGCCGCCGCCAAGGGCGACGACCGCGATCGTCGTCGGCGGCGAGGTGACCGCCGCCGCCATCTGCGCGACGGAGACGCATTCGGCGCAGACCTTGTGCACCGCGATGCGTTTGCGGTGTTCGGCCTGTTCCTCGCTGCTGAAGGCGGCGTCCGACTGGCTTACACCGATCCAGTGCGAATAGACGTGCGTCGCCCCGATCTGCTGCGTAAAGAGCAGCAGAAGCGCGAGGAACACATGCATGATCGGGCGGCGATGCATCGGTCGGAGTTGGCCGGTAAGGGTAAGAAGGCGTTATTCTAACCGCAACGCACAAAAAAGGGGGCGTAGTCCTACATGCAAGCGACCCACAGGCCGACAGCCTCCGAGCTCTGCAGTGAATAAGATGGGCCACACCCATCGATAAGGACACGCCATGAAAAAGCTCAACGTACCGGCCAAATTCGCCTTGACCGTGGTTCTCACCGCCGCCGCCGTCACCGGCTGCAAGAAGCAGGATGCCGATCCGTTCACGCCGCAAGCGAAGACGGAGGCCGCGCAGGACACGGGCTACATCACGCCGCCTATGCCGGCCAACAAGATGCCGCCGCCGGAACCGTCGGCTCCCGCCGCGCCGCTGCCGATGCCGGAATCCGACATCCCGGCAGGCCGCTAGCGCCCGGAATTACAAAACCACGACGCCGCCGCCAACCTGCCCGGCGATCACCGCGCCGCCAATGGCATCCCGCCTCCTGCGCTCGGAACTGCGCTGATGCTCCGGCGGCGCGCTCAGCACCTTGTAAACAATATGCCTCGGCACGCCATGGCTCATGGCGTATTCCGCTGCGGGCTGCAAACCTTCGTCGGGAAGGATGGTCAACGCTTCCTCGATGATATCGGCGGTCGCGGTGGGTTTTCGGCGGTCTGATAAAGGCATTTTTCAATTCCACTAAAAATATTTAACAGAATTGAGTGTACGCCAAGCAGCGCCATCCATATGTTCGACAGCTCACGCCGACGCGCGGACGATGCGTATGGCGATCGATTTGGCCGCCGGCACCATGCTCTCCAGCGCGTGATGCTCCAACGCCATCAACGGGTTGCACTCTGGGAAATACCCGGCCACACATCCGGGCGGCACGTTGTACGCCACCAGCCTCAGCCCCGACACGCCGCGCGCGATGCCGTCGCCGCTCACCGCGCTGGCGTCGACCAGCTCGCCCTCCTTCAGGTCCAGCCGCGCGATATCCGCCTCGCTGATCAACAGCACGCGCCGGCCGCCGTGGATGCCGCGAAAAGTATCGTTCTCGTTATAAATGGTGGTGTTGAACTGGCTGTCGCTGCGAACCGTGAACAGGCGCAGCACGTCGCCGCGCGGCTCCGGCTGGTCGGGATCGGCGTCGAGCACCGTCGGCGCGATGAAGTTGGCGCGTCCGTTGGGCGTCTTCCACTCGCGCCGCGCGGCCGGCAGCGGCCGGCGGAATCCGCCCGGCGTCCACATGCGGGCGTTGAAGTCGTGGAAAATCTCCGGGTAGGTCTCGGCGATCGCGTCGCGGATGGCGCCGTAGTCGGCCACCCAGGCGTCCCAATCGACGGCCGCATGGCCGGGCAAGGTCGCCTTCGCCAGCCCGGCGATGATGGCCGGCTCCGAGCGCAGCAGCGCGCCGGCCGGCTGCGCCCTGCCCTTCGAACCATGCATGCAGCCGGTGCTGTCCTCGACCGACACCGCCTGCTCGCCGCCGGCCTGGCGGTCCACCTCCAGCCGTCCGAGGCAAGGCAGGATATAAGACACCTCGCCGTGCACCAGATGGCTGCGATTCAGCTTGATCGCCACTTGCACCGTCAGCCGCAGCCGCGACCATGCCGCCTCCACGCGCACGGTATCGGGCACGGCGCGCACGAAATTGCCTCCCAGCCCGATGAACGCCCGCACCGAGCCATCGATCACGCCTTCGCAGGTCTCGACCGTGTTCAAGCCCTTGGTGCGCGGCGGCTTGAAGCCGTACTGCTTGGCCAACTGGTCGAGCGGCGCCAGTTCCGGCTTTTCCGTGATGCCCACGGTGCGCTGGCCCTGCACGTTGGAATGGCCGCGCACCGGGCAGATGCCGGCGCCGGGCTTGCCGATATTGCCGCGCAAGAGCAGCAGGTTCGACAGCATCTCCACGTTCTGCACGCCGAGCCGGTGCTGCGTCAGCCCCATGCCGAACACGCCGATGACTTTGCCCGCGCCGGCGTACACCGCCGCCACCTCCTCCAGGTCGCGGCGCGCCAGGCCGGAATGGCGCTCGATCCCGGCCCAGCTTTCGTTGCGGGCGCGTTCGACCAGCGCCTCCAGGCCGGCCGTGTGCGTGGCGATGAAATCGGTGTCTAGCACGCGCGGCGTGCCGGCGGCCAGCGCGGCGTCGTCGGCCGCGATCAGCGCCTTGCACAGGCCCAGCATGGCCGCGCTGTCGCCGCCGGCCCGCACCTGCAAATAGCGCGTGCTGATGGTGGTCTCGGCGCCGGTGAGCATCTCGGCTGGCGACTGCGGATTGGCAAAGTGCAGCAGGCCGGCCTCGCGCAGCGGATTGAAGGTGATGATGGGAACACCACGGCGACGCGCCTCCTGCAACTGGTGCAGCATCCTCGGGCTGTTGGTGCCGACGTTCTGGCCGAAGAACAGGATGCAGTCGGTCTGCTCGAAGTCCTGCAGCGACACGGTGCCGATCGGCACGCCGATCGTCTTGGGCAGCGCCACCGAGGTGCTCTCGTGGCACATGTTCGAGCTGTCCGGCAGGTTGTTGCAGCCGTAGAGCCGCGCCAGCAGCTGATACATATACGACGCCTCCAGCGAAGCGCGCCCGGAGCAGTAGAACACCGCGCTGCCTGGCGCCAGCGCTTGCAGTTCGCGGCCGATCTCGGCGAACGCGCTGTCCCAGTCGACCGGCACATAGCGGTCGCTGGCGGCATCCCACCGCAACGGCGTCGTCAAGCGCCCGACCGCCTCCAGTTGATGGTCGCTCCAGGCCAGCAGATCGCCGACCGTGTACTGTTCGAAGAAGGCGGTGTCGCAGCGCTTGCCGGTCACTTCCCAGGCGGTGGCCTTGGCGCCGCTTTCGCAAAACTCGAAGGGATGCGGATTGGCCGGCTTGGCCCAGGCGCAGCTGACGCAGGCCACGCCGTCGGGTTTGTTCAAGTGGACCAGCAGCTTGCTGCCTTCGAGCGGCACATGCTCGTGCAGCAGGGCCGTGGCGACCTTCTTCACCGAACCCCATCCGCCGGCGGGATGGGGATAGGGTTCAGGCGTATTGGATTTCATGGACCGTCCTCAATTGATAGTGTCGGCCCATTCTAGGTCCCGGGAACGCCGCCCTCTGTATGTCAACGCACGGAGTCGACGCAATCGGAGACGGCGTTCCGGGTCAAACCTAGAACATATAGGTCAGACTGAACCGCAAAGTCCGCCCGAACAGCGGCCTGGCCACGCCACGGTTGCGCGTACCGTCCGGCGACAACAGGTCGTTGAACAACGGGTCGCCTTCGGTGAACGACAACTGGTTGGTCAGGTTGGCCACGTGCAGGTGCGCGCTCAAACGCTCGGTGATCTGGTATTGCGCGCCCGCGTTGATGATATGGTAGGACGGGAACAAGGTCACGTTGTTGTCGGACGCCTCGGAGAAGCGCGAGCCGTAGTACTGGTACTGCGCGTACAGGCTGACCGGAATGTCGGTCAGCGGCTTGAGGTCGTACGACGGCATGAAGTTGAACATCACCTTCGGCAGCCGGCGCGGACGGCGGCCGTCCTCGCTGACCTGCACATAGTGATAACCGGTGATCACGCCCTGCGCGTCCTTGTCCTCCTGCGTGGTCGTATAGCTGGCGCCCTTGACCTTCGGGTTCTGCACCACCACGTTGCCCTTCAATTCCAGGCCATCGACAGCGGCCGGACGCCACGACAGTTCGACTTCCGCGCCGACGTTCTGGATACCCCGCTTGTAAAGCTGCGCCACGTCGGGACAGGAGTTGATCTGCGTGACGCCGCCGGCGCTGGTGCATTGCGACGACTGGATATCCTTGTAGATGTTGACGGCGCTGCGCGGCGAGAACTTGTTATAGAACGCCGCCACGGAGGCGCCGAAGCCGCGCGTCAGATAACGCAGGCCCATTTCGTACTGGCGGATATGCTCGACCGCGCTGACCTCCACCGTCTTACCGTTGACGACAGTGGTGGTGGCGGTGGTCAGGTTGTTGATGTCCTCCAGGCTAGGCAGGCGGAAGGAATCCGAAGCCAGGCCATACACCGCAAGGGCTTTGCTGAAACTATAGTTACCGCCGAGCGACCAGCCGAAGCCGTGATAGGTCTTGTTCAACGTCTGCGGAGCGCCCGGCAGGCTCACTTCATTGTCCGCCGTCGTATCCTGGGTGGAGCCGACGACCACATTGGCCGGCGTCAGATCGGTGATCACGTTGCGGTCGCGCCGCACGCCGTCCGCCTTCAGGTTCTGCCAGCGCACGCCGGCATCGATCTTCAGCTTCTTGCCCATGGTTTCCCAGTGGTCGAGCAGGTAGGCGGCGTTGCCGTCGCCTCGAATATCGCTGACAAAACCACCCCATCCCGGCAGGATGGCGCCGCCCTGCGTCAGGCTCGGCCCGACCTGGTTGCCCTGCGCGTCCACCGCGATCAAATCGACCGGGCGCGATTGGTTGGCGACGTCGCTGACCAACAGCGCCTGCTGGAAGTTCGGCTTGTAGCTGTAGCGGCTCTTGTACACGCCCACGGTCAAATCGTGCGATCCTTTGAGCTCGAAGGACTTCTGCGTCTTCAGGTCGAGCGAGGTGCTCGAGGCGTCGACGTCGGCGACGAAGGGAATCATGAAGTTCAGATTCGCCGACGCCGGCACCGCCGAACCATCGTTCAGATAGCGTCCCGCCACGCCGGTGGCCTTGGCGTAGCGCTTGATGAAGTCCTCGCGGCTGATGTTGGCGAAGGCGCCGCAGGCCTGGCTGCCCGGCACATTGAAGAAGCCAATCAGCTTGGCGTTATTGAGGTTGCACGCCAGCGCCGCGCCGTGCGCCGGCGAGATCACGTCGTTCTGATAGCGGGCGTTGAGGAAGTTGGTCGACGTCGCCGTGTCGTTGCCGGTGAAGACCGCGTTGAAGCCATTGCTGCCGGTCGTGTGCCGCAGCCCGGCGGAGAGCTTCCAGCCATCCTGCAGCTCGTGCGAGCCGCTCAGCGTGAACATCTTGAAATCCGGATGGATGCCATCGGCCTGGTCGATCGTGCGCGTGCCGTACTCGCCGATCATGTTGAACTTGCGGTTGTAGGGCGAGGCGGTGGTGCCGTGCGCGAAGTCGATCCCCAGCGGCTCGATCGTATCCTGGTTGATCTTGGTGGGGTTGGCCGGCGTGCCGCTGTTGACGAAGCGCGGTACCGAAATCGGCAGGTTCTGGTAAAACGCGGTGCGGTCGTTGATCACCAGTGCGTCGACGCGCGCCGTGGTCTTGCGGTCGTTGCTGGTGTAGACCAGATTGCCGCGTACCTGGCCCCCACGATCGGCCGTGTAGCCGGTATCGCGCACGCCGTCGCTGCGGCGATAGAAGCCGCCGACGGCGCCGGTCAGGTTGGGGCTCAGCGGACCGGAGACGAAGGCGTCCTGGCGGATGAATCCATAGTCGGCGTATTCGATCTTGTAGCCGCCGGCGAGGTGGTCGCCGCCGGTGCGCGTGACGTGGTTGACGGTCGCACCCAGGCCGTTCGAATACAGGATGCCGCCCGGACCACCCTTGACCAGCTCCACGCTTTCGGTCATCAGGTCGTCGCGAATAAAGACGTCGTTGTTCATGAACGGCGCTTCCGGCTCCTCGTAGGCCGGCAGGCCATCGATCAGCTGCGGGGCGAAGCGGTAGCCGCCGGTGACCGGCAGACCGCGCACGGTGATGTTGTTACTCGCCTCGCCGGCGCTGCCGCCTTCCGAGTAGATGCCGGGGAAGTTGGCCAGCATGTCGGCGGTGCTCATCGGCGCCAGGCGCTGGATCTCCTCCGCCGTCAAGGTGTTGATCGAGAAGGTCGCGTTCTTCTTGGTGGTCGATTTGGTCACGCCGGTGACGATGACGACCGCAGACGGATCGGCGCCGTCGGCGCTCTGCTGGCCGCTGACGGCCGTGCCGCTCTGCTGCTGGGCGAACACCAGCGCGGGCGCCAGGCAAATCGCCAGCGCCGCCGAACGCGCGATGTAACGGTTGTAACGATTGATCGGGTAAGTCATGCCGCATCTCCTTTTATGATTATCCGCCGCGCCGCGGCGGTCTGTGTAAGCTTTGTGCTGTCTAACGTTGTCATGCGATTTACAATGAAGTTATCCGTCGGCGCGCACCTCCTCCTCGTCGCTGATCTTCAACAGCTCCGTCATCGGCGGCATCCATGCGATGGCGCCGGTGGCGGTGCCGCCGTCGGAAAACACATCAAACAAAGCCTCGCCGATCATGCCGCCTCCGCCGCGCCGGCGACGCCGGCTGTTGTTCTGTTTAAATTGCCCGCTTCGATGCGCAAGCCCTCGCCGTCGAAAACATGCACCCTGCCCGCCATCGGGCTCACGCTCCACGGCGCGTTGGCCGCCGGCGGCTCACCCTTGACCACCACCATCAGCGGTTTGGCCAGGCCGGCGACGGCCAGGTGCACATAGGACTCCGCGCCCAGCCTTTCGACCAGTATCACCTCGCCCTCGATCGCGCCTTGCGGGTCGGCCACCAGATGTTCCGGCCGCACGCCGACCGTCACCGCGCCCGGCCGCGCATCGGCGAGTGCCTGCCAATCCAGCGCCGCGCCGCCGATCCGCAAGCGGCCACCCGCATCCAGCGCGCCGGCCACCAGATTCATTTTCGGGCTGCCGATAAAGCCGGCGACGAACACATTGGCCGGATGGTCGTACAGGTGCATCGGCGCGCCGATCTGCTGCACGCCGGCCGGGCCCAGTACGACGATACGGTCGGCCAGCGTCATCGCCTCGACTTGGTCGTGCGTCACGTAGACCATGGTGGCGGCCAATTGCTTGTGCAAACGGGCGATCTCCACCCGCATGTCGGCGCGCAGCGCGGCATCCAGATTGGACAGCGGCTCGTCGAACAGGAAGGCGCGCGGTTTGCGCACGATGGCGCGGCCGATCGCCACGCGCTGACGCTGGCCGCCGGACAGCTGCGGCGGACGGCGCTCGAGCAGATGCTCCATTTGCAGCATCTTCGCCACCGCATGCACGGCCAGCTTGATCTCCGCCTTGGGCACGCGCGCCAGCCGCAGGCCGAAAGCAATGTTCTCGAACACGCTCATATGCGCGTACAAGGCATAGCTCTGGAACACCATCGACAATCCCCGCTTGGCCGGCGGCGTGTCGTTGACCGTCACCCCGTCGATGCGGATCTCGCCGGTGCTGATTTCCTCCAGTCCCGCGATCATGCGCAGCAAGGTCGATTTGCCGCAGCCCGAGGGGCCGACCAGCACCACGAATTCGCCATCCTCGATCGTGAAGTCCACGCCGCGCAAAATATACTGCGACTCTTTTCCCGGGTAGGTCTTGCCCACCCCCTGCAATGCGATTGTGGCCATCTCAATTTCCTTTCACAGTGGCGCCCATCGCCCACACCTTGAGCGAGACGACGCGGTCGCCGGGCGCGGCCAGCAGCGCCAGTCCGTCCGCGTCGGCGCGGCTTGGATAGGTGCGGCTGGTGAGGCTCCTGCGCTCGTTGACATACGCCTCGACCATCGAGCGGTCCAGGAACACGCGCATGCGCAAGTGCTCCGGTCCCAGCTCGAAAGCGCCGCCTTGCACGCCGTACGACTTGCCTTCGGTGGTGAGCGTGCGGTCGATCTCCAGGCGCCCGGCGGCGCTGTCGACATATAAATCGGTAGCCTCCGACCTGCCCGGCGCCACGCGCACGCTCACCCCCCGTTTGGCGGCTTGCGGCGACGGCGCCAGTTCCAGTTCGATCTCCAGGCCGTCGCCATGCAGCGCCGCCAGCGCCTTGGCCGCCTCCTCCACGCCGGCGTCGCGCAGATCGATCAACTGCCGGCCGCGCAAAGCGGCCAACTCGCCGATGGGAGCCAGGCGCAACTCGCCATCGGCGCCGAGCGACAGCGCTATCGGCAGGCCGCCGTTGTGCGCCCAGCCGGCATCCCACTCGTCGCGCAGCGTGCGTTCCCCCTGCGCGATCGAGAAGACGATCGAACGTCCGGTCTTGGGGTCGACAAACCCGCTCGGCCCGGAAAAGTGCCCCTGGCCGACATCGAACGCCCGCGGCGCCTCGCTATCGGGTTTGAAGCGCGCGCTGGCGGCGTCGAACACGCCGATCCAGTAGTAGGCCTGGCCCCGCACGTCGTTGAGGAACACATGCCGCGCGCGGCCATCCATGCCTTTACCGACCGGCAGCAACACCGGCAGCTCCCAGGTCTTCTCGAAGTCGGGGAAAGGCTTGGCGTCGATCGAGAACAAGGGACCGCGCGGCGTCCAGTGAAGCAGGTCGGTCGATTCGTAGACCAGCGCGGTGCCGCTGCCGCCCGGCAGCGCCGAGCCGACCAGCTGGAACCATCGTTGCCGCTCGCCGTCGCGGAACACGAACGGATCGCGGAACTCGCCGAAGCGCCCCATGCCCTGCTCCTGCAGCGTCACCGGGGTAGGATGTTTTTTCCAGCATGCCAGGTCCGGATCGCGCGCATCGCACGGCGTCGCCATGCCGGTGCGCTGGTTCGGCCGCGCCTTGTCGTTACCGGCGGTGAAGAACAGCACCGGCGTGCCATCGGCCGCGCGGGTGGCGCTGCCGGACCAGATGCCGTCGGTCGCCAGGCCGTCGTCCTCCGGCGCCAGCGCGATGGGGAGCTCGCGCCAGTGCACCATGTCCGTACTGGTCCAGTGCCCCCAATGAATCTGGTGCCAGAACGGACCGAACGGATTCTTTTGGAAGAACAGGTGATACCGGCCTTGATAGTAGAACGGCGCGTGCGGCTCGTTCATCCAGCCGGCGTCGGGCATCACGTGGTAGCGGGGGCGATAGCGGTCGCCGTCGAAGGTACTCGCCGGGATGTTCATATCGGCGGACGACAGCTTTGGGGCCTTGCCGGCGCGCGGCGCCAGATCGGCGGCGACGACGCCCACGACGGCGCTGGCGTCGGATGCGCCGGCGTCGATGCGCACCTCGTCCATCAGCCCCAGGAAGGTATTGAGCTTGAAGACGCCGCCGATCTGTTCCGGCTGGGAGTACCTGCCTAGTGTCAGCGGGCGGTCCGGCATGGAGAAGCGGCCGGACGCGGGCATCGCCTTCCGCGCGACACGCTCGCCGTTGAGAAACAGCGCCACTTGCCGGGTGGCCGGGTCGTAGCTTGCCGCCACGTGCGACCAGCTGTCGCGCGGCAGCTTGCGATCGGTCACGCGGACATCGGCGACGACCGCGCCAAGGCCGATCTTGATGCCCCAGGTGCCGAAACGGTACACGCCGAACGAAAAGCCCTGCCGGGCCTCGGCGTCGAACTGGCTGATGAACGCCGAATAGTGACCGCCGTCGCCCCACTCGAAGGCGTGCGGCGCCACCCAGGCGCTCAGCGTGAAGCCGCGCCCCAGCTGCGCGTCCGTCAGCGGCGGCGCCGTGACGTCGGTCGAATAGCCGTCGAACAGCAAACAGCCTTGATGGATGCAACTGGCCTCCGGCCGCCACAGCGGCGCCGAATCGGGCTTGAAGCGCGCGTGGTTGAACACATAGTTCACCTGGTCGCGGCGTCCCGACACCTGCTCGACGGTCTGGCTGCCCGTCCGCTCGTCCAGCCCCCAGCGGGCCAGCGGCGGCGCGTCGCCGGCCGCCGCCTGCGAGGCGGCCATCGAGGCAGCCAGCAGCAGGCTGGCGATGGCATCGTGTTGTATCATTTTCGTCTCCTCCGGCTTTCTATTTTTATTTACCGCTGTCCATCGTTGTCATTTCTGTGCCAATGAATCGTCGATCGCATACAGGCCGTTCTCCATCCGCAGCGGAATCGGATCGCAGATCCGGCCGACGAACTGACCGTCCGCGCCGGTGTCCTCGAACGCCATCAGGCAGTCCTTGCCGGTCACCGGATCGCGCAGGATCTTGCCGGCGTAGCGGCGGCACGGGATATCGCCGTCGAGGAAACCCGGCGCCGGCTGCCAAGGACCCAGCGGATGGTCCGCCACCAGATAGTGGGTGCCGGAGACGCCGCCATCGTGCCCCGCGCGCATCTCTTCCGACCAATGCGCGGCGACATTACAGAACACGCAGTACCAGCGGCCATCGCGCTCGAACACCTGCGGCACTTCCAGCTGGCCGTAGTGGCCGCCGGCGTAGACCGGCGCCGTCGCCGTCCACGTCATCAGATCGGGGGACACCGCGTGGCCGATGACGCCGCGCTCATACAGCGGACCGTCGTTGCGGCGCGCCGTGTAGAACATATGATATTGGCCGTCGATTTTATCCGCCAGCACCCACGGATCGCGCAAGGCGCGGTCGTGCCAGCGCCCTTCCTCGTGCTCTTCGTAATAGCGCTCGTCAAGATCGAGCGCCAGGCCGCTGCCGACGCGCTCCCAAGGGCCGTCCAGGCTATCGGACACCGCGTGGCCGATGCGCTGGCGCATGCCGTTTTCGGCGCGGCAGGTGCCGGTGTAGAACAGGTGATAGCGCCCTTCGGCATTGATCACGGAACCGGTCCAGGTGGTGAAGTCGTCCCACGCCGGCGAGGCGGCCGGGCCGAACGCGGTGCCCAGCGAAGTCCAGTTGCGCAGGTCTTGCGACACCGCGTGGCCGATCGAGACGTTCCAGTGGCGCAGGTCGGGATTGCCGATGGAGCGGTTCGCCTGCAGGAAGAACAGATGCTGTTCGCCCGCCTCCTCGAAATGCCAGAAATCCCAGATGAATTTGTCGTTGAGTTGAAGTGTCATGTGTAGTCCAAAGTTAGCCCAGGTTAGCCCCGGTTAGCCCTTGACGCCGGTCCCGGCGACCGAGGCGACGAACTGCCGCTGGAACGCCAGGAACACCGCGAGCACGGGTAAAGTGATCACCGATGCGTAGGCCATGATCTGCCCCCACGAATTGGTGCGTCCGAAGAATTGCTGTATACCCGGCTGGACCGGCCGGAACGCCTCGCCCTGTATCACCATGATCGGCCACAGATACTGGTTCCAGGCGGAGATGAACAGCACGATGGCGGCGGTGGCGATCACCGGTCCGCTGTTGGGCATGATGATCCTGGCGTACACGGTCCACGGGCCGGCGCCGTCCATCTTCGCCGCCTCGTCCAGCTCCGGCGGGATATCGCGGAAGAACTGGTAGAACAGGAACACGCAAAACGCGTTGGCCAGGAACGGTATCACCTGCACGTGCAGGCTGTTGAACCAGCCGGTGTGCATCACGAACTGGCCATGCTCGATGGCCGGCCAGGGCAGTTTGGCGACCAGCGACAGCAAAGGAATGGCGATCACCTCAAACGGCACGATCACCATCGCCACCACCAGCGCCAGCACCACCTGGCGCCCGCGCCAGCGCATGCGCGCGATCGAAAACGCCAGCATGCTGTTGATGATGATGCCGCCGACCACGATCAGCGCCGCGATCAGCGTGGAGTTGAGCAGGAACGAAGGCAGGTCGCTCTTCTCGAACACCGCCTGGTAGTTCCGCATCGACCATGTGGCCGATGGCAGGTAGGCCGACCAGCTGTTCAAATCGGCGAAGATCGCGTTATCGTTTTTAAACGACGACACCACCATGAACAGCAGCGGGGCGACGAACACGATGCCGATGGCGCCCATGGCGACCAGCAGCGCGGTGGCGCGCAAGGTTTTGCTTAGCTTCAGATTCATTTCGCGTCTCCCTTCGACACCAGCATCCGCTGCAGCGCCGACAGCGCCAGCACGATGACAAAAAACACCAGCGTGATCGTCGAACCGTAGCCGACGTCCTGCTCCTTGAAGCCGCTGCGCACCGCGTGGTACACCACCGTGGTCGTCGAATCGAGCGGGCCTCCGGACGTCATCACATCGACCTGCGTGAACAGGCCGAACGCCAGCAAGGTGGTCGACACCAATACGAAGATGATGGTGTTGCGCAGACCCGGCAAGGTCACGTGCACGAAGCGCTGCCACGCGTTGGCGCCCATCAGCGTGGCAGCCTCGTACAGTTCCGGCGAAATCGACTGCAGGCCGGCGAGGAACACCAGCATCTGGAAGCCGGCGCCCTGCCAGGCCGACATCAGCGCGATGGCCGGCAACGCGTAGTGGCTGTCGCCCAGCCAGTCCGGCCCCGCGTTGGGATCGTGCAGCAGGCCGCGCAGCAGCTCATTGAGCATGCCGCGATCGGTGTTGAGCATGAACGCCCAGACGATCGACGCCACCACCATCGAGGTCACCACCGGCGCGAAATAGACGGTGCGGAAAAACACCCGCCCACGGATCTTCTGATTGACCAGGATCGCCAGCCCGAGCGCCGCCCCGCACTGCAGCGGCAGCACCAGCGCCGCGAACAAAAACGTGTTGATCAGCGACCGGTAGAACAAGGGATCGGTGGCCGCCAGCACGATGCGCGACTGCCCCACATCGATATGAAACGCCTCGCGATAGCCCTCCAGCTCCGGCCTGGCCTTGCGCACCTGGCGCCAGGTCGGATAACGCACGCCCTCTTCGTCGCGCACGACGGCGCCCTGCGCGTCGCGCACCGGATCGATGACGGCGACGTTCAACGCCAGCAGGCGCCGGTAATTTTCCAGGCCGATGTAGCGGGTCGGCTCCGGCGACATCAGCCGATGATTCGTCAGCGTGGCGCCGGCGGCCAGCAGCATCGGCAGCACGACGAACAGCACAAACAGCAGCAGCGCCGGCGCGGCGAACGCCGCTACCGCGAACGGATTTTCCCGCCCAAGCGTGGTTTTCATGAACCGCCCCCCGTTTTGCGCGCGGCCAGGCTGTAACCGTAGCCGTTGTTGCGCGAGATATTGTGTTCCATCGCCTCCACCGCCTCGTCGAACGCCTCGCCGGCATCCTTGCCGCTGCGGATATCGGCCATCGCCTTCTCGAACGCCGACGACATCGCCGGATACGCCGGGCTGGCCGGACGCGACACCGCATAGCGTTTGGCGAACTCGAAGTAGATCCGCCAGTCGCCGCCCGGCCGATAATGTTCGGTCAGCGCCGCGCCCTCCGCGCTCACCGGCACCAACCCGGTTTCGCGCGATGCCGCGGCGATTTCCGCCGGCGAGATCAGGTGCGCCAGGAACGCCGCCGCGCCTTCGGGCTGCCGGCAGTTGCGCGTGATGCCCCACTGCCAGGACGCCGCGCCGATCTTTGGGCCATGGCCGAAATCGGGCGGCGGCATCACCACCAGATCGTCGCCGAATTGTTCGCTGTACTCGCGCGCCTTCCACGAACCCGTGTAATGGAACAGCGAGCGTCCCTGCTCGAACGCCTTGTCGTCGGCCGGAATGCGCTCGACCAGCTTGTCCTTGAACAGCCGGCCGTAATAGCGGCCGACGGCGATCGCCGCGTCGCTATTGAGCACACCGTCGACGCGCACATAACCGTCGCGGTCTATCAGGTCGGTGCCGGCGCTTTGCAGCCACGGCGAGAACGCGTAGCTGTACCACTCGCCCTTGAACCTGCCGTTCAAATCCAGCGGGAAGCGATAGCGGCCGCTCTTCTTCACCTTCGCCAGCGCGTCGTGGAACTCGGCCGCCGTGTAGGGCCGCTCCATGGTTGCCACGCGCACGCCCAGGGCGTCCAGGCGCGAGCGGCGCGAGAACAGCGCCAGCGCCACATCGAACTGGCCCACGCTGTACAGCTGGCCCTTGTAGGTTCCGCGTCCGCCTTCCAGCAGGCCGGCCACGGCGTCGACCGGCAGCAGCGCGTCGAGCGCGCGCACATGGCCGGCCCAGGCGAAGTTCGGCACGGTCGGCTGGTCCATCGCGATGATGCACGGCAGTTGCCCGACCAGCGAGGCGGCGGTGATCGACTCCGTGTACGAGCCTTGCGGAATCGCCTCGACCACCACCTTCCATTGCCCCTGCGAGCGGTTGAAGCGCTCGACGGCGGCCCTGCCGGCGGCCATTTCGACGTCGCCGGTGTCGTGGCGCCATAGTTTGATGGTCACCGGCGCGGCCAGCACCGGCAACGCGGCCGCCGACAACTGCGCGGCCACCAGCACGGACAGCGCGCGCCTCATCGCTTGGCCGCCTTCATCGCCTTCATTGCCTGTATCGCCTTGACCGCGCTGGCCGACGGCGCGCCGACGGTGCCGCGCAGGACGGGCAGGCACGGCACGCGGACCGTGGCGGCAGGCTCGGACGCCCGCTCCAGCACATGGCGGCCGGACAGCTCGCCGATTTCGCGGTACGGCAGCGCGACGGTGGTCAGGCCCGGGTCCAGCGCCTCGGAGATCAGCCGGAAATCGTCGAAGCCGACGATCGAAACGTCGGCCGGCACCCGCAAACCGCGGCGCTGCAGGATGAAGATGACGCGCATGGCCATCTTGTCGTTACCGCACAAAATGGCGGTGGGCCGGTTGTCGCTGGCGAAGAGCCGGTCGACCGCCTCGGCCAAATGCGAGAATTCGTCGGCGGCCCCCGCCTCGGCGCCGTGGATCAGCCAATCGGGATTCGGGCTGACGCCGTGCTCGCGCATTGCGCGCTCGAAGCCGCGCAGGCGCAATCCGGTCGCCACCATGCCCGGGATCAGCTGCAGGAAGGCGATGTCGCGGTGCCCGGCCTGCAGCACGATTTGCGCGGCCGCGTAGCCGCCCCCCTCGTCGTCCGGGATCACCTGCGTGTAGCGGCCCGGCGCCTCGAAGCAGTTGGCCAGCGCGGTGGGCGTGCTGCCCAGCAGCGGCTCGACCATCACCTCGCGGTGGAACGGCGTGGCGAACAGGATCGCCTCGACCCGGCGCTCGCGCATGTCGGCCACCAGGCGGTCGGCGACGTCGGCATGGCCGCCGGTCTCGCCGATCAGCATGACCTTGCCCAGTTGCTCGCACACCAGCTGGATGCCCTTGATGATCTCGGAGGAATCGGGCGTCGTCGTCAGCTTCTCGGCGATGACGGCCACCAGCCCGGTCGGTCGGCCACGCAGCATGCGCGCGGCGGCCGACGGCGTGAATTCGAGGCTGCGCATGGCCTGCTCGATACGGGTGCGGGTCTTCTCCGACACCTCGGTCCCGCCGTTGAGTACGCGCGAGACGGTTTTGATGGACACACCGGCCCGCTCCGCCACATCGTGAATCGTTGCCACACAGTCTCCTTGAGTATTCCCCGCCGGACCATCGCTGTCTTCCGCAAAATGTCCAACGTTGTCATTTGTTTTGCAAATGATATGGATTCCCTTCATTCCCGTCAACAAAAATTATGAATAAAAATATCAGCGTCGCCTGTCGGGACTTAAGGAGGACAGACGGCATCTGGACTTCAACCTATACTGGTCCCCTCCATTCACCGTCAGGAGTCCCCATGTCCATCAAAAATTTGCTGCAGGGTAAGCTCGGCTTTGGCACGGCGCCGCTGGGCAACATGTTCCGCAACATCCCCGAAGAAGAAGCCCTGGCGACGGTCGATGCCGCCTGGGATCACGGCGTGCGCTACTTCGACGCCGCGCCGCTGTACGGCGCCGGGCTGGCCGAGATTCGCCTGGGCAACGCCCTGGCCAAGCGCAACCGCGACGACTACGTGCTCAGCACCAAGGTCGGGCGCGTGATCCTCGACGAGCTGGAAGAGCCGTCGCAGCGCGACATGGGCGAGAAAGGCGGACTGTTCGAGTTTGGCCTTCGCAACAAGATCGTCAACGACTACTCGGCCGACGCCACGCTGCGCTCGATCGAGGACAGCCTGAAGCGGCTGAAGACGGACCGGCTAGACATCGTCTACGTCCACGACGTCGCGCAGGATTTTTATGGCGACGCCTGGTTGGCGCAGTATGAGATCGCCCGCACCGGTGCGTTTCGCGTGCTGGCGCGGCTGCGCGAGGAAGGCGTGATCAAGGGCTGGGGGCTGGGCGTCAACCGGGTCGAGCCGATCGAACTGGCGATGGAGCTGGACCAGGCGCGGCCGAACGTCTCGCTGCTGGCGGGCCGCTATACCCTGCTCGACCATGAGCGCTCGCTGCAGCGCCTGATGCCGCAGGCGGCGGCGCGCGATGTCGACATCGTCGTCGGCGGGCCCTACAGCTCGGGGATCCTGGCGGGCGGCACCCATTTCGAATACCAGAAGGCGCCGCCGGAGATCCTGGCCAAGGTCGAGCGATTGAAGGCGGTCGCGCAGCGGCACGGCGTCGGCATCAAGGCGGCGGCGTTGCAGTTTTCCCTGGCCAATCCGGCGGTGGCGGCGGTGATACCGGGCGCCAGCCGTCCGGAACGCATCGCCGAGGACCGGGCGGCGCTGGCCGAGGTGATCCCGGCGGCGTTCTGGCACGAGTTGCGCGAGCAGAAGCTGGTGGCGTGGAATGCGCCGTTGCCGGTGGATTTCGCGGCGTAAATCAGCGATCGGACGGGTTTAAAATAGCTCGTCCAACATCAGGTGAAATTGCAACTTCTGTTGATCGAGCTCGGCCACGCCGTATTGCTTCAGGAATCTGGCTTGAAGCGCAGGGCCGAATTCGCCGAGGCAGTTCCAAACGATGGCCAAGTCCTGGTAGCGGTCGGCAATGCCGACCCGCCCGGCATCGATGCAACCGATGACGTCGCCATCGTGGATCAACAGATTATCGAGCGAAAAATCGCCATGCGTGACGACCGGATCGGGCGCGAGGGGCAGCAAGTTTTGCATCGCGTCCCAAACCTGTTCGGCGGTCCACCCTTCCCTGTCCTCGTCGAAATCGTCCTCATCGACCGAACCCGCATCGATGCGGGCCCGCGCGCCTATGAGGCGGTGCGCGTGGTCGCTCATGAACGGACATTCGCGCACCGGGATCGCATGCAGTCTGCGCAGGAACAGCGCGAGCGCGTCCACCACGGCCGGCTGCAGGTCGGGACGCGCTGCCAACAGCTGATACGCGGTCTTCCCCGGTAGCGCCGTCATCAGTAACCACGCCTCGTCGGGCGTACGGGAGAAACCAACGACGGCGGGCACGGGTAAATATCCGGAGAGCCAACGCAGCCTTACCATTTCATTGGTGATGTCATCGGCGACGACACCTTTTCCATGCTTCAAAAACAAGTCGGGGGCGTCCTTCTTGCCGTGCAGCCGATACACGCCGCCGCCGGATTCGCCGACGATGCTGCGCGCCCAATCATATCCGTTCAACCCGGCGAAGATGCCGGCTGGCGTGGGCAAAGCCGCGCAAGCTTGTTCGCGATCCATATCCTGCTTTTCTCCATTTAATTGCGGGCGCGTCCAGTCGGCCTCGATCTACTCATCAGGCCGTGTATGAATGTTAGACTTGACCCCACCTGCGGAATCACTGCTCCGCGTCAAATTTCTCTTTTATGAGCGGCAGGAAACGCTCGGCCACAAACCACCGGGTGAACCCGCAAGCCCCGCAGACAACGATGCGATATTTGGCGCCATGGAGGCTTCCAACAGGCAATAGCTCTCCGTTGGCACCAGGAACGACCTCCTTTGAAAAATGCTCGTTGCCACCACATTCTGTACACAGTCTTGCAGCTGCCATTATTTATTTCCTTATTTATGGTTGCGGGCGATAGAGGTGACGTCCCCAATAAGCGCAGTGTACGGCGCAGCTTGTCGCAAAAGCAAGGGCGGAATTCACTGTCGCCGCCCGTCTCTGTAGAGTTTCGCCTACTTGCAAAGCGGTGTTGCGCTGACAAGCTGCCGTAGCAAGCGGGGTTAGCATTGTTCCCTCACTTAACTTTGGGGGACGGCAATGAGCAAAGATAATCATCAGCAATCGGTTGGCGGCCAGGGAGCAACCGACGGCCTGAGCGGCAGCGACCATTCCGGCACCGAGGGCGCCGACAGCGGTCAGGGAGTCAATAAGGGCGTTGGGCCCGGCTCGCACGGTCACGACGGCCAGCCTTCAGGCCGCGTGGGCGGCGAGCACGGCGACGACCTGCGCGAGAAAAAAGACGTCAACAAAAACCAGCCGGCGCCTTGACGGCGACGGCCCGCTTGCGACCGGGCGGCGAGCGATCTTCGTGGGGCGGATCGAACGAGCGTTCTCCTGCCGGAGGACTTGAGAGGCGGAACGCCGTAATCCGCCATGAGCCGCCGACGGCGCTTGGCGGATTACGCTTCGCTAATCCGCCCTACGTGGTTTACGTGGTTTAGGCGGCTTAGGGCTTGCTGCTCAGTTCCACTTTCGCGCTGCCGAGGCCTTCGCTGGTGGCAGTGACGACGATCTTGCCGCCCTGCCCCGCGCGCGTGCGCACGATCGCCAGCGCCAGCCCGTTGTAAGCCGGCCGCTCCGCCGATTGGAACGAGACGTGGCTGGTGGCGTCGCCGTTGTCGGTGGCGATCAGCTCGGCCGGGCCGCTGACGGCGAACTTCACCTTGTTGTGCGTACGCGGTACCGCCAGGCCGTCCTTGTCGGTGATCGTTAGCGTGACGAACGACAGGTCCTTGCCGTCGGCGCTCAAAGCGCTGCGGTCGGCGGCCAGGCGCAGCTTGGCGGCGGCGCCCGTGGTGCGCACCGTGTCTTCGGCCCACGGCTTGCCCTGCTTGTAGACCACCGCGCGCAACGTGCCCGGCTGGTACACCACGTCGTCCCAGCGCAGCCGGTACTCGCGCGGGCCGCGCTGCTTGCGGCCCAGCGATTGGCCGTTGAGAAACAGCTCGGCCTCGTCGCCCGACGTGTACAGGTGCACCGGCGTGACCTGCCCGACCCGCTCCGGCCAGTTCCAGTGCGGCAGCAGGTGCGCCATCGGCAGCTCGGGCCGCCAGCGCGCCTGGTACAAATAGAAGCGGTCCTTCTTGAAGCCGGCCAGGTCGACGATGCCGAAGTAGGAGCTGCGCGACGGCATCTTGATCTTGCGTAGTTCGGCCAGCTCCTTCGCGGCCGCTTGCTGCTGCGCCGGGTCGGTGAAGTTGAAGACGTTGGTGGCGTCGTCGTTGTACGGCGTCGGCTCGCCCAGGTAGTCGAAGCCGGTCCAGACGAACTCGCCGGCGACGAAGGGGTTGTTGTCGAGGCCGGCGAATTCGACGTCCGGCGACCAGGCCCACGGCGGCGCCGTCAAGTCGTAGCTGCTGACCTGGAAGTTGAACGCGCCCTTGCTCTTGTCGTCGCTGACGGGGAAGAAGTATTCGCCGCGCGAGCTGACCGTCGACGACGTTTCGCTGCCGTACAGCGGCAGTTGCGGGGCGCTCTGGTGCAGGCGGCCGTATTCGGCCGGCTTGTAGTTGTAGCCGAACACGTCGATCGCCGTCTGGAAGCCGTCGTAGCCGGAGTTGATCTTGTTGAAGCCGCCCGTGGTGGGCCGCGTGCGGTCCTCGCCGCGGACGATGTCGGCCAGGTGGACGGCGACCTTCCAGCCTTCCGGCTGGCCCTGCTCCATGATCTCGTTGCCGATGCTCCAGGCGATCACGCTCGGGTGGTTGCGGTCGCGCCGCACCATCGCCCGCAAGTCTTTTTCGTGCCAGGCGTCGTACAGGGTGGCGTAGTCATTGCTCGTCTTGGGGATGCGCCAGGCGTCGAACGCTTCGACGATGATCAGCATGCCCATGCGGTCGGCCAGTTCCAGCAGTTCCGGCGCCGGCGGATTGTGCGTGGTGCGGATGGCGTTGACGCCCATCTGCTGCAGGATCTCGAACTGGCGCTCGAGCGCGCGCAGGTTCAGCGCGGCGCCCAGCGCGCCCAGGTCGTGGTGCTGGCTGACCCCTTGCAGCATGACGCGCTCGCCGTTGAGCAGGAAGCCGCGCGCGGCGTCGAAGGCGATGGTGCGCACGCCGAACGGCGTTTCGACGACGTCGACCACGCGCTCGCCGGCCGTGACGGTGGTGACGGCGACGTAGCGGTGGCGCGCGCGCAGGCTCCACAATTGCGGGCGCGGCAGCTGCAGCGTCTGCGTCAGCAGCGCCTGCTTGCCGGCGGCGATCTTGGCGGCGGCCGACGCCGGCGCCTGCGCCAGCGGCGCGCCGCTGCGGCGGCCGGAGGCGTCGAGCGCGTAGATGGCGGTGGCGACCTTGGCCTCGGCCTCGGCGCCCTGGTTGTCCACGGTGGCGCGCACTTCGACCGTGGCGGCGTCGGCGCTCACGGCCGGCGTCAGCACGTAGACGCCGTTGTGGGCCACGTGCAGCGGCGCCGTCTTGACCAGCCAGACGTTGCGGTAGATGCCGCCGCCCGGGTACCAGCGCGACGAGTCCGGTGGATTGTCGATGCGCACCGCCAGCACGTTGTGCGCGCCCGGCTTCAGGTACGGCGTCAGCTCGAGGCGGAACGACGAGTAGCCGTACGGCCAGCCGCCGACCTTTTGGCCGTTGAGGAAGACGGTGGCGTGCGACATGGCGCCGTCGATGTCGAGGAAGACCTGGCGGCCGGCGTCGCCGGCCGGGGCGGTGAAGTGCTTGCGGTACCACGCCACGCCCCACCACGGCAGCTTGCCGGTCTCGCCCTCGTATTCCTGCTTGAACGGGCCCTCGATGCCGAAGTCGTGCGGCAGGTCGAGCTGGCGCCAGCGGCTGTCGTCGAACGCGGCGGCGCCGACGTCGCCGGCCGGCTCGCCCTTGACGAAGCGCCAGTCGGCGTTGAAGGAAATCCGCTCCCGCGCGGCGGACTCGTCCGCGTGGGCGGGCGCCTGCGGGCTGAGGGCGACGGCGGCTAGCATCAGTAGGTAACGTAGATATCTCATATTGTCCGTTTGCAAGGGTCGATGGATAAAAGCGTGGTGAAATTATTTGTTGAGCAAGGTCAGCGACAGTTCCCACTGGGCCCGCCACGGGGACAGGAAATCGTGGCTGGCGAAGGCCTTTTTGAGGCGCGGCACGGGCACGCGGTACACCTCGTTCAAGCCCAGCGCCAGGGTGACCGGGTTCCACAGCGTGTTGTGGCGGGTTTTCTTGCCCTTGCCGCCGCTGCCTTTGACGCGGGCGCCGTCGTCGCCGAAGATGCCGATGCCGTCGTCGAGCGCTTGCGCCAGGTCGATCCGGGCCAGGCCGTCGAAGGCGGCCAGGATCGCGTCGCGGACGACGCCGTCGCGCGATTCCGTCGCGCCCCCGGTCTGGACCGGCTGCGGCGCGGCCTCGCGCTTGAGGCGGGCGGCCAGCTGTTCGACGTCCTTTTTGAGGAAGCGCAGTTCGTGCAATTCACGGCGGAAACCGGGCGGCGGCAATGTGGCGACGATCTTGTAGGCGTCCTTGGTCATCGTGATGAGCACGTCGTCGGCGCCGGCGGCCAGGCGCCGGGTGTCGTCCTCGAAGAAGATCGGCGCCGCGTAACCACCGTTGGCGTCGCCGAACAGGTCGGGATAAGCGGGGTCGTAGTCGAGCCAGACATACGGCGTCAGGCCGCCGTCGATCAGGCGCGCCAGGGTCCATGGCGCGCCGCCGTGGCCCTGGGCGGCGAGCCAGTCGCAGGCTTGTTCGGGGGTGGCGCGGAACGGCAGGGTCGGGCTGGGGGATGTCATGGGGTGGCCTGGCGCCACATGTGGCGAAATGGAAACTCTTGGATTATAGAGCAGCCCGAGCAACAAAAGTCGCTACCGGGCACGGGCGGCGGGCGGCGCTCGCGGGATACGGTGGTGGGAATACGACGCATTACTCAACTTGATGAGTAATCATCATTGTGCATACCAGACATGTGTTTTGCGAATGTCATTGCGTTAGTCTAGCTTTTCCTCCCCCGCCGTTCCCACTTTAAAGGTCAAATCCATGATTTCCTCGAAAGTTCCCGCCCTGTTCTTCACCGTGGCCCTGGCCAGTTGCGCCCAGGTGGGCGCCGTCGTCACCTCCCCCGGCAAGCAAATCGAGCTGCTCAACCGCGGCGCGGTGGCGATCCAGACGGGCGGCGGCGTGTTCGTCAGCTGGCGCCTGCTGGCCACCGACGCGGCCGGCGTGGCGTTCAACGTGTATCGCGGCAGCACCAAACTCAACAGCACGCCGATCACCCAGCTCAACTACACCGACGCGGCCGGCACGGCGTCGGCCGCGTACTCGGTGCGGGCGGTCGTCAACGGCGCCGAACAGGCCGGCTTCGGGGCCGGCGCGACCTGGTCGGCGCCGTACAAGACGGTGCCGGTGCAGCGCCCGGCCGGCGGCACCACGCCCGACGGCGTGGCCTACACCTACGAGATCAACGACGGCACCCCCGCCGACCTCGACGGCGACGGCAGCTACGAGCTCATCGTCAAGTGGCAGCCGACCAACGCCAAGGACAATTCGCAGTCCGGCTACACGGGCAACACCCTGGTCGACGCCTACAAACTGGACGGCACGCGGCTGTGGCGCATCGACCTGGGCCGCAACATCCGCGCCGGCGCCCATTACACGACGATGGTGGCCTATGATTTCGACGGCGACGGCAAGGCCGAGGTGATGATGAAGACGGCCGACGCCACCGTCGACGGCACCGGCGTGGTGATCGGCGCGGCCGCCGCCGACCACCGCAACAGCTCGGGCTACATCCTCAGCGGGCCGGAATTCCTGACCGTGTTCAACGGCCAGACCGGCAAGGCGATGAAGACGGTCAACTACCTGCCGGCGCGCGGCACCGTCTCGAGCTGGGGCGACAGCTACGGCAACCGGGTCGACCGCTTCCTCGGCGGCGTGGCCAACCTCGACGGCGCGCGCCCCAGCGCGATCTTCTCGCGCGGCTATTACACGCGCGCCGTCATCGCCGCCTGGGACTGGCGCGACGGCGCGCTGACGAGCCGCTGGGTGTTCGACACCGACGTCGCCGGCAGCGCCGCGCGCGGCCAGGGCGCGCACTGGTTCGGGGTGGCCGACGTCAACGCCGACGGCAAGGACGACATCGTCTACGGCGCGGCCACCATCGACAGCTATGGCCAGTTGCTCTATTCCACCGGCCTGTGCCACGGCGACGCTTTGCATGTGGGTAAATTCAATCCGAACCTGGCCGGGCTGCAGGTGTACATGGTGCACGAGACGCCCAGCTGCTACGGCAGCACCGGCACCGAGATGCACAACGCGGCCACCGGCGCGCTGCTGTGGGGCACCAGCGGCGAGGCCACGGACGTCGGCCGCGGCGTGTGCATGGACATCGATCCGGCCTATCCGGGCGAGGAGTGCTGGGGCAGTCGCGGCGGACTGCGCAGCGCCACCGGCGTGCAGATCGGCTCCAACCGGCCGAGCCAGATGAACTTTGCCGTGTGGTGGGACGGCGACTTGTTGCGCGAGGCGCTCGACGGCACGCAGATCAGCAAGTGGAATCCGGCCAGCAGCAGCTCGGCGGTGCTGGTGGATGCGGGTGGTGCGGGTGCGGCGTCTAATAACAGTACCAAGGCGACGCCGGTGCTCAGCGCCGATTTGCTGGGCGACTGGCGCGAGGAGGTGGTGTGGCGTAACAGCGCTAATACGGCGTTGTTGATTTACAGCACCACCACGCCGACCGCCACGCGCCTGCCGACCTTGATGCACAATCCGCAGTACCGGGCGCAGGTCGCGGCGCAGAACGCCGGGTATAACCAGCCGCCGCATCCGAGTTTCTATCTGGGCGATGGGATGGGCGCGTTCGTGCAGGAGCCGGTGCATACGCCGTGATAGCCACGGAGACACGGAGACACGGAAACACGTGGGGCGGATTGGGCGGAACGCCGTAATCGGCCATCTTTGAGCCGCCGACGGCGCATGCATGGCGGATTACGCTTCGCTAATCCGCCCTACGTGTCACCCGTAGTATTTTGTGGTACGGGTCGGATGTTACGTCGCAAAGCCGAGCAGGCCATCGCGCAACACGCTTGGCGTCAGCCCCGTCCAGCGCTTGAACGAGCGGCGGAAGTTGGTGGCGTCGTGGAAACCCAGATATTGCGCCACCGCTTCGTTGTCGTAGCCGCGCGCCTGGAACAGGTGGATCGCGACGTGCGCGCGCACCTGGTCGAGCTCGGCCTGGAAGTGGCTGCCGTGGCGCGCCAAATGGCGCTTCATCGTGGCCGCGCTGACACCGAACGCGGCCGCGCTCAGCTCCAATGTCGGCCCGAGTCGGATGTTGGCCAGCAAATGGTCGTATAGCGCCGTGAGCAGGCTCGGCGCCGATGCCAGCGCGTCGGCGCCCGCCTCGGCCGCCGCGCCGTCGAGCGCCACCGATGCCGCCATCGCGTTGCCGCGCGGCCAGGGGCGATCCAGCCATTCCGGATGGATCAGCATCGCGTCCAGGTGGCAGTTGAAGCGCAGGTCCGTGCCCAGATGCGCCTCGTGCTGCTCCACGTGGGCCGGCGCGCCACGGTTGAGGCAGTAGCGCCACGGCAGACGCTCGCCGCCCAGCCAGCGGCACATCGCCGTCACCGCCGTCATGTGCATCTCGACCAAAGCCGGCAACTGGCTGGGCGCGCCGAAGCTGTCGGTCCAGTACAGCACGGCGAGCGCGCCCTCCTCGCGCAGGCGCGGCGTCAACAACGGACACAAGCGGACCGCGCCCGCGCACAATATCTCCAGCGCCTGGCGCAGGTTGCGCGCCTGCAGCAAGGCGTGGCTGAGCGCGCCGAAATGCCCGGGCAGCATCTGCTGGCCCAGCATGAAGCTGGTGTCGGGGCTGTCGAGTTCGCGCATGACGTTGGCCAGCAATTGCAGATATTGCGCCGGACTCAGCGTGCTGTCGGCGTCCGGCATCGCCCATCCCCGCAAGCCGGTGCCGCGCAGGGCCTTGTCGCCCCGCTCGTCGAGCTCGCGGCTGCGGGCGTAGTCGAGGATCAGCGCCGGCTGATGCTGCGCCGGGATGAAGCTGTCGCCGATTTGCCGGTAGGCGATCATGCCGGGGCCGTCGCGGTCGCCGGCGCCGCGGGGTAGGCCGCCGCCGGTTGCGATACCGCCCGGCTCAGTTCGGCCAGCAACACTTCCGGCGCGGCGTCGGCGTTCGCGCACGCGTGGCGCAGGCTGATGCCGACCCGCCCGCCTTTGGCATGGTGGCGCATTTGGCCGACCATCGCCGCCAGGTGCCCGGCCAGCGCCGCCGCCTCCGCCATGCTGGTATCGGGCAGCAGCAACGCGAAGCGGTCGCCCGCATATCTGCACAGCAAGTCGTCGTTGCGCAGGTTGAGCAACAGCATGTGGCCGACCGCCTGCAGCACGCGGTCGCCCTCGGGCTGGCCGAATTCGCGGTTGATCAGGTGGAAGCCGTCGATGTCCAGCAGCACCAGCGCGCATGGCTGGCCGGGCCGGCGCGCCTGCTCGTGGCGGATCTGGCGCCGCAGATAATCGGCGTTGGCCAGTTGCGTGATGCGGTCGAACGCGCGGTGGTCGCGGAACAGCCGCTCGCGCTTTTGCAGGTGTTCGTTGAGGCGGAATTGCTCGTGCCGCCAGTAATACATGCCGATCGTGACCACCAGCATGCCGATCGGCACCATCGCCTCCAGCCAGTTGTCCCACACCGCCGCCTTGCTGATGGCGAAGAATTCGTCCATGCAATCGGCGAAGGAGCCGAGCATGATCAACGCCAGGCCGCCGGCCAGCAGGCGCGTGACCAGGCCGCCGGGCCGGCTGCTCAACGTAAACAATACCCAGCTGCCGGCCATGACGGCGGTGCCGCCTTCGCTGACGATGTCGGTCCACTTCCAGTCGTGAAAGGATTTGGGCACGCCAAGGGTGGCGTACAGCGACAGGCAGGCCAGCAACGCCAGGCCGGCCGCGATCAGGGTGGAACGGTGCAGTTGCAGCATGGGCGGGCTCATCGTGACGGCGTCGGTAGTGCGGCCGCAGCATAGCGGGCAATTGTGACAACGTCGTGACATCGGCGACAACAGACTGCGGCGCTACAACAATTGCCAACGCAGGTGCAAACGGCTCACCGGTGTATGGGCAGGGCCGCGCGACTCCTTCGGGGAACGAGTCTCTTTTGGCTGTCTCTTTTGGTCTCTTTCTGTCTTTTTGATACTCCAGCTCGATCAAACGGGACGAGGAGACCGAAAGAGACCAAAACCGACCGAAAGAGACAGCCAAAAGAGACTCGTTCCCGCAAGGAGCCGGCGGGGTATGCCCCTACTCCGCTCCCCGCTGCGGTCCAGTCCGCCGCGCGCCGACGGGTCAATCCAGCTCATTTCGGCCGGATTCGAGCGCGATGGCGGGCATTTCCCGTCCCGGCGCCGCCGCTTGTCACGCAATTGACATATTGACTACCTAGAATCCGCCCCGTCCTCCACCTACTCCGACGGCACAGAATGAAAACCAAACAATATAAAACGTCCAAACAGTCCGCACATCAAGGTCATGGCGGCCGCCTTTCCGCGCTCAGCCTTGGCGTACTCGCCATGCTGGCCGCGCAATCGCCCGCCAGCGCGCAAACCAATCCAGCCAGCGACGGCGCCGGCGCCAGCGTGGCCGCCAGCGCCAACAGCGTGGTGATCTCCGGTCAGCGCTCCAGCCTGCGCAACGCGATCGCCGCGCAAGAGCAGGCCGACAACATCGTCAGCGTCGTCAGCAGCGACGACATCGGCGGCCTGCCGGACAAGAACGCCGCCGAGGCGCTGGCCCGCCTGCCGGGCCTGTCCGTGCAGCGCGACCAGGGCGAAGGCCGCTACGTCAGCGTGCGCGGCCTGGGCCCGGACTTGAATTCGGTCACGATCAACGGCGCGCTGGTGCCCTCGCCCGAATCGGGCCGGCGCGCGGTGGCGCTCGACGTGCTGCCCGCCGGCCTGATCCGCTCGCTGGCGGTCAGCAAGACGCTGACCCCGGACCAGGACGCCAACTCGCTGGGCGGCACGGTCGAGGTCAAGACGCTGTCGGCCTTCGACCTGCCGGGCAAGCTGCTGTCGGCCACCGTCGGCGCCAGCCGCGACCAGAACATCGGCAAGACCAGCCCCAACGGCAGCGTACTGTTCGCCGACCGCTTCCTGAACGGCAAGCTGGGCGTGGCCGGCGGCGTCAGCTACGAAAAGCGCGAGTTCGGCTCCGACAACGTCGAAACCGGCGGCGCCTGGAAGGACGGCAAGCTGACCGGCGTGGAACTGCGCGACTACCTGCCGACGCGCCAGCGCCGCGCCGCCGCGCTCAACCTCGACTACCACGCCGACAACCTGAGCAAGTACTTCCTGCGCGGCTTCATCAGCGATTTCAGCGACAGCGAGGTGCGCGACCGCCTGACCATCAGCAACATCGCCGGCGGCGGCCTGGCCGAGGGCGCGAGCGCCAGCGCGCGCGGCGAGCGCCGCCTGCGCCAGCGCAAGTACACGCAGACCATCAGCTCGGTCGTGCTGGGCACCGAACAAAAATGGAACGGCTGGAAGCTCGACCTGTCCGGCGGCGCCAGCCGCGCCGACAACGAGGCGCCGGAGTCGATCAACGACGCCCGCTTCCGTGGCGCCAAGGACTTCGCCGGCGTCAGCTTCAGCGGCACCGACATCCCGCGCCTGACCGGCCCGGCCGGCCTGTACGAGGCCGGCAACTACAAGCTGAACTCGATCGCGCTCAAGCAAGGCGACGCCACCGACAAGGAACACCACCTGCGCTTCGACCTGAGCCACAAGTTCGACCTGGGCGAAGCCAGCTCGACGCTCAAGTTCGGCGCCAAGGCCGGCCGCCGCGACAAGCGCAACGACACCGAGGCGTGGTCGTACAGCAGCAAGCAGATCGGCGGCGCCAGCACCGCGCTGGCCGACTACGTCACCGGCAACGAGCTCGATTACAAATTGGGCCGCATCGGCAAGGCCATCGATCCGGCCGCGATCCGCCGCCTGGTGGCCGGCCTGAAGCGCGCCGACGCCCGCCTGCTGGTCGACTCCACCGTCGACGATTACCGCATGCACGAGGACATCGACGCCGCCTACGTGCAGAACAGCGTCGACCTTGACGCCTGGCACCTGCTGGCCGGCGTGCGCGCCGAGCACACCAAGTTCGACGCGGCCGGTTCGCGCGTCAACGAGGAGGAGGAAAGCTTCGACGCCGTCACGCGCCAGCGCTCGTACACCAACTGGCTGCCGTCGCTGCAGGCGCGCTACGACCTCGACCCGAAAACCAGCGTGCGCGCGGCCTGGACCCACTCGGTGGTGCGCGCCAACTTCAGCCAGCTGGCGCCGGGCGTGAGCCTGGCCAGCGACACCGAGGCCACCATCGGCAACCCCGACCTGGCGCCGCTGAAGTCGACCAACCTCGACCTGGGCATCGAACGCGTGCTCGGCGACGACGGCAGCGTGTCGGCCTACGTGTTCCACAAGGACATCAAGAACTTCACCTACACCACCAACCTGGCCGGCAGCGGCCAGTGGGCCGGCTACACCTCGGCCGTTTCGTACGCCAACGGCGACCAGGCCAGCGTCAAGGGCATCGAACTGGCCTACACCCAGCCGCTGCGCATGCTGCCGGCGCCGTTCAACCGCCTGATCGTCGGCGCCAACGGCAGCCTGACGCGCTCGGACGCCAACGTCGCCCGCTACGACAGCGACGCCGGCCGCTTCCGCTCGCGCAGCATCAATCTGCCCGGCCAGTCCGACCGCGTGCTGAACCTGATGCTGGGCTACGAACAAGGCCCGCTGAGCACGCGCCTGGCGCTCAACTACAAGTCGCCGTACCTGCTGGAGATGGGCGACGACATCCTCGACGCCGGCCAGGACCGCGTTGTCGACGCCCAGAAACAGGTCGACTTTTCGCTGTCGTACCAGTTGAGCAAGCAGGTGCAGCTGAGCTTTGAGGCGGCCAACCTGAACAACGAAAAATACTATGTGTACCTGGGCGGCAAAGCGCAAAACGCGCAATACGAACAATACGGCCGCACCTATAAAATCAGCCTCAAAGTGAGCATGTTCTAATAATGAAAACAACGATCTTCAACGGTATTCTCTTCGGCGCGCTGGCCGCGTGCGGCGCGCTGGCGCATCCGGCCGGCGCCTCCGCCCTGCCCGGCCTGGCGGCCAAGGCCGGCGAACTGGCGGCGCTGCCCGACGGCGGCTGGCTCAGCATCGACAGGCAAGGCCTGCACCTGCTCGACGCCGCCGGCAACGAGCGCGCGCGGCTGCCGGTGCGCGCCAAGCAACTCGATACGCGCGCGCAAGCGAAGAACGGCGGCGTGCTGGCCGTGGTGATGGACGCCAACAACGAGCACGTGGTGCCGGTGCTGGTCGATCTGGCGGCCGGCACCTTGTCGGCGCAAGCGCCGTTCCCGGCGCCGCCGTTCGGCATCGAGGCGTCGTGCCTGTACCGCGACGCCCAGCAAATCGACCACGTGTTCATGATCGGCAAGGACGGCCAGGCCGAGCAATGGCTGATGGACGGCGACCAGCGCCGGCTGGTGCGCCGGCTGGCGCTGCCGCCGCACACCAAACGCTGCCGCGTCGACGACGACACCAACGAATTGCTGATCGACGAGGCGAAAGTCGGCCTGTGGGCCTACAACGCCGAGGCCGAGGGCGGGCCGGGCCGCAAACTGCTGCGGCGCGGCGACGCCGTCAAACAGGACCAGGTAAATAGCAAGCCCATCGCCAAGGCCATCGTCGTGCCGCGCGGGCAGACCGAGCCGGTGGCGCGCCAGGGCGACGCCGCCGACGATCCGGCCATCTGGCGCCACCCGTCCGAGCCGGCCGGCGCGCGCATCCTCGGCACCAACAAGAAGCAGGGACTGCTGGTGTACGACCTGGACGGCAAGCAGCTGCAACTGCTGGAGGTGGGCCGTTTGAACAACGTCGACGTGCGCCAGGGCGTCACGGTGGGCGGCCGCGCGCTCGACGTGGCGGTGGCCACGCGGCGCGACGACAACAGCGTGATGCTGTTCGCCATCGACGCCGGCGGCAAGGTGACGCCGGCCGGCGCCTTCGCCACCGGGCTCAACGACATCTACGGCATGTGCCTGTACCGCCCGGCCGACGGCGGGCTGGAAGCGTTCATCAACGACAAGGACGGCAGCTTCCTGCAGTACCGCATCGAGGCCGGCGCCGACGGCAACGGCATGGCGGGCCGGCTGCTGCGCCGCTTCAAGGTCGCCAGCCAGCCGGAGGGCTGCGTGGTCGACGACCGCAACGCGCGCCTGTTCCTCGGCGAGGAAAAGCGCGGCGTGTGGACCGTCTCGGCCCGCGCCGACGCCCCGGCCAAGCTGAGCATGGTCATGCCGGTCGGCCCCCAACTGGTGGCCGACGTCGAAGGCATGGGCCTGTACCACGGCGCCAGGGCCGACTACCTGGTGGTCTCGAGCCAGGGCGACAACAGCTACCTGGTGCTCGACGCCAAGGCGCCCTACCGCGTGCGCGGCAGCTTCCGGGTCGGCTACAACCTGGCCGCCGGCATCGACGGCACCTCCGAGACGGACGGGCTGGAGGTCAGCTCGGCCAACTTCGGCGGCCCGTACGCCCACGGCATGCTGGTGATCCAGGACGGCTACAAGCGCCTGCCGGACGGAGCGCAGAACTTCAAGTACGTGGCGTGGGACGACGTCGCCAAGGCCTTGAAGCTGGACCAGGCGCCCTAGGTCCTAGAAGCGGTAGGCCAGGTTGACCCAGGCCAGCGGCTGCCCCTTGCCCGGCTCGGACACCGGCGCGCCGCCGGTGGTGCGCCAGGCCACGATCAGCGTTCCGGTAAGCGCGCCGTCGCCGTAGCGCAGGCCGAGGCCGGCGCCACCCAGCCGGCGAGTGTCGGCGCCGGCGTCGCTCCAGCGCTCGCGGTTGGCCTTGACGCGTCCGGCGTCGGCAAACACGTACGGCAGCCAGGCGCCGGCGGCGTAGCGCAGTTCGAGCTGCGCCAGCGCGCCGCTGTCGCCATAGCCCTCGCCGCTCGGATAGGCGCGCACGCCGTTGCGACCGCCCAGGCCGAACTTCTGCGACGAATCGAGATTCTTGCTGGCCCACTGCGCCGACACCCGCCCGTACACGTCGACGCGCTCGCCGACCGACTGGATCCGCGCCAGATCGAGATTGACCTTGTTGAAGCGGCCGGCCGTGCGCGCGCTGGCCGCGTCGATGCGCGCCAGCGCGCCGTCGAGCCGCAGCCGGCCCGGCGTCCAGCTGACGGCGCCGTAGGTCACGCCGCCGCGCAGCAGCGCGTCGCGCGCGTCGAAATTGAGCGCCAGCGGCACGGCGTCGCTGGCCTTGTCGCTGCTGCTGCCGGTGGCGCCCTGGCGGTCGTTGAGGCGCTTGTGCTCGACGCTGCCCGACAAGCTCAGGTTGCGGCGCTGCGAACGGATCAACGGATAACTGAGGCCGGCGCTGGCCACGTCGGCCGTGCCGGTGGCGTCGAGGCTGGCGAAGCTGTCGGCCAGCGCGTAGTACGAACGGGTGTAGCCGATGCGCCCGCGCAGCCCGGACGCGTTCAGCGGCAGCGCGTAGCTGGCCGAGCCAAACCACATGTGCTCGTCGGTGTACATGCCCTGCAGCGCCAGTTGGTCGCCCAGGGTCAGCGGACTGTCGACGTCGACATTGGCGTGGACCCGGCGCCGTCCCGTGTAGCGGTTGCCGTCGTTGTCGAACCCGACCTCGCCGGCGTAGCGGTGCGCGCGCCGCACCTCCACCGCCAGGTCGCCGGTGCCGACCTCCGTTCCCGGCTTGACGACCGGCGTGCTCTTGACGCCCGGCTGGTCGTCGAGGATCAACGTGACGCGCTCGAGCGCCTGGCTTTCGATCACCGCGCCCGGCCGCAGCGGCGACAGGAAACGCTGGCCGGCCGCGCTGAGGTCGGCGTCGCCGTGGGCGACGATGGCGCCGTAGCGGCCCTCCAGCACGGCGATGGTCAGCGCGCCGCGCTGCAGGTCCTGGGCCGGCAGATAGGCCCTTGCGAATGGATAGCCGGCCGCCCGGTAAAAGTTCGAGACGCGGTCGGCCAGCGCGCTCAGCCCGGCGAAGTCGAAACGCTGGCCGGCCACCGGCCCCAGCGCCGCGAGCAGCGCCGGCTCGGAAAACAGCGAGTTGCCGGAAATGGTCACGCGCTCCAGTACCACCGTCGTGCCGCCGGGCGCGACCGGCGTGGCCGCCGCGGCCGGTGGCAGCGGTGGCGGCGCCGCCGGCGCCGGCGGCGGCAGCGCGCGGGCGCCGTTCTCCTGCAGCGATAGTCCGGCGTCGGGCCGCTGCTGCGCCCAGGCCGGGCCGGCGGCGATCACGGCGGCGGCGGCCGCCAGAAGAGTCAAAGCTGGTCTCATGTGGGCTTTCAAAGCTTGATGGGGCTGGTTCATTTTAGCGTCACTTGGCGGCGTCCGGCGCGGACGCAGTTGCGTTCGCGCCAACGGCGGCGGGAGGCATCTGGATGCCGCCCGACACCACGAACACGCTCAGGAACTTGACGTCGCGCCCGGCGCCGAGGCCCTGCGTCGCCGGCAGGCGCTCGCCGCCGGCCGCAGCCCCCGGCGGCGCCGTTGGCGTGGCGCCGGCGTCGCCGACGGCGGTGTAGTTGAGTCCACCGACGCTGAGCGATGGCAGCGTCGGCGTCACCCCGCTCAGCATGCCCGCGTTGACCGCCTGCGCGGCGACCACCACCGGTAGCGGCGAGGCTTGCACGGCGGGAGTCGGTGCCGGTACCGGCGCCGGGGCCTCGATCACTACCGGCACGGGCGTCGGGCTCGGCGCTGGCGCTGGAGCCGGCGTCGGTACTGGTGCTGGCGTCGGTACTGGTGCTGGCACTGGCACTGGCGCCGGTACTGGCGTCGGTACTGGTACTGGTGCTGGCACCGGTGCTGGCGTCGGTACTGGTGCTGGCACTGGCGTCGGTGTCGGCGTTGGCACTGGCGTCGGTGTCGGTGTCGGTGTCGACGTTGGCACTGGCGCTGGTGCTGGCGTTGGCGTTGGCGTTGGCGTCGGAGCTGGCGTTGGCGTCGGGGCTGGCGTTGGCGCCGGCGTTGGCGTTGGCGTTGGCGCTGGCGTCGGCACTGGCGCTGGTGTCGGCGTTGGCACTGGCGCTGGTGTCGGCGCTGGCGTCGGCGTTGGTGCCGGCGTTGGCGTTGGTGCCGGCGTTGGCGTTGGTGCCGGCGTTGGCGTTGGTGCCGGCGTTGGCGCTGGCACGGGCGTCGGGGCTGGCGTCGGCGTTGGCGTTGGCACCGGCACCGGCGCGGCTAAGATATTGCCGCTCGTCGTAGCGTTGCCGGTGATGCTGTAGTTCTGTGCATCATTGCCGGCCAATACCAATCCGCTGACGTTGACCGCCACGGCGGTGCCGGCCGTCGCCTGCGCGAAGTCGGCCGACGCCTGGCTGCCGTCCACGCTCACATTGTCCCCACCGACCACGCCACTCACGCTACCGGCGTGGTTCAAACTGGCGGTGGTGGTGCCGTCTTCCGTTTTATCGGCAACGCTCGTGCCGCTCACCAGCAACGCCTTGCGCAAAATCGACGCGGCCAGCGCGGACGGCGCGGCCAGCTGGTAATTCGATGCCAGGCCGGTGCCGTCGGCAAGCACCACCCCGCTCACGCTCACCACCTTGCCCGTCCCCGCGTTGCGGTCGGCGAACGTCCCGATTTGGCCGGAAAAGCCCACCGTCTCCGTGCCGACCAGGCCCTGCAGCGTACCGCCGCTCAAGGACGCCGTCGTATCGCCGTCGTAGGTCTTGTCGGCGGCGGCCAGGCCGGTCAGCGTCAAGGTCTTCGGCGTGACCGACGCCGCGTTGCGCGCGCCGGCCGCCGACAGCGACGGCAAGACATAGTTGGCCGCCAGCCCCGCGTTGCCGTTGGCCAGCGTCACCCCGCTGACATAGCTGGCGCCGGCCACGTTGGCGCTGTTGGCCGTGGCGCCGGAGTAGCTCAAATCCTCGCCGGCGACCAGGTTGCCCAACGTCACATAACCGCCCAGGTCGGCCGTGCCGTCGTAGACCTTGGCCGCGCTCAGCGCCACCGTGCGCGGCGTGATGCTGGCGGCCGCGCTGGCCGAGGTGCTGGCCAAGGTGTAGTTGCCCGCGTCCGCGCCGCCCAGGCCGATGTTGCTCACGCTGACGGCGTAGTTGCCGACATCCTTGCCGGCGAACGCGCCCGTGCCGCTCAAGGTCACGCTGTCGCCGGCGACGATGCCGGCGGCCGTCACCGCCGCCGCCGTCGAGCCGTCATAGACCTTGCTCGCCGCCACCGGCGTCAATGCCTTGGTGCCGATGGTGTAGCTGCCGGTGTTGAAATAGCCGACCGCGTAGGTGGTCGCGCCGCCGGCCGGCGTATAGCTGGCCGGGTTGGCGCCGCCGGGCGCCAGGCTGGCGTAGCTGCCGGCGTTCTTGCTGCTGGTGGTGTACACCACGGACGGGCTCAGCGACGCCACCGAGAAGCCGGCGGGGCCGCCCAAGGTGGTGAAGCCCAAACCGGTGGCGACGTTGCTGCCGTCGTAGGTCTTGCTGCCGGCGCCGCTCTGGATCACGTAGATCGGCGTGGTCGACATGCTCACCGCCCGGTAGGTGGCGTACAGATAGCTGTTGTTCGAGCCCGGAATGACCAGCGTGCCGCAGTTGGGGTAAGGCGTGGCGCAGTCGGACAACTGCGGCGCCTGGGTGTAGGCCGACAGTTGCGGCGCGCCGTTGACAAACACCAGCCAGCTGGCCACGGACGGCCCCTGGAACGCCACGCGCGCCCGGCTGCCGTAGGCGACCAGGCCGATGGCGCCCTGCTCGAGCACGCCGGCGGCGTAGCCGGCCGTCGAGTTGACCGCGTTGAGCAGCATGGCGCCGCCGCCGATCGCGCTGCCGACGGTGGTGAGCGTGCCGGCGTTGCCCTCGAAGCCGACGCCGAAGGTCTTGACGCCGCCGGCGCTCTCGCCGGTGATGAACAGGTTGCCCGTGCCCGACAGGATGGTGGCGCCGGACTTGATGTAGACGCCGCCGGTGGCGCCGGAATAGCTGCCGTTGTTCGAGCCCACCAGCGACTTGCCGTTGAAGGTGATGTCGCCGCCGCGCGAGACGATGGTCTTGTTTTGTTCGACCACCACCGCGCCCAGGCTGGCGCTCTGGTTGAGCGCGTAGCCGATGCCGTTGAGCACGGCGCCGCCGGCGCCGCCGACCAGGATGCGGCCGCCGTTGGTGTCGACGTTGGCGTTGATGTTGACGCCGCCCAGGGTGGCGCCGGCCGCGTTGGCCGCGCTCAGCGTCAGGTCCAGCTTGCCCGCGGTGGCGCCGATGTCGGCGTTGACGACAATATTGCGGTCGGCGCGCAAGGTCAGCGCCGCGTCGCCGCCGCCGGTTTTGGCGATCGCGCTGGCGACGGTGATGTTGCCGTTGCCGGCGCCGCCGCCGCCGTAGCCGGCGTTGCTCGACTGCGTGGTCAGCGTCACGCTGGTGCCCAGGTTGAGGGCGTTGCCGATGTTGGCGGCCGCCGTGGCGTTGATCGTGTAGTCGTACGGATCGATCAGCCACTCGCCGCCGCGCCCGCGCGCGGCGCCGGCGTTGACGGCCAGCGCGCGCCCGGCCGCCACCTCGGCCGCCGAGGTTTCGATGAAGCCGCCGTCGCCGCCGTGCGGCGCGCTGGCGTCGAGCGCGCCGCCGACGTCGACCCGGCCGTTGTGCATGTCGCCCAGCAGCACGATCCGGCCCTGCTCGCCGGTCGCCAGCGTGCGCGCCTGCACCAGCCCGGTGTTGTTGATCACCGTGCTCACCAGGTCGCCGGCCGCCTTCGCGCTCATCAGCACGGTGCCGCCGTCGGCGCGCACGGCGCCGCTGTTGTCGATCAGCGCCGCGAGCGCCGCGCGCGTCACTTGCAGCTTGACCGGCCCGCCCAGATCGAGCCGCACGTCGGCGCCGGCGCCCAGCAGCACGTCGCCGCGCTCGGCCGTGATGCGGCCCGTGTTGACCACCCGCGCCGCCACCAGCGCCACCGCGCCGCCGGGCGCGGCCTCGATGTTGCCGTGGTTGATGACCGCGTTGCCGCTGGCGCCCTGCAGGCGGTAATTGCCGTCGGCGAAATCCTGGTTGCCCATGGCCAGCGTCGACGCCATCAGCGCGCCGACGTTGACCTGGGCCGTCGGCGAGAACAGCACGCCGTTCGGGTTCAGCAGGAACACCTGGCCGTTGGACGTCAGCGCGCCCTGGATGTGCGACACCTCGGCGCCCAGCACGCGGTTGAGCGCGACGGCGGCGGCCGACGGCTGCACGAACTTGACCGTGTTGCCCTGGCCGATGGAGAACGAATTCCAGTCGATCGCCAGCTTGGCGCCGCCCTGGTGGACCGTCATGGTCGCGCCCTGGCCGGCGATGGCGCCCTGGCCGGCGACGATAACGCCGCCGGTGGGCAAATCGGCCGCCAGCGCCGACGCCGCCGCCACCCCGGCCAGGCCCGCCAGCGCGGCGCGCGCGGCGCGCGCGGCGCGGCGGCGCCGGGGCTTGCCGCGGGCGCCGCCCAGTTCGGATCTCGCCTGCCACGCGCCGGCGCTGGCGTTCCATACGACTCTGAAAATTCGGTTCATGACGGGTCCTCGCAAACGATGCTGTCCAAACCGGAAACGCGCGCCGTCGTGCGAACGGGGCCGGTTCCGGCGTATATAAAGGCAGCGAGTCTGGGCTGCGGAGGCGCCCGCGATAACGGGGCTGGTCGGCGCGCGTGGGCTAAGCGGCACCGGGGAAAGACGCGAGTCTTGATTGCTGTAAAGCAACGCCATTATAGCCAGCGGCGCTTTTTTTGCCACGGATTGATTTTTGTCACGTGCTCATCCGTTGGTTTTCCACATCATCGCGCGCGCGCGACGCGGCCGGTGGTGGAAATGCGTGAGATTTACTTCGTGACAACATGGTAATCTGCTCAACCACCCCGTCCATCCAAGGAGCATCCATGCCGGCACCCCGCCCCCCCGCCATCCAGTCCTGCGCCCGCCTCGGCGGCCTGCTCTATCTGGTCATCATCGTCATCGGCCTGCTGGGCGAATCGCTGATCCGGGGCAAACTGGTGGTCGGCGGCGATCCCGAGGCGACCGCGCGCGCCATCCTCGCGGCCGAAGGGCTGTGGCGGCTCGGCGTCGGCGGCCAGGACCTGCTGCTGATCTGCGCCGTCGGCCTGACGCTGGTCTGGTACGTGCTGCTGCGCCCCGTCAGCCAGCACCTGGCGCTGGCGGTGGTGTTCTTCGGCCTGGTCTCGCTGGCGGTCGAAAGCGTCGGCGCGCTGCACCTGCACGCGGTGCTCACGCCGCTGTCCGGCGCGGCCTACCTGAACACCGTCGAGCCGCGCCTGCTGCACCTGCTGGCCTACCAATCGATCGTCGCCCACGCCCACGCGTTCGGCCTGGCGCTGGTGTTCTTCGGCGTCGAATGCCTGATCGTCGGCCACCTGATGCGCCAATCCGGCTACTTCCCCAAGGCCATCGGCCTGCTGATGCAACTGGCCGGCGTCTGCTACCTGGTCAACAGCTTCGCCATGGTCCTGTACCCGCCGCTGCAGGACTTGCTGTTCCCCGTCATCTTGCTGCCGTCGTTCATCGGCGAGAGCGCGTTTTGCCTGTACCTGCTGATCAAGGGCGTCAACCTGCCGGCGTGGGAGCGCCGCGCCGCCGGCGGAGTGCCCGCCGCGTGAGCGGCGGGTAGCGGACGCGGCCCGGCCGGTATGGCAGTTATGCCATGTTCATGGCATAATATTGGGCTGTGCCGCTCCGATGGTGAAATTGGTAGACACTGCAGACTTAAAATCTGCCGCCGAAAGGCGTGCCGGTTCGATTCCGGCTCGGAGCACCACCACCTCATCCGCAAACCTCCGGGGACGTCCCGGATCCTCCCCGCCTCCCAGGGAAATTTCACGTCGGCGTGCGCCAAATAGCAACCGATGAGCAAGGGTCGCTGTTGCGACAAAACCCGGGCCTATCCCGCAAACACGCGATCACGCAACGCATACGCGGGATTCCCGCAGCGTCGCGGCGCCCGCATCATGGCATCCTCCTGCAAGCATTCCCCCCCTCCAAAGGAAGCTGCCATGCCCGAACCGACCCTCCCCAATCCTGCGTCCAGCGAGACCACCCGCTTCGAATCCGCGCCCGATCCCGACGGCACGCTGATCCCGATTCCGACAGCCGCCGGCGGCAAGGCGATCCGCGACGATGCCCAGGTTACCGTCAGCCCGCGCGGGCAAAATGGCTACTACGTCAGCATTTACAACGGCGCGCCAAATCCTCCCTCGACCGAGGTCAAAGACTTCCTCAACGAGGTGCTGTCGGAAGCCCACCAGCAAGCCCTGGAGGAGGCGCTGCTCGAAAGCGCGCCGGCCGTACTGGAATTTTCGCTGGCGGTGGCCGGCGTGCTGGCATCGGTGTTGACCACGTCGCCCATCCTGGCGGAAGACTGCTATCGAGGAACGATGGACGACGGCGTCAACGTGACCTACGTGGTATTGACGCCGCACCGGCCATGAGTGCCGCACCCGGCGAAAAGCGCATCACCGTGCCCTTCGATGGCCACGTGATCGGCCAGGGTGTCAGCGCCGACACGCTGACCCGGCTGGGCACGGCCCTGCAGGTGGGCCGTGTCAGCGAAAACCAGGTGGCGGACGCCCAGAGCGTGCTGGCACGCTTCCAGATGATCAGCACGCAGGACAGCTTGGAGCGCTCGCTCAATACCAGCGTCGAAGTCGACGCGCGCTACGGCTTGTTCAGCGCCGGTGCCAAGGTCGAGTTTGCCCAATCGCAGGCGATCAACAACAAATCCACCTATATCCTGGCCTCCTGCATTGTCAGCAACGCGCTGCGCTCGGGCAGCGGCTACACACTCGACGCGCGCGCCCAGCCGCTGGTCCAGGCGGGCGACGAGGCGGGGTTTTTCAGCGCCTTTGGCGAACGCTTCGTCGATGCCTTGCACACCGGCGGCGAAATGCATGTGCTGGTGCGCATCACCTCGTCGAGCGCCGAACACCAGAGCAAGCTGGCCATCGCCCTGCACGCGGAATATAACGGCCTGGCAACCGGCGGCGGCTTCAAGGCGGCCTATCAAACCGCCACCGCCGACGCCTCCTCCCACAGCGAAGTGGTGATCGAAAGTTATATCGTCGGCGGCCGCGGCAGCCAGATCCACCTGCCCGGCATCGACGCCGATCAGGTCCGAGCGCTGATCGACACCTTCCCCGCACAGGTGGCCGAGCACGCGCAGGCCTGGGCCGCCGAGCTGCTCAGCTACGAGGCGCTGGCGCTGCCCTTCCCTCCGCCCGAGGTGGCGGACGACAAGCGCCGCGTGCTTGACGATTGCCTGACCCGCAAACGGCGCTACTGGTCCATGCTCAGCGATATCGGCCTGGCGCAATCGGACAGCGCGGACCTGTTTTTCAGCAGCGTGCCCCCGCGCGAAGCGCTGGATGCTCTTGCGAACCGCGTCCGCGCGGTGCTGAACGACCTGATGGCGCACAGCCGTGCCGTGGCATCCGGCGCCATCGCACCGGCGTTGTTCATCGCCGCCGACGATCCTCAGCCGCCGACGCTGGTGCGGCGCAGTTCGACCAGCTTCGGACGCTGGTGGGACCGGCGCCACGATCCGGCACTGCTGTATGACGAAATGGCGATCATCGTCTTCGTCGGCGCGGAGCTGGAAAAGCTGCTCGATCGCCGCGCCACGGACATCGATGCCCAGATAGCCGAGCGCGCCTCGCTGCAAGTCACCGAGCTCAACATTATGGACGGCCTGGCGAACCGCTTCACCAGCCTGGAGGCCTTGCCACGCATTCTGGAAGCGCCGCTGCGGAACATCCGGATCGACTCGACCAGTTTCAACAGCCTGCGCGGTGTGGAAACCTTTTCCAGCGTGATCCAACTATCGGCCTCGGGAACCCGCCTGACTGACATTTCGCCGCTGGCCAGCCTGGGCGGACTGCGCGACCTCAATATCGCTGACAACGCGATTGACAGCCTGGCCCCACTGGCCGGCGCGGTCAGCTTGCACGGCCTGAACTGCTCCGGTAACCGGATCGTCACGCTGGAGCCGCTGCGCAAACTGGGCAACTTGCAACACCTGGTGCTCGGCGGCGCCCGCAATGAACAGACCGTAGATGGCCAGGTCGTCAAGCCGTGGTCCTTTCTCGACAATCCGCTGGACGACACCGCCGTGCTGGCCGACCTTCCCCTGCTGAGCAACATCCTGACCCGGGCCGACCATCTGACATGTGACTTGCACGATATCGGCACCGGCGCGTTGCTCATGACGGCGCAGGCGGCCCGGGTGGGCCGCTCCAACCGTTTTGTCGCCACCGCTGCCGACATGCCGGCGTTGACCATTATCGTCTGCTCGCTGTTGTCGCTCCCCGGCGCGGGCGTGGACCGGTTGCTGGTGTCGATGTATCTGGAAGGGCGGGATGCGGTGGCGCTGGCGGTGTTCGACACCGAAGACCGCGACAGTACCAGCGCGCTCGGCGCCCTGGGGCCGCTGTTCGAGGAACCATCCAAATCACTTCTGTGGTTTCAGTGCGGCCTGTGGCGCGACCCGACGCTGCTGCTCACCTGCCGCCGTTGACGGCCGCCATCCCGGCGTCTTCGAACTGTTCCCGGAACAACTTGCGCCCCCTGCAGTGTGAATGCTCAAATACGAGACAGCGGGAGCCTTCCAAAGCCCGTATTCATAGCGAACAGCCGCGTTAGCTGGCTCCCGCCAGCTCTCGGAAACTTCCGCAGGACTCCGTACTGACTCCGTACTCAGCCTCCAAATTTTTGTTGGCAAAGCCTTGATAAGCTACATGGGTCAGGATATCGAATAGTGCTAGGTTAAAGCTTTACGCTTCAGGGTCGCATCATGGGTGAGAGAAACGACACAGCTTCAAACCGGAATTGCATGAAGCTACAGCGCGAAATTAGGGTTCACGGAGCCAATCGATGAGCACGCCGCCCCTGCCGCTGGCACGCATCGAAAGCCGCATCCTGCTCATTCGCGGCCAGAAGATTATGATCGACACCGACTTGGCCGAGCTGTATGGCGTGCCAACCAAACGACTCAACGAACAGGTCAAGCGCAACCAGGAGCGATTTCCGGCCGACTTCCTGTTCCAGCTCACCGCCGCTGAAAAACAGGAGGTGGTCGCAAATTGCGACCACCTCGCCAAGCTGAAATTCTCGAAGACGCTGCCGTATGCCTTCACCGAACACGGCGCCATCCAGGCCGCCGACAGGCCGTATCCCTCGCCAGGCGAGACACATTGCGGCGGAAAGTCCGACCAGGCTGCCGCCAATGATCAAGACAGGGGGACGTTCGGTAGCGGGAGTATTTGACATGATCCGTCCTTGTTGACAATGCCGGGGCACGGCGAAGGACGAACGAAGCTTCTCGGAAAACGGAAAATACGGCGGCAAGCGGCCAACTTCCGACGAGAAGACGACGTACGTCCGCCTTCCGTCGCGGTCCGCGGCCCCCATGGGCTCGATTGTGGCTCCGTTTCATCTGGAGCTGACCGGGGCTCACCAAACCGGTCCACCATTCTCGACATCTCGAGCATAAGTCAACGGCATTTATTGCGCAAGAGTAACGCCAACGTCGAAGATGGTCCAAGCCGCCGTTGCTATCAGCATCGATCTGCAATGCGTGCCCGCGCCGCGTCAGCTGTGGCGTTGGACGTCGTTCGAGCCGTCGCCCGAGCTCCTTGTCGATGCGGAGCGCTACGCATGATCTTTCCGTACCGGCCTGAGTGCGGCGGAGTTCACGGGACGCCGCTGCGTTACACGGCCTTCGGCAACGTAAAGAACGGCGTCCACGGCAAGTTGCGGCGGAAGCGCGTGCGAGGTGAACACGACGGTGGCGCCCCGCTTATGCAGCAGGAACCTCGCGATCAGCGCCACGCGCTCGGAACGTTCAAGCGCCGAAAGCGGTTCGTCCAGCACATAAGTCAAGCAATCAGAAAAATACGCTTCGGCCATCAGCAAGCGCTGCTGCTCCGCGTACGTGAGCCTGGTACACAGCGCGGTCAGCCTGGCGCGGTCCTCCGGTCCGGTCAGGGCATCGGCAAGCGCGGGCAACCCCAAGATGCAAAGGGCCTCGCGTGCCCTGTCCTGGTCCTCGTCCACAGTGAACAGCGACAGGCTAGCCAGGTAAGCCGTTGGGATCGCCTCTTCGTCCTGGCGCAGGTACATGAGGTCCGCTGCGGCCAAGTGCAGGTCCGCCGGTCCCGTCGCAGGTCCATTCAGCATGTCCGGGGGCGCGCCAGGCGGACGTTGACCCAACATGATTTCGAGCAGGGTGCTCTTACCCTCGCCCGAAGCCCCAACCACGGCCGTATGCATGCCGGGCAAGAGCTGGATCGTCTCGACACGCAGCGACCGCATGGAATACGGGATGGCGTAATCCAGACCGGCGAACTGGAAACCCAATGCCAGCTTGTGTTGCTCCTGGCCTCGGTCGGGCAGCTCGCCGACATAGAAAAGCAGCAGGTATATGTTGGCCAGGCCGCGGCCGATCGGGGCGGTGAGCTCAGCGATGTACTTAAGCGGGCCCATGAGCATGAGCAGCGTGGTCACGAAACCGACGAACTCGCCCTTGCTCAAACCGTTCTGCTGATAGCCTTGGCTTGCATAAAGGATGATCAGGCCGAACAGCAGAGCTAGCAGGGCTTGGGTGAAATTGGGCGACAAGGCATTGATGTCGTAGTAGCGCATCGACAGGCGCCGGATGCCCGTGAAACTTTGCGCCGCTAGCTGTTCGCCCAGTTGCCCGTACGGCAAGTCGGACCCGGACACGCGCCCGATCAGGCGCTGGCTTTCGCGCTGTTGGCCGAGCCCGATATGCCATGCGCGCACGCCGAGCCAGGTCAGGATCAGGGCAAACGGCCCCAGGGCCACCACAACGGCCAAGACGTAAGTGGGCGCCGTCCATGCCAGCGATGCCATCAGGAAGCAAAACGTGCACAGATTCTTGATAAAGCGACTGGAAAACCGATCGATGAATTCCGTCAGGTGACGCATTTCAAAGGTCAGGAGATCGAGCATGCGGTGAGACTCCTCGCGCCCCCCCTTGCGCGTATCGAACAGACGGCGCAGCAAGGGTGCCTGGAACGCCATCATGAGCGCGGTCGACAGCAAGGCAACGCTGTGCACCGCTAGACAGCTCGCCACGCATTTGCCGACCAGGGCCAACAGCACGATGGCCGGTACCCAGGCCATCGGCAAGCCGGACGCCGCCCCGTCCACCAGGATCTTGGTGGACCACGGAATAATCGGGTCAGTGCTGCTGGCCAAGAGCAGCAGTCCCCCGGTTTTAAGCAGGAGAGCCCGGTGCGTCCGCACGACTGTGGCGATGAACCGGCGCCACGGGGGCGGCGCCACAGGGTTGGGGTCCGCCACGCCGGTCTGCGCCTCCGCAGTAGGTAGTTCAATATGCATGGCGGCGCTCCTCCCGAGCGTTATCGATGGCATGAAGGGCGCCGCGGTGGGAGCAGACCAGCACGGCGCTGCTGCGGGCCAGCTTGCGCAGAGAGTCGCAGAAACGTTGTTCGGACTCTGGATCGAGCGCGCTCGTCGGATCGTTGAGCATAACCACGGGCCGGCCCAAGTAAAACGCCCTGGCCAGGGCGAGCAATTGGCGCTGTCCACCCGACAGGCGGATGCCTTGCGCGCCGATATGGCTTGCTATGCCCGCCGGCAAGCTTGCCAGCCACTCGCCCAGACCGGCCTCGCTCAGGGAAGACCGGACACGCTCCGGATCGGGTTTAGCATCGCAGGCGACGTTGGCCGCCAAGTCGGCTTCGTACAACGGCACGGCGCTGTTCGCATAAAAACAGGTCTCGGCCACCGCGTCGACCGCCATGCCGCTCAAGTCAACGCCGCGCCAGTGCAGGGCAACGGAAGGGTCCCGCCTGCCCAGCATGATCGCTTCGCAGGCGCGCATGACGACCATGCCTTGCACGCCGTCGACGACGGTGATGGCACCGGCGGCGACGGCCAGCAGGCCCGCGCCGCCCGCCGCATCCAACCAGCGCGCCTCCAGCACCGCCGCCGCACCGTCCTCGCCTGCCGGCGCGGCGCTGTGCCGCGCCGGCGCGCCGTGCCCGGTATCGACCCAGCGCTGGCCCACGGCGCCGCGCAACACGGCCGCATGCGCCTCCACCAAGTCGCGCAGGGGCGCGTGCAAAAGAAACAAATTGGTCGCAATGGCCGCAAGCGTGGCGGCGTCCGTGCCGATCAGCCCGGCCTGCACGAGATAGATCAGCATCACTAGCGAGAAACCGAGAAACATCTGGGTCAACGGCACCAGCGTCCCGGCCCGCAGATACATCGTGCGGTAATGACTGGCCACGGTTCCCGCGAGGCCTTGCGCGGCACTGTGCTGCGGTTCCAGGTTCAGACACAGTCGCCCCAGCAAACTGGCCGCGCTGGCCGCATCGGAACAGTGGGCCAGCATCTGCTGATTCGAGCGCACATAGTTCACTGCCGCCCGCTCATAATGGGCGCCGAGCCGAGCACACACCCACGCAGTTGGCACCAGCATCGCCGTACAGATCAGTGCGACCAGGGGCTGGAGGTAGGCCAGGCTGGCCAGCAAGGCCAGCAGATTAAAGCCGCTGCGGATGTACTTGACAATCACCTTCTCGATTAAATCGGTCGACTGCCTGGCTTCACTGAGCAAGCCGATGAGCAGATGACTGGTGGCGCCATCGGCACCGCCCCCCCTGCGCTTGAGCGCGAACATGTCCTTCTGAATAGTCACAAGGACGTCCGCCGCGAGGGCCGCCATGATGCGCCCGGTACCGAACACGAACGTCCCGCGCAAGGCGTAGATACAGGCAAAAAGCAAAATCCCGAGCGCCGGCCCACCTTGTTGGCCGCGCATGAAATACTGGTCGACCACCTCTCGGGTGTAAAGCACCAGCGCTGGGTCCATCAGACCGATGCCGATCATGCCAGCCAAGGCCAGCAGGAAACGGCCCGGTACCTGCCAGGCACGTTCCAGGGCGCGTGTAAAGGCCCGATAGGGATGTGTCATTAGCCCTCCATGAGAAGTGAACTGGTCAAATACCGTGCATGAACCTCCCTGCAGCGAACGGGTAAATCCATGACGAAGGCGAAGGATTCCCAACCGGGCGCGCACGGCGCTATTTTTGCCGCCAGCTGGTCCACTAAATATCCGTTTGGTGCCGAGGTATGTCCGATAATGCAGGCGCGTCGGGTTGCCCCGACACGCCTGCGAGGGGCGCATTCTCGATAGTCAGAACCAATGATCCGGGACTCAATATCGTAGTAGCAGATCGATCGCGCCCCGCACTGCTAGTCGATCAATTTGGCGGGTCTTCTTTGTGTTTGGCTTCATACTGGCTGTAGCCGCCACCGATCACGTTGCTGATCTGCGATTCGACCAGCTCGGCGAGACGGTCGATTTCGACTTTTGCGTGAAAGTCTTGTTTTCCAGCTTCAAGTGCTTTGAGAATGTCAGACATCCTAACTCCTTGGTTTGACAAAATAAACCCGCCGCCGAAGCAGCAGGAACGACAACAGGCTGACGCGCATCTCGACGAGTTGCTCGCCCCCTGTATTCTTTCGTGGCGCCGGATCGTGTTCATCCACCAGCTCAACACCCTTGCTGCGCCACCGGTTCTTCGTGCCTCGTAGCGAGGCGCCGTATGCGATCCTGCATGTCGTCCCGCGAACATCCGCTGTTGACCAACACGCGAGTCAGATACTCGTAGAGCGCTTTCAAAGACGAGCAATAGATGCTCGGATTATCGAACCCGCGCCTCCTCGAGTAGCGGTGCTGAAGCAGGCCGCCACCGCAAATATCGCTCCATTCACATCCCCGGCATGCGGCCGGCAAGCTTGTTTGCGCAGCCTGCAATGTGCGCCAGGCCGGGTGCGCCAGCACATCGTCATAGCCTTGGCCATCGACCGTAAGGCCGGTTTCCGCGAACTCGGGAGAATAAGTGCGGATCACGTCATCGGGGCACAGTTCCCCATTCGACGACACACACACCTGGTGCGAGGGCGAAAAGAGCATGGCTTTACGCTTGTACAATTCATCATTCAGAATCGGACCAACGAATTCATCAATGAGCCGCACATAAAGTCCCCGTTCCGTACTGCTCGCCCACGCCTCAGCCAGCCCGAGCAGAAACCGGGTGCAGCCTTCAATCACCGCGCGATTGAGCGGGACGGCATCATGGGTCAGGTCCGGCAGCAGGAAACTCAGCGCTTTCGCCTTCATCGTTTCCACGAAATGACGGAAAATCATGCCGCCATCCTGATTCGGGGCCACCACACACAGGATCGAAGGTTCTTCAATCCGGCCCGCCAGCGCGGCCTCGCGCAAAAGGTTCCAGCCGCGCAGCGATTCGGCATAACTGCCCTCGCCGCCCTTCGTAATCCGCGTCTTGTCGTGCACCTCGGGCGGTCCGTCAAAACTAACCCCCACGCGTATCCGCAGTTCCTCAAACAGGTCGATCCAACCCGCGTCGACCAACACACCATTCGTCTGCAGGACCAGGGTCAGTTCAGGCTCGTCCCCCAGGGCCGCGCGCAAGGCCGAGCACATCGCCTGAAGGGCGGCCCGCTTCATCAGCAGCGGTTCGCCACCGTGAAGTCCGATCCGGACCAGGTTGATTCCGGTCGCTTGCTTCATGTCCTTGACGAACCGGATGACCTGCTCTACGGTCACGGCCCCCATCAGGGGTGGGTGCGTCTTGTACGATTCGTCGCCCCCAAAGAAGAAATAGCAATAGGGACACGCTAGGTTGCACCGCTCGGTCACCTTCAGAATCACACTGATGTGTGCGTACCGATGCGCTGGTTTTTTGTGCTGTGCTACCAAGTTGCCCATATTCGCCCTGTTTTCAAAATGACCGCCCTCGCTCGACAAATCCTCAACGGCTTGGGACACCGATTTCACTTGCGCGCCGCTGCAACACGATGCCGTCCTACGGCGCCGCAGCAGGATGATGCATCGAAGCGGAGGACTTCATCTCAGCCAGATACTGGAGGCGCTGGTCCAGCCGCTCCGCGGGAATCCCTCCTTGCACCAGCCGGGCACAGATATACGAGTGCAACCGGTACAGTGCCGAGCAATACACCGACCGATTCTCAAAGCCATTCCTGATGGAGAAACGGTGCTTTTTTTCACCACCACGACAGATGCCTCGCCAGACACATCCATCGCAGGCATCGGGCAAGGCCGTCGTCGCCTGCATCATTTCTTGGTAAAACTCGCTGGTTTGCAAATCGGCGTAACGATGCCGGGCGATGTTGTAACCCGTATCCCGGAAGCGCATGGCAAGGGGGCGGTAGGAGTCATCCGGCCCTAAATCGCCATTCGACGAGACTGTGAAAAGACGGACCTCCGGGTGCAGCACGGCAGGGATGGATTCATCCAGCCTCGCCAATAATGGCTTGGTGATGTCGCGTATAAAGCGGACGCGCAGCCCGGGGTCGGCCCGGCTGAACCACTCTTCGCAGACTTCGATCAGATAATCTCCGCATTGCTCCACAAATTTCCTGGTCGCGCTCAAGGAATTGTGGGTCACGTCCGGCAGAAGAAAATCGATATTCCGAACGTTCAAGTTATCTATGAAATGGCGGAACATCTGGCGCCCGGACTGGCCCGGCGCGACGACACACAGCACCCCAGGCACGGGCATCCGACCGGCGTGGGCGGCGTCCAGCAGCATCCGCCAGCCTCGCTCGGATTCGGCATACGTGCCGCGCCCCTTTCGGTTAATCCGCGTCCGGTTGTGCGCTTCCGCGTCGCCGTCAAAACTCATTCCGACGGAAAAGCTGAATTTCGCAAGCAACTCTACCCACTCCCGGTCGATCAACACACCATTCGTCTGCACGGTCAACCGCAATTCGCATCTGTCACCGAGCTCGTTAATAAGCGTGTTACAGACTCGTTCGAAATACGCCTTTTTGAGCAACAGGGGCTCCCCGCCGTGAAAACAAATCTGCACCGTCTTCACGCCATGCCGTTCGATGGCGTCGTGAATGAACCGGAGCATGCCTTCGACCGTGCCCATCGGAACAATGGCGGGATGGTCACGATGCGTCTGGTCTTCACTGAAAAAGAAATAACAATACGGGCAGACAAGGTTGCATCGCTCGGTGACCTTGAAGACGAACACCATCAGCGGTACTTGGGCAAGGGGGGCGCCGTTTGCAGGGGACAGCATCTCATTTATCATTTTCGCGCTCAGCATTCAGTTTCAGCTATCGGGGACAAGACCGCCTCTCTTGCGCTCAGAAATCGGGACGCGTCGCGGGCCAGGGGCGCCATCACTTCGGCGTCAAAGTCGCCCCCCGGGTATCGTGCATCGAAGGCTTCTCGCTCTTCGGTCACACAGCCGAAGTGGCCCTCATCCGTGCGAATGAAATCGAAGAAGTCGTAGATTTCCTCGAACAGATCAAGCTCTACTTTGTCTTGCGGATAGAACCCGTCCAACTCGGCCAGCGCCTTGTGCAGTTGGTAGCCGTGCAGGCAGCGCAATATCTCGCCCATGCGTCGTTTCCGCGCGGCCATGTCCGGTTCTGCGACCCGGGCAAAGCCGCGCCGCTCCATAAAGGCCAGCAACATGGCCGCCACCAAGGTCGTATGGTAGAAACGCGCCCATTCTTCATCAGGACATCTGGTGAGGAAACGCCCCTCCGATTCGGATGGCCGCTGTTGACTGCCCACCACGCCCGTCCGCGCCAGTTCCTCGACAATCGCATCGAACAGGAGCGACACGGTAGGACTGTCGCAGACCGGATCGGCCAAAGCGCAGATCGCAAGCTCGGCGCCGAGGTCGAAGTCCGAACTGGCCAAGGCCCGGCACAATCCCCCTTCGATTGCGCTACCGAGCTTTTCATCTCGCGACAAGTCGATGGCGCCGCCGGCAGCAAGACGGAAGATCACGGTGCCCGCCATCGCGTAAAAAGCATTCCGGTCGCTGTGGATCGCTGACGGCGGCAACCTGACGCTGGACACCCGCAACACCTCTTCGGCACTAACCGGCGGTGCGACATGCGCGTACTGGCAGGCCAGCAGCAAATCCAGCTGGCGGCACGGCACCACTTCGGTGTGCCAGCAAAAGCGGCCGCCGATCGCCGTCTGCAAGCGCAGTTTGCGCGCCGCGCCAAGAGGCCGGTGCCGCAGCGCATACGCCAGGATGTGCGCACACATCATGCTGCGCGCGGCCGAGCGACAACACCAGTCCAGCAGCGGCTCGCTGCACAGCTGCGTGACGCGTGCACCCAGATGGGCGCCTTGCGCCGTCGCAGCCAATTCCAACGCATCGAGCCAGATCAGGTAGAGCGCCGCTTCATTCAGGCATTTCACCCTGAACAACCGCGCCTCGTACGGCTCCTGCGGCCGCAATTCAAGCCGGCCCAGATGACTGAGCAGCCAATCCTCGATCACAGCGCGCCAGGTGCTCGTTTCCATCCTATACTCCATCATTGATACCGTCAGGGGGCGCCATCAGCTGCGGCGCCACGCACGCCAGTCGGCGGTATATAAAAGATCCCGTAGATTCCAAACCACTTTGCAGTATTATTGGAAATCATCCTTCGCCGACTTAGCTACCGCTGGGCGCAAGCGCGTCAAATCGCTTTTTAATTCAAATTAAAACCAGCGCACTTTCGCGAAAGGTATTTTTCACCGCTTTGCGATCTCAAACATCACGCACATCGGATGTACAATCATGCATTCGCCTGAAGTTTCGGAACAATTTTACAACCATAAAAAATAACTGCTCATTCAAAACGAAATAATCACGACATTGATCAAAAGTAAATTGAAGACAGTTTTTATTTTATTAATGTAGGATGCCGACATCCCTTTCAAAGCCATATCGACTCAAAAGGTATTTTTCTTCTCCCATTTTTCCCGTCGTCACTTAAATCAGAACTTCTTCACGATTTAAATCCGCCCGAGTTCGGACATAAACTGAGCACCCGCGACGCCTTGTAAAGTGCACGGCTCAGCGTATTAAGGTCTTCGTGCCCGAGACGCGCCCGCGTCACCCAGGAACCGGCCCGGTGAGCCTGCGCCGCATCAGAACTGGATCCCGGCATTGAGGCGCACCGCAAGTGACGAGGGTGTGCGTGACCAGCTCTCGCTTACGCCATCGGCATTTTGGTAGCGCGAATACTTTCTGGTATCGACGCCCAGGGCATTGGCCACCGAGATCTTGACGTCGAACCCTTTGCGGATGGTGTACTGCACGTAGGCGTCCAGGTCTCGGCGGGCTTGCAGGCGCCGGCTTTGCTCCTCCGAGATCCGCACGCCCCCGCCACCTCGCAACGCAAAGTTGAAACCCATCGTCATGCGATCCGCCTTGTAGTCGGCGCCGATGGTGGCGCTCCACGGAATCTGGTCATCAATCCGATTATCCGGTCCAGGCACCGAATCCACCTTGGACCAGTTGCGGTTCACATTGAAGCGCAAGTCGACGTTTGGAATGTGTGTTCCACTCAAGACGGCTTTGAGCGGAAACTTGGCGTCCATATCGAGTGTGCGCACGACAGCATTGCCATCGTTGACTGGCTGGACCAGCCAGCGGCCCTGGGCGTCCTGTGACAGCGTGCTTCGTATGTAATTGCTCAGTTTTCGTATGGAAGTCCCGAGCGAGAATACCGCGCCCCGGGTCCAGAAGTGCTCATAAGTCAGGTCGACGCCATTGGCCAGTTCGGGTTTCAGCGCCGGATTGCCGCTGCTGTCCGGGGTGAAACGGGTGTTCACATCTGCGTCCCAGCGCCGCGCGCTCAGCTGCGAAGTTTGCGGCGCCTTGAAAGTACGCGTCAGGGCCAGCCGGAACTGACGACCACTCTGGTCCGGGAACTTATACAGCGTATGTGCAATGGGACTCAGCACACGGCTGCTCGACGCGAATTGGCTTAAGCCGGTTCCTTTGCTGGTGGTGCGGATCTCTTCATCGCGTACCCCCAGGTAAGCCGACCAGTTGGCGGTCAGGTTCCATTCATCTTGGATGAATGCGGCCCTGCGGCTCAGGACTGGGTTGAAATATTCGTTGATATGGTCTGGCATCTCACCGATATAGCCCTCGATGCGCTTGACCGTATCTTTCGTCTCATCGTGGCTGTATTGCCAACCCATGGTCAGCGCGTGCCCATCCAGGACACTGCGCGTATATTTGCCACTGCTGCCGACACTCGGGAAGCGTGTATGGCCGTCGCGAAAGCGACGCAACTGGAGCGCATCGTCGACGGTGGCCGAAATGACGTCGATGACACTATCAAAATGGCCATCGGAGGCATTCAGCTTGGCATCCAGTTTCCCGCCCCAGAGCTTGGTGATCCAGTTAATCTCCATCGAGCCGAACACGCCGCTGAAGTCGTTACGGCTGTGCCCTTGGATAAAGTCGGGGGCGGGAAAGGTACCTATCAGGTTGTCGTTCCGGCTTTGGTAAAGATTGTTTCCTCGCTGAGCCTGTATGTTAGCACTGACATTCAACTGCTCGTCCGCGGCAACCTTCCAATTCAGGCGTGGCTGGATACTCGCCGTCGAATTGTCGCCTGCCGACTTGCTTTCGGAATCGCGCAATTGCACGACGGTGGAGTCGGGCGTTTGGAAGCGGTCGGTCTGGCTGCCGGGCACATCCTGAGAATTATGCTGGAAAGCGCCATTGAGGACCCAGGACACATCGCCACTGCGATCGGCGCGGGTTGCGTTGACAAACGCATTGCGCCGCTCTGTCGAACGGCTGGAACTCAACCGCAGGTCCCGCTGGAACTTGCTGGAAGCCTTCTTCAGGACGATATTGACCGTGCCGGCGATCGCCTGCGTCGAATATTCGGCCGATGCCGCGCGGATGATCTCGATGCGCTCGATCTGGTCCGGCGCCAAAGCGTCCATCGAGAACCCTGGCGGTGGTCGCGCCCCATCGACGAGTATCTGGGTATAGCCACTGCCAAGTCCCCGCATGCGGATGGTGCTGCCGGTAACGGTCACGCCGGGCGCTCGCTTGAGCACGTCATAGATATTCGTATCGCCATATCGAAGGATCTCTTGCTGGGTGATAACCGATTTGGCGGCCGTATCATCCCGGCGGGGATCGTAATCATCCACTTTGGCCTTGACTTCGACCTTGGCCACGGGAGCGGCCGGTGTTGGATCGGCAGCGACTGCAACACTCACAGGCTCCGCAGCGCGGGCGCTAATGCAGACGCTGATGAGTAAGCCGGCGGCGCGAACAGGACAAGACATGGGCATGGATATGGATACGAACGGGAGTGGCGAGAGTCTTTGCGGTCTCGGATCGGGCAAGGATACGAGGCCGCCCGCGTGTGTTAAAAATTGCACATTGAAATCTTAGCGCATTGGGCAATATTGATTAATCAAACAAATGATTGTTGTCAGACCCGACCCGCCTCCAAGACGTGTTTGGCTTGCGCCCAATTGGATACCGATTGGCGCCCCGTCCGCGGTCCAAATATTATTTCGATGGGAATCCGGGAGGCAACTGTTTTTAAAAAATAATCACCAAAATGAGTGACAAATAAAATCAAGTGGAAATGTGTGAGATTCCCCATATTAAAAATACTGACAATCTATCTGAGCGCGGCAGCATCGGTTGACGCCAAAATTTTCCTTTGTTATCGACACGTCTAAAAACGGTGGGCATGCGCCGACACCCTTCAATTTCATTTTATTTCTTGGCGGGCGCCCGACGTCTCTCTTCGCGGCCCGACCTGCCTATTTTTCCCGCCAGCAGGGATTCATTTTCGCCGTCTTTGCGATGGCGGCGTTTCTGCGGAAATTCGCACATGCTTGACGGCGACATTTTTTTGCGATTACACTTAATTCTAATGAATCAATTTTCCTTCAATTCGTTAATTCGCCGAAATCGGTCGCGTCCGGGCCGCGTGCGCGCCGCCAGTGCACCGCTCAGCCAGCACTCGCTACCGCGCCCAATGAATATCGCCGCTGGCCCGTCGGCGCAGCGCCACTAACGACTAACCTGCCCCGCCCATGCACGTTCTGCCCTCCCCTCTCAACCGTCCCGCGCCACACGCCTGCCAGTTGGCCGTGATGGCGATATTCCGTAACGAAGCGCATGTTCTGCGCGAGTGGCTTGAGCATTACCTTCGCTTTGGCGTGGAGCGCTTTTATCTGATCAACAACAATAGTGACGACGGACACCTGGACGTTCTGGCACCGTACCTTGGGACTGGAACGGTGCACCTGTTCGAGTGTGAGCGTGACGGCTATCAGATCGGCGCCTACACCGAACTGTTGGCACACATCCGCGGCCGCGCGCACTGGCTGGGCATATTCGATCTGGACGAGTTCATCTACTCATGCGACGGCAAAGGGCTTCCCACCGTGCTGGCTCGCTTTGGCGATGCCGAGGCAGTACTGATTCCGTGGCTGAGCTTTGGTTCGTCCGGTCATCACGAGCAGCCCGCCTCGGTGGTGCATGGTTTCACGCGGCGCGGTCCGGCACAAATCAGCCGCTCATTTCTCAAACCGTTCGTGCGTCCTGACGCCATTTCCGAGATGTTGCATCACAATCCGCGCACCCATCTCGGCCGCAAGGTGCTGGCCGATGGCAGTCCGGTCGACGATGCGTCCTTTATTAATCTGCACGAAGACCAACTTGACCGCTTCGCGCTGCTGAACAACCATTACCGCCTGCAAAGCCTGAGCTATTTCACACTCATCAAAACAGCACGTCCGGAGGTGCACGAGAGCGTGGCCCAACAGCGCAAAAAGCTCAGCTTCTTCAAGCAGAACGACGCCGTGTGGAACAGTATTTCCGATACCCGCCTGTCCGACCTGAGCGGGCTGGCGGTCGACGTACAAAAGGCCCTCGCATGACGGCGGGCGGGTGGGCGACCGGCAAGCGCCGCGCATTCATCGTGAAGCGCCGGTGGAGCGCCCTCAAGGCGCACTTCTTCCAATGAAGCCCATCGTCGTCGTATACACCTGCCTGACCGGTGCGCGCGAGCCGCTGCGCGAAGACCAGCACACCGGTGGCGCGCCACCCGCGCGCTTCCTGGCCTTCGTCGACGCTCCCGTGCCGACGTCCGTGTGGGAGCAGGCCGCGCTCGGGCCTCATGCGCAATCAGCGCGGCGCACAGCCCGCCGCATCAAGCTGCTGGCACATCAGCACATCGACGCCCCCTATTCGCTTTGGCAAGACGCCAACGTGGCGCTGCGCGTACCGCTGGCACGGCTGTGCTCCGACTGGTTGAGCGACTGCGATCTCGCCGTATTTCGCCATCGCACCCGCGACTGTCTTTATGAGGAAGCCCGCGTGTGCAAGGAAAAGTTACTGGACGCGCCAGAGCTCATCGATCGCCAGACCGCGCGCTACCGCGCCGACGGTTTTCCGGCACACGCGGGTCTGGCCGAGACCTCGGTACTCCTGCGTCGTCACAGCACGCGCATGGAGCGCTTTAACGAACTGTGGTGGGAAGAACTGTCGGCCGGTTCGGTGCGAGACCAGATCAGCTTCATGGTAGCGGCCCGGCGTGCCGGGATCCGCGTGCGACTGATCACGCCGACAAAATTCGAGCACCCATACTTTTCCATGACGGTTCGCCCTCCCGGTCCCGAGCCGATACGCCTTCAGACCGCCGCGGCGAACACCAGATAACGCGCGGCGATAGCCTCTATGCGCAAGCGCGGCGCGACCTGCGCCGCATACGTGGAAATCATGCGCGCGTAGGCAGCGCTGCTCCAGGTCGCGGTATCGGCGAAGCTGCACAGATCGACTCCATCTGCCAGCATATGGGCATGTAAAGGACTGTCGCGATTGATCGCGGCCGGTATGCCGGAGGCGGTGTACTTCTGCAGCTTGGTTGGCGGCTTAAAGCGCTGATTGAAGTCGTCCACGTGCTTGTAGTCGAAGGCGGCACAGCAGGCGCGCAACATGTCCGCCTGGCGTGCTTCGGTCCACTCATGAATCGCCATGCCTGGTAGCCGCAACGGCATGGCGAAGTCCATCTCCAGCTGCAATTGCTGTCCCAGTCGACAGGCGGCAGCGACCGCAGACGGGGTTCTGTAGTCCGTCAGTACGTCGATCGGAATATCGATTCCCTCGCGGGCCATGTGTAGAACTATGTATGGCAGATACTGATAGCCGCCAACCCAAAGCGGCCCGCTGGTAGGCGAGCGCGACGCGCAGTCGATGCCGTACTTGTTGTAATGGTCTACCGTCATGACCGGTACGCCGGAGAAGAATGCGCGCATGGTGTGGAGATGAACCACAACCAGCCTGCAAATAGCATGGAACGCCGCATGCGCGGCAATATCCGCCTCGCTCGCATACTGATCAACCGGTAGATAGATGATTCTGGCGCGCTTGTCGACCAACCGCGCGCACGATTGACGATCCGGCGGCGCCTTGACCCAGAACACGATGGCATCGTTGGCAATATCGTCGACTCTGGAAAAGTAGCGCACGTCGTGAGCGCAGCGCAGCTGTTCGGCCACATCCTGTCCGACCCAATACCACGAAGGTAGCGGCCGCACGGGACCAAAGTACAGACGGGACATGATAGGGGCCTCGTGATGATACTGTCAGTATGAATGGGTGACATGCAACTGGCTCACAACGTCCGAAGTGAGCGCTGACTGAAGAGCGAATCCCGGGCACTTTTTTCTGCGTAACTTAAGCCAGCCTCCATTAGCCCGCCCGTGCCAGCACCGGTCTTTCCTCGCGCACCAACTTACCGTCGCACAACTCGTAGACCTCATCGGCGACTTCCAGCGCGCGCGCGCGGTGCGCCACACAGATCACTGTAATGCCCAGTTGCCGGATGTGCTCAATGATCCGCGCTTCGCAGGCAAGGTCCAGATTGGCCGTACCTTCGTCCAGAAACAGGATGCGAGGCTTGCGGTACAGGGCGCGCGCCAACAGGATACGCTGGCGCTGCCCGCCGGACAGGCTGGCGCCCATATCGCCAACCTGACCGAAATAATTGGCGGGCATAGCCAGAATTTCTTCGTGCACGCAGGCCAACCGGGCCGCGTCGTAGATCTGCTCTATTGAAGCGTTGGGATCGAACCCGCTGATATTGTCGAACAGGGTGCCGCCGAACAGCTGGTCATCCTGCATCACGGCGGCCGCCACGTTGCGGAAAGCGCCGATGGTAACGCCTTCCAGCAACGTGCCACCGATGAGGATGCGCCCGGTGCTGGGCGTCACCAGTCCCAGCAATATACGGATCAGAGTGGACTTGCCCAGACCCGACTTACCCTTGATGGCGACGAAGCGCCCCGCAGCCACCTGCAGATCGAGCCCGTTGAACAGCTTGGCGCTTTGCGGCGCATACCGGAAATGCAAGTCCCGTATATCGATCGACAAGTCGGCGATATCGAGGACGGGCAACGCGCCCGCGGTGTTCTCATACTCCTTGGGGGTAGTGACGATGCTCGACAAGCGCTGCAGGCGCGCGTGCAACAGCTTGAATTCAAGCACGCGCTCGATCAGCGGATAGGCGCGCTCGCGAAATTGCTGGCGCAGGGCGACGATGGAAAACAGCAGGCCCACGGAGATCTTACCCTCGATCGCGAGCATGGCCGCCAGCCCGGTAATGACGACCAGTTCAAGCGCCGCTAGCGCGCTGTTCGACGCGCGTAGCAGCGCTTGGTAGCGCTGCTGCATCTGGACGCTCTCCAGCGCGGCCAGGTTGGCACCACGCCAGGCCGACAGCCGGGCCGACTCTGCATTGAGCACCTTCACGGTTTGGATGCCGCGTAGGGTATCCATGAGCTGCGAGCGTTCTTCGCTGTTGCGGTCCTGCACCAGTTCGTTCATGAAGTGCAGTTTTTTGTAGGACCACGCACGGGTCAGCGCGAAGGCGGTGAAGAAGACCAGCATTATGGCCGCCAGCCCCGGCGACAGGAACATGAACGAAACGAGGATGAAGATTGAAAACAGGCCGTCGATCGCGAACGGGATCGCCCCTTCTGTCAGGGCGCCTTTGACGTCGCGAATCGAATCGATCCGGCTCAGCACATCGTTCAGGCGCGATTGCTGAAAGAACCCATACGGTAGACGCAGAATATGGTTCACCAAATTCAAATTCAGCTGCGCGATCAGTTCGGTGCCAAGCGTGAGCAACAGGTGGCGCCGGATCAGTTCACCGGCGATCACCAGCACGTGCGCCCCCGCCGTGGCCAGCAGGATGGCCTGTAGCAGACTCACGGAATGGGTTGCGATGGCCTGGTCGACGATCACCGACATGAACAGCGGCGCCACCACGACACCGAGCTGGATAACGATGGAGATGGCGGCCACCAGCAGCGCCGAGCTGCGCCAGCCTTCCAGCCGTGTCCACAGGTCGGAGATCGACACCCCGACCAACTGCGTGACGGCCTTGAAGGTGGGCAGTCTCTTGAACTCAACCGCGATACCAGTGAAGTGTTTCGACAATTGCGCCATCGGCATGGTCATGCGGCCCTTGCGGGGATCCAGGATGGTGGCGGTATCTCCATCGAGATGTTCCAGTACCACATAGTGGTTGAAATTCCAGTGCAAGATAGCTGGCAGCGCCATGGCCGACAGTGCGTCCAGCTCCACCTTGACGGCGCGCGCGAACAGGCCGAAGGTATTCGCCGTCGCCAGCAGCTGCGACACCGAGACGCCTTGGGAGGACGCCTGCACGCTCGCGCGCAGTCCTTCCAGGTTGACCGTCGTGCCGTGCGCTTGCAGCACCATCACCATACAGGCAAGACCGCAGTCGGTGGCCGTGCTCTGCAGGGTCGGGCTGATGGGGATGCGTCGATTTTTTGTTCTCATAAGGGCAAGCGTCCCATAAATTGACCAGTCCATCAGGGGTGTTTAGCCAGCTTGGCGGCAATCAGTTCCATCGGCCTGAGCACCAGCCTCGCCGTGGCCCTGCACTGCCCGGCCGCGGCACCGGGACCGAGCGGCACCGCTGCCCCGCCATGTCGGTCCGCGGTCCCTGCCTGCGGGATAACCGCGACCACCCGCCCCCCGGCTTCGATCTCGACCCGTTCGAGCCGGGTGCCCGTGCCGGTGTACAACGCCGTCGGTCCGATCAGCGCCTGGCGCGCTCCGGTGACGCGGCAGGAGATTGGCGTTGAGCTTGTCACTTCCATGCGCGCGAAGCCCGCAATTGCCAGCACCGCTATCGCCATGTAGCCGAATGCCGCACGGCTGGTGCCGCGGTCGGCCTTCAGCGACACCGTACCTGCCAGCCGCACGCACTGATGTTCCAAGGCTTCTTTCCGAAAAATAGTCAAAGTATCCAAAGTCGCACTCACTGGTTGGTGATGATGGTGTTGGGCGGCAGGTCCTGCCGGGCGACAGCTGCAAGCAGGCCATCCTTGACTTGCCCTTCGACGTCAGTCTCGCCGGTTGCGTCCAGCACCACTTGCCGGGCCGGCGTCCAGAAATACCCCCAGCGACTGGCGTCGCGCCGCGTGGCGAACACGGCAGCGCCTCCCACGCCGAACACGTCGGCCACCTTCATCATGACCGAGTCCACCCCTAGAAAGGCGGCGCTGCGCGCCACCACGCTCATCGATGCCTGCAGGGAGAAATGCTCCAGGAACGTAATGCGTCGGCCATGGCAGGCACAGCGCGGCAGTCGATCGCGGCGCCCCACGACCAGCACGCACAGCTCTGGATGGACCGCTAGCAACGCGCACACCGCGCTGCCCAGCGCGGCCAGCGGCCACCGCTTGTCCTCGGAACTGTCGAGATGCACGCTCAGGTGGCGCGTGTAGCCTTGCTGCGCCAACTGGCGCAGCAAGGCAGCGACCGCCAACTGCAGCGGCGTGTCGAACGCCGGCCGCATGCGCATCTCGGCCAGCACAGTGTGCGCGCACACCGCCTGCACCGTTCCATACGCCAATTCAACCGCGTTCAGTCCATCTGCGTGCCACTCGCGCCATGCCGGGTTCCACACATAGCGCGCGGGCGCCAACCGCGCGCGCAATTGTTCGATGCCCGGCCCTTCCCAAGAGGACAAGTTAACCAGCAGGTCCGACCGGTCGACGCCGCAGCGCAGCGGTGAGCCGATCCGCCGCCCACGCCCACCATTGGGGCCGGACACCTGAACCGGTTCAAAGGCGTCGAAAGGCAAATCACGCACCAGAAAGGCATGCGGGCCGTCGCCGTAGATCAGGCGCACGGGGCGCGGCAGATGGTGCGCCAGCAGCGCCAGCGCGCCGCGATTTATGACGTAGTCGCCAAAGCCGTTATGAAAGAACACCGTCGAACTCATCATGCGCCTGTGTCGTTTAAGGGAGGACTTGCGGGGACGCCGTCCGAGCGAAGCGTTGTGTGGCTACGTGCCGGAAGCCGTCGCCGGTGCGCGCGTACATAGAAAAGGCATGGCTGCGTGCAAGCACCACCACGCGCCGGTGCGCAAAAGCATCCAACAGTGGCTGCGCCAAGACACGCACGCCGCCCGGTGCGAAGGCCGCATCGACAATGACAATCAGGCGGCCTTCATCCCATTCGTAGTGCGCCGGCATGCCAAGCCCCACCCGCTGCAGGCGCCGGAGCGATTCCTTGTTCACCGAAGCCCATGCCACATAGCCAACCCGGCGTCCGAGCGCGTCTTCCAGGATGCGCAGCATACCCTTGCGCGCGGACCGGGTCAGGTACAGCAGGCACGCGGGCGACGTCTCCATACAAAAGCGCGCCCTCAGTTCCAGCGCCGCCAGTAGTACCTCAGGTTCGATCATGCGCCCTCCTCCAGTGTCTGCACCAGCTCCAAGGTGCGCTCTATCCAAGGCAGGAAATCGTGGTGTTCCACCGTCCAGGCGCCAGGCGGGCCATCGGCCAAGGCGGCGCGAACATCGCGTGCGCGACAAAAACGCCGCTGCGCGCCACCGACGGCAAGCGCGTACGCGCCGCCGGTTACCAGGGACAGCTCGGCGTCAACGCCCCGGCAGACGGTCAATCGGCCATCCAACCAACCGTCAAAGGCCCACCCGGCCACGGTATGGATCCTGTCCAGCATGACGCGCACCGCCGCCACGTCGCCCCCCGCTATCACTGCGCGTACATGGTCACCCATGCGGTACCTGAAATAAAACTCCGGCAGACGTGCTCGTTTCATGGCGACGATGGCCATGCCGGTCGGAGCGCAGGAGGCCACACCGGCCTCCATCAGTGCCCGAAAGGCGTCAGGCAGCGCATACGAACGGTCGAACAGCGGAAGCGCCGCGCCGATCTTTGCCATGCCGCGCACCCGGTCGACCAATGACAAAAACAGTCCCTCCACCAGCAAAGTGAGCGGATCATCGTCCGGCAGCGCTGCCGGCCAGTCCTTACGGACCGGCGGCGCCGACGACAGCAAGTTCCAGCCGGCCGCGCGCAGTAGCGCCAGATCGGCGCCGTGCTCCGCGGCGAACGGGCCGGCCACGTCCAGACCGAACAAGTACAGCATCCGCTCGTCGATCTCGGCGCGCACCCGGGCGCGGTAAAACTCCACCAACGGCGCGACCTGTAGTTCGCAGCCGTTGTACTTGGCGTAGGTGCTGGCGAGTTCGACGACCACCGGCACCGGCGTGTCTATTTCTTCGTAAAAAGTCACCGGCGTGGTACCCGAGTTGTTCTGGTCGCTGCGCAGGAAAACTGTGCTGGTCATGTCCAGCCAGCGCCCATCCAGCGACAGATTCGATGGGCTCACCCCACCATGCATCAGGCGCGCCAGCCGGGCAAAAGCGAACTGGCTGGCGCATTTGGCAAGAAAGCCAAGCAGAAAACGCCCGACACCGCCAATTGCATCCAGGTTGGTCTTCAATTCCCGGTTGAGGCGGCGCACGCGGCCTACATCGGAGAGCATGCACAGCGCATCCGGACGGGAGGCAATGTAATCGGGCGCGCGCAGGAAGGTGGCCGGGCGTATCACGTTGTCGCGCACCAGCAAAGCCCCCCATTCGCGCGCCGGCGCGGCGCCGTAGGCTGCCTCGGGGCCGGTCAGGATAATGCCCCAGGCGCGGGCCGTGCCATACGGTAAAATACGGTTGAGCAGCTCGGAGTACACGGCTTCATGCACCGCCGCCGCCGCTCGTAAGCCACCGTAGGAATGGGCCACGTCGGTGCCGCTGCCCACCAGTAGGTTTTGACCCAAACCCTTAATCTGAAATTCACCCAGGATGCCGCAGCGCACCCCGCCGCCATTATCGGCGATGCCTCTGCCGCCATAACGCTCGGCCAATAACGTGATGCGGTCGGCTTGGTCGAACTGCAACGTGTCGAAGCTCACTCCGTCCGGGATCATGTAGGCGAAGCGGGCCGCAAACGCCTGCCACGGGCAAGCGCCGGGCTCGGGCTGATGTATATAAGCGTGGTTGATCCAGACGGCCTGCGCGTCCTTGAGCTTGGCGGCAGAGAAACTGGCATAGGCCGATTGAAACAGGTTAGACATATCGCTTCCTTCGTACTCTCTCAACGATCGGGCTCAACACAGTGGTATTCGAAGGCGACGCCGTGTAGCTGTAGCCCTTCGTGCACAAGTGCTCGCTTTCCCGGCGGCCACCCGGAAACAACGACCTTACCGGTCGGATCTTCCACTCATTCTGAGCGAACAGCACCAGACGCGAGCTTCGCACCTTGCTGTGCGCCAGGTCGGCCGCCGGCGGCGCCGGCGCGCCGCCGGCCGGCACGGTGACATCCGGCTCTCCAGCCTGGCCGCCCTCCCGCGCGGAGTCGACCGCCATTAGAGCAGCAAGGGCGAACAGGCTGGGTGCCGAGATATCCAGAGCGCGCAATTGACGGTCCTCAGCTCTTAGCTGGCATCCTTATTGTGACCGGAATCGTAGATATCGACGTAAGCGTCCTTGTCGTGCGAGGAGTAGTACTGCGAATAGCCGCCGCCAATCACATTGCTGATCTGCGACTCCACTAGCTCGGTGAGCCGATCCAGGTCCATCAACGGCGCCGACTGGTCCATTGCGGCCACTTCCTGAAGCAGTTTTTCGAATTCCGACATGATAGTTTCCTTTAGATAGTCAATAAAATGCCCGACAACAGGCATGCAAAACTACGTGGGGAGCACCCAGGTAATGCAGCGTCATGCTCGTTTCGACCGCGACCACGTCGTCGGGGCACAACTGGCCGACGCCACTTCGTGCCGCGTGACTGGCGGCGCCACGGACGCTGCCCGGATCGTATGGCTAGTCATCTGAAGTCGTTGGGTTCATTGCGGCTGCGGTCGGAGCAACGGCCAGGCTAGACAAGCGCTGCTCGATGGACTGCACGGGTATCCCCCCCTTGGCCAGCTGTGCACAAATATAGGCGTACATGCGCGCGAGCGACTTGCAGTAGATTGACGGATTGTTGAAGCCGCGCCGCAGGGAATAGCGGTGCTGCTTCAGGCCGCCTCCGCACACGCCGTTCCAGATGCAAGCGTTGCACTGGGGTGCCAGCGTTTGTTGAACAGCACGCAGCTCGCCCCACATGGGGCCGTCATGTATCTCGCGCAGGGTACCGGTCGCCACGTGAAAGCCAGTCTCGCGGAAGCGCCAATCCAGCGTGCGCAAGACATCGTCCGGAGAAATGTCGCCGTTCGATGACACTGTCAGCAGCGTATGGGACGCGCGTTGTGCATTGAACGGATCGTGCGCTTGAATCGTGCGGGCTAGCAGCATGCGCATGATGCGTCGCATAAAACGCACGGTGACGTTTTGGTCGCCGTGTGCGAACCAGGCTCTGCAGACGTCGACCAGGTAATCACCACAGCGCTCAATGAAACGTTCGCTCACTTCGATCGAATCGTGGGTCAGGTCGGGCAGCAGGAAGTCGAGGTGCTTGACCTTCAGCTCGCGCACGAAGTGCAGGAAGGTGGCACTACCGGATTGGTCCGGGGCAATCACGCACAGCACGCCCAGCCGCCGAATGCGCCCGGCGCGCTCAGCCTGTTCCAGCAGGCGCCAGCCGCGTAGTGTTTCGTCATACGTCCCCCGGCCACTTTTGGTGATGCGCGTGCGATTGTGGGTTTCGCGGTCGCCATCGAAGCTGACGCCGACCGCCATGGAAAAACGTTCGAACACATTGATCCACGCTTCATTGATGAGCACTCCGTTGGTCTGCACGCTCAGACTGAGCTTACAGCGCGATCCCAGGCCGTCTATCAGTTGCTGGCACACATCGGCGAAATAGTCGCGTTTGAGCAGCAACGGTTCGCCGCCGTGAAAGCCGATGTGGACCCGGGTAACGCCCGACTCGGCGATGGCGTTCTGGATGAAGCGGATGATACCGGCTACGGTGTCATCCGGCACGATGGCCGGGTGTTCCTTATACGATTGGTCGCCCGAGAAGAAGAAGTAGCAGTATGGGCAGGCTAGGTTGCAGCGTTCGGTGACCTTAAAAACGATGCCGAGATGCTGTAGCGGCAGGGCGGCGTCAGTGGCGGGCACGGCAATGGGTGCGATGGAGGACATCATCAGACGGTTCCTTCGCCAATACAGCGCGTTGCCGCGCGAGCCAAGTGGCGGGTACAGGCATCCTGCACCGGTAAAATCAGATCACCGAAATGTCCATCGGGGGTGTTGGCGTTGTACAACCGGCGCTCGTCGAAATACCGGCCAAAACTGCCGTCCGAATTGCGCAGGAAGGCCACGTGCCCATCGATCCCGCGCACGAGGCGGTGCTGGAGCGCATCCGTCGGCATCAGGCGCGCCGCCTCGTCCAACCCAGCCGCGATTTGGTGGCGCTGCAGGTGTTGCGCGCAGCGCCCATAGACCAAGGCGAAGCTATCGTCGCCAGCGGCCAACAGATCCGTCTGCCTTTGCGATTGTTCCAGCGCCGTTAGCACCAGTGCGGCCAACTGCATCAGGTGAAAGGCTTTTGCCCAGTGTTCCTCAGGCCTCTCGGCCAAAAAATCGCGCTGGGCCGGGGAAAAACGGATGGTCTCCGACAACACGCCGCCGCCCAGCCCGTTCACGAGCAGGGCGTAGGCTAACCTGGCGCCACCATCGAACGGCGTGCCGCTGACAATTTGACACAGCAGCAGTTCCAGCGCCAGGTCCAGATCTGAGGCGGCAATCGCGCGACACAGGCCGCCTTCGAGCGCAGCGACCGTCTGCGCAGACGGTGGTAAGGCATCTGGCTGCAGCAGATGTGTGAAGAACACCGTGTGCGCAAACGAATAAAATGCTTCGGTATCGCTGAGTAGCGGGCAAGGAGGCAGCACCAGGCTGGACGCGGCGATGACGGCATTGACCTCGATCGGCGCTACGGCGCCCGCGTGACGGCAGGCTAGCAGCAGCTCCAGTTGGCGACAGGCCAGCAACTCGGTATGCCAGCTGAAGCGCCCGCTCAGCAGGTGCCGCAGCAGACTCGTTGTCGCCGCACCATCTCCACCATGACGCACGACATGCGCGAATGTCTGCGCATGGACCAAGCTTTGCTGGGGACGGCGGCCCGCCCATTCCAGATAGTCGCTGCTGCAATTGTCTACCACGAAAGCCGACAGGCGCGCCGCTTCGGCGCTGTACGGCAGCTGGCGCAGATCGCGCCAGTTCAGATAGAACGCCAACTCATTCAGGCACTTCTGACGCCACAACCGCTCCTTGACGGAGCTGGACATCATCGGCGCGATGTGCTCCATAATCGTGCACAGCCATGTCTCGACCTGAAGCAGCAACTGAGCGGGCGCGCTCCCGCGTTCCGGGGCGGGGAGCGCTGCGTTACTACGCGGCATGGCCGACAATTCCGCGCTCGCCCAACAGCGCATTATGCAACTTGAAGTAATAAGCGCCTGCCTCGGTCAGGCCGCGCGCCTGGCTGAGGCCTTCGGTTAGCGACAGCGCATGGCGGTAAATGGTTTGGCGCTCGGTTTCGTAGTACGGATTGAGCGCCCCTTTGGCGGCCAGGTCATCCCAGAACAGCGCCATGTTAGCGGCCGCGTGGTAGGCGAACAGTACACGGCTCAGCGGACGCTTGCGCCCTTTGAGCGCCGAATAGATCTGGTCATCCGCGTGATCCACACAGAGCGGGAAGACCGAATTGAGCAGAAGGAAATTCTGGTGGCTCATTTCGTGCACAATCACCTCGGCGGTCGATGCCGCAGCGTGACCAGGGAAGCCGCAATTGAACACCCCCGGATGGTCGAGATAGCTGCCACTCTGGCGCATGTCATCGTGGCGATAGGCCGTGGCGGCCACGCCGCGAAACAACTTTTCGACCCAGCGGAGGTAGCTCTCATCCGCCTGCGCCAGCACCGCCAATCCTGCGTCAATGGTGTCCAGCGCCGCAGACACCAGCGACTGCCGGGCGCCGCAGTTGACCGTGATCGGCCATTCAACAACCACGTCCTCTCCTATCACCTCCGGTTCCATCCAGTCGTGGACATACACGCCTTCAAAACGGGCGTGGCGGCAGTAGCCAGGCTGACGGTACGACATCGTATGCGCCCCGCCCCCAGCGATAACCCAGCGCGTGCCCTGGCGCACGAGATGCAGAAACTGTCCTTCAGCTCCGCCGACCCGCAGTTCGCTGTCGCTGGCACTGACTGTCATGGCGCCGCGGCAGCTAAAGAAATTGCCAGCGAAGCTAAAGTCGGTTGACTGGCTCAGTAGGAGCTCCCAACTACCCGAAAGACCCAGCGAGTGCAAGACCAGCAGCGCCTGCACAGCCGCCCCCTGCAAATTACCTTCGCGCATTCTCTGCATGACCGCGCCGACCTCGGGCTGCCAGCAGAGGTTGGAAGTCGCCAACTGGGCCAGCATCGGCACGAGCGTTTGATCGATGGTGCGGCGCGCCGGCGAATCGGTAGGGGTGGCGCGATTGAGTTTGCCGATTATGCCTTTTAGATAAGCCGTCGCCAAGATATCGTGGCTGCGATTCGCCCTGAATGACCGGGGGGACATAGTGTCCGCAATAAAAGTTTCTACCATAATCCAATTCAAAGGAAATGTTTTCGACATTGGCGCGCGGACCGGACCGAACATTACATTATTTCAAATCTTCGCACACATATTCTGCCGTAGCTAATGTTTAAGCACGGCAGTCCACCAACCTGAACTGCATTGCGACCATTTCTGCGGGCTGCCGGGATCGACACAATAAGACAATGCGTTACCCGTGCTATCAATGCGCGCGACTGGTATCTCGCCGGTCAGTTGCAACGGGTTCGTATTCCTTTCGATCTGGATTGGATGGCCTGCCGAGACATAAAAACAGAGGCTTATGTCGAACACGCTTTTGCTGCTTGTCTCTCGCTGATCTGGCGTCGCACATTTGTTACCGAAAAATCATTCTACCCTCGTAATTTTGCGGCAAAACCACTGTCACTGAAATAATCAAGGAATTGATCTGTTGCGTTAAAAATATCTCCACCGCAACGAAGCTCCGCTGCATCGTAGGCATCTGTTTAAGAAGCTTTGAGTGCTGCTTGACTATTACGCGCCGGCCACGCCTCTGTTTGCACTGGCCAGCAAGACCACCCTCCCTCGACATCAACACCTTTGATCCAACGGCCGACGGCTGGCGCGGCGGGGAAGCAAAAGGACCGTCCAGCGAGATCCCTGGGGTGGATCTGATTGCGGAATACCGCAAGAAAAATCCTCGGGCGCTCGATGATTGAGGGCCAGATCAGGACGTTCATCCGCAAAATCTCCTGTCTATCCCGGCCATGCCACCGCCTGTCGCAGACATAAGGAACGACTTAAGGGAATGGTGTATTATTGCCTCCAGAATTTTTGTTCACCGTATACCCGTGGATTCAGAATATTACAATTGCAAGGGGCTTCAGCATGCTAAAAATGACAGTTACTCTGTTCTTCATTCTTATTGGAATATCTAGCACAGCGCTTGCTGGAGGGCAGAAACTCGTACTTGATGTAGCTTTCGAACGAAACATACCTAGGGGCGCTGGCATCAATCACCGACAAAGTATGGAGAATCAAGTCCGCGCCGAATTCGATAGAAAAGCGGTGATATCGCTCGAAAATGGCTGGATGCTGCAAATTCTGGCTAAGGACAGGGGTGAGGATACTGATTTGGAGCTAACAATTCTGGAGTCGGACAAACCCGGCGCGAAGATTATAGCGACCCCTCATTTACTAGCTTCTTATGGGAAAAGTTCTGCCGTTCAATGGTCTAAGGATGGCGAGAGCCTGTCGATTTCCGTGAAGCCAGTAAAACAGGACACTCCATAATCGATAGTTCGCTGAACGAAACATCGAAACAGGGGATGTGGGAGGATGGGCCTCCCACTCTGCGGCCTCAGACCAAACAAAAAAGGCCTACACCTCGTCGGTGTAAGCCTTTGATATAAAACGTATTCTTGGTGGGAAGTGCAAGTTTCGAACTTGCGCCCCCTGCAGTGTGAATGCGAGGCCAAGCGATTCCGGCTCGGCCCCCCACCCATATTCCGCCTGCTAAGGCGCACCCGGCGGCAGAAGGAACTGAAGTCCATCGGGGACGGCGAAGTCGCGCCGCAGCAATTGATCGAACGCCAGATTGACGAGGCGCGAGCGCTCCCCGCCCTCCATGCCCGCCGGCGACGCCGCGCTCCACTTTTCCCACATGCCACCCGGCAGGTTGATCCATTCCCATCGATCCGCCGCCACGGTCACATCCTTGGTCACCGTCGTCGGAAACGATTCGAGAAAACTGCGATGGTAGGGGTGCACGTTTTCCGCGGCCGTCCGGGTCAACCCGAAGGTGAACGCATTGCCCAGCACGTCGTAGTGGGGCTGGACCACCGAAAACTGTTCGATCTCAAGCAAAATCTTGTTGCCAGCAACAATCTGGTCGGCGTCGCCGGTATTGAACGCCATCAGCGCCTCCGCATAGGAGCGCAGCGCGGGATGCTGCGCATCATGCTCGCGCGCCAAGTCGACGGCGCCTTCGGGGTCGTCGATCCACGCTTCATGCAGCCACGCCAAGTCGTCAAAAATGGCCTTCGCGGTGCTGACGAGTTCGTTCTGAATGGGACCGATGTCGCCTTCGGTGGAGGCAAGGTAGTCCAGCCCCGCCACCACCTCGGCACCGGCCATCCGGCCCAGTCCCGCCCATAGCAAGACGTCGGGCGACTTGTTGTAGACGTCCCGATAATAGTCGTACAGCTTGATCATTCGGGCGCGGTTCGCGCCGAAGCCGAGCTCCGGCGACCAGTCTTCACCCCGATCGCCGAACGCGTTGTCGTAGGACCGGCCGACGTAGACATCTTTTGAGTAAGCCATCGAGTCTCTTTCTCTAGTAGCGCCCGCCTCTCCAACACACCGCACGCTGTCGTCTCGAGCCGAGCTGGATAAGTCGATGGAGTATCGCTGAAAATGCCGCCGGGGCCGATACCGCGTACGTGGTATGGCCGGGCGCGCGGGCTGCCGGTACGATGCCGGGAGCCTGGGCGAAAAGGAGGTCGAAATTGAAAAAGCTTGCGCTGCTTCTCGTCGTCGCGCTGTGCCTCGTGGCGTCCTTGGGCCGCACCGCGTTGGCGCCACGCCAGACCATGCCTTCCCCCGCTCCGGCTGGGGGGCCGGGCATATCGCGCCCGTCGCCGGAAGCGGCAGCGGCAGCGGCAGCGCAAGTTTGCGATGCCGGAAACGCCTGCCTGGCCTACGTCGAATACGATGAATTTGGCCGCCCATACAACCGCGGCCAGATGTTGGACACGCTCCGGCAGGCGCGATCTGCGGCCGAAAGCAACGGTATCGTGGTGGTGTTTGTGCATGGCTGGCACCACGACGCCGCGCCCGGCGACGCCAATATCGCGTCGTTTCGCGAAGTGCTGCAACGCGCCGTCGACATCGACAAGGCGTATGGCGTGCGCCCCAGGCCGGTCCTGGGAATTTATGTCGGCTGGCGTGGCGAATCGATCAAGGGCGATCACTGGTATTCGTGGCCGTTCAGCCAGCTCACTTTTTGGGACCGCAAGAACACCGCGCAGAACGTCGGCAATGGCGCGGTGTATGAACTGCTGGTGCGACTGTCCCTGCTGCGCGGCGCCAACAAAGGTTCGAGGCTGGTGGTGATCGGACATAGTTTTGGCGGCGCCATCGTCTATTCCGCGCTGTCGCATAACCTGCTCGAACAGATCGCCACCGATCCGCCCGCCGATTCCACAGGCGACGGCGACAAAAAAAAGGGCGTCAAACGTTGGGATCTGGCCATGCTGGTCAACCCCGCGTTCGAAGCGATGCGGCTCCGGCCCCAGTTTGAACTGGCACGCACCCAAGACTACGAGCGGACCCAAGCTCCCCACCTGGTACTGATCACCACGCAGGCCGATTGGGCCACGGCTACCGCGTTCCCGCTGGGACGCGCCGTGTCCACGCTGTTCGACAAGTATGCCGACGACGACGGCGCCGGGCGCGCCCTGAACAACACCGCCGTGGGCCAATATATTCCCTTCGTCACCCACCAGGCGGCATTGTCGAACGACTGCCGGCGCGGCGAGGACGACCAAAAGATCGGCGCCGGGGCCGGGGCGGCGAGCGTCGCGGTCAACCAGAGCTTTTGCTTCAACGACAGAAAGGCCCTGGTCGATCAGGGCGCCCCGTTGCTGCTTTCCCGTTGCGACACCGATGCCGACTGCGCCCAAGTGGCGCCCAACCATCACATCACAAGGGGCCCGGCCGGCATGGGCCTGACGCCCGAGCGGATGCCGATCATGAACATCCGCACCACCGCCGATGTGATGGCCGACCATAACGACATCTGGAATCCCACGATGCAAGGTTTTCTTACCCAGTTTGTGATTCTGTCGGTCCATCATCCGGATCAAATATGACACGGCCGGGTGGCCGCGCGCGACTCGATCCGTTTGAAGGGGCGGCCTAAAAGGTGGCCGTGCCAAGGCCCGGCTCGAGGCGGCGCAGAAGCTGCTCATCGTGCAAGACGCCAATGGCCGCAAGCTGTCGAAGGCCAGCGGCGGCGGCGGCTTCTCGCTCGGCTTCATGGCGTTCGGCGGCGCCCACAGCACCTCGAGCAGCAGCGCCGGCTGGCAGGATTCCGCCGCCTCGACCTTGCATCGGGTGTTCGGCAACACCGCCAAGAACCTGTCGATCGACCTCGAATTCATCCTGTGCACGATCCAGCGGCCCTGGCTGACCAGCGACCTGTTCGCGATGCAGGGGTGGCGCGCGGTCGGCCCGCCGCGTGATCCCGCGCGGCTTTTTTCCACCCACCGCCGGGCGCGGCTGATGCGGCGCGCGCGGGTCAGCCGACGTCGCGGCACCAGGCGTAGATGCTGCGGGCTTGCGCCTCGAACTTGGCCGGCGAGGTGGTCTTGATGGCGTCGTGCGGCGCGGTTTCGATGTTATCGGCCGAGCAATGGACGATGCGGGTGGCGCGCCCGTCCGCATCGGCCTCGACGACGATGGCGACGTGGCCGTAGTCCTCGCCGCTGCCCAGCTGGGGATAGACCACCAGCGCGCCGGGCCGGGCCCGCTCGATGCGCGTGAAGCGGCGCTGCGGCCCCTGGGCGTCGGTCCAGATGCTGTCCGTGTTGATCCAGGCGTCGCCCCCGGGCCCGGGAACGACGCGCGCCAAGCCCAGCGCCCAGCAGACGAAGCCGCTGCAGTCGCAGGCGTCGCGCACCAGCGCCGGGTCGTGCACGTCGATCCCCATGGCCTGCGCCAGCGGCGCCAGCGCCTGCTGGTGGGCCCGGTCCAGGCCGGCCCACTCGTGCGCCACGCGCACCGGGTTCGACGGCAGGGCGGCGGCGGGATCGCGCCCGCCCTGCCCTATCCAGTACAGGATCGCATGGCCGGTGGCGGCGCTGGCGCGGGCGAGCACTTGCTCGGTGGTGGTCATGGCAATCTCCCGAAAAAAATGCCCACTATGCACGCGCCGGGGCGACGTGGCAATCGCGTGAACACGTTATCGACGCGGCCATAAAGTTGTACTAGAATCAATTCATGGCGCCCCCGCACCCCCCTCCCGTGCCGACATCCGTGCTGATCGTCGAGGACGAACCCGAACTGCTGCACCGTTTCTCGGCGGCGCTGCTGGCCGAGGAGCGCCTGCACCTGATCGCGGCGGTATCGAGCGGGGCCGCGGCGCTGGCCGTGCTCTCGAGCAGCACGCCGGACGTCGTGCTGCTCGACCTGGGCTTGCCCGACGTCGACGGCATCGTCGTCATCCGCCACGTGATGCGGCATTGCCCCGACTGCGACGTGCTGGTGGTGACCATGTTCGGCGACGACGATCACGTCTTCGCCGCGCTCGAGGCCGGCGCGACGGGCTACCTGTTGAAGGATGTCGGCCCCGAGCGCATCGCCGCCGGCATCCAAGAGCTGCGCGGCGGCGGCGCGCCGATCTCGCCCAGCATCGCGCGCCGCGTGCTGGCGCGCATGCGCACGCCGGCGCCGGCCGGCGCGCCGTCCGGACCGGCCGCGCCGGCGTCGATCCTGACGCCGCGCGAAATCGAGCTGCTCAAGCTGACGGCCAAGGGACTGAGCTTCGACAAGGTCGGCGAACTGCTCGGCATCTCGCCGCACACGGTGGTGGCCCACGTCAAAAAAATCTACCGCAAACTGGCCGTGCACTCGCGCACCGAAGCCGTCTACGAAGCCACGCAACTGGGGCTGCTATGAGGTGGTGGCGGTGCTGCGCCGCCGTGCTGGCGTGCGCCGCCGCCTCGCTGCCGTGGCTGACGCTGGAACCGGCGCCCGACGACGCCGTCGTCGAACTCGGGCGGGCGATGATGGTCGAGTCGGCCGAGACCGCGCCGCCGCCGGACTCGGCGCCCTGGCGGGAGACGGCGCTGCCGCTGTCGCGCGGCCAGCCGTCCCGCGGCGCCTGGTTGCGCATGACGTTCGACGTCGCCGGCGCGCCGGCGGAATTCTGGGGCGTCCTGCTGCCCTACCTGTACGGCGGCGGCCAGGTCTGGCTCGACGGCCGCCTGGTCGGCGACCTGCCCGTCAGCGGCCCGGCCTTGCACGTGCGCTGGGAGCGGCCGGCCCTGTTCGTCCTGCCGCGCGACAGCCTGGGCGCCGGGCGCCACGCGCTGGCGATCCACGCCAGCCCGGTGGCCGGCGAAACGGCCATGAACGTCGCGCCGCCCCGCGTCGGGCCGCTGACGCAGCTGCGCCCCCAGTTCGACCGGCGCTACTTCTGGATGCACACGATGCCGGAGCTGACCGTCGGCGGCTGCCTGGTCGTCGCGATGCTCATGCTGCTGATCTGGTGGCGCTTGCCGGAAGAGCTGCTGTACGGCTGGTTCGGCGTCGCCGCCCTGATGTGGGGCATCCGCACGCTGACCTTCGTGATCGAGGCGGTGCCGCCGGAGCGCTGGCAGTGGTGGCGTCTGCTATATCTGGCGAGCACGGGCGGCTTCATCGTGGTGCTGGCGCTGTTCGCCGGCCGCCTCGGCGACCTGCACAACCGCTGGAGCGAGCGCGCGCTGCTGGCCTACTGGGCCATCGGCCCCGCCTGGCGGCTGATGAGCGGCATCGACAGCGACGAGTTGGTCAACCGGCTGTGGATCGCCGGCCTGATCCCGATCGCGATCGCCATCGTGGTCATGTCGGTCGTCACCGCCATGCGCCAGCGCACGCCGCTGTCGTTCCTGTTGCCGGCCACGCTGGCCGTGGCGACGCTGACCGGCATCCATGATTATCTGATCGTGTGGCAGCCGTCGTTGCTGGCGCCGTTGGCGCCGGGCTGGGTGGGCCAGCGCTATTTCCTGCTGCACTACGGCGCCGACCTGGTGCTGGTAGCGATGGGCGTGCTGCTGTGCGCGCGCTTCGTGCTCAGCGTGCGCGCGCTGCGCGAGCTCAACGAGACGCTCGAATCGCGCATCGCCGACCGCGAGCGCGCGCTGACGGCCAACTTCGACCGCATGGCCGAACTGGAGCGGCAAAACGCGGCGGCCGTCGAGCGCAAGCTGATCATGCGCGAGATCCACGACGGCCTCGGCTCCAAGCTGTTCACGTCGCTGTCGCGCGTCGAGCGCGGCGCCATGGACGCCATCGAGATGGCCTCCTCGTTACGGGCGTGCATCGCCGACATGCGCCTCGCGCTCGAAGCGCTGGCGCCCGACGACCATGACCTGCAGGTGGCGTTCGGCGACTTCATGTTCCGTTGGGGCGCCGAGCTGAAGGCGATCGACGTGCAGTGCGCATGGACCGTCGAGCTTCCCGACGACGCCTTGCAACTGGGGCCGCACGCCACGCTGCAGGTGTTGCGCACGGCGCAGGAGGCGCTCACCAATGTCGCCAAGCACGCCGGCGCGCGCCGGGTCGAATTGTCGCTGGTGGTGCGCGACGGCCGGCTGGTGCTGCGCGTGGCCGACGACGGCGTCGGCCTCGCCCACAACCCCGGGTCCGGCGGACGGGGCATGCGCAACATGGCGGCGCGCGCCCAGCAGCTCGGCGGCACGCTGCGCATCGAACCCGGCGCCCGGCTGGGGACCGTCGTCACGCTGGCGCTGGATCTGGAACGGGCCGGCCGCCCGCGCATAGCGTGAGCGCGGGATTCCGCGCCGTGGCCGGCGCTTCTAGAATCGGTCCTGTCGCTTGCCTCCCACCATCGCCCGCCAGGAGCCGCCCATGCCCGCCAGCATCGCCGCCGCCGGCCGGACCGCCTTGACCGCCACCCAGCCCGCCTGACGCGCGCCGATCGCCTGGACATGTGGTTTTACGAGCGCTGGACCGGCCATCACGCGTCAAGCGCGGCGGTCGCGGTACCGGTCAATCCCGCCGCGCCATGCGCGCGCCGTCGAACCCCGGCAGGATGTCGCGGACGAACATCTGCAGGATGGGATTTTCATTGTCGCGCCGATAGACGCACACGGTATGGACCGGTTCGGTCTCCATGCGGCGCAGCACGATGCCGTCGAACTGCAGGCGGGCGCAGGATTGCGAGACCAGGGCGGCGCCGATGCCGGCGCTCACCAGCGCCAGCATCGTGTGCACCTGGCCGATGTGCTCGACCACGTCCGGCGCCACGTTGGCGCGCTCGAAGCGGCTGGTCAACATCTGGTAGAACGGGCGCGCCTCGTGCGGCGAGTACATGATGAAGGGCCGCCGGTGCAGGCAGGCCAAGGTCGGCGCCTGCGGATACGAGTCCGCCTCGCGCGCCGGGATCGCCAGCAGCATGTCTTCCGTCGCGATCGGCAGGCTCACCAGCTCCTGGTGCAGCGCCAGCGGCCGCATCAGTCCCAGGTCGAGCTGCCCGGCGCCGAGCGCTTCCACCTGCGCCGTGCTGACCAGTTCCTTGAGCGACAGCGCCAGTTGCGGCGTGCGTTCGCGCAGGCGCCGCACCACCTCCGGCAGCAGCGTATAGCCCGACGCCGACGTGAAACCGATGGTCAGGCTACCCTGCTCGCCCTTGGCCACGCGCCGCGCCAACAGGCCGGCCTCGTCGACCATGCGCAGGATGCGCAGCGCTTCGGGCAGGAAGGCGTGGCCGGCGGCGGTCAGGCGCACGACCCGGCTGCTACGGTCGAGCAATTGCACGCCGACGTTATGCTCGAGCAGCTGGATCTGCCGGCTCAGCGGCGGCTGCGTCATGTTCAGGCGCTCGGCCGCCCGCCCGAAGTGCAACTCCTCGGCGACGGCGACAAAGCAGCGCAACTGGCTGATTTCAAACATGGGACCCCTGGTTCGATCGATGGATGGATGGACGACCACGTTATTGTATGCCCCGGCGGCCATCGATTCAATTTGTGCATTGATCGATACAGCATTTGATTTGATCGAACATCGATCGAGTCATATGATCGTGACAGCGATGCGGCACCTGCGCAGGCAGGGACGAAGCGACGGCAGCGACCGCGCGTGCATCGCCCACCGGCCCACCCGGCCGGCCTACGACGATCAACGGAGACTATATGGAACAAATCAACACCGGCGCCGCAGCGGGCGCCGCCCAAGGCCGGACGCGCACGCGCTGGATGATCCTCGCGATGTTGTTCGCGATCACCACCATCAATTACGCCGACCGCGCCACCATCTCGATCGCCGGGCCCGAAATCAAGAAGGAACTCGGCCTCTCCGCCGTCCAGATGGGCTTTGTGTTTTCCGCCTTCGCCTGGTCGTATGTGCTGGCCCAGATCCCCGGCGGCTGGCTGCTGGACCGCTTCGGCTCCCGCATCACCTACTTCTTCAGCATTTTCCTGTGGTCGCTGTTCACGCTGTTCACCGGCGCGGCCGGCTTCTTCACCGGCGGCGCGGCCGTGGCGGTGCTGTTCGCGCTGCGCATGCTGGTGGGGCTGGCCGAGGCGCCCTCCTTCCCCGGCAACAGCCGCATCGCGTCGGCCTGGTTTCCGACCAACGAGCGCGGCCTGGCCGCCGCCATCTTCAATTCCGCCCAGTACTTCGCCACCGTGCTGTTCGCCCCCATCATGGGGTGGCTGGTGCACACCCACGGCTGGCACAGCGTGTTCTACGTGATGGGCGGCCTCGGCATCCTGATGTCGCTGATCTGGCTGAAGACCATCTACGGGCCGAGGGAACATCCGCGCGTCAACGCCAGCGAACTGCACTACATCCAGCAAGGCGGCGCCCTGGTCGACCTGGAGCAGCGCGGCGGCGCCGGGCGGCCGGCGCAGGTGGACACCCTGGCCTGCATCAAGGAATTGCTGGCCAACCGCATGCTGCTGGGCGTCTACATCGGCCAATACTGCATCACCACGCTCACCTATTTCTTCCTGACCTGGTTTCCCGTCTACCTGGTGCAGGAGCGCCACATGACGATTCTCAAGGCCGGCTTCGTGGCCTCGCTGCCGGCGGTCGCGGGCTTTTTGGGCGGCATCGTCGGCGGCTGGATGTCGGACCGCCTGGCCAAGGCCGGCTACTCGCTGTCGGTGTCGCGCAAGGTGCCCATCGTCATCGGCATGGTGTTGTCGATGAGCATGATCGCCTGCAACTACGTCGACGCCGACACCCTGGTCGTGGCCGTGATGTCGCTGGCCTTCTTCGGCAAGGGCATCGGCGCGCTCGGCTGGGCCGTCGTGTCGGACACCTCGCCCAAGGAGGCCGGCGGCCTGAGCGGCGCGCTGTTCAACACCTTCGGCAACACCGCCGGCATCACCACGCCGATCGTGATCGGCTACATCGTCCAGAACACCGGCTCGTTTTCCGGCGCGCTGCTGTTCGTCGGCGCCAACGCGGCGCTGGCCGTGGCCTGCTACCTGTTCGTCGTCGGCGACATCGAGCGCGTCAAGCTGGTCAAATCCTTGAAGCCATAAACGTCCCCCTCATTAAAGAAGACCCCATGAAAACCACCGTCACCAATACCCCCGTCGTCACCTCGCTGCGGGTCGTCCCCGTCGCCGGCCAGGACAGCATGCTGCTCAACCTGAGCGGCGCGCACAGCCCCTGGTTCACCCGCAATATCGTGATTCTCACCGACAGCGCGGGCAACACCGGCCTGGGCGAGGTCCCCGGCGGCGAGATGATCCGCAAGACCATCGACGACGCGCGCGAGCTCATCGTCGGCCAGCCGCTGTCCCGCTACAACAGCGTGCTCAACACGATGCGGACCGCCTTCGCCGACCGCGACGCCGGCGGGCGCGGCAACCAGACCTTCGACTTGCGCACCACCATCCACGCCGTCACGGCCGTCGAGTCGGCATTGCTGGACTTGCTGGGACAATTCCTGGACGTGCCCGTGGCCGAACTGCTCGGCGAAGGCATCCAGCGCCAGGCCGTGGAAATGCTGGGTTATCTGTTCTACGTGGGCGACCGCCACAAAACCACGCTCGGCTACCGCGACGAACGGGACGCCGGCGACGACTGGTTCCGCGTGCGCAACGAGGAAGCGCTGACGCCGGAGGCCGTGGTGCGCCTGTGCGAGGCGGCGCGCGCGCGCTACGGGTTCTCGGACTTCAAGCTCAAGGGCGGCGTGCTGTCGGCCGACGCCGAGATGGAGGCGATCGTCGCCATGCATGAGCGCTTCCCGGACGCGCGCATCACGCTCGACCCGAATGGCGCTTGGTCGCTCGAGGAGGCGGTGCGGGTGTGCCGCGACAAGCACGGCATCCTGGCCTACGCCGAAGACCCGTGCGGCGCCGAGCACGGCTTCTCGGGACGCGAGGTGCTGGCCGAATTCCGCCGCGCCACCGGCCTGCCAACCGCCACCAACATGATCGCCACCGACTGGCGCCAGATGGCCCACTCGATCGCGCTGCAATCGGTCGACATTCCGCTGGCCGATCCGCACTTCTGGACCATGCAGGGTTCGGTCCGCGTGGCCGAACTGTGCCAGATGTTCGGCCTCACCTGGGGCTCGCACTCGAACAACCACTTCGACATCTCGCTCGCCATGTTCACCCATGTGGGCGCGGCGGCGCCCGGCAAGGTCACCGCCATCGACACCCACTGGATCTGGCAGGACGGGCAGCGCCTGACCAGGGAACCGCTCAAGATCGAAGGCGGCCGGGTGCACGTGCCAGCGAAGCCGGGCCTGGGTATCGAGCTCGACGAAGCCGAACTGGAACAGGCGCACCAGGCCTACAAGAACCTGGGCCTGGGCGCGCGCGACGACGCGGCGGCCATGCAATTCCTGGTGCCGGGCTGGCAGTTCGATCCCAAGCGTCCCTGCCTGCAGCGCTAAGCCGCCGGGCGGCGGCTCACGCTCAGGCGATGCGCTGGAGCAGCAGCGCGGCCGCCTCGGTCGAGGAGCCCGGATTCTGGCCGGTGATCAGCAGGCCGTCGCCGACGACATACGAACCCCAGTCCGGGCCCTTGGAATACACGCCGCCCTTGGCCTTCAGCTCGTCCTCGACCAGGAACGGCACCACATCGGTCAGCCCCACGCCCTCCTCTTCGGTGTTGGTGAAGCCGGTGACCCGCTTGCCCTCGACCAGCGGGCGACCGTCCGCGTTTTTGACGTGGCGCAGCACGCCGGGCGCGTGGCACACCAGCCCCACCGGCTTGCCGGCCGCGACGAACGATTCGATCAGCGCGATCGAGTGGCGGTCCTCGGCCAGATCCCACAGCGGGCCGTGGCCGCCCGGATAGAAGACCGTGTCGAAATCGGCCTGCGTGACCGCATCGAGGCGCACCGTGGCGGCCAGCTGGGCATTGGCGGCGGCGTCCGCCTCGAAGCGGCGCGTCAAGTCGGTCTGGAACGACGGCTCGTTGCTTTTCGGGTCCAGCGGCGGCTGGCCGCCCTTGGGCGAGGCCAGCACCACCTCCACGCCGGCATCCTTGAAGGTGTAGTACGGCGCGGCCAGCTCTTCCAGCCAGAAGCCGGTCTTGCGGCCGGTGTCGCCGAGCGTGTCGTGGGAAGTCAAAACCATCAGTACTTTTTTCATGCTGTTTCTCCTAAAGTAAATCACATCGCCACTATTAGACCGGTCGTCTATTTATGTGGCAAAAAAAAGCATTTCCGGGGAAATGCATACCGATCTGCCGCTCATGTGGGCGGCAGAGCGAGAATTCTGCGGGTGGTCGCCATCGCGGTCTCGAAAGCGGCCGTGTCGCGCTCGATCTTCACCATGACGCTGGCGCCGAGCCAGAGTTGATACAGGCTTTGGGCGACCACGTCGGCACTGCCGTCGACCTTCAGCGAGCCTTCGGCCGCGCCGGCTTCGATGGCGCGCGCCAGCCGCTCGACGATGCCCGACGTGCCCCGCTTCAGCGCCAGGCGCATCGCTTCCGACAAATCCGCCACTTCGGCGGCCAGCTTGACCGCCAGGCATTTGCCCTGGCAATCGAAGAACGATTGTGTCTCGCGCCAGACGGTCCAGTAGTTCAGCAGGCGCTGCGCCATGGTCAGGCCGGGTTGGGCCAGCGTGGCATCCAGATCCGCCAGATAGTCGTCAAAGTAGCTGTCGAGCATCGCCTCGCCGAACGCGTCCTTGGAGCCGAAGTAATGGTAGAACGACCCCTTCGGCACGCCGGCGCTGGTCAATATTTCATTGAGCCCGACCGCCGAGTAGCCCTTGCCGGCCATGATGCGCTGGCCGGTGGCCAGGATGTGGTCCCGGACGTCGACGGATTCGGTGGTGGTTGCCTTGTTCATGACCGCACTATAGCAACGATTAGACCGGTCGTCTATAGTTTTTTTAAGGGCACCGGTGCGAAGTACCGATACAGGCTATCGACGATCAGCACGGCGATCCAGATCGACCACAAGGTGTGCGTCAGGAAGTGCGCGCCGCGCAACTGCTGGATCCAGCCCACCGTGAAACCGAACACCAGCATCGCGGCCCCGGCGGCGGCGGCCTTGCGCGGTTGGTGCGGCAGCCAGAACACGGCCAGGGCCAGCAGCCACAAGGCGCCGGAGGCGTGGCCGGCGGGCATGCAATGGCCGGAAGACACGCCCGCCGGCACCGCCTCCAGCAGACGCACGTACGGCTCGCTGCCGCCGTAGCGCTGCAAGTCCCAGGGGCAATGCGACGCGCTCACGCGCTTGAGCAGACTGACGACGGTCGGCACCAGCACCGCCGCCGACGCCAGCACCCGCAAGCCGATGCGCCGCGACGCCGTCCAGCCCGGTCGCGGGCGCCACCAGTCCCAGGCCGCCACCGCCAGCGTGGCCACGCCCAGCACCTGTAGCCAGCTTTTGAGGATGCCGTGGTTGAAGCGGTCGGCCAGCCAGGCGCCGCGCCATGGGAAGGTGCCGCTGGCGTGGTCGAACATCCAGTCGGCCACCAGCAAGTCGAGATCGCTGTAGCGGTCGGCCCACAACAGCAGCGAGGCGGACACGGCCAGCGCCACGTGGACGCCGCGCACACGAACGGGACGACTGGGAGCGCTGGGCGGGCTTGCGGTCATGGGACAGGTCGGGTTGTAATGTCACCGTATTGTGTTCCAGATTAGCCGACGCGATCAAGCGCCGTTTGGCCGGCCGGCAATGGCAGCGCAAGCCGCATGGAAAGCCAGCACGGCGCCGGCCACGCGGCTTTCACCATACATGGCGCCGGCCCGTGCGTTTCCGCTCCGAAAGGCGTCGGGCCGGCGACAGACCATGCCATAGTCGCGCCGGACGACCTGATCCGCAAACCTTGAATGGAGTGTGCCATGGCGACGCAAAACGGCTGGTTGTACTGGGCGATGCTGTCGGCGGTGTTCGCCGCGCTGACGGCCATCTTCGCCAAAATCGGCATCCAGGGGGTCGACTCCGACCTAGCGACGCTGATCCGCACGCTGGTGGTCATGATCGTGCTGGGCCTGTTCGTGGCGTACGCCGGCAAATGGAGCAATCCCTTGCGGTTGCCGGCCAGGACCTGGCTGTTCCTGGTGCTGTCGGCGCTGGCGACCGGCGCGTCGTGGGTCTGCTACTTCCGCGCGCTGCAACTCGGCCCGGCCTCCAAGGTGGCGCCGGTCGACAAGTTCAGCCTGGTGCTGGTGGCGCTGTTCGCCTTCGCGTTCCTCGGCGAGCGCCCCTCCCCCCGCGACTGGTCGGGCATCGCCCTGATCGCCGCCGGGGTGCTGCTGCTGGCGTGGCGACGCTGACCGCGCCGGCGACAACTCTACCCGCCCGCGCGTTAAGCGCGCGTTAAACAGTCGGCGCCCCGCCACACCGCTAAAAATACGCCGGCCGGGCGTTGCGCCGCCCGGCCGGCATGACCATAATTGCCGAGCGTCGCGCCCGCCGGGCCCGGCATCGATCCCCCACAGCCCACCGGTGATGCCCCCCTTCCGTTCCCTCAGCCGCCGCATCGTGCTCGCCTACCTGGTGTTCGCCTCGATCGCCAGCGCCTCGTTCGCCGTGATCGCCGCCCAGGCGGTCGAGCGCGTCGAAGGGCGGCTGGTGAACCAGCGGCTGGCGGAAGTGGCCAACTGGGCCTCGCCGCGTTATGCCGGCCACCTGCCGGTCGAACTGCCGGCCGGACTGAGCTTCCACCACGACGCCGAGATCCCCAAGGCGCTGCGCGGACTGCCGGGCGGCGCCTCGCGCATCGCGCTCACCGGCGCCCGGCTCCACGTGTTCAGCGGCCACGACACGCAGGGCGAGTTCGTCGTCGTCGACCACCACAGCGACTACGATGCGATCGAGCTGCTGGTGTATGGCATGTTCGCCGTCGGCTTCGCCGGCTTCCTGCTGTCGTCGCTGATGTTCGGCGCCTTCATCGGCCGCCGCGTGGTCACGCCCATCATGGCGCTGGCCGCCGCCGTCGAGGCGCGCCGCGAACCCTTGCCGGCGCTGGACCAGTCCGACGAACTGGGCGAGCTGGCGCGGGCGTTCGCCGCGCGCACCGCCGAGCTGTCGGCCGTGCTCGACCGCGAGCGTTTCTTCACCGGCGACGTCAGCCACGAGTTGCGCACCCCGCTCACCGTCATCCGCGGCGCCGCCGAAATCATCCTGTCGCAGGCGGCCGCGCCGCCGGTGCTGCTTGCCGCCGGGCGCATCGACCGCGCCGCGCGCGAAGCCTCCGACGCGGTGGCCGTGCTGCTACTGCTGGCGCGCGCGCCGGACCGGCTCGGAACGACAGCCGTTCGCGTCGATGAACTGGCCGGCGCCGAGTGCGCGCGTTGCCAGGCGCTGACCGCGCACAAGCCGGTGACGTTGCGCTACGCGGGCGGCGCCGCGCTGACGGTCGAGGCGCCGCGCGAGTTGCTGGTCGCGCTGATCGGCAACCTGGTGCGCAACGCCTGCATCCACACCGATCAGGGAGAGGTGCGCGTCGGCCTGGAAGACCGGACGCTGGTGGTCGAGGACACCGGGCCGGGCCTGCCGCCGGCGGCGCGGGCGCATCTGGCGCACCAGCGCACCCCGGCCGGCGAGTCCGGCTCGGCCGGGACGGGGCTCGGCCTGGGGCTGGTGCGGCGCATCTGCGCCTGCCTGGACGCCGGCCTGAGCTACACCGAACGGGACGGCGGCGGCAGCCGGTTCGAAGTGCGGTTTTCGCCAGCGGCAAGCGCTGCCGACCTCACTGATCCATCAATTGGTATTTCTTGACGACGCCGGCCTGGTCAAACAGGATCGACAGCTCCCTGGTATTGTCCGCGCTACTCAGCAGCAAATTCACGTACGGCACCGAGTCGACGGCTTTCGAGTACCCCACTTGGTACAGCCACACTTCATAACCATTGGAAAACTTGGTGACCTCGGCGGCACCGAACGCCGCGCTGATATCCGCCCTGGTCGAGCTGCCGATCACGATGGTGCTCGCGGCCCGCTCCCGGGTCAGCGTTTTGACCGCGCCGTTGCCGGTCGACGCGCAGCCGGCCACCGCCGCCAGTGCCAGCAAGGCGATCAGCCGCAGGCTTTTATCCATTGCCGATCGTCCCCTCATGGCTGCCCGCCCGCCGGCGCCGCCTGGGTCACGCTGGATGGCTCGTCGTCCATATAGTCGAATCGCAGCAAGGTGGCATCCGACCAGCCCTTGTCGTACAGCGACTTGAACTTGACCATGAACACGCGTTCGCGCAACAACATCCAGTCCTCCTGGCTCGGCATCATCGGCGCCGTCGGACCATGCAGCATCGCGGCGGGCATGACGGCGCGCCGCTCGCCGTCAACCAGGGTGATGCTGAACACGGGCCGGTCGGCGAAAAAAAACATATTCAGAGGAATCGTGCGGCATGCATTCTCCAGCTTGGTGACCATCACATTGATCGGATGATGCACATAGGCGAGCAGGTCGCCGGCCATGGCCACTTTGCATTCGAGCAGCAAATCGCCGAGGCGGCGCGCGTTCGGCGGCACCCCGGGGCTGCGGACGTCGGCGCGCCACGCCAGGCTCTTGGCCTTGCGGTTGAACTGGACCACCGCGTTGTCGTTGACCGCATCGGCGTGCCTCGGCACGACAAATGTCTGATCCGCCGCCAGCGACACCGGGATGTTGGTGCGCGCCCCGGCGATCTGCAGCACCAGCCCATCCATGGACACGCCTGCCTGGCGCGGCCAGACCCTGAAGCGCAGCGACGCTCCCGGCGCCAGATCGCGGTCCCTGTCGAACACGTCCATGCCGGCCAGGATGTCGCGATACGATTTCTCGTCGCGGTCGTCCACCGTGCCGGGCACCTCCACCACCGGGATCGCCGGCTCCGTGGCCGCCCTGTCGGCGGCGGCGCGCGCGGGCGACGCCGAAAGACATAGCAGCATCGCCAAGGCCAGCCACCGCTTGGCGGAATGAGACTTCATGTTGGACGCCCTGTTTGAATTAACTTTCTAACAATCACCACGCGAGATATTAATATAAATATAACCTCCAGGGAAGTGGCCGCGCCTGCTTTATTTGGTCAACACCAATGAGAAAAACAAACGTGTCGGCCCGTTCGCCATTTTGAAGAAGATTTTGTTGCGGCCCTTCCTGAAATGGACCTTGCGCAGCCCCTCGGTCATATTCAGATCCCGCGCATGGGTGTTGGGCACGTCGTACAACACGTTCCAGAACCACAGCTTATTGATGTTGCCGCCGGCCCAGACTTGCGCATCGTTGACCCAGACCTGGGCGTCGTCGTCGGCGCCTAGCCACAGCGTCAGATCCTGGTCGCGGTCCATCATCAGCTCGGTATAGCCGTAGTACACCGCATCTTCGTCCGGGTCCGGCGGCACCAGCGGATAGCTGGCGGCGCTCACATAGCGCCACTTCAACAGCCGGCCGCCCTTGCCGACATACGCGGCGTCCAGCACCACGCCCTGTTCGGGCGGATGACGATGGTTGGAGAACAGCCCCTTGCCGTGCTTGCCGTCAAAGGGACCGATCAAATACCAGCTGTTGACGTAGACGCGATTGGCGAATTCGCCGCCCCGGCCCAGCACGCGCCCCACTCCCTTGGTCATCCTGTGCGCGTCGACCGGCGGGATCTGGCCGATCCCCGGATTGAAGATCGCCTCGCCGGGGCGGCTGTAATTGCGCACCGTCCCTGTCGGCAGCACCACGTCGCGATTGATAAAGGCCGCCATCCGCCGCGCGATGGCGCCCATGCCGCGCTCGCCGTCAACTGATAGTCCGTCGTTGGGGCCGGTGAAAATCCTGCCCGCCCCGCCGCCGCCGCCCTCCTGGTCCGGGGCGGTTCCGCTCTGCTCGCCGCTTGAGGCGTCGGTGGTCACGGCCACACCGTCCTGCCGTTGGGCGAGGTCCTGCTGGCGCCGCAGCAGCGCGGCGCGCGCCTCCGTTTCAAGCCGCTCGATTTCCGCTGCCAATTGGCCGGGCGCGCCGTTCGCCGGTGGTGCGCCATTCGGCGGTGGCGCGGCGTTCGCCCGTGGCGCGCCGTTCGGCGGCGGCGCGGAATCCGCCGGTGGGGCGCCGTTCGCCAGTGGCGTGGCGTTCGGCGGTGGCGCGTCGAGCAGCTTACGCGCCTGCTCCCGCGGAATCTTCTGGATTCTGGCCAGCTCGGCCGCTTTCAGATCTTTCTCGATCTCGGCGATGGAGGCCGACAGCTCCCTCGCCTGCGCCAGCAACCGCTCCGGCCGGGTCGGCAGCGACGTGGCGCTGAAGTCCGGCTCGTCCACAGCACCGGCGCCGTCGGACGGTGGCGCGCCGGGGCGGCTTTGGTCCAACAAGTCCTTGATTTTCGCCATGTCCTGCACGCGCTTTTCAACGCTGGAGCGCTTTGCCAGCGCGGCGCCGGCGCTCACTTGCCGATCCACCTGCTCGCTCTGGCGGGCCAATTGCACCCGGTGGACACCGAAGTAATACAGCAGCACGATCAGCAGCGCGTGCGCCGCCAGCGAGAACAGCACGTGGCCATACCGCCCCACGCCCTCCAGGCGGGACGGGACCTCCCATTCGTCAACGTGGTCCATCCTCATCGCGCGCTACGGGTGTGCATGGAAATGTTGGTCAACCGCTCGAACTGGCACAGGTCGAGCACGTGCACGATGTCCTGGTACTTCGCCAGTTGGTCGCCGTCGATGCGGACGCGGCGCGCCGGATCGCGGGCCGCCTCCATTTTCAGGCGCCCGTGCAGGGCCTGGGTCGACACCGGCTCGCCATCGAGGAACAATTCGCCGTTCTTGTCGACACCGATCACCAGCGGCGCCGGGCCGGCCTCGTCGCGCTCCAGGCTGACCTGCGACATCGGCAACGTCACCGGCAACTCCTTTTGCGGCTTGTGCTGCTCCGGCTGTTTGAACGACGTCGCCACCATGAAGAACATCAGCAGGAAGAAGATGCAGTCGATCAGCGCGATCAAGCCGATTTCCGGCTGTTCGTCCTCGCCCAGGTTAATGCGCATGGGACACCACGTGCAGGTTTTGCGGCGCGGCGTCGCCGTGCAGGAACCACTCGTCGATCAGGTGGTTGATCTTTTTTTCCAGCGCCAGCCCGAAAAACGCCTGGCGGTTCTTGAAGAAATGGTGCATCGCCAGCGCCGGCAGGGCCACGCACAAGCCGCCGGCGGTATTGATCAAGGCCTTCGAAATGCCGCCGGCCAGCAGCGCCGGATTACCCATGCCCTCGGAAAACGCGATCACGTGGAAGGCGTCGATCATGCCGACCACGGTGCCGAGCAAACCGACGATGGGCGCCACCGTGGCGACGATCGCCAGCGCATAGGCCTTTTGCTGATGGTGCCGCAATTCCATCGAGGCGATGTCGCCGGCGCCGCTGTTGACGATGGCGTATCCATGCTGGCGGTGATCGGCCATATAGCCGATCACGCGCGCCAGCGTGCTGTCCTCTTCGGCCAGCAGTTGCTGAAGCCTGGCGAAATCCTGCGCCGCCCACAGCGGCTTGACGCGTTCGACCAGTCCCTCGGGGACGATGGCGCGGGCGCGGAAATGCATCAGGCGCTCGACCGTCACGGCCAGGAACAGGATCGACAGCCCGAGCGTCACGATGATGGCCGCGCCGCCCTCCGCCGCCTGCTCGACGATATTGATCTCGGCCGCGTGCCCGCTATTCTGGACGGCGAGCGCGGCAAACAACAAGACGGTTAAATTTTTATGCATATCGATCCGGGTTGGTTAAAAATATCGGCACCTGTTGGGGTCCGCGACGTTCCATGCATATAAGCAAAGTCCGCGCCAGCGGCAGGGCCGCTGTTTCCGGCGCGATAACGAACGGATCGGCAGCGTCCCCGTTCATTTCCGGACACTCAACGTTCGGAAACGAACAGTTCCTGCTGATAGGCAATCGTGCCCCGCCCGCGTGCCGATCTGGCTATATTGAGCCATGGGAAAAATCTATATCGGCATCTCGGGCTGGCGCTACCAGGGCTGGCGCGGCGTGTTTTATCCGGAAGATCTGGCGCAGGCGCGCGAGCTCGAATTCGCCTCGCGCGCGCTGCCGACGATAGAGCTCAACGGCTCGTTCTACTCGCTGCAGCGGCCGTCGAGCTACGCCGCCTGGTACGCGGCCACCCCGCCCGGCTTCGTCTTCAGCCACAAGGGCAACCGCTACCTGACCCACATCCTGCGCCTGGGCGACGGCATCGACAAGGCGCTGGCCAACGTCATGGCCTCGGGCGTGTTGGCGCTGCGGGAAAAACTCGGACCGTTCCTGTGGCAGCTGCCGCCCAACTTCCGCTTCGACGCCGAGCGGCTCGAGCATTTTTTCAGCCTGCTGCCGCGCGACCTGGAACAGGCGCGGCATCTGGCGCGCCGGCACGAGCCGCGCATGAACGGCAAGGTCATGCTCGACATCGACGCCAACCACAAGCTGCGCCACGCGCTGGAGATCCGCCACGACAGCTTCGTCGACCCGGCGTTCGTGGCGCTGCTGCGCAAATACAAAGTGGCGCTGGTGGTGGCCGACACCGCCGGCAAGTTTCCGTACTACGAGGATGTGACGTCCGACTTCATGTACCTGCGCCTGCACGGCGCCGAGGAACTGTACGCCAGCGGCTACGACGACGCGGCGCTGGAACGCTGGGCCGCGCGCATCCGCGCCTGGAGCACGGGCGGACAGCCGCACGACGCCCGGCTAATTTCGGACAAGGCGGCGCCGGCGCGCGCCAAACGCGACGTCTACTGCTACTTCGACAACGACATCAAGGTGCGGGCGCCGTTCGACGCGCGCGGCCTGATCGACAAGCTGGGGCTGGGCGCCGGCCTGGCGTCATTTGGCTGAAGGCGGCGGCAAGCGGTCGCGCGGCACCGGCGGCACGCGGTACTTGGCCATGCCGGCCTTTTGCGAACGGTAGATGCCGCAGCGGCCCGAGAACAGATAGGCGACCACGCACGCGAGCGCCGCGAAGGGCCCGATCTGCGGCCCGAACAACTCGATCGCCATGATGGTCGACGCCAGCGGCGTGTTGGCCGCCCCCGCGAACACGGCGACAAAGCCCAGCGCCGCCAGCAGCGGGAAAGGCAGGTGCAGCAAGGGCGCCAGCGCGTTGCCCAGCGTGGCGCCGATGAAGAACAACGGCGTCACCTCGCCGCCTTTGAAGCCGCTGCCCAGCGACGCCACGGTGAAAGCGAATTTGCCGAAGAAATCCCAGGGCGCCAGCGGCTGCCGGAACGCCTCGACGATCACCGGGATACCGAGGCCGATGTAGCGGCTGCCGAGCAGCCACACGGCGACGGCGACGAGCGCGCCGCCGAGCATCGGCCGCAACGGCGCATACGGGACATGGCGCTTCATGAAGGACGACGCGGCATGCGTGGATTTGGCGAAGGCCATGCCGGCCAGGCCGAACGCGATGCCGGCCACCAGCACGGCGGCGACGCTGGCCAGGCCGATGGCGACCACCGCGTCCATCGGGTAATGGGTGTGGTGCACGCCCCAGGCCATGCCCACCTGGTCGGCGGCGACGGCGGCGACCACGCAGGGGAAGATGGCGTCGTAGCGCAGGCGGCCGACGGCCAGCACCTCCATGCCGAAGATGGCGCCGGCCAGCGGCGTGCCGAAGACGGAGGCGAAACCGGCGCTGATGCCGGCCATGAGCACGATGCGGCGGTCGGCGTGGCGCAGCCGCAGCGCGTAGGTCAGCTGGTCGGCCAGCGCTCCGCCCATCTGCACGGCGGTGCCCTCGCGGCCGACCGAGGCGCCGAACAGGTGGGAGACGACGGTGCCGACCAGCACCAGCGGCGCCATGCGCAGCGGCACGACCTTTTGCGGATCGTGGATCTCGTCGATCAGCAGGTTGTTGCCGGCCTCGACACTGGCACCGGTTTTCAGGTACAGCCAACCGACGGCGAAGCCGGCCAGCGGCAACAGCCAAACGATCCACGGGTGCGCCTCGCGCCAGCCGGTGGCGGCATCGAGCGCGAACAGGAAGAAGGCGGAGGCCGAGCCGCTCAGCGCGGCGATGGCGCCGGCGATGCAGGTCCATTTGCCGACGTACGACAGCAAGGCTGTTTGTTCAGGGTAAAGGGATACTTTCATGCGGCCAACGGCAACTCCGGGGTCAGGTCCACCAATTCTACACGAGCACATGTTGACAGTTAACCCGACGGGCCACACCAGAGGGGTCGTACCCCATTGGGTACGACCCCGCGGTGGATCGCCGTGCGGGTCTAAAACCAGCGCCGTTTAATGATGGTGCTTGGCGTCGCGCTTGACGTTCATCGCGTCCTCCGGCTTGGACGGCGCCGCGCCCGGCGCGCGCGGCGCCGGCGGCACCTCGCCGCGCCACTCGTAGGCCACCGTCCCCTTCGGATGCTGGTACCAGCCCGGGTCCTTGTAGTCGTTGCGCGCCAGCCCCTCGCGCACTTTGACCGTGGTGAACATCCCCCCCATCTCGACGCCGCCGAACGGACCGTCCCCGCTCATCATCGGCAGCGTGTTCTCCGGCAGCGGCATCTGCATGCCGTCCATCGAGCCGCCCTTGTCGCCCATAGCCATATATCCCGGCACCAGCTTGTTGATCTTCTCGGCCACGCCGGCTTGGTCGACCCCGATCATGGTCGGCACGCCGTGCCCCATCGCGTTCATCGTGTGGTGGGATTTGTGGCAGTGGAAGGCCCAATCGCCCGGCGCGTCGGCGATGAACTCGATGGCCCGCATCTGGCCGACGGCGACGTCGGTGGTCACCTCCGGCCAGCGCGCCGACGGCCGCACCCAGCCGCCGTCCGTACCCGTGACCTCGAAGCTGTGGCCGTGCAGGTGGATCGGGTGGTTGGTCATCGTCAGGTTGCCGGCGCGGATGCGCACCCGGTCGTTCTTGCGCACCACCATCGGATCGATGCCCGGGAAGGCGCGGCTGTTGAAGGTCCACAGATTAAAGTCGAGCATCGTGTTGATCTTCGGCGTGTAGCTGCCCGGATCGATGTCGTAGGCGCTGAGCAGGAAGACGAAATCGCGGTCCACCGCGTGCTGCCGCGGGTCTTTCGGATGCGTGATCCAGAAGCCCATCATCCCCATCGCCATCTGCGCCATCTCGTCGGCGTGCGGGTGGTACATGAAGGTGCCGGCGTGCCGCGCGACGAATTCATAGACGAAGGTTTTACCCGGCTGGATGCCGGGCTGCGTCAAGCCGGTGACGCCGTCCATGCCGTTCGGCAGAAGCTGGCCGTGCCAGTGCACGCTGGTGTGCTCGGGCAGTTTGTTGGTGACGAAGATGCGCACGCGGTCGCCCTCCACCACCTCGATGGTCGGACCTGGACTCTGGCCGTTGTAGCCCCACAGGTTGGCCGTCATGCCGGGCGCCAGCTCGCGCACCACCGGTTCGGCCACCAGGTGGAACTCCTTGACGCCGTCCTTCATCCGCCACGGCAGGGTCCAGCCGTTGAGCGTGACGACGGGATTGTAAGGGCGGCCGTTGGGCGGCACCAGCGGCGGCGCGGTGGCGGCCGACGATTGCACCGGCGCCTCCGGCAGCGAAGCCGCGCCGGCCTTGGTGACCATGCCGGCACCGATCAGGGCCGCGCCGCTGAGGAATGATCTGCGGGTGGTCATGGTGTTACTCCTTTGTTGGTTGGGAGGCGGCCGCTTAAACGGCCACCCAATGCGGCTTCCAGATTGGCTTGCGCGGTCCAGTAGTCCCGCAGCGCGCCGATGTAGCCGTTGACGGCGGCCGATTGTTCGCGGGCGTCGGCCAGCAGTTCGAATACGCTCATCAGCATGCCGTTGTAGCGCAGCAGCGTCTCGTCGGCGATTTTTTTACGCAGCGGCAGGACCTGATCGCGATAGTGGCGCGCCAGTTCGTACGAAGAGCGGTAGTCGGCATAGCTTTCGCGCGCCTCGCTGCGGGCGTTGAGCGCCGCCTGCGCCAGCAGGTTGACCGACTGCATATAGGTCGCCTCGGCGCGCGCCACGCGGGTCGAACCCCAGTCGAACAGCGGGATCTCCAGCGTCAGCTCATAGCCGCGCGTGTTGGTCGGGCCTTCGCTGTTGCTAACCGCGCCCAGATCGAGCACGTTGATGAAGCGCGTGGTCTTGGTCAGGCCCAGGGTCGACGCGGTGCGCTCGGTATCGAGTTTGGCGGCCTGGATGTCCAGCCGCTCGTCGACGGCGATCCGCTCGATGTCGGCCAGCTCGCGCGGCGCGGCCGGCAGCTCTGGCAGATGCTCCGGCAGCGTGTACGCGAGCTGCGCGCCATCGAGCCCCATCAGGCGGGTCAGCTTTTCGCGCGCGCCGACGGCCGCCTTGCGCGCGGCGGCGACGTCGGCCACCGTTTGCGCGTGGTAGGCCTGTTCGCGCGCCACGTCCATCGCGCTCCAGTTGCCGGCCTTGCGCATGCGGTCGGCCAGTTCGGCGCTGGCCTGCGCCGATTGCTCGACCTGCGCGGCGTATTCGGCGCTCTGGTTGGCGGCCACCGCCTCCACCCAAGCGCGGCGGGTGTCGGCGGCGACCTTGAGCGCCTCGTTCGAGACCAGCAATTTGGTCTGCTCGAAGCGGCGGCCCTCGATCCGCCCGGCCAGCGGCGCGGTGATCAGGCCAAGCAGGTTGAAGGTCAACGTGCGTTCGATGGCGACTTCACCGCCGCCGTGGCTGCGCTTGAAATCGAACACGGGATTTTGCAGGCGGCCAGCCTGCACCAGGTCCGCTTCGGCGATGCCGAGCGACCAATAGCTCGCCTGCAGTCCCCGATTGTTGAGCAGCGCGATATGCACCGCTTCGTCGACAGCCAGCGGCTGCCCCAGTTTTTTCTCGATGACGGCGGCCAGCGCGCGGGCGTCGTCGTCGTTGCGCGGCAGGCGGCCGGCGACGCTGGCGCTCAGGCCCGTGCGCTGTTCGCTGACGCCGGCGGCGGCGCCGAAGCCGCCATCGCCGGACAGCGACGCGCAGCCGCCAAGCAGCAGCGCCACGCTGGCGCCACCGGCGAGTTTATGCAGACAGTTCATGTCCAACACCTCAGGTTAATTTAAAAAAGGGATGCGTTGCGCAGCTCGCGGACGGAGCTGTCGCGGGGTCAGGCGAAATTGACTTGAGGGGGACGTTCGGGATGGGCCAGGTCGACCGCGGGAAGGACTTCGGAATAGAACGGGATGGCGGACGACAGCGCCGGCAGCATGGGAACGCCCAGCGCTTGCGGCAAGAACGGCGCGCCGGCGGCACAACAGGCGGCGCCGCCGCATTTGATGCCGCCGTGGGCGTGCTTCGCCTTGTGCGCCGATGCGTCTTTTTTCTGATCCTGCATCGCCGCCATCATCGCCGCGTGGTCATGCGCACCGGCCGGCATGACCATGTGCGCGGTCGCCGGCGCGACGGGCGCGCACAGCGTCATCGCCGCCGACGCATAGCCCTGGTAAGGGAGCGCCAGCAACAGCAGCCATACGATGAAGGTTCTGAGCAGGGTCATGCGACTATGGTATCACACGCCGCGCCACATGCTAAGCTGCCGTCAGGCCAGCCGCACCAGTGGATTGGCGATGATATTGTCGATTTGCCGGATGGCCTCGTCGCAGGCGGCGGCGATCGCCTCGTCTTCGCTGTCACGGACGAATTGCATGGTCGCGCCTTCGAACACTTCGACGCCGTTGGCGTTGGCGCGTTCGATGTCGCAACTGGCGCTCCATTTGTTGTCGCTGGTCGGCAAGGCCGTTGGAATGATTTCCCAGCCTTTATAGTGAATTTTATCCATGACTGACTCCTTGTTTATAGACAGACTAGCATAAGAGATAACGCCTACGCGCACGCCTGAGGATTTCCGGTCAAAAAATCTGCGATTTTCCCGGTCGTTATGAATATTTATTATAATGAACTCATGAAGCCACTTATTCAAGCGTTCCACGACAAGACCACAGGCACCGTCACCTATGTCGTATACGAAAAAGACGGCACCGACTGCGCGATCATCGATTCGGTGCTCGATTACGACCCGAAGTCGGGCCGCACCTCCACCGCGTCGGCCGACCTGGTGGTCGACTTCGTGCGCGCGCACCGGCTCAACACCGCCTGGCTGCTGGAGACGCACGCCCACGCCGACCACCTGTCGGCCGCGCCCTACCTGTCGCGGCAACTGGGCGGACGCACCGGCATCGGCGCCGAAATCTCGGTCGTGCAGCAAGCCTTCGCGCGGGTTTTCCCGCAGCGGCCGGGCATCGAGCGCAGTTTCGACCACCTGTTCCAGCCGGACGAGGACTTCGCCATCGGCGCGTTGCGCGCCCGCGCGCTGCACGTGCCGGGCCACACGCCGGCCGACATGGCCTACCAGATCGGCGACGCCGTCTTTGTCGGCGACACCATGTTCATGCCGGACGTGGGCACGGCGCGCTGCGACTTCCCCGGCGGCTGCGCCGCCACGTTGTACCGCTCCGTGCGCAAGCTGCTGGCACTGCCGCCGCAAACGCGCCTGTTCATGTGCCACGACTATCCGCCGGCCGGCCGCGAGGCGCGCTGGGAGGTCACAGTGGCCGAGCAAAACGAAAAGAACATCCACATCCGCGCGGGCGTGACGGAGCAGCAGTTCGTCGAGATGCGCACCAAACGCGACGCGACGCTAGAGATGCCGGTGCTGATACTGCCGGCGATCCAGGTCAACATCAGCGCCGGGCAGCTGCCCGAGGCCGAGGAAAACGGCGTGCGCTATCTGAAGATACCGCTCAACGCCTTCTGAACCGATGGCCACTGAATGACGCGTCCATCTAAAACACGTAGGGCGGATTAGCGAAGCGTAATCCGCCATGCATGCGCCGCCGGCGGCTCAAAGATGGCCGATTACGGCGTTCCGCCTAATCCGCCCTACGTGGAACAGCGGTGCGCCCTCGGCTACGATCAATCGTCGCGCTTGGGCGTCCGGCCGATGCTCTCGTCCATATTGGCCAGATACCAGGTCAGCCCCGTCATCACGGCCACGTGGCGCTTGAGCTCCAGCGGATTGACCTTGTCCAGCGTATCGGCGGGCGTGTGGTGGTAGCTGAAATAGCTGCTGGCATCGACCAGCGGCATGAACACCGGCACGCCGGCGCGCTCCAGCGGGCTGGTGTCGGCCGCGCCGGTGACGTCGCGGCGGTCGAACATCGACGCGCCGATCGGCTCCAGCGCCTTTTGCAGCGGCGCGAAGTACTTGACCACCGACGGCCGCACGCTGCCGATCACGCCAAACGGCCGGCCGCCGCCGCTGTCCGACTCGATCGCCGCGAAGTGCCGCTCAACCTTGTCCTTGTTAGCCTCGAAATAACCCTTGCCGCCCTGCGTGCCGTTCTCCTCGTTCATCCAGGCGATCACGCGGATCGTGCGGCGCGGTTTGAGGTTCAACTTATTAAGCGTGTCGATCACCGCCATCGCGGCGGCCACGCCGGTGCCGTCGTCGTGCGCGCCGGTGGCCAGGTCCCACGAATCGAGGTGGCCGGAGACGATCACCACCTCGTCGGCCTTGTCGCCGCCGGGCAGGTCGGCGATGACGTTGAAGCTGTCGGCGTCGGGCAGGGTTTGCGGCGTCAGCGTCAGATGCATCTTGACCGGGCCGCGCGCCGACAAACGTGTCATCAGCATCGCGTCTTCGGCCGTCACGGCGGCGGCGGGAATGCGGGCGCCGTCGACCAGGCCGGTCACGCCGGTGTGCGCGATGCGGTAGTCGGCGCCGCCGACCGAGCGCACCAGCGCCGCCGCCGCGCCCATCTCGGCCGCCACCTTCGGACCGTTGACGCGGAAGTTGGAGCCGCGCCCGTAAGCCGGGCCGGCGTGGCCACGCTCGGCCATCTCCTGGTCGAAGGCGACGTCGAACAGCACGATGGCGCCCTTGACCTGGGCCGCGCGCGCCTTGAGTTCCTCGAAATCGCGCACCACGATCACCGGCGCGGTCAGGCCGGCGGCCGGCGTGGCGCCCGATCCGCCCAGCGCCGTCAGCACCACCTTCTGCGTGATGCCGGCCGGACGCCCGGCATAGTCGACCAGTTCGGCCGTCTCGGCGCCGCGCACCCAATGCGGCACCTTGACCGGTTGCAGCGTGACCTTGGCGCCGATCTTGCGCATCGCCGCCGCCACCTGATCGACCGCCGCCGCCGCGCCGGCGGACCCGGACAGGCGCGGCCCCACCAGGTCGGTCAGGTCGGCCAGGCGGGCATACGCCCAATCCTCCTGCATCGCGCTGTCGCGTATCCGCGCCAGGGTGGCGGGATCGTTGGCCAGCGTCTGGGCGCCGATCGCGCCGGCGCTCAACATGCAGCCGGCGAGGATGGTCAGGGACAGTTTGATCGGGAAGGCGGATTTCATGCGGGTCCTGTATAAAGGTGGGTGGGTTGCAAGAGCGAATCAAACGATAACCGATCGTGATGCACTTGTCATCCATATTGATTTGTCATCGGCGTTGCACTACCATGAACCTTCAACCGCCTCAAGAAAGCGCCTATGCTCAAGGGACGACTTTGCACGGTGCGCCACCTGGTCAGCACCGATCTGAACACCTTCATCGCGCTGGTCAACGACCTGCCCTCGCGCGGCGACCATTTCTCGACCCATTTCAAGTCGCCCGAAACGCTGCGCAAGGAGTTCATGCAAAACAGCTTCGTCACCGACGACAGCGAACTGTTTGTCATCGAGGACAGCCTGCACCACATCGTCGGCGTCATCACGCACTTCAAAAGCCGCACGCCGGTCACGCGCGAAATCGGCTACCGCCTGTTCGACGCCAAGCTGTCGGGACGCGGATATGTCACCGAGGCGTGCCGTTTATTGATCGATTACCTGTTCAACGTCCACCAGTACCACCGGCTCGAGCTGCTGTCGGCGCCGGAGAACGTGGCCTCGATCCGGGTCGCGCAAAAATGCGGCTTCACGGCCGAAGGCATGATGCGCCAGAGCTTTTTCATCAATGGCCGCTACCAGGACGTGCAGATATTCAGCCTGCTGCGGCCCGAATGGGAAGCGCGGCGCCTCTAATTGTTACAAGCCATTACCAAAACTCCCCCTTTGTAAGCATGTGTATAACAGGTGGTGATTTTCCACCGGCGATTTATAGTGACATCAATGGCTAACGAATCATTCCGATCCGGAGCCGCAGCAAGGGGAACACCATGTTGAGCAAAAAATTTATGGCTGTAGCGTTAGTGGCCGCAGCGACAGCAACATCGTCGGTCTACGCAAGCGACCGTGGGTTTAACACGGTAGCCGGCGCTGTGGTGGGAGCCGCGATCGGCAACAGCGCGGGTGGACGTGACGGCGCCATCGTCGGCGGCCTGGTTGGCGCGGCGGTCGGCAACAGCATCAACACCGGCGACCGCTATCGCGGCGACCGCGGTGGCCGTTACGTCGAAACGCGCGTCTACTCGCAGCCAGCGCCGGTCTACTACGAACCGGCCCCGGTGTACTACGCGCCGCCACCGCGCTACTACGCGCCGCCGCCACGGGTGGTGTATGTGGAGCCGGCCCGTCCCTACTACCGCGAATCGCGCCGCGACTACTATTACGGCGACCGCTGGGACCGTGGCCACCACCACCACGACCGCTACGACCGTTAATTCGTAGTCAAAATAGAAAGCCTGTCCACCGACAGGCTTTTTTTTCATCCGCATCATCGGGGGTCAAGTCTAACATTGCTACACGGCCTGTGCTGTAAGACCGCGTACTGCCAAGCTCATGTAGCAATGTTAGACTTGACCCCGGAGTTAAATTGCTTTTCGTCTCCCCCCGCTAGCCAGCCGTGACGGCCAGCGCCGAGGGGAAATCATGACGACAGCAGACGCAATCATCGCTTTGGAATTGGGACACTACCGCCTGCGCGAGCAGATCGGCGGTTCGGCCTACGGCATCATCTGGCGCGCCAGTGCGCCCAGCGCCACCGGCGACGTGGCGCTCAAGTTGGTCAACCAGGAGCAGATGGCGCGCGCCCTGCCCGCCCTGCGCGACCGCTGGGTGGACTGCGCCAACAACGAGATCGCGTTCCTGCAGTCGCTCGAACCATGGGACGAACGCCATATCGTGCGTTTGCTCGATAGCGGCTGGCATGAGGGCTTGCCCGTGCTGGCGCTGGAGTTGATGGCGACCGATCTGGGTCAGCACATGGCCGCCCTCAAGAGCGCCGAAGACGCCGTTCCACTACCCTTGGCGCTCAGCTGGATCGGCCAGATCAACCAGGCGCTGGCCAAGGTCCACCAGTACGGCTGGCGCTATCTGGACCTGAAGCCGGCAAACGTGCTGCTGGACCGCCATCGGCACGCCGTCAAGCTGGCCGACTTCGGCACCAATCGCCACGCCGGCAGCCTGCAAGCCCACTCGTATGCCGGCACCGCCAACTGGCAGGCGCCGGAACAGTTTTTCCCCGCCGACGGCGGCGGCTACGCGACCGGCCCGCGCAGCGACTATTTTTCGCTGGGGGCGATGTTCTACTTTATGGTGACCGGCGGCCTGCCGCTGCGCTTTTGCGCCGATTGCGGCCAGGCCTATCGCGAACACCACACCGCCGGCGCCGACCTGCTGCGCCAGATGCATGGCGGGGCGATCCCCAAGGCGCTGACCGCCGACGAAGAGGCGCGCTTCGCCTTCGCCATGCCGATTGAAGCGCGCGATCCGGCGCTGGAACTGCTGCGCGCGCTGCTGCATATCGATCCGGCCCAGCGCCCCCGCCATGCGATCCAGATCAGCCGCATGCTCAACGCGGTCCAGGGCGTGAAGCCGGCGCGCGGCACGTTCAATCCGTCCGATCCGATCCATGCCATGCGCCGGCCCACCGCCAGCAACGGCTGGCGCCATATCCAGGGGGCGTGATGGCGACTCCACTGCGTTTGCACAAGGCGCCGCCGCGCGTGCCGCACGGCGCCGGGCCGTCGCTGTCATGGGCCCTCGGCCTGCGCCCCGGCGAAATCGCCATCGATGCCGCCGCCTGGCTGGCGCGCTTCGCCGCCCGGAACGTCGGCCTGGCCGCTACCCTCGCCGTGATTGGAGCGCTGTTTGGCCTGCAGGCGCTGGCCCTTCTGCGCGCGCCCGCGGGCTGGCTGCCGGCCACCATCACCATCGCGCTGGCACCCGGCGAGACCATCACGCTGGGCCAGCGGGAACTGGCCGCGCCGCAGACCGACCGCGCCCACCTGTCGCTGCGCCGCGATGCGCGGGACGGTTGGATGCTGCGCAATATCAGTCCGTCCAAACAAGTCGTCCTGTTGCGTGACGGCGCCGAACAGCGCATGGGCAGCGAGGCGCTGCGTGCGGGGCAAAGCTTCCAGATCGACGGCGCGCTATTCAACGTGACGTCCTCCGATGCGGGCGCCATCGTCTTTAACCGCGACGGCCACACGTGGCGCTATGACGGCGCGGTGCTGTACCGTGACGGCCTGGCGCAGTCCAACTGCCCCGACGCGCGCCTCTCCGGCCGCGCGCTGTCGCTGTGGAACCGCGCCATGCCGACGATGCTGACGATCGCACGACCTTTGTCCTTCGGCGGCAATCTGTACTGCGGCAACCGGCTTGGGCTGGCGCAGACCACGCCCGGAGCGGCGCAACTGGCGCGCGTCAACGGTCGCCTGGAGCTCTCGGCCGGCAATCCGGATGGCGACCGCGCCTCGGTGCTGGTGCACGCCGAAGGCGTCCAGATGGATTTGCGCCGGCAGGAGGCGTCGCTGCGCGGAGTGGGTGCGATGATCGTCGGCCACACGCGTTTTCAGTTGGCGCCAGCCGGCGACCGGTTGACGCTGACGCCCAGCCGCCACGTCAACCTGTTCAACGTGCCGGACTTGAAGCTGCCGGCGGCGGTCAACTGGCAGTGGCAACAGCGCTCGCTGTGGAATAGCGGCCACGCCAACGCGCTGTGGGGCGCCATCGCCGTCTGCCTGGCGTGCGTCGCAGTCAGCGCGGCGGGCGCCGTGGCTTCGCACGGCATTTGGCTGCGGCGCGCGGCTTCCGGCGCCAAGCTGCTGGGCGCCGCCACATTGCTGATCGCCGGCGTCTCCGCGTTGATTTCGCAACGCGCCGGCATGCCGCCCAGCGCCGCGTTGTCGATGCTGCTCGGCGCCTGCGCGCTGCTGCTTTGGCTGACCTTTCCCGGGCGTCTGGCCCTGCTGACGGCCGCCGGCGTCGTGCTGCTGGCCGTCGGCCTGCTGGCCCAGTTGGAGCTCGGCCTCGGCGCGCCGCAAACGTCATGGCTGCGCTACTACCAGAAAAGCGCCGCCATGCTGGCGATAGGCGCCGGCCTTGGCGGCCTGCTGCGCGTTTGGGCGTGGCACCAGGCCAGGCGCGCCGCGCATCTACAACAGCGCGCCATCGAGTGGACGCTGGCGACGTTCGCCGCCGTCGCGCTGGCGGCGCTGGCCGCGCAGGTGCTGTGGGGCGACGAAACCGGCGTGTTCGACCTGCAGCCGGTGGAACTGGCCAAGCTGGCGTTGACCACCCTGACCGCGCATTGCCTGGCGCTGCGCTTCGGCTGGCACAGCGAAACCCGGCATCCGGCCGACCACGGCGCGCGCTGGCTGCGGCTGATCGCGCCGGCGCTGCTGTTTATCGCCCTGCTTGGACTGTCGCTGGTGCAGGTCGACGACTTCTCGCCGCTGATACTGCTGCTGGTGTGGAGCACCGCCATGGCGTTGGCCTACGCGGTCGCCGCCCGCCACCGGCTGCTGACGGCCGCTCTGGTCGCGGTCACGCTGAGCGCCGTCGGCGCCGTGGTCTACCTGCGCCTCGCCGGCACCGACGACTTGATACGCTGGGGCTTCTACGCCGACCGCTTCCTGGTGTGGCTGAACCCCGCCGAACATCCGCACACCGGCCAGCAACTGCTGCTCGGCGCGCGCGCCATCGGCGAAGGCGGCTGGCTGGGGGCCGACCACTGGCTCGGCCTGCGCGCGCTCGGCCAGCCGGCCGGCGGCGTGGTCCAGATTCCGGCGGTGCAGGACGACTTTGCCGCCACCTTCTTCATCAACCGCCACGGCCTGGCCGGTGCGCTGCTGCTGTGGGGCGTGCAGGCGGCCTTCCTGACCGGGATCGTGCTGACCGCGCTGCGCGCCCACCAGGCCGGCGCCAGCGCCCGCAACTTCCGCCAGGCCTGGTCCGGCCGCTTCCACTATTTCGCGCTGTGCGGCGGCGGCGCCTTCGTGCTCGGGCATTTTCTGCTGTCGTGGGGGACCAATCTGGCGATCTTCCCGATCATGGGCCAGCCGATGAGTTTTCTGTCGGCCGGCGGCAGCCATCTGCTGTTTTTCCTTTGCCCCCTGCTAGCGTTTAGTGCGATCAGCGCGCAATCTTTAGAAGGAGACTGAATCATGCCGATCTATGTCCAACACGAAGTCCTGGGCCGCATTCCCGACGTTTTCAACGGCGAGGCGATCTGGCAGGCTCCCGGCCTGGCGCTGTTCTCGCGGCGCCCGCTGCTGCGCGACCTGCTCGAGCGCAGCCCGCGCGAGCACAAGGGCCGCGCCGCCACCCGCTGCTTCTCGCACGTGACGCTGATGCTGCCGCAGGAGGACGTCGACGACGATTACCACCTCACGCGCGGCGCCCGCGCGCGCGACCTGGCGCAGACGTTGACGGCCCTGCATCAAAAGGACTTCGGCGACCTGCTCGGGGGCGACCAGGTGCGCTACGACGTGGTCGGCACCGAGGCGCTGGCGCCCGGCGAGATCGAGGTCAAGTTCGGCCACGCGGTCTATCTGCCGGCGGCCGATGAAAAAATCCTGTTCAATGTCAGCGTTTCGCGCGACAGCGCGATCTGGCATCCGGTCTGCCCGATCTATCCGAACCAGCGCCTGGCGCTGATCGGCGGCGAAGGCGGCGCGGCCAGCGTGATCGCGAGCGGCTGGCCGTTCGGCCCCGAAGGCGCGATCCTGATCATCAACGACGGCCCGGATGCGGCGCCGGTGGTGCAGATGCGGCCCAAGGATGCCCTCGAATGCCGCTTCGATCCGCGCAGCGGCTACCACACGATCAAGTCATTGCGCGAGGTGCCGGGCGGCAGCCCGCGCCTGCTGTTGAAGATCGAACGCGCGTCCGGCGCGCCGATGCGCACCCAGGCCGGCGCCAGCGAGGGTATCAGCATCAATCCGGCGCCGGTGCGGGCTGCAGCGCCAGCCGCCCACGCCGGCCCGGCCAGGCCGGCCGTATGGCAAAGCCGCGCCGACGGCGCGCCGCTGGAACTGACCGCCGTGCCGGTCAGCCACAAGCCGGCCAACAAACCCGGCGAGAGCGACGCCACCTACGCGCCGCTGTCCCAGCAGCGCGTGAACCTGGTGGCGCTGGCCCTGCCGCGCCTGAGCCGCTACCGCGACACCGGCGCCCAGACGATGGAGCTGCCGTTCGACCGCGCGCTGGCCTTGTCCGCCGACGCGGCGCCGGTGATCAGCTTTGTGGTCGACGCGGCCGACGAACTGTATGCCTGCACCGCCGAAGGCCGCCAGCGCATCGCCGCGCCATCCACCTTCACGCCGGTCGATGGACGGGCGATCCGGCTGCTGCCGGCCGCGCCGGAAATGGCCGACCGCTATCGCGCCCTGCTCTGCCTCGCGCAGCCCGTCGGCGCGGCGGTGGCCGGCGGCGCGCGCTTTACCTTCGGGCGCAATTCGCCGATGCTGTCGGCCCTGCGCCTGCTCGACTCGCCACGCTTCATCAAGCGCGCCGACGGCGTCAACGCCGCCAGCGCGGACCGCATCGGCCTGTCGCGCAACGCTTTCAGTTTTGAAGCGACTCCGGATGGCTACAAGATCGGCCGGCTGACCGCCACCCAGGCGCTGTATCACCTCGACGAGAAGATGGCGTTCGTCGCCAGCATCGGCGATGCCGGCAGCGACGCGCCGTATCTGCTGCCGACCGGTCATCATCTGGTCGCGGGCCACTACGTGCTGCGTTTCGACGCCTAGGAGCCGCGATGGAAACGGCAAAACTCTACGCGCCCTGCGCGTTCGCGGCTGGACTGGCGATTACGCTTTTCCTGGCTGCCTACCTGACGCCACGCCAGTGGTGGCGCCGCGCCAACGCGCGCGCGCTGCTGATCATGGTGGTCGGCGCATGGGGTTTCGGTAGCCTGATCCTGTACGCCGTCCAGGGCACGCGGCCGGTCGCGGCGGGCACGCTGGACAACGCGGCGGCGCCCGCGCCGGCCAGCGTCACTCCCGACCCGCCGAACGCGCCGGACCTCATCGCCGGCCGCCCCTTCCAGGTACACCGCGACCTGAACCTGCGCGCCGCCGCCGGGGTGCACGCGGCGCGCCTGGTCACCGTGCCGGCCGGCGCCACCGTCACGCCCACCGGCGCGCGCGAAGGCGACTGGTGGCAGGTGAAGACCGGCGTGGACGGCCACCAAAAAACCGGCTGGGTCAGCAGCTTGTGGCTGCGCCGGGGCGGCGAATGACGCATCCGTTCATCGCACCTCCGCCGCCGCCCTCGCACGGTTCCGCGCCGGCTTCCGCGAGCGCCGGTTTTTCGGCTAAGCTGTGGCCTTTCGGATCCCGCGCCGCGGCGCCCGCCACGATGACACGAATCACCGACATGCTGGACTTCGGCCCCGGGCTCGACATCGCCGCCCGCAGCAGCGCCAGCATCAGCAAACTGCAAGTGCCGGAGAACCAGGACAACCTGCTGGTCGTCGACGCCAGCGGCCGCGCGGTGTTCCTGCGCGACCAGGCCGCCCAGTCGACCACGATCGCGGGCTGGCCGGCCGGCCACGTGCGCCTGGCCGTCATGGACGGCATGGGCGGCCACGGTCACGGACGCGAGGCCGCCGAAGCCGTCGCCGCCGGCCTGCTGCGCGTGCCGGCGTGCCGCACGCTGGAGGAACTGTCCGCTCACCTGGACCGGCTGCACGCCGAACTCCAGCAGCGCTTCAGCCAACCGGGCGACAGCGACAGCTTCCGACGTCCCGGCACCACGCTCACGCTGCTGGAGATCCCGCCCGGCCGCACGCCGATGCTGTACCACGCCGGCGACTCGCGCCTGTACGAGATCACCGCGCAGACGGTACGGCCGCTGACGGTCGACCACGTGCCGGCGACCTGCTTCGCCATGCATGGGCTGCTGGGCGAGGACGAATGGTGGCAGCAGGTGCACGGCGAGCACCGGCCGCAGATATCGCAGGCCTACATCCTCGGCAACGCCTTCGCCAATCCGCAAGTGCTGGAGGACGACCTGCTGCCGCTGGACGCGGCCAACCTGCCGCCGTTCCTTGGGCATCTGGCCGACCGCAGGGCGTTGACGGTGCGCGCCGACGCCACCTATTTGCTAGCCACCGACGGCTTCTGGTCGTGCGGCCGCCCGCTGCCATGGACCGCGCGCTGGCCGGCGCTGATGGTCCGGCCGGGCCACTCGGCCGGCGCCGCGCTCGACGCGTTGTTCAATGATTACGCCGACCATCCGCCGGCCAACCTCCACATCGACAACGTCACCGCCATCGTGCTGCGTTTTACGCGGCCCGCGCCGGCGCCGGGGCTGCGCAATCTTGACGAAACGGCACTGCCGGCCGCATCAATCCCGCCGCATTTTTGAGCGCCGGCGCGGGCCAAGTGTTGCGTCTTGATCGCGTCATATGCTGTAGGGCAAAAATATGCCGATCAGATGCGGGTTTGGTTGCCACGGAGCGCGTAAACCGCATAAACTGACAGGTATTCCATCGGTCGGTACGCCATGAAAAAATGCAGTAATGCCCAGCATCCGCATTGCACCTACTGGGTCATGCCTGGAGAACAAGCTTGCGAAGGCGGTCACGCCCAAGCCGAGCCCTCCAGCTATGACTTGCTCAGTGCCGTGCGCAGCGCCCGCGCCGCTGGCCCGGCGACGACGCTGGCTGCCGCGCCGACCGCCCCCACCGTCACCGCCATTCCGCTTACCCCAGCCGCCGGCGCGCCGTCGCACTACGCCCGCCCGCTGCAACGCGCCCAATCGGAGCGCCCGCAACTGCATATCAGCGGCTTCGATCCGCGCGCCGCCGGCGGCCGTCAAACGCTGAAGATGGAACTGCGTGGCATGCCGGACGCCTGCGCCCCGCAACTGACGCTGCAACTGCAATCGGACCTGATCCCCGACGGCGCGGCGCGCCAGCAGTTCGTGCGCGCCACCAATGGCGAATGGCGCCCGGTGTTCGTCGAGTTTTCGTCGCGCGGCAAAGAGCACGGCCAATACCAGATCAGCATCGACCTGCTGAGCCAACATGCCGGCATGGCGGCCCGCAAATGGGTGTGCACCTTCGTCATCCTGGTGCCGCGCCTCGACGCCACGCTGACCGAGATCCACCGCATCTTCCTGAGCACCCACAAGAACGTACGCGTGATGGCGGACGACGCCTCCATCGCCCGCGTCAGCGCGCAAGGCGGCGACAGCCTCGATATCGACGTCACCGCCCGCAACGCCGGCATCGCGCACCTGGACTTGAACACGCCGGCCGGCAAAGTAGACCTGGGCTTCTCGACCATCGCCTGGGACGAGGACCTGATCGAGATCGACATCCCCGTCACCAGCGCGGTCCATCCGCACGCCAGCCGCGCGGCCAGCATGGTCAACGCCGCGCCGGAAAGCGGCGCGCAGCGCCAGATCCGCCTGTTCGCGATGGAGGAATGCGTGCTGGGACGCTTCGAACTGGTCGATCCCGAATCCGACATCATGCTGACCCACTACACGGCCGACGGCCAGGACACCAACGGCCTGACGCGCCGCCTGTCCGGCCGCCACGCGGTGATACGCCGCTGCGGCCAGGGCTTCGAGATCGAGGACGTGTCGCGCTACGGCATCCTGCTCGACGGCGTCTGGCCGGGCAAGCACAAGCCGACCACGCTGCGCCTGGGCATGCGCATCGAGCTAAGCGCCAGCATCAAGGGCATCGTCGTGCTGTCGGTGTCGGCCACCATGCCGCACGGCGTGATCCTGCACCGCATCGACCAGGGCGCGAACGCCGAATGCTTCTATGTGCTGATGCCGGAGACGCATCCGGGCTACCCCCTCAAATCGTTCGCGGCCGCGCCGCACGCCGCCGCGCTGCCGTTGCTGCTGCACCGCGACGGCGGCTTCTGGCACCTCGACCAACTGACCGGGAAGGAGACCGCGCTGGCGCCGGGCGTGTCGCTTGAAAAACTGAGCCGCATCCCGCGCCACAGCCGCTTCGCCAGCGATCCGTATCCGGAGCACTGGATCATCCGCACCGGCGGCACCGACATGCACAGCACCGTCGCCGCTGGCGACATGCATACCGCCTAACGTATTTTCAGCTGCGCCTTCAGCTGATCCAGCAGCGCAGCGACCTTGGGCGACATCGGGCGCACCAGCGGCCATACAATGTGCAGCGGCAGCCCGTCGATGGCCCGCTCCGCCATCACCTCCACCACCGCGCCGGACGCCAGATGGTCCCGCACCAGCCACGTCGCCAGTTGCGCCACGCCCATGTCGGCCAGCACCGCCGTCATCTGCGCCTCGCCGTCGCCGGCCATGATCCTGTGTTCCATCGTGCGGCGCTCTATCTGCCCGCCGGCGGACGAGAACAGCCACGGGCTGGCGGTGCCGTCCGCGCGGCCATAGACGACGCAATCATGCGATGCCAGGTCGGCGATATCGTGTGGCGTGCCGCGCCGGGCCAGATAGGCCGGCGTGGCGCAGAAAATCAAGCGCTCATCGCCCAGATGGACGTGGCCCAGCGACGCCGGCCAGTGCGCCGGGCCGCCGATGCGCACCGCCAGATCCAGCCCCTCCTCCTGGACGTCGACAAAGCGGTCGGTGAAGCTGACCTGCGGCCGCAGATTGGGATACTGGCCGCAAAAACGCAGCAGCTCCGGCATCACACGCATGCGGCCGAAGGTCGCGGGCAAGCCGAGTACCAGGCGCCCGGCCGGCTCGGCGTCCTGCGCCAGCGCGGCTTCGGTTTCGCCCAGTTCCATCAGCACGCGCCGGCAGGTCTCGTGGTATTTGCGGCCGGCGTCGGTCAACAGCAGGCTGCGCGTGCTGCGCTCGAACAGCCGCACGCCAAGGCGCGCCTCCAGCCGCGCCAGGCTTTTGCTGACGGCCGAGCTGCTGAGCCGCAGCCGGGCGGCGGCCACGGTGAAACTGCCGGCGTCGGCGGCCTCCACGAAGTAGGCGATGTCTTTCAGATGGTCGGAAGCGTGCATTTTTCGCGAATAAAATTCATCAATTGATTGAAATCTTATCGTAAATACGAATTCCCTTCGCGGCTATCATGGTTTATCGCTTACTTGAAGGAGTCTTCGCATGACAAATACCGCATTGATCGTCGGTGCCAGCGGCGTGACCGGTAGCGCGCTGGCCGAGCGGCTGCTGGGCGGCGGCTGGTCGGTCCTTGGCCTGTCGCGCGGGCGCACGCCGCTGCCGGCCGGCGTCGAGCCGATACGCGCGGACCTGACCTCGCGCGACGAGGTGGAACGGGCGCTGGCCGGGCGTGCCGTCACCCACGTGTTCTTCACCGCGTGGGCGCGCCAGGCCAACGAAAAGGAAAACATCCGCGTCAACGGCGCGATGGTCGGCCACGTGCTCGACGCGCTGCATGAGGCGGCGACGCTGAGGCACGCGGCGCTGGTAACGGGGTTGAAGCATTATCTCGGGCCTTTCGAGGCGTATGCCACCGGCGCCGTGCCGGAAACGCCGTTCCGGGAGGAGCAAGGACGCAAGCCGGTCGAGAATTTCTACTACGAGCAGGAAGACCGCATGTTCGCGGCGGCGGCGCGCGGCGGCTTTAGCTGGAGCGTGCATCGGCCGCATACGGTGATCGGCTACGCGGTGGGCAACGCGATGAATATGGGGTTGACCCTGGCCGTTTATGCGACGCTGTGCAAGGAGTCCGGTGCGCCGTTCGTGTTTCCGGGATCGGCGGCGCAGTGGAACGGGTTGACGGATATGACCGACGCGCGGCTGCTGGCGGCGCATCTGGAATGGGCAGCCACCAGCGTTGCCGGCGCCAATGAGGACTTCAATGTCGTTAACGGCGATGTGTTTCGGTGGAAGTGGTTGTGGCCCAAGCTGGCGGAGTATTTCGGCGTCGAGGCGGCGCCGTTCGACGGGGTTGTTCAGCCGTTGGAGGGCAGGATGCATGACGCGGCGCGCGTCTGGAAGGAGATCGCGGCCAGGCACGGGCTGGTGGAGGCCGATGTCGGCAAGCTGGCGTCGTGGTGGCATACCGATGCGGACCTGGGCCGGCCGATGGAGGTGCTGGCGGATATGACCAAGAGCCGTAAGGCGGGCTTTCTGGCGTATCAGAGCACGCCGGATGCGTTCTTTGATTTGTTCGGGCGGCTTAGGGCGGAGCGTATCATTCCGGCCGGCTGACGCCGGGCTGGCATCGTTGGCGGCTCATAGATGGCGGATTACGCTTCGCTAATCCGCCCTACGTGTTTCCGTGGTGTCCCTCGGAGACACGTAGGGCGGATTAGCCGGAACGGCGTAATCCGCCGAGAGCCGCCAGCGGCGCATCACTTAGAGATACTGCCCACCCGCCGGCTTTTTGACCGGAAGCGGTATCCACTCGGTCTCCCCCGGCACGTGGCCCATGCGCTGCGCCTCCCAATCCTCGCCGGCCTTGACGATGCGCTCCTTGCTCGACGAGACAAAATTCCACGACATGAACCGCCGCCCGTCCAACGGCTCGCCGCCGATCACGACGAAATGCGCCTCCGACGTCGCCTTGACCCTCTGCCCGGCGCCGGCGTCGAGCAGCGCCATGCTGTTCTTCTCCAGCGGCGCGCCGTCGATCTCCAGCTCTCCGGCCACCGGATAAATCGCCGCTTCCTCCGGCAGCCCGTCCAGGACCAGCTCCTGCCCCGCCTTCAACATCACATCCAGATACAAGGTGCGGCTGAATGTCTTGACCGGCGACGTTTTGCCGAACGCTGTGCCGATCAACACCCGCACCTTGGCGCCGTCCACGGTCAGCTCCGGAATATCCGCGGCAGGCGTGTGACAGAATCCCGGCTCGTCCTCCTCATGCGCCACCGGCAGCGCGGCCCACAGCTGCAAGCCGTGCGTGCGGTGCGGCTTGCCGACCAAATCCTTCGGCGTGCGCTCGGAGTGCACGATGCCGCGTCCGGCCGTCATCCAGTTGATCGCACCGGGCTCGATGCGCTGGAAGGTGCCGATGCTGTCGCGGTGATCCATCGCGCCTTCGAACAGGTAGGTCACCGTGGCCAGGCCGATATGCGGATGCGGACGCACGTCATGGTCGGCGTCGAGCGGCACGTCGACCGGGCCGAAATGGTCGAAGAAGATGAACGGGCCGACCGCCTGCTTGATGGCGGACGGCAGATAGCGGCGTACGACGAAGCCGCCGCCCAGGTCTTTTTCATGGCCCTTCAGAAGATTGGAGATCGTCATCGGCTTATCCCAGAACGGTGGTGACTTCCGTGGTCACGGAGGTCATCAGTTTGTGGATCGGACATTTCTGCGCGGCCGCCAGCAGTTCCGCGCGCTGGGTGTCGGTCAGATTGCCCGTCAGGTGCAGCGTGGCGGCCAGGCGGTAGATGCCCTGGCGCTCTTCGCTGGCGTCGCGCTCCATGCTCACTTCCACATGTTCGAGCGGGATGTTCTTGCGCTTGGCGAACCACACCACCGTGAGGGCCTTGCAGGCGCTCAGCGCCGCGTCGTACAGGTCGTGCGGCGACGGGCCGGCGTCGTTGCCGCCCTCCTCCACCGAGCCGTCGGTCGAGACGATGTGGTTGCGCACATGGACGATGTGCCGCATCGGCAGCGATTGATCGCGCAGTACTTTGATAGTCATTCCGTGTTCCTTGTGGGCGGTAGTCAGAACCCACAATTTACACCGTTTAGCGGACTTCCGCCTCCCCTGAACGGGGAAGCCGTCAAACCACTTTCTTGACGAATTCCGTCTTCAGGCTCATCGCGCCGAAGCCGTCGATCTTGCAGTCGATATCGTGGTCGCTGTCGACCAGGCGGATGTTCTTGACCTTGGTGCCGACTTTAACGGTGCCGCCGCCGCCCTTGAGCTTCAAGTCCTTGATGACGGTGACGGTATCGCCGTCCTGCAGAATGTTCCCGACGGAGTCGCGGTAGACGCGCGCGCCTTCATCGGCGGCGTCGGCGGCGGTCGCGCTCCACTCGTGCGCGCATTCCGGGCACACCAGCTGGGTGCCATCTTCGTAGGTGAATTCGGAATTGCATTTCGGGCATGGGGGCAAAGCGCTCATCGTGGGTCCTGGTGGTTGTACGGCAAAGAAGGCGGCAGTATACACCCGCCGCCAGCCGTTAGACTAGTTTGCGGGCGACCCGGAAGCCGACGATGTCGTTGGCCAGCACCGCCGAGAAGCCGTTGCGCACCGATGACCGCAGGTAGCGCGGGTTGTACAGCCACGAGCCGCCGCGTAGTATGCGGCGCACCGGATCGCCGCCCTCCTCCCACGCGCTGCCGTCGACCGGCGCGCCGACGTAGCTGTCGTGGACCACGTCCTGGGTCCACTCCCACACATTGCCGTGCATGTCGAACAAGCCCCAGGGATTGGGCGGGAAGGTGCCGGCCTTGCTGGTGCCCTGGCGGAAGGCGCCGCGCGCGCTGCCGTTGTAAGTGTAGTTGCCGTCGTAGTTGGCCTGGTCGGTGGTGATGCTGTCGCCGAAGCTGAACGCGGTCTTGGTGCCGGCGCGGCAGGCGTACTCCCACTCCGCCTCGCTCGGCAAACGGTAGGTCTGGCCGGTTTTCTCCGACAGCCAGCGCAGATACAACTGCACGTCCATCCAACTGACGCCGATCACCGGATGATCGTCGTCCTGGGCGAAACCGGGCGCGCGCCAATCGGTGTCCGATTGCGATTCCCACCCGGTGGCGCGGACGAACTGGCGCCACTGCCCCACCGTCACCGGAAAGCGGCCCATCGCGATCGGCTGTTCGATGCCGACCCAGTGCTGGGGCGTCTCGCGGTCCAGCCAGTTTTTCTGCGCGCCGGCCTTGATGGCGACCGCGTGTTCGTGCTCGTGGGACCCCATCTGAAAGCGGCCAGTGGGAATCAGCACCAGATCGGGGCCGACACCGGTGCCGTCGATGAAGCGGTCGCGCAGCACGCCGCTGGCGTCGGCCACCGGGCTGCCCGCCGTCGGCATCAACGCGGCCAGTTCCGCCGCGTTGCGTTCGGCCAGCTGCTTGCGGTGGCGTTCCTGCTCCGCGCGATAGGCCGCTTCCGCCTTCAGCTGCGCGGCCTTGCGCTGCTGCTCCTCGCGCTCGTCGCGGGCTTTTTTGGCGTCGGCGTCGCGACGCGCCTGCAGCTGCTCGCGCAAGGTTTGCTTGCGCGCCTGCGCGGCCGCTTCCGCCTCGGCGCGCTGTTTCGCCTCCAGCGCGCGGCGCTGCTGGTCGAGCCGCACTTTCTCCAGCGCCGCAGCCTTGGCCTCGGCCTCGCGGCGCGCGGCCAGTTCCGCCGCCTGCGCCTGGCGCTTCTGTTCCGTCAGGCGGGCCTGCTCGGCCTGCGCCGCCAGCTCCTTCTTGCGTAGCTGTTCGCGCTCGAGCCGCTCCTGCCGCTCTTTTTCCTGCTGCGCCGCCCGCAATTGCTCTTGCGCGGCCAGTTCCTCGTCGGTCGGCCCGGCGGCCCGGCGCAACTGCGCCAGCAGCTCGTTGACCGACGCCGGGCGCCGCTCCTGCTGATAGGCGAAGCCGCTTTGCAGCACCTGCCACTGCCGCTCGTTCACTCCCTGCGGCGGCGATGGATGGAAGTCGGCGGGACGCATGTCGTCGAACGGCATGCGCCCTTCCAGCAGCTGGTAGATCATCACGGCCACCGCGTACACGTCGAGCTTGGGCGCGGGCTGGCGTTGATGGGTTCCGGCCTCCGGCGCGCGATAGCCGGCGGTGCCGGCGTTGGGCGTTTGCAAACCGAGGCTGCTGCCAGCGCTGCGCGCGCGCGAGGCGATGCCGAAATCGAGCAGTTTGATTTCGCCGCGCTGGGTCAGGAAGACGTTGCCGGGTTTGATGTCGCGGTGGACCAGCTTGTGCTTTTCCCATGCGTACTGCAGCGCCTCGCCGACCGGCGACAGCAGCTTGAACACCGCCTCCAGCGGCAGCGGCCCTTGCGCGGCCAGGTAGGCATCCAGATCCTGGCCTTCCAGGTACTCCATGATGATGAAATAGCTGGAGGTGGCCGGATCCTGCGCCCACTCGTAGACGCGGACGATATTTTCGTGCGCCAGCTTGCGCGCCTGCGTGGCTTCCTCGATCAGCAGCTTGGCGTGGGTCGCGCTTTGGGTCAGCTGCGGCGGCAGGATTTTGAGCGCCACCATTTCGCTGTGGCCCAGCTCCGCGTGCGTGGCCAGGTCGGTGGCCTGCCACACCTGCCCCATGCCGCCCATGCCGATCAGGCGCTCGAGCCGGTAGCGCCGGTTCTGCGGGCCGATCTCCTGGCCGGACATCAGGCCCAGCTCCGTGCCCTGGCGTACCGGCATCTGGACGGGCGTGACGCTGCCTCCCGGCGGCGCGTACTCCGCATCCAGGATGGCGTTCTTGCGACGGTCGAACTCTTGGAGGCTCAACAAACCGTCATCGTGTAAGGCCCGCAGTTCGCGGATCTTGTCTCTTGCCGTTTGCATCATTGACTGAAGTGTAACCGTTCCTGCTGTTTGGCGTTTGCGTCCAGGGCCGCTGGCGGCTCTTGGCGGATTACGGCGTGCCGCCTAATCCGCCCTACGTGTTTCCGGTGTTTTTTCCGGTGTTCGTTCCGATGTTTTTTAAGTTAGGGGGACGCCGCATTGGGCGCAGAACTTGTCGTGCGGGTGGTCTATCCGCGTCGGGTGGCCGTTGACGCAGTAGCCCACGCTTTTCGGCGTGGCCGGCAGCGGCACGCCGGCGCGGGCGACGCCAATGCCCAACTGGCTCTGCGTGTTGAGCGCGCTGGCGCTGGCCGCGTTCTGCACGTTGAGCAGGTCGAGCTGGTGGCGGCGGTCCTTGTCCAGTTCCGCGTCGCGGTGCGCGCGCTCCTCGAGCACCCGCTCGTAGGCCTGCTGCGACGCCTCGGCCGGCGTCATGCCATGTTCGGCCGCCACCACCTGCGCCAGCGCCTGTATCTGCTCGGCCGACATGCCGCCCTGGATCTGCATCTTCATGATCTGCGACAGCGCTTGCGCGTTCGGCTCGGCGGCGGTGGCCACTTTGCCGGTGTCGCTCAAGCCGCCGATGGTTTCGATGCGCTTGATCTCGTGCGATTGCTGCGCCAGCAGCACGTCGTACTCGCCCTTCCAGCGCGCGAACTTCTCCTCCCGCTCGTGCTCCAGCTTTTTCAACTCACGCTGCCAATCGGCCTCGCGCTCCTTTTGCTTGAGTATCTGGCGCTGCTCGTCGACCGCCAACTGATCCAACAACGCCTGCTTGCTGTTGGCCTGGTTCTGGCGCGCATGGATGCCGTCCGCCTCGATCGTGCGCAGCAGCTTTTCGTACTGGGCGATGGAGTCGGCTTGCGCGCCGGCGCGCTTGAGCTCCTCGATCTTCTGGTTGATCTCGGCCACCTGCACGGCGTTGGCGGCGTCCTTGACGGCGTCGCCGCGCAGCAGCTCGCGCTGGCGCGCCAACGCCAGTTGATCCTCCCATTCCTGCACCCGCTCGGCCTCGCGGCGGCGCGCGGCGGCGGCCAGCGTCAGGCCCTGGATGCGCGCGTCGTGGGCCTCGGACTCCACTTGCAGCTCGCGCGCCTTCTCGTCCTTTTCGCGCTGGCGCAACGCGGCCAGTTCGTTGCGGCGGTGCGATTCGTCCTCGATCAATAAGGCCTGCGCGATCTGGTTTTCGATCGCCTGCTGGCGCAACTGATGCGACAAGCGCTGCTGCGCCAATTGACGCTGCTCGGCGGCGGTTTGCTGCAGCACTTCGAGCTCGGTGCGCATCTTGATCTGCGCCAGTTGGCGCACATGCTCCCAGTCGGCCTGCTCGCCGGCGCGGTGCGATTTGTTCTTGGCCAGTTCGTGTTCCAGGTCGGCGAGGACGGTGCCGGCGCCCTTGTCCAGCGCCACCTTGCGGGTCTTCGATTCCATGACGCGGCTGTAGAGTTCAACCTCGCGCGCGCGCAGCGACTGTATGCGCTCGCTCTCCTTGAGCGTCAGTTCGGCCTTGTTCACGCTGGCGTCCTGGCGCAGTTCCGCGCGGCGGAAGTCGGAGCGCATCTTCTGCTCCTCGCGCCAGATCGCCTGCCACTCCTCCTCGTCGTAGATCTGGTCGAGCTGTTTGACGTGTTCGAGCTGCACGTGGCGCTCGTCGGCCACCAGCCACAGGGTGCCGATGCGCTCGCGGTTGTGGTCGAATTTATCGTGGCGCAGCGCCGCCGTCTCGACCCGCTCCACCGCCAGGCCATACGCGGCCAGCCGCAGTTTGAGCGCGGCCTGCAGACGCTCGTCGAGCTGCGGCCGCAGGTCGGCGTTGTGCGCCATGTCGCGTATCGATCGGCCGCCGACGAATTCGGCCGCCAGCTGGCGCACCGACGGCCCCAGCAACTCGCGCAGATGCAGCGTGCTGACGACGCCCGGCACGGTCATGAAGTGCTGCGCGAAGGCCGGCACGTTTTCGATGCGGATGGCGACGGTGAAGCGCGCCGATATCTTGAGGTGCTCGGCCGTCTGCAGGTCGCTGAACGAAAACTCGACCGGCAGCGGCGCGCTGCGGGTGATCAGGATTTCGGCGTTCTGGTTGCGCAGCAGGTGATTGAGGCGGGTGAAGAAGCCTTCGATCTCGTACTCGCCCTGTGGCACTTCGGTGGCTTTGTCGGCCTGCAGGATGTAGGCGCGCGAGGTGGCCGGCACGCGCAGCGTTTTGGTGAAGATGCCGGACAAGGCGCTGACGCCGAAATAAACGGCCAGCTCGTCGTCGCCGGGTATCCAGCGGTTGTCGCGCAGGACAGGCTCGTTGCGCGGCGCGCCCAAGGTCAAACCGCAATGCTTGCAGTAGCCCGACTGGTCGTCGTTTTTGTGCTCGCACCGCGGGCATTTAACGCCGCCAAAACCAAACATTTGGAACATGTCAGACTCCTTCTTCGATTCATCTTCCGTGCCGCCCTGTCATCCGCCGATTTTAGCAGGGCAAGCCGGTTTCATTCTTGCGCACGATTCAGCCTTGGCTTAAATCATGCCAATCCGGTCTATACAGGCCAAGGTAGCGCCTTTTTGGCGCAATTCGGCCCCGAATCCCGCTGGCAGCCCCTCTTCCCACGCCTTGGGCAGCAGCACCCGGTCGCCGGCCTGCACTTGCCTTAGTATTAACTCCAGTTTCGGTTCGCGTCCTTCCACGGTGTCGACCCGGCCGGCGTGCCAGGCGCTCGAGCAGCCGGTGGCGATGACGCGCCCGCGCGGCACGAACTCGCGCCCGCGCGCCAGGCGGTCGGCCATCACCAGCGCCAGTTGGTAGGAGCCGCCCTGGAAGCGTGGCTGGCCAAAGCGCACCACGCTGCGCCAGCGGCCCAGCCCCTTGCCGTCGAAATGGCGCGCTCCGGCCAGCGTCTGGCGGATATCCTGCTGCGCGCTCAGGTCCAGTCCCGGGGCGGCGATGGTGTCCTCCTCGCCGTTGGCGGCGGCGGTGTATGTGGCGTCGGCCGAGGTGCCGATGGCCGCCGGCTCGCCGTCGAGCGGGAACACGCTGACTTCGACCCACGCCAGTTCGTCGTTGATGCCACCGCTGTGCAGCGGGAACCACGCGCGCACTGTCGACACGGCGGCCGACGGGTCGGCGTGGCCGGTCAACGCGCCCAGGTGGGTGACTTGCATCGTGCCGACGGTGGCGCAGCCACCGTCGGCACGGCCGGATATCCGGCCGAGGTGCCAGCTGTCGGACCAGCCATGGGCGACGGTTTGCACACCCGCCACCGGCTGGAACAGGCCACGCACGGCGCGGTCGGCCAGCACCGCCGCCAGCTCCCAGTCGCGCTCCGCGCCGGACGGCGCGATGTCCATGCTGAGGACGACCTGATCGCGGCTGTCGAAACGCGCCTCGGTGTGGCGCGCCAGCCGCACCACCTCCTGCATACGTTCGGCGATCGCCGGCGCGCCGGGCACGCCGCATTTGACCTCGGCGCGGTTGGCGCGCGGACGGCGGCTGGCGGTGATGGTGAGGACGCGGCCGTCGGCCAGTATGCTGCGGCACTCGGCGATGGCCGGCGTGGCGGTGATGGACAGTCCGGGCACAAGAATACTCATAGAGTTGGCTCCGCACGTTCCGCGCGCGGCGCGCGGCGCAGCGACAGGCCGGTTTCGAGGTTGGCGCAGATGCGGTCCGCCTCCTCCAACAGCGGCGGCCATTGTTCGTGTCCGGCCAGTTGCAGGCGCGCCAGCAGCGACCACGCCTCATCGAGCGCGTCGCGGGCGACCAGGGTTTGGCGGCTGCGGCGATCCTGTTCTTCCGCTGTCAGCGGCTGGTCCGGCGCGGCCCAGGCCAGGGCCGGCATGGTGGTGACGTTCAAACTGGCCATGTTAAGACGCAGCAGCAAGGCCTGGTGGCGCTCGAAGACCGGCAGGCCCTCCGGCAGCTGCAGCAATCGCAGTTCGCGGCTCACCGCCGGCAACTCCAGGAACAGCCGGCGCAAGGCTTGCGCGTCGCGCTGCGCGGCGGACGGCGACGGTAGTTCGGCGGGCGGCGGGGCGGCGGTCGCCGCGGACGGGGATTCGTCCAGCACGTGGACCACGTCCGGAATCGATGGCGCGGCTTCCTGCGCGCGCCTGGCGCGGGCTTTGAGGATATCGGCGAAGTCGATTTGTTCGCCCAGATCGACCGGCACGCAATCGTCGACGGTCACGCCGTAACGGGTGTACATCAGCTGATTGACGCCGGCGCGAAACGCATGCCACTCGTCCAGCGAGGTGCACGGCGGCAGATCCAGCGCTCCCTGCGCGAGCTCCGCCTGCAACGCCGTTTCAACCGACGCGCCGAAACCGGCCAGTTGGAGGCGGCCCGACGTCTCACTGTACAGATACAGGTCGAAGCGCTGCTGCGTCACGCGCGGATTGTCCGCGTCGACCACAAAGCGCAAGCGCAGGCCCAACTCGGGCGCGGCGGCGAAGGGGATCAAGTCCACCGTGTAAGGCCCGGGATGAAAACAGAACGCCGATTCGCCCTGCTCGCACGCCACCCTGCCGGGCGCCGCGCGCCGCGCGTGGCCGGCCGCGTTGAAGACCACCACCGTGCTGTCGGCCGGGGCGACATCGCCGTCGTCGAGCCGCAGCGCGATCAGGCTCCCGCCCAGGCCACTGGTATCGGTGGTCTGTTTGCGGCGCCGTTTGAACAAAGCCATGATCTACGGAGCGACCGGTTCGACGGCGAAGCGGGCGCCGTACATCTGGAAATGCGGTCCCGGCTCGGTGTCGAACGGCCACGCGCGTTCGCACTCGCCGTCGGCGTCGAGCCGGCCTTGCAGCACGATGGCGCCACCGCCGTCGATCACCCGCAACAGCGGCTGTTCGCTCAGCAGCCGCGCGGCGAAAGGCGCTTGCGCCGACAGCGACAGGATCACCTGCCAGCCACCGTCCCGCGGCAGAAAGTGCAGCGTCCAGTAGTTGTCGTCGGTGACCATCGTTTCCAGCGTCACCGCGCTGGAAGCGGCGCGCAGCATGCCCGCGCTACCGCTCCACCGGGCGTCGTTGGCCGCCGCTGCGGGCGCCGCGCTGCGTGCCAGCGACAGGTGACGGAAACGGCGCAGCGTCAGCGGCGACGAGGCCAGCGCGTGGCGCTCGTTCGGCGTCAGCACCCGGCTGCCGTCGAGCGCCGCCAGCAGCGTGGCGTCGGCCAGCATCAGCCGGTCGCCGGGCACGGCGCGGGCCAGCAACGCGCGCTCGCGCAGCCGCGCGTCCAGCGCCTTGGCGTCCTGCTCATCTTGTGCTGAATTCAATTCGTTCTCCTTCATCGTGCCGCACTGGCGGCCTGCAGCTTATCGATCGCTTCGTTGCGGCGCTTGCGCAGCGTCGGCATCGAAATCCCGTCCAGCGCCGCCAACTGCCGCAACGTCGGCAGCTCGCCGGTGGCCGGGTCCAGCCAGGCATCCGGATACGTGTCGTCGGCGGCGCCCAGCAGCTTGTGGTACACCGCAAGGCGAATCGGCAGCGATTCGTCGCCCAGGACCCGCAATGCCCAGCTACCGGTTTGCTGGGCGGCGCGCGCCAATTCCATGTAGCGGGGGGGCAGGGAAAGCGCTTCCGCCACCTTCCGCTCCGCCGCCACGGCGGCCACCTCCCGCGCCGGCGGTTCGTCCTCGTCCTCAACGGCGATATCGGCGGCCCCGCCCTGCTCCTCCGCCTCACATCCGTCGGGCGCGGCGGCCAGTATGCGGTCGTCGTCGAACGCGCCGCCTTGCGCCTCGCGCAGCTCGGACTCGCCGCTCACTCGCCACAAGTCCTCCAGCCACGACGCGGCCTCGCCGGCGTCGCCCTGCCAATCGTCGGCGCTGTCCATATTGGACGACAATTCCTCATAATCGCCGATCTCGGTCAACATGTCGGCGATTTTGCCGGGACTGTTTTTCAGGCTGGCGAAGCGCTTGGACTTGGTGTGCAGCGGGCCGGGCGCACCGCCGAAGCGCTCCAGCGACTCGCTCCAGCGAATGATCCATTCCGCCTTGCAGCCGCCGATGGACTTCATCTGCCGCACCTCGATAGGGCTGCCCTCCAGCGCGCGGCCCAGTATCGCCCCGACCTGCTCTTGATGCTCCCGCCAGGCGGCGAACAGGCCGGCGATCTCGCGGTAGGCCGTGTCGAGCATGCGATACGTGTAGATCTTATTCGGCGAACATTCGCGCCCGGTGGTGACGATGTAGTTGTCGGCATCGACCTTGTCGCGCAGGCAGGCGTACATGTCGTTGACCTTCTTGCGCATCACGCCATCGGCCGCCGCGTCGAGCCAGAAGGCGCCGCTGCGCGCGTGCTCACCGGCGACGGCGGCCGCGAAGGCCTGCCAAAAGCCGGGATGCGCTTGCAGTTCGTACAACAGGCCAAGCGACAGTTCGTAGACGCTTTCACCATAGCTGTTGCCCTCGGCCTCTGCGCGCCCCGAGTGCGAGCCCGCGCGCAGCGCTGCCGCCGCCGCGTCGGTATAGGCGTCCAGCAGCGCCGCGTGCCGCGCTGGTTCGAGCATGTGGTGCATATCGAGCCGCTGGAAAGCCTGCAACGAGCAGTGTCCCAACAGCTTGCGCACCTGTTCCCAGCCATGCTCCTGGTACCGGGTTCCTGGCAACCGCATAAGGTCCTGTAAATGATAGAAAAACAAAAATGGGCGCTATGGCTCACGCTTATAAATAATGCCACAGACGGACCGCTTCCATTATCCCGTTTACAAGCCTATTTCCCCTTCTGTTCCCCCTTCTGTTCCCCCTTCTGTGCCGCCAGCGTGGAGAGCATCGCGGCGACCACCGGCGCCGCGTGCGCGCCGCCGGTAAGCTCCGAGTGGCTGACGAAGGCCGCCATCGCCAGGCGGTGGGTCTGGCCGGGCAGGCTGCCCGGTTCCAGCCAGCCGGTGAACCAGACGGTGGCCGTGTCGTCGCCGGTGGGCGCGGTGCCGGTTTTGCCGTACAAGCCTGGACGCACGCCCGCCAGCGCCGCGCCGCCGAAAGCACCGGCGCCGGTGCCGACATCGACCACGCCCTTCATGCCCGCCTTGATGCGGTCCAGACGGATGCCGATCGGCTTCATCGCCGGCACCACGCTATCCGCGCCATCGAGCGACAGCAGCATGCGCGGCGCCACCACCTTGCCCTGCCCGACCGCCGCCGACGCCAGCGCCATTTGCAGCGGCGTGACCTGCATGCGCAGGCCGATCGCCATCTGCCGCAGTTCGTGGCGGGTGTGGATGGTGTCGATGTGGGCGGGCGTGGCTTGCAGCGCATCCCAGCTGCGCCAGTTGAAGTCGGCCGGCAGCAATCCGCCGTCCAGGCGCACCGCCCGCTCGAAGCCCAGCCGGTGCGCGGCCGCCACGATCGGGCGCACGCTATCGAGGGCGTCGGCGTCGAGCGCCTGCACGTCGGGCGCGCCACCGTCGGGCCGGCCGAACAAGCTATGGTCGCTCAATTCGCCGGACCAGGCGAACCAGGTATTGAGGCTGTAGGTGAGCGCCTGCGCCAGGCCCAGACGGCCCTCCTGTGCGCGACGGTCGACGCTTTGCTCGCGATAGTTGGTGATGTGCGCCAGTTTGGTATCGAGCGGATAAATGGCGGCGTCGGTCTGGAAGCCGAAACCGCGCTCCCTGGCCAGGCGGTTGATCGCGCCCAGCGGCATGCCGCCCAGCAGCGCCTCGATTTGCGGATCGGTTTTGGCGGCCATCTCGAGCCCCAGCGCGCTGACCACTTTAAAGGTGGACCCGGGACTTTGATGGGCGCCGCCGTCGTGCTGCAACGCCGGCAGCCGCAGAGGACTGCGCGCGGGGCTGGTGCGGTCGAAATCGCGCACTTCCGCCCAGTTGCCGCTGCCGACCTCCCCCGCCCCGGCGCCGGCGGCTGCCAGCACGTCGCCGGTTTCGGTATCGAGGATGACCAAACCGGCATGCCTGCCCTCCGGCGCGGCGCGGCCGCCGGTGCAGCGCTTGCCATCCCAGCCGCCCTGGCGCATGCCGACACAGTCGAGGATACGCTGCCCGAGCGCCTGCAACGGCAGGTCGAGCGTCAGCCTGGCGTCGACCTGGGCGCCCGCCGATGGCAGGCGCGCAAGCATGCCGGCAACGCTGTTGACATGCTCCGGACCGATACCCAGCAACGGCGCCAGTCCGGCATCGATGGCGGCCTGCGTCGGCGCGCCGTCGTTCCACAGCGGCGTGCCGTTGCGGTCCTCCAGCCGCACCGGCGCCGGCGCGGCGGCGCGGGCCGGATTGACACCGGCCTCGGTCAGCGCGAGCGGCTGCCACACCACCTTGCCGCCGGCGACGCGCAAGTGGCGGTATTTCTGGTCCTCCGGCGCGTTGAAGTCGAGCGGCTGCAGATCGATCGCCACGCCCCGCGCGCCCGCCTGCAGCGTGAGCGTGAGCTGCTGGACATCGCTGTCGGCGGCGCAGGCGCGGCCAGTGCAGGCGGCCTCCAATTGAACGCTGGCGCCGGACACGCCACCGCTGGCAACGCGCCCCGCCACCATCATCCGCAGCGTTTCGCCGCCGGCCGCAGGGCGCGGCAGGGCCAGCGCCAGACGCAGGACAGGCCGGGCCCCGGTCGTCTCGGCCGCGCGCGGCCAGCGCGCCACCCGCGTCCACGGCTGCCAGCCCTGCGGCAGCGAAGCGAACAAACGCGAGGCGGCGACCGGCATCTGGCTGGTGGTGGCGACCATCACCGGCGCCCCACCGGCGTTCGCCGGACCGGCGACGCTGGCGCTCCAGTCCAACACCATGCCGTCGGGCGCCTTGACCCGCCACGCCAGCAGCCGGCGCTCGCTGTTATAAATGTCGATTTGCTGGCGCACGTAGACGCCGTCGGCCTGTTGGTACAAGCGCTTGAACAATTTGGTGGTGGCGGCATCGGCCTTGACCTGCTTCCAGCTCGCCAGCTCGGCGGCGCGCGCCGGCGCGTCGGCGGCCAGCCATTGCGGCAGATCGCGCGGCGCGAGTTCGATGTTTCCGGCCGTGTCCAGGCGCACCAGGCCATGCTCCTGCAACGCGACGAACAACGCCTGGTCCTCCAAGGCGTCGGGGGCCGCGTCGGCAACCCGATAGCGCCCCGCCGCCAGATACGCGCCGACGGCCTTGCCACGCGACGGGAAGGCCGTCACCAGCGCGGCCCCCGGCACGTTGTCGATAGCGGCCGGGGTGTCGCCGGCCGGCCGGTAGATCCGCACCAGCAGCTCGCCGGCCTGCGGACACATGACGTTGGCGCGCCGCTCGATGCGCAAGGCCGACGACGCGCCCCACAGCAGCCAACCCTGCTGGCGCAGCGCCACCTGGCCGCTGGCGCCCTGCTCGATCTGACCGAAGCCGGCGTCGCTCAGCCAACGCACGCCGGCCTGGCGGCTGGTCCACTTCAATCGCAACGGTTCGCTGAGCGGATCGGTGAAGTCGGCGCGCGCCGTGCCTTCGATCTGCACTTCCGGCATCGCCTCGGCGCCGGTGCCGCTGTCGGATACCAGCAGCACATTGCGCAGCGAGATCTGCACGCTGCCCTCCTGGTTGCGCGCGACCCAGCGCTTGACATCGTCGAAGCGATAGCCGATCCGCAGCGGCAGCAGGCGCGCGTCGGTGCCGGACGGGCCGCGCAACTGGCTGCACAAGTCCACCCTCACCGGCGGCGACGCTTGCATACCAGCAGCGACCAGCAACACGCCGCCCGGGTGGAGGCTGGTGCTGATGCCCGGCCGCGACGGCACCTCGAAGGCGATGCCCGGCATGACCGATTGATAGGCGTTCGCGGCGCGCACATTGTTGGCCGCCTCCGGCGTGCTGGCGGTGGCGGAGGCCAGATGGCGGGCGTGGCCGGCGATCACCGCCCCACCGCCGAGCGCGACGCAGACGGCCGCCGCCGCGATCCAGAGCGCCCGCCGCGAACCGGCCGGGCGCGCGGCGGGAGCGGTATCCGGGCGTATCAACTTCAGCGACGGGCGTCCCGGGCCGCCGCCGGGGCGGGCGCCGGCACGCAGGTTGGCCTGGCGGCGCCGGGCCCGGCGGCGGTCGGCCCAAGCTTGCAGAAAAGTGCTGATGAATGGCGGCATATGCCCCTCGCGCTGGTGGACGGTGTCTCCCCACCCTTAGCGGAGGGGCGGCGAAAACCGCAGCCATCTGCGGGTTTGTCGCGCCTATTCGCAGTTCGCGCCGCGAAAAGCGCGGCTCGTCGCAATCCCGTGGCGCCTTGACGGGGCTTTGCCTAAAGTGAGCACATCGAAACACACTTTTAACCACCGAAAGGAAGCAAAATGAACGTCCTGAAAAACTTCGAAGCCGCATTCATCGTCACCCTCGGCCTGGTCTTCGCCGCCGACTACGCGCTCGACGTGCCGGCGCAAGATCCCGTCACCACCCAGGCGTCGGCACAGCCCATGCAAGTGGTCGTGGTCAGCGCCAAACGCCTGACCGACGAGCAGAAAAAGCAGATGCTCATCGACGACAACCAGACCACGCTGGCCGCCGACGCCACCACGTCGAGCAAGATTTGAACGCGCGCGCCCCCTTCGCCTGTACCTGCCGGGTCACAGGCGAAGCCGGCCCCGCCCCCGCCTCCACGTCCCCGTAGTCCTCGCCCGCACCATCCTCTGTTCGCCAGCGAACAAATCCCCGCATGTTTGTGTCATATGTAAAAAGTTGCATCATTGGGCGCCGCCCCTGTTGGCGCTTGATATAGTTCGTCCCATGTGCTGCAATCGACGCAGACAAGGAGAACATCATGATCAAACGCTCGCACACTGTTTTCGCCGCCGCCATGCTCGCGCTGAGCGCCGCCGCCTTCGCTCCCGCCACCGCGTCCGCGCAGGTCGGTCTGAGCATCGTCATCGGGGACGCCCCGCCGCCACCGCGCTTCGAGAGCGTGCCGGTGGCGCGGCGCGGCTACGTGTGGGCGCCCGGTTACTGGAACTGGGACGGCTACCGCCACGTGTGGGCCGCCGGCCGCTGGGAGCCGGAGCGCCGTGGCGCCCAATACCGGCGCGCCGAATGGATACGCGAAGGCGGCGGCTGGCGCCTGGACCCGGGTGGCTGGGTCACCGTGGACTCGCGTCCGATGGAAGTCGACTACGTGACCGTCGCCCCGCCGCCGCCGCGCTATGAAGTCGTGCCGCCACCGCGCGCCGGCTATATCTGGACGCCCGGTTATTGGGACTGGCGTGGCAACCGCCATGTTTGGGTCGGCGGCAATTGGGTCGGCGCCCGTCCCGGTTACGTTTATACCCAGCCGCGCTGGATCGAGCATGACGGCCGCTGGCAGCGTCAGGACGCCCGCTGGGAACGCGGCCCGTACGGCGATCGCGATCACGACGGCATCCCCAACCGCTACGACCGGCATGATGGCCGCGGCGACCACCACAGCGACTATCGCGGCCGTGGCGACCGCGATCATGACGGTGTGCCGAACCGGTATGACCACGACCGCGATGGCGACGGGGTGCCGAACCGCTACGATCGCCGTCCCGACAATCCGCGCCGCGATTGAGCGTGGCGCCGGTGAGCGATACGGAGTTTGAGGAGCTGGCCACGGCCGCCTACCAGGGCGAGCGCGTGGCCGCTCGTCGTTTGGCGGCGCGCATGCGGCTGACGGAGGCCGACGCGCTGCGGCAGGTGTTGACCGGCGCCGCCGGCCAGGCCGGCTTGCCCAGCCTGATGGCGGAGCGCGCGCGGGCGCGCTTGCGCGACGAGTTGCGGCGCGCCGCCAGGACCGAGGAGAAGGCACAGGCGCTGGCGTTGCGCGAGGCCCGCATGCGGCCGCCGTCGGATGGCTGGCGCGGGTGGTTCGACGGGTCGGCGCATCCCAATCCGGGGCGCATCGGCATCGGCGCGCTGCTGCAGGGGCCTGCCGGGGAACGGGTGGAGATCAGCCGGCGCGCCGGTTATGGCAATAGCGGCGAGGCCGAGTATCTGGCGCTGCAGGCGTTGCTGGAGGCCGCGGCGCGGCTGGGCGCGACCGGGCTGGTGGTGTATGGCGATAGTCAGGTGGTGGTGAATGATGTCAATTTGAGTGCGCAGGCCGTCGCGGCGGGACGTGGTGCCAAGGGATTGGAGGCGCATCGTGCGCGCGTGGTGGAGCTGCTTGGGATGCTGGGGACGGTGAGCTTGCGGTGGGTGCCGCGCCACCGTAACGGCGACGCGGACCGGCTTTCGCAGCAGGCGATCGACCAAAGTGATGGCGTCGATGGTGTGCCGTGATCGGCCCATGCATGCGTCGCGGTGACGCATGCATGGCCGATTACGCTGCGCTAATCCGCCCTACGCGCGGTTGGCGATTTGCAGCGTGCGGCGCGCCGGCGCCGCTGCCTTGGCGGGGCGCTGCTGGAACGCCTTTACCGTGTCGCTTACCTTGAACACGCTGACTGTCTGGGCCAGCAACGCCGCCTGCTGCTGCATCGATTCGGCCGCCGCGGCGGCCTGCTCGACCAGCGCCGCGTTCTGTTGCGTGACGGCGTCCATCGAACCGATCGCCTGATTGACCTCGTTGATGCCGGCGCTTTGCTCGGCGCTGGCGGCGGTGATCTCGGAGATGATGTCGCTGACGCGGTGCACGCTGCTGACGATTTCGTCCATCGTGACGCCGGCGTCGGCCACCAGCCGGCTGCCCAGGTTGACCTTGTCGACCGAGTCGCCGATCAATGCCTTGATCTCCTTCGCCGCCGACGCCGAACGCTGCGCCAGATTGCGCACTTCCGACGCCACGACCGCGAAGCCGCGTCCCTGCTCGCCGGCGCGCGCCGCTTCCACGGCGGCGTTGAGCGCCAGGATATTGGTTTGGAAGGCGATGCCGTCGATGACCGAGATGATGTCGACGATGCGCTTGGACGACTCGTTGATCGAGTCCATCGTGCCGACCACCTCCGCCACCACCGCGCCGCCCTTGACGGCCACTTGCGCCGCCGACGCGGCCAGCTGGTTGGCCTGGCGCGCGTTGTCGGCGTTGTGCTTGACGGTGGACGTCAGCTCCTCCATCGACGATGCGGTTTCCTCCAGCGCGCCGGCCTGCTGCTCGGTGCGGCGCGACAGATCCTGGTTGCCGGCGGCGATTTCGCTCGACGAGGTGGTGATATGGTCGGTGCCGCTGCGTACCTCGGTGACGATGCCCAGCAGGCTGGCGTTCATGTCCTTCAACGCGGCCAGCAACTGGCCGGTTTCGTCCCTGGCGTCGGCGTTGATATGGCCGGTCAGGTCGCCGCTGGCGACGCGGCGCGCCACCACCACCGCCTCGCGCAGCGGACGGGTGATCCCGGTGGTCAGCAGCCACGCGCACACCACGCCGAAGGCCAGCACCAGCGCGGCCAGCACGTACAGCAGGTTGCGGCTGCTGGCGGCGACGGCGTCGATATGGGCGGCGGTGGCGTCGATTTTGGCGCGCTGCATTTTCAGCAGCTCGGCCACCAGCGACTGGTAGGCCACGGTGCAGGGCCGGAACACGGTCTCGAAGACCTTGGTGGACGCCTCAAGCTCGCCGGCGGCCTTCAGCTTGGTGAGCTGGTCGCGCGACGACAGATAGATCTTGCGCTGCTCGCCGATGCGGGCGAACAGCTCCTTCTCGTCGGCGTCGGTGATCAGCGCCTCGATCTTCTTCTGGTAGTCGCCCGACTTGGCCGACGACGCCTTGGCCTCGTCGGCGAAATACGGGCCGAGCGCGGTGTCGGTGCTGCGCGCGATCGCGGTGGTGCGTCGGATAGCGCTATCAATATTGCTTGACCAGTCGCCGATCAGGCGCTCCTTGGCCAGCGGCACCTGCATCATGTCGGCGGTGGCCGAGGCCACGCCCTGCAGGCGCCAGACGCTGATGCCGGTGATGAGCATCGCAAACGCCAGGATGACGGTGAAGCCGAACGCCAGGCGTTTTCCGATGCTGATGTTCTCCAACATATTCATTCTTGTCCCTCTCGATCAAAAACAATGGTGCAACCCGGGATCAGCGTCGGGGCCATGCCCGGCCTGACGGTGTGTCGGTTACGCGGCCAGCGCGGTGTTTTCGGTCAGGCCCATGTCCGCGCTGGACATCAGCTTGTCGATGTCGACCAGGATCAGCATGCGCTCGTCGAGCGTGCCCAGGCCGACGATATGGTCGGTGTTGAGCGCCGAGCCGATTTCCGGCGCCGGCTTGATCTGCTCCGGCAGCAGCGTGGTCACGTCCGAGACGCGGTCCACCACCATGCCCACCACGCGGTGGCCGATGTTGAGGATGATGACGACGGTGAACTGGTCGTAGGTCGGCGTGCCCAGATTGAACTTGATGCGCATGTCGACGATCGGCACGATCAAGCCGCGCAGGTTGACCACGCCCTTGACGAAGTCGGGCGCGTTGGCGATGCGGGTCGGCGCCTCGTAACTGCGGATCTCGCCGACTTTTTGTATATCGATGCCATACTCTTCTTGACCAAGAGTAAACGCCAGATACTCACTGGCGGGGACATAGCCGTGCAATTGGCTGACGTTGCTGGACATTGGGTTTCCTTCATTGCTAAAGTTATGCCGACAATGTTACCTCAAGTCAAGATTTATAGCATCAATAAAATGCGGCAGGGCAACAAATAAGCCTGTTGCATTTTGAAAATTAGCTTTTTGGTAAGTTTTGTGATAACTTGGCAAGCAAACAATTGTTATCCGCGATGGCGTTCGGCTGCACAACTACGGCGCCAGCCTGTATGATTTAAAAACCAACCGTCAGATACGTCATGGGAGAACGATGAATAGCTTGCTGAGCAGCTGGCACCCTCGCCTGGTCGCGCTGGCCGGCGCCGCCCAGGGGTCCGACGGCGCGCACGACACCAACCACCTGCACCGCGTCTGGCGCAACGCCAACCTGCTGCTGGACGACTATCCCGAGGCCGATCCGCTGATCGTGCTGGCCGGCTGCTACCTGCACGATCTGGTCAACCTTCCCAAGAACGATCCGGAGCGCCACCTGGCCTCGCGCAAGGCGGCGCTGCTGGCAAGCCGCCAGCTGGCCGAACTGGACTTCCCGCCCAATAAGCTGGCGGCCGTCGCCCACGCCATCGAGAGCCACAGTTTTTCGGCCGGCATCCGTCCCGAGACCATCGAGGCGAAGATCGTGCAGGACGCCGACCGCCTCGACGCGCTTGGCGCGGTCGGCCTGGCGCGCCTGTTCTACACGGCCGGGCGCATGGGCACCGCGCTGGCGCACGCCGAAGATCCGATGGCGCTGCACCGCGAACTCGATGAAAAAGCCTATGCGCTGGACCACATCGACACCAAGCTGGCCACGCTGCCCGGCAAAATGCAGACCGCCGCCGGCCGCCGCCTGGCGCAAACGCGCCTCAACGAGTTGACGGCCTTCCGCGACACCTTCATCGCCGAATGGGCCGCCAGCCCGGCGGCGCCCTGACCCCGCGTCATGACCGCGCACCACAATCCCCGCACCGCTCCATGCTTATGACCCCACCTGATTCCGCCGCGCCGGCGGCGGCCGCACCGGCCGCGCCGGGCAATCTGAACTTCGTCCTGATCTGCGTGTTCATCGACATGCTGGGCATCGGCCTGATCGTGCCGGTGCTGCCGCTGCTGGTGGGCGAATTCACCGGCTCGCGCGACGACCAATCCTACTGGTTCGGCATCATGAGCGCCTCGTTCGGGCTAATGCAATTCATCTTCATGCCGATGCTCGGCGCCTTCAGCGACCGTGTCGGGCGCCGCCCGGTGCTGCTGTATTCGATGGCCGGCATGTGCATCAACTTCCTGACCACCGCGTGGGCGCCGAACCTGGCGTGCCTGTTCATCGGCCGTATCATCGGCGGCATGTCGTCGGCCAGCATGTCGGTGGCGTCGGCCTACGCGTCGGACATCTCGACGCCGGACAACCGCGCCAAGAGCTTCGGCAAGGTCGGCGCGGCGTTCGGCCTGGGTTTCATCTGCGGGCCGATGCTGGGCGGCCTGCTGGGCGGGGTCGACCTGCATCTGCCGTTCTACGTCGCCGCCGCGCTGTCGGCCGCCAATTTCGTCTACGGCTACTTCGCCGTGCCGGAATCGCTGCCGCAGGCGCGCCGCTCGGCCTTCCACATCGCCAAGATCAACCCCTTCGCCGCGCTGGGCAGGCTGGGACGGCGCCAGGACATCCGCGGCCTGATCGTCACGTTCGCGCTGGTCACCTGCGCGCAGATGATGCTGCAGACGACCTGGGTGCTCTACACCACGTTCCGCTTCGACTGGACGCCGGGCCAGAACGGCGCGGCGCTGTTTTGCGTCGGCGTCACCGCCGCCGTGGTGCAGGCCGGCCTGCTGGGGGTGCTGATCAAGCGCTTCGGCGAGGTGCGCCTGTCGCTGCTGGGGCTGACCTCGGGCTGCCTGACCTACCTGTTCTACGGACTGGCCACCCACGGCTGGATGATGTATGTGCTGATCCTGTGTAACGTGCTGTCGTTCGCCGTCGGCCCGGCGCTACAGGCCATCATCTCCAAGCAAACCCCGCCCGGCGAACAGGGCGAACTGATGGGTTCGCTGCAATCGATCAGCAGCATCGGCGTCATCTTCATGCCGTTGATCGGCGCCGCCATCCTTGGTAAAGTCAGCCATCTGCCGGCCGGCGACTGGCGCATCGGAACCACCTTCTTCGTCTGCGCGGCGATGCAGGCGGCGGCGATCCTGGTGGCGCGGCGCTACTTCGGCAACCATCACATGGAGGCCAAGTCATGACATCCTTCCCGCTCGCGGCCGCGACGGCCGCATTGGTGTCGGCGTTGCTGGCGCCGCACGCCACCGCCGGCTGCTCGCGCGACATCGCCGTTCCGGTATCCGCCAGCGGCGCCAGCGTGATCGCCGAGGGCCATGAGGTCAAAGGCATCTACCCCGACCTGCTGCGCGAGCTGGGGCGCAAGGCCGGCTGCAAATTTGTCTTCACCGTGGTGCCGCGCGCGCGCCAGGTGGCGATGTACCGGATCGGCCAGGCCGACATCCTGGTGCCGGCCTCGCGCACGCCGGAGCGCGACAAGCACGGCACCTTCGTGCCGATGATTCACAACCGCCCGATGCTCATCTCGCTGGCCGGCGACCGCGCGCCGATCGCCAGCGCCCAGGAACTGCTGGAACGGCGCGAGCTGCGCGTGGCGGTGGTGCGCGGCTTCGACTACGGCGAACGCTACACGGCGCTGACCAATGAGCTGGCCAAGCAGGGCCGTTTGTTCAGCGAGGTCGACGTGACGGCCGTGGCGCGCCTGCTGCACGCGGGGGCGGTCGACCTGACCATCATCGGGCCGACGCTGATGTCCGGCGCCATCCGCCGCGAGCCGCGCGTGCAAGGCTTGCAGGAGCGCTTGCGGGTCGAACCGATCCCCGAGCTGGCGTGGAAGTATAGCGGCGCCTACGTGTCGCACGCGCTGAGCAAGGAAGACCAGCGCACGCTGCTCGACGCGCTGGACAAAATGTCGCGCTCACCGCAGGTCATGGACGCCTATCTGCGCCACTTCAGCGCGGACATTTTGAACGACAACGTCCGTCCGCGCTAGCCTTTCACTGCGCCGGCACCACCGGCAGTTCGATCGCGCTGGCCTGGGCGCCGGCGTGGAACACCCTCAGCGTCGCTTTCTGGTAGTCGCCCGCCTTGGCGTGGAAGATATTGGGCACATAGGTTTGCGGATTGCGGTCGTACAGCGGGAACCAGCTGCTCTGGACCTGCACCATCACCCGGTGTCCCGGCAGGAAGACGTGGTTCGCGTTCGGCAGCGCGAAGCGGTACTTCTCGACGGCGTTGGCGGTGATCGGCGACGGGTTCTCCAGGCTGTTGCGGTAGCGGCCGCGGAAGATATCCATCGCGATGCCCAGCTGGTAGCCGCCCAGCTCCGGCTGCGACGGCACCTCGTCCGGGTAGACGTCGATCAGCTTGACCACCCAGTCGGCGTCGGTGCCGGTGGTCGAGGCGAACAGATTGACCATGGGCGCGCCGGCGATCCGCAGCGGCGCCTTGAGCGGTTCGGTGACGTAGCTGAGGACATCGGTGCGGTCCGATACGCCGCGCTGGTCGCTCACCAGCCACGGACGCCAGACGTTGGCGTCGCCCATGCGCACGGGACGCGCGACGAACGGCACCGGCTTGGCCGGGTCGGCGACGTATTCGTCGTAGTTGGCGCCCTCCTGCGCGCCGTCCGCGCCCTGCGGCAGGTCGAAACCGAGTTTGAAGTCCGGCTTCAGATAGATCGGCTTGAGCGGGGCGGCGCAACCGTCGGCGCAGGCCAGCGGCCACCGCTGCAGGCGCTGCCAGCGATTGACGCCGGTCTGGTAGAACAGCACCGGCGGCGTGTCGGCCACCGGCGCGCCATCCTTCAGGTATTGATCGAGGAACGGCAGCATGACGTCGCGGCGGAATTCGAGCGCGGTGTCGCCGGTGAATTTGAGCGGGCCAAGGGTCGAGCCTTCGTAGTTGACGCCACTGTGGCGCCACGGCCCGACCACCAGGAAGTTCTTGTCGTTCGCCTTGTCCTGCGGTTCGACGGCGGCATAGGTGGCGTAGGCGCCGTAGATATCCTCCTGGTCCCAGTAGCCGACCACCGTCATCGTCGGCACCTTGAGCGCGCGCTTGGCCAGGATCTTGTCGAGCGCCTGATGCTGCCAGTAGCTGTCGTAGGCCGGGTGCTCGAACAGCTTGCGCGTGAAGTTCAGTTTATCGAGGCCGAAGCGCTTGGCGTAGTCGCCCGCCGAGCCGGCGCGCAGCACGCCCTCGTAGTCGTCGTAGACGCCGGTGGCGAGCGGGCCGCCGCCGCCCTTGGCGCCGGTCTGGCCGGCGATGTAGCTCAGGTTGGGCATGCGGAAGGCGCCGTTGTGGAACCAGTCGTCGCCGCGCCAGCCGTCGACCATGGGGCTCATCGGCACGGCCGCCTTGAGCGCCGGGTGCGGATCGGTCAGCGCCATCAGCACGGTGAAGCCTTCGTACGAGGAGCCGATCATGCCGACCTTGCCGTTGGTCTCGGGGATGTTCTTGACCAGCCAGTCGATGGTGTCCCAGGCGTCGGTCGCGTGGTCGGTGCGGGTGGCGTTGAGCGGGCCTTTGAGGGGGCGCGTCATGACGTAGTCGCCTTCGGAGCCGTACTTGCCGCGCACGTCCTGGAACGCGCGGATGTAGCCGGCTTCGACCATCACCTCGTCGCCCTGGCCGACCGTGGCCGCGATGCTGGGGCTGGTGTTGCGCTGGGCGCGGCCGCTGGCGCTGTACGGGGTGCGGCTCAATACGATGGGCGCGTGCGTGGCGCCCTTGGGGATGACGATGACGGTGTGGAGTTTGACGCCGTCGCGCATCGGTATCATCACATCGCGCTTGACGTAGTCCGCGTTGGGGATCTCGGCGTCGAATTTGGCGGGAATATCGGGGGCCATCGGTGCCGTTTGCGCGACGGCGGCGGAAGAGATCAGGGCGGACAACAACGAGGACAATACAGCAACGGCGGGAAGACGCATGGAGACTCCAAAAAGGGATTGCCTTGTACGATGGGCAATACTACCTTATGGATTGCAGATTCCGCAACGAAACAGCCTCAGTGCAGCAATTTGAACAGCACGGCGGTGGCGCCGGTCTGGACGATCAGGATCGTGACCATCCATTGGATCAGGTCCGCCTTGAGCCGCGCCATGCTAATCTCCACAGTCGCGATGTCGCCCTTGAACTCGGCTTTCAACTCCGCCAACCGCAGGTCGAGGTAGTCACGGGTGAGCAAATGGCTGTCCATCAATTGAACCAGCGCCAGCGACAGCGCTTTCGCTTGCTTTTCGGAGAAACCGCCCTCGTTGAGAGTATCCATGAACGCCACCAAATTGAAATTACCCGCCATATTGTTCTCCTTTTCAGTTTAGACCGGCGTCGCGCAGACTGGTTCCCCCGCCGACCTTGACAGACCGGCGCCGAACTGCAACCATACGCGCATGATTTTTTTCACCACACCTCACGCCCGTTCGACTTGGCGCCGCTGCTAGCCCGCGGCCACTGTCTACCCATAGTGATGTGATATTTTTATCAACGCCGCCCCTCATCCGGTGGCGTTTTTTATTCGTCGCGCCGGACCGGGGCAACGCAAAGGAACCCTGATGAGTCTGCCTGACCAGTCCCAAGTTATCGCCACGGCGCCTTCCGCCACCGCCGCCAAAGGCCCGACCGTGATCCTGACCGGCGACCGCCCGACCGGCCCGCTGCACCTCGGCCACTTCGTCGGCAGCCTGCGCAACCGCGTCGCCTACCAGCACGATTACAAGCAGTTCATCATGCTGGCCGACGCCCAGGCGCTGACCGACAACATGGACGACACCAACAAGGTCCACCGCAACGTGGTCGAAGTGGCGCTCGACTACCTGGCCGTCGGCATCGATCCCGCCAAATCGACGATCCTGATCCAGTCGCAGATCCCGGAACTGGCCGAGCTGACCTTCTATTACCTGAACATGGTCACCGTGGCGCGCCTCGAGCGCAACCCGACCGTCAAGACCGAGATCGCGCTGCGCGGCTTCGAGCGCGACATCCCGGCCGGCTTCCTGACCTACCCGGCATCGCAGGCGGCCGACATCTCGGCGTTCAAGGCCTCGCTCGTGCCGGTCGGCGAAGACCAGATCCCGATGATCGAACAGACCAACGAGATCGTGCGCCGCTTCAACCGCATCGCCAACAAGGACATCCTGGTCGAATGCAAGGCGCTGGTGCCGGAGATCGGCCGCCTGCCGGGCACCGACGGCAAGGCCAAGATGAGCAAATCGCTCGGCAACACGATCAACCTGGGCGCCACGGCGGTCGAGATCACCGCCGCCGTCAAAAAGGTGTATACCGATCCGCTGCACCTGCGCGTCGAGGACCCGGGCCACCTGGAGGGCAACGTCGCCTTCATCTACCTCGACGCCTTCGATCCCGAAAAGGACAAGCTGGAGGAAATGAAGGCGCATTACGTGCGCGGCGGGCTGGGTGACTCCATCGTCAAGAAGCGCCTGGAAGTGGTGCTGCAGGAGATGCTGGCGCCGATTCGCGCGCGCCGCGAGGAGCTGGCCAAGGATCACGGCTACATCATGCAGATGCTCAAGGAGGGCACGATGCGCGCGCGCGAAGTGGCCGCGCAAACCGCCGACGAAGTCAAGGCCGCCCTCGGCCTGCGCTACTTCTGATACCGGTGACGCCGGACGGCGCGCCGCTGCCGTCGCTGATGCTGCTTTGGCTGGCGTCGGTGTACGGCGTCGCCAGCGTCGCGTGCTTCATCGCCTACGCGGTCGACAAATCGGCCGCCGTCCAGCATCGCCAGCGCATTTCGGAACGCACCCTGCTGCTGGCCGGGCTGGCGTGCGGCTGGCCGGGCGGCCTGCTGGCGCAGCGCTGGCTGCGCCACAAAACCGCCAAGACCTCGTTCCAGATCGCGTTCTGGTGCAGCGTCGTCGCCAACCTGGCCGCCGTCTGGTGGCTGTGCACCCTCTACTAAGGAAGCGGACCATGTGGCAAGGCGTGTTATGCGGCCTGCTGGCCGGCGCGATGTGGGGCATGGTGTTCATCGTGCCGGCCTTCCTGACGTCGTTCACGGCGCTGGAGATGGCCTGCGGGCGCTACATCGCCTATGGCCTCATCGCCGCCGCCCTGATGCTGCCCCGCCTGCCCGCGCTGCTGCGCCGCCTCGACCGCGGCGACGTGGTGGCGATGATCAAGCACGCGCTGGCCGGTAACATCGTCTACTACATGCTGCTCGCGCTGGGCGTGCAGCTGGCCGGCGTGTCGGCGACGTCGCTGATCATCGGCGTGCTGCCGATATCGGTCACCCTGATGGGACAAAAGGATCACGGCTCGGTGCCGATCAAGCAGTTGATGCTGCCGCTGCTGCTGGTGGCCGCCGGCATCGCCTGCATCAACGTCGACGTCTTCACGCACGACCCGGGCAACGGCGCGCCGCTGGCGCACAAGCTGCTCGGCGTGCTGTGCGCCGTCGGCGCGCTGTTGTGCTGGACCTGGTATTCGGTCGACAACGCGCGCTACCTGAAGCGCAACCCGCATTTCAGCAGCGGCGAGTGGTCGGCCTTGTACGGCGTGTCGAGCGGCTTGATCGCGCTGGCGATCGCGCTGCCGATGCTGGCCGTGTTCCATGCCGACGTCACCGGCGCCGGCGCGCGCGCCAGTGGCCGCGACTGGACGCTGTTCTGGATCGTCAACGGCCTGCTCGCGCTGGGGGCGTCGGTGATCGGCAACCACTTGTGGAATGTCGCCAGCCGCAAGGTGCCGTTGACGTTGTCGGGACAGTTGATTTTGTTCGAGACGCTGTTCGCGCTGCTGTATGGCTTTGTCTACAAACAGCAGCTGCCGCGCGGGTTGGAAGTGGCGGCGATGGTGCTGCTGGCCGTCGGCGTCCTGTGGTCGGTGCGCATCCACGCGCTGGACGACGCCAGCGGGGCGCACGCCGGCTGAGCGGGGGCGTTATCGGCGGATCATGGCGGATTACGGCGTTCCGCCTAATCCGCCCTACGTGGTTGCGTGGTCGTTTGGTGTCCGATGTGTTGTTCCACGTAGGGCGGATTAGCGCAGCGTAATCCGCCATCGCCGAGCCGCCGGCGACCCGGCTTATTCCTTGACTATGCGCTCGGCCACCAATTCCGCCATCTCCGGATTCGACTGCGCTTGCAATCCCTCCACCACGCCATGCCGATCGGCCTCGAGGCGATTCTGGCTGACCTTCCATTTACCGACCAAACTGTCGATCGGAATCTCAATGCCGACGATGGCTTTCATGTTCGCGGCCAAAAAATCGGCCGGGGCATCGGCCGGTTTCCACGGCCCTGGCATGCGGCCCTCCTGCGACGCGGTCAGATCGTCCAACTGGCGCCGCAACCACGCGGCGTCGTCCACCACGCGCCCATCGCCGCGCGCCTGGACCACGGCGTAATTCCAGGTCGGGACAACTTTGTGGGTGGTGCGTTTGGTCGCATACCAGGTCGGGCTGATATAGCTCTCCGGCCCCTGGAACAGCACCAGGCAGCGCGCGCCGGATTCCAGCTTGCGCCACAGCGGGTTGGCGCGGGCGACGTGCGCGCGCAGCACCCCAAGTCCCGTCGCGCCCTCGCCGTCGTACAGCATGAAGGGAATCAAATCGGCGGTGACGCCGTCGGCGTCGGCCAGGATCAGGGTCGCCAGCGGATGGGCGCGCATCAAGCCATGGCGGACTTCAAGGCGGTCTTCGGCAAAGGCGCTGGGCAGATACATGGCGTGGCGGGTTGGGTGATGGCGATGCCGCAGTGTAGCAGCGGCCGCGCGGCGCCGACAGGTCCACGGCCGCGCCGGGCGATGGAGCCAGCCAACAAAATCAGTCCAGCAGGCCGTTCTCGCTGAGCACATCCTGGATCAGCTCCAGCCGCAGCACCGGGTTCTCCTGCAGCAGCAAGCGCTGCTTTTCCTCCAGGTCGAGCCGCAGCAATTCGCACCAGCGGTTCGCCACCCAGCCGGCCTCGTCCAACCGGTACGGCGGCGCCAGCGGCATCTTGGCGGTCGAGATCTGCTTCTTTTGCAACGACCGGATCAGCGCGCCCAGCGCGTTGGCGACATCCTGCTGCTCGGTGGGCACCGGCACCACCATGTCCTCGGCGACCGCGTCGACTTCCGCCATCCACAGCCCGTGCTTGAGCTGTTCGGCCGACCTGACCTGGAAGCGCGTGGTGCCGATGCACGAGATCTGCAACAGCCCCGGCAGCGGTGCCGACCAGTCGACGATGCGCGCCATCGTGCCGGCGTCCGACAGCGTTTCCTGCTTGTCCGGCACGCGGATCTCGGTCCCCTCCACCAGCGAGACGACGCCGAACTCTTCGCCGCGCGCGATGCAGCGCTTGATCATGTCGAGATAACGCACTTCGAACACTTGCAACGGCAAATGTCCATCCGGAAACAGGATTGTATTCAGCGGGAATAAGGGAATGGACGACATGCCATTATCATCTCATGAAACAGCCGGGGCCGGCAGGCATGCCTTGCAAGTTAACTAAAAGACGGCGCAAAACGATGGCCCCTTTCATCACAAAAGCAACGCCGATGAGGCGTCCCGCCAACCCGGCGCGGTATTCGCAGGCCATCGCGGCCGCTGTGCAAGCGCGCATCGCGCCTATCGCGGCGGCGTCGCCACCGGAGAAACACGGGGATTAACCGAGTGAATAAGACCGGGCAGAAATGCCGAGCCCCGGCATGGCGCCGGCAATAGAAAATCCGGCGCCGGGTTTATCGACGATAAACCCGCGCACCGGACCGCGACAAACTTACTTAATCAGATACTGGTTTTTGTCTTTGCCTTCGAGCCATTTTGGCGCGCGGCCGCGGCCGGTCCAGGTTTGGCCGGTCGCATCGTCGCGGTACTTGGTCGGCACCGGCGCGCGGGTCTTGACAGGTTTGGCTTTGGTAACGGCGCCCAGATCGGCCACGGTCAAACCATACTCGCGCATGATGGCGGTGACTTGCTCTTTCGCCTTGGCGATTTCGTTTTTACGCGCGGTTTCGGCCAGGTTTTCGAGTTCGGCGATCTTTGCTTTGTATTCTTGGTAAGTGGTCATCTTATTTCCTTCTAATGGGCTGGTTAGTTACTAAAAAACCACATGTGACAATGTGTGAGAATTTTATAAAGCGCAATTTACCATAACTTTGCCTTGATTCTCCATACCTTGGCGTGAGAAATACCAATATAGCGATAAAAATGAATATTTTCCACAACTACGCAATCGAAATCGCCACGGATACGCCACCGTCCAAATAATCGGATCGACAGTCCAGTAATAAAGAATCGTAACGGCCGCGGCCGCGCCGTTACCATTACCAGCGGCGTGGCGGCTATCAGGCGTGAATGCGGCGGGAATAAAGTCGAAAGAAAGCGCTTAACCGCACAGCGGCCGCGGTTCGATACCTTCGGCCACCACCTTGCGGATTAAATTGGCCAGACGGCAGGTCGCCGGGCCGGCCACCTCGGGATTGGCGACGATTAGCGACAGCGACATCTTGCGGCGCTGCCCCACCCGCAGCGGCAACGGCTTGAGCAGCCCTTGCGCCAGTTGATCGTGCATTTTGTGTTCCGCCAGCCAGCCGAAGCCGATGCCGTTGCAGATCATCTCCATGCGCGTTTGCGGATTGGTCACGCTCCAGCGCTGATCGGTGTTGAGCCAGCCGTGATCGCGCGGATTCAGCGTGCCCGAATCGCGCACGACGATTTGCAGGTTGCGGGTCAGGTCGTCCATTTCCAGCTCGCGGCCAAGCTTGTGCAGCGGATGACAGGGATGGGCGACGGCGATGAAGTCGATATCCATCAGCGCGTCGCCGAGAAAGCCGGCCGGGATGCGGCCGGCGATGGCGATATCGACGCGTTTTTCCAGCAACGCGTCCTCCGAGCCGGACAGCACGGTCTCCTCCAGGTTGACACGCGTGTGCCGCGCCCACGGCTCGAACTCGCGCAGCACCTGCACCAGCAGCGCGACCGGGAACAGGCTGTCGACGGCGATGCTCACCTGCGGTTCCCAGCCTTCGGCCAGGCTGACGGCCAGTTGTTCGAGCTGAAAGGCGCCGCCAAGCAGCTCGCGCGCCTTGTTCAGCAGCGCCTTGCCGTTGGGCGTGAGGCGGGCGCGGCGGCCGTCGATCTCCAGCAGTTCGACGCCCAGTTGCTCCTGCAGCTTGGCCACCATGTAGCTGACCGACGACTGGCTGCGGTGCAAGGCCTCGGCCGCCTGGGCGTAGCCGCCGCATTCGACGATCGCTTGCAACACCTGCCATTGTTCCAGCGTGCTCTTGGGGATTTTCATCGGTGTTCCGCGCCTGAAGTTCAGCCGGGAATCATACCACCGGCCCCGGTGCCGGCCTCAGAAGCGCCGTTCCACCGTCACCCGGAACTGGGTCTCGCCGTCGGCCACCGACGCGCGGTTGAGCGTGCCGCGCGCGTCCGCATACTGGCTCTCGGTCACGTAATCCTGCGCCAGCAAATTCGATACGGCAAAGCGCAAACTGTTTTGCGCGTCCAGCTTGAACAAGGCGTAGACGTCGAGGTCGCGCCGCACCGAGGTGTAGGCGCTCTGGGTCTCGCTCTGGCGCGCCAGGCCGCCGTTGCGGAAGCTCAGGCTGCTGCCGGTGCTGAGCATGCCGTCCGGGCTTTTGTAGTCGACGCCCAAGGTGGCGCTCAGCGGCACTTGCTGGTCGAGGCGGTTGTCCGGCCCCGGCACGCTGTCCACCTGCGACCAGTTGCGGCTGACGCTGGCGCGCAGATCGAGCGCCGGCGCGTGGTCCATCACCGCGCGCAGCGGGAACTTGACCTCCAGCTCGATGCCGCGCGTCTCGGCGCGGCCGTCGTTGATCAAGGTCGACACCCAGCGCTCGCCCTCCTGCACCAGGCCCTGGTGCATATAATCCTCGATCCGGCGGATCGACGCGCTGGCGCTGAGCATGCCGCCGTCGCCCCAGTAATGTTCGAACGACGCATCCAGGCCCAGCGCCACTTCCGGCTTCAGGCGCGGATTGCCGCGGCGGTCCGGTTCCAGCCGGCTGTTGTTGGCCGACGTGAAGCGGCGCGGCACCAGGCTGGCCGTCGACGGCGCCTTGTAGGTGCGGGTCAGCGCCACGCGCACCTGGTCCTTTTTGTTGGGCAGCTTGAACAGCGTCTGGAACAGCGGACTGAGCACGCTGGAACGCTGGCTGACGCGCTCCAGGTTGTCGCCCTCGATCGACGTCTGCAGCCCCTCCCAGCGCACGCCGGTGTAGACCGACCAGCGCGGCGTCAGGTTCCACTCGTCCTGCCCGTACAGGGCCAGCCGGGTCGCCCTGGCGGAAAAATCCTCGTCATTGTTGTCCGGCGGCAGACTGCCCGGCAACGGCAGCTCGCGCTGCACGCGGGTATCGTCGCGCTCGGTGACGCCGGCGTCCCAGCCCAGCGCCAGCGCATGCTCGGCCGGCGCCTCTTCCGCGCCCTCGGCCTGGGTGCCGAAGGTCAGCGGCACCGAATACTTGCCCTGGGTGCTGAAACCGGATTCGTCGCTGTGCCCCTGCACCGTGCGGTACAAGCTGGTCGGCGCGCCGCGGTTGGCGCCCAACTGCAGCGAATCGGTGGTGTTGCGGTTCTTGCTGACGCCGGCCTTCAGATCGAGCTTGGCGCCCTCGGCCAGCTTGTGCACCCAGTTCAGATCGGTGCGGGCGTAGCCGTTGTGGCTGCTGAAGACGTTGTCGATGCGGTCGTAGCTCGGGCCCTGGTCGCCGTCCACGTTGACGGTGGTGCGGCTGTGGCTGTTGCTGTCGAAGCGGTTCAGGTTGACGAAGGTCTGCGAGGTCAGCGTGTCGCCGCCGGCCAGCGTCCAGTTGATGCGCGGCGACAGGTTGAAACCGTCCGAGCGGCCCTGGTCGCGCCAGGTCGCGGAGCGGTCGACGTTGGGCACGCCGGCGGCGTCGGTGCCGGTCTCGGTCGACGGCGTCATGCGGTTGTACATATAGCGCCAGGCGTTGCCGCTGAACGAATAGGACATGCCGTCGCGTTTGTCGGACAACTGGAAGCTGGCGCTCGGCGAGCTGAACTTGCTGCCTTTGGCGCCGCTGATCTTCACCTCGTGCTGGGCCACCTTGACGGCCTTCTTCAGCACGATATTGATGGTGCCGGCGATCGACTGGGTGCTGAACTCGGCGCTGGCCGCGCGCAGCACCTCGATGCGCTCGATCACGTCGGGCGCCAGGTTGTCGATCGAAAAGCCGGCCGGCGCGCGTTCGCCGTTGATCAGGATCTGCGTGTAGCCGGCGCCCAGGCCGCGCATGCGGATCTCGCCGCCGGAACGGCCGGCCGCGCCGCCGACGGTGATGCCGGGCAGGCGCTTGAGCACGTCGTTGACCGAGGTGTCGCCGTATTTCTGGATTTCCTCGCTGCCGACGACGATCTTGCTAGCGGTATCATCGCGGCGCGCGTCATAGCTGGCGGCGCTGCCCTTGATCCGCACCGTCTGCATCGGCACGGCTGCCTGCTGGACGGCCGCCGGCTTGGCGTCGGTGGCGCTGTCGCCCCCATCGGCGACGTCGTCGGCATGGGCGCCGGCGGCAAAACACAGCGATAGAACGGCCGCAGCGGTCTGCGTCAAACGGCGTTGGCGGGGAGGCATCATAGCGTGGCGATCGGGAACCGGGGGGAAGCGCCTATTATGCCTTGATTTGACAGAAAGTTTCCTTAATCCAAGTTAACGCGTATCCGTTTAACGAAATTTCATAAACATACATCGTGAAAAAATGAATAGACTCGATTAGGCATGGCGCCACTGGCGGGGCGTTATAATGTTCGATCGTCATTTTGTATGGATTGCCATCGTGTCCGACCGCCTTGCCGTTCTGCCCCATTATCTGCTTCCCAAGGGAGCATTGACCAACTTCGCCGGCCGTGTCGCCGGCGCCAAGGGCGGCGCCATGACCACGCGCCTGATACGCTGGTTTGTCGGCAAATACGACGTCAACATGGGCGAAGCGCTCAATTCGGATATCGCCAGCTACGCCAGCTTCAACGAATTTTTCACGCGCGCGCTGCGCCCGGACGCGCGCCCGCTCGCCGACGCCGACTTCATCTGCCCGATCGACGGCCGCATCAGCCAGTTCGGCGCCATCGATGACGACCAGATCTTCCAGGCCAAGGGCCATAAGTTCAGCACCACGGCGCTGGTCGGCGGCGACGCCGCGCTGGCCGCCAAGTTCCAGCATGGCAGCTTCGCCAACTTGTACCTGAGCCCGCGCGACTACCACCGCATCCACATGCCGTGCGACGGCAAGCTGACGCGCATGATCTATGTTCCGGGCGAGTTGTTCTCGGTGAGCCCGGCCGCCGCGCGCGGCATTCCGGGTTTGTTCGCGCGCAACGAGCGCGTGGTGTGCGTATTCGACACCGCCCACGGGCCGTTCGTGATGACCCTGGTGGGCGCCACCATCGTCGGCAGCATGGCCACGGTGTGGCACGGCGTGGTCAACCCGCCGCGCCTGCCGAAGGTGACCGAATGGACCTATGCCGATCAAAACATCGTGCTGAAGAAAGGCGAGGAGCTGGGGCGTTTCCTGCTGGGTTCGACGGTGGTCATGCTGTTCCCGAAAGACACGCTGAGCTTCAACCCGGCGTGGCAGCCGGCCGGGCCGGTCAGGCTGGGCGAGATGATGGCGAACCTGAAATAATTGGCGGTCCACGACGCTGGCATCATCTAACTTACGTAATTCGCCATGCATGCGCCGCCGGCGGCTCGTGCATGGCGGATTACGCTACGCTAATCCGCCCTACGTAATTTAGATTGTCCTCAGGTTTCAGTGCATCCCGGAGGCACGTAGGGCGGATTAGGCGGAACGCCGTAATCCGCCATGTTTGCGCCGCCAACGGCGCATGCATGGCGGATTACGCTACGCTAATCCGCCCTACGGTCGAACGCCGCCTCCAGCATATCCAGAAACACCCGGGTCTTGGCCGGCATCAACCGCCGCCCCGGGAACACCGCCCACCCCGTCACCTGGGGAAACGACCACTCCGGCAGCACCCGCACCAGCGTCCCCGCCCGCAGGAACGGCGCGGCGATCGCCTCCGTCGACACGCCGATCCCAACGCCATTGCCGGTCATGCGCACGATCATCTCCGGCGAGTTGCCCAGCAAGCGCACCGGTAGCTCGCGCTCCCAGCGCGTCTTGCCGCGCAATAGCGTCCAACGGATCAGGCCATTCACCCTGGGCGGCAAACTGAGCAAATCGTGCTTGAACAAATCGTCTGGATGCTCCGGCAAGCCGCGCAAGCCCGTATAGCTCGGCGAGGCGTACAGCGCCAGCGAACTGAAGGTGATGCGCCGCGCCGCCAGCGAGGCGTCGTCCGGCAGATCGCCCATGCGGATCGCCAGATCGTAGTTCTCCGCCACCAGGTCGACCCGGCGCGGCGACAGATCGAGCTCCAGCGAAATGGCCGGATAGCGGTGCATGAATTGCGCCAGCATCTCGCCAACGCCCGCGTTGGCGAAGTCGGCCGGCATCGACACCCGCAGCAATCCGCTCGGCGCGCCCTGCCGGTGCTGCGCCAGCGCGCCGGCGGCCTCGGTCTCGTCGGCCACCCGGCGGGCGTGCTCCAGCAGGCTGGCGCCGAACTCGGTCAACACCAGCTTGCGCGTGGTGCGCTGAAGCAGCCGCTCCCCCAGATGCGCCTCCAGCAACGATATCCGCCGGGACACCGTCGACTTCGGCAATTGCACCCGCTCGGCAGCCAGGCTGAAACTGCCGCATTCGACGATACGGGCAAACAGCATCAGATCGCCAGGATCGATTTCCACGCAATTCTCCTCGATTGTTCCATCAGTGGATTAATGTTATCCATTCTAACGTCTTCCGCCACGGTTTTGAACCGATTAAAGTAACTACATCGCAGCAGAAAACAAACAAAACCCCAACATTCAGGAGAACCACCATGAACATCTTGCAAATCAACTCCAGCGCCCGCAGCACCGGTTCCGAATCGACCCGCCTGGCCGACAGCATTGTCGCCAAGCTGCGGGCCGCCCATCCCGGCGCGACGCTGATCCGCCGCGACCTGGCCGCGAATCCGCATCCGGTACTCGACGAGCCGGCTCTGCAAGCCCTGTTCACCCCCGCCGACCAGCGCACCGCCGAGCAAGCGGCCCGCGTGGCGCTGGACGACGCGCTGATCGCCCAGGCGCAGGCGGCCGACACCATCGTCATCGGCTCGCCGATGTATAACTTCGGCGTCACCGTGCAACTGAAAGCGTGGTTCGACGCGATCGCCCGTGCCGGCGTGACGTTCAAATACGGCGCCACCGGCCCGGTCGGCCTGCTGACGGGCAAGAAAGTCTACGTCGCCGTGGCGCGTGGCGGCATGCACAAGGACAGCCCCAACGATGTCCAGCTGGCCCACTTGAAGACTTTCCTGGGCTTCGTCGGCCTGACCGACGTCCAGTTCTTCTACGCCGAAGGCATGGGCATGGGTCCGGACGCGGTGGCCAAGGCGCAAGCCCAGGCGGACGCCGACATCAACGCGGTATTGGTCTAAATTAAACGATGGAACGCGCCCGGCGGCGCGCTCCGCAAAGGAGGAAGTCATGAGCAACGTCATCAGCGATCGCGTTCAACAGGAACGCACCGTGGAGCGCATCATCACCGGCCAGGCCGTGTCGGATGGCGCCGGCGTCAAGATCAACCGTGTCCTGACCCAGAACCTGCAGCGCCGCCTGGACCCGTTTTTGATGCTGGATAATTTCGGCAGCGACCAGGCCAGCGACTACCTGGCCGGTTTCCCCAGCCATCCGCACCGGGGCTTCGAAACCGTCACCTACATGCTGGAGGGGCGCATGCGCCACAAGGACAGCAGCGGCAACGAGGGCCTGCTGACCAACGGCGGCGTGCAATGGATGACGGCCGGGCGCGGCGTGATCCACTCGGAAATGCCGGAGCAGGAAGAAGGCATGATGTCCGGCTTCCAGCTGTGGCTGAACCTGCCGGCGAAGGACAAGATGCGCGCGCCGTGGTACCGCGACTTCAACGGCGACGAGGTGCCGGTCTTCAGCACCGAAAACGGCGTCAAGGTGAAAGTGATCGCCGGCAGCAGCCATGGCGTCGCCGGCGCGGTGCAACGCGAAGTGACCGAGCCGATTTATATCGATGTCGACCTGCCGGCCGGCGCCTCGTTCAGCCAAGCGCTGCCGGAAGGCCACAACGCCTTCATCTTCACGTATCGCGGTGCGGTGCGCGTCGGCGACAAGGATGTAGCGTCGGGCAAGATGGCGATCCTGGCCAACAAGGCGGGCGTTGACGGCGTGAATGTGCATGCGACCGACGCCAGCCGCTTCATCCTGGTCGCCGGCAAGCCGCTCAACGAGCCGATCGCGCAATACGGCCCGTTCGTGATGAACACGCAGGCCGAGGTTTTCGCCGCCGTCGAGGACTTCCGCGCCGGCAAACTGGGTGAGGAAAGCGTCATCTAAACCACGTAGGGCGGATTAGCGCAGCGTAATCCGCCATGCATGCGTCGCGTTAACGCATGCATGGCGGATTACGGCGTACGGCCTCTAAGGCCTACCGGCCAGGTGGGCCGCCTCATCGATGGGCCCCCGGGCGGTTAGCGCGCCTCGCCCGCTAATCCGCCCTACGTTAAAATGCAACCATGATGCCCACTCTTCTCAAATGGTTACGCTATCTCAGCCACGTCCTCGGCTTCGAGACGGCTGATTCCTTCCCGCCCGGCCACCCGTACGAGCGCACCCGCTGGAACGGCGCCTATTTCGATATCGCCTCGGACGTCAAGCCTGACCAGATCGAGAGCCGCCTGTGCGACGCGATCAGCAACACGCCGCTGGTGTTCGGCTACATCACCAATCCCACGCCGCGCATGCAGCGCACGTTACTGGCGATGCTGGAAGAGCGCATGCGCAACAACCGCGGCCGCGCCAGCGAACTGGCGGCGCTGCTGGTCAACGCCTACGACAGCCCGCACATCACCGAAGTCATCCCCGGCCTGCGCGCTGCCATCGCCAGCACCCGCGACGACGACCCGGGCGAGCGTGCCCGCAGCGTCATGGCCTTCCTCGGCTCGACCCAATCGCCGTTCGACGTCATCGAGATGAACTAGGCGGCCAGCGCCTCTGGTGCCGCCTTCGACCCGGCGAAATTGCCCGGGACGAAACGGTCGCGCAATTTCATGAACGGCGTTTCCACCAGCAGGAACAGCAACCAGCCGACGGCGATGCTGGCCAGGCTCATGATGGCGATCGCCTGCCACGAGTCCGGCAACCAGCCGTGGCCGCGCAACGGCACGCGCATCAGCACGCACAACTGCTTGTGCGTCAGGTAAATCGCATACGACCACAGCGCGATGCTGGCCGCGCCCGGCACGCGCCAGCGCTGCAGCAGCGACCCCGGACTCAGCGCCGCGATCAACAGCAAGGTGAAACTCAGGCCCAGCATCGGATAGCCGAACACGGTCATCGCATAGCCGTAGTGATCCTCAAGCAACATCGACCAGGTCAGCGCCAGCATGCCCGCGCCGGCGGCCAGCACCCAGTTGCCGCGCGACGTGATGACCTTCCAGGCGCCCGCGTGATAGTTCCGCACCAGCGCCAGCGCCACGCCGCACACCAGCTCGTCGAAGCGGCACCACGAAGCGTAGTAGATATGGGTGTAATACAGGAAACCGCCTTCGCCGCCGTAACGTGTCCACAAATAGCTGCGCACCGCCGCCCCCGCCAGCAGGCTGCCGATCACCGCCACCCAGGCCCACAGCAAGGACTTGCGGCAGGCCGCGATCAGCAGCGCGACCGCCGGCAACAGCACGTAGAACTGTTCCTCCACGCACAGCGACCAGGCGTGCGAAAACGCCGTGCCCGGGGTCAGCTGTATATTTTGGGTGAAGGTAAGGAACTTCCACAGCGGCGGCAGCACGCTCTCGCCGCGCCAATAAGGCCACAAGGCATACAGCGCCAGCACGAAATAGAAATTCGGCAGGGTGCGCAAGAAGCGGCGCGCGTAAAAGCGCGGCAGCGAGAACCGCTCGGGCCCGGTCTGCTGCCGGCGGATGCCCGACAAGATCTGGTTGCCGATCAGATAGCCGCTCAGCGCGAAAAACAGGTCGACGCCGGTCCAGCCGATCTCGCTCATCCAGCCGAAAGTCGGACTGAAGCTGACGAAGATCATGTAGTGATTCATGAACACCAAAACGATCGCCAGCGCGCGCAAGGTGTCGAGGCCGGAGTTGCGGCCATGCTCGCGGCCAATAAGCGAAGGATTCATGCCCGCATCTTACCGTGCCGCGCCGTTTTTCCAAAGTCAGGGCGAGATCACCATCTCCAGCGTCTGATCGGCCATCGTCAGCACGGCGGTGCTGCCGTCGGCGATCGCGTAGTTTTGGCCGTGGGTGGAATAATAGTTGATCGTCCCCAGGCAAATGCAATCGATCGCCGCGCTGATGCGGTTGCTGATGGTATAGGCGGGCAGCGTCAAGTCCGGCGCGGTGACGAACTTGAGCACCAGATCCTGTCCGGTATTGTTTAAAAAGACGGTCTTGGCCGGCTTGACGGTCTTAAGTGTGGGTATCTCGGTAAATTGAATGGTCGCCACTACAGCACCCTGAATAATCCGGTTGGCAAGCCGTCGTTGCTACGGGCCAGATCGACATGGATCTTCTTGCCATCATCCACCGGCAGCACGCCGGATGCAAGCTGCCTGAGGTTATAGCCGGCATAATCGGCCGCGCCCGCCTCCCCCGAGGGCGAAAGCCAGCTCAGCGACGCCAAACCGCTGGCCACGATCGCGCGGCAACTCGCCGCCGACCCATAGATGCCGATCTGATAGCGCGGCTCGCCCGGCCGCGCCGCGTGGAAGGCTTGGTTGACGCCTTCGAAATAGCGCGTGATCGGACCGGCGATGTCGTCGGCGGTCGGATCGCAATCGACCTCGAAGTAAATGGCCGACCCCGACGGCTGTGTGATGGCCGACTGCGCCATCAGATATGCGGCGGCGCCATCGGCAAGACCTTGCGCCCGGCTGAACGAATGCAAATGGGCGCCGATGGTCTCCCACACCACGCCGATCTGAATGCCGGCGTCGGTCAGCGCCCTGGCCTCGGCCAGCGACAAGTTCTTGCCGGCTTGGTGGCTGTAATAACGCATCGCGAAATCGATTCCTTGTTGCTTAATTGGTATCGCGTGCTGGGTGAGCTCGAACGGCGCCCTGACGCCGGTTAGAACAACCATGGTGCCTCCCTGGATGGCTGGTTGACATCTGAATGCATTTGTTCGCCGGCTGGCTCAACGACATCGATGCAGACCTGATACCCCTCGTCCGGCACCCGGATGCGCAAGGGGTTGCCCAGCCCCTCGACCGCGTAATAGTCGCTCAGCTTGTTGCGCAGCCGCGCCAACTGGACAGCGGCCGCCAGATTCGTTCCAAGGTTCATGCCGGCGCCGGCATCCCTCCCTTGATACTTTTGGTCATCAAAATCTCGAACCAATTGGTCCAACAACGCGCAGCAACCATGTGACATTGCGAAGGTGCGACTGACCGCGATGCGGCGCAGCTCGGCGCGAACATCGTTACGATGGGGTGTCATTGCCGCGCCGGCATACCGACCGCGCGAAGACACAACAGTGTGAGCAGAATGTTTAATAGTTTCCTCAGCCTAATGTTAATATTCACTAAAGGTGCAGACATGAAACAACTGTACCGAATAGACATACAAATGGCCTTCTGGAAACCTTCAGGTAGCCAAGTCGTTGATTTAGATTGTTTTTTCTTGGGCGGAGAAGTTTGGCGTGAACCGTAAAAGCTTCCGTTTTGGCCAGTGGCGCGTCGAGCCGGCCACCAATACGCTCAGTTTTGGTGTGCTCAGCAGACAGCTCGAGCCCCGCGCGATGGATGTTTTGTTACATTTCTGCAAGCATCCGCACGATGTCGTCTCGGCCGACGCGCTGCTGGACGCGTGCTGGGGCGACACCCCGGCCAGCGACAACGCGGTGCACAAAATCATCACCCAGCTGCGCCGGGCGCTCGACGACTCGGCCGCCGAACCGCGCTATATTGAAACTATTCGTAAGCGCGGCTACCGTCTGCTGGCCGAGCTCAGCTACGACGACGACGTCAGCAACGGCAGCTGGCTGCACGCCTCCCCGTTCCGGGGTCTGGAAGCGTTCGAGGAACAACACGCGGCGATCTTCTTCGGCCGCAAGCTCAGCGTCGACCATCTGGTGCGGGTGGTGGTGGCCCAGGTGCAGGAGGCTTGCGCGATGGTGCTGGTGCTCGGACCGTCGGGCGCCGGCAAGACTTCGCTGGTCCAGGCCGGCCTGATTCCCGCGCTCAAGGCGGGCGCCGCACCGGCCGAGTCCGGGCTGGCGATCAGCGACCATGTGCAACTCGACTGCGCCGACATGGGGCAGTCCGGCCTGCTGGAAACACTGGCCAGCGTGTTGCTCGACGCGGAAATCGACGGCCGACTGCTGTTTGAAAACACCAGCGCCGCCGCCCTCGCCTTATATATGGCGCAAGATTTGCCCAGCCTGATAGAAAAACTGCAACACCGCTTGGCGACGATACGGCTGGCGGTCTTCATCGACCGTTTCGAAGCCGTGTTCCGCCTGCCGCATATTGGCGAGCAGGAGCGCGCCGTCTTCATCAACGTGCTGGATCAATTGGCGCGCTCGGGCTGCGTGCTGCTGGTTTTAGCGTGCCGCAACGATTTCTACCCGCATTTGACGGCCTATCCCGCGTTGATGAGTATGAAACTGCGCGGTGGCCACTTCGACCTGACGCCACCAGGCAGCGCCGACATCGCGCAGATCATCCGCCACCCGGCGCAAGTGGCGCAGCTGCGCTACACGGTCGACGCCCACGGCGAAAGCCTGGACGAATTGCTGATCAACACCGCCAAGGCCGGGCCGGACACATTGCCATTGTTGCAATACTGTCTGCAAGAGCTGTACCGTCAGCGCAGTCCCGACGGGGAGTTGAGCCACAAGGCCTACCACGACATGGGCGGCCTGGAGGGCGCCATCGGCGCGCGTGCCGAGCAGGTGATTTCGGTGTTGGGCGAGGCGCAGATCGCCGCCCTGCCCCAGTTATTGTCGCGGCTGGTGCTTGTGGCCGAGGACGAGTCCACCGTCACCTCGCGCCGCGTGCCGTGGTCGGCGTTGAGCAGCGACGACGAAACCAAATTGGTGCAGGCGCTGGTCGACGCCCACTTGTTTGTCAGCGATTTGCACGGCGGCGCGCCGGCATTCGGCATCGCCCACGAAGCGCTGCTGCGCCGCTGGCCGCGCGTGGTCGTGTGGATCGACGAGCATCGCCAGGCATTGCAGACGCGCAGCCGTATCAGCGCCCAAGCCAAACGCTGGCAGGACAGCGGCCGCAAGCGCGACATGCTGCTGCCCTCCGGTACCCAAGCCAATCAAGCACGGCAGTTATTAAAGACGAGCGGTTTCAGTTTCACGCAACAGGAACAGGATTTCGTACATGACTCGCTGATGGGCGTGCGGCGTGGTGAACGGCTGCGGCTGGGGATCATGGTGGCGATGACGACGCTCGCGGTGCTGGCCGGAGGCCTCGGACTTGCCGCCCGCTCGGCCCAGACGCAAGCGGAGGCGCACCGTGCCGAGGCTGAAGGGCTGATGAGCTACATGTTAGGTGAGTTCGTCGAAAAATTGCGCCCGCTGGGTAAGCTGGATTTGCTCGACAGCGTCAGCAGTCGTGCACTGCCATATCTGTCCGACTCTACGCGCGCCACAGGCAGTGATGTCGCACTGCTGCAACGTGCAAAATCACTGCAGTTGATTTCCGAGGTCCGCATTGCACGGTCTGATTCTGCAGGTGCGAACACCGCTCTACTTGCCGGACGCCAGATTTTGCAACAACAATTACAAGCCAGACCGATCGACGTTGCCTTACTGAAAAGTGCTGGGGAAAACGCTTTTTGGCTGGGTCAGATCCATTTTGTTCAAAAGGAATGGGACTATGCGCAGCGATATTTCGACGAGTATTTAATATATGCGGACCGTCAGTCCGCTGCCCACCCCGACGAGGTCAGCGGCTGGATAGAACAATCGTATGCGCATAACAGCCTGGGCACATTGGCATTGCAGCGCGGTGACACCAAGCGCGCGGCGATGGAGTTTGGACTATCGGTGGCGCTCAAAACGCGCGCCTATGCGAAGAGCCCGGACGATAAGCAGTTAGCTGCGGATTTGGCAGACAGCCTGTCTTGGCAAGCCAGCACCCAAATGCAATTAGGGAAACTTGCACAAGCCGAGTCTCTTTATAAACGCGCGCTGACTCTTCTTGAAACGCTCCACGCCGCCTACCCGGAGGATACGCTGTGGATGGAGCAGCTAACCGGAGTATGGTCGCGTCAATCCGAGCTTAAACAAGCACTTGGCGACCTTGGAGGCAGCTCTTACGACGCGCAAAAGGCTCTTATTTTGTCGCAAAGTATGGTGGAAAAAGACCCCAGCAACCGTGCCTGGCAACGCAAGATGCGCATTGCGGAATTACGCGTTATCGAGACGGACCAGAAACAAAATCCGGCCCAGTCTTTAAACCGGTTGGAGAAGCTATCGCAGGTGTTTACCGACATGAGTGTGCTGGAGCCCAAAAGAGTCAACTTGTTGGTCATGGTCGCGCAAATACAACAAAAAAAAGCTGCGCTTCTAATGCAGCAAGGCCAGCCAGTTCTCGCCTCCCAAAGTTTACAACCAGCGCTGAACAAACTAAAACAACTCCATTCAGCATCACCCGCCGACATAACTGTTCGTCGGGCGACGATTGATGCGTTGCTGCTCGCCGCTGATCTTAGCGTAATGCAACGGCAGCAGTCCGACGCGCTGGATCACTGCGAAGGGGTGCGCACGATGTTACGTCAGACGGTCATAGGGGCCAGTGACTTTCAACTGCTCGCCCCTTGGGTTAAAGCCCATGCCTGCCTAAACCAGAGCGATCAAGTCAGCGGCATCAAAAAGCAACTCGAAGCGATGCCATACCGCGATGCGGCCTATCTGCACTATCTTTCCACCCACCCACCAAAGAAAGCGACTTCATGAGTACATTTCCGGCATCCACGTCCTTCGTCAACATTCTGGTTTCGGTTAAACCTAGCACTACTGTACCCGGTACATATGACGTCCTGACGGCACCTGCTGTGCCCGTGATCACTGAAACCGACACTATCATTAATTACCAGATCTTCGATACCGGTGGGTATGACATCGTCTTCACCGGAATGGCTGTCACCCCCTCGATCAACGATCAATTAAGTCCAGCCAGCGTAAGCGTCAGCGGCAAGCTGCTGACTTTCAGCGATGCCAACACGGAGACTATGAACTTGAATATCAGTCTTAAATTCATAGACAAGCGTAAGCCAGAACTCGAATTTTCTCACGATCCGCAAATCAGCAATCGTCCTGACTAAGCAAATCGTTAACCGCCAGCGCCAGCCAATGGCGCTGGCAACGGTTCGCTGGTATAAATACCGCATGACTCCCACCCATCAACTGCAATTCAAATCCGTCGAATACGGCGGCCAACAACCCGGCACGCGCCTGATCGTCACCGGCGCCGTCCACGGCAACGAAACCTGCGGCACCCAAGCCATCCAGCGCGTGTTGCGCGAACTCGACAGCGGCCAACTCGTCATCCGCAACGGCGCCGTCACCTTCGTGCCCATCGCCAATCCACTGGCCTACGCCAAGGGCGAACGCTTCGGCGAACGCAATCTGAACCGCAACCTGTTCCCCAACGATCACCCGCAGGATTTCGAGGACCGCATCGCCAACTGGCTCTGCCCTCTCCTTGCGCGGCACGACGTGCTGCTCGACCTGCACTCGTTCAAAGCCGCCGGCGAACCGTTCGTCATGGTCGGCCCGCGTGACAACGACGGCCCGCTCGAACCGTTCAAGCACGAGCAACAGGAACGCGCGATGGCGCGCCGCCTCGGGGTGCGCCGTTTCGTCGACGGCTGGCTGCGCACCTACGGCGCCGGCGTGCGACGCCGCCTGCGCGGCGACAGCCAGCTCGAAACCGTGCTGCGCTACGGCATGGGCACCACCGAATACATGCGTAGCACCGGCGGCTACGCGCTCACGCTCGAATGCGGCGAGCACACCGACCCGCAAGCGCCCGAAGTCGCCTATCGCGCCATCCTGAACACGCTGGCCTTCCTCGGCCTGATCGACGCGCCCGCGCCGCCGCCGATCGCCGACGAGGCGATGGAGGCGCTGAGCATGGTCGCCGTCTACGACAAGGTCAGCGCCGACGATACCTTCACCCGCGCGTGGGCCAGCTTTGACCCGGTGCGCAAGGACGAGCAGATCGGCACGCGCGCCGACGGCACGCCGGTGCTGGCCGAGTTCGACGGCCGCATCCTGTTCCCCGACAGCGCAGCCGGCGCCAACAGCGAGTGGTACTACCTCGCCCGCGCCAATCCGGGCTTCTGACGATAGCGGTCAAACGGTGCTGAGTTTGAGGCCGACGATGCCGCCGACGATCATGGCGATGCACGCCAGCCGCACCGCGCTGGCCGGCTCGTTCAGCGCGACGATGCCGTAGATCACGGTACCGACGGTGCCGATGCCGGTCCAGATCGCGTAGGCCGTGCCCAGCGGCAGCGTGCGCAGCGCCAGACCCAGCATGCCTATGCTGCCGAGCATCGCGGCCAAGGTCCACAACGTCGGTATCAGCTTGGTGAAGCCGTGCGTGTATTTGAGTCCCACCGCCCAGGTAACTTCCAGCAGGCCGGCGATGATGAGGATGATCCAGGTCATTGCTACTCCAGTGTTGCGGCAAGGCCGGAACTATATCAGTTGCAACAAAATTATGCCCAAGCCGGCCGCGCCTCGGTGATAATCAGCGCTCAACTATAAAAAAGGAGCGACCATGCTTTTAATGGCCCAGATCGTCACCGGCGTCGTGGCACTGATACACATCTATATCGTCCTGCTGGAGACGGCGCTGTTCGACACGCGCGGGCGCAAGGTCTTCGGCCTGAGCAAAGAAAAAGCCGACATCGTCCGGCCGGCCATGTCCAACCAGGGTTGCTACAACGGTTTTCTGGTCGCCGCGCTGGTGGTCGGCTTTGTCCATCCGAACCCGGCGATCGCGTCGGCCTTCACGGTGTTCGGCTTGTGCTGCGTGGCCGTGGCCGGCGTTTGGGGTGGCTTGACGGTCAAGCGCAGCATCTTGCTGATCCAGACGGTGCCGGCGGTGATCGCATTGGCGCTGCACTTCGCGGTGTGATAGCTGACCTCGAGCGGCCGGAAACGGACCCAGCCAAATAGAAGGAGCCGGCGCATGCAGCCATTGATGAACGATACGAAGTGGGACGAGCTGCGACTTGCGATGTATGGTCTCGGACCTCTTTCACCGAAGTGGCGCGCACTGGATGCGGAAAATGGACATCTCTCAGATTGGGATGGCGAATGGTTTTACCACTTCAGGAATGGCGGATACAAATTCATAGAGTGGCTTGAAATCGCTACCGAATCCCCTGAACAAAGGCATGCGGTACTAGCCGGGTTGGCTAAGGCCCATGTGCCAGGGTATTCGACAGAAATGGGCTTTCGAATTCTCGGTTACGCTGGACTAGGCGTCACAATTAATCACTTGGGCGTCGGCGCATAACGGCGAATAGCCGACGTTCCTTGATCATTGCATTCGGATTTTGCTGAATTAATAGGCAACGTCTTCCAGCCGATAGCGGAATTTTCTGCGCTCCGGCAAGTCCCATCCTGGCTCGCGATCGGTGTTGCGCGCTGCCTGGCCAGCTGGGAACGGGGCCTACGGCGCCGGCAAGATTGCCGTTGATCCAACCGGCAGCGGCGGCACTGCGGTGGGGCCAGTCGGGATCGTAGCGGTTGGCGTGGCGGCAGCCGGCTTGGCCGCCTCGATCAGTTCATCGCGCAGCCGGCACGCTATTTTGAAGGTCTTGTCGCCCGGACGGCGGATAAATAAGTCCTGCCACGCATTGCGCGTCGAGCGGGCGAACGATTGGGCGAACTGGTTCGGCGACACCGCGCGGCCATCGTGAATGATCTGATCGCCTTCAACGCGCGCGTAGTTGTTTTCGCCGTAGCTCCACGATTTCAAGACGGTGCCTTCGGGAAGGAACAGCGATTTCCATTGATAGCCGTGCATGTCCTCAGGGTCCGCGCTCGGCGCGAATCTGGCCGGGTCTTCCAGCCAGCATTCGACGGCCTTCGTCATGGCTTCCGAAATGTCCTGCGAGCCATCACGGCGGCGCAGCTTTTCTATCAGTTGGAGCAGGGTGTCGGTAGGCAGTTGCACGGTCACTGTGGTATTCATCCGATTTTCTCCCCTATTTTGTTCTGCTTTGTCATATTTAGACCGGGAAGCGCGGCGATAGTCCAATCACGGGGAAAATAGGGAAAAACAGGGCCGAAAATCGGGCTTTTGCTACAATGAGTTGGGCGGCCCACCCCTGTGCATACTCCTACGGGGGAGCGCGATGGAATTCCTGCTCCTACGTGAGGGACGAGGGCCGCTTTGCGGCGAAAGCCGACCCTAACCCCAAAACCGTTGCGATCAGTCCAGCCGCGGCTTGGCGACGGACATGCTCGGCAGCGTGATGGTCTGCACCACCACCGGCGTGGTCTCGGTCTGCGGCCGCGCGCCGCTGCCGCGCAGCGCCAGCAGCCATCCGATGCCGTCGAACCAGAACGGCGCCCCCAGCGACGAGGCGAAGGCGGTCACAATCCAACCCATCAGCGCAAACGCGAGCGCGCCCAGGAAGGCGCGAACACCCTTGCCGTCGGCGCCGTCGAAGCGCGCGGACGGCCAGCCGATCGGCAATTTCTCCACCATCTGCCATTCTTTTTTGGCGACGGCGGCCTGCTCCAGCGGCGTCGCGGCCGGCGCGCCGGCGGCCGGCGGAACCGGCGGCTTCAGCCGTCCGCTGGCGACGCCGTCGGCGCCCTGCTGCGCCAGCTGGGCCGCCACCTGCTCGTCGCCCCACAGGCGTTTGCTCAGTTCGATGGCGTCGATGTTCATCGCGGTGGCGTAGAACAGGCCGACACAAAACAACACCAGCTGCGAGCGCCGCTTGTACCAGCCGGTGATGCGCTCCATCACCGTTTCGTACCAGATGCGCACGGCGTTTTCCAGTGCCGCCACGTCGTCCGGGCCCTCCCCCATGATCGCCAGCAAGGTGCGGGCCAATCCCTCGTTGCCGACCTGCGCCAGCAGCATCGCGGCCGTCTGCGCCTTGCCGTATTTGGCCGTCAAGGTCGACACGAACGCGCGCGCGAAAATGGTCGACGGGATGTACGACGGCATGCGCCCCCGCTGCGCCATGCCCTGGATCAGCGGATGGTCCATGACGGCGGCGGTCAGCGAGGCCGCGCCCAGCTTGTCGAGGCCGAAGCCGGTGTCGAGCCGCAACAGCCGCTTGATCGATGGGATAATGCCGCGCACGCGCGGTTTGCCGCCGGACTCGTGCAGCATCGTCAGCACGCCGTCGAGCAGCAACTTGGCGCGCGTCTGGAACAGCGAGGCGATCGCCTCGCGCGTCGCGCTGCACAGCAGGCTGACGGCCAGAAAGGTGTACGACAACCCGATGGCCACATCCAGATAATGGCTAGACATATGCGCCTCGTTAGAATTCGGTCAATGTTCCAGTAACATAAAGGATTTTTCAGCCGTTAGCCAGCCGCGAGCACGAATTTCATTTATATCGTAAGATACCGATATTGAAATCGGAAAAATACGATACATATATCGTCATAAGCCGATTCAATTTTTGACCCAGGTGAACCCAGATGGACATAGACGCGATACACAAAGCCCTTGCCAACCCGATGCGCCGCCAGATCCTGGCGTGGCTGAAGGACCCGGAACAGTACTTTCCGGAGCAGGCGCACCCGCACAGTTTTGGCGTGTGCGCGGGCCAGATCGACCACCGCGCGGCGCTGTCGCAATCGACGGTGTCGGCGCACTTGTCCATTCTGCTCAAAGCCGGCCTGATCAAGTCTCACCGGGTCGGTCAATGGAACTACTTTAAACGCGACGAAGCGACCATCCAGGCCTTCATCGACCAAATGACACTATAGGAAACTCATCATGGCTAACCTCTTCGACCCGATCACCATTGGCGACCTCACGCTGAAAAACCGCGTCATCATGGCGCCGCTGACGCGCGCCCGCGCCATCGGTGGCGCCCGCGTGCCGAACGCGCTGATGGCCAAGTACTACGAACAGCGCGCCAGCGCCGGCCTGATCCTGAGCGAGGCGACCTCGGTCACCCCGCAGGGCGTGGGCTACGCCGACACGCCGGGCCTGTGGTCCGACGAGCAGGTGGAAGGCTGGAAGGAAGTGACGGCGGCGGTGCACGCGGCCGGCGGCCTGATCTTCGCCCAGCTGTGGCACGTGGGCCGCATCTCCGATCCGGAGCTGCTGGACGGCCAGGCGCCGGTGGCGCCGAGCGCGATCGCCGCCGAAGGCCACGTCAGCCTGCTGCGTCCGATGCGCGCCTACCCGGTGCCGCGCGCGCTGGAGACGGAAGAGTTGGCCGGCATCGTCGCCGCCTACAAGAAAGGCGCGGAAAACGCCAAGAAGGCCGGCTTCGACGGCGTGGAGATCCACGGCGCCAACGGCTACCTGCTCGACCAGTTCCTGCAAGACAAAACCAACCAGCGCACCGACAACTACGGCGGCCCGATTGAAAACCGCGCCCGCCTGATGCTGGAAGTGACCGACGCCTGCATCGCGGTATGGGGCGCCGATCGCGTCGGCATGCACCTGGCGCCGCGGCGTGACTCGCACGACATGGGCGACTCCGATCCGGCGGCCACCTTCGGCTACGTCGCGCGCGAGCTGGGCAAGCGCAAGATCGCCTTCATCTGCGCGCGCGAAGCGGTGGGCGAGGACAGCCTGGGACCGTTGCTGAAGAAGGAATTCGGCGGCGTGTACATCGCCAATGAAAGCATGGACAAGCAGACCGCGCAGAATCTGTTGGACGCCGGCACGGCCGACGCCATCGCCTTCGGCAAGGCGTTCATCTCGAATCCGGACTTGCCGCGCCGGCTGCAGACCGAGGCGCCGCTGAACGAATGGAAGCCGGAAACGTTCTACGGCCAGGACGGCGTCGGCTACACCGACTACCCGGCGCTGGCGTCGTAATTGGTGTGAGTCCCCGGCGGCTGAATTTGCCGGGGATCACGTAGGGCGGATTAGCGCAGCGTAATCGGCCATGTATGCGCCGTCGATGACGCATGCATGGCCGATTACGGCGTTCCGCCTAATCCGCCCTACGTGTCTCCGGGTCGCTCAACCGGCGGTGGATTTGGCGGGGATCACGTAGGGCGGATTAGCGGAGCGTAATCCGCCAAGCTCCGCCAACACATCAAACCATCAACGCGGCTGGGTATAGTTGATCGGCACGTACTGGTAACCCTTGCCTTGCGCACGCACGTGGCCCAGGGCCGGGAACGACAGGTGCGCCGCGCCGATCAGATAGCCGCCCTTGGCCGCGGCCGCGAACGCTTCCTTGCGCTCGGCGATGGCGATCGTGCTGTCCGTGTCGAACTGGATGCCGACGCCCGGGTCGTCAAACTGCACGCCCTGCACATGCAGCAAATCGCCCAGCAACACCAGCTTCTGCCCCTTGCTCTCGACCACATAGGTGATGTGGCCCACCGTGTGCCCACCATTAAAGTACGACTTAATCCCCGGCACCAGCTCGCTGTTGGCGACGATGGGCTGGAACTTGCCGGCCTTGACGTACGGATTGATCGATACCATCGGCCCCTGGAAACTATCCTTCGCCTCCGGCGCCGCCTTGTCCAGATTGGCCTGGTTCAAATAGTAATCGGCGTCGAGCTTGCCCGCGCGCACGATGGCGTTCGGGAACACGCGCTGCTCGTTGCTGGCCAGGCCGCCGACGTGGTCGCTGTGCATGTGCGTGATGTAGATCTCGTCGACCTGCTCCGGCTTGTAACCGGACGCCTTCAAATTACCCACCAGTTGCCCCAGCGTCGGTCCGAACAGGCTGGCGGCGCCGGCGTCGATCAGGATCAGCTTGCTGCCGGTGTTGATCAGAAAACCGTTGACCGAGGTTTGGATCGGGCTCTTCTCGAACACCTTGGCCAGCGCCGCGTCGGTCTTGGCCGCCGGCTGCTTGAGCAGTTTGTTGACCGGCAGGTCCAGCGTGCCATCGTTGAGCACGGTGACTTCGAAGTCGCCCAACGTGGTGCGATAAAAACCGGGCGCCTGGAACTTGGCCATCGGTGCGGCGGCCTCAACCGGCGCGGTGGCAAAGGCGGCGGCGACCGCAACGATGACGGCAACCGGTTGGGTCAATTTAGTCGAGATCATGGTTCCCCTTTTTTTTGCGAATTATCAAGAACGCTACAATACATCAATTGCATCGAACTTGTGCCGGCCCGTGGCAAATTGTGCCGGGCCGGAATGGCTTGCCCCGCCGCCCGCCCCAATATAGAATGCCTGCGCGCTTTTTTTGACGAGGTCTATGCCAACCTGTCAATAGTGAAAATAAGATAAAACAACGACGGGGTGGGATGGATGAGCGATTTTGAACTGAAACCGGCGACGCTGCCGACCTTGGCGCAGCGCCTGTCGCTGCGCGCCCTGAACCTGTTCGGCTGGCGCATGCTGTACCGTCCCCTACCCGGTCCGCGCGGCATCATGGTCATCTATCCGCACACCTCCAACTGGGACTTCCCCATCGGCCTGCTGGGCAAATGGGCGCTGGACCTGCCGTTCCGCTGGCTGGCCAAGGATACGCTGTTCAAGTCACCGCTGGGCAAGTGGTTCCGCGCACTGGGGGGCGAGCCGGTCGAACGCGGCACGCCGAGCGGCACCATCAAAACCCAGGCGGCGCGCATGAACGCGGCCGACTGGTACTGGGTCGGCATCACGCCGGAAGGCACGCGCGCCTATCGCCCGACCTGGAAGAGCGGCTTCTATCATCTGGCGCTGGAGGCCAAGGTGCCGCTGGTGCTGGTGTATATCGATTATCCGAACAAGACGCTCGGCCTGGTCGACCATGTGTTTCCGACCGGCGACCAGGAGGCCGACCTGGCCGCCATCCGCGCCGGCTTCGAGGGACATCTGGGACTGTATCCGCAAAACGCGGCGCCGATCGTGCTGTCCGAGCGCCGCGCCGAGCCGCGCGAATAGAGTCCACTAGATTCAGACCGTCGCCGCCAGCATCACGCCGGTGGCGGCGATCGCGGCGCCGGAGACCTTCAGCGCCAGCGCGGGGCTGACGCGGCCCAGCATCCGGCCGCCGTGGACCAGCACCGCGCTGACCAGCAGCAAGCCGAAGGCGCTGGCCGCCGCCGGCAGTTCGTGGCCGTGCGCGTTGCCGTGCAGGACGGCGAACACGCCCACCATCGATACGCCCACCGCCGCCGGCAGGCGCGCGGCCAGCGCGATCAGAACACCCATTGTCGCCACCGTCAACGCGATGCCGGTTTCCAGGCCGGGGATCGTCAGGCCGGCCACGCCGGTCAGCACGCCGACCAGCACCATGCCGATGAAGGTCGCCGGCAGCCATTTGGCGTTCGGCTGGCGCACGCTCCAGATGCCGACGGCGACCATCGCCAGCAGGTGATCGAGGCCGGTGAAGGGGTGGGCGAAGCCGTCCAGGAAGCCGTGGACGTGCGCGCCACCAGCTTGCGGGTGGGCGGCGGCGGCGCTGCTGGCCAGCGCCAGCAGGATGGCGAGTGTGGATTTTTTTGACATTGGATCTCCCTGTTGAATATGCGTTTCGACGGCTCGTGCATTGGCGGATTACGGCGTTCCGCCTAATCCGCCCTACGTGATCATGTGGTTACGCGGCGTGCGCGGCCTGCCCCAGCAGGCCCTGCTCGCGGATGAAATCGATGACGGCGGCCACGCCGTCGCCGCTGCGCAGATTGGTGAAGATGAACGGGCGCGCGCCCCGCTGCTGCTTGGCGTCGCGCGCCATCACGTCCAGATCGGCGCCCACGTGCGGCGCCAGGTCGGTCTTGTTGATGATGAGCAGATCGGAACGCGTGATGCCGGGACCACCCTTGCGCGGAATCTTCTCGCCGCCGGCGACATCGATCACATAGATCGTCAAGTCCGACAACTCCGGGCTGAACGTCGCCGCCAGATTGTCGCCACCCGATTCCACCAGTATCAGGTCCAGGTTCGGAAAATCGGCCTGCATCCGCGCGATCGCCTCCAAGTTGATCGACGCGTCCTCGCGGATCGCCGTGTGCGGGCAGCCGCCCGTCTCCACACCCATCAACCGTTCGGCCGGCAGCGCGTCGGCGCGCAGCAGGATCTCCATGTCCTCCTTGGTGTAGATGTCGTTGGTGATGACGGCCATGTCGAACTGGTCGCGCATGCCCTTGCAGAGCATTTCGCACAGCGCCGTCTTGCCGGAACCAACCGGGCCGCCGATGCCGACGCGTAAAGGATTTGAAGTTTTCATATGTTTTATATTGTTTATCTAGTATTCATGATCGGTAAAGGCGGCTGTACTGGACCTCGTGCTTCATCGACAGCAGCGACAATCCCGGCGCCCAGTTGCACATGTCGTCGTCGGCGACGGTTTGCGCATGGCGGGCGGCCGCTTCGATGTCGGCCCGCAGCGACAGCAGCATGCGCTGGCCCGCCACCTGCCCCAGCGGCACGGATTTGACGCACACCAGCACCTGGTTTTCGGCCCACGCGAACAGCATCGCCAGCAGCGCGGCGTCGTGCGGGATCTCCAGCGCGGCCACCGCGCAGGCGAAGGCGGTCGGCAAGGCCACTTCCGGCTCCCCCTGCAAGCGCGCCAGCATCTCGGCATCGACGATATCCAGTTCGGCCACCAGCTTGGTCAGCGAATAGCCCATCTGGATGGTCTCGGCGCGGAATTCGGCGCTGTCGCGCGAGGCGATGAAACGCTCGCTCCAGTCGGCCACCGCCGCCCAGTCGCGACGCGACCACGCCCGCATCAACCGCCAGGCGATCGGCGCCTCCCATTGCGCCACCACCTCGTGCAGGTGACGCAGTATCCACGCGCGCGCCTGCTCGGCGTTGGCGACCATGCCGTTTTCCAGCGCCGCCTCCAGCCCCTGCGAATAGCTGTACGCGCCGATCGGCAGGGCCGGACTGGCGAATTGCAGCAGATTCAGTAACGCCGATGCTTGCATCAGAATCGGCTCACTTCGGATCGCTGGGGCGGTGGATCTTCTGGCGCAGCGGGATCGGCGCCAGCGGATGATGACCTCCGTCGTCGTGGTGCGCGTGCCCGCCCCCATACGCGCCCGATTCCGGCTCGAAGGCGGCCTGCTCCTCCTCCACCCTGGCACCCAGGCCGGCCAGCATTTCCTTGAGCACCGCGTCGGCGCGGATGCGCAGGAAGCCGTCGCCGACCTGCGCCTGCGTGTGGCGGTTACCGAGGTGGAAGGCGCAGCGCAGCAAGGTGTGCGCGTCGGCGCAGGTGACCTTGTAGGTCGGTTCCGGCGCGGCCACCACCTTGACGACGCGCTTGTCCTCGCCCGTCAGCAGGTCGCCGTCGCGCAGCACGGTGCCGCGCACGGTGAAGACGGCGACGTCCTCGCCGGTATCGAGCGTGGCGCGCAGGCGGCATTTTTCGCGCAGTTCGTAGGGCAGCACCAGGCGCGCCGCGATGTTGGCGGCCGCGTGGTCCACGGGTGAAATCTTGGTGTGAAGTGTCAGCATAAGTAATTAGAACAGGAAGTAACGCTGCGCCATCGGCAGCACGGAGGCGGCCTCGCAGACCAGCAGCTCGCCGTCGGCGCGCACTTCGTAGGTTTCGGGATCGACTTCCATCTTCGGCGTGGCGCCGTTGTGGATCATGTGGTGTTTGCGCAGCGCGCGCATGTCCTTGGCGACGATCAGCGTTTTATTCAGTTTGAGCTTGTCGCCGATGCCGTCGTCGAACGCCGCCTGCGAGACGAAGGTGAACGACTTTTTCAGCCCTCCACCGAAGGCGCCGAACATCATCCGGTAATGCACCGGCTGCGGCGTCGGGATCGACGCGTTCGGGTCGCCCATCTGCGCGGCGGCGATCATGCCGCCCTTGAGTATCGTCGACGGTTTGACGCCGAAGAAGGCCGGCTTCCACAGCACCAGGTCGGCGATCTTGCCCACCTCCACCGAGCCTACCGCGTGCGCGATGCCGTGCGTGATGGCGGGATTGATCGTGTACTTGGCGATATAGCGCTTGACGCGGAAGTTGTCGTTGCGCGAGGAGTCCGGCGCCAGCGGTCCGCGCTGCACCTTCATCTTGTGCGCCGTCTGCCAGGTGCGCATGACCACCTCGCCGACGCGGCCCATGGCCTGCGAGTCGGACGACATCATCGAGATGGCGCCGATGTCGTGCAGGATGTCCTCGGCCGCGATGGTCTCGCGGCGGATGCGCGATTCGGCGAAGGCCACGTCCTCGGCGATCGCCGCGTCGAGGTGGTGGCAGACCATCAGCATGTCGAGGTGCTCGTCGAGCGTGTTGACGGTGAACGGGCGGGTTGGATTGGTCGACGACGGCAGCACATTGCCCTCGCCGACGGCGGCGATGATGTCCGGCGCGTGGCCGCCGCCCGCGCCCTCGGTGTGGAAGGTGTGGATGGTGCGGTCCTTGAAGGCGGCCAGCGTGTCGGCCAGGTAGCCGCCCTCGTTGAGCGTGTCGCTGTGGATCGCCACCTGGATGTCCATCTTGTCGGCCACGCTCAGGCAGTTGTCGATGGCGGCCGGCGTGCTGCCCCAGTCCTCGTGCAGTTTGAGGCCGATGGCGCCGGCCCGCACCTGCTCCTCGAGCGGCGCCGGCAGGCTGACGTTGCCTTTGCCGAGAAAGCCCAGGTTCATCGGGAAGGCGTCGGCCGCGCCCAGCATCGAATGCAAGTGCCACGGCCCCGGCGTGCAGGTGGTGGCCGAGGTGCCGGCCGACGGCCCGGTGCCGCCGCCGATCATCGTCGTCACGCCGCTCATCAAGGCCTCCTCGATCTGCTGCGGGCAAATGAAATGGATATGGGTGTCGACGCCGCCGGCGGTGACGATCATGCCTTCGCCGGCGATGATCTCGGTGGCGCCGGCGATGGCCATCGTCACGCCGGGCTGGATGTCCGGGTTGCCGGCCTTGCCGATGGCGGCGATCATGCCGTCCTTCAGGCCGATGTCGGCCTTGACGATGCCCCAGTGGTCGACGATCACCGCGTTGGTGATGACGGTGTCCATGACCATCGGGTCGGCGCGCACGCGCTGCGACTGGCCCATGCCGTCGCGGATCACTTTGCCGCCGCCAAATTTGACTTCTTCGCCGTAGATGGCGTAATCGTGCTCGATTTCGATAAACAGTTCGGTGTCTGCCAGACGGACGCGGTCCCCTTTGGTGGGACCGAACATTTCCGAGTAGGCGCGGCGCGAGATTGTAGCCATGTTAGCCTTTTATTATTAGCTTTTCGGTGGGTTGGAATCGAGCTTGCCCATCACTTTTCCATTGAAGCCGTAGACGTTCTGGTCGCCGCCCAGCTTCACCAGTTCGACGGTGCGCTGCTGGCCCGGCTCGAAGCGCACGGCGGTGCCGGCGGCGATGTTCAAGCGCCGGCCGTAGGCCTTCCAGCGCTCGAACTTGAGCTCCGTGTTCACCTCGAAAAAATGGAAATGCGAGCCGACCTGCACCGGCCGGTCGCCCTGGTTGGTCACCACGACGGTCTCGGTTTCGCGGCCTTCATTGAGGCCGATCTCGCCCTCCGTGAGCAGATATTCACCGGGTATCATAGTGAGCTCCTTAAAAAAGCTGTCTTGGGGTGGTTCGGGTTGTGAATCATGATGCGGCTCAGGGTATCGGGTTGTGCACTGTCACCAGCTTGCTGCCGTCCGGGAAGGTGGCTTCCACCTGGATGTCCGGGATCATTTCCGGTATCCCCTCCATGACCTGGTCGCGCGTCAGTATCTGGGTGCCGTCGGCCATCAACTGGGCCACCGACTTGCCGTCGCGCGCGCCCTCCATGATGGCGCAGGTGATCAGCGCGATCGCTTCCGGGTAATTGAGTTTCAGGCCGCGCGCGAGGCGGCGTTCGGCCACGATGCCGGCCGTGAAAATCAACAGCTTGTCTTTTTCTCTTGGGGTCAGATCCATGTTCGGGGTTCCAGTATCAGGTTTGCCAGATGCGCGGCGTGACGGCCTCGCGATCCAGCAGGAGCGGGCGCACGCGGCGCCACACGGTGAGCATGAGGCGGCGCGCGGTTTCGCTGTCGTCGCCCAAATGGCGCGCCACCAGCACGCCCTTGGTGTGGGTGACGCCGAAAACGTGGTCGCCGTCGGCGGCGATATCGGCGCGGATTTGCGACAGCAATTCGGTCAGCACGGCGGCCGGCAGCGCCTTGCCGGCGGCGATCAAGGTGGCGCAAACCGTATGGCCGTTCAGCGCCAGCGGACTGCCGAGGCGACCGCCGACCATCGCGCCCTGCTCCCACCAGATCAATTTGCCGTCGCGGCGGATGCTGCTGCGCTGGGTGACGGTGCCGGTATTGAACACCTCTCCGGAGCCGCGGCGGCCCATGCACAGGATCTCGCAGCCGATGAAGGTGGCGCCGGCGGCCAGTTCCACGTCCTGTTCCAGCACCACGTTAGCGGTATCAAAAAAGATCGTCTCCTGCGGCAGCCATTCGAGCGTGGCGCCCTCGTTCAAATGCAGATGGACGGCCTGGCGCGACACATTGCCATTGGCCTTGTACCATTTGGCGGCGCCGGGGGTGGTGATGAAGGCGTGCGCGCGGTCGCCGACGCCGATATCGATCGACAGCTGGTCGCCGCCCACCACGCCACCGGGCGGATGGACCACGATGGCGTGGCACACCTTGGCGTCCTCCGGGTAGAGCGCCTTCTGCACACGCAGCGGGCCGTGGTGGATATTATTAAAGAGCCGCGTGGTGCCGGCGGCGTCCGCGAATCCGACGGTGAGACTGGCCTGCCAGGCGGCGTGCGCGGCGCTGGCGGCGAGGTCGGACGGTACGGTGCAATCGGGCATGACTTTGTGGTTTTATAAATAATGTCTGTCCTATGCAAGCTATGTGCCAGCAGAAAGGGATGCGCAGACTGCCCTGCAGAAATTTATTGCACCAAAATGGACAGAACGCACCACCACAGTGCGAATGATCACGCAATCACGTAGGGCGGATTAGGCGGAACGCCGTAATCCGCCATCGTTGAGCCGCCAACGGAGCACGCATTGGCCGATTACGCTACGCTAATCCGCCCTACGTGATCATTTATTTGACTCCAGCTCAACTATGCTTTGCGCGCCAAGGTCTTTGTGTGCATGGCGTCCACCGCCATACTCTCAGCATCCAAATTCAGACAGGAGCACGACATGAAGGTATTCGTCACAGGCGCGGCAGGGTTCATCGGCGGTTCGATCGCGGCGGGGCTGGTCAAGGCCGGGCATGAGGTCGTCGGCTTGGTACGCAAACCGGAGCAGATCGCAGAACTGCAAAAAATCGGCGTGACGGGCGTTATCGGCTCGCTCGCCGACCGCGATCTGCTGATCGCCCAGGCGCGTTCGGCGGACGCCGTCATCAACGCCGCCAGCAGCGACAACCGCGCGGCGGTGGAAGCCTTCATCGACGGCTTGGCCGGCTCGGGCAAGGTGTTCCTGCACACCAGCGGCTCGAGCATCGTCGGCGACGCGTCGGGTGGCTTGGGCACGGACCGCATTTATTATGAGGACCAGTTGCCCGAGCCGACGCCGGATAAGGCGGCCCGCGTCGCCATCGACAATCTGGTGCTGGCCGCCGCCGGCAAGGGTGTGCGCTCGGCGGTGCTGTGCAATACGCTGATCTACGGGCACGGGGCGCTGCCGCGCGACAGCGTGCAGTTGCCTCGCTTGCTCAAGCAGGCGCGCAAGAGCGGCATCGTGCGCCATGTCGGGCCGGGTTTGAACATCTGGTCGAACGTGCATATCGACGACGTGGTCGATCTGTATTTGCTGGCGTTGGAGAAGACCGAGGCCGGCGCGTTTTATTTCGTCGAAAGTGGCGAGGCGTCGTTCCGCGACATGGCGGCGGCCATGGCCCGCGCGCTCGATCTGGGCGAGCCGCAGGATTGGCCGCTGGAGCAGGCCAAGGAGGAATGGGGGTATGAGATGGCGTCGTACGGGCTTGGGTCCAACAGCCGCGTGCGGGGCAAGCGGGCGCGCGAGCAGTTGGGGTGGCAGCCGCACCGGCCGTCGGTGCTGGAGTGGATCGCCAACGATATGTTAAATCGCGCGGCGTGATCGGGGGATCGGCCGATAGCGGAACATGCTGTGGCCACACGATGCGCCAACATCTGAACCACGTAGGGCGGATTAGCGTAGCGTAATCCGCCATCGATGAGCCGTCGGCGACCATCAATCCAGACTCGGATAAGGGCTCTTGCCCCCCTCCTTGATGAACAAATCGATGCGCGCCTCGAGCACCGGCAGCGGCACGGAGCCCAATTGCAGCACCGTGTCGTGGAAGGCGCGGATGTCGAACTTCTGCCCCAGCGCCGCCTCGGCCTTCTTGCGCGCGTTGATGATGCTCATCTCGCCCAGGTAATAAGACAGCGCCTGTCCCGGCCACGAGATATAGCGATCGACCTCCGTCTCGATCTCGTGCTCCGACAGCGCCGTATTGGCCTTCAAATAATCCTGCGCCTGTTTGCGCGTCCAGCCCTTGCTGTGGATGCCCGTATCGACCACCAGGCGCGAAGCGCGCCAAGCCTGGTAACTGAGCATGCCGAACACCTCGTAAGGGGTTTCATACATGCCCATCTCCACGCCCAGCCGCTCGCTGTACAGCGCCCAGCCTTCGCCATACGCCGAAATATAGGCGTTGCGGAAGGCCGGACGGCCCTTCTGCTCCATCGCCACCGGCATCTGGAAGGCGTGGCCCGGCGCCGATTCGTGCAGGGTCAGCGCCGGCATGCTGTACAGCGCGCGCGACGGCAGGTTGTAGGTGTTGACCAGATAGACGCCCGGCCCTCCACGGCCCGACGTGTAAAACGGCGCCTGGTCGTCCGGCACCGGAATGACGGCGAAGCGGCGGCGCGGCAGGTAACCGAAGTACTGGCCAACCTTGCCGTCGAACTTCTTCGCCACCCAGGCGGAGCGCATCAGCAGCTCCTCGGGCGTCTTGGCGTAGAAGCGCGAATCGGTGCGCAGGAACTGCAGGAAGGCCGGCAGGTCGCCTTCGAAACCGGTCTGCTTGATCACATCCAGCATCTCGCCGCGGATCTTGGCCATTTCGCTCACGCCGATCTGGTGGATCTCGTCGGCGCTCATCGTGGTGGTGGTGAATTCGACGATCTTCGACTGGTAGTACGCTTTGCCGTCGGGCAGATTCTCCGCCGCCAGGTCCTCGCGCGATTTCGGCACGTACTCTTCGCGCATGAACTTGAGCAGATTCTTATACGACGGCAGCACGTAGGTCTCGATCGCCTTGGCGCCCTCGGCGCGCAGCTCCTCCTGCAGCGCCGCCGGCATCGTCGCCGGCATGGCCTTGAACGGCAGGTAGAACACGTTGTCCTGCACCGTCTTCGCTTCGGTCACCGAAGTGATCGAGCCGTCGCGCCCCACCAGCGTGATCTTCGGCGGCGTGAAGCCGCGCGCCATCCCGGCCCGCATGTTGACGATCTGGTCGTTGAAGTAGCGCGGCACGTCCGACATTTGCTTGATGTAGTCGCGGTATTCCTTTTCCTTGGTCAGCGTGGCGCGCCCGGCGGCCGACAGGTTGGACCAGAACGCGGTATCGGCGTTGAGCGGCTTTTCGTATTCGCGGAACTTCTGCGCGTCGATCAGCGCGCCGATCTGCGCCTTGTAGACCTGATAGTTGATCAACTCCCCTGCCGACAGCTTGCTCTGCTGGATGCCGTCGAGCTTTTTCATCACGTCGCGCCAGTAGGCCAGGCGCTTTTCCTGGGTGGCGGCGTCGATGCGCGGCAGCGTGGCGCCGCCCTTTTCGTCGTCCTCGCCCTCCTCCATCTTCTGGCTCAGGCGCCACTTCCACTCCTGCGTGTAGATGGTTTTGAATTGCGCGTCGGCGGGACCGGCCTTGGCGGCCGGCGCCTGGGCGGCGACGGCGTTGAGCGACAAGACCATGCATGCGCCGACGATGACAGCGCCAAACTTCTTTTCCATAGAGCTCCAGTGGTGGAAGGGTTGATTACATGTCCAACAGATTGCGTCGTTCGCGCAGCAGCGCGGTGAAGGCCTCGCCGTTGAGCGGCGGGCTGAAATAATATCCCTGCATCTCGTCGCATCCGCGCTCGGTCAGGAAGCGCACCTGCTCGCGCGTCTCGACACCCTCGGCGATCACCCGCATGTTCAGGTTGTGCGCCAGCGAGATCACCGACAGCGCGATGGCCGCGTCGTTGGCGCTGGTGGTGACGTCGTCAACGAACGATTTGTCGATCTTGAGCACGTCGATCGGGAAGCGTTTGAGGTAACTGAGGCTGGAATAGCCGGTGCCGAAGTCGTCGAGCGAGATGCTCACGCCGATGTCCTTGAGTTTGCGCAGCGCCGCCACCGCCTTGTTCGGATCGCCCATCACCGTGCCCTCGGTGATCTCCAGGCCCAGGCAGGCCGGCGCGATGCCGAACTTGCGCAGCGTGCTTTCCACATACGGCACCGTGGCGTCGTTGGCGAACTGCCCGGCCGACAGGTTGACCGCCACCTTGATGTCGCCCAGCCCCTGGTCCTGCCAGACCTTGATCTGCGCGCACACGCTCTCGAGCACCCACTCGCCGATCGAATTGACCAGCCCATACTCCTCGGCCAGCGGGATGAAGCGGTTCGGCGGCACCCGGCCCAGCACCGCGTTGTTCCAGCGCAGCAGCGCCTCGGCGCCGGCCATGACGCCGTTTTTCAGGCACATTTGCGGCTGGTAGTGGACCTCGAACTCGTTGCGCGCGATGGCGCCGCGCAGCTGGCTCTGGATCGCCAGCTTGTCGCGGATCTCGGCGTCCATGCGCTCGGTGAAGAAGGCGTAGTTGTCGCGGCCGATCTCCTTGGCGCGGAACAGCGCCGTGTCGGCGTTGCGCACCAGTTCATCGAAGCTGTCGCCGTCGGTCAGGCTGACGGCGATGCCGATGCTGGAGGTGACGGTGAGCTGCTGGCCGTCGATCACCAGCTCCTTGCGCAGGCCGGCCAGGATCTTTTGCGCCATCGGCATCGTCGCGCTCAGTTGGGCGTCGTCGGCGACGATGATCTGGAACTCGTCGCCGCCCTGGCGGGTGACGGTGTCGCCCTCGCGCACGCAGTCGGTCAAAAAGCGCGAGATCACCTGCAGCGCCTTGTCGCCGACCTGGTGGCCGTAGGAGTCGTTGATGCTCTTGAAGCGGTCCAGGTCCAGGCACATGACGGCCACGCAACCGCCCTCGCGGCGCGCCGTGCCCAGGGTCTGGTCGAAGCGCTGGCGCGCCAGCAGGCGGTTGGGCAGCCCGGTGAGCGCGTCGTGGTTGGACAGGAAGTCGATCAGGTGCTGCTCGGCCTTGCGTTCGGTGATGTCCATGAACACGGCCACGTGGTTGACCACCTGGCCGGCGTCGTCGCGCACCACCGAGGCGCTCAGCAGGCCGGGATAGACGTCGCCGTTCTTGCGCCGCGCCATGATCTCGCCCGACCACAAGCCGGTGCCCATGACCGACTGCAGCATCTGCTCGAAGGCGGCGGCGTCCTGCTCGCCGGCGTGCAGCATGACGACGTTCTTGCCGATCACCTCCTGCGCCTCGTAGCCGGAGATCTGCGTGAAGGCGGGATTGGTGGCGACGATGCGCGCCTCGCGGTCGGTGACGACGATGGCGTCCTGGGTCGCCTCGAACACCTTGCTGGCCAGCCGCAGGAACTCCTCGCTGGCGCGGCGCTGCTCGACCTCCTTGGCCAGTTCCTCGGTGCGTTCGGCAACGCGCTGCTCGAGCAGCGAGCGTTCGAGCGTCAGCGCGTGCTGCGCACGGCTCAGGCGCACGTGGGCGTCGGTGCGGGCCAGGATCTCCTCGGCCTGGAACGGTTTGGCGATGAAATCGACCGCGCCCAGCGCGAAGCCGCGCACCTTGTCGTCGGTGTCGTGCTGCGCCGACAGGAAGATCACCGGCACGTTGCACAACTGCGGCGACGCCTTGAGGCGCTTGCAGACCTCGAAGCCGTCGATGCCGGGCATGCGGATGTCGAGCAGGATCAGCTCCGGGGGGCGCGACTGCGCCGTCCACAGCGCCAGCTCGCCGTTGGGCGCCTGGCGCACGTAATAGCCGGCCTCCGTCAGCAGGTCGCTGAGCAGCTTGAGCGAGGCTGGGGTGTCCTCCACGATCAGCACTTCGCCCTTGGTGTGTTGTTCCGATAAATCCCGGTGCATGTAAAACTCTCTCGCCTTGTTCGCCGCCGCCCGCCCGCGGGATACCGGCGCTGCCGCTGCCGTTGCATCCCGAATCCGTGTACTAACGTGTACTAACGTGTACTAACTACTATGATATACCTGTCGGGCCTATGCCTCCAGTTCGCTATCCGCCTGGTCCAGCAGCGCGCACAGCTGCGGATACTGGTGCAGCCGCACCATGCGCTCCATGCGCGCGACCACGCCGCCCAATTCCGCCGGCAATGGCCGCAGCAACAGCGCCACGCGCGCCAGGTTGAGCTCCTGCAGCGCCACCTTCAACTGGCCGCGCAGCGCCGGATCGAGCCGCGCCAGGTCGGCGCCCGACAGCGGCGCGCCGTCGGCGCCGTCGTCGGCCGGAGCCGCGCGGCGCCCGCGATGGGGCGCCTCCAGCACCAGCAGCTGGTCGCCGGCCGCCTGCGCGTCCTCCACCGGCACCCGGATCGTGAACTGGAAGGTGGCGCCGTCGCCGCGCACCGACTGCACCGACAGCACCCCGCCCATCAGCTGGACGAACTCGCGCGAGATGGCCAGCCCCAGGCCGGTGCCCTCCTTGGCGCCCGGGCCGTCGGCCTGCACGAAGGGCTCGAAAATGCGGGTCTGGTCGATCGGCGAAATGCCCGGGCCGTCGTCGATCACCGCGAACGCCAGCTCGCACTGGCACTCGCCGTCGGCCTCGCGCATGGCGCCGCGCACCCGCAACGTCACCTTGCCGCGGCCGGTGAACTTGACCGCGTTCGACATCAGGTTGAGCAGCACCTGGCGCAGCTTGGTGCCGTCGACGCGGGCGCCGGCCGGCACGCCGGCGCTATCGAGTTCGAGCTCGACGCCGGTCTGGCCGGCGCGCATGCTGACCATGTCCATCACCTCCTGCAGGATCTCGTCGATGCTCATGACCTCCGTCTGCAGCACCGCGCGCCCGGCCTCGATCTTGGACAGTTCGAGGATATCGTTGATCAGCGTGAGCAGGTGCTCGCCCGAGCGGTGGATGATCGCCAGGTTGCGCTTCTCCTCCGGCAGCATGTTCTTCGAATCGGCCATCAGGCGCGAAAAGCCGATCACGGAATTGAGCGGCGTGCGCAGCTCGTGGCTCATATTGGCCAGGAAGATGCTCTTGGCCTGGTTGGCCGCCTGCGCCTGGCGCACCGCCACCGACAGCGCGTTGGTGCGCTCGGCAACCAGGTCCTCGAGGTGGATGCGGTGGCGGCGCAGCTCCTGCTCGGCCACCTTGTGCTCGGTGATGTCGTAATTGACGCCGACCACGCGCGCCGGCTGGCCCTCGGCGTCGCGGAAGATCATCGCCTCGCCCTTCATGTAGTGCAGCGAGCCGTCCGGCCAGGTGACGCGGAATTCGGCGTCGAAGTCGCCGCCGCCGGCCAGCGCCCGGTCCAGCAGCGCGCGCACCGGGATGGCGTCGTCCGGATGCATGCGCGCGATCCATTCGTCCATCGAGGCGGCCGCGCCGGCCGCGCTGGCCTCGTCCATGCCGTACAGGCGCAGCATCTGCTCGTCCCACACCAATTGGCCGGTGACGATGTTCCAGTCCCAGATGCCGATGGCCGCCGCGCTGCTGGCGATCTGCAGCCGCTCCTCGCTCGCGTGCATGGCCACGTAGCGGCTGTCCATCAGGCGCACCATGTCGCGGATCGACGAATTGAGGGTTTTGAGCTCGCCGAAAAACCAGTCGCGCGGCGGCAAGGCGCCCGGGTTCTGGCCCGCCTTGACGTTGGCGGCGTAGCGTTCGATGGTGGTGATGGGTTTGAAAATGAGCTGCGACAGCAGCAGGTACAGGCTCAGGACCAGCGTCACGTCGAGCACGAAGATCATGCCGATGATGAAGTAGCGGCGCTGGCGCAGCTGCTCGAGCAGCAGCACCGGCGAGGCATACACGGTGATGGTGCCGATATGCCGGCCGGAGGCGACGATGGGGCGCCGCTCCGACAGCAGCTCCGGATTATCCGGCGCGCGCGTGACCTCGACCAGGTGCCCGGCCGGGTCGCGCGTCAGGATGAACGGACGGCTGCCGCTGGCCGGCACCACCGCGCTGGCGTACAGGTCGCGGTTGCTCAAGCCGCTGCGCATGATGGTGGTGATCTGGGTTTCGTCGAAGTTCCAGGCCGGCAGCGCCACCGCCGACGCCAGCTCGTCGGCGCTGTTGGACAGCGTCTGGTGCAGCTGGTCCCAGCGGTGGGCCCGCTCCACCTGGTAAAAGTACAGCGCGAAGGTGGTCAATACCAAGGTCACCACGGCCGTCAGCGTGACGCTGACGAACATGGCGATCGAGATTCTGCCTGCGCGGCGGGCAAGTCGGTACAGCATCGGCAACCAGTCGATAGTTAGTCTGTGGGCGCGGGACGTCATCAGGGCGCGCCCAGGGAGTTAAATCATAGTTTCAAACAGACGGGAAGTCCATGCGTATTATTACCCACAGGAATTAAATGTATAAATAATATACATAATGATTATTTAAACAACGTTTTTGGAGGCGGCCAGCAGGTGGTCGGACGCCATCGCCGTGCTGAGGAACAGCTTGCCGTTGAGGTCGCGCAGCAGGTCGCTGTGGCGCAGCCTGTCCATCACCGGGCCCTTGACCTCGGCCAGATGCATGCCGATGCCGCGCCGCTTGAGGCTCTGGTTCAGCTCCGACAGCGCGAACAGCGCCGTGGTGTCGATCGAGCTGACCGCCGTCATCACCAGCACCAGGTGGCGCGCGCTCGGATGGGTCGCCAGCTCGCACTCGATGCGCGCGGCCACCGCCTCGACGTTGCCGAAGAAGAGATTGGCGTCGATGCGCAGCACCAGCAGCTCCGGCCGGGTCTCGGCCGGATAGCGTTCGATATTGCGGAAATGCTCGCTGCCGGCGATGCGCCCCAGCACCGCGATGTGCGGCCGGCTGGCGCGCCAGATCAGGGTCCCCATCGAAAGCGCCACGCCGACCACCACGCCCGCCTCCACGCCCATCGCCAGCACGCCCAGGCAGGTCGCGCCCCAGGCCAGCGCGTCGCCGCGGTCGTAGCGCCAGGCGGTGCGCAGGATGTCCAGCTCCAGCATGCCGAGCACCGCGACGATGATGGTCGCGGCCAGCGTCGGCAGCGGCAGCAGCGCCAGCCAGCCGGTCGGCGCCAGCAGCGCGCACGCCAGCAGCGCCGCCGTGATCAGGCTCGCCAGCGGCGTGTTGGCGCCGGCGGCGAAATTGACGGCCGAGCGCGACAAGCTGCCCGTCACCGGAAAGCCGCCCGACAGCGCGCTGGCGACATTGGCCGCGCCCAGGCCCACCAGCTCGTGGTTGCTGACCAGCTTCTCGTTGCGCTTGAGCGCCAGCGACTGCGCCGCCGACATCGACATCAGGAACACGATAAAGCCGATCAGCAGGCCCGGTTGCAGCAGCAGCGGCCAGTGGGCGGCGGACGTGGCCAGGTTCAGGCGCGGCAGACCGGCGGGCACCGAGCCGGTGGTGCGCACGCCCATCTCGGCCAGGCCGGTGGTGGCCATCAGCCCGATGCCGCCCAGGACCACCAGCATCGGCGCCAGCTTGGCGCCGATGTCGGCGACGGCCGGCGGCAGGCCGCAGCGGCGCAGCAGGCCGGCCAGATACTGCTTGGCCAGCACCAGCAGCAGCAGCGAGCCGACGCCCAGCACCGCGCTCGGCATGTGCACATGGGGCGGCGCGGCGCCCAGCAGCGTGCGAACCTGGTCGAAGGCGATGACGATCGCCGAGCCGACGGTAAAGCCGCTCATCACGGGACGGGAGAAGAAATTGGCCAGGAAACCCATGCGCAGCACGCCGCACAGCAGCAGCACGACGCCGGACACCATCGCCAGCTGGGCGGCCAGCACGGCGGCCAGCGCCGAACCGGGGGGCGCCAGCGGCCCGATGGCGGCCGCCGTCATCAGCGACACGATGGCCATCGGCCCGACCGACTGCGTCATGCTGCTGCCGAACAGCGCATAGACGACCGGCGGCAGGATGCTGGCATAGATGCCGACGACGGGCGGCAGCCCGGCCACCAGCGCATAGGCCATCCCCTGCGGGATCATCATCATGGCGACCACCAGGCCGGCGCTGATATCGCCAGGCAGCAGCGCGCGCCGGTAGTGCTTCAACCAATGCAGCATCGTCGTTCCACGAACAGAAAACCGTCAGCGTACGCGAACGGACCGGGCCGGTCCAGAGCCAAATTCGTTTTTTACATTACGTAATGCGAAAAACGCATAAGGAGGTGTGGCGCACCGTCACGCCACGGGCAACGAATCCCGCGCCGCCGCCAGAATCTCCAGAGACAGCGCCTCGTCGTCCACCGCCCGCGCCAGCACGATCGCACCGACCATGGCCGCATAGGTGGCCAGCGCCTGTTTGCGCTTGGCCGCCGCGTCGGCGCCCGGCGCCAACTCCTCCAGCACCGCGATCTGCCCCCTCGCCCCCTCGGTCAGCGCCTGCCGCACCTTGGGGCCGAGCCGCGCGATATCCGCGCCCAGCGAGGTGATCGAACACCCCAGCTCCGGCTCATCGCGGTGCCGCTCCGACAAATAACTCTCGCCGATGCTCGCCATCGCCGTCTCGGGCGCCTGGGCCGCCTTGCCACGCCAACGCTCGACCGAGGCCTTGAACGCATGCGCGGTGGCCTCGGCCAGCAGATCCTCCTTGGAGGCGAAGTGGCCGTAAAACCCGCCATGCGTCAGCCCGGCGCTTTTCATCAAATCGGCCACGCCGATGCCGTCATAGCCCTTCTGGCGGAACAGCCGCGCCGCCGTCTCGATGATGCGCTCCCGGTTGAGCGCCACCTGCTCCCTGCTGACTTTCATATCCCGCTCCGAATCCTCACTCCCATACCAAACATCATACATTACGAACGTAATATATGACGCGAATTCGCCGAACTCTCGGATGAAGGACAGTCAAACCACGGCAGCGCTGTACGACTCGGGCCGCCGCGCCAGGAGATGAGACAGCCGTCGAAGACCCGCCTGTAAGCGTCGACGGTCCTTGATGCTGCCCAAGGAGATGCGAATCGCGTTCACGGCTCCGCTGCCGGTTGCGAATGCCTCCGCCGGCGTGACTGCGATGCCCTCGCTGTCGGCCGCGCGCGCAAGCTGCGAGGAGTTCCAATACGCCGGCAACTCGAGCCAGACATGCAGGCCGTCTCCGGCGCCGTTGTACCGCCCGGCCAGAATATCGCGAGCCATACAGTGGCGCAGGCGCGCCTCGTTACGTACGCCTTGCATCAATCCGCCGGCCGAACCGTCGAGTATCCACTGGGTGGCCAATGCGGCCGACAGAGGCGCGACCATCAGCGCAAATGATCTTAGCGCGGCCAGGAAAAGTTCGCGTTCGTGCGGGTCGCGTAGCAGCACGAAGGCGACACGCAAGCCGGGCGTCAGGCACTTCGACAAGGTCGAGATGTAATACACCTGTTCCGGGACAAACGTGGCAATCGGCGGTGGCGGCGCGTCGGCAAGGAGCCAGTAGGGATCGTCCTCGATGACGCGTACATTGCAGCGCTTCGCGACGCTGGCGAGCTCCTTGCGCCGGTGTTCCGGAATGGTGATGGCGGTCGGGTTCTGTAACGTCGGATTGAGGTAGACCAGCGCAGGCTTGTGCTGGCGGCACGCGTCCTCCAGCATCTCAGGCACCATCCCGTACTGGTCCGCTTCCACCGCAATGATGTTCCGGCCAAATTGGGTCGCCGCCGCACGCAAGCCGGGATAGGTCGTTGGCTCTGCCAGGATGACATCACCAGGCTGCGTCAGCGCCAGGATCAAGGCGGCGATCGCCGCTTGCGCACCCGGACAGACTACAAGCTGTCGAGAGTCCAGATGTCCAAACATCGGTTCGAGCCACTTGGCTCCAGCCTTGCGGTCGGATTCACTGCCCCCGGCCAGGTGGTAAGTCATCAGCAATTCATTATCTGCCCTCATCAGCACTTGAGACAAACCTTGCTTCACCATGTCGTCGAAGTCCACGCCATGCGGCGGTGGCGGGGTATTCATGCTCAGGTCGAGGATCGAGGTCAATTCGACTTTCGGCGCCGCGACGTAAGTGCCTCGAGCGCCGCGGCCCTCCAACAAGTTGCGGCGCCTCGCTTCGTCGTATGCGCGCGTGATGGTCGTCAGGTCGACGTCCAGCTGCGCCGCCAACTGGCGCTGCGGCGGTAGGCGGTCACCCGGTTTCAGCGATCCATCCACCACCGCCGCCTGCAACGCATCCGCGATCTGCAAAAAACGTGGCCCGCCGTGCGCGGACAATCGCGGCAACCAGATCGCCGAATTTCCATCTTGTATGGATTTCACCTGGGACATTTTGTCTCAATGTATGGAACTTGTTTTTAGTTAGTATGCATCAGATGTAATAGCCTGGAAATACTCAAAATGATGGAATGGATTCCTGTAGTCTTCGTTGCCTTCAAGGCCCTCGTGCTCGGCACGGGCATGTTCTTCGCCATCAAGTGGCATTACGACCAAGGGAAGAAGGGGAAAGAGACAGGCACGGTGCTACGCGCGAGCGGCAAGGTGGCCGCTGTCTTCGTGATAGCGCTCCTCGGCCTGGGCCTCCTCACCTTCGTCGTGGTCAGGATGATTGGCTTGGACTTGACCTTGCCATGATGGCAAAGAATGGTTGGCCGATATTCAGCAGTGCGGTAGCGATTTCCCGATGCGGGGGAGATTAACCTCAATCAGGATCGCTTCAACTGCCCGATAACGCTCGCCACCTTGGTGGTGATCACATCGACCGCCGGGCCGTTCGCGCCATGCGGAATAATCACATCGGCGTGCCGCTTGGTGGGCTCGATGAATTGCTGGTGCATCGGGCGCACCGTCTCCAGATACTGGCCGACGACGCTCTCCAGCGAGCGACCGCGTTCGGTGATATCCCTTTGCAAGCGGCGGATGAAGCGTACGTCGGAGGCGGTGTCGACGAAAATCTTCAACGACATCATTTTGCGCAAATCCGCGTCATACAAGGCAAACAGGCCTTCGATGACGATCACCGGTGCCGGCTTGACCGGGATGGTCCTGTCGGAGCGATTATCGAGCGTGAAGTCGTACTCCGGCATTTCGATCGCTTCGCCATTGCGCAACGCCCGGACGTGTTTGACCAGCAGCGGCCAGTCGAAGGCCTGCGGATGGTCGTAATTCTGCTGTCGACGGACTTCAGGGGTGAGATGGGATTGGTCGCGGTAGTAATCGTCTTGCATCACGACCGAGACCATATCGGCGCCAAACGACGCCAGCACTTGCTGGGACACCGTCGACTTGCCGCTGCCGCTACCGCCGGCGACACCAATGACAAACGGATGGAAAGAATTCTTGTTCATGCCGAATGATACCGGAACCGCGAGCGAACCGACAGGGGCCGGCCGACCAAAAAACCAGCGCCAGGGCGGCGCGCACGCCTAACGCGCCGCCGCGATCGGCCGCGACGCGACGCCGGCCGCCGTCAGCGTCACCGGCCGGATGGTGCCGTCGTCATTGAACTCCAGCCGTTCGATGGCCAACTGGCGGTGGTTGCCGTCCTCCTCCCCCAGCGGCCGGCGGTGATAGGCGATGTACCAGTCGTCGGTGCCGGGAATATTGACCACCGAGTGGTGCCCGGCGCCGGTGGCCACCCGGCCGTCCTGCTGGAGGATCTTGCCGATCCGCTTGAAGGGCCCGTACGACGAGGCGCTCATCGCATACGCCACGCTGTAATCGGGCCCGGTCCATTCCCCTTCCGACCACATCATGTAGTACGTGCCGTTGCGCTTGGCCATGAACGGACCTTCGACATAGGCCGGATCCGGCGTGATTTCCTTGTAGGTCGTGCCATCCGCGAACGCCACGACGCTCAGCAGGTCCGGCGCCAGCCTGACCACGTTCAGGTGCCGCCAGCCGCCGTAATACATATAGAACTGGCCATCGTCGTCCCGGAACACCATCTGGTCGATCGGCTGGGCGCCGTTATGGATCGCGCCGATCAGCGGCTTGCCCAGCGCATCCTTGAATGGTCCTTCGGGCCGCTCGCTGACCGCGACCCCGATGCCGCCCGGCTGGCCGTTGCCCTTGATGTCGTTGGCGCCGAAGAACAGGTAGTACTTGCCGTTGTGCGCGACCGCCGACGGCGCCCACACGGCGTAGGCGGCCCAGCTGACGTTTTCGACGTCGAGAACGCGCGGGTGTTTGGTCCAATGCACGAGGTCCGGCGAGGAAAACGCGTCCAAAAAGCTCTGCTTGAGGAACGGCGCCCAGACCAGGTCCGAGCGGGCGCGCATGCGCTGCTGTTCGGGCGTGAACTTGCCGGCGCGGGGCGGCGCGCCGTCGTCGGCCGAATAAGTCGGATAGATCCAGTAGCGCCCTGCGAATATGCGGATTTCAGGATCGGCATACCAGCCGGGGACGATCGGGTTCCCCGCCTGCGCGCTGCAACTGGCGGCGACCGACAACAGCAACAGAAGGCTACGCGCCAAACGACCTGGGATGTTGTTCATCATGTTCAAAGCGCCTCGAATCCCGCTTATCCCGCCAATTCAATATGGTTGCGCCCAGCGCGTTTGGCGCGTTGCAGCGCCGCGTCGAGCCGGTCCAGGACGTCGTCGACGCCCTCCTCCACGCCGGCATGCGCGATGGCCAGGCTGACGCTGACGCTGTCGCAGGCCGGCAAATCCGCCCCGGCCAGCGCCACCCGCAGCTTTTTGGCCAGCAGCATGGCGTCGGCGGGCGACGTGTGCGTGGCGACGATCATGAACTCCTGGCCGCGCATGCGCGCCAGCCGGTCGGACGCGCGCAAGCGGCGCTTGACCGTCTCGGCGGCCAGGCGCAAGGCAGCGTCGCCCAGCGGATGGCCGTATAAATCGTTCAGCGAACGAAAACTACTGACCTCGAACGACATCACCGTCAGCGGCAGGCCGTAGCGGCGCGCGCGGCGCAATTCGTTGTCCAGCGTCGTCTCGCCGGCGCGGCGGTTGGCGGCGCCCGTCAAATGGTCGACGGTGCTCAGGTGCGACAGCTGGGCGGACAGCTCGTCGTTCCGGTGCTTCAATTCGCTCAGGCCCAGTCCAAGGCTGACAAACTGCGCCAGGCTGGAAAAACTGGCGAACTGCTCGCGCGAGAGCGCGATGTGGCGGTCGAACATCAGGCAGATCGCGCCACTGACCGTCCCGGCGTCCGGATGGCCGATATCGGACCGCAGCGGCAGCGCCAGCACCATGCGCACGTGGCGGTCGTGCAGCGCCATGGCCAGTTCCGGATCGCCGGCCTTCTCGGGCGCGTCCAGCAACACCATGCGCCCGGTGGACACCGCCATCAGCGGCGGGAACACATCGCGCAGCGGCGATTGCAACAGGTGGTCGGTATGCCCCAGCAGACCGGCCAGATCGAGGCCGTCGGACGGCGCCTGCGCCACCAGCCGCAAATCGCCGTGCGGCTTCAAGTGCAGCAGCGACGCGTGGCTCACGGCCGGAAAATCGCACAACGCCAGACAAGCCTTGGCCGCCAGCGCATCGACGTCGTCAAGGCCGTCGAGGGCGCGCTGCACGCTGCGCTGCAAGGCCACCAGATCGCGCAGCTCGCGCTCCTTGTCGAACAGGCGCTGGCGCATGACGGCGGCCGGATCGTCGTGCGCCGCCAACGCCTCCCGCACGGCGTCGCGCAGATCGTCGTCCAGCACCGGGCAAATCAGGTACTCGAACGATCCGTACGCCATCAACTCGGGCAACCAGGCGCTTTGCTCATACCCGCACAGCACCAGCACCGGCGCGCCGCCGCGGTTGACGATCAAGCCGCCGACGGCCGCCAGCCCGCCGGGCCGCGCGTAACCGTGCAAATCGAGCACCAGCAAACCGACGGCGACGCGGGCCACCTCGGCGGCCGTGCCGTCGACGCTGTCGGCGATCGCCAGCTGCGAGAAGATCGGGCCGCAGCTGGCCTGGAAGTGCGCGCGCCGATCGCGGCTGGCGTTGAAATACACGCCAACACGGTCGGACCGGTCTGGAATCTCGGTCATTTTTTTGTTGCCCCTAGGTATTTCTATTTTTGCTTGGAATTGAGTGCTGCCAGTGTGCCACAAACGCTGCGTCACCGCATCTGCGCGCATGTGTGAAAGAGCGCACTGTCATCCGCGCGCCGGGCGCCAATACTAGCCCCTCGACGCACAAGGAGAGAACCATGGCAAACACCGAAAACAAGGCCGACGCGGGCACCGCCAGTCAGCAGCGGGAAATCCAGCAGCGCCAGGACCAGGCCGACGAACGCGCAAAACAGGAAAAGGCCGGCAGCCAGTCGGGCCAGCGCCAGGGGCCGGTGCAGACCACCGAACATGAGTATCCCGGCACGATGCCGTCCCAGCACCTGGCCAAGCCGGGGCTCGAGGCGCAGATGCAGCTCAAACCCGAGTTCCTGGCGCCCGACTACGCCGGCAGCGGCAAGCTGGCCGGCATGGTGGCCTTGATCACCGGCGGCGATTCCGGCATCGGCCGCGCCGTCGCGGTGCTGTACGCGCGCGAAGGCGCCGACGTCGCCATCGTCTACCTGGACGAAGACCAGGACGCGATCGACACCAAACGTTACGTCGAAGCCGAAGGCCAGAGCTGCCTGCTGCTGCGCGGCGACGTGCGCGACGCCGCGTTCTGCCGCGACGCCGCCCAGCAGACGCACGAGCGCTTCGGCCGACTCGACATCCTGGTCAACAACGCCGCCTTCCAGGAGCACGCCGAAAAGCTCACCGACCTGACCGAGGAGCGCTTCGACATGACGATGAAGACCAACGTCTACGGCTACTTCCACATGGCCAAGGCGGTGCTGCCCTTCCTCAAGCGCGGCGCCTCCATCATCAACACCGGGTCCGTGACGGGGCTGCAGGGTTCTAGCCACCTGCTCGACTACTCGACCACCAAGGGCGCCATCCACGCGTTCACGATGTCGCTGGCCTCCAACTTGCTGGACCAGGGCATCCGCGTCAACGCGGTGGCGCCGGGACCGGTGTGGACGCCGCTCAACCCGGCCGACCAGTCGCCCGACAAGATCGCCAAGTTCGGCCAGGACACCGACATGCGCCGCGCCGCGCAACCGCAGGAGCTGTCGCCGGCATACGTGTTCCTGGCCGCGCCGTCGTGCTCCAGCTATATCAGCGGCATCGTGCTGCCGGTGACCGGCTCGGTGGGCTAAGCCATGGCCGCCCGCGCGTTATGGAAAGGCGCCATCAGCTTCGGGCTGGTGCACATTCCGGTCGAGCTGTATTCGGCGGTGCAAGAGCACGAGCTGGATCTGACGATGCTCGACCGGCGCGACTTTTCGCCCGTGGGCTACAAACGCTATAACAAAAAGACGGGCAAGGACGTCACCTGGGACGACATCGTCAAGGGCTACGAGTACGAGGAGGACGAGTATGTCGTGCTGTCGGACGAAGACCTCAAGCGCGCCAACGTCGAAGCCACCGGCACCATCGACATCCAGGCCTTCGTCGACGCCGCCGACGTGCCGCTGACGTACTACGAGCAGCCGTACTACCTGGCGCCATCGAAAGGCGGCGCAAAGGTCTACGCGCTGCTGCGCGAAACGCTGCGCAAGGCCGGCAAGATCGGCATCGCCACGGTGGTGATCCGCACCAAGCAGCACCTGTGCGCGCTGGTCTGCGTCGACGACAAGATCGTGCTCAACACCTTGCGCTACGCCGCCGAGATCCGCAGCGCGGAGGAGCTCAAGCTACCACCGGCCACGGCGAAGGCGGCCGGCATCAGCGACAAGGAGCTGCAGATGGCGCTATCGCTGGTCGAAGGCATGAGCGAGGAATGGAAGCCGGAGCAGTACCACGACACCTACAAGGACGACGTACTGGCGCTGGTGAAGAAAAAGGTCAAAGCCGGTCAAACCAAGACCATCACCGCCGCCGAGCCGGAAGACAAGCCAGCCAAGACATCCAACGTGGTGGATCTGGTTGCACTGCTGCAGGACAGCCTGGGCAAGCGCCCGGCCAAAGGCGGCGCCAAGACACCGGCGCGCAAAAGCGCCGCCAAAGCCGACGAAGAGGAAGAGGAAGAAGCACCGGCTCCACGCCGCAAAACCAGCACGGCAAAGAAGGCTCCAACCGCCGCCGCACGCGCCAAGAGCAACGCCAAATCGTCGTCACCACGCAAAGCCGCTTAACAACAGATCCACGTAGGGCGGATTAGGCGGAACGCCGTAATCCGCCATCCCCGAGCCGCCAACAACGCAAATCAGCTCCCAGAACCCGGCTTAAACCCCAACATCTTCATCGCCGGCGCCAAACCCTTGGCCGCCTTCGCATACCCATCCCAGGGCGTATTCCCCACATCGAGCCGCGTATGCACCGTGGCCACCGTCCAATGGTCGCCGCCCTCCAGCTTATCCAACTCCTCCCACGCCACCGGCACCGAAATCCCCAACCCCGGCCGCGCCCGCGCCGACCACGCACACGCAGTGGTAGCGCCGCGCCCATTGCGCAGATAATCAATAAAGATCCTACCCACCCGATTACTCGGCCCGCTCTTCAGCACAAACCGCTCCGGAATATTCTGCGCCATATGCGCCACGATCGCCTGCGAAAACGCCTTCACGTCATCCCAGCCATACCCCGGCTTGACCGGCACCACCACGTGCAAGCCCTTGCCGCCACTGGTCTTCAAAAACGCCGGCAAGCCCAAATGATCGAGGAAAGCGCGCATCAGCTGCGCCGCCTCCTGTATCTGCTTCCACGTCACGTTCTTACCCGGATCGAGATCGAACACCATCCGGTTCGGCTTTTCATAGTTCGAAGCGTTGGCGTTCTGAGTGTGCAGCTCCACCACGTTCCACTGCGCCGCCGACAGCAAGCCCTGCTCCGTCGCCACCTCCAGCATCGGCGGATGGTCCGGGTCCAGCGCCGGATCGAGGCTCTTCACCCCCGGCAGCTTATTGGTTTCGGAGTGCTTCTGGAAGAACAGCTCCCCGCCCACGCCGGCGGGCGCGCGTACCAGCGCCACCGGCCGGCCTTTCAGATGCGGCAGCATCAGCGCCCCAACCAGCGCGTAATAGCGCACCAAGGCGATCTTGGTGGCGCCGCTTTCCTTGTCGATCACACGATCGGGATTGGTCACCTTCAGTGAAGCCGGCAGCTTGCCCTGCACGGCGCTCGAAGTCTCCATATCGGTTTTCTCCTTATCCTTCATATGGGTCGGCAGCTCGCGCGTGATCGCGCTGGCCTTCTTATCCTTGCGCAGCCCCTTGAACACGGAATGACGGATCGAGCCGGAACGGGTCCACTCGCCGAAGGCCACCTCCGCCACCAGGGTCGGCTTGAGCCAGTGCGCCCGCTTGTCGATCTCCTTGTTGGGCGCGAACGGATTTTTGTCGGACGCCACCGCATCCATTTTCGATTTCAGCTCGGCCAGCGACGCGCCGCTAAAGCCGCTGCCGACGTTGCCGGCGTATTGCAGCTTGCCGTCCTTGTCGTAGGTCCCCAGCAGCAGCGAGCCGAAACCGCTGCGCGAGCCTTGCGGATCGGTATAGCCGCCGATGACGAATTCCTGCCGCTGGCCGCATTTGAGCTTGATCCAGCTGCCGCTGCGGCGCGAGGTGTAGGCCGAGTCGCGCCGCTTGCCGATGATGCCCTCCAGCCCCATGCTGCAGGCGGCGGCGATCATATCCTGCGGCGTGGCGTCGAGCGCGGCGCTGTAGCGCACCGAGTCGGTGGCTTTTTTCTCCATCAGCTTTTCAAGTATCGCGCGGCGCTCCCGCAGCGGCATGTCGCGCAGGTCGCGGCCGTCGTGGAACGGTATATCGAAGATGAAGTACACCATTTCGCCGGGATGGTTTTCATCGAAGGCGTTCTGCAGCAGGCCGAAGTCGGGCCGCCCTTCCTCGTCGTGGACGACGATCTCGCCGTCGTACCAGCCCGAGGGCAGCTTCATTTTGGCGATGGCGTCGTGCAGCGGGCGCAGTTTGTGCGTCCAGTCGTTGCCGTTGCGCGTGATCAGCCGGATGTCCTTGCCGTCGACCCGCGCCAGGATGCGGTAGCCGTCGAACTTGATCTCGAACAGCCACTCCTCGGGCGAGGACGGCGGCGCGTCGACCAGCGTCGCCAGTTGCGGCGTCAAAGTCTCCGGCAGCTCGGCCTTGGGTGCGGCGGCCTTGGCGGGCGCCTTGGCCTTCGCCGGCTCCTTCGCCACCTTGGCCGGCAGCGGGGCGGCGGCGCCCGGCAGCGGCAACGCCTTCACGCTGTCGGGCATCTCGTCGACCACGCTGAATTCCTCGGCGGGCCGCGCGTAGTCGTCCTTCTCTTTAATTAGCAGCCAGGGCTCCTGCTTTTCGCCCTTGCCCTTCATCCGCACCAGCACCCATTTGCCGTGCATCTTATGCCCGGTCAGTTCGAATTTCAGGTTCCCGGCCGCCAGCGCCTTGCGCGGATCGTCCAGCGGCTTCCAGTAACCCTTGTCCCAGATGATGACCTTGCCTGCCCCGTACTGCTTGGGCGGTATCGTCCCCTCGAAATCGTTGTACGAGATCGGATGGTCCTCCACATGGACGGCCATGCGCTTGTCGTGGGTGTCGTAACTGGGGCCCTTGGGCACGGCCCAACTCATCATCACGCCATCGAGCTCCAGCCGGAAGTCGTAGTGCAGGCGGCTGGCCCAATGCTTTTGAATGACGAACGTCAGCGCCTCGCCGCCCTCCTGGCCACCTTCGGCCGGTTCGGGGGTGATCGCGAAGTTACGCTTGGCTTTATAGGTTTTCAGGGATGCGCTCATAAACGCCAGCGTAGCCCCGCGCCGCCGGCCGCTCTGTGCGTTGGCGAACATGTAAGCGATTGTAAAGCCCGTCAACGGGGTGTGTCCGGGCCGCGTTTTCTGCTCAGTGACACGGGAATTGTCCCGGCCCTAATCAACTTGAATGAGGATTTCATCATGAACAAACTTATCGCTACCCTGATCGCCGGCCTGTTTGCTACCGCAGCTTTTGCACAAACTCCTGCCACCACCCCGACCACTCCAGCAGCTGCCAAGGCAGAAGCTAAAGAAACCAAAGCCGCCGTCAAAGCCGAAGCGAAAGAAACCAAAGCTGACATCAAGGCCGACGCAAAAACCGCCAAGGCCGAAGCCGACGCGAAAAAAGACGTAGCCGTCGCCAAGGCTGAAGAAAAAGCCGACAAGGCCGACGCCCACGCTAAAGCCACCAAAACCAAAGCCAAGGCACACGCCAAGGCCGCCAAGACCGAAGCCCACGACGCCGCGACCACCCCGGCTCCTGCAGTCGTCAAGTAAGTCTTAGCGCTGTTTTAAACAAGTCGTAAAAAAAGCGGACCCGATTTGATTCGGGTCCGCTTTTTACTTGGGCGATCTATTTATTAACCCGCACCGCCAGGCGGGGTCGTACCCCGCACGGGGTACGACCCCTAAGTGGCGCGGCTAGCGTATCGCTAACCGCATGCGGGGCTGGTGCTTATTGCTGCGCCACCGCCGGTGCCGCCGGCGTGGTGGCGGCGCCGTTGGCGCTGTCCCAGCCGCCACCGAGCGCGCGGATCAACGCCACCGTGGTCACGGCGCGGGTGCCGCGCAGCTGCACGGCGGTGCGTTCCACCGCCGCCAGGTTGCGCTGCGCGTCCAGCAGATCGATGTAGCTCGAACGGCCGGCCGTGTACAGCTTCTGCGCCAGATCGGCGGAACGGCGGGCCGACACCAGCGCCGCTTCCATCTGCGCCGTCTGGCCGGCCAGGATGCGCAGGCCCGCCAGGTTGTCTTCCACCTCGGCGAAGGCCACCAGCACGCTCTGGCGATAGGTGCCGACCGACTCTTCCAGCGCCGCTTCGCTGCGCAGGATGTTGTTCTTGTTGCGGCCACCGTCGATGATCGGCATCGACATCAGCGCGCCGAGCACCCACGAACGGCTGCTCCACTTGAACACTTCGGCCACGGTGTCGGCCGAGGAGCCGCCACCGCTCGCGCTCAACGTCAGCGCCGGGAACATGGCCGAACGGGCCACGCCGATGCGGGCGTTGGACGCCTCCATCGTGCGCTGGGCGGCGGCGATGTCGGGACGGCGCTCCAGCAGCGACGACGGCAGGCCGGCCGGAATCACCGGCAGCAGCGCCGTGTCCAGCAGCGGCGTCACGCCGGCCGTGTAGCTGGCCGCCGGTTTGCCCAGCAGGACCGCCAGCGCATGCTCGGTCGTCACGCGCTGACGCTGCAGGCCGATGAATTCGGAGCGCGTCGTCGCCAGTTCGGTCTTGGAGCGCGACAAGTCGAATTCGCCGATGTCGCCCAGGTCGAAGCGGCGCTGGTTGACTTTGACGTCCTCCTCGCGCGTCTGCACCGTGCGCTGCAGCGTTTCCAGTTCGGCATCGGTGGCGCGCAGACGGAAGTAGGTCTGCGCCACGTCCGCCTGCACCGACAGCAGCACCGAGCGGTAGGTCGCCTCGATCGAGGCGGCGTCGCTGCGGGCGGCGCTGACGTTCGACGATACGCGGCCGAACAGGTCGACCTCGTAGCTGGCCGTCAGGTTGGCGCTAAACAGCTTGCCCGGCGCGACATCGGTGCCTTGCGGCAGGCCGAGCGAGGTCGCCGACTGGCGCTGGCGCTGGGCGCCGGCGTTGACGCCGACTTGCGGAATGCGGTCCGCCTCGGCCACGCCGGCGATGGCGCGGGCCTGCTTGACGCGGGCCGCCGCCACCGACAGGTTGGCGTTGGCGCGGGTCGCCTCGGCGATCAGCTCATTGAGGGCCGGATCGTTGAAGGCCAGCCACCACTCGCCGCGCGGCTGCGCCTCGGCGGCCTGCGCCTGTTTCCAGGTGCTGCCGTCGGCGGCGGTTTTCACCGGCACCGCGACGTCGGCGGCCGACGGCGTTTGCGATTCCTTGAAGGCGGCCGGCACTTCCACCGCCGGCTGTTTGAATTCCGGCGCGGCGCACGCCGTCATCAGCAGCGCTGCCAACACGGGTGCCACGCCTTTGGCGATCATTTGCAGCTTGTTCATATTAGTGGGTCCCTTCCAGTTTGACCACCGCGCCGTCGCCGGCGATGGCGGGTTTCTTCTCCAGGCGCACGGCCAGCTTACGCAGCAGCACGTAGAACACAGGCGTCAGGAACAGGCCGAAGAAGGTCACGCCCAGCATGCCGGCAAACACCGCCACACCCATCGCATGACGCATTTCCGAACCGGCGCCACTCGAGAACACCAGCGGCAGCACGCCCATGATGAACGCGATCGACGTCATCAGGATCGGACGCAGACGCAGGCGGCACGCTTCCAGCGCCGCTTCGACGATGCTGCGGCCATGGTGTTCCAGTTCGCGGGCGAATTCCACGATCAGAATCGCGTTCTTCGAGGCCAAGCCCACCAGCACGAACAAGGCGATCTGCGTGAAGACGTTGTTGTCGCCGTGGGTCAGCTTGACGCCGATCAGGGCGCACAGGATCGACATCGGCACGATCAGGATCACCGCCAGCGGCAAGGTCCAGCTTTCGTATTGGGCGGCCAGCACCAGGAACACCAGCAGCACGCACAGCGGGAACACATAAATCATCGTGTTACCGGACAGGATGTCCTGATACACCAACTCCGTCCATTCGTAGCCGATACCCTTAGGCAGAACCTCTTCGACGATCTTGGTCATTTCGGCCTGCGCCTCGCCCGACGACACGCCGGGGGCCGGCGCGCCGTTGATTTCTGCGGCGACGAAGGCGTTGTAGCGTTGCACGCGGTCCGGGCCATAGGTGTCCTTGACGCGCATCAGCGACGACAGCGGAATCATCTCGCCCTTGTCGTTGCGGACCTTGAGCTGGGCGATATCCTCGGCGTGCGAACGGAACTGCTGGTCGGCCTGGACGCGCACCTGGTAGGTACGGCCGAACTGATTGAAGTCGTTCACATACAGCGAGCCCAGATTGATCTGCAAGGTCTGGTAAATCGTCTGCAGCGGGATGCCCAGCTGCTTGGCCTTGACCCGGTCGACGTCCGCGAACAGCTGCGGCACGTTGATCTGGTAGCCCGAGAACACGCCGGCCAGTTTAGGATTGGTGGCCGCTTTCGCCTGCACCGCCTGCACCGCCTTGTACAGCGCGTCGTAGCCCAGGTTGTCGCGGTCCTGCAGCATCAGCTTGAAACCACCGGTGGTGCCAAGGCCGTTGACCGGCGGCGGCGGCAGCACCATCACGAACGCGCCTTCGATCGACCCCATACGCTTGTTCATTTCGGCGGCGATGCCTTCGGCCGACTGCTCCTTGCCGTGACGCTTCTCGAACGCGCTCAGGCCGACGAAGACGATACCGGCGTTCGGCGCGTTGGTGAAGCCGTTGATCGACAGGCCCGGGAAGGCGATCGAGTTGTCGATGCCCGGGATATCCTTGGCGATGTCCGACATCTTGCGGATCACGGCGTCGGTGCGGTCCAGCGAGGCGGCGTCGGGCAACTGGGCGAAGCCGATCAGGTACTGCTTGTCCTGCGCCGGCACGAAGCCCGGTGGCACCAGCTTGAACATGAAGCCGGCGGCGACGGCCAGCACCGCGTACACGACCAGCGAACCGCCTTTGCGTTTCAACACGCCGGTCACGCCCCTGCCATAGCTGTCCGAGGCGCGGTTGAAGAAGCGGTTGAACCAGCCGAAGAAGCGGCCGAACACCTTGTCCATGCCGCGGGTCAGCACGTCTTTCGGTGCGTCGTGCGGCTTGAGCAGCGCGGCGGCCAGGGCCGGCGCCAGGGTCAGCGAGCTGAATGCCGAGATCACGGTCGAAATGGCGATGGTCAGCGCGAACTGCTTGTAGAACTGGCCGGACAGGCCGGAGACGAAAGCGATCGGCACGAACACGGCGCACAGCACCAGGGCGATGGCGATGATCGGACCACTCACCTCTTTCATCGCCTGGATGGTCGCCTCGCGCGGCGCCAGGCCGTCGTGGATGTTACGTTCGACGTTTTCCACCACCACGATCGCGTCATCGACCACGATACCGATGGCCAGCACAAGGCCGAACAGCGACAACGTGTTGATCGAGAAGCCAAAAGCCAGCATCACGGCGAAGGTACCGACCACCGAGACGGGAACGGCCAGCAGCGGAATCACCGAAGCGCGCCAGGTTTGCAGGAAGATGATCACCACCAGTGCCACCAGGATGATCGCTTCGACCAAAGTGTGGATCACGGAGCGGATCGACTCCCGCACGAATTGGGTCGGGTCATATACGATTTCGTACGTGACGCCTTCCGGGAAATCTTTCGACAGGCGTTCCATGGTCGAGCGCACATCGGCCGACAGCTGCAGCGCGTTGGCGTTGGGCGCCTCGAAAATAGGAATCGCGGCGGCCGATTTATTGTTCAGCAGCGAACGCAGCGCGTAGGAGTTGGAACCCATCTCCAGGCGCGCCACGTCGCGCAGCCGGGTGACGGCGCCGTCGGTGTTGGTCTTGACGACGATGTCGCCAAACTCTTCCTCGCTTTGCAGCCGGCCGTGGGTATTGACGGTCAGCTGGAAGTCGGCGCCCTTGCTCGGGCCCTGGCCGATCACACCGGCCGCCACTTGCACGTTCTGCTCGCGGATCGAATCGACGACGTCGCCGGCGGTCAGGCCGCGCTGGGCGACCTTCTGCGGATCAAGCCAGACGCGCATGGCGTAGTCGCCGGCGCCGAACAGCTGCACCTCGCCCATGCCAGGCAGGCGGGCCAGTTGGTCCTTGACGTTCAACACCGCGTAGTTACGCAGATACAGGTCGTCGTAACGGCCGTTGGGCGACATCAGGTGGACCACCATGGTCAGGTTGGGCGACGACTTGACGGTCGTCACGCCGATCTGGCGCACCTCTTCCGGCAGGCGCGGAAGCGCGCGCTGGACGCGGTTCTGCACCTGCGTTTCGGCCTGCTCGACGTTGGTGCCGATCTTGAAGGTGACGGTCAGCGCCAGCGCGCCGTCCGAGGTGTTTTGCGAGGACATGTAGAGCATGTTCTCGACGCCGTTGATCTGCTCCTCAAGCGGCGCGGCCACGGTTTCGGCGATGATCTTCGGATTGGCGCCCGGGTACTGCGCGCGCACCACCACCGATGGCGGCACCACGTCCGGGTATTCCGAGATCGGCAGCTTGAAGATCGATATCAGGCCGCCGACGAAGATAATGATCGACAGTACGGCCGCGAAAATCGGCTTGTCGACAAAAAATCGAGAGATGTTCATATTCTTATTCCTTGGAGGTGCCGGTCTTGTTCGCGACTACGGCGACTTTTTCATCTTTTTTGGCCTCGGGCTTGGCCTCGGGCTTGGCGACGTTGGCGGCCAGCGGATCGGAATCCATCGGCACCAAGGTCGGCGAGATCGGCGCGCCGGGACGCACGCGCTGCAGGCCGTTGACGACGATCTTCTCGCCCGGTTTCAGGCCTTCGCGCACCACGCGCATGCCGTCGACCTGGGGGCCCAGCGTGACGGCACGGTACTCGGCCTTGTTGCCGGCGCCGACCACGAACACGAACTTGCGGCTTTGGTCGGTGCTGACGGCGCGCTCGTTGATCAACACCGTCGGCTTGGCGCCGCTGGTGCCGGCCAGCTGCACGCGGGCGAACAGGCCCGGCACCAGCGCGCCGTCCTTGTTGGCCAGCGTCGCGCGCATGCGCACCGAACCGCTGCGCGGATCGAGCTGGTTGTCGACGAATTCGAGCTTGCCCTCGTGCGGGAAGCCGGTTTCGTTGGCCAGGCCGATCTTGACGATGGCCGGTTCGCCCTTGTGGGCGGCGGCGCCGACGCGCAGGTAGGTGTCCTCGTCGCCGTCGAAGGAGGCGTAGATGTTATCCAGCGAGACCACGGAGGTCAGCACGGCCGACGCGTCGACCAGGTTGCCCAGCGTGATTTCCGCCTTCGACACGCGGCCGTTGATCGGCGATTCGACGCGGGTGTAGCTCAGATTGAGCTTGGCCGCCTCGTACTGGGCCTGCGCGGCGCGGGCGTCGGCGTCCAGCTGCTTCTGGCTCGACGCGCGCTCGTCGTATTCGCGCTGGGCGATGGCTTTATCGGCCAGCAGTTTTTCGGCGCGGGTCAGTTCCAGCTTGGCCAGTTCGGCCTTGGCGCGCGCCGAATTGGCGGCCGCCTCGGCGCGGTTGGCCTCGGCCTGGTACGGGCGCGCATCGATGACGAACAACACCTCGCCTTTTTTGACCTGGCTGCCCGGCTTGAAGTTGATCGCGGTGATGAAGCCGCTGACGCGCGGACGGATCTGCACCTGCTCGACCGCCTCCAGGCGGCCCGAGAACTCCTGCGTCTCGGTGATGGTTTTCTCGACCACGGCGGCGGCCGAAATCGGTGGACCGCCGCCGGCGGCGGCCGGATTCTCGGTCTTGCCGGTGGCGTCGTCGCAACCCGTGAGGCCGAAAGCGGCCAGTCCCGCCAACGCCATAGCGGCGGCCAGCGGCCGGGCTACAGCGGTGAATTGTTTAATGTTTTTCATTTTAAATCCCTTTTATATGAAAATATTTAATAGAAATGGCGGCACCGGCTGCCTCAACGGAAAATCGAGAAAACACGGTACTAGCGCCCCGCCGGCAAGCCGGTGGGGACGTGACTACGGATACTGCTAAAGGATGGGGAGGTCCCTATCAGGCTGGCGGCGTCCCGGACCGTCCCAGGCCAGTGATGAAACTGGCGATTTCTCCCAGCGCGGCGCATTTGCACGCGCATTCGTTGCGCGCCCCCGGATCCTGCAGGGGCTGGGGCGCCATCCTGATGACGGTGGTTTTGACACCGCACGAAATCAGCTTGGCGCCGTATTGTTCGGCCTCGTCGCGCAGCGGATCGTCCTCGGTCGACAGGATCAGCGCGGGCGGCAGGTTTTTCAAACGGCTCGATTGCAGCGGCGACGCGTACGGGTGCGTGCGGTCGGCGGCATTGGGCAGGTAGCCGCGGTAGGCCGCCGCGCAGGCGTCGGCCACGTCCAGCAACTCGGGCGCCTGCTGCATTTCCCGCATCGAGCAGGTGGTCAGGCCCGGATCGAGCATCGGCATGATCAGGATCTGGCCGGCCAGCGCCGGGCCGCCGCGGTCGCGCGACATCAGCGCGCACACCGCCGCCAGGTTGGCGCCGGCTTCGATACCGGCCACCATCAGCTGCTTGCCGGTCCAGCCGATTTTGGCCTTGTTCTTTTTGGCCCAGGTCAGCACGGCGTGGGCGTCTTCCACCGCCGCCGGGAACGGCCGCACGCACGCCAGCGTGTAGCCCGAGGCCAGCACCGCCATGCCGGGATGGTCGTCGGCCAGGTGGCGCAGGAAGCCGTCGGCGTCTTCCAGATCGCCGCCGACGAAGCCGCCGGCGTGGAAGAACACCGTCAGCGTATCGCGCTTGGCGCCGGCGTCGCCGCTGGTGTACAGGCGTGCCGGCAGCGGGCCTTCGGCGCCGCGCACCTCCAGAGTGCGGATCTTCAGCCGATCCGACAGCTCCGGCAGCGCGTCATCCTGCGGCTTGATCGTCACTGTCGCACCGTGCGGGCAAGGTCGGCCGAATCGGCCGACATCAGCGAAGTGTCGGCGCAGGCCAGCGCGTCGCCGCTGGCCACCTCGGTCAGGGCACGAACGCCGCGCACTTCGGCCTTGGCCGTCTGCGAGTAGACATCGGTGTAGACGACGCCCGCCAGCGCGACCGATGTCAGCGCGATCGCAACCGTTGCAAAAATTCCGTCCCGATATTTCATGATGCTCCCCTTCCTGCGTGGTGTAACAACTTGCCTCTGCCCCGGAACAGCCCATGCTTTCCTTGGTGCAGTACAGCAATCTTAAACTTGTTCTACAATCCGATAAATAGCGTAAAGTCGAATTGATTGTTCAGGATTCCGAACAATGGAGGGAATAAGTGAATAAACTGCAAGCGATGGAAGTGTTCGTCAACGTGGTCGACTCCGGCGGCTTCACGCGCGCGGCCGAGATCATGCAACTGCCCAAGGCCACGGTGTCGACCTTGATCCAGTCGCTGGAGGCGTCGCTGGCGGTCAAGCTGCTGCACCGGACCACCCGCCACGTCAGCGTCACGGCCGACGGCGCCGCCTATTATGAGCGCTGCCTGCGCATCCTGTCGGACGTGCGCGACGCCGAGGAATCGCTGTCGCGCACCCGCCTGAGCCCCAGCGGACGGCTGCGGGTCGACGTCCCCACCGGCCTGGCCGGCAGCGTGCTGGTACCGGCGCTGCCCGATTTTTTCACCCGTTACCCGGATATCCAGATGGAGATGGGCTGCAGCGACCGCGCCGTCGACCTGGTCGAGGAAGGCGTCGATTGCGCCGTGCGCGCCGGCCAGCTGGTCGATTCGAGCCTGATCGCCCGGCGCGTCGGCATCCTGCACTTCGTCACCTGCGCCACGCCGTCCTACCTGGACCGCTACGGCCGTCCCTCCCACCCGGACGAACTGCTGCGCCACCTGTGCGTCAACTATTTCTCATCGAAGACCGGTAAAATCATCGACTGGGATTTCACGCGCGGCAGCGAGCGAGTGCAGGTGGCCCTGCCCGGCAACATCGCCCTGAACGACACCACCGCCTACACGGCGGCCGGGATGGCCGGCCTGGGCATCGTGCAGATGCCGAATTTCCTGCTCGAGCCGATGCTCGAAGACGGCACCTTCGAGGCGGTGCTGCCGGAATGGAGCTCCGACTCGATCCCGGTGCACGTGGTCTACCCGCAAAACCGCCACCTGTCGGCCAAGGTGCGGGTGTTCGTCGAATGGGTCGCCGAACTGTTTTCCAATCATCCAGGCATGCGCCTGCCGAAGGCTCCACCACCGGCGGCGCGTGTCGCATCCTACGAGGTCGCTCCATGACTGAAGCACACCGCATCGTTTTCCTCGACCGCGACAGCGTCATCGCCAAGGTGCGCAAGCCGTCCTTCGCGCACGAATGGACCGAATATCCGGCCACCCGCGCGGCCGACGCGGCGCCGCGCCTGCTCGATGCGCGCGCCACCATCGCCATCACCAACAAGGTGCCGCTGCGCGCCGACGACCTGGCGCGGCTGCCGGACCTGAAGATGATCGCGGTGGCCGCCACCGGCACCGACATCGTCGACCTGGCGGCCTGCCGCGAGCGCGGCATCGTCGTCTCCAACATCCGCAACTACGCGGTGCACACACTGCCGGAGCACACCTTCGCGCTGATCCTAGCGCTGCGCCGCCAACTGGTGGCCTACCGCGCGGACATCGAAGCGGGGCTGTGGCAAAAGTCCGAGCGATTCTGCCTGTTCGGCCATCCGGTCTCCGATCTGGCGGGCAGCCGCCTGGGCCTGGCCGGCTACGGCGCCCTGGGCAAATCGGTGGCGCACATCGCGCGCGCCTTCGGCATGGAGGTGGTGGTGTTCAACCGCTCGCCGGTCACCGACGACGGCGTCAAGCAGGTCTCGTGGGACGAGCTGCTGGAAACCTCGGATGTCCTCAGCCTGCATCTGCCGCTCAACGACAAGACGCGCAACATCATCTGCGCCAAGGAGCTGATACGCATGAAAAGCTCGGCGCTGCTGATCAACACCGCGCGCGGCGGCCTGGTGGACGAGGTGGCGCTGGCCGACGCGCTGCGCACCGGCGTGATCGCCGGCGCCGGCTTCGACGTGCTGACCAAGGAGCCGCCGCCGGAGGACAACGTGCTACTCAACCTGCGGCTGCCGAATTTCATCCTCACGCCGCATTCGGCGTGGGCCAGTTCGCAGGCGATGCAGGTGCTGGCCGATCAACTGATCGACAACATCGAAGCGTGGCAAGCGGGAAAACCCGACAACGTGGTCGGCTGATAATCAGTCGTCCAGACCCTTGCCGTTCAAAATATTGGGGATGGCCTTCAGCACGCGCGAAGTGCGCGTGCTGGATTGCTTGGCCGACGAGAAATGCAGCAGGTAGGCGCGCCGGCGTCCCGGCGTCAGCGCCTCGAACGCGCTTTTCAGCTCCAGCATCTCATCGAGCCTGGCCTGGAACTCCTGCGGCACCGCAAACTCCTCGGTCTTTTTAAACTCGACCTTCAGGCCCGATTGCTCGACCTTCACCGCCTCCGCAAGATAGGTCTTCAACACGGTTTTCAGCTTGCGGATTTCCTCGACGCCGGTGAAGCGCGCCTGCCGCGCCGCCTGCACGTTGGCGGTCTGCCGGACCAGGATGCCCTTCGCGTCCTTCAGCAACGCGCCCTTGAAGAACAGCAGCGCGCAGTACTCCTTGAACACGTGGATCAACACCACGTTGCGGCCATCGAGCGTGTAGCACGGCACGCCCCACTTCAAGTCCTCGGCCAGTCCGCTATCGAGGCAGATCGTTCGCAACTCACGCACCTCGTCCGCCCAGTTCTTGAGACGCCCGATGTAGGCGTCGACTTTCGGATTCAGATCGTGGTCTTTCATGGCTGCCCTCTCAATAAGTCCCGGGAAGAAGTATGTTGCGGTCGATATCCCGCAGATCGCGCAGGCCGCAGAAGGCCATCGTCAAATCGGCCTCGTTGCGGATAATCTCCAGACATTTGCTCACGCCCTGCTCGCCCATCGCGCCCAGGCCGTACAGGAACGGACGCCCGATATAAACGCCCTTCGCGCCCAGCGCCACCGCCTTGATCATATCCTGGCCGGAGCGGATGCCGCCGTCCATATGCACTTCGATCTGCCGGCCGACCGCCTCGACGATGGCCGGCAGCGCGCCGATCGACGACTGCGCGCCATCGAGCTGGCGGCCGCCGTGGTTGGAGACGATCAGCGCGTCGGCGCCGCTGTCGACCGCCAGGCGCGCATCCTCCGCGTCCATGATGCCCTTGATGATCAACTTGCCGCCCCAGCGCTGCTTGATCCACTCGACGTCCTTCCACGACAGGCTCAAATCGAACTGCTGGCTGGTCCACGACGACAGCGACGACATGTCCGACACCGACGTCGCATGGCCGACGATGTTACCGAAGCCGCGGCGCTTGGTGCCGAGCATGCCGAAGCACCAGCGCGGCTTGGTGGCCAGGTTGATCATGTTGGCGATGGTCAGCTTGGGCGGCGCCGACAGGCCGTTGCGCAAATCCTTGTGGCGCTGGCCGAGCACCTGCAAGTCGAGCGTCAACACCAGCGCCGAGCAGCGCGCGGCCTTGGCGCGGTCGATCAGGCGGTTGATGAATTCACGGTCCTTCATCACATACAGCTGGAACCAGAAAGGCTTGCTGGTGTGGGCGGCGATGTCCTCGATCGAGCAGATGCTCATCGTCGACAAGGTGAACGGCACGCCGAATTTTTCCGCGGCCTTGGCGGCCAGGATTTCGCCGTCGGCGTGCTGCATGCCGGTCAGGCCGGTGGGCGCCAGCGCGACCGGCATGGCGACGGGCTCGCCGACCATGGTGCTGGCCAGCGTGCGGTTTTCCAGATTGACGGCCACCCGCTGGCGGAATTTGATCTTGCCGAAGTCCTCGTTGTTGGCGCGGTAGGTCGATTCGGTCCAGGAGCCGGCGTCGGCGTAGTCGTAGAACATGCGCGGTACGCGCTTCTTCGCCAGCAGGCGCAGGTCTTCGATGCTCGTGATGATGGTCATGCACACTCCTTGGGCCGATAACCGTCAAATCATCGGGCATTTTGGCAAAAATGCCAATAGCAATGTGCCGCCGCGGCGGCCTTGGGGACACGATAATCAAGGAGTTGATCCCGGCGGGCGGCCGATCGTCGTCGCGCAAAGAAAAAAGGCCTGAAGATTTCTCTTCAGGCCCTCCGTCTTACGAATTTTGGTGCGGCTGGCAGGAATCGAACCCACGACCCCTTGGTTCGTAGCCAAGTACTCTATCCAGCTGAGCTACAGCCGCGAAAGACAACATTATAGCAGGGCAATTTCAAATCAAGAAGTCCAATCGGCGAATTTTTTTCGGCGCGCCGGGCCGCCCCGGCGCGCCGTCGTTCCCGGCCGGCGGCGGGATCATAGAAATGACCAATGCGCCGAACAATATTCCGCAATCGCGCGCCCGGCCGTTTCGGACGCGGATCGGCGGTGATAGCATTTCCCGCACGATTAGCAACACCATCAGCCCCGCCTGGAGACAAGCAAGATGACATACACACGGCCCCTGCGCACGTTCGCGGCCTGTCTGATCGCGCTCGCCGCGACGTGCTGCGGCCACGCCGCCGCCGAACGCCTATCGCTGGACGCCGGCTGGCGCTTCCTGCAGGGCGACGTGCCGCTGCCGTCGATCACCGGACACGGCGCCAGCTACCGCAGCGCGCAGACCGGCGAGGCGCACGGGCCGGCCAACGCCGACTACGACGACTCCGACTGGCGCCGCGTCGACCTGCCGCACGACTGGGCCGTCGAGGGCCCGTTCGACGCCGCGCAAAACAAATCGCAGGGCTACCGGCCGCGCGGCATCGGCTGGTACCGGCGCTACTTCACGTTGCCGGCGTCCGACCGCGGCCGCCACCTGGAGCTGCAGCTCGACGCCATCGCCACCCACAGCACGGTGTGGGTCAACGGCATCGTCGTCAACCGCAACTGGTCGGGCTACAACGGCCGCGCGCTCGACATCACCCCGTATGTGCGCTACGGCGAAGAGGTCAACACCATCGCCGTGCGCGTCGACGCCGAGGTGATGGAGGGCTGGTGGTACGAAGGCGCCGGCATCTACCGCCACACCTGGCTGGTCAAGCGCGACGCGCTGCACATCGCCACCGACGGCGTGCACGCCAACCCGGTCATGAAGGACGGCCGCTGGACGCTGCCGGTGGCGGTCGAGGTGGAAAGCAGCGCCGGGACGGCGCGCAAGGCGCTGCTCGACGTGCGCCTGTTCGACCCGTCCGGCGCCGAGGTGGCGCGCGGCAGCGCCCCGGTGCGCGCGGAGGCGCTGGGCAAGGCCGGAGCGCGGCTGACGCTGGCGGTGCGCGACCCGCGCCTGTGGACACTCGAGCGCCCCGCGCTGTACCGGGTGCGCGCGGTGCTGCGCGACGGCGCCAAGGAGCTCGACCGCGTCGAATTGAGCACCGGCTTCCGCACCATCCGCTTCGACGCCGACCGCGGCTTCTTCCTCAACGGCAAAGCGGTCAAGCTGCAGGGCGTGGCGATCCACCAGGACCACGCCGGCGTCGGCGTCGCCGTGCCCGACGCGATCTGGGAATTCCGCATGCGCCAGATGAAGGCGATGGGCGCCAACGCGGTCCGTTTCGCCCACAACGCGCCGGCGGCCGAGGTGGTGGACCTGGCCGACCGCCTCGGCCTGATGGTGATGGACGAGAACCGCAACTTCAACCCCTCGCCGGACTACCTGCGGCAACTGACCTGGCTCGTCAAGCGCGACCGCAACCACCCGAGCGTGATCCTGTGGTCGATCTTCAACGAGGAGGCGCTGCAGGGCAGCGAGATCGGCTTCCAGATCGCCCGCCGCATGGTGGCCGAGGTGCGCAGGCTGGACCCGACGCGCCCGGTGACGGCGGCCATGAACGCCGGCCTGTTCGCCGAGAAGAACGCCGCCCAGGCGCTCGACGTGGCCGGCATCAACTACCAGGTGCCGGAGTACGACCGCTTCCACAAGACCTTCCCGGCCAAGCCGGTGCTCAGCTCCGAGGACACCTCGGCCTTCATGTCGCGCGGCGAATACGCCACCGACTGGAACGGCCACCTGGTGGCCAGCTACGACGACGACGCGGCCAACTGGGGCCAGACGCAGCGGCGCAGCTGGCGGCTGATCGACGAGCGGCCGTTCCTGGCCGGCGGCTTCGTCTGGACCGGCATCGACTACCGCGGCGAGCCGACCCCGCACGAGTGGCCCAGCGCCGGCTCGTTCTTCGGCATCATGGACTTGTGCGCCTTCCCCAAGACGGCGTTCTTCATCCGCCAAGCCCTGTGGCGCAAAGACCGCACCGTGATCAAGGTGGCGCCGCACTGGAACTGGGCCGGGCGCGAGGGCCAGCCGGTCAAGGTGCTGGTGGCCACCAACGCGCCGCGCGCGCGCCTGCTGCTGAACGGCGCCGTCGTCGGCGAGCGCGACGTCGACCGCTACGACATGGCCACCTTCGAGGTGCCGTACGCGCCCGGCAGGCTGGAGGCGGTGGCATTGCGCGACGGCGCCGAGGTCGGCCGCGACGGCGTCGACACCAGCGGCGCCCCGGCGCGCCTGGTGCTCACCCCGGACCGCGACGCGCTGGCCGGCGACGGCGCCGACGCCGTGCCGGTGACGGTGAGCGCGGTCGACGCCCGGGGCCGTCCGGTGCCGACGGCCAACCTGCACGCGCGCTTCGAGCTCGCCGGCCCCGGCGCCATCATCGGCGTCGGCAACGGCGACCCCAACTCGCACGCATCGGAGAAGGCCCCGGAGCGCGACCTCTACAACGGCCTGGCGCAGGTGATCGTCCAAAGCCGCCGCGGCGGCCAGGGCGGCCTGACGCTGCGCGCCAGCGCCGACGGACTGCAAGCGGCCGAGGCGGTGCTGCCGGTGCGGGCGGTGCCGGCGCTGCCGGCCGTGCCCGAGGCGCAGCCGGTGGTGCGGGTCGGCGGCTGGCGCATCTCGCCGCCGCAGGCGGGCCGCCCCGACCCGAACCTGATGCTGGCCGACAGCGACATGAACAGCTGGGCCTGGGGCGCGCCGCCGCTCAGGCAGGCGCCCGAGGCGCAGCGCTGGCGCACCTACCGCGCGCCGCTCGGCCTGCGCGGCGACCGCAACGACGGCAACGCGCGCCTGCTGTTCCGCGAGATCGCCGGCCGCGCCGAGGTGTGGGTCGACGGCGTCAAACTGGGCGAAAAGTCGGCGCCGGACCCGGGCCCGCTGTCGCTGCCGCTGGCCAAGGGACCGCCGTGGCGCACGCTCACCGTGCTGCTCGAGGCGCAGCCGGGCCAACCCTCGGGCGTCATCGGCCCGGTGCTGGTGGAGCCGGGCGCGCCATGAGGACGGCGCTGGTGCCGCTGGCGCTGGCGGTGGCGATGGGGGCGATGGGCGCGCGGTGGACCTGTCCGTCGTGCGCGCCCGGACACCAATGACTGTTCGATTGCAAGACACAGCGGCTTCAACGACGGCCGGCCGCTGAAGTCGTGCCGCCCGGCCGACGGCCGGGGGGAAGGTGGCAAGTCCGGCCCGAACGCACCACAACCACGGAGATGATATGCATATTAAAAAAAGCGTGCTGCTGACGCTGGCGGCGCTTGGCGCGCCCGCCTGGGCGCAGACGTGCCAGCCGACCGCTGTCACGCCCTTCCTCAACATCAACGGCGCCGGCGCGTGGAGCGCGCAGTCCTCGGCCTCGGTCAACACCGGCACCACCGTCATGCTCGGGCCGCAGCCGTCCTCGGGCGGCTGGTCGTGGAGCGGCTGCGGCACCTCGGGCTCGTCGCGCGAGCAGACCGTCAAGCTCACCGCCAACTGCACCGCCACCGCCACCTTGACCAACAGCTGCGGCGCCAAAACGGTCCAGCAACACAACTTCACCGTCTGGCCGGCGCCGGAAGCGAACGCCGGCAAGTTCATCGTGGTCGACCAGTTCGGCTACCTGACCAACGCCAGGAAAGTGGCGGTGCTGCGCTGGCCCCGCACCGGCTACGACAGCAGCCAAAGCTATTGGCCCGGCCAGATCCAGGTCAGGAACGCGGCCACCGGCGCCGTCGTCTTCAGCGGCTGGCCGCAGGAATGGAAGAGCCAGGCCGTCGACCCGTCGTCGGGCGACCAGGTGTGGCACTTCGACTTCAGCGGCGTCACCGCGCCGGGCACCTACGAGATCGTCGACATCGACCGCCAGCAGAAATCGATGCGCTTCGAGATCGGCGCCAACGTCTACCGCAACGTGCTGGTGCAGGCCGTGCGCACCTTCTTCTACCAGCGCGCCGGCCAGACCAAGAGCGCGGCCAACGCCGGCAGCAAGTGGGCCGACGGCGCCAGCCACCTGAAGGCCGGGCAGGACACGCAGGCGCGCCGCTTCCTTGACCCCGACAACGCCGCCACCGCGCGCGACTTGCGCGGCGGCTGGTACGACGCCGGCGACTTGAACAAGTACACCAGCTGGACGGCCGGCTACGCGCAGGAGTTGATGGACGCCTACCTCCAGAACCCCACCGTGTTCACCGACGACTTCAACATCCCCGAATCGTACAACGGCATCCCGGACATCCTCGACGAGGCCAAGTGGGGCCTCGATTGGCTCAAGCGCGCGCAGAACAGCGACGGCTCGGTGCTGTCGGTCGAAGGCCTGGCCGGCGCCAGCCCGCCGTCGTCGGCCACCGGCGCCAGCTACTACGGCGACGCCAGCACGGCGGCCACGCTGGCGACGGCGGCCGCCTTCGCCGAGGGCGCCAAGGTGCTGGGCGGACTCAACAACGCGGCGCTGAACACCTACGCGGCGGACCTGCTGGCGCGCGCCAGGCTGGCCTGGAACTGGGCCCAGGCCAACCCCAACGTCGTGTTCTACAACAACGACGCCTCGCGCGGGACCGCCGGCCTGGCCGTCGGCCAGCAGGAGACCGACGACAACGGCCGCAAGACGATGCGCCTGATGACGGCCATCAAGATGTTCGCCGCCACCGGCGAGGCCACGTACCGCAACTATGTCGACGCGCACTACACGGAGGCGCAGATGTTCGCCAACTGGTCGCTGTCGGGATTTAGCGCCGGCGACGCGCGCCCGCTGCTGTACTACGCCTCGCTGCCCGGCGCGACCTCCAGCGTGGCCACCGCGATCCGCTCGCAATACCTCGACCTGTGGGGACGCGCCGAGTACGACGGCTGGGGCAAGGTCGACGCCCAGACCGACCCGTACCGCGCCTTCATCGGCGCCTACACCTGGTCCAGCAACAGCGTCAAGGCCAACGCCGGCACCTTGTTCGCCGAGGAGGGCTACTACGGCATCAGCCGCCACACGCCGGAGCAGGTGGCCAGCGCGGCGGGCGATTACCTGCACTACCTGCACGGCGTGAACCCGCTGGGCAAGGTCTATCTGACCAATATGTACGCCTTCGGCGCCGAGAATTCGGTGAACCAGATCTGGCACAGCTGGTTCTTCGACGGCACCCCGTGGGACGACGCCAGGACCTCGCCGTACGGCCCGGCGCCGGGCTTCCTGGTCGGCGGCCCGGCCGGCAACCAGTGGGACTGGGACGGCGGCTGCCCCGGCGTCTCGCCCAAATGCGGCACCACCCGGCCGACGCCGCCGTACGGCCAACCGCCGCAGAAGTCCTACCTCGACTTCAACGACGGCTGGCCGCTGAACTCGTGGTCGATCAGCGAGAACTCCAACGGTTACCAGGTGGCCTACATCCGCCTGCTGGCGCGCTTCGTGAAATAAGGCGCCGATAACGGCGCGATCGGCCTGGGGGACGGCCATTGGGCGAGTTCTCGCCAGCGCTTCGGCGTCCCCGCCAGCTTGAAGTACCCTTTCCAGCCAAGCATGTCAGAGCGCAGCTTTTCGACGATCTGCGGCACGCCGCGGCGGGACGTGCACCCGCAGGAGTTGCGCCCATGCTGGGCGCACCAAAGAAAAAGGGCCTGAAGATTTCTCTTCAGGCCCTTCGTCTTACGAATTTTGGTGCGGCTGGCAGGAATCGAACCCACGACCCCTTGGTTCGTAGCCAAGTACTCTATCCAGCTGAGCTACAGCCGCGAAAAACAAGATTATAGCAGCGTTTTTCCGATTCGAGAAGCACTCCTTCCGGGAAATTCCGGTTTTTCTCCATACCAACTATTTATCTTTCCCCGGAACCGGGTCGCAACTATGATGAGATACGCCCCTCCCTCCGCCGGCCGGGCGCCGGGATACGGCGGCGATTCGATAATTCAAGGAGAGAACGATGAAACGCTTTTTGCAGACGATAGTGATGATGACGGCGTTCGCCGTGGGCGGCGCCGGCGCCGTCGACGCCGAGCGCGCCAGCGCCAACGACGCGGTGGCGATGGTGAAGAAGGTCATCGCCGATATGAAAAAGCTGGGCAAGGAAAAAGTGATCCAGGAGATACAGGCGCAAAGCCCGCAATACCGCGACCGCGACCTGTATGTGACCGTGGGGACGCTCGATGGCGTCACCTTGGCAAACGGCAATAACGCCAAGCTGGCCGGCAAGAACACCCTGGACCTGAAAGATGTCGACGGCAAGCAGATCGTGCGGGATCGGATCGAAATCGCTAAAACGAAAGGCTCGGGATGGCAGGACTATAAGTGGCCCGACCCGCTGACCAAACAGATACAGAAAAAATCGATGTATGTCGAACGGTATGAAGATATGACCATCGCCTGCGGCATTTATAAGGGCTAGGCGCGGGATCGAGCCCCGCCACAAAGCAAAAGGGCCTGAAGATTTCTCTTCAGGCCCTTCCACTTACGAATTTTTGGTGCGGCTGGCAGGAATCGAACCCACGACCCCTTGGTTCGTAGCCAAGTACTCTATCCAGCTGAGCTACAGCCGCGTTGGCAGCATTATAAAGCATTAATTTCGTTTTGCAAAGTTCGATTTTTTCTATCGTTTAGTTGGCTCGGCGTACTAAATGCCAAATCAACTTCTTCACAGCCATCCATTTCATGCTCTGCTACACCTCTTTCAACCGGCGTGCCGTTCGAAAGAAGCAGCATTATAGGGACACTCCCGGCGCTTGTCCAGTGCTTCGTCTCAGACGCCGAATTCGGCCGCCGCCTTGGCCGCCCACAGCGCTTCGTTGTAGGACGGATACGGGTCGCCGTAGCAATCGACCTGCCCGTCCTCGCCGACGAACTTGACCCACCAGCCCGCGTCGTCGGAAATGATGCCGATATCGCCAGCGGCGCAGTGACTGGCAAGTTGCTCGTTTTGCTCCAATACAACAATATTTACCTTGCGGTGACGGACCACGCTAACCATCGTAAACCTCCCTGTTTGCGGCCCCCGCCGCTCTGGACACTATGCGGCAGTGTATCCGAAGGCCTCGCCGGATGCGCTGCAACATGGACAAAAAGACCTCGAAATCCCCCTTATTCACCACGGTGATCTCGCTCATCATCAATAAAAATTTGCATTCGATTGCGCGTTGCAGCATCATTGACCTGTCTCCTCTATTCTCCTCCAAGGAAATAGATTTAGCCCGCTCCTGTAGCGGGCTTTTTTTTTACCGTGTACGATTCGATCAGCTTTGCCTTTTCATAAGAACAGATAGCAGATCACAAACAGGCCTCCTCCACCGTATGAATCGAACCGACTCCGCGCCGTCCCCCTCCACCGACTGGTCACGCACCGCCCTGGGCGCGCGCGACGGCTGGCCGCCGTGCCTGCGCCTGACGGTCGACATCCTGCTCAACACGCCGCTGCCGATGCTGCTGATGTGGGGGCGCGAACAAGTCATGGTCTACAACGACGCCTACGCCGCGCTGATCGGGCTGGCCAGCCTGCGCCCGCCCGGCGCCAGCGTGCCGTCGATGCAGCCGGCCGCGTGGAGCTGGAACAGCGCCGCCATCGGCCGCGCCTGGGACGGCCACAGCGCCAGCTACCTCGGCAACAACCTGCCGGTGTGGCGCGACGGCGCCGTCACCCAGCTGGCGCTGGACCTGTACTACACGCCGGTGCGCGACGAAAACGACAGCGTGGCCGGCATCCTGTGCGCGCTGTCGCCGTCGCGCGCGGCGCCGGCCGCCGCCGCCGAGGCCCGTCCGCTGCGCCTGCTGGTGGTCGAGGACAACGCCGACGCCCGCTACCTGGTGTGCGAGACGCTGCGCGCGCTCGGCCACGAGGTGCACGCGGCCGCCTCCGGCGAGGAGGCGCTGCCGGAATTGTCGCGGCAATCGTTCGACGTGCTGTTCACCGACGTCTCGCTGCCGGGCATGTCCGGGGTCGACCTGGCGCGCCGCGCGCTGCGGCAGGCGCCCGAGCTGGCGTTGCTGTTCGCCTCCGGCTACGGCGACGAATTGACGCGGCATCTGGAATTTCCGGCAAGATCGTTGCAAAAACCATACGACATCGAACAGTTGCAGAGCGCGCTCGACCAGATCGCCCGGCTGCCGCGCGCCGCCCGCCCCTGAGCGCCGCGCCGCTTGCGGCCCGCCGCCCCGCCCGGCCGCGCGGTGGCGGGCGCGCTGGCGTCAACCGTGCGGTGCCGGTGTTGACGAAAGCGTTACAATCAAGACACCGTTAAACGTCAAGCGCCCGCCTGGCGGCACGCGGCCGCCACCCGGCGGCCCGGGCAGCGCGGCAGCCTGAAGCGATAGATGATTCTTCCCAACGAGCCCAACGACGTCATGCCGAGCGCCACCGTGGCCAACGACGCCCCGCTCATCCCCGCGCCCAGCGCCGAACAGGAACTGCTGAGCGCGCGCGAGGCGCTGCGCCAGAGCCAGCTCGAATTGCGCGCGCTGGCCAATTCCATGCCGCAACTGGCCTGGATCGCCGAGCAGGACGGCACCATGATCTGGTACAACCAGCGCTGGTACGACTACACCGGCACCACGCCCGAGCACATGGCCGGCGGCGGCTGGCGCGACGTCTACGCCCCCGACTGCCTCGACGCCATGCTGGCGCTGTGGGAACAATGCCGCGCCAGCGGCGCGCCGTTCGAGCTGGAGGTGCCCATCCGCGGCGCCGGCGGCGAGTTCCGCTGGTTCCTGACGCGCGCCAACCCGGTGCGCGGCAGCGACGGCCGCGTGCTGCGCTGGTTCGGCACCTGCACCGACGTCGACCAGGTCAAACGCGCCCAGGAGGCGCTGCGCGACGAGACCGCCGTGCTCGAGCTGGTCAACCGCACCGGCACCACGCTGGCCTCCACCCGCGACCTGCGGCCGCTGCTGCAGGAGCTCACCGACGCCGCCACCAGCATCAGCGGCGCGCGCTTCGGCGCCTTCTTCCACCAGGGCGTCGGCGGCGGTGGCGAGGCGGTCATGCTGCACACGCTGGCGCGCGCCACGCCCGAGGGCTTCGCCCGCTTCGGCGAGCCGCGCGCGGCCGCCCTGCTCGGTCCCAACCTGGCCGGCAGGGGTCCGCTGCGCAGCGACGACCTGGGCGCCACGCCGGACTTGGCCGCGGACGGCCAGCCGCCGGTGCGCAGCTACCTGGCCGTGCCGGTGGCGCTGAGCTCGGGCGCGGTGATCGGCTGCCTGTGCCTCGGCCACCCGGAGCCGGGCATGTTTTCCGAGCGCACCGAACGCATCATCGGCGGCGTCGCCGCCCAGGCCGCCATCGCGATCGACAACGCCCGCCTGTACGAGGCCACCCAGCAGGCCGCCGAGGAGCGCAAGGTGCTGCTCGACAGCGAGCGCCAAGCGCGCGCCGAGGCCGAGCGCACCAGCCAGATGAAGGATGAATTCCTGGCCACGCTGTCGCACGAGCTGCGCACGCCGCTGACGGCGATCCTGGGCTGGGCCCAGGTGCTGCGGCGCGGCAGCCGCGACCAGGCCGACCTGCACCGCGGCCTGCAAACCATCGAGCGCAACGCGCGCGCGCAGGCCCAGCTGATCGAGGATCTGCTCGACATGAGCAGCATCGCCTCCGGCAAGGTGCAGCTCGAAATGCTGCCGCTGTCGCCGTCGGCGATCGCCGCCGCCGCCATCGAGACGGTGCGCCCGGCCGCCCAGGCCAAGCACATCCACCTGCACACCGAGTTCGAGCCGCTGGCCGGCATGGTCGCCGGCGACGCCAACCGCCTGCAGCAAATCATCTGGAACCTGCTGGCCAACGCCATCAAGTTCACGCCGCACGGCGGCACGGTCACCGTCGGCGTCCGGCGCGAGGGCGACCAGGTGGCCGTGTTCGTGCGCGACACCGGCATCGGCATCGCGCCCGGCTTCATCGCCCACGTGTTCGAGCGCTTCCGCCAGGCCGACGCCACCACCACCCGCCAGCACGGCGGCCTGGGACTGGGCTTGTCGATCGTCAAGCACCTGGTCGAGCAGCACGGCGGCACCGTCAGCGCCGAGAGCGCCGGCGACGGCCTCGGCGCCTGCTTCACGGTCCGCCTGCCGCGCCGCGGCGGCAAAAACGAGGCCGCCCCGGCCGGCGCCACCGGCGCCGCCGCCGCGCACGACCTATCCGGATTGCAAGTGTTGGTTGTAGACGACGAAGACGACGCCCGCGAGTTGATCAAACGCATACTTAACGACTGCAACGCCGACGTGCTGACGGCCGCCACCGCCACCGAGGCGCTGCAATTGCTGCAGCACGCGCGGCCCGACCTGATGGTCAGCGACCTGGGCATGCCGGAGGTCGACGGCTACGGCCTGCTCGACCGCATCCGCGCGCTGGGGCCGGCGCACGGCGGCAACCTGCCGGCCATCGCGCTGACCGCCTTCGCCCGCTCGGAGGACCGGGTGCGCGCGCTGTCGAGCGGCTTTTTGGCCCACATCTCCAAGCCGGTCGAGCCAAGTGAGCTCATCTCAAAAGTGGCGGCCATGGGCGCCGCGCACCGCCACGCGTGATATCCTCTGAGCAATGAGGTCCGGCGGCGATGTCGTGCGATAAACACAGGTAACCAATATTGCCACACAGTACACATTTCCTCCTACTTTGAGACGCGGCACTGTCCTACAAGCAATCCGCCGAAGGCTTGTTACACTACAAAAATCCGCGATTCGGGGTACAATTGTTTCCATGCGGAAATAAGTTACAGATGTGTGCGCCGCAGCACAAGGGTTTGCTATATTATCGATTTATTATGGGCGTTTTCCCGGCCATTCCGGCCGTTTTCAAGACAGACAGAGACATATATGCCGAGCCGAGATGAAATTCTGCACGCCAAAATCCTGGTGGTGGATGACAGTGCCGACAACGTCGACCTGATGCTGGAGATCCTGCGCGAAGCCGGTTATACCAATGTCGCGTCGACGATGCTGCCAGAACAGGTGTGCCCGATGCACCGACAGCAGTGCTATGACCTGATCCTGCTTGATTTGCAAATGCCGGGCCTGAATGGCTTCCAGGTCATGAAGGGCCTCAAGGAAATCGAACAGGGCGGCTACCTGCCGGTGCTGGCCCTGACCGCCCAGCCCAGTTTCAAGATCGCCGCCCTCGAGGCCGGCGCGCGCGACTTCATCAGCAAGCCGTTCGACCTGCTCGAGGTGCACAAGCGCATCCACAACATGCTCGAGGTGCGCCTGCTGTACAAGGAACTGGCGCAGTACAGCCGCCAACAGCAGGAGCTGGCGCTGCACGATCCGCTCACCGGCCTGCCCAACCGCCGCCTGCTCGAGGACCGCATCGCCACTGTGCTGCAACACGCGACGCGCCAGCAGAACAAGGCGGCCGTCATGTACCTGGACCTGGACGGCTTCAAGGCCATCAACGACACCCACGGCCACGCCACCGGCGACGACATCCTCAAAATGGTGGCGCAGCGCCTGGTCGGCTGCGCCCGCAAGGAAGACACCGTGGCGCGCGTCGGCGGCGACGAGTTCGTCATCGTGATGGGCAACATCGCCCACCTGGGCGACACCCAGGAGCCGGCCAGCAAGCTGATCGAGGCGGTCTCCGAGCCCTACCTCATCAACGGCCTGACCTTGCAGCTGTCGACCAGCATCGGCATCGGCATCTTCCCCGACGACGCCGACGCGGTGGCCTCGGTGATCGCCATGGCCGACGCCGCGCTGTACGAGGCCAAGCGCTCCGGCAAGAACCGCAGCTGCACCGCGCAAACCTTACGCAACCAGCCGACCCGGCAACACATCCGGTCGCCGGCGCCGGCCTGAAAGCCGCGCGGGAAAAAAAAGGGCGGGTGATGCACACCCGCCCTTCTTGTTTTTCGCGGCGCGCCGCCGTCGATTAATGCGCGGCGGCTTTTTCCTTGCGGCCGACGGCGGTGCTCTCGTCGACCTTGCCGGCGTGCTGATGGTCGGCTTTGGCGTTCACCAGGTCCGGCGAGACTTCGATGCGCGTGATGCCGGAATCGACCGACACCGGATCGCTGGCCGGGAACGTCATTTCCAGGCCGCCGTCGAGCAGCGTTTCCTTGGCCTGCTCTTCCGGCGTGGCCTGCTCGTGCTCGGCCAAGGTGGCGATCGCCTGCGCCCATTTGAAGAAGTCCAGCTTGGCCAGGTCGCCCACGCTGTTGACGTCGAACGCCTGGGCCAGCGCCTTGGCGTCCTTGGGACTGATGCCGCGCAGCGCGCTGACGGGAGCCTCGGCCAACGCCCGGAAGCTCAGCCCCGCATATTCCTTGTCGACGATGGTATCGATATTCATGATGTGGTCCTTTTTTAGTTGGGGGTGACAGCTGCACTGTGACAGCGGCGCCACGGCGGGTCTGTGCGGAATCAAACATTGGCGCCGTGGCGCCGCCCCATCCGTTCGATTGCCGCTGGGGTTTTTGACATTCATATAGGCAATTGCTATGATCCCCGAGTGCTTCTCTGGCTGCGTTCCCGCCGCGAAGATTTCGCAGTATCAGCATGAGCAGAGACCCCGTGCCTAAAACAGAAAAACCAAAGATACTGGTCGTCAACGACGATGCGAACAGCCTGTTTGCTCTGACCAGCTTGCTCGCCCAGTGGGCCGAGCAAGAGTCCTATGAAGTGCTGGCGGCGCGCTCGGGACAGGAGGCGCTGCGGCAGGTGCTGATGCACGACTTCGCCGTCATCCTGCTCGACGTCAACATGCCCGGCATGGACGGCTTCGAGACGGCCGAGGCGATCCACCAGCGCGCGCGCTCGGCCGACATCCCCATCATCTTCGTGACCGCCTTCCTCGCCGACGAGCTTGACCGTTTGAAGGCCTACCAGCGCGGCGCCGTCGACTTCCTGTTCACGCCGGTGATCCCGCAAATCCTGTACGCCAAGATTTCCGTGTTCGTCGCGCTGGCGGTCAAGAACGAGGAACTCAAAAAGCAGGCGCGCCAGCTGAGCCAGCGCACCACCGAGCTGACCGCCACCAACAAGCGGCTCACGCGCGAGATCGAGGAGCGCCAGGTGGCCGAGCGGCAGAACCACGCCAAGGACGAGTTCCTGGCGATGCTGGGCCACGAGCTGCGCAATCCGCTCAGCGCCATCAGCAGCGCCGCCTCGCTGATCGGCCTGCCCGGGGTGTCGGCCGATGGCGTGCAGCGCGCCAAGAAGATCATCCAGCGCCAGAGCCAGCACCTGGGCCGCATCGTCGACGACCTGCTCGACCTGTCGCGCGCCATGTCCGGCAAGATCCTGCTCAACCGCGCCGCGCTGGACCTGTCGGCGCTGGTCGCGCACACGCTCGAAACCTTCCGCGCCACCGGCCGCAGCGGCGACTACGAACTGATCCAGGACCTCGACCCCGGCTGGGTCGACGGCGACGCCACCCGGCTCGAGCAGATCGCCAGCAACCTGATCGACAACGCCCTCAAATACACGCCGCCGGGCGGGCGCATCGAGGTGCGCACCTGGACCGAGAACGACGACGTCGTGCTCAGCGTGCGCGACACCGGCGTCGGCATCACGGCCGACCTGCTGCCGCACGTGTTCGACGTGTTCGTCCAGGGCACCAGCACGCTGGACCGCGCCCAGGGCGGGCTGGGTATCGGCCTGTCGCTGGTGCGCCGGCTGGCCGAACTGCACGGCGGCGGCATCGAGGCCGAAAGCAAGGGCCCGGGCGGCGGCAGCACTTTCACGCTCCGGCTGCCACGCATCGAACATCAGGTGGCCGCGCCGCCGGCGCCGCCGCCGGCCGCCGAACGCGAAGCGGGCAAGCCGAGCGTGCTGCTGATCGAGGACAACGACGACGGCCGCGAGATGATGGCCATGATGCTCAGCTGCTACGGCTACGAGGTGCGCCACGCCGAGGACGGCCCGCGCGGGCTGGAGGCGGCCGCGCGCCACCTGCCCGACCTGGCGCTGGTCGACATCGGCCTGCCCGGCATCGACGGCTACGAGGTGGCGCGGCGGCTGCGCGCCGACCCCGCCACGCGCGGCATCAAGCTCATCGCGCTGACCGGCTACGGCCTGGCCGAGGACCTGCGGCGCGTGCTCGACGCCGGCTTCGACCGCCACCTGGTCAAGCCGGTCGACATCGACCACCTGATGGAAGTGATCGGCAGTTGCACCGCGCAGCCGGTCAAGTAGGCCGCGCGGCCGTGGCCGCCGCGCCACGGTGCGCCACGCTTGGCGAAGCTCGGGTATCATCGGAAAAAAAATAAGTCTGCCGGGGAAAAGCGGTTACCCACCGCCACGCCGGTCCGCTAACATCACATCAGAGAAAACCATGTCCTTACCGGCTCCACAAGAACATCAGGACGCGCTGCGCAGCGCGGATTTGAGCGAACTGCTCGGCCACGTACACACATGTTGGGATAACGAAAGGCGCTCGCTGTCGCGCCAGTTGCACGACAGCCTGGGGTCGTCGCTGACGGCGCTGACCATGCATCTGGGCCTGCTGATGCAAAAGATGCCGCAGGAGCCGGCGCTGCAGGACCGCGCCGCGCACATGAAGCAACTGCTGATGCAGATCGTCGAGACCAACCGCCAGATGCAGCTCAAATTGTGGAACGACAAGCTGGAGTTTCTCGGCGTGCGCGTCGCGCTGGGCGAGCTGGTGGAGCAGTTCGGCGAGCAGCACAAGATCGTCGCCCGCTGCAGCCTGCCCGACGACGAACTCGATTGTCCGCGCAGCCACGGCATCGTGCTGCTGCACACGCTGGAGGAAGCGCTGCGCAACATCGTCGCGCATGCCAACGCGACCGAGGTGGACGTCATCGTCGACGACAACGAGGACGAGGTGATGTTGACGGTCAAGGACAACGGCGTGGGCCTGGGCGGCCCGGGCACGAAGGGGTCGGGCCATGAGGGCGGCAAGTACGGGCTGCGCATGGCGCGCGAGCGCGCCGCGTATTTGGGCGGCACCTTGACGCTGGCGGCGGGCGCCGACGGCGGCGTCACGCTGACGATGGTGTTGCCGAAGCCGGTCAACGCGCTGTAAAAAAATCCAGGTCCAAACCACGTCCAAACCACGTCTAAACCACGAAACCACGAAACCACGTAGGGCGGATTAGCGCAGCGTAATCCGCCAATGCGTGCGTCTCGACGGCGCATCCATTGGCGGATTACGGCGTTCCGCCTCTCAAGGCCTACCGGCAGGTAGGCCGTGCCATCGATGTGCCCCCGGGGCGGATTGGCGGGCATTGCCCGCTAATCCGCCCTACGTGCCTCCGTGTCCTCGCTCAATGCAACTTCACCAGCGGCGTGCTGCGCTTGATCAGGAAGCGCGCCACGGCCAGCACGCCGGTGCGTATCGTCCCCAGCACGGCCTGGTGATGCATCAAATGCAAACTGACATACATCAGCCGCGCGACAAACCCGTCGACAAACCAGCTCAACCCCTTCAACGACCCCATCAAACTGCCCACCGACGTGGTCTGCCCGAACGACACCAGCGAACCATAATCGCGGTACACATACGGCTTCGATTGCGGCGGCTTGCCGGCCTCCCGCCGCACGAACGTCTTGAGCAGATAATCGGCCTGCTGGTGCGCCGCCTGCGCGCGCGGCGGCACCAGCTTGCCGTCCGGCCCGGCGCACGCGGCGCAATCGCCCATCGCATAAATATAGTCGTAACCCTTGACCGCGAGGTCCGGCCCGACATCGATCTGCCCCGACTTGATGGTCGGCAGACCCAGCTCCTTGAGGAAATCGGGCGCCTTGATGCCGGCCGCCCAGACCACGATCTGCGCCGGGTACGCGACGTCGCCGGCGCTCACCTGCGTGGCCGAGATCGCCGTCACCCGGGTATTGGTGACTACCGTGACGGCGCGCTGATGCAGCAGCTCCAGCGCGGCCGTCGACACCTTCTCCGGCAGCGGCGCCAGGATGCGCGGCGCGCCCTCGAGCAAGGTGATGCGCACGTCGCGCTCGGCCTGCAGCTGGCGGAAGCCGTAGGCCGCGTACACCCCGCTGGCCTCGCGCAACTCCGCCGCCAGTTCGACGCCGGTGGCGCCGCCGCCGATGATGACGACGTCGATGCCGGCGTCCGGCTGCGCGCTCTTCTTCAGCGACGCCAGGGTCAGCAGCTTGAGCAAGGTCAGTCGGAAGCGCTCGGCGTCCTCGGTGGCGTTGAGGGAAATCGTGTGTTCGGCCGCGCCGGGCACGCCGAAATAATTGGAGGTGCTGCCGACGGCCAGCACCAGCGAATCGAAGCGGACGCTCCGTTCGGGCAGGATCAGTTCGTCCGTCGGCTCGACGCCGCGGATCTCGCCGACCGTCAGCATCCGCTGCGCCGCGTCGAGCGCGACCAGCGGGCCATAGACGAACGTGAAGCCATTGTCGTGCGCCAGCATCTGGTAGGACAGGCCTTCCTGATGCACGTCCAGCGTGCCGGCCGCCACCTCGTGCAGCGACGGTTTCCAGATATGGTAGAGCCGGCTGTCGACCAGCATCACCGCTTCCGGGCCGAGCTTGCGCCCCAGTTTGCAGGCGAGCTCCAGCCCGCCCGCTCCGCCGCCCACAATGACTATTTTGCTATGCAAATGTTTCTCCTGTAAGCGGCGGCAGCCGCCGCGTGGTCGATTTAACGGTCGCGGCCGTTCCCGTTGCCGTGGCCGTTCCCATTACCGTGGCCATTGCCATTGCCATTGCCGTGGCCATGGCCCCGCCCGTGGTCGTCGTCGCGACGGTCGTCACGGCGGTCATCGCGGCGGTCGTCGCGGCGGTCGTCGTAGCCGCCGCCACCGTGGCGGCTGCGATAGGCCGGCACGTACTGGTTGTTATACCAGTTATCTTGAACAAAATACACGCGCTGTCCGCATGCGTTGTAAGCGCGGCAATGCTTGGACCAGTTTTTCGCGTGGCCCGGCGGCACGCGCAGGTAGATCGGCGCGCTTTCGACGTAACGCACCGGCCGCTGCACCAGGATCGGCTCGCGGTAAATCACTTGCGGCTGCGGATAGTCGCCGATGTCCAGGCGGCCGTAGAAACCCGGCTGGCCGATGGTGACCGAAACGCCGACATCGGTCGCGAAGGCGGAGGTGGACAATGCCAGCAAGCTGGCCGCAATGAGTTTGGCTTTCATGATGTGCCCCATTTATTATTGACTGCTGTTGAGCGAAGTTGCTCAAGAAACATAATACCAAGCCCTCAGCCGTATTTCCGTTCGCTAACGAACATACTTGCAAGCAAGTATCGATTGCAAGGCGACACGCCGCGCGCTACAATAATAGTTCGAGACCTAACTATTCACAGGCAAATGATATGCCCTCTATCGAAGAACGCTTCTCCGCCGCGTTGCACGGCAGCGCCCGCGCCTGGCGCCAGGCGATCGACCGCCGCCTCAAGCACCTGGGCATCAGCCAGGCCAGCTGGATGGCGATCGCGCTGACGGCCAAGGAAACCTCGCCGCCGTCGCAGACGCAGTTGGCCGCGCGCGTCGGCGTCGAGGACCCGACCATGGTCGCCACCATCGACCGGCTGGTCAAGGCCGGCTACATGGTGCGCACGCCGTCCGACACCGACCGCCGCGTCAAGCTGCTGAGCCTGACCGAGGACGGCCGGCGCATCTACCAGAGCGTCTGGCAGGAGGCCGACATCGTGCGTCGCGAACTGCTGGGCAACGTCGATCCCGACACCCTGCGCGTGGTCACCGAGTTCCTCGAGGCGCTGCACGCCCAGATCGAGTCGCGCCCATGAGCCAGGCGGCGCCGCTCAACCGCCGCATGATCACCATCTCGATCATGCTGGCGACCATCATCCAGGCGCTCGACGGCACCATCGCCAACGTCGCGCTGCCGCACATGCAGGGCAGCCTGTCGGCCTCGCAGGACCAGATCACCTGGGTGCTGACGTCGTTCATCGTCGCCACCGCCATCGCCACGCCGCTGACCGGCTGGATGTGCGACCGCTTCGGCCAGAAGAACGTCTTTCTCGCCGCCGTGGCCGGCTTCACGATCGCCTCGGTGCTGTGCGGCCTGTCCGGCTCGCTGGCCGAGATCGTCGCCGCGCGCATGCTGCAGGGCGTGTTCGGCGCCGCGCTGGTACCGCTGTCGCAGGCCACGCTGCTCGACATCAACCCGCGCGAAAAGCACGGCTCGGCCATGGCGGTGTGGGGTATGGGCGTGATGATCGGCCCCATCCTCGGCCCCACCCTGGGCGGCTGGCTGACCGACAGCTACAACTGGCGCTGGGTGTTCTTCATCAACGTGCCGGTCGGCGCGATGGCCTTCTACGGCATCTGGCGCTACATCTTGCGCAGCCCGGCGCCGCGCAAGATGCGCTTCGACGCCTTCGGCTTCGTCACGCTCAGCCTGGCCATCGGCGCGCTGCAGATGCTGCTCGACCGCGGCGAGCAGAACGACTGGTTCGCCGCCACCGAGACCTGGGCCGAGGCCATCCTGCTGGCGCTCAGCTTCGCCTGGTTCGCCACGCACACGCTGATGCGCCCGGCCGGGCAATCGTTCTTCGACTACCGGCTGCTGCGCAACACCAACTACGTCGGCGGCCTGTTGTTCATCTTCATCGTCGGCATGGTGCTGTTCGCCACGCGCGCGCTGACGCCGACCATGCTGCAAAGCCTGATGGGCTACCCGGCCGCCGTGGCCGGGCTGGTCACCGCTCCCAGCGGCCTGGGCACGATGATCGCGATGATGCTGGCCGGACGGCTGGTCGGCAAGCTCGACCTACGCCTGCTGCTGGGCGCCGGCTTCGCCATCACCGCCTTCTCGCTGTGGCAGATGACGCGCTACACGCTGGTGCTGTCGCGGGCCGACATCATCTGGCCCGGCGTCATCCAGGGGCTCGGACTGGGGCTGGTGTTCGTGCCGCTGAGCGCGGCCACCTTCGCCACCTTGTCGCCGCAAATGCGCGCCGAGGGCACCGCCATCTACAGCCTGATGCGCAATATCGGCAGCTCGATCGGCATCGCGCTGGTGCAGACCCTCTTGGTGCGCAACACGCAAACCGTGCACAGCGCGCTGGCCGAGAAGATCACCACCGCCAACCCGGCGCTGCTCGACAACCTCGCCACGCCGCAGGCGGCCGCATTGCTCAACAACGAGATCACGCGCCAGGCCTCGATGATCGCCTACGTCGACGACTTCTGGCTGATGCTGATCCTGACCTTGTGCGTGCTGCCGCTGCTGCTGCTGATCCGGCCGGCCAACAGCTCCGCCCCGGGCGAGGCGGCGCTGGCGGCCCACGCGGACTAACGATAGGAACCTCATATGAAGATACAGAACCGGCTCGCGCCCACCCTGCTGCTGGCCATGGCCATGCTGGCCGGCTGCGCCCACATCCGCCCCGATCCGCATCCGCCGCAACGGCGCGACGCCGCCACCGCCCTGCTCCCGGCCGACATCAAGCTGGCGCGCGAGGGCTGGCCGGAGGCGCAATGGTGGACCGCCTACCACGACGACCAATTGAACGCGCTGATCGCGCGCGCGCTCGCCGCCGGCCCGACGCTGGAGGTGGCGGCGGCGCACATCGGCAGCGCGCGCTCGGCACTGTCGCGCAGCGCGGCCGATGTCGGCGTCGACGTCTCGGGCTACGCCAACGCCAACCGCCAGCGTTATTCCGGCACCGGCCTGTTCCCGGCGCCGATCGGCGGCGCCTGGTTCACGTCCGAGACGCTGCGCCTCGACCTGCGCTACGACTTCGACTGGTGGGGCAAGAACCGCGCGCAGGTGGCCGCCGCCATCGGCGCGCTCAACGCCGACCGCGCCGCCTACGCCGAAGCCGAACAGCTGCTGGCGGCGTCGATCGCGCAAAGCTACTTCCGGCTGCAGGGCGGCTGGGCGCGCATGGCCAATCTGGAGCAACTGGCCGGCGCGCAGCAGGAACTGGTGCGGGACAAGGCCAGGCGCATCGCCCGCGGCTTGGCCACCGCCGACGACCAGCGCGCGGCCGAAGCGGACCTCAACCTGATCCGCAAACAGCAGGCGCAACTCGACGCCGACATCGGCCACGAACGCGAAGCGCTGCGCGCGCTGCTCGGCGCCGACAGCGCGGCGCTGGCCGATCTCAAACCACTGCCGGCGTCCGACGTGGCGCACGCGCTGCCCGCGCGCCTGGGCATGGAACTGCTGGCGCGCCGGCCGGACCTGCAGGCCGCGCGCTGGAAGCTGGAAGCCTCGCTCAGCACCATCGACGCGGCCAAGGCGGCGTTCTACCCGGACCTGAACCTGAGCGGATCGGTCGGCCTCGACACGGTCAAGGTCGAGAACCTGCTGCAGGCGGCCAGCCGCACGCTGTACCTCGGACCGACGCTGACGCTGCCGCTGTTCGACAGCCGCCGGCTCGATGCGCGCCTCGACAGCGCCCGCACCGCGCGCGACGAGCGCATCGCCGAATACAACCAGGCCGTCGTCGAGGCGGTGCGCGACGTCGCCCAGGACGCGCTGCAGCTGCGCGGCATCGAGCGGCAGATCGTCCAGCAAAACGGCGCCACCGACGCCGCCCGCGCGCAGCTGGCGTCGGCGCGGGCGCGGGTCGATCGCGGCCTGGCCGACAACGGCGCGCTGCTGGCCGCGCACATGGCGCTGTTGAAGCAGCAGGATGCCGACCTGTATCTGCGCCAGGTACAACGACTGGCCGAAGTCGCCCTGACCAACGCGCTGGGCGGCGGCTACCACGAAGAAGCACCACTAGCCACGGTAACACGTAGGGCGGATTAGGCGGCACGCCGTAATCGGCCATGCACGCGCCGCCGCGACGCACGCATGGCCGATTACGCTGCGCTAATCCGCCCTACGATTTACAGGTGATTTAAACGCCACCAGCGACCGTAACCAGATAATCGAAAGACCAACATGAGCACAACCACCACCACGCCGGCGCAGCCGGGCAACAAGAAGCGCAACATCGTCCTGGCCGGCATCACCTTGCTGTTCATCGCGGCCGGCGCCGCGTACGCCGTCTATTACCACGTCGTGCTGTCGAAGATCCAGGAGACCGACAACGCCTACGTCGGCGGCAACCTGGTCAACCTGTCGTCCCAGGTCAGCGGCAACGTCACCGAAATCGGCGCCGACGAAACGCAGCTGGTGCAAGCGGGCGCGCCGCTGATCAAGCTCGATCCGGCCGACGCCGACGTCGCGCTGGCGCAGGCCGCCGCCAAGCTGGGCGCCGCCGTGCGCGAACAACGCGAACGCTACGCCGACGTCGCCCAATACGACGCCACCGTCGCCCAGCGCAAGCTGCAGCTGAAGAACGCCGAAGACGATCTGGCGCGGCGCCAGCCGCTGGCGGCCGACCACACCGTCTCCGGCGAAGAGGTCGAGCACGCGCGCCAGGCAGTGGCCAACGCCCGCGCCGCGCTGGCGGTGGCGGCGCGCCAGCAGGAGGCCGCGCAGACCGGCGTGGCCGGCGTCGGCCTGGCCACGCATCCGCGGGTGCTGGCGGCCAAGGCCGACTACGAACAGGCGTGGCTGGCGGCGCGCCGCAACACCATTGTCGCGCCGGTGTCGGGCTATGTCGCCAAGCGCGGCGTGCAGGTCGGCGCGCGCGCCACGCCGGGCACCACGTTGATGGCCATCGTGCCGCTCGACCAGTTGTGGGTGGACGCCAATTTCAAGGAATCGGAGTTGCGCGACATCCGCGTCGGCCAGCCGGCCACGGTGGAGGCGGATATGTATGGCGGCAAGGTCGCGTTCCACGGCAAGGTGGTGGGACTGTCGGCCGGCACTGGCAGCGCGTTCTCGCTGCTGCCGGCGCAAAACGCCAGCGGCAACTGGATCAAGGTGGTGCAGCGGCTGCCGGTGCGGATCGCGCTGGACGCGAAGGAGTTGCGCGAGCATCCGCTGCGGATCGGCTTGTCGACGACGGTCAAGGTCGACATCAGCAAGACCGACGGCCCGGTGCTGGGCGCGGCGATGCCGCCGGCGCCGGTGTACAGCACGCGGGCGCTGGCGCAGCCGCTGGGACAGGCGGTGGCGGCGGCCGATGGCATCATCGCGAGCAATCTGCAGCGGTGAGCCGTGTCGTTCCACGCGGGCTTTTAACCCGCACCGCAAACCGGGGTCGTACCCCGCACGGGGTACGACCCCTACCCGGTGACGCATGCGTCATCGCGAACGGCATGCGGGTTTGCGCGCTGCGCGCTAGCTCAACTCGGCGTCCAGCTGCCGGATCGCCGCCTGCGCCTGCGTGATCACGCGGTCGGCAATGCGCTGGCGCATGCCGGGCACGCGCGCGGCCGCTTCCGCCTCCAATAACAACGGCGTCAGCAACTGCAGCGCCGAATCATGGAAACCCTGCGCCACCAGCTGCAACTGGTCGCTGAACGATTGCTCGGCCGCCTGCAACTGCTTGCGCAGCTCCTGCTCGAACGCGGCGCGCTTGTCGCGGATTTCGGTGCGCTTGCGCTTGCCGCCGTCGGTGAACCATTTGAACGCGCCGGCCAGCAAAACCGCGCCGCCGACGAACGGCGCCGCCGGCGCCACCACCGGCAACACGATCGCCGCGCCGATCAGGTACGCGGCCGTGCCGGTGCCGGCCGCCACCACCGCCCCGCTCATCAAGGTGACGTTGGCCGCTGTGTCGACGCTGTTGACCAGCCGCGTGCCGATGCGCAGGCGCGGCATCAGCCGGGCCAGGGTCGAATGGTGCTGCCGCTGGAACACCGACGACTGGTTGAGCCGCATGGCCGACTGGAATAGCCGCAAATCCTCCTGCAGCAAATGCAAGGCCTGCTCCTTGCGGCGCACGATGCGGTCCAGCCGCCGCTCCATCTCCTGCCCAAACTGCTGGCGGCCGATGCTGGCCCAGACTTCTTCCTCTTTCCATTTGTCGGTGTTGAGCCGTTCGCCGATGGCCAGCTCGATGGCGTTGCCGGCGTCGTGCACGGCGTCGTCGATCTCCTCGGCCAGCAGGCGGCGCTCGTGGGCGATGCGCTGGTCCACCAAGGTCAGCCGCTGCAGCACCTGGTTTTTCAGGTCGTTGGCCGCGCTCACCAGGGTGGCGGCCGTGGCCTCGCCCATCGACAGCAGGCGCGCCTGGTCCAGGTAGGCGCTGATGTCCTGCGCGATCGCCGCCGTGGTGCCCACCACCAGTTGCTTCAACTGGCCGTGGTCGATCCCGCCGGACTGGAAGTTGCGCGCGTGCTCGATCAATTCCGGCTGGCCGGCGTTGCGGCCGAACTCGGCGACGGCGTCGGCCAGCGAACGCCCGCGCACCAGCCGCCGCGCCTGATCGCCCAGGTTGGCCAGGATGCCGCGCTGCTCGGCCTGCGGCAGCTTGTCCAGCTCCTCCGCCGGCAGCCGCACCGACAGCGCCTTGGCCAGCCGTTGCGCCACCAGCCGGGCGTCGCCGCCGTGCAGGGCCAGCAACGGCATCGCCATGGCGAGCGCGTTCTCGCGCGCGGCCTGGTCGATGCCGGCGCAGCTGCGTGCGAGCGCGTTGAAGGCCCAGTCGACGGACACGCCCGATTCGATGGCGTTGAGCACCAGCGCGGTGAACACGGCCGACGATTTGCCGTCGCCGGCGATGTCGGTGACGGCGGCGAACTGCGCCAGCGTCAGGCCGCCCTCGTTGCCGGCGATGGCGCCGACCGCGCGCGCGTAAGCCGAACTGAAACTTTGGTCGGACGACAGGTGCTCATCGAGCGAGCGCACGCTCACGACGTGGGTACCGTGCGGACTATTCACACTTGCTCCGATTCATAAGATTACCTAGCCGCGATTTTAACTGAAGCGCCGCGCTTGGGGGCGCGCGGACCGGCCGTTTAACCAGCCCCGGTCGCCAGGAAAAGGGTTTCCTTGATCTCTTCCATCACCACATAGCTCTTCGACTGCGCCGCGCCGGGCAGGCTGAGCAACATATCGCCGAGCAATTTGCGGTATTCGGCCATTTCGTGGATGCGCGCCTTGATCAGGTAATCGAAGTCGCCCGACACCAGGTGGCACTCCTGCACCTCGGGAATGCGCAGCACCTCGCGCCGGAATTGCTCGAACACGGGGCCGGACTTCTGGTTCAGCGTGATCTCGACAAACACCAGCAGCTTGGCGCCCAGCGCCGGCGGATCGATGCGTGCGTGGTAGCCGGTGATGACGCCGTCGCGCTCCATGCGCTTGACCCGCTCGATGGCCGGCGTGATCGACAAGCCCACCTGCTCGCTCAGGTCCTTCATCGAGATGCGGCCGTCGCTTTGCAGGATGTGCAGGATCTTGCGGTCGAGCTTGTCCAGGGCGCGGACCGATTCCTTTTGAATTCGCATGATAATCCACTAAATAAGTCAATCTATACAGTAACAAATGCTAGAAGGACAAGCATACCATAGTGGAATATCTGGCTCATCAATAATAGGGGTTCGCATGCGCGTTGTCATTCTCGGGAGCGGTGTTATCGGCGTCACCAGCGCCTATTATCTGGCCCAGGCCGGCCACGACGTGACCGTGCTCGACCGCCAGCCCGGTCCCGCGCTGGAAACCAGTTTCGCCAACGCCGGCCAGATCTCGCCCGGCTACGCCTCGCCGTGGGCGGCGCCCGGCATCCCGCTCAAGGCGATGAAATGGATGCTGCAGCGCCACGCGCCGCTGTCGATCACGCCCGACGGCACCCTGTTCCAGCTGCAATGGATGTGGCAAATGCTGCAAAACTGCACGACCGAGCGCTACGCGGTCAACAAGGAGCGCATGGTGCGGCTGGCCGAATACAGCCGCGACTGCTTCAAGACCCTGCGCGCGGCCACCGGCATCGCCTACGAGGGCCGCCAGCAAGGCACGACGCAGCTGTTCCGCACCCAGAAACAGCTCGACGACGCCGCCAAGGACATCGCCGTGCTGCGCGAGACCGGCGTTCCGTACGAACTGCTAAGCCGCGAACAGCTGGTCGGCGCCGAACCGGGCCTCGACAAAAACAAGCTGGTCGGCGGCCTGCGCCTGCCCAACGACGAAACCGGCGATTGCCAATTGTTCACCACCGGGCTGACGGCGATGGCCGAAAAGCTGGGCGTGAAGTTCCGCTACGGCGTCGACATCACCGGACTGATCAGCTCGGGCGAGGACATCAAGGGCGTGCAATGCGGCGCCGAAGTGGTGACCGCCGACTCGTACGTGGTCGCGCTCGGTTCGTACTCGACCACGCTGCTGAGCGACCTGGTGCGCATTCCGGTGTATCCGCTCAAGGGCTATTCGATCACGGTGCCGATCGTCGACGCCGCCGCCGCGCCGGTGTCGACCATCCTCGACGAGACCTACAAGATCGCGGTGACGCGCTTCGACGACCGCATCCGCGTCGGCGGCATGGCCGAGATCGCCGGTTTCGACACGCGCCTCAATCCGCGCCGGCGCGAGACGCTGGAGATGGTCGTCAACGACCTGTTCCCGGGGGCGGGCGACACCGCCGCCGCCAGCTTCTGGACCGGCTTGCGGCCGATGACGCCGGACGGCACGCCGATCGTCGGCCGCACCGCGCTGCGCAACCTGTTCCTCAATACCGGCCACGGCACGCTGGGCTGGACCATGTCGTGCGGCTCGGCGCAGCTGCTGTCCGATATCATTTCGGCACGCCGGCCGGCGATTTTGGCCGACGATTTGTCGGTGGCGCGCTACAGCGGCGCGGTGCCGGGGCGGCAGCCGCGGTTGGTCAGCGCGTAATCGGCGTAACCCACCCCCGTTCCACCCCGACGCCAGCGTAGTTACCTGGGGGTCGTACCCGCCGGGTACGACCCCGGTCGGGGGTGCGGGTTAATCGCCGAACAGCCCCCCACTGTCGCATCCCCGCCTCTATCGCTCCCCGAAGCCCAAACATCGTCATCATGGCGTTGAGAATGGGCCGTAGCGTGCGTATAATTTTAATCATGAATAAACTTGAAGCATTTGGCCATATCGCGGCCCTGGCCATCCGTGGCGAACTGGTGTTCCCCACCAGCGTAAATGCGGCGCTCCGCGTTCAATTGGCGTTGGACGATCCGGAATGCCCGGTCGACAAGGCGATCAGCCTGGTGCTGGCCGAGCCGCTGCTGGCCGCGCGCACCGTGGCCATCGCCAATTCGGCGATGTTCAACCGTTCCGGCGCGCCCGTGATTACCAACGTTCGCGGCGCCATCATGCGGATCGGTTACCAAAACCTGTTCGCGCTGGCCGCCGCCATGGTGGTGCGCCAGTTCGGCAGCAAGATCACCGATCCGAAACTGCGCGCCAAGGCCGAGGCGCTGTGGGACCACACCATCGCCGTCGCCGCGCTGGCGCGCCTGATCGCGCGCCATGTCACCGGCGTCAACGAGGACACCGCGCTGTTCGCCGGCATCGTGCACGAGGTGGGCGGTTTCTACCTGCTGTCGCGCGCCGACGAGTTCCCCGGCCTGCTCGAGGAGGATCCGGAAAACTGGCACTCGGCCAGCGAGGAGATCATCACGCGCGAGGTGATGCGCAAGCTGTGCATCCCCGAGCCGGTGGCCGACGCCATCGAGGGCTTGCGCGACAGCTTCATGTCGATTCCGCCCGATACGCTGCTCGACACGCTGCTGCTGGCCAACCACCTGACGCCGGTGCGCTCGCCGCTGCAGGAGCCGCAGCGCGAGCTGCCGCCGCATTCCGATTCCGCGATCGACCTGTTCATCGACGAGGAAAAGCTGGCGTCGATGCTGAAGGAGGCGGCCAACGACGCCGCCGAGATGAACGCCGCGCTGCTGGTCTGAGCGCCACCGGGCCGGCGCGTGGCAGTCGCGCGCCCGGCCCTTCCCCTGGAGACGATGCATGCAGACTGCCCCCCTGTCCTACGGGTCGGACCAATCCGGCCTGGTCTGCGGCTACGTGTTCGGCCGCGAGGCCGACGGCACGGGCCGGCCGCTGGACACCGATCAAGCGCGCCTATGGCTGGCCGAGCGCGCGCGCCATCCGAACGAGTTCATCTGGCTGCACTACAACCTGGCCAACACCGCCAGCGAGAAATGGCTGCACGAGCACACCGCGCTGCCCGAGGAATTCTACGAAAGCCTGCACGAGGGCCCGCGCTCGACCCGCATCGAGCTGGCCGACAACACCCTGATCGCCGTCGTCAACGACGTGCTGCACGACTTCACGTTCGAACCGTCCGACATCTCGACCCTGTGGTTGAGCGTCGACCGGCAGGTCGTCATCAGCGCGCGGCGCAAGCCGCTCAAGGCGGTCGACGGCCTGCGCAACGCCGTGCGCAACGGCGAGCCGATCCGCTCGTCGGTCGAACTGCTGATCCACCTGCTGCGCGACCAGGCCGACGCCCTGATCAAGATCGTGCGCGACGCCATCGCCACCGTCGACGGCATCGAGGACAACCTGCTGGCCGGCAAACTGAACACCAAGCGCGCCAGCCTGGGCCAGCTGCGGCGCGTGCTGGTGCGGCTGCAGCGGCTGCTGGCGCCGGAGCCGGCCGCGCTGTTCCGGCTGCTGCAAAGGCCGCCGGCCTGGGTGGCCGAGATCGACGCCCAGGAGCTGCGCCAGTCGACCGAGGAATTCTCGATGGTGCTGGCCGACATGGCCTCGCTGCAGGAGCGCATCAAGCTCATCCAGGAAGAGATCGCCGCGCTGGTCAACGAGGGCAACAACCACAGCCTGTTCGTGCTGACGGTGGTGACCGTGCTGGCGCTGCCGATCAACATCATCGCCGGCCTGTTGGGCATGAACGTCGGCGGCATCCCGCTGGCGCAGGCGCCGCACGGCTTCTGGGTGGTGGTGGCGATCGTCGCCAGCTTCACCGTCGTCGCCGGCTTCCTGGCGTTCCGCCGCCAGCGCGACGTGCGCTAAAGGAGGCTTTATGCACGGCCCTTCGCCCGACAACCCGCATCCGATGGCCGGTTTTCCGCAGGTTTGCTATCTGAAGAACATCGTCACCAACCCCAACATCGTCGTCGGCGACTACACGTACTACGACGATCCCGACGACCCCGGCAATTTCGAACGCAACGTGATGTACCACTTCCCCTTCATCGGGGACAAGCTCGTCATCGGCAAATTCTGCGCGCTGGCGCGCGGCGTCAAATTCATCATGAACGGCGCCAACCATAAGCTGTCAGGCATCTCGACCTACCCGTTCCAAATCTTCGGCAATGGCTGGGAGAAAGTGATGCCGGCCAAGGGCGAGCTGCCGTACAAGGGCGACACCGTGATCGGCAACGACGTCTGGATCGGCTACGACGCGCTGATCATGCCGGGCGTGACCATCGGCGACGGCGCCATCGTCTCGTCGCGGGCGACGGTGGTGGCCGACGTGCCGCCGTACACGGTGGTCGGCGGCAATCCGGCCAAGGTGATCAAGGAGCGTTTCCCGGCCGGCGTGGCGGCGGCCTTGCGGGAGATCGCGTGGTGGGACTGGCCGGTCGAGCACATCACCGAGCACCTGGCGCTCATCGCCGGCGGCGACGTGGCGGCGCTGGCGCGGGTGCGACCAGGCCCCTGAGCAGAACCAGGCGGCGCGCGCCGGCGGCGCTGAAGATCAAGCCGAGGACCAGCGCGACCAGGTTGTCGCGGCGATGGGCGGCGCGCACGGCGTCGAAGCCCATGACGTCCTTGCCGCCGACGGCGACGCCGAAGGTCGGGTGGAAGTCGCCGGGCAGAAAGCCGGGATGCGTGGTTCGGCGCGGATCGAAGCGGACGGTGACCGGGTACAGCATCGTGGCGTCGCGCACGGCGGCGCGCATCTTGCCGTCGGGGTCACCTTTTTCCAGCAGCACGAACTGGCGCCGGTCGCCGTCGACCGTATAGTACAGCGCGCCCATGCTGGCGTGGCTCCAGGTGACGCGTCCGGTCACCGTTTCGAGCCGGTTGGTGCTCGGCAGGCGCCACTCCAGCGCGCCGTAGATCAGCAAAAGCGCGATCCCCAGCAGCAGGAAGAAATAGCCGCCGCGGCGGTCCTGGTACCACTTTCTCATGGGGCGTCGGGTTGGTTGGGATGGGCGCCATCATACATCGGTCCGGGAGAGAGCCATAGGCCGCCGGCGGATCACACATGGCGGATTACGCTACGCTAATCCGCCCTACGTGCCTCCCTTGGGCGCGTCGTCCGTGAATCAATCCGGAATTACGTAGGGCGGATTAGCGCAGCGTAATCCGCCAGGCTCCGCCGACAACCCCGCCACCACCAAGGATTAATAAACATTTTCGTTTACTTAATTGTCGGGACCGCTTAAAGTATCACCACGCCAATCAAACCACCACTCCATGAAAACACCGCTATTAATTAGCGCCGCCTGCCTGCTGGCCCTGCTCTCGACCATCGGCGCCGCGCTGCCCTACCCCATCCTGCCACCGCTGTTCGCCGCGGGCGTCACAAACGGTCTAAACAGTTTCCTCGGCCTGCCGCCCAAGCTGCTGTTCGGCCTGGCGTTGATGATCAACCCGCTCGGCCTGCTGATCGGCTCGGCCCTGCTGGGCCCGATGTCGGACCGCTACGGCCGCCGTCCGGTGCTGCTGGTGACCTTGTACGGCGCCGCCGCCGGCCACGCCATCACCGCCTGCGCGCTGCTGTTCGAATCGTATCCGCTGTTCATCGCCGCGCGCTTCTTCACCGGCCTGCTCGAAGGCAACGGCTCGGTGGCGCGCGCGATGCTGGCCGACCGCCTCGACGGCGACCTGCGCCGCAAGGCGCTGTCGTGGCTCAACGGCGCCTTCTACCTGGGCTGGCTGGCCGGCCCGCTGCTGGCCGGCTTCACCTTGGTGTGGGGCGTCGCCATGCCGTTCTGGATCGCCGTCGCGCTGCTGCTGATCACGGCCGTGCTGGTGGCCGCCGCGCTGCCGGCCGAGGCGCCGTCCGACGCCACCACCTCGTGGTGGCAGGTGGCGCGCGACCGCCACGCCCTCAACCTGCTGCGCGAGCCGGACCTGCGCAGCCTGTTCATCGTCACCTTGGCCTACACCAGCGGCGTGACGGCGTTCTACGAGTTCTATCCGCTGTGGCTGGTGGAAGTGCCCGGCTACGGCTCGCAGGGCATCGCCTGGACCACCGCCGGCCTATGCGCGGTGATGACCGCCACCACCGTCTTCGCCGGCCGCCCGTTCAAGGGCGAGCCGCTGCTGCGGGCGCGCCGCTTCGCCTTCGCCACGGCCGCGCTGATCACCTTGCTGGCGGCGGGCAACGCCAACGTCGGCATCGCCGCCATCGTGCTGTTCGGCATTCCGCACTCGTTCTACAACGGCATCGTGCCCACCTGGTGCGCCGAGCGCTTCGGCGAGCACGGCCAGGGCGCGGTGATGGGCTTGATCTCGACCACGTTCTGCCTGGCCAATATCCTGATGGCGCTGGTCGGCGCGGTGCTGACCTTGATCGACACGCGCCTGATCCTGCTGCTGGGCGCGGCGTTGACCACCTGGTCGGCATGGCGCATGGGCGGCTGGCACGCCAGCATGCGCGGGCGCGACAAGTTCGAGGGGGCGCTGCAATGAACACCGCCGAACAGACGCTATTCCTGATCAAGACGCGCGGCCCGCAAACGGCGCAGCAGCTGGCCGCGCTGCTGGAGCTGACGTCGATGGGCGCGCGCCGCCAGCTCGAGGCATGGCAGGAAAAAGGCATGCTGACCTACGAGGACGTGGCCGACAAACGCGGCCGCCCGTCGCGGCGCTGGCTGCTGACCGAGGCCGGCCACGCGCGCTTTCCCGACCGCCACGCCGACCTGACGGTGCAGCTGATCGACCAGGTGCGCGGCCTGTTCGGCGAGGCCGGCCTCGACAAGCTGATCGCCGCGCGCGAGGCCGACAGCGAGCGCCAGTACCGGCTGCATCTGCACAACGCCGGCGCGCTGCCCGAGCGCGTGGCCGCGCTGGTGCGCGCGCGCAGCAGCGAAGGCTATATGGCCGAAGTCGAAACGCGCGACGACGGCGCCTTGCTGCTGGTCGAGAACCACTGCCCGATCTGCGCGGCCGCGCGCCGCTGCCAGCAGTTCTGCCGCTCCGAACTGGACCTGTTCCAGCGCGTGCTCGGCGCCGATTGCACGGTCGGCCGCGTCGAACATATGCTCGATGGCGCGCGCCGCTGCGTGTATGTGATCAAGCCCCTCTGATCGCACGAATTCAAACCGCGCCTTATGCCATAAGGCGGAAATCATTTCCCAAAAAAATTAAGTGGAATAGGAAACTCGAAGTCAAGCCCGGCCGGGCCGGTACGCTCGGCCGTTTGATCGCAGTCAAGCCGCAATATGCTGGTCAGAAGACAATCAGTGCATGCCATACGCCATCGCGGTGGCCACCAGACTGATTGTTTCGCTGAAGGTATTGCGCACCATGCTTTATTTCACCCACCCACCCGTCCCGCTCGCCCGCGTCCTCAGCGGTAAACTCATCGCCATCAGCCGCGGCGGCAAGAGCCTGTTGATGTTCGGCGCCGACTGCGTGGCGCTGCCGCTGTGCCTGCAACTGGCGCTGCTGTGCGCCGGCGCCGGCGCGCCGCCGGCCGTCACGCTGCTGCTGACGGCGATGTCGGTCGCGGCGCTGGCGATGAGCGAGCTGTATTCGGCGGTGGTGCGCTATCTGGACCAGCGCATGCTGGCCATCGCCGGCCTCGGGCTGGGCGGCGCGGTGCTGGCGGTATCGGCGCTCACGCTGGGGCGCGACCAGCAACCGGTCGCGCCGCTCGCGCTGGCGGCCTACTGGCTGATCGCGATGTTTTATCTGGTGGCCTCGCGCGTGGCGGTGCGCGCCTTCCTGCGGCGCCACACCCGCGCCACGGCGCTGGCGCGCGAGCCGGTGGCCATCTACGGCGCCGGCGACACCGGCGCCCGGCTGGCGCAGGCGATGCGCGGCGACCATCGCTACACGCCGGTGTGCTTCATCGACGAGAAATACGGCCGCGAGCAGCGCACCGTCGGCGGCCTGCGCGTGTTTCCGCCCGAGCGGCTGGCCGAGGTGGTCGCCGCCTCGTCGATCCGGCTGATCGTCGTCGCGCTGCCGGCCACCTCCGGCGAGCGGCTCGGCGCCGTGCTGCGCATGTTGCGCACGGCCGGCGTCAGCGTCAAGTTCCTGCACGGCCTGCTCGACCTCGCCGACCACGCGCTGCGCCTGCAGGGGCCGGCGCGCGGCGTGCCGGACTTCCCGCTGGAGCAATTGCTGGGCCGCGCGCCGGTGCAGCCCGACAGCGCGCTGTTCAGCCGCTGCGTGCGCGGCAAGAGCGTGCTGGTGACCGGCGCCGGCGGCTCCATCGGCAGCGAGTTGTGCCGTCAGGTCGCCGGCCTCGGGCCGCGCCGCCTGCACCTGCTCGACCATTCCGAGTTCGCGCTGTACACCATCCGCCAGGAGCTGCAGGCCAACTGGCCGCAGCTGCCGGTGCGCGCCCATCTGGGCTCGGTGTGCAACGAGCAGCTGCTCGAGCGCATCATGCAGGAGGACAGCATCGACACCATCTACCACGCCGCCGCCTACAAGCACGTGACGATGGTCGAGACCAACCTGGTCGAAGGCTTGCGCAACAACGTGGTCGGCGCGCGCGCGGTGGCCAACATCGCCGCCAAGTACCTGGTCGAGACGTGCGTGCTGGTGTCGAGCGACAAGGCGGTGCGCCCCAGCACCATCATGGGCGCGAGCAAGCGCCTGTCCGAGCTGGTGTTCCAGGCCGCCGCGCAGACGGCGGCCTGGAACAGCAACGGCGAGCGCCGCACCACGTTCAGCATGGTCCGCTTCGGCAACGTGCTGGGCTCGTCCGGCTCGGTGGTGCCGCTGTTCCGCCGCCAGCTGCAGCAAGGCGGCCCGCTGACCATCACCGACGCCGCCATGGAACGCTACTTCATGCTGATCCCGGAAGCGGCGCAGTTGGTGATCCAGGCCGGCGCGATGGCCGAGGGCGGCGAGGTGTTCGTGCTCGACATGGGCCAGCCGATCCGCATCGTCGACCTGGCGCGGCGCATGATCGCGCTGGCCGGGCTGACCGAGAAGAGCGCCCGCCATCCGCAGGGCGACATCGAGATCAGCTACGTCGGCCTGTTCCCCGGCGAAAAACTGCAGGAGGAGCTGCTGACGGCCGACGGCGCCGAGCCGAGCCGCCATCCGCGCATCCTGCGCATGAAGGAGCAGGCGCTGCCGCCGGCGGTGCTGGACCAGTACCTCGACATGCTGCTGGCCACCTGCGACACCAACGACCGCTGGCTGATCGAGGCCATGCTCAAGACCATCATGACCGAATTCACGCCGCAGACCGGCGCCCGCGCCGCCGACGCCGAGGCCGCGCTGCGCGCCATCGCGCAGTTGAGCATGGCGCAGGCGCAGGCGCCGGTCCAGCCGCAGCCGTCCTGACGGGGCCCGCCCCCCGCCCCCGCCGGCCCGTCCCCCCACCCCAACCGCAAGGAGCACCATCATGCGCCAGTTCACCCCCGCCGTCGTCGACCGCAAGATGCGCTTCGCGCTGGTCGGCTGCGGCCGCATCGCGCAAAACCACTTCGCCGCGCTCGCGCTGCACGCCGACCGCTGCCAGCTGGTGGCGGTGTGCGACATCGATCCGGGCGCGCTGGCGCGCGCGGCCGACCAGACCGGCGCGATGCCGTACGCGCGGCTGGACCGGATGCTGGCCCACAGCGAGGTCGACGCGGTGATCATCACCACGCCGTCCGGCCTGCACCCGGAGCAGGCGGTGCAGGTGGCCGCCGCCGGCCGCCACGTGATCACCGAAAAGCCGATGGCCACCCGCTGGGAGGACGCCAAGCGCATGGTCGGCGCCTGCGACGCGGCCGGCGTGCGCATGTTCGTCGTCAAGCAGAACCGCCGCAACGCCACCTTGCAGCTGCTCAAGCGCGCGGTCGACAAGAAGCGCTTCGGCCGCATCTACATGGTCAACCTGAACGTGTTCTGGACCCGGCCGCAAAGCTACTACAACAGCGCCGCCTGGCGCGGCACCTGGGAGTTCGACGGCGGCGCGTTCATGAACCAGGCCAGCCACTACGTCGACCTGCTCGACTGGATCGTCGGCCCGGTCGAGAGCCTGCAAGCCTACACCGCCACCCTGGCGCGCGACATCGAGGTCGAGGACACCGGCGTCATCAGCCTGCGCTGGCGCAACGGCGCGCTCGGCTCGATGAACGTGACGATGCTGGCCTATCCGCACAACCTCGAGGGCAGCATCACCATCCTCGGCGAGACCGGCACGGCGCGCATCGGCGGCGTCGCCGTCAACGAGGTGCAGCAGTGGGAGTTCGCCGAGCCGGACGAGGACGACGCGCACGTGCGCGAGGCCAGCTACGCCACCACGTCGGTGTACGGCTTCGGCCACCCGCTGTACTACGACAACGTGCTCAAGGTGCTGCGCGGCGAGGCCGAGCCGGAGACCGACGGCCGCGAGGGCCTGAAGTCGCTCGAGGTGCTGATCGCCGCCTACCGCTCGGCGCGCGACGGCCGCCGCGTGGCGCTGCCGCTCGACTACTGATCAATGATGCGAGGAGAAACGATATGGATGTGACCGCACACCCCAGCGCCATCGTCGACGACGGCGCCGCCATCGGCGCCGGCACGCGCGTCTGGCACTTCAGCCACGTGTGCGGCGGCGCCCGCATCGGCCGACGCTGCTCGCTGGGCCAGAATGTCTACATCGGCAACGACGTGGTCATCGGCGACAACGTCAAGATCCAGAACAACGTCTCCGTGTACGACGCCGTCACCATCGAGGACGACGTCTTCTGCGGCCCCAGCATGGTGTTTACCAACGTCTACAACCCGCGCTCGGCCATCGCCCGCAAGGACGAATACCGGCCGACCTTGGTGCGCCGCGGCGCCACCATCGGCGCCAACGCCACCGTGGTGTGCGGCGTGACGATCGGCATGCACGCCTTCGTCGCCGCCGGCGCCGTGGTCAACCGCGACGTCCCCGATTTCGCGCTGATGGCCGGGGTGCCGGCGCGCCAGATCGGCTGGATCAGCCGCCACGGCGAGCGGCTCGACCTGCCGGCGCGCGGCGAGGGCCGCGCGCGCTGCCCGCACAGCGGCGACACCTACGCGGTGCGCGACGGCGTGTGCGCGCTGATCCCGGCGCCCTGAGCGCGCCCGCGCCGCCACCCGACCACCCAGCCCCGGAGCCCACCATGGAATTCATCGACCTGAAAGCCCAATACCAACTGCTGCGCGAGGATATCGGCGACGCCATCCAGCGCGTGCTCGACCACGGCCAGTACATCATGGGGCCGGAGGTGGCCCAGCTCGAGCACAAGCTGGCCGCGTTCACCGGCGCGCGCCATTGCGTGACGGTGTCGTCGGGCACCGAGGCGCTGCTGATCTCGCTGATGGCGCTGGGCGTCGAGCCCGGCGACGAGGTGATCACCACGCCGTTCTCGTTCATCGCCACCGCCGAGGCCATCGTGCTGCTGGGCGCGCGCCCGGTGTTCGTCGACGTCGAGCGCGCCAGCGGCAACCTCGACCCGGCGCTGGTCGCCGCCCGCATCGGCCCGCGCACCCGCGCCATCCTGCCGGTGTCGCTGTACGGCCAGCCGGCCGACATGGACGCCATCAACGCCGTCGCGCTGCGCCACGGCCTGCCCGTCATCGAGGACGCCGCGCAAAGCTTCGGCGCCGGCTACCGCGGCCGGCGCAGCGGCAACCTGTCGGCCATCGGCTGCACCAGCTTCTTCCCCAGCAAGCCGCTGGGCTGCTACGGCGACGGCGGCGCCATCTTCACCAGCGACGACGAGCTGGCCCAGGCGATGCGCGAGATCCGCGTCCACGGCCAGTCGCAGCGCTACCGCCACACCCGCATCGGCGTCGGCGGCCGCATGGACACCCTGCAGTGCGCCATCGTGCTGGCCAAGCTGGGCGCGTTCGAGCAGGAACTGGCGCGGCGCCGGCAGGTGGCGGCCGTCTACGACCGCCTGTTCGCCGGCCGCATCGAGACGCTCGCGCCGGCGCCGGACCGCGACAGCGCCTACGCCCAGTACACGGTGCTGCCGCAGCGGCGCGCCGCCGTGCAGAGCGCGCTGCAACTGGCCGGCATCCCCAGCGCGGTGCACTACCCGCTGCCGATCCACCAGCAGCCGGCGTACGCCCATTTCGACCATGCCGCCTGCCCGGTGGCCGAGCTGCTGGCCCGGCATGTGCTAAGCCTGCCGATGGGGCCCTACCTGGCCAGCGCCGACGCCGAGCGGGTGGCCGCCGTGGTGCTGGCGGCGGCCGGCGCCTAGCGCCGTCCCACGCCACAGGCCCGTTTCCACACCCACCACCATCACCTCAACCACCCGGCCGCCATGCGCACCCTGCCCACATTCTGGAAACATTTACTGACCGTGATGAGCGGCTCGCTGGCGGCGCAGGCGCTGCCGATCCTGGCCGCGCCGCTGATCACGCGCCTGTGCACGCCGGCGCAGATGGGCGCCTTCAGCGTCTGGTTCGGCGTGATCGCCATCGCCGCCGTGCCGGCCACGCTGCGCCTGGAAAACGCCATGATCCTCGACCAGCGCCGCCACCGCCAGCACCTGTGCTTCAGCGTCGTGGCCTGGTCGGCGACCTGGATGGCGGTGTTGCTGACGGTCGCGGCCACGCTGCTCGAGCTGTGCTGCCTGACCGGCATGTCCTGGCTGGGCGCGCTGACCGTGGGCGTGGGCGCCTGGCTGACGGCCACCACCCAAACCACGCTCGCCTACGCCGCCTCGCACAACGCCTTCGCGCCGGCCGCCAAGGCCAGGATCGTGGCGGCCGGCGGCATCGCGCTCGCGCAACTGGGCTTGCTCGGCACGGGCATCGGCACGGGCGCGCTGATGGGCGGCCACCTGGTCGGCCTGGCGCTGGGCCTGGTGGCGGCGCGCCTGCTGCTGCGCCCGCCCCTGGGCCGCCCCGGCGCGCAGCGGCCGGGCGCGCGTCCGCTGGCCTGGCTGGCCGCCGCGCCGGCGCGGCTGCGCCAGCTGGCGCGCGGCGGCCTGTCCGGGCTGCTGCCGTCGCGGGCCCAGCGCGCCTATCTGCTGACCCACCGCGCGCTGTGGCACTACACGCTGCCGGGCAACCTGCTCAACACCGGCGTCGGCCAGCTGCCGCTGCTGATCATCGGCGCCCGCCACGGCGCGCTCGCCGCCGGGCTGTTCGCGCTCACGCAGCGGGTGCTGGCCGCGCCGATCTCGCTGCTGGCCGCCTCGGTGCACGAGGTGTTCAAGCGCGAATCGGCGCGCCAGTACCAGGACACCGGCAACTGCCGCCCCGCCTACCTGCACGCGCTGCGCGTGTTGTTGCTGCTGGGCTGCGTGCCGTCGCTGATCCTGCTGCTGGCCTCGCCGGCGCTGTTCGCCTTCGCGTTCGGCGAGGCCTGGCGCGGCGCCGGCGAGCTGGCGCAGATCCTGGCGCCGCTGTACTTCCTCAACTTCCTCGCCAGCCCGCTGAGCTATGTGTTCCTGGTGGCCGGACGGCAAAAGATCGAGATGGTCTGGCAGATCGCGCTGTTCATCATGACCGCCTGCGCCTTCGCCGCCCCGCTCACGCTCAAGCAGAACGTGCTGGCCTACACGGTCGGCTACTCGCTGCTGTACCTGCTGTACCTGCGCATGTCCTACCGCTACAGCGTCAAGCTGCACCCGCCGGGAGGCCTGCATGCGGCCGGCTGACCACACCGGCGCAACCGCCGCGGCGGCGGCGCCCTGGACGCCCAGCGGCGCCATGGCCCGGCGCACCGGCCTGTTCGGCCCGGCCTACGCGGAGCTGGCGTTCTTGCTGCTGTTCGCCGGCTTCTTCGCCTACCAGACCCTGCTCGGACTGGGCCTGATACGGGCCTTCCTGGGCGGCTACTTCGCCGCCGTGTCGCTGCTGATGTTTCCCGTGCTGCTGCTATCCTACCTGCGCCGGCTGCACGCGCAAGCGTTCCGCCTGCACGGTGTCGACGCCGCCTTCCTCGGCTTCCTGGCCTACTTCGCCGCCGTGATCCTGGCCAACGCGCCCTTCGTCAGCCTCGCTTCGGTCGGCTACCACCTGCTGGGCATGGTGTACATGCTGAACCTGTTCATCATCTTCAAGACGCTGGACTTCGGCAGCCGCCGCTTCCAGCTGACCCAGCTCGCCAGCCTGGCCGCGATGTCGGCCGTGGTGTTCAGCTATTCGGTCGACGGCGCGTTCTACCTGGCCATGCTGGGCGCCGCGCTCGATCCCGACAGCGTCGCCACCTACCAGGGCTTCTCGCGGTCCTACCTGATGCCGATGATCGTCGCGCTGGCCTGCACCCGCAGCCGCCCGCTGCGCTGGGCGCTGTACGCGCTGGGCCTGCCCACCTTGTACATCAACACCGCCCGCAGCGAATTCGGCGCGCTGCTGTTCCTGATCCCGCTGATCGAATTCCACGCCTCGCGCCACCGCATGATCATGCTGGCGGCGCTGCTGCTGGTGTTCATGCTGATCAAATTCAACCTGGACGCCATCATCGCCGCCGTGCCCAGCAACCGCACGCTCGAGCTGCTCGACCCGTCGCACTCGTCGTCGGTCAGCGCGCGCCACCACCTGACCGTGCTGGCGCTGCGCACCATCGACCTGCACCCGGTCCTGGGCGACTACGCCAGCTACCCGCCGGGCTACTACGCGCACAACATCCTGTCGGCCTGGGTCGACCTGGGCCTGTTCGGTTTCCTCGGCCTGCTGCTGCTGCTGATCTATCCGCTGGTCCAGATGGGCGTGCACGGCTACCTGGTGGGCGGGCGCGGCAGCCGCGACCAGCGCTTCGTGCTGGCCTGGAGCATGCTCGCGACCACCCTGCTGTTACTGGGCCTGTCCCACAATTTCTGCGACATGCTGGTCGGCGCCGCGCTTGGCGCCTACGCCCGCTACCGCTGCGGAGGCCGCGATGCTTGAGATTGTCCACCTGGGCGCGGCGTCCGCGCGCGACGACCGCCGTATCGTCGACAAACAATGCCGGGCGCTGGCCGCGCGCGGCCACCGCGTCACGCTGGTGCTCGCCGACGGCCGCGGCGACGCATGGCGCGACGGCGTGCGCATCGTCGACGCCGGCGCGGGCGCGCTGCTGGCGGCCACGCCGCGCCTGTACCGGCGCGCGCTGGCGCTGCGGCCCGACATCGTGCAGCTGCACCACCCGGCGCTGCTGCCGGCCGGGCTGCGGCTGCGGCGCCATGGCTGCAAGGTGCTCTACGATGCCGGCGCCGGCGCCGAGCCGCCGCACGACGGCGCGGGCGCGGCCGACGGCGCCGCGCGGCGCGCGCTGGCGGCGCTGTGGCGCCGGCTCGAGCGCCAGGCCTGCCGCCGCCTCGACGGCGTCATCGCCGCCTCGCCGTCGGCCCGCGACGCCTTCCTGCCGTTCAACCGCGCAACCGTCTGCGTCGGCGACTTCCCGCTGCCCGACGAGTGCGGCGACGGCCTGGCCTGGGCCGAGCGGCCGGTGCGGGTGTGCCACGAGGGCGCGCTGAGCGCGATCCGCGGCATCGTCGAGCTGGTGCGCGCGTGCGAGCTGCTGCAGTCGCAGGTGCGCCTGAGCCTGGCCGGCGACTTCACCGAGGCGGCGCTGGCCGCGCGCATGCTGGCGCGTCCGGGCTGGCGCCGCATCGACGCCCTGGGCCGGCTGGGCCGTCCCGGCATCGGCGCACTGCGGGCGTCCTCGCGCGCCGGCCTGATCACGCCGCACGCCACGCCCGCCGCGCTGGGCGCGCCGCCGGCGACGCTGTTTGAAACCATGGCCGCCGGCATCCCGGTGATCGCCTCCGACTTTCCGCTGTGGCGCGCCGTGGTCGAGGCCCACGCCTGCGGCCTGTGCGTCGATCCGCGCGATCCGCCGGCCATCGCCGCCGCCATCGACTACCTCGCCAGCCACCCCGACATCGCCCGCCGCATGGGCGAGAACGGCCGCCGCGCGGTGCGCGCGCGCTACAACTGGCACCACGAATCGGCCAAACTGGTGGCGTATTATGAACATCTCTGAGCTGCTGGAACGGCTGCGCGAGACCCTGCGCCTGGCCCGCCAGATCGCCCGCCTGCCGCGCGCGCGGCTGCGCTTCGAGCGCGCGCTCGACCCCGAGCTGGTGCGGCGCACCCACCGCCTGTTCACCAAGCCGCATCCGCGCTACCGCGTGGTGCGCCACAAGTCGATCGGCGTGGCGCTGATCGACCTGCGCGCCTACGCCAGCGGCGAAGCGTATCTGCACGCGCTGCGCCAGCGCGACTACGCGGGCTACCACAGCCGGCGCGCGCGCGAGCGCGGCTACACCGTCGCCGAGATCGACCGCAACGACTACATCGACGACATCCACCAGATCAACACCTCGCTCGACCAGCGCCAGGGACGGCCGATGGACCCGGCCTACGCCGCCCGGACCGCGCGCTACGACGCCGACGGCCTGCGCCACTACGGCGTGCTCGACAAGCACGGCAAGCTGGTGGCCTACGTCGACGTCGGCGTCTACGGCAACTTCGCCGCCACCGACCGCCTGCTCGGCTACAAGAACGGCGACGGCGTCATGTACCTGCTGCTGGCCGACGTCGCCTGCCGCCTGATCGACGACGGCCGCCTCGACTACCTGATGTACGACACCTATCTCGGCGCGCTGCCGGGGCTGCGCAACTTCAAGAAAAAACTGGGCTTCCGCCCCTACCGCATCCGTTATTCCATCCAGTGAGGACATCATGATCAATACACTCATCAAGCAATGCAAGCTGATGCTCGACGTCGCCCGGCTGCCGGTGGCCACACTGTGCTTCGACACCAGTTTCCATCCGGACGACGTGCGCGCCATGCACCGCCTGTTCACCAGTCCGCACCCGAAATACAAGGTGTTCGGCTACAAGCAGCTGGGCGTGGCGCTGATCGACCTGCGCCGCGCCGGCGCGTCCGACCACGTCGACCACATCATCGGAAAAGCGGACGCGGCCACCTTCGTCAACAAGGCCCGGCGGCGCGGCTATACGCTGGCGCAGATCGACCGCAACGACCACGTCGACGCCATCCACGACATCAACGTCAGCCTGCCGAGCCGGCAAGGCCGGCCGATGGACGCCAGCTACCGCGAAAAGAAAACCCACTTCGAGACGCAGCGCCACTACCGCTATTTCGGCGCGTTCAACAAGCAGGGCAAGCTGGTGGCCTACTGCAACATCGGCCGCTTCGGCAACTTCGCCGCGTTCTCGCAGCTGATCGGCTACCGCAACAACGACGGCGTCATGCACCTGATGGTCAACGAGATCGTCCACCTGCTGATCGACGAGCTGCGCGCCGGCAGCGGCCCGGAGTTCCTGATGTACGACACCTTCTTCGGCGCCCAGCCGGGGCTGCGGCAGTTCAAGACCATGCTCGGCTTCGCGCCCTACCGGGCCCGCTACAGCCTGCGCTAGAGCGGCGGCCACCATGCGCACCGTCCTGAACCGTCTTTACAGCGACTACCTGATGCCGTCGCGCCTGCGCCACTACGAGGCGCTGCTGCGGCAGGCGCGCCAGCATGGCTACCGGCAGACCTCGGTGCGCGCATGGCTGGCGACCTTGCGCGGCGGCCGCGCCGGCGACGGCCCGGTGCTGGTGCACCGGCACGACATCGACACCGACCTGGCCACCGCGCGCCGCATGTTCGCGCTCGAGCAAAAGCACGGCGTGCGCGCCAGCTATTATTTCCGCCTGTCGACGCTGGACTTCGACCTGATGCGCGACATCGAGGACTACGGCAGCGAGGCCAGCTACCACTACGAGGAGATCGCCACCTACGCCAAGCAGGCCCACCTGAAGGACGCCGCGCAGGTGCGCCTGCACATGGACGAGATCCGCGGCCAGTTCGAGCGCAACTTCCGCCACATCGAGCAGCGGCTCGGCATCAAGATGGTCACCGTCGCCAGCCACGGCGACTTCGCCAACCGCCGGCTCGGCATGATCAACCACGAGCTGCTCGACGACACGGCGCTGCGCGCGCGCTGCGGCATCGCCTGCGAAAGCTACGACGACGAATTGCTGTCGAGCTTTGACCTGTACATCAGCGACCGCCCGCACCCGGAATACTTCCATCCGCTGCCGCCGCAGGCCGCGCTGGGCACGCACCGCCGCATCTGCCTGCTGACCCATCCGTCGCAATGGCGCACCAACTGGACCGACACCAGCCGCCACAACCTGCGCCGGCTGGTCGAGGCCTGGCGCTGGTGATTGCCGCCACGCCACCGCCCCCCTCCACCACTGAAGGCCACGCCGATGAACATCCTGCTGATCAACCACTACGCCGGCTCGGTGCGCCACGGCATGGAATACCGGCCCTACTACCTGGCGCGCGCCTGGGTGCGCGCCGGCCACCGGGTGCGCATCGCCGCCGCGTCGAGCTCGCACCTGCGCGCGACGGCGCCGGCGATGGACGGGCGCCGCCTGGTCGACGAGATCATCGACGGCATCGAGTACCGCTGGCACGCGGCGCCGGCCTACCGCGGCAACGGCCTGGGCCGGGCCGCCAACATGGCCGCCTTCGTCGCCGCGCTGTACCGCGGCGCGGCGGCGCTGGCGCGCAACTTCCAGCCCGACCTGGTGATCGCCTCGAGCACCTACCCGGCCGACATCTGGCCGGCGCGCCGCATCGCCGCGCTGGCCGGCGCGCGCCTGGCGTTCGAGGTGCACGACCTGTGGCCGCTGTCGCCGATGGAGCTGGGCGGCATGCCGGCCTGGCACCCGTTCATCGCGCTGATGCAGGCGGCCGAGGACTACGCCTACCGCCACGCCGACACCGTCATCTCGATCCTGCCGCACGCCGGCGACCACATGGCCGCGCGCGGCATGGCGCCGCACAAGCTGCACGTGGTGCCCAACGGCGTCGACCCCGACGAGTGGGACCGGGCGCCGGCGCCGCTGCCGGCGCCGGCCGCGGCGCTGCTCGACGCGCTGCGCGACGACGGCCGCACCGTGGTCGGCTACGCGGGCAGCCACGGCCTGGCCAACGCGCTCGACACGCTGCTCGACGCCGCCGCGCTGCTGCGCGGGCGGCCGCTGGCGTTCGTGCTGGCCGGGGCCGGCCCCGACAAGCAGGCGCTGCAGCGCAAGGCCGCCGCCGCCGGGCTGCGCCACGTGCACTTCCTCGAACCGCTGGCCAAGCGCCACATGCCGGCGCTGCTGCGCCGCTTCGACCTGGCCTACCTCGGTTGGCGGCGCCAGCCGCTGTACCGCTTCGGCATCTCGCCCAACAAGCTGGGCGACTACATGATGGCCGCGCGCCCCATCGTCCACGCGGTCGAAGCGGCCAACGATCCGGTGGCCGAAGCCGGCTGCGGCGTCAGCGTCGCGCCCGCCGCCCCGGCCGCGCTGGCGGCCGCCATCGCGCGCCTGGCGGCCCTGCCGGCCGCGCGCCGCGACGAACTGGGCCGGCGCGGCGCCGCCTACGCCCGCGCCCACCTCGACTACGCGCTGCTGGCCGACCGCTTCCTGGCCGCCTGCGCCGCGCCGCACTGACCGTGCCCCACCAAGGAGAGACCATGTCCCCATCACGCCCGCAAGCCCACCCGGCGCCCGCCGACAGCGCCGCGTCCGAATTCCTGCCGTTCGCCCTGCCCGACCTGGGCGAGGAGGAGGCCGCCGCCGTGCTCGAGTGCCTGCGCTCGGGCTGGATCACCACCGGCGCCGTCAGCCGCCGCTTCGAGCAGGAGTTCGCCGACTTCCTCGGCGGCGGCGTCACCGCCGTGGCGGTCAACTCGGCCACCGCCGGCCTGCACCTGGCGCTCGAGGCGCTGGGCATCGGCCCCGGCGACGAGGTGATCGTGCCGACCATGACCTTCACCGCCACCGCCGAGGTGGTGCGCTACCTGGGCGCCGACCCGGTGCTGGTCGACGTCGACGACGCCACCTTGTGCATCGACGCGGAGGCGATCGCCGCCGCCATCACGCCGCGCACGCGCGCCATCGTGCCGGTCCACTACGCCGGCCTGGCGTGCGACATGAACGCCATCCTGGCGCTGGCGCGGCGCCACGGCCTGCGCGTGGTCGAGGATGCCGCGCACGCCTTCCCCACCTTGTACCGGGGCCGCGCGGTCGGCACCCTCGACAGCGACGCCACCGTGTTCAGCTTTTACGCCAACAAGACCATCACCACCGGCGAGGGCGGCATGGTGGTGTGCCGCGACCCGGAACTGCTGCGGCGCGTGCGCGTCATGCGCCTGCACGGCATCAGCGAGGACGCCTTCGACCGCTACACCTCGCGCCGGCCGGCGTGGTTCTACCAGGTCGTCGCGCCCGGCTACAAATACAACCTGACCGACATCGCGGCCGCGATCGGCTGCCAGCAGCTGCGCAAGATCGGCGCCTTCCTGGCGCGCCGCCAGCTGCTGGCGGCGCGCTACGCCGAGGGCCTGGCCGGCTTGCCGCTGCGCCTGCCGCCGGACGCCGGTGCCGGCGGCCAGCACGCCTGGCACCTGTATCCGGTGCGGCTGACGGCCGCCGCGCCGCTCGAGCGCGACCGCCTGATCGAGCTGCTGGCCGAGCGCGGGGTCGGCACCAGCGTGCATTACATCCCGCTGCACCGCCAGCCGTACTGGCGCGAGCGCTACGACCTGCGCGCCGAGTCTTTCCCCAGGGCGGAGGCGGCCTACCGGTCGCTGCTGACCCTGCCCCTGTACACCCGCATGCGCGACGCCGACCAGGCGCGCGTGATCGCCACCCTGAGGGAGCTGCTATGTTAAGCGATATGAGCAAGCGCGCGTTCGACATCGTCGCCGCGCTGGCCGGCTTGGTGCTGCTGGCGCCGCTGCTGCTGGTGCTGGCGGCGTGGATCAAGGCCGGCTCGCCCGGCCCGGTGCTGTACCGCCAGTTGCGCGTCGGCCGCCACGGCGTGCCGTTCCGCATCTACAAGTTCCGCACGATGGGCGTGTCGGCCGAGGACGCCGGCCTGCTGTCGCTGGCCGACGACCCGCGCGCCACCCGCGCCGGGCGCGTGCTGCGGCGCCACAAGCTCGACGAGCTGCCGCAGTTGCTCAACGTGCTGCGCGGCGAGATGAGCCTGGTGGGACCGCGCCCCGAGGTGCCGCGCTACGTCGCGCACTACCCGCCGGCCGTGCGCGAGCTGGTGCTGTCGGTCGCGCCCGGCATCACCGACCGGGCCGCGATCCACTTCCGCGACGAGGGCGAGATCCTGCGGCGCGCGCCCGACCCGGAACAGGCCTACCTGCAGCAGGTGCTGCCCGTCAAGCTGGACTATTACGTGCGCTACGTGCTCGAGCGCAGCCTGCTGACCGACCTGCGCATCCTGGCCGCCACCGTGTGGGCGCTGCTGGCGCCCGGCGGTATCAGCCACGGCGGCGCGGACGGCGCCACGCGGCCGCGCCGTTGGCCGCGCGCGCGGCTGCTGAGCGAGAGCCGGCTGGGGGCGCACGACTGGCAGTCGCCGCTGATCTCGCTGCTGCGCGGCCTGGCGGCGCTGCAGGTGGCCGCCGCCCACCTGCGCGCGCACGTGTTCCCCGGCCTGAGCACGCTCGAGCATCCGTCGTTGTGGTATCTGGGACTGTCGTTCGGCACCGGCTTCGCGCACCAGGCGGTGATCGTGTTCTTCGTGCTCAGCGGCTGGCTGGTCGGCGGCAGCCTGCTCGATCGCGCCGGCCAGCCGCGCGCGCTGCGCGATTACGCGATCGACCGCGCCACGCGGCTGTGGATCGTGCTGCTGCCGGCCTTCTTGCTGATGCTGGCGCTGGGCCTGGGCACCGGCGAGCTCGACGCCGCCCGGCCGCGGCTGGCCGACGCCAGCCCGTGGTCGCTGGCCACGCTGCTGGGCAACCTGGCCGGCCTGCAAACGATGGCCGTGCCCGTCTTCGGCGGCAACTTCCCCTTGTGGAGCCTGGCCTACGAGACCTGGTATTACGCGCTGTTCCCGCTGCTGGTGCTGGCCCTGCGCCCCGGCGGCGCGCGCCGGCGGCTGGCGGCGGCGCTGGCGGCGGTGGCGCTGGCGTCCTGCCTCAGTCCGGCCATCACGCTGTATTTCGTGGTGTGGTTGATGGGCGCGGCCGGATCGCGGCTGCGCTTCGATCTGGGCCGCGTGCAGCGCTACGCCGGCTGGCTGGTGTTCGGCGCGGTGGCGGTGGCGATGCGGCTCAAGGGGCAGGACGGCGACATCGACGCGCGCACCTTGCCGGGCGACGTGCTGTACAGCGCCCTGTTCCTGTTGTGCCTGTGCGGCGCGGGACGCCGCGACCCGGCGGCGATGCGCCCGCTGGTGGCGCTGGGCACCTTTCTGGCGGGTTTTTCGTTCACCTTGTATGTGGTGCACGTGCCGCTGCTGCGGGCGTTGTGGGCCTACCGCGGCGGCGCGCCGCTGTCGCCCAACGACCCGGCCAGCATGGCGGTGTACGCCGCCATGCTGGCCATCGTCGTCTCGCTCGCCTACCTGTTCCATCTGCCGTTCGAGGCGCAAACGGCCAGGCTGCGGCGCTTGATCAAGCGCGGACGGACGGGCGGCAAGTTGGTCGCGCCGGCGGCGGGCGAAGCCGGCTAGTAACCGGCCGTGGGCGGGGCCGGCTGGTGGCCGGCCCCGCTGCCGCCGACGCGGCTGGCGCTTACTTGTACGCGCCGATGCTGACCGGCTGCATCGGCGTGCCCTCGATGTCGTAGGCCGGCGCGTTGCTGGTGGTGCCGGTTCCCTTGGCGGGCGAGGTGCTGCGCAGGTGGAAGTCCGGCGTGCCCGTGCGGGTGTACGAGACGAACTGCGGATCGGCCGACACCGTGCCGCTGGCGACCAGGCCGTTGCGCAAGCTGATGTTGTAGTTGGTGTTCTGGTACACCAGGTTGTTGAGGTAGCTGTTGTGGGTGCCGGTCACGCCCTGCTCGGAGATCCCGTACTGGTTGTCGTAGACGATGTTGTTGACCACGCGGATGTTGTCGGCCCCGGCGCTGCTGTGGTAGAAGTCGCCGCCGCCGACGATGATGCCCATGCCCGAGTTGGTCACGGTGTTGTTGGCGATGACGACGCTGGTCGCGTCGTGCCACAAGTGGATCGCGCCCTGGGCGACGCGGTAGACGACGTTGCCCACCACGCTGCCGGAGGTGCTGACGTAGATGCCGTGCACATGCGAGCAGCCGGCCGGGCCGATGTCGTAGACGAAGTTGTTCACCACGTCGCCCTTGACGCCGTTGTAGTACGAATCGACGCCGATGGCCGCGCCGCCGGTGCTGTCGCACGCGATGTTCTGGGCGATGTGGTGCACCCGGTTGTTGCGGATGACATCGTAGGAGCCGCCGTTGTAGAAGCCGTTGCGCCACTTGGTGCCGCTCTGGTAGGCGCTGCCGTCGATCTCGAAGCCGTTGATCTCGACATAGTTGCCGCGGTTGTCCCAGGCCACGCTGCTGCTCGAGTTGGAAGCCGGCACGATCCTGGCGCCCCACTTGGTGGTCGACACGTAGTAGATGCGGCCGTTGGCGTTGCCGCTGGCGTTGGTCAGGAAGCCGCCCGGGTAGTTGCCCGGCGCGACGTGCACGGTGGTGTCCGGCGCGGCCAGCGCGGCGGCGCGCGCGATCGTTTTCAGCGGCGAACCCTGGGCGCCGGAATTGCTGTCCGAGCCGCTGGTCGACACGTACAGGTGGTTGGCCGTGGTTGGCGTCGGTGTCGGGGTCGGGGTCGGCGTTGGCGTCGGGGTCGGGGTCGGTGTCGGCGTCGGGGTCGGGGTCGGGGTGGTTCCGGTGTACTCGAACGCGCCGACATCGGGGCCGGCGCCGACCGGGCGCGCGACGCCGTCGAAGTCGGCCGGCGGCGCGTCGGCGGCCAGCGCCTTGTCGATCGCCGGCGAGGTCGCGCGCAGGTGGTAGTCGCCGCCGCCGGTGCGCACGTAATTGACGAACTGCGGCGCGGCCGCGATGGTGGCGGCCGCGACGCCCTTGAGGAGCAGGTAGGCGCTGGACGTTTGCTGGAACATCAGGTTGTTTGAATATACGTTGTGCGACCCCAAGTTACCCTGTTCGACCACGCCATAGGCGGTGTCGTAGACGATGTTGTTGGTCACGCGCGAGTTGTCGCCCGCCCCCGTGGCGAAATAATAATCGCCGCTGCCGACCACCACGCCGGTGTCGGAGGCGAAGATGGTGTTGTTGGACACGTCCACACCGGAGGCGTCGTGCCACAGGCGCACGCCGGCGTTCGAGATGCCGTAGATCAGGTTGTTCTTGACGTTGGTGCCCACGCTGTTGACATAGACTCCGTACATGCTCTTGCACCCGCTGGCGCCAATGTCGTGCACCATGTTGCCGCTCACGTCATGCGCGCTGCCCTTGAAATAACTGTCGGCGCCGATGCCACCGCCCGAGGCGCACGCGGTGCGTCCGATGTGGTGCACATTGTTGCCGCGCACGCCACCGAAAGAACCGCCGGTATAAATGCCGGTGGTCCACAGCGTGCCGCCGCGCGGCGTGCTGCCGTCGACGTCGAAGCCGGAGATGTCGACATAGCTGCCGCGGTTGTCCCACGCGATCGCCGACGTCGATGTGGACGGCGGCACGATTTTCGCCCCCCATTTTCTATCCGACACATACTGAATGCGCGCCGCCGCCGTGCCGCTGGCGGCGGTGATGAAGCCGCCGCCGTAGACGCCCGGCGCGACGTGGATGATGGTGCCGGGCGTGGCCACCTGCGAGGCCCTGCGTATCGTCAAAAACGGCGCCGCCTGGGTGCCGGCGTTGCTGTCCGATCCGGTGGTCGACACGTACAGCTCGGCGCTTGCGGCCGCGCCGTTGTACGTGACGCTGGCCGCCAGCACCGGCGCCGACGCCGTGGCGACCGGCTTGGCCTGGTCGCCGCTGCCGCCGCCGCACGCGGCGAGCAGAACAGCGCATGCGCCCAGACCAGCGGTCTTGCCCCCGTGGGACAGGTAGTTGACAGAATTTTTCATCAGTCGTTCCTCGTTCATGAAGTGAATGAGGAAGGTTTGATCTGAATCAAATTCTATAGTTCAATGCTTTCAGAAAAAAATTCTGGCAAGACTTTATTACAACAAAAAAAGCACGCCGCGCCGCGCGCTGTCAAGCGTCGTTGAACACCACGCCGTGCGGCGCGATGCCGGCCTGGTTGAGCCGTTTGACGGCCGCGTTGAGCTCGGCCTCGGTGGTCACGCCGGCGCGCGTGACGAGGAACACCGCGCCCGCGTGCGCGCCGACAACCAGCGCGTCGGCCGCCTCGAGCACCGGCGGCGCCGTCAGCAGCAGCACGTCGTAGCGCGCGCCCAGCGCCTCGAGCAGGCCGGCCAGGTGGCGGTGCTGCAGCAGCTCGGTCTGCTGCGGCAGCACGCTACCGCAGGGAATGAAGTCGAGACGGTCGGCAACCCCGTGCCGCACCGCCTGGTGCGGCTGCAGCGCGCCGGCCAGGCACTCGGCCAGCCCGCCCGAGCGTTCGATGCCGAAATACTCGTGCAGGCGGCCGCCGCGCAGGTCGGCGTCGATCAGCAAGGTGCGCTTGCCGCCGGACGCCATCAGCAGCGCCAGGTTGACCGACACGAACGACGCCCCCACCCGCCGCGTCGGCCCCAGGCAGCTGACCACGCTGTTGCGGCTGTGCGGCAACACGAACTGCAGCGCCGCGCGGAACGCGCGCAAGCTCTCGGCGGCGGCGTCGTCCGGCGCCGCCTGCGCCAGCAGCAGCGGCGCCCGCTTGCGCGCCTGGCGCCGCAACCGGTCCTGGCTGCGGCTGTGGGGAATGATCGCGTGCACCGTGCGCGCGCCCAGCAGCGCCTCGATGCGCTCGGGGTCGTCGATGCCGCCGCGCACGGCCTTGCTGGCGAACGCCAGCAGCGAGGCCAGGAACACACCGGTGACCATGCCCAGCGCCACGATCAGCGGCCGGTTCGGCTTGAGCGCGCGCTCCGGCGCCACCGGCATGTCGACCATGCGCACGTTGCCGATCCGCCCCACCGCCACCAGGCGCAACTGCTGCGCAGTGTTCAGCAGCTCGGTGTACAGGTCGGTGCCGACCTTGACGTCGCGCGCCAGCCGCGCCTGCTCCTGCTCGAGCAGCGGCAACTGCTTGATGCGCGCCTCGAGCTCGTCGATCTCGCGGGCCGTCTCGCGCGCCTGCTGGTTCAGCGCCAGCAGCAGCGGATGCTCGTCGGTGTAGCGTCCCAGCAGCTCGGCGCGCTTTTGCGCCAGCGTGTCGCGCCGCGTGCGCGTGGCCGCCAGCGTGTCGAGCGCGATGCGCACCTCCTGCTCGAGGTTGACGGTGGCGTGGCTGCTGCGGTAGCCGTTGTAGCTGGCCTCGGCGCTTTCGAGCTGGTGGCGCAGCACCGGCAACTGGCGGTCGAGGAAGGCCAGCGTCTTTTGCGCCTCCTCGGTGCGGCGCGCCAGGTTTTGCCGCATGTATTCGCCGCCGATCTCGGTCAGGGTGGCGTACACCTTGTGCGGCTCGGGCCCCTGCAGCTTGACCTCGATGACGCCCGACTGCTTGCCCTGTTCGGTGATCACCAGCGCCGCCTGCACCTGCTCGATCGCGGCCAGCCGGGTGGTGCGCCGCAGCAGGAAGCGCGCGCCGGCCGCGCCGCGCAGCCGCGCCACCAGCAAATCGATCGGACCGGCCGGGCCGGCCGCGTGCGCCGGCTGCCCGGTCACGCCCTCGAGCACCGGGTGCCCCTTGGCGTCGCTGAGCCGGTAGCGCTCGGCGCCGAGCGCGGTGACGGCGAACTCCTGGTTGTACATCGCGTCGGGCACCTCGAAGCTGGCCACCTCGATCTTTTCGCCGCCCCACACGTAGCCGCCGCGGCCGAACAGCCCCGGCTCGGACAGCTGGCTGCCGCGGCGCGCCGCGATCCACTCGCCGCCCAGCGGAAAGTAGCGCGGCCGGGCGTCGATGTACAGGCGCAGCGCGTCGACCGCGCGCGCCACCACCAGGCGCGAGCGCAGCAGCTCCATCTCGGCGATCGCCGCCTTCTTGGTCTCGAACAGCGACGACACGTCGTTGAGGATGTTCTTCGACGCGTTCGGGTTTTCCTCCTCCACATGCAGCAGCATGTCGGCCTCGTAGACCGGGCGCGCGGCCAGCGCGTACGCCAGCGCCGTCAGCGTGCACAGCGCGGTGACGGCGGCGATCAGCCAGCGCCGGCTCACCAGGGTCTGGAAATACGCGCGCCACGGCAGCGCGCCCGGGTCCGACGCCGGCGGCGGCTCGACCCGCTCGATCAGCTGGGTCGGCGCGGCGATGCCGCGCAGCGAGCGCAGCCGCGGCGGATGGTCGTGGGTCGGATGGGGATCGGGCATGTCTTGCATGGCGGGCCTATGGTCTGACGGTGGCGCCGACCGCGGACGACAGCTCGCCCGGGAACAACTGGCTGATCGCGCGGTGCCAGTTGGCCAGCGGCGAGGCGGCCACGTACACCACGTCCTTGGGGCGCAGCGCGAAGCGTTCGGCCAGCGCCAGCGCCTGCGCCGGCCGGGCGTCGAGCCGGTACACGCGCGGCCCGCGCTCGGTGCGCCGCACCACGTACACCTGGCCGGCGTCGCCGCTTTGCGGATTGATGCCGCCGACCTCGCCGAGCGCCTCGTTCAGGCTCAGGCGCCCGTCGTGCATGGTCAGCGCGCGCGGCTGCAACACCTCGCCGGCGACGAACACCTTGCTCTCGTCGCGCGGCGGCACCCGCACGACGTCGCCGTCGGCCAGCATCACGGCGGCGGCGTGGCGGCCGGCGCGCAGCGCGCCGATCAGGTCGACCGGGTGGCGCCGCCCCGCGCGTTCGACAGTGATGCGGCTCTGGTCGGCGCTGGGCAGCAGGCCGCCGGCGCGGTTGAGCGCCTCGAGCAAGGTCATCGGGATGTCGTTGATGGTTTGCAGGCCGGGCGTGCGCACCTCGCCGTCGATGTAGACGCGCTGGCTGCGGTAGGCCTGCACGCTGAGCGTGACGCGCGGCTCGCGGAAGTAGCGCGCCAGCCGCGTGGTCAGCAGCGCCACGGCCTGCTCGCGCGTCAGGCCGGCGACGTCCATCGTGCCGGCGAACGGAAAACGCAGCCGGCCCTGCTGGTCGATGACGAAGCTGGCCGCCGACGGCGCCTGCACCACGCCGTCGACGCCGCTGTCGCGCGCGACCGCGCCGGTCAGCTCCGGATGGTCCCACAGCGTGATCGACAGCACGTCGCCGGCGCCCAGCATATAAGTGGTTGACTGCGGCGCTGCCGCCGCCAGCGCGTCGGACTCCTGGGCGGCGGCGGGCGCGCCGTCGCCGCGCTCGGCGTCGATCAATTGGTCGGTGATGGGGATGACCTCGGCGTCGTCCGGCGCCGGCGCCCCGTGCATGGGAGAGGTGGCGCAGCCGGCCAGCGCCAGCGCCGCCAGCGCCGGCGCCAGCAAGCCGCGCGCGCGGCGGCGCACGGACCCGACCGGGCGGACGGTGGCGATAAACAGCGCGGCGAACCACGCCACGGCGGATAGGATGACGGTGTGCATGACGGCCTCCGGAAACTCGACCAGAGTAGATCGCGCGCCGCCGGACGGCCTTGTTTCACATCAAACGCGCGCCCGGACGGCGCGTGCGTGCCGCCGAGCAAGCGCGGGGCAACCGCTATAAATTGACCGCGATAAATTGGCTGTTATGAAGGCGCGCCCGCCAGCGCCGCCTGGTCGCCGCGCCGCGCCGCCGCCCGCGCCTCGCCGGCCGGGCGCGCCAGCAGCGCCGCCAGCGCCTCCGGCGGCAGCGGCTTGCTGAACAGATAGCCCTGCATCTCGTCGCAGCCGTTGTCGCGCAGGAAGCCGCGCTGCTGCTCGGTTTCCACGCCCTCGGCGATCACCCGCAGTTTGAGGCGGTGCGCCAGCTCGATGATGGAACTGGCGATGGCCTGGTCGCCGGCGCTGTGGGCCAGGTCGCGCACGAACGACTTGTCGATCTTGAGCGTGCTGATCGGAAACGACTTGAGCGCCGACAGGCTCGAATAGCCGGTGCCGAAATCGTCGATCGACAGCGACACGCCCATCGCCCGCAACTGCCCCATCTTCTCGATCGCCTGCGTCAGGTCGCGCATGATCACGCCCTCGGTCACCTCCAGCTCCAGCCAGCGCGGCGCCATGTCGCTGTCGGCCAGCGCCAGCGCCACGCGTTCGACCAGGCCGCGCTCCTCGAACTGGCGCGGCGAGACGTTGACCGAGATACGCAGCGGCGCCAGGCCGGCGTCCTGCCAGGCGCGGTTTTGCATGCACGCCGTGCGCAGCACCCACTCGCCCAGCGCGACGATCATGCCGCTTTCCTCGGCCAGCGGGATGAAGCGGTCCGGCCCGATCACCCCGTGTTCCGGATGCTCCCAGCGCACCAGCGCCTCGGCGCCGAAGATGCGCCCCGTGCGCAAATCCACCTTGGGCTGGTAGACCAGCCGGAACTGGCGCAGCTCGAGCGCCTGGCGCATGCCCTCGAGCAGCACCAGCTTCTGTTCGATCGCCACGTTCATCCCGCGCGCGTAAAACTGGCAGTTGTTCTTGCCCAGGTCCTTGGCGCGGTACATCGCCGCGTCGGCGTGCATCAGCAAGGTCTCGGCGTCGGCGCCGTCGTCCGGATAGACCGCCACGCCGATGCTGCAGCTGACCTGCACCTGCTGGCCGGCCACGCTGACCGGCTGCAGCACCGCCTCGCGCACCCGCTCCAGCAGCGCCGCCGCGCCGCCGTCGGCCGCGCCCAGCATCAGCACGAACTCGTCGCCGCCGAAGCGGCCCACGGTGTCGCCCGGACGCAGGCAGGCCGCCATGCGCCCGGCCACCACCTTGAGCAGGGCGTCGCCGGCGTTGTGGCCCAGGCCGTCGTTGACCAGTTTAAACCCGTCGAGGTCGAGGAAGGCCACCAGCACGGCGGGGGAAGGTTCGCGCGCGCCGGCCACCATCGCCTCGAGCCGCTCGGTGATGCGGATGCGGTTCGGCAGCCCGGTCAGGGTGTCGTGGTGGGCCAGGTGCTGCATGCGCTCCTCGGCCAGCTTGCGCTCGGTGATGTCGCGCACGATCGCCACGATGCCGCCCTCGACCGGCACCACCTGCTGGTGCAGCCAGTGCGCGCTCAGTTCGGGGATGTTGTTCTCCCACTCCTGCTCGTGCACGCCGCCGACCCGCGTCACGTGCACCAGGTGGGCGAACATGCCGTTCCCGCGCGCCAGCGGCACCAGGCGCAGCAAGGTGGTGCGGCACAGCCGCTCGCGGCTCACGCCGGTCATCTGTTCGGCGCGGCAGTTGGCGTCGATGATGCGGAAGTCGACGATCTCGCCCGTGCCGTCGCGCACCTCGCGCATGACGAAGAAGGCGTCCAGGCTGGCCGCCGACGCCGCCGCGTAGGTTTCCTGCGCGCGCCGCACCCCGGCGCGGTGGCGCGCGCCCTGCCACGACCACAGCCACAGCAAGCCGGTGGCCAGCGCCAGCGCCACGCTGGCCGCGCCGGCCTGCCACAGGGTCTCGCGGCGCTCGCGCTCGAAGCCGGCCATCTGTTCCTGCTCGTCGAGCCCGGCCACCACCTTCAGCGGCACGCCGTGCAGCTCGCTGGCGGCGCTGAAGCGGCGCACGCCGTCGAGCGGATGGGCCAGCGCCAGCGGCTGCGCCGGCGCCGCCTTCACCTCCAGGCGCTGGCCGAACGTGACCTTGTCGCCGATGCGCAGCGCGCGCACCACGCCGTCCGCGCCGACCAGCCCCAGCATGCCGCGCTCGCCCAGCCGGCCACGCTCGTAGCCGCTGGTGAAATACGCCGGATCGGTTTCGACGATGACGACGCCGGCGAAGTTGCCTTTTTCATCCTCGAGCCGGCGCGTGAAGTGCAGATGCCACTCGGTGTTGGCGATGTCGCGCGTCGGCTCGCCGACGTAGGTGGCGCCGCTGTCACGCTCCTGGTGGAATTTGAAGTAGCGCTGGTCGGCGACCGAAATGGCCAGCGCCTGCGGGCTGCTGGCGACGGTCATGCCGTCGCGGTCGACGATGGCGACCGAGAACACCATCCCCGACGGCAGCAGGCCCTCGCGGCCCAGCTCGGGCAGCGCGCCCAGCGGCCCGCGCCGCTCGACCGCGTACTTGAGCACGCGCAGCGTCTGGTCGATGCCGTCCAGGCCGCGCGCCACCTGCGCCTCGTACGTGCCCAGCGCCTCGCGCAGCGCGTCGGCGGCCGCCTCGCGGGCGCGGGCGCGCCCGACGTCGATCTCGTGCAGCGACAGCAGCCAGATCGCCACCAGCAGCAGCAACGCGAACAGCGGCAGCGAGATGTGCGTGTCGAGCCCGCGCCGCAGCCAGCGCGCGCGCCGGCTGTCGCCGTCCGGCGCCGTCACGGCGCCACCTCCAGCACCTTGACGCTGGCGTCGAGCGCGGCGCGCTCGATGTAGCCGATCATGGCCGGATTGTCGGCCACCATGCGCCGCACGGCGGCACTGGTGCGCAGCTCGCGCGGCGGCTGCGCGCGTCCGGTGAACACCATCTTGGTCCAGTAGGCCTTCATCTGCGCCGGCGACATGGCCGCGACGCGCTGATAAAAGGCGTCGCGCGGCGCGCTGGCCGGCGGCAGGTCCAGCGGCACCGCCTCGGCGCCGTCGGGAAAGCGGTCGGTCTGCGCCAGGAAGATCGCCGCCACCTGCTCGTGGCGCAGCGACGACAGCGGATTTTTGGCCGACACCACGATCACCGGATCGCGCGCGCCATCGTCGGCGCTGGCCGCGCCGGGCGCCGCCAGCCACGCGCACACTATCAGCAGCGACGCCGTCAGGCATCGCCCCACGGGCAACGGCAACAATCGATCGGTCATGCGTAATTCCTGTCTGTATTACCTGTGCGGCGCGATCGCCAGTACACAGGACGCGGGCGCGGGGCGCCGGCGACCACAGACGGGCGTCTGTTCTTCAGAATGGGAAGGCGGCCGGGGCGCGATCGCCGCACGGGGTGTCCCGCGACGAAAACTGCAACACGGCAACTTTAGATGAAGTAAAGCAATATACCAAGAAATCTATCCGAAAACCACTTTAATTTTAATAAAATTACATCAATAATGACCGTTAAACCACGTCCGCCAGCATCGCCATCAGCTTGTCGACGCTGAACGGCTTGAGCAACAGCTGCGCGCCCTCGAGCGGGAAGCGCGGATGCTGGCCGCTGGCGAAGATGATGCGCAGGCCGGGGCGCAGCGCCCGGGCGCGCGCGGCCAGCACCTCGCCGGACAAATCCGGCAGCGAGATATCGGTGATCATCACGTCCACCGCCGCCCCCTGCAGCAGCGCCAGCGCGGCGCCGGCGTCGGCCGCCGGCAACACCGCGTGTCCCAGCAGTTCGAGCAGCTCGGTGGTGGTCTCGCGCAGCTCGCGCTCGTCCTCCACCAGCACGATGCGCAGGCCGGCCGGCGCGGCCCCTTGCGCCCCTTGCGCCTCGGCGGGCGCCGGCGGCGCCGCCAGTCGCGCCGCGTGCTGGCGGTTGGCCAGCACGTGGCGCACCTTGCGCGCCAGCGCCTCGCGGGTGTACGGCTTGCCCAGCAAATCGACGCCGGCGTCGAGCCGGCCGCCGTGCACGATGGCGTTTTCGGTGTAGCCGGAGGTGAACAGCACGGCGATGTCCGGCAGCCGCTCGCGCGCCTTGCGCGCCAGCTCGGGGCTGCGCAGCGCGCCCGGCATCACCACGTCGGTGAACAGCAGGTCGATGCGCAGGCCGCTGTCGATGATGCTCAGCGCGGCGGCGGCGTCGCTGGCCTTGAGCACGCGGTAACCGAGCTCGCTGAGCAGCTCGACCACGGTGGCGCGCACGCCGTCGTCATCCTCGGCCACCAGGATGGTCTCCTGGCCGCCGACCACGGCGCGCATCTCCGGCGGCGCCGGCGCGTCCTCGACGTCGGTCGAACGGGGCAGGTACAGCTTGACCGTGGTGCCGCTACCGGGCTCGCTGTAGATCTTGACGTGGCCGCCCGACTGGCGCGCGAAGCCGTACACCATCGACAATCCCAGGCCGCTGCCCTTGCCTTCCGGCTTGGTCGAGAAGAACGGGTCGAACGCCTGCGCCAGCACCTCGGGGCTCATGCCGCTGCCGGTGTCGCTGATGGCGATCATCACGTACTGGCCGGCGGCCAGCTCCGGATGGCCGGCCGCGTAGTGGTCGTCCAGCATGGCGTTGCCCACCTCGATGGTCAGCTTGCCCACGCCGTCCATCGCGTCGCGCGCGTTGATGCACAGGTTGAGCACCGCGTTCTCCACCTGCGCGGTGTCGACCAGCGTGTTCCACAGGCCGCCCGAGATCACCGTCTCGACCTCGATCTCCTCGCCCAGGGTGCGGCGCAGCATGTCCTCCATGCCGGCGATGAAGCGGCCGATCTTGACCACCCGGGGATCGAGCGCCTGGCGCCGGCCGAACGCCAGCAGGTAGCTGGCCAGCTTGGCGCCGCGCGTGACGCCGGCCAGCGCGTTGTCGAGCCGCTTCTCGGCGCGCGCGTTGCCCTTGACGTCGGCGCCGAGAAGCTGCAGGTTGCCGGAGATGACCTGCAGCAGATTGTTGAAGTCGTGCGCCACGCCGCCGGTCAGCTTGCCGATCGCCTCCATCTTCTGCGACTGCTGCAGCGCCGCCGCCGTGCGCCGCATCTCGTCGGCCGCCGCCCGCTCGGCCGTCATGTCGCGCCCCACCGCGTGCACGAAGCGCTCGTCGGGCACCGCCGTCCACGACAGGATGGCGTGGCCGCCGCCCTTGCGTAGCGTGCGGTTCTCGAACTTGAAGGTGTGCCGGCCCTCGGCCAGCGCCGCCATCTCGGCGCGCGAGGCGGCCATGTCGTCGGGGTGGACCAGGTTGTACAGCGAGGTGCCGACCACCTCGGCCTCCTCCCATCCCAGCAGGCGGGTGAAGGCCGGGTTGACGGCGGCCACCCAGCCGTCCAAGGTGACCACCAGCATGACGTCGGTCGAATAGCGCCACATGCGGTCGCGCTCGGCGGTGCGCTCGGCCACCTGCTGCTGCAGCTTGTAGGCGGTCGATTTCTGGTCCTCGATGTCGGTGCTGGTGCCGACCCAGCGCTGCACCACGCCGTGGTCGTCGACGATCGGCAAGGCGCGCACCAGGTGCCAGCGGTAGATGCCGTCGGCGCGGCGGATCCGGTATTCGGTCTCGAAGGTGCGCCCGCTCGCCACCGACCCGGCCCAGGCCCCGGTGGCCGCCGGCAGGTCGTCCGGATGGACGATGTCGGCCCAGCGCTCGCCGTTCAACTGGCCCGGCTCGGTGCCGGAATAGCGGTACACCTGGTCGTTGAACCAGTCGAGCGCGCCGCCGGCGTCGGCCGCCCACACCTGGCTCGGGATGGTCTGCGACAAGGTGCGGAAGGTGTTCTCGCTGGCGCGCAGCAGGTTCTCAGCCATGACCTTGCCGGTGGTCTCGATCACCAGCACCATCACGCCGACCGGCGTGCCCTCCTCGTCGAGCACCGGCGAGTAGTCCAGGTTCATCCAGATCTGTTCCGGCCCGCCGTTGCGGTTGACGGTCAGCTGCTGGTCCTTGTAGACCAGCGTGCGCCCGGCCAGGCCGACCTTGATCACATGGTCGTTGAAGTCGGCGATCTCCGGCCACGCCTCGCGCACGTTGGCGCCCAGCGACATCGGATGGCGGCCGCCGGCGAACACCGCATAGCCGTCGTTGTAGATCATCACCCCCTCCTCGCGCATCAGCAGCACGATCGGCAGGGTCGAGCGCAGCACCAGCGCCACCGTCGTCCGCAGCGACTGCGGCCAGGCGTCGATCGCGCCGAGCGCGGTCCCGCTCCAGTCGTGGGCAGCGATGAGGGTCGCGAGCTGGCCGCCGCCTTGCAGAAAGGGATAAGTCACAATGTCCGGAATATAAATGTTGTTCTGGAATTATAGTTTGTCCTGAACATAAAAAGGCGGCGCGCACGTCAATACTTCATTGCCAAAGAAATAAAATCCGGATATAGTGCGAATAAGAATCATTATCATTAGAGAGGCGCATGGATATCCCTCAAGAATTGCGCAAGCTGGGCCTGAAGGCCACCCTGCCCCGTCTGCGCATCCTGCAATTGTTCCAGGAATCGAAAAGCAAGCATCTGAACGCGGACGACGTCTACCGCCTGCTGCACGACGAAAACATCGACATGGGGCTGGCCACCGTGTACCGGGTGCTGATGCAGTTCGCCGACGCCGGCATCCTGATCCGCCGCCACTTCGAATCGGTGGCCTCGGTGTTCGAGCTGAATGAAGGCGGCCACCACGACCACCTGATCTGCACCAACTGCGGCAAGATGGAGGAATTCCTCGACGCCGAAATCGAGCTGCGCCAGGAGGCGGTGGCCAGGGAGCGCAATTTCGTGCTGCACGAGCACTCGCTGTCGCTGTACGGGTTTTGCGGCGACTGCGCCGACAACATCAACCCGGCGGCGGCACGGAAGCTGCGGCGTTCCTGAGGCAGCCCAGCAGCTGGCTGGCGTCGAACGGTTTGCTCAGGAAGCAGCAGGCGCCGCCCTGCAGCGCGCGTTTGCGCAGCGCCTCCTCGGGAAAGGCCGTCATCAAGATCAGCGGCAGCGCGTTGCCTTGGCGGCGCAACTGTTCCAGCAGCTCGATGCCGCTCATGCCGGGCATCTGCAGGTCGGTGATGATGCAATGGCACTGGTCGAGCGCGGCGCCGCCCAGCAGCGCCTGGGCCGAGTCGTAGGCCTGCGCCGCGTAGCCGTAGGAGCGCAGCAGGCTGCTGAGGCCGACGCGCACCGCGTCGTCGTCGTCGACGATGGCGATATTGCAAAAATTTGGTTCCGGATCAGACACTGGTGCTCCCATGTTCGAACGGCGCCTCGCGGCCGCCCTGCGCATGGTGGAACAATACAGGCTCGCGGGCGATGGCGACATCATACGAGGGTATAGGTGCGGCGCCGTGGCCCCGCCGGATGGGTTACAGTCTCGAAACCACACTTTCAGGAGGGGCGCGCATGAGCGATCCGGATTGGAAACCGGTCACGCACGACAGCTGCGGCGACGTGCAAGGACCTTTTTACCACGGCACCAAATACCGCCTGCAACCGGGCGAGCTGCTGGTGCCGGGCTACGCCTCCAACTTCGAGGCGGGGCGGATCTCGAACAATGTGTACTTCTCGGCCCTGCTGGAGCCGGCCGTGTGGGGCGCGGAGCTGGCCACCGCGCTGGCCGGGGTGGCGGAGCGCGGCCACATCTACATCGTCGAGCCGACCGGCCCCTTCGAGGACGCCCCCAACCTGACCAACAAGCGCTTCGCCGGCAATCCCACCCGGTCGTACCGCACGCGCCAGCCGGTCCGCATTGTCGCCGAGGTGGAGGACTGGGCCGGGCATCCGCCGGAAGTGCTGCAGCAAATGCTCGACGGCCTCAGGGAAAAAATGCGCCAGGGCCTGGCCCCGATCGAGGACTAGCGCCGGTAAACACTACTCGGCCAGCTTGACCATCTCCCGATACAGGTCGGCCTTGCCTTCGAAACCGATGCCCGGCAACTCCGGCAGCAGGATGTGGCCGTTTTCGACCTGGACGCCGTCCGGGAAGCCGCCGTAGGGCTGGAACAGGTCGGGATAGGATTCGTTGCCGCCCAGGCCCAGGCCGGCCGCGATGTTGAGCGACATCTGGTGGCCGCCGTGCGGGATGCAGCGTTTCGGCGACCAGCCGTGCTCGCGCAGCATGTCGAGCGTGCGCAGGTACTCGACCAGGCCGTAGCTCAGCGCGCAATCGAATTGTAGCCAGTCGCGGTCGGCGCGCATGCCGCCGTAGCGGATCAGGTTGCGCGCGTCCTGCATCGAGAACAGGTCCTCGCCGGTGGCCATCGGGTTCTTATAGTAGTTGCGCAGCGTCGCCTGCAGCTCGAAGTCGAGCGGATCGCCCGGCTCCTCGTACCAGAACAAGTCGTATTGCGACAGCGCCTTGGCGTAGGCGATGGCGGTGTCGAGGTCGAAGCGGCCGTTGGCGTCGACCGCCAGCTTCTGGCCGTCCTGCAGCACGCTGAGCACCGAATCGATGCGGCGCAGGTCCTCGTCGAGCGAGGCGCCGCCGATCTTCTTCTTGACCACCGTGTAGCCGCGGTCGATGTAGCTGCGCATTTCGTCCTTCAGCTTGTCGTGGCTCTGGCCCGGGTAGTAGTAGCCGCCGGCGGCGTAGACGAAGATGTCGCGGTCCGGCGTCCCGTCGCCATAGCGGTCGGCCAGCAGCTGGAACAGCGGCTTGCCCTCGATCTTGGCCACCGCGTCCCACACCGCCATGTCGATGGTGCCGATCGCCACCGACCGCTCGCCGTGCCCGCCCGGCTTCTCGTTGGTGAACATGCACTGCCAGATCTTGTGCGGGTCGAGATTGGCGCCGCTGTCGTCGACCAGGCTGGCCGGATCGGCCTCCAGCACGCGCGGGATGAAGCGCTCGCGCATCAGCTTGCCCTGGCCGTAGCGGCCGTTCGAATTGAAACCGTAGCCGATCACCGGCTTGCCGTCGCGCACGACGTCGGTCACGACCGCGACCAGGCTCAACGTCATCTTGCTGAAATCGATGTAGGCGTTGCGGATCGGGGAACTGATCGGGACGGTCTTTTCGCGGATGTCGATGATTTTCATGGGAGGTCTCCAGGATGGAAAAGGTATGGAGCAAGCTTACTCTTAGAATGCGGCGGTATAATGACCTCGAATTTAAACCACTATTAACTTCAAGTGAAAATTGAGACCGCCCCCGACCTGGTGTTCTTCGTGCTGCTGGCCAAGCTCGGCAGCATGTCGGCCACCGCCCGCGAGCTGGGCGTGACGCCGCCGGCCGTCACCAAGCGCCTGATGACGATCGAGCAGCGCCTGGGGGTGCGGCTGATCAACCGCACCACGCGCCGGCTCAGCCTCACCGGCGAGGGCGAGAGCTACCTGGCCCAGGCCAGCCAGATCCTCGACAGCATCCGCGAGATGGAGGAGTCGGTGTCGAGCGCCCGCGCCGAGCCCAAAGGCCTGCTGCGGGTGAACGCCACGCCGGGATTCGGCCGCACCACGATCGCGCCGCTGGTATCGCGTTTCGCGCACGACCATCCGCAGGTGGAGGTGCAGCTGCAGTTGACCGACCGGCCGATCGGCCTGGTCGAGGAAGCCTACGACCTGGCGATCCGTTTCGGCGAACTGCCGGACAGCCGCCTGAGCGCGCGCAAGCTGATGTCGAACAAACGCTTCCTGTGCGCTTCGCCGGCCTACCTGAGCGCCGCCGGCGAGCCGCGCACGCCGCGCGAGCTGCACCTGCACCGCTGTATCCTGCATCGGCAGAACGACGACGCCTACGGGACGTGGCGACTGCTGAAGGGACAGACGGAGGAACTGGTCAAGGTCAGGGGCGCCGTGTCGAGCAACGACGGCGACGTCGTGTTGAACTGGGCGCTGGAAGGCCACGGCATCGTGCAGCGGTCGGAATGGGACGCGGCCAAATATCTGGCCAGCGGACGCCTGAAGGAGATCATGCCGGGCTACACGCTGCCGCCCGCCGACCTGTATGTCTATTACCTCAGCCGGCGGCATTTGCCCGCCAAGGTGCGGGCGTTCATCGATTTTCTGGCTGCCGAATTCAAGGCCGCCTGAACACCGCCGGCGCCGCCGGCGCGGATCGCGCTCAGGCCAGGCCCAGCGCCTCGGCCATGCGCACCAGATCGGCGAAGGTCTTGGCCTGCATTTTGCGCATCGCGTTGCCACGGTGGATCTTGACGGTGATTTCGCTGGTGCCCACCTCGCCGGCGATCTGCTTGTTCATCAACCCGCGCGCCGCCAGCGCCATGATCTCGCGCTCGCGCGGCGTCAGGCTGTCGTAGCGCGCCGTCAGTTCCCGCAGCGCGCCGTCGCGCTGGCGCCGCGCGCGGTCGGCGCGCAGCGCGGCGTCGATGGCGTCGAGCAGCTCCTGGTCGCGGAACGGCTTGGCCAGGAAATCGATGGCCCCGGCCTTCATGGCCCGCACCGACATCGGAATGTCGCCATGGCCGGTCATGAAGATGATCGGCAGCGCCACGCCGTCGCGCCGCAGATCGGCCTGGAAATCGAGGCCGCTGACGCCCTCCAGCCGCACATCGAGCAGCAGGCAGCTGGTGACGTCGGCGCGCTCTCCGGCCAGGAACTCGGCCACCGACGCGTACGCGCCGACGCGCATGCCCACCGAGCGCAAAAGGCTGGAGATGGCCGCGCGCAGCGGCGCCTCGTCGTCGACGATGTAGATCAGCGTTTCCGCATAGTCGATGGGGTCGATGGAGTCAGTCTGGGTCATACGCTGGCAGGGAGAAGGTGATGGTGGCGCCGGGCAGGCCGCTATCCGGCGCCGGCTGGCCGGCCCAGATACGGCCGCCGTGGGTCTCGATGATGGAACGGCAGATCGGCAATCCCATGCCCATGCCGTCCTCCTTGGTGCTGTAGAAGGCCTCGAACAGGCGCGGCGCGGCGTCGGCGGCGATGCCCGGGCCGGAGTCGCTCACGCTCAGTTGCGCGGCGCCGTCGTCGGCCAGCCGCGTGTGCAGCACCAGCAGCGCCCGGCCGGGCGTGCCGGCGGCCATGGCCTGGGTGGCGTTCATCAGCAGGTTGATGATCACCTGCTGCAGCTGCACGCGGTCGCCGCACACCGGCGGCAACCCGGGCGCCAGGTCCAGGGTCAGCGCCACGCCATGGGTGTTGAGTTCGCGCCGCACCAGGTCCACGCTCTCCTCGGCCACGGCGTTCAGGTCCAGCACCGCGTGCTGCGGATCGCTGCGGCGCGCCAGCGCGCGGATGCGCTTGATCACGCCGGTGGCGCGGGCGCTCGCCTCCAGTATGCTGGCGACCGTGGCGCGCGCCTCGGCCAGGTCGGGCTGCGGACGGTTGATCCAGCGCAGACAGGCCTCGCCGTTGGTGGAGATCGCCGCCAGCGGCTGGTTGACCTCGTGCGCGATGGAGGCCGCCAGTTCGCCCAGCATCGTCACCCGGGTGGCGTGCGCCAGCTGCACCCGGGCGCTGTGCAGCGCCTGTTCGCGCGCCAGCAGCGCGTTGGTGGCACTCAGCCCGCGTAGCGTCAGGAACGAGGTGATGCCGATGGCCAGCAGGCCAACCATCATGCGGCCGGCGGCGGCGCCGGAAAACACCACCGTGTGCGTCAGCAGATAGGACCCGACCGTCAGCGCCAGGCAGATGCCGGTGACCAGCAGCACGCCGCGCCGCTGCCACACGCTGGCCGACAGCATCACCACCACCACGTACATCACGGCCACCGCCATGTCCAGCGGCGTGAAGGTGTCCACCGCGAAGATCAACAGCGTCACGCAGATTAACAACCCAGACAACCAGGGAGTGCTCGGTACCCGGAACATGCTGTCCTTGTAGATGATGAAATTGGCAATCTTGCCGATTATAGTGGGAATTGGGAGGCCCGCGTCCTGTACTCAAGATAGGTTTTTGTTCTTTTTGCGCCCTGCCCTGCCTTTCGAAAGGTTACAAGCTAAGAGCCCGGTGGCACATTGGCGGTCGTGACAAATGCCCAACATCGGGAGCGAGCATGAAGAAAACAACACGGAGGTGGGTCGCGGCCGGCGTTGCCGCGCTGGCCGCCGGCGCGGCCGCGGCGGCGTGGGTGGTGCAACCCGCGCTGGCCCCGGTCGCGCCGCGCGCCGCCGGCCAGTTCGACACCGCCAGCGTCGCGCGCGGCGCCCGCATCGTCGCCGTCGGCGATTGCATGGTCTGCCACACGGCCGCCGGCGGCCGGCCGTACGCCGGCGGCCTGCCGCTGCGCACGCCCTTCGGCACCATCTACACCACCAACATCACGCCGGACACGGCGACCGGCATCGGCAACTGGTCGCTGGAAGCGTTCACCCGCGCGTTGCGGCGCGGCGTGGCCCGCGACGGCCATCTGCTGTACCCGGCCTTCCCCTACATTCACTACACCCGCCTGACCGACGCCGACATCGGCGACGCCTACGCCTATTTGATGACGCGCGCGCCGGTACAGGCCAAGGCGCCCGACAACCAACTGGTTTTCCCGCTCGGCTTCCGGCCATTGCTGGCGGGCTGGAACCTGCTGTACCTGCGCCCCGGGCCGAAGCCGGACGACAGCGCCCGTGGCGCCGAATGGAACCGCGGCCGCTATCTGGTCGATGGCGCCGGCCATTGTGCCTCGTGCCACAGCAAGCTCGATCCGATCGGCGGCGAGCGCAGCCCCGCCTTCGGGGGCGGCAATATCGACGGCTGGGACGCGCCCGCGCTGACCGCGCTGCTGCGCGCGCCCAAGCCATGGAGCGCCGAACAACTGGCGCTGTATCTGCGCCATGGCTGGTCGCCGGAACACGGCGCCGCCGCCGGCCCGATGGCGCCCGTCGCCCACAGCCTGTCGCTGGTGCCGCCCGAAGACGTCAAGGCGATGGCCACCTACCTGATGTCGCTGCAGGATGCGGCCGCGCCCTCCACGCCGCCACCGGCGGCCGGCGCCAAGGACGGCGCCGACGCCGCCCGCATCCGCCAGGGCGGCACGCTGTTCGCCGGCGCCTGCGCCGGCTGTCACAGCGAGGCCGCGCCGATGATGGTGGCCGGCGGCCGCCCGCCACTGGGCCTGAGCAGCGCCGTCGCCGGCCCCCGTCCCGACAACCTGATACAAATCGTGCTGGCCGGCGTGCCCTGGTCGGCATCGCGCTCGGCCACCTTCATGCCGGCGTTCGCGGCCTCGCTCGACGACGCGCAGATCGCCAGCATCGCCGCCTACGTGCGCGCCGACATCGGCAAGCGCGCGCCGTGGCCGCAACTCGAGCGGCGCGTCACCGAGATTCGCAAGGAGAACCAGCCATGAGCACCCTCACCGTCAACGGCGTCACCCACACGCTCGACATCGATCCCTCCACGCCGCTGCTGTACGCGCTGCGCAACCAGCTGGAACTGAACGGCGCCAAATTCGGCTGCGGCCTTGGCCAGTGCGGCGCCTGCACCGTGCTGCTGGACGACCAGCCGGTGTTCGGCTGCCTGACCCCGGTGGCCGCCTGCGAAGGACGGCGCGTGCGCACCATCGAAAGCCTGGGCGACGCCGCCCATCCCGGGCCGCTGCAGGCGTCCTTCATCAAGCATCAGGCGGCGCAATGCGGCTACTGCATCGCCGGCATGGTGATGCGCGCGCAAGCCCTGCTCGAGCAGAATCCGCAGCCCAGCACCGCGCAGATCCGCGCCCACATGGAACCGAACCTGTGCCGCTGCGGCACGCACATGCGCATCCTCGCCGCCATCGGCGAAGTGGCGGCCGCGCGCCGGGTCGCCCCCTTGGAGCGCAAGGCGCCGGGAGCCAAGCCATGACGGCCCGCCCGGCCGCATCCGGCACCATCGACCCGCTGCGCCGCGCCACGCTGCGCGCCGGCGCCCTGGTGCTGGGATTCTCGCTGCTGCCACGGCCCGCGCGCGCCGAATTCAACGCCATGGGCGTGCCGCCGGTGGCCAACCAGGCGCTGGCCGGCAGCCTGAAAAGAACGCCGATGCTGGACGCCTGGATCAGGATCGCCGCCGACGGCAGGGTCACCGTTTTCACCGGCAAGGTCGAACTGGGCACCGGCGTGCGCACCGCGCTGCTGCAGATCGCCGCCGAACAGCTGGACGTGGCGCCGGCCGCGATCGACTTCATCACCGGCGACACCGGCCGCACGCCCAACGAAGGCTACACCGCCGGCAGCCACACCATCGCCGACAGCGGCACCGCCCTGCTGCACGCCGCCGCCCAGGTGCGCGCGCTGGTGGTGCAAGGCGCGGCGGCGCAATGGAAAGTGGCGCCGGATATCCTCTCAACCCGTGCCGGCACGGTCATCGCGCCGGACGGACGCAACATGCACTACGGCCTGGCGCTGCGCGGCGTCGACCTGCACCGCGCAGCGCGGGTCAAGTCGCCGCTGAAGGACGCCGGCGCCTACACCGTGATCGGCGCCTCGCTGCCGCGCGTCGACATCCCGGCCAAGCTGACCGGCGGCGCCAGCTACGTGCAGGACATGCGCCTGCCGCACATGGTGCACGCGCGCGTGGTGCGTCCGCCGGCCTATGGCGCGCGCCTGCTGTCGGCCGACGTCAAGGCCGCGCAGCGCATGGCGGGCGTGCTCAAGGTGCTGGTCGACGGCGACTACCTGGCCGTCGTCGCCGCCGACGAATGGCAGGCGATCCTGGCGATGCGCGTGCTGTCGGCTGGCGCCAAATGGTCCAGGGGCGCGGCGCTGCCGGCCGCCGACACCATCCACGCCACCTTGCGCGCGCTGCCGGCGCAGGACATCGTGGTCGACGACCGGCGCGCGCCCCGCTCCGCCGCCGTCACCACCATCAAAAACCGCTACACCAAACAATATGTGCTGCACGGCTCGATAGGCCCGTCATGCTCGGTGGCGCTGCTGGACGGCGGCCGGCTGACGGTGTGGACGCACACACAGGGCGTCTACCCGCTGCGCGCGGCCATCGCCGAAATGCTGTCCATGCCGCCCGACGCGGTGCGCTGCATCCACACCGAGAGCGCCGGCTGCTACGGCCAGAATGGCGCCGACGACGTCGCGGCCGACGCCGCGCTGATAGCACGCGCCATGCCCGGCCGGCCGGTGCGGGTGCAGCTGATGCGCGACCAGGAAAACCAGTGGGAGCCGTACGCTCCGGCCATGAACACGGAGGTCAGCGCGTCGCTCGACGCCGGCGGCAGGATCTGCGACTGGCACTACGAATTGTGGAGCGGTTCGCACAACGAGCGCCCGGGCAACGCCGGCAAGCTGATACCGGCGCAACTGCTGGCCAAGCCGTTCACGCCCAGCCCCTCGCTGCCGATGCCGATGCCCGAGGGTGGCGGCGACCGCAACGCCGTGCCGCTGTACGCGTTCGCCAACTCGAAGGTGATCAATCATTTCCTGCCCGTGACGCCGCTGCGCACCTCGGCCATGCGCTCTCTGGGCGCCCACATCAACCTGTTCGCCATCGAGGGCATGATGGACGAACTGGCGGCGGCGGCCCGCGCCGATCCGGTCGAGTTCCGGCTGCGCCATCTGGAGGACTCGCGCGCGCGCGACGTGATCCGCGCCGCCGCGTCGAAATTCGGGTGGGAACGGCGCGAGCGCCAGCGCCGCCGCGACCATGGCTTCGGCTTCGCCTTCGGCCAGTACAAGAACCTGATGGCGTATGTCGCGCTGGCGGTCGAGATCCGCGTCGAGCGCAGCACCGGCGGCGTCCATATCGTGCGGGTGGCGGCGGCGGTCGATTGCGGCCAGGGCGTGAACCCCGACGGCATCCGCAACCAGATCGAGGGCGGCATCCTGCAGTCGGCCAGCTGGACGCTGTACGAACGGCTGCAGTTCGGGCCGGACGGCATCGCCAGCATCGACTGGGCCAGCTATCCGATCATGCGCTACTCGAACGTGCCGGCCAAGGTCGAGGTGGTGCTGATCGACCGCCCGGGCGCGCCCTTCCTGGGCGTGGCCGAAGCGGCCCAGGGGCCGATGGCGGGCGCGCTGGGCAACGCGCTGGCCGACGCCACCGGCAAACGCTGGCACGATCTGCCGCTGGCGGGACCGCACTTGATGGCGTGAGCGGCGGCGCCCTGCGCGCTATTCGGCCGGCCCGCGCAGCAGCGCGTCCAGCGTCGCCAGGTCGACCGGTTTGGTCAGATGGCCGTCGAAGCCCGCTTCCGCCGCGCGGCGGCGGGCGGCGTCCTGGCCGTAGCCGGTGACGGCGATCAGCCGCAACGGCCGCTGGCCGGCCTGCTGGCGCAGACGCTGCGCCAGCTCGTAGCCATCCATGCCGGGCAGGCCGATATCGAGCAGGCAGACGTCCGGGCGCAGCGCCCCCTCGCGCTCGAGCGCCTGCGGGGCGCCGAACATCACGTGCACCGTGTGCCCCATCAACTCCAGCGCCTCGCCCACGGCCAGCGCCGCGTCCTCGTTGTCGTCGACCACCATCACCGTGCGCCCGGAACCGTTCGGCCGCGGCGCCGGAGCGTGGGCCGCCGGCGCCGGCGGCGACGCGCGCAGCGGCGCGAACACCTGATCCAGCGCCGGCATGCGGATCGTGAAGGTGCTGCCCAGGCCTTCGCCGTCGCTGCGCGCGCTGATGCTGCCGCCGTGTAGCGCCATCATGCTCTTGGCGATCGTCAGGCCCAATCCCAGGCCGCCGCGCGATCGGCTCAGCGCCTGCCGCTCCTGCACGAACAGGTCGAAGATCGACGCCAGCATGTCCGGGGCGATGCCGATGCCGTTGTCGCGCACGGCCACCACCGCGTGGCCGTTCTCGCGCCAGGCGCGCAGGCCCAGGCGGCCCTGCGGCTCGGTGTACTTGGCGGCGTTGGTCAGCAGGTTGGCCAGCACCTGCGCGCAGCGTCCGGGGTCGGCCATCACCGCCAGGCCGGACGACGGCACGTCAAGCTCGAGCACATGGCGCTTCTCCTCGATCAACGGGCTGGCCGTCTCGATCGCGCGCGCCACCACCTCGGCGATCTCCACCGACTGGCGCCGCAACTGGATCTTGCCCTCGGCCACGCGCGAGACGTCCAGCAGGTCGTCGACCAGCGCCACCAGGTGCCTGGTCTGGCGCTCGATGACCTCGCGTTCCTTGAGCGCGTGCTGGTCGCCGCGCAGGCGCATCAGCTGCAGCGCCGTGACGATGGGCGCCAGCGGATTGCGCAATTCGTGGCCGAGCATCGCAAGGAATTCATCCTTGGCGCGGTTGGCGGCGTCCGCCGCGCGCTTGGCGTTGGCCAGTTCGGTCACCTCGAAGGCGACGACGGCCACGCCATCGGTCCGGCCATCGTCGTCCAGCAAGGGCTGATAGACGAAATCGAAACAGCAGTCCGACATTTGCTCGTCATGGCCGCGCCGGAACCGCACCGGCACCGAGCGGCCGACGTAGGGCTGTCCGCTGGCCAGCACGCCGTCGAGCAGTTCGAAGATGCCCTGCCCCTCCAGTTCCGGGAAGGCCTGCCGCAGCGGCACACCGACCATCGCGCGCGGCCCCGACATCTCCTGGTAGCTGGCGTTGGCCTGTTCGAACACAAGCTCCGGGCCGCGCAGGATGGCGATCGCCACCGGCGCCTGGCTGAAGATGCTTTGCGTGCGCCGCGCCACGGCCACCTCCACCATCCGGTTTTGCCGGCGCAGGCGCAGCACCTCGATGCGCGCGGACAGCTCGCGGCTCGAGAACGGCTTGACCAGATAATCGTCGGCGCCGGCCCGCAAACCTTCGAGGCGTGCCTCCTCCCCGGCCCGCGCCGACAGCAGCATGACCGGGATGTCGCGCGTGGCCGGATCGTCGCGCAGCGCCGCCAGCAGGCCGAATCCGTCCAGCTCCGGCATCATCACGTCGGACAGGATGATGTCGGGCAGGCGGCGCCGCACCGCCGCCAGCGCCTCGCGGCCGTTGTCGCAGGTGTTGACCTCCCAATCGTCGCCCAGCAGCCGCCGCAGATATTCGCGCATGTCGGCGTTGTCGTCGGCGATCAGCAGGCGTCCATGGCGCACGCCCGGCCCGTGGCCGGCGTCGAACGGCGCCTCGGCCGGCTGTACCCAGCCTTCCGCCTCGGCCACGTACGACTGCACCGCCGTCGGCCGCCACGGCTCCAGCGCCTGCTCGCGCACGTGGGCGGGGTCCAGGTGCGCGCTGCCGAGCGGGATCTCGACGGCGAACACGGTGCCGCGTCCCGGCTCGCTGTCGACGCCGATCGCGCCGCCGTGCAGCGCCACCAGGTCGTGCACCAGCGCCAGCCCGATGCCCGAGCCCTCGTGCGTGCGCGAGCGCGCGCCCTCGACCCGGTGGAACCGTTCGAACAGAAGCGGCACCTGGTCGGCGGGAATGCCGGTGCCGCTGTCGGACACCGTCAGCCGCGCACGCGCGCCGTCCACGCGCAGGGCGATGGCGATCGTGCCTTCGAAGGTGAACTTGAAGGCGTTCGACAGCAGGTTGAGGACTATCCGCTCCCACAACCCGGGATCGACATACACGGGCGACGGCAGCGGCGGACAATCGACCACCAGGCGCATGCCGGCGCCCTCGATGGCCGAACGGAAGCTGCTGGCCAGATCTGCGGTCAGCGCCGCCAGGTCGGTGGGCGCGAAGCTGGCCTGCGCGCGGCCGGCCTGCACGCGCGAGAACTCCAGCAGCGTGTTGACCAGCTTTTGCAGCCGCAGGCCGTTGCGGCGCATCAGCTCCACGCGCGTGCGCTGCCGCGCCGGCAAGGGCTCGGCGGCGTCGCGCAACGCGTCCTCCATCGGCCCCAGCAACAAGGTCAGCGGCGTGCGGAATTCGTGGCTGACATTGCTGAAGAACTGCGTCTTGGCGCGATCGAGCTCGGTCAGCATCTCGGCGTGCATACGCTCCTCCTCGGCGGCGCGGGCCTGCCGGATCGCGTTGCCGGTCTGGATCGCGACCAGCTCCAGGAAGCGCCGGTAATCGGCGTCGAGGCGGCGCGCGGCGCTCACGCCCAGCACCAGCGCGCCGGCGCCGTGCTGGCCGCCGGCCCCGGCCAGCGGCAACACCAGGGCCTCGCGGATCGGCTGGTTGGCCAGGCCGGCCGGCAGGCAGGACGCCGGCGCCCGCGCCAGGCCCACCACGCGGGTCGCCGAATCGGCGATGACCTGGTCGACCGGGAACAGCTCGCGCGGGATGTCGGCGTGCGTGGCCTGCGCCAGCGTGGCCCCGCCCCCGCCGCCATCCCGGGCCAGGTACAGCTGCGCGAACGGCAGGTCGTCCGGATTGGCGGCGATACTCGCCATCGCCGCCGCGCAGGCGCCCTGCACGGTTTTCTCCTGCAGCGTGCGGGTGCTCATGTCGGACAGGGTGCGCAGGCGGCGCGCGTTCAGGTGCTTGGCGGTGACGTCCAGGTTGGGACAGAACAGCCCCGCCACATTGCCCGATTCGTCGCGCACGGGGCTATACGAAAAGGAGTAGAAGGTCTCCTCCAGAAAATCGCCACGGCTCATGAACAGGCGCACGTCGTCGGCCAGGGTGGCCTCGCCGTGGGCGAACACGCGGTCGGCCAGCGGGCCGCAGATATCCCAGATCTCGGCCCACACCTCGGCCGCCGGACGTCCCAGCGCCCACGGGTGCTTGGCCATGCTCAGCACCCCGATATAGGCGTCGTTGTACAGGAAGGTGGCCTGCTCGCCCCAGCCCACCCACATCGGCTGGCGGGAACTGAGCATCAGGCTGACGACGGTCTTCAGGCTTTGCGGCCAGTCCTCGATCGCCCCCAGCGGCGTGGCCGCCCAGTCAAAAGCCAGAATCTGTGCACCCAAGTCCCCCGGCGCGGTGAGAAAGCGCGGAGCCGGCACCTGGGGCAATGCCGGTGGGTTCATGAAAGCCTCATTTAATTACATAAAAACAATATTACGAGCGTATCATTTTTAATGTAATCACGGAGTCTGATTGAAACCGCGCCGGCGGCGGCCCCGATCGCGCCCTCAGCGCTGCACGTATAGCCGGGCGCCGAACACCGGGCCGGCCGTGTGGCCCGGTTCCGGATCGAAGCGCACCACGATGCTGCTCTTGCCGCTGGTGAGGCGTTCCGGCAGCACGTAATCGCGATCGATAAACTCGCCCGGATGGTCGCCATCCAGCTTGACGCGCGCCACCCGCTCGCCGTCGATACTGATGTGGAAATCGCGGTTGCGCTCCTCGCCCCAGTAGCTGGCCTGCAGCACCAGCTGTCCCGGACCGCACTTCATGCGGAAGCTGAAGTAGCCGCCGGTGCGGGCGTCGCGGCCCATGCGGCCGCGGTAGGACACCGGATTGGAGATGTCCGATTGCAGGTCGTGGTCGCGCTCCGGCTGCATCTCGCCCAGGTGCATGACGTCGATCGAACGGGCGGCCAGGTCCTTCAGGCGCGCCTCCTCCTTCCGGAACGCCACTTCGGAGGCAGCCCATTCCTGCTCGTTGTAGGCATTGAAATACACCGCCGCGCGCCGCTCGTACTGCGAGAAGAACGGTGTGAACTTCATGTCTCCGGGACGCCCGCTGCCGACCGTGCGGTACACCGCCTTCACCTTGTCGGCCTCCTTGAACGACGCCAGAATGTTGGACCCGACCAGCGCCGGCGCCAGGCCGTCGAATGGTTTGTCGGCCGCGCCCAGGTCGGCGGCCAGCACCATCGGCCCGCGCAGCAGCGCCACCACCTTGTCGTTGCCGGCGGCCGATTCCAGCCGCGGCTCCAGCGGCAGGGTCAGACGCACGGTGTCGCCCGCGCGCCAGCGGCGCCGCACCAGAAGATAGCCCTTGTCACGGCTGGCCGCGTGCGGCTTGCCGTTGACCAGCAGGGCATGGCCGGAGGCCCACCCGGGCACGCGCAAGGCCAGCGTGTAGTAACGCTGGCCGGCCAGCCGCTTGACCTTGATGTCGATATCGCCCTCGAACGGATAGCGCGTCGTCATCTCCAGCGTGGCCGCCGCCTGGCGCCACTTCACCAGCGACGGGATGTACAGGTTGACGAACAGCGTATCGCCGTTCTCCCAATAGATCGAGTCGCCGTGCTTGGCGTGGCTCTCCATGCCGGACAACACGCAGCACCAGAAATCGTTCTCCTCGCTGGAATACTCGCGCGCCACGCCGGACATCAGCGGCGTCATATAGGTGAACATGCCGGTGCGCGGATTCTGGTGCGCCATGATGTGGTTCAGGTGCGTGCGCTCGTAGTAGTCGAAGTAGGCGGCGTCCGGCGACCAGCTGTACAGATGGCGCGTCATCTTCAGCATGTTGTAGCTGCAGCAGGCTTCGCAGGTCTGCTCGGTGATGTGGGCGGCGATGGTGTCGGGGCCCGAAAAATATTCGCGGTCGCCGTTGCCGCCGATGACGTAGGTATGGTGGTCCGTCACCGTCTTCCAGAAGAATTTGACGGTGTCGGCGTCGCTCTGGCGGCCCTTCAGTTCATACAGGCGCGCCAGGCCGATCAGCTTGGGGATCTGGGTGTTGGAGTGCAGGTTGGCCAGTTCGTCGCGGCCCTCGGCCAGCGGCGTCAGCGCCTTGTTGTGGTACAGCCGGCGCGCCACCGCCAGCCAGCGCTCGTCGTTGGTGCGCGCGTACAGTTCGGCGAAGCTCTCGTTGATGCCGCCATGTTCGCAGGCCAGCACCTGCTGCAGCTGCTCGTCGTTCAAGGCGTCGAAGACCTTGGCGATATAGCCGGCCAATCCCGTCGCCACCCGCAGCGCCTGGGCGTTGCCGGCGTGGGTCTGGGCGTCGAACAGGCCGGCGAACACCTTGTGCCAGTTATACAGCGGCACCCAGCAGCCATTCAGGTCGAAGCCGGCCGAGCGGATCTCGCCGCGCATGATCTCGGGGAAGATCTCCTTGCCGTCGACGACCTTGCCGTCTTTGCGCTTGCGCATGAAGCCACCGACATAGCCGTCGCCCTGCGCCTGCTGCACGCGCGCCAGTTCGGCGACGATGTAGTCGATGCGCGGCTTAAGCGCCGGCAGCCCGCTTTGCGCGTGCATCAGCGACAGCGCGGACAGGTAGTGGCCCAGGCCCTCGCCGGCGATGGTGTCCGACTCCCAGCCGCCGTAGATCGCCCCCTTGACCGGCAGGCCGGCGAACAGGTGGTAGTTGTGCAGGAAGCGGTCGGCGCTGAGGCGCAGCAGGTAGGACTGGTTGGCTTGCAGCGCGTCGGCGTAGAAGGATGGCAGCAGGCGCACGTCCGACATCGGGACAGCCGTCGCCGAGGATGGCGTCTGAGAGGCGGCGGTGGCGGGGGCGGTGTTGGCCTTGGCGCTCCAGCCGGATATCAGCCCCAGACTGGCGGCGCCTTGCAGGATCAATCGACGGTGATGTGACGGAGGCGAGGCGCGCATAGGTACCCTGTGTAGATAATCGTATCCGATAATGTACGCCGGGCGGCGCCGTCCGTCTTGCACCGGCCGATCACAAAAAATGACGAAATCGGCATAGCCACCCTAGAGGCACCCAGGAGGCACGTAGGGCGGATTAGGCGGAACGCCGTAATCCGCCACTGCATGCGCCGCCGCGACGCACGCAATGGCGGATTACGCTGCGCTAATCCGCCCTACTTGTAAACGTCCGAGGTCAGCCCGTACTTCTGCATTTTATAGTACAGCGTCTGCTTGGGCACCGCCAGCGCCACGCTGACCTCGCTGACGCTGCCGCCGGCCTTGCGCAGCTCCTGCTCGATGACCGCGCGCTCGAAGCAGCCCACCTGCTCTGCCAGCGGCAGCGGCGCCAGGCTGCGCGCCGACAGCAAGCCATCGGAGCCGCTCGACAATCCCAGCACAAAGCGCTCGGCGATGTTGCGCAGTTCGCGCACGTTGCCCGGCCAGTCGTGCGCCATCAGCGACTGCATCAACGGCCCCGGAACCGGCGGCGCCGCGCGCTTGTAGCGCGCCGCCGCGCCAAGCAGGAAATGCTCGAACAGCAGCGGAATGTCCTCGCGCCGCTCGCGCAGCGGCGGCAGATTGAGCACGATCAGGTTCAGGCGATAGTATAAATCGCTGCGGAATTTCTGCTGGTCCGACAGCTCCTTCAAGTCGTCCTTGGCGGCGGCGATCACGCGCACGTCCACCGGCACCTGGCTGTTGGAGCCGAGCCGCTCGACATACCGCTCCTGCAGCACGCGCAGCATCTTCACCTGCAGCGACATCGGCAGGCTCTCGATCTCGTCGAGGAACAGCGAGCCGCCGTCGGCGTGTTCGATTTTGCCGACCTGCCGCTTGGCGGCGCCGGTGAAGGCGCCCGGCTCGTGGCCGAACACTTCGCTCTCGAAGATATTCTCCGGAATGGCGCCGCAATTGAGCGCGACGAAATGACGCTTGTGGCGGCGGCTGTACTGGTGCAGGCAGCGCGCCACCATCTCCTTGCCGGTGCCGGTCTCGCCGTAGATCAGCACATCGGCCGGTTCATCGGCCAGGTCGAGGATCAAACGGCGCAGGTCGCGCATCGGCGCCGAATCGCCCAGCAAAGTGGCCTCGATGCCGACGCCATGCTCGATCCGGTGGCGCAGCGCCGCCACTTCCAGGGTCAGGCGGCGCGTTTCCAGCGCGCGCTGCACCACCTCGGACAGTTGCTCCGACGAATACGGCTTGGCGATGAAATCGTAGGCGCCGTCGCGCATGGCGTTGACCGCCATCGTGATATCGCCATGGCCGGTCACCAAGACCACCGGCAGCTGGGCGTCGATGGCCTTCACCGCCGCCATCAGATCGAGCCCGCTCATGCCGGGCAAACGCACGTCGGTCACCAGCACGCCGGCGAAGCCCGGGGTGATCTTCGCCAACGCCTGTTCGGCCGCGTGGAACGCCTCGACCTGGAACCCGGCCAGGTCGAGCGCCTGCACGCTGCCCGCGCGCACGGTGGCGTCGTCCTCGACCAACAGCACTTTCATCGCTTCATACATCTATAGTCTCCTGCTCCGCAAGCGGCAATTCAATGATAAATTTGGCTCCGCCACTGACGCCGCCGCCGGCGCCGGCCTCCACCCGCAGCACGCCGCCGAACTCGCGCACGATCTGCTCGGAGATGGCCAGCCCCAGTCCCAGGCCCTGCCCTTGCGGCTTGGTGGTGAAAAATGGTTCGAACAAATGGGCGCGGATGTCTTCCGGGATGCCCGGACCGCTGTCGGCCACGCCGATCATCACGCGGTCGTCGGTGCGTTCGACGGCCACCGTCAGCTCGCGCGTCTCGCTGCCGGCCATGGCGTCGAGCGCGTTGGTGAACAGATTGACCAGCACCTGCTCCAGGCGGTTGCTGTCGCACAACGCATGCACGTCCTGGCCGCGCATGGACATGCGGAAGTTGACGCGTTCGCGCTCGACCCGCCGCTCGACCAGGAACAGCGCGGCGGTGATCGCCGCCGCCACCGGCACCGCGCGCGGGCTGGCGTCGGCCTTGCGCGCGAACTGGCGCAACTGGCCTGTGATCAATCCCATGCGCGCGACCAGCTGCGAGATCGTCGCCAGGTTGGTCTTGGCCTCGTCCAGCCGATCGCGCTCGATCAACACCCTGGCGTTGTCGGCCATCGTGCGCAGCGCCGTCAGCGGCTGGTTCAGTTCATGCGTGATCCCGGCCGACATCTGGCCCAGCACCGCCATCTTGGCCGCCTGAACCAGCTCGCTCTGCGCCTGGCGCAGCTTTTGTTCGGCCTTGCGGCGCACGATATTCTCTTCGCTCAGGTTGTGTGTCATCTGCTGCAGGCTGGAGGTGCGCTCGGCCACCATGGTCTCCAGGTTGTCGTAGGCGCGCTGCAGATCCTCGCGCGCGCGCAGCCGCTGCCGGCCAAGGCGGCGGCGCTGGCGCGTGTACAGCACCAGCATCACCAGCAGCGCCTGCGCCAGGCAGGCGAACAAAAACACATTGCGCGCGCTGGCCCGGGCCGGGGCCAGATCGGACAGGTAGACAAAGCGCCATTTGCGCGGCGCCAGCGAGCGTGACTGGCTAAGCATGGTCAAGCGCGGCCCCGCATCGGACACCGTGACGATACCGGCGCCGCCGTCGGTGCGGCCCGTCTCGCGCATGCCCAGTGGCGTGAGCGCGTGCGAAAAATACTGGCGCGACGCCTCCAGCTCGCGCCGCACCTCCGGCTCCAGCGGCGCCAGGGTACGGTACTTCCATTCCGGCACGGAGGTCAGGAACACCACGCCGTGGGCGTCGGTCAGCAGCACCTTGTCGGCGCCCTGTACCCAGCCCTTTTCCAGCTTCTCGATATTGACTTTGACGGTGGCCACGCCCAGCATGCGGCCGTTGTGATAGATCCCGTGCGCGAAAAAGTAGCCCGGCTCGCCGCGCGTGGTGCCCACGCCGTAGAAGCCGCCCGGCTCCCGGCGCAGCGCGTCGCGCACGTAGGGGCGGAACGAGACGTCGTCGCCGACGAAGCTATCGGGCTCGCGCCAGTTGCTCGCCGCCTGCGTCACGCCCTGCAGGTTGACGATATAGATGGTGGTGGATTTGGAGAGGCGGTTGACCTTCTCCAGGTATTCGTTGACTTCCCCGCGCAGGGCGTCGTCGCCCGGCTTTTGCAGCAGCGCGATGACGTCCTTGTTCAATTCCAGGGTACCGGGCAGGAAGTCGTATTTGGCCAGCAGGTTCTCCAGGCTCAGGGCATAGCCATCGAGCCGCTGCGCCCCGGACAGGCGCAGCCGCTCGATGGCGGCGTTCTCGGCCCAGCGCCAGGCGAAAGCGGCCACCGCCAGGCAGGCGACCAGCAGCAGCACCCACAGCGTGAGTCGCCGCCATAGCCGCCGGCCTGGCCGCGATGGTGGAACCGCCTGCGATGGTGCTGCCGCCATAATCCCCTCTGAATTTACCTCAACCCGCGATCATACCCCGTTCGAGCCCCGGCTATTAAAACACATGCCGCACACCGAGGTTGAATCCGGTGGTGCCGGTGCCGGTGTCGGTGGCCGTGCCGACGCGGAAAGCGGCGCCGTTGCGGTTGTTGATATGGCCATACGCCGTGTACACGTCGGTGCGGCGCGACAGCGGGTACAGATAGCCGACCGCGCCCTGGCGCGCGTCCTGGCGCAGCGCCGAGTCGTCGTTGTGATCGATGTACGACACCAGCAGTTTACCAACCGGCAGCGACACGGTGAACCCCAGCAGCGTATCCTTGCTTTCGTTCTCCAGCAAGTCCTTGTTGCGGGCATGGGCCACGTGGGCGGTGACCATCTCGCCGAAGCGGTAGCGCGCCGTCAGCATGGTGTTGCGGCTTTTGGCGGTGGCCAGCGCATTGTCGCGCTGCTGGTGCGCCAGCACCAGCGTCAGCGGACCGTTTTCATAGGTGCCGCTGGCGGCGATGCTGCGGTTCTTGCTGGCGTCGCCCGCCACTTCGCCGTAGCCGTACAACACGTCGGCCGAGAAGCCGGACACCTGCGGCGTGATGTACTCCACCGAGTTGTCGACCCGCGAATTGTTGGCGAAGATGTTTTGCGAGTTACCCGCCAGGCCGGTCTGGAACGGGTCGGCCACGTTGTTCAACGCCTTGTAGAACGGCGAGTACTGGCGGCCGATGCTGAACGAGCCGGCCCGGGTGGTCAGACACAGGTAGGCCTGGCGGCCGAACAGCAGCCCGCCCTGCGCGGCCGTTCCGCTATCGAGGTTGTTGCCGTTTTCCAGACCGAAGGCCAGCACCATGCCGCCGCCCAGGTCTTCCTTGCCCTTGATGCCGAGGCGCGAGCCGGACGCGATGCCGCTGCCGATCTTGCTGGTCTGGCCGGCGGCGGCGCCGCGTTCGACCAGCAGGCCGGCGTCGGCGATCCCGTAGATGGTGACCGACGATTGCGCCAGCGCGGTGGACGACAACAAACCAAGCGCCAAGGCGCCGATGACTTTCTTTTGCATCTTATACATCTCCTGAGTTTACTTTTGTGGTCTTACTTTTGTGGTCCTGCTTTTTTACTTACCTCACGCGGCGCGGATGTTGGCCACGCCTTCCGCCGCGGACTCCGCCAGCGGCGCCTGCTCTTCATCGAGCGCGCCTTCCCACTTGGCGACGACCGCCGTGGCCACGGCGTTGCCGACGGCGTTGGTGGCGGAACGGCCCATGTCGAGGAACTGGTCGATGCCCATCAACAGCAGCAGGCCCGCCTCCGGGATGTGGAATTGATTGAGCGTGGCGGCGATCACCACCAGCGACGCGCGCGGCACGCCGGCGATGCCCTTGGAGGTCACCATCAACAGCAGCAGCATGGTGATCTGGGTGCCCCACGACAGGTCGATGCCATAGGCCTGCGTGATGAACAGCACGGCGAAGGTGCAGTACATCATCGAGCCATCGAGGTTGAACGAATACCCCATCGGCATGACGAAGCTGGAGATCTTGCGCTGCACGCCGAATTGGTCCAGTGCCACCAGCAGTTTCGGATAGGCCGCCTCCGAGCTGGCGGTGGAAAACGCCAGCAGGAACGGTTCGCGAATCAGCGCGATCAGGCGGAACACACGTTTGCCGATGAAGGCGAAGCCGCCCAGGATCAGCAAGCTCCACAGGCAGAACAGGCCCAGATAGAAGCCGCCCATGAACTTGGCGAAGGTCGCCAGGATGCCCAGGCCGTTGGTGGTGACCACCGACGCCATCGCCGCGAACACGGCCAGCGGCGCCAGCTTCATGATGCTGCCGGTGATGCGCAGCATGACCTGCGCCAGCTGGTCGACGCCGGCGGTCAGCTTGGCCGCCGACTGCCCCAGCGCGCCCAGCGCGCCGCCGAAGAAGATCGCGAACACCAGCACCTGCAGGATCTCGTTGTTGGCCATCGCCTCCACCGGCGACTTGGGCACCATGTGGCTGACGAATTCCTTGAGCGTGAAGGCCGAGGTTTTCAGGCCGGTGGTGGCGTCGGCCGGCGGCAGCGGCAGCCCCAGATGGGTCCCCAGCTGCATCAGGTTCGACAACACCATGCCCAAGGTCAGCGACACCAGCGAGGCGATCACGAACCAGGCCATGGCCTTCATGCCGATGCGGCCGGCGGCCTTGCCGTCGCCCAGGTGCGCGATACCGACGGCCAGCGTCGAGAACACCAGCAGCGAAATGATCATCTTGATCAGCCGCAGGAACACGTCCGTGATGATCGAGATATGGCCGGCGACGTCGGCGGCGGCCTTTTTATCGGGGAACGCCTCGTGGCACGCGTAGCCGACGGCTACACCCAGCACCATGGCGATCAGGATGTACAGCGTTAGTGGGCGCTTTTTTTTCACTTTTATCATCTCCGTATCAAGCCCCCGGCGGCGCCGCGGGGTACGGGTAGATAGCAATGGCTATGCCAGCCGGTCGCCAAGCAAAATGGCCGTCCAAGCCATTGATTTTAATGATAATTCTTTATGGAAATTGTCGTTGCGCGGCGCTGCCGGCATGGAAAGCTGGACCGCCCGCCGGCCGCCCGTATGAAAAGTTGGACGCCGCCCGCCGGCTCACGATTCGCGCTCGGCGTACTCGATGCGGTTCCTGCCGTTTTCCTTGGCGCGGTACAGCGCGCGGTCGGCCTGCTTGAGCAGCGACTCCGGCGTGCAGCCCTCCTGCGGCCCGGCCACCACGCCGAAGCTGCAGGAGACGTCGATGACGACGCCCTCCTCCACCACCACCGGCCCGGCGCAGATTTCCCGGTGCAGGTCGCGGATGCGCTGCTCGCCGCCGCCGGCGTAGAGGCCGGGCAGCAGCAGGATGAACTCCTCGCCGCCGTAGCGTCCCACCACGTCGGAGCCGCGCAGGCGGTCCGACAGGCGCCGCACGAACTCCTTGAGCACGGCGTCGCCGGCCAGGTGGCCGTGCGTGTCGTTGATGCGCTTGAAGTGGTCCAGGTCCAGCAGCACCACCATGAAGCTGCCGCCGGCGCGCGTGGTGGTGGCGATTTGCTGGCCGATCATCTCCATGATCGCGACCCGGTTCCAGGCCTTGGTCAGGCCGTCCTTGAGCGAGCGCATACGATGCTCCTCGCGCGAGGCCTCCAGCTCCAAGGTCCGCTCGCGCACCAGCTGCTCCATCTCGGCGCTGCGGCGCAGGATGCCGCGCAGGCGCCAGCGGTACAGCAGCCAGGCCAGGGTCAGCGCCAGCAGCGCGCAACAGGAATAAAACCAGCCGCTTTGCCACCATGGCGGCATGATCGTCAGCGGCAGCTCGATCGGCCCGGCCGCCGCCTGCAGCACGGTGTTCTCGGCGGCCACCTGCAGCACGTAACGCCCCGGCGCCAGCGCCGGATAGCGCAGCGTCGCGGTGTCGGTGACCGTCCACGCGCTTTCCAGTCCCTTGAGCCGGTAGCGGAAGCGCAGCGCCTCGTGGTTCCGGAACGACAGCACCGCCAGCCGCACCTCGAGCGCCCCGCCGCTCCAGGCGATCATCTGCGCCTGGCGCACGCCCAGCGCGTGGCCGTCGTAGTCCACCGACTCGATCCGCAGCGCCAGCTCCCTGGGCGCGAACAGGTCCTGCGGATGCACGATATGCGAGGCGCCGCTGCTGGTGCCGATCCACATCGAGCCGTCGGCATCCTCGAAGATCGCGTACTGGTTGCTGTCGTTCCAAACCAGGCCGCTCTGCTGATTGAGCACGCGCCAGGCCTTGCCGCTCCAGACGGCCACGCCGGCGTCGCTGCCGATCCACAGCCAGTGGCGCCGGTCGACATGCATCGACATCACCGCGCGGCCGGCCATCGGCGTCGGCGCCAGCGGCAGCCGCGCCAGCGGCAGCGCGTCGGCGCCGGCGTCGGCCGGCCCGTACCAGATGGAGTCGTGGTCGACGTCGGACAGCCACACCGTGCCGGCGTCGCAACTGAGCATATTGATCGGCGCCGGCACCTTCGGCAGCGACCAGCGGCCACCGGCTAGTCGCAGCAGCCGCTCGCCGGCGGCAAACCACAGCGTGCCGTCGCCGGTCTGGCAGACCGCGCTCACGCCGTTGTTCTCCCGCTCCTTGCCCAGCAAAGGCCGCAGTTCCCCGAGCAGCCGCGGCGTCGACGAGCGCTGCGGATCGTCGATCACATACAGGTCGCGATTGGTGGCGATCCACAAGCGTCCGGTGGTGTCGGCGAACAGCCGCAAAATCAACGGCAGCGAGGCCACGTGGACGCTGCGGCCGGTGCGGGCGTCCTGGCGCACCAGCGCACCGGAAAACGTGCCGCTCCACAGATTGCCGGCGCGGTCCCTGGCCATCGTGCCCAGTTGATGATCGGCGCCCTGGTAGCCGCCCGGCGCCTTGCTGAAGCGCGCCTCGCCGGGCCGCTGGATCGCCATGCCGCGCCCGGTGCCCAGGTACAGCGTGCCGTCGCCGGCGCGGTGGAACGACCAGATATCGTCGCTGGGCAGCCCTTGCGCGGTGGTCCAGTTGGCGATGCCCCGGTAGCCCTGCCATTGCGCCAGGCCGCGCCCAGCGAGCCCCAGCCACAAGTCGCCGTCGCGGTCGACGAGCATGGCGGAGATGCCGCCATCGGCCTTGAGCCCCTCGCTGGCGCCATATTCGCGCCACCCGCCCGCCACGCCGCGCAGCAGGCCGTTGTCGTTGTTCGACACGATGGTGCCGTCGCTGTCCTGGGCCATCGGAAAATACTGCCTGACCGTGGCCTGCGCCACGCCCGGCGGCGTATGGGCTTGCGCGCGTTCGGCGCCCGGCGCCAGCGACAGCATGTAATCCTGGCTGCGCAGCCACATCGTGCCGTCGCCGGCGGCGAAGATGGCGCGCCACATCGCCGCCGGCACGCCCTGTTGCGGGCCGTAGCGGGTCAGGCCGCCGGCGCCGTAACGGCACACCTGCTGCCCACACCCCATCCAGAGGTCGCCGTCCGGACCGGCCGCGATGCTGCCGATCTGCGCCAACTCCGGGTGCGCGCGGCGTTGCGCCTCGCTGAAATAATATCGGGATTGCCACGTGCCGGGGGCGGCGCCGGGCCGCACCTCCAGCAAGTCGCGCTTGCCCACCACCAGCATGACATCGCCGCCATTGCGGGCGAAGCGCTGGCCGGGCCACAGGACCATACTCGCGCCGTCCGGCGCCGCGACCGGGGTGCAGCCGTCGCGCCGCCACTGGCACACGCCGGCGTCGGTGCCTATCCACACCCGCCCGGCGGCGTCGGTCGCCAACGCGGTGATGAACGGCGCCGGCAAACCATCGCGCTTGCCATAGCGCTTGAAGCGCGCGCCGTCGAAACGGAATAAACCGTTTTCGGTCCCGACCCACAGATAACCTTCGCCGTCCTGGACGATCGAGGTGACCGCCTGGTTGGCCAGGCTGTCGGCCTGGCCGAACTGGCGCAGCGACATCTGCTCGGCCGCGGCGGACGCGCACAGGCAGCCGACAGCCAGCCACGCCAGCACCACGGCCGGCCACGCGCGCGCTTTGGACCACCATGAAAAAATCACCGCGCCCTGCGAATACGGCATTACCTACTCCGTTGCTGGTCTGGAACATCGCAAGCATGCCACCGCCGGGGGGATACGTCCAGCGCGCCGGATGCGGAAAAAAAACCACTAATCACTACCGGAGCCGGACCAACACAAAAAGCTATCGATTTCATATAAATAATTGATTTTGACAATAGTGACTCAACCGTTAAGGTTAACTTTCACATCATCATCAAAAGGGAGATCCCAATGAAATCGACTCAGCTCGTCCGCCGCCTGGCCGCACTGGCCATGACGGCGGTGGCCGGCATCGGCGCCGCCGCCGCCCAGAACAGCACCATCATGACGCGCGACAACGGCGCGCCCATCGGCGACAACCAGAATTCGCAGACGGCCGGCCCCAACGGCCCGGTGCTGCTGCAGGACGTCCAACTGATCCAGAAACTGCAGCGCTTCGACCGCGAGCGCCAGCCCGAGCGCGTGGTGCACGCGCGCGGCACCGGCGCCCACGGCGTCTTCGTCGCCAGCAAGGACATCTCCGACCTGACGCGCGCGGCGGTGTTCAAGCCGGGCGAGGAAACGCCGGTGTTCGTGCGCTTCTCCAGCGTCATCCATGGCAACCACTCGCCGGAAACGCTGCGCGACCCGCGCGGCTTCGCCACCAAGTTTTACAGCAAGGAAGGCAACTGGGACCTGGTCGGCAACAACCTGCCGATCTTCTTCATCCGCGACGCCATCAAGTTCCCGGACATGGTGCACTCGCTCAAACCGTCGCCGGACACCAACGTGCAGGATCCGAACCGGTTCTTCGACTTCTTCTCGCACCAGCCGGAATCGACCCACATGCTGACGCGCGTGTACTCGGACCAGGGCACGCCGGCCAGCTACCGCGAAATGGACGGCAACAGCGTGCACGCGTATAAATTCGTCAACGCCAAGGGCCAGGTCAACTACGTCAAGTTCCACTGGAAATCGCTGCAGGGCGAAAAAACGCTGACGGCCAGGGAAGCGTCGGACATCCAGGGGCGCGACTTCAACCACATGACGGGCGATCTGATCGCCGCCATCAAGGAGGGCCGCTTCCCCAAATGGGATTTGTACGTGCAGGTGCTGTCGCCGGAACAACTGGCCAAGCTCGATTTCAACGGCCTTGACGCGACCAAGATCTGGCCAACCAGCGTGCCGGAGGTGAAAGTGGGCACGATGACCTTGAACCGCAACCCGGACAACGTCTTCCTCGAGACCGAGCAATCGGCGATGGCGCCGTCGAACCTGGTGCCGGGCATCGAAGCGTCGGAGGACCGCATGCTGCAGGGACGCCTGTTCTCGTACGCCGACACGCAACTGCACCGCCTGGGCGCCAACGGCCTGCAACTGCCGATCAACCGTCCACGCACTGCCGCCGCCAACTACAACCAGGATGGCGCGGCCAACAGCGGCGCGCGCAAAGGCGAGGTGAATTACCAGCCGAGCGAGCACGCGCCGCTGACCGACAGCGCCGAGTACAAGTCCAGCCAACTGGCGCTGAGCGGGACCACGCAGCAGGCGCGCATCGCCAAGACGCGCAATTTTACGCAGGCGGGAGATTTCTATCGTTCGCTGACGGCGCAGCAGCAGGCCAATTTGGTGAGCAACCTGGCCGGCGACCTGGGACAGGTCAAGGATGATGGCGTCAAGTACGCGATGCTGTCCTATTTCCAGAAGGCCGACGCCAATTACGGCCGCGCGATCGCGCTGGCGGTGAAAGCCGATCCGGCCAAGGTGCAGCAGTTGGCGGCCAAGCTGGTTGATTAATCAGGAGGTGGATTGATCCGTCGGGCGTCGCCGGCGGATCATGCAATGGCGGATTACGGCGTTCCGCCTAATCCGCCCTACGTGGAACCGAGGGCGCGCCCGTTATTGCGCCGACTCGAACGCTCCAAGATCCGGCGCCGAACCCTTGAACGGCAGGCCGACGTCCACCCCCTTGCCGATCAAATCGCTGGTCGCGCTCAAATGATAACTGCGCAGCGCCGGCAAACTACCATCGGCCTGACGCGGCGCGTCCCAGCCGCTGGCCGACACATCCTCGAAATCCCCATCGCTGATCTGCACCGACGCCGTCCACGAATTGAACGCCATATCCAGCCCCGCCGTATTGGCCGTCGCCGTTCCCTTGTACGCCAGATTGTTACGCAAATTACCCAAATTCACCGCCGATCCGTCCGGCGCGATCCCCAGCATGCTGTAATTCACCCCATTGCTGAACGCCGTATTGTTAAAGAAATCGAGCGCCAGCGGATGGTGGTTAGCATAGAAACCCGCCGCCTTGTTACCAAAAGCCACCGAGAAACGCACCGTGTGCTTGACGCCGTTGGAGACATACACGCCGCCATAGCCCCCGGCCTTGATGCCGTTGCCGTTGCCTGCCGCCAGCGGCGTGGTGGTCCCCGGCAGATAGCCATGCTGCCACGCCCACGAATTCTCGATCGTCACCGGCGAATACGCGTTGATCAGGTCGAAGCCGTCGTCGCTGTTCATCCACGCGCGGCAGCCCCGGAAGACATTGCCCGGCTGGTTGGCCTTGATGTGCGCGCCGAAGCCATCGGCGCTCTGCCCCGCGCCGTTCGACGTGTACGGATCGTAGTTGTGGTGCGAGTCGCTGTTGAGCACCAGGTTGTTGTTGCCGTTCTGGATGAACAGCCCCGGCCCCATGTTGTGGTGCAGGTTGAGCAGCTCGAAGATATTGTGACTACCACTATTCCACACGCCCCACGACTCGTGGTTCAAAGTGTTGCCGGGCTGCTGAGGCGCGCCGGTCACCTCCAGCCCCTTCAGGTGCACCCAGCTGGCCGTGACGTTGAAGCCCTTGACCCGGCAATCGTCCTTCATTTGAGAGAAATCGAACACCGGCGTCTCGCCCGGAAACGCCCAGTAACGGATCGGCTGGCCGGAGACGCCGCTCTTGTCGAGCGTGATGGCGTTGACGATGGCCGTGCGGCTGGCGCACACCTCGACCCCGGCCGTGTAGACGTATTTGCCGCCGCGGAAATAGACGGTATCGCCCGACTGGGCCACGGTCTGCGCGTGCGCGATCGAGGCCCAAGGCGCCGACTGCGTGCCGGCCGCGTTGTCGCTGCCACCGGGGGCGACGTAATAGTTGGTGGCGAACGCCGGCGCGGCGGCGATCGAGAGGAGCAGAAGCGCGCTGAGAGGTGTTTTCATCACTCCTATTGTAGAGAGCGCCACGCCGTTATGACCACACCCGATGGAAAAATCATCAAACTGATCGGCTCAGCCGGGCGAACGCCGACTTGGTCATCGGCGCCCGCGACGCCAGCAGCGCCGCCAGCAAATGCTGCGCGTGCCGCAGCAGTTCGGGATGGGCGGCGTCGGCCGGATGCAGGCTCAGGCGTACCAGCCCGGCCGCGCCCATGCACGCCGCCTGCGTCGCCGCCAGCCGGGGCGACCAGCGCCGTCCGCCACGGTTGCGCGCCGTGTACACCAGGCTCGGGGACCAGATGCGCCGCCATGGCGACAGCAGGTGGAAATGCGTCCACGTGGTGGTGTACGAGAACGGCGCCTGGCGCAGCGCCAGCCAGGCGCCGTCGCCCAACAGCCAGGCCGGCGGCACGAAACCGTCGACCGGCCAGCCGCGCCGCCCGAACCACTCCAGCCCCAGCGCCAGCAGCAGCCGGCTTTGCGCCGCGCTCAGCGCGGAAAACTCGCCTTCGTTGCGGGTGTAGACGCCGCGCAGCCAGCGTTGCCGCACGCCCGACGCCGGCGGCCCGTGGTCCAGATGCCGGTAACCGTGCAGCGCCAGCTCGTGGCCGTCCGCCATCAGCGCCGCGAGCGCGGCCTCGTAGCCGGCGTCGAGACCAGCGCTGCCGTGATAGCACGGCACCACCAGCAGCGTCACGGGAATGTCGGCCACCTCGCGCACCGCTTGCAGCAGGCGCAGGCAGTGCGGCCACGTGGCCGGCGCCACGTCGTGGATCGAGACGCACAGCGCCTTGCGTTCATTCGGCAAGGCAGCCCTCCGGGTCCGGTTGGGCGCGCCGGCGCGACGCCAGCAACCCGGCGTAGCGCTCCATCAGCTGCGGCATGATGCGGTTCCAGTCGAAATGCGCGCACGCCTTGTCGCGCGCGTTGGCGCCCAGCCGCGCCATATCGGCGCGGAACAGCGCCGCCACGCCGTCGCCCAGGCTGGCCGCGCTGTCCGGTTCGGCCACCAGGCCGGTGCCGGGGTCGATCAACTCGGCCACGCCGCCGCCCGTGCCCAGCACCGGCAGCCCGCAAGCCATCGCCTCCAGCGCGATCAGGCCGAAGGTTTCGCCGTCGCCGGGATGGGTCAGCAGATCGCAGCTGGCCAGCAGGCGCGCCAGCCGGGCCGGGTCGCGCTCGAACGGCAGTATCGTGCTGTTGGGCGAGGCCGGCAGCGCGGCGCCGCCGCCGATCAGCAGCAAATGGTAGGGACGGCCGAGGCGTCGCACCGCTTCGATCAGCACGCCGAGTTTTTTCTGCGGCGTGAAGCGGCCCGCATAGACCAGCAGCCTGGTGTTGGCGGGCAGGCCCAGGCGCGCGCGCAGCCCGGCGTCGCGCCGCGCCGGATGGAACACGGTGGTGTCCACGCCCAGCGGCTGGTGTACGGCGCCCGCCACGCCCAGCTGGCCCAGCCGATGCACCATCAGCCGGCTGGGCGCCAGCACCAGGTCGAACTGGCCGTAGACATGACGCAGGTATTTGCCGGTGAGCGCCGCCGCGCGCGGGCCGAAGCGCTGGCCGACCAGCGCGTGCAGATCCGAGTGGTAAAAGCCGATCAGCGGCACCTGCAGCCGGCGCCGCGCATGCAGCGCGGCCAGCGCGCAGGGGCCGGCGTCGCCGACTTCGAGCACGTCGGGCCGGCAACGCTGGAGGATGCGGGCCGGCGCGCGTAGCGAACACGGCAGACGGTAGCCGTTGATGCCGGGCAGCGCGATGCCCGGCAGCGGGATGACCGACGGCGCGCGGCCATTGTCGAGCACGCTGGAACTGAGTATCGTGTGGCGCACTCGGCTGTTGCGAGCCAGCCAGTCCGCCTTGGCATTGAGATAGCTGCTGATGCCGCCGCCCTCGGCGGCGTAGTACATGGTGATGTCTAGAACATGCATGATGGGGCTTCGGATGAAAAGGCCCCCACGTTAGCATCGCGACTTGGCCCGCGTTTGATCCGGCTCAATCGAACAAAGATGCAAGGCGCTCGGCGGCGGCAACCGGCCGCACCCACAAAGACCACGGAAACACGGAAAACCACGGAAACACGTAGGGCGGATTAGCGCAGCGTAATCCGCCATGCGTGCGCCGCCGGCGGCTCAACGATGGCGGATTACGGCGTGCCGCCTAATCCGCCCTACGTGTTTCCAATAGTGCGCGACAGCCGCCGCTCCACTCGAGCCAGCCGCCGTCATAGACGCTGATATGCGGCCAGTCCATCAACCACGCATAAAAGAACGCCATCGATGCGCGCCAGCCGGTGCCGCAATAAAATCCCAGCCGCATGCCCTGCGTGATGCCCTGCTCGCGCCATTGCTCCACGATTCCGGCGGCCGGCTTCATGCGTCCGTCGGCAAGGTGGTAGGCGCTCATGCTGTTGACGTCGCCATCGACGCCCGCCCTGCCCCAGCGCGCGCCGGGAATGTCGCCGCGCGCGGCGATGTAGCTGTAACCCGACACCTTGCCGAGGAATTCTGCCTCGCTGCGGATGCTGACCAGCGCGCCATCGGGCCTGGTCAACAAGGCGCGCGCCTGGCCGGTGCCGATCAGGTATGCGGGATGGGCCGGGAACGCGATGGCGAAGCCGGCCACCGCGCGTTCCGGCCTGCGTCCGCACGGTCCGCCCGCGCACGGGTGGCCGCCCGCCTGCCACAGCGCGAAGCCGCCGTCGAGCAGGCGCACGTCGGCCACGCCGGCGTACAACAGCAGGTGCGCCAGCCGCGCGGCGGCCAGGTTGTTGCGGCCGTAGAGGATGACGGTGGTGTCGTGCCGCACGCCGTGCGACAGCAGCAGGCTCGATAAAACGTCGTCGTCGACCTTGTTCCACAGCGGACCGGATTCGAATTCACCGGTGTCGAGATACGAGGCGCCGGGGATGTGGGAGCGTTCGAACAGCGCCGCGCCGCCGCAGCCGACTTCGAACAGGCGCCAGCCGGCCGCCGGCGGCGCCGCCACCGCTTTGCCGGCCGTCAGCGCCGCCAGCCAGGCGGGCGCGACCAGTTGGCGCCAGCGCGCCAGGTCCGCGCGAAAGTGCGCGGCGACCTTGTTTTCATGCATATCCAGAATGTCCAAACCTGCCGTTTTGGCGATCAGGCCGGTATTTTACGCATGTTTGCGCCGCGCAAAAAAAACACCGCCTCGCGGGCGGTGTTTCGATGGAGCGATAAGTTGACGGCGTTAGCGCGCTCGTCCCCGGAAGACCAGGTTGGCGATCGCCAGCAGCACCACCGCGCCGAGGAACGATACCCCCAGCGAACCGAGACTGAAGTCGCCGTCGTTGATGGTGCCCGTGCCCAGCAACGGGGCGATCACCAGTCCGCCGAGGAACGCGCCGATGATGCCAACGACGACATTCAAGAAGATACCCTGCTGGGCATCCGTATTCATGACTTTGCTGGCAATCCAGCCCAACAGTCCGCCAACGATAATCCATCCGATAAAGTTCATTTTCTTCTCCCTGGCTGTGTAGTTGACCCCACGCCGCGCGGATCACATCGCGACCTCTGCATTCTACGGCCGGCGCAGTCAGCCGTTGTCAGCCCAATGCTGCTGATGACGTAGGACTACAGCGCATCGTGCTCGGCAAACCACCCGGCCCTCACTCGGGAACGTTGCGCGTGGCCGCGCTGATCTGCGCCAGCGGCACCTTGGGGCTGCGGTCGGCGTTGAGCAGGCCGTTGGTCTCCTGGAAAGTATCGGCGAACTGGGTGTAGCAAAAACCGCTGAACATGATCGTCTCGTTGACCACCTTGAGCAGCGCCCGGTAGCGCGCCAGATAGGTGTCGGCGTCGCCGACGCGCGAATAGCCCCAGGTGTGGTGGGCCGGCGCGTTCGGATCGAAGGCGATGCCGCCGAACTCGGTGAGCACGATCGGTTGTCCCCGGTGCGGAAAGCCGTCCAAGGTCAGGATGCGCCCGCCCGGGCGGCGCTGGTCGAACAAGGTGCGCACCGGGTCGGTGACGGCGTAGCGCTGCTGCACCTTCTCCGGGTCGGCGTCGTAGTCGTGGATGCCGAGGATGTCGGTGGCCGAGGCCTCCCAGCCGTCGTTGCCGATCACCGGCCGGGTGGCGTCGAGCATGCGCGTCATGTGGTACAGCGCCTCGACGGCGTTGCGGTGCGCCTGGGTCGAGGTCAGGTTCGGCACGCCCCACGATTCGTTGAACGGCACCCACACGATCACGCACGGGTGGCTGTAATCGCGCTCGATCGCCTCGGTCCACTCCTTGATCAGCCGCGTCATCGCGCGCGGGCTGAAGGCGTAGGCCGACGGCATCTCCTCCCACACCAGCAGGCCCAGACGGTCGGCCCAGTACAGGTAGCGCGGGTCCTCGATCTTCTGGTGCTTGCGCACGCCGTTGAAGCCCATTTCCTTGGCCAGCTCGACGTCGCGCCGCAGCGCCTCGTCCGACGGCGCCGTCATCAGGGTGTCGGGCCAGTAGCCCTGGTCGAGCACCAGCCGCAGCGGATACGGCCGGCCGTTGAGCATGAAGCGGTCGCGGTTGATCGCCACCGAACGCAGCGCCGTGTACGAGCGCACCGTGTCGAGCACCTCGTCGCCGCAATACAAGGTCAGCTCGGCGTCGAGCAGGGTCGGCCGCTCGGGGCTCCACAGCAGGTCGTTGCGCGAGTCGTCGATGCCGGGGTCCGACAGCACGATCTTGCGGTTGGCGGCGCGCCCCACCAGCAGGTAGCGGTCGGCCGCCAGCAGCACGCCGTTGTGCAGCAGCCGCACCGACACCGCCAGGTTGTCGCGGATGTCGCCGCCGGCGAGCACCTCGCAGCCCATCTCGAAGCCGTCGAACACCGGCGTCCAGCGCAGCGAGCCGATGTAGGTGGCCGGCAGCGTCTCGAGCCACACCGTCTGCCAGATGCCGGTGGTGCGCGGATACCAGATCGAATGCGGCTCGAGCTGCCAGTCCTGCTTGCCGCGCGGCTTGGCCAGGTCGCCAGGGTCGTCCTCGACATGCACGATGATAGTCTGGGCGCGGCCCTCGGCCAGCGCGTCGGTGATGTCGGCGTGGAACGGCGTGTGCCCGCCCTCGTGCTCGGCCACCAGCACGCCGTTGACCCACACGCGCGCATGATAGTCGACCGCGCCGAAGTGCAGCATGGTGCGCGCGCCGCGCGCCGCCAGCTCGAACGTGCGGCGGTACCAGCAGGCCATGTGGAACGATTCGTCGCCGATGCCGCTGGCCTTCGCCTCGGGCGCGAACGGCACCACGATGCGCGCGCTCCAGTCGATCGGATCGCCCGGGTGGCTAAAGCGCTGCTCGTGGTCGAAGGCGAACTCCCACTCGCCGTTCAGGGACTGCCACGCGTCGCGTACCAGTTGGGGTCTCGGATATTCGAATTGACTCATACGCATCCCTCGCGGTCGGTGCCGCGTCGATGTGCACGGCGAAAATTAATGCTAGCAATGTTCGATCCGTAACGCATTTCAATTCCGCTGAGAAAAGCCGATGCGGCGCGGAAAATGCGACAAAGTGCGGCTGATTTACAACTGGTTTTCCTAGCGGAATTGAAAAGAAAAAATGGCCGTTCATTGCTACGATGGATCGGCACACCAGGCTGCGCGGCGCGCGCCCTGACGGCACCGGCGACGGCGACAAGCGACCTCGTCGTCTAACAATTCACGACCCGCAAGGGCACTGGGAGAACATCATGAAAACCATCATCGTCTTTTGTCATCTGCGCTGGGACTTCGTCTATCAGCGCCCGCAACAACTGCTGTCGCGGCTGGCAAAACACTACAAAATCGCCTTTGTCGAGGAGCCGGTTTTCCATGATGGCGACAGCTTCCTGCAGAGCTCGACGCCGGCGCCCAACGTCACCGTTTACCGGCCGCACACGCCGGTGCACGCGCCCGGTTTCCACGACGACCAGATCCCGCTGCTACAACCGCTGCTTGCCGGGCTCTTCCGTGAGGACGACGCCCCCGTGGTCTGGTTCTACACGCCGATGGCGCTGCCGCTGCTGCCGGCGGCACACGCCGGCCTGGTCGTCTACGATTGCATGGACGAACTGTCGGCCTTCAAGAACCCGCCCAAGCAGCTGCTGCAGCGCGAGACGGCGCTGCTCAAGATCGCCGACCTCGTCTTCACAGGCGGCCCCAGCCTGTACGAGGCCAAGCGCGGGCGCCACCACAACGCCCACTGCTTCCCCAGCAGCGTCGACGCGGCGCACTTCCGGCGCGCGCTCGACCGTAGCGACGGGCATCCGCTGCACGCCGGCATCCCGGCTCCACGGCTGGGCTACTACGGCGTCATCGACGAGCGCTTCGACACCGGCCTGATCGCCGCGCTGGCCGACGCCCATCCGGAGTGGCAAGTGGTGCTGGTCGGGCCGGTCGTCAAGATCGACCCGGCGGCGCTGCCGCAACGCCCCAACATCCACTACCTGGGCCAGCAGTCGTACCAGGACCTGCCGCAATTCCTGGCCGGCTGGGACGTGTGCCTGCTGCCGTTCGCGCTCAACGAGGCGACCCGCTACATCAGCCCGACCAAGGTGCTCGAATACATGGCGGCCGAGCTGCCGTCCGTCAGCACCGCCATCAAGGATGTCGAGGATCCGTACAGCGACATCGTCTGGGTCGCCCACGGCCACGAGGAATTCATCGGCGCCTGCGAGGCCGCGCTGGCGATGACGCCGGTGCTGCGCGCGGCGCTGGCCGAAAAGATGCGCGCCGTGGTCGACAACACCTCGTGGGAGGCCACCGCCGCCGACATGCGCGCGCTGCTGGCGAACACGCGGCCATCGCGCATGGGCGCCAAGCTCAACCAGCAGGACGGCGCCGGCGTGGCCGCCTCGGCCGGGGCGGCGGCCGGCAGCGCCGTCGTCAACCCGATGCGGCAAGCGTCGGCCACGCAGCGCGCCGGCTGCCTGATCATCGGCGCCGGGCCGACCGGCCTGTCGGCCGCCTACCACCTGGGCGCCGACACCGTGCTGCTGGAACGCCACGCCAGCGTCGGCGGCTGGTGCCGCTCGATCCAGGACCAGGGCTTCACCTTCGACTACGCCGGCCACATCATGTTCTCGAACGACCCGTATGTGCTCAAACTGTACGATATCTTGCTCGGTGACAACCAGCACTGGCAGATGCGCGAGGCCTGGGTCTACAGCAAGCAGGTGTTCACCCGCTATCCGTTCCAGGGCGCGCTGTACGGCCTGCCGCCGGCCGTCATCAAGGAATGCATCGTCGGCGCCATCGAATCGCGCTACGGCCTGACCGACGGCGCGCCAGGCTGCGCGACGGCCGGGGTCGAGGATTGCTGCGCCGACGGCACCGCCGATGTCGCCAACAGCAGCGCCAGCGCGCTGTCGAGCGCGGCCCAGGGCGAGGACTTCGAACACTTCATCTACCGCGTGTGGGGCGCCGGCATCGCCCGCCACTTCGCCATCCCGTACAACAAGAAGCTGTGGACCGTGCCGCTGAGCGAGATGGAAACCTCGTGGCTGGGCGGACGGGTGCCGCTGCCGGACCTGAACCAGATCATCGAAGGCGCGCTCGAACCGGTCGCCAAGCCGATGGGGCCCAACGCGCGCTTCGGCTACCCCAAGCGCGGCGGCTTCCAGGCGCTGGTGTCGGGCTTCGTGCCGCACATCCGTGGCAAGATCGAACTGAACGCCGACGCCGTCAGCATCCTGCCCGACGAGCACACGGTGGTACTGGCCGACGGCCGCCGCCTGCAGTACGAGCAGTTGATCTCGACGATGCCGCTGCCGGAGCTGGTGCGCCTGATCGGCAACGCCGCGCCGCCCGAGGTCAAGCAGGCCGCCGCCGGGCTGCGCCACATCTCTATCCGCTGCGTCAACATCGGCATCGCCCGCGAGGACGTCACCGACAAGCACTGGATCTACTACCCGGAGGACAGCATCTTCCACCGCATCTTCGTGCAGGGCAACGCCAGCCCGGAATGCAACGCCCCCGGCGGCTTCGGCTTCACCTGCGAGATTTCGTACTCGCCATGGAAGCCGCTGCCGCTGGACGGCCAGGCCCTGATCGACCGCTGCATCGACGATTGCATCAAGGTCGGCATGATGCGCGAGGACGACCGCGTGCTCACCGCCAACCAGGTCGACATGCCGTACGCCTACGTGGTGTACGACCATGCGCGCGCCGCCAACGTGGCGACGGTGCGGGCCTGGATGGAACAGCACGACATCGTGCTGGCGGGACGCTACAGCGAATGGGAGTACTACAACTCCGACCACGCCTTCCTGGCCGGTAAGAAGGCGGCGGAGCGGGTCGAGGCCAATCGCGGCGCCGGCGCCAAGACCGCCGGGTCGTGATACATGGCCGCCGGGTCCTGATCGAGGCCGCCGGGGCCGATGTAAGCTCTGTCTTACACAAACACAGGGGGCTTGCCCCTTGGGCGCGGCCCCAGCGCCGGGGATAATCTACCGACAATATAGACGAGCCTGTTGCCGTCCCACTTTTTCGGAAGAACACCATGTCCCCACTCGCCCAAGCGCTGCCGGAGCGCATCGCCACTCCCTGTCTCGACCGCGACACCACGCCGCCGCCCGCCGAGGTGTACCGCGCCCTGTCGCACGGCGTCCCGGCCGGCAACGACCGCGCGCTGGCGCGCAATTTCCTGGAACAGCAACTGCAACAAGCCCGCCTGCTCAGCTGCGACCTGCCGGACGATATCGCCGACACGGCCGCCATGGAAGCGTGGATCGGCGAGCGCTCGGTAGCGGTCGGCGCCGAATACAGCGCCTATCTGAAGCAACGCCGCGACGGCGCGCCGCGCCGCTATTTCGGCTCCAAGGCGCACGCGCTGTACTTCATCAAGCATGTGGCCCCGACCAAGCTGGTCGACGGCGCCTGGCTGTACGGCATGCTCGAACGCTGGGACGATCCCGACTTCCGCCCGCTGATCCAGACCTATCTGGAGGAATTGGGCGACGGCGTGCCGGACAAGAACCACGTGGTGCTGTATAAAAAACTGCTGGCCAGCCACGGCTGCGACCAGTGGCAGGACGTCGATGAAACCCACTATGTGCAGGGCGCGATCCAGCTCGCGCTGGCCTACGACGCCGAACGCTTCCTGCCGGAGATCATCGGCTACAACCTCGGCTACGAACAATTGCCGCTGCATCTGCTGATCACCGCCTACGAACTGAACGAGCTGGGCATCGATCCCTACTACTTCACCTTGCACATCACCGTCGACAACGGCGGCAGCGGCCACGCGTTCAAGGCGGTGCAGGCGCTGCAGCAACTGCTGCCCCGCTGCGGCGACGCCGCCGCCTTCCTGCGCCGCGTGCGCGACGGCTACCGCCTCAACGACCTGGGCGCCGGCACCAACTCCGTCATCGCCGAGTTCGATCTGGAGGCGGAACTGGTGCGCGTGATGGCGGCCAAGAGCGTCGTCGGCAAGAACATGCACTCGGACTACTGCCGCGTCGGCGGGCGCGGCATCAACGACTGGCTGTCCGATCCGGCGCAGATCCCGGCCATGCTGGGCGAGCTGGAAAAAGCCGGCTGGATACAGCGCGGCCAGCCGGCCGACCACAGCCGCTTCTGGCGCCTGATCCAAAGCGAGCGGGCCGAGATGTTCGGCGTGTTCAGCGCCTACGAGCAGCAGATCCTGGGTGACTGGATCGCTGGCCAGCCGGGCGCGCCGGCCGCGCGTACGCCCAGCTTCCGCGCCCGCCAGCGCGCGCTCGACACGCTCGGCCTGCACCACAGCCCGCGCAGCGGCGCCGTGCGCGGCGTGATCCGCCACCACGGGGCCGACAGCGACGGCGAGGTCGGCGAACTGCGGCGGCTGGAGCTGCGGGTGGCGGCGATGGGCAACAAGCAGGCGGCCATGCGGCTGCTGCAATCGCTGATGACGCCGGCGCGCCACCATAGCGCCGTCGGCCTGATGGCCACCCGCCTGTTCCGCCAGCTGATCGACTGAGCCGATGAGCGACCACCACGCCCAGGACGCCCCGGCCGGCACGCTGATGATCATCGGCGGCGGCGAAGACCGTACCAATAACAAGGAAATACTGAGCCGCTTCATCGCGCTGGCGGGCGGCCCCGAACGCCCGCTGGTGGTGCTGACGGCGGCCAGCAAGATACCCGAGCAGGTGTGGGAGATGTACCGCATCGCGCTGGGCGACCTGGGCGCGCGCGCGGTGCGCCACGTGCCCATCGCCGACCGCGCCGACGCCGACGACGCGGCCATCGCCGACACCGTCGCCGGCGCCAGCGGCATCTTCATGACCGGCGGCGATCAAAAGCGGCTGGTCGCCGCCATCGGCGGCACCCGGGTCGAGCAGGCGATGCGCCAGGCCCACGGCCGGCGCGGCGCCTGCATCGCCGGCACCAGCGCCGGCGCGTCGGCCATGTGCACCCACATGCTGGCCGAAGGCAAGGCCGAGCTGGCGCCGGAAAAAGGCGCGGTGCGCCTGGGCGCCGGCCTCGGCTTCGTGCACCGGGTGGTGATCGACCAGCATTTTTCGCAGCGCCACCGCATCCACCGCCTGCTCAGCGTGGTCGCGCAAACCCCGTTCCTGATCGGCGCCGGCATCGACGAGGACACCGCGCTGATCGTCCACGGCCGCTCCGGCATCGAGGTCATCGGCGAAGGCATGGTGACGGTGCTGGACTGCCGCAACGCCCGCTCCAACATCGCCGACCTGCGCGCCGGCGCCGTGCCCACGCTGGTTGGCGTCGCGCTGCACCTGCTGCCGTCGGGCGCCGCCTTCGCGCCCGGCCCCGGGCTGCCGGCCGACGGCAAGTTGCCCGCCGACGCGCCGCCGGCCCCGCCGGAACTGGCCGACTTCCTCGACTTCCTCACCGACCGGATCAGCACATCATGAACATCGTCGAACAACACGTGCTGCGCGGCCCCAACGTGTATTCCGCACAGCCCTGCCTGCTCACCGTGCTGGACCTCGAACTGGCGGCGCACGCGCCCGCCGGGCGTGTGGACGCATGCCGCCGGCGCCTGCTGGCGCTGCTGCAGGCGCCGCCCCGGCATCGCGCGCCGGAGGAATGGCCCGGCGGCTCGCCGCAAGCGCCCGACGACGGCGCCGCCCCGGCCCGCGCGGTCGAAGACGTGGCGATGGCGCTGCAATGCCTGGCCGGCACGGCGACCGGCTTCGGCCACACCGAACCCGGCGCCGCCGGCCGCTACCGCGTGGTCTGCGGCTACGAGAGCGAACAGGTGGCGATCGACGCCGTCGAACTGGCGCTGCGACTGCTGCGCGGCCTGCTGGCGGACGAAATGGAGCCGCCGCCGGAGCCGCCGCCGGAGCCGCCGCTGGAGCTGCAGCTGGCCGACGGCCTGGCCGCGCTGCGGGCCACGGCGCAGCGGCGCGCCATCGGCACCAGCACCGGCGCCATCTTGGGCGCGGCGACGGTCCGGGGCATTCCGTCGACCCGCATCACCCCCGAGGCCAATATGTTCACGCTGGGCTGGGGCGCGCGGCAAAAGCGGCTGCAGGCCAGCATCACGGGCGACACGGGCCACATCGCCGTCGGCATCGCCGCCGACAAGGAACTGACCAAGACGCTGCTGCGGGAGGCGGGCGTGCCGGTGCCCGAGGGCACGACCGTGCGCTCGCTCGAGCAGGCGCTGCGCGCGGCCCGCCGGCTGGGCGGGCTGGTCACCGTCAAGCCGCTCGACGGCAACCACGGACGCGGCGTCACCACCCGCTGCGGCACCGACGACGAGGTCGCGCTGGCGTTCGAGCGCGCCCGCGAGCATGGCCGCACCATCATCGTCGAACGCTTTATCCAGGGCGCCGACCACCGCGTGCTGGTGGCCGGCGGCCGCGTCGTGGCCGCCGCGCTGCGCCGCCCCGCCAGCGTCACCGGCGACGGCGTCTCGACCGTGCGCCAACTGGTCGAGGCGGAAAACCGCAACCCGGCGCGCGGCGAAGGCCACAGCAATATCCTGACCCGCATCCCGCTCGACGGCCAGGCCGAGACCGCGCTGGCCGGGCAGGATCTGCACGCGGATAGCGTGCCGGCCGCCGGGCGCCGCGTGGTCTTGCGCGGCAACGCCAACCTGTCGAGCGGCGGCACCGCCGAGGACGTGACGGACCGGCTGCCGGCGCAGACGCGCGCCACGTGCGTGCGGGCCGCGCGCAAGATCGGCCTGGACGTCGCCGGCATCGACCTGGTGTGCGAGGACATCGGCGTGCCGCTGGACGGCAGGAACGGCGCGGTGATCGAGATCAACGCCGCGCCCGGCATCCGCATGCACGTCCATCCCAGCGCCGGCACCCCGCGCGACGCCGGCGCGGCCATCGTGGCGTCGATGTTCGGCGACGACGACGGCCGCATCCCACTGATCGCGGTGGCCGGCGACGGCGCCGCCGCCGTCACGCTGATGATCGAACACACGCTGCGCCGGGCCGGCATCGCCACCGGCTGCGTCAGCGGCGACGGCGCCTTCGTCAACGGCCAGGCCGTCACGCGCGGCGACGGCGGCGGCTACTGGCCGGCGCGCACGGTGCTGGCGGCGCCGGAGGTGGAATTCGCGGTGCTGGAAACGCCGCACGCCGGCATACTCGAACACGGCCTGGCGTTCGACCGCTGCGACGTCGCCGTGCTGCTCGACGGCGGCGCCGGCGCCGCGCCGGACGATATGGCCCGCACCGGCGCGGTGGTCGCGCGCACGGCCGCGCGCGCGCTGGTGCGCGAGGCGGGCGACCGCCACGGCGCTATTGGCGCCGGCGTCGAAACGGTTTACTTCGGCGCCGACCCGGCGCACCCGGCGCTGCGCCAGCACCTGGCGCGCGGCGGCCGCGCCGCGCTGCTGGAGGACGGCGCGCTGATGCTGGCCGACGGCGAATCGCGCCTGCGGCTGGCGCGGGTGGAAGCTACGCCGCACACCACGCCGCACGAGCCGCACGATAGCGCCGGCCGCCATCTTGCCGGCGTGCTGGCGGCCGCCGCCGCGCTGATGGCCAGCGGACTGGACGCCGACATCATCGTCGCCGGTTTGCGGCCTTTCCTGACGGCCGGCGCCGGCGCGGCGGCGCGCCTACCGGGGCCGGACCGCGCCGAGGGTCTTGATCAGATCGCTGAGACGGTAAGGCTTGGGAATCAGGTCGAACGCGTCCAGGTCGGCGCTTTGATCGTGCAGGCTTGACCGGGTATAGCCCGACGCCAGGATCACCTTCACGTCCGGGAACTCGCGGCGGGCGATTTTCGCCAGCTCGATGCCGCCGATGCCGGGCATGACCACGTCGGAAAACAGGATGGCGATGTCGGGATTGCCGCGCAACGTCTCCAGCGCCTCGATGCCGTTGTTGGCCGACAGCACCTCGTAGCCGAGGTGGCCGAACAGCGCCACCGCCGTCTCCAGCACGTCCGGCTGGTCGTCGACCAGCAGCACCTTCTCCGCCTTGCTGTGACCGCTTTTGCTGTGGGCGCCGTCTTCGCCGACGATGGCCGGGAAGTACAGCGCCACGGTGGTGCCCTCGCCTTCCGTCGACTTGATCACCAGGTCGCCCTGGCATTGCTGCGCCAGCCCGTACACCTGGCTCAACCCCAGCCCGGTGCCCTTGCCGACCTGCTTGGTGGTGAAGAACGGCTCGACCGCGCGCGCCACCGTCTCCGGCGCCATGCCGGTGCCGGCGTCGGTGACGGCCACCCGGACATAGGTGCCGGCCGCCAGTTGCCCGACCTCGCCATCGGCCAGTTGCACCGCGCCGGCGTGGATCGTCACGTCGCCGTGGTCGCGCATGGCGTCGCGCGCGTTGACGACCAGGTTGAGCAGCGCCGACTCGAACTGGGTCGGGTCGATCAGCACGTTGGGCAGGTCCGACTCGACCCGCAGCCCCAGCCGCATGCGGCTGGGCACGGCGCGGTGCAGCACCGCCTCGAACGAGCGGATCACGCGGCCGATGTCGTGCGGTTCCTGGCGCAGCGGCTGCTGGCGCGCGAACGCCAGCAACTGCTGCGTCAGCGAGGCGCCGCGCTGCGCGGCGCGCTCCATAGCGTCCAGCGCGCGGCCCTGGACGCTGCGGTCGGTGACCGTGCGCAGGATGTCGAGCCCGTTCATGACGACGTTGAGCAAGTTGTTGAAGTCGTGCGCGATGCCGCCGGTCAGCTTGCCGATCGCCTCGAGCTTTTGCGACTGCGCCAGCGATTCGCGGGTGCGCTCGAGCTGCTCGGCGGCCAGCCGGCGCTCGGTGATGTCGCGCGTGACCTTGGCGAAGCCGATCAGCTTGCCCATCGGATCGCGGATCGGCTCGATCACCACGTTGGCCCAGAACCGCGTGCCGTCCTTGCGCACGCGCCAGCCCTCGCGCTCGAAGCGCCCCTGCGCCAGCGCCGCCTCCAGTGCCGCGCGCGGCGCCTCGGCGGCCTGGTCCTCGGGCGTGTAGAACATCGCGAAGCTGCGGCCGACAACCTCCTCGGCCTGATAGCCCTTGATGCGGCGCGCGCCCTCGTTCCAGTTGGTCACCACGCCTTCCGGCGACAACATATAGATCGCGTGGTCGGTCACGCCCTGCACCAGCAGCCGGAAGCGCTCCTCGCTGGCGTGCAATTCCTCCTGCGCGGCGCGCTGCGCGGTGACGTCGCGCGTGATCTTGGTGAAGCCGAGCAGCTCGCCGGCGACGTCGCGGATCGGGTCGAGCACCACGCTGGCCCAGAAGCGCGTGCCGTCCTTGCGCACGCGCCAGCCCTCGTCCTCGAACTTGCCGACGGTTTTGGCCTGCTCGAGCGCGTGCAGCGGCCGGCCGCGCGCCTGTTCCTCGGCCGTGTAGAACACGGAAAAATGGCGGCCGACGATCTCGTCCTCGCGGTAGCCCTTGAAGCGCTGGGCGCCGGCGTTCCAGGTGATCACCACGCCTTCGGGCGAGAGCGTGTAAATCGCGTAGTCGGTGACGCTGACGATAAAATGACGAAAACGCTCAGCTTCGATTGCGTTGGCGGCCGATGGGTCTTCTTGTTGCATGACGCTCCCTCGTGACACATACAGTGGTGTAATCTCACTGCTGATTTTAAAGGAGCGGCCGTAAAACGCGGTCGAGCCGGCCGTCAATCGTCCGTCCAGGACAAGGGGTCACTTGCATGGACGAGCGCCGGCAAGCGGCGTCAATGTTGTTATTCAGCACAAACGCCCATGGGGCGACCTTGCGCCAGTATAATTTTCCAACGTGATATAAAAGGAAACATCAATGCGTGGCAAAGCGAGGGGCGCGGGCGGGACACTGGTGGCATGGCCCGCTGCGATGAAGCCTGCCTTGACCGCCCCCGGCATTGCCCGGTACAACGCGTTCTTTCCTTTAAGCAAGCAGCTCTAAGGCCATGCGAGCGCTACTCTCCACACCGGGCCGACGGCCCTTGTCGCCGCCGCGCGCGCTGGCCGTGGCGCTGGCCGTGGCGCTGGCCGCGCCCGCCATCGCCGTCCAGATGAGCGACGTCGCGCCGATCGCCGCCATGGGCGCCCTGGCCACCGTCCAGGACGAAGCCGAGGGCGCCTTGCCCAGCGCCGAGCGCGCCGTGAAGGCGGCCTACCTGTATAAATTTCTCGGCTATGTCGATTTTCCCGGCGGCCCGCTCGATCCGGGCGCGCCTTACGTGGTGGGCGTGGCCGGCGCCGAGGACGTCGCCGGCGAACTGACGCGGCAGACCAGCGGGCGCATGGTCAACAACCACGCCGTCGTCGTGCGCCGGCTGCACGACGGCGACAGCGCCGCCGGCCTGCACCTGCTGTTCATCGGCGCGGCCGAGGGCGGCGCCGAGGCGGCGCTGGTCAAGGCGGCGCAGGCGGCCGGCGCGCTGAGCGTGACCGAATCGGCCACCGGCATCGAGGCCGGCAGCATCATCAACTTCTTGCTGGTGGACGAGCGGGTGCGCTTCGAAGTCTCGCTGGCGGCGGCCGAGCGCGGCCGGCTCAAACTGAGCTCGCGCCTGTTGTCGGTGGCGTACGCGGTACTCAAAGGGGGCGGCTGATGGCGTGGTTGCGCGTGACCACGGTGCGCGCCCGACTGATCGCGATGGCCCTGGCCACCACCGCCGCCGCGCTGCTGCTGTGCACCGGCGCGATGCTGTTCTACGACCTCAACACGTTCCAGCGCGCGTGGATCGACGACATGCAAACCCAGGCCGAGTTGATCGCGCTGGCCTGCGCGCCGGCGATCAACTTCAACGACGCCCCGGCCGCGCGCAAGAACCTCGCCATGCTGCAGGTGCGCCCGGAGATCCTGGCCGGCGCCATCTACAACAGCGGCGGCCGGCTGTTCGCCTCGTACACCCAGGCCGCGCTCAACACGCCGGTGTTCCTCGACAAGCCGGGGCCGCCGGGACACCAGATCATCAACGGCAGCCTGACCTTGTACCACCCGATCGTCGAACACGGCGAGCGCATCGGCACCGTCTACCTGGAGGCGCGCTACCGCATCGGCGAGCGGATCGCCTCGTACGGCTCGATCCTCGGCGTGGTCATGCTGTGCAGCCTGGCGCTGGCGGCGCTGGTCGCCTCGCGCCTGCAACGCGGCATCACCGAACCGCTGGCGGCGGTCACCTCGGCCGCGCGCGCCGTCATCGAGCGGCGCGATTTCAGCCTGCGCGTGCCCGGCGTGGCGCCGGGCGAGATCGGCACCTTGGTCGACGCCTTCAACGCCATGCTGGCCGAGGTGGAGAAAAGCGCCAGCGGCCTGCTCGAGACCAACCGCACGCTCGAGCGCGAGATGGCGGTGCGCCAGGACGCCGAGCGCGCGCTGCGGCTGGCCGACCGCCGCAAGGACGAATTCCTCGCCACCCTGGCGCACGAGCTGCGCAATCCGCTGGCGCCCATCAGGACCGGGCTCGACATCATGCGCATCAACCCGTCCGACCTGGGCGCCGGGCAGCGCGCGCGCGCCATCATGGAGCGCCAGCTGCGCCAGATGGTGCGGCTGGTGGACGACCTGCTCGACGTCTCGCGCATCAACACCGGCAAGCTGGCCATCAAGCGCGAGCTGGTCGACCTGCAGCAAGTGATCCACGACGCGCTCGAGATCGTGCGCCCGCTGGTCGAGCAGCAGGGCCACGTGGTGACGGCGCCGCCGCTGGCGCACCCGGTGGCGATCGAGGGCGACGCCACGCGGCTGACGCAGATCCTGTCGAACCTGCTCAACAACGCCGCCAAGTACACCGCGCGCGGCGGGCGCATCGCGCTCGACGTCGAACTGGAGCCGGCGCGCGTGCGCATCCACGTGCGCGACAACGGCATCGGCATCGCGCCGGCGATGCGCGAGGCGGTGTTCCAGATGTTCGTGCAGGCCGACGCCACGCTCGAGCGCACCACGGCCGGCCTGGGCGTGGGCCTGTCGCTGGCGCGGCGGCTGGCCGAGCTGCACGGCGGCGAGCTGAGCTTGCACAGTTTGGGCCTGGGCTACGGCAGCGAGTTCGTGCTGACGTTGCCGCTGGCGCCGGCGGCGCATGCCGAGGCGGCGCCGTCGGCGCCGGCCCGGCCGGCGGCCGGCGGCAGCCGCCGCATCCTGCTGGCCGACGACAACATCGACTTCGTCAACAGCATGGGCGCGCTGCTGGAATCGCGCGGCCACGTGGTGTCGGTGGCCTACGACGGCCAGAGCGCGCTCGACAACGCCGCCGCGTTCGTGCCGGAATTCGCCTTCCTCGACATCGGCCTGCCGGCCCTCAACGGCTACGACCTGGCGCGCGCGCTGCGCGCCCTGCCGGCGCTGCGGCACACGGCGCTGGTGGCGGTCACCGGCTGGGGCCAGCAAAAGGACCGCGACCTGGCCAGGCAAGCGGGTTTCGACGCCCACCTGGTCAAGCCGGTCAGCTTCGAGCAGATCGAAGAGATGCTGCTGCGCCGGGGCGCCGGGGTCCAATAAAAAAGGCTCCGGCAAACCGCCGGAGCCCATGGATACAACGGCCCGGCCGGCCTACTTATTTGCGGTCGTTCTTATGGCTTTGGCGGCCGGCCTCGGCATGCTGCTCCGGCGTGCCGCCGCGCGTGCCGCCCGAGCCGCCCCGGCCACCCTCCTCGTTGCCGCCGCCGGAACGCGAGCCGCCGGTGCCGCTTTGCTGGCTGCCGTCGTTCTTGTGGCTCATGCTGCCGGCGCGGCGCGCCTCTTCCGACGTGAACTCGTGCGCCGTGCCGGCCGCGTGGGCCGCGCGGCCGCCTTCGGACGCGATCTCGCGTTGCTGGTCAGGATCCATCGACGCGAAGCCGCGCCCGCTGGTGCCCTGGTCGGACTGCTGGTTACCCTTGCCGCCTTGATTGCCCTGATTACCGCCGTTGTTTTGGTTCGAATTGGCCATGATTTTCCTCCTGAAAAATGGTTGATCAAACGTCAAATCGGTCTGCCATCCTGCATAAGCAAACTCGAGGAAAATCATGGTAAGCGTGATCAGCAACCGACAGTATCGGAGCAGGCGACATCATCAAGTAGGACTGCGCTGGCGTTTTTTGACCACCGGTTTACCACGCGCGTCGACATGAATTACTCAGCAATTGAGCCGCGCGGCGGTAAACAAATCCGTGCGAGAACCGTCTTACAGGTGTATGCGCCGCGCACCGATAGCTGCACCGTGGCCGGCGGCATACCATCGCATATCGACTCGGAGAGCACCATGTTTGCTGACACCTCGGGCGCGAGCCCCCCGGACTGATCGTATGCTCGGACCCGGCACCCGGCCCCCGTGGCGCCTCGCCACCGGCGCCTTCATCGGCATCTTCGGCGCGCTGTTGCTGATGCGCGACCTGGCGCTGGCGCTGGCGTCGCTGCCCTTGCCGGCGCGCCAGGCGCTGACCGGCGGCCTGTGGGCGGCGGCGGCCACGGCGGCCGGCACGCTGCCCGTGCTGTTGGCGCAAAAATTTTCGCAGCGCAGCTACGACGCCGCGCTCGGCCTGGGCGGCGGCATCATGCTGGCGGCGACGTCGTTTTCATTGGTGCTGCCGGCGATTGGCGCCAGCAAGCAGGCCGGCGCCGGGCCGGTCGGCGCCAGCTTGACGGTCGGCGCCGGTATCCTGATCGGCATGCTGCTGGTGATGTTGCTGGGCCAATTGGTGCGCTCCGAGCGCGTGCTGGGCGATGGCGCCGCCGACGCCGCGCCGACCGCGATGGCGCGCGCCTGGCTGTTCGTCGGCGCGGTGGCGATCCACAACCTGCCCGAGGGCCTGGCGATCGGCGTCGGCTACGGCGGCGTCGACGCCGTCAAGGCCAATACGCTGGCAACCGGCATCGCGATCCAGGACATCCCCGAGGGATTGGTGGTGGCGATCGCCTTGCGCTCGGTCGGCTACGGCCGCGTGTTCTCGGCCGCGCTGGGCGCCCTGTCCGGCCTGGTCGAGCCGGCCGGCGCCGTCTGCGCGGCCTTGCTGATGGAGCTCAGCGCCGCCTTCCTGCCGTGGGGCCTGGCCAGCGCGGCCGGCGCCATGCTGTATGTGATCTGCCACGACGTCGTGCCCGAGGCGCACCGCCACGGCCATTGCAAGACCGCCTCCTGCGCGCTGGTCATCGGCTTCATCGTGATGATGGTGCTAGACACCGCCCTGGCCTGAACCCTCGCCTGCCGCTTGCCGTTCGAGCGCGGCGGCGCCGTCCGGGTCGATCGCGCGCACCGCCTCGATCAGGGTCGAGACGGCCGTGCCGCAGGCAAACACCAGCACGTCGCCGTGGCCGCATAGCCGATAGGCCGCCTGCACCGCCTCGGCCGCGCCGCCGAACGTGTCGAGATGCCCGGGCCCGCCGGCGGCGCGCACGCCGTCGGCGATGACGGCGGCGGCCTCGCCGCGCGGCCGGCCGCGGCTCAGGGATTCGTAGACGAACAGCGTGTCGAACGCGGCCGCGCAGGTTTCGCCGATGCGGCGCAGGTCGGCGTCGCGGCGGTCGCCCGGCGACGTCACCACGCCCATCGCGCGCGCGCCCGGCACCCGCGCCGCCATCCCGCGCGCCATGGCGCCGAGCGCGGCGTAGGCGGCCGGATTGTGAGCGTAATCGAGCACGATATGGAAATCGCGCACCGCGAAGATATTCGAGCGCAAGGGATTGGTCGCAGCGTCCGACACGAACGTCGACAGCGCCGCCCCGATGTGCGCGGGGTCGAAGCCGGCCGCGTGCAAGGCGGCGGTGGCGGCCAGGCTGTTGGCGACGTTGTAGCGGGCCAGGCCGCCCACGGTGGCCGGGATGGCCGCCGCGCCGATCACCGGCCGCGCGGCGGCGCCGTCGGCCAGCATGATGGCCTCGTCCTCGAGCCAGACGCTGGCGCCGCCGCGCGCCAGATGCCCGCGCAAGGCCGGATTGGCGGCGTCCATCGAAAACAAGATCGCCGCCGCGCCGGGAGCCAGACGCGCGAGCGCGGCCACGCAATGGCGGTCGTCGGCGTTGAGCACAGCCGTGCGCGCGACCGCGACCACCGTCGATTTGACGCGCGCCAGGTCGTCGACGGTTTCCACGCCGTCGAGGCCCAGATGGTCGTCCGAGACGTTGAGCATGACGCCGACGGCGCACGCGTCGAACGCCAGGCCGCGCTTGAGCAGGCCGCCGCGCGCCGTCTCCAGCACGGCGAAGTCGACCTCGGGCGAACCGAGCACCGCGCGGTGCGACCAGTAGCCGGTGCAGTCGCCCTGGCCGACGATGCGCTCGTCGATGAAGATGCCCTGCGTGGTGGTGGTGCCGGTGCGCAGCCCGGCCAGCCGCACGGCGTGGGCGATCATCAGGGTGGTGGTGGTCTTGCCGTTGGTGCCGGTGACGGCGATCAGCGGGATGCGGCCCTGGTCGGGCTCGGCCAGCAGCAGCCGTTCGCGCTCGGCGGCATCGAGGACGCCGGCGTCGGCGGCGCCGCCGAGCGCCGTCACCAGCGGCCCGAGCCTGGTGTCGACGACGCCGACGCGCGCCTCGGCCAGGCCGAGTTTGGCGGCGGCCCCTTCGCACAGCCGGCGCACCGGCGCCGACGCGTGGCGCGCGCCGCCGGCATCGACCGCCACGACGGCCAGCGGACCGTCCTCGAAGCTTTCGAGCACGACGTCGCCGCCGCCCGCGTGCGCCAGCGCGAACGCCGCCGTCAACTCGGCCTCGCCGGCGCAGCGCCACTGGCGCTCGTCGCCGCCCACGTGGCGCCGCTTGACCACCACCTGCCAGTCGTAACGGCGGCCCACGCGCAAGGCGTCCTCGAGCCGGCCGACGGTGGTGCCGGCCGGGACGTCGATATTCGCCTCGACCATCAGCGCCCGCGTCAGCAGGCGGTCGCGCACGATGGTGTTGGTCAGCAGCCGCGTGTCGGCCAGCGGGGCGTCGACGAAGCGCCACTGCCGGCTGCCCCATCCGAACTGGACCAGATCGGCGTGCTCGCTGGCGCGCAGCACGGGGATGCCCAGCGCGCGCGCCCGGCCCGCCAGTTCGGCGATGCGCGGCGGCAGCGCCAGCGCCAGCGACAGCGCGTGCAGCGCGGCCAGCGCCGCCGGCGCGTCGTAATCGTCGCCGCGCATGGCGGCGCCGACCATGTCCAGCGCCGTCGCCAGCGCCCGCTGCGCCACGTGTTCGAGCGCGTACTGGATGACGACCCGCCGCTGCGCGGCGCCCGGCGCCAGCGGTTCCGAATGGGCGAAATCAAGCGCGTGGCCGCACGAACGCTGCAGCATCAGCGCCACCTGCGCCACCAGTTGGCCGATGTCGGCGCCGGCGGCCGGCGGCAGCGGCGCGCCCAGTTGCCGCCCCAGCGCGGCGGCCGCATCGGCCGGCGGCACGGCGCCATCGTCGTCGAACGCGATGGTCGCGGCCAGGCACGGGTGCGGGCTGTACAGGTTGGCGCCGCGCAGCAAACGCTGCCGCATCACCCGCATCAAACACCGCCTTTTCTGGCCACCAGCAGCACGGCGGCGATGCGGTCGACGCCGGCGTAGGCCGGGGTGTCGAGCTCCTCGCCGAACACGTCGGGGTCGATCTCCTCGTACTTCCACGCCATGCGCGCGCCTTCCAGCAGCACGCCGGCCTGGCGCAGGAACGGGTCCTCGCCGTTGTCGATCGCCACGCCGGTATATAGCAGCAAGGTGCCGCCGGGCGCCAGCCGGGCGATGGCCGCCTCGACGATGCGCAGCGACAGGCCGGCGCCCAGTTCCCCGCCGCCGTGGCGGTAGGCGCGCTGGTCCGGATCGAGCAGGTACGGCGGATTGGAAATGATCAGGTCGAATTCGCCGTCCAGCGCGGACAGCATGTCGCTGTGGCGGCACTCGACGTTGGCGGTGCCGGCCAGGCGGCGGTTGACCTCGGCCAGCGCCAGCGCCCGCGCGTTGATGTCGACCGCGTACACCTGCGCCTCGGGGAAGCGCTGCGCCAGCATGATGGCGCCCGGCCCGGCGCCGCAGCCGATGTCGGCCGCGCGGCGCACGGTGGCGCCCGACTGGCCGGCGAGCTGGTCGATCGCGTGGCCGGCCGCGCGCACGAAGCGGTAGGTGTCCGGCCCGAGGAACACGGCGTCGGCGTCGGCGGTCGGATAGGCCGAGTGGAAATACAGCTGCCGGCCGATGGTCGAGGCGCGCACGGCGCTGCGCAGCGTGCCGGCGTCGTCCAGCAGCACGCCGGCGCCGCGCATGCGCGCCAGGATCGCGGCGTCGATCTGCTCGGCCGTGAAGGGTTTGCTCCAGCCGAACACGTCGCGCAGGCCGGGCGCGCCGGACTGGTCCGGCGCCGCGCGGCCCAGCACGCGGGCGTGGGTGGCCGGCGTGACGGTGGTGAAATGGTAACCGCGCTGGCGCAACAGCGCGCCCAGCGCCGCCAGCTCGTCGGGGTCGACCGGGGCCGGCGCGCTCATTCGCCACCGCCGCTGGCGGCGTCGGGGGCCGCGCCGCCGGGCGCGCCGGCGCGGCCCTGGGCCGACGACAGGCGGAACTTGCTGCGGCGGTCGCCCATCAGGTCCTGCAAGGTGCGCACGCTGAGGCCGGTGGCCTCGTGGATGCGCACCAGCAGCGCGCCGCTGACGGGCATGCGGTGGTGGCGGATCTTGCTGATCACGGGGGCCTGGATCTCCAGCAGACGCGATAACGCAGCGTCGTTGCGCAGCTGCAGTTTGGCCAGGATGGTGTCGAGCATCGCGTTTGGATCGTAGGGTTTGGGTTGGGACATGAAAACTCCTTGCGAGAAATGCTATCTTATTAACATTTTACAAGGGAAGGCCGGCGTTTTACAATCGCCGCCCGCGGTAAATCATGGCGTGTGTGTGTGCCAGCACACGCTGCGGCCATCGCGCTCCGCCCCGGCCCTCTGCGCGCGGCCATCCGCGCGCGATACGATACCCTGTCCGTTTGCGCTGCCTCAATCGGGGCCGCGCGTGGCGGACCACCATCGTCCTTATCGAGTCGGAAAACCAGCGAGGCTACTATGGACCAGCACGAAATGGACGAGCACGAAATACGGTCGCGCATGGCGATCGAGGCGGCCGGCATGGCGGTGTGGGACGCCACCGTCGTCGACGGCCAGGTCGTCGCGGGCGCGGTCCGCTGGTCGGCGCGCGGCGCCGCCATGATCGGCCTGCCGGCGCGCGACACCACCCAGCCGTTCGCCCAGTTCCTGGCGCTGGTGCACGAGGCCGACCGCGACGCGACGCTGCGCGCCATGCAGGAGGCCGTCGACGCCGCCGGCGAATACCACGTCGGCTACCGCGTGCGCCTCGGCGACGGCGCCGTGCGCTGGCTGCGCGCCGAGGCGCGCGTGCTGTGCGACGCGCAGGGTCGGCCGGACCGCACGCTGGGCCTGATCCGCGACATCACCGCCGTGGTCGAAAAGGACCGCCTGGCCGCCGAGCGCGACCGCATGGCCGAGGTCACGCTCGACTGCATCGGCGACGGCGTCATCACCACCGACGGCTACGGCGCGACGCGCTATCTGAACCGGGCGGCCGAGCGGCTGACGGGCTGGACGCGCGAGGCGGCGGCCGGGCGCGACATCGGCCAGGTGCTGCCGCTGGTCGACGAGGCCGACGGCCGCCCGCTCGAGCACAGCGTCTACAAGTGCCTGCTCAAGCGCGAGGCGGTGGGCCTGTCGGCGCGCGCCATGCTGGTCACGCGCGACGGCCGCCGCCTGGCCATCGAGGACACGGCCGCGCCGATCCGGCTGGGCGACGGCGAGATGCTGGGCGCGGTGGCGGTGTTCCGCGACGTCACCCACCAGCGCGCGCTGTCGAGCCAACTGTCGTGGCACGCCAGCCACGACGTGCTCACCGGCCTGTGCAACCGGCGCGAGTTCGAGCAGCACATCGCCCACGCGCTGCACGCGTCCAAGCAGGACGGCTACACGCACGCGCTGCTGTACATCGACCTCGACCGCTTCAAGCTGGTCAACGACGCCGCCGGCCACGCCGCCGGCGACGCGCTGCTGCAGATCCTGGCCAACCTGTTGCAGGACAAGATGCGCGAGAGCGACGTGCTGGCGCGGCTCGGCGGCGACGAGCTGGGCGTGCTGCTGGGCTATTGCCAGCTCGACCAGGCGCGCCTGATCGCCGAGGAGATCCGCCAGCTGGTCAAGGAGTTCCGCTTCGTCTGGGACGAGCACAGCTTCGAGATCGGCGCCAGCATCGGCATGGTCGAGATCAGCGCCGACAGCAAGTCCGTCAGCGACGTGCTGGCCGCCGCAGACGAGGCCTGCTACATGGCCAAGGACGAGGGCCGCAACCGCATCCACGTGTACTCCGAGAGCGACGCCACCCTGGCGCGGCGCCACAGCGAGATGATGTGGGTGCCGCGCCTGAACGAGGCCATCGAGCACGACGGCTTCGCGCTGTACGCGATGCCGATCGCCGGCCTGCGCGGCAGCGGCCTGGCCCACGAGGAGATCCTGCTGCGGCTCAAGGACGGGGCCGGCGACCTGATCCGGCCGGACCGCTTCATCCCCGCCGCCGAGCGCTACCACATGATGCCGATGCTGGACCGCTGGGTCATCGGCGCGCTGTGCCGCCACATCGGCGCCGCGGCCGCCGCCACCGGCGACGCCGGCGCGGCGCCCGGCGCGCCGGCGATGTACTCGGTCAACCTGTCGGGGCCGTCGATGAACGACGACACGCTGCAACAGTTCATCATCGACCAGTTCGTCGACAACCACGTCGACCCGGCGCGCATCTGCTTTGAAATCACCGAGACGGCGGCGATCCGCAACCTGCCCAAGGCGCAGGACCTGATGTCGCGCCTCAAGCTGCTCGGCTGCCGCTTCTCGCTCGACGACTTCGGCAGCGGCCTGTCGTCGTTCGGCTACCTGAAATCGCTGCCGGTCGATTTCCTCAAGATCGACGGCTCGTTCATCCGCGACATCGCGCAAAACCCGGTGCACCGGGCGATGGTCGAGGCGATCCACAAGGTCGGCCAGGTGATCGGCATCCAGACGATCGCCGAGTTCGTCGAGGACACGACCACCCTGGACGTGGTCAACAACATCGGCATCGACTACGCGCAGGGCTACGCGGTGGGGCGCGAGCGCGCGCTGGGCGGCTGAGTCATCTCAACCACGTAGGGCGGATTAGCGCAGCGTAATCGGCCATGGGTGTGCCGCCGACGGCGCATCGATGGCCGATCACGGCGTTCCGCCTAATCCGCCCTACGAATCACTCCACCGCCGACGGTGGCGGCGCGCCGCAACTCGTCGGCGCTGGCCGGCTTGGTCAGATGCAGGTCGAAGCCGGCCGCGGCGGCCCGCTCGACATCCTCCTTCTGGCCGTAGCCGGTCAACGCCACCAGCCGCAGCGGCGCCGGCCCCTGCGCGCGCCGCAGCGCCGCCGCCAGCGCGTAGCCGTCCATGTCCGGCAGGCCGATGTCGAGGATCGCCACCGCCGGCGCGTACTGCCGGAAGCGCGCCAGCGCCTCGGCCGCGCTGTGCAGCACGCACACCTCGTGGCCCAGCTGTTCGAGCAGCGCCGCCGCCGACGTGGCGGCGTCGACGTTGTCGTCGACCAGCAGCACCCGCACCCCGGCGCAGGTGGCGCACGGCCCGGCCGCCGGCGCGGCGGCGCCCTCCTCGCTGAGCGGCAGCACCACCTCGAAGCGGCTGCCCTGGCCGGCGCCGGCGCTGTCGGCCGTGACGCTGCCGCCGTGCAGCTCGACGAGCTTGCGCACGATCGCCAGCCCCAGGCCGAGGCCGCCGGTGCGGCGCTCCAGCGTCTGCGGCGCCTGCATGAACGGCTCGAACACGCGCGCCAGCAACTCCGGCCCCATGCCGATGCCGTTGTCGCTCACCACCAGGCGCGCCATGCCGCCGTCGGCCGTCAGCGTCACGCGCGTGTCGTCGCTGCCGAAGCGGGCCGCGTTCGACAGCAAATTGTTGAGCACCTGGGTCAGGCGGCTGTCGTCGCCGCGCACCCACAGCGCCGCCGGCGCCGACAGCGCCACCGGTTGCGGCGAGGCCGCCACCGCGTGCCGCACCACCTCGGCGAAATTGACCTGCCGGCTGTCGATGCGCAGCTTGCCCGAGGTGATGCGCGAGACGTCGAGCAGGTCGTCGACCAGGCGCCGCAGGTGGTTGGTCTGGCGCCGCATCACCGCGCGTTCGCGCCGCCCGCCGGGTTCGTCGCGCATGTCCATCAGGTCGAGCGAGGTGACGATGGGACTGAGCGGGTTGCGCAACTCGTGGCCCAGCACGGCGAGGAACTCGTCCTTGGCGCGCCCCGCCTCGCCGGCCCGCGCCAGTGCCGCCTGCTGGCTCTCGAGCGCCTGCTTCAATGAGCTCATCAACAAGGCCCGCTCCTGTTCCTGCGCCGCGCGCTGGCGCTCGGCCTCCTCCAGCGCCGCGCCGATCAGCTGGAACTCGGCGATGCGCGACGGCACGATGGCGACCGGCGCGCCGGTGCCCAGCGCCGCCGCGCCCGTCTGCAGGCCCTTGATGGTGGTGACGATGCGCGCCGACAGCAGCGAGGCGATGCCAATGCACGCGCCCAGCGAGGCCAGGATGCCGGCGCCGTAGACGGCCATGCGCTGCAGCGCGGCGCTGCGCAGCTGCGCCGCCGGCTGCCCCACCACCACGGTCCAGCCGTAGTGGGACAAGGTGGTGTAGGCCGACACCACCGTCTCGCCCTCGAGCGTGGCGGCGCTGCCGACGTTTTCGGCCTTGGCGCTGCCGATCAGCTGCATCAGCGAGGCGCTCGGCGGGCCGCCGACGGTGCCGTCCTGGTTGCGCGAGCGCGCCACCAGCTTGCCGTCGGCGTCGATGATGGAGATGACCGAGCCCTCGGGCATGCTCTGGCGCTGGATCATTTGCACGATGCGGTCGGGCCGGATCACGGCCGTCAGCGTGTACAGTTCGCCGTCGTCGTCGATCACCGGGATCCGCACGGGGAAGGCGGCGCGGCCCTTGGCGCCGCGCAGGATGCGGCCGACCACCGGCTGGCGCGTGGCCAGCACGCGGCGCAGGCTGTCGGGATCGACCACCTTGGGCGGCGCCGCGTCGCGCCCGGCGATCGTGTTGAACAGGACGTTGCCGGCGTTGTCGGTCAGGATCAGGCCCAGCCACTCGGCCTGCGCCTCGGCCAAGCCGCGCGCGACGTCGTAAAAGCCCTCGATGTCGCCGGCCTGCAAGGACGGCGCGCGGGCCGTGCTGTTGAGCATGGCGACCGAGGCGTCGAGTTCGGCGTCGGCCGCGCTCGACAGCGCGCGCGCCAGGTCGAGCATCGAGCGCTCCTGCTCGCGCAGCTGGTACTGGCTGGCCGCGTGGATGCTCCACACGCCCAGCAGGGCCATGGGCAGCAGTCCGATCGCGGTCAGGATGATGAGCAGATGCCGAAGCGACAAGGTTCGCCTGGGGAGAAAAGACATAGAAAGCGCGAGGATTGAGTCGGACTCGTCAATCTACATCAAAGCCGGGCAAACAGCGAGCGAGGCCGGTAAAAAATTGCGCGCAAAGAACAACGGAACGTCCGACTATCAGGATAACCACGTAGGGAGGATTAGCGCAGCGTAATCCGCCATGCATGCGCCGCCAACGGCTCAACGATAGCGGATTACGGCGTTCCGCCTAATCCGCCCTACGTTAGATTAGATACGGTTGGCGACTATGGATTACGGCAAAAACGCGTCCATGATCGCGGTCGGCCTGCCGCCGCGATCGAACGCGCCCATCGGATAGCCTTTCCAGTCGTAAGCCTGCGGCTCCCAATAGAACGCGCCGATGCCCTTGCCGTGGTCCACCCGGCGCACCTTGGCGATCAGGTCGGCGACGATGGCCTTGCCTTCCGGATGGTTCCACGGCACGCCCACCTCGGCCAGCATCACCGGCTTGCCGTAGCGGGCGGCCAGGTCGTTCATAGTATGCAGGCAGGCCGCCGTCGCCGCGCGCCAGCCGATCCCCTTGACCGTGGTCGGATACGCGGACGCGCCGATCACGTCGAACTTGCCGCCATTGGCCAGCAGGCCGTCGAAGTTCCAGCGGAACTGGCGGTTGTCGTGGCAGTTATCCACGTGCACGATCACCAGCGCACCGGGAAATATTTGCTTCACGGCATCGTAGCCGCTGGCGACGAAGCGCGCATAGTTGGTCATGTGGGTGGCAGCCGCGCCTTGCGGCCACAGCATGCCGTGCGTGGTCTCATTGCCGACCTGCACACGCAAATGAAAACGCCACCCGCGGGCGCGGGTGGCGTCGCATGGTCAATACGGAACGGTCAGTCGTGGAAGGCGTCGACGACCTTGCGCTTGCCCAGCATGAAGGCGTCGGCCACGTGGCGCAGCGGGGCGACGTCGACATCCGAGCTGGCGGTCCTGACCAGCTCGGCGAAGCGGCGGTACAGCGACGGGTATTCGGCTTCCTTCTCGAGCGGCTGTTCGGCGCCGTCGATCCACAGGCGCGCGCCGCCGTCGCTGAGCTTGACTTCGCCGCGCGCGGTGGCGACCACGATGTCCCAGCTCTGCTTGCCGGTCTGGCGCCAGTCGAACTCGGCGTGGACGGGCACGCCGGCGGCGTTCTTGAAGTGCAGCTCGGCGGCGATCGGCGCGTCGCGGTTTTCCGGGAATTCCAGCGAGGCGCTGGTCAGGAACACCAGGTCCGGCAGGATTTCGGTGACGATCGACAAGGCGTTGATGCCCGGATCGAACACGCCCAGGCCGCCGGCCTGCCAGATCCAGTCCTGGTTTGGATGCCAGTGGCGCACATCCTCTTTCCACACCACGTGCATATTAATAGGCGCGTTGGCGGCCAGGTAGGCCTTGGCCGGCTGCACCGCCGGCGCGTAGCGCGAGTGCCAACTGGTAAACAGCGACACGCCGTTGGCGGCGGCCAGCGCCTCCAGGTCGGCCACTTCCGACAACGTCGCGCCGGGCGGCTTTTCGAGGAACACGTGCTTGCCCGCCGTCAACGCGACATGGGCGGCGGCGTAGCGGTACTGCGGCGGCATGCACAGCGAGACTGCCTCGATCTCGGGCATGGCGGCCAGCATCTCCTCGATCGACTTGAATCCCGGAATGCCTTCAATCGTGTTGTTGCGGCTGGCCGAGGCGACCAGGGCGAAATCGGCATTGGCGGCGATCGCCGGCACGTGCTGGTCGTGGACGATCTTGCCCACGCCGACGATGGCAAGTTTGATAGGTGACATAAGCAATCTTTCTTAAAAGTGAGCTGGGTATTAAGTTCCCGGGCGACACTATCCTACGGGCCGGCGCCGCGCGCAACCAATCATTTTTATCACACTAAATATACTCAAATGACATGACAAATCGGCAGTCGATTGCTGCGCTGCAACAGAAGTGACGCGCCCTTACAACTGTTACTTAAATATACGAAAATAAATATAAAAACGATAAGTGTGTGATTGAAAATGCAAAGGAAACGATGCTACTATTGATCTCAGCTACACCCCCCGACCAACCTCTCCCCCAACCTTCGCCGAGGATACCTATGAAATTGAAATCCGTTCTAGCAACCGCTGTACTTGCCGCCGCGTCGTTCAGCGCGTCGGCCACCGTCCACAACCTGGGTGTGCTCGATCCGTCCGGTTTCGACTCCTTCACCGGCGCGTCGGAGAAATTCGGCGCGGGCGTCGCGATCGACGATACCTGGACCTTCACGCTGCTGGCCCCGTCGAGCACCTCGTTCGCCGCCGTTCAGACGTTTGCCGTCACCGCCGGCAAAATCCTGAACTTCGCTGCCGTGCTCAACAGCACCAGCTTCGGCGCGCCAGTGCCCGGCGCCGGCTCGCAAACGCTGAGCTGGATCGGCAACCTGGCCGCCGGCACCTACAGCGTCAACGTCACCGGCACCACCGGCCTGTCGGGCGCGACGTATGGCGCCACCGTCTCGGCGCTGCCAGTGCCTGAGCCGGAAACCTACGCCATGATGCTCGGCGGCCTGGCCCTGCTGGGCGCGGTCGCCCGCCGCAAAGCGCAGAAGTAAACGCGAAGAATCCACTTTCTTCGGCAGCAAACCGGCGCGCCGGCCGGCCATCCCCCGATGGCCGGCCGGCGCGTTTCTCATTGCGACCGCCCCGGAAACGACCTCGGCCGTAATCGCCTCCATATGCTACCTGGCGTACATATGGGCCGGCACTATCACCTTACAATCTGGCAATTATCGATCGTAAGGATGCACCCCATGAAAAAGCTCCTGCTGGCATTTGGCGCCGTCCACGCGCTGATCGCGCTGCTGTTCACGGCCGGCGCGCTGTTTCTCATCGTCATCAGCGCGCGCATCGGCTGGGACGCCGCCACCGGCGAGCTCGGCCTGGCCGCCGCCCAGCAGGCGATCGAGGCGATCGGCATCCTGGCCGCCGCCGTGGTGGCGCTGCAGATCGCCGAGACCATCATCGAGGAAGAAGTGGTGCGCGACGCCGACATCAGCGCGCCGACCCGGGTGCGGCGCTTCCTGTCGCGGTTTTTCGTGGTGGTGGTGGTGGCGCTGGCCATCGAGGGCCTGGTGGCAACCTTCCACGCCGTGCATGACGACCTGCAAGGCCTGGTGTACGTGGCCGCGCTGGTGGCCAGCGTCGGCGTGCTGCTGGCGGCCTGGGGCGTGTTCGTCCACCTCAACCGTTCGGCCGAGGAACTCGAGCCCGAGGCCATGGAAAAAGCCCAGTCCGAAGACCACAAGGTGCAGGCCTGAGCCAGGTGTTTTTACCCATACTACGAGTTGGTGATATCTGCCATATCGAAAACGATATAGCACGTTAGCGTTTATTCATTGGCAAGATAGGCGGTTTGGCTCTACCATAATCGTCCCGCTTGTTGGAAAGGAAAGATTCATGGCAGCGCCCATTTCATCTGCTCGCACTATGGAGACGACCTCGTCTCCCGTTGTCAGCTACCGTGCGACGATGTCGCTGCTGGCTAGCTTGTTCTTTACCTGGGGTTTTATCACGGTAATTAACAACACGCTATTGCCGCACCTCAGAAGCGTCTTCGACCTGAATTACACACAGACCACGCTGATCGAATCGGTCTGGTTCATCGCCTACTTCGTCGCCTCGATCCCGTCCGCGCGCCTGATCGAGCGCATCGGCTACAAGAAATCGATGGTCGTCGGCCTCGCCATCATGGCCGCCGGCTCGCTGATGATGATCCCGGCCGCGCGCCTGCCGTCGTATCCGGTCACCTTGTTCGCGCTGTTCGTCATCGCCTGCGGCATCGCCCTGCTGCAAGTGGCCGCCAATCCCTACGTCGCCGTGGTCGGTTCGCCGCAGACCGCTTCGTCGCGCCTGAACCTGGTGCAGGCGTTCAACTCGCTCGGCACCACGTTCGCGCCACTGTTCGGCGGTTACCTGATCCTGGGCCGCTCCAACTCGGGCACGCTCGAAGCCGGCCACGTGCTGACCCAGGCCGAACGCCTGGCCGACGCACAGGCGGTGCAGCTGCCGTACCTGATCGTCGCCGCCGTGCTGGTGGTGCTGGCGGTCGTCATCGCCCGCTTCCCGCTGCCGGAAATGAAATCGTCGGGCACCAGCCGCGTCTCGAAAGAACAGCGCACCCAGCACTCGCTGTGGCGCCACCGCAACCTGGTGTTCGGCATCCCGGCGATCTTCATCTACCTGATCGCCGAGATCGGCGTGGCCAACCTGTTCATCAACTTCGTCTCGCAGCCGGAGATCGGCAACGTGAACCACGAAACGGCGTCGCACTATCTGTTCGTGCTGTGGGGCGGCATGATGGTCGGCCGCTTCATCGGCAGCGCGCTGATGCGCACCGTCTCGGCCGAGCGCGTGCTGGCCGGCGCCAGCATCGGCGCCGCCATCGTCATGCTGGTGGCCACCTTCACCACCGGCCACGTCGCCATGTGGGCGCTGATCTCGGTCGGCCTGTTCCACTCGGTGATGTTCCCGACCATCTTCACGCTCGGCATCAAGGGCCTCGGCCCGCTGACCGAGGAAGGCGCAGGCCTGCTGATCATGGCCATCGCCGGCGGCGCGCTGGTGGTGGTGCAAGGCTGGCTGGCCGACATCTACGGCCTGCAAATGTCCTTCCTGCTGACCGCGCTGTGCGAAATGTATGTGCTGTTCTACGCGATGTGGGGTTCGAAGGCGACCAACGCCTTCCCCGACGAGCAGGCCAGCCCGAACTAAGTTGCACGCCGCCCTCCGGGGCGCACCGGGGCCGATGCCGACGCCAGTCGCATCGGCCTTTTTACTTTTCCAGCACGTAGCGCCCCGGCGCCGGCTCCAGTGCGCGCCCGGCCGCCGGCGGCGCCACCCGCGCGCTGCTCGAACGGGCCGCCAGCCAGCGCTGCCAGTGCGGCCACCACGACCCCTCCACCAGTTCGGCCTCGTCGCGCCAGGCGTCGGGACCGCGGTAACCATTGCCCGGCGCCAGCGGCGGGCGCACCCGGTAGCTGCGGCGCGGATGGCCCGGCTCGGACACGATGCCGGCGTTGTGCCCGCCCGAGGCCAGCACGAAATCGATCGGCGCGTCGCACAGCAAATGGATCTTGTACACCGAGCGCCACGGCGAGACGTGGTCGCGTTCGGTCGCCAGCGCGTACACCGGCACCGTCACGTCGTCCAGCACCACCGGCCGGCCGTCGACGTGGTAGCGGCCCTCGGCCAGGTCGTTGCGCAGGAACAGCTGGTGCAGGTACTCGCTGTGCATGCGGAACGGCAGCCGGGTGCTGTCGGCGTTCCACGCCATCAGGTCGTTCGAGGCGGTGCGCGCGCCCAGCAGGTATTCGCGCATCATGCGCGACCAGACCAGGTCGCGCGCGTGCAGCAACTGGAACGACGCCGCCATCTGGTCCCCGTCCAGATAGCCCTGCTCCCACATCAGCGCGTCGAGGAAGGCCAGCTCGCTGTCGTCGATGAACAAACCCAGCTCGCCCGGCTCGCTGAAATCGGTCTGCGCCGCGAGCAAGGTCAGCGACGCCAGCGCGCCCTGGCGGCCGGCGTCGCCGTTGGCCAGCGCGGCCGCGCCGATCGCCAGCAAGGTGCCGCCGAGGCAGTAGCCGACGCCGTGCACCGGCACCCCGCCGGCGCGCCGGCGCACCTCGTCGAGCGCGGCGAACAGGCCCAGGTCGAGATAATCGTGCATGCCCAGCGCGCGGTGCTCGGGGCCGGGATTGCGCCACGAGATCATGAACACCGTATGGCCCTGCCCGACCAGGTGGCCCACCATCGAGTTACGCGGCGACAGGTCGAGGATGTAGTACTTCATGATCCACGACGGCACGATCAGCAGCGGCTCGCGGTAGACGGTGGCGGTCTGCGGCGCGTACTGGATCAGCTCGATCAACTCGTTGCGGAACACCACGTCGCCGGGCGTGACGGCGACGTCGACGCCGGGCCGGTACTGCGGGCCGGACGGCTCCGGCACCGCCATCGACGGCGGCGCCAAGTGCCGGCACAGGTCCTGTCGCCAGTTGACCGCGCCGTCGGCCAAACTGCGGCCGCCGCTGTCGAGCGCGGCGCGCAGCACCTCGGGATTGGTGGCGACGAAGTTGGACGGCGACCACATGTCGAGCAGCTGGCGCGCGGTGAAGCGCACCACGTCGGCGTGGTGCGGCGCCACGCCGCGCACGCCGCTGGTGGCGTCGCACCAGAACTGCTGGCAGCGCAGGAAGCCCTGCACATACTGGTTGAACGGCCACTGTTCCCACGCCGGCTGGGCGAAGCGGCGGTCGTCGGCGCCGGGCGCCACCGGTTCGGCGAACGGCGACAGCGCGCCCAGCCAGCGCAGCGCCAGGTCGGCGCATTTGCCGGGCGCACTGGCCAGGTGCATCAGCCAATCCTGGAACGCCAGCGTCAGCGCGATCGGCGACACGCCGCCGGTCAGGCGCGCCATGCGCGCCTGCACGAACAGGTCCAACTCATTGCCCGGCTCCGGCGCCGGCGGTTCGTGCACCACCTCGGACGCCGGCTTGACACGCATCGGTAAAATATTCACGCACCTCTCCCATGGGTTCAACTGCAATTATGCCGAGCGGGGGCCCGGCGCGGGATTGATCCACATCAAAGTATTCCCGGTTGGCCGCGCCTAGACTGCAGCGGATCGGGGCCCGCGCCCCACCGCCGGACACCTGTATGAATGACACCGACGACACCGAAGAGTTCATCGAAAACGTCACCTTCGACGAGTTGCGCGTGGGCCAGAGCGCGCGCCTGAGCCGCACCTTGTCGCAGGAGGACATCGCCGCCTTCGCCGCCGTGTCCGGCGACGTCAACCCGGCCCACGTCGACGCCGACTACGCGCGCGACACGCTGTTCAAGGGCGTCGTCGCGCACGGCATGTGGGGCGCGGCGCTGATCTCGCGCCTGCTCGGCACCGTGCTGCCCGGCCCCGGCACGATCTACCTGGCGCAGACGCTGCAGTTTCTCAAGCCGGTGCGCATCGGCGACGAGCTGCGCGTGACGGCCACCGTCGGCGCCAAGGAGACCGCAAAAAAACACGTGATGCTCAATTGCGACATCAAGAACCAGACCGGCGCGCTGGTGCTGACCGGGGTGGCGACGGTGATCGCGCCGAGCGAAAAAGTGCGGCGGCCGCGCGCGCACCTGCCGGCGTTCTGCTTGGCGCCGCCGGCCGACCCGTACGCGGGCCTGCGCCAGCAGGTGCGCACGCTGGCGCCGGTGCGCTGCGCGGTGGTCCATCCGTGCGACATTGCATCGCTGCGCGGCGCGCTGGAGGCGGCGCGCCTGGGATGGATCACGCCGCTGCTGGTGGGGCCGGCGGCGCGCCTGCGCGCGCTCGCGGCCGAGGAAGGCCTGTCGCTGGACGGCGCCGACCTCGTCGACGAGCCGCACAGCCACGCGGCGGCCGCGCGCGCCGCCGCGCTGGCGACCGACGGCGCGGTGGAAATGCTGATGCGGGGCAGCCTGCGCAGCGCCGAGCTGATCGACGCCGTGCTGGCCGTGCCCGGGCTGCGCACCAAGCGCCGGCTGTCGCACGTGTTGCGGCTCGAGGTGCCCACGTACGGCAAGGCGCTGCTGGTGTCCGACGGCGTGCTGCACATCCAGCCGACGCTGGCCGACAAGGTCGACATCGTGCACAACGCCATCGCCGTCGCGCACGCGCTGGGCGAGGCGCGGCCGCGGGTGGCGCTGCTGTCGGCGCAGGAGACGGTCAACCCGGGGATCGCCTCGACCATCGACGCCGCCGCGCTGTGCAAGATGGCCGACCGCGGCCAGATCGACGGCGCGCTGCTGGACGGCCCGCTCGGCTTCGACAGCGCCATCTCGCCGGCCGCCGCGCGCGCCGACGGCATCGTCTCGCCGGTGGCGGGCCAGGCCGACATCCTGATCGCGCCCGACCTCGAAAGCGGCGACCTGCTGGCCAGGCAGCTGCGCTACATGGCCGGCGCCGCCGCCTGCGGCGTGGTGGTGGGCGCGGCCGTGCCGATCGCGCTGACCGACCGCGCCGACGCCGCGCCGGCGCGCGCGGCGTCGGCGGCGCTGGCGTTGGCGCTGGCGCACAGCTACCGCGCGCAACGGCCTTGAGCGCTACCGCCGCGCAATCCGCTGTCGATCGCAACAGCAGACTGTCGCGATGCTGAATGTGTCGAAGGATCGTATGTAACCGATGCGGTTATGGTCAATCGCTATCCTTCGTGCAGCGTTTGCGGATCTTTTTTTGGCCGCGCACGTAGGTCGTTTCGATCTTTTCATAGCAAGCGACATTGCCTTCCTCGTCCAGCCGCGTCGTTTGAGAATATTCATTTTGCAGCACGAGTTTGCCCTTCCGCCAGCAATGGGTCGCTGCGTACATATCGTCGGCGCCGCCCTTCCAGGAACCGGTCACGCAATTGGGGTTGCGGGGATCGATATCGATTCCTCCGATGTCCGATAGCTGCTTGTTAAAGACGAAGCGCCGGCGCGTGCGGTCGTACAGGAAGACGGAGCTGGTTTCATTGCCGATCGCCGCCACGGCGCTGGTGACAACCAGGTCGCCACAACCGTCGTTATCGAAATCGCGGGAAGTCAGCGACTCGCTGTCGGCCCGGTAATTTTCCACATTGTCGAGTACCTGGATGATCTTGCCGTTTTTGATGTCTTCAATTTGCACACTGCCCGCTTGCGATTCGACGCCACCCTTTGGCAGCCATTTGAAGCGCAATACTTCTTCGGGATGCGGACCGCACCATGCGTCCGCAGCCCGGGCTGAAGGCGGGCATAAGGAAAGGACGGTAAGTACCATGATTAGACGTAGCATATTTTCTCGATAATGTGGCCGCGTAGACGGGCGTTGGTAATGCCCCCATCTTACAGGCCGATCGATTCCGCTGTCTGCTCACCAGTCCACTACCCCAAGCTCCGACCGATTGGCCGCAAGATATGCACGGGTCGCCGCAATTGACTCGACCGCCGCCAGGCCATCGCCTAAGGTGAAGGCTTCCGTACCCCTGGACATTCCATGCGTGTATTACTTTCTATTCGATGGGCGCTTGAAGCGATAGAATTGCATAATTGCATTTCTGGAAACCTCGCGTGAAAGTCGAAACCCCTTTGCTCGTTCCCGTGCTGGCCGCGCTCCCCTTTTGCGCCTGCACGGTCATCCTCGGCCTGCCTTCCTACGGACATGGGTACATCCCCGCCTTTCGCATACTCTTCTTCGTCGCCTGCCTGGCGTGGCTGATCCCGCTGACGCTGCTGCAGAGGGCGATGTGGCGCCGCGAATGGCCTTGGATGAGGATGGCCCTGGTGATGCTGGCAAGCAGCTATGCGATGTCGGTCCTGAACGCGGTGCTGGGGCAGCGCCTTGAGATCTCGCTCGGGCTGGAAACGGCCTACCACTGGGATCGACTTCTGCGGGGGCTCGATGGCTGTTGGCTGGCGCTCATCGCGTTCTGCGCGGTGCATGCGGTGGCGGGCTATTACCTGTCGCTGCAACAGCTTCGCTTGCATCTCGCCCAGGCGCAAAGCGCGGCACGCGATGCCGAGTTGCGCGCGCTGCGTCTGCAAGTGAATCCGCACTTCCTGTTCAACTCCCTGAACGCAATTTCCGCGCTGGTGTCGGCCCAGTCCAACCGTGAAGCCAACCGCATGCTTGGCTGCCTGTCCGACTTCCTGCGCGCCACCTTGGCTCACGACGGCAGCCACGAACATTCGCTCGCCGATGAATTGGCTTTGCTCGACGCCTATCTCGCGACCGAAAAGGCACGCCTTGGAGGGCGACTGCGCCTGACGATGAAGGCCGGCCCGGACCTGCTGGACAGCGTCGTGCCCTACCTCGTGCTGCAGCCCCTAGTTGAGAATGCGATTCGCCATGGCATCGCACCGCTGTCAGCGCCGGGACGGCTCGACATTCTTGTCGAGCGCGCCGGGGAGCGCCTTCTCATCGACGTGCGCAACGACGGCCAGCAGCGGGCGCACGAGGCAAGCGGCATCGGCCTGGCCAACGTCAGGGAACGACTGCGCCATCTGTATGGCAAGGATCAGCATGTGGATGCGGGCTGGCGTATGGATAACCGCTTCCAGGTGCGTATCTCGATGCCACTTCGCGCGATGGAGCCGGCAGCATGAAGATCCGCGTCGTCATCATCGACGACGAGCCGCTGGCCAGGCTAGCGGTCAAAGTCAGGCTGGCGCAGCGCGGCGCCTTCGAGCTGGTGGGCGAATTCAGTGATGGCGCCAGCGCTTACGAGGGTATCGTGACGCTGCAGCCCGACCTGGTGTTCGTCGACGTCGAAATGCCGGGCAAGTCCGGCCTCGAAGTGCTTGCCGCACTGCCGCCGGCGCAGCGGCCGATGGCCATCCTGCTCACCGCCTACGACAAATTCGCCCTGCAAGCATTTGAATTGGCCGCCCTCGATTACCTGCTCAAGCCCGTCGATGACGAACGATTCGACGAAGCTCTTGATCGTGCACAGCAGGCTTTCCCTTACCGCGGCCCAGGCCGTGCCGCGGCACCGGCGGCCAGCACAGCGCCGGCGGTACGCAGTTTCAGCGTGCGTGTCGGAGCGCGCACGGTGCTGGTGCCGGTGACGGAGGTTGAACGCATCGAGGCCGACGGTGACTATGCCACCCTGCATGCCAAAGGCAAAACCTGGCTGGTGCGCGAACGCCTGCACAACCTGGCCATGCAGCTTGATCCGGGCCAGTTCCACCGCGTGCACCGCTCGTCCATCGTGCGGCTGGACATGATCGCCGAACTGCGCTCACTCACCAACCGCGACGCACTGCTGCGCTTGCGCGACGGCAGTGTGCTGCGCGCCAGCCGCACCTATATGCCTGCCCTGGCGGCGGCACTGCAACAGCTCGAAGCCAGATCAGATTCGTAGTCCAACCAGGAGGGAATGTATGTTGCGTAGAAAGAAGTTTGTTGCAGGCTTGATGTTGAGTATGCTGTTGTCGATTCCCGCCTTCGCGGCCGAGGTCGCCCCGCTGACCGAGTCCGATCGCGCGGCGATCGTGAAGGCGTTGGTCGCGACAATTAACGCGAATTACATCGAGCCCGCCGTCGCCGAACGGGTCGGCCGCGCCATCTCAAGCAAACATGCCAAGGGGGGCTATGCGTCGGCCACCAGCGCGCAAGCGCTCAGTGAGGCATTTGCGAAGGACTTGCGCGAATTCAGCGGCGACAAACATTTCGGCACCACGGTTTCCGAAGGTTTTAGTGAACTCAGCAGTACCCCTGAGGTGCCCAGCCCCGCCGCGACGGAAGCACGGCGCGCCAGGACGGAAGCACGGCGCGACCGGATCGCACGGCGCGGTTATGAGATCCAGAAAATCGAACGCCTGCCCGGCAACGTCGGCTACATTGAACTGCGCTCCTTTGAAGCACCCGAGTTCGTCAGCCAGGCGTATACGTCGGCGATGCAGCTCATGGCCGGGACGGATGCGTTGATCCTCGACCTGCGCCGCAACGGTGGCGGAAGCCCGGTCACCGTTGCCTATCTAATGACCCATTTCTTCCCGCTCGGCGACGAGCGACACCTGATGGACATGTACAACCGCCCGGACAATACGACGCAGCAGTACTGGATGGTACAGACCGTCGCGCAGCGTTACGACAAGCCCGTGTACGTGTTGACCTCGGCGCGCACGTTCTCCGCCGCGGAGGATTTCGCGTATGGCATGCAGGCGCAAAAGCGCGGGACAGTGGTCGGGGAGAGCACCGGCGGCGGTTCAAATCCCATTAGCTGGTACAGCGTAGGGAAGGACATTGCTATCGCGATCCCGAGCTCGCGCATGATCAACTTCGTCACCCAGACCAACTGGGAAAACGTCGGCGTGAAACCGGACATCGCCGTGCCTGCGGCGCAGGCGCTGCAGACGGCACATGTCGCCATCCTGCGCAACCTGGCGTTATCCGCAAAGGACGATAACGAGCGCAAAGAACTGCAACGCCTTCTCACCATGGCGGAGAAGGGAGAAACCGAGAAGCCGGTCTATACCCTCAGGGGCGAGCGCTAATCGATCGGCCTAGCCCTCCTCGAAACCGTCACGGACGACAACTACGGGGTCAAGTCTAACATTCGTACACGGCCTGATCGCTAACGTCGCCAACCTCGCCGGCGGTTTCTATTTCAAGGACGAGACCGTGTCGTAATGTTAGACTTGACCCCAATCGCCTGACCCCAATCGCCGCCACCAATCGCTGCTCGTTAAATGGCATGTAAGGCGGGCTATAATTGCATGAACTCGGGGAGATTGTTTTGGGACTCAGCATTCAAGTTGGCGGTTTTGAAGAACAGGAAATTTACGAATCGCTTTCGGCGGCTCTTGTGGAGGCTGGTCTGCCACCGCACAGTGAGCCGGACATCGCCAACGATTCGGAGATTTTTTCGTGTCAAATGTGGGGATACTCGGGACTGCATTATCTAAGGCGATTGGCGGCGTATCTCGCCGCTGGGCAAGAAGTACCTGGCCCGGGAGACGATAGCTCAGCCGAAGATCCAGTGCTTGCCGACTTCTATGACCTTCTCGCCCCCGGCTTCGAACACCTGCTAATGCACAGCGATGCCGAGGGCTTTTACGCTCCCCTCGACTTCAAGGATGTCATCTTTCCCAGTGAAGAGCTGAGGGTTCCCGGCGAAATGATCGGTTCGTCCGTCCAGCTTTTACAGGAGTGCAAGCGTCTGGCCGAATGGTTGGAACTTCCGCTCGACCTTGATCCTGAAAGTGATGAAGTTTGGGATGCTGCGGATTCCCCTCAACCTGACGGTCCCAAGTGGAAACAGTATGGCGTCGAGTCCTTCAGCTGCATGCGCCTCATCAAGGCAGCGGAGGCCTCAATCGATTCCGGAGCCGCGCTCGTGTTTTGCTAGAGTTACACGAGCGCAGCAGGGATTTAGAACCTGCCGCTAGCATCCAACGGCCCGCCAGCGGCTCCCACAGCGCAGAACATTTGCCGCCATACTCCGTTTCGTATATTCTGGACTTCCAAACGGAGGCACTGAGATGGCATCGAAAATTCCTGCCAAGCGAGCCGCGCTCGGCCCGCGCCCGAGCGTTCCCCCTGCGTTAGATCCCGCTCGCGACCCAGCGCGCAATGGATTTTCAGATATCCTGCGAGACTTGACGGCAGACCGTAACCTTGCCATCGACGCCATTCGCGCAGGCTTCGCGGCAAGTCTGCTCAAGGATGCCGCGCTGTATTTCAATGTATCCACTCAGCGTATCCGCGCCATCGCACGGCTGCCAGAGACCACCGCGCATACCTTGATCAAGCGCGGCGCTAAGTTGGACGCCGCCGCCTCGAAACGCATCTGGAGACTGGCGGACCTGATGACTATGGCGCGGGAGGTCTTCGAGGACGAGGAATCGGCGAAGATTTGGTTGCGCACCCCGAACCTGGTTTTCCAAGATGTCGCACCGATAGAGTATCTCGACACCGAACCGGGGGCGATGGCGGTGCGCCAGGTGTTGAACACGATCGCCATCGGCGGCGCGCTGTGAGATTGTGGCGGCGTCCTGTCCAAATCATTCTTTATCCGCGCCATGCGCGGCGACAATGCGCCGGATGGCCTCCTTGTAGCTGTCGCGCAGCGCCGGCGTCTCGGAGTGGTAGGCGCCCACCGCGTCCCAGTTGTTGCCGTACTTGAGCATCATCTTGCGCAGGTGCCAGGCCGCCACGTACACGCTCACGCACGGCTGCATCAACTGCTCGGCGGCGATGCCCCAGCGCCGCAACTCCGACTGGTGGATCGAGTTGATCTGCATGATGCCGTAGTCGAGCGAGCCGTTGGCGTTGCGGTGCAGCGCGTCGCCCCGTCCGTGCGACTCCTGCCAGGCGATCGCCCGCAGCACCGCCGGGTTGACGTGCTGGTAGGCGGCCGCCTCGTCGAAGCAGTCGGCGCGCGCCGCCGGCGCCAGCGCGCAGCCGGCCGCCAGCGCCAGCGCCACCCCCGGCCGCAGCCCCATCAGGCGCCCTCCGGATGCACCGGGGCGGCCGGTGGCATGTCGGCCCAGGCCCGGATCACGTCCGGCGGCGCCGCCGTCGCGTACAGCTCACGGTCGCTGGCCACAGCGAAGTTCGAGGTCGCCACGATGCCGAAGTTCAGGCCGGCGACGTCGCTGGCGGCCTGCGCCTCGAACGCCTGGATCTGCATCGGCACCCACGAGCGCTCGTCGTTCAACTGGGCCATCATGTGGGCCGAGATCTGCGCCAGCCGCGGATCGTCCGGGTTGCGGCGGTGGATGGTGGTGGCCAGCGCCGCGCTCTCGTCCAGACCCTTGCGCACGTCGGTGCGGATGCGCGAGCGCATCGAGTAGTGCTGGCCCGGACCTTTCCAGTTGTCGAGCTTCTGGATGAAGGCGTCCAGTTCGGGCCCGGCCCGCTCGGCGCCGTGCACCGCCTCGAACACCTTCTCGTACTGGGCCCGGCGGCTCGGCTCTTGCAGCATGGCCTTGAAGTGCCCGGCGTCGCGGTGCTCGACCTCGCGCAGCGTGTACGTCTCCGACAGGCGGCCGCCATCCTCGATGATGGCGCGGAAGGTCACGTTCATGCCCTTGTCCACCAGGCTGTAGTTGGCCTGCTTGCCCAATAGCGGCGGGGCGAAGTTCAGCGCCTCGGAGGTCGGCTCGCCGGGGTCGGCGATCATCTGCGGCGGGCCGTCCGGCGGAACGATGTGCAGCGGCGGATGGCTGGGATCGCCGCTGTCGACGGGGATGGCCGGATTGGTGATGGATGCGCTCACCTGGCCGTTGATCTGGAAGCGCTCCATGTGGTTGTTGCGCACCATGCGGAAGGCGCCGCCCTCCTCGGTGCGCTTGTTGTTGGCGGCCGAGGCCCAGTCGGTGCTGATGGTGCCCGTGATGGCGGCGCCCACCGATTCGAACGGCTTGTCATGCGCCACCACGCCCGCGCGCACATTGGCCGATGCGGTGGCCGTGTGGCGCAAGGTTTCGGCCGACTGGTTGTGCCAGCCGATCGACAGCGTGTCGCTGTCGAAAAATTCGTTGGCGATTTTTTCCCACGCTTGATCCGGCGCCTGGTGTTCGCCGCCCTCGGCCTTGGCCATGCCGAACATGAAGTCGACGAAGCGCACCATGTCGTCGCGCGCCAGCGCGCTGTTGAAGGTCTTGCCGTCCGGGTTCTCCGGGCGCGACGTGCGCACCATCACGCCCCGCGTGTAGCCCTTGTCGCCGGCCAGCGGCGTGACCGTGGCCGAGCCCCCGCCGCCGGCGCTGAGGATCTTGCCGAAGCCGGCGCGGATCGAGGCCCCGAAGCCGCCGCCGAGCGCGCCGGCGCCCTGCTTCTGCGTGCCGAGGAACAGTTCGCCGCCGTGGTGGCTGGTGCCGAAGCTGATTTGCGCGTTGTGGCTGCGCACGCCGCGCACGTCGGCGATCGGCCCGGCCGCCCCCCGGACCGCGCCGCCGCTGAACAGGCCGGTGATCTTGCCGGCCAGCTTGCGCAGGCCGATCGTCACCGGCGCCACGTTGAGGCCGACGGCGCCGCCGCTGCCGGCGGTGACCACGTTGCCCCACGACGCCTCCTGGATGAAGGTGCGCACGTACTGGTGGGCGCCGTCGGCCGTCATGGCGGCCGGGCGGAAGCTGGCCGGGTCGACCACGTTGGCCGCCTGGCGCAGCGCCTTGCCGAACGCGGTCTCCTGGGTCAGCGTCGGCGCCTGGCCCGGCAACGCCTCGCCCCCTTCGGCATGCGCGGTCGGCGTGCTTTCGGCCAGGCCGCAATCGCGGCCCCACTGCCGCAGATCGGGCAAGGTCACGCTGCGGCCGTTCCAGTGCGAAAGCTTGGCGGCGATGGCCGGGGCGGCCTCCGGCGTGCCGTGGTCGGCGGCGATGCCGGCGGCGATCATCGCCAACGCGTCCGCGTCGAACGCGTTGCCCAGCGGACGCCGTGGCTGCGCCTGGGCCGAGGGGTCCTGCAGATATTTCATCAGCGCGGCGCGCTCGATCGCCGGCGGCAGCGCGGTCCGGGGATCGGCCAGGTCGGAGACCATGAGGGTGTGGGCCAGGCTGCCAGCCCTCGGCGCCGTTTCCGCCAGTTTCGCGCGCAGCTCGCCCATCGCGCTGCCGACGTACGCGTCGAGGTTGGTGATGTTGTCGTCCGGGTGCAACTGGGCGGCGTTGTTGACGCCCATCGAGCGCATCGGCGACAGCGGCGATTTCTTCTTGCCGAACACCTGGTTCACGCTGGCGGCGGTCATCCTGGCGCGCGCCTTGATGAACTTGCCGTTCTTGAGCGGATGGGCGCGGTCGAAGGACGCCGAGGCGTTTTTCTCGTGCTTGGCCGCGCGCGCCACGTACTTGCCCATCTTGGCCAGCCGGCCCTGGGCCTTCGACAGCGTGGTGCCCGGGCCGCTGTCGTGGAAGCCCTGCTTCCACGTGAACACCGAGGTTTTCTCGGCCGGCGACAGGGCGGCGTACGGGCTCACGCCCTCGGCCGGCGGCGCCGCCTTGTGCACGCGCATCTCGATGGTCAGCACCTTTTCGGCCAGCGTCGCCCGGGCCGGCGTCACCGCCACCTTGAGCGCGGCGCGCTTGCCGCAATCGGCCAGCGGATCGGCAAGGCCGGCGGCCGCGCCCTCGCTGGCGACCTTGCCGGCGGCGGTCAACAGGCGCCGCAGGCCGGGCTGGCGGGCGGCGGCCGGCGGCGGCTGCATCATCGTCATCATCGCATTGAAGCCGGCAGGGGTCGACGCCAGCTTGGTTGCCGTGTGCAACGCGTCCAACGACGCGCCGGACAACGCGCCGGCGTCCAGGGCATGCAGCATCTGCTCCATCGCCGGCCCCGAGGACAGTACATCCAGCGCCGCCTCCGCGCGCGCGGCATCGCCGCCGCACGCCGCCGCCAGGTCCTCGGACACCAGTACATGGTTGGTGTACGGGAAGCTGGTGGGAGCGGCGCCCCCGGCGTCGTGCTCCAGCGCGGCGGACAGCTTGGTGTGCACGCCACCAGCGGGGAACATCTGCGCGATGTGCGCCTCCATCGCGCCGCGATCGCCCAGCGCAGCCATCGACTCCGCCGGCCTGTCGTTCATGGCCGGTTTCGGCACGTCGGGGGCGATCTGCGTGACCGCGTTGCGCATGGTCTTCTGCATCTTGTGGTGTTCGCTGTTTAACAATCCCTTCGCCAACGGATTGGACACCCCCGGTTGCCCCGGCGTGCCGCGCTGGGAGGCGGGCGCCTTGGCCAGCGCCTCGCCGGAGATCGGCAGCTGCATGCCTTTGCCCGGCGTGACGCGCTGGCGCCCAAACCAGGTCGATTTCTGTGTCGATTCCTTCATGGGATGCGGATGGCGCAACCCGGAGGCGACGTCGGCCACGTTCCGTAGCGGCGCTGGCGGCGGTGGCGGCCGGGTTTCGTGGCGTGGCGACGGCGGCGGGCTGTGGATCGGCGACGACGGCGCGGTCACGAACGAGTCCGAACTGTCGCTGCGGAACGAACTATGCGCGTCGTAGAAACTCTCCGACGACGCCTCGCTGTGGTGCGATGACGACGACTCGCTGCGGCGCGGCGACGACGCCGAGCCGCCGCCCCCGCCGCCGCTGGTCTCGGGCAACTTACCCTTCGCCCTCGGGCTGCCGCCGCCGGCGCGTTTGGGATTGCCCGTCATCCAGCCCGTCAATTTCGACAACACGCCCTGCCCCCCGCTTGACGAAGCGCCCTTGCCGCCGCGCGGAGATGTCGCCGGACTGGTGTGGGCGCTGCGCGGGTCCGGCAGCACGTCGGTATTGTGGATGTCGATGGAACGATGCGGGATGCTGGAAGTGCCGCCGGTTTTGGTCATCTGTGTGCTCCAAGTGTGAAAGTGATTTTCCGTGCGCTGATCCGCCCCACGCGGTTGCCGGGTCGACGGGCGGCGGTCCAAGCAGCTTAACCAGCGCGGCCGGCGCCGGCGGCCCCGCAAACGAAGGCCGCGCCGCGCCGGCGAAGCGCCGCTACAACGGCGTGATGATGCGCGGCGTCAGCAGGAACAAGCGCTGGAACTTCTGCTTCTGGTCCTGCTTGTTCCGGAACAGGCCGCCCAGCAAAGGCAGGCGCGACAGCAAAGGCACGTCGGTGTTCTGCTTGCTGCTCTGCTCGACCGAGTAGCCGGCGATCAGCAGGCTCTCGCCGTTGCGGATCAAGGCCTCGGTGTCGATCTCGCTGTTGCTCACCACCGGCAGCTGGCCCACCAGCTGGCCGGTCAGCTGGCCATCCTCGATGTGCACGGTCAGGCGGATCTGGCCGTCGCCGCCGTCGGCGTTGTCGCCGGTGCGCGGCACCACCATCGGCAGCACCCGCAGCGAGGTGCCGGCCGAGACGCTGTACAAATCGGACGACTGGTAGCCGGCCACCGGCACGTAGAAGGTGGTCTTGTTGTCCATCACCGCCTCCACATGGTCCAAGGTGGCGACCTTGGGGCTGGCGCTGATGCGCGCCTCGCTGGCCTGCTCCAGTGCGTTGACGCGGGCCATCAGGAAGCGCCCGGCGCCACCCAGCACCGCCGTCAGCGCGGCGCCGGTCGGCGTGGCCGCGTTGCCGCTGCCGTCGGTGCTGTTCGGATTGGCGAAGCCGTTCGGGTTCAGCGAACCGGGGAAGGCCAGCTGCGCGTTGTTGCCGGCGCCGCTCTCGAAGTCCAGGTGGCTGCTGTGCAGGCGCCAGTCGACGCCCAGTTGCTCCAGGCCGTTCTCGGTGACGTCGATGATGCTGGCGCTAATCTCGAGCACCTGCGGCCGCGTGTCGAGCGCGGCGATCAGGCGCTGGTAGTCGGCCATCTTTTCCGGCAGATCGCGGATCAACACAGCGTTGGTGCGCGGATCGGGCTGGATCGTCGGCGTGTCCTCCTCGACCGGCGCGGTGGCCGCCCCTGCGGCGGCCACCGGCAACGGCGCGGCGCCGTCGGCGGAACCGCCCTGCCCCGCGCCCGGCAGCGGCGGCTTGCGCGGCGCGTTGTCGGCGCCCCCCAGGCCCGGCAGCGCGCTGCTCCAGAAACTGGTGCCGGCCGGGCCGCCCTGCGGCGCCGCCTCGTTCTTGGCCGCCACGCTGCCGACGCGGGCGACGGCCGGCGTCGCCAGCGGCGCCATCTGCGCCATCGGCGCGTTTTTCTGGTACATGCTGCGCAGGATGTTGGCCACGCCGACAATGGTCAGCTGCTGCCCGCCGACCTTGAGCGGATGGTCGGCGGCCCAGGCGTAGCGCAGCGGGAACACGCGCACCGTCAGCGCCCGGCGCTGCTGGTGGTCGACGTCGATCTTGCGCGCCAGCTCGCTGACCAGCTCGACGTAGCGCGGCGGCCCCGACACCAGCACCGTGTTGGTCTGGTCGTCATACACGATGGCGAAGCGCGGATCGGCCACGCGCAGCCGGGCGATGGCGCTGCGCAGGTCGGCCGCGCTGGCGTGCGACAGGCCGATCGAGACGCTGCGCGCCTCGTTGGCGCCGGCGATGTACAGCACGGTGCCGTCGTAATACCAGACGAAGCCGAACGACGCCGCCAGATGGTCGAGGAAGCGCTGCGGCGACTCGCTGAAGTTGCCGGTGACGTTGCCCTCGACCTGGGGCGAGATCGAGGCCATGACGTTCTGGCTGGCGGCCAGCTCGCGCAGGATCTCCTTGACGTCCTTGTGGTCGGCGACGTACTTGATGGAGCCGGTCTGCCACGGGATGCGCGAGGCGGAGGCGGCGCGCGGAGGCGCCGGATGATCGGCGGCGCCGGCCGGCGCGGCGGCGGCCAGCCAGGCCGCCAGCAATACCGGGCCCAGGACGCGGCGCGGCGGGGTCGAAATCTTCATGGGTTTCCTGTCGAATGTGGAGAACGGATTAGCGGCAGGCGCTGGCCGAGGGCGCCTCGTTGAACTGCTTGCGGTAGCCGCGGATCAGCGACGAGCGGCTCTTCAGCCCGAGCCGGTTGGCGGTCTTGAGGATGCCTTCGCCGCCGCCCTGCTCGGTCATCAGCTCGGCGCGCACGGCGTCGAGCCGCAGGCGCCGCAGCACCGCCGTCGGCGACATGCCCAGGCGCTCGCGGAACGCCAACTGCAGCGCCCGTTCGGTGACGCCGATGTGGGCGGCGATCTCGCCGGTGCTCAAGTCGTTGTTGCGGTAGTTGTCGACGATGTAGCGGTAGGCGCGGCGGTACTTGGCCGGCAGGCGCGCGCTGATGTCGTCGCTCGGCTGGCCGACCGCCTCGCGCACCACGCCGTGCAGCGCCTTGATGACCTGGGTTTCGCTGCGCAGGCATTGCAGCGCCTCGCTGGTGTAGCCGGCGTAAAAGCGCAGCGCGTCGGCGGCGTCGCCCTTCAACATGGCGATCTTGGCCTGGCAATAGCGCTGGTCCAGGCTCCAGCGCAGCGCGCGGCGGTCGGCCCGCTGGCCACGCTGCAAGGTCTGCTCGGCCAGGTCGGGCTGGCCGCCGGCCAAGGCCGCCAGCGCGATTTCCACATGCACGCCGCTCGAATACGACAGGCAGTTCCAGCGGCGCGACTGGTCGACGTGGCGCTGCAGCGCCAGCATCGCGTCGCGCTCGCCGTCGGCCAGGCGCAGCAGCAGCGCCAGGCAGCCGTGGCGCTGGGCCGCCAGCTCCGGCGCCGGCCGCGCGGCGTCCTGCGCCGCCATCGCGGCGGCGAAGCGGCCCAGCAGCAACTGGTGGTCCGCGCCCGCCGCGCCCGGCTGCCAGAACACGTGGTCGCGCAGCCCGGCCGAGCAGCGCACCGCCAGCTGCACGGCGCAATCGAGCGCCAGCAGATCGACCAGCAGCGCCCAGCGGGCGTCGTCGTCGTCCGCCGCCAGCGCGCGCGCGTGGCCCAGCGCCTCGTCGCAGGCGGCCTGCTGGCCCAGCTGATGGTGGATCAGCGCCACGCCCAGCACGGCCTCGACCTTTTGCCTTGCCGACGCCGCGCCGTCCTGCGTAACGCGGGCGAAGCACTGCATCGCCGCGCTGTAACGGTGCAGGCTCAGCGCCTGCCAGCCGGTATTGCGGCACGACAGCACGCGCAGCGCGTCGTGCGACACCAGCAGCTTTTGCGCGCGGCGGAAATGTTCGTCGGCGTCGACCTCGTGGCCCAGCAGCAGCGCGGCGTCGGCCATGGCCAGGCAGGCCGGGGCCGAGGCCGAGACGCCGGGGCCGGCGGCGCCGTCCGGGCCGGCGGCGCGCTGGGCGTGGCGCAGCGCCGCGTCGAAGTCGCCGTCCTGCATGGCCATGGCGTAGGATGGCAGCTCGTCGGCCTGCGACAGAGCGGATACGAGTGCGAAGTAGATCTGGAACATGGTCGTCACCTCATCGGAATAGCGGCATTGGAAAGGCATTCGGCGGTCGGTCCCGGTCAGCGCCGGGGGCCGCGCCGGGATGCCCAGATCATGGCGGAGCGGGGCCTCGCTGACGATCCCGCAGATGTCGGGGAGACAACGCCGCGCGACCCGGCAACGACCCGACAATTGTCGGACAGTCAATCCCCCATCGGCCTGAATCGTGCATCCCAGCAACGTTACAGGTGGTATGATGACAGCGCCGAATGGCCACTGACACGGAGGATGGATGACTGGTGCATCGGAATTGACGATATTGCTGGTGGAAGACCAGGGGCTGGTGCGGGCCGGCATGCGCGAACTGATCCGTATCGCCCAGCCGGACGCCCGCATCGACGAGGCGGCCGACTATGACGAGGCGGTGGCCAAACTACAACAGCAAAGCTACCAGCTGGCGTTCATCGACGTCGACCTGAAGTCGTCCAAGACCGGACTCGACCTGCTTAAATATCTGCGCGAGGCGCAGCTCGACACGCGCGCCATCATGCTGTCGGGGCGTTCGGACCGGCCGCTGGTACTCGAATGCATCAACGCCGGCGCCTGCGGCTACATCCCCAAGGACATCAGCAGCGACGGCGTGTTCCAGCGCGCGCTCGACACCGTGTTCCAGGGCGGCATTTTCATCCCGGTGACGGCGATGGCGCGCGACGGCGTGCCGGCGCCGGCCGCGCCGCCGGTGCCGAGCGTGACGGCGGCCGAGCTGGGCGTATCGGGACGCTGCCTGGAGGTGCTGTACCACCTGTGCCAGGGGCTGCCCAACAAGACCATCGCCAGCCGCATGCAGGTCGAGGAAGGCACGATCCGCAAGGATTACGTACCCAAGCTGTTCCGCATCTTCCAGGTCACGCGCCGCACCGAGCTGCTGGTCGAGGTAGCGCGGCGCGGGGTGATCATCCCGCCCCTGCCGCTTCCCGCGCAACACCACGGTGACACGTAGGGCGGATTAGCGCAGCGTAATCCGCCAATGCATGCTATGTCGGCGGCTCACAGATGGCGGATTACGGCGTTCCGCCTCTCAAGGCCTACCGGCAGGTAGGCCGTGTCATCGATGTGCCCCCGGGGCGGATTGGCGGGCATTGCCCGCTAATCCGCCCTACGTGTCTCCACGGCCGTTCCACGGCGCCGCGCATGGCCTGTCACCCTCACGCCCCACAATGCAAGCGCACCGCCGCCACCAGCACCTTGGCCGGCAACGGCCGGCACAGCAACGCCACCGGCCGCGCCGGCGCCCCCGCCACCGGCGCCGCGTCCAGCGCCGCCTGCCGCAGCGCCTCCCTGGCCCAGGTGCCGGCCGCGCACACGGCGATCAGCGGCGGCGCCTCGCCGAACTCGGCAAACACCGCGCGCCGCACGTCGTCGGCATAACCATCGGCCAGCACGGCGTCGCTCAGGATCAAATCCGGCATCCTCTCCATCGCCGGCAGCATGCGCGCCAGCTCGGCGAGCGTGGCGGCGCTGTCGCACAACATCCCGCACGCCTCCAGCGCGGCGGCGCCGTCGCGCCGCTCGGCCGCCCCGCCGGCCACCTGCAGCACATACAGCCCGGCCAGCTCGGCGCAGTCGGGCCCCGGGTGCGGGCGCCGCGCCAGCGCCCTGGCCTGGCGCGCGCCGGCGCGCGGCACCAGCAGCCGGCAGCGGGTGCCGGCACCCGCCACCGAGCGCAGCGCCAGCCGGTGGCGCGGCAACAGCGTCAGGATCGAGGCGACGATGGTCAAGCCCAGGCCGATGCCGCGCCCCCGCTCCCGGCCCGGATTGTCGGCCTGGAAGAACGGCTTGAACACGTGCCGCTGCAACGTCGGCGCGATGCCGACGCCGTTGTCGACGATCTCGACCCGCCAGCCGCCGCCCGCCGCCGCCACCCGCACCAGCACGCGCGCGCCGCCGGCCCGCCCCGGCTCGCTGAACTTGATGGCGTTCGACAGCAGGTTGCGCAGCACCCGGCCCAGCAGCTGGCGGTCGCTGCGCACCAGCGCCGCGCCCGGCGCCGCCGGCAGCCGCTGGCGCACCACCACCCCGCGCGGCTCGCTCAGCGGCCGCAGCGCGCTCACCGTCTCGGCCACCAGCTCGGCCAGGTCGAAGGCGTCGTCGTCGGCCGCCACCATGCCGCATTCGAGCCGCGACAGCTCCAGCACGGCGTTGAAGGCGCCGCGCATGGCGTCGCCGGCCTGGCGCGCCATGCCGAGCAGCTCGGCGGTATGGCCGGCGTCGCCGCGCGCGGCCGCGTGCGCCGCCGCGCCCAGCAGGCTGCCGATGGCCTGGATCGGCTGGCGCAGCTCGTGCGCGGCGGCCGTCACGAAGCGCGTCTTGGCGACGTTGTCGCGCAGCGCCTGGCGGCGCAGGCGCTCGCGTTCGCGCACCGCGAAATACCCCAGCGCCAGCGCCAGCACCGACACCAGCAGGCCCACGGCCAGCCATAGCCGCTCGGTGCGCAGCGCCGCCGCCTGCAGGTGGTTTTGCCTCGCCAGCAGCGCCAGGTTTTGCTGGCGCCCGCGCGCCTCCAGCGCGGCGCGGCGCCGCTGCACGCGGGCATCGCGGATGCGCGCGGCGCGCCGCTCGCACAGGCGAAGCAGTTCGCGCTGCGTGGCCAGCGCCTGCTGGTGGCGGCCGGCGCGGGCATAGGCGTCGGCCATCCAGTCCAGCAGCATGCAGACGTAGCGCTCGTTCCTGGCGCGTCCATAAAACGCCAGCGCGCGCCGCACCTCGTCCTCGCCGCGCGCCAGCGCGCCGCCGCTCATGTGGCACAGGCCGGCGGTGGCCAGCCAGCCGTCCGGCACCGCGCCGCCGTTCAACTCGGCGCGCAGCGCCAGCGCCAGCCCGGCGTGCCGCAGGCAGGCGTCGTCGTCGCGCCGGTCCCAGTCCAGGCTGGCGAGCAGGTCGAGCGCGGCCGCCTCGCCGTCGCGGTTGCCCGCGTGGCGCGCGCCCGCCAGCGCCCGCTGGCACCAGGTGTGGGCCTCGCCGGCCCGGCCCAGCCGGCGCGCCACGCGGCAATCGTTCAGGTCCAGCTCGAGCAGCAGGCCGCGCAAGTGCTGGCGCTCGGCCAGCGTCCGGCTCTCGGCGTCGTAACGCAGCGCCAGGCCGTTGTCGTCCATGCGCGCGTAGGTCACGCCGATGCTCGCCAGGGTGCGCGCGCGCCGCGCCGGATCGGCGCCCTGCCGTTCCAGGACGATGCGCTGGTGCTCCAGCGCACCGGCGAAATCGTCCTCGATCGCGGCGATCTCGGCCACCATGACGTGGGCCCGCAGCGCCACCTCCTGGTCGCCGGCGCGCTCGGCCTCGTCGAGCACCTGGCCGGCCAGCAGCAGCGCGGCGTCGATGTCGCCGTCGATGTAGCGCCGCACCTGCGCCCGCAGCCAGTGCGCCCACAGCGTGCAGGCCGGGTCGGCCGAGGCGGTGGCCAGCGCGTCGAGCCGCGCCGCCACCTGCCGCACGGCCGGGTCGCGCTGGCCCAGCAGCGCCTCGGCGCGCGCCACCAGCGCCGCGCAGGCGGCGCCCGGGGCCGGGGCCGGCGCCGGCCCCGACGTCGTCAGCGCCAGCGCGCAGGCCACACCGCCCAGCGCCAGGGCCAGCCGGCGCGCTAGCGCTGGCCGCATAGCGCCCGGATCTGCGCCAGCAGGGCCGCCGACGCCACCGGCTTGCGCAGCACCACCGCGTGCTCCAGCTCGGGCCCGAGCGCCAGCGACTCGCTCTCGCCGGTCAGCACGATCACCGGCAGCGCCTCGCCGAACTCGGCGGCCACGGCGCGCACCACGTCGCGCGCCGTGTGCCCGCCCGACAAGGTGTAATCGGTCAGCACCAGGTCGGGCATGCGCTCGAGGCCGGGCAGCAGCGCCTGAAGCTCGGCCAGCGACCCCACCGGCTCGCACAGCACCCGGTATTCGCGCAGCAGCGCCTCGGTCGATTGGCGCACCAGGCGGTCGTCCTCGACGTACAGCACGTACAGGCCGGCCACGTCCTCGACGTCGGTGGTGGCGGCGGGCGGCGGCGGCGCCATGATGGCCTCGTCGTGGGCCGCCACCGGCACCCCGACCGAGAAGCGGGTGCCGACGCCGGCGCGCGAGCGCAGCCGCAAGGTGTGGCGCGACAGCAGGCCCAGGATCGATTCGACGATGGCCAGGCCCAGGCCGAGCCCGCGATCGCGGTCGCGCCCCGGGTTGTCGGCCTGGAAGAACGGCTTGAACACCTCGCGCTGCAGCGCCTCCGGGATGCCGACGCCGTTGTCGACGATGTCGACCCGGCAGTGGCAGCCGAGGCCCACCACGCCGACCACCACCACCGCCCCGCCCGGCTTGGAAGGGTCGCTGTACTTGATGGCGTTCGACAGCAGGTTGCACAGCACCCGGCCCAGCAGCTGGCGGTCGCTGCGCACGGCCAACACCCGCCCCGGACGCAGGCGCAGCCGGATGGCGACGCCGCGCGGCTCGCTGAGCGGGCGTAGCGCGAACACGCTTTCGTTGACCAGCTCGGTCAAGTCGAAGCTGCTGTACTCGGCCGCGATGGCGCCGCACTCGAGCCGCGACAGCTCGAGCACCGCGTTGAACGAGCTGCGCATGGCGTGCGTGGCTTTTTGCGCCGTGTCGATCAAGTCGCGGCTCTTGTCGACGTCGCCCCGGCCGATGGCGTGCGAGGCCGCGCCCAGCAGGTTGCCGATGGCCTGCATCGGCTGGCGCAGGTCGTGCGCGGCCTCGGCCACGAACTGCGACTTCTTGTGGTTTTCCTGCTGCGCCTTGCGGCGCGAGCGCTCCTTGTCGCGCAGCTTGAAGAAGCCGACCACGCCCACCAGCAGCGCGATCAGCAGGCCGACCGCCAGCTCCAGCTGGCCGTTGGTCAGCTGCGCCTGCTGCAGGCGGTTCTTTTCCTGCAGCGAGACGATCTCCTTTTGCCGCGCGGTCGCCTCGAACGCCGAGCGCATCTGCAAGGTGGCGCGGTCGAGCTCGCGCTGGGATTCGGCCTCCCGCAGCGCGCTCTGTTCGCGCAGCGTGGCGAACGCCTCCTTGAACATGCCGGCCCGCTCGTAGGCCGTCGTCAAGGTCCCCAGCGTCTCGTTGATGGCGGCGTGCTCGTTGCCGGCGCGGAACACCTCGAGCGCCGCGCGGATCTCGCCCTCGCCCTGCGCCACCGCGCCCAGGCCGATGTGGCACAGGCCGATGTCGGCCAGCGCGTCGGCGCGCCGCCTGTCGTTGTCCGCGCCGGAGCGCAGCGCCTTGGCGCGCTCGGCGTACCCGAGGCAGGCCGGGTAGCGCCCGGCCTCCCAGGCGGCGTTGCTCAGCAGGCCGAGCGCGTCGGCCTCGAGCCGCCGGTCGCCCACCACGCGCGCCAGCGCCAGCGCCTGCTGGCAGGCCTTGTCGGCCTGCTCCGGCTGCTTGAGGTTGGCGTAGCTGCCGCAGCGTCCCAGCGCCAGCGTGGCCAGCATGGCCTGCGCGTGCAGGCCCTCGGCCACCGTCTGCGCCTGGCGGTTGTAGTCGAGCGCCTGGCGCTCGTCGCCCATCTGGCTGTACAGCAAGCTGATGTTGTTGAGCGCGACCGCGCGGTGATACAGGTCGCGCTCGGTATGCCCCTGCAGCAAGCCCAGCGCCGTGGTCTGGTGCCGCAGCGCGCTTTTGTAATCGCCCTGTTCCTGGTGGCACATGGCGGCCGTGTCGTGCAGCGCGCCGGCCAGGCGGTAGCCGACGCCGCCGGCCCGCGCCAGCGCGCGCTCGGCCAGCAGCGCGCCATCGGCCGGCTTGGCGTCGAACAAGGCCAGCACGCGCGCCCGGTAGTTTTCCGCCCACAGTGTGCTTTCCAGGTCACCGGCGCCGGCGCCCAGCGCGGCCAGCTCGTCGATGACGCCGCGCGCGCGGGCGTCGCCGCTGTCGACGTAGAAATTGATCAGCGTGTTGAGCATCTTGCTGCGGTCGTTGAAGGTGGCGCCGGCCGGCAGGTTGTCGTGCAGCGCCTGCAACTCGGCGATGGCGCCGGCGCGGTCGTGCTGGAACAGCGTGTTGATGCGCAGCAGCTCGGTGTAGACCGGGGTCGGCGGCGGCTCGGCGGCGCGCGGCGCGGCGCCGACCAACGCCAGGCCGAGCAGCAAGGCGGCGCCGGCCAGGGCGCGCGCCGGCCTACGCACGGCCGCCTCCGCACAGCGCGCGGATGCGCGCCAGCAGCGCCGCCGACGCCACCGGCTTGCGTAGCACCACCGCGTGCTCCAGCTCGGGTCCCAGCGCCAGCGACTCGCTCTCGCCGGTCAGCACGATCACCGGCAGCGCCTCGCCGAACTCGGCGGCCACGGCGCGCACCACGTCGCGCGCCGTGTGCCCGCCCGACAAGGTGTAATCGGTCAGCACCAGGTCGGGCATGCGCTCGAGGCCGGGCAGCAGCGCCTGGAGCTCGGCCAGCGACCCCACCGGCTCGCACAGCACCCGGTATTCGCGCAGCAGCGCCTCGGTCGATTGCCGCACCAGGCGGTCGTCCTCGACGCACAGCACGTACAGGCCGGCCACGTCCTCGATGTCGGTGGCGGCGCTGGCCGGTGGCGGCGCCGCGATGGCCTCGTCGTGGGCCGCCACCGGCACCCCGACCGAGAAGCGGGTGCCGACGCCGGCGCGCGAGCGCAGCCGCAAGGTGTGGCGCGACAGCAGGGTCAGGATCGATTCGACGATGGCCAGGCCCAGGCCCAGCCCGCGATCGCGGTCGCGCCCGGGATTGTCGGCCTGGAAGAACGGCTTGAACACCTCGCGCTGCAACGCCTCCGGGATGCCGACGCCGTTGTCGACGATGTCGACCCGGCAGTGGCAGCCGAGGCCGACCACGCCGACCACCACCACCGCCCCGCCCGGCTTGGACGGGTCGCTGTACTTGATGGCGTTCGACAGCAGGTTACACAGCACCCGGCCCAGCAGCTGGCGGTCGCTGCGCACGGCCAGCACCCGCCCCGGGCGCAGGCGCAGCCGGATGGCGACGCCGCGCGGCTCGCTGAGCGGGCGTAGCGCGAACACGCTTTCGTTGACCAGCTCGGTCAAGTCGAAGCTGCTGTACTCGGCCGCGATGGCGCCGCACTCGAGCCGCGACAGCTCGAGCACCGCGTTGAACGAGCTGCGCATGGCGTGCGTGGCCTTTTGCGCCGTGTCGATCAGGTCGCGGCTCTTGTCGACGTCGCCGCGGCCGATGGCGTGCGAGGCCGCGCCCAGCAGGTTGCCGATGGCCTGCATCGGCTGGCGCAGGTCGTGCGCGGCCTCGGCCACGAATTGCGACTTGTTGTGGTTCTCCTGCTGCGCCTTGCGGCGCGAGCGTTCCTTGTCGCGCAACTTGAAGAAGCCGACCACGCCCACCAGCAGCGCGATCAGCAGGCCGACCGCCAGCTGCAGCCGGTCGTTGGTCAGCTGCGCCTGCTGCAGCCGGTTGGTCTCCCGCAGCGCGACGATCTCCTTTTGCCGCAGCGCCGCTTCCAGGGTCGAGCGCGTCTGCAGGGTGGCGCGGTCGAGCGCGCGGTCGAAAACGGCCTGCTGCAACGCGCGCTGTTCGCGCGACGTCTCGAACGCCTGCTTGAACAGGCCGGCGCGCTCGTAGGCCGTCCCCAGCATCGCCAGGGTGGCGCCGGCGCTGGCGTCGTCCTTGCTGGCGCGGAACGCCCCCAGCGCCGCGCGGACCTCGCCCTCGCCCTGCGCCACCGCGCCCAGGCCGATGCGGCACAGGCCGACGTCGGCCTGCGCCTGGGCGCGCTCCTTGGGATAGTGCTCGGCATTGTGCAGCGCCAGCGCCCGTTCGGCGTAACCGAGGCAGTCCGAATAGCGCCCGTCTTGCCAGGCGAGCTTGCCGAACAGATCGAGCACAATGGCCTCGAGCGCCTTGTCGCCCGACGCCCGCGCGCGCGCCTGCGCCTCGCGGCAAACCTCGCCGGCCCGCCGCGTCTCCTTGAGCAGGACGTAGCTGTTGCAACGCGCCACGATCAAGGTGTCCAGGATGTCCTGCGCGTGCAGCCCCTCGGCCACAGTCCGCGCCTGGTCGTTGTAGGCCAGCGACTGGCGCTCGTCGCCCATGTCGCTGTACAGCGAGCTGATGTTGTTGAGGACGATCGCCCGCTGGTACAGGTCTTCGCGGTCCTTGCCCTTGACATGGCCCAGCACCGCGATCTGGTGCCGCAAGGCGTTTTTGAAGTCGCCCTGGCGCCCGCTGCACAGCGCCGCCGTGTCGTGCAGCGCGATGGCCAGGTCGTCGGCGACGTTGTCGCCGGCCCGGGCCAGCGCGCTGTCGATCAACAGCGTGCCGTCGGCCGGTTTGTCGTCCAGCGTGGCCAGCAGGCGCGCCCGGTAGGCCTGCGCCCACAGCGCGCTTTCGGTGTCGCCGGCGCGCGCGCCGAGCGCCGCCAGTTCGTCGACGTAGCGGCGCGCGCGGGCGTCGTTGGCGTCGACGTAGAAACGGATCAGCTTGTGGAGCGTGGCCCGGCGCTCGTCGAAGGTGGCGCCGGCCGGCATATGGTCCTGCAGCGCCTGCAGGCGGGCGGCGGCGTCCGGGCGGTCGCTGGCGAACAGCGCCTCGATGCGCGCCAGCTCGGCGTGCACCGCGGACGGCGGCGCGGCCGGGCGCGCGGCGGCGGCCACGCCCAGAGGCAGGCCGGCCAGCAACAGGCCGCACAGCAAAGCGGCGCCGGACGAACGGAGCAGGCGGCGACCCATCCGTCCCCCTAGCGCGGCGCCGGGCTGGCCGCGCCCAGCGTGCCGCGCTGGACCAGGGCCTGGAAATTGGCGAACGTGAATTCGGTCTTGACCTGCTCCACCAGCGAGCCGGTCAGCAGCACCAGCATCAACAGCGCGATGGCGCCGCGCACCGGCTGGCTCAGCGAGGTCGGCTCGAGCTTGTCGGCGGCCTTGGCCACCAGCCCGAAGGCCAGGTCGACCAGCACCAGCACCAGCATCACCGGCGCGGCCAGCTTGACGGTGGCGCTGGCGATGGTGTCGACCCGGCCGATCAGGAAGCTTTGCGTCATGGCGTCGAGCGACGGCAGGGTGGCCGTCAGCGGCCACCAGCGGAACGATTCGAACAGCGCGCCCAGCAGAAACAGCATGCCGCCGGAGACATAGAACAGCACGATGGCCATCTGGATCAGCACGTTCGAGATGGGCGTGCTCTGCTCGCCGCGCAGCGGGTTGCTGGTCTGAATATTGTTGAAGCCGGCCATATTATCGATGATCACTCCCACGCTTTGCGCTATCCAAAATACCGACGAGGCCGTATAGCCGATCACCAGCCCGATAAACATTTCCTTGCCGACAATGATCGCCATCGTCATGCCGTCGAGCCGGCCCAGCGTGTCGGCCGGCTGGCCGGCCGCGATGAACAGGCTGATGGCGTACACCACGCCGTTGCGCACGCCGCCCGGCAACACCTGGTCCGACGCCGCCGGCAGCACCACGAACACCACCAGGATGCGGATGCTGCACAGGGCCAGCAGCATCAGCAGCGCCAGCAGGCCGTCGTGGCCGGACCACAGTGCGCCCAGCGCGCCGTCGACGTTCACGCCGCCCGCCTGTTCTCGACTTCGGCCTCGGCGGCGGCGGCGCGCGCCTCGGCCGCGCGCCGCGCCAGCAGCCGCGCCAGCCCGGTGTCGGCCGCCTCGTCGTCTTGCGCGTCCTGCTGCGCGGCGTCGGCGGCGCGGGCGGCGCCGGCCAGGCGCTCGACGATGCCGTCGCGCCGCGCCGTGGCGGCGCCGATCTCGCGCCGGGTCTGCGCCAGTTCACGCCGTTTGTCGGCGATTATAGCCTGCGCGGCTTGCTGGGCGGCAATCGCTGTTGCCAGTTCGCCCGCCAGGCGGGCGCGCCAGGCGTCGTGTTCCAGGTACAGCCGGGGCGTCAGCGGCGCGCCGCCGGCCAGCAGCGCGTCGAGGCGGCCGGCGTGGGCGGCCAGCGCCGCCTCGCAGGCGCCGGCCTCGGCGTCGCGCTGGCGGGCCGCCGCGCCGGCCGCCTCCAGCGCGGCGCGGCGCGCCGTCAGCGTGCGCTCGAGGCGCTCGATGGCGCGCGTCTTGACGTCGCGCAGGGTGCGCCAGGCGCGCAGCGCGGCCGGCCTCACCGGGCCGCCCCGGCCAGCCGCGCCAAGGTGTCGCCCGGATCGGCGCACTCGTCGGTCTCCTGGCACAGGAAGGCGTGGATCTCGTCGTGGCGGGCGATGGCCTCGTCGGCCAGCGGGTCGGCGCCGGCCTGGTACTCGCCGATCTGCAGCAGCGGCTCGACTTCGTCGTACTTGGCCATCAGGCGCCGCAGCCGGCCGGCCTGGGCGCGGTGCTCGGGATCGACGATCTGGCTCATCACGCGGCTCAGGCTGCCCAGCACGTCGATCGCCGGATACTGGTTGCGGGCGGCGATGGTGCGCGACAGCACCAGGTGGCCGTCGAGGATGCCGCGCACCTCCTCGGTGACCGGGTCGCTGCCGCTGTCGTCCTCGGCCAGCACCGTGTACAGCGCCGTGATCGAGCCGCGCTCGCCCATGCCGGCCCGCTCCAGCAGGCGCGGCAGCTCGGCGAACACCGACGGCGGAAAGCCGCGCCGGGTCGGCGGCTCGCCGGCGGCCAGGCCGATCTCGCGCTGGGCGCGGGCGAAACGGGTCAGCGAATCCATCATCAGCAGCACCCGCAGGCCGCGGTCGCGGAAATACTCGGCGATCGCCGTGCCGGTCTGGGCCGCCTTGGCGCGCTCGATCGCCGAGCGGTCCGACGTCGCGCACACCACCACCGTGCGCGCCATGCCCGCCGGGCCCAGCACCAGTTCGATGAATTCGCGCACCTCGCGCCCGCGCTCGCCGATCAGCACGATCACGTTGACGTCGGCGGCGGTGCCGCGCGCCAGCATGCCGAGCAAGGTGCTCTTGCCGACGCCGGCCGGCGCGAACACGCCCATGCGCTGGCCCTCGCCCAAGGTGGTGAGGGCGTCGATGACCCGCACGCCGGTCGGCAGCGGCGTGTCGACCAGGCGCCGCGTCATCGGGTTGGGGGCCGGCGCGTGGATGCTGGCCAGCTCGTCGCAACGCAGCGGCCCGGCGCCGTCGATCGGCTCGCCCAGGCCGTCGACCACGCGTCCCAGCAGGCCGGGGCCGACCTGGATCGACAGCGGCCGGCCCTGGCCGCTCACGCGGGTCTGGCGCGACAGGCCCTCGATGCTGCCGAACGGCGCCAGGATCGCCTGGCGCCGGTTGAAGCCGACCACCTCGGCGCGCTGCAACACGCTGCCGTCGGCCTGGCGCAGCTCGCACAGCTCGCCGAGCTTGACGGCCAGGCCGCCCACGCGCAGCAGGGTGCCGGTGACCTCGACCACCTTGCCGACCGCGCTGTGGGTGGGCTGGACGGCGATGGCCGCGCCGATGGCGTCGGCCAGCGCGATCAGCGGCGCGTGCTTCATGCCCGCTCCCCGGCGGCGTCCGGGACATCGATTGCGGCGTCCTCGAGCGCCTGGCGCAGCGACTTGCGCAGCGCCGCCAGCTGCGCCGGCAGGCCGGCGTCGAGCATGCCGGAATCCCATTCGCACAGGCAGGCGCCGACGCCGGCGCCGGCATCCTCGACGATGGTCGGGCGCAAGCCGGAGCCGGCCTCGGCGAACAGCTGGCGCACCTTGTAGGCGTCGTCCGGGTGCACCGTCACCGTCAGGAAGGACGCCTGATCGAGCTCAGCGCCGACCATCTCGGCGGCGCGCTGGAACAGGCCGTCGCGCGCGGTGCAGGCCAGCAAGCGCTGCACGGCCTGGTAGACGATGTCGGTCAAGCGTTCGCGCATCGCCATCAGCGCGGCGCGGTCGTCGCGCGCGCAGGCCTGCATCCGCGCGTGGTGCTCGTCGAGCGCCTGCTGGCGGCCGGCGGCGTAGCCCAGGCGCGCGCTGCTGGCGGCGCGCCGTTCGGCGTCGGCGGTGATGGCGGCGGCGCGCTGCTCGGCGGCGACGACGATGGCGGCGGCGCGCGCGCGGGCCTCGTCGAGCAAGGCGGCGCCGCGCTGTTCGATCGCCTGCCAGCCCTCGTCGAGCTCGATCACCCGCGCCAGTTGCTCACGCCGCACCACGTCGGCGCCCAGGCCCAGCGGGCTGTTGTCGCCTCTCAGCCAAATAACCATGTCAACTCCGGAAACAATGTGGGTAACAGCGCCAGCAGCGCGTCGCTGTCGTTGGTGGCCGCCGCCTCCGTCCGTTCGGCGCTGGCGGTGGCGGTGGCAGGCAGGGCCAGCTCGACCAGCCGGCGCAGGCTGGGGTTGCGCCAGACGGCGTCGCGCTCGAAGTGGCAGTAGCCTTCGATCGCCCACGCCGTCAAGTCGGGGTGCGCGGGCAGCGGCGCGCACGGGGGGCCGTCGGCCGCGTCGGCACAGCCGGCCGCGCGCAGGGCCGACAGCGCCGGCGCGCCGACCAGCGTGCGCAGCCGCGCCAACACGGCGCCGTCGACGCACAGGCTCAACGCGACCCGGTGCGCGAACAGCGCCCGCACGGCCAGCACCAGCAGCAGCGACGGCTTGTCCAGCGCCGCCAGCCGGTGCGCCGGCGGCGTGAAGCTGTCCGGCGCCACCACCGGCAGGCGCAAACGCGCGCGCACTGCGGCGCTGCGCCGCGCCAGCGAGTCGGTGGCCGCGATGGCCGGCAGGCCCTCCTCGCGCTCCATGCGCCGCAGCCAGCTGGCATCGACATCGTCGGCCAGCCGCATCAGCCGGCCCTGGTAGGACAGCAGCAGCGGCGCCAGCTGGTCGACGTGCAGCATCGCCGCGCCGTCGCCCTTTGCCTCCGCGGATGCCAGTGCGGCCGCCATCAGGCCACTCCGCGCGGACCGGCGCGGCGCGACGCCAGCCAGCGCGTCGCCGCCAGTTGCCCGGGCAGCGCGATGCCGCGCCGGCGCAGCAGCACGGCCGCCAGCGCCAGCAGGCCGACCGCGAGCGCGGCGCCGCCGCCCCACAGCAGGCCGCGCGGCAGCCGTTGCGGCCTGGCGCCGAGCGGCGCCGGGCTGGCGCCGGGCACCATCACCACGCTGACGTTTTCATAGCTGAGCCCTTCGACGCTGTGCACCACCAGGTTCTTGATGCTCGGCACCAGCGAGGCGACGTCGGTGTTGGCGCGGTATTTGATGAACACCGACGCGCTGGGCGGCTTGACCACGCTCGACAGCGGGTCGTTGTTGGGCAGCGCGATCTCGACGTGGGCCAGCGCCACGCCGTCGATGTCGTTGAGCGTGCGCGACAGCTCCTGCGAGACGCCGAAGATGAAGCGCACCCGCTCCTCGGTCGGGGTCGAGATCAGGCCGTCCTTCTTGAACATCTCGCCCAGGTTGGTGTATTTGGCGTGCGGCAGGCCGTGCGCGTGCAGCGCCTCCATGGCGCGGGCGAAATCGTCCTCGTCCACGGTGATGACCCAGCTCTTGCCGTCGTCCGGCGAGCTTTTGGCGGCGTCGATATCGGCCTGCAGCAGCACCGTCAGCATGTCGTTGGCGTCGACCTCGCTCAGTTGCGCGAACAGTTGCTTGCCGCAGCCGGACAAGGCCGCCGCCAGGCACAGCGCGAGCGCGATGGCCTTGCCTCGTTGCAGATGACGTTTCACATCAAACTCCCGGTACGTGCCGCTCATGGGTTATTGGTTTTTCATCAGCGTCTGGACCGCCGATTTGCCGGATTCGGCCACGGTGTTGACCATGTTGAGCTTGAACGACAGCATCGCCATCTCGCTTTGCATCTGCATGATGGTCGCGGCCGCCTCCGGACCGCTGCCCAGGCCGCTAATCGACAGCGCATGGACGTTGTCGAAGGTGGCCTTGGCGGCCAGGTCCTGGTCGTCGATCATGCGGTGCAGCTGCGACGGGCCGTGCGAATGGACGCGGCCGGCCGGGCCGTGGCCGACCTCGCGCATCAGCGCGGTGAAGCGGTCGACCAGCGCCGGCTCGGGCGGCGCCACCGGCGCGGCGGTGGCTGTGGTGGCGGCGACGCCGGTGGCGCCGGCGGCCGGGGCGACGGGGGGAATCGGGGGAATGGCGGCGATCATCGCGGTCTCCTCAGGCGCGCAGGTAATAATGATGCGACGAGGCCGCCGCATCGTCCATGACCGGCGGCGGCGCCGTTTCGGCGGCGTCCTCCTCCCCGGCCGGCTTGCCGAGCATCAGGTTGACCAGCGCCACGGCGTCCGGGTCCTCGTTGCGCGTCAACACTTCGTTGGCGCTGATGCGCCAGGCCGGATCGCCCGACGCGTACAGGCAGCAAGCGTGCAGCGCGGTGCAAATCGGCAGGTTCTGTAGCTCGGAGCTGCCATTGTGCAAGGTGCGCAGCACCTGGGTCGCCTCGACATATTGGCGGCGCTTGATGAACAGCCAGGCGTCGAAGGTGTCCAGCTCGCGGAACTGCGGCCGCAACACGCGCAGCGCGGCCAGCAGCGCGTCGGCCTCGGCCAGCTTGCCCTGGTTGATGCCGGTCATCAGTATCTCGATCAAGCCGGTGATCACCGTCCTGTCGCATTTGCTGTAGTCGTTCATGATGTTTCCTGGTGTGTTAGGTCGTCGGGAGCTACTTCCACTACGTCTGACGGCAACGATAGCCGGGCGCGGCGGCCCGGTCCGGCGCGAAAGCGAACCGCCGCGCCGGCAAACGAAGCCAGCGTCCGCGCTTCGGCGCCGGCGTCCGCGCTTCGTTTGGCGCCGCGCCGCCGCCCGCCGGGCAGCCGACAATCGGCCCGGACCTCCCCTCCACCCTCCTTCGACGGCGCCATGTCAGACGAAAAAACCGAAAAACCCAGTGAAAAGAAACTGGAGGACGCCAAGCGCGACGGCAAATCGCCGAAAAGCACCGACGTCGTCAGCGCGGCGGTGCTGCTGTCGAACGCCGCGCTGATGGTCATGGCCGGCCCGACCTTGGCCGAGCGGTTGCGCGCGGTGCTGGCCAGCGCGCTCGAGATCGGCGCCATCAGCCGTCCGGACGCCGACCTGCTGCTGTACGCGCGCCGCATCGGCCTGGACGCGCTGGCGCTGCTGGCGCCGTTCCTGGCGGTGAGCGTGCTGGCGGCGGTGCTGGGCACCTTGATGCAGACCGGCATCAACTTGTCGATGAAACCGGTCGAGCTGAAGTTCGACGCCGTCAACCCCGGCGCCGGCCTGACCCGGATCTTCTCGATGCGCTCGATGATCGACCTGGGCAAGATGACGGTCAAGGCCGTGCTGATCGGCCTGGTCATGTGGAAGACGCTGACCTTGCTGGCGCCGCTGATCATCGGCGTGGTCTACCAGCCGGCGCTCGACATCGCGCAGCTGGCGTGGCAGGTGCTCAACCGCTTCCTGCTGGTGGGCGGCACGCTGTTCCTGCTGATCGGCGCGGTCGACTTCGGCATCCAGCGCTGGCTGTTCCTGCGCGACCAGCGCATGAGCAAGGACGAGGTCAAGCGCGAGCACAAGGAATCCGAGGGCGACCCGCACCTCAAGGGCCAGCGCAAGGCCGTGGCGCGGGAAATCGCCACCGGCCCGGCGCCGGTCGGGCGCGACCAGTTGCGCAAGGCGCAGGCGGTGATCGTCAACCCGACCCACTACGCGGTGGCGCTGAGCTACGACCCGCACGGCTTCGGCCTGCCGCAGGTGGTGGCCAAGGGCCTCGACGACCAGGCGCTGGAGATCCGGCGGCTGGCCCAGCAGATGTCCATCCCCATCATCGGCAACCCGCCGCTGGCGCGGGCGCTGTACACGGTGCCGCTCGACGCCGCCATTCCCGAGGCGCTGTTCGAGACCGTCGCCGTGATCCTCAAATGGGTGCGCGATATTGGCAACCCCGCCGGCAACCCCGGCGGCACCCCCGCCGGCGGCGCCCTGCCGCCGGCATCCTCACACCTGGTGGAACCACTATGATCGCTCTGAAAAAAATGGACGTGGGCGGCGAAGTCGCTATCGCCGCCGTGGTGGTGGCCGTCATCGCGCTGATGATCCTGCCGCTGCCGACCTTCGCCATCGACTCGCTGTTGGCGCTCAACATCGCCATCTCCGTGATCCTGCTGATGATGACGATGTACATTCCCAGCGCCGTGTCGTTCTCGTCGTTCCCGACCTTGCTGCTGTTTACCACGATGTTCCGGCTCTCGCTCAACATCGCCTCGACCAAGTCGATCCTGCTGCACGCCGATGCCGGCCACATCATCGAAAGCTTCGGCCAGTTGGTGGTCGGCGGCAACCTGGTGGTGGGCCTGGTGGTGTTCCTGATCATCGCCACGGTGCAGTTCATCGTCATCGCCAAGGGTTCGGAGCGGGTGGCCGAGGTGGGCGCGCGCTTCACGCTCGACGCCATGCCGGGCAAGCAGATGAGCATCGACGCCGACCTGCGCGCCGGCAACCTCACGCCCGACGCCGCGCGCAAGAAGCGCGCCATGCTGGCCACCGAGAGCCAGCTGCACGGCGGCATGGACGGCGCCATGAAGTTCGTCAAGGGCGACGCCATCGCCGGCCTGATCATCACCATGGTCAACATCCTGGCCGGCATCGTGGTCGGCGTCACCTACCACGGCATGAGCGCCGGCGACGCCGCCAACCGCTTCGCCGTGCTGTCGGTGGGCGACGCCATGGTGTCGCAGATCCCGTCGCTGCTGATCTCGGTGGCGGCCGGCATCATGATCACCCGCGTGGCCGACGAGCACGGCGAGGGCGAACAATCGCTCGGCGCCGAGATCGCCCGCCAGCTGACCGGCAACGCCCGCGCGCTGTACACCGCCAGCGCGCTGCTGTGCGCGTTCGCCTTCGTGCCCGGCTTCCCGTCGGCCATGTTCCTGCTGCTGGCGGGCGCGGTCGGCGCAGCCGGCCTGGTGCTGCGCCGGCGCGAAAAAGCGGCCGGCGGCGACGGCGTCGAAATGCCCGCGCTCAAGCGCCTGGCCGGCCCCGACGACAAGCAGGGCATGCCGACCATCGCCGACAAGGCGCCGGACTTCTCGCCGCAGATCGCGGTGCGGCTGTCGCCCGCGCTGGCCGCGCTGCTCGACGCCGGCGTTCTCAACGGCGCCTTCGACGCCGCCCGGCTGCGCCTGGTCGAGGAACTGGGCCTGCCCTTCCCCGGCGTGGCGATGTGGAAAAGCGCGGCGCTGGCCGGGCTGTCGTACGAGCTGGCGCTGCAGGACGTGCCGATGCCGGCGCAGACGCTGGAACCGGGCGCCGCCGGCGCGCTCGAGGACGCCATCGTCGCGCACACGGTGGACACGCTGCGCTCGCACGTGCAGCTGTTCGTCGGCCTGCAGGAGACGCAATGGCTGCTGGAACGGGTCGGCGCCGACTATCCCGGGCTGGTGGAAGAGGTCAAGAAGGCGCTGCCGACGCAGCGCATCGCCGACGTGCTGCGGCGCCTGCTGGAGGAACAAATCCCGATCCGCAACATGCGCGCCATCCTCGAAAGCCTGGTGGCCTGGGGCCCGAAGGAAAAGGACATCCTGACCCTGAGCGAATACGTGCGCGGCGACCTGGGCCGCTTCATCGCGCACCGCGCCACCGCCGGCCAGCGCAAGCTGCCGGCCATCCTGCTCGACGCCAGCGTCGAACAGCTGATCCGCCAGTCGATCAAGGCCACGCCGGCCGGCAACTACCTGACCTTGCCGCCGGACCAGGTGCAAGCGATCATCACGCGCATCGAGCAGATCGCCGGACCGGCGCCGGCGCCGCTGCTGGCGGTGGTGACGTCGATGGACATCCGGCGCTACGTGCGGCGCATGATCGAGCACAAGCTGGGCTGGTTGAACGTGTACTCGTTCCAGGAGCTGGGCGGCGACGTCGACCTGCAGCCGCTGGGCAAGCTGGTGCTATAAAAAATGCCGATCAAATCCACCCCGCCGCAGCCGGTGCGCCTGCTGCCGCGCAATGAACCCGCCCCGACAAGCGCAAACCGCCAGCGCGCGCTGCGCCAGCAATTCAAAAACAGCTACACCGAACCTGAGCCACTGCCGCCCGCGGAGGCCGAAGCCCCCGAGTTCCACGTAGGGCGGATTAGGCGGCACGCCGTAATCCGCCAGGAGCCGCCAGCGGCCGAGGACAACGCCCACCACCCCGACCCGGCCGAGCCGTATCTGCCGCCGGCAACGCCCACGGCCACCCTCTCCACCCGCATCGCCCGCGCCTGCGCCCGCGACGAACAAGCCAACCTGCGCAACGCCCGCCTGGCCGCCATCATCGCTCAATTCTGCAACGGCCCCGGCATCCTCTACAGCGGCGGCTGGCAACTGCAAATCGCCATCGACCCGGCGCTGCTGCCGGCCACCCGGCTGCACCTGACGCTTTCGTCCTGTCGCCTATCGCTTCGGTTTGAGACCGCCGAGCCGGACTCCCGGCGGGTAATCTTAGACAACAGCAAGGAACTACAGCAACGTCTGAGCACCCTGCTGCCGGCGCAAATCGAAGTGGACATCGTCTGCTGGTGACGCCGGCAGCGACAACCAGGAACCGTCATGCCCCGAGATAGCAAATCCATCCAGCCGTTGCGGGCGCGTCTGGCGTCGCTGGCCGCACCGCTGGCGCGCCTCACGCGCTGCCTGTTCGAGCGCCGCGGCGCCGCGCTGGCGGCGCGGCTGGGCATCGTCCTCGCGCCCCTGCCCGCGCCGCCCGGCGTCGGCGCCCTGACCCATCCCGCCAGCCTGCAGCTGCACAGCGCCCACGGCGACCTGAGTTGCGTGATCGACCTGGCCGGCCACCCGGCGCTCGAATGCGCCGCGCTGGCGCCGTCCGGCCGCTGGCGCGCCACGCTGGCCGACGCCCTGCTGCGGCCGTGGCTGGAGGATCTGCACGCATTGGGCCTGCCGGCCATGTCGGTGACGGCGCTGCTGCCGCTGATCGACAGCGGCGACGCCATGGACCACGCGCTGGCCAGCGGCCTGGCGCTGCGCCTGCGCATCGACGACGACGACGGCGGCGTCGACACCACGCTGGTGGTGACCGACATCGACGCCGCGCTGGTGGCCGCGCTGGAAGCGGCGCCGCGTCCGCCCGTGCCCCTGCCGGACTGGCTGGCCGGGCTGCCGCTGGCCGGCGGCGCCGTGCTCGCCGCCCGGCGCTGCCGCACGCAAGTGCTGTCGTCGCTGCGCGAAGGCGACGTGCTGCTGGGCTGGCGCGCCGACGTCAGCGGCGGCCTGCACGAGCTGCCCGGCGTCACCTTGCGCTGGGGCGCGCCGCAAGGCCTGCATTACCGCGCCGTCGCCGACATCACCGGCAGCGTCGTCACGCTCGCCGCCACCCCCACCCTTTTCCTGGAATCATCAATCATGGACCACACCACCACCGCCGACGCGCCGACCGACATCGGCGCGCTGGAACTGCCCGTCACCTTGGAAATCGTCACCCTGGCCATGCCGCTGCAACAAATCGGCATGATGCAGCCGGGCCAGGTGCTCGAACTGCCGCTGTCGCTGGCCGACGCCCGCGTGCGCATGGTCGCCTGCGGCCAGACGCTCGGCCACGGCACGCTGGTGGTCATCGGCGAGCAGCTCGGCTTTCAAATCAGCGCCATGGTGAACGCCGATGAACCAGGCGCCTGATTTCGCCTCGCTGATCCTGGCGGTCTTCGCGCTGGCGCTGCTGCCGTTCGCCGCCATGGTGGTGACCTCGTACACCAAGATCGTCGTGGTGCTGGGCCTGCTGCGCAACGCCATCGGCGTGCAGCAGGTGCCGCCCAACACCGTGCTCAACGGCATCGCCATCATCGTCTCGTGCTATGTGATGGCGCCGGTGGGCATGGAGGCGATGAAGCAGACGCAGGCCCATGGCGCCGAAACCGGCGGCAACGGCGTGGTGCAGCTGCTCGACAACGCGCGCGACCCGTTCCGCCAGTTCCTCCTCAAGCACACCAACGAACGCGAAAAAGCGTTCTTCCTGCGCTCGGCCGCGCAGGTGTGGCCGGCCGACAAGGTGGCCCAGCTCAAACCGAACGACCTGGTGGTGCTGGCGCCGGCGTTCGCGCTGACCGAGCTGACGGCCGCCTTCAAGATCGGCTTTTTGCTGTATCTGGTGTTCATCATCATCGACCTGGTGGTGGCCAACATCCTGATGGCGATGGGCCTGTCGCAGGTCACGCCGAGCAATGTCGCCATTCCCTTCAAACTGCTGCTGTTCGTGGTCATGGACGGCTGGTCGACCCTGATCCACGGCCTGGTGCTGACTTACAAGTGAACAAAAAAAATGGACTTTGACAATATCTCCCGCATGACGTCCAGCGCCATGATGCTGTGCCTGCTTATCTCGCTGCCGGCGGTGCTGGTGGCCGCGCTGGTGGGCTTGGTGGTCTCGTTCCTGCAGGCGGTCACGTCGTTGCAGGATTCCAGCATTTCGCACAGCATCAAGCTGGTGGCCGTCTCGGTGACGGTGATGCTGGCCGCGCCGTGGGGCGCGTCGGCGGTGCTGCAGTTCGCCCGCAGCGTGATGGCATCGCTGTTCGTATGAGAATCCAGTCCGGGCCCAGCGACCTGCAACAGTTGATGGCGCAGGCCGATATCGAGGCCAGCAATCGTCCCACCATGACCGCCGCGGCGGCCGCCCAGCGCAGCCTGGCCGGCCGCCGCGCCGGCCATCACCATTTGTCGGCCGCCGCCGAGGAGGCCGCGCGGCCGGACCGGGTGCTGGCGCCGCTCAACAACGCCCACATCGCCGCCCTGCTGGCCAGGCTGCGCGCGCGCAACAAGCGCGGCGCCGTCACGCCCGAGGCGAACGACAACGCCGGCGAGCTCGAAGAACTATTGCTGCTGCTCGAATCGCAGGCGCGCGCCGAACCGCAACAGCGGCCGGTGATCCGCGCCGGCGCCAGGCAGCAGCAAGGCAATGCGGGCGAACAATCCTGGCAACGGCGGCACGACGGCTGGCGCGGCGACGATCACGCCGCCACGCCGGCCGGGCCGCGGTCGGGGCGCCAAGACGATAGCGGCCACGCCGGCGCCATCGACGCCATCGACGCCGTGCTGCGCGCGCATCTGGCGCCGGCCGCCACGCGCGCCGATCCGGCCGCCGGCGCCCACGGGCTCGAACAGGCGCTGCTGGCGCTGCATGCGCTGCAGCGCGCCCCGGCGCCGAATCCTCCACTGACCGCCTCGCTGCTGCGCCTGACGCAGGCTTATTTGGGCCAGGGCGGCGCCTCCTCCGGCCCCGGCACCCTGGCCGCCGTCAAGCAACGCCTGATGGCGCTGCTGCCGCCGGCGACCGGCCAGAGTTCGCCCGCGCTGCGCCAGCTGCACCTGTTCCTGCCGGTGCTGCTGCTGAACGCGGCGCGTCCGCGCACCGCGCGTCAACGCGACCTGGCGCTGGCCAAGATCGCCGTGCTGCTGGCCGGCGCGCGCCGCCAGCCTGTCGCTAAGCTTTAATCCAAAGATACGATCCGTTGGCGACTTGCTCGAACATGTCGTCGTCCAGCTGGAAGATATTGTCGCGCCAGTAGCGCCCGTGCTCGGCGTAATGGGCCAACAGCTCGGTCAGCCAATCGCCGCCGACCTCGTCGCAAAACTCCACCCGCACGATCATGACGATGCCGCCGGTGTCCGCGTCCATGCCAAGCTGGGCCTGGTCCTGGGCGTAGATCATCAGGTTCGCCTCCAGCAGCAGCCGGAAGGCCTTGAGCGTGCGCCCGCTGCTGACGATGCCGTAATTGAAATGGAGATAGAGCGCGTTCGGATCGGCCTCCACATGGTCGACCAGCACGTCGAAGCCTTCCACCTCGAGCGAGCGGTGTTCCAGCACGGCGGCGGCGTCCGGGATGTCCATGCTGATGCACAAATCATGGAGGACGGCTTCAAAGCGTGCTGCGCTCACGATGGGGTCCGATCAAAAAAGAGGATGTAAAAAAACCGGCTGGCGCCGGTCGCAAAGGATGGTGCGGAACGCCGACCTGCCGGTCCATGCGTTCCGCGCCGGTGCCGCGCCGTTGGGCGCGGCGGCGGACACATTATTGCGCCAGCGACTTTACGCCCTTGCCCAACTCTTCCTGCACGTGGCACAGGGCTTCGTTCAGCGCGATCTCGTTCTGGATCTTGGCCATCTCGGTCTGGGCGGCCATGGTGATGGCGGCCGAAGCCTGTGCGGCGGAGATGGTGGCCGCTGCCGAAACTGCTTCTGCGGAGGTACCTGCCAGGGCGCTGCCTTTTGCGAATGTCATGATGATGTTCCTTAAAAGTGAGAAATGGTTAAAGTCGATTAAACAACGAGACTGCGGGTACTGCGGTGTGACAAAAACTACGGTGCTGCGGGTACTACGGATAAAACTGTTCGCTACCGGGCCGGCTGGCAAATCTGGCTGGCCGCCAGCAGGCCCGCGTACAGGGTCTGCTTGTCCTTGCGCAGCATCGGGTCCGCCTCGACGGCCCAGTTGGCGAAGGCGTCGGCGCTGCGTTCGAGCGCGCCGGCCACCGCCGCGCAGCGCGGGTCGCCTGGATCGGCCTCGAGCAAGGCCTGAAAACGCTCCATGTCGGTAACGATATCGGGGGTCAGCAATGGAAACATGTCGCTCTCCTAGGGTCAGTGGGCGTCGGCCAGGGCCGGCGCCGGAAAATGTTTGCTGCCGTCGAGCGACTGCACGTAGCGCAGGCCGCCGGCGTCGAGCGCCGAATCGCTGTCGGCCACGCTCCAGCCGGGGCGCACCTCGGTCACCCGGGCGTCGAGCTGGCGCACGGCGGGCCCAAGGTCGGCGGCCAGCTGCGCCAGATGCTTGCGCACGACGGCGCCGTCGCGGGTGGTGCCGGTGACGACGAAGCGGCCGTCGCCTTCGTAGCGGGCGTTGAGGGTGGACTCGCGCAGCGATTCGGTGATACTGGCGAGCACGTCGTTGACGATCGCCAGGTGGGCGACGGCCTGGTCCGGCGCGTTGCGCCGCAACAGATTGCGCACGGCGGCCGCGTCGGCGCTGTTGCGCACCACGCCGCGCACCACGATCAAGCCGTCCTGCTCGCTAACTTGCAAGCCGGCCTGGCCGATGCCCGCCAACAGCTGCGGCATCTGACGGCGCAGGCTGTCCAGTTGCGGCGGCGCCGGGGTGGTGCGCGCCGGCTGCATCGCCAGCAACGCGGTGCTCAGCATGGCGGCGGGGACCGCCACCGCGCCCAGCGCCAGCCAGCGGGTCAGGCCGTTGCGGGACGGCTGCGGCGCCGCCTCGGCCACCGGCGATGCGGCCACGTCGGCCGGCGCAGTAGCGGCGACGGCGACGTGGTCGGGGTCGCCGATGCTCAGCGCGATGTCGTCGAAGTCGATGGTCTGGTGTTCGGCGACCGGCACGGCGGTATCGCTGTCGGCGCCGCTCCAGCAGATGCGGCCGTCCTCGGCGATGGTCAAGGTCACCGGCGCGTGGCGCCAGTCGCTGATATGGACGCTGGCGGTATCGTCGGCGCCGATGCGCCAGCTTCCTGCCGCCAGCCGCAGCGCCGCGCCGCGATGGCGCCCGCTCAAAATCCGGATTTCCTTGATCATGTACCCACTCCTTCTACCGTTCCGCGGCATGATTGCCGCAGTCCATGAGTGGTACTTTATCGCCCCCGCCGGCCGTCGCCGGACGCGAAACCGAACTTCTATCGCCGATTCCGAACCCCCGCATCAACCTGGGGGGCCCGAGGGCGCTGGGGGCGTAGGGCGGATTAGGCGGAACGCCGTAATCGGCCATCTTGGGGTCGCCGGCGGCGCATGCATGGCGGATTACGCTTCGCTAATCCGCCCTACGTGTCTCCGTGGCTGTGCTTCTACCGCCTTATAATTTGCCGCGCAGCGCGCCCGCTTCGGCGCTGATCGCACCCTTGCCGCCCTTCACGCGCACCAACACGCTGGCTACGCCGGCCTCGGTGGTGACCGTGCCCGGGCCGACGATCTCGTAGCCGTCGGCTGCGGCGAAGGTGACCGACTTGCCGCTCTCCGGCACCACGGTGCCATTCGCATCGAGCAGCCTGGCGCGGATGAACACCACATCGCCAGCGGTCGATTTGACCGCCAGGTCGTCCGCCGAGACGCCCAGTTTGACCGGCTCGGACGGCGTTTGTACGACGTGCTCGGCGACCTTGCGGCCCTTCAGGTAAGCCACCGCTTTGAGCGTGCCGGCCTGGAACTGGCCGGCGTCGAATTCCAGCGGCGGATGCGCCAGGTTCGGATGCGTCTTCGATGGACCGCTCTTGACGCGCCCCAGGCTTTTACCGTTCAAGAACAGCTCGACCTCGTCGGTGTTGCTGAACACGCGCACCTGCGGCGACGAGTCCCTGGTCCAGTGGCTGGCGATGAAGACCATCGGGCCGCCGCCCCACTGCGCCGACTTCTCCTGCGCGCTACGCTGCGAGCGGAAAAACTCGGCCGAGAACTTCGGCAGCCGGTCGATGCTCATCACGCCGGACGATTCCAGGTCCGGCGCGTAGCCACGGCCATAGTCGAACATCACCCAGTAACCATCGGCCACGGCGCCGGTCTTGAAGTTGTCGTCATGCGACTCGGCCAGGTTCTTGGCTTGCTGCAGCAGACGTTTCTCGCCATCGGTCAGCAACTGGCGGCTGCTGCGGTCGGCCTCTTTCAGGTCGCCCCACGCCGTTTGATTGAAGCCGGCGTTCATCGCGTAGTATTCCCAGTCGCCGTATTCGGACACGATCAGCGCCTTGTTCGGCAAAGGCTTCTTGTCGTCCAGCCGGTGCTGGCGCGCCTGCAGATAAACGTCGTAAGTCTGCGGCACCCAGCCGGCGGAATACGCCTGGTCGCCCGGATATTCGCGATGCACGGTGTTGTGCAGCTTTTCGATCAACTGGTCCGGCATCTGCGTTTCATTGAGCGAGCATTCCCACGCCAGCACGCTGGGGTGGTTGCGGTCGCGCCGCACCATGTCGCTACAGGTTTTCAGCACTTGCGCGGAGAACGCCGGATCGGGGTTGAAGTACTGCCAGCCCGGAATCCCCGGCAGCACCATCAGCCCCAGTTCATCGGCGGCGGCCATGAAGGCCGGCGAATGCGGGTAGTGCGACAGGCGCACATAATCGAAGCCGGCGCGCTTGATCAGCAGCGCGTCGCGGTAATTGGCCTGCGGCGACAGCGCGTAGCCGACGTACGGATATTCCTGGTGGCGGTTCACGCCGCGCAGGAAGGTCGGTTCGCCGTTGACCAGCAGCTTGCCCTTTTCAAGCACGATGCGGCGGATGCCGGCGCGGGTGGTGACCACGTCCTGTCCACCTTTGCTCGACACCGTCGTCTGCAGCGCATACAGGTTCGGCGACTTCGGCGACCACAATTGCGGGCGCGCCACTTTCAAATCTTGGGTGACGTGGCGGCACTCGCCGGCCGCCAGCTCGATGTTGTCCGCGCCGTCGGCCACGCGGGCGTTCTTGAACAACAGGCGCTGGCTCAGTTGCGCGGTGCGGGCCTCGTCGGCGGTGTTGCACACCTCGGCCTTGACGCGCACGATGGCGGCTTTTTTATCGACCTGCGGATAGGTGACGAACACGCCGCCGCCCGCCTCGGTATTGGACAGCATCTCGTCGCTGATATGCACGGCCGGCTTGACGGTCAGCGTGACGTCGCGGTAGATGCCGCCGTACTGGATGTAGTCCAGGTCCTTGAGCGGTTTGGGGCCGGTGACGGCGTTGTCCTCGTTATTGATGCGCACCACCAGCTCGTTGCCGCCGCCGGCCTTCAGGTGCGGCGTGACGTCGTACGAGAACGGCAGATAGCCGCCCAGGTGCGTGCCCAGGTGCTTGCCGTTGACCCAGACGTCGGCCACGTTCATCGCGCCTTCGAAGCGCAGGATGGCCTGCTCGCCCGGCGCCACCGTGGCGTCGAACGTTTTTTTATAATACGCGCTGCCCTGCCAGGCGTTGACCGGCATTTTCGCTTCGAGGCGCGCCGTGTGCGGCAGGTCGACCTTGGACCAGCCGCCGGCCGGCACCTTGTCGACGCTATCGGCGGTCCTGGCGTCGTCGCGGTAGAAGTCCCACGACTGATTCAGGCTGGTGGTGGCGGCGCTGGCCGCCGCGCTCACCGCCAGCGCCAGCAAACCGATGGTCGGCAAGCCCCGCGTTTGCTTGTATAGCCTCGAAATAAAACTAGTCATAGTGCGTGCAACTCCCCAAAATACCGGATCAAAGAAATGGCGCCGCCGGCGCGTGCAAGCCCGGCAGTTATCACGGCGCAGTATATCCAGTATTGTTTTGACACGCAGCCGAAAGCCGGGCCGTATACAAATTATTCATGGGTCGAGGTAACTTTGATATACGGCCCAGGCGTGCCGCGAGATGGGCCGCCATTCTGCTATTCTGCGCCAGTCGATATCATCCGGGAGTGACCGCCATGCTCAAACGCCTGTTCGCCTTTCTCGCCCGCCAGCCCGAGTCCAACGCGGCGGAACCAGTCGAAGCCGATCCGCAATCGGCCAGGCAGGCCGCCGCCTACAAGGAGGCGATGGAGCAATTCGTGCGCCTGGTTTGCCGCCAGCTTGACGACGACGAAAGCGCGCGGCTGGCCGCCAATGTGCTGGCGCAGTTCGACGGCGGCGAAGCGGACGCCGACAAGGCGACCGTCGCGGAATACTTTTACGAAGGCGTGCTGGGCGAGGATGGTCAGCAGCGCGGCCAGTGGCTGCTGATCCAGGTCGACTGGAAAGCCAGCGACGAGATCGACTGGCAAGTCAACGAAATACTGGCGACACGCGGCATCGACGACCGGTGGCAATGGGATTCGGAAGGCAAGACCGTCATGCAAGGCCTGAAAGTGCTGTCCGGCTGGCTGCCGAAGCACGCGCTGTCGCTGCTGAGCATCGACTTCGGCCACGACGCCTACTACATGCTGATCGTCGACGACGGCATCGCCGAACAAGCGATCGCGCTGGGCCGGCGCGCCGGCCTGGACGTGATGTCGTTCCCGGACTTCGCGGTCACCCAGGGCGAAGGCTAGCCCGCCCCGGGCGTCCGCCTACCAGCCCATTTTGTCGCGGATCAGGGCGGTCAGCAGCGCGGCGTTGGCGCGCTGCTGCGGCACCCTCGGGTGCCCGTTGAAGCCGGTGTAGGGCAGCACCAAGGTATCGATGCGCGCGTGCTTGTCCTCCTGCCGGATCTGCTCGACGGCCGTGCGCACGTAGCCCGGCCATTTGGAGCCCGGCCGCACCGCGTCCATGCTGCCCAGCGCGCAGACCAGATAGGCCTTGGGATACTTGGAGCGCACCGTTTCGACGAAGCGGCGGTACGCGGCCACCCGCTGGGTGTCGTCGGGCAGCGGCGACAGGCGCTTTTCGCGGTCGATCAGCCAGCTGTCGTTCTGCAGCAGGTTGATGACGACGACATCCGGCGTCCACTGTTTGAAATCCCACACGCTGTCGTTGTTGCCGACGGCGTTCAGCTGGTCGTAGAAATCCGGCATCGTGAACGGGAACCAGCTGATCATGATGCCGATGCCGCTTTGCGAGATCAGATGCAGTTCGGCATCGAGCGCGCGCGCGGTGATCGAGGCGTACGACATGAAGCTGTTCTTATCCTTGACCAGGTGGTCGGGGCCGTCGGCCGGCGACTCGTCGCCCATGCCGCTGGAAATGGAGTCGCCGAAGAACTCGATGCGGCGCTGTTTGCGCGGTGGCGGCGGCAGCAGTTTGCCGCCGTCGGCCAGCTCCAGCCCCTGGAACACGGTGGCGCCCTCCTCGCCCTCCGAGCGCTTGGTGATCAGAAAGCGGTGGTTGCCCGGCGCCAAGTCGCGCGCGACCTGGTAGGTTTTGCTGCCCTGCACGGCCTGCACCAGCAGCGGACGCTCCAGGTCGCCGTCGAGGTAGACGTCGAAGAAATTCTTGCCGAACTGGTCGTCAAGTTTGACGGCGAAGCTGTTGCCGGTGAAATTGCCCTCGATGCTGGTGCCGGGCCAGGAAATCACCGGCGCGGCCGGCTTGGCGTGATCGACCCTGCCCACGTACTGCAAGTTGGCGTCGTCGGCGCCGACGGTGACGGCGGCCCAGGCCGGACCGGCCAGCATGAAAGTGGCCAGCGCGCCGATGGCGGCCAGCCTGTTGTTAAATCGTGCAAATGCCATGTTCTATCCTCCTGCGCCCATTGTCCAAGCGCAAGGATGACACGGCAATTGCGATAATCACCAACTTCGGGAATGAAATCCTCCGGGGCGGCCCGGCTAGCTGGCGCGCAGCTGCTCCAGGATGGCCATCGCCGCCTTTTCGGCCTCCTGCTCGGCGATCGCCTCGCTGGCCAGCACGCGGTCGGCGGCCACGCGCCGCTTCGGATAAATGTTGTTCATGTGCATGGGATTGTCCGACGGCGTGAAGATCGCGACGTAGGCGCCCCAGGCGTCGCACCCCTCCAGCGGTTCGGCCGTATAGTCGATCTCGTAATCGTCGATGCATTTTATCGGCATGTGTTCCTCCACAACGGCGTCATCAGCGTTACCGCTAAGGCATCATAACCTTATCGGGCGTCATCGGGGTGCTGCGCACGCGGCGTCCGGTGGCGTGGTAGATGGCGTTGCAGACGGCGGCCGCGACGCCCACCTGGCCGATCTCGCCGACACCCTTGGCGCCGATCTTGCTCACGATGCGGTCGTCCTCCTGCACGAAGATGACGTCGATGTCGTGGATGTCGGCGTTGACCGACACGTGGTACTCGCCCAGGTTGTGGTTCATGAAGCGCCCCTCATGGTGGTCGCACAAGGTTTCCTCGTGCAGCGCCTGGCCGATGCCCCACACCACGCCGCCGATGATCTGGCTGCGCGCCGTCTTGGCGTTGATGATGCGCCCGGCCGCCACCGCGCTGACCACGCGCGTCACGCGCACGGTGCCGAAGTCCGGATCGACCCGCACCTCGACGAACACCGCCGAATGCGTGGCGCGCTGGTATTTCATCTGCTTGAGCATATTCGGCAGCATCATGTACTTTACCTCGATGCGCGCCTCGCCGCTGGCGGCCATGATGTCCGTCAGGGAGACGCCCACCTCCGGCCGCGCTGTCAGGCGCACGCCGCCGCCGGCGAATTCGACATCGGCCAGGCGCGCCTTGGCCAGCGGCGAGCCGTCCATCTTCCTGGCCAGCTTGAACAGTTTCTCCTTGAGCTTGTCGCACACGCCGTCCACCGCCGAGCCGACCGTGGCCACGTGCGACGAGCCGCCCTCGATCGGCGCCACCGGCAAGGTCGAGTCGCCCAGCTGGAAGCGCACCCGCTCCAGCGGCAGGCCCATGGCGTCGGCGGCGATGATGGCCATCGCCGTGTAGGTGCCGGTGCCGATGTCGGTGGCCGCGCTGCTGACCACCAGCTCGCCGTTGGCGTGCAGCACCGCGCTGGCGCGGGCGAACATCTGCATCGCGTCCCACATGCCGGTGGCCATGCCCCAGCCGATCAACTCGCGCCCCTCGCGCATCGTGCCCGGCTCCAGCGGACGCCGGTCCCAGCCGAAGCGGGCGGCGCCCTGCTCGTAGCAGGCGCGCAGCTCCTTGGTCGAATACGGCAGGCCGTGGCTGGGATCGACCTCGGCGTAGTTCTTCAGCCGCAGCGCCAGCGGGTCCATCTTGAGCGCGTACGACAGCTCGTCCATCGCCACTTCCAGCGCGTGCACGCCGTGGGCGGCGCCGGGCGCGCGCATGTCCATCGGGCTGGCGTGGTCGAGGTCGACCAGCTTGTAGCCGAGCCGGATATGCTCGCAGGCGTACAACTCGCCGGACCAGTTGACCACCACCTCGACGTAATCCTCGATGCGCGACGTCTCGGCCAGCGCCTCGTGGACGATGGCGGTCAAGGTGCCGTCCGGCTCGGCCGCCAGCCGGACCCGCTGCTGCGTCTCGGGCCGGTGGCCAAAGCTGAACATCTGCTGGCGCGTGAGCACCACGCGCACCGAGCGCTCCAGCTTGAGCGCGGCCATCACCGCCAGCGGCAGCTGGTACTGCGGCCGCAGGCCCGAGCCGAACGCGCCGCCAACGTACGGATTGCGCACCGTGACCTTGTCCTTCGCCAGCCCGAACACGTGCGACACGTACCAGCGGCTGTTCTGCGAGCTTTGGGTCTTGTCGTAGATGGTCAGGTGGCCGTCGGCGCCGCGCAGCACGGTGGAGGCGAACATCTCCATCGGATTGTGGTGCTCGACGCCGCTGTAGTACTCGCCCTCGATCTTGACGGCGGCGCTCTCCCAGCGCTCGTCCGGATGGCCTTTGGTGTCGGGCGGCGGCGCGTAGCCGGCCTTGAGGCGGCTTGGCGTGTGGGCGCGGCCCCGGTGCTGCAGCAGATAGGTTTCGTGCGGCTCGACCGCGTAATCGATGTCGACCAGCGAGGCCGCGTAGCGCGCCGCCTCGAAGGTCTCGGCCACTACCAGCGCCACCGGCTGCCCGCTGTAGAGCACCTGGTCGTCGTACAGCGGGCGGAACGGCGAACCGCCCGGCGCCGTCATGTCCTTGTAAAAAATGTCAAACGAGCGGATGCGCGGGCGGTTCTCGTGCGAGATCACGTCCACCACGCCCGGCACGGCCAGCGCGGCCTCGGCGCGGATCGCCGTGATCCGGCCCTTGGCGATGGTGCCGCTGACGACCACGCCGTACAGCAATGGCTCGTCCGCCGCGTCCGGGCCATGCTCGGCCGCGTAGCGCGCCTGGCCGGTGACCTTGTCGCGGCCGTCGACGCGCGAGACGGCCATGCCGATGTTGACGGCGCCGGTGCCTTGGTCGGCCACCGGCGTGCGCAGTGCTTCAATCAGATCGGTCACGTTGGCTCCTTGCCGGTGAATTCGTGGGAATTGTCATGCGTGCCGTCAAGCGCCTGCTCGAGCGCGCGGATCACGGCGCGGCGCGCCATCGTGATCTTGAAGTCGTTGCCGCCCTGCCCCTGGGCGCTGGCCAGCAGCAACTCGGCCGCGTGGGCGAACGCCGCCGGCTCGGCGCGGCGGCCCACCAGCGCCGCCTCGGCCAGCGGCACGCGCCATGGCTTGTGCGCCACGCCGCCCAGCGCCAAGCGCGCGGCGCGCACCACGCCGTCGTCGCCGACGTCGAGCATGGCCGCCACCGACACCAGCGCGAACGCGTACGAGGCGCGGTCGCGGAACTTCAAGTAGGCCGAGTGGGCGGCGAAGTTGGCCGCCGGCGGCAGCGCGATGTGGGTGATCAACTCGCCCGGCGCCAAGGTCGTATCCAACTCCGGATGGTCGCCCGGCAGCCGGTGGAAATCGGCGAAGGCGATCCGGCGCGCGCCGTCGGCCGACTCCACGTGCACCACCGCCTCCAGCGCGGCCAGCGCCACGCACATGTCCGACGGATGGGTGGCGATGCAATGGTCGCTGGCGCCGAGGATGGCGTGCTGGCGGGTCAGGCCGCCGATCGCCGCGCAGCCGCTGCCGGGCGCGCGCTTGTTGCAGACGGTCGCCAGATCGTAGAAATAGTGGCAGCGGGTGCGCTGCAGCAGGTTGCCGCCGTTGCTGGCCATGTTGCGGATCTGCGGCGAGGCGCCGGCCAGGATCGCCGCCGTCAGCAGCGGATAGCCGGCGCGCACCAGCGGATGGTAGGCGGTGTCGGCGTTGCGGGCGGTCGCGCCCAGCAGCAGGCCGCCGTCCGCGCCGGCCACGATGTCGGCCAGCGCCAGGCCGTTGATGTCGACCAGCGCCTGCGGCCGCGCCACCTGCTCCTTCATCAGGTCGATCAGGTTGGTGCCGCCGGCGATGAAGGCGCGGCCCTGGTCGCGGCTGTGATACAGCGCGCCGGTGACGTCGCCCGCTTCGATATAGGTGATCGGATTCATGCCGGCACCGTCCCCGGCAGATACGGCCGGTCGGGATTGTCCTGGTGCTCGGCCAGGCCCATGACCTCGGTCACGGCGGCAACGATGCCGGGATAGGCGCCGCAGCGGCACAGGTTGCCGCTCATGAGCTCGCGCACCTCGGCGGCGGTGCCGGCCTGGCCCTCGTTGATCAAGCCCACGGCCGAACACAGCTGCCCCGGCGTGCAGTAGCCGCACTGGAAGGCGTCGTGCGCGATGAAGGCCTGCTGCAGCGGATGCAGTTGGGCGCCGTCGGCCAGGCCCTCGACGGTGGTGATGTCCTTGCCGTTTTGCATCACGGCCAGGGTCAGGCAGGCGTTGATGCGCTTGCCGCCGACCAACACCGTGCAGGCGCCGCACTGGCCGTGGTCGCAGCCTTTCTTGGTGCCGGCCAGGCCGGCGCGTTCGCGCAGCAAGTCCAGCAAGGTGACCCAGGCCTCGACCTCGAACTGGCGGGGCTGGCCATTGATGGTGAGATTGACGGGATAGGTGGTGCTGGCAACGGGCGGTGCGGTTGAAAGATGGTCGTCCATGGCGGTTCCTGAGGTGGGTTGCCACTACTTTAGCCACCGTGCCCGAACGCCACCGTGTGACAGCGCACGCTCGCGGCTGTTCGGCGGGCTCAAGCTCACACGTCAATGTCCTACCTGTTCTTTCGGGGAACGCCTACAACGTGCGCCGCGCGGCGCGTGCATGATCAGTGGTCCGATCCATTACGCGAGCCATGATGTCCGCCACCGCCTTGAACACCCCGCCCTCGTCCCGTCCGATTGTCGTCACCCATGGCGGCGCCGGCGCCGATGCGCGCGACCGGGATGGCTGTGCCGCCGCCGCAAATGCCGGAATGCAATCCTTGCGCGATGGAAGCGGCGCGTTGCAGGCGGCGGTGGCGGCCGTGCGCGTGCTGGAGGACGACCCCAGATTCAACGCCGGCACCGGCTCGGTACTGCGCATGGACGGCGTCACCGTCGAAATGGACGCGGCCGTCATGGACAGCCAGGGGCGGCTTGGGGCGGTGGCGGGCCTGCGCCGCGTGCGCCATCCGGTGCAGGTGGCGGCGGCCGTGGCGGACACACCGCACTGGCTGCTGTGCGGCGAAGGCGCGCTGCGCTTCGCCCGCCACATCGGCGCCGGCGACCACGACCCGGTGACGCCGCAGGCGCTGCGCAAGCACCAGTCGATGCTGGAAAAACTGCGGCGCGGCGAACGCCTGGTCCATGGCGAGGACAACGCCAGCTTCGCGCAACATTGGAATTATCCGACCCCGCTGGCGGTCGCGCCGGGGCAAGCCTGCGACACCGTCGGCGCGGTCGTGCGCGACGCCGGCGGCCACTACGCCGTCGCCGGCTCGACCGGCGGTTGCGCGCCGGCGTTGCTGGGGCGCGTGGGCGACACGCCGATCATCGGCGCAGGCTTTTATGCCGGCCCGGCCGGGGCGGTGGCCGTCACCGGCATCGGCGAGCACATCGTGCGGCACCTGCTGGCGCACACGGTGCATGGCTGGATGGCCGACGGCATGCCGCTGGACGACGCCCTGCGGCGCGCGCTGACGCTGTTCGATCCGGCCATCGACATCGGCCTGATCGCCGTCAACGCCAGCGACAGCGGCGCTTGCAGCAACCGCGACATGCCGTGGGCGGCAGCGGAAGGCGCCCAATAACGCCGGATCCGCCCTACTCCGCCGCATCCATGACGCTGCGGAATCCCAGGGTGCCCGAACGGTCCTTCGACGGCGCCATCAACAGATATTTTCCGTGTTCGTTCAGCTTGTACGTCTGCGGGAAGTACCAGTAGGAGTTTTGCGGCTGGTAGTAGCTGCCGCCGCGCAGCACCGCCGCGCGCGTGTGCTCGTCGGCGAACTCGTTGGTCCATTGCCAGACGTTGCCCACCAAATCCTCGACCCCGAACGGGCTGGCCGCCCGCGGACGCTGGCCGACAACCTCCGGCGCGGTGAGCTCGCGTCCCTTCTCCGGGGCCGGCACCATCGCCGGATTCCAGTCGTTCCCCCAAGGGTACAAACGCCCGTCCGCGCCTTGCGCCGCGTACTGCCATTCCCATTCGTTGGGCAGGCGCTTGCCGGCCCAGCGCAGATAGGCACGCACGTCGTCGAGCGACACCCACACCACCGGACGCCGCTCGTCGCCCGCCTTGGGCGCGCCGTCGATCCAGTGCCGCAGAAAGTTGCGCCCGTCCGCCGGACGGTAGGCGGTGGCGTCGACGAACTGCTTGAACTGCGCGTTGGTCACCGGATGCTTGTCGATGTAGAAGGTCTTGATCGGCACGCGTTGCACGTGATGCCGGCGCGCCACCGGCTCCCATGGATATTGCACGTCCAGGCCCGGCTTGTTTTCCCCTTCGATCTCCACGCCATGCACCTGGAAGTCGAACAGCGCGCCGGGCACTTTCACCATGCCGGGCGGAGCGGCCCGCGCCAATGGTGTCGCCTCGATCGGCACCATCTTCTGCGGCAGCGGCGCCCACTCGTTCGCATACGATTGCAGCGGCCGGGCAGCCTGTTGCGCGAGCGTTTTCAGCGTGGCCGCCAATCCGGCCACGTCGACGCCGGCATCGACGCGCAGCACGGCGCCGTAGCCATGCGGCGCCATCGACACGTCCAGCTCGGCTTGGCCGTTTTCGACCGTGGGCCGCATCTCCCTGCCATCCCAGACGTCGAAATAGCGCTGGCCGTCGGCGTGCGGGACGCGCATGACGCGCTGGTCGACGCGCCAGTCGGTGCGGTTGATCAGCGTCCAAAGCGTCTTGCCCGGCAGCGGAAACTCGCTGGCGTACACGCCGTAATGCAAGGTGGGCACGTGCGGGCGCCACCCGGCGCTGACCAACTGGTCCGGGAAGGCGCGGTAGATCGTCGAGATGCGGCGCAGGGCCTCGCCGTCGCGCGGCGTGACGCCGTTCCACCAGCCCCAGACGTTTTCCCAGCTTTGCACGCCGACGCCGTTGAAGAAGGCGTCCTGCAACAAGGTGGTGCGGTCGGTCGCCCAGCGGTCGCACACGTGGACCTGATGGCGCGGCTCCAGCCATTTCCATTTGCTGACCAATGGCACGGACGCCGTTGGCCAGTAGCCCCAGCTTTGATTGTTATAGGCGAGCATGCGGTCGTCGCTGAACGCCAGCTCCGGTTCGAGCGCGATGGCGTGGCCGGTGGCGTCGGCGGCGGCGCGGTATTCCAGCGGCAGGCCGAACATCGTGTCGCCGTTGATGCCGTCGGCGCCGATCTCGGCCATCAGCGCCGCCGTCGCCGCGTGGATGGATTTGTCGGGGTCGCGCGTGCCGGTATCCCACGGCATCGTCGGAAAGAACACCTTGACGCCGCGCGCGTGGAAGTCCTCGATCATTTGCCGCACGCCCGCCACCCCGCCGGGCAGGTCGTGCAGCATGTCCCACTGGTTGCGGTCGTCGATGCCGATGTTCGGATACACAGGCCACAGCAACACGCTGTCGATGCCGCCGTAGCGTTGTGTCAAATCGTCGAGGAAGCGCCCGACGGTGTAGCGCCGCGTGACCGGATCGTACAGGTAGCGGTCTTCCATCATCGCCTGGGTTTGCACGAAGTCGCGCTGCGTCCAGCGCAATGCCGGCCGCCGGTACTGGGCGTCGTCATAGCCGATCTTCGCGAGCTGGTCGCCGCGCCAGGCGCGCATCGCGGCCAGCCAGGGCCCGTGTTGGCCGGTGGTGTCGCGCTTCCAGTTGTTCAGGCGCGCCAGCCAGTCGGCCTCGCCACTGTCCTGCTGGTCGGGGCCGAGGATCTGGCTGCCGCGCACCTCGATCTTGGGCGGGTCGCCGGCGGCGGCCGGGCCGGCGTTCGCCAGCAACAGGCCGACGAAACAGGGAGCGAACAGCCGCAGTGGCATCTTCAATTCCAGGCGCATTATTTTCCTTCAGCTTGTTCCATCACGCGAGCGGCAGCGCTGCCGTTCGACAAGGTTGTTTCCAAAGGATGAGAATACCTGAGATTTTCCCGGCCGACGCGGCCGCCGGCGTGGCCGCAGCCCAGGGCGCTATCGGCCCATGTAAGGATACGAAACGTCGACCGTCAGCGGAATCGTCAGCGACAAATAACCAGGGAAAAAGATATCTTCCACCAGCAGCTGGATGCTGACGCGCACTTTTGACGGCCTCGAGTATCCCACGCAGGGACCGCTGTCGCAGTTCACCTGGGCCACGTACGGATAGGCTCCGGGCGCCAGCTCGGCCAATTCCATCGCGATGATGGTGTCGGCCACGGACGCCACCGCCACCGCCCGCGTGGCGTTGCTCATCTCCGTGTCGGGCGCTTTTGAAAGATAACGCGCAGCATCGTGCGCGGCATGCTGGATGACCGTGTAGTGCCAGTACACACGGCCCAAATACAGCGGAAATATCAGCATCAGCACCAGCACGGGCAGAATGAGCGCGAGCTCGACGGCCGCAATGCCGTGCTGTCGGCGGGCGCCCCGGCGGCAGGTCGGCGCCGGCAGGTTGATGCGGTGATTCATAGACCCTCCTCCCGCAGTTGCGGTTCCATCGCGGCTCGATACCAGACACTTCGCAGAGACGATTGTAGAGGTGGTTACTCCCCGGCAATTGACGTGGGACAAGAGAGCTAGTTTTGGGCAACCGTGGCGCGCCATTTATCGATGACGCATGGCGCCCGCTTCGGTTTCCACCGTTCCGTCCAGACAAATAAAAAAGCCTCCCACGGGGGAGGCTGTTTTATTTGATTCTGGCGGAGACGGTGGGATTCGAACCCACGATACAGGTATAAGCCGTATGCATCCTTAGCAGGGATGTGCCTTCGGCCACTCGGCCACGTCTCCTAGTCGATCACTCAACTATGTCCACTTGCCGTGAAGCAGCAATGTGGACGCGAGTTATGATATAGATCGGTAGCCGCTTGGTCAAGGGTACGCCCAACAAATGTCCGTTTTCCAGCTTTCACGACCTTGGCTTATGATAGCAATATGATCAACGATGCGGCCGCGATGGATCGCATGTGAAAACGGATACCCGACATGGCCTACTTTACCCGCCTCAGCGATACAAATTTTCAAGCAACCGAGCATACCGGCGGGGCCTGGAGCGTCCACGAACAACATATCGCACCCGCGATGGGCCTGCTCACCCACTTGATCGAACTGGACTGCGCGCGCCGCGGCAATGGATTCAAGATCGGCCGGCTGGCGTTCGATATCCTGGGCGTCATTCCCATCGAGGAAGTGCAAACCGAGGTCCAGTCGCTGCGCTCGGGACGCACCATCGAACTGATCGAGGCATCCATGCTGCACAACGGGCGCCCGGCGCTCAGGGCGCGCGCCTGGGTGATCAAGCCGAACGATACGAGCGCCATCGCGGGGAGCACCATGCGCCGCATCCCCGGCCGCGACGCGATGCAGCGCTGGGACCCCACCACCGTCTGGCCGGGCGGCTTTATCGCCAGCATCGACATCCATCGCGCCTCCGAGGAGCCGGGCCGGGCGGCGTACTGGGCGCGCGCCAACCACCCGCTGCTCGAGGACGAACCGGTCAGCCCTCTGGCCCGTGCCGCGTCGTTGTTCGATATCGCCAACGGCATGGCGGTGCGCGCCGCACCCACCGCCGTGGTCTTCCCCAACCTGGACCTGACGGCGCATCTGTTCGCGACGCCGCGCGGAGAATGGCTGGGCTTTGACACCTCGGTGTCGTTCGGCGTCGACGGCATCGGCCTGACCAGTTCGACCATTTACGACGAGGCGGGGCCGATCGGCACGCTGGCCCAGATCCTCACGGTACGCCCCAACATCGGTTGAGGTGTCGTCGCCGGCCAGCCGCCGCGACGGGCGAAAAAAAAGCCCCGTTTCCGGGGCTTTTTTTCTGATTCTGGCGGAGACGGTGGGATTCGAACCCACGATACAGGTATAAGCCGTATGCATCCTTAGCAGGGATGTGCCTTCGGCCACTCGGCCACGTCTCCCAGTTGATTGCTCAACCTTGTCCGACCGGCCAAACGTCACCAGAGCAGACGACCGCCATGGTATAGACCGGGACTGATCTGGTCAAGGAAACCGGAGCAATTTTTTGAAAAAATTAAGCCTTTTCCAGTTCGAACGCCTTATGCAGCGCGCGCACGGCCAGTTCCATGTACTTTTCATCGATCAGGACCGAAATCTTGATTTCCGAGGTCGAGATCATCAGGATGTTGATGCCCTCTTCCGACAGCGTGCGGAACATCTGCGAGGCGACGCCGACATGGCTGCGCATGCCCACGCCGACCACCGAGATCTTCGAGACCTTGGCGTCGCCGGTGATGCTGGCGGCGCCCAGCTCGCTCTTGGTGCCGTTCAGGACGTCCACGGCGCGCTGGTAGTCGTTGCGCGAGACGGTGAAGGTGAAGTCCGTTTTACCGTCGACCGACTGATTCTGTATGATCATGTCGACCTCGATATTGGCGTCGGCCACCGGTCCCAGGATGTGGTACGCCACGCCCGGACGGTCCGGCACGCCCAGTACGGTGATTTTGGCCTCGTCGCGGTTGAACGCGATACCGGAGATGACTGCTTGTTCCATGTTTGTATCTTCCTCAAACGAAATCAGGGTGCCAGAGTTGGCTTCTTCTACGATGTCGAGCATCGGGTCGGTCAGCGACGACAGCACGCGGGTCGGCACGCGGTAGTTGCCGGCGAATTCCACCGAACGCGTCTGCAGCACTTTCGAGCCCAGCGACGCCAGTTCCAGCATTTCCTCGAAGGTGATCGCCTTGAGCCGGCGCGCTTCCGACACCACGCGCGGATCGGTCGTGTACACGCCGTCTACGTCGGTGAAGATCAGGCATTCGTCCGCCTTCATGGCGGCGGCGATCGCCACCGCCGAGGTGTCCGAGCCGCCGCGGCCGAGGGTCGAGATGTTGCCGTTGTCGTCGACGCCCTGGAAACCGGTGATGATGACGATCTTGCCGTCGTCGAGGTCGCGGTTGACCTTTTCGTTGTCGATCGATTGGATGCGGGCCTTGGTGAAGGCGGAATCGGTTTTAATCGCCACTTGCCAGCCGGCGTAGGAGACGGCTTTCTTGCCGATCGCCAGCAACGCCATCGACAGCAGGCCGACCGAGACTTGCTCGCCGGTCGAGGCGATCATGTCGAGTTCGCGTGGGTCGGGCTGGGACATGATTTCCTTGGCCAGGCCGATCAGGCGGTTGGTCTCGCCGGACATGGCCGAAGGCACGACGACGATGCGGTGCCCGGCGTCATGCCACTTGGCGACACGCCGCGCGACGTTCTTGATACGGTCCGTCGAACCCATCGACGTACCGCCGTATTTGTGCACGATTAAAGCCATAACAGTGAGGTTTCCGCTCAAATAAAGGTAAATGGAACCCTTAACTCTACATGCCGCAGTGCAAAATAACAAGTCAAAAAGCTCATAAAGCCATACCTTATAAGCATATGCACATACAAAATTTGGCAAAAGCAAGGAAATTTTGACGCGGCTTGCGAGTTCCAACCCGCCGGCCTTTTGCGATACGCCAGCCGCGCCACTTAGGGGTCGGACCCGTGGGGTCCGACCCCGCATGGCAGTGCGGGTTAATCCTCGGCCGACCGCCAACGCAAGGTGATCCGCCCCGCCCCTTCGCCCAGTTGGTTGCAATCCATGCCGATACCGGCGGCGAACAACATCTGCTTGTCGGCGCGCACCAGCGGCAGGCGGCCGCGCTCCCACGCCGGAATGCCCAGCGCCTGGTAGTGGTACTTGAGGCCGCGCGTCGGCCGGTTGTGCGCCGGCTTGAGGCGCTCGCCGCCCTTGCGGAACTCGATGACCAGTGGCCGCCCGCGCAGCCATTCCGGGTCCAGCCCGGCGCCGGCGTCGGCGCCGAGGACATCGAAGTACAGCACGCCGCCGTAGGCCGGGAACGCCAGCTCGCCCTCGCCGTTCCAGACGAAGGCGGTGCCCGGCGTTTGATCGAACTCGTCCTCGCGCGTGCCCTCCAGGTCGGCCAGCTTGGGCGTCAGGTGCAGGCGGTCGCGGTGGCGCCGGACGTGGCAATCGGGGTGCGTGACCAGCAGCTGCGCGCCGTCGCGCGCCTCCAACAGCTGCGTGAGCATTTCGGACAGCCAGGCCGCGCTGGGCATGCGCAGGTTGCGCGTGCCGAACCAGTGGCGCAGCAGGTTGTAGCTGCGGTCGGTGCTGAGCGTGCGCAATTTGGCGATGACGAGGCAGTCGCCGTCGAGACACATCGCCAGGTCCTGTTGCGCCAGCTCGGTCAGCAGCCGCTGCGCCGATTGCGCGTGCTGGGCGCTGCGGGCGAAGCGCTCCTGGAAGCCGGGGAAGGCTTCGGCCAGCGCCGGCATGACCTTGTGGCGCAGCGCGTTGCGGGCGAAGCGCGGGTCGTCGTTCGATTCGTCGTTGATGTAGGCGATGCCGTGCCCGGCCACATACGCGGCCAGTTGCTTGCGCGACGCCGGCAGCAGCGGACGCACCATGACCACCTCCGGATTGGCCAGCAGTTCCGGCGCGGCGTTGGCGGCGTCCATGCCGGACAGGCCGGCCGGGCCCGAACCGCGCAGCAATTGCAGCAGCACGGTTTCGGCCTGGTCGTCCTGGTGGTGGGCGGTGAACAGCAGCTTGACGCCGTGTTCGCGGCACAACGCGCCGAGGGCGGCGTAGCGCGATTTGCGGGCCGCTTCCTCGGTGCCGGTCTTGTCCTTGCGCACCAGCTCGACGCGGCGCGCCTCGAACGTGACGCCCAGCGCGGCGCAAGCTTGTTGGCAATGCGCCAGCCAGGCGTCGGCGTTGGCGCTCAGGCCGTGGTGGATGTGGAAGGCGTACAGCGCCACGCCATGGGCCCGGGCGTGGGCGTGCGCCAGGTGCAGCAGCGCGGACGAGTCCAGGCCGCCGCTGAGGGCGATGGCGATGCGGCCGCCCTCGCCTTCTGCCGGCGTGGGGGCGACGCGCGCCAGCGCGGCGTCGGCGGCTTGTTCGAAAATCGAGGACAGGGTCGGGATTTGCTGCTTCTTCAAGTGCTGCTCCAAAATGCAAAACCGGGGGCGATGGCCCCCGGTGGTGGATTACTCTACGCTCTACCCCTTAGACGATGGGGTCGGACCCCGAGGGGTCCGACCCCGGCCGGCGGTGTGCGGGTTTCGGCGGTGCCGCGCGCTTTTACTCCTGCGGCGTGGTCTCTTTGAACTTCCCGTAGCTCATCAGCTTTTCGTGGCGCGCTTCCAGCAGGTCCTTGGTTTTCATGCCGTGGAACTGGCGCAGCGAGTCGGCCAGCGCGCGCTTGAGCAAGGTGGCCATCTGCTTCGGATCGCGGTGGGCGCCGCCCAGCGGTTCGGTGACGATCTTATCGATCAGGCCGATGGCCTTGAGGCGGTGCGCGGTCAGGCCCAGCGCCTCGGCGGCGTCGGCGGCGCGCTCGGAGGTCTTCCACAGGATCGAGGCGCAGCCTTCCGGCGAGATCACCGAGTAGGTCGAGTATTGCAGCATCAGCACGGCGTCGCCGACGGCGATCGCCAGCGCGCCGCCGGAGCCGCCTTCGCCGATGATGGTGGCGATCAGCGGCACTTTCAGTTCGGCCATCACGTACAGGTTGTGGCCGATCGCCTCGGACTGGCCGCGCTCTTCGGCGTCGATGCCGGGGAAGGCGCCCGGGGTGTCGACGAAGGTGAAGATCGGGATGCCGAATTTTTCAGCCAGCTTCATCAGGCGCATGGCCTTGCGGTAGCCTTCCGGCTTGGGCATGCCGAAGTTGCGCATCGCCCGTTCTTTGGTGTCGCGGCCCTTTTGGTGGCCGATGACCATGCAGGCCTGGCCGTTGAAGCGGGCCAGGCCGCCCACCACCGACAGGTCGTCGGCGTAGGTGCGGTCGCCGTGCAGTTCGTGGAAGTCGGTGAAGATTTCGTTCACATAGTCCATCGTGTAGGGACGCTGTGGGTGACGCGCGATTTGCGCGACCTGCCAAGGGGTCAGCTTTGCGTAGATGTCCTTGGTCAGTTGCTGGCTCTTCTTGGCCAGGCGGTCGATCTCCTCTGAGATATCGACGGCCGAATCATCCTGGACGAATCGTAGTTCTTCGATTTTGCCATCGAGTTCGGCAATCGGTTGCTCAAAATTGAGGAAAGTCGTTTTGGTCATTGTACCTCCGAGTTTATTCTCAGCTGCGGCTCAGTTGCGATCTTGTGACGCGCACAAAAAGGCCTCGCACAGCGATTAGAGTGCTTATTCTACAGCAACCGGGTCCAGGCTACGCCATAAGTACCACGTCGCCACCGTTCTCCACGGCTCCCAATTGGCCGACACCTCGCGCGCGTCGCTGCGCGAGACCGGTTCGCCTGAGAAATAATTTTGGCTGATGCCCTGGATCAAACCGGGGTCGTCCAGCGGCAGGACGTTGGGACGCAGCAGATTAAATATCAAAAACATCTCGGCTGTCCAGCGGCCGATGCCGCGTATCTGCACCAGTTCGGCGATGACGGCCTCGTCGTCCATCTGGCCCCACTGGGCGCTGTGGACGCGTTTGTTCTTGAAGTGGTCCGCCAGGTCGAGGATGTATTCGGTCTTGCGCTTGGACAGGCCGCAGGCCGACAACTGCTCGGCGCCGGCCTTGACCACCTGCGCCGGCGTGCATTTGGGACAGGCCAGCAGCAGCTTGTGCCAGGCGGCGTCGGCCACCTTGGGCGTGACTTGCTGGCCGACGATGGAGCGCGCCAAGGTGGTGAACGGGTCGTCGTGGCCGACCAGGTGCAGGTCGCCGAACTGCGGGATCAACTTTTTCATGATGCGGTCACGCTTCATGAGCTCGATCTTGGCCTCTTCCCAGTACGGCGGCACGGCCGATAGCGGGCCGGCTGCGCCCTCGTTATCCTTGGCGGTGACCATTATGCGCGGCGCCAGTTGGTGGTGCCGTCAGGCTTGTCTTCGAGGATGATGCCGGCGGCCAGCAGATCGGCGCGGATCTTGTCCGATTCGGCGAAGTTGCGGGCTTTTTTCGCTTCGGCGCGCTGGGCGATCGCGGCCGCGATGGCGACGTCGCCGGAGCTGTCGGCGTCGCCGACGACGGCCTGCAGGAATTGCTGCGAGCTGCGGGCCAGCAAGCCGATGACAGCGGCCAGCCCCTTGAGCTGGCGCGCCACGGCCGGCGCTTTCGATTTGTTCAGCTCGCTGGCCAGGTCGAACAGCACAGCCAATGCCACCGGCGTGTTGAAGTCGTCGTCCATGGCTTCGGCGAAGCGCGCGGCGTGCGGCTCTTGCCAGTCGAGCGCAAGGCCGTCGCCTTCGACGCCGTCGAGCGCGGTGTACAGGCGCGTCAAGGCGACGCGGGCGTCGTCCAGGTGCGCGTCGGAGTAGTTGAGCGGGCTGCGGTAGTGGGCGCGCAGGATGAAGAAGCGGATCACCTCGGCGTCGTACTTTTTCAGCACGTCGCGTATCGTGAAGAAGTTGCCCAGCGATTTGGACATCTTTTCGTTATCGACGCGCACGAAGCCGTTGTGCACCCAGTAGTTGACCATGGCGTGGCCGAACGCGCCCTCGGACTGGGCGATCTCGTTCTCGTGGTGCGGGAACTGCAAATCGGCGCCGCCGCCGTGGATGTCGAACTGTTCGCCCAGCAAGGCCGAGCACATGGCCGAGCACTCGATGTGCCAGCCCGGACGGCCCTTGCCCCATTTGGAGTCCCATTTGACCTCGTCCGGCTCCGATTCCTTGGACGCCTTCCACAGCACGAAGTCGAGCGGATCGCGCTTGCCGGTGTTGATGTCGACGCGCTCGCCGGCGCGCAGGTCGTCGAGCGACTTGCCCGACAGGCGGCCGTAGTGCGGAAAATTGCGCACCGCGTAGTTGACGTCGCCGTCGGTGCCCTGGTAGGCCAGGTCCTTGCTCTCCAGCGTCTCGATCAGCGCCAGCATCTGCGGCACGTACTCGGTCGCGCGCGGCGTCAGCGTGGGCGGCAGGATGCCGAGCGCGCCGGTGTCCTCGTCCATGTAGCGGGTGAAACGGCTGGTCAGCTGCGAGATCGTCTCGCCGTTTTCCACCGCCCGCTTGATGATTTTGTCGTCGATGTCGGTGATGTTGCGGGCGTACGTGACCTCGTAACCGGAGGCCATCAGCCAGCGGTACATGACGTCGAACGCCATCATCATGCGCGCGTGGCCGATGTGGCAGTAGTCATAGATGGTCATGCCGCACACATACATGCGGACCTTGCCGGCTTCCATGGGAACGAACGTCTGCTTGTCACGCGCCAGCGTGTTGTAAATCTTTAAATTGCTCATCGGACTCTTGGGTATTCTTTTTTAGAAGCGCGTGCCGGCCCCGGGCAATACGAGAACCTGGCGCGGCACCAAACGGGCGCACCGTGTATTTCATCGCTTGCCGTGGAGACCGACAGACCCTCGGTATAGTTATTTCAATCCACCTTCCAAGAGGTAGAATGGAATGTATTGATTAGTATAGCATTGATAAAAACGGCATTGGCCCGATATGACTGAGGATTTTGGCTCGTCGGGCCGATCGCCATTGACAAAAATCACTATGGGGAAGCAAGAATGTACAAAACGCAGACATCGCTGTTCGGCAAACTGATGACCATGTTCGCGGGCGTCGCGCTGTCGGGCGCCGCGCTGGCGGCCGCGCCCGCCGCGCCGGCGGCCAGCGCCACGCCGCAGGTCGAGATCAAGACCACCATGGGCGACATCGTGGTCGAGCTCGATCGCGAGAAAGCCCCCAAGTCGGTCGAAAATTTCCTCGCCTACGTCAAATCGGGCTTTTATAAAGGCACCATCTTCCACCGCGTGATCGACGGCTTCATGATCCAGGGCGGCGGCTTCGATGAAAAGCTGAACCAGAAAAAGGTCAACAAGCCGGTGCCGATCGAATCGCAGAACGGCCTGAGCAACGTTACCTACTCGCTGGCGATGGCGCGCACCGGCGATCCGAACTCGGCCACCTCGCAGTTCTTCATCAACGTCGCCGACAACGAGGCGCTCAACTATCCGGGCCGCGACGGCTTCGGCTATACCGTGTTCGGCAAGGTGGTCAAGGGCCAGGAAGTGGTCGACAAGATCAAGGGCGTGCTGGTCGACGACAAGGGCATCTTCCAGAACATCCCCGTGATTCCGATCGTCATCAAGTCCGCGACGATTTTGAAGACCCCGATCCAGCCAAAACTGTAAAATAGCGGCCTGCGGCATAAAACCATCTTATTTATCACATCGTCACCACACAGGATAACAACATGACCAACGTAATCATCACCACCAACATGGGCAAAATGACCGTCGAACTGAACGACGAAAAAGCGCCTAAGTCCGTAGAAAACTTCTTGGCCTACATGAACGCCGGCCACTACACCAACACCATCTTCCACCGCGTGATCGACGGCTTCATGATCCAGGGCGGCGGTTTCGAGCCAGGCATGAAGCAAAAGCCGGCCGACGCCACCGTGGAAAACGAAGGCAAGAACGGCCTGAAAAACGAACCGTACACCTTGGCCATGGCCCGCACCTCGGCGCCGCACTCGGCCTCGGCCCAGTTCTTCATCAACGTCAAGGGCAACTCCTTCCTGGACTATCCTGGCCAGGACGGCTGGGGCTACGCCGTGTTCGGTAAAGTCATCGAAGGCACCGAAGTGGTCGACGCCATCAAGAAAGTCAAAACCACCCGCAGCGGCATGTTCGCCGACGTGCCGGCGGAAGACGTGATCATCGAAAGCATCGAGCTGGCCGCGTAATTAAGTAACAAATAAGTAAGCAAATAAGTAAGCAAAATAAGTAAGCGAAACTAATGAGCCAACCACAGACCGGCGAGCGCGTGAGCGACGTTCTCGCGCTGTTCATCTCCGATCTGCATCTGCAGCCCGCGCATCCCGCCACCAGCGAGGCGTTTTTCGACTTCCTGGAGCGGCATGCGCGGCGCGCGCAACAGTTGTACCTGTTGGGCGACCTGTTCGAATTCTGGGCCGGTGACGACGACATCGGCGACGCCTTCAACCAGCAAATCATCGCGGCGCTGCGCAGCGTGGTCGACGCCGGCACGCGCGTCTACTGGATAGGCGGCAACCGCGACTTCCTGGTCGGCACCGGCTTCGCCGAGGCGGCGGGATTGACGCTGCTGCCGGAAACCTATGTGACCGAGATCGGCGGCCAGCGCCTGGTGCTGCTGCACGGCGACGCGCAATGCACCGAAGACGTGAAGTACATGGAATTTCGGGCGATGGTGCGGCAGCCCGCGTATCAGCAGCAATTCCTGGCGATGCCGCTGGCGCAGCGCAAGGCCATCATCGCCGGCATGCGTGAAAACAGCCGCAGCGAGCAAGGCGGCAAATCGTACGAGATCATGGATGTGACGCCGCAGGCGATCGGCGACGTGTTCGCGCAAACGGGCACGGACATCATGATCCACGGCCACACGCACCGTCCCGCGCTGCACCGGGTCGGCGCCACGCGCCGCTACGTGCTGCCCGACTGGGAGCCGGACGCGACCCCGCCGCGCGGCGGCTGGATCGCCATCGACGGCAACGGCGCCATCACGCGTCACGACCTGAGCGGCGCGGTAATCTAAACACGGCCACGACAATAACCAACACCTAGGAAATACGTAGGGCGGATTAGGCGCACGCCGTAATCCGCCATCGAGCCGCCGGCGGCGCATGCATTGGCGGATTACGCTACGCTAATCCGCCCTACGTGGATCAACGGTGATCCAACGTCCGGTGGTTTAACGCCGCACCGCCGCCATCGCCGCGTTCAAGCGCCGTATCAACGGCTGGTTCAATTCCCGCGTATGACTGGTCCAGCGCTGTATCGTGCGCTGCAATTCCTGATCGAGCTGATTGGCCTTGGCCGCATCCCCCACCCCGGCCGCCCATATCGCGCACTCCGCCTGCGTGGTGAAACTGTTGTGATGGCTCAGCGCGTAATCGAACTCCGCCCTCGCCTCGTCCTGCCGGCCCGCCGCGGCCAGCGACTGCGCCAGCAACAACGACACCTGCTCCGGCCTGAAATTGGCGTTACCGGCACGAATGGTTTGCAAGTGCGTTACCGCGTCGCCCGCCCTGCCGCACGCCAAGGTGGCGCGCGCCGCGCCGAAACGAATCTCCAGGTCGCCGGCGAACGGCCCCTGCAAACACGCCTCGTAGGTCTTGGCCGCCTCGCCGGCGTCGCCCGCCTCCAGCAATGCGCCAGCCAGGCGCATCTGGTTCTGCGCGGTCGGCGTGTAGTCGTAAGCCTGGCGCGCCTCGCGCAGCTCGCGGCCCGGATCGAGCGTCCTGGCGGCCACCGTCACCACCTTGCGCGCGCCGTGCTGCAACTTCGAGTTCGGCAGGTAGATCGCAATGAAATACACCACGCTGCCGATACCGGGAAACATGAACAGTATCATCAGCCAGTACATCTGCTGACCACTGCGGATCACGTGGATGGCGAAGAAAATCGCCACCAGCACGTGGATGCCGATACCAAATATATACATAAACCGCCCCAACAATGTCATCGATGGGGCCAATTGTAGAAGCTCTTGCCGTCGGCCACAAGGAAACGGCCTCGGCTTAATTAAGCGCGTCCTTACGCCAACGCCGCCGCCGGCTGGCGCACATAGGCGGCAACGCAACGCAGCAGGCGGCCGATGAACACGCCGTTGAACACACCAAACAAGCCGTTGACGGCGACCACGAACAGCAGCTGACGCTGCACCTCCGGATGCATCGCCGACACCACGGCCACCGTGTACTTGGTGACGAAAATGGCGATCATCAGCAGCAGCGGCGTCCAGCTGCCGCGCTGCGTGACGATGCCGGCCTCGCGGTTGACGGCAATCTCGGCGCCACCGGCCGTCCAGGTGACCAGCACGGCCGCCAGCATGCCGGCCAGCCACACGCCCCACACGCCCGCGCCCAGCAGGCCGTGGCCGTTCATGGCCGTCAGCGAGAGCCCCAGCATGACGACCGGAATAATGAACAATTTGCCCAGAGGAAGTTCCCGATCCTTGGCCGCCAGCACCCCGCGATAGACCAGAAAGGCCAGCAGGGCCCAGACGTAGACGGGGGTGTGGGAAATAATTTGCTGAATCATGGCGTGCTCCGCAGTGGTGGTTAAGTTGTTACCACTATGCCAGCGGCCGGGCGCCGACCGGGCCCGATGCGACGAATCGACCGATAACGGCGCGAAATGCCGTCAGACGGCGCGAACGGCGTCTTTCATTTTGAAAATAAACGAGGTGGTGCCGTCGCTGGAGATCACGTCGAGCTCGCCGTGGTGGGATTGCGCGATCTCCGAGACGATAAACAAGCCCAGCCCGAGGCCCTTCTCGCCGTAGACGGGCTTGCCGCGCCAGAACGGCTTGAACAGCTGGCTGAGCGTTTCCTGCGGAATGGCCGGACCTTCGTTGACGACGATAATTTCCAGCGCGCCCTCCTGCTGCTGCGCCCGCACCCGCACCGGGCGGCCGGGCTCGCCATGCACCAGCGCGTTCTTGAGCAGGTTCGACAGCAGCTGCGCCATCCGCCCGGCGTCGACCAGCAACGGGCCGTCGAGCGCCAGGTCGGCGATGATCTCGCTGTCCGGATGGTCGCCGCGCAGCTCGGCGATGACTTGCTCGAACGCCGCCTTCAGCCCGCTTTCCTGCTTGAGCTCGATGGCGATGCCGCCGCCCATGCGCCCGCGCGTGAAATCGACCACGTCGTCGACCAGGCCGGCGATCCGCATCGCGCTGCGGCGGATGCGCTCGACCACTTTGCCGGCCTGCGGCGGCAGCTGCAGCATGCCGAGCACGTCGGCGCCGGTGACGATGGAGCTCAGCGGGGTGCGCAAATCGTGGCCCAGCACGGCGATGAACTGCTCGCGCAGCTCGCCGTTGGCCTGCGCGTCCGACAGCGCGCTGCGCGTTTCGGCCAGCGCGCGGTCGCACTCGAGCTGGGTCGAAATCAGTTGCGCGAACAGCGTGAGCGTCTGCGTCACCTTGGGCGTCGACAATTCGTTGGCGACCGGGTCCAGTCCGCACAAGGTGCCGAAATACCCGCCATCCGGGCGGAACAGCGGAATCGAGAAATAACTTTGAAAGCCGTACATGCGCGGCGTATGGTGGTCGCGGTAGCGCTCGTCGTTGGCGACGTGGTCGATCACCACGGCGTTGCCGGTGTCGCGCACTTCCTCGCAGAGGGTGGTGGCGACGTCGAGCTGGTCGCCCACTTTCAGACCAAAGTCGAGCCGGTCCAGCACCGCGCAGGTGGTCCACGAATCGGCGGTCACGCGCGCCACGCACACAAACCGCAGGCCGGTCAGCGCCGCGACCGTCTCCAGGATCGTCGGCACCGCCGCCATCGATTGGATCACGGCGATATCGACGGCTATGTCTTGGGGCATGCAGGCATCCTTAACCAATGGGTAAGACATCTTACCTGCTAAAGCCCGCGGGGCGAGCGCGATTACTTCGCCGGCTGCAGATTGGCGACCAGTCCGCCGGGACGCGTGGCGATGCCGGTCAAGACGAATTGCACACCGGCATAGCGCAATTTTTCCGGGTCGAAGGTGTGCAGCGGCACATCCTTGATGATGTTATCTCCGAGCAAATTAGCCACGCTGGCGAGCTGCTGTTGCTTACCCTCGTTCATATTATCGACAACGAAACGATCGACATGCGCCTCGCTGAGATAGATGGTGTTGCCGACGCTGTCGACGTTGAGGCGGCCGGACACCGTCATGTTGCCGCGCCACACCTGGCGCGCCAGCAGCGGCGTCACGCCCATGTCGAAGGTCAGCGCGACGCGGTCGTTGTCGGCCAGAATGGCCAGTTGGGGATGGCTCAGTTCCACCTCGAACACGCCCAGCAGGCGCTGGCGCATGGGGAACTTGCGGTCCAGATCGTGCTGCAGGCGTTCCTGCGGCAAATCGATCTGGCGCGGCCCGATCAGCGACGCGCAGGCGGCCAGGAAAAACAGTGCCGCCAGCAGCGGCGCGGCAAACTTGAGAGTGCGTTTAAGGTCGGTCATATTGTCCTTTCGAGTCAAACTCGTCGACATTATGACCGACACTAGGCTCAGGCGGCGAGATCGCTATCGGACTTGCGGTAGCGGTCGATCTTGTCGCCGGTGACCAGATCGCCGAACTGGACGGTCTTGGCCGCGATGTCGTGATACGCGCCGACCAGGCCCATTTCGCCGCGCTCGATACAACCGCGCAGGTATTCGCTACCGTTGATGACTTCGGCCAGTGAGTTCTCGATGTTCTGGCGGGCGATCTGATCGCGCAACTCCTTACTGCCCAAGCCGCCATGATCGGCCGAGCACTGGTGGATGGCCAGTTGGATCTTGCCGGTGATCGCGCCGATGCTGTGCGCATGCTCGTTGGCCATCGCCAGGCCGATCGCGCCGCAAGACGAGTGGCCTTTGACGACGATCAGTTTGGCGCCCAGCTTGGAGGCGATCTCCAGGCTACCGATGATTTCGCGACTGATGACGTTGCCGGCGATGCGTATCGTCAGCAAATCGCCCAGACCGGCATCGAAAATGATCTCCGGCGAAGTCCGCGAATCGATGCAGTTCACCACCACGGCCATCGGGTGCTGGCCGGCGGCGGTCGCGTCGGCCTGGTCCCGATAGTATTTCTCGAAGCAGCGACCCGCCTTGAAGCGTTCATTGCCGTCGCGCAGCAGTTGCAGCACCTCGTGGGGACGCAGCTTTTTCTGGGTTTCCTGGTCGAGCACGGGAACGAACTGGATCGGGTCGTTCAGCGCGTACTTCTCGCGCAGGCCGATGACATTGAGCTGCACGTCGCGCTCCGCCGCCACCACGCGGTAATCCTGGATAGTTTCCAGAACGTCATGATCGATAAAATCGGCGTTGCTGGCGTTGATCAACACTTTCGAGCCATCGGGAATTTCCCACAGCGCGGTTTTGATGGTGGCCTTGTTCAAGAACGAGACCTGGTTCGGCAATTCCATTTTAATCACTTCGCCAATGTGCAGACGATATTGCTCGATCGAAAACGGATTGCGGAAGTTACTGCGCATCAAATAAAACACGCCGGCTGCCAGGCCGATCAACACGCCCATCAGCAAATCGGTGAACACGATCGCCAGCACGGTAATGACGAACGGAACAAATTGCGACCAACCTTTTTGATACATATCGCGGAACAGCGACACCTTGGCCAGTTTATAGCCGGTGGTGATCAGGATCGCCGCCAATGCGGCCAGCGGAATCAAATTCAGCAGCGGGCTCAACAACAAAACGCTGACCAGCATGAACACGCCGTGCAGCACGGCGGAAGCCTTGGTTTTATTACCGGACTGGACATTGACCGAGCTGCGCACGATCACCGACGTCAACGGCAAGCCGCCCAGCAGGCCGGCGAAGATATTGCCCACCCCTTGCGCCACCAGCTCGCGGTTGGGCGGCGTTTCGCGCTTGTGCGGATCGAGCTTGTCCACCGCCTCGACGTTGAGCAGCGTTTCCAGCGACGCCACGATGGCGATGGTGATACCCACGAACCAGACATCGCGATTGGCGAAATGGGTAATATCGGGAAGATGCAAATAGGCGCCGGGATTACTGGTGTCGATCGGCGGAATATCCACCAGATGGGTCGGTTCAATCGCCAGGAAAGGAGCGTATTTACTGAATATGATATTCAGCACGATGCCGACGGCGACCACAAACAACGGCGCCGGCAACAGCTTGAATCTTTTGAATGGCGTCTTATCCCAATAAACCAGCATCAGCACCGACAGCAGCGAAATAACCAGCGCGCCCGGCGTGATCACACTCAGCGCGTTGGCGATCGCCGAAAAGGTATTCTCGCCATTCCCCTGCGTGAAGGAGAAATTATCGACGTCGGTTTTATCGTAACCGATGGCATGCGGAATCTGCTTGAGTATCAATAAAATACCGATAGCCGCCAGCAGGCCTTTAATCACATTCGACGGAATATAATTGGCGATGAAGCCGGCGCGGAATATCCCCATCGCCAGCTGCAAGACGCCGGCGATCAATATCGCCACCAGCAGGATCTCGAACGCTCCCAGTTTGGTGATCGACGCCAGCACCACCGCCGCCAGACCGGCGGCCGGGCCGCTCACGCTGGTCTGCGAGCCGCTGATCAGGCCGACGACGATGCCGCCGATGATGCCGGATATGATGCCCGAAAACAGAGGCGCGCCGGAGGCCAGAGCGATACCCAGGCACAGCGGCAGGGCCACCAGGAAGACCACGATCGCGGCCGGTATATCGTATTTCAGTTTATTCATAATCAATATCCATGCTGATGAATGATTTAACGAATGACTATGATTAGTCAGCGGGGCGCCAGCCGTCATCCCACCGATGATAAAATAACATCGAATTGGAAAATATATAAACAGGTTATCTAAGGCTGCGTTTCCAATTGAATCCGGACGCCCTGTGGGACGTATGGAAAATTGGAATATCCCGTCACGAATGCAATCGCGATGGATAGCATTGAGGAGGGGCGCAACCAAGGCTTCGGCGGTCAAAACAATATAGCACGGAGTTTTCGTTCATGCCAACATTGTTTAATAATTCAGATTTTAAACACTAATTTCCTATTGTCATTTTTTTGAATGTGCGAGATCGCGAACGCTGCGGAAAGTCAAGTACGGTATTCTACGTAGCGCAGGCATATAATAAATAATTCATATACCAGATATATGCGGTTAGTGCCAAATTGCTAGTTAGTTGAAATAATCAGCGGATTGATTGATAAATTGGTCCGGCCAATATTCGAACGTTCTTTTTTTGAAAAGGGATTAATCGCCATGGGTTTGGACACACGTATCGGCTGCGCCGGCTGGAGCATCGACCGGCAATCGGCGCCGCGCTTTCCCGGCGACGGCAGCCACTTGCAACGCTATGCGGCAGTATTGACCGCGGCGGAAATCAATTCGTCCTTCTACAAGCCGCACCAGGCCACGACTTACGCGCGCTGGGCCGCCAGCGTGCCGGCCGACTTCCGCTTCTCGGTCAAGCTGCCGCGCAGCATCAGCCACGATCAAAAACTGGTCGACATCGACGAATTGCTGGCGCGCTTCGCGGCCGAGGCCGGCACACTGGGCGACAAACTCGGCTGCGTGCTGGTGCAGTTGCCGCCGAGCCTGACGCTGCAGCCAGCCGTGGCCGACGATTTTTTTGCCCGCCTGCACGACAGCTTCGACTGCATGCTCGCCTGCGAAGCGCGCCACGGCAGTTGGTTCAGCGACGAGGCGACCGAGCTGTTGCGGCGACATCGCATCACCCGCGTGATCGCCGATCCGCCGGCCGGCCAGCCCGGAATTTACGTGCCCACCACCGACCTCGTGTACGCGCGCCTGCACGGCAGCCCCAGAATTTATTACTCGTCTTACGATGAAGCGTACCTGGATCAAGTCGCCGCGTATCTAAAAGATCGCAGCGGCTGGTGCATCTTCGACAACACCGCCTCGGGCGCCGCACTCCCCAACGCACTCGAATTGTTAGACAAGGTCAGGACCCAAAGCCAATCTAAAACCACGTAGGGCGGATTAGCGCAGCGTAATCCGCCATCGCCGAACCGTCGGCGGCACCCGAAAAAAAATCCCCTTGCCTTTTCAAAACCTAGTGTTATAGTTCACTACAACACCACTTCATCAACACACATCAGGGGTACCCATGTATGTCCACGATAGGCTGGAATGACAACGCGCCGATCTACCGGCAGTTGAAGGACAAGGTCATCGGCATGATGCTCGACGGCCTGCTCAAGCCCGGCGACGCCCTGCCCTCGGTACGGCAGATCGCCGCCGATTATCAACTCAACCCGATTACCGTATCGCGCGCCTACCAAGAGCTCGTGGACGAAACCTTAGTCGAAAAAAGAAGGGGATTAGGCATGTACGTCACTGAAGGCGCCCACGACAAACTGCTGGCCAGCGAACGCGAACGCTTCCTGCGCGAGGAATGGCCGGCCATGCTCGAACGCATCCGCCGCCTCGGCCTGGAGCCGGAATCGCTGCTCAAACCCGCCGCGGCCGGAGGTGCGGCATGAGCGCCATCATCACCGCGACCAACCTCAGCAAAAAATACGGCCAGCAGGCCGCGCTGAACGGCGCCACCTTCACGGTCGAAGCAGGCCGCATCGTCGGCCTGATCGGCCCCAACGGCTCGGGCAAGACCACCACGCTCAAGGCCCTGCTGGGCCTGACCCAGTTCGACGGCGAGTTGTCGGTGCTCGGCATGGACCCGCGCACCCAGCGCGACGCGCTGATGAACGACGTCTGCTTCATCGCCGACGTCGCCATCCTGCCCAAATGGCTCAAGGTCAAGGACGCGATCGATTTCGTCGAAGGCGTGCATCCGCGTTTCGACCGCAGCAAGGCGGAAAAGTATCTGGCCATCACCAAGCTGAACCCGCAAATGAAGGTCAAGGCGATGTCCAAGGGCATGGTGGTGCAGCTGCACCTGGCGCTGGTCATGGCCATCGACGCCAAACTGCTGGTGCTCGACGAGCCGACCCTGGGCCTGGACATCCTGTACCGCAAGCAGTTCTACCAGAATCTGCTGGAGGACTACTTCGACGAAAACAAGACCATCGTCATCACCACGCACCAGATCGAAGAGGTCGAACACATCCTGACCGATTTGATGTTCATCCAGGACGGCAAGATCTCGCTGGCCGCGACGATGGACGAAGTCGGCGAACGCTTCACCGAGGTGATGGTCGAGCCGCCGTTCATCGCCGCCGCCAACGCGCTGCAGCCGATGACCCAGCGCACCGTGTTCGGCAAATCCATCATGCTGTTTGACGGCGTATCGCGCGAACAACTGGCGACCTTCGGCGAGCTGCGCACCCCGAGCGTGGCCGATCTGTTTGTCGCCACCATGAAAGGAACCTACGCATGAAAACCATGAAATGGCTGATCAAGCGCGAAATGTGGGAACACAAGGGCATGCTGGTGTGGGCGCCGGCGGTCATCGCCACGCTGGTCGCGGTGATGGCGCTGGTTGCGGCCACGCTCGACAAAAACATCAGCGTCAACGGCGACGGTTCGCCGTCGCAAATTTTGTCGATCACGCTGGAGGGCAAGGTGCGCACGCAGGTGGTCGAAACGATGGCGCAGGCGTACATGGCCTCGTCCGCGCCGGTGCTGATGGTGCTCGGCGTGCTGGTGTTCTTCTACTGCCTCGGCGCGCTGCACGACGAGCGCCGCGACCGCAGCCTGCTGTTCTGGAAATCGCTGCCGGTGTCGGACTCGATGACGGTGCTGTCGAAGGTCTTGCTGGCCGCCGTCGTGGCGCCGCTGATCACGCTGGGCATCGGCTTCGTGGTATCGCTGGTGGTGCTGCTGATCGGCGCCTTCCTGTTGCTAACGCACGGCACCAACGTGTTCGGCGAACTGTTCATCACGCCGGACCTGTACCTGACGCCGCTGTGGATGCTCGGCCTGCTGCCCTTGTACGTGCTGTGGGCGTTGCCGACGGTGGGCTGGTTGCTGATGGTGTCGAGCATGGCGCGCTCCAAGGTGTTCCTGTGGGCGGTCGGCACGCCGCTGGCGACGGCGCTGCTGTTGCTGTGGGCGGACAAGGCCATGCATCTCGGCATCAACTCGGCCTGGTTCGTCAGCAAGATCGTCAGCCGTTTGTTGCTCAGCGTGGTGCCCGGAGCGTGGCTGGTGTTTGACGAAGCCCACCTCGCGATGGAGCACGTTCCGCACCGCTTGCCGGTGCCGCAAACGATCTTCGGCGAATCCTGGTCGACGCTGGGCAACGCCAACGTCTGGATAGGCGCGGCCGCCGGCGCCGCCATGATCGCGGTGGCCATCTGGATGCGCCGCCGCCGCGAAGAAGGCTGACCACTCGGGGGTCAAGTCTAATATCTCTACACGGGCTGGACTGTGACTGGGCCTGCCAAGCGCCATACAGCCGAGTTCATGTAGCAATGTTAGACTTGACCCCGTAGTTGATTACTCGAACTGTTTGCGGAATTCGGCAAATTGCGCGCTGAGGTCGTCGAAGTCGCGCCGCAGTTGCTGCACCTCCTGCTCCAGCGCGGCGACCCGGCCGCCCGACGAGGCCGAAGTGACCGCGCCGCCCAGGCCAGCCGCGGTTTCTTCCCGCGCCAGCGCCTCTTCGCCACCCAGCAATTGGCCGTAGCGCGGCTCCTTGGTGCCCGGCGCCAGCGCCAGCTTCGAGACCAGCGGCGGGTATTTGTCGATCAGGAACTGCAGCGCCTGCTCGACGTCGGCCACGGATTTGAAGTCGTGCAGCCGTCCCGTGCGGGTGCGGATCTCGCCCGCCGTCTGCAGCCCGCGCAGCATCAGGATCGTCAGCACCGCCAGCTTGTCCTGCTCCAGCGACCATTTGATGCGCATCCGGTGCTCGTACTTGGTAACCCGCGCGCCCGCCTGCGTGATGCCGTTGACGTATTTGCGCTGCATCAGCCGCTGCAAGACGTCGGCCACCGTTTCCTCCGAGATCGACATCACCGGGTCGCGGCTCGACAGTTGATTGCAGCCGTTGACCAGCGCGTTCAAGGACAGCGGGTAGTTGTCCGGCGTCAGCGCTTCTTTTTCGGCCAGCACGGCCAACACGCGGATTTCAAACGGGTCCAGTACTTCTGCGCCTGCGGGTGATTCCATGTCCATGATCCTTATTCGACGAGCTTGTTTAATTGGTCGGAATTCAATTTATCACATTCGGCTACTCCCTGACAGGGCAGGCCCGCCGCCTTCAGCACCGCCAGGATGCGCTCGATCTGCTCTTCCTGTTTGACGGCGTGGTTGATCAGGCCGTGCAGCGCCTTCGACAGCGGGTCGTCGCCGTTCGGCGTGACGCCGTAGGCCGCGAACAAGTGCGCGGTGGCGCCGAGCGGCGCGGCCGCGTCCTTGCGCACGATGTGGGCCGGGTTGCCGACCGCCGTCGCGCCCGCCGGCACCGGCTTGAGCAGCACCGCGTTCGAGCCGACCTTGGCGTATTCACCCACGGTGAAGCCGCCCAGCACCTTGGCGCCGGCGCCGACGATGACGCCGCGCTCCAAGGTCGGGTGGCGCTTGCTGCCGGCGTGCAGCGAGGTGCCGCCCAGGGTCACGCCCTGGTAGATGGTGCAGTCGTCCCCCACTTCGGCCGTCTCGCCGATGACCACGCCGAAGCCGTGGTCGATGAAGACGCGCCGGCCGATCGTCGCGCCCGGGTGGATTTCGATGCCGGTGACGATGCGCGCCAGGTAGGCGATGAAGCGCCCCGGCCACTTGAGGCCGTGCCGCCAGCACCAGCTGGCCCAGCGGTGCATGACGATGGCCTGCAGGCCGGGGTAGCAGGTCAACACCTCCCAGGCGTTGCGGGCGGCGGGGTCGCGTTCGATGATACTGTTGATGTCTTGTCGCAGGTGGTGGAACATAGTTGTGCAGAATGACAACCGAAAAGCCCATGTTAGCGCATCCGGTCGGAGGTTGCTAAGAAGCGGCAGACTTGGAGGGGGCGGGAGGAAAAACCCGGCGACCCTCGAAGCGGGCCGCCGGAACTGCTTTGCCGGGAACGCTGTTTAAGCTTCCTTGGCAAGGCGCTGGCGGCGCGCCTCGTACAGACAGACGCCGGAGGCGACCGAGACGTTCAAGCTCTCGACCGAGCCGAACATCGGGATGCTGACCAGCATGTCGCAGGTCTCGCGCGTCAGGCGGCGCATGCCCTCGCCTTCCGACCCCATGACCAGCGCGGTCGGGCCGGTAAAGTCGGCTTCGTACAGGCCTTTTTCGCCGTCGTCGGAGGTGCCGATCAGCCAGATGTCGCGGTCCTTCAAGTCGCGCAAGGTGCGCGCCAGGTTGGTGACGGTGATGTACGGCACGGTCTCGGCCGCGCCGCTGGCGACCTTGGCGGCGGTGGCGTTCAGGCCCACGGCGCGGTCCTTCGGCACGATCACCGCGTGCGCGCCGACGCCGTCGGCCACGCGCAGGCAGGCGCCCAGGTTGTGCGGATCGGTGATGCCGTCGAGCACCAGCAACAGCGGCGGGCCTTCGATGGCGTCGAGCAGTTCATCGAGGTTGCGCGCCAGCGCCAGCTGCGAGGCGAAGGCGATCACGCCCTGGTGGCGGCGGGTACCGACGATCTTGTCGAGCCGCGCCGAGTCGACCGGCATGACGCGCACACCGGCCGCCTTGGCGTTGGCGACCAGATCCTTCATGCGGCGGTCGTCGCGCGTGGCGTCGATGAAAATCTCTTCCACGGATGAGGCCTCATGACGCAAACGCGAGGTCACCGCATGGAAACCAAAAATCATTTTGTTCTTCATTATTTATCGCTTCTTCTTACTTTTTGAGGCAGGCTGCGCTGCTCGGGGTGCTACCGCGGCACCCGCCGCGGCATTGGTTTTGCCGCGTCCGCCCCGCGAGCGCGACGCCGGCTTGGCGGCCGGCGCCGACGGCGCGGTGGTTTTCACCTCGTGGCGCTGCGACGTCGTCGGACCGGGCTTGATGTTGCCCTTGCGGTCCTTGTCCTTGGACGGCTTGTCCGGACGTGGCGGCGGCGCGTCGGCGCCGGCCAGGCGCAGATCGATCTTGCGCGATTCCAGATCGACGCGCACGACTTGCACGTCGACCCGGTCGGTCAGCTGGAAACGCTTGCCGCTGCGCTCGCCGCGCAGCTCGTGGCGGGCGTCGTCGTACTGGAAGTAGTCGGCGCCGAGGTCGGTGATGTGCACCATGCCCTCGACGAACAACTGGTCCAGCTGGACGAAGATGCCGAAGCTGGTCACGCCGGTGATGATGCCGGTGAATTCCTCGCCCAGCTTGTCCTGCATGAAGTAGCACTTCAACCACGCTTCGACGTCGCGCGAGGCTTCGTCGGCGCGGCGCTCGTTGGCCGAGCAGTGCACGCCGAGCGCGTCCCACACGGTCAGGTCGCCGGCGGCTTTTTTCTCTTTGCCGTCGGCCTTGTCCTTGGCCTGCTGCTTGCGCGTGGCGTTCGAGACGTTCGTGTTGAGCACGCTGGTCGAGGCCACTTTCGGCTCGTATTTCTTACCGAGCAGGATGGCCTTGATGGCGCGGTGCGTCAGCAAGTCCGGATAGCGGCGGATCGGGCTGGTGAAGTGGGCGTAGGCCTCGTACGCCAGGCCGAAGTGGCCGATGTTGTCGGGCGAGTACACCGCCTGCTGCATCGAGCGCAGCAGCATGGTTTGCAGCAGCGCGGCGTCCGGACGCTCCTTGACCTGGCGCATCAGCTCGGCGTAATCGCCGGCGGTCGGCTTGTCGCCGCCGTTCAAGCTCAGGTTGACCTGCTTGAGGAAGGTGCGCACCTGCTTGAGCTTTTCGGCCGTCGGGCTGGCGTGGATGCGGTAGGTGCCGGGATGCTTGTGGCGGATCAGCAGGTCGGCCGCGCAGACGTTGGCGGTCAACATGCACTCCTCGATCAGCTTGTGCGCCTCGTTGCGGGTGCGCGGGATGATCTTTTCGATCTTGCCCGACGGGTTGCAGACGATGTAGGTCTCGGTGGTCTCGAAGTCGATCGCGCCGCGTTCGCTGCGCGCCTTGAGCAAGGCCTGGTAGACGTCGTACAGGTTCAGCAGGTGCGGCACGATGCCCGGGCGGCGCGCCGCCTCCGGTCCCTTGGTGTTGCCGAGGATGTCGGCCACTTCGGTGTAGGTCAGGCGCGCGGCCGAGTGGATCACGGCCGGATAGAACTGGTAGGCCTTGATCTCGCCCTTGGCGGTGATGACGGCGTCGCACACCAGCGTCAAGCGGTCGACCGCCGGGTTCAGCGAGCACAGGCCGTTGGACAGTTTTTCCGGCAGCATCGGAATCACGCGGCGCGGGAAGTAGACCGAGGTGCTGCGTTCGAGCGCGTCGGTGTCGAGCGCGTCGTTCGGCTTGACGTAGTGGCTGACGTCGGCGATGGCGACGATCAGGCGGAACGCGTTGCTGCGGCCGACCTTGACCGGTTCGCAGTAGACCGCGTCGTCGAAGTCGCGCGCGTCCTCGCCGTCGATGGTCACCAGCGGGATGTCGCGCAGGTCGACGCGGTCGGCCAGGTCGATCTCGCGCACCACGTCGGGCAGCTTGTTGGCTTGCTTGAGCGCGGCGTCGGAGAACACGTGCGGCACGCCGAACTTGCGCACGGCGATTTCGATCTCCATGCCCGGATCGTCGAGCGATCCCAGCACTTCAACGATCTTGCCGACCGGCTGCTTGAAGCGCATCGGCTGCTCGGTCAGCTCGACGCTGACCACCTGTCCCGATTTGGCCTTGCCGATCGAGCCTTCGATCAACACGTCCTGGGCGATGCGCTGGTCTTCCGGCGCGACGATCCAGGTGCCGTTCTCGTTGAGCAGGCGGCCGATGATGTGGGTGTTGGCGCGCTGGACGACTTCGACGATGGTGCCTTCCGGCCGGCCGCGGCGGTCGACGCCGATGACCTTGGCCAGCACGCGGTCGCCGTGCAGCACTTTCTGCATTTCCTTTTCGGGCAGGAACAGGTCTTCGCCCGGCTCGTCCGGGATGACGAAGCCGAAGCCGTCGCGGTGGCTGCTGACGCGGCCGGCAACGAAGCCGGTGTCGGTGGCGAGCGAAAAGTGACCGCTGTCGTCGGCGACGATCTGGCCGTCGCGCTGCATGGCGTTGAGCCGGCGCGACAGCACCGCTTGTGCGTCTTGCGCGACTTTCAGCGACTTCGCCACTGCGAGCAGGTCAAGCGGCGCCTTGGCGCTGCGGAAGATGCCGAGAATTTCCTCCCGGCTGGGAATGGTGTGGGTAGTTTGGTTCAAAAGTATTTCTGTAGTTGTTATTGACAGTGTTCAGAGGAAATCCGGCCTGGCAAAATCGTCGGGTGCATATATATGACACGACGACAGGCGTAGTGTACTTGGAAACGCCCTGATTGACTAATTCCGGCGTCCGCTACCGGATTTTTCCGACAGATTCCGAATTTGGTGTTTGACATCGCGCAGGATTGCTCTATAATCTTGGTCTCTCGCAGCGACAATGTTGAAAAACAGCGACGAAGCGGGAATTGTTAGACCGGGTTGATGCGCAGTATGGAACGAAAGTTCATCTGGCGCGAAACTCACCCTGTCGCTATAATAGCATTTGTTGTTCAGCAGTATCAGTGCCCACGTGGCGGAATTGGTAGACGCGCATGGTTCAGGTCCATGTGCCGCAAGGTGTGGGGGTTCGAGTCCCTCCGTGGGCACCACAGAATTCCGCAAAAAAGCCTCCAGCAAGCCTCACGGCGCGCTGGGGGCTTTTTTCATTACCGCCTCATATTGCCTTCATTTTATCCACTGCAACTTGAGCCGGGCGCCGATTTCCGCCAGCAGCGCCTGCTGGTCGATCGGTTTGGCGAGGAAGGCGTCGGCGCCGGCGGTGATCGCGCGCAGCCCCTCCTCCGGCGTCGAGCTGGCCGAAATGATCAACACCGGCGTGTGGGCGCTGCCCGGCTCGGCCCGCAGGCGGCGCGTCGTTTCGATCCCGTCCATGTCCGGCATCACCATATCCATCAGCACCAGGTCGGGCGGCTCGATCTTCGCCTGGCGCAGCGCGGCGACGCCGTTGGCGGCCTCCACGATGCGGAAGCCCAGCGTGCCCAGCAGATCGCGCAGCAAGGCGCGGTTGGTGGCGACGTCGTCCACCACCAGCAAGGTCTTGCGCGGCCCCAGATAGCCGGCCGGAACATCGCCGCCGTCGGTGGCGGCGCCGGGCGCGTCGACCACCGGCACCGGCACGTCGAACCAGAAGCGGCTGCCGCGCCCGGGCGCGCTGTCGACTTTCAGGTCGCCACCCATTTGCCGCACCAGCTGGCGGCTGATGGCCAACCCCAGGCCGGTGCCGCCGGCGCGGCGCGCGGCCTCGCCGACCTGCTCGAACGGCTCGAAGATGGCGTCGAGATGGGCGGGATCGATGCCGACGCCCTCGTCGAGCACCTCGAAGCGCAGGCGGGCCAGGTCCGGCGCGTCGGCCGCCGCCGGCAACGGCGACACCCGCAGGCGCACGGCGCCGCGATCGGTGAATTTGACGGCGTTGCCAAGCAGGTTCAACAACACCTGCCGCAGGCGCGTCTCGTCGGCGCCTATCGCCAGCGGCAAGCCGCCGACCAGCTCCAGCTCGAAATGCAAATGCTTTTGCTCGGCCCGCACGCGCATGATGTCGGCCACCACGGTCAGCAACTCGCCCAGCCGCACCGGCTTGACGTTGAATTCCATCTTGCCCGCCTCCACGCGCGACAGGTCCAGCACGTCGTTGATCAGCGCCAGCAGGTGCTGGCCGCCCAGGTGGATGGTGCCGACGCCAGCCTGCTGCGACGGCGACAATTGCTTGTCGCGCTTGAGGATTTGCGCGTAGCCGAGTATGGCATTGAGCGGCGTGCGCAGCTCGTGGCTCATCGCCGCCAGGAACGCGCTCTTGGCGCGGTTCGCCACCTCGGCCCGCTCCATCGCGAGGCGCAGGTCGCTGTTGGCTTGCCGCAGCTCGGCGTTGACGGCAGCCAGCTGCGCCGGGCTGGGGATGCGCAGCGCCACCGGCACCAGCCGCACCAACGCGATCGCCGTCACCACCGAGGCGACCGCCGTGATCGCCTTGAGGATCACCAGCGGCACGTAGTCGGGGCGCCAGACCACCCAGATCTCGGCCATGTGCGTGCTCCCGCAAGCCAGGATGAAAACGCCGAAGGCGATGAACATCCAGTTGAACGGCATGTCGCGGCGACGGCGGATGAAGTAGATCAGCGTGAAGGGGATGGTCAGATAGGCGAGCGCGATCAGCGCGTCGGAAATGACGCTGGTCCACAGGATGGACGGTATCCACAAAAAGCAGTGGCCGTGCGGCATAAAGCCCTGGCTATCGAACCAGTTGTTCAACATGTGCATCGACTGTCTCCGTGTAGCTGAACGCCGGGGGCGGCATCCATCCGGAGCTTACGAAAGTGCGCCTTAACAAGCAAGCGCGAAATCCGCCCGCCCGCGCCGGGTGTGGCGCCCGGATTTCTTTCGCAAAAAATGGCTTTCGCCCTTGACTGCCGCGCGCGGCTCACTTATGATTCTGGCCTCTGTTGCAGAACACGCGACAGCGAAGCAAGAGTAGCAAGCAGTACAGTGCCCACGTGGCGGAATTGGTAGACGCGCATGGTTCAGGTCCATGTGCCGCAAGGTGTGGGGGTTCGAGTCCCTCCGTGGGCACCACAGAATTCCGCAAAAAAGCCTCCAGCTAGCCTTACGGCGCGCTGGGGGCTTTTTTCATTGCGCCGTCACCTCCCGGCCACTTGGGCACCGGGCTCAAGCCCCGCAGGTATGACTCGTATTTCCCGCTCGCGCGCAGGCGCTTCAGGCCGCGGTTGAACAGCGCCATATACCGCTCGTTGTCGGGATTGCGCTTGTTTAACAGCAGGTGGTAGTGGGCGATGTGGTAGGGGCGCGGGTCCCAGGCGATCAAGCCGGCCTGGTCGGGCGGCAATTCGGTGCGCATGATCCACAAGCCGACATCCAGATTGGCCGGAAACACGTCGAACCGCCCCGCCAGCAGCTTGTGGAAGTTGAGCGTGTCGGTGGGCGCCGACAGGTCCATCCTGCTTTGCGTGGCCTTGTCGAACTGGTACTCGTAGCCGGCGGTGCCGCCGATCCGCATGTCGGCCAGCGACTGCTCGCCACGCCAGCGGAACGGGTAGCTCTTCAGGTGGAAGAACACCGACTGGCTGTGGAACACCACGTCGCTGCGCAGAAACCGCCGCGCCCGCTCGCTGCCGTCGTCGGACACGCTCCAGACCAGCGTGCCGTTGGCCAAGTCGTTGGCGGCCTCGGCGAACGCCCTGCTCCACGGCCGGAAGGTGTAGTTGACGCGCACGCCCTCGAGCGCGAACGCCTCGGTGACGATGCGGGCGATGGGGCCGTAATGGGGCAACGTTTGGGAAATATAGGGCAGCCACTCGCCGCCGGTCAGCGTGACGACCTGTTGCGCCCTGGACGCCAGGGGCAGCAGCAGGAGGCTGGCGAGGGCCAGCGCGCGGGCGGGTCGGCGGACATTCATAGGACGATTATCAGTCAATCGCCCCGACTTTCAAACCGAAATAATTTCACCTCAGCACCAATTGGCTATTGACGGGGTGGCGCAGCTCCTTTAAGATTCGGGCCTCTGTTGCAGAACACGCAGCAGAGTGTAACAAGCAGCAAGCAGTTCAGTGCCCACGTGGCGGAATTGGTAGACGCGCATGGTTCAGGTCCATGTGCCGCAAGGTGTGGGGGTTCGAGTCCCTCCGTGGGCACCACTCTACCGAATACGCAAAAAAGCTCCATCAGCCGAAAGGCGGATGGAGCTTTTTTCATTGGCGCGCAAGATGATAGCCTGCGGCCGGCTTCCCGGCCGCAACCGCAACGCCTACAGCGCCGCTTTGACGGCGTCGGCCAGTGTGATGGTCGGACGGCCGATCAACTTGCTTAGCGCGTGGCCGTCGTCGTCCAGCGCGCCCTTGGCGGCGGCGGCGTCGGAATCGGCGATCAGCTCGGCCAGCGGCGCCGGCAGCCCCACGCCGACCAACATCTCTTGATACTCTTTTTGCGGCAGATTGTGGAACGGCACCTGCTTGCCGGACTGGCGCGACAGCTCCGCCGCCAGCTCGGCCAGGGTGAACGCGGTGTCGCCCGCCAATTCATACACTGGCTCGACCGGCCCCTTGCTCGACAACACGGCCGCCGCCGCGTCCGCGTAGTCAGCGCGCGCGGCTGCGGCGATGCGGCCCTCGCCCGCCGCGCCGGCCAGCGCGCCGTGCGCCAGCGCGCCAGCCAGGCCGCCGGTGTAGTTTTCGATATACCAGCCGTTGCGCAACAGGCTGTACGTCAGGCCGGAAGCGCGCACCGCCGCCTCCGTCTCCCGGTGTTCGGGCGCCAGCGACAGCTCGCTGCTATCGGCGCGCAGCACGCTGGTGTAGACGAACAACCCGGCCTTGGCGCGAACGGCGGCGTCGATGACGGCGCGGTGCTGCGGTACGCGTTGCCCCAGCTCGTTCGACGAAATCAGCAATACCTTGGTCGCGCCGACGAACGCGGCGTCCAGCGAGGCGGCGTCGTCGTAGTCGGCGCGGCGCACCTGCACCCCCTGCGCGGCCAGATCGGCGGCCTTGGCAACGTCGCGCACGGCGGCGACGATGTGCGCGGCGGGGGTGGTTTTCAGCAGGCTGGCAATCACGAGACGGCCCAGTTGGCCGGTTGCACCAGTAACAATAATCATGATTTTTCCTTTGAATTGAGTTCCGCAGGGACATTCCGCGCGGTCGGGACTATCATAAGGCCTATACTTTCTAAATGTAAGTACGTACAATTTGGTAAGTACACTCCACCCGAACGGAAACCACGATGACCGCGCCCCAACCCCGCAAATCCTTGCGCTCCACCCTCGCCACGCTCGACGACGGCCAACGCGCGAAACTGCTCGCCCCCGACTGCCCGTCGCGCGCCGTGCTGGCCCATATCACCAGCCGCTGGGGCGTGCTGGTGCTGGTGGTGCTGCTCGACGGCACCCACCGCTTCAGCCAGTTGCGGCGCGCGGTCGGCGGCGTCAGCGAGAAAATGCTGGCGCAGACGCTCGACGCGCTGGCCTACGACGGCCTGGTGCTGCGGGTGGCGCAACAGGTGCTGCCGCCCCACGTCGAGTACAGCCTGACGCCGCTGGGGCGCGAGGCGGCCGAACGGCTCGAGGCGCTGGTCGACTGGATCGAGGATAACTTTCCACAAATCAAACAGGCGCAGGAGGCGGCCTCCGTGGCGGCCGCATAAACCATGGGCGGTCCGGCCCATGTTGTAATACACTAGTTACACCTCCGCCTCGCGGAACCGGACCCACGCTCATGATGCAGCCGTTCTCCTCCGATCAGCCGCACACGATACTGATTGCCACCAGTGCGGCGTACGACCACGTCGCCCTCGGAAAGACGCTCGGCCGCTACGGCTATGCCGTGCGCGCCGTCAGCCGCGGCGACGAGGCGCTGACCATCGCGGCCGGCGGCGGCGTGGCCACGACCGTGCTGGACGCGGCGTTGGCCGGCAGCGCCGGCCTGGAACTGTGCCAGCGCCTGCAACGGCTGTGCGGCGCCGACGTGCCCATCTATGTGCTGTCGAACGCGCCCAGCGAGGAGGAACGCGCGCGGGCGACCGAGCTCGGCGCGGCCGCCTATCTGCCGCTCACGTTCAACGCCGACGACCTGGCCGAGGACATCCTGCTGCGGCTGCAGGCCATCCCCGCCGCGCCGGCCGAGGCCGATTTGCCGTCCATGGCCACGCTCGAGGTCAACTATCACACCATGCTGTCCGGTTCGCCGGACGCGATCCTGCTGCTGCAGCGCGGCAGCCATCGTGTGCTGGACGTCAACCGCCGCGCGCGCGAGCTGTTCGGGCTGACCGGGACCGAGTTGATGCAAAGGCAGTTTCCGTCGCTGTGCCCGCCCTTGCAGCCGGACGGCCGGCCGTCGCCGCAAGTGTTCGGCGAGCATGTCGACCAGGTGCTGGCGGGCGGCGTGCAGGTGTACGAGCTGACCATGTGGCACAGCTCGGGCCGCACGCTGTGCTGCGAACTGCGGATGGTGCCGCTCGACTCGGGGCGGCACCGGCTGATGCACGTGCGGGTGGTCGACATCACGCGCCGCAAGCTGGCCGAAGCGCTGCGCGACGGCAAGAACCGCCTGCTCGAGATGATCGCCCGCGCCGCGCCGCTGGGCGACATCCTCGAGCGCCTGATGCTGCTGATCGAATCGCAGTCCGAGGACGTGCTGTGCACGGCGCTGCTGCTGGCGCCGGACGGCGTGCACGTGCAGGTCGGCGCCGGCCCCAGCCTGCCGCCGGACTACCTGGCCACCATCGACGGCCAGCCGATCGGGCCGGCGGCCGGCTCGTGCGGCACCGCCATGCACCGCCGGCAAACGGTGGTGGTGGCAGACATCATGAACGATCCGCTGTGGCGCGACTACCGCGAGACGGCCGCGCGCTACGGCCTGCGCGCGTGCTGGTCGATGCCGATCATGCTCGACGGCGACACCGTGCTCGGCTCGTTCGCGATGTACTACCGCGAGGTGCGCACGCCCAGCGACGAGGATCTGAGCCTGATCGGCGCGGCCACCCATATCGCCGGCATCGCCATCGTGCGCACCCGCCGCGAGGAGGAGCTGCGTCGGCACCGCGAACACCTCGAGGAACTGGTGGCGGCGCGCACCGGGCAACTGCTGCAGGCCAAGGAGGAAGCCGAACACGTCAACGAAGAACTGAGCACCGCGCTCGGCAACCTGAGCATGACGCAGGAGGAGCTGGTGCGGCGCGACAAGCTGGCCGCGCTGGGCGCGCTGGTGGCGGGCGTGGCGCACGAGCTCAACACGCCGATCGGCAACAGCCTGGTGATGGCCAGCAGCATGAGCGAGCGCACGGCGGCGTTGCGGCGCGACATGGAGAACGGCTTGCGCCGCTCGACGCTGGAGAGCTATGTGCGCGAGGCGGCCAGCGCCGACGAGGTGGTGGTGCGCAACCTGCGGCGCGCGGCCGCGCTGGTGGCCAGCTTCCGCCACATCGCCGTCGACAGCGCCAGCTCGCAGCGGGTGCGCTTCGTGCTGGGCGACCCGGTCGCGCAACTGCTGCAACCGCTCGAGGCCGACCTGCGCCAGCGCGGCCTGACCTTGGAGGAGGACGTCGACCACCTGCTGGAGATGGACAGCTATCCGGGGCCGCTGAGCCAGGCGCTGGGACATCTGATCGACAACAGCGTCGTACACGGCTTCGACGGCCGCGCGGCGGGCACGATCGCGCTGTCGGCGCGCGACGGCGGCAATGGCGAAGTCATCATCGAAGTGGCCGACACCGGCGCCGGCATTCCGGCGGCCAACCTGCCGCGCATCTACGACCCCTTCTTCACCACGCGGCTGGGCTCGGGCGGCTCCGGGCTGGGCCTGTACATCACGCACAACATCGTCACGGGCGTGCTGGGCGGGCGCATCGACGTGGTCAGCACCGAAGGCGAAGGCGCGCGCTTCACGTTGCGGCTGCCCAAGGTGGCGCCGCTGTGATGCCACATCGCCACGGGCGCCGTTTTGCTGTACGCTCAAACCATGACAAATATCAATACCCGCGCCGCCGCCCTGCTGACACTGATGCTTTGCTGCGCCGAGCTCGCCGCCGGCCCGGCGCCGTGGTGGGAATGGCGCAGCAAGCTCGACGGCAAGCTGGCGTGCTCGCAAACGCCGCTCGGCCCCGGCTGGGAAAAGGCGCGCGGCCCGTTCAAAGATAGCCGTTGCGAAAAGTTAGTTCTTGCTAAATAATGGACCCACAACAACACGGGAGCACCCCGGGGCATTACATACCATCATCATCATGAGGAGACTGTATGTTTACGAATCCCGAGCAATTTGCCAACGCGACAAAAGCCCTGTTTGAATTCCAACTTGAAACATTTAACGCGCTGACCAACAAAGCGGTGCAAGGCGTCGAGCAGGTGGTGGCGCTGAACATGGCCACCGCCAAGTCGCAGCTGGAGGACGGCCTGGCCGCAGGCAAGGAAATCAGCCAAGCGGCCGATCCGAAGGCGGCGATGAGCCTGGCCGCGGCCAAGCTGCAGCCCGGCGTGGCGGGCGCCAACGCCTACAACCAGCAGCTGGGGGTGATCATCGCCGAGATCCGCGAAGAGTTCACGCGCGCGGCCGACGCCCACGTGGCCGAGGCCAAGAGCAATCTGAGCGCGCTGATCTACGACGTCACGAAGAACGTGCGTCCGGGCTCGGAGAACGCGGTGCAGATCGTCAAAACGGCGATCGACAACGCCTTCAGCGGCTACGAGCAGGTGACCAAGGCCACCAAGCAGGCGGTGCAGGCGGTCGAAGCACAAATCGCCAAAGCCAGCGAACTGGTGGAAAAAAACACCCCCGCCGCCAAGCAAGCCTAATCCAGGGTCAGGTCCACCAATTCTACACAAGCCCTGCCGTACGCCGCATTACGGCGCAGCTCGTGTAGAAATGGTGGACCTGACCCCGGAGTTGATTTTGCTGGGCAAGCGGCGCCGAACGCGATACACTGTATATAAATACAGTTTATCGCCCTCCTCGCTTCCGCTTCCCCGCAATGATCAAAGTTCTCGACAACGCGTTTTATTACCTGGATAACTTCCACCAGGTGCTGGCGTGGATCGGCGACCGTTACGACGATCTGCTTATCGCCGAGGAACGCGATTTCATTTCCGCCTTCCCTACCCTGCCCCAGGCGTCGCGCGCGCTGCTGGTGCGGATGGTCATGCGCAAGGGGACGCTGTTTCGGGCCAGTAAGCTGGCGTACGCCGAAATCGGTAGCACACACGAGGCCGCCCGCCCGCTGGCCGCGCTGGGCCTGATCGAGGAGGATCCGCTGCTGGATCTGCAACAGTTGTTCGATCTGCTGCAAAAACCCGAGATCGGCAAGATCTTCCAGCTGACGCCGCACCTGCGTCAGTTGCGCAAGGCCGAGCAGCTCGCGGCGCTGCGCGAGCAATACGACGGCCAGCACCGCTTTTCCAACTGGTATGAGGGCTCCGGCGACCACGCCTACAGCAACCTGACGCAGCAGCTGTGCGATCGCCTGCGCCTTATCTTCTTCGGCAACTATCATCAGGACTGGACCGAGTTCGTGCTGTCGGACCTGGGCATCTACCAGTACGAAAAGGTGGCGTTTTCGCCGGCCGCGCGCGGTTTCCGCAGCCGCCGCGATATCGACGATTTCCTCATGCTGCACCAGTGCCACGAGCGCTTTGTCGACGGCGACGATCCGGCCGACGTGATCCGCGACCTGCCGCCGTGCTCGGAAGACAACGAGTGGCTGCGCAGCCGCCGCGACAAGCTGACCTTCACCATCGCCCAGCACCTGGAAAAGCTGGCCGACTGGAAGGCCGCGCACGCGCTCTACGCCGGCTGTCACTATCCGGGCGCCCGCGCGCGCGCCATCCGCGTGCTGGAAAAGGACGAGCAGCCGCGCGAGGCCTTCGACCTGCTGCAGGTCGCGCTGCAGGCGCCCGAGAGCGAGGCCGAACGCCAGCAGCTGCTGCGCATGGCGCCGCGCCTGGCGCGCAAGCTGGGCCACGCCAAGCCGCCCCGGACCACCCTGGCGCAGGCGCTGCGCATCGATCTGAGCCTGCCGCCGCCGGAGGAGCCGAACTACGTCGAGTTCGTCGTGCGCGACCACCTGACGCGCGACGACGCGCCCGTCTACTATGTCGAGAATTCGCTGATCAATTCGCTGTTCGGCCTGCTGTGCTGGGACGCCGTGTTCTGTCCGATACCGGGCGCGTTCTTCCATCCCTACCATCGCGGCCCGGCCGACCTGCACAGCGCCGATTTCCAGCGCCGCCGCGCGCAGCAGTTCGCCCATTGCCTGGCGCAGCTCGACGGCGATCAATACCGCGCCACCATCCTGGCCAACTACACGGCCAAGCACGGCATCCAGTCGCCCTTCCTGTACTGGGAGGCGCTCGACGAGGACCTGATCGGGCTGGCGCTCGATTGCATCCCGGCGCTGCACCTGCGGCGCGCGTTCGAGCGCATCCTGCTCGACATCAAGGCCAACCGCAGCGGCTTCCCCGACCTGATCCAGTTCTGGCCCGCCGAGCGGCGCTACAACATGATCGAAGTCAAAGGCCCCGGCGACCGCCTGCAGGACAACCAGCTGCGCTGGATCGAATACTGCGCCGCACACCAGATGCCGATCTCGGTCTGCTATCTGCAATGGGCGGCATGAGCGCGCTCGCTGGCCAAGGCGCCTACACCGTCGCCGTGCGCGCGTTGTGCGAGTTCACCGCCAAGACCGGCGACCTGGATCTGCGCTTCACGCCCTCGCCCACCGCGCAGGAGGGCATCGCCGGCCACGCGCTGGTGACCTCGCGCCGCGACGAGGACTACGAGACCGAGATTCCCTTGTCGGGCGACTTCGGCCCGCTGCACGTGCGCGGGCGCGCCGACGGCTACGACCGCCGCGCCAACCGGCTCGAGGAAATCAAGACCTATCGCGGCGACTTGAAGAAGATGCCCGACAACCAGCGCCAGCTGCATTGGGCGCAGGTCAAGATCTACGGCCATCTGCTCTGCGAGAGCCAGGGCCTGGGCCAGGTGCATCTGGCGCTGGTCTACTTCGACATCGGCAGCCAGAAGGAAACCGTGATGCACGAGGAGCATACGGCGCCGGCGCTGCGCGCCTATTTCGAACAGCAGTGCGGCCGCTTCCTGCAATGGGCGCAAAAGGAGATGGCGCACCGCGAAGCGCGCGACACCCAGCTCAAGGCGATGCGCTTTCCGCACGCCGATTTCCGCCCCGGCCAGCGGCAACTGGCCGAGGCGATGTACAAGGCCAGCAACCGCGGCGTGTGCCTGCTGGCGCAGGCGCCGACCGGCATCGGCAAGACCGTCGGCAGCCTGTTCCCGATGCTCAAGGCCAGCGCCGAACATGGCGTCGACAAGGTGTTCTTCCTGGCCGCCAAAACCTCCGGCCGGCAAATGGCGCTCGACGCGGTCGACATCATCCGCGAAGGCGCGCCGCTGCTGCCCTTGCGCACGCTGGAGCTGGCGGCCAAGTCCACCGCCTGCGTCAACCCGGACAAGGCCTGCCACGGCGAATCGTGCCCGCTGGCCAAGGGCTTCTACGACCGCCTTCCGGCCGCCCGCCAGTCGGCGCTGGACCTGATGCTGCCGCCGGCCGCCGACAGCGCGCCGGCGCCGGCGTCCTTCCTGGCGCTGGACCGCGAGACGCTGCGCGCGGTCGCGCTGGCGCACGACGTCTGCCCGTATTACCTGGGCAGCGAGATGGCGCGCTGGTGCGACATCGTCATCGGCGACTACAACTACTACTTCGACATCAGCGCCATGCTGCACAGCCTCACGCAGCTCAACGACTGGAAGGTCAACGTGCTGGTGGACGAGGCGCACAACATGGTCTCGCGCGCGCGCAAGATGTACTCGGCCGAGATGGAGCACGCCAGCCTGCGCATGCTGCGCAAGACGGTGCCGGAGGAATTGAAAAAACCGCTGGACCGCGTGCACCGGCAGTGGAACCAGCTGGAGAAGGACCAATCGTCCGAGTACCAGTGCTACGCCACGCTGCCGGAAAAATTCATGGGCGCGCTGCAGACGGCGGCCACCGCGATTTCCGACTACATGGCCGACCATCCGAGCCACGTCGACGCCGACCTGCAGAACTTCTATTTCGAGGCGCTGATGTTCGCGCGGCTGGCCGAAAGCTTCGGCGACCACGCGCTGTTCGACATCGAGAAAAGCGAAGGCGCGCGCGCCAGCCATTCCAACTCGGTGCTCTGCATCCGCAATATCGTGCCGGCGCCCTTCCTCAAGCCGCGCTTTGAAAGCACGCACACCACCGCGCTGTTCTCGGCCACGCTCAGTCCATGGAACTACTTCGGCGACATGCTGGGCATGCCCGACACCACCGCCTGGGTCGACGTCGAGTCGCCGTTCGTGGCCGAGCAGCTGGCGGTGCGCGTGGCCGGCCACATCTCGACCCGCTATCAGCACCGGCAGCAGTCGCTGCGTCCGATCGCCGCGTTGATGGGCCAGCAGTACCAGCGCCAGCGCGGCAATTACCTGGCCTTCTTCAGCAGCTTCGATTACATGGAGAAGGCGGCCAACCAGTTCGCCGAAGCCTACCCGGACGTGCCGGTGTGGCGCCAGTCGCGCCGCATGGACGAAGCCGAGCGCGCGCAATTCCTGGCCCGCTTCACGCTCGAGAGCGAAGGCATCGGCTTCGCGGTGCTGGGCGGCTCCTTCGGCGAAGGCGTCGACCTGCCCGGCGCGCGCCTGATCGGCGCCTTCGTCGCCACCCTGGGACTACCGCAGATCAATCCCGTCAACGAGCAAATCCGCCAGCGCATGGAGGCCATCTTCGGCGCCGGCTACGACTACACCTACACCTACCCCGGCCTGCAAAAGGTGGTGCAGGCGGCCGGCCGCGTGATCCGCACCCAGTCCGACCGCGGCACCGTCTACCTGATCGACGACCGCTTCGGCCGCCCCGAGATCCAGCAACTGATGCCGGCCTGGTGGCGGATTGAATCCGCATCCCCGACATGATAGTCGCACACTATTGACGCCGAGGGCACAATGGAAAAAAAATAAAATAATGATAATTATTTCGTAGTATGATAATCGGCTCGGATCACCACGCTTTTGTTTATAACTAACAATAGGTGTATGACAAATGCCGAAGATTATTTCGAAGATGATTTGCTTGCTGCTATATGGGCTGATGCTGCTTGGCACGCCGTCATTTGCCGCTGTCATCATCGTCGCCAACGACGACGTCGCCTCCGGGCCTACGCCGGTGTGGAACGCCAGCATCGATCCCCAGGCCTACCTGAGCAAGTACGACTACAGCGCCACCAACGTGATCGCACCCGGCAACGACACGCTGCTGGTGCTGCCCGTGTCGGCCGTGCCGGAGCCGTCGGCCGTGCTGACGGTCATGCTCGGCCTGAGCATCTTGAGCATCGCGGCCCACAGACAAAGCAAGCCGTTTTAACCGGCCACCGCCGCGTCACCCCAGCGCCGCCCTGATTTTCTGATAGCCGCTGCGGCTCACCGGCAGCCTGCCGCCATCCTTGAGGATCGCCACGTGACTGTCCTTGGTCGCCTGCTCGATGCGCTCGACGCGGGCGATGTTGACCAGGTAGGAGCGGTGGATGCGCAGGAATTGTTCGCCGTCGAGCTGCCCTTCCAGTTCCGTCAGGCGCTGGTTCTTCAGGTAGGACTTGCCCTCTGAACGGATTTGCACGTAGTCGTCCTGCGCTTCGACGTAATCGATCTTGTCGCTGCCGATGACGTGGACCCTGGCGCCGTCGCGTATCAGCACGCGCCCCAGCGGCTTGTTGCGCGCGGCCGCTTCGCGCACCATGCTGTCCACCGCCGCATCCGGCGCGCCCTTGCCGACGTTGGCGCGCGCATGCGCCAGCGCCTGGTCGAAGCGCTGCTGGCTGAAAGGCTTGAGCAGATAGTCGAGCGCGTGGAATTCGAACGCCTTGATCGCATACTGGTCGAAGGCGGTGGCGAAGATGTAGCGGGTTTTGGCGCCCGCCAGCTCGGCCACCTCGAAGCCATCGAGCTTGGGCATCTGGATGTCGAGGATCACCAGATCGGGCGACAGCTCGGTGATCGCCTTGACGGCTTCGAAGCCGTTGGCGCATTCGGCCACGATCTCCACGTCCGCATGCTCGGACAGGTACTCGCGCACCACCGCGCGCGCCAGCATTTCATCGTCGACGATTATGATACGCATGTACGGATCTCCACGTTTAATCCTCACCTTCCGTTGTTTGCGCCGGCATCGCGATCTCGACGCCGAAGCCGTCGTCGCCACGGCCCCAGTGGATGCTCGCCTCATGTTTGTACGCGCCCACCAGGCGCTGGCGGACGTTGGCCAGGCCGATGCCGGTGCCGGCCCCTTTGCCTGGCGCCGCCGGCGTATCCGCGTCGACCGGATTGTCGACGCGGATATGCAGCATCGATCCGGCGCGCCGCGCGCCCACGCGTATCGTGCCGCCCTCCGGCAGATTGCAGATGCCGTGCTTGACGGCGTTCTCCACCAGCGGCTGGATGATCATCGGCGGCACCAGGCAGGCCAGCGCCGCGTCCTCCAGCGCCTCCTCGACCCGCAGCCGCTGGCCGAAGCGCACCTGCTCGATCGCCAGGAAATGACGGATCAACACCATCTCCTCCCCCAGCGTGACTTTTTTATGCGCCTCCATGCCCAGGCTTTGGCGGAAGAAGCTGGCCAGTTCCAGCGTCATGCGGCGCGCCGCCTTCGGGTCCTGCGACGTCAGCGCGCTGATCGAATTGAGGCTGTTGAACAGGAAGTGCGGGTCGATCTGCGTGCGCAGCATGCGCAGCTCGGCCTCCTGCGCCATCAGCAGCGATTCGAGCTCGCGCTGCTCGGCGTTCTTGGCGCGCACGAATTCGATCACCATATAGTGCAGCGCGGCGGCCAAACCGTACAACAGGATGCCCAGTCCGACGATCAGCGCCGACATCTGCCGGGTGATGACGATGCCGGCCCAATCGGCGCCCAGCAGCATGGTCAGCCCGTTCCACGCGTGGCCCAGCAGCAGCCACAGTATCCCGCACACCACCGCCGTGGCCATCAGCACCAGCGCGATCGATAGCGGCCGGCGGCTGCCCAGCGGGTAGGCGCGGCACAAATAGTAGGCCGAGTAGCCGGCCGCGAAGGCGTACACCAGATTGATCGGAATGGCGAACAGCATGGCGTTGGCCATCGGCGTGTCGCTCGAGAGCGAGATCACGCCGCCCAGCGCGATGCCGATGCCCCCCCACACGACCATGTAGATGGCCGCGCCGCGCCGGCCGGACGAAGTCTCCTGCATTCTCAGTTACGCACTTCCAGCCCACCCATGATGGCGTAGCCGCGCACGTACAGGACTTTCCCCTGCGTGGCGGGCGGCACGGTCTTTTCCTCGAAGCCGCCCATGATCGGCGTGCCCTGCAACACCACGGTCCAGTCGACCGGCACCTTGATGGTGACGCCGCCGAACAACGAGAACACGTTGAGCACCGCCTCGCCGTTGATCGAACTTTGACGCAGATCGAGGTCGCAGCCGCCCATCAGCGCGGTGATCTCGCCGCCGCGGAAATCGGCCGTGATGATGCGGCGCTTGAAAGCGCCCATGAACGACGTGATATTGATCTCGGTCTGTTCGAACTCGTTGTCCGGCACGGCGCCGCCCTGCTTGAAGGCGGACCGCCCCTCGGCCGATTTGAACACCACCACCACGCCGAACACGATCAGCAGCACGGGCCACAGCGAGTGCCAGTGGATGTCGATGATGCCGGTCTGGCGCAGGATGGTGAAGCAGCCGGCCGCGATCAGGCCGCCGCCGATCAACTTGCCCGACGTGGTGCGGGTTTGCAGCAGTTTCAGGATGCCGAAGAAAATCAGCGCCATCGGCCACAGGTGGCGCCGGAAATCGAGATCGACCCAGCCCAGGTTATCGACCAGGAACAGCAGGCCGATGACGATGACGGCCACGCCGATGACCATCTGCGATTTCGGATCGGTTTTGGCGAAGGAGCTCATTTTTTCTCCCCGGCCGAGGCGAAGATGTTATCGAGCAGTGGGCGCAGCAGCAGGCCGAGGCCGAAGGCGATGATCACGGCCGGCCACGTGTCCTCGAAGCCCCAGCCCCAGATGCGATTGAAGGAGACGTACCACCAGCCGGCGGTGAAAAGGCTGCCCAGGCCCCCAAGGATGTACTTCGGCGTGGTCGGTGGAATGAGCTGCGTGATGCCGCTGATGACGGCCAGCCATGGCCAATAGCGCCACAGGCGGGTGATGTCGATGTCGAAGTCGACGTAGCCGGCGCGTTCCAGCAGGAAGGCGCAGCCGACGGCGATCATCAGCAGCCCCCACACCAGTTGTTTGCGCCATTGGTAAGCGATTTCCGCGTTCATGTTTGTCCCCCAAGTCGGTATGAACATAACAATACCGGGGAACGGAAGGCGGGGGAACCGCTATTCGGCGAATAGCGGAAAAGAGCCGGTGAACGGCGAAATGAGGCTCTGCGCGTTCAGGACCGGCCGCCGTTGCCGACCTTGGGCTCGAACATCAACATGCCCCACCCCAGCTGGCGGCGGATTTCCTCCGGCTTGGGTGGCGGTTTGACGTCGCGCGTGCGGCGCTCAAGGTAGGCCCGGACCAGATACTTCGATGGATGAGTAGTCTGCGACATGATCTTCTCCCGAGGCAGCAACGCTGTGTTGGTGCCGGTACTTGAGGCTACCGGCTAACCTGCTGCCGAGCGTTCATCTGACGATGCGCTCCAAGCACGCAAGGCCAGTTTACGTCGCTACGCTATCAATATCTGTACGGCGCCACACACTGGCATGATCGAGGCTTGCCCTCACAGCTTACGCTGCAGGAACTCCAGGAAACAGCTGATGCGCTGCGCCAGCTGGGTGTTGCGATAATAAACCGCGTGGATCTGCTGGCGGTAGCCGGTGTAGCTGTCTTCGAGCACCTTGACCAGGCGGCCGGCGTCCAGATCGGCGCGCGTCATGAAATCGGCCAGGCAGACGATCCCCTGCCCTGCCAGCGCCAGCTGGCGCAGCGTCTCGCCGCTGGAGGCCGATATCGACGGCGCGATCTGCAGGCTGTTGCCGGTGGCGTGGCGCAGCGGCCAGCTGTTACCCTGCTCGTACTGCGCGAAACCGATCAGCGAATGCGCGGCCAGGTCCTCCGGCTTTTGCGGCGTGCCGTGCCGCGCCAGATAATCCGGGCTGGCCAGCACGTACAAGGGACTGGAACTGAGCGCGCGCGCGTGCAGGGTCGAATCGGTCAGCGCGCCGATGCGGATGGCGATATCGGTGCGGTGCTCGATCAGATCGGTGATCTGGTCGTTGCTGCTCAATTCGAGGCGAATGTCCGGATACAGCGCGCGGAACTCGGCCATGTGCGGCACCACGCAATGCAGCATGAACGGCGAGGCCGCGTCCACGCACAAGCGGCCGGCCGGCTTTTGGCGGCGGATGCGGATGGTCTCTTCGGCTTCCTCCATCGCGCCGAGGATGGCGCGCGCGCGCTCCAGGAACAGGTGGCCCTCCTCGGTCAGCTCCATGCGGCGCGTGGTGCGGGTCAGCAGCGAGGTCGCCAGCTTGTCCTCGAGCCGCGACAGCGCGCGGCTCACGCCGGAGGTGGTCTGGCCCAGATGGACCGAGGCGGCGCTGAGGGTGCCGCTGTCGATCACGGTGATAAAAGTTTTCAGATCGTCGGAATTGATATCCACGTTTTCAGCTCAAAAATCGTTATGCCACGTACAGCAGCACCGCGCCGAAATGGCATGCGCTGCCGCCCAGTACAAACAAATGCCAGACGCCGTGCCCGTAGCGCCATTTATGGTCGGTGACGAAAAAGGCGATGCCCACCGTGTAGACCACGCCGCCGGCGGCCAGCCACATGAAACCGTCCCAGCCCAGCGCGTCGATCAGCGGACTGGCGCCGATCACGCCGACCCAGCCCATGGCGACGTAGATCACCAGCGAGAGCACGCGCGCGCCTTTGGCGAACCAGATCTCCTGCAGTATGCCGACGATGGCCAGGCCCCAGACCACGCCGAACAGCGACCAGCCCCACGGCCCGCGCAGGCTCACCAAGGTGAACGGCGTGTAGCTGCCGGCGATGAGCAGGTAGATGGCGCAGTGGTCCATCCGCCGCAGCACATCTTTGGCGCGGCCGCGCAGGCTGTGATACAGGGTCGAGGTCAGATACAGTCCGAGCAGGGTGGCGGCGTAGACGCTAAAGCTGACAACCTTCCAGATGTCGCCGCTGCGCGCCGCCATCACGATCAGCAGCGTGCCGCCGATGGCGGCCAGCGCCGCGCCCACCACGTGCGTGATGCTGTTGAAGCGCTCTCCGTAATACATATGTGCTTCCAATGCTGGTGTGGCCACGGCAGGGAGCGCTGTGGCCACGTGCATTGTATAGCGCATCGCTAACTGCCGTTGCCGCCTTCACGCGCGTACCCGCGTCGCGATACCTCGGGTGCCGTCTGCGTCAACCATACTTTAATTGCAATTAGCAAAAGCTCAATCGTAGCATATTAGGAATTAATTCAAAGCAATGTTACAAATTGAATCCACGCGCATTGACCTATTGCGACAACTGTCGCATAATCACCCTATTAGTCGCATAAAGGTATAGCCATGTCCGGAAACACTCCCATCCCGTCCGTCAGCGAGCTGACGTTATTGAAGGCGCTGTGGAAGCAGCAGCCGCTGAGCGCGCGTGAAATCCACGACGCCGCCGCCAGCGAGCTGGCGTGGTCGTTTTCGTCGACCCGCAAGACGCTGGACCGCATGCTGGAAAAGCAGATGGTCAGCCTGGCCACGCTCCACGGAATCAATGTCTACAGCGCGCGGCTGGAAAAAGTCGGCACGCTGGCCGCCTTCGCGCACGACTTCGGCCGCCGCGTGATGGAAATGGACGCGCCGCTGCCCGTGGCCATGTTCACCGGCAGCAAGCTGGTCGACCAGCAGGAACTGGTCCGGCTGGAGCAGATGCTGCACGATTGGCCCGACGACGAAGCGGCCAAGCCATGATGCCGGCGTACGTGTTGATGTTCAAATGGCTGCTGGCCGGCGTCAGTTGCGCGCTGGCGGGTCTGGCGTCGTGCTGCCTGCTCAACGCCGCGCAGCGCGTGTGGCCGGCGCTGCGAGCGCGGCGCGCGGTATGGCTGGCTGCGCAGATCGTCGTCGCCGGCGCCGCGCTGCTGCCCTTCCTGCCGCACGGCGAACGAATCAGCGTGGCGCCGGCCGTCACGCTGGGCGCGGAGGAATCGGCGGCGATCCGTCTGGCGCTGGAGGACGGCGGGGACCAACATGACGACGCGGACCAGTCAGGCCATGACGGCGCCGTCGCCGGCCCGTCCCTTTCGTCGCTGGGCGCGCCGTCCGTGCTGGCGGTGGCGCTACCGATATTGTGGGCGACGCTGTACGCCGCCGGCCTGGCCTATGCGCTGGCCCGGCTGCTGCGCGCGCGCACGCTGTGGAATCGTTTGCTGATGACGGCGCGGCGGCTGTCGCGGCTTGAACTGCTGGCCCATGGCGCCTTCAGCGAACCACACCTGTCGGAGATCGCGCGATCCCGCCTGGCGGTGATGGAAACCGACGCGGCGATCTCGCCGATGCTGATCGGCCTGCGCCGCCCGGTATTGCTGCTGCCGCGCCATCTGCGGGAGTTCAGCGGCGAGCAACAGCGAATGATCGTCGCGCACGAGTTGCATCACTGGCGCGTGCGCGATCCGCTGTGCCTGAGCGTCTCGGCCGCGCTGCAAACGGTCTTCTGGTTCAACCCCGCGCTGCGCTGGCTGGGCGCGAAAATGACCTGGGCGCTGGAACTGGCATGCGACCAGCACGTGCTGGCGGGCCGCCCGCAGCAGCAACGCAAGCTGTACGCCGCCGCGCTGTTGCGGCAGTGGAAGGCCCAGGTGGCGATGCCGTCGGGCGGCGGCGTGGCGTTCGGCGGCATCAATGGCGACACCATCGCCGCCCGCATCCTGCAGATGCAAAAAACCTCGCCGCCAGCGCCGACCACCCTGGCGACATGGACGGTGGCGGTGCTGATGGCGGCGGTGCTGGCCGGCGGCGCGGTGTTGCAGCCGGCGCTGGCGTTCAACATCGAGCGGCAAGCCAAGGCCGTGGCGGAAACCGTCGAACCGCCGGCGGCGACGCCGGACTTCACCCCATGGCGCAACCCGCTGGACAGGATGCGCGTGGCCGGCTTCTTTGGCGTCCAGCGCAGCGTCTCGGACCAGCCGCACCACGGGGTCGACCTGGCCGCGCCAAAAGGCACGCCGATCTACGCGGCGGCCGCCGGCACCGTGATCGCCACCGGCGAACTGGCGGAAAACAATGGCCGTTACGGCACCGTCGTCGTCATCGAGACCGGCTCGCTGCAAACGCTGTACGCGCATCTGAACAGCGTCGCCGTCAAAGCGGGCGACCGCGTGGCCGCCGGCCAGCCGATCGGCGCGGTCGGGGAAACCGGCTTCGCGACAGGACCGCATCTGCATTTCGAAGTCCGTCGGCATAACCAGCCGATCGATCCGGCGACCGTGCTCGCCGATCTCGACGCGCATGCCACCAAACATGCGTTGAAGGTCAGACGCCAGCAACTAGGTTACTAAGCCCTTCCCTTTTTAATCACGCTTGCCTCCAGCCGCGGTTCTCAAGCCGCGGCAAGGCCAACTGTCGCCCAAATTCCGGGCCCTCAAGGACTCGACATGCCATTACACCGACTCACCGGCGGCCTGCTGCTGATCGCCGCCACCGGCGCCGGCGCCGTCGACGCGCCCGAACCCCTGCAAGTGCAAATCACCGGCGCCCGTGCCGACCAGCGCCAGCGCGAAACCACCACCGCCATCGTCATCAACCACGAGGAGCTGGTGCGCCAGGGCGACCAGACCCTGGCCGATGTGCTCAAGCGCCTGCCCGGCATCAGCGTCTCCGGCGCGCCCGGCCAGGGCGGCGCGATCAGCATGCGCGGCCTGGGCAACGGCTACACCCAGATCATGCTCAACGGCGAACCGGTGGCCGCTGGATTCTCGCTGGACTCGATCGCGCCGGAGATGATCGAACGCATAGAGATCATGCGCAGCGCCACGGCGGAATTCAGCAACCAGGCGGTGGCCGGCGCCATCAACGTCATTTTGAAAAAGGCGGTCAAGCGCGGCCAGCGCTCGCTCAGCGCCAGCGTCGCCCGCCAGGCCGGTGCGACCACGCCGACGCTGACGGCGCAGCTGTCCGACCGGGACGGCGGTTTTTCGTACAGCCTGGCGGCGACGGCGACGCGCAAACGCGAGGAAAAGCCCTCCACCGACTTGGAGGAGCAGCGCGACCCGGATGGCGCCCTGGTCCTGCTGCGCCGTACGCCGCAGACCGAATCCGGCCACACGGACGCGCTGACCTTGACCCCGCGCCTGAACTGGACGCTGGCCGACGGCGACACGGTGAGCTGGCAAAGTTTTGCCAATCTGCGCCGGGTCGACAACCAGCACCGCGCCGACGAGACGGCGCTGGTCGGCGACGGCAGCGCGTACCCGCGCAATGTCGCCGACTTCGTGGCGGACTTCGTCACGCTGCGCAGCGATGTCAATTGGACCCACCTGATGGCCCATGGCGGCAAGCTGGAAACGAAGCTGGGCGTGAGCAGCAACCGCCGCAGCGGCAGTTTCGACTTCCACGGCATGGATGGCGGCGGCAAACCGCTGGCGCGGCACCTGGTCGACTCCGGGCCGTCGGAAACCAGCGTGACGAGCACCGGCACCTATCGCCATCCGGTCGGCGAACGCCACGCGCTGGCGCTGGGCTGGGACATCAGCCGGGCCAGGCGCAGCGAGGACCGCAACGAAAGAATCTTCTCCGCCGACGGCGAACAGACCAGCACCAGCAACGCTGATTACCGCGCCAACGTCAATCGGGTGGCCTTCTTCGCGCAGGACGAATGGGAGGCGACCAAAAACTATTCGCTCTATCTGGGATTGCGCCACGAGCGGCTGGAGACCGCCAGCCGCGCCAATGCGTCCAACGCGCCCGACGCGCTGGATGCGCGTTCGGCCGTCTGGAGTCCGTCGCTGCAAACGCGCTATGCGCTGGCGAACAAGGACGTGCTGCGCCTGGCCATCGCCCGCACCTACAAGGCGCCGCCGCTGGTCAAGCTGGTGCCGCGCCGCTACACCAACGACAACAACAATAATCCAACCAATCCCGATGAGCAGGGCAATCCGAACCTGCGGCCGGAGCTGGCGTGGGGTCTGGACGCGGCCTATGAACATTATCTCGGCGACGGCGCGCTGGTCAGCGTCAGCGCTTATCTGCGGCGAATACGCGATGTCACGATCACCCGCCTGTTCGAGCAGGACGGCGCATGGGTCGAGGCGCCGTTCAACGACGGTAACGCGAGCGTGCGCGGGGTGGAGCTGGAGGCCAAGCTGCCGTTGCGCCGCCTGCTACGGCAGGCGCCGGCGATCGATCTGCGCACCAACCTGGCGCGCAACTGGTCGCGCGTCGACAATGTGCCGGGGCCGGACAACCGGCTGGAGGCGCAAACGCCGTTCACCGCCAACCTGGGCGCCGACTATCGCCTGGAGGGATCGGCGCTGACCGTGGGCGGCAATCTGAATTACCAGGCCGGCGGCGCGGTGCGGCAGGCTTCGCAGGTGCGGCTGGGCAGCAGTCCCAAACGGGAGTTGGATGTGTACGCGCTGTGGAAGATCGATGCCAGAACACAGCTGCGCGTTGCCGGCAGCAACCTGCTACGGCAAACATCGACGGTGTGGCGCGACTACATCGACGCCGACGGCGTGCGGCGCAGAGTGACCGACACGCCAAGCGCCGCCACGTTGCGCGTGATGCTGGAGTATCAGTTGTGATGGGACGACGCCTAATGGACGTTACGAGCGATGAAGTACACGGCGGCCGTTAGTCCAGAGCAAACCACGGTCATCCAGGTGATCAGCCGCCACGTCTGGGCCTCCATCGCTTTATAGAATTCTGTGCGTACCATTTCGACGTCCACCTTTTTAGCGTAGTGTTCGATAAAAAAATCAAACTTGCCATTCAAGATCGTGACCTCCGCTTGGACCTGCAGCACGAAGGTCTGTTGCGATACTACATCGCTCTGGACTTTGGTCAGATCGCTCTGGAGCTTGTTCACATCACCCTCAAGCCTATTGACGGCGCTCTGCACGGCCGCAACTTCCTGGCGCACGAGTACAGCGTCCGCATGCAAGGTTTCGTTGCCCGCTTGCAGAGCGCGAAGAGCCTCTTCTATCGCAATGTATCGATAATCATCCATCTCTATATAATTCGCCTCGCTCGCGACAGCGTCAAGCGGCACGACATCGAGATGTCGACTAGATCAAATTGCCGGATTGAATCCTGTGCTGTGGTATGGTTCCACCCATGACGCACGCACAGACTCAACCTTTACAAGAAGCCTATAAACCGTATAAACGCTGCATGGTCATGGGCGGTGGCGGCTTCCGGTTTGGCATTTACATCGGCATGTACGCGGCGCTGCGGCAGTCCGGCAAGGCGCCCGACATCCTGCTGGCCAGCTGCGGCGGCGCCATCGCCGCGACCATCATCAACAACCTGCCCGACCCGGATGCGCAGCGCGCCTGGCTGGCGTCGCGCGATATGTACGACTTCTGGTGCGGCCTCAAATCAACACGACACGCGGCGCTGATCGGCACCCTGGCGCGCGCCGCCCGGCGCAAGCTGTCGCCGGCGAGCGTGCCGGTCATCCCCGACCTGTTCGGCGATTATCTGTTCGACATCCCGCCGCAACTGCCCTTCCCGCCGGCCAGCGGCGCGCCGGAGGTCGATGTCGCCATCATCGGCGGCAAGCTGCTGTTCGACGCGTCGGAGGTGGGCCGGCCGCGCGGCCAGCGCAAGCTGTTCGCCGAGACGGTGTTCTGCGGCGAGCGCGCCGCCGCCATGCTGCGCGATATGCCGTCGCCGCTGAGCGACGAGCGCTGGGGCGAGCACGCGGTGGCCCGCGAACTGCTGGTCGACGGCGGCGTGCCGATCACCGAGGCGGCACGCATCTCCATCGCCGACATGATCTACTTCCGCTGCCGCCAGTATCAAGGCAATGAATACATCGGCGGCGTGCTGGATCTGTTCCCGGTCGAGATCGCGCGCCGGCTGGGGATGGAGGTCATCCTGGAGTTCAAGGAGGCGTTCGACCAGGTGTTCTCGATACCGGCCTGGCGCGCGGTGCTGGGCTTGAACGGCAATGCGCGGCTAAGGTATGCCAATACCCATCTGGCGGACTTGCGGATCGATTCGTCGGACGTATCGCGGGTGCTGGCCAAACAGCAGCTGCAGCAAAAGCTGGATTGGCGCCGCAACCGCATCGAGCTGGCGATGCCGCCGGCGTACGACACCTTCGTGCAGCACATGAACGACCAGTGGCAATACGGCTACGACCGCGCGATGGAGGCGCTGGCGCATCCGGCCGGCGAGCATCCGCCGGTGCGGCGCGCGACCCGCTACAGCAAGCGCCTGCGCGAGGCGTGATCATGATCGTCCATGCTGGCGTCTTCGACGGCTCATAGATGGCGGATTACGGCGTTCCGCCTAATCCGCCCTACGTATCTCCGTGGCCACGATACGGCGCGCTACCGTGGATACACGTAGGGCGGATTAGCGTAGCGTAATCCGCCATTCGCGCGCCGCCGACGACGTATGCGCCTCAGGCGAAATCCGACGCCAGCGCCTGATGCAGCGCCTGCACCGCCGCCGAGCCTTCGCCCACCGCCGCCGCCACCCGCTTGACCGAGCCGCTGCGCACGTCGCCCACGGCGAAGATGCGCGGCCGGCTGGTCTCCAGAAAATGCCGGCCGCGCTCGAGCGGCCAGCTCTCCGGCGGCACATCCGATCCGGTCAACACGAAGTTCTTGTCGTCCAGCGCCACGCAATCGCCCAGCCACGCGGTATTGGGCTCGGCGCCCAGGAACAGGAACACATGGCGCACCGGCGACGCCCTCGCCTCCCCGCCCGCCGTTTGCCAGACGATGCTTTCGAGCCGGTCGCCGCCGACCATCTCGACGATCTGCTTGCGCGTGTGCAGGGTGATATTCGGCGCCGCCTCGATGCGCTGGATCAGGTAGCGCGACATGCTGGCCGCCAGGCCGTCCGCGCGCACCACGATGTGCACATGTTTGGCATGACCGGCCAGGAACACCGCCGCCTGTCCGGCCGAATTGCCGCCGCCGACGATGACCACTTCCTCGTCGGCGCAGAAGGTGGCCTCCATGAACGAGGCGCTGTAATAAACGCCGCGTCCTTCGAAGCGCTCCAGCCCCGGCAAGTCCGGCTTGCGGTAGCGCGCGCCGGTGGCGATGACGATGGAGCGCGCCCGCAGCCGCTCGCCGCTGTCGATGGCGAGGTCGAATTCCGCCTGGTCGCAATCGAGCGCGCTGACCTTGACCGGCACCGCCACCTCGGCGCCGAACTTGCGCGCCTGCGACAATCCCCTGCCGGCCAGCGCCTGGCCGGAGACGCCGGTCGGGAAGCCGAAATAGTTCTCGATCTTGGAGCTGGAACCGGCCTGGCCGCCGGGCGCCTTGGCGTCCAGCACCGCCACGCTCAGGCCTTCCGAGGCGGCATACACGGCGGCGGCCAGGCCGGCCGGTCCGGCGCCGACCACCACCACGTCGAAGGTGCGGCCGTCGATGCGGTCGGAGCTCAGGCCGATGCCGTCGGCCAGCTGGCGCAGGCTGGGTTTGCGCAGCACTTCGCCGGTGGGCGTGACCACCGCCGGGATGTCATCGGCCGTCACGCCGAAGCGCGCCATCAGCGCGGCCGTTTCGGCATGCAGGTCGATATCGAAGTAGGCCGACGGCTGGCCGTTACGGGTGAGGAAATGGCGCAGCGCCAGCGTCGGCGCCGAGTCGCGCGCGCCGAACATCACCAGGCCGCCGCTCTGGTCCTGCATGTAGGCCACGCGCCGCAGGATGTAGGCGCGCATGATGGTTTCGCTCAGATCGGCCTCGGACACCACCAGCGTGCCGAGCGACTCCTCGCTGATGACGATCATCTCGCTGTCGCTCAAGGCGCGCGCGGTGGCGACGGCCGCGCGCCCGGCCAAGGTGCCCATCTCGCCGGTGAAGGAACCCGGGCCGTGCGTGCCGATGACGGTCGATCCCAGCGCCGAGGCGCGTTCGACCTCGATCGCGCCGGAGATGATCACGTACATCGGGATGTGGCGGTCGCCCTGGCGGAACAGCACTTCGCCGGCGGCGATGGCGCGGCGCTCGCCGTAACGGCTGAGGATGTCGAATTGGCGGTCGCTCAGCGTGGGGAAAATCTGGTGGCGGCGGTGGCCGATGTCGGACGAGGCCAGATGCGGGCTCATCTCCATGTCTTTGCCGGGGTTGTGGGCCATGCGTGCTCCTCGACGGGTCTGTGATGGTGGACGGCTAGCGGCACAGCTCGCGCCACGATTCCTCGAACTCGGCCGGGGCGACATCCTGCGCCAGCAAGGTCAGCTCGCGCGCGACCGAGATGTAGCGCTGGAAACCGATATACGTGCCGAACGCGTCCTTGGCGTTGACCTCGCCGCAGGGCGCGCCGCCCTTGCCGATGAACTGGTTGCGGAACTGGGCGGAAGCGGGGTCGCGGACCTTTTCCCTGACATATTTTTCGCCCAGCGTGGTCAGTGTCGCGGCCTCCTCCTGCTGCTTTTGCGCCGCCGTCTTGCCGCAGGCCGCCACACAGGCCAGCAGCGCCAGCGCCACCGACAGCAGCGCACCCCGGCGAAGAGTGATTGCTAAACTCATAATGTTTTCTCTTTTGTAATTCCCTGAATCACCCCTAATATAGCAGGTCTGTCAACCGTAACGCGGCAACACCTTGCATTGTTGACAGACTGTGTATTTGTTACTATCTCAAACTTTATAGTTTGATCAGGAGATCGCATGTTACATAACCATAATATTTCAACCCGCTTCTGCCAAGCCTTGCTGGCCTGCACCTTGTTGCTTGGCAGCTATGCGGAGGCAGCGGACAAACTTGCCAACGTCACCATCCTGGCCACCGGCGGCACCATCGCCGGCAGCGGCGCCAACAGCACCACCACGGTCGGCTACACCGCCGCCACCGTCGGCGTCGACTCCCTGATCAAAGCCGTGCCGGAACTGTCCAAGGTCGCCCAGGTCAAGGGCGAGCAGGTGTTCCAGATCGCCAGCGAAAACATGAGCAACGAACACTGGCTGACCCTGGCCAAGCGCGTCAACGTGCTGCTGGCCCAGCCGGACGTCGACGGCATCGTCATCACCCACGGCACCGATACGCTGGAAGAAACCGCTTACTTCCTCGACCTGGTCGTCAAGAGCAAAAAACCGGTGGTGCTGGTCGGCGCCATGCGCCCGGGCACCGCGCTGTCGGCCGACGGCCCGATCAACCTGTACAACGCCGTGCTGCTGGCCGCCAATCCGGACGCCGTCGGCAAAGGCGTGATGGTGGCCATGGCCGACCAGATCCACAGCGCCCGCGACGTCACCAAGACCAACACCTCGACGCCGGACAGCTTCAAGACCACCGAACTGGGCCTGATGGGCTACTTCCAGGGCAACAAGCCGTATTTCTACCGCACCTCGACCCGCAAGCACACGGCCGACGCCGAGTTCGACATTAGCAAGCTCGACAAACTGCCGCAAGTGGACATCGTCTACGGCTACGCCAACGTCAGCCCGGTCGCGCTCAACGCGCTGGTCGCCGCCGGCGCCAAGGGCATCATCCACGCCGGCGTCGGCGACGGCAGCCTGGCCGCCTCGGTCAAGACCGCGCTGATCGCCGCCCGCAAGCAGGGCGTGATGATCGTGCGCTCGAGCCGCGTCGGCCAAGGCATCGTCGCCCGCAACGGCGAAGCCAATGACGACGAGCTCGACTTCGTCGCCTCCGACACGCTCAATCCGCAAAAAGCGCGCATCCTGCTGATGCTGGCCTTGACCAAGACCAACGACAGCAAGGCCGTGCAAAAAATGTTCTACACGTATTAATCCAGCGTTTTACGGATAGTCCGGCCGCCGCATGCGGAACAGGCTATCCGGACCGATCTCGAAATAATCGGCCGGGCCGCCGCCGCGCAAAATGGTGCGCGAGCCCGCCGTGTCATACACGCCGTCGCGCAGCAACTCGGGCGCGATGTGCACGCCCACCACCTCCCCCATGATCAGCCAGCCATTGGTCGGCTCGCCCGCCGCGTCTTGCAGGCGGATGATCTGCGTGCATTTGCATTCGAACGCGACCGGACTTTCGGCCACGCGCGGCACGCCGACGACGCGCGACGGCGCCGTCGTCAGGCCCGCCAGCACAAACTCGTCGACCTCCGGCGGCGCCGGAGCGCAGCTGGCGTTCATCGCCTCGGCCAGCGGACGCGTGGCCAGGTTCCACACGAATTCGCCGGTCTGCTCGATATTGCGCAGCGTGTCCTTGCGCCCCTGGCTGGAAAAGCCGATCAGCGGCGGCGTGTAGTTGAAGGCGTTGAAAAAACTGTAGGGCGCCAGATTCAGGTTGCCCTGCTCGCCGCGCGAGGAGATCCAGCCGATCGGACGCGGTCCGACGATGGCGTTGAAGGGGTCGTGCGGCAGGCCGTGGCCTTGGGATGGTTGGTAGAAATAAGGTTCGCTCATAAAATTCCGGTCGTTGGGCGCGCCGCGGCGCCATGACCGATTTTCGCACAAGCATTTGACTTGTGCCGCGACCCGACCATCCGGCCAGGGGACGGCGGATGGTCGGGCCGGCGAGCGGCCAAGCGCCGCGCCGTCGTCAGTGCGCCAAGCGCGACAACAACTGGTCGGCGACAGCCGACGCCGACGCTGGATTCTGGCCGGTGATCAACTCCCGGTCCACCACCACCTTGCTTTGCCAGTTGGCCGCGCTGCTGTAGTCACCGCCCGCGCGCTGCAACGCCGTCTGCGGCAGGAATTTCATCGTGCCGCCGTTCAGCATGGGCTTGGCCGCCTCCTCCTCGCTATTGCTGATCACGGTCATCCGGTAACCGGCATAAATCCACGCCGGCGCGGCCGATGCCGATGCCGATGCCAGCGTGCCGGTGAAACGCTCCGGCTGGTCCAGCGCCGACAACAGGGCGATCGGGCCGTGGCAGACCAGCGCGGTCGGCTTGGCCCGGGCGTGGAAATCGCGCAGCAAGCGTCCCAGCGCCGCGCTGTGCAGCAAGTCTTGCATCGGCGCGTGGCCGCCCGGAACATAGACCGCGTCATAGCGGCCATACCCCCCCTGCTCCACCCGCGCCAGGCTGATGACCGGCGATTGCTCGACCGAGGTGATGCGCAACTGGTCCAGCAACGCCAGATGCTGTTGCATGCTGGCCTCGTTATTGTTGAAGTAACTCTTGTCGACGGAATTGCGGTCCAGCGACGGCGCCTTGCCCAGTGGCGTGGCGAAGGTGACGGTGTGGCCGGCGTCCAGTAGCTTCTTGACCGGCTGCATCAATTCGTTGGCGTAAAAGCCGGTGTCGAAGGTGCGGTTGTCGCGCAATTCCAGTTGCGACGCGTCCGACAGGACGACGAGGACGTTGGCGGCGTTGGCGCCGGCGGCGGTAAGGCCGAACAAAACGGCGGCGGCGGCGTTGCGGATGGCTGGTGTCATAAGAGTGCTCCTGTGAAGTATTTTGCAGTAGCGCTACTCTATTGATGACTGTAAAGTGCGTAAATAATCAAAAACTCAAATCATTTGTTCTTGAAAGGTGTGAATGGGACGTCAATTCGATCACATGGCCGATGTGGAAGCGTTTGTGACCATCGTCGACAAGGGCACCATCAGCGCGGCGGCGGTGGCGCTGGGGACCACGCCCTCGGTGCTGAGCCGGGCCGTCGCGCGGCTCGAAGCGCGGCTGGGGGTGCAACTGATGCGCCGTACCACCCGCCGCCTGAGCGTGACCGAGGCCGGCACCTTATATCTTGAGCAAGCGCGCAGCGCCTTCGGCCTGATCGCCGACGCCGAGCGCGCGATTCAGGGCCAGGGCGGCGAGCTGTCCGGCTCGATACGCATCAGCGCGCCGACGACCTACGGCCACTACCGGCTGCCGCCGCTGTTGCGGCCGTTCATGGACCAGCATCCGAAAGTCATGATCGACTTGAGCATCTCCAACCGCAACGTCGACCTGGTCGAAGAAGGTTACGACATGGCGATACGGCTGGGGGAACTGGCCGACAGCGGCCTGGCGGCCAAGCGCCTCGGCGACGCCGACGTCTGCCTGGTCGCCTCGCCCGACTATCTGCGTCGCGCCGGCACGCCGCTGGGCCTGGACGATCTGGCCGCTCACGCGTGCCTGCCGTTCACCCTGCCGAGCACCGGCCGGCTGTCGCCGTGGCTGCTGAGGGTGGACGGCAAGGATGTCGACTGGATGGCGCCGGCGCGCATGCGCGTGGCCGATGACGTGCTGGGGGTGGTGACGATGGCGCAGCAAGGCATGGGCATATGCCAGACCTACCGCTTCGTTGCCGACGAACGCTTGCGCGGCGGCCAGTTGGTCGAAGTGCTGCCGGCGTTCAGCGGGCGCAGCCGGCCGTTCTCACTGATTTATCCGCCGCACCGGCGCATGTCGGCCGCATGCCGGGCGCTGATCGATAGCTTGCGGCCATAAAAAACGCGTCCGAGTTCGTAGGCTCGGACGCGTCGCACAACACCTACCCTAGGTTAAACTTTTTGAGCTTGCTTGCGGCGCGCCATGAAGCCCAGCAGACCCAGACCGGCGGCCATCATGCCGAAGGTTTCCGGTTCCGGCACGGCCGACACGGCGATGGTCAGGTCGGAAGCATACGCGCCGCCGCCGGTACCGGCGACCAGGCCGTCGACTTGAACGTAATAGCTGCCAGCGGTCAGGCTGGTGGCGGTCAATTCCCAACGATCGGTCGGGTGCGCGCCACCGCCGGTGACGTTGCTGCCGGCGTAGGTGCCCAGCACGGCGCTGGTCATCGGGTCATATTTCACCAGGTTGAAGCCGGTGATCTGCAGATCCTTGATGGTGCTCGATGCCAGATAGCTGGAAGTCAACGAGGTCGACGAGTCGAAATTGCTGTTCAGAACGAACATGTACTGGTCCGTGAACGTGTTGGTGCGGTCGGCGCTGCCGTAGGTGTTGCCGAAATGTGCGTTGTAACCGCCAGCGCCGTCGCTATCGAGGTCGATGCTGATGGTTTGTCCCACGTTCGCAGCGAAAGCGGCCGAACCGAACAGGCTGGCGCCGGCGATCATCGAAGCCAGCAAGATATTTTTGATTTTCATTTAGTTTCCGCAGTAGTTAAAATTTTAGCAATGAGAGTTACCGAACACCCTTATTCGGTGATGCGGAGAATATAGTTTTGTCTTGCCGTCAACTGTGCGGTAGCCAACACAAATGTCAAAATGTACAATTTACTTTCGGTATAAGCCGCCCGGCCCGGTTGTTAACAAATTCTGTGGATAAGGCTGTTAACAAGCACCACCTCCCACCGCCAAGCTGATGTTTTTAAAGAGAAATATGTTGATGCGCAAATTTGTCGCAGCCAAAGTTATCCACTGGCATTACACTAATGCATGTTTGTCTTTCAAATCACAAGGAACCCATGAAATCGCGCCTTACCGCCCTTGCCTTCGCTCTCCACACACTCGCCCTGGGCGGGCTTAGCGGCCACGCCCACGCCGCCGCCGACGTGCCGGCCAAATACAATTTGCGCGAGCACTACACCAAGTTCGAATACCGCATCCCGATGCGCGACGGCGCGCGCCTGTTCACCGCCGTCTATGTACCCAAGGACGCCAGCAAGCCCTATCCCTTCCTGATGGAACGCACGCCCTACAGCGCCGGCGTCGATATCGACGACGAGCTGCACTATGGTGTCGATTTCTACCCCGACCAGGTCGGGCCGTCGCCCGAGTTCGAGCAGAGCGGCTATATCTTCGTGCAACAGGATGTGCGCGGACGTTACATGTCCGAGGGCAAGTGGCAGGAAATGACGCCGCACGTCAACGCCAGGCGCGCCAAAGGCGAAGGCAACGAAAGCGAGGACATGCACGATACCGTCGAATGGCTGCTGAAGAACGTGCCCAACAACAATGGCAAGGTCGGCATCCTCGGCACCTCGTATCCCGGCTTCTATACCTCGGCCAGCATCATCGACTCGCATCCGGCCATCAAGGCCGCCTCGCCGCAGGCACCGGTCACCAACCTGTACATGAACGACGATTCGTACCACGGCGGCGCCTTCATGCTGGCGGCGAACTTCGACTTTTACGCCGCCTTCGTGGACGTGCCCAACCCGACGCCGCTGCCCAAAAGCTGGACCCGCTTCGACTACGGCACCGCCGACGGCTACGAGTTTTTCCTGTCGCATCTGACGCTGTCGAACATTGCCAACACGATGACGCAGAACCAGCGCGCGCTGCTCATGCCCAACATCGAACACGCGACCTACGACGATTACTGGAAAGCGCGCAACGTCGCGCCGCACCTGAAGAACATCAAGGCCGCCGTGCTGACGGTGGGCGGCTGGTACGACGCCGAAGACCTGCAAGGGCCGCTGACCACCTATAGCTCGATCAAGCGCAACAATCCCGGCATCTACAGCGGCCTGGTGATGGGCCCGTGGGCGCACGGCGGCTGGAACCGCTACGAAGGCAAAAGCCTGGGCCACGTGCAGTTCGACGCGAAAACCGGCGATTACTTCCGCAGCAAGATCGAATTCCCGTTCTTCGAGCAGCACCTGAAAGGCGTGGCCAACAAAAACGCGGCGGAGGTGTACGCGTTTGAAACGGGCAGCAACGTGTGGCGCAACTACGCGGCGTGGCCGCCGGCGCAGGCCCAGACCCGCACGCTCTACCTCGGTCCGAACGGCACGCTCGACTGGAAGCAGCCGGCCGCCGGCGACGCCCAGGCCTTCGACGAATATGTGGCCGATCCGCGCAAGCCGGTGCCATACACCGCCTATCCCGCCACCGGCGTGCCCAAGGAATACATGGTGGGCGACCAGCGCTTCGCCTCCACGCGCCCGGACGTGCTGACCTACCGCAGCGAGGTGCTGGAAGAGGACGTGACCTTGAGCGGCCCGGTCAAGCCGCGCCTGTTCGTCTCCACCACCGGCACCGACGCCGACTGGGTCGTCAAGCTGATCGACGTATATCCGCCCAGCTATCCCAACGGCGGCCAGGGCGACGAACACCGCACCGACGTGCCCAAGCCGACGCTGACCATGGCCGGCTACCAGCAACTGGTGCGCGGCGACCCGCTGCGCGGCAAGTTCCGCAACGGCTTCGACAATCCGCAGCCGTTCACGCCCGGCAAGGTCGAGACGGTCAACTACAGCATGGCCGACGTCAACCACACGTTCCGGCGCGGCCACCGCATCATGGTGCAGATCCAAAGTTCATGGTTCCCGCTGGTGGATTTGAATCCGCAAACGTTTGTCGATATTCCCAAAGCCAAGCCGGAGGACTTCCAGAAGGCGACGCAGCGGGTCTATCACGCGCCGTCGATGTACTCGGGCATCGAAGTGCGCTTGTTGCCGGCAACGCGGTGAGTTGACGTGGATTCTTGCGTTGCTAGCATCTTAGGAGCATAATTGTAATGATAATTATTCCTATTTAGCCAGCGAAGCGTCGTGCGACCCAAGTAGCCAGCCAGCAACCACTACAAGGGACTCACATGACACTGACCAAGACCCCGCTGGCCTTGCTGCTGGCCAGCCTCTCCTTTTCCAACACCGCGCTGGCGCAGGCCGGCGCGGTATCCGACCAGACCATGCCGGTCGTGACCGTCAGCGGCGAGGCCGAAGGCTACCGCCCAACCACCTCCACCACCGGCACCAAGATCGACGCGCCGCTGCGCGATATCCCCCAAACCATCAACGTGGTGCCGCAGGAACTGCTGCGCGACCAGGGCGCGCGCTCGATGCAGGACGTGCTCAAGGCCGTGCCCGGCATCGGCCTGTCGACCGGCGACGGCCAGCGCGACCAGGTCACGATACGCGGCTTTAGCGCCATCAGCGACCAGTTTGTCGACGGAATGCGCGACGATGCGCTGTATTTCCGCGATCTGTCGAATGTCGAGCAGGTCGAGGTCATCAAGGGGCCCGCTTCGGTGCTGTATGGCCGCGGGTCGTCCGGCGGCATGATCAACCGCATCACCAAGAAGCCGGGCGTCGACCGCAGCGAAGTCAGCCTGCAAGTGGGCCGCTGGGGCCAGAAACGCGGCGAATTCGACCTCGCGCGCAATCTGACCGACAGCGGCGTGGCCTTCCGCGTGACCGGCGCGGCCGAGGAGTCGGACAGCTACCGCGACCAGCAATTCCTCAAACGCCAAGCGCTGGCGCCGTCGGTGCAATTCAAGCTCGGCGCCAACACGCTGTTGCTGCTGCAGGCGGAATATCTGAAGGACAAGCGCTTGACGGACTTCGGCATCCCCTCTTACCAGGGACGCGCCGTCGACGTGCCGGCCAGCACTTATTACGGCGCCGCCAACGCCGAAGACTTCGACTACAGCGAATCGACAGTGAAAGCTTACGGTTTCACCTTGGATCACCGCTTCAACCGGCAACTGTCGATCCGCAACGCCTTCCGCCACTACGACTACACGCTCGATCGCAACAATACGCTGGTCGGCTCGGTCAACGAGGCGGCGCGCACCGCCTCCCTCACCCGTGGCAACGTCGCGCGCGACGAGGATGGCTATTCCAACCAGACCGAGCTGACCCAACTGGCCGAATTGGCCGGAATGCAGCATCAGATCCTGTACGGCGTGGAATTCGGCAAGCAGAACAAGAACCAGCTGGTGCGCTCGCAAGCCAATGTGGCGACCGTGTCGTTGTTTAACCCGGTCAACCCGGTGGTGCCCTTCACCGCCGGCGGCGCGCCGACGTCGAATAACCTGGGCATATTCAAAATCGCCAGCGCTTATTTGCAAGACATGGTGACCTTGGCGCCTGAATGGAAAGCGCTGGCCGGCATACGCTACGACCGGTTTGAACAAGAGAATGTCGAGCGGCGCGCTGGCGTGCCGAATGTCAGCCGCACCGACCGCAAGTGGAGTCCGCGCGCGGGGCTGGTTTATCAGCCAAGCACGGTGCAATCGTATTATGCGTCGTTCAGCCGGTCGTTCCAGCCATCTGGCGAGGGCTTTGCTTTAACCACCGCCAATGCCCAGATCGCACCGGAGATTACCAAGAACAAGGAAGTCGGCGCCAAATACGACTTATTCGACGGCCGCGCATCGGCCGGCGTATCGTTATTCCGGCTGGAACGCACCAATATTAAAACCACCGATCCATTGACGCAGCGGCTTCTGCCACTTGGAACTCAGCGCACGCAAGGTGTGGAGCTGACATTTAATGGGGATCTGGGTAATGGCTGGAATACCTGGGTTGGTTATTCTTATCTGGATGCTGAAATGATTTCCTCCATCGCGCGCGACGATGGCCAGGCTGTACAAGGAAAACGTCCGACATTAACGCCTAAGCACAGCGCGAATTTCTGGGTGAGTAAAGCTTTGGCAGGGCATTTCGGCGTTGGCGGTGGCGTGAATTACGTCGGTTACCGTTTCGCTAATCCGGGCAATACCGTGACGCTGCCGAGTTACGTGACGGCGGATGCGATGGCTTATTATCGACATCGCGGTATCGATCTGACTTTGAATTTAATGAACCTATTTGACCGCGCATATATTGTGGCGGGGCACGGTAGCAGCAAAAACTTGAACCTGCCGGGCGCGCCCCGCTCGTTGCAGCTGACAGCCCGCTACCGCTTCTAAGCCAACACATGCCAGAAATCGGTGCATTCACGCCAATTTCTGGCATGGAACTGTCGCCCGGGATCTTCCCGGATATACTGGTTCCAAGGTTCAGCTGTTAAGGACAAGGACCAAACTTAGTGATACCCGATGGTCCGTTGGACGACGCATACATCCGATAAAGATAGGCGGTATGGCCTGGATTTCGTGTATCCGGACCGCCAGCAGCGACCATCGCATTGTTATGCGCATCCCAGGCGGCAAATTGCGTTGCCTTCTCAGAGGCAGTGTAATTTATCGGCAATCCGGGAATGTTAGGTGTCACCTGAGTGTTACCAGCGCTGGCAAAATAACCGACCCATTGAATCGTCCTGATGCATCGAGTGAGAGAGCTATTTGCGTAGTCTTGCAGAGCGTGGGTAACTGCCAGGCCAGTTGTGTAATGGTCTTCATGATCAGGGTGGACGTAAGGGCCTGGTCCATCAAAAAACTCTGGAATATTCACCCATGTATCGGTTGAATCTTGTTCACGCACAATTAATGCGCGAAGAAAAGTCTTCAGTGCGTACCAATTGAAGGTTCTCAAACCGTCAACAGAGGATATCGTTAGGTTCGGATTGAGAATAGACTGATTCCTGAACCAATAGAAGCCACTTTTCGTCGGATACCCGTCGACTAATCGGATGTTATACATGATAACATTACTGCCCGGTGTACCGATCTCGGTCCGCTGAATTGTCTTTCCGTCGATCACGACATTGGTAACATTATCCGAGGTCGCGTTTCTGCCCGTCAGTCCGAACCAATACTTTAGCGAGGCGGCATGTCCTTTTTCTCGCGTCAAATAGTATGGATTATTCAAAGGATTGGGAACGCCGGGGTACACTCCCGCGCCTTGCACGACATAACTATTTTCGTCGCCGACATAAGACCCGGTTGTCATTACGACAAAGACCACTTTGGCGTTTGACTGGACATCGTAAGCAGCGTTCCGCCCCATAAATAATTCGACATCATCCGCATGAGCCCCAAAATAAAACGACGTGGCTTGCGCGAGCCCGGATCCGACCAATAGAGATAAAATAACCGCGTAACGTCCCAGCTTAAACATGATTATTCCTTCAAAATTAAAGAAGTAACAATCTACCATGAAAAATCACAATTTTGTAAAATTATATATCTAATCTTGTAACACAAAAATTGTCTGCACTGCAGTCTCACCCACCTGCGGGGAGAGAGCCGTCCACCCGATGACGAAAAGCAATTTTCTGTAATATGAGATATTGGCCTGCCCAGCAGGAATCGAACCTGCGACCCTCAGCTTAGAAGGCTGATGCTCTATCCAACTGAGCTATGGGCAGAGATAACACGACGAGAACTCGTCGCGGAAATGAAAAACGGGTTGTCTAGGACAACCCGTTTAGTGTTTTTGGTCGGAGTACAAGGATTCGAACCTTGGACCCCCTGGTCCCAAACCAGGTGCGCTACCGGGCTGCGCTACACTCCGAAGACAGCATTCTAACGCCTGGCGCCCTCGCCGTCAATGAAAGGGCCGGCTTAATCTTTCATTGCTGAATTTACGCCGCCAGTTGCGCCTCGACCTTGTCGGCGATGCGCTGCGCCATCGAATCCGCATCCTTGGCGTTTCGTGCTTCGACCATCACGCGGATCAAAGGTTCCGTGCCGGACGCGCGGATCAGCACGCGGCCGCTGCCGGCCAGTTCGTGCTCGACCTTTTCCTTTTCAGCCACCATGGCGACGTTCTTGGTCCAGTCGAAACCCGGCGCCACGCGCACATTGACCAGGGTCTGCGGGAACAGCACCAGCTCCGCCGTGCACTCTTCCAGCGACTTGCCGGCGCGCTTAAGCGCCGACAGCACTTGCAGCGCCGAGATGATGCCGTCGCCGGTGGTGTGCTTGTCCAGACACAGCAGATGGCCCGAGCCTTCGCCGCCGAGCAGCCAGCCCTTGTCCTGCATGACTTCGAGCACATAGCGGTCGCCGACCTTGGCGCGGGCGAAGCCGACGCCCTGCTCCTTCAGCGCGACCTCGACCGCCATATTGGTCATCAGGGTGCCGACCGCGCCGGCCACCGGGCCGGTGGCCATGCGGTCCTTGACCATCAGGTACAGCAACTCGTCGCCGTTGTAGAGGCGGCCGTTGGCGTCGCACATGATCAGGCGGTCGGCGTCGCCGTCCAGTGCGATGCCGAGGTCGGCGCCGTGGGCGCGCACCGCCGCCGCCATCGCCTCGGGCGCGGTGGCGCCGTGGCCGAGGTTGATGTTGAAGCCGTCCGGCTTGTTGCCGATGGCGATCACCTCGGCGCCGAGCTCGTGGAACACGTGCGGGGCGATGTTGTAGGCGGCGCCGTGCGCGCAGTCGACCACCAGCTTCAGGCCGCGCAGGTCCAGCTCGTTCGGGAAGGTGCTCTTGCAAAATTCGATGTAGCGGCCCTGGGCGTCGTCGAGGCGCTTGGCGCGGCCCAGTTTTTCCGACGCCACGCAGTCCATCGGCATGTCCAGCGCCGCTTCGATATCGAGCTCGACCGCGTCGGGCAGCTTGGTGCCCTGGTCCGAGAAGAATTTGATGCCGTTGTCCTGGAACGGGTTGTGCGACGCCGAGATCACCACGCCGGCCGACAGGCGCAGCGCGCGCGTCAGGTAGGCGATCGCCGGGGTCGGCATCGGGCCGGCCAGCATGACGTCGACGCCGGCCGCCGAGAAGCCGGCCTCCAGCGCCGCCTCCAGCATGTAGCCTGAAATGCGCGTGTCCTTGCCGATCAGGACGGTGGGCCGCTTGCCGCCGGTGCGGGCGCCGGCCAGCACCTTGCCGGCCGCGTAGCCGAGTCGCATGACGAAGTCGGGCGTGATCGGCGATACACCCACCAGACCGCGGATACCATCGGTGCCAAAATATTTACGTGCCATGTTGTGTGCTCTTTATCGTCGGTTATTGTTATTGAATTATTGGTTTTACTGTGCCGCCTGCCACACCTTGAGGGCGTCGACCGTTTCGACGACGTCGTGCACGCGGACGATCGCCGCCCCGTGCGCCACCGCCGCCAGCGCGCCGCCGACGCTGCCGGCCATGCGCCGCTCGACCGGCTTGCCGGTGACCGCGCCGACCATCGATTTGCGCGACAGGCCGGCCAGCAGCGGCATGTCCAGCTCGGCGATCAGGCGCCCGGTGGCCCTCAACAAGGCGTAATTATGCTCCACCGTCTTCCCAAAGCCAAAGCCGGGATCGATACACAGTCGACGGGGATCAATTCCCGATGCGATCATGACATCGATCCGTTCTCGCAGGAAAGTGATGACCTCGGCGACGACGTCCGTGTACGACGGGGCCAGCTGCATGTGTTGCGGATCGGACTGCATGTGCATGATACACAGCGCGCAATCGCTGTCGCGCACCGCCTCCAGCGCGCCGGGCGCGCGGAAGCCGTTGATGTCGTTGATCATGTCGACGCCGGCGATGATCGCTTCGCGCATCACTTGCGGCTTGTAGGTGTCGACCGAGATCGCCGGCCCCTGGTCGCGCAGCGCATACAGCACCGGCATCACGCGCCGCAGCTCGTCCTCCAGCGGCAGCGGCGGCGCGCCGGGACGGCTCGATTCGCCGCCGACGTCGATGATGTCGACGCCGCCCTCGATCATTTGCTCGGCGTGCGAGATGGCGAACTCCAGCGACTGGTGTTGGCCGCCGTCGGAAAACGAATCGGGCGTGACGTTAAGGATGCCCATCACGCGGGCGCGGGCGCCCTCGCCTTGCAACGGGTAATTGAATCGGCCGAACTGGAGTGTGGAGCGCATGAAGAAAACGGAAGTGGGAATGAAAAAGGGCGAGGATCGCTCCTCACCCTAGTGTTTGCTAGCGGACCGCGCGGCCCACGAATCAGGCTGGTGCGGTCACGCTCGGCGTCACGCCGGTGCCACCGTCGCTCGGCGGCTGCTTGCGGATCGTCACGCCGGCTTTCGGCGCGCGCGGCTCCAGGCCGGCCATGATGTCGTTGATCTGGTCCGCGTCGATGGTTTCCCATTCCAGCAGCGCCTTGGTCATGACCTCGACCTTTTCGCGGTTCGCCTCGAGCAGCGAGCGGGCCAGCTTGTACTGCTGGTCCAGGATGTTGCGGATCTCGGCGTCGACCATTTGCTGGGTCGCCTCGGAAATCGTCTTCGACGCGCCGCCGAAGAAGCCGTCGTTCTGGCTGTCCTCGTAGACCATCACGCCCATGCTGTCGGACATGCCGAAGCGGGTCACCATCGAGCGGGCCAGCTTGGTGGCGCGCGAGAAGTCGTTCGAGGCGCCGGTCGACATCTGGCCGACGAAGATCTCCTCGGCGATGCGGCCGCCGAACAGGATCGAGATTTCCTCGAGCATCTTGTCCTTGTAGCCCGAGATATTGTCGTGCTCCGGCAACTGCCAGGTCAGGCCCAATGCCCAGCCGCGCGGCATGATCGTCACCTTGTGGACCGGATCGGCCTTCGGCAACAGCTTGGCGACGACCGCGTGGCCGGACTCGTGGTACGCGGTATTGCGGCGCTCTTCCTCGCGGATGACCATCGACTTGCGCTCCGGCCCCATGAAGATCTTGTCCTTGGCATCCTCGAAGTCGATCATGTCGACCAGGCGCTTGCTGCGGCGCGCGGCGAACAGGGCGGCCTCGTTGACCAGGTTGGCCAGGTCGGCGCCCGAGAAGCCGGGCGTGCCGCGGGCCAGGATGTCGGCCTTGACGTCGGTGCCGATCGGCACTTTGCGCATGTGCACGTTCAGGATCTGTTCGCGGCCGCGGATGTCCGGCAGGCCGACCGAGACTTGACGGTCGAAACGGCCCGGACGCAGCAGCGCCTTGTCGAGCACGTCGGCGCGGTTGGTGGCGGCGACCACGATCACGCCCGACGACGCCTCGAAGCCGTCCATCTCCACCAGCAGCTGGTTCAAGGTCTGTTCGCGCTCGTCGTTGCCGCCGCCCATGCCGGCGCCACGGTGACGGCCGACCGCGTCGATCTCGTCGATGAAGATGATGCAAGGCGAATGCTTTTTGGCGTTCTCGAACATGTCGCGCACGCGGCTGGCGCCGACGCCGACGAACATTTCGACGAAGTCCGAACCGGAGATCGAGAAGAACGGCACCTTGGCTTCGCCGGCGATGGCGCGCGCCAGCAGCGTTTTACCGGTGCCCGGCGGACCGACCATCAGCACGCCGCGTGGAATGCGGCCGCCCAGTTTCTGGAACTTGCTCGGATCCTTGAGGAAGTCGACGATCTCGTTGACTTCTTCCTTCGCTTCGTCGCAGCCGGCGACGTCGGCGAAGGTGACGGTGTTGTTGGTTTCATCCATCATGCGCGCCTTCGACTTGCCGAAGGAGAACGCGCCGCCCTTGCCGCCGCCCTGCATCTGCCGCATGAAGAAGATCCACACGCCGATCAGCAGCAACATCGGGAACCACGACACGAACACCTGCTGCAGGAACGATGGCTCCTCGGGCGGCTTGACGTCGAAACGGATGCCGTTGTCGCGCAGGTCGCCGACCAGGCCGCGATCGAGGATCGTGGCGGTGGTGCGGACCTTGGTGTCGTCGGTGCGGGTGGCGGTGATGTTGCCGCCTTCGATCACGACGTCCTTGATGCGCTTGGCTTTCACGTCATCCAGCAAATCGGAGTAAGCGATGGGTTTGGCGCCGCCTGCTACGCCATGGCTATCGAACTGCTTGTACAGCATGAGCAGGAGCAGTACGACGACTACCCAGATGGCTGATTTGGAAAACATGTTATTCACGAAAACTCCTTGGATGCGGGGCGCATCTTTTAACCTAGGGCTAGAAACCCGATTTTACTCGTAATAAGCAGGCGGTGCCAGAAGCCCACCCGTGCGCAGGGGTCTAAACCCGGCGGAAAGGCACATTATTTGATCAAAATACAGTGCGGATCAAGACAAAAGTGCGCTTTCCTTGTTGGATGTGCGGCCCGCGCGGCAAAAAACAAGGGCGATCAAGGGCGGAATTGCTCGGAATCTAACGGTTGCGCCGACGCCATGCCGTCGGTGGGGTTTTTCAGGCCACGGCCGAGCAGGAAAATCTCCGACGATTTGTCGCGGCTGGCTTTCGGTTTTTTCTGCACGACCGTTTTAAACTCTTGACGGAATTTCAAGACGATATCGTTAAAACCCATGTCCTTAAAACATTTGACCAGCAGCGAGCCGTTTGGTTTCAAATGGGCTTGTGAAAATTCTATTGCCAGATCGATCAGGTGTTCCATGCGCGCGGCGTCGGCGCTGGCGATGCCGGACAGGTTGGGCGCCATATCCGATAACACAACGTCAACTTTGCGGCCCTGCACCACGTCCTCCAGCTGCTGCAGCACGTCCGGCTCGCGGAAATCGCCCTGGATGAAATGGAAGTCGGCGATCGGCTCCATCGGCAACATGTCGAGGCCGATCAGGGTGCCGTTGATGCCGCCGCCGTCCTTGCCGGCCAGCTTGCGGCGCACGTATTGGCCCCAGCTGCCGGGTGTGCAGCCGAGGTCGACGATGACCTGGTCGGGCTTGATCAGGTGCTCGTCCTCGTCGATCTCCTTGAGCTTGAACGCGGCGCGGGCGCGGTAGCCCTCTTTTTGCGCCAATTTCACGTAAGGGTCGTTAATGTGGTCGTGCAACCAGTTTTTGTTTAATTTCTTCTTCTTCATTCGCGTAGAATACTGCCTTTAAGGGAACCACTAAAAATTTATTATGCTAAAACTTACACCCGTTGAGCGCAGCGCCCTGCGCGCCGAAGCTCACGCGCTCAAGCCCATCGTCCTGATCGGCGAAGCGGGATTGACCGCCAACGTCCTCAAGGAAATCGCCCTGGGCCTCGATTCGCACGGCCTGATCAAGGTCCGCGTGTTCGGCGACGACCGCGAGGCGCGCGCCGCCATGTACGACACCATCTGCGAGCAACTGGACGCGGCGCCGGTGCAGCACATCGGCAAGCTGCTGGTGCTGTACCGCCCGAAAGTGGAAACCACGAAGGAACGTTCGACGTCCGGCAAGGGCCTGCGCGAAGTGACCATCGTCAAGCCCAGCCCGAGCGGCACCAAGCGTCCGTCCGTGACCAAGGTGCTGTTGAAAGGGAATGAACGCGTCACGCAAGGCGGCAACATCAAGCGCGCCAAGCCGCTGCAGAAATCCTCGAAGAAGAGCGCGTTGGGCTCGAAGTAATCGCGGTGCCGGCGGCACCCGCTGGAACCCGCACCCGGTTGGCGCGGGGTCGGACCCCAGGGGGTCCGACCCCATCGTCTTAGGGTTAGTTTTACTGCTTCACCACCAGCCACGCGGCCAGCAGGCTCTGCACCAAAAACAGACCGCTGGAGATGCCGTGCAGGATGCCGAATTCGTTCTTGGCGGCCGCATCCATCACCCCGCCCGGCCCCGCCGCCGCCCGCAACGCGGCCATCATCGGCTGCAGGCCGAAGTGCGACACCAAGGTACATCCCAGCATCACCAGCACCACGGCCAGCAAGGTCTTGCGCGAGCGTACCTCGGAGTTGCGCGCCGAGCCGGCGAAGATGCCGGCCGTCTCCGTGCCCTTGCTGACCCAGATCAGCACCAGCATGACCAGGGCGCAGCCGATCGACAGCCAGGCCAGGTTGCTGAACAAGCTGGCGGCGATGGTGCCGGCCAGCGCGCGGTCGGCCAGGGTGGCGAACAAGGTCGGGGCGGCCAGGTAGCCGATCGCCCACAGACTGCCCGCCCACAACGTCGCGACCAGCAAACGGAATCGTGCAAGCAACATCAGATGTAACGCACTTCCAGAATTTCGTATTCGCGCGGGCCGGACGGCGCCTGCACTTCCACCACGTCGCCGGCGGACTTGCCGATCAGCGCGCGGGCGATCGGCGAGGTCACCGACACTTTGCTCAATTTCAGATCGGCCTCGTCGAGGCCGACGATCTGGTAGGTCACCTTGGCGCCCGATTCCAGGTCTTCCAGGTCGACCGTCGAGGCGAACACGACGCGGCCCTCGGCGTCCAAGGTGGTCGGATCGATGATTTGCGCGGCGCTCAGCTTACCTTCCAATTCCGCGATGCGGCCTTCGACGAAGGCCTGGCGCTCCTTGGCGGCATCGTACTCGGCGTTTTCAGACAGGTCGCCATGCGAACGCGCTTCAGCAATCGCGTCGATCACGATACGGCGTTCTTTGGTCTTCAACTGGTGCAGCTCTTCTTTCAAGAGCTCGGCGCCGTACTTGGTAAGTGGAACTGAAGTCATGTTGTTTATTTACTCTGGTTTTACAATGGAAAACCACAGAGGCCACGCCAACTGCAGCGCGAGCTCTGTGGTTCAAAAGTACTGCTAAGCCTTAGTGTAAGGTTTTATGCAGCCCTTGTAAATCGTACACTTGCAGTTCGTCCAAATGACGGATGCCCTCGACCGCCGCCTCGGCGCCGGCGATGGTGGTGTACGTCGTCACGCGCGAGGCCAGCGACGAGGTGCGGATCGCGCGCGAGTCGGTGATGGCGCTGCGCTTTTCCTCGACCGTGTTGATCACCAGGACGATCTCGTGGTTCTTGATCATGTCGACGATGTGCGGACGGCCCTCGACCACCTTGTTGACGGCGGTCACCGGAATGCCAGCGGCCGAGATCACGGCGGCGGTGCCCTTGGTGGCCACCAGCGAGAAGCCGATTTCGACCAGGTCGCGCGCGACCTTGACGGCGCGCGGCTTGTCGGACGATTTGACCGACAGGAACACCTTGCCCGACTTCGGCAGCTTGACGCCGGCGCCCATCTGCGACTTGACGAAGGCCTCGCCGAAGGTCTTGCCCACGCCCATCACTTCGCCGGTCGACTTCATCTCCGGTCCGAGGATGGTGTCGACGCCGGGGAATTTGACGAACGGGAACACGGCTTCCTTGACGCTGAAGTAAGGCGGCACGACCTCGGTCGTGATGCCCTGCTGCGCCAGGGTCTGGCCGACCATGCAGCGCGCCGCGATCTTGGCCAGCTGCAGGCCGGTCGCCTTCGACACGAACGGCACCGTGCGCGAGGCGCGCGGGTTCACTTCCAGCACGTAGACCACGTCCTTCATTTCGCCGTCCACATCCTGCTTCTGGATCGCGAACTGCACGTTCATCAGGCCGACCACGTTCAGGCCCTTGGCCATCAGCGCGGTCTGGCGCTTCAGTTCATCGATGGTGTCCTGGGCCAGCGAGTAAGGCGGCAGCGAGCAGGCCGAGTCGCCCGAGTGCACGCCGGCTTGCTCGATGTGTTCCATCACGCCGCCGATGAAGGTGGTCTCGCCGTCGGAGATGCAATCGACGTCGCACTCGATGGCGTCGTTGAGGAAGCGGTCCAGCAGCACCGGCGAATCGTGCGACACCTTGACCGCTTCGCGCATGTAGCGTTCCAGGTCGCGCTGCTCGTGGACGATTTCCATCGCCCGTCCGCCCAGCACGTACGAAGGACGCACCACCAGCGGGTAGCCGATTTCCTGCGCCAGCGCCAGGGCGTCGGCCTCGGTGCGCGCGGTGCGGTTCGGCGGCTGGCGCAGATTGAGCTTGTGCAGCATCTGCTGGAAACGCTCGCGGTCTTCGGCGGCGTCGATCATGTCCGGCGAGGTGCCGACGATCGGCACGCCGTTCGCTTCCAGGTCCAGCGCCAGTTTCAGCGGGGTCTGGCCGCCGTACTGCACGATCACGCCGACCGGCTTTTCCAGCTCGACGATTTCCAGCACGTCCTCCAGCGTCAGCGACTCGAAGTACAGGCGGTCGGAGGTATCGTAGTCGGTCGACACGGTCTCCGGATTGCAGTTGACCATGATGGTCTCGTAGCCGTCGTCGCGCATCGCCAGCGCCGCGTGCACGCAGCAGTAGTCGAATTCGATGCCCTGGCCGATGCGGTTCGGGCCACCGCCCAGCACCATGATCTTCTTCTTGTCGGTCGGATTGGACTCGCACTCTTCATCGTAGGTCGAGTACATGTACGCGGTGTTGGTCGAGAACTCGGCCGCGCAGGTGTCGACCCGCTTGTACACCGGACGGATGTTCAGCTCATGACGCTTGGCGCGCACCGACTTGGCGTCGGTCTGCAGCAGGAAGGCCAGGCGGCGGTCCGAGAAGCCTTTTTGCTTCAACTTGTACAACACGTTCTTGTCGAGCTGCTCCAGCTTCTGCGTGTCCATCCACAGTTCCAGGTCGACGATCTCCTTGATCTGGATCAGGAACCACGGGTCGATCTTGGTCAGCGCGTGCACCTCGTCCAAGGTGAAGCCCTGGGCGAAGGCGTCGCCCACGTACCAGATACGTTCGGGACCCGGCTCGCCCAGTTCCTCTTCGATCTTCTCGCGGTCCTTGGTTTTCTCGTTCAGGCCATCGACGCCCACTTCCAGGCCGCGCAGCGCCTTCTGGAACGATTCCTGGAAGGTGCGGCCGATCGCCATCACTTCGCCGACGGATTTCATCTGCGTGGTCAGGTGGTGGTCGGCGGTCGGGAATTTCTCGAACGTGAAGCGCGGGATCTTGGTCACGACGTAATCGATCGACGGCTCGAACGAGGCGGGGGTGGCGCCGCCGGTGATCTCGTTGCGCAGCTCATCGAGCGTGAAGCCGACGGCCAGCTTGGCCGCGACCTTGGCGATCGGGAAGCCGGTGGCCTTGGAGGCCAGCGCCGACGAACGCGACACGCGCGGATTCATCTCGATGACGATCATGCGGCCGTCGGCCGGGTTGATCGAGAACTGCACGTTCGAGCCGCCGGTGTCGACGCCGATCTCGCGCAGCACCGCCAGCGAGGCGTTGCGCATGATCTGGTATTCCTTGTCGGTCAGCGTCTGCGCCGGCGCCACGGTGATCGAATCGCCGGTGTGCACGCCCATCGGGTCCAGGTTCTCGATCGAGCAGATGATGATGCAGTTGTCCGCCTTGTCGCGCACCACTTCCATCTCGTACTCTTTCCAGCCCAGCAGCGATTCCTCGATCAGCAGCTCGTTGGTCGGCGACGCTTCCAGGCCGCGTTTGCAGATCGCTTCGAATTCTTCCTCGTTGTAGGCGATGCCGCCGCCGCTGCCGCCCATCGTGAACGACGGACGGATGATGGTCGGGAAGCCCACTTCGCGCTGCACGGCCCACGACTCTTCCAGCGAGTGCGCGACGCCCGAGCGTGCGGAGCCCAGGCCGATCTTGGTCATCGCGTCCTTGAACTTGGAGCGGTCCTCGGCCTTGTCGATGGCTTCCGGCGTGGCGCCGATCAATTCGACCTTGTACTTGTCGAGAATGCCGTGGCGATGCAGGTCCAGCGCGCAGTTCAGCGCCGTCTGGCCGCCCATGGTCGGCAGGATCGCGTCCGGCTTTTCCTTGGCGATGATCTTCTCGACGACTTGCCACGTGATCGGCTCGATGTAGGTGACATCGGCCATTTCGGGGTCGGTCATGATGGTCGCCGGATTGCTGTTGACCAGGATGACTTTGTAGCCCTCTTCGCGCAGGGCCTTGCAGGCCTGGGCGCCGGAATAATCGAACTCGCAAGCCTGGCCGATAATGATCGGACCAGCGCCAATAATCAAAATACTTTTAATGTCTGTACGTTTAGGCATCTTATTTTTTCTCCGTTGCTTCCATCATGCTGATGAAGCGGTCAAACAGGTAAGCGACGTCAGTCGGGCCGGGCGAGGCTTCAGGGTGGCCCTGGAAGCAGAACGCCGGCTTGTCGGTGCGGGCGAAGCCCTGCAGCGAGCCGTCGAACAACGAGCTATGGGTTACGCGGGTGTTGGCTGGCAGCGTCGCGGCGTCCACGGCGAAACCGTGGTTCTGCGAGGTGATCATCACCTTCTTGCTGTCGAGGTCCTGCACCGGGTGGTTGGCGCCGTGGTGGCCGAACTTCATCTTCAGCGTCTTCGCGCCGGAAGCCAATGCCATGATCTGGTGGCCCAGGCAGATGCCGAAGACGGGGATGCCCTTGTCGATCAACTCCCTGGTGGCCTTGATCGCGTAGTCGCATGGCTCCGGGTCGCCGGGACCGTTCGACAGGAACACGCCGTCCGGATTCAGGGCCAGCGCGTCGGCGGCGGTGGCTTGCGCCGGCAGCACCGTTACCTTGCAGCCGCGTTCGACCAGCATGCGCAGGATGTTGCGCTTGACGCCGTAGTCGTAGGCCACCACGTGGAATTTAGGCTCCTGCAGTTTGCCGTAGCCTTCGCCGAGCTTCCATTCCGCTTCGGTAAATTCGTAGGCGGTCTTGGTCGAGACAACCTTGGCCAGGTCCATGCCGGCCAGGCCTGGGAAGGAGCGGGCCAGTTCCAGCGCTTGCGCGGTGGACGGCTCGTTGCCCTGGGTGCCGACCAGGATGGCACCGGACTGTGCGCCTTTTTCGCGCAGGATGCGGGTCAGTTTGCGGGTATCGATACCGGCGATGGCGACGACGTTCTCGGCCTTCAGGTAATCGGACAGCGACTGGGTGGAGCGGAAGTTCGACGCGATCAACGGCAGGTCACGGATGATCAGGCCTGCGGCGTGGACTTTCGAGGACTCGACGTCTTCCGGATTGACGCCGGTGTTGCCGATGTGTGGATAGGTCAGGGTGACCATTTGACGGCAATAGCTGGGATCGGTCAGGATTTCCTGATAGCCGGTCATGGACGTATTGAAAACGACTTCCCCGGTGGTATGGCCGGCGGCGCCGATAGAAAAACCTTTGAAAATGGTTCCGTCAGCGAGGGCCAGTATGGCTGGAACGGCGGGGCCAGAAAAAAATGGCGGCAAGGGTAACTCCTGATAAAGTTACCGTAGCTGCGCCACGTCAGACGACCGTCGTGTACCCAAGGCCGTCGCAGGCCGGGGTGGAAGGTCAGATTGAATATGGAGTGAGTGGTAGTCGGCTACGGTAGAGGTGAGATTGGCTAAACCTTTGAATTATAACCAAATCCCACCTACTTGGCAATGCAGGAGAAGCGAAATCGGGGCAAAAAAGTCCACTCCGGGGTCAGGTCCACCAATGCTACACGGCCTGATCCGTCGAGTATTCGCGTAGGGCGGATTAGCGCAGCGTAATCCGCCATGTAAGCGCCGCCGATGGCGCCCCCCTAGTGTCGAGCCCGTGTAGAAATGGTGGACCTGACCCTGGAGCTTAAGCGAGCGCGGCGATGCCGGCTTTGGCGATCTGCGCGTCTTCCGCCGATTTGACGCCCGAGACGCCGACGGCGCCGATGATGTGGCCGTCAACGATGATCGGCACGCCGCCTTCGAGCATGCCATCGGTCTGCGGCGCAGGCGCGCTCAGGAACGAGACGCGGCCGTTGTTGATCATGTCTTCATAAATCTTCGATTCGCGCCGGCCCAGCGCCGACACGCGCGCCTTGGCCGGGGCGATGTGCGACGACAACGGCGCGGCGCCGTCCTGGCGCTGCAGCCACAGCAGGTGGCCGCCGTCATCGACGATGGCGATCACGACCGCCCATTTGTTGGCGACAGCCTCGGCTTCGGCGGCGGCGGCGATTTTCTTGACGTCGGCAAGCGACAGATATGGTTTGGTTTGCATGGTTCTTCCTTATTATTGGAGCGCTAATTGTAAAGCCTACGGCTTGCGCCGCGCTTCGAGTTTCTGTTTGATCTGCGCCATCACCAGCGCGGCGGCCTGCTCGCCCGCCAGGATCGCCTGGTTGCGCCCGGCGAAGTCGTTGCCGGCCATTTTGCCCAGGCTCGGCGCGATGACGATGTCCGCGTCCTTCAATTCATACTGGTTGATGCGCTGGCCCATGATGCTGAAGGTTTGCATGATCACGTCCACCGAGCTGACCGTGGCCTGCACGTCGGCCTGCGTGGAGATGTTGACGGCGATGACGAAGTCGGCCCCCATGTCACGCGCGAAGCGCACCGGCACCGGCGCCACCAGCCCGCCGTCGACGTACGAGCGCCCGCTGATCGTCACCGGCTGGAACACGCCCGGCACCGCCGACGACGCCCGCACCGCCATGCCGGTGTTCCCGCGCTGGAAAAGAATCGGCTGGCCGGTCTTCAAATCCGTCGCCACCGCGCCGAACGGCACCTTGAGCTTTTCCATCGGCTGGTTGTTGACCGCCTTGTTGACGTAGGCCTGCAGCGCCTCCCCTTTCAACACGCCGGTGCTCTTGCCGAACAGCGGCATGGCCCAGTCGGAGATCGCCGCTTCGTCCATGTCGAAGGCGATTTTTTGCAGCTGGAAGCCGGTGTTCCCGGCCGCGTACAAGGCGCCGACCACGCTGCCGGCGCTGGTGCCGACCACCAGGTCCGGATAGATGCCCTGCGCTTCGAGCGCCTTGATCACGCCGATGTGGGCGAAGCCGCGCGCGGCGCCGCCGCCCAGCGCCAGGCCGATCTTGATTTTTCGCGGCGGCAGCGGTTCCGGCACGGCGATCGGCTGGACCGGGGTTTCAACGGTCGGCGCGGTTTTGCAGCCGATGATGGCGGTTGCGGCAAAAGTGGCTAAAGCGGCAAGGGTAAGACGGCGTAGTTGCATGAGTTGGTATAGTGGCTGGATTGGCGCAGCAGATTGTAACTGAATAGGCCCAAACGACTCCAAACGCGCACGTCTTTGAGTGAAAGGCGCGTTCGGATTGGTTGATAATCGCGCTACCCTCGTTTTGCAAGGCACTCCATGACACGCATCCTCGCCATCGTCCTCCTTTGCCTCGCGGCCTGCGCGCACGCCGTGCCGCGCGCGGCGCCGACGCGCGAGACGCGCGACCTCGCCGGCGAGTGGCGCTTCGCCATGGACCGCGACGACGAGGGCGTGGACCAGGCGTGGTTCACCCGCGATCTGAAGGACGGCATCGCCCTCCCCGGCATCCTCCAGGCGCAAGGCTACGGCGACGACATCACCGCCAAGACGCCATGGGTGCTGTCGCTCTACGATAAGAACTGGGACCAGCGCGAAGACTACAAGACCCATACCGCCGCCGGCAACGTCAAAGTGCCCTTCCTCTCGCAGCCGCCCAAACACTATCTCGGCGCGGCCTGGTACCAGCGCGACATCGACGTGCCGGCCGCCTGGCGCGGCAAGCGCGTGGCCTTGTTCCTGGAGCGTCCGCGCTGGGGCTCGACCTTGTGGATCGACGGGCGCAAGGTCGGCTCCAATCTGAGTCTGGTGGCCGAACACGAATACGACCTGGGCCTGCTGGCGCCGGGCCGGCACCGCGTCTCCGTGCGCGTCGACAACCGCATGCTGATGCCCTACCGGCCCGACGCCCACAGCGTCTCCGACTCCCTCGGCATGAGCTGGAACGGCATCGTCGGCAAAATCGAGTTGCGCGCCAGCTCGCCGGTGTGGTTGGACGACGCGCAGGTCTACCCCGACGTGAAGACGAAAACGGCGCGCGTCAAAATCAGCATCGGCAACGCCGGCGGCCGCGCCGGCGGCGGCACGCTGATGGCCAACGGCGTGGCATACAAAGTGGAGTGGAGCGCCCAGGGCGGCAGCGTCGACATCAAGGTGCGCTTCCCGGCGAACACGCCGACGTGGGATGAATTCACTCCGGCGCTGCAAACCATCCGCCTCCAGCTCAATGGCGCGGGCGCCGCCGACGCGCGCGACGTCAGCTTCGGCTTCGCGCAGATCGCGGCCAAGGGCAACCAGTTCCTGCTAAACGGGCGTCCGCTGTTCTTGCGCGGCACCCACCACGGCGGCGACTTCCCGCTGACCGGCTATCCGCCGACCGACATCGCCTACTGGCGCAAGATCATCCAGATCAACAAGGACTGGGGCATCAACCACATACGCTTCCACTCCTTCTGCCCGCCGGAAGCGGCGTTCCAGGCGGCCGATGAATTGGGCGTGTACCTGCAGCCGGAACCGGGCATGTGGAACGAGATCTCGCCCGGCACGCCGATGGACAAGATGCTGTACCAGGAAACCGAACGCATGATCAAGGCCTACGGCAATCATCCGTCCTTCATCCTGTTCAGTCCCGCCAACGAGCCCAAAGGCCGCTGGAAGGAAGCCTTCGACGCCTGGATCGCCCACTACCGCAAGGCCGATCCGCGCCGGCTGTACTCCAACGGCACCGGCCACACCGAGAAGGAAGTCCCCGGCCTGGCCGACGGCACCGACTTCCTGTCGATGCAGCGCATCGGCCCCAAGCCGCTGCGCGGCGAAAAAGGCTGGTTCGGCCGCGACTACGGCGCCTCGCTGGCCGGCGTCAACGTGCCGGTGGTGTCGCACGAGACGGGCCAGTGGGCGGCCTATCCCGACTACGACGTCATCGACAAATTCCGCGGCTACCTGCGGCCCGGGAACTACGAGATCTTCCGCGACTCGCTGGCCCGCCACGGCATGGCGGCGCGCGACAAGGACTTCGCCTGGGCCTCGGGCAAATTCCAGGTGCAGGCCTACAAGGAGGAGATAGAGGCCAACCTGCGCACGCCCGGCTTGATGGGCTATCAGCTGCTCGACCTGCACGACTATCTGGGCCAGGGCACGGCGCTGGTGGGCATCCTGGACACGTTCTGGGAGCCGAAAGGCTACGCCACCGCCGAGGAGTTCCGCCGCTTTAACGGCCGCACCGTGCCGCTGGCGCGCCTGCTCAAGCGCACCTGGACCACCGACGAAACGCTGACGGCGGAGGTGGAGATCGCCCACTTCGGCGCCGCGCCGCTGACCGATGCCCAACCGTGGTGGAAGCTGATCGACGCCACCGGCCGCGTCGCCGCCGGCGGGGACTTCGCTCGCCGCACCATCGGCATCGGCAAGAACATCCCGCTCGGGCAGATCCGGTTGCCGTTGGCGGAGCTGGCGGCGCCGCAGGCTTATCACCTGCAGGTCGGCGTCGGCGCCGCCACCGATACGCTGGCGGAGAACGACTGGAGCATCTGGCTCTACCCCGCGAAAATCAGCGCGCCGGAACCGGCCGACGTGCTGGTCACGCACAGCTGGCAGGCCGCCGGGAGGCGCCTGGCGCGCGGCGGCAAAGTGCTGTTCCTGCCGCTGGCGTCGGACCTGGACTGGAGCGGCCCGCCGCTCGACAGCGTGCCGGTGTTCTGGAACCGCCTGATGAATCCCGCGTGGAGCCGCACGCTGGGCGTCTGGATCGACAACAAGCATCCGGCGCTGACACAGTTCCCCACCGACCGTTTCAACGATTGGCAATGGTCGGAGCTGATCAAAGGTACGCGCACGGTCAATCTGGACCGGCTGCCGCCGGCGCTGCAACCCATCGTGCAGCCGGTCGACGACTGGAACCGCAACTTCAAACTGGGCCTGCTGCTGGAGGCGAGGGTCGGCGACGGCAGGCTGATGGTCGCCAGTCCGGACCTGGAAACCGATCTGGATAAGCGTGTGGTCGCGCGCCAGCTGCGCAAATCGGTGCTCGACTACATGGCCAGCGACAGCTTCAATCCGCAGACGTCGATCAGCGTCGCCGAATTCCGCAAGGCCTTGTTCGATACGCAGGTGATGAAGAAGCTGGGCGCAAAGGCCGACGGCGGCAACAACCCCGCCTACGCCATCGACGGCGATCCGAACACCTTCTGGACGGCCGGTACGCAAGCGCAGGCGCGCACGCCGCAAGCGCTGACGCTGGGCTTCCCGGCGCCGGCATCGTTCTCCGGGCTGTTGCTGATGCCGCGCCAGAATCACCGCGACCATGAAGGCGACGTGCGCGAGTACCTGATCGAAACCAGCGACGACGGCGACAACTGGCGCGAACTCAAACGCGGCGCGCTGGTGTCCACGTACGATCAGCAGCGGATTGAATTTGGCGGGAATGTCAGCGCGCGCTGGCTGCGCTTCACGGCGCTGAGTGGCTTCGGCGGCGACAACACCGCCGCCATCGCCGAACTTGCGGTGCTTTACACCGGCGTGCCGCTACCGGAAAACAGCGGCGGCGTGACGTATCGGCGCGTGCGCTCGGCATCGAGCGATATCGACGAGAATATCGCGCCGGCCACGGAGAAACCACCGGCGCGCTGATTCGATCGCTCTTCGAGGGCCGCCGACGGAGCATGGCGGATTACGCTACGCTAATCCGCCCTACGTGGCTCCCCGCGGCGCATACGTTCGTGCTCGCCCGTTTGAACATGGAAACACGTAGGGCGGATTAGGCGGAACGCCGTAATCCGCCATCTATGAGCCGCCAGAGGCGCGTCATTTACGGCTCCAGGCACGCCTCGAGCGACAACTCCAGCAACGGGAAATGCCCGGTCGGCAGCGTGCGGATGACGGCCTGCGGGAACACCTCGCGCCAAATGTCGCCATCGCGCGCCGGATCGATCATCGGATCGAACTCGCCGAAAATCACCGACACCGGCCCCTGATACGGACTGCGCGCCGGCACCTGCGCATTGGCGGCAAAATCATCCGACGTCGCCACCGACGACGGCCCGTCGAACACGCCCGGTTGCCGCAGCAGATACGCGAACACCTGCGGCTCGTCGCCCGAGTTCGGGCCGAAATACAGCGACGTCACGTTCGGCAGCAGCCACAAGGCGCCCATCACGTCCCAGAAGCGCGCGCGCCCCGGCGCGGCCTCGTAATCCGCCAGCGCCGCCACCAGCTTGCCGGCGTTGGCGTCGGCCGCGTGCAACGCCAGGCCATGGCGCGCCAGCCGCAGCGCGGCTTCCTCGGGATCGAACGTCGGCGCCAGCAGCACGATGCGGGCGATCGACTCCGGCATCTGCCGCGCCAGGTGCAGCGCCAGATGGGCGCCGAAGGAGCTGGCCATGATCGTCATCGGTCCGCCGAGCATGTCGACGCTGAGCCGGAACTCGGCCACCGTCGCCGCCAGCAGGTCCTGATACGGCCGCGTGGCGCACGAGACGGCCGACGGCTGCTGCCACCAGTGCACCTGGTCGGCGTCGGGATAGCGCTGGCGCTCGAACGCCGTGCCCAGACCCGGCCCGCCATGCAAATAAAATATCGTCGGTGGCTGCACTCTGTGTTCCTCCAGGTTAGTTGGCTTGCATCCGAATTGTTGACTTCATTGTAATCTGCCGTCAACATCCCAGCATGAAAAAATATCTCATCGCCCTCGCCCTGCTGCTCTCCCCTGCCTGCCATGCCGGCGTACTGCCGCTGCGCGACCAGGCCACCGTCGTCAACGAACTGCTGGCCGACCGGTTGGACAACCTGCTGCCGGCGATGATGGAGCAGACCGGCATCGACATGTGGGTGGTGCTCTCGCGCGAGTACAACGAGGACCCGGTGCTGAAAACCATGCTGCCGGCCGAGTGGCTCAACGCCCGCCGCCGCACGATACTCGTGTTTTACCGCGATCCGGCGACGAAAACCGTGGAGAAGCTGGCCGTGGCGCGCTACGCGGTCGGCAAGAGCATCGCCGCCGCCTGGGACATGAAAAGATTCCCGGACCAGTGGGCGGCGCTGGTCGATATCATCAAGACGCGCGATCCGCAGCGCATCGCGCTCAACACCTCGCGCCATTTCGGCCACGCCGACGGCATCGACCACACCGACTACACCGAGTTGCTGGCGGCGCTGCCGGCGGACTTGCAGCGCCGGGTCGTCTCGGCCGAGCCGCTGGCGATCCGCTGGCTCGAAACCCGCAGCGAGCGCGAAATGCAGATCTATCCGCAGCTGGTCAACGCCACCCACAAGATCATCGACGAGGGTTTTTCCGAACGCGTCATCACACCCGGCGTCACCACCACCGACGACGTGGTGTGGTGGTTCCGCCAGAAGATCCGCGAGCTCGGTTACGACACCTGGTTCCACCCGTCGGTGGAAATCCAGCGCGCCGGCAAGGGCCCGGCCAACCCGAACCTGATCGTGCCGGGCGACCTGCTGCACGTCGATATCGGCATCACCTATCTGCGCCTGAACACCGACGTCCAGCAGCACGCGTACGTGCTCAAGCCGGGCGAGGACGCGGCGCCGGCGGCGCTGGCGCGGGCGTTCGCCCAGGCCAACCGCCTGCAGGACATCCTGCTGGCGCAGTTCCGCCAGGGCCGCACCGGCAACCAGATGCTGGCCGGGGCGCTGGCCCAGGCGCGCGCGGCCGGCATCACGCCGACCATCTACAGCCATCCGCTGGGCTATCACGGCCACGCGGCCGGCCCGGCCATCGGCATGTGGGACATGCAGGACGGCGTGCCCGGCAGCGGCGACGAGGCGCTGCGCCCGCGCACCGCGTACTCGATCGAACTGAGCGCGGCGTCGGTTTTGCCCGGCTGGCCGGCGCCAGTGAATATCATGTTGGAAGAGGACGCGTACTTCGACGGCGACGGCATCCGCTATCTCGACGGCCGCCAAAAAACCATGTATTTGATCCCGCGCGCCACTGCCGGCGCGGGTCGCGGCGATTGAGTGTCCGACAGCATTTATTGACCGGACTAAACGAATAGTTCCGCCAGGCTCTGGTGTGTCATTTTTCCCGCACACCTGAGAAAATACTGCTTCCGGCGTCCGGCCAAAGCGCCTGTGTGGACTCACATTTTGGCCGCTATTTGAATGAGGAGCTCAACATGAATTCGTTTGTGGAAACCATATCGCCAGCAGCCAAGAATCACATCGAAGCCCGTATCGCTTATTTTAACGATGTGTCGCTTGCCATGGTGCAGACGATGCGCGAACTGGCAGAAGTGAACCTGCAGTTCAGCCGCAGCTGGATGCAGGATTCCACGCAAATGCTGCAAACCGCATTGCTGACGGCGCCAAACGAGCGCGCCGACGCGACGCCGTCGGTCGAAGCGGTCTCGCAGAAACTGCAGAACTATCAACAGCAGCTGGTGAAGATCACCAGCGACTTCCAAACGACGATCAACCAGGTGGCGCAACAGCACGTGCCACAGACGGCGCGCACCGCCAGCGAACTGGCCGACGTGGTGACCCAAAAGGCCGCCGCCCAGACCGACCAGCAACTGCGCATGCAGAAGGCCGCCGGCAAGGAAATCCTCGACCAGGCCAGCCAATTCGCCCACGTCGCGGCGCAGAACCGCGCGATGCAGCAGCCGGCCTCGATGCAAAGCGATGAAAACAAGGGCAACAAAAGCTAACAGCCCAGTACCACCCCGCACGACGTTCCGTCGCGGGGTCGTACCCCACCGGGTACGACCCCTGTTTCCGTCGTGCTGGTTGGCAGCGCGCCCCGCCTACAAAAACCGCTCCGGGATATCCTGCACGAACGGATACAGCGAGAAATACGGTTTCGACTCCTCCAGCACCTGCTTGACCGACGGCCGCATCACCAGCCGTTCGAAGTACGCCTGCAGCTGCGCGTACTCCTCCGGGAACGGCAGGATCGTGCTGGCATAGAACAGCGCCGGCGCGGCCGCGCAGTCGGCCATGCTGAAGGCGTCGCCGCACATCCACACCCTGCTCGCCATGCGTTTTTCGATCATCTTGTAGGCCGTCTTGAGCTTGGTGCGCTCCTTGGTCTGGTCGCACTGCAGGCCGGTCAGGTGGCCGTTGACGATGGCTTGCATCGGCTCCTGCACATAGTTGTCGAAAAAGCGGTCCCACAGGCGCACGTCGAGCGCCGCGTCCCAGTCCGCCGGGATCAACGGCTGCGCGCCGGGGAAATGACGGTCCAGGTACTCGATGATGACCGAGGTCTCCGGCACGTCGCGCTTGCGCTCGTGGTCGCGGATCACCGGGAACTTGCACGGCGGCCACATCGCCTGCAATTCCGCGCGGTCGGCCTCCTCGCCCAGGTTGATGATGCGTTTGTCGAATTGGGTGCCGTTTTCATACAGCGCGATCAGCACCTTGTGGCAGAACGAGGCCAGCGGGTGGTAGTAAAGGGTCAAAGACATGTCGGCTCCTGGGTGCGGCATCGCCACGCGATACCAAAGAATTCAGCACATGATACTTCAGCCAAGCCGATGGCGGCGGACCGTGAATGTTGCCACACTTCAGCCCGTTCCGAGCCGGGCAATCACGCACCGGCGGACCCCGAACCACACTGACAGGATGACCACCATGCGCCACGCCCCCCATCTCAAGCTCGCCCTCGCACTGACCACCCTCTGCGTCCTCGCCGGCAACGGCCGCGCGGCCGACAAGCCCGACGCCGACAGCCTGATGGTCGGCCTGGGCGCGGCCTACGTGCCGGAATACGCCGGCAGCGACGACAGCCACGTGGTGCCGGTGCCGTTCCTCGAGCGCAGCTACGCCAACGGCTTCTTCATCAGCACCCGGCGCGGCATCGGCTATCAAACCGACGTCGGCCCTGTCAACCTGAGCGGCGCGCTGAGCTACGGCGGGTCGCGCGACGAGCACAAGCGCACCTTCGGCGCCGGCTCCGACGCGCTCCGGGGCATGGGCGATATCGACGGCGGCCTGCAGGGCGTGCTGACGGCCAGCTACCAGCTCGGCAAGGTCGGCCTGAGCCTCGGCACCACGCAGGCGCTCGGCAAGCGCGAGAACGGTTCGACCTACACGCTGGGCGCCTCGCTGCCCCTGTACAGCGGCACCAACGACCAGATCGGCCTGGGGGCGTCGGCGGTCTACGGCGACAACAAGCACATGCGCACCTACTTCGGCGTCAGCGACGCCCAGAGCGTGCGCTCCGGCTACCGGGCCTACCGCGCCAAGGCGGGGTTCGAAACGGTCAGCGCCGCCGTCAGCTGGGACCACGTGATCGACAAGAACTGGTCGACCCACACGGCGCTCGGCTTCACCCGCCTGACCGGCGACGCCGCCGACAGCCCGCTGACCAAGCGCAAGACCACGCCGGTGCTGATGACCGGATTCAGCTATAAGTTTTGATTGAAGTTGCCCAGGTGATATTATTGGACGAAAAATCAACACCTCGTTCAATGATCTCCGACATCACCCTCGCAACTTATATTCTCTTGGCGGCCGCGATCTGCGCCGCCTGGGCCAAACCGATCAGCCTCGGCCGGGCCGCCATCCAGCCCTGGCTGGCGTTCTTCGTCGCCGCGCTCGCCTTCGGCATGGCCGCCGGGGTGCTGCGCGCGCCGGCCATCGTCGCGCTGGCGGCGCTGGCCGGCAGCGCCTATCTGACGGCCCGCGCGCCGCAGCGCTATGTGCGCGTGGTCTGCGGCGTCGTCACGGCGGTGCTGGCCCTGGCGCTGGCGGTCCACAAGCTGCCCGGCTTCAACAACGCGATCGTCATCGACGCGGTGACGCTCTCGCCCGGCGCGCCGCCGTTCACGCAGTACGCCAACTTCGACAAGGGCGCCGTCGGCCTGATCCTGCTGGCCTTGCTGTGCAGCCGGGCCCGCTCGTGGAACGAGTTCGGCGGCGTGCTCAAGCAGGTCCTGCCGGTGCTGCTGGCCACGCTGGTGGCGGTGCTCGGCCTGGCCGTGGCGATGGGCGCGGTGCGCCCCGACGTCAAGCTGTCGCAGCTGACGATGCAGTTCATCGCCGTCAACCTGTTCTTCACCGTGGTGGCGGAGGAAGCCTTCTTCCGGGGCTTCCTCCAGCACCGCCTGGCCGCGGCCCTGGCGCGCCGGCCTTCCGGCCAGTGGATCGCCATGGCCTGCTCGGCGCTGCTGTTCGGCGCCGTCCACCTGCCCGGCGGCGCGGCGTACGCGCTGCTGGCCACCGTCGCCGGCGTCGGCTACGCCTACGCCTACCACCTCACGCGGCGCATCGAGGCGCCGATCTTGCTCCACATCGCCCTCAACGCCATCCACTTCGCCGCCTTCAGCTACCCCGCCCTGCGCTGACACGACAGCAAAAACACAACAGGCTAGCATCGTGCTAGCAAAATTTGTATATACAACATTGCGATCGTCGTGTTACCTTACTTTCACCCCTGAAACATCGCGCCAGCCGGGCTTTCCCGGGCATTTGGCCAGCCGGCACGTGTACCCCACCCTCCCCGGCCGCGATAAATGCTGGCACGTATCCTGCTCTACAAGCTTGCTGTCCAGTTATTTGTATAGACAACATTATCCAACCTGTATAGACAAATATGGGAACGATAAGCCTTAATCCGCCGGAGCGATGGGCAAGTGGCGCCCCACCATGGGGCGCCCCGCCACGTAATGGTGCAATTTCATGCAGCTAGACCAGAGGGAAATCAACATGAGCAAAAAATTGATGGGGTTGGGTACGTTGGCGATGGTGTCGGCCAGTGCGATCGTGTCGGCCCAGGTGGCGCCGGCCGCGGCGAACAGCGCCGCCGCCCCGGCCGCCGACACTGGCGACAAGATCGAGCGCATCGAAGTGACCGCCTCGCGCTCGGCCCGCGCCGAGGAAATCCAGCAAGTGCCGATGGCGCTGACCGCCATCAAGCCGGAGAGCCTGTCCAAGTTCGGCCTCGGCGGCCTGGCCGACATCGCCCGCGTGGCGCCGTCGCTCGACATGCAGGAGCAAGGCCCCGGCGTCAACAACATCACCATGCGCGGCCTGGTGGTGCGCGGCATCACGCCGTCGGAGGTGGCCGACGCCTCGCTGGTGGCGGTGTACGTGGACGACATGCCCGTCACGCTCAAGTCCGGCAATCCCGACCTCAAGGTGCTCGACCTCGAACGCATCGAGGTGCTGCGCGGCCCGCAGGGCACGCTGTACGGCGCCGGCGCGATGGCCGGCACCATCCGCCAGATCACGCAAAAGCCCGACCTCGACTCGGTGTTCGGCTCGTTCGAGGCGGTCGGCTCGCAAACCTCCGGCAACGGCGGCGGCAACGGCAACGTGCGCGCCATGGTCAACGTGCCCGTCAAGGAAGGCGTGCTCGGCCTGCGCGTGACCGGCTACACCGGCGAGGACAGCGGCTACATCAAGAACGCGCTCGACGGCAAACGCACCAACGACACCACCACCCACCAGGGCCGCGTCGCCATGCGCCTGCAAGCCTCGCCGGACCTGACGGTGGACGCCAGCATCACCGCCTCCAGCATGAAGGGCGGCCTGAACGGCGCCTTCACCGGCCTGGCGCCGTTCACCACCCGCGCCCTGACGGAACAAAAGAGCAACGACGACCTGCAGCTGTATAACCTGGCCGTCAACTACCGGATGGCCAAGGCCGAACTGGTGTCGTCGACCAGCTACGTGCACCGCAAGACGCTGTACGTCAAATCGGACGAGTACAACACCACCGCCTTCATCTTCCCCGGCCAGAACCTGGTCCAGGCCGACTACACGATCGCCAACCGGCTGCAGGATTTCGCGCAGGAATTCCGCCTGAACTCGACCGAGCCGGGTCCGCTGAAGTGGACCGGCGGCCTGTTCCTGGAAAGCGGCAAGCGCCACTTCTGGGAGGACGAGCCGACCCACGGCATGGACGCGCTGTACGCCGCCACCTACGACTTCCCCGGCTACAGCTCCAAAGCCAACGACCTGGCCTTCAACAACGACGACCAGTTCTCCGGCACGCAGGATAGCCACGCGCGCCAGGCGGCGCTGTTCGCCGAGGCCACCTACACCGTCTGGGACAAGCTGGACCTGACCGCCGGCGTGCGCCTGTTCACGCAGAAGGAGGACTTCGACCTGCGCTTCACCGGCTACTACGGCAACACGCCGGCGGCCACGGTCGACACGCCGGTCGGCACGCCCAACGTGGTGCACAGCAAATCGAGCGCGCGCGGCGGCAATCCGCGCTTCGCCGCCGCCTTCCACCTGGACCCGGAGCACCTGCTGTACGCCCAGGCCGGCAAGGGCTTCCGCTACGGCGGCAACAACCAGCCGGTGCCGCAGGTGCTGTGCGGCATCCAGGCGCCGGCCAGCTTCGGCCCCGACCAGCTGTGGAGCTACGAGCTCGGATCGAAGAACACCTTCCTCAACCAGCGCGTCAGCCTGAACGTGGCAGCCTTCCTGATCGACTGGGAAAAGGTGCAGGTCGCCAACTACCTGCCCTGCTCGTACTACTACACGCAGAACGCCGGCAAGATCCGCAGCCAGGGCCTGGAGATCGAGTCGATGGTCAAGCTGGCGCGCCGCATGAGCCTGGGCTTCAACGCCGCCTACACCGACGCCAAGGCCAAGTCCGACATCGTCACGCCGCTGGCCGCGCAATCGGCCCCGGCCGGCACCCGCACGCCGTACGCGCCGCGCCTGACCGCCAACGTCAGCTTCAACTACGCGCTGCCGCTGGCCGACAACGACGAGGTGGGCTTCTCGGCCACCTATTCTTACCGTGGCAATTCGTACACGGACTTCGCGCCCACCGGCAGCAACTATGCGGAAATCCCGTCGTCGACCATGCTCAACGCGGCGCTGTCGTACAAATCGGGCAAATACGAGTTCGGCCTGTTCGGCACCAACTTGAACAACGGCACCAAGATCGTCGACATCACCCGCGATCCGAACGGACTGCAGCCCGGCGACACGACCTTCATGGCGCGTCCGCGCACCGTGGGCGTGCGGGTCAAGGCGCGCTTTTGAGCGGGCGCGCGCCAACTTCAAGGGAGGGGTTCATGACGCGACTTCATCAGCTCCCCGCCGCCGTGCTGCTGGCCGCCGCCTGCTCCGCGCAAGCGGCGCCGGCCGGGGCCCCGGCGGCGTCGACTTGGTGCGCCGGCGGCAAGACCGTCAACTTCGCCGGCCTGAACTGGGAAAGCGCGCGCCTGCTGACCGAGGTCATGCGCTACGTGCTGGAACAGGGTTACGGTTGCAAGACCGATGCGCTGCCCGGCAACAGCATCGCCATGGAACTGGCGTTGTCGCGCAACGACATCCAGGTCTTCGCCGAGGAGTGGATCGGCCGCAGCACGGCATGGAACGACGCGGCCAAGGCCGGCAAGGTGGTGGGCATGGGCGAGATCATCAAAGGCGCGGTCGAAGGCTGGTACGTGCCGGAATACCTGGTGCTGGGCGACGCCCGACGCGGCATCAAGGCGCGCGCGCCGGGCCTGAAGTCGGTGGCCGACCTGCCGAAGTATAAAGATCTGTTCCAGGACGACGAGGAGCCGGACAAGGGCCGCTTCCTCAACTGCCCCGCCGGCTGGACCTGCCAGGGCGTCAACACGCAAAAGCTCAAGGCGTACGGCCTGGGCGGCAGCTACATCAACTTCCGCCCCGGCACCGGCCCGGCGCTGGACGCGGCGATCGCCTCGGCGGTGCAGCGCGGCCGGCCGGTGCTGTTCTACTACTGGAGCCCGACGGCGATGATGGGCCGCTACAAGTTCATCCGCCTGGAAGAGCCGGCGTTTTCGCAAGCGTGCTGGGAAACGCTGACCAACCAGAACAACACCAAGCCGTGCGGCACCGTCAACCCGCCCAACAAGCTGCAGGTGGGCGTGTCGCGCGTGTTCCACGACGCCGATCCGGTGTTGATGGCGCTGTTCGACAAGATGAACATGCCGGCCGATCTGCTCAACGCGCTGCTGGCCGAGCGCGAAGCGAAAAAGATCGAGCCGGCCTTGCTGGCGCGGCAATTCCTGCAGCGCCAACCGGCCATCTGGCAGGCCTGGATGCCGGCCGCCAACGCCGCCAAAATCAGCGCAAGTCTTAAATGAGGTAGTTATGTCATCCTTTCCCGAAGCGCTCAGCATTTCCCTGGTCGAGCCGATCAACACGGCGGTCGACGCCGTCAACAGCCGGTTCGGCGACACCTTCCACGACGCCTCGATCTGGCTGCTGCGCCACGTGCTGGTACCGTTCGAGGGCGCGCTGCGCGCCCTGCCCTGGTGGCTGGTGCTAGCCGCCGTCTTCCTGCTGAGCCTGCACGCGACGCGGCGCCTGGCGCACGCCATTGGCTTCACCCTGTGCCTGCTGCTGGTGGGCGCGTTCGGGCTGTGGGACCAGCTGATCCAGACGCTCGCGCTGGTCATCGTCGCCACCTCGATCTCGGTGGCGCTGGCGATCCCGCTGGGCATCCTCAGCGCCCGCAGCAACGCGCTGCGCAACGTGCTGATGCCGGTCATGGACGTGATGCAGACCATGCCCAGCTTTGTGTACCTGGTGCCGGTGCTGATGCTGTTCGGCCTGGGCAAGGTGCCGGCCATCCTGGCCACCATCATCTACGCCACGCCGCCGCTGCTGCGCCTGACCGACCTGGGCATCCGCCAGGTCGGCGAGGAGCTGGTCGAGGCGGCCACGTCGTTCGGCACCACCGGCTGGCAGTTGCTGATCGAGGTGCAGCTGCCGCAGGCGCGGCCCAGCATCATGGCCGGCCTGAACCAGACCATCATGATGGCGCTCGGCATGGTAGTGATCGCCTCGATGATCGGCGCGCGCGGCCTCGGCGAGGACGTGCTCGAAGGCATACAGACCGTCAACATCGGCAAGGGCTTGCAGGCCGGCATCGCCATCGTCATCCTGGCGATCGTCATGGACCGCATCACCCAAGGCTACGGCAAGGACAGCCGCCAACGTCTGGCGCTGGCCGGCAAGGGGACCAAATGAACGACCATAAAATCGAAGTCCGCAACGTCTGCAAGATCTTCGGGCCGCGCTGGAAACAGGGGCTCAAGATGCTGCGCGACGGCGGCGACAAGGGCGCCGTGCTGGCCGCCACCGGCTGCAACGTCGGCCTGAGCGACGTCTCGCTCAACATCCGGGCCGGCGAGATCTTCGTCATCATGGGCCTGTCCGGCTCGGGCAAGTCGACCTTGGTGCGCCACTTCAACCGCCTGATCGAACCGAGCGCGGGCGAAATCCTGATCGACGGCCGCGACGTGCTGACCATGTCCGGCGCCGAGCTGCGCGAACTGCGGCGCCGAACCATCAGCATGGTGTTCCAGGGCTTCGGCCTGATGCCGCACAAGACCGTGCTCGACAACGCCGCCTTCGCCCTGCTGACGCGCGGCGACGACCAGGCGGCGGCCCACGCCAAGGCGCGCGACTGGCTCGAACGGGTCGGCCTGAAGGGCTACGAGGCCAACTATCCGGACGAGCTGTCGGGCGGCATGCGGCAGCGGGTCGGCCTGGCGCGCGCGCTGGCGGCCGACACCGACATCCTGCTGATGGACGAGGCCTTCAGCGCGCTCGACCCCTTGATCCGCGACGACATGCAGGACCAGTTGCTGCGCTTGCAATCGACGCTGCACAAGACCATCATCTTCATCACGCACGATCTGGACGAGGCGTTGAAGCTGGGCGACCACATCGCCATCCTGCGCGACGGCAAGCTGGTGCAGGTCGGTACGCCGGACGCCATCCTGCAAGCCCCGGCCGACGACTACGTGCGTAAATTCGTCGAAAAGCGCGCCCACGCGGCGCCGCGGCCGGCATGAACGGGGGCACGGCCATGCAAACGGACATCGTGGTATTGAGCGCGGCGGCCCCGGCCACCTACCAGCAAGTGGTCATGGTGGCGCGCGGCGCCCGCCTGGAACTGAGCGACGCCTTGTGGGAACGCATCGGCAACGCCCGGCTCATCGTCGAGCGCATCGTCGCCGACGGCGTCAAGGCCTACGGCATCAACACCGGCCTCGGCGCGCTGTCCGAGGTGGTGCTGAGCGGCGCCCAACTGGGCGAGCTGTCGCGCCGCACGCTCAAGAGCCACGCCTGCGGGCTGGGCGCGCCGCTGGGCGTGGTCGAAACGCGCGCCATCATGTGCGCGCAGATCGTCAACTACAGCCGCGGCCACTCCGGCGTCAGCGCGCCGGTGGTGCGCCAGTTGCTGGACTTCCTCAACGAGGGGCTGACCCCGGTGGTGCCGGCGCAGGGCTCGGTCGGCTACCTGACCCACATGGCCCACATCGGCCTGGCCCTGATCGGGCTGGGCGAGGTGCGCTTCCGCGGCCAGCTGATGCCGGCCGGCGCGGCGCTGGCGATGCTGGGCATGCAACCGGTCGCGCTGGGCGCCAAGGACGGCCTGAGCCTGGTCAACGGCCTGCCCTGCATGACCGGCCTGCTGTGCCTGGCGCTGGACCACGCCAAGCGGCTGGCCTGCTGGGCCGATATGATAGGCGCGATGAGCTTCGAGGCGCTGCGCGGCCAGCTCAGCGCCTTCGACGCCGAGGCGATGGCGCAAAAGCCCTATCCGGGCCAGCTGCGGGTGGCGGCCAACCTGCGCGCGCTGCTGGCCGACAGCGCGGTGCTGCAAAGCGGCGAAGGCATCCGCACCCAGGATGCGCTGAGCCTGCGATCGATGCCGCAGATCCACGGCGCCGCGCGCGAGCAGTTGGCCCACGCGGAACGCCTGATCGGCATCGAGCTGCAATCGGCCAACGACAATCCGCTGGTGTTCGGCGACATCCACAGCTACCGCGTCATTTCGCAGGCCAATCCGCACGGCGAGGCGATGGCGATGGCGGCCACCTCGCTGTCGGTCGCCGTGGCCGAGCTGGGCGGCGTGGCCGAGCGCCGCATCGACCGCCTGGTCAACCCCTACGTCAGCGGCCTGCCGCCGTTCCTGATCGCCGAAAGCGGCGTCAATTCGGGGCTGATGATCGTGCAGTACGCGGCGGCGTCGCTGGTGGCGGAAAACAAGATGCTGGCACAGCCCATGGTGCTGGACAACTACATCACCTCGGCGCTGCAGGAGGACCACCTGTCGCTGGGCACGCCCGCCACCTTGAACCTGCTGCGCATCCTCGGCAACGTGCAAAAAGTGCTGGCCATCGAGTACATCACGGCCGGCCAGGGGCTGCACTTCCATCCCGGCATGCGGCTGGGCAAAGGCACGGCGCTCGGCCTGGCCTACTTGCGCACCAAGGTCGATCCCTTGCTGGAGGACCGCATCGTGTCCCACGACATCATGCGCGCCGACTACCTGCTCGACGACCGCGAGCAACTGCGCCTGTTCGAGGCGGCGCTGGGCCGCGAGCTCTAGTCAGCCCCTGGCCGCGTGGGCGGCCAGCTTCTCTGGCAGCTCCAGCATGTTCAACTGCGTGTAGTCCTGGTTGATCTCCAGCGTGACCGTCGCCTTGACCTGCTCGTCGAGCACCCGGCGCAGCACGCCGAGGAAATTCGGCGACGCCGACAGCATCAAATGCCGGTAGCATCCCGCCTGCAAGGCCGTCAGCAGGAAATCCGCCACGTCCCTGGCCAGCAGCTCCGTCTGGTGCTCGTCGGGCAACTGGCTGTGTTCGCAGCCACTGGGTGGCGTCGGCGCACCCGTATCAGAGCGGCTGTTGGATGCTGAATGCGGATCGATCTGGTCGTGTGCAAGTTCCGAGTTACGCAGCCGCGCCTTCGGATTGACCATGTCGTTGACCTCGACCAGCCGGTTCTGCTTCTCTTGCTGGAAAAAACGCGCGCGACCGGCGTTGGCCACGACTATCCAAGTGGTGTCCATGCGGTCCTCCCTCCTTAAATCAAAGATATTAGACCTGCGCGCACGCACGGATGTTCCGCCGATGTGGAGCTTTATCGCGCGACAGGCTACACTGGCTGCGCATGGGCTTTTAATGTTGGAACTCAGGGAGAACAAATATGGCCAAGACCGAGTATGCGTCGCACTATTCCGATGCCGGCTTCTGGAACAAGGTAAAGACGCAGGCCAGGAGCGCCGGACAAAAAGTGCTCGAACAGGCGCTCAAGATGTACTACTCGGCCACCGATCCGGACACGCCGTTGTGGGCCAAGACCACCATCTACGGCGCGCTCGGCTACTTCATCTCGCCGATCGACGCGATCCCGGACCTGCTGCCGGCGCTGGGCTACACCGACGACATCGGCGTGCTGATCGCCGCCGCCACCGCCGTCGCCGCGCACATCAAGGACGAGCACGTGCAGAAAGCCCGGGACACGCTTAAACAATGGTTCGGCGACTAGTCCGATGGTAGTTTCGACCGTGCGCAAATCGACGCATGGTATGGTGTTGCGCGGCCGGGAGATAGGCTACAATTGGTCTCATTCAAATTTCCTCCCTTCTAATCCCCCGTTGCAAGGAGTACGACATGAGTCCAGAACACGACAGACGTCAGAGCCGGCCGGCGGAAACGTCGGAAACGGCGGGTTGGCACTCGCTCGAGTTCATCGTCCGCCAAGCGCTGGAGGTGCAACGCGATATCGGCACGGCCAGCGCGGTCGAGTTTTTGCAGAGCATTAATATCAACCCCAAAGTCATCGAGCGCGTGCTCGCGCCCGACGCCAGGCTGCGCGAGGCCGACCAGCTGGCGCTGGCCAATTCGGTCACCGTCTCGGACCTGCCGATTTCGACCCCCGCCAACTACCTGCGCCGCAGCACCACGTAAGCGCCGAAGCACGCTGGGCGGGACACCGTCATCCGCCCAACGTGATCAGCCGATTCCGACAGTAGCTTGCGGCAAAATAGCAAGCAGGCATTGACACACGATACCCCTTAATTTAGGCTCGAAAGGCAGGCTCGTTGAGCCCGCGCCCGCCAGACTATTCACAAGGAACAAGGTGTCAGACTCACTCCCCGCCCGCGCATTGCCCAACGCCGTCGTCGGCCTGGTCGGCACCGCCACCGTCCTGGGCCTGCTGTACTTCGGCCGCGACGTGCTGATCCCCATCACGCTGGCCTTCATCCTCAGCTTCCTGATCGCGCCGTTCGTGCGCTCGCTGCGCCGCATCGGCCTCGGCCACACCGCGTCGGTGCTGACCGGCGTGCTGATCGTCGCCGCCGCGCTGTTGATGACGGGCGCGGTGATCGTCTCGCAGGTCAGCCGCCTGGGCGCCAGCCTGCCGCAATACCAGGACACCATCGCCGCCAAGATCGAAACGCTCGACAGCCTGACCCGCGGCACCATCGGCAGCCTGGGCGGCCCGGCCGGCCAGTTGATCGAACATTTCACGCAGGATGGGCCCGGCGCGCCGGACCAGGCGCAGCCCGGCCTGCCGGCGTCGAGCCGCACGCCGGTGCCGGTCGAAGTGCGCGAGCCGGCGCTCAAGCCGCTGCAGCTGCTGGGCAAGGTGATCGCCTCGGTGTGGCCGCCGCTGGAGATGGCCGGCATCGTCTTCATCGTGCTGATCTTCGTGCTGCTGGAACACGAATCCTTGCGCGACCGCTTCATCCGCCTGGCCGGCGGCGAGGATTTGCGCGCCACCACCGTCGCCGTCAACGACGCCGGCGAGCGGCTATCGCGCTTCTTCATCTCGCAATTCGCCGTCAACGCCTGCACCGGCATCGCCATCTGGATCGGCCTGAGCGTGATCGGCCTGTCGCAGGCGCTGCTGTGGGGCACGATGGCCGCCGTGCTGCGCTTCGTCCCGTACGTCGGCTTCTGGATGGCGGCGTTCTGCGCCACCCTGCTGGCGGCCGCCATCGAACCCGGCTGGTCGCTGGCGCTGATGACCTTCGGCCTGTTCCTGGTGATCGACATCGTCGTCGCCCAGACCATCGAACCCAAGCTGTACGGCCACACCACGGGCCTGTCGCCGCTGTCGGTGGTGGTGGCGGCGATCTTCTGGAGCGCGATCTGGGGCCCGGTCGGCCTGGTGCTGTCGACGCCGCTGACCTTGTGCCTGGTGGTGGCCGGCCGCTACATCCGCGCGCTCAAGGTGCTCGAGATCATGTTCGGCGAATTGCCGGCGCTGACCATGCCGCAGAATTTCTACCAGCGCGTGCTGTCCGGCGACGCCCACGAGATCGTCGCCAGCGCCAAGCGCTACATGCAGCACAAGTCGCTGGCCGCATACTGCGACGGCGTGCTGGTGCCGGCGCTGCACCTGGCCCATTTCGATTTGAAGGACAACGCCATCACGCCGGCCGAGGAAGTGAAGGTCAGCACCACCGTCATCGCCGTCATCGAGGCGCTCAGCGGCAATCCGAAATGGTGGAAGAAAAGGAAGACCGTGTCGGCGCTGGCCGGGGTGGGCATCGGCCGCCAGCTGCGCGACAGCCGCATCTCGGCCACCGGCGAGTGGCAGGGGTCGTTCGACGTGCCGGCCGGCAGCCTGGTGCTGACCATCGGGCTCGGCACCCAGGCCGACGAGCTGGCCACGGAAATCCTGGTGCGCGTGCTGCGCGAACAGAAAATCGACGCCCGCAGCGTGAGCATGGAGGATCTGGACGCGCCGGCGCCGCCCGAGGCGTCGCCGGAGCTGGTGTCGATCGTGTGCCTGGTGAGCATCGATCCGCTCAACGACCGCGAGAAGATGGAACAGGCGATGCGCAGATTCCGCGAGGACCTGCCGCATTGCAAGCAATTCGCGGTGTTGTTACCGAGTCCGTTCGAGAATCCGGATCTGCGGGATTGCACGTTCGAACAAGCCGATCACGTCGTCCATTCATTCGAGGACGCGTTGCAAAGCTGCGTGAAAGCGTTGCAAAGCAAGGGAACGTAACCCAATAACGACCGCCTGATTACTCGCCGAACGCCTCCACCACCAGCGTGCGCAGCCAGCGGTTGCCCTCGTCCTGGTTGTAGCGGCGGTGCCAGAACACGTTGGTCTGCAGGGCGGCCAGCGGCAACGGCGACTTCACATACACCAGCCCGAACGGGGCGGCCACCCGCTCGGCCAGCTTTTGCGGCACCGTCACCACCAGGTCCGTCGTGCTGACGATGTACGGCGCCGCCGAAAAGTGCGGCACCGAAAAGCTGGCGGCAGCGAGGATGCCGGCCTTTTGCAGCGCCGTGTTGATGCCGTCGTAGGGGCTTTCCAGCGCGGCCACCACCAGGTGGCGCGCCTCCATCAACCGCTTCATCGTCAGCGGCGCGCCGGCCAGCGGGTGCCCGGCGCGGAACAGGCACACGTGGTCCTGGCGGAACAGGCGGCGCTGGTACAGCGCCTCGGGCGCGTCGTCGAACGCGCCGATCGCCAGGTCGATGCGGCCGGCCTCCATCTCCGCCCGCAGGCCGGCCGTGCCCACGCGCACCGAGGCGATCTCGACGCCGGGCGCGGCCTTGCCGCACAGCTCGACGAGCAGCGGCATGAAATACACCTCGCCCACGTCCGTCATGGCGATGCTGAAGCGGCGCCGGCTGGTGGCCGGCTCGAACACCTGGGCCGGCGCCAACGCCTGCTCCAGGTGCGCCAGCGCCGTGGCCACCGGTTCGGCCATGCGCTGCGCGTACGGCGTCGGCTGCATGCCGGCGGCCACGCGCACGAACAGCTCGTCCCCGGTGGCGCGGCGCAGGCGGGCCAGCGCGTTGCTCACCGCCGACTGCGTCAGGCGCAGGCGGCGCGCGGCGGCGGAAATCTGCCGCTCGCGAAATACTTCCTGGAACACCAGCAGCAGGTTCAAGTCCAGTTCACGCAGCTCCATGCCCACCTCTATTTCCAACGTAAATACCCACCATTTTCGCATTCATCACGCTAATGGTCTACAGTAATACCGCGCCCCGCACAAAGGAGACAACGTGAACCCACATCATCCCCACGCCGGCTACCTGTCCGGCTTTGGCAACGAATTTGCCACCGAAGCGGTGCCCGGCGCCCTGCCGCCGCACCAGAACTCGCCCCAGCGCGCGCCGCACGGCCTGTACGCCGAGCAGCTGTCCGGCACGGCCTTCACGGCGCCGCGCGCCCACAACCGCCGCAGCTGGCTGTACCGCATCCGCCCGGGCGCCATGCACCAGCCGTTCACCCGGCTCGACAACGGCCGCATGGTGGGCCGCCACGATGCCGTGGAAACGCCGCCGAACCAGCTGCGCTGGGACCCGCTGCCGATGCCCGACGCGCCCACCGACTTCATCGACGGCTGGGTCACCATGGCCGGCAACGCCGGCGTGGGCATCCACCTGTATGCCGCCAACCGGTCCATGGAAGGCCGCTATTTCTACAACGCGGACGCCGAGATGCTGCTGGTGCCGCAGGAAGGCCGGCTGCACATCGCCACCGAACTGGGCGTGCTGGACCTGGAACCACAGGAAATCGCCGTGATCCCGCGCGGCGTGCGCTTCCGGGCCGCGCTGCCCGACGGCCAGGCGCGCGGCTACCTGTGCGAAAATTTCGGCGCGCTGCTGCGGCTGCCCGACCTGGGCGTGATCGGCTCCAACGGCCTGGCCAACCCGCGCGACTTTCTGACGCCGCACGCAGCCTTCGAGGACCGCGAGGGCGACTTCGAACTGGTGGCCAAGTTCGGCGGCAACCTGTGGCGCGCGGCGATCGGCCACTCGCCGCTGGACGTGGTGGCCTGGCACGGCAACTATGCGCCGTACAAGTACGACCTGCGCCACTTCAACACCATCGGCTCGATCAGCTACGACCATCCCGACCCGTCGATCTTCCTGGTGCTGCAGGCGCCCAGCGATACGCCGGGCGTGGACACGCTGGACTTCGTGATCTTCCCGCCGCGCTGGCTGGCCGCCGAAAACACCTTCCGCCCGCCGTGGTTCCACCGCAACGTCGCCAGCGAATTCATGGGCCTGATCCACGGCCAGTACGACGCCAAGGCGCAAGGCTTCCTGCCCGGCGGTGCCAGCCTGCACAATTGCATGAGCGGCCACGGCCCCGATGCGCCGACGTTTGAAAAAGCCAGCGTAGGCGACACCACGCGACCGCACAAGGTGGACGCCACCATGGCGTTCATGTTCGAGACGCGCGACGTGATCCATCCCACCGCCGCCGCCCTCGCCTCGCCCCAATTGCAGCCCGATTATTACCAGTGCTGGCAGGGCTTCCACAAACATTTCAAGGATCCACGCGCATGACCCATACCCTCAACGAAACCCATGACGCCGCGCTGACCAGCTGGGTCGAATCGGCCAACGATCCGCAATCGGACTTCCCGATCCAGAACCTGCCGTTCGCCGTGTTCCGCCGCGCCGGCAGCGGCGCGCCGTTTCGTGGCGGCGTTGCCATCGGCGACCAGGTGGTCGATCTGGCCGCGCTCGACGCCGTCCTGGCCGGCCGGCCCGACCACGCCGTGGCCCGCCAGGCGGCGGCGCTGGGCGCGCGCGACAGCCTCAACGCGCTGATGGCCGCCGGTCCCGCAGCATGGTCGGCCCTGCGCCTGGCCCTGTCGCGCCTGCTGCGCGCGGACGCGCCGGCGCGCCCCGACCTGCTGGTGGCCCAGGCCGACGCCGAGTTCGCCGTGCCCGCCACCATCGGCGACTACACCGACTTTTACACGTCGATCCACCACGCCACCGCCGTCGGCAAGCTGTTCCGGCCGGATAATCCGCTGCTGCCCAACTACAAGTGGGTGCCGATCGGCTACCACGGCCGCTCGTCCACGATCGGCGTGTCCGGCCAGGAGTTCCGCCGTCCGCTCGGCCAGACGCGCGGCGCCACCGACGCCGAACCCGTGTTCGGCGCCAGCAAGCGCATGGATTTCGAGCTCGAGGTGGGCATCTTCGTCGGCCCCGGCAACGCCCCGGGCGAGCCGATCGCGGCGGCGGACGCCGAGGCGCACGTGTTCGGCCTGTGCCTGCTCAACGACTGGTCGGCGCGCGACCTGCAGGCGTGGGAATACCAGCCGCTGGGGCCGTTCCTGTCGAAAAACTTCGCCACCACGATCTCGCCGTGGATCGTCACGACCGAGGCGCTCGCGCCCTACCGCACCGGCTGGCGGCGCGACGCCGCCGACCCGCAGCCGCTGCCCTACCTCGACTACCCGGCGCTGCGCGGCGGCGGCGGCTTCGATATCGAACTGGAGGTGCAATTGCAGACGGCGGCGATGCGCCAGGCCGGCCAGGCGCCGGCCACGCTGGCCACGTCGAACTTCCGCCATTCGTACTGGACCGTTGCGCAACTGCTGGCGCACCACACCGTGAACGGCTGCGCGCTGCGCCCCGGCGACCTGCTGGGTTCAGGCACCCAATCGGGCCCGGAAGCGGCGCAGGCGGGATCGCTGCTGGAACTGAGCGCGGGCGGCAAGCAGCCGCTGACCTTGCCCAACGGCGAGCAGCGCGTGTTCCTCGAAGACGGCGACCGCGTCGTGCTGCGCGGCCGCGCCGCCCGTCCCGGCTTGCCGCGCATCGGCTTTGGCGCGGCGTCGGGCACCTTGCTGGCGGCCGATAAACGCTAACCGCCATGAAACTTTATACCTACTTTCGCAGTTCCGCCGCCTACCGGGTGCGCATCGCACTGGCGCTCAAGGGCATCGCCGCCGAGCTGGCGCCGGTGCACCTGGTCAATGGCGGCGGCGAGCAGTTCAGCGCAGCCTACAGCGAGAAAAACCCGCAGCACCTGGTGCCGCTGCTGGAACACGGCGACCTGCTGCTGCCGCAGTCGCTGGCCATCATCGAATACCTGGACGAGACCCACCCGCAGCCGCCGCTGCTGCCCGCCGACGCGCGCGGCCGCGCACGCGTGCGCGCGCTGTCGCAGGTGATCGCCTGCGACATCCACCCGATCGACAATCTGCGCGTGCTGAAGTACCTGACCGACAAGCTGGGCGTGTCACCGGAACAGAAGACCGACTGGTACCGCCACTGGGTGGCGCTGGGGCTGGAAGCGCTGGAGCGCCAGGTCGCGCACGCGCCGGAGACGGGCCTGTACTGCCACGGCGACCAGCCGACGATGGCCGACTGCTGCCTGGTGCCGCAGTTATACAACGCCCGCCGTTTCGATTGCGACCTGTCGCCCTATCCCACGCTGACAGCCATCGCCGCGCGCTGCGAAGCGCTTCCCGCGTTCGTCAGCGCGCTGCCGGAAAACCAGCCCGACGCATAAATACCGGTATAGTACGCATGACGGCCACCATCAATTCAACATCAACTCCGGCTGCCGCTGCACGATGGCGGTCTTCGGCAGGCACACGATGAAGCTGCTGCCCTTGCCCGCCTCCGATTTGATCTGCAGCGTGCTGCCATGGCGCAGCAGCACATGCTTAACGATCGCCAACCCCAAACCGGTGCCCTGCGTCTCGCGCGAGCGGCTCTTGTCAACCCGGTAGAAACGCTCCGTCAAGCGCGAAATATGCTCGGGGCTGATGCCTATCCCCGTATCCTCGACCTTGAACTTGACGCCGCTTTCAAACTCGCGCCACACCAGGTTGATCTTGCCGCCGGCCGGCGTGTAGCGCACGGCATTCGAGGCCAGGTTGCCGAACGCGCTGTGCAACTCCTCATAACTGCCCATGACATCCGGGCCGTCGAGCTCCAAGGCGATCTCGTGCTTGCCGGCCGACAGCGCCCGCGCGTCGCGCAGCACCTGCTCCATCAGCTTGCGCACATCGACCCGCTCCGGCCGCATCGGATAATCGACCGATTCCAGCCGCGACAACGTCAGCATGTCCTCGATCAAATGCTGCATGCGATGGCCCTGCTCGGTCATCAGCTTCAGGTGCGCCGAGCGCGTGGCCACGTCCAGCCCCTCCGAGGCGGCGATCTCCAGGAAGCCGACGATCACCGTCAGCGGCGTGCGCAACTCGTGCGAAGCGTTGGCGATGAAGTCGCGGCGCATCTCCTCGATGCGCTCGGTCTCGGTGGCGTCGTGGGTAACCAGGATTTGCCGGCGGTTTTCAAACGGAATGATGTGCACGATCAGCTTGCGCTCGCGGAAGCTGATCGTCAGCGGCTGCTCGTAGCGGCCGAGGATGATGTAATCCATGAAGTCGGGATTGCGCACCAGGTTGGTCACGCGCATGCCCTTGTCGCGCTCGTGCGTCAGGCCCAGGTGCTTTTCGGCGGCCGGATTGCACCACTCGAGGAACAGCACGTCGTCCATGATGACCACGCCGTCCGGCAGCAGGTGCATGGCCTGGCGGAAGCGCGCCAGCCATTCGGTCAGCTCGGCCTGGTTCTTCTCGTCGTCGCGGCGCATGCGATACAGGCGCGAGAAGATGTTTGTCCACGCGCCCCAGCCGTCGGGCAGCTTGGCGCTTTGGGGATCATCCATCCAGTTGCTCAGCTGGTAGAGATAGGACAGTTGCACGAACACCATCACCATCATCGCCACCAGGGCGACCACCAGGCCGGTCATCCACCCGAACATCCAACCGAGCAAGGCGCACCCCGCCAGGATCAGAACGGTGCGCAACGCTGCCGGCACCCAGAACACCAGTTTAGGATTCATTTTGCGAGACTTATTTTTCCGAAAGCATGTAGCCTACACTACGCACGGTCTTGATCAAATGCTCGGCTTCCTTCAGCGCCTTGCGCAGGCGCAGCACATGGACGTCGACGGTGCGCTCCTCGATGACGACATGGTCGCCCCACACCTTGTCGAGCAGCTGGCTGCGCGAGAACACCCGTTCCGGATGCGCCAGCAGGAACTTGAGCAGCTTGTATTCGGCGTGGCCGATGTCGATCTTCTGCTCGTCCATCGAGACGGTGCAGCTGACCGGGTCGAGCATGACGTTGGCGGCGCGCATGGCCGACTGCGCGTGCTCCGGGCTCTTGCGGCGCAACAGCGCCTTGGCGCGCGCCAGCAGCTCGCGCGGCGAGAACGGCTTGGTGACGTAGTCGTCGGCGCCGCTGTTGAGGCCGGCCAGCTTGTCCTCTTCCATGCTCTTGGCGGTCAGCATGATCACCGGGATCTCGTTGAACTGGCGGTCCGAGCGGATGCGCGCCAGCAGGCGCAGGCCGGTCTGGTCCGGCAGCATCCAGTCGAGCAGGATCAGCTGCGGGGTGCGGCTCTGGATGAAGTCCCAGGCCTCGCCCACGCTTTGCACGGCGCAGCAGTTCCAGCCCGCCTCGCGCAGCGAGAACGTGACCAGTTCGACAATCGCCGGCTCGTCTTCAACGATCAATACTGTGGTTTTATCAGATGCCATTTCTTTTTTTTACTCGGTTTGCGCGGAGACGTCGTCGGGAATCGGCGGCGTGGTCTTGGTGTGGCGGATATCCTTGCCTTCAACGACGTAGATGACGTATTCGGCGATGTTCTTGGCGTGGTCGCCGATGCGCTCGATCGCCTTGGCGACCCACAGCGTATCGAGCGCGGCAGAGATGGTGCGCGGATCTTCCATCATGAAAGTGATCAGGTTGCGCATGATCGAGCGGAACTCGTGGTCGATCACGGCGTCCTGGGCGATCAGTTGCAAGGCCTGCTTGCCATCGTTGCGCGCGAACGCGTCGAGCGCGTCGTGCAGCATGTCGCTGGTGTTGTTGGCGATGCCGCGCACCATTTCGTAATGGTTGACGGTGACCGCGCCGCGCGCGTGGAGCGCTTTGGCGGTGCGGGCGATCTTGGTGGCCTCGTCGCCGATGCGCTCGAGGTCGGTGATGACCTTGATCGTCGCCATGATGGTGCGCAGGTCGTTGGCGGCCGGCTGGCGGCGCACGATCAGGTGGCTGCAGGCGTCGTCGAGCGACACTTCCAGCTGGTTGACGGTGTCGTCCTCGCGCATCACGCGGTCGGCGCGCTCGGGGTTGCCGATGCGGAAGCAGGTCATCGCGTCGAGGAATTGCGTCTCGACGATGCCGCCCATCAGCAACACCTTGGAGCGGATGGCTTCTAATTCATTGTCGTACTGTTTGGATGAGTGCTCACCGATCATGTTCTTCTCCGTATCCGGTTGATATTATAAATGCAATCAGCCGAAACGGCCGGTGATGTAGTCCTGGGTTTCCTTGCGGGCCGGGTTCATGAAGATCTGATCGGTCTCGCCGAATTCCACCAGCTCGCCCAGGTACATATAGGCGGTGTAGTCCGAGCAACGCGCGGCTTGTTGCATGTTGTGGGTGACGATGGCGATCGTGTAGTCCTGCTTCAGTTCGCTGATCAGCTCCTCGACCTTCGAGGTCGAGATCGGGTCCAGCGCCGAGGTCGGCTCGTCGAGCAGCAGCACGTCCGGTTTGACGGCCACGCCGCGCGCGATGCACAGGCGCTGTTGCTGGCCGCCCGACAGCGACAGGCCGCTCTTGGTCAGCTTGTCCTTGACCTCGCCCCACAGCGCGGCCTTCTTCAGCGCCCATTCGACGCGCTCGTCCATCTCGCCCTTCGACAGGTCTTCATACAGGCGCACGCCGAAGGCGATGTTGTCGTAGATCGACATCGGGAACGGCGTCGGCTTCTGGAACACCATGCCGACCTTGGCGCGCAGCATGTTGACGTCCTGGCCCTCTTCCAGGATGTTGCGGCCGCGGTACATGATCGAGCCTTCGGCGCGCTGGCCCGGGTACAGGTCGTACATGCGGTTCAGGGTGCGCAGCAGGGTCGACTTGCCGCAGCCGGACGGGCCGATGAAGGCCGTCACCTGGCGCTCGTGGATGTCGAGGTTGACGTTGGTCAGGCTCTGGGTCTTACCGTAGAAGAAATTCAGGCCGCTGATTTCGATGGTCTTGCGTTTGTTGCCGGTCATGACTGCGGTGTTCTCTGGGCTCAGTTGCGTATTCATTATCGATCGCTTTTCTAGTGGTCGAGGATTAGTTCGGGATTTTCTGGCTGAACAGGGTGCGCGAGACGATATTCAGCGCCAGGACGCTAAAGGTCACCAGCAGCGCGCCGCCCCAGGCCAGTTCGCGCCAGTTGTCGTAAGGGCTCATCGCGAAGCCGTAGATCACCACCGGCAGGTTGGCCATCGGGCCGTTCATGTCCTTGCTGAAGAACTGGTTGTTCAGCGCGGTGAACAGCAGCGGCGCGGTTTCGCCGGAGATGCGGGCCACGGCCAGCAGCACGCCGGTGATGACGCCGGCCTTGACGGCGCGCAGGCGCACCAGCATGGCCACCTTCCAGCGCGGCGCGCCGAGCGCGAAGGCCGCTTCGAGCAGGCTGTTCGGCACCAGGCGCAGCATGTTGTCGGTGGTGCGCACCACCACCGGGACGGCGATCAGCGCCAGCGCCACCGAGCCGGCGTAACCGGAATAGTGCTTGGTGGTGGCCACGTACATGGCCCAGACGAACATGCCGATGACGATCGACGGCGCCGACAGCATGATGTCGGTGACGAAACGGGTGATCGCGGCGATCTTGTTCTCCTCGCCGTACTCGGCCAGATAGATGCCGGCCAGGATGCCGATCGGCGTGGCCAGCAAGGTCGACAGGCCGACGATCATCAAGCTGCCGAAGATGGCGTTGGCCAGGCCACCGCCTTCGCTGCCGGGGGCCGGCGTGGTTTCGGTGAACATGTTGACGCTCAGCGCACCGAAGCCCTTGATGATCAGCGTGATCAGGATCCAGGCCAGCACGGCCAGCCCGACCGACATGGCCAGCACCGACAGCGCGATGCCGACCCGGTGCTGCAGCAAACGCTTGCGGTAGACCTTGTTGACCGGCGCGGCGGTGCCGGCGGCGGTGTTGATGACGGCTTGGTTCATTTGACGCCTTCCTTGCGGGACATGCCGGCCAACATCAGTTTGGCGGCGGACAGAACGATAAAGGTGATGACGAACAGGATCAGCGCCAGCGCGAACAGCGACGACGTGTGCAGCACGGTGTCGGACTCGGCGAACTCGTTGGCCAGGGTCGAGGCGATCGAGTTACCGGCGGCGAACAAGGAGAACGACAGCTTGTTGGCGTTGCCGATGACGAAGGTGACGGCCATCGTCTCGCCCAGCGCGCGGCCCAGGCCGAGCATGACGCCGCCGACGACGCCGGTCTTGGTGTAAGGCAGCACGATCTTGCGCACCACTTCCCAGCGGGTGCAGCCGAGGCCGTATGCCGATTCCTTCAGCACGGACGGCACGATCTCGAACACGTCGCGCATCACCGACGAGATGAACGGGATGATCATCACGGCCAGGATCAGCGCGGCGGTCAGGATGCCGATGCCCATGGTCGGACCGCTGAAGAACGGGCCGATGATGGGCAACGGCCCCAGCACGGCTTTGAGCAGCGGCTGCACGTGGTCGCCGAACAGCGGCGCGAACACGAACAGGCCCCACATGCCGTAGATGATCGACGGCACGCCGGCCAGCAGCTCGACGGCGGTGCCCAGCGGGCGGCGCAGCGCGGCCGGGCAGATTTCGGTGAGGAACAAGGCGATGCCGAAGCTGACCGGGAAGGCGATCAGCAGCGCGATGCCGGACGTGGCCAGGGTGCCGACGATGGCGATCAGCGCGCCGTATTTGTCGTTGACCGGGTCCCATTCGACGGTGGTGATGAAGGCCGGGCCGAACTCCTTGAAGGCCGGCCAGGCGCCGACCATCAGCGAGATGATGATGCCCAGCAGCACCGCCAGCACGGACAGCGCGAACAACATCGTGGTCTTGTGGAAGAAGAAATCCTGGATGCGCTGGTTGCGCATGGTGCGGTGCATCGCTTGCATGGCAGCTTGCTCGGCAGCGGTCGCCTGTGCTGTGCTGGTGTGCATCGACTGCTCCGGTTTTGGAAGTGGCGTGGAAGTGATATCAGCGCTCATATTGTAGTCTCGTGATGTAGGCTAGCCTGCGGCTCCCGGATGGGCGCCGCAGGCTAACCCCCTCGCCGCCGCAGGGTGCCGGCGGCGAAGGGAGGTTGGGGATTAGTAGATGGCCTTGCCCGAAGCGTCTTTCAGGTTGGCTTTCCACGAATCCTGCACCAGTTTGATCACCGAGGCTGGCAGCGGGACGTAGTCCAGTTCGACAGCCGAATTGCCGCCGTTCTTGAAGGCCCAGTCGAAGAACTTGATGACTTCCTTGCCTTTGGCGGCGTCGGCCTGCACCTTGTGCATCAGGATGAACGACACGCCGGTGATCGGCCACGAGTTTTTACCGGCCTGGTCGGTCAGCACGACGCCGAAGCCGGGGGTCTTGGTCCACTCGGCGTTGGCGGCGGCGGCCTTGAAGAACTCGTCGTCAGGCTGCATGAAGTTGCCGTCCTTGTTCTTCAGCTGGGTGTGCGACATCTTGTTCTTCTTGGCGTAGGCCCACTCGACGTAGCCGATCGAACCCTTGATGCGCTGCACGTTGGCGGCGACGCCTTCGTTGCCCTTGCCGCCCACGCCCACCACCCACTTGACGGCGGTGCCGGAACCGATCTTGGTCTTGAACTCAGCATTGGTTTTCGACAGGAAATCGGTGAACAGGAACGAGGTGCCCGAACCGTCGGCGCGGTGCACCACGGTGATGTCTTCGGCCGGCAGCTTCACGCCCGGGTTGACGGCGGCGATTTCCGGCGCGTTCCATTTGGTGATCTTGCCCAGGTAGATGTCGCCGACGATCTGGCCGGTCATTTTCAGCTGGCCCGGGGTCACGCCGTCGAGGTTGACGATGGTGACCACGCCGCCCATGATGGCCGGGAACTGCATCAGGCCTTCGGCGTCCAGGTCTTCCGCCTTGAGCGGCATGTCGGACGCGCCGAAGTCGACGGTCTTGGCTTTGATCTGCTTGATGCCGGCGCCGGAACCGACGGACTGATAGTTCAGGCCGTTGCCGGTGGAGGCTTTGTACTGCTCGGCCCACTTGGCGTAGATCGGGTACGGGAAGGTGGCGCCGGCGCCGGTCATATCGGCGGCGCTGGCGGCCGACGAGAATGCCATGACGGCAGACACGCCCACTACCAGGGAAGAGATCAATTGTTTGATTCGCATTTCAAGTCCTTTGTTATGACAGGTTAGGATGCTGCGCAGTCTACCGGCCCAATATGACAGGTTTATGACATGCCAAAAAAATCTCGAAAATATCCATCCGTCCATGTTTCTCGCCCCGCTCCCCCTATGAAAACGGCTAACATGTCATGAACAAACCCGCGTTTGTTACACGCCCTTGTCATAATCGGCGCCGCTGTCACAATCATTTATGACAGCCTTTGTCACAGAGTTGTCATATTTGATCTTTACACTGTTGCAATCATTGTTCTGTCAATACAGGCTAGAATTACACCATCTGCAAAGTGATTAAAAAGACATGAAGCCTGACTTGCATGCTGAAGTAAATAAGAACTCTGCGTTTCTGGACCGGGAACTGTCGCAACTGATGTTCAACCGGCGGGTGCTGGCGCAAGCCGAAGACAAGAGCATCCCTTTATTGGAGCGCCTGCGTTACCTGTGCATCGCCAGCAGCAACCTGGACGAGTTCTTCGAGGTGCGCGTGGCCAGCCTGCTGGCCGCCGGCAGCGTCGACGGCTCGCTGGCCAACCACCCCGCCCTGGTCGCCACCCTGTCGCGCATCTGCGAGGAATGCCACATATTGGTCGAGCACCAATATGAAATCCTCAACCAGGAGGTGCTGCCCGAACTGGCCGCCAACGGCGTCCACCTGGTGCGCCACAACGAGCGCAACGACGCCCAGCGCGCGTGGGTCAAGGAATACTTCGACACCGAGGTGCGCCCGCTGCTGACGCCGATCGGCCTGGACCCGGCCCACCCGTTCCCGCAGGTGGTCAATAAAAGTCTCAATTTCATCGTCTCGCTCAACGGCAAGGACGCCTTCGGCCGCGGCACGGCGATCGCCATCGTCAAGGCGCCGCGCGTGCTGCCGCGCGTGATCCGCCTGCCCGACGAACTGTCCGACAGCGGCGGCGTGTCGTTCTGCCTGTTGTCGTCGATCATCCACGCGCACATCTCCGACCTGTTCGCCGGACGCGAGGTGATCGCCTATTCGCAATTCCGCGTCACCCGCGACAGCGACCTGTGGGTCGACGAGGACGAGGTCAAAAACCTGCGCCAGGCGCTCAAGGGCGAGTTGCAAGGCCGCCAGTTCGGCACCTCGGTGCGGCTGGAGGTGGCCAAGAACTGCCCGCCGGAACTGTCGCAATTCCTGCTCGACCAGTTCGGCCTGCATCAGAGCCGTCTTTACGCGGTCAACGGCCCGGTCAACCTGGTGCGCCTGACCGAAATCATGGACCACGTCGACAATCCGGCGCTGCGCTTCCCGCCGTTCTTCCCCGGCATCGCGCAAAAGCCCGGCAGCCCGGACATCTTCGCCGCGCTGCGCAAGAACGACATCCTGCTGCACCACCCGTTCCAGTCGTTCCAGACGGTGATCGACTTCATCCGCAGCGCCGCGCTCGACCCGGCCGTGGTGGCGATCAAGCAAACCATTTACCGCACCGGCATGAACTCGGACTTGATGGAGTCCTTGATCACGGCCGCGCGCATGGGCAAGGAAGTGACCGTCATCGTCGAGCTCAAGGCGCGCTTCGACGAGGAGGCCAACATCAACTGGGCCGACAAGCTCGAGCAGGCCGGCGCGCAGGTGGTGTACGGCGTGGTCGGCCTGAAAACCCACGCCAAACTGGCGCTGGTGATACGCCGCGAGGACAACAAGCTGCGCTTTTACGCCCACCTGGGCACCGGCAACTACCATCCGACGACCACCAAGTTCTACACCGACTTCGGCCTGCTGACCTGCCACCACGGCATCAGCCAGGAGGTCAACGAGGTGTTCATCCACCTGACCAGCCTGACCAAGCCGCACCGGCTCACGCACTTGTGGCTGGCGCCGTTCGCGCTGCAGAACGAGATCATCAAATGCATCCGCAACGAGGCGCGTATCGCGCGCGCCGGCCGGCCGGGACGTATTATTGTTAAAATCAATGCGCTGGTCGACGAATCGGTGATCCGCGCGCTGTACGCAGCGTCCAAGGACGGCGTCAAGATCGATTTGATCGTGCGCGGCGCCTGCACCTTGAAGCCGGGCGTGCCGGGCTTGTCCGAGAACATCCGGGTGCGCTCGATCGTCGGCCGCTTCCTCGAGCACAGCCGCATCTATTACTTCCGCAACGATCTGGCGCACGACGTGATGCTGGCCAGCGCGGACTGGATGAGCCGCAACCTGTTCCGCCGCATCGAGGTGGCGTTCCCGGTGCTGGACAAGGCGCTCAAGCGGCGCGTGCTGTCGGAGGGCTTGAATCCGTACCTGAAGGACAACCTGAACGCGTGGGAGCTCGAGGCGGACGGCCATTACCAGCGCCGCCGGGCGCGCGGCAAGCAGCTGCCCTTCGGCGCCCAGCAATATCTGATGGAGTCGCTGGGCACGCCCGGCGCGGCGCTCGGCGAGGGCTAAGGCGGGCCGGAAGGCACGCCACTGGGATCTTTTTCTAATGATAGTCGGGAGAAAAGCATGGATCTCATTTTATGGCGGCATGCCGAGGCCGAGGACGCGGCCGCCGGCATGTCCGATCTGGAACGGGCGCTGACGACCAAGGGCGTCAAGCAGGCGCGGCGCATGGGGCAATGGCTAGCTTCCCAGTTGCCCGACAGCTGCCGCATCCTCTCCAGCCCGGCGGTGCGCACCTTGCAGACGGTCGACGCGCTGGGGCGCAAGTTCAAAATCCACACCGACCTGGCGCCGGGCGCCGATCCGGCCGACATCCTGAAGGCGGCCAACTGGCCCGGCGGCAAGGATTCGGTGCTGGTGGTGGGGCATCAGCCCACGTTGGGCCAGGTGGCGTCGTTGCTGCTGACGGGGGACGACCTCGAATGGGACATCCGCAAGGCCAGCGCCTGGTGGTTCTCGCAGCGCGACCCGGGCAATCCGATGAGCGTGTATCTGAAGGCGGTGATGGCGGCCGACCTGGTGGTGAAATAACGACGGCGGCGTTGTTGTCGAGCTTGTAAATCGGCAACGATCTGCTAAAGTTTAATCGTACCAACCAGAGGAGGGATACGATGTTTACCTTGCTCACCATGGGCATCTTCGGAGGAATGATCGCCCTTGTTGCCTACGAAATAGTGCAGGAAACCGCAGGCAGCAAACAGAAACTGACCGACCGCTATCACGAATAGCATGCCGCTTCATTGAAGCCCGCTCGGCGCCATCGGCGCCGATGCTCGTTTACGGGCGTGCCGGTTGCGATAGCGGCGGCGCCTGGCGGATTACGGCGTGCCGCCTAATCCGCCCTACGTGTCTCCGTGGCCAAGAAACGCCGCGATGCCGTTGAGACACGTAGGGCGGATTAGCGCAGCGTAATCCGCCACGCTCCGCCAACGGTCCCTGCTTACACCCTATCGTCCGGTTTTGAACTTGGTGTAGGTCCGGGTGATAACGCGACGGATGTCGGCCGGCACCGCTTCCGGCGCGGCCATGCGCTGCTTGTCGGCCTCGGACAGGAAGATGGTCTTGTTGGTAGCGATATCCTTGCGCACGAACTTCAGGCTGGCCGCGTTCGGGTTGGCGTAAAACACCTTGTTGGTCAGGCTGGCGTGCACCTCCGGCCGCAGTATGTAATTGATCCACAAATGCGCGTTGTTCGGATGCGGCGCGTCGGCCGGGATCGCCATCGTATCGAACATCAGCGCCGCCGGCGTCTTCGGGATCAGCGCTTCGATCACATTGCCGTTCTTGGCGTCGACGGCGCGCTGGCGGGCGATGTTGATGTCGCCGGACCAGCCCAGCGAGACGCACACCGCCCCGTTGGCCAGGTCGTTGATATAGCCCGACGAGCTGAACAGCGTAACGCTGGGGCGGATCGCCGCCAGCAGCTTGCCGGCCTCGGCGTAGTCGCCGGCGTTTTTCGAGTACGCCGGTTTGCCCAGGTACATCAACGCGGCCGGCAACACCTCGGACGGCGAGTCGAGGAACGACACGCCGCACGATTTGAGCTTCGACACGTATTCCGGCTTGAACAGCAGGTCCCAGGCGTTGTCCGGCATCGGCAGGCTGCCCAGCGCCGCCTTGACCTTGTTGACGTTGATGCCGACCGTGGTATAGCCCCACAGCCAGTCGACCAGATATTCGTTGGCCGGATCGATGCTGGCCAGCTTGGCCTGGATGGCCGGATCGAGGTTCTTCAGGTTCGGCAGCTTGGACTTGTCCAGCTTGCGCAGCAGCTTGCCCTCGATCTGCAGGCGCGCCCACGGCGCGGTCGGCACGACGACGTCGTACCCAGACTTGCCGGCCACCAGTTTGGAATTGAGAATCTCGTTGTTGTCGAAAACATCATAACGGACCTTGATGCCCGTTTCTTTTTCGAAGTTTTTAACCGTGTCTTCCGCGATGTAATCGGACCAGTTATAGATGTTGAGGACTTTTTCCTCCGGCGCCTGGGCGGCTACCTGCCCCACGGCGGCCATCAACCCTGCGGCGACCAGCGCCGCGCCAACGAACTTCCCTGCCATAGCACCTCCGAAAAGTGGATTCATACACAACCCGTGATGATCGGGCATCCACCGTTTCCACGCAAGGAGTTCGTTATAAAATCAAACCCGCAGGCTCCCGGGCAATCCGCCGCCGCGTGCGATGGGGTCGTACCCCGTGGGGTACGACGGGGACGCCGAGTCCCCTGCCCGGCCGTGCGGGTTTAGCCCAGCATATCGAACAAGGTGCCGGTGCCGCCGCCGGAACCGTTGAGCGCGCTGCCGGCGCCGGTCTGCGCCTGCGCCGTGTACAGCGCCACCAGCGCGTTGGCCTGCGCCGTCAGCGCCTTGGTCAGCACCGTGCGCTTGCCGTTCAGGCTGGCGATTTCCGTGTTCATTTGCTTGGTTTCCTTGCTGATCACGCTGGTCGAGGACGTGAACGCCGACGCCTTGGCCGACATCAGGTCGGCGATGCCCTTGCCGTCGTTGGTGAACAACTTGGCCACGGCGGACGAATCGGCCGTCAGCGCCGCCTGCAGCTTTTTGTCGTCGATCACCATATTGCCCTTGGCATCCTGGCTGACGCCGGCCGCGCCCAGGGCCGGGACCGAGACGCTGCCGCCGCCCGTCTTCAACAGCATGCTCATCTGGCTGACCACCTGTCCGAGCGCGGTGTCGCCCTTCAGGTCGCCCTTTTGCAGCGCCTGCAGCTTCTTGTTCAAGTCGTTGTAGGCGGCCACGAACGACTTCAGGTTGGCGCCGATCTGGCTGGAATCCTGCTTGATCGTCACGTCGGACTTGCCGGTGCCGGTCAAGGTCAGCGTGGCGCCCGCGATGCCCTGGTCCTTGGCCAGCGTATTGGTCGCGCTGGTGAGCTCCTTGCCGTCCACGGTCAGGATGGCGTTTTGCGCCGCCGTCGTTTGCTTGAGCTTTTGGGCGCCGTCAGGATCGTAGGCCAGCAGGCTTTTCAGCGCGGCGTCGCCGCTGACGCTGATGCGCATGCTGTTGGCCGCGCCGCTCTCGCCGGCGATCCCCAATGAAAACTTACCGTCGTCACCCTTGACCACCTTGACGTCCACGCCGGCCGCCTTGAACGCCGCAGCCATGCCTTCGAGCGTGTTGTTGGTGCTGTCGATGGTGACGGTTTTGCTGGCGGTCGTACCGTTGGCGACAAAGCCCTTCTCGCCGCCGGCGGTGCCGAAGTCGATCTTCACCGTCGTCGTGGCGCCGCTGCCGATCTTTGTGGTGGCCGAGGTGAATTCCTCGCTGGTCAGGAACTGGCCCTGCGCCAGCTGCTTGACATCGATGGCGTAGGTGCCGGCCTTGGCCGCGCCGGTGGAGCTTGCCGTCAGCACGGTCTTGGCGGAGCTGGCGGCGCTGGTGGTCAAGCCGCCGCCGGTCAGGCCGGCCGCCAGCGACTGGAAGTTGGCCAGCGCGCTTTGCAGCTGGCCCAATCCGGACAGCTTGGTCTGGTCGCGCGTGAGCGAGGCGTTGAGTTTGGTCGCCGCGCTGTTTTGCGACGTCATGGTCTGCTCGACGCGTTTATAGATATCGTTGGAGACCGCCGTGCTGGCGGTGCTGGTCGCGGAATTGATAGGGGTCGCCATGATGAGTTCCTGCCTGGATGATTACATAGTATGCAATATAGCCGGAAATGTCGATACGGCGAACAGAACGGGATTTACCCGCCTATCCCCGCCCCGGGCCACGCAACCACAGAGCAAAAAAAGCCACGAAAACACGTAGGGCGGATTAGGCGGAACGCCGTAATCCGCCATCGACGAGCCGCCGCCAACACACGCATACCCCTCAAAACCCCGCCGGCGACGAACCGAGCGAAGCCGCCGGCCGGTCCCAAGCCATCGCCGCTCCGCCAACGAGCACCGGCGGCAACAATCGCCGCGCCGCCCCCCACTCGGTATGCTCGATGACCGGCGACAGATCAGCCTCGCCGGCGGCGGCCAGCGGCTGCGCGCCGGCCTCGGGCGCGAATCCGGCCAACAACCCGGCGGTGCGCGCCAGCGACAAGCGCGCCCGCATCGAGCGGCCGTCGGCAACCCGGAACAACCCCCCCCGCACCACCGCCGCCGCCATCAAATACCCGGTGGCGTGATCGAGCGCCTGCACCGGCAACGGCACCGGCTTGCCGGCGCCCCGCATCCGCATCCCGTGCTCGGCGATGCCGCAACTCATCTGCACCAGACTATCGAAGCCGCGCCTGTCGGCCAGCGGCCCCGTCCAGCCATAGGCGTCCAGCGCCACATCGATCAAGCCGGGATTCAGCGCCCGGCGGAATTGCTCGCCGTAGCCCAGCCGCTCCAGCGCGGCGGGACGGTAGCCGTGCACCAGCACGTCGGCCCGCGCCAGCAAATCCTCGAAGACGGCGCGGTCGGCCGCCTGACGCAAATCCAGCCGCGCGCAGCGCTTGCCCAGCGTCACCTCGGGAATCGCGCCGGGCTCGTTCCAGCTTGGCGGATCGATACGCAGCACGTCGGCGCCATAGCCGGCCAGAAAGCGCGTGGCGACCGGCCCGGCCAGCACCCGTGTCAAATCGAGCACCTTCAACCCCGCCAGCGGACGCGCGGCGGTGGCGGCGCGGGGCCAGCCCTGGCCAGCGCCGGCGCCTTCGAGCGGCCGCGCCTCCACCGCGATCAGCGGCTCGGCGGCGACGGCGACGCCCTGCGGATGCGCCGCCCACGCGGCCGCCGAGCGCATCATCGCCGCGCAGCCACCGTTGCCGACCACCGCAGCCTCCAACTCCTCGCCGCGCCATCCGGCGACGGCGCGCGCGACGGCCTCGCGGTCCACTGCGCAACCGAGCACCGCCAGCGCGGCGTCGCGGTGATGGACGGCGTTGGTGTGCAGGCGTATCCAGCCGTCGGCGGTGGCGTAATCGCCGGCCACGGCGTCCCACAGCGGCGGGCGTTCCCAGCCGATCGGGTGGATCGACCAACCGAACCACAGCGACGCCAAGCGGCGGTCGACCCGCACCGGCGCCGCATCGCCACCAAGCGCGACGATCAATTGGCGCAACGCCAATCCCGCCGCGCCGACCGACGCCGCGGCCAGATCGGTCACGGCGTAGTACGATGGCAGCGCACCGGCGCCATCGAAACGGACGGCGTCAACAACGCCGCCGGGCAAATCCAGCTCCGACGAAACGGCTTGCAACATATGACGAGAGACAGACATAAAAACTCCTGAAAACTCCCCACAACCAAGGATCCACGTATCCACGTAGGGCGGATTAGCGGGCAATGCCCGCCAATCCGCCCCGGGGGCACGTCGATGGCACGGCCTACCTGCCGGTAGGCCTTGAGAGGCGGCACGCCGTAATCGGCCAAGCTCCGCCGGCGGCGCGTAACAGATCCCGCGCCCCACGAAAACCAGCTTAGGCCCCGCAAGGCCGCAACGTCAATCTTGACTTGAAGTGTCAACATAGGAAGCGCAAATGGTCTGGATGACGGCCGCCGAAGCCCTAACCATCTTGAATGTCCGCCCGCAAACGCTGTACGCCAACGTCAGCCGGGGCAAGATCCGCGCCAAGGCCGACGACGCCGATCCGCGCCGCAGCCTCTACCACCGCGACGACGTGCTGCGCATGGCAAGGCGCGCCAACGGCCGCCGCAAGATCGACGCCGTGTCCGCACAAGCCATGCAGTGGGGCGACCCGGTGCTGCCGTCGTCGATCTCGACCACGGCCGACGGCAGGCTGCTGTATCGCGGGCAGGACGCCGCCGTGCTGGCCGCGTCGGCGACGCTGGAGGAAGTCGCCGCGCTGTTATGGGAATGCGACGCGTCGCGGATCCGCGCCGCCCTGCCCGCCAGGCACGATGCTCCGCCAGCCGCCGCCGCACCAACCAGCTTCCTCGGCGCCTGCCTGTCCAGCCTGGCGACGCTGGCCGCCAGCGATGCGCCCTCGCTGGCCCGACCGGCGGACGAACTGCGCGCCGACGCCGCCACCATCCTGGCCACACTGACCGAAACGGTCGCCGGCCCGCCGCCGGACGGCGCCGCCGGCCTGACCATCAGCGCCCGCCTGGCCCACGCCTGGGGCCGCCCGAACCAGGAAGACCTGATCCGCCGCGCGCTGGTGCTGATGGCCGACCACGAACTGAACGCCTCCACCTTCGCCGCCCGCGTCGCCGTCTCAACCGGCGCCTCGCTGGCGGCCGGCGTGCTGGCCGGACTCGCCACGCTCAGCGGTCCGCTGCACGGCGGCGCCTCGGCGCAATTCGCCCGCCTGCTCGCGCTGGCCAGGCAGACCGGCGCGCGCGACGCCGTCGCGCAATGGCTGGCCGGCGGGAGGCCGCTGCCCGGCTTCGGCCACCCGCTGTATCCGGAAGGCGACCCGCGCGCCCGCGCCCTGCTGGAAATGCTGCCGAAAACACAACCCCACGCGGCGCTGGCCGCCGAGGCCGAGGCGCAGGCGGGCGAGCTGCCCACGGTCGATTTCGCGCTGCCGCTGCTGGCGGCGACGTGCGGCCTGCCGGACGACGCGCCGTTGATCTTGTTTACGTTGGGGAGATGCGTCGGCTGGCTGGCGCATGCGTTGGAGCAGGCGCAAGCCAACCGGCCGATCAGGCCGCGCGCCCGGTATGTCGGGCCGGCCTAACGGAGGAACTTAGCGGATGAACTTGTTGACGATGCTGGTGGTGGCGGCGTCCGGGTTGACGAACTGGTAGCCGATCTTGAAGTGATCGCCACTGAAGATGCAGTACGTGACCTTGGCGCGGGAGCTGACTAGCTGGCCCTTGCCGTCCAAAAACAGCTCGAACGTCACCTGCCCCGTGTGGCCGACCGCCAGCTTGTGGTCGAACGTGAGCGACAGACCGGTGGCGCAAAGGTCGAGTGTGCGCCCCTGCTGCGGCGGCATCCCATCCATCACCACGACTGCTTTGGCGCGTACGATCTTGCGCGCCCCTGACCGTTGATCGACTAACAATTTATTCTTCCTTTAATTACATAATGTTACGTGTTAAGCATTCTTGCTGATTACAACACATAACAATACATCCTTATTGGATTTCGCGCAGCTTATTGAAGGCATCATCGATGCGATCGACGGCAATGATCGTCATTCCCTCGATCGGCTGCTTGGGCGCGTTGGCGGTCGGGATCATCGCCATCGAGAAGCCCAGCTTGGCGGCCTCGCGCAGCCGCTCCTGGCCGCGCGGCGCCGGCCGGATCTCGCCGGCCAGGCCAACCTCGCCGAACACGACGAAGCCGCGCGGCAGCGGCTTGTTGCGCATCGACGAGTTAATCGCCAGCAGCACGGCCAGGTCGGCGGCCGGCTCGGTGATCTTGACGCCGCCGACGGCGTTGATGAACACGTCCTGGTCGAAGGCGGCGATGCCGGCGTGGCGGTGCAGGACCGCCAGCAGCATCGCCAGCCGGTTCTGCTCCAGGCCGACCGACAGGCGGCGCGCGTTGGGCAGGTGGCTGGCGTCGACCAGCGCCTGGATCTCCACCAGCAGCGGCCGGGTGCCCTCCTGCGTCACCATCACGCACGAGCCGGGCACCTGGTTGTCATGCTGCGACAGGAACAGCGCCGACGGATTCGACACGCCCTTGAGCCCCTTTTCGGTCATGGCGAACACGCCCAGCTCGTTGACGGCGCCGAAGCGGTTCTTGATCGCCCGCACCAGGCGGAAGCTCGAATGGTTGTCGCCCTCGAAATACAGCACGGTATCGACGATGTGCTCGAGCACGCGCGGGCCGGCCAGCGCGCCCTCCTTCGTCACGTGGCCCACCAGGATGATGGTGATGCCGGTCTGCTTGGCCACGCGGGTCAGCTGGGCGGCGCATTCGCGCACCTGCGCCACCGATCCCGGCGCCGAACTGAGCGCGTCCGAATACACGGTCTGGATCGAATCGATGACCGCCACGTCGGGCTTGAGGTCGGCCAGGGTGCCGAGGATTTTCTCCAGCTGGATCTCGGCCTGCAGTTTTAAATCGCGGGCGTCGACCTGCAGCCGCTTGGCGCGCAGCGCGATCTGGGCGCCGGACTCCTCGCCGCTGACATATAAAACTTTCTTTAAATGCGACAGGTTGGCCAGCGCCTGCAGCAGCAGAGTCGACTTGCCGATGCCCGGGTCGCCGCCGATCAGCACCACGCCGCCGGCCACCAGCCCGCCGCCGAGCACGCGGTCGAACTCCTCGATGCCGGTGCCGAAGCGCGGCACGTCGATGGCGTCGATATCGGCCAGCGACAGCACCGGCGCCGTCTGCGCCAGCGCCATGTGCTGCGGCTGCGAATAGCGGTTGTTGCCGCCGGTCTCGATCAGCGTCTCGACCATCGTGTTCCACTGCTGGCACGACGAGCATTGCCCGGTCCACTTGGTGGCGATGGCGCCGCATTCGGTGCAGGTGTAATTGGTTTTCGCCTTGGCCATGCTCAGTCCTCGACGACGGTGACGCGCTGCCCCAGCGCACACATCAGCTCATAGCCGATGGTGCCGGCCGCGTTGGCCACCTCGTCGACGGGCAAGCCCTTGCCCCACAACGTCACCTTGCTGCCGATCTTCGCGTCCGGCAAATCGGTCAGATCGACCGTCAGCATGTCCATCGACACCCGCCCGACCAGGCGGGTGCGCACGCCGTCGACCAGCACCGGCGTGTCGACCGGCGCGTGGCGCGGATAGCCGTCGGCATAACCGCAGGCGACCACGCCGACCCGCATCGGCCCCTCGGCCTGGAAGCGGCTGCCGTAGCCGACCACGTCGCCGGCGGCGATGCGCTGCACGCCGATGATCTCGCTGCTCAGGGTCATGGCCGGCAGCAGGCCGTAGTCGTCGGCCGATTTGCCGCCCGGCGTGCCGCCGTACAGCATGATGCCGGGACGCACCCAGTCGTTGCGCAGGATGTCGACCAGCTCGTCCTGGCGCAGCACGCCCGCCGAGTTCGACAAACTACGCATGCCCGGCAGGCCGGCGGCGGCCGCCTCGAAGCGGCGGATCTGCTCGGCGATCGGCAACAGCGGATGGGCGGCGTCGTCGGCGTTGGCGAAGTGGGTCATCAAAGTGATGCTGCCGACGCAAGAAATGGCCACCAGGCGCGCGTGGGCGGCGGCGAACACGTCCGGCATGAAGCCGAGCCGGTTCATGCCCGTGTTCATTTTGAGGTGCAGATCGAGCTTGATGCCACGCGCCGTCAGCGCCTCCTGGGCCGCCTCCAGCCACGCCAGTTGCTCGTCGCAATGGACCGCCGCCTGCAGGTTGTAGCCGGCCATGGTGTTCAAATCGTCCGGACCGAAGAAACCCTCTAGTAACAATATCGGCTTCTTCCAGCCTATCTCGCGCAGCCGGACCGCGTTGTCGAACTCGATCAACGCCAAGCCGTCGGCATCGGCGAAGCCGCGCATCGCCCGCTCCAGGCCGTGGCCGTAACCATTGGCCTTGAGCACCCCCCACGCCTTGGCGCCGGGGGAGCACGCCTTGGCGCGCGCCAGGTTGTGCTGCAGGGATGCGATGTGGATGGTGGCGACGATGGGCCTTGGCATAGTGCTATCTTTGGTAAAAACAGTGGAGCCGTATTTTACCGTGCGCATGCCGTTAGCGCCTGCAACCGCACTGCTCAATTCTTGGGGTTCCGATCAAAGCGTGGTATAAAGCAAGCCAATACAAGCTTTCAGGCATCCCAGAATGAATCGTGGTTTCTATACCATCATGGCAGCGCAATTCTTTTCGTCGCTGGCGGATAATGCGTTGCTCTTTGTTGCGATTGACCTGCTAATAAATATGAAGTCTCCGGGGTGGATCACGCCCCTGCTGAAGCTCTCATTTACGCTCTTTTACGTGCTGTTGGCCGCTTTTGTCGGCGCCTTCGCAGATTCGATGCCCAAGGGCAAAGTCATGTTCATCTCCAACCTGATCAAGGTTGGCGGCTGCCTGCTGATTTTCGCCAATGTCCACCCGTTGCTCGCCTACGCCATCGTCGGCTTCGGCGCCGCCGTCTATTCGCCGGCCAAGTACGGCATCCTGACGGAATTGCTGCCAGCCGAAAAGCTGGTCGCCGCCAACGGCTGGGTCGAAGGCTTGACCGTGATGTCGATCATCTTCGGCACCGTCATGGGTGGCGCGCTGGTGGGCCACCGGGTCTCGTCCTTCCTGCTCGACTTCGACCTGCCGCTGATCGACACCGGCATCACCACGCCGACCCAATCGGCGCTGTGCGTGGTGGTCGGCATCTATATCCTGGCGGCCATCTTCAACACCCGCATCCCCGACACCGGCTGCCGCTACGGCCATCAGGAACGCAACCCGATCAAGCTGGTGACCGACTTCGCCAACTGCTACAGCCTGCTGTGGAAAGACAAGCTGGGACAGATCTCGCTGGCCGTCACCACCTTGTTCTGGGGCGCGGCGCAAACCTTGCAATTCATCGTGCTGGAATGGGCCAACCGCACGCTCAAGCTCAGCTACGAGCAAGCGACCAGCCTGGTCGGCGTGGTCGCGATCGGCGTGGCGGCGGGCGCGGTCATTTCGGCGCGCTCGATCACACTGCGCAAGTCGCTCACGGTGATCCCGGTCGGCATCGCCATGGGCGTCATCGTCATGGGCATGACCATGGTCCACTCGGTGGCGCTGGCGTATCCGCTGCTGGTGCTGGTCGGTCTGCTGGGCGGCTTCTTCCTGGTGCCGATGAACGCGCTGCTGCAGCACCGCGGCCACGTGCTGATGAGCGCCGGCCACTCGATCGCGGTGCAGAACTTCAACGAGAACCTGTCGATCCTGGTGATGCTGGCGGCGTACTCGCTGATGCTGCGCGGCCATTTAAACCTGGACATCATCATCCTGATCTTCGGCCTGTTCCTGGCCGGCACGATGTTCATCATCATGCGCAAGCACAACTCCAACCAGCGCGAGTTCGACTCGGTCAGCCTGATCGGCGAAGCCAAACATTGACGGCGCCCCCCGCAGGGGGTCAAGTCTAACATTCGTACATGAACTCGGCAGCTTACACTGCGGCTGAGCACGTGTATGAATGTTAGACTTGACCCCACCGCACAGCCGTTCACGCGCTTGCGCCAGCGAACATGTCTAGTAAGCTCTGCGGCGCATTGGGGCCGAAACAGGCGTCAAACACGCCAACCGCCTCTGCCGCGGCAAGCGCACTGCGGGGAAACAGGTCGTTCTCATAAGCTGCCAGCGCCGCCTCGATATCGCCCGGATGGGCGACGATCGCCCTGGCCAACTCCGCGCCATCGAACATCGCCAGGTTGGCCCCTTCGCCGGACGGCACCATCAGGTGCGCCGCGTCGCCAACCAGCGTCACGCCAGGCGTGCGCGCCCACCGATGGTCGCCAGGCAAGGACATCACCTCGCGCGCCACCGGGTCGGTGGCACTGCCGGTGATCAGGGTGGTGAGCGCGGGCGCCCACCCTTCAAATTCAGCGGCGACGCGGGCCAGCGCCGCGCCGCGATCGCTAAAATCGATGCCAGCGGCCCATCCCTGCGGTTTATTTAAGGCCGCGTAGGTATGCAGCACGCCGTTCGGCTCGCGGTGGGCAAAGATGCCCTGGCCGCCAGCCATCGCGAACAGCGCGCCACCGCCAACCGCCTGTGCGCTGTCCGGGTAGAGGCGGTCGCTGTCGAACAGGAATGTTTCGACGAAGGTCTTACCCGAGTACGTCGGCTTGACGTCGGTCAGCAGCTGACGCACCTTCGACCAGGCCCCGTCGGCGCCCACGAGCAAGCGCGTCGTCACGCGACTGCCGTCGGCAAACGTCACCACATGCTCGCCGTCGGCAAGCGCGGCGATGCTAGTCAGTTTGCGGCCCCACTGGACGGCGCCGGCGGGCAGCGATGCGAGCAGGAGCCTGCGCAACTCGCCACGCAAGACCTCCGGCCGTCCGCCGCTTCCATCGTCGGCTTGGGCGAACAGGAGCGCGCCGTCCTTGCTCAACACCCGCATCGCCTCGCCGCCCGGATGGATCAGCCCGACGAATTGGTCGTACAGCCCGGCCGCCCTGAGGGCCGGCTGGCCGTTGTAGTCATGGATGTCGAGCATGCCGCCCTGGGTGCGCGCATGGGCCGACGCATCGGCCTCGTAGACCGTGGCGGCAATGCCGTGCACGTGCAGCACACGGGCGAGCATCAGGCCGCCGAGGCCGGCGCCGATGATGGTGATGGCTGAAGTCATCTGCTTACCTTTATGATATCAATATTTATGGAACATCGTTCCATTGTATATTGAAATACTCCGCCGATCATGTCAAGATTTGCCATGACCAAGAACACACGCCGCGCGCAACGCGGAGAACCGGCGCTGACGCGCGAAAGCATTATTGACGCGGCCATCGCGCTGCTGGACAGCGCGGGCGAAAGCGGCCTGACCTTCCGCGCCCTGGCCACGGCGCTGAGCACAGGCGCCGGCGCCATCTATTTTCATGTCGCGAACAAGGATGATCTGGCCAACGCCGCCTGCGACGCCGTCGTGGCGCGGGCGATGGCGATGGCGGCAACATTAACAACGACGACGCCGCAGGGACGGCTGCGCGCCATCGGCCTTGGACTGTTCGATGCGATCGACGCGCATCCGTGGGTCGGCGCGGAACTGGCGCGCGCGCCGGGCAGCATGCCGATGGTGCGTATCCTGGAAGGCATCGGACAACAGGTACAAGCGATGGCCATGGAGGAGCGCGCGCTGTGGTCGGCCACCTCCACCCTGTTCAGCTATATCGTCGGCGTGGCCGGGCAAAACGCGGCCAATGCCCGCATCGGCCGGGAGCGCGCGCTGGATCGTTCAACATTCCTGGAGGCGCTGGCGACGCAATGGTCGCAACTCGATGCCGACGCGTATCCATTTACCCGAAGCATGGCCACGCAATTGCGCGACCACGACGACCGCGCGGACTTCGTGGCAGGCCTCGACCTGATCCTGGATGGGATCGCCCAGGAAGGCGGCAAGTCTGGAGTTCGGACAAGAACTTGAATTCCAGCTGGGCATACAGCCATGGCTATAACGTCAGCCAATGGCCTATCGACGCTCCTATTTCCCCTCTTCGACCCACTTAGGTGGCCACGGGCGAATTGTATGACAAGGCTTGGGCCATGCCCGCAGACAGGACAATATTCAATCACCTCAACTTCACCTTTTCGTCGCCGTAATTCTTGCACCACATATCATCCTGGTCTATTGCTTACCCGGCCGCTCGGCGGGCATTGCACGCGAGGGCGCGGGTACCAGTATCGTCTGCAAAACATACGTGCCGACATCCGCTCCAAGTGCCTCGCCGACTTCGTTACTGTTGCGATAGTGCACACCGCCCCAGATGCGCGCCATGGAGACCTCATCTTGCAGCTGCCGAAGGCTGGTGTACTCGCGCTTCACGTCGGGCATCCCGCGATACGTGACCTTGAAAGGCGGCACGGCGCCACTGCCGAAGGCCGATCGCAAGATCACCGCCGCCGCGCCGTCAGCCGTACAGTGGGCGCACGGGTATTCCGGGTGGGGCGGCGTGTCGATCAGGGGGCTCCAGCCGGCGTCGCGCTGGGTCGCGTCGTTGTTGTCCCGATCCGCGTTGCGGATGGCCGTGATCGGTCGCCAAAAGTTGTAGTGATACTTGGCGTCGAAGACCGCCAGATATGCATCGAACACAGCGGCGTTCAGCAGGGCGAAAATCCGTGCATTCTCGGCCAGCGGCAACGGGCGGGTGGTGGACAGCGCACGCGCCACCTGATTCCATGCGGGCGGTCCCAGCTGCTGCCAGAATCGCGCGGTTTCAGTCTGGGAGGCATCGCGCAGCGGGCTTTGCGCCGCGCCCCATTCCCTGGTCTCGTTGAAATCCCTGGCCCACAGCGCGCTCGTCAGCGCCGGTGGAGGCCCCGGCCGGAACTGGGAGACGCTCTTGAGTACGAACGGCTTGCGCACCGCCACGTTGCTCACAACAGGCAAACCGGTCGGGACATACACGCCCGGCGCCGTAAAGGGCCGATAGGTATCGGCGCCGTCAAACGTCCGGTCGTCCTCGCGCTGCGCGAGCAGCAACTGGGCCGCCTTCCTGCCAATCTCGAGACCCGCCGCTTTGGCGTCGCCGTCCGCTACCGCCGTCAACGCTTCGGCATAATATTGCTCGATCGCCTTGCTTTGGGCTGGATGCAATGCAACAAGCACCGTCCTCGCCGCCGAACTGGCCGCCGCCTGTGGCGAGGCGCCGGCTGCGCCCGGCAACGCGCCAAGGTAAGGTTTGAACATCGGTTCGCACGCGCCGATCGCGTCGACCATCGCTAAGTGCATCATCGCCAGCGTGCGGGCCATCGCAATCGGGTTGCCGGCGATTCCGGGCCGCTCCAGTGCCAGCGCTTCATTCGCCTGCCGGTTCCAGTCGGAGATGACGTCCGCGCGTGGCGCTGGGGACACGATCGATAATGCAACAACGAGTACCCAACGCAGGTTCATCATGCCCTCGCGGCTCAAGGTCCTCTGCGCGCCCTGCCTTTGCGCGCGCAGCAAAGGGACAGTATATCTCCGCTGAACTGTTTTTTTGACGGTTATAAAAACTATATCAATCGGGTCGCGGAAGAATGCTCCGATTTATCCCGCGCGACGGCTACGGACCGTGACGATCCCCCTACGCCGGCAATGCTCCCTCTTGGCGGCGCTGCGCCGCCCGCGCCTGCCAATCGTCGGGCACGACAAACCCGCGCCGCTGCTCGACCAGCCAACCGCCCTCCTCTCGCATCACCGCCACCATCACCGGGGCACTGAGCTTGGCCATCTGCTCGTCCAGCGCAGCCAGCAAGCCGTCGCTGTCCAGCGCCTGGTCCGGGGTAGCCTTCAACGGCGCCAGCCACAACAACCGATGCATGATGACGAAGCGCTCGCCGCGCAACGCGCGCGCCTGCGCCATCGTCATCCAGAAACCATTGCAATGCGGCTGGGAGATGCCAGCCATGCCGCGCTCGCCCTCGTCGCCGGGATAGAACAGCCAGCCTTTGACCAGCGCCAGCGCGCGCGCCACCGGTTGCGGCAGCAGCGGCTGCGCGGCCGGATGTTGTGCCAGCGACAGTTGTTTATCAAAAATCTTGCGCATCTTCGCGCCCAGGGTGTCGGCAAGATTGGGGCCGATCAAGCCATTGAAGCCGTCGCCGGCGCTGTCGGCGTCGAGCAGATAAAACTTGGTGGCGAACTCCAGGTGCACCAGATCGTCGCCGTCGCGCAGCAGGAAGTCGAACTCGCCGACGGTGTCGTTGCGGTTGGCGCGCACCTGCAAGCCGTGCGCGACCAGCTTGCCGTGCTCGGCGAAATAGAAGGCCATCAGTTTTTCGGCGTACAGGCCAAGCCGGGAGTAGTGCCGCGTGCCGAGCGCGGCTTCCAGCGGAATCGGGTCCTGCTCCAGCGCGGCCAGCCAATCGGCGGTGTCCGGCGTGATTTCACCGAGGGTGGCGATGCGGCCCTGCCAGTGCGGCGAGGCCGCGTCGAGCAGGTCGGGCGCGTCGAGCAGCCAGGCCAGCGCGCGCACATGGGGCCGCGTCAAGTGGCCCCAACGCCGCTCGAAACGCGCCTGATAGCCATCGGACGCGGTGTCGGGCGGCGCGGGCGGCTGCCTAGTCACGGGCCGCCTTCGCCAGGCACAGGTCGCCCCAGGCCTTGGCCTTGTCCTCGGGCCGGCGCAGCAGGTCGTCCGGATGGTAAGTGGCCACGACCGGCAACCCGGCGGCGCCGTAGCGCATCACCTTGCCGCGCGCGGCCGGGCCCATCATCAGCCCCCTGGCGGCGTGCTGGCCGAACGTCATCGCCATGGCCGCGCCGGTCAGCTCCAGCTCGCGGTGCAGGTAGGGCCGGCAGGCGGTCAGCTCGTCGATGGTCGGCGGGCGGTCGGCGCCGTCCTCGCCGCTCGGACGGCATTTGACCAGGTTGGTCACATACACATCGGTATCGGGCTTGAGGGCGATCGCTTTGAGCATGTTGTCGAGCAGTTGCCCGGCCTCGCCGGCGACCGCACGCTGGTCTTTTTCGTCCAGCCGCGACGGACCGGCGGCCAGCGCGATCCACGACGCCTCGGTCGGTCCGCGGCCGTTGACGGCGTTGCGGCGCGTCGCGCACAGATCGCAGCGGGTGCAGCTGGCGACGGCGGTGCGCAATTGTGCCCAGTCCATCGCGGCGATCGCCTCGTCGCTGACGGGCGCCGCGCGTGCCGGCACCGGCGCCTCGTCGAACCAGGCGGTCGAATCGTCGTCGGCGCGCGGCGCGGCGGGAACCTCGGCGACGGCGCGCGGCACGGCGGGGACCTCGGCGGCAACGCGCGGCGGCATGACCGGCGGCGGCACGGCCTCGGGCATCGGCGCCGGGACCGGCTGTTCGACGGCGGGCTGGACGCGTACCGGCGGCGCGGCCACCGGCCGTTCGACAGCGGGCACGGGCCGCTCGGCGTCCGCCACCGGCTCGGGCGCGGCCTCGACCACCTCTGCCGGCGCCAGGGCAGCAGGACGATTGCGCAAGGACCAATGCGCGCCGACGCCCATCTCCTCCAGGAAGATTGCACTGCGGATTGCTGTCTGACTCATATTCCGAACCGCATAACGATGGCGTCCTCGCGTTGCTGGTTGGCGGCCGGGTAATATCCCTTGCGCCGGCCGATTTGTTTAAATCCGTAGCGCTCGTAAATCCTCAGCGCGCGTTCGTTCGACGGCCGCACCTCCAGCAGCACCGATTCCATGCCCAGCCCGCGCGCGCAGGCGACGGCCTGGTTCAACAGCACGCGGCCGAGCCCCTGTCCCTGCATCCCGGCCGCGACCGCCACATTCAACAAATGCGCCTCGTCGACGATCGCCATCAGCAGGAAGTAGCCGAGCAGCGCGCCGTTCTGGTCGCGCAACACCCAGGCCTCGTAGTTGCTGTTGAGCGAATCGACGAAATTGCTCATGCTCCAAGGATGCGGATACACGCTCTCCTCCAGCGCCAGCACGTCGGCCAGGTCGGCCTCGCGCATCGGCTCGTAATTCAGCCGCGCCAAATCCCACAGCGGCTTCATGCCACGCCTTCCGCCGCCTTGGCGACGGCCATCTCGCGCCGTTCGGCCTGGGTGTAGGCGATCTTGTTACGCAGATACAGCGGCTGGGCCTCGGCCGCTGTCACCGTCTTGCCGGCGGCGAAAGCGATGCGGGCCAAGCGCGCCACCTGCTCGGCGTGCGGCATGACCTCGGCATGGCCGCCGGCCGGGAACGCCTCGGCATAGGCCGACAAGCCGTTGCCGCAGGCCACCGGCGCGCCCTGCGGCGATACGCCATCGGGCGCCGACAGCGCCGGCGGCAGCACGGTGGCGGGCGCGGCGGCATCGGCCTCGAAGCGGTATTGCGCCCAGTAGACCTCGCCCATGCGCGCGTCGAGCACGGCCAGCACGTCGGCCGCGCCATATTGCTGGCGGCAGGCGAGCGCCATCGCGTCGAGCGTGACGACCGGCACCACCGGCAGATCGGCGCCGAAAGCGAGCCCCTGGGCGATGCCGCAGGCGGTGCGCACGCCGGTGAACGAGCCGGGCCCGGAGCCGAAGGCGATGGCGTCGCACTGTTTGAGCGCGATGCCGGCCTCGGCCAGCAGTTCCTGGATCATCGGCAGCACCGATTGGGAATGGGTACGCACGCCGGACGAGACGCGGCTGATGACGGTGTCGCCCCGCAACAGCGCGCAGGACGCCAGTTCGGACGAGGTTTCAATGGCAAGAATAATAGGCATCCCGTATTTTAACCCGGCCCGGTGGCAGGCGCGACCCCGCGCGGGCATGTAGAATATCCCCTTTGGGCGCTGAGAACGCCGTCAATCGACGATCCTATGCATAGCTTGACCTTGAATTCCGCCAATCGCCACCAAGTTGCCGCCGCGCTGGCGGGCGACCGCTGGATCGTCGCCTGCCTGTGCGCGGCGTGGTGCGGCACGTGCGAATCGTACCGCGCCACGTTCGACGAGCTGGCCGCGCGCCATCCCGACAAGTTCTTCGTCTGGATCGACATCGAGGACCACGCCGACGTGGTGGGCGACCTGGACGTCGAGAACTTCCCCACCTTGCTGATCCAGCATCACGAGCTGGTCACCTTCTTCGGCACCATGCTGCCGGACGGCGGCCTGGCGCACCGGCTGGTGCAGTCGCAGACCCAGCAAAGCGACGCCGAGCTGATGGCGCTCGCGCTCAACAGCGAGGAGCGGGCGCGCTGGCAGCACGACTGCAATCTGCGCACGCTGATGCGCAACGCGCTGGGCTGAGCCGGCCCCAATTGGGGGTCAAGTCTAACATTCCAACACAAGCTCAGCGATAGACAACGCCGTAGCACGAGCAGTCGCCACACCTCAATTGCCGAGATCGTGTTGGAATGTTAGACTTGACCCCATCGGTGCCGTAGCACGAGCGGTCGCCACACCTCAATTGCCGAGATCGTGTTGGAATGTTAGACTTGACCCCATCGGTGCCATCGGTGGGTTTTCCCATACCGGCGTCGAATTCCAGCCCCGCCACTTATTTCCGCCCCGGATTGCCGTCGAGCGAAGACCACGCCGGCAAGCGGTACTTGCGCCGGCCGTGCGCGTAGTAGAGCGACATTAACAGGCCGAAAGCGGTGCCCGCCAGGGCGGCGATACAAAGCGTCATCGCCAAGGGGATACCCTGCCCGGACCAGACGGCCAGCCACATGAACACACCCCACACGCCACCGAACCACACGGCCGCAGATAACATCACTTTCCAAAACGGCAAGAAGTGCGGCGGCGGAACTTCAAAACCGATTTTCCATAACGCCCGCAATACCGGCGGCTCGTAGTTGCTACGCAGCATGCCGGTGGATTTCAGCAGTTCTAACGCTTTCGCGCGGCGGGACTCGAAGTTCATGGTAGTGGGGATATTGTTCCAGATAAGAAACTATACCCGACCACGGCGCCGTCAAAGTACGCGCTTTGTCACACTTGCCGATTGAAAGCCGGACGATATCACCCCGCCGCCGCCCGGCTCTGCAGCCACGCCTCGAACAGCGCCCGATTCCCCGGCTCGGTGAGCGGATACAGGCCGGTGATGCTGGCGCCGGCCCGTACCCGCTCCAGCACGAAGTCCTCGTAACGCTCCATCGGCACCGCGTCGCGCGCGATCTCCTCCGCCAGGTGCGACGGGATGCACACCACGCCGTCGTCGTCGCCCACCATGATGTCGCCCGGGTAGACCGCCACGCCGCCGCAGCCGATGGGCGCGTTCAAGTCGAGCGCATGATGGCGGATCAGATTGGTGGGCGCCGACGGCCCGGCGCACCAGGCCGGGATCTCCAGCGCGGCGATGCCGCTGGCGTCGCGCAGCCCGCCATCGGCGACGATGCCGGCCACGCCGCGCACCTGCATGCGGGTCGCCAGGATGCTGCCGGCCGCCGCCACCGTGACGTCGCCCCGGCAATCCATCACCAGCACCGCGCCGGCCGGGATTTCCTCCACCGCCACCCGCTGCGGATGGCGCGGATCGAGAAAGGCGTCGAGCCCGTCGAGGTCCTCGCGCGCCGGGATGTAGCGCAAGGTGAACGCCGGCCCGGCCAGCCGTTGGCCCGGCTTCAACGGCCGCGCACCCTGGATGAACACATTGCGCAAGCCGCGCTTGTACAGCAGCGTGGTGATGGTGGAGGTGGCGATGGCTTTCAACGTCGCCAGCGTTTGCGAAGTGACCGGGGTGCTCATCGCTGGACTCCGTCGCGTTCGAAGATGGTGTGGCTGAAGCGGATATGGCTGCTGTCGATGTGGTTCTGGCGGTAGTATTCGTCCCATTTTTCCGGGCTGGAGGTGTGCTCGCCGGTGACCGGGTCGCGCGCCTGCAGGTAGTCGCCGAACTTGAAGTAGATCTTGCGCGTGTCGGGCCGGATGCGCGTGAGCGGCGTTTTGAGCGTGCCGCCGTTGGCCGTGCGCGCGGTGACCTGCGCCTCGCCGCCGTTGAACACGATATCGAGATCGAAGCTCTCGCCGGAACGCACCGTGCCCAGCGCGGTCGTGGCCTCCTTGCCGTCGGTGTCGAGGATGCGCACCAGGATGTCGAACACGCCGTTGCCGGTCTTGCCGTCCAGTCCCTTGCTGTCGGCGGTGTCCTGCACGTACACCTTGAGTATCGTGTCCAGCCCCTCGACGTGATATTGGGCGATGATGGTCTTGGCGACGTTCGGCAAGGTGGCCGTAACGCGGGCCGAGAAGTGTTCGCGCGTGTCGGCGGCGCTCAGCCGCGCGCTATCGACGATCTTCAATTCGTTGCGGTAGCCGTGGCCATTGGGCGAGGCGTATTTCGACTCGAGGGCGCTGAAATTAAGTGTGCCGGCGTACGGCGACGGATAAGGCGTGTTGCCCTCGAGCGCGAACAGGCGCTTCAGCGTGGCTTCTGGCGTGAACGCTTGCGCGCCGGCCGGCGTCAGCACGGCGGCAAGCAAGGCCAGGGCGGCAAATCGGATGGCGGCGCTCATTTCAGCATCCCTTCCAGCACGGGTTGCATGGCGTCGGCCCATAACTGGTAACCGGCCGGTCCGGGATGCAGCTGGTCGGGCATGATGGCCGCCGGAATGCGTCCGTCCTGGTCGACGAACACCGGGTTAATGTTGAGGAAGCGGATCGTCTTGCCATCGTCCAGCCCCGCCAGATCGCGGTTGACGGCGTCGATGGTTTGCATCCGCTTGGCCGCTTCGGCGACGCTCTTTTCGGTGACCGGCGAGCCGTCGCGCTCGCGCGGGCCGCGCGGGAAGATGCCCAGCACCAGGATCTTCGTGTCCGGCATCCTGGCGCGTATCATGCCGACGATCTTGCGGTCGGCGGCGGCGATTTCGTCCGCCGTGTAATCGAGGCTGTTATTGGTGCCCAGCATCAGCACCGTGACCTTGGGCGACAAGCCATCGAGCTCGCCGTGCTCGATGCGCCAGATGACGTGTTGCGTGCGGTCGCCGCCGATGCCGAAGTTGGCCGGCTGGTGCGCGCCGTAATACTTCTCCCATATGTGCGGGGCGATGCGCCAGCGCTCGGTGATGGAATCGCCCAGGAACAGCAGGCCGACCGGCCCGCTCTTGCCGCGCGCGAGGATGGCCTCGTGCTTCTTGAGGAACACGCCGTTGTCCTGTTTCTCCACCGCTTCCGAGGCGCTGGCCTTGGCGCCGGCGGCGTGGGCGCCGACCTGGCCGACCGTCAACAGCGCGGCCAGCAGCAATCTGAGGTAGATCGATTTTTTCATGAATATGTCTCCGGGTTAGTGTTTCGGCTGCACGCGGACCACCGGTCCGCCCAGCCAGATCGCGACGAAAACCAGGGGCAGCAACAGCGCGCCCAGGATGAAGAACGGCGTGTAGTTGCCACCGGTCGTCAACACCGGCACCAGCTGCATGCAGATGATCACGCCCAGCACCGCCGAGGTGCCACTGAGGCCGGCCAGCGAGCCGACCGTCTTGCCCGAGAAGAAATCGCTGGGCAAGGTCTGGATGTTGGTGATGGCGGCCTGGAAGCCGAACAGGATCACGCCGATCGACAGCACCGCCAGCAGCGGCGTCTCGGCCGCCGCGCTCAACAGCAACGCCGGCGCCATGACCACCAGTCCCAGTGCGATGACGAACTTGCGTGCGCGGTTGACGCTCCAGCCGCGCGCCAGCAGGTTGCCGCACAGCCAGCCGCCGGACAAGGCGCCCACCGCCGCGCCGACGTACGGCACCCAGGCGAACATGCCGATTTCCTTGACGTCGAAGTGGAAGCGCTCGTTCAGGTACAGCGGCAGCCAGCTGACGAACAACCACCACACGGGATCGATGAAGAAGCGCGCGGCGATCACGCTCCAGCTCTGGCGGTGGCGCAGCAGCTGGCGCAAGGTCGGCACGTAGTCGTCTTGCGCGGCGGCGGCGCCGGGGCGCTGGCCGGTGAGGATGTACTCGCGTTCCCCGGCGCTGACCCACGGATGGCTGCCGGGGCCGGATTTGTAGACGATCAGCCACGGCACGATCCACAGGAAACCGAGCGCTCCAATCAGCAGGAAGGTGGTTTTCCACCCGACGTAGGCGTACAGGAAGGCCACCAGCGGCGGCGCGATGACGGAGCCCAGCGAGGCGCCGGCGCCGAAGATGCCCTGCCCCAGCGCCCGCTCGCGCACCGGGAACCATTCGGCGATGGCCTTGGTGGCGCCGGGCCAGTTGCCCGCCTCGCCCACGCCCAGCAGCACGCGGAACAAGCCGAACGACATCGCCGAGCGCGCCACGAAATGCAGCGCGATGGCGCCGGACCAGACCACGATCGACAGCAGGAAGCCGATCCGGGTGCCGAGCGCGTCGAACAGCTTGCCGAACAGCGACTGGCCGACCGCGTAGCCGATCAAGAACACGGTGATGATGTTGGCGTAGTCGCGCTTGTCCATGCCCAGTTCGGACGCGATGCCGGGCCACATCACCGCCAGCGCCGAGCGGTCGATGTAGTTGATGATGGTGGCGATGGCCACCAGCGTGATGACCAGCCAGCGCAAACCTTTGATAGTAGTCATGCGATTGTCTCCATTATTTTTGTACGGGGCGTGTCAGGCCGCCGCTAGTTGGGCGCGCGTCGGCAGGCCGTCGCAATCGCCGCGACATTGCACCACGCGCGCGCCGATGGCGTTGCCGCGCGCGGCCGCCTCGCGCAGCGGCAATCCGTCCAGCAGCGCGCTGACGACGCCGACCGCGAAGCCGTCGCCGGCGCCGACCGTGTCGACCACCACGCGCACCGGCCGGCCGGGCACCGTGTCGGCACGACCGTCGGCGTCGGCGGCGTAGGCGCCCTCCGGTCCGAGCTTGACGACCACCCGGCCGGCGCCCCGTTCGAGGTAGTAGGCGGCGATGTCGGCGGCGCCCTGGCGGCCGGTCAGCAGGCGCCCCTCGGCCAGGCCGGGCATCACCACGTCGGCCTGGCTGGCCAGCGCGTTGATGGTGGCGACCATCTCCGCCTGCGAACGCCACAGGCGCGGCCGCAGGTTGGGATCGAAGCAGACCAGGCGCCCGTCGGCGCGCGCCTGGCGTGCCATGGCCTGCACCAGCTCGCGGCAGCCGGGCGACAGCGCCGCCGAAATCCCGGTCAGGTGCAGCACGCGCGCGCGCTGGAAGTCGTCGCCCTGCTCCGGCATGTCCTGCGTCGACAAGTGGCTGGCGGCCGACCCGCGCCGGAAGTACTCGACCTGCGGATCGGCGCCGTCGTCCACCATCTGCTTGAGCATGAAACCGGTCGGATTGTCGTCATCCATGCGCAGATGGCGCAGGTCCAGCCCCTCGGCCTCCATGAAGGCGCGCAGGTGCCGGCCCAGGCTGTCCTGCCCCAGCCGGCTCACATACCCGACCTTGAAGCCCAGCCGGCTCAATCCCACCGCCACATTCAGCTCGGCGCCGGCGGTGGCGCGTTCGAACTCGCGCACCAGCTCCAGCGGGCCGGGTTGGCGGGCGATCATCAAGGTCATCGCCTCGCCCACCGTTACGACATCGGGTATTCGCATGCGCGGTCCTCCTTAAAATGTCAGCGTGGTGGTCAGGGTGGCGTCCCTGGCGGCCGGCAGCGACAGCTTCAGCACGGTGCCGCGCTCCTCCCTCGGCCCCTTGTCGACATTGCCCGGCGGGCCGGCCGCCACCAGCACGCCCGGCGCGATCGCGGCGCTTGCGTTGGTCGTCGCCACGGCCACCCTCAGCGACTTGGGCTTTGCCGCCACGACGAAGCCGTGCGCGCCGGTCCTGGTGATATCGCCGTCGCCGTGCACCAGCGCCGTCAGCACCACCGGCTTATTGGCGCGCAGCGTGTCGGTCACGGTCCAGACGCCGCCGGCGTAGCTGAAGCGGCGCTCCAGTTTTTCCACGCCGAGTTCCGGCCGGTAGGCGCCGGCCAGTTGGGCGACGATGTCGGCGCGGCCGCGCTCCAAGGTCGCCTTGGTGATGCGGATCGTGTCGAGCCGCGCGTACGGGTAGCCGCGAAAGGCGTCATGGCCGCCACCCTCGTTGGCCTGGCCCTGGCCGTCGATCAGCAAGGTGTTACTCAGGTCGCTCTTGGGCACGCCCGCGTAACCCATCGGGCCGGTCAGATAGGTGCCGCCGCCGTACAGGATGAAACTGCCGGCGTCCGGATGGGCGTGGCCCATCTCCAGGTGCCAGTCCGGCAACCGGTCGAGGATGGCGGCGACGTGGTGGCCCTCCGGCGGCCCGGCGCGGAAGGCGAAGGCGGTGGCCTTGGGCGTCCAGTCGCTGCGCCAGTACACCGTGCCCAGGTCGTCGAAGTGATGATGCGGCGCCAGCGCCGACATCGGCGTCGACTTGATCGCCGGATCGCGCCACAGCAAGGTCCAGAAATCCTCGGCGCAGACGTGGCCCAGCGATGCCATCCAGTCGGCCACGCCCTGCGCGTCCGCATTGTTGAAGCGCGCGGCCAGCCGGTACAGCAGGTTGTAGTTGGAATGGAGCTTGCCGCCGGGGTGAGTGCGGGCCGGCTCCTCGCCCACGCGCGAGCGGGTGATGGCGCCTTCGAAGGCGTCGCCGAAGTCGTAGATGTCCTGGCCGTTGGGCGTGATCGAATGGGCGATGTACAGGTGCGCCTTGCTTAGCGCCGGCGTGTCGTACATGTCGTCGCCGGCGGCGTGGGCGAAGGCGTCGAGCGCGTGGATAATCCACGGCATCGAGAAGATCCAGTATTCCACGCCCTCGTAAAAATAGCCGTCCGGCGACGCCACTTCCAGCACGCGGGTAAAAATGGCGCGCGCCAGCGCCGCCCAGTTGGCCGCCTCCGGCGTGTCGTCCCATACCGCGTAGGCGGCCACCGCCAGCCCGGCGATCGGAATGAAGCAGTGGTTCTGGCTGTACGAATACGATTTGCCGGGCTTGGGCATGAAGTGGTTGGCGAGGATGGCCGCCTGGCGTATCAGTTTGTCGCGATAGCGTTTGCGCTCGTCGTCCGTCAGCGCGTCGTACAGCAGATCGTAGCCGGCGCCCAGGCCGTACAGCAGGTGGCCGGCGGCGAGGTCGATGTCCGGTTTGCTGTAGGTGTAGCCCCACACCTCGTAGCTGACCGCCGCGTCCATGTAGCGCTTGGCCGCCTCCAGGTATTGGGCGTCGCCCTCGATCTGGTAGGCCAGCGCGGCGCCGACGATGCCGATGGCGGTGTTGTTCTGCGCGCGGCGTTTTTGCGCGGGCGCGGCGGCCGGCGCGGTGCGCAGCGCGGTCAGGCCGGCCAGCGCCTGCCGCCACGCCGCCCGCCCTTCCCCTTGCGCGCGCTGGCGCAACGCCGCCAGGCCGGCCTTGGTGGTGTAGACGCGCGGATGGACGCCGCGCAGTTCGGGGCGCAGCGCCGCCGGCTGCGCCTTCATCAGCGTTGCGAGCGGATGCGGACCGGCGCCCGCCTTACCCTGCATGGTGCCCAGCGATTCGAGCGCGTCCTGCGCCAGCGCGTCCGTCAACGAAAACGCGGGCAAGGAGAGGGCCGCGGTGCCGAGGAAACGGCGCCGTGAGAAGGTGTCATTCATCGATTGCTCCGAAGGGAAATCAGTAGAGGCCGAGGCCACCGTTGACCTGGACGATCTCGCCGGCCAGGAAGGCGGCGCGCTCGGACGCCAGGAACACCACGACGTTGGCCACGTCCTCGGGCGCGCCTTCGCGCCGGGCCGGCGTGCGCTCGGCGATGGCCTGGCGGTTGGCCGGCGTGTTGAAGGTGTCGTGGAAGCGCGTGGCGATCAGCCCCGGCGCGACGCCGTTGACGCGCACGCCCGACGGGCCGACCTCCTTGGCCAGCGCGCGGGTGAAGGTGGCGACGGCCGCCTTGGAGGCGGCGTAGTGCGCCGAGCCGGGGCCGCCGCCGTCGAACGCGGCCAGCGACGACATGGTGATGATGGCACCGCGCCCGCGCGGCTCCATGCGCTTGAGCGCCGCCTGGCAGATCAGGAAGGTGCTGGTCAGGTTCAGGTTCATGGCCTCGTTCCACAGCGACAGCGGCATCTCGGCCACGCGGCAGCGCTGGATCAAGCCGCCGATGTTGGCGAACAGGATGTCGATCTCGCCAATGGCGCCCTCCGCTTCGGCGAACACCCGCTCGGCGACGGCGCCGTCGGTCAGGTCGGCCTTGATCGCCTGCGCCTGGCGGCCGAGGGCGCGGATTTGCGCCACCACTTGCTGTGCTTCGTCGGCGCTGCTCCAATAGGTCAGCACGACGTCGGCGCCGGCCTGCGCCAGCGCCAGCGAGCTGGCTTTACCAATGCCCGAGGCGCCGCCCATGACGAGGGCGCGTTTTCCGATAAGTTCCATGGCGATGTTCTTTCTAGTGGGTGGTTGGGTGGTGGATTACGTCGGTGGCGCCGCCGTCGACGCCCGCACGATCAGCTCCGGCGCGAACAGTTCGCCGCCGGCGCTGGCCGCGCCCGGCGCCAGGATGCGCTGGACGGCGGCGTCGGCCATCGCCTGGATCGGCTGGCGCAACGTCGTCAGCGGCGGGTCGTTGGCGGCGGAGAAGAAGATATCGTCGATGCCGATCAGCGAGAAATCCTGCGGCAGCCGCTTGCCCAGCTGCTTGAGGCCGATGCCGATGCCGATCGCCATCATGTCGTTGATGGCGATGGCCGCCGTCGGCTTGCTGCGCGCGGCCAGCAGCAGCGTGGCCGCGCTGCGTCCCAGTTCGAACAAGCGGGTGTCGCCGTGCAGGTCGGCCGGGGCGTCGGTGGCGTCGGCGATCACCAGCTCGCCGCTGATGCCGGCCGCCGCCACCGCCTGCTCGAAGCCCTTGACGCGGTCTTGCCGGTTCAGGGTGTACGGCGGCGGCGTCACCAGCGCGATCGCGCGGTGGCCCAGCGCCGCCAGGTGCTCGACCGCCAAGGTGGTGGCGGCGACGTTGTCGACCGAGATCGTGGTGATGCGCTCGTGGCTGTCGTCGGAGCGCTTGATGTCGAACGCCACCACCGGGCAGCGCGCCGTCATGCCGACCAGGTGGCCGGTGTCGTTGAGCGCCGAGCCGGTGATGATGCCCTGCGCGCCGTAGGCCAGCAGGTCGGCCATGACGGCGCGCTCGCGCTCGGGATCGCGGAAGGTGCTGAAGGTCATCACGTGGCAGTGGTGGCGCGCGGCGGCCGTCTCCACCGCGCACGCGAGCGAACCGAAGAACTGGTTGGCCAGCGACGGCACCAGCAGCCCGACCATCGAGGCGACCCCGGTCTTGAGCTGGCGGGCGGCGTTGTTGGGCCGGTAGCCCAGCTGCTCGATCGCCTGCTGGATCTTGCGCTGGGTGTCGGGCCGCATCTGCCCCATGCGGTTGTTCAGAAAATTCGAGACGCTGGTGGTCGATACGCCGGCCAGTCTCGCCACGTCCTGAATCTTGGATTCGCTCATGATGTCCTTGTAAGTGTTATGCGCTCAGAACGCCATATCCAGACGGATGGTGGCGTAGCGGAACGCGTCGCGGGCCGGCTTCCAGCCGTACGACCGGATGTCGGGGCCGCCGCCGGCCCGCTTGAAGTTGAGGAAGGAGCCGCTGCTGCCGGCTTCGTAATGGTGGTCGAACAGGTTTTTGACGCCGATCGACAGTTTATATGCACCCTTGACGTCCTTGAACGAGGCGCCGAGGTCGAAAATACCATAGCCGGGCCGCACCAGCGACGGGTCCTGGCTGATCGCGCCCTGCACCGTCGACTGCGTGCGCCATTGGGCGTTGATCGCGGCCACCAGCGGCAAGCCGGCCAGGCGCGGCAGCGTGTATTCGCCGCCCATGCTCAGCTTCCATTTGGGCGCGTTCGGCATCATGCCGCCGCTGGCGTCGCGCAGGAACGCGCCGGGCACCAGCTCGTTGGGAATGGTGCAATCGGTGGCGCCGCTGTAGCACGGGCCCTGGTTCCAGTCGCGCACCACCGCGCGCGTGTAGGCCATGCTGGCGTTGAGCAGCAGGGAGCGCGTGGCCAGCACCGTGGCGTCGGCCTCGACGCCGCGCGTCTGCAGCGACGGAATGCTGTACAACACGCTGGCTTGGCTGCCGTCGGTGAAGCGTTCGGTGGCCGAGGTCTGGTAGTCGCGGAAGCGGGTCTGGAACACGGCCGCGTTGACCGTGGCGCGGTTGTTCCACAGGTTGGCCTTGAAGCCGGCCTCGAAGCTGGTGGCCTTCTCCGGCGCCAGCGGCAGGCGCGAAAACACGTTGACGTTGTTGGCGCCGCTGGTCATGTCGTAGGCGACGCCCTTGTGGCCGGTGGAGGTGGTGCCGTACACCATCATCTCGTCGCTCAGATGGTAGGTGTAGCCCAGTTTGCCGGTGACGGCGTTTTCCTTGTGTTGCGGCGCGATGTACAGGTGCTCGCCGGTGTGCACGTTGTCCGGCGCGCTCGACGACAGGCTGTCGATGGTGTGGAACAGATAATCGTTGGCCTCGCGGTTGAAGCGCAGGCCGGCGCTCAGGCTTTGCCTGGGCGCGAAATCCCAGTTGGTGTTGGCGTACAGCGCGTGCGTCAGGCTGCCCGAGTTGGTGTCGTAGTTGGTGTAGTTCGATTCCTTGACGAAGGCGTTGCCGCGCAGGTAGGTGCGGTACAGCGAGTTGCGCGCGATCCACACGCCGACCAGGTAGCGGAAGGCGCCGCCGTCCGGCGACGTCAGGCGGACTTCCTGGGTCGACGTCTTGCTGGCGATGGTGCCGTTGATCATCGGCGTGTCGGCGATGCCGGACGGCTTGCCGCTGGCGTCGACCTGGTAGAAGGTGGAATTGAGATCGATGTTGTCGTTGTCGCGGAAGTCGTTGGACAGGTTGTTGTCGACCGACGTGATCGACGTCAGCGCGTGGCCGGCCAGCGGCGAACCGTCCGGGAAGGCGTAGTTGACGCGCACGCCGAGGGCGCGGTCGGTGGCGTCCAGGCCGGTCGGCGCGTCGTTGCGGATCTGGCGGTTCCAGCGGCCGACGTTGATGCCGCGCAGCACGGCGGTGTTCGACAGCGCGGTGTATTTGCGGTTGTACAGGTAGCCGACGCCCTCGCCGATCGACGTGATGGCCTCGGTGTTGCCGGTGGCGCGCGAGTGGTCGTAGCGCGGCGTGACCAGCACGTCCAGGTCCGGCGTGATCTTCCACTGCAGCTTGGCCATGAAGGTCTTGCCGCCGGAGCCGTTTTGCATCGTGTCGTTGGTCAGGTTGTGCAGCAGGCCGGGGAAATTGGTCTTGCTGGCGTACAGGCGCAGGCCGACCGTGTCGGACAGCCGGCCGCTGAGCGAGGCCGAGGCGCGGTATTCGTGGTCGCTGGTGTCGTACAGGCTGACCTTGGTTTGCATCGGGCCGGCGCCGATCGGCTTGGTGGTCATGACCACCGCGCCGGCGATCGCGCTTTTGCCGAACAAGGTGCTTTGCGGGCCCTTGAGCACCTCGACGCGGGCCATGTCGGACATGTCGCGGAACGCCTGCTGGGTTTGGGCGTAGGGGATGTCGTCGACCATGATGGCGACGTCGCCCTCGATGCCGAGGTTGTTCGAGGTGGTGCCGATGCCGCGCATGTTGATGCTGTTGGTGCCGACCTGGGTGCCGACCGACACCGACAGCGCCGGCGACAGGTTGATGATGTCGACCAGTTCGCGCACGTTGTTGCGTTGCAGGGTTTCCTCGCCCAGCACCGAGATCGAGGCGGGCACGTCTTCCAGTTTTTCGACCCGGCGGTTGGCGGTGACCACCACCGATTCCAGCTTGGGCTGGGCGGTGGGGGCGTCGGCGCCCTGCTGCGCCTGCGCGGGCAAGGCGCCGAGCAGCAATAGCGCCACGGCGGACGCGATCGGGGTGGGCCGGCAGCGCGCGGCGCCGGGCAGGATGGGTCCAGTCATCATTGTCTCCGTATCTTATAGTTATCTTCTAGGCACTGCAACGGTTTACTGTAACGTTACAGTATACCGGTCAAAAAAATGGGGGTTATGTCCCCTCTTGTGCTTGCGCCGTTGGCGGCGCATAGATGGCGGATTACGCTGCGCTAATCCGCCCTACGTGGTTTACGTTTCTTTCACCTGCCCTTGCCTACTCCAGCGCATCGTGCCGATATTTCTGGGCCTTAAACTCACTGTAACGATTTACTGTAACGATGCAGTAAGCATAAACGATCGCGCGCCGATGTCAACGGTTTTTCGCCGAGCGGGTGCTCGGCGATTGCCTGGACTGGTTTTAGGGCATGGCTTGGCCGCGCGCGTACCATTCGACGATGCGCTGGTATTCCGGCCACATGTTGCCGGCGGGCGCGCCGGCCGGCAGCAGGTTGTGCCCGGCGTTGGGGATGCGCCGCAGCGTCACGTCGTGGCCGGCGCCCAGCAGCTCGCTGGCCATCGCCTCGCCCGACAGGATCGGCACGCTCTTGTCCTGCATGCCGCCGACGAGGTACACCCGCGCCTGCGACTTCAACAGCGCCCGCGTCGACGACATGCGGAAGAAACTGGTCCAGCGCTTGTACGGGTGGCCCCATGCCAGCAGCTTGGCGCTGTCCGGATCGGCCGCGATCTTTTGCCGCGTGGCCTCCAGTTCGTCGAGGCGCAGCTTGACCGCGTCGTCGCCGCCGCCGGCCGCGTAGGCGCCGACCACGAAGTCATAATACTGCGATGGGCCGCTGCCGGAGATCAGGGCGACATCGGTGACGCGTCCCTCCTTTTCCGCCAGCCCGGCGGCGGCGGTCGCGCCCTCGGAGACGCCCAGCGCCAGCGCCGAGCCGGCCCGCACCCACGGCTGCTGCGCGGCGTGGTCGAAGGCGCGCCCCAGGTCGCGCACCCAGTTCTCCAGCGTGAAATACTCATTGAATTCGGTCGGGCAGGCGATGATGCCGCCGCCGGCCGGCGCCTGCTTCGGCGCGAACGGCTTGTTGACCACCATGACGGCGTATTTGCCCTGCTGCGCCAGGTCGACGTAGCCGAACACGTTGGACGAGCGGCGCGACGTGTCCAAACCGCTGAACACCGGCGCGCAGCCGGAGCCCTGGATCAGCAACACCAGCGGCGCCGGCTCCCTGGTCTTGGAGATGAAGTACTCGACGTCGGGCGCGCCCTCCTGGCTCAGGCGGTAGCCGACCACCTCGGTCGCGCCGATATTGAAGCCGCCCGTTGGCGTCACCTCGGCGGCGCCGGCCAGCGCCGACACCAGCCACGCCCCCACCATTAATACTGTCCTCATCCATCCCTCCTATAACGTCAGCGGCAAGCTGCGCAGGCGCTTGCCGGTTAGTGTGAATACGGCGTTGGCCACCGCCGGCGCGATCGGCGGCGTGGCCGGTTCGCCCATCCCTTCCGGATGCTCCGCGCTCGGCATGATAATCGTTTCGACGATCGGGGCCTGGTTCATGCGTGCGACCGGGTAGTCGTGGAAGTTGGTCTGCTCGACCTTGCCGTCCTTGAGCGTCACCGCGCCGTACAGCGCCGCCGACAGGCCGAACACGACGCCCGATTCGGCCTGCTGGGCGATGATGTTGGGGTTGACGGCGATGCCGCAGTCGATCGCGCACACCACCCGGTGCACGCGGATCTCCTTGCCCTCGACCGACACCTCGGCCACCTGGGCGACGATGGTGCCGAACGACTGGTGCAGCGCGACGCCGTGCGCGCGGCCCTCCGGAGCGGCGCCGGCCCTGGCGACGGCGGCGTCGAGCACCGCCAGGTGGCGCGGGTGGCGCTTGAGCAGGCCGCGCCGGAAGGCGACGCCGTCCTGGCCGGCGGCGTGCGCCAGCTCGTCGATGAAGCTCTCCTTGAAGAAGGCGTTGTGCGAGTGGCCCACCGAGCGCCAGTAACCCAGCGGCACCGCGCTGTCGACGATCACGTGGCGGATGCGCTGGTTGGCGAACTCGTACTGCATATCGAATTCACCCTCGGCGGTGGTCTTGTCGGGGCCGGCCTCCGGCAGGCCCAGGTTGCGCTTGAAGAACTGCTGCGACACCGAGCCGCTGGCCGACTTGTTGTCGTAGCCGAGCACATTGCCGGCCGCGTCCAGCGTGGCGACGAAGCGCGCCAGCGCCGCCGGCCGGTAGACGTCGTGCGTGGTGTCGTCCTCGCGCGTCCAGATCATCTGCAGCGGCGCGCCGCCGCACTGGCGCGCCACGGCCACGCACTGCGCCACCATGTCGACGTCGAGCCGGCGGCCGAAGCCGCCGCCCAGCATCGTCACCTGCAGCACCACGTCGGCCACGTCGACGCCGCCGGCGGCGGCCGCCGCTTGCACCGCGAAGCCGGGCGACTGCGTCGGCGCCCACAGGTAGACCTTGCCGTCGCGCAGCTGCGCGGTGCAGTTGACCGGCTCCATGGCGGCATGCGCCAGGTACGGCGCGCGGTATTCGGCGCTGACGGTCTTGGCGACGCCGGCCACCTTGCCCTCGACCGCGTCCATGTCGCCGCTCTGGTGGTAGGCGTGGCCGGCCTGCTTGTCCAGCAGGGCCGCGAACTGGGCGTAGACGCCGGCGCTCGACAGGCCGGCGTGCGGGCCGTCGGTCCAGCGCACCGGCAGCGCTTGCGCGGCGCTCTTCGCCTGCCACCAGGTCTTGGCCACCACCGCCACGCCGGCGCCGGCGCCCGCATGGGGCCCGAGCGCGGCGGAGAAGTCGACCACGCGCAGCACGCCGGGCATGGTCAGCACCGCGTTGGCGTCGACGCCGGCGACGGCGCCGCCCAGCGCCGGCGCCATGCGCACGGCCGCGTACAGCAGGCCCTCGGGGCGCACGTCGATGCCGAACACGGCGCGCCCGTTGACCTTGGACGGCGTGTCGCGGCGCGCTTGCGGGCGCCCGATCAGGCGGAATTCGCGCGGCGTCTTCAGGCGCACCTCGCCCGGCCGCGCGGTGGCCGCCGCCGCGGCCAGCGCGCCGTAGGCCAGGCGGCGGCCGTCGGCGTGGATCACGAAGCCGTCCTCGGTGCGGCAGTCGGCGGCGCGCGCCCGCCATTGGTCGGCGGCGGCGGCCACCAGCATCGCGCGCGCGGTGGCGCCGGCCTCGCGCATCGGCCCCCACGCGTCCTTGACGCTCGACGAGCCGCCGGTGATGACCAGCCCCAGCTCGCGCGCGACCTTGCCGACCGTCCATTGCGCCACCGCTTTCAGGCGGCCGTCGTCGTCCGGGTGGAACGGCAGGCCGTCGCGCAGCATGGCGACGTTGCCGAAGATCTTGTCCAGCGGTGCCTGCACCAGCCGGATCGCCGCCAGCGGCACGTCGAGCTCCTCGGCCACCAGCATCGGCAGCGCCGTGTGCACGCCCTGCCCCATCTCGCTGCGCGGCATGGCGACCGTGACGCCGCCGTCCGGCGCCACGCCGACCCAGCCGTTGAGCGCGAGCGCGCCGCCGGTCAGCGGCAGCGGCAAGGCGCCGCGCAGGCGCTGGCGCGGCGGCAGCGCGCCCCAGCCAACCACCAGCGCGCCGGCGACGGCCACGCCGCCGAACAGGAAGCGGCGGCGCGATGTGTTCTTTGCTGCGGACATGAAGCTCTCCCGATGTTGTTGACCCACCTACCCTTCGCCGACGCGCATGCCGCGCCGCCCAGGGGACGTACCCCGTGGGGTACGTCCCCGCCCGGCCGTGCGGGTTTCTCTACTGCCGCCAGCGCGCCAGCAGGTCGGCGGCGGCCAGCGGTTTGCTGTAGAAGTAGCCCTGCGCCAGGTGGCAGCCGTGGCGCAGCAGGAACGCGGCCTGCTCCTCGGTCTCGACGCCCTCGGCGATGACCGACAGGTGCATGCTCTTGCCCAGCTGGATGATGGCGATGGCGATCGCCTCGTCGTTGGCGTCGGTCGAGATGTCCTTGATGAAGGAGCGGTCGATCTTGAGCGTCTGCACCGGCAGCTGCTTCAGGTACGCCAGCGACGAGTAGCCGGTGCCGAAGTCGTCGATCGCCAGCCCGACGCCGATCGAGTGCAGGTCGTTGATGAAGACCATGGCGTCGCCGGTGTTCATGATCACCGATTCGGTCACCTCCAGCTGCAGCCGCTGCGGCTCGAGCCCGGTCTCGCGCAGGATGTCGGCCACCATGTTGACGATGCTGCCGCGCTCGAACTGCTTGGCCGACAGGTTGACGGCGATCTTGGGCACGTGCAGGCCGTCCTGCTGCCAGCGCACCATCTGGCGGCAGGCCTGCTCCAGCACCCACTTGCCCAGTTGGTTGATGAAGCCGGTGTCCTCGGCCAGCGGGATGAAGCGGATCGGCGGAATCAGGCCCAGCTCCGGGTGGTTCCAGCGCACCAGCGCCTCGACCCCGACCAGGCGCCCGCTGTCGATCTCCACCTGCGGTTGGTAATGCAGGAAGACCTCGTCCTTCTCGATCGAGCGGCGCAGGAAGGTCTCCAGGCGCAGCCGCTCGACGCCCTCGCCCGTCATCGACGGCGCGTAGAAGCTGTAGCCGTTGCGCCCGCGCGCCTTGGCCTGGTACATGGCGACGTCGGCGTTGCGGATCAGCATGTTGAGGTCGGTGGCGTCCTCCGGATAGACGCTGATGCCGACGCTGCACGTGACGAACAACTCGTGGCCGGCCACCATGAACGGCTGGTCGAACATCTGCACCAGCTTTTCGGCCACCTGGCTGGCGCCGAACTGGCTGTCGACGTCCTCGAGCAGCACGATGAACTCGTCGCCGCCCAGGCGCGCCAGGGTGTCGCCCTCGCGCAGGCGCTCGAGCAGCGCGCTGGCGACCTGCTTGAGCAGCTCGTCGCCGATGTGGTGGCCCAGCGTGTCGTTGACGTTCTTAAACCGGTCGAGGTCGATGAACAGCAGCGCCAGCTGGCCGCTATCGCGCGCCGCGCGCTGCAGCGCGTGCTGCAGGCGGTCGTGGAACAGCAGCCGGTTCGGCAGCGCCGTCAGCGGGTCGTGGTGGGCCAGGTGGTCGAGCTTTTCCTGCGATTCCTTGGCCTTGGTGATGTCGCTGAACACGCCGACGTAGTGGGTGCCGACGCCGCGGCTGTCGCGCACCGCGCTCACCGTCAGCCATTCCAGGTACAGCTCGCCGTTCTTGCGCTGGCTCCACAGCTCGCCGCGCCAGAAGCCGGTGTCGACCTGCTGCTGCCACATGGCGTCGTAAAACTGCTGCTCGTGGCGCCCCGAGCGCGTCAGGGTATAGCGCTGGCCCAGCGCCTCGGCCTCCGCGTAGCCGGTGATCTGGGTAAACGCCGGGTTGATGGCGACGATGGTGCCGTCCTTGTCGAGCACGACGACGCCGTCGGCGATGTGCTCGATGACGGTGGCCGACAGGCGCAGCTTGTCCTCGGCCTCCTTGCGCGCGGTGATGTCGGCGTAGACCCAGATGCTGCCCTCGTTGGGGCGGTGGCGGTCGAGCGCGTAGCCGCTGACCATGCACCAGAACATGGCGCCGTCGGCGCGCCGGTAGTGGCGCTCCTCGTTGAAGTAGTCGCCCTCGGCCAGCGACGGGTACTGGCGCGCGCCGGCCGCCTCGTAGTCGAAGGCGTCGGGGAACAGGATCGCCGTCGAGGCGCCGGCCATGGCGCCGGGCGCGTAGCCGAACAGCTCCTCGCAGCGGCGGTTGACCGAGACGATGCGCCGGTTGCGCACGAACATGACGCCGAACATGACGTTGTCGAGGATGGCGCTCTGCTCGGCCAGCAGGCCGGCGATGCGCATCTCGTTGTGCTTGCGCTGGCTGATGTCGGCGATGATGCCGTCGACCCACGGCGAGTTGCCGTCGGCGCCGCGCGCCTGCGGCTGGCCGTTCTCGGCCACCCAGCGCTCGGTGCCGGCGGCGTCGACGATGCGGTATTCGACCTCGTACGGCAGGCCGTCGGCCAGCGCCTGGGCGATCGTGCGGCGGTGGCGCTTGCGGTCTTCGGGGGCGATCAGGTCGGTCCAGGCGGCGGTGGTGCCGCGCATGAACTGGGCGGCCGGGTAGCCGGCGATGTCGGCGATGGCGTCCGAGACGAAGTCGATCGGGCCGTCCGGGCGGAAGCGGAACACCGCGCCGGGCACCTGCGTGACGATGGTGCGGAAGCGCTCCTCGCGCTGGCCGACGTCCTCGAACAGGCGCTTGATGGCCACCCGCATCTGCTCGAGCTGCTTGGCCAGGCGCCCCAGCTCGTCGCTGCCGGCCAGGTCGAGCCGGGTCTCGAAGTCGCCGCGCGAGAGGCGGTCGGAAAAGCCCATCAGCTTGCGCAGCGGCTTGATCAGCCGGGAATTGAGGAACAGCACGATCAGCAGCAGCGACACGGTCAGCTGGGCGGCCAGCACGAACACGTACGACAGTTGTTTTTCGCGCAGCTCCTGCTGGCTGCGGGCGTCGTCCATCTCGACCAGGATGCGGCCGATCTTCTCGCCGCGCACCAGGATCTCGCGCTCGGCGCGGTAGACGTTGCCGGCCGCGCGGCGCGGCGAGTGGACGTCGATGAACTGGGCGTCGGCCTGGCCGACCACCTGCACCTGCAGCACCGAGCGGTCGCGCATGACCGATTCGACCAGCGAGTGGGCCGATTCGGCGTTCATGTTCCACAGCGATTCCTGCATGCCCAGCGCCAGGATGTCGGCGTTGCGCTGCAGCGACTCGTCGAGCGCGACGCGCGCCGACTGCCGCTCGTGCACGCCGATCAGCAGGTAGCTGCCGATGATGGCCGGGATCACCAGGCCGCCGAACACCACCAGCAGCAGCGCGCCTTGGATCGACAACCCGTACAGGGCGCCGAGCCGGGCGCGCAGGCGGCCGAACGCGCTAGTCATGCGCGGGCGAGCGCGGTCGCGGCTGGGGGGTGGGTCGCATCGTCATCGGTCGGGTGGCGCGGTGTGGGCATGGGGCACGGCGATTGCTTAACAAAATTACTTAGTGGAATTATGCACGGAAAACCGCCGGGAAAGTCGCGCGCCCAGCAAAAAACCCGCAGCCGGGCTATTATCCCGACTCTTTTCAACCTAGGACCACGCCATGACCACCTTCTCCATGTATTCCGCCTCCGTTCCCGTGTTCAAGCAGATCCTCAACAGCCTGCTGGCCATCCTGGACAAGGCCGAGGCCCACGCCACCGAGAAAAAGATCGAGCCGGCCGCGCTGCTGCAGTTCCGCCTGTTCCCGGACATGCTGCCGTTCACCCGCCAGATCCAGATCGCCTGCGACTTCGCCAAGGGCGCCGCCGCCCGCCTCGGCGGCCTGGACGTGCCGTCGTACGAGGACAACGAGGTCTCGTTCGCCGACCTCAAGGCCCGCATCGTCAAGACCCTCGCCTATATCGACAGCGTGCCGCAGGACGCCATCGCCGCCAGCGAGGGACGCGCCATCACCACCGGCAGCGGCGAGAAGACCAAGCATTTCACCGGCCAGACGTATTTGTTCCATTACGCGCTGCCGCACTTCTTCTTCCACGCCACCACCGCCTATGACATCCTGCGCCACAACGGCCTTGACATCGGCAAGAAGAATTTCATCGGTACGTATTGATCGGCCGCGGCCCCGCCGAGGTGACCACGGAGACACGTAGGGCGGATTAGCGCAGCGTAATCCGCCATTGCGTGCGTCACCGGCGGCGCGTGCAATGGCGGATTACGGCGTTCCGCCTAATCCGCCCTACGTGATCATTAGGTCATTATTTATTACGGCGCGGGTAGCCCTGCGCCAGGATGCGCCGCCACACCAGCTCCTTCTGCTCGGCGCTCATGGCCACCCAGTGCGCCACCTCCACCACCGTGCGCCCGCAGCCCCGGCAAACCTCGTCGAACGTGGTCGAACACACCGCCACGCACGGCGTGTCCGGCCGCGCCGGCAGTTCGCCCTCGCTCATCCCTTCACCCCCAGCAGCTTGTCCCAGGCGTCGTGCCCCAACGCGCGCAAGGTCGCGATGTTCTTCTCGAAAATGTCCGATGCTTCCGGGAACGCTTCGACCGCGCGCTCGACGCTGTCCTCGCGCAGCAGGTGCAAGGTCGGGTACGGCGAGCGGTTGGTGTAGTTCTCGATGTCGTTCCGGTGCGTGTCGGCGAACTGGTAGTCCGGATGGAAGCTGGCCACCTGCAGTTCGCCGTCCAGCTCCATGTCCTCCAGCGCGGCGTCGGCCACGTCGAGGAACTCGTTGTAGTCCTCGAAGTCGGCCAGCACGTTGGGGTGGATCAGCAACGTCGTGTCGACCTTGGCCGGGTCGGCGTCGGCCAGGTGTTGCAGCTCCTCCATCAGCTGCTCGAGCAGCGCCTCGGGCGTGTCGGCGTGCGACACCACGTAGCGGATCTGCCCCTTGGCGTGGACGGCCTTGGCGAACGGACACAGGTTCAGGCCGATGACGGCTTGCTCGAGCCAGTGGACGGTGGCGGCGACGACCACGTCGTCATCGATGGCGGTACTCATCATGCTTTCCTTGGTGATGCACTGAAAGACGGAATTGTACGCACTCTTTGCGCTAACTCATACTGCGCGCATTTTGCGGCGAACGGGGCCTTATTTGTCGGGAACTATTGCATAAAATAAAGGTCATATGCCTGACATAATCCTTGACTCATCAGGACGAGCTTCGTACACTCCTCGTTTATTCATGGTCGCTTCGATGTTTCACAGTCGACAACAATGGAAAACTATGCATCCTCGAATTCGTAAATCGGCCGCGCCCGCGGCGGCCCTGCTGGCGCTGCTGGCGCCCGGCGCCAGCCACGCCGTCGACGAGGCGTCCGGCCTGCCGCCGGCCAGCCTGACCGCCCTGCCCGCCCTGCCGAAGTCCCCCGCCCTCGACCTGTCCACCCTCAAGATCAACAAAGAGAGCAGCAAAGAGAGCAATAAAGAGCTGGCCAAGGACGCCGGCAAGGCGGCCAAGTCGGCCGACGACGACGCCTTCCGCGAGAAGGACGTGTGGGGCCGCATCCGCAGCGGCTACGCGATCCCCGACCTCAACAACGAGCTGGTGGCCAAGCAGACCCGCTGGTACGGCGCCCACCCCGACCACATGGCCATCACCGCCGGGCGCGCGTCGCGCTACCTGTTCCACGTCGTCAGCGAACTGGAAAAGCGCGGCATGCCCACCGAGCTGGCGCTGCTGCCGTTCATCGAGTCGGCCTTCAACCCGGAGGCGCTGTCGCGCGCCAACGCCGCCGGCATGTGGCAGTTCGTGCCCGGCACCGGCCGCGACTTCAACCTCAAGCAGGACGCCTTCAAGGACGAGCGCCGCGGCATCGTCGCCTCCACCGACGCCGCGCTGAGCTACCTGCAGCGCCTGTACGACATGTTCGGCGACTGGCAACTGGCGCTGGCCGCCTACAACTGGGGCGAGGGCTCGGTGCAGCGCGCCATCGCCCGCAACCAGGCCGCCGGCAAGCCGACCGATTTCCAGAGCCTGGCCGAGCTGATGCCGACCGAGACGCGCGAATACGTGCCGCGCCTGCAGGCGGTCAAGAACATCGTCGGCAACCCGGCCCAGTTCAACGTCAAACTGCCGCTGATCGACAACGCGCCGTATTTCACGGCGGTCGACAAGACCAGCGACATCGACCTGACCATCGCCGCCCAGCTGGCCGAATTGTCGGTGGCCGAGTTCAAGGCGCTCAACCCGCAGTTCAAGCGCCCGGTCATCACCGGCGACGACCAGACCAAGATTTTGTTGCCCAAGGAAAACGCGGCCAAGTTCCAGCTGAACCTGGCGCAGTGGGGCAAGGAATTGTCGACCTGGACCACGCACAAGATCACCAGCGCGCGCGAGAGCATCGGCGCGCTGGCGTCGCGCTTCCACACCACGCCGGAGGTGATCCGGCAAGCCAACGACATCCCGCAGCGCTCGCTGCTCAAGGCCGGTTCGACGATCCTGGTGCCCAAGGTGTCGACCTCGGCCTACCTGGACATCGCGCCCGAGGTGGCCGACAACGCCACCATGGCCTTCGAGGCCGAGCGCGCCGGCGGCAAGGCGTCCAGGTCGGGCTACAAGCGGGCCGGCGCCGCCAAGGCCGGCCACGACGGCCCGGTGTCGCTGGTCAAGGCGCGCGTGCCGCGCGACGCCGCCAAGCACAAGTCGGGCCGCAAGACCAGCAACTGAGGAAACCCAACCCGGCCCGCCGCGACCGGGACGCCCGCTTCGCCGCCGGGGGTCGTACCCGGTGGGGTACGACCCCGCCCGGCCCTGCGGGTGTGCCGTAAAGGTTGCAGTCGAAGCTGACACGTCCTACAATCTCGCACTTGCGTGGCAGGCGAACGGCCGCACACACTAAAAACAACCCCCACTGACGTCGCCCGCCGCGCTCCCCGAGCCGGCGCGGGCACGCAGTTGCAATCGGAGTCATCATGGCGTTCTTGCAAGGCAAAAAAATCCTCATCACCGGTTTGCTGTCGAACCGTTCCATCGCCTACGGCATCGCCAAGGCTTGCCACCGCGAGGGCGCCGAGCTGGCGTTCACCTACGTGGGCGAGCGCTTCAAGGACCGCATCACCGAGTTCGCCGCCGAATTCAACAGCACCCTGGTGTTCGACTGCGACGTCTCGAGCGACGAGCAGATCGCCGCCCTGTTCGCCGACCTGGGCCAGAGCTGGCCCCAGCTCGACGGCCTGGTGCACGCGATCGGCTTCGCCCCGCGCGAGGCCATCGCCGGCGACTTCCTCGACGGCCTCACGCGCGAGAACTTCCGCATCGCCCACGACATCTCGGCCTACAGCTTCCCGGCCATGGCCAAGGCGGCGCTGCCGCTGCTCAAGGACGGCTCGTCGCTGCTGACCCTGTCGTACCTGGGCGCCGTGCGCGCCATTCCCTACTACAACACGATGGGCCTGGCCAAGGCGTCGCTGGAGGCGTCGGTGCGCTACCTGGCCGAGAACCTGGGCAAGCTGGGCATCCGCGCCAACGGCATCTCGGCCGGCCCGATCAAGACCTTGGCCGCGTCCGGCATCAAGGACTTCGGCAAGCTGCTCGGCTTCGCCTCGTCGCACGCGCCGCTGCGCCGCAACGTCACCATCGAGGAAGTCGGCAACACGGCCGCTTTCATGCTGTCGGACCTGGCCTCGGGCATCACCGGCGAGATCACCTACGTCGACGGCGGCTTCTCGCACGTGATGGGCCTGAACGCGGAAGACTACCTGTAACATGATTTTGCTGCGGTGCACACTTGGCGGCCGATACACCTGTACAGACAGCCCTGACTACTGTATAGTACCGCCTGTGCGCTGCAGTGAGCGCGCCGCGACACCCCGCGGCGCCGATTGACCAGCCTGTACTACTAGCAGCTACGCAAGCCTTAGCGCATCACCCTGATGTCGCTTATGAAGCCCTCCCGCCTTTGGTGTCGCACCTGACACCGTCCCGGCGCAAAGCTTTTGTGCCGAAATTTCTTTCGATTTTGATTGAGTCATTTCGTTTTGGTAGGCGTTGCTATTTCGCGTTCGGCGTTTGCACGGACGCAGGTTTTTTACGAAAGAACAGCATGACATTTGAAGCACTAGGTCTCAACACGTCCATCATCAAAGCCCTGACCGACGCCGGCTACACCGCGCCGACCCCGGTGCAGCAGCAGGCCATCCCTGCCGCGATCGCAGGCAAGGACTTGTTGGTATCCTCGCAAACCGGTTCCGGCAAGACCGCCGCATTTATGCTGCCGTCGCTGCACCGTTTGTCCGAGCTCGACCCGGCCGCCGCCGGCAAGACCCCGAACCAAGAAATGCAAGCGGCCCGCGCCCGCGGCGAGCGTCCCCGTTTCAAGGCCGCCCAGCCGAAAATGCTGGTGTTGACCCCGACCCGCGAACTGGCCCTGCAAGTGACCTCCAACACCGACAAGTACAGCGTCAACCTGCGCCGCCTGAAGGCCGTGTCGATCCTGGGCGGCATGCCGTATCCTAAGCAGATGCAACTGCTGGCCAAGAATCCGGAAATCCTGGTGGCCACCCCGGGCCGTCTGATCGACCACATGGAATCGGGCAAGATCGACTTCTCGCAACTGGAAATCCTGGTGCTCGACGAAGCCGACCGCATGCTCGACATGGGTTTCATCGACGACATCGAAAAAATCGTCGACGCCACCCCGTCGACCCGTCAAACCATGCTGTTCTCGGCCACGCTCGACGGCGTGGTCGGCAACATGGCGCGCCGCATCACCAAGGATCCGCAAATCATCCAGATCCTCAGCGCCGCCAACAAGCATGAGAACATCACCCAGCGCGTGCACTTCGTCGACGACCTGTCGCACAAGAACCGCCTGCTCGACCACCTGCTGCGCGACGACTCGCTCGACCAGGCCGTCGTCTTCACCGCCACCAAGCGCGACGCCGACACCATCGCCGACCGCTTGAACATCGCCGGCTTCTCGGCCGCCGCGCTGCACGGCGACATGCACCAGGGCGCGCGCAACCGCACCCTGGACAGCCTGCGCCGCGGCCAGGTCAAGATCCTGATCGCCACTGACGTCGCCGCCCGCGGCATCGACGTGCCGACCATCACGCACGTGTTCAACTACGACCTGCCGAAGTTCCCGGAAGACTACGTGCACCGCATCGGCCGCACCGGCCGCGCCGGCCGCAACGGCCTGGCGATCTCGCTGGTGAACCACGCCGAAGGCATGAACGTCAAGCGCATCGAGCGTTTCACCAAGCAGCTGATCCCGGTCAACGTCATCGAGGGCTACGAGCCGAAGAAAACCGCCTCGGCGGCACGTTCGACCTCGCGTCCGGGCGGCTGGAAGCCGGGCGACAACCGCACCGGCGCCAAGCCGGGCCAGCGCACCTTCAGCAAGCCGAGCGCACCGCGCAAGGAAGGCAGCACCGGCGGCGGCTACAAGGGCAGCAACCCGCGCAGCACCGACGGCGCCCGCCGCAGCTACGGCGACCGTTAATCGTCACCGTTAGTCCCGCGTAAGCGACCATCAAAGCGGCCACCAGAGCGATCTGGTGGCCGCTTTTGCGTTGGGCCCCGCCGCCCCGCCCCGGCGGCCGGGTTTTCAGCTAACATGGCCGCTGCGCCGGCGCATACGCCGCCGGCGGCGCCCACCGAAGGATTCATTTTTGCTAGTTCGCCTGCTTATCCACGTTAGCCACCTTAGCCACCCTAGCCGCCTCATCCGCTTCGCCGCCTGCGCCTGCCTTGCCCTCGCCGCCCTGGACGGCGCCGCCGCCGACCGCGCGGCCACCTTGCTCGCCCAGGCCCGCGAGGCCGTCGGCGGCGACGCCTGGCGCCAGGTGCGAACCCAGCACACCGAATTCGTCCGCACCTACCTCGACCACGACGAATCGGGCAGCAGCGACATCGACTTCGCCAGCGGCCGCTACGCCCAGCGCATCCCCGGGTCGGCCGTGGCGCGCCTGATGTCGCGCTCGGACGGCCAGAGCTTCTGGCGCCAGCGCATGGGCAAGCTGGAAAAACAGGAGGGCGCGGCCCGCGATCCGGAGCAGCATCTGGGACGCCAGTCGTACGCGTGGTGGTTCGCGCGCGGCGGCCGGGCGCGCCGGCTCGCGCTGCAGGCGCCGCGCCATCACGCCGGCGTCGACTACGCGGTCGTGCGCGTCGAGCTCGACTCCGGCATCGTCTTCGACTACTGGATCAACGAGGAAACGCGCCGCGTCGAGCGCCGCCAGGAGGTGGTCGACGGCAAAACCTTCACCATCGACTACCGCGATTTCCGCCGCGTCGGCGCCGTCACGCTGCCGTTCGAGGAAAGCCTGCGCGACGCCAAGGACGGCGCCGACGAGGAAACGCTGCGCGTGTCCACCATCGTGCTCAACCGCCCCGCCGCGCGCATGGACTTCTCGCTGCCGCAACCGGCCGTCATGCAGGGCTTTTCGGCCGGGCGGGCGGCGGTGACGGTGCCGTTCGAGCCGTGCGAGGCGCACATCTGCGTGATGCTGACCTTGAACGGCCAGGGCCCGTTCAAATTCATCCTCGACACCGGCGCCCGCAACGTCATCAGCGACAAGCTGTACCGCCGCCTGCGGCTGCCGGCGCAGGGCGTGGCCGTGCTGTCGGGCCTCGGCCAGCAGACCGAGCGCGGCGTGCTGACCACGGTGCAACAGGTCGGCATGGCCGGCCTGACGCTGGAGCGCCAGGCCTTCTTCACCAGCCCCACGCTCGACCATCTGCCGATCGACGGCACCATCGGCTACGAGTGGCTGTCGCTGACGCCGACCTTGATCGACTACGCCGCCCGCCAGCTGACCTTCCACGACCCGGAGCGCTTCGTGTACCGCGGCGCGGCCGCCGCCACGCCGCTGTCCTTCCACGACAAGACGCCGCAGATCGACGCCGTGCTCGACGGCCTGCGCGGCAAGTTCACCATCGACACCGGTAGCGACTTCTCTCTAACGATGAGCAAGCCGTTTGTCGACCGCCACGGCCTGGTGGAGAAATACCGCGCCGGCGAGCAGGTGCAGACCGCGCACGTGATCGGCGGCACCACCGAGGTGCTTAAAACGCGCGGCAAGTTGTTCGAGATGGGCGGCGTCCACATCGCCGATCCGGCGCTGGAACTGTCGACCCAGGGCGGCGGCGCGCTGAACAGCCCCACCTTGGCCGGCAACATCAGCAACGGCATCCTGCGCCAGCTGAGCATCCTGTTCGACTACCAGGGCGGCAAGGTCTACATCGAGCCCAACAAGGTGACCTCGGCCGAGTAGCGGGCTGCGGGACCGCAGGGCCGCAGGGCTGCGGGGCCGCGGGGCTGCGGGGCCGCGGGGCTGCGGGGCCGCGGGGCCGCGGGGCCGCGCGACACTCCATCGGAGCGGCGGTGGGTGGGCATGCGCGTGCGGGTCCTTCGGGGAACGAGTCTCTTTTGCCCGTCTCTTTCGGTCTCTTTTTGTCTTTTCAGGGCTTGTAGCTTGCCAGCCAGCACAAGAGACCAAAAGAGCCCCTTAGCGACCGATCCCTCAGCGCGAAACAGCCCAAATAAAAAGATACGTTAAATCCACGAGCTTCCGTCTGAATTGCGCAATGGAAACCGTACGCAAACGAGTCGCTTCCGCCAGTCTCTTTCAGTCTCTTTTCGTCGTTTTTGAACTCCTCCGCCTTCTCAAAGTCCAAGAGACTGAAAGAGACCAAAAACGCCGCAATCCTCATGGAGAAAAAGCATGGCTCCCGCAAGCACTCGAAATCTACCACCGGCCACCCTCCTCCAGCTAAAAACCTTCCTGCGTGAAAGCGGCAGCCCGCTGTCGGTGGCCGAGGCGCTGGTCGCCGCCGTCAAGCTGTGGATCGAGCGCGAGCAAAGCGCGGCCCAGCCCGCCCGGGGCTATCAATGGAAATTGCTCTTCCTGCCGGAGGGCACGCTGGCGCGCATGGTCCACGCCGACCGCTGGCACGTCGCCCGCGTGGTCGGCGACGAGCTCATTTACCAAGACGAGGCCGTCTCGCCGCACCAGATGGCGCAGGAAGTGGCGGGCGACGGGCGCAACGCCTGGCGCGTGATGTGGCTGCGCTTCCCCGGAGAGAAAACCTGGAACAACGCCGGCCTGCTGCGCTCGCGCCTGCAAAAACGCGCCGACAAGCCGGCGCCGACGCCGCTCGAAGCGATGAGCACCGCCGCCGAGACCATGAGCAACGCCCTGAACGCCGCGCTGGTGCTGATCGAACACGTCGAGTTCCAATCCCGCAACACGCTGGAGCGGCGCCTGCCCAAGAACCGGCGCGAGTGCGACTTAATGGACGACATTGACTGAAGACGCGGCGACCGGGCGGCCAGAACCGGGCATAATGGGCCCAGACCCGCCGCCCCGGCAATAATTTGTGTCGTTCACACAATATCCGCGCCGGCCGCCCGTCTTCATCCACATGCCGCCGCCGACCACGCCCACCACCGACCACCACCAGTCCATCACCGCGACCGTGCTGCGCGAGCGTTCGCGGCTGGGCAACTTCATCCGCCGCCGCGTGGCCGACCAGACCGACGCCGAGGACATCCTGCAGGACGTCTTCCACGAATTCGTCGAGGCCAGCCTGCTGCCCGAGCCGATCGAGCAGGCCAGCGCCTGGCTGTTCCGCGTGGCGCGCAACCGCATCATCGACCGCTTCCGCAAGAAAAAAGAAGTGCGGCTCGACGACGTGGCCGGCGGCGACGACGACGATTGCCGCCTCGACCTGCTGCTGCCCTCCGCCGACGACGGCCCCGAGCAGGCCTACCACCGCGCCATGCAGCTCGCGCGGCTGCAAGAGGCGCTGGCGGAACTGCCACCCAACCAGCGCGACGTGTTCATCGCGCACGAGCTCGACGGCATGAGCTTCAAGGACATGGCGCTGCAAAGCGGCGTCTCCGTCAACACCCTGCTGGGCCGCAAACGCTACGCCGTGCTGCACCTGCGCGCGCGCCTGCAAGACCTGTATAACGAATGAAAGGAGAGTTAAAATGAAATACAAACTGCTGCTCGTCCCCAAGCTGCTGGTGGCCATGGCGCTGCTGGCGTGGATCGTCATGCTGCTGTGGAACTGGATCATGCCCGACCTGTTCGCCGGCAGCGCGCAACTGGATTATTGGCGGGCGCTGGGCCTGCTGGTGCTGTGCCGCATCCTGTTCGGCGGCCTCGGCGGGCGGCACCGGGACGGCGGCGCGGCGCGCTGGCAGCGCTGGCAGGCGATGACGCAGGAAGAGCGCGAGCAATTCTTTAAAACCCGCATGGGCCGCTACTGCGGCCCGGCCAAGGACCGCACCCATGACTAAAAATAAGGCCGCCCCGGCGGCGCAGTTCTCGCCGTACCAAAAAATCGTCGTCGCCATGCTGGCCTTCCTGCAGTTCGCGGTGATCCTCGACTTCATGCTGATGTCGCCGCTGGGCGCGGTCATCATGCCGGCCCTGAAGATCGGGCCGATGGAGTTCGGCCTGGTGGTGTCGGCCTACGCCTTCAGCGCCGGCGCCTCCGGCCTGCTGACGGCCGGTTTCGCCGACCGCTACGACCGCAAGAAACTGCTGCTGTTCTTCTACACCGGCTTCATCCTCGGCACCGTCTGGTGCGGCCTGGCGCAAAGCTTCGAGAGCCTGCTGGCCGCGCGCGTGGTCACCGGCCTGTTCGGCGGCGTCATCGGCTCGATCGTGCTGGCCATCGCCACCGACCTGTTCGCGCCGCAGATGCGCGGACGCGTCATGGGCCTGATCCAGAGCGCCTTCGCCGCCAGCCAGGTGCTCGGCCTGCCGATCGGCATCTACCTGTCGAACCAGTGGGACTGGCATGTGCCCTTCCTGGCGATGGCCGTCTTCGGCCTGGTCGGCGGCCTGCTGGTGGCGTGGAAAATGCAACCGGTCAACGCCCACCTCGGCCAGCCGCAGGCCCACAGCCCGTGGATGCACCTGTACCACACGGTGACCGTGCGGCGCCACCTGCTGGCGTTCTCGATCACCGCGCTGCTGACCACGGGCGGCTTCATGCTGATGCCGTTTAGCAGCGCCTACATCGTCAACAACCTCGGCATCGACCTGCACCACCTGCCCACCGTCTACCTGGTCACCGGCGTGTGCACCATCTTCGCCGGCCCGCTGATCGGCAAGACCGCCGACGCCCGCGGCAAATGGCCGGTGTTCCTGTTCGGCAGCCTGCTGTCGATGGTGGTGGTGGTGGTCTACACCCACCTGGGGCAGATCCCGTTGGCGGCCCTGGTGGCGATCAACGCCATCATGTTCGTCGGCATCTTCTCGCGCATCATCCCGTTCCAGGCGATGGCCGCGTCGGTGCCGCCGGCCACCCAGCGCGGCGCCTTCAACGCCATCAGCGCGTCGATCCAGCAATTGTCGGGCGGCGTCGCCTCGGTCGTGGCCGGCCACATCGTCACCCAGGCGCCCGACGGCAAGCTGCAGCATTTCAACGTGATCGGCTACGTGGTCGTGCTTACCTCGCTGCTGGCGCTGGGGCTGGTGTGGCGGCTGCAGCGCGGCATGGCCGCCGCCGCCGCCGCGCAACCGGCCCTGTGAGACCGTCCCGGCGTTATCGAGTCCTTAATATTGGCGAAAAACCCCGCTCTTTTAATAAAATCCAACATAGTTGCCACATAGCACTATTTTCAAACTATAATGGGCGGAGTGATTCTCAATACCTAAACTCGAAAGGGAGTAATTGCATGAACGCCAGAAATATGGATGCGGCCTGCCTGCGGGCGCTGCGCCGACGCGGACACTCCGACAGCAGCATCAACGCGATGAGCCCGGAAGAAGCGTTTTGCGAGTACTGCGCCTACCACGGCATCATGAACCTGGTGCCGTCGACCCTGCAGATGCTCGACAAGCTGCGCGGCGAGCAGTCGCCCAAATAAAAAAGGCCGCCGGAGTCAACCGGGCGGCCTTTTTTTTGCGCGTCGACCGCCGCGGCGGTCGCTCACACGATCAAGCGATCAAGCGATCAACGGTAAAACGCTTCGACCTTGCCTTTGAGCTTGATCAGCATCGGATTGCCCTTGCGGTCCAGGCTTTTGCCGGCCGGGACCTTGATCCAGCCTTCGCTGATGCAGTACTCGTCGACGTCGAGACGCTCTTTGTCGTTGAAACGGATGCCGACGTCGTGTTCGAACACGGCGGCGACATGGTGCGGGCTGCGCGGATCGATCGACAGGCGATCGGGCAGCGGAGGGAGTTGAGTAGTATCGTTCATGCCGCCATTATATCAGCTGGTTTTGAAGATCAGCTGCGCCACGCGCCGCAATTTCGGATACACCACCGGCACCGTCAGCATCGTGCTGCCGATCGCCATCAACAGCAGCGCCGTGAACGTCTCGTTGGTGATGACGCCCTTGTCCAGCAGGATATTGGAGAAGATGATCATGATCAGCGCCTTGGTCTGCAACAGCCAGCCGATGATCGACGCCTCGCCCGGCCCCCACTTCAAGATCCGGCCGGCAAGGTGCGTGCCGATCAGCTTGCCCGACAAGGACACCGCCAGCAGCACCCCGGCCGCGACGAACACGGCCGAGCCGCCCACGCCCCAGTTGGTGCGCAGCCCGGCGCTGAGGAAATACACCGGCATGATCGCCAGCAGCATGTTCTGGCGCATGAAATCCATGCGCTTCTGGTCGAACCAGTCGGCCTCCATGACGGCCCCGGCCAGGAAGGCGCCGACCATGAAGTGCAGCCCGGCCCAGTCGGCCGCGAACGCCACCACCGCCAGCCAGATCAGCGACACGTACCAGCGGTCCATCTCGGGGATGCGCGCCATCATCATGCGGAACAGCTTGGTGGCGACGGCGAACACCAGCAGGAAGCCCAGCTGGCGCGTCACGCGCTCCCAGTCGAGCATGATGACGGCCAGCACGCCCCAGATGGCGATGTCGTCCAGGCTGGCGTAGCGCAGGATGCGCTGGCCGATCGGCTGGCGCAAAATCTCCAGCTTTTCCATCAGCAAGATCAGGATCGGCAGCGCCGTCACCGCGCACGCCATGCCCACGCCCAGCACGAACTGCCACGGCTGCGCCTTCGGGCCGGTCCAGCCGGCGTAGCCGAGCATGCCGAGCGCCGCCACGCAGCCGAACAGCAGCGGCGTGCCCAGCGCCAGCCCGGCCGTGATGCCGCTCTCGCGCCGGTGTTCCCACGCCTTTTTCAGGTCCAGCTCGATGCCGGCGATCATCACGAAGATCATCACCGCCCACCAGGCGATGCCGTTGAGCGCCTGCACCACCTGCGGATTGAACACGAAGCTGTAGTACTCCGGATAGGCGCGCCCCAGCACGCCGGGCCCGAGCAGCACGCCGGTGATGATCTGCACCACCACCAGCGGCGCCCAGTAATCGGTGTTGCCCAAGCGCCAGATCAGATACGGCACGCTAAAGATGATCAACATCGCGATCAAAAAGATCTCGGTGGTCCCCATATGCATTGAATGTCCCCTGCTGTTTTAGATGATTTTTGTGCTTTTTTTGTGCGGGCGCGGGCCGTCGCGGGCCCCGTCGCCGGATGCGTTGAAAACGATACCATAACCAAAGCCAAGAAAAATCTTGCGATTGCATAAAAATATCCCTATACTTGCTTAATCAAGTATTTATCAACGATAGATCAAACATGACTCAACCACAAAAGGATTTTGCAATGGACAACAACGACTTCGACCAAGGGGCACCGGCCGCCGTCAGCCCCAGCCTGGAATTCGCGCTGCGCCTCGCGCGCGCGCAGGCCACCTTGGTGCGCCGGCTCGACCAGGTGCTGGGCGGCTACCACGGCATCAGCTTCGGCGACTTCATGCTGCTGCACTACCTGAACCGCGCGCCCGGCGGCCGGCTGCGCCGCGTCGACCTGGCCGAGCGCCAGGGGCTGACCGCGTCCGGCGTCACCCGCACCCTGCTGCCGCTGGAGAAGATCGGTCTGGTCGAGCGCCAGCAAGACCCGCGCGACGCCCGCGTCGCCTACGCCGCCATCACCGCCACCGGCCGCGAACTGCTGGGCAACGCCGTCGTCGTCGCCGAGCAGATCAGCAAGGACTTGCTGCGCAACTGCCCGCGCGACCAGTTCGCCGCCCTCAGCGACGCGCTCGGCCTGATCGCCGGCATGAACGCCTCCAACTCCTGACCCGGGAAACGCCATGTCCGCCCCCACCCCGCCGCGCGCCGCGCTGCTGCGCGACCACAACTTCAAATGGCTGTTGCGCGGCGGCGTCATCTCGATGCTGGGCGACCAGCTGACCTTGATCGCCCTGCCCTGGCTGGTGTTCCGGCTGACCGGCGACACCGTCGCGCTGGGCCTGGTGATCGCGCTGATGAGCATCCCGCGCGCCGTGTTCATGCTGGTCGGCGGCGCGCTGGTCGACCGCCACTCGCCGCAGCGCGTGCTCATGCTCAGCAAGTACGCCAACGCCGCGCTGCTGGCCATGCTGACGCTGCTGGTGCTCGACCACCAGCCGCAACACACGCTGGCGCTAGGCGGCGCGCTGTCGCTGACGGTCGTCATGACGCCGCACCTGACCTTGACGGCCATCTACGCGCTGGCCTTCTGCATCGGCCTGGCGCAGGCGTTCGGCGTGCCGTCGGGCACCTCGATCATGCCGCGCGCGATCGCGCCGGAACTGCTGCAGGCGGCCAACGGCATGCTGATGGGATTGCGCCAGCTGTCGATGCTGATCGGCCCCCTGCTGGCGGCGGGCCTGCTGGCCATCGGCGGCCACGGCGGCCACGGCGGCGCGGCCGGCGCGGCCGCCATGGTGGGCGGCGCGCCGGGCATGGGCGCGGCCACTGCCGGCCCGATCGTGGCCGACGCCCGCGGCCTGGCGCTGGCGTTCGGCCTCGACTGCCTCAGCTTCCTGCTGTCGGCATGGACGCTGTCCAAGGTGCGCCTGCCGCCAACGCCGGCGGCGGCGTCCGGACAGCAAGCGGCGCCGGTGCTGCGCGCCGTCGGCGAGGGCCTGGCGATGGTGTGGCGCGACGTCGCGCTGCGCACCTGCTTCATCTACTGGGGCGCCGTCTCGCTGCTCATCGGCGGCACCATGCAGGTGGCGCTGCCGGTGCTGGCCGCCGCGCTGCACGGCGCCTCCACGCTGGGATTGCTGATGGGCGCGCACGGCGCCGGCACCTTGCTCGGCATGGGCGCGGCGGCCGTCGGCGGCGCGCGCCCGCGCCGCATCGGCGTCGGCTTCGGCACGCTGATCGTGCTGATCGACGGCGCCGTCGGCCTGCTGGTCATGCCGCTGGGCGCCGTCGGCGCCGCGTGGCAGGCGGCGCTGCTGATGCTGGCGATCGGCGTGCTGGCCGGCTTCATGCAGATCAACGTCTTCACCTGGATCCAGCAGCGCGTGCCGCCGCACATGATGGGCCGCGCCATGAGCATCTTCATGTTCATCTTCATGGGACTGGCGCCGCTGTCGGCCGGCGCCACCGGCTGGCTGCTGACCGTAATCCCGCTGTCGCAATTGTTCGTCGGCGGTGGCATGATACTGGTGCTGTGCGCGGCGCTGGCGTACGCCTTCACGCCGATGCGCCGCATCGCCAACGCGCAATAAGGGATACCCCGTATGGAAACCAAATGGCTGGAAGACTTCATCTCCCTGGTCGAGACCAATAACTTCAGCCGCTCGGCCGCGCTGCGCCACGTCACGCAGCCGGCCTTCTCGCGCCGCATCCAGTCGCTGGAGAACTGGCTCGGCACCGACCTGGTCGACCGCACCTCCTACCCGACCCGCCTGACGCCGGCCGGCACCGTCTTCTACGAGCAGGCGCTCGAGATGCTGGCGCAGATCAACGGCGCGCGCGACATGCTGCGCTCCAAGCGCGCCGCCGCCCAGACCAGCATCGACCTGGCCGTGCCGCACACCTTGTCGCTGACCTTCGTGCCCAAATGGCTGACGGGATTGGAGCGCGACTTCGCCCCCATCAGCAGCCGCCTGATGGCGCTCAACGTCCACGACGCCGTGCTGCAGCTGGTCGAGGGCGGCTGCGACCTGCTGCTGTGCTACCACCATCCGCGCCAGCCGGTGCAGCTCGACCCGGGCCGCTACGACATGCTGGTGCTGGGGCGCGAATCGCTGCGCCCCTACGCCCGCAGCGACAAGAACCGCGTGCCCGAACTGACGCTGCCGGGCACCAAGAAGGCGCCGCTGCCGTTTTTATCGTACACCAACAACGCCTACCTGGGCCGCATGGTCGAGCTGATCCTGGGCGACGCCAAGACCCCGCCCCACCTCGAGCCGCGCTACGAGACCGACATGGCCGAGGGCCTCAAGATGATGGCGCTCGAGGGCCGCGGCGTGGCCTTCCTGCCCGAATCGGCCGTCACGCGCGAGCTCAAACACAAGCTGCTGGCGCCGGCCGACAACGACAGCGCCGAATGGCAGATCGAGATGGAGATCCGGCTCTACCGCGAGCGCCCGTCGCCGTCGCGGCGCGGCAAGGCCATCGTCGAACGGCTGTGGGATTTCCTCGAACAACGCCAGCACGACGGCCCCCGCAAACGCCGCGTCGCGGTCTCCGAACGCTGAGGCCAATTCGTTAATTCTTTAGTAACTATGCGTTTTACGCATAGTCGAATGCGCACACGGCATTGGCCGGCGCCGGGCCCCGGTCCTATGATTCGTTCCACCTGATCGCCACCAAAAGCGGCGCTCACCAAAACAAATCCAACGGAGCCTGAGCATGACCACTGCACACCAACAGCACGCACTGCCTTCCTACCTCAACCCGGACGACCTGGGTCCCTGGGGCGTCTACCTGCAACAGATCGACCGCGTCACGCCGCACCTGGGCAACCTGTCGCGCTGGGTCGAAACGCTCAAGCGTCCCAAGCGCATCCTGACCGTCGACGTGCCGATCGAGCGCGACGACGGCTCGATCGCCCACTACGAAGGCTACCGCGTGCAGCACAACATGTCGCGCGGCCCGGGCAAGGGCGGCGTGCGCTTCCACCAGGACGTGACGTTGTCGGAAGTGATGGCGCTGTCGGCGTGGATGACGGTCAAGAACGCGGCGGTCAACGTGCCGTACGGCGGCGCCAAGGGCGGCATCCGGGTCGACCCGAAAACCCTGTCGCGCGGCGAGCTGCAGCGCCTGACGCGCCGCTACACCAGCGAAATCAGCCTGATCATCGGCCCCAACAAGGACATCCCGGCGCCCGACGTCAACACCAACGAACAAGTGATGGCGTGGATGATGGACTCGTACGCCATGATCGAGGGCAACCTGTCGACCGGCGTCGTCACCGGCAAGCCGATCTCGCTGGGCGGCTCGCTGGGCCGGCGCGAGGCGACCGGCCGCGGCGTGTTCGTCACCGGCCGCGAAGCCGCCATCAAGCGCGGCGTCGAGATCCATGGCGCCCGCGTCGCCATCCAGGGCTTCGGCAACGTCGGCGGCGTCGCCGCCACCATGTTCGCCGACGCCGGCGCCAAGGTCGTCGCCGTGCAGGACCACACCGGCACCGTGGTGCACCAGGGCGGCCTTGACATCGCCCGCCTGCACCAGCACGTGGCCGAATGCGGCAGCGTCACCGGCTTCCCCGGCGCCGAGGCCTTCCTCGAGCGCGACGCCTTCTGGGACATCGAATCGGAGATCCTGATTCCGGCCGCGCTGGAACAGCAGATCACGGCCGACAACGCGCCGCGCATCCGCACCAAAATCATCCTGGAGGGCGCCAACGGCCCGACCACGCCGGAAGCGGACGACATCCTGACCGACAAGGATGTGCTGATCGTGCCGGACGTGCTGGCCAACGCCGGCGGCGTAACTGTGTCATACTTTGAATGGGTGCAAGATTTTTCCAGCTTCTTCTGGAGCGAGGACGAGATCAATGCCCGCCTGACGCGCATCATGCAGGACGCTTTCAACGCCGTATGGTCCGTGTCACAAGAGAAGAAGGTCACGCTGCGCACCGCCACCTTCATTTTGGCGTGCACGCGCGTGTTACAGGCGCGCGAGGTGCGCGGCTTGTACCCATGATTTAACGAATCCCAGCACTATGCGCCTGCACCGGCTTTTGGCCCGTGCGGGCGTTTTTCGCATAGCGTCAACAAAAAACAAGGACAATATGAGCACCATCGAACAAAAAGCACTGGCCTACCACCGCGCCGGCAAGGCCGGCAAGATCGCCATCGAAGTGACCAAGAGCGTCGGCACCCAGGAAGACCTGGCGCTGGCGTATTCGCCCGGCGTGGCCGCCCCTTGCGTGGAGATCCAGCGCGAGCCGGCCAAGGCCTACGAATACACGGCCAAGGGCAACCTGGTGGGCGTCATCACCAACGGCAGCGCGGTGCTCGGCCTGGGCAACATCGGCGCGCTGGCCGGCAAGCCGGTCATGGAGGGCAAGGTGGTGCTGTTCAAAAAATTCGCCGGCATCGACGCCTTCGACATCGAGATCGACGAGACCGACCCGGACAAGCTGGTCGACATCATCGCCGCGCTGCACCCGACCTTCGGCGGCATCAACCTGGAGGACATCAAGGCGCCGGAATGCTTCTACATCGAGCGCAAGCTGCGCGAGCGCCTGTCGATCCCGGTGTTCCACGACGACCAGCACGGCACCGCCATCGTCGTCGGCGCCGGCATGCTCAACGCCATCGAGATGACGGGGCGCGACATCGCCACCGTCAAAATCGTCTGCTCGGGCGCCGGCGCGGCGGCCATCGCCTGCCTCGACCTGCTGGTCGATTTGGGCGCGCAAAAGCACAACATCTTCGTCTGCGACAGCAAGGGCGTGCTGACCACGGCGCGCGCATTGGACGGCGAAAAGGCCGCCTGGGCGCGCAACACCGACGCGACGACGCTGTCGCAGGTGATGGAAGGCGCCGACGTGTTCCTGGGCGTGTCCGGCCCGGGGGTGCTGTCGCAGGCCGACATCACGCGCATGAACGCGCACCCGATCGTCTTCACCTTGGCCAATCCGGAGCCGGAACTGCGTCCGGAGCTGGTGCGCGAAGTGGCGCCGGACGCCATCATCGCCACCGGCCGCTCGGACTACCCGAACCAGATCAACAACGCGCTGTGCTTCCCCTACCTGTTCCGCGCGGCGCTCGACTGCGGCGCCTCGACCATCAACCAGGAGATGAAACGGGCCTGCGTGGTGGCGCTGGCCGACATGGCGCGCGCCGACGAGCGCTTCGGCAAGGACTACGTGGTGCCGGGATTGCTGGACCCGCGGCTGCTGCGCGGCGTCACGCCGAAGATCGCCACGGCCGCGTACCGCAGCGGCGTCGCGCGCAAGGAGCTGATCGAGATCGACTACGCCAACGACCTGGCCGATTTGGCCGAATCGCTGATCTAAACGTCAAAACCCGCACCCCGGACGATGGGGACGATGGGGTCGTACCCGACGGGTACGACCCCGGTTGGCTGTGCGGGTTTCTCCGCTCAACGCCGAATCACCTCCCCACCCTTCATCACAAACGACACCTTGGTCAACTCGGTTGCGTCCTGCGCTGGATCGCCCTTGACGGCGATGATGTCCGCGTACTTGCCGACGCCGATCGACCCAACCTTGTCCTTCCACCCCAACAAATCGGCCGCATTGATGGTCGCGGCCTGAATCGCCTGCATCGACGTCATGCCGTACTTGATCATGTACGCGAACTGCCTGGCGTTGTCGCCATGCGGATAAACCCCGGCATCGGTACCGAAGGCCATCTTCGCGCCGCCGGTGTAGGCCTTGCGGAAGTTATCGCGCTGCAGCTGGCCGATCACCTTCTCCTTGGCGATCGACTCGGGCAGCATGCCGGCCTTCTCGCCCTCCTGCAAAATGAAATCGTCGTTATAAATATCCATCACCAGATAAGTACCCTTCTCGCGCGCCAGCCGGATACCCTCGTCATCGATCAAACTCGCATGCTCGACCGAATCCACCCCGGCCAGAATCGCGTCGCGGATGCTGCTGGCGCCATGCGCGTGCGCGGCCACCTTGCGTCCCAACTTGTGCGCCTCGCCGACGATGGCCTGCATCTCCTCGAGCGTGTACTGCTGCGCGCCCGGCTCGTCGCCCTTGGACAGCACCCCGCCCGAAGCACAGATCTTGATCACGTCGGCGCCGTACTTGGCCATCTCGCGCACCTTGGCGCGCGCCTGCCACGGGCCGTCGGCCACGCCGCGTCCGACGACGTTCTTATCGGCCGGCAGCAGGTTCTCGTCGCAATGGCCGCCCTGGATGCCGATGGCGTAACCGGCGGTGCGCATGCGCGGCCCGATGAAATCCCCCTCGTCGATCGCATCGCGCAGCGCCACGTCGCCGAAGCCGGACGCGCCCACGTTGCGCACGCTGGTGAAGCCCGCCTCCAGCGTCTTGCGCGCCGCGCGCACACCGTACAGCGCCGCGCGCGTGTCGGACACGCCCAGCGCGTTGTAGCCGCCAAGGTAGGCGTCGGCGGTCAAATGGGTGTGCATGTCGATCAAGCCGGGCAACACGGTCTGCGACGACAAATCGATCACCTGCGCGCCGGCCGGAAGCTTGGCCGAAGCGCTCGGCCCGACCGAGGTGATGCGCTCGCCGGTGATGACGATGGTCTGGTCCTTGAGCACCGTGCCGGCCACCACGTCGACCAGTTTTCCCGCGCGGATGACGACCACCTTGGCTTCCGCCTTGGCGTCGGCCGCGAACGACGGCGCCGCCACGCCCAGGGCGCCCAAGACGGTGGCGGTGATCAGGAGATGCTTGAACTTCATGGGGTGCGCCCTTTTCAAAAAAAAGAGAAAAGAATAGCAGAGCAACCACAGGAAGGCGGGCTTATTTTTGGCGGCCGGCGAAACCCGCACGGCCAGGCGGGGTCGTACCCCACCGGGGTACGACCCCTAAGCGGCGACGCTGGCGTTCCGCCAAAAGCACACGGGTTTCAGCCCGGCCAGGCGCAGGTGCGCAGGCCGACGAACATGTCGTCCCGCTCGGGCATGTAGAAGTTGCGGTACTTGGCCGAGACCATGCGCGGCTGCGTCGCGAACGAGGCCCCGCGCAGCGCCTGATGGGTGGAGAACCACGGCTGCGAATACTCGCGGTAGCGGTCCGGCGCGAAATCCGGATACGGCTCGAACGGCGTCGACGTCCACTCCCACAACTGCCCCCAGCGGAACGCCGGATGGCCCGACAGCGCGGCGTACTCCCACTCCGCCTCGGTCGGCAGGCGCCGTCCGGCCCAGGCGCAGTAGGCCTGCGCCTCGTACAAGGTCAGGTGGCGCACCGGCTCGGCGCCGGCCAGCGTCGACAACTCGCCGAAGCGCACCGTGCGCCACTGGCCGCCGTCGCGCTGCCAGTAGCGCGGCGCCGAGCGCTCCTGGCGCATCAGCCAGTCGGCGCCGGCGTTGCTCCAGAACTGGCGGTTGTCGTAGCCGCCGTCGGCGACGAAATCGGCATACTGGGCGTTGCTCACCAGGGCGCTGTCGATGGCGAACGGCGCCACGTGGCGCGCGTGCGCGGCGCGCTCGTTGTCGAACACGAAGCCGCCGCCGGCGCTGCCCATCTCGATGGTCCCGCCGGGAAAACCGATCTCGGACGGCGCGAACAGCGCCTGCGGGGGCGCGGCGGCCACCGGCGCCGGCAAGCCGAGCGTCTGCAGCGTGTAGAACAGCGCTTCGCCGTGCATGTCCTCGTGCGCCAGCGCCAGGCGGTACGGATACAGCGCCTCGTCGGTGTTGGGTTCGCGCGACAGCTTGTCGAGCACCCGGTCCAGCACCTCGTGGCAGTAGGTCTTGAGCGCGCCGGCGGCGGGCAGGTCGAGCGTCCAGCGGCTGCGGTGCGGCACCAGCGCGGAGTCGAACCAGTCGTCGCCCCGGCTCAGCAGGCAGTTGCCGTTGCCGTCGGCCGGATGGCTGGACGTCGCCTCGCGCAGGATAAACCATTCGGCGAACCAGGCGATGTGCCCCAGCTCCCACAGCGGCGGATTGACGATGCGCAGTTGCGGCACGCGCGCCGGCACGTCCATGCCGGCGGCGGCGAAGCAATCGAACAGCAGCAGCGTATAATCCCGCGCATGCCGCAGCGACTGCGCCAATTGCTGCGGACTGGCGTTCCGGAACGAAGATGGGCTGGAATTCATGTGGCGATTGTAACGACTTTTAAGCAAAACACCAGTGACACGACAGCATATCTGGATCGTCAGCCCGGCGTCGGCCCGCGCCAACAACGGCAACTGGCAAAGCGCCAGTCGCTGGGCGCGTTTTCTGCGCACGCGCTACCGCGTCACGATCAACCTGCACTGGCCGGACGCCGACGCCCCCTCCGACGCGCCACCGGATCTGCTGATCGCGCTGCACGCGCGCCGCTCGGCGGCGTCGCTCGACGCCTGGACCCGGGCCTGGCCCGAGCGGCCATCGATCCTGCTACTGACCGGCACCGACCTGTATCGCGACATCCACACCGACGCCAGCGCGAAGCGCGCGCTGGAGCAGGCGGACGCGCTGGTGCTGCTGCAGCCGGCCGGCCTGCAGGTGCTGCCGGCGCCGCTGCACGCCAAGACGCGCGTCATCTACCAGTCCGCCGCCACGCTGCGGCCGGCGCCGCCGGCGGCCAGGCGCCACGCGGACATCTGCATGATCGGCCACCTGCGCGCGGAAAAAGACCCGTACACCTTCATGCGCGCCGCCGCGCTGGTGACGGCGCCATCGGCGCGCCTGATCCACATCGGCGGCGCGCTGGAGCCGGCGCTGGCCACCGCCGCCGAGGTCACCGCCGCGAAGGAGCCGCGCTACCGCTGGCTGGGCGCGCTGCCGCACGGGGCCACGCGCCAGCGCCTCAAGCGCAGCCACGCGATGGCGCTGACGTCGCACATGGAGGGCGGCGCCAACGTCATCATCGAGGCGGTCAGCGCCGGCGTGCCGGTGCTGGCGAGCGACATCAGCGGCAATCGCGGCATGCTGGGCGACGACTACGCCGGCTACTTCCCGCCCGGCGACGCCGCCGCGCTGGCGCGCCTGATCGACCGCAGCATAGCCGACCCCGCGTTCCACGCGCTGCTGCGCGCGCAATGCGAGGCCCGCGCGCCGCTGTTCGCGCCTGCCGCCGAACGGGCAGCCCTGCTCGAGTTAGTGGATAATCTGCTGCATGAACGAACAAGCCCAACCAAGGAATGAACAAATGAGCAACGACGCTATCAAACTGACCTCCTTCTCCCACGGCGGCGGCTGCGGCTGCAAAATCGCGCCCGGCGTGCTGTCCGAGATCCTGAAGAATTCGAGCGGCTTCCCGGTGCCGAAGGAACTGATGGTCGGCATCGAGACGGCCGACGACGCCGCCGTCTACAAGCTCAATGACGAGCAGGCGCTGATCGCCACCACCGACTTCTTCATGCCGATCGTCGACGACCCGTTCGACTTCGGCCGCATCGCCGCCACCAACGCCATCTCCGACGTCTACGCCATGGGCGGCACGCCGATCATGGCCCTGGCGCTGGTGGGCATGCCGATCAACAAACTGCCGCTCGAAACCATCGGCCAGATCATCAAGGGCGGCGAATCGATCTGCGCGGAGGCCGGCATCCCGATCGCCGGCGGCCACACCATCGACTCGGTCGAGCCGATCTACGGCCTGGTGGTGCTGGGCCTGGTGCACCCGTCCAAGGTCAAGCGCAACGCCGACGCCAAGGCCGGCGACGTGCTGGTGCTGGGCAAACCGCTGGGCGTGGGCGTGCTATCGGCCGCGCTGAAGAAGGACAAGCTGGACGCCGACGGCTACAAAGCCATGATCGCCAACACCACCAAACTCAATAAGCCGGGCAAGGCGCTGTCGGAGATGGCCGGCGTGCACGCGCTGACCGACGTCACCGGTTTCGGTTTGCTGGGCCACCTGCTGGAGCTGGCGCGCGGCGCCAAGCTGGAGGCGCATCTGGAGATGGCCAAGATTCCGCTGCTGCCGGGCGTCGAACAGCTCGCGCACGACGGCTACTTCACGGGCGCCTCGGGCCGCAACTGGGAAGCGTACGGCAAGGACGTGCAGCTGGGCGCTGGCGTCTCGCAGGCGCAGCACATGCTGCTGACGGACCCGCAAACCTCGGGCGGCCTGCTGGTATCGTGCGACGAAGGCAGCGTTGAAGAAGTGCTGGCGTTGTTCCGCCGCGAAGGCTTCGGCGAAGCGGCCGTCATCGGCCGCATGGCCGCCGGCGAAGCGCGGGTGCGCGTCGAATAACGACATCACCACGGCATCACCTCGCCACGGAACCACGCGACCACGAAATCACGTAGGGCGGATTAGCGCAGCGTAATCCGCCATGCCAGCTCCATCGGCGACGCATGCATGGCGGATTACGGCGTTCCGCCTAATCCGCCCTACGTGGCCCCGTATCCCCTCCAAGCAACTGTCGATTTTTTCGAACATATCCCGGTATTTTTTCCGCTTTTATTTTCGCCTCCCGTCGCGGATACTTCATTCCAGCAGCGAGAAACCCTAAACAAAACGCGAATCAGCCAATCGAAATCATTGAACATTACCTAGGAGCCCACCATGCCAACCGCCATCGCCCAACCAGGCAACACCCTGCTGAACCCGACCAACCACACCCTGATCATGATCGATCACCAGTCGCAGATGTCGTTCGCCACCAAGTCGATCGACCCGGTCCAGCTGCGCAACAACGTCGCGCTGGTTGCCAAGGCCGCCAAAGGCTTCGCGGTGCCGACCATCCTCACCACGGTCGCCGAAAAATCGTTCTCCGGCCCGATCTTCGACGAAATCAAATCGGTGTTCCCCGACGAAGTCGCGATCGACCGCACCACCATGAACACCTGGGAAGACCCGCGCATCGCCGACCGCGTCAACGCCATCGGCAAGGACAAGATCGTGCTGGCCGGCCTGTGGACGTCGGTGTGCATCGTCGGCCCCGCGCTGTCGGCGCTCGACCAGGGCTTTGAAGTCTACGTCATCACCGACGCCAGCGGCGACGTCTCCGACGAAGCGCACGAACGCGCCGTCGAACGCATGGTGCAACTGGGCGCCCGTCCAATGACCTCGCTCCAATACCTGCTCGAACTGCAGCGCGACTGGGCGCGCGGCGAAACCTACAACGAAACGGTGGCCACCTCGATCGCCCACGGCGGCGGCTACGGCCTGGGGCTGATCTACGCCAAGACGATGTTCAACGCCGGCGAAGGCCATTGATCGAGGCCGGGCCGGGCGCGAGACCCGGCCCGGCGATTCAATCCTGCGGGGCGTCGCGCCCCAGCAGGATTTCGCGCACGGCCTTGTACTCCTCCAGCCGCGCGAAATCGCGTTCGGTCGGATGCTCAATACGCGTCAAGTCCATGTTCTCGGCGTTGTCGGCCAGCTTTACCTGGCGCGCGACCGCGTCGGCGGCGGCCCTGCGCGCGGCGTCGATGCGCGATTCGCCCGCCCGCTTGGTGAGCGCGTCGACGGCGGCGATAACCTCCGGCGGAAATCCTTCCTCCGCCAGCCGCTGCAACGACACCGGCGTATCCTCGACGACGTCGTGCAGCACGGCGGCCATGCGCTCATGCTCCGATGCCATCCTCAGCATCACCCGCAACGGGTGCAGGATATATGCTTGTCCGGCCTTGTCGACCTGCCCCGCGTGGGCTTCCGCCGCGATCGCGATCGCCCGTTCCAATGTCGCCATGATCAATCCTTTAAAAATATAAACCGCCGACAGACTCCCTCGGTCCACAAGATACCGCGTTGACGGGTTCGCGTCGACCCGGTTCAGCCAGCGCCCGGCGCCGGCGGCTCGAGCATGGACGGCCTGATGATCCGCACCAGCCAGTTGAACACCATTTCCACACGCGGCGCGAGGTGTCGGCGGTGCGGGACCACCAGCGACACCTGCGTCGGCGGCGGGCGGAACCCCGGCAGCACCTCGACCAGGTCCCCGCTATCGATCAGGCGCCGGTTGGTCGGCAGCGCCGCCTGCATGATGCCCAAGCCGTTGACGCAAGCGGCCTGCATATACGTCGAACTATTGACCGACAAGGCGCTGCGCATCGGCACCGCGCGCAGCGCGCCATCGACCTCGCAGCGCAACGCCGCCGCCTCGCTGCGCAGGTTGGCGGCGTAATGGACAATGCGGTGGTGCGCCAGATCGGCCAGCGACAGCGGCGTGCCGTGCTGACGCAAATACGCGGGACTGGCCAGATTACACATCGCCATCATGCCAAGCGGCCGCGCGACCAGATCCGAATCCGGCAAAGGGCCGATCCTGATGAGGGCATCAAAACCCTCCCGCACCATATCCACCCGGCGATCGTTGGTGCTGATCCCCAGGTCGAGCAGCGGATGGGCCGACAACAACGCCGGCAAGTGCGGCATCACCAGCTCCTGCGCGAACATACTGGGCATGTCGATGCGCACCCTGCCGCGCATTTCGCCGGTGGCCGGCCGGAACATCCCCTGCAACTGGTCGGCCTCCGTGAGCAGCTCCTTGCAGCGTAAAAGAAAAACCTCGCCGTCGGGCGTCAGCCGCACGCTGCGCGTGGTGCGTTGTAGCAGGCGCCCGCCCACCTCCGCCTCCAGCGCCCGCACCACCGTCGACACCCTGCCCTTGGCCATGTTCAGCTGTTCGGCGGCCTTGGTAAAGCTGGCCAACTCGGCGACGCGGCAAAACACCCTCAACTCGCTCAGATCCATGCCAATTGTTCTTCCAGTAGAAACAGTCCATTTATTTTACAGCGATTTATCATTGAATATGAAAACGGTACAGTGACCGCTCCCTCACCTCTTTTGGAGCATCCCATGAATACGACTCACACCAATCGCATCGCCCTCGTCACCGGCGCCAGCCGCGGAATTGGCCGCAGCCACGCGCTGCAACTGGCCGCCCGTGGCGTCGACGTGATCCTCACCTACCTGAACGGCGAGGACCAAGCCGCCGCCGTCATCAAGCAGATCGAGGCCCTGGGCCGCCGCGCGGTGGCCTTGCGCCTGGACGTGGGCGCGGCCGGTAGCTTCGACGCTTTCGCCGGCAACGTACGCGAGGTGTTGAAGCAGGTCTGGCAGCGCGACCGTTTCGACTACCTGGTCAACAACGCCGGCGGCGGCGTGTACGCCACGCTGGCCGACACCACCGAGCAGCAGTTCGACCTGATGATCGACACCCATTTGAAGGGCACCTTCTTCCTGACCCAGAAGCTGCTGCCGCTGGTGGCCGATGGCGGCCGCATTCTCAACACCTCGTCGGGACTGACGCGCTTTACCGCTAACGGGTACGCCGCCTACGCGGCGGCCAAGGCCGGCGTCGATGTCCTGACGCGCTACATGGCGCTCGAACTGGGGCCGCGCGGCATCAGCGTGAACGCGATCGCGCCGGGTGCGACGGAGACGGACTTCGGCGGCGGCGCGCTGCGCGATGACGCCGCCCTCAACACGCAATTCGCCGGCATGACAGCGCTGGGCCGCAACGCGGTTCCGGACGACATCGGCGGCGTCGTCGCCGCCTTGCTGACCGGCGACGCCGGCTGGATCACCGGCCAGCGCATCGAGGCGTCCGGCGGCCTGCTACTCTGATTTGCCCTAGTCCGTGTAATGCGCCGTCCAGGTCACGGAAAAGATCTTCCACAGCCCGTCGCGCTTGACCATCTGCCAGGCCTCGACGCCGTGGTTCTGCACCGCGCCGTCGAACAGGAACTCGTAGTCGAACATCACCCAGGCCACATCGCCGTCCTGGGTGATCTTCAAGTCGTAGAACTTCTCTTCGATCTGCCGCTTCTCTGTTTTGATGAATTGGACAAAATCGTTGTAGCCGCCGGCGCGCACGCCGTCGAAGTTCGGATCGACCTCCTTGCGGATTCGGGCCACCTGCTTGTCGGTCGCCGGCGAGGCGAAAAGTATGTTCGAGTTCAGCATCAACAATGACAGCTTGCGCGCGTCCTTCGCCTTGAGCGCCGCCTGGAAGTCGGTGGCCACGGCCCTGATGGCCGCGGTGTCCTCCGGCGTTGCGACCGGCTTGGGCGGCGCTGCCCGCGCGGCGCCCGCGCCTATCAACACCATCAACACTGCCGCGCGAATAAATCGATACATGGGGAATCCTTTAACGATGAAACGCCGATAGTAGGCGAGCATGGCAAAAATATCAACATAGGCACCACCTCCCCGGAGCCTATCGATATGCCCGATCCACGCAACAATCTTTCAATTCGGACGGGGTTTATCCGGGCAAAGCGAACATATACAGTGGTGGCTCCCCTTTCGCAATCAGCCAACATTGAAAGAACCACCACCATGAGCGTATCGACCCTGCATTACATTTACGATCCGATGTGCGGCTGGTGCTACGGCGCCGAGCCGCTGATCGAGGCCGCGCGCGCGGTCACCCGTATCGAGGCCCATGCCGGCGGCATGATGATGGGGCCCCAGCGCCGCCCGGTGACGCCCGAGCTGCGCCGCTACGTCAACGAGGCCGACCAGCGCATCGCCCATCTGAGCGGCCAGCCGTTCGGCGCCGCCTACAAGGACGGCCTGCTCAACGACACCGGCGCGGTGCTCGACTCCGAACCGCCGATCACCGCCATCCTGGCTGCCGAACAGGTGGCGTCGCAGGGCCTGGAACTGCTGGCCCGCCTGCAGAAGGCGCACTATGTCGAAGGCCGGCGCGTGGCCGAACGGCAGGTGCTGGCCGATCTGGCGGCGGACATCGGCATCGATCGCGACGCCTTCGAGCGCGCCTGCGACGACCTGGCCGGCCCGGCGACCAAGGAGCACGTGGTCGCCACCCGCGCGCTGATGAACCGCCTCGGCGCCACCGGCTATCCATCGATGGCGCTGGAACGGGACGGCGCCTTCACGCGCATCGAACTGGCGCCGTACCTGGGCCGGCCCGACGCGTGGCTGGAATTCCTTGGCCAGCACTTCACCATCCGCCAGGAGGTTTAAGCATGAGCACAAGCAAAGGCAATCTCGACATCGTCCGCGCCCACTACGACGCCTCGGCCAACGGCGACACCAAGGCCATGATGGCCGACGTCGCGCCCGACGTGCGCTGGACCGAAATGGCCGGTTTCCCGTGCGCCGGCACCTGGGTCGGCCCGCAGGCGGTGCTCGACAACGTCTTCGGCGTGCTGGGACGGGACTGGAAGGACTACCGCTTCGAACTTGAAACGCTGCTCGACGCCGGCGACCATATCATCGGCGTCGGCGTCTACCAGGGCGAGTACCGCGCCACGAAAAAGAGCATGCGCGCCCGCGTGACGCACATCTGGACGATCAAGGACGGCAAGGTGGTCGCCTTCGAACAGTTCACCGACACGCTGCTGGTCCATCAGGCCATGACCTGAACGGGGCAAGCGCGGGCCGAATGCAACAATAGCAAATACATCACCGACAACATTCCCTTGACAGCCATGCGGCCGATCTCGTACATTAAGGGCTATGACCTCGCATCTGCACCTATCCGCTTTCCTGCTGCCGCCAGCTAGCCTATCGCTAGCGGCGCGCCTACTAGCACGCGCTTAATCCGCGTTCCAGCCGCGTTTTCAACGCACCCGTGCCGGCCACAAGCCGCACAAGTCTCCAACACCCAGGAAAGTTTGCACCGATGCTCACCCCGGCCACCCATGCTCCATCCCGCACCGGCGATTCGATCGCGCCGCGGGCTGGCGCGCGTGCGTTTGGCCCTGCGCTGCTATCGCTAAAACTACCGATCGGTTGCCTGGCCTAGCGTTCCGTGGCCGCCTTGCAGCCTTTCGCCACACGCAGCGCCGGCCAAGCCTGCATCCGAGCAAGCCCCAATTTAAAAGACCCAGGAGCACCCCATGATGTTGCAGAACCCAGCAGCGAAGTACCGCGCCTTCCCACCAGTTCAATTGTCCGACCGCCAGTGGCCCAATAACATCATCGCCAAGCCGCCGATCTGGATGAGCACCGATCTGCGCGACGGCAACCAGGCGCTGATCGAGCCGATGAGCCCAGAGAAAAAACTGCGCTTCTTCGAACTGCTGGTCAAAATCGGCCTCAAGGAAATCGAAGTGGGCTTCCCTTCGGCCTCGCAGACCGACTTCGACTTCGTGCGCAAGCTGGTCGACGAGAACCGCATCCCCGACGACGTCACCATCATCGTGCTGACCCAGTCGCGCGATGAACTGATCCGCCGCACCGTGGAGGCGGCGGCCGGCGCCAAGCGCGCCATCGTCCACCTGTATAACTCGGTCGCGCCGGTGTTCCGCAAAGTCGTCTTCGGCATGTCGCGCGAGGAGATCACCAACATCGCCACCACCGGCACCAAGCTGGTGAAAGAGCTGATCAAGCAGCACCCGCAAACCGACTGGGGCTTCGAATACACGCCGGAGTCGTTCTCCACCACCGAACTCGATTTCTCCAAGCATATCTGCGACGCCGTCACCGCGATCTGGGAGCCGACCCCGCACAAGAAGATGATCATCAACCTGCCGTCGACGGTTGAATGCAGCACGCCGAACGTCTACGCCGACCAGATCGAATGGATGTCGCGCAAGCTGGCGCGCCGCGATTCGCTGATCATCAGCGTCCACCCGCACAACGACCGCGGCACCGCCGTCGCCTCGGCCGAACTGGCGGTGATGGCCGGCGCCGACCGCGTCGAGGGCTGCCTGTTCGGCAACGGCGAACGCACCGGCAACGTCGACCTGGTCACCCTGGCGCTGAACCTGTACACCCAGGGCGTGCACCCGGGCCTGGACTTCTCCGACATCGACGAAGTGCGCAAGTGCGTCGAAGAGTGCAACCAGCTGCCGGTGCACCCGCGCCACCCGTACGTGGGCGACCTGGTGTTCACCGCCTTCTCCGGCTCGCACCAGGACGCGATCAAGAAGGGCTTCGCCCAGCAGAAGGAAGGCGCGCTGTGGGAGATTCCATACCTGCCGATCGATCCGGCCGACCTGGGACGCAGCTACGACGCCGTCATCCGCGTCAACAGCCAATCCGGCAAGGGCGGCATGGCCTACCTGCTGGAGCAGGACTACGGCCTGGTGCTGCCGCGCCGCCTGCAGATTGAATTCAGCCGCGCGGTGCAGGCGGTGGCCGACGCCACCGGCCTGGAAATCACGGCCGAAGGCATCTACGACATCTTCAGCCGCGAGTATTTCGAACAAAACGCGCCGTACGCCTACAACTCGCACAAGATGGTGGAAGACACCAGCAGCGACGAACCGGTGCAGATCGACATCAACCTGACCCACCGCCAGGCGCCGATGGCGCTGCAGGGCGGCGGCAACGGCCCGATCGACGCCTTCGTCGACGCGCTCGGCCTGGACATCAAGCTGATGGACTACCACGAGCACTCGATCGGCTCGGGCGCCAACGCCAAGGCGGCCTGCTATGTCGAACTGCGCCTGGCCAACGGCCCGACCCTGTTCGGCGCGGCCACCGACAGCAACATCCTGACCGCCTCGTTCAAGGCGGTGCTCAGCGCCGTCAACCGCCAGTTGAACACCATCGAAGCGGCGCAAGCCCAAGGCGCGGTAGCGGCCTAACAGCGCATCAACGCGGCGCCGGCGGAAACCACGCGTTTCCGCCGGCCGCCCACCGCATCCCCCCCATCACACGTTGAGAAACCCGGCCTCGAGACAACGCCGATGGACGGCTTGCCGGCATGCGCCGGGCCGTCCTTTTGCCGTTGACACGGCGTGACTTGTTCGGAATGGAAGGGGGAGACACCGCCAGCGTTGACGGCCTTTACGCCAAAACCAGGCTTACAGTTGGATATCCATCAGCACATCGTCGTACGGCACGCCGTCGACAATCAATGCGCAGTGCTCGCGCCCATAGACCTTGAAGCCGATCGACTCATACAAGGTGATCGCCGCCGCGTTACCGACCGTGACGGCCAGGGTCACCTTGGTCACGCCCTCCATGGTGGCGATGAACTCCATCGCATGCTCCATCAGCTGGCGGCCCACACCGGTGCCGCGATAGGCGACATCGACCTGCATACCCCGGATATAGGCTTTGTGGCGCAGTTTGATCTGCGATTCGCGGCCGACGCCGACCATGCCGACCAGGCGGTCGCCGTCGAACGCGCCAAAACGGTTGCGGCCAGCCTCCGATTCGAAGTAAGCCTCGGTCACGGGGATAGGCGTATTGCACTCCTCTTCATAGCTGGACGTGAAAGCGGTCGGGGTTTCACGAAGGCCGGAAAGGCGCAATGACTGGAAGGCTGCGGCGTCTGCGGGGGTTAATCGGCGTATGAGAATAGGCATAATGAGAGAATGATAAAAAAGTGGAATCGAACGATGCATAAATTATCATTTACCTCACTACCAATAGCAAGCGAATAGGGGCGCACGAATGAAACTTAACCGGCCAATGCTAATTAAGATCGTTCTTATGACATTTGTGACAGGTCTGATGCTGCGTTATGTGGTCGGATTGGAACCGGTATGGTGGCTGGCCTGGCTGGCACCGGCGGCTTTGCTGGCACTGGCCTACCGCCACAACGCCGCGCCCGCGCGCTGGATCGTCGGCTGCGCGGCGCTGATTGCCGCCAGCGTCAACCTGCCCTACTACCAGACGCTGATGCCGGCCGTTGCGGCGGCCGCCGTCACGCTGGCGCAGGCGCTCCCGTGGTACGCGGCCGTGCTGGGCGCGCGCCGCGTGGTGTTACGTTACCAGCGCTGGTGGACCGTTTTCGCCTACCCGGTGCTGTGGACCGCCATCGATACGCTGATGGCGGCGCTGCTCCCGGATGGAAACTGGGGCAATATCGGCTACAGCCAGTATGAATTTCCGGCCGCGCTGCAGATCGCCGCCTTGTTCGGCACCGCCGGCGTCACCTTCGTGGTGTGCCTGGTGGCGTCGGCGCTGGCGATGGCGCTGGCCTTCGGCGTGCGCGCGCCACGGGTGCGCCGCGCCGGCGCCGTGGCGGCGCTGCTGACGATCGCCGCGCTGGGCTACGGCGCGCTGCGCCTGCAAACGGCGCCGCAAGGGCCGGGCCGGGGCAGCGAAATGGTGTTCGGACTGGTCGCGGTGGACAATGCCGCCGGGCTGCAAGCGACGGCCACCTACTCGGAACCGATCTGGCGCCAGTACGAGGAGCACATCGTCAAGCTTGCGCAACAAGGCGCCAGCGTCATCGTGCTGCCGGAAAAAGTGGCCGTCATGTCGCCGGCCCAGGCGCAGCTGGCGCAGGCGCGGTTCGCCCGGCTGGCGGCGCGCCTGGGGGTCTGGATCGAAATCGGCGTCGGCATCGACGACGGCCACAAACGCCTCAATCTGGCGTGGCTGCTGTCGCCCCGGGGCGAGCTGGCGCAGCGTTACCAAAAACATCACATGGCGCCACCGGAGCGCGACCACATCCCCGGCGACGGCTACAACCTGCACACGATCGGCGGCCCGCAAGGTGGCCTCAAATACGGCCTGGCCATCTGCAAGGACATGCACTTCGCCTCGCTGGGCCGCGCCTACGGCAGGCGCGCGGCGGCCGTGATGCTGGTGCCGGCGTGGGATTTCGGCGTCGACCGCTTCCTTGCCACCGGCATGACGACCACGCGCGGCGTCGAAAACGGCTACACGATCGTGCGCAGCGCGCGCGAAGGCCTGCTGACGGTGAGCGATGCCTACGGCCGCATCCTGGCGCAACGGGACAGCGCGAAGATGCCCGGCAGCGCGCTGCTGGTGCGGGTGCCGGTGTCGGCGCCGGTGCCGACGCTATACACCCGTATCGGCGACGCGCTGGGCTGGATCTGCGTCGCCGCCGCCGTGGCGGGAGCGTTGGCGATGATCGCCGGCTGGCGGCGCGTCAGGCCTGCCGCGCCAGCCGTATCCCCGTGAACTGCCAGCGGGCGCCGGCCGGGAAGAAGTTGCGGTAGCTGGCGCGCGCGTGGCCGGCCGGCGTGGCGCACGACGAGCCACGCAGCACATACTGGTTCAGCATGAATTTGCCGTTGTATTCTCCCAACGCGCCGGGCGCGGTCTGGTAGCCCGGGTACGGCGAGTAGCTGCTGCTGGTCCACTGCCAGCAATGGCCGAACATCTGCAGCAGCCCGCCGCCGACACTGGCGCCGGCGCCGGCCGGATGCAGCTCGCCGGTTTCGATGGGCGCCTGCGCGGCGGCGAACTCCCACTCCGCCTCGGTGGGCAGGCGCGCGCCGGCCCAATGGGCGTAGGCGTCCGCCTCGAACAGGGACAGGTGCGTGACCGGCAGGTTCGGGTCCAGCGCCCGCGCGCCGCGCAGCGTGAATTCGCGCCAGTCGCCGTTGTCGTCCTGCTGCCAGTAGATCGGACACTTCAAATTCTGGCTGCGCACCCAATCCCAGCCCTCGGCCAGCCACAGCGCGGCATTGAAATAGCCGCCGGCGGCGATGAACGCCTGATACTCGCCATTGGTCACCAGCCGCGAGGCCAGCTGGAACGGCGCCACGTACTGTTTATGGCGCGGCAGCTCGTTATCGAAGCAGAAGCCCTCGCCGTCGTAGCCGATCGCGGTCAGGCCGCCGTCGAAGCCCAGCCAGGACAACGGCGGCGCCAGCGCGGCCACCGGCGCCGGCGCGTCCAGATACGCCGGCAGCAAGGCGCTTTGCGCCAGCAGGTGCTTGACGTCGGTGAGCATCAATTCCTGATGCTGCTGCTCGTGCTCCAGCCCCAGCGCGATCAGCGTCTCGAGTTGGCCGCGCTGGCCCGCATCGAGCTCGCCGGCCAGCAGGCGCGCCACGCGCGCGTCGACGTCGGCCCGGTAGGCGCGCACCTGCGCCATCGCCGGACGCGTCAGCAGGCCGCGCTGGGCGCGCGGATGCTTTTCGCCGATGCCGTTGTAATAGGAGTTGAACAGCACCCGGAACGCCGGATGGAAAGGCTGGAAGCCGGCCTCCATGCGCTCCAGGATAAAGGTCTCGAAGAACCACGTGGTGTGCGCCAGGTGCCATTTGATCGGACTGGCGTCGGGCATCGACTGCGCGCCGCAATCTTCGTCGGTCAGCGGCTCGGCCAGCAGCAGCGAATGGCGGCGGACGTCGCGATAACGGGCGCTGAGTTGGGCAAAAACCGGCTGTCGCGGCAAACGCATATCCATGGGCGTGTCTCTTCCTGTTAGTTGGGGATGGCGCGGGCATGGATGACGGCGAACCAGTTCGCCGCATCGGTCCAGACACGGTTGGTGGCAAAGCCGGCCTGCTCGAGCAGGCCGACGAAGGACTGCCGCGTGTATTTGTAACTGTCCTCGGTGTGTATGCGCTCGCCCCGCGCGAAGCGGCGTTCGCCGCCCGGCCAGCGCACCGTCAACACGTCGCGCGCCTCCAGGTGCATCTCGATGCGGCTTTGGGCGGCGTTGAAGAAGGCGTGGTGGCGCCACTGGCGCACGTCGAAATCGGCGCCGATCAGATGGTTCACGTGCCTCAGCATGTTCAGGTTGAAGGCCGCCGTCACGCCGATCGCGTCGTCGTAGGCCGCGTCGAGCACCGCGCCGTCCTTGACCAGATCGACGCCGATCAGCAGGCCGCCGTCGTCGCCGGCGTTGGCGTGCAGGCCGCGCAGGAACACCTTGGCCTGTTCCGGCGAAAAATTACCGATCGACGAACCGGGGTAGAAAAACAAACGGCGCCGCTGGCGCACGCTGTCGGGCAGCGCGAAGCCGCTGGAAAAGTCCAGTCCCAAAGGCGTCATGTCGATCTGCGGGAAGCGCTGTTGAAGGCGCGTGACCGAATCGATCAGAAAATCGCGCGAGATATCGACCGGCACGTACTGCGCGGGCCGCAGCAGCGGGAACAGGCTGGCCGCCTTGGCGCAATTGCCGGCGCCCAGATCGATCAGTGAGGTGCCGGTGCCGATGTCGCGCGCCATGTCCTCGCCGTGGGCGGCGAAGATGCCGGCCTCGGTGCGGGTGGGATAGTACTCGGGCAGTTCGCAAATGGCCTCGAACAGCTTGGAGCCCAGGCCGTCGTACAGGTATTTGGGCGAGGTGTGCGCGTTGGAAGCCAGCAGGCCGGCGCTGATTTCGGCGATGACCGCGTCGCTGCCGTGGGGGCGGGAGGTTTGCATGGTGACTCTGCCTTTGAATGAAGGTGCGTGTCCCGCCAGCGGTCTCCCCTGCCGTGGACAAACTTTTTGTTATGATAGCTGAATATCCATTTTGAAGCGCCTCGTGGCTTGAAACCGTGCGGCTCATCACACTGCCTCGCTTGAACACCAAAAAATCTGATAAAAAAGGTCCATACACCATGAAGTTTTTCCCGATGCACACGTTCAAATCCCTGCTGGCCGCAGGCCTGATGCTGGTCGCCGCCCATTCCCAGGCGCAATCTGCCGACCACGTGCTGCGCGTGTCCGCCATCCCGGACGAGGCGCCGACCGAACTGCAACGCAAGTTCAAGCCGCTGGGCGAGTACCTCGAGAAGAAGATCGGCATGAAGGTCGAATTCACGCCCGTCACCGATTACGCGGCGTCGGTCGAAGCGCTGATCAACAAAAAAGTGGACATGGTCTGGTTCGGCGGCTTCACCTTCGTGCAGGCCAAGGACCGCAGCAAGAACCAGATCACGCCGCTGGTGCAGCGCGCCGAGGATGAAAAATTCCGCTCCGTGTTCATCACCACCAATAAAGACATCCACAAGCTGGAAGACCTCAAGGGCCGCACGCTGAGCTTCGGTTCGGAATCGTCGACCTCCGGCCACCTGATGCCGCGCTCCTTCCTGCTGGCGGCTAAAATCGATCCGGACGCAGACCTCAAACGCATCGCCTTCTCCGGCGCGCACGACGCCACCGTTGCAGCCGTCGCCGGCGGCAAGGTCGACGCCGGCGCGCTCAATATCTCGGTGTGGGAAAAGCTGGTCGCCGAGAAGAAGGTCGATCCGAACGTGGTGCGCGTGTTCTACACCACCCCCGGCTACTACGACTACAACTGGAGCGTGCGCACCGACATGAGCGCGGACCTGAAGAAGAAGCTGACCGACGCCTTCCTGGCCCTCGATGCCAAGAACCCGCACGACAAGGCCATCATGGATCTGCAGCGCGCCTCCAAGTTCATCCCGACCAAGGCCGAGAACTACACCGCCATCGAAGCGGCCGCGCAAAACGCCGGCCTGCTGAAGAAGTAAGCGTCGAACCGTAGGTACAAAGTAATCCATGTCGACTTACCTTTTGCGGAACCTGACGGTGCGCCACCTCGGCGCGGGGCCGGCCGCGGCGCCGGCCCTGCAAGCGATCTCGCTGGCCGTGCGACAGGGCGAGCAACTGGCGCTGATCGGCCCCTCCGGCGCCGGCAAGACCACCTTGCTGGCGGCGCTGGCGTGTGCCCAGCGCCCGGCAGAAGGCGGCTTTGAAGTCTTCGGCGGCGATCCGTGGGCGCTGGGCGAGGCCGCGCGCCACCGCCTGCGCGCGCGCCTGTTCCTGGCGCCGCAAACGCCGCCGCTGCCGCCGCGCCAGCGCGTGGTGACGGCGGTGCTGGCCGCGCGCCTGCCCCAATGGAGCGTCTGGCGCGCGCTCGCCTCGCTGTTCAAGCCGGCCGACCCGGAAGCGGCGTGGCAGGCGCTGTCGCGCTTCAACCTGGGCGACAAATTGTATTCGCGCGTCGACCGCCTTTCCGGCGGCGAGCGCCAGCGCTGCGGCCTGGCGCGCCTGCTGCTGTCGCCGGCCGACGCGCTGCTGGTCGACGAGCCGTTGTCCGCGCTCGATCCCGCGCTGTCCGAACTGACGCTGGCCACGCTGCGCGAGGAAGCCGCCGCGCGCAACGCCACGCTCATTTGCAGCCTGCACCAGGTCGACCTGGCGCTGCGCCACTTTCCGCGCATCGTCGCGCTGCGCGATGGCCGGGTCGAATTCGACCTGCCGCGCGCGCAAGTCACGCAACGGATGATCGACGAGCTGTATCAAGGCGAACAAGCCGCCAGCGCGCCGCCGCCCGACCACGATGCGCTGGCCGTCAAACTGGGTATCGGCGCTTGTCTGTAATGGCTGTCTTTCCACCCCACCTGCGCGCCGATCCGGCCTGGCGCGGCCGCCTGGTCGCCTGCGCCGCCGCCGTCGTCGTCCTGTGGCCGATGCTGGTGGTGAGCGAATTCAAACCGTGGATCCTGTGGGACTGGCAAAGCCTGTCGGCCACCGGGCGCTTCCTGTCGGACTTCCTGGTGCCGGCGCACGGCGCCGAATTCCTGCAGATGCTGCTGCGCGAGACCTGGCAGACCGTGGCCATCGCCACCGCCGGGCTGACCCTGGCGCTGCTGGGCGCCATCCCCGCCACCTTCATCATCAACGAAAAACTGTCGATTTCCGCGCTCGGAACGGGGCGCATGCGACCCGCCGCCAGGCTGCTGCGCCAGGGCGTGCGCTGGCTGCTGGTGCTGCTGCGCAGCGTGCCGGAGCTGGTGTGGGCGCTGCTGTTCGTGCGCATCATCGGCCTCGGGCCCACCGCCGGCGTGCTGGCCATCGCCCTCACCTACTGCGGCATGCTGGGCAAGGTCTACGCCGAGATCCTGGAGTCGTCCGACTCCCACGCCACCGACACGCTGCTGGCCAACGGCGGCGGCAGGCTGGCCGCGCTGCTGTACGGGGCGCTGCCGGAATCGGCGTCGGAGCTGATGTCGTACACCGTCTACCGCTGGGAATGCGCGATCCGCGGCTCGGTGGTGATGGGCTTCGTCGGCGCCGGCGGCCTCGGTCAGCGCATGGACGAATCGATGAAAATGCTGGCCGGCGCCGAGGTGTCGTCCATGCTGCTGGTGTTCGTCGCGCTGGTCGCGCTGGCGGACCTGTTCTCCAAAATCCTGCGCCGGAGGCTCGGATGACCCATCCCGACATGCCCAAGCCGCCCGCGCGCGACTGGACCGTGCTGACGCTGATGGCGTTCGTCGCCGTGCTGGTGGCGGCCAGCTTCGCCGCGCTGCCGCTCAAATGGCGCGAGTTCTTCACCGTCGACGCCATCCACAGCGTGGGCGAGCTGCTGGCCGGCTTCGCGCCGCCGGACCTGTCGCCGCGCTTCCTGACCAAGACCGCGTGGGCGGCGATTGAAACGATGTCGATGTCCGCGCTCGGCACCTTGCTGGCGGTGATCGCCGGACTGGCGTTTTCGCTGCCGGCGTCGGGCCGCTTCGGCCGTGCCCCGCGCGCGGCGACGCGCGGCGCGCTCAACGTGCTGCGCTCGATCCCGGAGCTGGTGTGGGCCGCGATCCTGCTGATCGCCGCCGGCCTCGGACCGTTCGCCGGCACGCTGGCGCTGGCCGCGCACACCGCCGGCGTGCTGGGCCGCCTGTTCGCCGACGCGCTGGAAAACGCCGCGCCGCTGCCGGAGCAAAGCCTGCGCACCAACGGCGCCTCCGCCACCAGCGCCTTCCTGTACGCGACCTTGCCGCAAACGCTGCCGCAGATGCTGTCCTACACCTTGTACCGTTGGGAGAACAACATCCGCGCCGCCGCCATCCTCGGCGTGGTCGGCGCCGGCGGCCTGGGACAAATGCTCAAGTACCACCTGTCGCTGTTCCAGATGCAGAAGGCCGCCACCGTCATCGTCGCCATGCTGCTGCTGGTCGCGCTGGTCGACGCCATCAGCTTCGCGCTGCGCCGCGCGCTCACCCGCTAATCCACCCCACCCGCCCATGCTCGAACTGCGCAACCTGTCCAAATCCTATGCCAGCGGCCGTCCGGTGCTGTCCAACCTCTCGTGGACGTTCAGGGCCGGCGAGTTCGTCTCCATCATGGGCGACTCCGGCGTCGGCAAATCGACGCTGCTCAACCTGATCGCCGGCCTCGATACGCCCGACGTCGATCCGAACGCGCCGGCGGCGTCGCCGATCGTCATCGACGGCGTCGCCATGTCGGGGCTCGACGACGACGCCGCCACCAAACTGCGGCGCGCCCGCATGGGCTTCATCTTCCAGGCCTTCCACGTGCTGCCGCATCTGACCTTGCTGCAAAACGTCGCGCTGCCGCTGCTGCTCAACGGCCTGCCGACCGCGCGCGCGGCCGAGATGCTAGCGGCCGTCGGCCTGGGCGGGCGCGGCGACGATTTCCCGCACCAGCTGTCCGGCGGCGAAATGCAGCGCGTGGCGATCGCCCGCGCGCTGGTGCACCGCCCGGCGCTGGTGCTGGCCGACGAGCCCACCGGCAACCTCGATCCGGACACCGCCCACGCCATCCTGACCTTGCTGCGCCACGAAATCAAAGCGACCGGCGCCTGCGCCATCATGGTGACCCACTCTCACATCGCGGCCGGGATGACAGACAAAGTCCTACAACTATCGAAAAGCTGCATACAAGAAACAACAATCGTCAACCCGTTTAAGCAATAAACAAGATAATTCATTTGTTAAACCCTGCATTTTTTGTCGCAAAGTAGTATTATCTGAAATAACTTGCATGGTTATCAAGAATGTTGAGTCGCGTACCACATTCAGATCAAAAATGTGGGCGCTAGCCTTGCTGGGAAACGTCTTTTTTCACGTTTGAGCAAAGGAGGAGCAAATCATGAACGTACGGCAAAAAAAGCTGGAACTGATCGAAGCCATGAATCGTGCTCGGGCCCTGGAACCTTCCAGCTTCGTCCCGAACAAGTTGCTTGATACTTTGATCGAAAAAATGAACTTAAAAAACGACGCGGAATTGTGCCGAGTTTTGGAAGTGCAGCCTCCCATCATCAGCAAGATCCGACACCGGAAGTTGGCAGTTGGAGCCACGATTTTGCTGCGTATGCATGAAAAGTCAGATATCAGCATACGGGAATTGAAAGATCTGTCGACCGCTTCAATGCATTGAACAGCTCCGCTGATCTTGCCATGCCAGGCGCCGGCATGCGGTACCGGCGCCCAAATAATGCACCAATGCGTCAGCCCAAACCCCGCTGAACGCAGCATTACCCCTCCCAAGTCGCACCGCCCCCATCAGAAAAATTCCGGATGCCGCTTCAACAGCAGCGCCTCGAAGTCGTTTACGGCCGTGAAGTTCGGCACCTTGGGCGCGATGGCCCGTCCGATATCCCAGCAGCGCCACGCGCGCGGGCTGTCGCCGGTCAACAGCAGCAAATCCCCCAGATCCTTGTACGCGCCGCCCAGCACCGGATTGGCTTCCAAAACTTCGCCGAACAGCTGCAGGCTTTCGTTGCGCTGGCCGAGCCGCAGGCGGTTGTTCGCCTCCAGCAGCTTGAGGACGTAGGCCTTGCGCGGCGCCTGTTTGCGCAGTTCCGCCAGCGTCTTGACCGCGCCCTCGAACTCCTCCTTGTTCTTCGGGCTCACCGACGCCATCATCAGCCCCACCGATGGTTCCTCGCGCATCTTCTGCAGCTGCTCCGGCGTGAACGGCAGCATGGGGGCGCCGGTGGCCAGCACGCATTCGGTACGGCCCAGCATCGTATCGAGCAGGTGGTCGTCGCGGTAGTCGGCCGCGGTGTCGCAGGGATGGGCGGCGCGCATGGCCGCCAGCTGCTGCGGCGTCAGCGCCGCCATCCGGTCGAGCAGGATATCCAGTTCGCCCGCTTGCGCCATGCGCGGCGCGTAGCCTTTCAAATCGTAAGCCGGCGGCCGCGCGCTCTTGACGTTGGAAACGCTGATGCCGACGGTGCGCACGCCGACGCCGGTGTTGACCGTGAACGTCAACTGCCCGGGGATGACGCCGTCCCTGGCCAGCCTGGCGAGCAGCTGCGGGTGTCCAGTCTGCGTGTAGCGCAGGAACTGCGCAAAGCGCGCCGCGTCGGCCGCGCCGACCTTGTCGCCGGCCTTGCTCCACGAGGCCAGCTTGCGGCCTTCGCTGGAAAAATCGAGCGTGCCGTCGCCGGCGCTTTCATCGATCTTGACGGCGTCGTCGTCGGCCACCGACAGCTCCTGCTCGCGGTCCACCTGGCGGCTGGCCGGCGCATCGATCTTGGCCTTGGCCAGCATGGCGTTGATGTTTTCGCGGTTCTTCAGCTCCATCGTGCGAAAGCCGGCGATGCTGTACAGCGAGTAGTCGACATAGACCTTGTTGTCGGTATCGAGCACGTAATAGCGGCGCGACTTGAAATCGTAGATCAATTCCACCTTCGGCTTTTTGACGGCGATATAGTCGTCGGACAGCGTCACCTCCATCACCTGGCGGCTATCGGCCGGCGGATTGGTCACGCCTTTGAGCGCTTCGGTGTGCACCGTGGAGACCACTTGCAGCGTGACGGCGGCGAAGGCGCCGTGGCTGGCCGCCAGCGCGGCGCACAGTGAAAGAAGGCTGATCGGATGTCGGACCATGGCTTGTCTATGACCTTGTTCAGTATTATCTTGGGAGGGCGCCGCGCGCCACGGTAACATTTTGTAGCACGATACACACACCGAATATAGCAGTTCGGCCGGATTGGCGTACTCTACAGCCTTATGCCGACGATGACGATAACAATGAGACGCGCCATGCCCACCACGCCGATGCCGCTCCGAACCCTGGCTGCCTGTGGCGCCCTGCTGATCCTGGGCGGCTGCGCCACGCCGGGCGGCGCCCCCGTGGCCACGGCGGTCAAGCCGGAGCAGATGGTCGGCGCCTTGAACCGCGTCAGCTGGGGCGTCAGCCAGGGCACCTGGCACCAGGCGGAAAAACTGGGCTACGACGCCTGGCTGGAGCGGCAGCTGCGGCCCTCCCCGGCCGCGCTGCCGGCCGCCGCGCAGGCGCAGATCGACGCCATGACGATCACCCAAAAACCGCTGCCGCAACTGATCCAGGAACTCGACCAGCAACGCAAGGACATCGAAAAAATCAGCGTCGACGACGACAAAAAGGCCGCCCAGCAGGCCTACCAGCAGGAGCTGAACCGCGTGGCGAAGGAGGCGGCGGCGCGCTCGCTGCTGCGCGACCTGTACTCGCCCAACCAGCTGCAGGAGCAGATGACGTGGTTCTGGATGAACCACTTCAACGTCCACCAGGGCAAGAGCAACCTGCGCGTGCTGGTCGGCGACTACGAGGACAAGGCGGTGCGCCCGCACGCGCTGGGCAAGTTCCGCGACCTGCTGGCGGCGACGCTGCGCCATCCGGCCATGATCCGCTATCTGGACAACGAGCAGAACGCCGCCAACCGCATCAACGAGAACTACGCGCGCGAGTTGATGGAGCTGCACACGCTGGGCGTGGACGGCGGCTACAGCCAGCGCGACGTGCAGGAGCTGGCGCGCATCCTCACCGGCGTCGGCGTCAACCTGGGCGCGGCGGAACCGAAAGTGAAGCAGGAGCTGCAGTCGCAGTACCTGCGCCAAGGCCTGTTCGAATTCAATCCGAACCGCCACGACTACGGCAACAAGGAATTCCTCGGCCAGACCGTCAAGGGGCGCGGCCTGGCGGAGGTCGACGAGGCGATCGATCGCCTCAGCCGCCACCCGGCCACGGCGCGCTTCATCAGCCGCAAGCTGGCGGTGTACTTCGTCGCCGACGAGCCGCCGCCGGCGCTGGTCGAGCGCATGGCCGCCACCTTCCTCGCCAGCGACGGCGACATCGCGGCGGTGCTGCGCACCCTGTTCGGCGCCACCGAATTCGCGCAGTCGCTGGGACGCAAGTTCAAGGACCCGGTGCATTACGTGGTCTCCGCCGTGCGCCTGACCTACGACGACAAGGTGATCCTCAACACCGGCCCGATGCTGTCCTGGCTTAACCGCATGGGCGAGCCGCTGTACGGGCGCCAGACCCCGGACGGCTATCCGCTGACCGAATCCGGCTGGGCCAGTCCCGGCCAGATGACCACCCGCTTCGAGATCGCCAAGGCGATCGGCTCGGGCAACGCGGGGCTGTTCAAGACCGACGGCCCGCAACCGACCGAGCGCGCGGCCTTCCCGCAACTGGCCAACGCGCTGTATTACCAAACGCTGCAAAAAACGCTGGGCCAGCCCACGCGCCAGGTGCTCGACCAGGCCACGTCGCCGCAGGAATGGAACACCTTCCTGCTGTCGTCGCCCGAACTGATGCACCGCTGACGAAGGAGACGCACGATGAAACGCCGCACCCTGCTCAAATCCCTGGCCGCCCTGCCCGCCGCCGCGATGGCCGGCAAGCTGTGGGCCGCGCCGGCCAGCAAAACACGGCTGCTGTTCGTCTTCATGCGCGGCGGCTACGACGCCACCAACCTGCTGGTGCCGATCTCCAGCCAGTTTTATTACAAGGCGCGGCCCAACATCGCCGTGCCCAGGCCCGGCAACGAGCTCAATTCGGCGCTGCCGATCAACGCCGACTGGGGCCTGCACCCCGCCCTGCGCGACACCATCTACCCGCTGTTCACCGCCGGCCAGGCGGCGTTCGTGCCGTTCGCCGGCACCGAGGATATCTCGCGCAGCCACTTCGAGACCCAGGACAGCATCGAGCTGGGACAGGCGCTGGACCACACGCGCGACTACCGGTCCGGCTTCCTGAACAGGCTGGCGATGACGCTCAATACCGACCGCGCCAGCGCCATCGCCTTCACCGACCAGCTGCCGCTGATCATGCAGGGCGGCGCGCAACTGCCCAACATGGCGCTGCGCTCGATCGGCAAACCGGCCGTCGACGCCCGCCAGGCCAGGATGATCGCCTCGATGTACGACGACACCGCGCTGGCGCGGCAGGTGCGCGACGGCTTCGTGGTGCGCGACGACGTGATGAAGGAGATGATCGGCGAGATGGACGCGGCCAACCGCAACGCCATCACCGCCAAGGGCTTCGAGCTGGAGGCGCGCCGCATCGCCAAGCTGATGAAGGACAAATACAACATCGGCTTCGTCGACGTCGGCGGCTGGGACACCCACGTCGGCCAGGGCGGCGCCACCGGCTACCTGGCCGGCCGCTTCGAGGAGCTGGGGCGCGGCCTGGCCGCCTACGCGAAGGAGATGGGGCCGGACTGGAAGGATACCGTGGTGGTGGTGGTCAGTGAATTCGGCCGCACCTTCCGCGAGAACGGCAACCGTGGCACCGATCATGGCCATGGCAGCGTCTATTGGGTGCTGGGCGGCGGAGTGGCCGGCGGCCAGGTGCGCGGCGAGCAGATACGGATCGAGCAGAACACGCTGTTCCAGAACCGCGATTATCCGGTGCTGAACGAATACCGGGCCATGCTCGGCGGCCTGTTCGCGCGCATGTATGGGCTCGACGCCGGACAGGTGGAGCGGATTTTCGGCGCCAAGGGGCGCGATATGGGATTGGTCTAAGGTGTCCAGGGGGGCTGCGCGCGCAGCCATTCGGTGGCCTCGCCGGCCGATAGCGCCGCCGAATACAAATGTCCCTGGAACGCGCCGCACCCCAGCTGACGGAGGAAGCTGGCCTGCTCCGGGCTCTCCACCCCTTCGGCGATGACCGTCAGGCGCAGATCCTGCGCCAGCTGGATGACCGTCCTGGCCACCGCGTTGGCGTCCGCGTTATCGGGCACGCCGTGCAAAAAGCTCTTATCGAGCTTGATCGTCGTCACCGGCAGGATGCGCAGATAACTAAGCGAGGAATAGCCGGTGCCGAAGTCGTCGAGCGACAGCAGGAAGCCGCGCTCGCGCAACCGGAAAATGATATTGCTGCCGCTGCGTTCCAGTTCGATCGCATCGCGCTCGGTCAGCTCGATCTCGATATCCTGCGCGGACAGCCCCGATTCGCTCAGCACCAAATCCAGGTGTTGTTGATAATCGGCGTCGCGCAACTCCTCGGCGCAGGTGTTGATGCACACGCGCAGCGGCGGCAGCCCTTCGTCGCGCCATTGCCGCAATTGCGCGCACGCCTGCCGCACCACCCAGGTCCCCAGGTCCGGCAACAGGCCGATCTCCTGCGCCAGCCCGATCACATAATCGACCGAATGCGCCGACAACCGGCCGGGCAACCGCAGCAACGCCTCCATCGCCACCGTGCGGCCGCTGACGGCGTCGACGATCGGCTGATACGCCAGCCAAAACAGCCTGCCGCTGATGACGCGTTTGAGTTCGTTGTGATCGGCGTTTTTACGGTGCGCTATCTCGTCGAGCTCCTCGGTGTAGTAATGGAAGCAGTTGCGGCCGTCGTTCTTGGCGTGGTACATCGCCAGATCGGCCTTTTTCAGCAAATGGTCCGGCGTGGTGGCGTCGACCGGGCACACGGCGATGCCGATGCTGGCGCTGATCCGGATCTCGCGCTCCTCGATCACGAAGGGCTGCCGCAACGACTCCAGCAGCTTGTCCGCCAGCGCCCCGCCGGCCGCCGGCGACGGCGCGTACAACTGAAGCATGGCGAATTCGTCGCCGCCGAGGCGCGCGACGAAATCGCTCTCGCGGCTGATGCCGCGGATGCGCTGCGCCACCTGCTGCAGCAGCAGATCGCCGGCATGGTGGCCCATCAGGTCATTGACCTCCTTGAACTGGTCGAGATCGATCATCAGCAACAGCAGCAGCTGGCCGGTGCGCGCGGCCAGCGCCACCATCTCGGCGCGGTGGGCGTCGAAGGCGGCGCGGTTGGCCAGGCCGGTCAGCACGTCGATCGACGCCAGCCGGTGGATCTCGTCCTGCGCCAGCTTGCGGTCGGTGACGTCGCGCAGGATCTTGAGAAAGCCGAGCGGCGGGCCATGGTCCGGCGGCGCCGCGATCGGCGTCAGCACGCCGTCGGCCCAGAACTGCGAGCGGTCCTTGCGCACATGCCAGCGGTAATCGGTGGCGCGGCCGCAATCGGCCGCCGTGCGCCGTTCCAGCTCCGGCTGGCCCTGGACGATGTCCTCGACCGTGAAAATGGTGTCGATGCTGTGGCCGATGATTTCCTCGGGCGTGAAACCGAAGATCAGCTGCGCGCCGATATTCCAGCTGGTGACCAGCCCGCGCGGATCGATGGTGAAGATGGCGAAGTCGCGCACGTTGAGGTAAATCTGCCGCAACACGATATCGGGCGCGAGCCCGGGGGCCAGCACGGCGGTCAGCGGAGGGTTCATGACGAGGCCCCGGTCAAAACAAGTTTGACCGGCGGGCGTCGATTCGGTTCGCCTGCGCTACGCCAGGCGCCGCCGCAGCCGCTCCAGCGTGCGCATGAACAATTCCGGCTCGTCGGCCGCGCGCGCCAGCACCAGCGCGCCCTGGATGGCGCCGACGGCGTCCTCGGCCAGCTCGCGCGCCACGTCCGCCGCGCGCCCGCCGCGCTCCAGCGCCACGGCCAGCGCGTCGATCCACTCGGCGAAATACGCCCGCACCTTCGCCGCGAAACGGTCGCGCTCGTGGCCGAGCGCGAACACGCCCACCAGGCACACCTTGCGGCCGGATAGGAAATAGCGGCCGACCGCCGTCAACATGTCGGCCACGCCTGGATCGGCGCCGGCGCCGGCGCGCAGCGGCTGGAACACCTGGTCGCGGAACCAGTGGTCGATGTCGGCCAGCACTGCGGCGGCCATCTCCTCTTTGCCGCCGGGGAAGAAGTTATAGATGCTGCCCTTGCCCAGGCCCGTGCCTTCGCTGATGCGCGCCAGGCTGGCGCCCTCGTAGCCGTAGGCGCGGAACACCTCGGCCAGCAGCGGCACCACGTCGCCGCGCTCGCCCATCACCCTGGCCATTGTCAGAAGCCCAGTTCGCTCAGGCTGGCGTGGTCGGCCGGGCGCGGGCCGCTCGCGTCCCAGTGGAACTTGCGCTCGGCGGCCGCGATCGGCGCCTCGTTGATGCTGGCCAGGCGCCGCCGCATCAAGCCGTCGTCGGCGAACTCCCAGTTCTCGTTACCGTAGGCGCGGTACCACTGGCCCGAATCGTCGTGGTATTCATAGGCGAAGCGCACCGCGATGCGGTGGCCGTCGAACGCCCACAGCTCCTTGATCAGGCGGTAGTCCAGTTCGCGCGTCCATTTGCGCGTCAGCAGGGCGACGATCCCGGCGCGGCCGGTGACGAATTCGGCGCGGTTGCGCCAGTGGCAGTCCTCGGTGTAGGCCAGCGATACTTTGTGCGGGTCGCGGGTGTTCCAGCCGTCTTCGGCCAGGCGGACTTTCTGGATCGCGCTGTCGCGGGTGAAGGGAGGTAGAGGTGGTCGGGTCATGGTGGGCTTTCAATAGTTGTACCAAACGGTACAAACAGTCTACGACGTTATTTACCGGGACGCAAGCGAAACCCGCACGGCCGGCCGGGGTCTTACCCGTCCGGGTACGCCCCCTAAGCGGTATCGCGCGCGTCTCGCAAAAAGCATACGGGTTGGACCTTAGCTGAACAACTCGCCGCCCAGTTGCAGTCCGCTGGCACTCAAGCGCACGCTGCCGGTGATGCCGCCCTCGTCCAGGCGCAGCTCTATCCAGCCCGCCTCCACCAGCATCAGCAATTGGCGCCGCAGCACGCTCATCGGGCGCTGGGCCTGTTTGCTCAGTTTCGCCAGCGAGCACGGCTTGCCGGGCTGCCGCGCTTCGATCCGCCACAGCGTTTCGAGCACGTCCACCAGCGCCGCCATCACTTCGTCGTCCATCGAACGCCATCCTTGATCTGTTTTCTGTCGAGAATGGGATTCTGCACTATACTCTCGGAAATACGATATATTACCGGAAAGCAACATGCAAAAAGATAAACCCGACGGCCACATCGAGCCCTACCAGCACGCGGCCGGTGGCTGGGGCGCGCTCAAGCAGGTGGCCATCAACCTGGTGCGCGAGAAGGTCAGCGGCGGCAATTTCAAGACGCTGCTCAAGCAAAACCAGCCGGACGGCTTCGACTGCCCGGGCTGCGCCTGGCCGGACCGCGAGCACGCGTCGACCTTCGAGTTTTGCGAGAACGGCGTCAAGGCCGTCGCCGCCGAGGCCACCAGCAAGCGCGTCAAGCCGGCGTTTTTCGCCGCCCACACGGTCGCCGAGCTGCTGCGCCAGTCCGACTACCAACTGGAACAGCACGGCCGCCTGACCGATCCGATGGTCTACGACCGCGCCAGCGACACCTACCTGCCGATCGCCTGGGACGACGCCTTCGCGCTGATCGCCTGCCATTTGAAGGCGCTGCCCGATCCGAACCAGGCCGCGTTCTACACCTCCGGCCGCACCGGCAACGAGGCGGCGTTCCTGTTCCAGCTGTTCGTGCGCATGTACGGCACCAACAACTTCCCGGACTGCTCCAACATGTGCCACGAGCCGACCAGCCGCGGCCTGCCGGGCACCGTCGGCATCGGCAAGGGCACGGTCACCTTGGAGGATTTCGAGCACGCCGACACGCTGCTGATCTTCGGCCAGAACCCGGCCACCAACCACCCGCGCATGCTCGGCGAGCTGCGCGACTGCGCCCGGCGCGGCGCGCGTATCGTCTCCATCAATCCGCTGCGCGAGCGCGGGCTGGAACGCTTCACCAGCCCCGCGCACGCGTTCGAGATGCTGACCAATTCGAGCACCACCATCAGCACCATGTTCGTGCAGCCGACGCTGGGCGGCGACTTCGCGCTGATCAAGGCGCTGGCCAAGCGCCTGGTCGAACGCGACGACGAGGCCATGGCCGCCGGCCAGGCCGGCCTGCTGGACCGCGCCTTCATCGCCGACCACACCAGCGGCTTCGAGGCGTTCGCGCAGGACCTGCGCGCGCAGAGCTGGGACCAGCTGGTCGCCGAATCGGGCGTGCCGCGCGCGCAGATCGAGGAGCTAAGCGAGGTTTACATCAACGGCAAAAACGTCATCTGCACCTGGGGCATGGGCCTGACCCAGCACAAGGGCGCGGTGGCGACGATCCAGATGCTGTCCAATTTGATGATGATGCGCGGGAATATCGGCCGCAAGGGCGCGGGTCTGTGCCCGGTGCGCGGCCACTCCAACGTGCAGGGCGACCGCACCATGGGCATCGAGGAAAAGCCGACCAAGGCCTTCCTCGACCGCATGCAAAAGGTCTTCGATTTCGAGCCGCCGCGCCAGCACGGCTACGACGTCGTCGACAGCATCCAGGCCATGCTGGACGGGAAAGTGAAAGTCTTCTTCGGCATGGGTGGCAACTTCGCCATGGCGACGCCGGACACGCCCCTCACCTTCGACGCGCTGCGCGCCTGCGACCTGACGGTGCACGTGGCCACCAAACTCAATCGCAGCCATCTGATCGTCGGCAAGGAAGCGCTGATCCTGCCGACCCTGGGCCGCACCGAGATCGATATGCAAAACGGCGTGCCGCAGGGCGTGACGGTGGAGGATTCGATGAGCATGGTGCACCTGTCGTACGGCATGAACCAGCCGGCGTCGGACAACCTGCTGTCGGAGACGGCGATCGTCGCCCGCATGGCGCACGCCACCTTGGGCAGCGGTAAAGTCGACTGGAACGCCTACGCCGGCGACTACGCCGCCATCCGCGACGCCGTCGCCAAGGTGTTCGACGACTTTTACGACTTCAACGCGCGCGTGGCCAAGCCGGGCGGCTTCCATCTGAAGGTGGCCTCGCGCGAGCGCGAATGGCGCACCGCCAGCGGCAAGGCGCAGTTCGTGGTGCACGCGGTCGACACCGACACGCCGATCCACCGCGCCCGCGCCATCCACGGCGAGCGTTTGATGGTGTTGATGACGGCGCGTTCGCACGACCAGTACAACACCACCATCTACGGCATGGACGACCGCTATCGCGGCGTGTTCGGGCTGCGCCGCGTGGTATTCATCAACCGCGACGACCTGGCGCTGCTGGGCATGCGCAACGGCCAGTATGTGGACATCGTCAGCGTGTGGGACGACCATGTCGAACGGCGCGCCGAGCGTTTCGTGCTGGTGGAGTACGACATTCCGCGCGGCTGCCTGGGCGCCTACTTCCCGGAGACGAACGGCCTGATTCCGCTGCACAGCACGGCCGACGGCGCCGGCACGCCGACGTCGAAATCGATCCCGGTGCTGTTGTCGCTGTCGGCGGACCAGTCGGCCGCCGAATAGGGCTGCTCAGGTGTACTCGACGCAGCCATCCTGACGGCAAAAACTCACCAGCTTGATCCCAGCCTCGCTGGCGACATCGATCGCCAGCGTGCTGGGGGCGGAGATCGTCGCCAGCATCGGAATATTCATGCGCGCCGCCTTGCGCACCAGCTCATAGCTCGCGCGGCTGGACATGAAGACGAAGCCGGCGCGCATGTCCACGCCGTCCAGCGCCAGGTGGCCGATTAATTTATCCAGCGCGTTGTGGCGTCCCACGTCCTCGCAGACCTTGAGCACCGCGCCGCTGGCGTCGCACCAGGCGGCGGCATGCACGCCGCCGGTGGCCCGCATCAATTGCTGGTGCCCGCCCAGCTGCGCCGCCGCGCGCGCGATGGCCGGCGGCAGCGACGCCTCGTCATGCAGCGCCGGCGTCGTGATGCGGCCCGGCTTCAGGTCCAGCAGCTCCAGGCTCTCGATGCCGCACACGCCGCAACCGCTGCGGCCCGCCATCGAACGGCGCTGCTGCTTGAGCTGCACAAAATTTTCCTGGGCGATGGTGATTTCCACCTCGAAGCTGCGCGCGTGTTCGCGCGTTTCGATGTCGTAGACGTCGGCGGCTTTGGCCACCAGGCCTTCGGTCAGCACGAAGCCCATGGCGAAGGGTTGGAGTTCGCGCGGCGTGACCATCATGACGGCATGCGATATGCCATTGATCACCAGCGCCACCGGAGCTTCCTCGGCGACGCTGTCGCTGGTGTCGGAGGCGTCCTGCGGCGCCGTGCCGCGATGACGCACGGCGGAGCGCAGTTGGAATCCCGCGCGTTCTGGTTCACTGTCCAACTTCATTGCCGCAGCCCCGTAAATGGACTATTTTACACGGGGCGGGAAAATACCACTGATCCACGTAGGGCGGATTAGGCGGAACGCCGTAATCCGCCATTGCATGCGCCGTCGAGACGCATGCACGGCGGATTACGCTGCGCTAATCCGCCCTACGTGTTTTAGAAGTGTTTCAGATGCGCCTTAGAAGACAATCAGCGCCGCATCACGCCGCCAGCGGCTCGTTGGCCACGCCGTAGTGCCGCGCATACCGCCCATCCAGATTGGCCAGCGGCAGCAGCAGGAACAAGTCGGCGCTTTCGAAATCAGGGTCCCAGGCCGGTTCGCCGCAAATCCACGCGCCCGAACGCAGGTACCCCTTGAGCAGCGGCGGGATCTGCGGCTTCTGCGCCGCCTCCAGCTTCGAGAACGGGAACGGCAGGTGCGGCGTGACGCGGTATTCGGAAGGAGCCATGTGCTGGCCGATCAGCGACTGGAACACGGCGACGGCATTGTGGCCGCCGTCGGCCAGGCTGATACTGGCGCAGCCGGCCAGATAATCGCAGTTCTCGCGGCGCATGTATTCGGCCAGGCCGGACCACAGCAGCATGATGACGCTGCCGCCACGATAGTCGGGATGGATGCAGGCACGCCCCGCTTCGACCATGCGGCCGCGCAGGTTGTTCAGGCGGCCCAGATCGAACTCGCCCTCCGAATAGACGCGGCCGATCTTGCGGGCGCGCGCCGCGCTCAGCAGGCGGTAGGTGCCCACCACCTTGAGCGTGTTGGCGTCACGCACGATCAGGTGATCGCAATGCTCATCGAATTCGTCGCTGTCGAGGCCATCGGCGCGCACCAGCGAACTCAGACCCATCGTTTCGATGAAAACCTTGTAGCGCAGGCGCTGCACTTCACGCAGTTCTTCGGGCGTGCTTGCCATACTGAGCACCAGCTTGCCGGAGGTCGCTCGGACGTCCGCTTGTATGATCGAGGTTTGCATGCTTCATCCTTTCTGTGGAAGACGAAGCAAGCGTACCGGCCGAATACTTCAAGGAAATGACAACTTAATGTCAGTTCCGTGACATGCGCACAAGTGTTGTTTTTAAGTTAGTCTTTCTTTGGACGACCGGTTTTCAGCTGCGGCAGGCTGGACAGCACTTTTTGCAAAGTCGCCATGTCGATCTGGCTGATCAGCGCCACGCCGATACGCAACAATTCGCTCTTTTTGATCTCGAAACCGGCTTTCAGGCAGGCTTTCTTGACCTGGCTTAGCACCGCGTATTCCTGTTCAGGCATGGTGAAGCTGTCGCGCACCAGCTTTTCCTTGCGGACCTTGTCCTTGGCGGCCTCCGGCGCGGCTGGCTTGGCGGCTGCCGTCTTGGAAGCCGCATCCGTCGATTTTGGAGCAACTTTTGGAGCGGCTTTCGGCGCGGCTTTGGTGGCCGCCGCTTTAGGAGCGGCTTTGACGGCGGCGGCTTTGACGGCAGCCTTGGGCGCCGGCTTGGCAACGGCTTTGGGCGCTGGCTTCGCAGCAGGCTTGGCGGCCGGCTTGGCCGCTGGTTTGGCAACGGCCTTGGCCGCCGGTTTCACCGCGGTGGTTTTGGCTGCAGGCTTGGCGGCGGCAGGTTTCGCGGCGGCTTTGGCGGCCGGCTTGACGGCGATTTTCTCGGCGGCAGGCTTGGCGGCGGCTTTGGTTGCTGGCGCTTTTCCGTTGGCCAGACCGTTTACGGGCTTGTTCATATCTACTCCAATTAATCAACAATATAAACAATATATATCATTTACGTAAATTTTGCTTGCGCTATCGCAAATGTGCCGCGACCCGGGCGAACAGCAACTGCGGACTGACCGGCTTTCGCAGGAAGTCCACGCCGCCCGCCTTGTGGCCCATCACCTCGTCCTCGGCCTGCCCCTTGGCGGTCAAAAACAGCACGGGAATGGCGCTGCTGGCGGGATCGGCCTTCAAACGGCGGCAGGTCTCGAAGCCGTCCATGTCCGGCATCATGATGTCGAGCAGGATCAGGTCCACCTTGGCCGAGGCGACGATCTGCAGCGCCGTCGCGCCGCTGGTCGCGACCTTGGTGTTGTACCGGTCCTTGAGCAGACCGGCAATCAAAGTCAGGTTGTCCGGGGTATCGTCTACGATCAACACCGTTCGCCTGTCATCGGCTTTCGTGTTCATGGCACCTCCTTATTCCTCGTCTTTATCCGCCACCGCCGCCAGCAACTTGCCGGCCGCTTCAAACTCGTACTGTTCCATATGGTGCCTGAGCCGCCCCATGGTCTGCGGCGACAATATCGTCGCCAGGCTGGCGCGCACGCCTTCGAAATAATCCAGGCTCTCGCCGCTGAACTCCGCCAGCAGGCCACGCAGCTCGCCGATCGCCCGGCGCGCCTCCTCCACGCTGACGGCGCGCGGCTCCGCGCGCGGCGGCAACGGCGGAATCACCTTCATCGACATGCCCAGCCAGCGCGACAGCACCCGGTATAGCCGCTGCGGGTCGATCGGCTTGGTGACATAGTCCTGCATGCCGTTGGCCAGGCAGCGGGCGCGCACGTCGGCCAGCGCGTGCGACGTCACGGCGATCACCGGCAGCTCATTGAAGCGGCCATCGCCGCGCAGCAGCTGCGTCGCCTCGTAGCCGTCCAATAGCGGCATGCCCAGGTCCATCAGCACCAGATCGTAGGCGTGCGGCCCGGCAGCCAGCAGCCGCTCCACCGCCAGCCTGCCGTTGCCGACCACTTCCACGTCCAGCCCCTGCAAGGCCAGCAGCTCCCGGGTGACGTCCTGGTTGTCCGCGCTGTCCTCGGCCAGCAGCACGCGCGCGGTGCGGCGCGGCGACGCGTCCAGCTTCAACTCGGCCACCGGGCCCTCGTAGACCGCCGCCCGCACCGCCAGCGCCGCCGCGTCGGACACCGCCAGCTCCACCTCGAAGTGGAAGGTCGAGCCGTGTTCGATCTGGCTCTCGACCTCGATATTGCCGCCCATCAGGCGCACCAGCTGCTGCGAGATCGACAATCCCAGGCCGGTGCCGCCGTACTGCCGCGTGGTCGAGCCGTCGGCCTGGATGAAGGCGCGGAACAGCTTGGCCTTCTGCTGCGGCGTCATGCCGATGCCCGTGTCGCGCACGGCAAAGCGCAGCCGCGCCTTGTCGCCGGCCGCGCCGGCCGCGCCGGCCGCGCCGATCACGTCGCAGCGCAGCGCCAGCGAGCCGGCCGGCGTGAACTTGACGGCGTTGTTGACCAGATTGATCAGCACCTGCCCGAGCCGCAGCGGATCGCCCACCAGATAGCGCGGCACGCCGGGCGCGACGTCGATCACGTATTCGAGCTGCTTGTCGGCGGCGCGCTGCGCCGTCACGCTCGAGACATGGGCCAGCACATCGTCCAGCAGGAACGGGATCGCCTCCAGCTCCAGCCGCCCGGCCTCGATCTTGGAGAAGTCGAGGATGTCGTTGATGATCCCCAGCAGCGACAGCGCCGCCATGTGGATCTTGCTGATGTAATCGTGCTGCCTGGGCGTCATCTCGGTGCGCAGCGCCAGATACGCCATGCCCAGCACGGCGCTCATCGGCGTGCGGATCTCGTGGCTCATATTGGCCAGGAATTCGGACTTGGCGATGTTGGCCGCCTCCGCCATCGCGTTAGCGGTGACCAGCTTTTGCTCGCGCTCGCGGCGCGCGCTGATGTCGCGGATGAAGGCGCAGAACTCGTAGCCGCCGTCGGCGTCCGTGGTGACCTTGGTGATCGACAGCTCGATCGGGAACTCCTCGCCGTTGCGGCGCATCGCGAACACTTCGATGCGGGTATCGAGCACGCCGCCGCCGCCGCCCGCCAAATGGCGCCGCATGCCGCGGTGATGGTCGTAGCGGAAGCGCGGCGGGATGATGGTCTGGTCCAGCTCACGCCCCAGCGCCTCGGCGCGGCTCCAGCCGAACACCCGCTCCGCCTGGGTATTCCAGCCGACGATGGAGCCTTCCGGATTGGTGCGCACCACCGCGTCGAGCGCCGTGTCGACGATGGTCTGCAGCTTGGCCTCGCTCTCGCCGGCGATCAGCATCGACTCGGTCAGCTCGCGGGTGCGCTCGCTGATGCGCATTTCCAGATCGGCGTTCAGGTCGCGCAGTTCGCGCTCGGCGTCGCGCAGCCGCGTGAGCGTGTCGCGGAAGCGCAGCACGGCGTGCGACATGCGGCCCACCTGGTCCTCGCGGCCGATGCCGGACAGCTTGATGTCGGTCTCGCCGTGGGCCAGCTTTTCCAGGCTGGCCTGGATGTCGGCGAACGGGCGCGCAGCGCGCCGTCCGACCAGGAAAATCGACAGCCCGATGCCGAGCGCCAGCAGCAGGTTGGCGGCCACCGTGTCGACGATGCGGCGGCGCAGGTCCTGGTCCATCTTCTGGCGCGAGAAGGCCAGCTCGATGGACCCCAGCTGGTAGGTGCGGCGCGCGTCGTTGAAGCTGATGTCGCGGCGCACGTGGATCGCCGCCACCGGCTCGCGCAGCGGCGAGACGTAGCTGGCCATTTCGGCGCCGTTGGGCGCCAGCACGCGCAGCACCAGCACTTCCGGCGTCGCCCCGGAGGCGTCGACGACGCTGGAGACGGCCGCGCTGTTGATGTCGAACAGCGGCCGCGCCAGCGCCTGCGACAGCACCGCCGTCAGGCGCTCGGCGCGCTCGCGCAGATTGTGCTCGGCCTCGGTGTGCAGCGTTTGCATCACGTAGGTGGTGTAGATCGCGGTCGACAAGGCCAGCGCGAAAAAGATGCCGAACCCGAGCCGCAGGAAGATGTTGCCGCGCCAGGCGCCGCGCAACCGCGCCAGCGGCCCCCGGCCGCGCATCAACACCGCGTCGACGGCGGCGTCGCTGGCGGCGGCGGAGCGCCCGGTATCAATGATGGCCACCTTCGGCCTGCTCCAGTTTTTTGTACGCCGCGCTGTTGCGGGCCTGTTCGACGGCGCGCCAGATACGCTCGGCCAGCTGCGGGCGCGCCGCCACCATCGCGTGCGACAGGATCAGGAAATACGGTTTTTCGATGATCGGGATCGGCAGCTGCTCCAGCTCGGACTTGAGCGGGCCGCGCATCAGGCCACCGGCGTCGCTGCCGCCGACGGCGGCCGCCGCCACCCGTCCGGCGATCAGCTTGCGGGCCAGTTCGACGGCGCGCTGGCTGCCCTCGTCGACCTCCAGGTTTTGCGCGCGCAGCACGTCGCCCACCGAATACCCCAGCTGAAAGCCGATCGGCCCGTCCAGATTGTGGAAGGCCTTGCCGTCCCATTCGACCTTGCTGCCTTTTTTGCGCAGCACCACGTAGCGGTCCACGTGCATGCGCTTGCTCACGTCCGGGGTGTCGCCGCCCGGGTACTCGCCCAGTTCGCGCCGATCCGGCTTGTAGCTGACGGCGAAGGCGCCGTCGACGGCGTTGGCCTTCAACTGCGCCAGGCAGCGCTTCCATGGAATGCTCAGGTAATCGAACCGGATGTCGAGCCGCTGCTCGACCATCTTGAGCAGCGCGAAATTGAGGCCGCCGCCCTTCTCGGTGCGCCACGGCAGCACGTCCTGCGCCTCGAAGCACAGGGTGACGACTTCCTTGCGCTGGTCGGCCCCCTGCGCCGGCAACGGCAACGCCAATGCCAATGCCAGCGCCAGCGAGGCGCCGGCGGCCGGGTGGTGTTTTGTGCGGTCGGTCATCGGCGTCTCCCGTGTGCTCTAGCCGCTGGTGCGGATGGTGAAATCCACACCGACTTCGTCCCAGTTCTCCTGTTCCTTCTCCAGCCAGTACGACAAGGTCGGATGCTCGGCCACCCACTCGCGGCGGATCTCCAGCTCGATGCGGTTCTTCACGCGCAGCTTGATCAGGCTGAAATCGATGTCGATCCGCGAGTGCATGAACAGCACCGCCAGCCGCAGCGCCACCACCGCCTTGGCGAAATCCGGCTCGGCCAGCACCTCGGCGACCTTGCGCAGATTGCCCTTGTGGGCGAGGATCAGGCGGCTCATGACCTTCTGCTCGCGGGTGGTGAAGCCCGGCAGGTCGGCGTTCTCGATCATGTAGGCGGCGTGCTTGTGGTAGCCGGTCTGCGATACCACCAGCCCCACCTCGTGCAGCAGCGCGCTCCAGTACAGATGGCGCGTGTACTCCTCGGTGGCCGGCTTGGTCTGCATGTACAAGGCCAGCGCGTCGTCGGCCACGCGGTTGGCGCGGCGCTCGTCGACGTGGAATCTCTGCAGGCAGGCCTGCACCGACTGCTCGCGCCGATCGCGCTTGGTCGAGCGCAGGTGCAAATCCCACATCACGCCCATGCGCAGGCCGGCCTCGATCGGCTGCACCACCGGGATATCGAGTTCGCGCACCAGGCCGATCAGGATCGCCAGCCCGCCGATGATGGTGCCGGCGCGGTCCGGGCGCAGGCCGGCCATCTCGATCTTGCTGACATGGCCGAATTCGATGAAGCGCTGTTTGAGCGCGGCCAGCGTGGCGGCGTTGACCTCGCGCCCGATGCCGTTCTTGACGATGATGTCGGCGATGGTGCGGGCCGTGCCCGAGGAGCCGTAGCACTGCTTCCAGAACTGCGGCCGGTATGGCGGCGCGGCGTCCTCGAAATGGCTGCGCGCCGACAGGATGGCCGCCTCGAACGACGGCGCGTCGACCCGGCCGCCGACGAAGAACGACAGGCTTTGCTTGACCGTGCCGACGCTGAACGACTCGACCTTTTCGATCTCCTGGCCGCGCCCCAGTATCAACTCGGTCGAGCCGCCGCCGATGTCGATCACCAGCCGCCGCTCGCCCGGCGTGGCCAGCGCGTTGGACACGCCCATGTAGATCAGGCGGCCTTCCTCCTCGCCGGAGATGATCTCGATCGGGTGGCCGATGGCCAGTTCGGCCTGCGGCAGGAAGGCGGCCGCGTTGCGCGCCACGCGCATGGCCGACGTCGCCACCACGCGCACGCCATCGAGCTTGTAGCCGTCGAGCACGGCGCGGAAGTTGCGCAGGCACGCCAGCGCGCTTTGCATGGCGGCCGGCGTCAAATTGCCCTTGTCGTCCAGCCCGGCGGCCAGGCGTATCGGTTCGCGCACGCTTTTCAGCACGCGGATCGCATCGCCGTCGTGCTTGCCGACGTGGAGGCGGAAACTGTTGGAACCCAAATCTACTGCTGCGTACATAAATGAAAGCCTCTCTGTGCAAACGGCAACCAAGGCTTGCGTTGGCCCGGACCCGACCGGAATCAAACTAAACGATTTACACGGTTACGAAAATCCACCACGATATGCCCGCATTATGACAGCGTGATGACGCCCGCGCTTGAGTGCGCTATCGGACGCGGCCTACGCCTCCAGCGCGCCCACCGGCGACTGCGCCTCGGCCACCCGGTTGCGGCCCGACGCCTTGGCCTCGCGCAGCGCCTCGTCGGCGCGCTTGAACAGGCTCACGGCGCTGTCGTCGGCGCGGATGGTGGTCACGCCCAGGCTGGCGGTCATGTTGATGACGGCTTTTTCGGCCTTCACCGGCAACAGGGCGATGGCGTTGCGGATCCGCTCGGCCACCATCATGGCGTCGTCCTGCGCGGTGCGCGGCAGCTGGATGGCGAACTCGCCGCCGCCCAGGCGCCCCATCAAATCGCTGTCGCGCAGCTGTTTCTTGCACACGTCGACCATCGCCACCAGCACCATGTCGCCCACCGCGTGGCCGTAGTCGTCGTTGATGCGCTTGAAATGGTCCAGGTTGAGGATGATCAACGCGGTCGGCAGGCCGGGCCGGCGCGCCAGCGCCATCCACGGCGTCAGCGCCTGGTAGAAGCCGCGCCGGTTGGGCACCTCGGTCAGCGCGTCGAGCACCTCGAGCCGCGCCAGCTCGCCGTCGAGCTGTTCGCGCCCCAGCAGCAGGTAGCCGAAGGCGTTGCTGAGCATCATCAAATACAGGGCGCCGATGCCGACGCTCTGGATCAGCGCCGGGCTGACCCAGCCCCAACCGTCCGGCAGCGCCACCGACAGCAGCCCGCGCGCCACCACGGCCAGCGCCAGCACCAGCATGGCCACCACCAGATAGCGGCGCAGCAGGGTCCCGGCCGACCAGCCGCGTCCCAGCGCGGCGGCGCCGGCGACGAAGAACAAGCCCATGACGACCGAGGTGATGGCGATGCGCCGCGGGGCCGGCGTGTCGAGCAGCCAGGCGCACACGAAGATGACGATGGCCGCCGCCAGCATCGGAACCAGGTAGCGGCGCCACACCCGGCGGCCGGCCTGCTCCCACAGCGCGGCCGCGTCCAGCGCGAAGCCGGTGAACAGCAAGGCGTTGGCGAACGGGATCGTCAGGAAATCGGGCAAGGTGCCGCGCAGGTACAGCAGACCCCAGGCCAGCGCCTGGAATTGCTTGGCCCTGGACCAGGTGGCGGTGCGCCCGGCGGCGCCGCCCTGCTGCTCGGAAAAGAACAGCGCCGCGCACAGGCTCAGATTGCCCAGCGCCAGCGCCAGTACCAGGGTTTTTATGTCCATGACCGCGGGCTGGTCAGACCTCGTGCTCGACGTTGGTGCTGCCGTCGCCCATTTTGCTGGCCCACGCCTGGGTGAAGTAGACTTTTTCCTCCTCGGTCGGGGCGTCGTGCCAGAACACGATCAGCGTACCCTTGTGGTCGTGCAGCTGGCTGACCTTCTCGATGAAAGTCGGTTTGCCGGCCACGTCAGCCAAGGCGACGACGTAACCGTAGACCCGCGTCAGCCGCTCGATACGGTCGGGTTCGGTTAAGCTGTTGGTGGCGGTAAGCGTAGGGTGATCTAAAAACATCGTCTCTCTCCAAGATGGCAGCCAAGGGGCTGGCCGGTGCTAACGTCAATGTACCTATTATTTTTCCGTCTGTAAATGCAAGCATGGCGGCCGTGACCTCCGGCGACACAATCGCGGCGTTTTTCCGCCCGGACGGTGGTCAAGCCCGGGCGCGGCCGGACCGGCATGCTACTATAAATCGCCACCGTAAATCCACAAGACAACAAATCTTGACGCCACCCACCCCGCTCCCCCTGGTCCGCACGCGCGGCGACAAGCGTTCGCTTGAATTTGAGCCCGGCATGATCCAGAGCGAGATGCGGCTGTCGCGCCCGGACCAGCTGGTGCTCAGCTACGCGCGCGCGATGATGTGTTTTGTGCTGTTCCACCCGCGGCCGGAGCACATCGTCATGGTCGGCCTGGGCGGCGGCTCGCTGGCCAAGTTCTGCTACCGCTACCTGCCGCACAGCCGCATCACCGTGCTCGAGCTGAGCGCCGACGTCATCGCGCTGCGCGAGCAATTCGCCATCCCGCGCGACAATGCGCGTTTCCGCGTCATCGAGGCCGACGCCGCGCGCCACATGCGCCAGCTGCGCGGCACGGTCGACGTGCTGCTGGTCGACGGCTTCGACGCCGCCGGCCTGCCGCCCGAGCTGGGCAGCGCCGCCTTCTACGCCGATTGCCGCCGCGCGCTGCGGCCCGGCGGCGTGCTGGTGGCCAATGTGTTCAGTTACGATCCGAATTATGGGGCGATGCTGCGGCGGCTGCGGCAGGCGTTCCAGGGAAGGATATGCTGGTTTCGCGGCATCGCCGGGAATAACAGGATTTTGTTCGCGGTCAAGGGCGGCGCGCCGTCGCCGGCGCTGGCGATGCAGCAGAAGGTGGCGCGCAGCCATGGGCTGGCGTTGCCGCTGTTGAACAAGCTGCTGGCGCATTGGACGGTGTTCAAGCTGCGCTGGAACGCGGGCCTGGGGCATTAAGACACCTTGAAAACACCGTGGAAACACGTAGGGCGGATTAGCGCAGCGTAATCCGCCATGCACGCGTTTCGACGGCGCATGCAATGGCGGATTACGGCGTTCCGCCTAATCCGCCCTACGTGCCTCCGTGGTATCGCGGCGTGTTCAGGTGCTACCGCGCTGAATCAGCTCGAAACCGGTATCGAACACGCGCGACGCCGCCGTCTGCTCGCCGCCCACGCCATCGATGCGGTCGAGTATCGCCTGCGCCGCCACCAGCCCGATGTTGCGCCCATCCACCCGCACCGTCGACAGCGGCGGATACGTGTGCGCCGCGAAACTCAAGTCGCCGAAGCCGATCACCGCCAACTGCTCCGGCACCTTCAAGCCGCGGCTCATCGCCTCGATCATCAAGCCGTGCGCCAGCGTGTCCGAGCTGCAGTACACGGCGTCGATGTCCGGCGCCAGCGCCAGCAGCCGCGCCAGACCCTCTCGGCCCAGCTGCATCGTGGTCGGCGGCGGCATCGTCTGCACCGCCGCCACGGCCACGCCCAGCCTGGCCAGCTCGGCCTGCAAGCCCTGGTTGCGCCGCTCGGCGCGCGGATCGTCGGCCGACAGGATGGCGATGCGCCGGTAGCCGCGCTCGATCAAGTGCCGCGCCAGCGCGTGGCCCACGCCCTCGTGCGAGAAACCGACCACCATGTCGATCGGCGACGGCGACATGTCCCACGCCTCGACCACCGGAATGCGCGCCAGCTGCAGGCGGCGCCGGGTGATATCGGTGTGCAGCGTGCCGGTCAGCATGACGCCGTCCGGCCGCCGGCTCAGGATGGTCTCGACCAGCACCTCCTCGCGCCACGCCTCGTAGCGCGACAGGCCCAGCAGCACTTGGTAGCCGGCCTGCGTCAGCCGGTCGCTGGCCGCCTCCACCATGTCGGCGAAGATCGGCGTGGCGATGGTCGGCAGCACCAGCGAAATGAGCTTGCTGCGGTTCGACGCCAGCGCGCCGGCCATCATGTTCTTCACGTAGCCGGTCTGCTGCACCGCTTCCTGCACCTTGGCCACCGTGTTGGGGCGCACCAAGTGCGGCTGGTTCAACGCGCGCGACACCGTGATCGGCGACACCCCGGCCACCTTGGCGACGTCGATCAGGGTCGCGCCGCTGACGCTCAGGTCGGCCGTGGGCGTGTGCAGCACGCGCAGATCGGCCCGGTCGGCCGGTTTGGCCGGCTTGGCCGGTTTGACCGTCTTGCGGGCGACTTTTTTACCGGCCGGCTTGGCGGGCTTGGCCTTCCCGGCGGCCGGCTTGGTGGTTTTTTTGTTATCCATAACAATGGATTATACATGAGCACATCATTTTCAATCATTTATGCAGGGCTTAAAGCCCCGCAGAGATGTAAATTTGTGTTGAATTTTCCCATGGCGGCCGGTATGATCAAATGATAGCGCAATCATCAGCACGTCTAAAACAGGAATCAAGATGTCACAGACCCCATCCCCAACCACTTCCGCCGCCCACGACACCCCGCGCGTGGTCGCCATGCGCGTCATCCCGGTCGCCGGCCGCGACAGCATGCTGCTCAACCTGAGCGGCGCGCACGGCCCCTACTTCACCCGCAACCTGGTGATCCTCACCGACAGCGCCGGCCGCAGCGGCGTGGGCGAGGTGCCCGGCGGCGAGGCGATCCGGCAGACGCTGGAGGACGCGCGCGAGCTGGTGGTCGGCCGCGCCGTGGGCGACTACAACGCGGTGCTCAACCAGGCGCGCCGCGCCTTCGCCGACCGCGACGCCGGCGGCCGCGGCCTGCAGACGTTCGACCTGCGCGTGGCGATCCACGCCATCACCGCGCTCGAGGCGGCGCTGCTCGATTTGCTGGGGCAGTTCCTGGGCGTGCCGGTCGCCGCCCTGCTCGGCGACGGCCAGCAGCGCGACGCCGTCGAAATGCTCGGCTACCTGTTCTACGTCGGCGACCGCAAGCTCACCGCCCTGCCCTACGCGGACACGCCGGCCGACGCCGCCGACGACTGGCTGCGCCTGCGCAACGAGGCCGCGCTGACGCCAGAGGCCGTGGTCCGCCTGGCCGAGGCGGCGTACCAGCGCTACGGCTTCAACGACTTCAAGCTCAAGGGCGGCGTGTTCCGGGGCGAGGAGGAAATCGAGGCGGTCACCGCGCTGGCCGAACGCTTCCCCGATGCGCGCATCACGCTGGACCCGAACGGCGGCTGGCTGCTCAAGGACGCGATCCGCCTGTGCCGCGACCAGCACCACGTGCTGGCCTACGCCGAGGACCCGTGCGGCGCCGAGAACGGCTACTCGGGACGCGAAGTGATGGCCGAGTTCCGCCGCGCCACCGGCCTGCTGACCGCCACCAACATGATCGCCACCGACTGGCGCGAGCTGGGCCACGCGGTCCAGCTGCAATCGGTCGACATCCCGCTGGCCGATCCGCACTTCTGGACCATGCGCGGCTCGGTGCGGGTGGCGCAGATGTGCCACGAATGGGGCCTGACCTGGGGTTCGCACTCGAACAACCACTTCGACGTCTCGCTGGCGATGTTCACCCACGTGGCGGCCGCCGCGCCGGGCAAGATCACCGCCATCGACACCCACTGGATCTGGCAGGACGGCCAGCACCTGACGCGCGAGCCGTTGAAGATCGAGGGCGGCATGGTCAAGGTGCCGGCCAAGCCGGGCCTCGGCGTCGAGCTGGACATGGAGGCGGTCGAGGCCGCCCACCAGCTCTACCTCGGCATGGGCCTGGGCGCGCGCGACGACGGCGTGGCCATGCAGTACCTGATCCCGGGTTGGAAGTTCGATAACAAGATGCCGTGCATGGTGCGGTGATGTGGGCGGCTACTTCCACGGCGATCCGGCGCCGCGCCGTCAGCCCTGCCCGGCTTGCCCGGCTGCTTGCGGCATTGGCTTGGCTGATGGCTACCACCGCAGCCCATGCGCTGGGCACCGGCCGCTTTGTGCAACTGGACGGCGGCGAAGGCGTGGTCGTTGCCGCCGACGGACGCGCGGCGCCACTGCTGGTTTCGCCCGGCGATTTCCCCGGCGTGCTGCGCGCGGCGCGCGATTTGCAACGTGATGTCGGCAAGGTCAGCGGCGCCACCCCGGCGTGGCGCACGGACACCGTGGCCATGGCGGGCGACATCATCATCGCGGGCACGCTGGGCCGGCATCCAGTGATCGACCGGCTGGCGAAGGAAGGAAAAATCGATACGGCCACCCTCGCCGGGCAATGGGAGGGTTTTCTGATCCAGGCCGTCGTGGATCCAATGCCGGGCGTGAAGCGCGCACTGGTCATTGCAGGCAGCGACAAGCGCGGCACGATCTATGGCCTGTATACGCTGTCCGAACAGATCGGCGTCTCGCCGTGGCACTGGTGGGCCGACGTGCCGACGCCCCGCCACCGTTCGCTCACCATTCCGCTCGCCACGCACGTCGCGGAAAAGCCCGTCGTGCAATACCGCGGCATTTTCCTGAACGACGAGGCACCGGCGCTCACCAACTGGGCAAAGGAACGCTTCGGAGGCTTCAACCGGCAGTTTTACGAGAAACTGTTTGAACTGATGTTGCGCATGCGGGCGAATTATCTGTGGCCGGCGATGTGGTATTCGTCGTTCTATGACGACGACAAGGGCAATGGCGAGTTGGCGGACACGATGGGCATTGTCATGGGCACTTCGCATCATGAGCCTATGATGCGAGCCCAGCAGGAATGGCACCGCTATGGCAAAGGCCCTTGGGACTATCAGCGAAATGGCGACACGCTACGCGAGTTCTGGGCCGGCGGTTTGCGCAATACGCGGAACTACGAAAGCGTTATCACGATGGCCATGCGTGGCGACGGCGACGAACCGATGTCCGACAGCGCGAACGTGGGGCTGCTCGAACGCATCGTCGCCGACCAGCGCGACCTGATCCGGAACGAATGGCAGCGCGAGCCGGATACGGTTCCGCAGTTGTGGGCGCTATACAAGGAAGTACAGGACTACTATGAAAAAGGCATGCGCGTGCCGGACGACATGCTGCTGCTCTGGTGCGACGACAACTGGGGCAATATCCGCCGGCTACCGACGGCCGAGGAGCGCAAGCGGCGCGGCGGCGCCGGGGTGTACTATCACTTCGACTACGTCGGCGTGCCCCGCTCCTACAAGTGGCTGAACGTGACCCAGATCGGCAAGGTGTGGGAGCAGATGAACCTGGCGAACGAGTATGGTGCGAACCGGATGTGGATCGTCAACGTGGGCGACCTGAAGCCGATGGAAGTGCCGACCGAATTTTTCCTTTCCTATGCATGGGACCCGGCGGCTTGGCCCGCCGAGCGCCTTCCGGACTACCTGCGCCAGTGGGCCGCCCGCGAATTCGGCACGCGGCACGCGCACCGGATTGCCGACATCGTCGACAAATACACCCGCTACAATGCGCGCCGCCGGCCTGAACAGCTGGCCCCGGATACCTACAGCCTCGTGAACTACGACGAGGCCGAACGCGTGGTTGCCGACTACACCCTGTTAGCGGAGGAAGCGCAACGCATTGGCAAGACGCTGCCCACGCCCATGCGCGACGCCTACTTCCAGCTCGTGGAGTACCCGGTGCGGGCCTCCGCCAACGCGGTGGATCTCTATGTGTCCGCCGGCCGCAACCAGCTCTACGCGCGCCAGGGACGGGTCAGCACCAACGATATGGCGGCGCGGGTGCGTCGGCTGTTCCGGCACGACGCCGAACTGGCAAGCCAGTACCAGCATGGCGTCAGCGCAGGGAAGTGGAATCACATGATGTCGCAGACGCGTTTCGGCTACACGAACTGGGACCAGCCTTACCGCGATGTGATGCCGGCCGTGTCCGAGCTGCGCATTCCCGAACCTGGCCAGCTGGCGGCGCCGAACGGCATTCATCCGTCAGACCGAATGGGCGTGGCGGTCGACGGCAATCCCGTCGCATGGCCCGTCTTCCCGATCCGCCAGCTGGTTCTGCCGGCGCTCGACCGGTACGAACGAAAGCCCCGCCATATCGACCTGTTCAACCGGAGCGGCGCACCGTTCGATTACACGATTACCGCCAGCCAGTCGTGGCTGACGATCAGCCAGCCGGCCGGCCGTGTGGGCAAGGATCGCCGCATTGCCATCGATGTCGACTGGGATGCCGTGCCGGCCGGCCTGACGGAGGCGGAGCTTACCGTACGCGGTCCGGACAAGGCCAATGTAGTGATTAAGGTGCCGGTGCATGCGCGCAGCAATGCCGTGGAAGGCCACGTTGAAACGGGCGGCGTGATCGCCATCGAGGCAGAACACTACACCCGCGCGCTGGCGCCGGTGGGCAGGCGGTGGCAGACGATCCCTGGCTACGGTCGGACGCTGTCCGGCGTGACGCCGATGCCCAGCACGGCGCCGGCCCTCACCGTGCAGGACGGCATGCGGCTCGAGTACGACGTCCATCTGTTCAGTGCGGGCGAGGTGAAACTGCATGTGGTCTTGTCACCGACGCTGAAGTTCCAACCCGGCGCTGGCTTCCGCTACGCGGTGTCGGTCGACGATGGCCTTCCCGAAGAAGTCCGCGTGCACGCCGACCAGTCCGAAGATTATTGGCGCCAAATCGTATCGGACGGCGTAGCGAAGTTCGTCACGACGCACCGGGTTGACCAACCCGGCAAGCACACGTTGAAGTTCTGGTCGCTCGATCCCGGCCTTGTGCTGCAGCGGCTTGTCATCGACGCGGGAGGATTGCGGCCAAGTTACTTGGGACCACCAGAAAGTCCCCGGATCGTGCCCGCCAAAGAGTAATCGAGGCCGCCTCCGGCCCGACGCCGCATATGAAGTTATGGTGCGGCGCCAATGTGCGGGCCACGCCGGGCCCGGAGGTCGGAACATGGGTACCGGGTAGTTCGGGCACCGTGTCATCGCTTCCTTGGAGAACATTGCGACCAGATGCGGGGCCTCCGCTTGAGCCGCCCGGCCGCCGCGCCGGGCAAGATCACCGCCATCGACACCCACCGGATCTGGCAGGACGGCCAGCACCTGACGCGCGAGCCTTTGAAGATCGAAGGCGGCATGGTCAAGGTGCCGGCCAAGCCGGGCCTCGGCGTCGAGCTGGACATGGAGGCGGTCGAAGCCGCCCTCCAGCTCTACCTCGGCATGGGCCTGGGCGCGCGCGACGACGGCGTGGCCATGCAGTACCTGATCCTTGGCTGGAAGTTCGACAACAAGATGCCGTGCATGGTGCGGTGAGTTCGATCATGTGCATGAGCGTTCTGTGAGTTCAGCTGGACGCCGCTCGACGCTGGGGGGGCAGTCCTGCCTCCCGCTCCACTGTCACATCGCAGCCAAGTTGGACTAGATCGTTCGTCACGATGACGGGCGGCTTCCGCCCCACAGCCGCCCCTCGTCCCTCACGCGGGAGCGGGAATCCCATAGCGCTCCCCTGGCAGTATGCACATGGGTAGGCCGCCCAGCTCCTTGTAGCAAAAGCCCGATTTTTCGCCCTGTTTTTCCCTATTTTCCCCGCGATTGAACTGTCGCCGCGCTTCCCGGTCTAAATATGACAAAGCAGAACAAAATAGGGGAGAAAATCGAATGAATACCACAGTGACCGTGCAGCTGCCCACCGACACCCTGCTCCAACTGATAGAAAAGCTGCGCCGCCGTGGCGGTTCGCAAGACATTTCGGAAGCCATCACGAAGGCCATCGAATGCTGGCTGGAAGACCCGGCCAGATTCGCGCCCGGCGCGGACCCTGAGGACATGCACGGCTATCAATGGAAATCGCTGTTCCTTCCCGAAGGCACCGTGTTGAAATCGTGGAGTTACGGCGAAAACAACTACGCTCGCGTTGAAGGCGATCAGATCATTCACGATGGCCGCGCGGTGTCGCCGAACCAGTTCGCGCAATCGTTCGCGCGCTCGACGCGCAATGCGTGGCAGGACTTATTCATCCGCCGTCCGGGCGACAAGACTTTCAAAATAGCATGCCGGCTGCGTGATGAACTGATCGCGGCGGCGAAGCCAGCCGCCGCCACGCCAACCGGTACGATCCCGACTGGCTCCACCGCAGTGCCGCCGCTGGCGGTTGGATCAACGGCAACCTTGCCCGCGCCGCAGGCCCCGTCCCCAGCTGGCCAGCCAGCGCGAAAGGTTCACGCTTTGTCACTGCCGGACAAAAGTCGTCCCGAAGCAGCCGTTACCAGAACGGTCAGGTGAGCGGAATAACAACAAAAAGACAATATCTGATTGTCATTTTCACAATGAAGTTTTATGATGGGGAACCCCTCCTCCCCGAAAGATGCTCGATGAATAAATTGCCCCTGCGCATCGCTGCCGGCGCCCTTTGGCTCGCCGTTTCCGGCGCGTCGATGGCAGATTCTTCCATTACTATGCCAATTGAAATCGACGGCATGCTGACGGAAATTCCTGGCCCGTCGCTGCGCTGTCCGTCCAAGTTCGGCGGCGTAACCATCGGGCGTGGCGACGGCGCCCTTACCGGCCCGGTGGCATTCATCGCCAATGATTGCATCACCCAAAGCGGCACGTTGTTTACGTTCAGCGCCGGCAAGTTAATCATCCTCACTGTCGCCGGCGACCAGATCTTCGCCGACTATAGCGGTCAGTTTGTTCCAACGGGCGTAGGGTCGAATTTCGTATTCAGTGGCGCCACGTTCCAAGTGACAGGCGGTACGGGGAAATTCAGCAAGGCCAGCGGCGGCGGTAACATGACCGGCGCTGAAGACATCAGCACGGGCCAAGGCACGATCAAACTGAGCGGTCGCATCACCTATAAGGACAAGAACTGATCCAATACGCATGTCTGGCTCGTGCACAGCGGACAACGGATTGAGCTTGGAAATACCATCCCTGCCAGCCCTGGCACAACTAAGGCGCACCCTGGAAGTGCCGGGTGCAATGAAACTCCTGTTTGGCATCTCGTTTGGCCGGGCAGAGATGGCAGCGCGACAAGTCCCCTCACCTTCCGCGCGTCCTAAGCGAGCGCGTGGTTATGAACGACTAACTCTATTGGAACTGCTTGTCGCTCCACGTACTATCCCCAAAATGCTTTTCAGCTAAAGCACGAATATAGGCATAACCCCAAATTGGAGGACCATTCGTTGTGAGTCCCGTGTATTCCACTTCTGACTCCACGTCCCAAGTTTCATGCAGCTCACCTTGTACTTCGCCTCCGTTGCGTTGGATTGCACGGATATGCATAAACCCGTTCTGTAATACCCGTGTGCTCTTTAAGTTTGAAGGCGCCGGCAATGAGGCGCCGGACCAATTCAAAAGTCCGCCAAGAAACAGGGAACGATTCAGCTTTCCTTCGGAGGTGGTACGAGCCAGGACTATGCCGCAGACGAAGTGACCATTACTCAGCTGAAAACTCCAGTATTGCCCCTGCCGTAGATATGCAGTCGAGCGAGGTTCAAACGGGAAAATCATCACAAGAAAATCTTTGCTAAAGTAAAAAGCGAACGTCTGCTGTTGGTCGGTTACTGACGTTCGCAAAAGGGCAGCATACCAACGTCCGAGCGCCCGCCTCGATTGATCACCCGATCTTCTCAACCACGTCGCCATTCGCATCGCGAATCAGGGTCGGCTGAACGTTCCAGGTCAGCGACGGCAAACCGGTCAGACGATACCGCCCTTCCCGTGGCCGCACGGCTTGGGCGAACTCGCGTGCGCCATCCGCGTCCATCGTCACCGTCATCGTGTTGTCGTCGATCTGCCAGGCGCATTGCGGCCCCGGCTCAAAGCTCAGGCGCCAGTCCGGGCCGGCGAGCAGGAAAGGCCGGTCGAAAGGTAGTCGCAAAGCGAGCAGCGCGCCTAGCTCTTGAACCTGGCGGGCGCCCACCGTAATCTCGGCCACTGGGGACCGCAGCAGCCGACTGCGTTGCTGCACCGCCAGCACGTCGGTAAACAGGAAGCCGCTCGATGAACCATCCCGCTCCGTGCCGGCTTTGACCTGCGACGCGACGTCCTCGGTATCGAGCAGTGAGGACCGATGCAGGTCCGTGATCCACAATGGCATGTGGGGCAGCAGCACTTCCAGCAGCTGCGCCGTTTTCCATTGCTTCGCGGCGCGTTCTTCCTCGACCGTCAAGCCGACTACCTGGATGAACGCGAACCTTCCATTCGGCGAGTCGACCGGCGGCAGCTCGGGGTCGGCGACGAAACCCATCGAGCACAGTTTCGTTCCGGTATCCAGCGCGATCGGGCCGTTCGCGGTCATCCAGTCGCCGGGGTTGAAGACATTGCCCGTCTTGAAGACATAACGGGCAAGGTTCTGCAGCAAGGCAAGCACCCATTTGGGGGCCGTCATTTCCTCATCCGTCGCCTTGAGCCTGAACGTCAGTTCGAAACCGTAGCCGCTGGTCTCCGGGTCGTCCGATTCCTTCTCATACAGCTCGGTGAAGCCATACGTCACGTAATGCCAGTGCGGGACAGGCAGGTCGCGGCGGTAGACGCTGATGCCGTCCAGCGGGTCCGATCCGCCCAGGCGATGGCTGACCAGGGTACCGAAGTGTTCAGGCTTCTGGTTGTCGTATAGCGGGGCAAGGCTAGCGTCGATGGCGTCCCAGCCGTGGGTGACGACTTCGTCGTCCGTGTCGTCCTTGTTGTCCTGTTCGCGGTTCAAATGTGTCTCCGGGTGTGGGAGGGATTCATCTCTCAGTCGATGGTGATCTTATATGCAGCTTTCGGGGACGGATACAAATCGGTCGGTAGCTAGCCTTTGAACTCTAACGCATCAGACAGTACACGCCAGGTCAAGTCTCAGCAAGTGCACTCAATGCTACTTCTCGGCAGGCCGCGCGATCGGCGCCCGCAATACAAGCACGCTCCCCGGTCCACGCTGCCTTTTCGCGTTGACTGCGTAGACCTCCATTTTCATCACCAGTGGTTTGTTCGTCACGTAGGGGGACTCGAACAGCAAGAAATCGAAGCGCATCGAATCGCCTTCCCGCACGCCTGTGACGGGCATGTTTTCCACTGCAAGCCCGCTGTCCTTGGTCAGCATCTTGAACCGGAAGCCGATCTGGTCAAGTTTTGCCTTGGCCGCCCGAGGCCAGTGGATACGCACGCTGACTTTGCCCGAGCGGCAGGCGTCGAGCCGCTCACGGTAATCGGTCGGGATATAGGGCAAGCGGTCCAGACGCTCGACCTTCAACGCCGGCGCGGGCAGCGCGGAACTCACTTTGGCTTTGTCCCAGTTGAAGGTCTTGGGCGCGGCTGGTTCGAATTCCCTGTTGCTCGTGATTAAAAAGCAAGCGGAGGCCGGCGACGCGAAGGCCGCCAGCAGAGCCAAGACGCTTGTTAAGCGGCGCATCGGGCGCTTCCGCTGTCAGCCCTTGCGCGCGCCATCGTGCACCATCTGGCGCGACTGCTTGCGCAGCAGCGCCTGCTGCCAGCGCTGCTTTTGCTCGTCGGACTCCGGCACCAGCGCCGGCACTTCGACCGGCTTGCGGCCGGCGTCGACCGCCACCATCGTGAAATAGCAGCTGTTGGCGTGGCGCACCAGGCGCTGCTGGATGTTCTCGGTCACCACGCGGATGCCCACTTCCATCGACGTGCGGCCGGTGTAGTTGATCGACGCCAGGAACGTGACCAGCTCGCCCACGTGGATCGGCTGCAGGAACATCACCTGGTCGACCGACAGGGTGACCACGTAGCTGCCCGAATAGCGGCTGGCGCAGGCGTAGGCGACGCTGTCCAGATACTTGAGGATGGTGCCGCCGTGCACGTTGCCGGAAAAGTTGGCCATGTCCGGCGTCATCAGCACGGTCATGCTCAGTTCGTGGGCCGACCACGTCATTGGTTTTTCCATTGTTTGCTCCCTAGTTGATTATAAAAATAGTTTGCTCTTCTCGTAGGGCGGATCAGCGGAGCGTAATCGGCCAATGCGTGCGTCATCGGCGGCTCATCGATGGCCGATTACGGCGTTCCGCCTAATCCGCCCTACGCAACACCTGCTCGATATCGCCGAGCAGCCCCGGTCCGGCATCGAGCACCAGCGCCAGCTGGTCCCACGCGCGCGCGGACGCGCCCTCCTTCAACGCCGTCTCCGCCAGCTGCGCCAGCGCGGCCATGCGCTCCGCCCCCACCGTCCCGGCCAGGCCCTTGAGCGTGTGCAGCGGCGCCAGCGCCGCCTGCGCATCGCCGGCCGCGCGCGCCTCGCGCAGCTGCGCGGCCAGCTTGACCGACTCCACCGCGAAACTGCGCAGCGTCATCAAATAAATCGGCTGCAAGCCGCCCATGCGCTTGAGCGCGGCGACGCTGTTCAATCCCGCCTCGGGCAGCGGCATGGCGCCGCTGTCGGCGGCGACCGGCGCGACGGCATCGCCGGCGGGCGCCCGCCCCATGTCCGCCGGCGCCGGCGCGCGCCCCACATGCTTGAGGATGACGTCGATCAGTTGCGCCAGGTCGAACGGCTTGCCGACGTGGTCGACCATGCCGGCGTCCAGCGCGGCCACGCGGTCGGCGGCCATGGCGTTGGCCGTCATGGCGACGATCGGCGGCGCCCCCTCCCCCAGCAAGCGCTGGATCGCCCGCGTCGCCTCGTAGCCGTCCATCTCCGGCATCTGGATGTCCATCAGGATCAGATCCGGCAGCGGCCCGCCGCGCGAGACGGCCTCGATCGCGTACGGCCCCGAACCGACCACCTCGACGCGCGCGCCGTCATTGCTCAGCAGCTCGCTGGCCACCTGCTGGTTGGCCGGGTTGTCGTCCACCAGCAGCAGCCGCAAACCGGCCAGCCGCTGCTTCGACGGCACCGACACCAAGGTCAGCGGCGTGCGCCGTTCCATGCGCGCGTCGGCCACGGCGTCGAACAGCATCGAGGCGGTGACCGGCTTGACGACAAAGCCGTCCAGCACCGGCGACAAGTCCTCGTGCTGCTGCGCCAGCAGCTCGCGGTCGTGCGCGGTGACCATGACGATCAGCGGCATCTTGCCCGACGGCGCCAGCTTGCGGATCCGGCAGCTGGTCTCCCAGCCGTCGAGCGCCGGCATGCGCCAGTCGATGAACACGACGTCGTAGGCGCGCTGGCCGGCCACCTGCCCGGCCACGGCCGCCAGCGCCTCGTGGCCGCTGGCGGCCAGGTCGACCTGCCAGCCGAACGAGCCGGCCATTTCGCTCAGCACCACGCGCGCGACCGGATTGTCGTCGACCACCAGGCAGCGCAGGCCGCGCATCAGCGCGTCGACCGGCGCCGCCGCCTCGGCTTGGCGCGCCGGTTGCGGCGGCGCCTCGCACTCGATGGTGAAGTCGAACACGCTGCCCTTGCCCGGCGTGCTGTCGACGCCGAGCGTGCCGCCCATCAGCGCCACCAGCCGCTGGCTGATCGCCAGGCCCAGCCCGGTGCCGCCGTAGCGCCGCGCGGTCGACGCCTCGGCCTGCGAGAAGCCGTCGAAGATGTGCCGGCACTGCGCCTCCGAGATGCCGATGCCGGTGTCGCGGATGGCGAAGCCGATCGACAGCCGGTCGCCGTCGCGCGCCAGCAGATTGGCCGACAGCACGACCTCGCCGCGCTCGGTGAATTTGATGGCGTTGCCCGCCAGGTTGAGCAGGATCTGCTGCAGGCGCAGGCCGTCGCCGACGATCAGGTCCGGCAGCGCCGGATCGATGCGGAACAGCACCTCGATGTTCTTGCTGCCGACGTTGGCCGACAGGATCACGGCCAGGTCGCGCCACAGTTTGTCGAGCCGGAACGGGTGCGGGTCCAGCGCCAGCTTGCCCGCCTCCACCTTGGAAAAGTCGAGGATGTCGTTGAGCAGCCCCAGCAAGGCGCTGGCGGCCGAGTGGGCCTTGGCCGTGTAATCCTGCTGGCGCTCGCTCATCTCGGTCTGCTGCAGCAGTTGCAGCATGCCCAGCACGGCGTTCATCGGCGAGCGGATCTCGTGGCTCATGTTGGCGACGAATTCCGATTTGGCGCGCCCGGCCTGTACCGCCTCCTCCTTGGCCCGCTGCAGCGCCAGGCGCGAGGCGCGCGATTCGGTGCGGTCGGTGCTGCTGCCGACCCAGCTCAGCACGACGCCGTGGTCGTCCTTCTGCGGCAGCGCGTGGTTGTCGAACACGCGCCAGGCGCCGTCGCGCCGGCGCATGCGGCAGTCGCAGCGGAACTCGCTGCCGTAGGTGCTGGCGTGGCGCCACGCCGCCGTCATCGCCGCGATGTCGTCCGGGTGGATCACGCTGGCCCAGTTGTCGTCGCCCATCATCCGCTCGGGCGGGATGCCGCTGAACTCCTCCCAGTGGTGGCTGAGGAAATCGACGCGCAGCTCCGGCGTGGCGGTCCACACCATCTGCGGCAAGCCCTCGGTGAGCGAGCGCCAGCGCGATTCGGACGCCGTCAGCTGCGTCAACAAATCCTGCAGCGCCTGCTTGTTTTCCATCAGTTGCTCGACCGACTGGAACTGCTTGCGCAGGCCGAAGCGCACGCTCATCAGCAACGCCGCGGCCAGCACCAGCAGCACTGTGGCGAAGATGGCGGCGTTGCGCACCTCCTTGCGCCACGGCGCCAGGAAATCGTCGCTGGCCAGCCCCACCACCACGTACACCGGGTAGGCGCCGATGCGCGACACGCTCAAGGTGCGCTCGCGCTTGTCGCGCGGGCTGACGACGGTGTAGGTGCCCCGGTCCAGTTCGCCGTCCATGATGCGCTGGGTGATGGCGTTGACCTTGATGGTGGTGCCGAACAGCATATCCTCGGCCTCCGGATAGCGGTGCAGCACCCGCTTGCGGTTATCCAGCAGCACGATGGCGCCGTGCTCGCCGATGTTGAGCGCGGCGAACGCGGTGGTCAGCCGGGTGCTGTTGATGAGCACGTAGGCGGTGCCGCCGAAGCCGCCGTCGGGCAGGGTCAGCGGAAAGGCCAGCGGCAGCACCCACTCGTCGCTGATGCGCGAGCGCGCCGGCAGGCCGATGATGAGCTCCTGTTCGGTCTTGGCGCGCTGGAAGAATTCGCGGATGCTCAAGTCCTGCGGCTTGGCCAGGTCGATCCGTTCGCCGTAGATCACGCGGCCGGCGGCGTCGGCGCCGCGCACGGCGTCGGCCTGCGGGATGCGCTCCTTGAGCGAGCGCAGGTAGGCGCTGAACTTCTGGTCGTCGAAATGGCCGGCCGCGTGCATGGCCTGGAACTCGACGCCGGCGCGGCGCATCGCCAGGTCCACCTCGAGGAAATGGGAGTTGAGGAATTTCTCCAGCGTGATGGCGAGGTTGCGCGAGGTCTCGTCGGCGGCGGCGTAGTAGCGCAGCCGGCTCTGGTTGAGCACATGGCCTATCCCCAGCAGCACGATCAACAACACGACGGCGACGGCGGCCACCAGCACGCCATACAGCTTCCGGAACTTCCGCAGGGTATCGACTCTCATCACGGGGGGGCGCGCTCTCTTTACGCGGGTTGCTCGTTTGTTAGCACATTACAACAAAAAAAACGCTCCGGCGGAGCGTTTTTTCGATCACAAACCTTGGTTGGTGATATCGGCCAAGGAGGCGCGGCCTTTGTCGCTGATGTCGAAGCCGCCTTCGGCGCGCGGCACGATATGGGATTTTTTGCCGAGGAACATGGCCACGTCGGCATCGATCGGGCTGGCCGGATCGGCCTCGATGGCGCGCAGGCCCAGGATGCAACGGCGCAGGAACAAGACTTCCTCCCCCTTGTCGGTGAGCGAGATGCGGCCGTTCTTGGCGATGCTGAATAGTTTGATGCCGGCCAGGCGCTTGGTGTTGCGGCCGACGCAAGCGCTGACGCGCTCGCCCTTGATACCGCGTTTGACCTCGTCCAGCGCGTTGTACTCGTCCTGCGTTAATTTCTCGTTCTTCATTGCCATTTTTTCCATAAGAGACTGCTGCGGCCCTCATGGTACGCGCCCGGCGGGATGACGGCAAGAAAATGCGCCGCCAGCGCGTTCGCGGCGAAACGCGCGCCCCACCTCAAAATGGCGGACGACTGCTTACAGCGCCCGGATCGCCAGCCACACCAGCCCGATGCTGGCAAAGGCGGCGATGCAAATCAGGGCTTGCACACGCTTCGCGCTCAACGCGACACTACGACGACGACCGAGGTAGATTTTGTTGTGTAAGGAATTGCCCATGATGCTCTCCGTGAACGAAAAACGATGACATGACTAAATTATAGGAACAGTTTCATGACGGCAGTGTGACGTTGAACACAAACATATAAATTTGTATCCATCGAGCAACGATAGTCACCAATTCTCACTGCCTCCAGCGCGCGCCGGTCCGCGCGGCAAACTGCTAGCATGAATGTTCAGTCACTCACGGAGTCCGCTATGAATCAACCTGCCAAAACCCACCGCGACGAACACGCCGCGGAAGCCGGCCACATGCTCGACGAGGCCGACATCGGCAGCGGCGAGCGCTCGCCCGGTCAAAAGGAAACCGACGAGGCCATCAAAAGCATACCGCCGCTGCCGCACGACGGCGAGCCCCGCAAGCCAAAGCAGCCGCCGCGCGCTTAGCACCTTTGACCGGAGCCCCAAGCGGCCCTGGCTTAACCCCGCACGCCGGCATGCAGGGGTCGTACCCCACCGGGTACGACCCCGCCCTGTCGGGTCGCCGCCCGGCGCACTGTCCCGCCTACGTCTTGATCGGCGGCGCCTTGGGCGTCGGCTCCTCGATCGGCGCCTGGTCCGGCAGCGGCATGTTGTCGGGCGGCGGATCTTTTTCCGGTTGCGGCGGCGGCACCTCGGGGTCGGGTGTCGAATGGGCGCGCCGCGGCACGGCGTGGTCGATGTCGGTCATGGCTCTGTCCTCCTCAGTGGGTTCCACAGGTAGATCGGGCACAAGCCGGGATTCACAAGCGCCGCATTGGCGCGCTGCGTGCGGCAGCGCACGCAGGCCGTCGCAAGCCCACGCCGCTGTTATTTGATGCGGACGATCATGTCCACCGTCTGCGTCCAGCGCAGCACCGTCACCGACAGAAAATCCTTGTCGGCGGTCTGGCCCTGCGCGCGGCCTTCGGTGTTGTAGTAATCGCTCGGCATCAGGCCGACGGCCTTGGTCAGGTTGCGCAGCTGGCCCGACGACATGGCGGTGACCGCCCCCACCTTCTTGCCGACGCCGGCCGCCATGGCATCGGCGCGGCGCAGCGCGTCCTTGATGGCGGCGGCGGTCAACTCCTGCTCGACCTTGAGCCGGTCGCTCTTGCCGAAGGTGGTCGACATATGATCGATGTTCGGCTTCTGCAGCAAGGCCAGCATGATGGGACGCCATTTGGTCAGGTCGCGCACGACGATGTGCACGGCGCTGCGGATATCGTAGTCCGGCGGCGCGTTGGCGTCCGGGTTGGCGGATTTGCGCATCTCCTTGCGCATGTCCTGCACCTCGATGGCGGCCGCGCTGTCGCCCTCCGGCGGGCCGGACTGCTCGGTCAGCAGCGCGCGGATCTCTTCGACGCGGGCCTGGATCACCGCCACGGCGGCGGCCGGATCGGCGTCGAACGCGCTGACGTCGAAGTCGATCTCGCCCATGTCCGGCGCCGCCATGATGAATCCCTCGCCCCCGACGTGGATGAAGGGATAGGTCGGCAAATCGACCGCGTGGGCAAGCAGCGGCGACAACGCCAGCACCAGAACTAATTTCTTCAGCATCGGCAGTCCTTAAAAAGTTATGGACTTAGTATGCTTTATTTTTTAATAATTTTCAATTTGCAACGAAACTTATTTGCCTTTATTAATCTCGGTCAGCAGCACGAACACCTCGTGGCGGATGGCCGGCTCGGCCGCCTTGAATTCCTGGTTGGCTTTGACGAAGGCCGGCTTTTTCAGCTCGGCCTTTTCGGCCGGGGTCGGCGTCGGATCGGCCGCGTACATGCGCGGCGCGCCGTTATAGGTTTCCTTGAGCAGCTTCTGGCCATAGCTGGACTGGTAGTAGCGCGTCATCTCGGCGGCCGTCTCGGCGCTGACCAGGCGCGACACCGGCGCCGACAGGCGGGTATAGACCATCTCCGGCGTCAGCTTTTCCACCTTGGCCATGGTCAGCTCGCGCTGGGCCGGGCTGGGGAATTTGCTCATGCCGGCGGTCATGCGCAGCAGCTTTTCCGCCTGCATCGACTGCAGCAGATCATGCGCGGCCTTGACTTGCGCGGCGTCGGGCGCGGCGGCGGTGGCGCCCAGGGTGGCGATGCTCAGGCCGGCGGCGGCCAGGATGGTGCGTACTTTCATGTCGACTCCTTGGAATACAGAATGAGTTAGTGTTGGCACGCATCATATTGCGAATTCAATAAAATTGCTCGCCTGTTTGAGTTCGTCGCTAGCAGGTAGAATGTCGGTTCCCGCAGCCAACGCCTTCACACCATGCTCACCACACCCCTCAGCGACGAAGAATACGACCAGCTTGACGACCTGCTGCAAGACCTCGGCGAGCAGGCGATGGACGTCTCCGGGCTGGAAGGCTTGCTGACCGCGCTGGTGGTCGGCCCGCGTCCGGTGGCGCAGGCGGTGTGGCTGCCCAAGGTCTGGGGCGGCGACGCGGCCGGCACCGAAGCGGCGACCGGGCTGGTGCTGCGCCACTTCGAATACATGCGCAAATGGATGGAGCAGGACCCGGGCAGCTTCGAGCCGATCTACGAATGCGGCGGCGCCTGGAGCGCGCAGGCGTGGACCGAAGGCTTCGAGACCGGCATGCGGCTCGACGCCGAAGGCTGGGCGCCGCTGCGGGCCGCCCATCCGGAATGGCTGGCGCCGTTGCAGCGCGAAGGCGACGACTGGGAGCGCGCCGTCACGCGGTCGGTCATCCAGATCAACGCCTACTGCCATCCGGAGCCGGTCAAGACCGTCAAGGTCGGCCGCAACGATCCCTGCCCTTGCGGCAGCGGCAAGAAGTACAAGAAGTGCTGCGGCGACGGTAAATAGCGCCGCCGGCTCAGTTCAGGTCGGGATAGCGCTCCAGCAGCGCGCTGGTGACGCCGTTGGTCCAGCCGAAGCCGTCCTGGGTGGGATACTCGCCACCGCCGCCGCTCTTGCGCTCCTCGACGTCGTACTTTTCCAGCAGCTTGCCGGTCTCGGCCCAGGTGCGGCCCACGGTGCCGACCCAGCGGCGGGCGATCTCGTGGGCGAGCTCCTTGTGGCCGTAGCGGGCCAGGCCGTCGACGGCGATCCATTGCAGCGGCGCCCAGCCGTTCGGCGCATCCCACTGCTGGCCGGTGCGCACCAGCGTCGTGCGCAGGCCGCCTTCCGCCAGCAGCCCGGTTTTGGTGGCGGCGGCGACGGCGTCGGCCTGCGCCTGCGTCGCCATGCCCACCCACAGCGGATACAGCGTGGCGGCGCTGCGCACCTTGGTCGGCGCGTTGTCGCGCAGGTCGAAGTCCGCGTACCGCTGTTCGGCCGCCAGCCACAGATATTTTTGCACGGCGGCCGCCCGCGCAGCCTTCGCGCGCCGGAATTGCGCCGCGCAGGCGCTGTCGCCGGCGGCCTTGCAGCGTCGTTCGATCTCCCCTTCCAGCTGGTACATCAGGCTGTTGAGGTCGACCGGAATGACCGTGGTGGTGTGGATGGTGGCCAGGCGCGCGGGATCGTCCAGCCAGCGCGACGAGAAGTCCCAGCCGCTCTCGGCCGCCGCGCGCAGGTCGCGGTAGACCTCGGGCGCGGCACGCCGGGCCTCGCGCGCGGTGGCCGCGTCCTCGCCCAGGGCTTCGTCGCGCGGCGTGTCCTTGGCGTCCCAGTAGCGGTTCAGCAGCGTGCCATCGGCCAGGCGCGCCACCCGCTCGCAGGCGCCGGCGCCGGTCTTCGGCAAACATCCGCTGCCGCGCATCCAGAACGCGTGCTCGGTCTTGAGGGCGGCCAGCACGCCGGCGTCATCGGCGCGGTCGCCCAGCGGCTTGATCTGGGTCATCGCGGCGAAGAACGGCGGTTGCGAACGGCTCAGATAATAGCTGCGGGTGCCGTTCGGAATGAAGCCGTAGCGCTCGATCAAGCTTTTAAAATCGACGATCATCGAATCGACCAGGTCGCCGCGGTGATCGGCCTTCAGGCCCAGCATCGTGAAGTAGGAATCCCAATAATAAATCTCGCGGAAACGCCCGCCGGGGACCACGTAATTGGCCGGCAGCGCCAGCGCCGACGACCATCGGGGCGGATCGAGCGGCGGACGCGTCAGCACCGGCCACAGCGAGGCGATGTGCTGGCGCAGCGTGACGGTGGCCGGCGCCGGCAGCGAAAAGTGGCGCTCGACGAAGGCTTTCAGCGCGGCGCCGTCGGCGGGCTGTTCGCGCCGGTACCGCGCGAGGATGGTTTGCGGATCTTCTTTCGCGACGGCGTCGGCGAAGGTTTTGGCGTCGGGATAGATGCGCGCCGCCTGCACCGCCTCGAACAGGGGGCCGAACATCTCGTGCGGCGTGGCGGCGCCGCTGTGGCGCGCCGGCGCCGCGCGTTGCGCCATGGCCGGCCAGGCGCTGGCCAGCAGCACGCCGGCCAGCAATCCCGCGTTGAGCGCGCACGACAGACGGATATGAACACCTTGCATAATTTCCCCTCCATTTGCGGCGCTATGCTACGCGATCCGGGCAGGATGCGACGCCAGCGTGGGACGCAGCCCCCGTGACCGGCCGGCATTGTTTTAAATTTGACAGCGTTGCGGTTTATGCTACAGTAATCACCCGCCTCGGCTGAACACCTTGCGCCACTCGCCTTTGCAACATCGCCGAAAGAACGCAAGACATGACCATCCGCGCAGTCATCGAAGAAATGCTCAGCACTACGCCCATCCGCGTCGGCCAGTTCGACCTGAATGGAAAATGCAACGCGAAATGCTGGTATTGCCCCGTCAAATACGAAGACAATCCGAAGGCGTTTCAGCATCAAGTGTCGGTGGCCGACGCCAACACCATCCTGCGCCGCCTGCGCGAATCGGCCCATGTCAGCCCGGACATGAAACTGATGTACACCTGCCATTACAACGAGGCCTTGCTGCACAAGGATCTGGAGGGGATACTGGCGGCGTTCCGCACCCATGGCATGACCACCAGCCTGCTGTCCAACGGCACGCCGCTGACGCCGGAAAAAGCCGACATCCTGACCCGCTACCACGACGTCGCCAAATCCGTTTTACTGAACATCCCCGCCTTCGAGCCCCAGGATTGGTCGAAAAAAGCCGGCATGCACGTCCGGCTGCATCAAAACCTGATGCGCAACCTGCGCTACGTGCACGATCAAACCGACTTGCCGCTGTCGATACAAATCAATTCGGTGACCGACCTGCAGGCGGCCTCGCTGGGCGCGGCGGGCATCCTGACGTCCAAAAGCGAGGCGGACAAGATTTCCCTGCAGTTCAAGCACGAGTTTCCGAGATTTAATATCCGCGCCCTCGACAGCCTGTCCAACCGGGCCGGCCTGCTGTCCAAGCACGGCGCGTTCGTCGAACCGCCCAAGTCGTCGCGGCCGGTGGTCGGCTGCGCGCACACCAGGATCGTTCCCGGCGCTAGGATATATGGCTGGATACACATCAACTCGTCCGGCGACCTGTTTTTGTGCTGCGACGACTACCAGATGAAATACAGGTTCGGCAACCTCATCGAGACGCCGCTCGATCAATTATGGGTGTCCAAGGCCCATATCGACGCCATCGAAACCTCGTTCAACGAGCTATGCCGATCCTGCGACGCGCGCATCACCGCGCCGCCGCCGTGAGCGCGGCTAGTCGCCCCTGGCGGCGGCCCACAACGGTATCTGCGACTGGGCGCGGTCGAAGTCGGCCGGTATGCCGATGTCGATGAAATAGCCGTCCGAGATGACCACGCCGGGCAGCAACACGCCGCAGTGCGGCTGGAGGAAGTCGGTTTCGAACGAGAACGGCGACGGTGGCGCCGCCAGCAGGTGCCGCTCGGTGACGATGTAGTTGCCGGTGTTGACCAAGCCCGGGCCGGTCCCGCCTTTTTCGCTAAAGCCGGTCAGCACCTGGTCGCGCACCGTCGCCGCGCCGTACCGCGCGCAGTCGTCCACCCGGCGCAGCGCGATCGCCAGGTGGCCGGGTCGGGCGCGCTGGCGCTCGATCAACGCGCGGTAGTCGATGTCGGCCAGGGTGTCGCCGTTCATCACCAGATACGGGGTGTCCCCGCTGCCGGCCAGGGCCTGGCGGATGGCGCCGCCGGTGCCCAGGGCGCTGGCCTCCTCGCTGTACGACAGGCGCACGCCACGGTAGCCGGCGCCGAAATACTCCCGTATCGCGGCCGCCATGTAGCCGACCGACAAGGTGACGTCGACAAATCCCGCCGCCGCGAGGTGGTCGAGCAAATAGGCCAGAAACGGCCGCCCGCCGATCGGCGCCATCGGTTTGGGCAAGTCGGGCACGCGCGCGCGCAGCCGTGTTCCCGTTCCACCGGCCAGTATCAGTACTTTCATGGTCCTCCCCAAGGCCGCGCCATGGCCGCCGTCACAGCGGAAAACGGATTTCGCGCGCCGCCATCCGGATGGTTTCGGCGCGGTGGGCGACCACGATCCTGGTCAGCGACATGGCCTGTATCGCCGCGTTGACGGCGCGCTCGCGCTGGCCGTCCAAATGGCTGGTGGCCTCGTCCAGGAAAAGCAGCCGCGGGCGCCGGTACAGGGCGCGCGCGATCAGGATGCGTTGCCGCTGTCCGCCCGACACCAGGCCGCCCATGTCGCCGATCAGCGTTTCATATCCCATCGGCATGCGCTCGATGTCGTCGTGGATGTCGGCCATCCTGGCGGCCCGCACCACCTCGGCGTGGTCGGCGCCGTCGCTGAAAAAATGGATGTTGTCGGCGATCGAGCCGGCAAACAGCTTGTCTTCCTGCATCACCGAGCCGATCGCTGCACGCCAGGTTTTCAAGCCCAGTTCGCGCAAGGGTATGCCGTCGATCAACACCTCGCCCTGGTCCGGTTGCAGCAATCCCAGCATCACCTTCACCAGCGTGGTCTTGCCGCAGCCGGAGGGGCCGGTGATGGCCACGAACTCGCCCGCCTCGATGCGCAAGTTGACGCCGCTAAACACCGGCGGCTCGGCCGGCGAATAGCGGTAAGCGACGTTGACCAATTCGATCGTGGGCGCCCACGGCGTGGCCGGCGCGCGGGTGCCGCCGTCGACCTGTTCGGCCGGGCTCAGGGCGATGTCGCCGACCCGCTCGCGATGCAGGCTCAGCATGGCGTAGTCGGCGACCTTTTCCACCAGGCTGCCCAGCCGGGCGACGAACTGCAGCTTGTAGGCGATAAAGGCGAACAACATGCCGACGGAAAAATCGGCGTCGATAACCGCTTGCGCGCCGACCACCACCACCAGGATGTTTTCCGCGCCGAACAACAGCGTATTGGCCATCTGGTAAAACAAGGTGGCGCGCTGCGTGCGCAAACCGGCGTTGGACGTGGCCACCGCGTGGTTGAGCCACGATTCCTCGCGCGCCTGTTCCTGTCCGAACAGCTTGACGCTCTGGATGCCGCGCACCGATTCCAGGAAGTGGCTTTGCTGCCTGGCCGCGCACACGATTTGTTCCTGCGACGCCGCGCGGTAGGTCCGGTACAGCGCCACCCGCAACGCGACGTAGACCAGCGCCGCGCCCACCACGATCAGCGACAGCCGGGCGTTGGTGTAGAACATCATCGACAGCGTGATGACCGTCATGGCGCCGTCCAGGATGGCCGCCAGAAAGCCGCTGGTCAGCGTGCGCTGGATGGTGTTCAACGAGTCGAAGCGGGAGACGATATCGCCCAGGTGGCGCCGCTCGAAAAACTCGATCGGCAGGCGCATCAGGTGATGAAACAGGTTGCCGCCCAGGCGCAGGTTGACGTGCGTTCCCAAATAGGTCATGAGCCAGGAGCGCGATGCCGACATCAGCACCTGCGCCAGCAACAGCAGGAAAAACGCCTGCCCCAGCTGGACCACCAGCGCCTTGTCGCGCGTGACGATGGCGTGGTCGACCACCCACTGCACGAACAGCGGGGTCAGCACGCCGAGCATTTCGAGCGCGACCGACAAGCCCACGACCTGCAGCACATGCTTGCCCATCGAGGGCATCTTGCCCAGCAGCTCCCTGAAGCGGACCGTGCGGACGGCGCTTTGCGGCGCGAACCGCGCCAGCGGCCGCAGTTCGAGGGCGATGCCGGTGAAATGCTCCGACGCTTCCGCCATCGACAGCCAGTAGCGGCCGCGGGCGGGGTCGAGAATTTCCACCCGGCCGGCCTCGACCCTGGCCAACACCACGAAATGGTTGAAGTCCCAATGCAGGATGGCCGGCGTCACCAGCAGGTCCAGCGCCGCCAGATTGAGTTTGACGGCGCGCGCCGACAGTTGCAGATGCTCGGCGATATCCATCAGCTCCGGCAGCCGCGAACCCTTGGCCGACGGGGAAAACCGCCGCCGCAGCGAACCGAGGTCGATCTCGTAACCGTGGCTGCCGGCCACCATCGCCAGGCAGCTGATGCCGCACTCGGCCGCCTCCGACTGCAGGATCAGCCGTGGCGCCCGCCGCCTGTTCGCGCGCAAAAAACGCCCCAGCCTCATCGCTGCTGGCCGCCCTGCTGGCCGCCCTGCTGCCGCCAGCGCGCCAGCATCCACGCGCCCAGGCTGCGCTCGCCGGAAACCATCCGCAGCCGCAACTGGGCGCCGCCGTCCGCGCCCGGGCGCACGGCGGCGATGGTGACCTGCAGCTGGCGCGCCGGCGCGCCGGCGGCGTCGACGATCAGCGTGGCGCGCTGCCCGGCGCGCAAGCCGGGATCGGCATGCGCCAGCGCCACCAGCACGCCGTCGCCGTCGCCGGCGGCGGCCACCGCCGCCGGCCCGATGCGCGCCGCCGCCGGAGCGTCGGCCAGGAACAGCATGGCCAGCAGCGCCGCCAGCGCCAGGCCGGCCGCCGCCAGCGCGCCCTTGAACGCGTAGGGCCGCAGGTGCAACATCTGGCCGTAGTGCCGGCTGCGGCGCGCGCTGCGCGCCTGTTCGCGATATAAGCCCGCCATCGTCTAGTATTTGATTTCCAGGGTGATTTTGGCGACCACGTTGGTCGGCGAGACGGTGGTGCGCCGCTGCGTCAATTGGTCGCTCGAGAAGCTGGTGGCCTTGACCGCGTCCTGGTGCAGCACGTTGGAGGCGCCCAGCCGCAACCGCGTCGCGGCATCGATCTTCCACAGCGCATAGACGTCGAGCGTGCGCACATTGGCGTCGTAGGCCCGCTGATAGGGGCTCAGCCGCACGGTGCCGTTCTTCACATAGCCCAGGCTGGCGCCGGCCGTCAACGGCAGCCCGCGCAAGGCGTAGTCGAGGCCGACGTTGGCCGACAACGGCGCCTGGCGGCCGATCCGGTTGTCCGGCCCCGGCACGGCGTCGACCGTGGACCAGACGCGCGTCAGGTTGGCGCGCAGATCGACCGCGGGCATGCCGGCGACCAGTTGCGACAGCTTCAGCTTGCCCTCCAGCTCGATCCCGCGCGAAAAGGCGCGGCCGACGTTGCGCGGCGCCGCCACCCAGCGCCCGTCCACCAGGCTCTCCTGCACCACGCTGTAATCGGCGATGCGCCGCGCGAAGACGTTGGCGCTGAACATGCCGTCGCCGGCGAGGTAGTGCTCGTACGCCGCGTCCAGGCCCAGCGCCGTCTCCGGTTTCAGGTTCGGATTGCCGGTGGTGTCCGGCGTGGTCACCGTGTTCACGTTCGACAGCGTGCGCCCGGCGATCAGGCTGGCCGTGTCGGGCATGCGCCAGGTGCGCGCCAGCCCCAGCCTGAATTGATCCTTGGACCCGGGCACGCGCCAGCGGTTTTGCACGACCGGACTCAACACCTTCTGCGTGGTTTCGACGTTCACGCCGGCATTGCTGGCGCTCAACAGGTCCACCTGCTCCCAGCGCAGGCCCAGCGTCATCGACCAGTTGCCGCTCACTTCCCACTCGTCTTGCGCGTACGCGGCGTAACGCTTGATGCGGACGTGGAACGCCGATCCCGTCCCGCCCAGCTGGTCGACCGCGTCGATCAGGTTGACGCGCGTTTCGTCGCTGCCGTCGCGCTGGAACTCGGCGCCGCTGACGAGCGCGTGGCGCGCCGACAGCGTAGTGTTGAGCTTGACCGAGGCCAGCCGGCCATCGCTGTCGGCGTCGGCGCGCAAGTTCTGGACCCGGCCCTCGTCGTAAAAATCGATCTGGCTGCCGCTGCGCTTGCGCGACGTGGTGCCGCCCAGCTTGAGCTCCAGGCGGCTGGCCTGGCCCAGCTTGCGCAGCCAGTTCAGATTGGCGCGGGCGGTGCTGTTCTCGCCCTGGCTGGCATAGGTGTCGTTGGCGAACCCGGTGGCCGGCCCCCGCACGAAGGTGGTGGCGTCGAAGCCGTTGCTGTCGTAACGGGTTTTGCTGATGAAGCCTTGCACGCCGAGCGACTCGTCGGCGTCGAATTTCCAGGTCGCCCGCGGCGCCAGGCTGGCGCTCCAGCCGCGGTCGTGGTTGTATTGCCTCAGGATGCGCGACAGCGCGCCGCCGTCCGCTTCCACGCCCTCGGTGTCGGTCAGGTTGTGCTCGTCGCCGTTCTGCCGCCGCACCGAGCCCGTCACCAGCCACGCCAGCTTGCCCTGGGTGTCGCCCAATGTCGCCGACGCGAACGGCTTGACCCGTCCCTGGTCCTGGTTCAGTCCGGCGTTCATTTGCCGCTGGCGCTTGCTGCCGGTCTTTTTCAACAGGATATTGATGGTGCCGGCGATCGCCTGCATGCCCAGCTCGGCGCTGGGCACCGGCAGGATGTCGATGCGATCGACCATGTCGGGCGATAAATTATCCAGGGAAAAATTCGGCGGCGCCGTCTCGCCGTTGACCAGCAGGCGCACATAGCCGGCCCCCAGGCCGCGCATGCCGATCTCGCCGCCTTTCCTGCCGGGCACGCCGTTGACGACGATGCCGGGTTGGCGGCGCAGCACGTCGAGCACGCTCGCGTCGCCGAAGCGGGTCAGCTCGGCCGCGCCGATCGAGCGCGCCATCGCCACCGACTCGCGGCGCCCGTCCGTCAGCGTGGCGTTGACCTCCACCGTGGCCATCGGCTGGTCGGCGGCGGCCGCGTCGCTGGCCGGCGCGGCCTGGACCGGCGCGGCCGGCGCCGGGGCGGCCGGGCCCTGCTCCGCCGCCTGCAGCCGCCCGCACAAGGCGAGCAGCGCCAGCAGCGGCGGCGACACATATTTCGGCACTCTATTCATCTTGATCGGTCCTAAGGAAAGGCGTTGCACGGAAAACAGCGGCCGGGCCGCCTACTGCAGCGCCACGGTGTCGATCAAATGATCGACGATCTTGACGGCCACGTCGCTGCCGTACAGGTTGTGGCCAAGGTCGCGCCACAGCGTGTCGGCACCCCGTTCGATGCAATGCAAAATGCTCTGATACACCAGCCGCTGCTCGCTCGGCGGAATCAGCAGGTTGGTGCCGACGTCCAAAATGGTTTCCGGACGGTCCGTCGAATAGCGGCAGGTCATGCAGGGCACGCCCAGAATGTTGGCCTCCTCCTGCAAACCGCCACTGTCGGTATAAATCGCCAGGCACTGGGGCGAGGCCAGGAAACCCAGCACGTCCAGGTAGGATGGCCACATGTCGTGGCAATGCACGCCGCTGGCCAGCAAGCGCTGCTTGAACCGTAGTTCGGGATGGCGGCGCTCGGCGAAGTTGAATTGATTGGTCAGGATGAAGATCACCGGCATCCCCTGCGACGCCAGCGCGCACAGCGCCTCGACCACGGCGTCGAGCCGCCGCGGCGCCATGTTCTCGCGCCGGTGCAGGTCGACGCGCAACCAGCGCCGCCGCCGCAGTTCGGGATACAGCGCGTCGAGCTGGCCGCCCGCCGCGCGCGCCCTGCCGTATTGGACGGCGTCGGCGCTCAGCGAGCCGCACAGCCGGATCGCCGCCGGCGCGTAGCCTTCGGCCACCAGGTTGTCGCGGTTGCGCCCTACCGGCGCCAGCAACAGCGACGACGCCACCGACGTCAAGCGGGAGTCGACCTGTTCGGGGAACGGTTCATCGGGCGCGCCGCGCCACGCGGCGCGCGCCTGCCCCAGCACCGATGGCAGGTCGATATTCTGGCCGGGGGCGAACGGCGTCAGGCTGCGCAGGCCCGCCTCGACGTGGATCGAGCGGATCCCGCTTTGCAGATACCAGAACACCGGGAAGGTGCCGGAGGTGGACGTGTCGCCCGAGACCACCGGCACCGGGCGCACGCTGCCGCACTTGCCGCTCAAATGCTCGTGCAAGGCCTCGGCCTGCGTGGCGAGGTTGGCCGTGCGCCCGAGGATGCTGCCGCGGATCTCCAGGAACACGTCGATTTCGTCGACATAGTCGAAGTCCTGGGCCGCGCTGGTGAGCACGGCGTCGTAGTGGTGGCCGGCGTCGATGACCAGCGCCGGCACCTGGCGCCGGCGCAGCTCGTGCACCAGCGAGGCCAGCTTGATGTAACAGGGCTTGGTCGCGATCACCAGCAGATACAGCGGGCAGCCCTGCGCGCGCGCCAGCCCGATCATGTGGTCAAGCCGGGCGGGGTTACTGATCTTCATTCTTTGATTCCATAAAATAGTGGCAAGGCGTGCCGCCTCACGCGTGCCCGAAGACGCGCGCGGCGATGGCATAGGATCGCAGGCGCGCCTCGAAGTCGTGGATCTCCGTGTGCAGCAGCAGTTCGTCCGGCTGGCAATCGGCGATCAGCGCGTCCAGTTGCGCGGCGATGGTGGCGGCGCCGCCCTCGATGGCGATGCCGCCGGCGGCCGCCAGCTGCCCGCGCAACTCGCCGTCAAGGTCGTCGGCGCCGGCCTGCTCGGGCGCGAACAGCGGCCGCGGACGGCCCAGCAGCATGTCGCGCAGCCGCGCCTTGCGCGAACGGCCCAAGCGGGCCGCCTCGGCGTCGGAATCGGCGGCGATCAGGTTCACGCTGAGCAAGGCGCGCGGGCCGGCGCCGCCGGCGGCGGCACGAAATTCTCGGCGGTAGGTTTGCAAGGCCTGCGCCGCGCCGGCCGCCTTGAGGTGGCCGCCGAACACGAACGGCATGCCGCGCGAGGCCGCGAACGCGGCGCTGGCCGCGCTGGCGCCGAGTATCCATACCGGCAACGCCAGGCCGGCCCCCGGCACGGCGCGCACGGCCTGGCGCGGCGACGGCTCGGCGAGGAAATCGACCAGCTCGCCCAGCATGGCGGAGAACGCCGCGCCCCCTTGCGCGGCGCCGCGCGCCAGGTGGGCGCCGGCGGCCGGGTCCGCGCCACTGGCGCGGCCGACGCCGAGGTCGATGCGCTCGGGATACAGCAATGCCAGCGTGCCGAATTGCTCGGCCACCATCAGCGGGGCGTGGTTGGGCAGCATGACGCCGCCCGCGCCGATGCGAATCGACGAGGTGGCCCCGGCCGCATACCCCATCAGCACGGCGGTGGCGGCGCTGGCGAAGGCGGCCGCGTTGTGGTGCTCGGCGAGCCAGTAGCGCCGGTAGCCGAGCCGTTCGGCGCCTTGCGCCAGCCGCGCCACATCGCGCAACGACTGGGCCAGCGACTGCCCGATGCGCACCGGCACCAGGTCGAGCACCGACAGCGGCAGCGGACGCAAGATCAATGCCATGCCTGGTTCCTCATGTGGCCGCCACGTGCGTGAAATCGAACGCCTGCGTATCGGCAAGATAGGTTCCGGCGAAATCGCCGGCGTTATAGCGCTGCAGGCAGCGTTGCTGGTTGCGGTGGTTGTTGGCGTCCGGGCTGGCGCCGACGTAAGAACGGCGCTCGTCTCCATGGCTGAGGTGGACGCCCTCGCCGAGCTCGGCATGCCGCCGCTGCAGCACCAGGCTCAAACGCACGTGCAGATCGATATCCTCCCAGCCCCAGCCTTCCAGCCCGGAGTGGAACCCGCCGATCCGTATGACGTCGGCGCGCTTGAGCAGCATGATGCCGGCGCACGAGCGGGCGCCCTCGCCCAGGTAGCTGCGCTTGGTCTCGACGCGGACGCCGCGCCCGTCGTCCAGCACCAGTTCGAAGCAGCTGGCGAATTGGGCGAGCCGGCCGGGCGGGCGCGCGCGCGCCTCCGACTCGACCACTTTTTTCAACGTGACCCAGGCCCCGTCGTCGACCAGCGCGATGGCGCGCTCGAAATCGAACTCGCGCAGGATGACGTCGGCGTCGAGCAGCAGCACGTAGTCGCCGCGTGCGAAATGGATGCCGATGTTGAGCGCGCGCGACTTGTTGAAGGCCTCGGCCCGCACCTCGACCAGGCGCACGGCGGCGCCCGATTCGGCCAGCAGCGCGTCCAGCGGCGCCGCCTGGCCGCCGTAATTGACGACCACGATCTCTACGTCGCGCGCGCGCAGCAGCGGCAGGTTCTCCCGCAGCGTGCGGCCCAGTTCCAGGCGGTCGCGCCAGCAGATGATGACCGAGACCGACGGCGCGCGGCCGCTGTCGACGCCGCTCATCGGTCCGCCGCCGCGCATGGCACCAGCAGGCCCAGCTCCAGCATGTCGTCGAGCTCTTGGGCGCCGCCGCCGGCCAGCTGTTCCACCGCCCGCCCGGTCCCGGCCCGGCGCAGGATGTCGCGCTGGCGCGCGCTGAGCGGGTAGCGCGCCGGCCACGCCGGGTTGTCCAGCGTGACGGCGACGCCGTCGTCCGCGTAGCCGGCGTAGGCCCGCAGCGCCATGCCCGGCGCGACCCGGGGGCAAGCGTGGCTGACGTAGCGCAGGATCGACGCCGCGTAGTCCGACAAGCGGTCGTGCCGGGGCGCCAGGAAGCGGTCGTAGGCCGACATGTCGGCCGCCGCCGTGGTCGCCAGCGCCCGCGGCGGCGCGCCGTCGCGCCGCGCCAGGCAGCGCCGCACGCTCGCCTGCAGCGTCGCCGCGGCGCGCGCCGTGCCGTAGTGCGCCAGCGCGTGGCGGCGCGCCTGCGCCGACATCGCGCGCGCCGCCGTCGCCGAGCGCAGCAGCTGTTCCAGCCCGCGCAGCAGCGCGCCGCGGTCTTCGCGCAGGCCGCCGTAGCTGAGCCAGGTCGGCGCCAGGAAGCCGGTGACGCCGTCGCGCACCGTCTCCTTCAGGCCGCCATACGCGCAGCCGACCACCGGCACGCCGCTGGCCATCGCCTCGACCGGCGCGTAGCCGAAATTTTCGTCGATCGAGTTGGTCGGGTGCAACAGCACGTCGAACGACCGGTAGGCGGCGGCCAGTTCCTGGTCCGACAGCTTGGCCGGCAAGTAACTGACGCGCTGCGTCAAGCCATGGCGCTCGATCAGCGCCCGCAGCCGGGCCGAATACGGCTGGTCGTCGAAGCGCAAAATCTTGTAATCGATCCAGAAGTTGCCGACGATGACGACCCGCACATCGCGCCCGGGATTACGCGCGATCAGCTCGGCGACCAGCTCCAGCGCGCCATGGATGTTTTTCTGGGGCAGCAGCCTGGCCACGATGCCGACGCAAAACGTGTCGGCGCCCAAGCCCAGTTGCGCGCGCGCCGCCGCCCTGCCCTCCGGCGTGAACAGCGTGGTGTCGACCGGCAGCGGCAGGATCTCCAACAGCGGCTCGGCCTGGCCGCACATGGCGCGCAAGATGTCGGCGTCGGACTGGCAATTGACGATCAGCGCGTCGTGCGTGGTCAGGCGCGGGAGCGCGCCGCGCAAAAAACCGGCGTCGAGCACGCAGCCGCCATGCATCGCGAACATCAGCGGAAAATCGCGCGGGCCGGCGGCGCGCTCCCAGCCGTCCCCGCCCGAGAAATTGATGCCGATATCGATGGCTTGCCGCGGCCAGCCGCCGTCGGCCGTGTGCAGCACCCGGGCCCCCATGGCCGTCAGCGCCTCCAGGTAAAAGCGCGCGGTCCGGCTGACGCTGGGCCAGTCGTGCGAGCCCAGCCCGCAGGCGGCCATGGTGAAGGAGGAAGATGCAGGCAAGGATGGTTCCTGTTCAAACGGCAAAGCCGGGTCAGTTGAGATGGATATCCGAACGGGTGCGCACGATGCCGTGCGCCGGATTGTTCATTTCAGCGCTCACGATGGGCTGCATGTAATCGACGAATTCGTGCATGAAGCGGGAAATCGCCACCGGCCCGTGCGCCTCGGTGAGGTACAGCCTGATTTTCGCCTCGCTGCGGTCGGTGCGCCGCAAGCCGTCGACCTGCACCCCGGCGAACTTCGCCTGCAAGTCGGGCAGGTGCGCCGACACCGCGTCCATCAAAGGCAGCAGGTCCGGATTTTCGAAATGCAGCTCGACGCCCACCCGGTCGGCATAGTCGAGGAACTCGAAATGCACCTGGCGCGGCCAGGTGTCCGGATGGAGCCGGCGGAAATGATTGAAGCCGCCGTACAGCGTCATGCCGGTGGAGTTTCCCTGGGAAAATTCATCAAGCACCGATTGGAAGAACGGCCGGATTTTGGGGGCATGGGCGGCGATCGTGTACAGCGCGTCGACCGGACCGCGGGCGGCATCGCACACCAGCTCGGCGCACGCGTCGAAATTGGCCTGGTAGCCGGTCAGCAGGGCGTTGTCCCCCCACCGCTCGGACGGCACCGCCGACAGCGCGCGGTACAGCGTCAGCGCGCGGCGGTAGTGGCCCATGGGCAGGAACGCGGCCATCGGCGCGAACCGGTCCAGCGAGCGCACCACGCAGCCGTTCAAATGGTTGAGGATGTGGTGGATGGCGCCGATATGGGCCGGCGTCAACTGGTAGCCCATGCGCAGGCTCAGCGCGGCCAGCTCGATGACATGGCCGGCCGAATAGATATGGTTTTCCATCAGCGTGCCGATCAGCATGGCCTTGCGCAGGGCCGGGATCTGGCTGTCGGCCATGGCCATGTCGCCGGCGGCGACCGCCTCGATCTGGCTGAGCAACAAGGAAAACGTCAGCATCACGTCCAACTGGCCATCGAGGAATTTCTGCGCGACCTCTTTATACCCGGCCAGCTCCGGATAGGCGGCGGCGATGGCGCACAAGCCTTCGGTCAGATGGAACTTGCGGCACACGTAGAACGGGCCGAAGTGGTGGGCGTGAATGGCGTGCTCGACCAGTTCCGGCAAGGTCAGCGGCTTGCCGTCGAAGGTGAACGTCATGGTGGCCGGCAATTTCATGGCGGCGAAGGCGTACATCAGATGCCCCAGGTCGTGCATCGCCGAGGTCCTGATGACGGTCGAGTTTTCAGCGACCTCGCGCAGCGTGAACGGCGACGTGCCGATCCGGGCGTCGGGCGAAATGCCGGCCATCATGGTGTAGGCGTAGGTCTGCCATGGATGGTAGTCGCCCTCGGAATGGCACTGGTAGATGTACGGCTTGCCGTGCTGGTCCTGGTGGACGAACGAGGCCACGCGGTCGAGCAAGGGATGGCCATCGACGGTGGCGTTGCCCCAGCCGACAAAGACGTGTCCAAGATAGGGCAAGCCGTCGCGCGCGATGATCGCGTGCACCGGCTTGGCGAGAAACTCGACCAGCTTGCGGTCGGCGCTGTCGGCCAGCTCCAGGTCCAGCGCGTCCTGGCGCCGGGACAAGGCGGCGGTGTGGGCCGCGAGCAGCGCTTCCAGGCCATCGTCCAGGGCGAGCGGCCACCAATAACGTTTCTTGGTCATAGTAATCTTTAAGTTGAATAAATCGTCGCTCACGAATTTGCCGACCTACAGGGCGGCCCTGCCACCGAAGCCTGGTTCCACACGCACGAACAGCCAACCAATGTCAGACCGCCCAGGTCACGAAATCCCAACTAGCTTCTAGCTAACATTCCATGACAAGCCGGTAATGGGCTTATTCCCAGGCCATCTCCTGGTTCTGCTCGCAGCAGCTCTGGCCACAGCAGCCCTCGATGACGCTGGCGTCCCAGTCGCGCACATTGACCAGCTTCTCGCTCAGCGTCGCGCCACCGGCGACTTCGGCGACTTCTTCGCGTTTGAGCTCAGCGATAATCTTCTCTTCAGCGACAATCTTTTCCATAAATGCTCCTTAGAGTTACATTTAACGCCCGGCGATTACCGAAGCGCTTCCGTGCCTTAAATCAAGCAAACCGGATTTTGCATTTTAATTACATTTAATTTATAGTCAAGGCAATCTGCGGGCGCCGGACGGATGCCGGCGGAACCCGGGCGCAACCGCCGCGTCACGCGCATATCGGCCCCGCCGCGGCGGCCGCCAGCGAGGCGCCGGCGGCCGACCGCACGCGCCAGGCGTGCGCGCCGCGCGGCTCGAACCGGCAGGCGCCGATCTCCCCGCCGAAACGCAGCAAGGCCTGGACGACGCGCGGACGCGCCGCCAACGGCGCCAGGAACATCATGAAGCCGCCGCCGCCGGCGCCGGACACCTTGCCCGCCATCGCGCCGGCCTGTAGCGCCGCGTCATAAATGGCGTCGATCCGGGGATTGCTGATGGACGCCGACAGTTTTTTCTTGTTTTCCCAGCCTGTCCGCATGGACCCGACCACGCCCGATAAATCGCCGCGCAGCAGGCTGTCGCGCAGCGATATGGCCTCGTCCTTCAAGGCATGGCTGGCCTGCAGCGCGGTTTTGACGCCGCCGCGGATGTTCATGCTTTGATCGGTGATGATCTCGGCCGAGACGCGCGAGGTCCCCGTGTAATACAGAATAATGGAGGCCTCCAGCTCGCACAGCATCCAGTCGGGGACCTGCACCGGGTGGATCGATGCCGCGCGCTCGGGGCCGAATTCCATGAAATTGAAGCCGCCGAAAGCCGCCGCGAACTGATCCTGCCTGCCGCCGTGAAAACCGCACGCGACCCGCTCGATATAAAACGCCAGCTCGGCGATCGCATAGGCGCTCATGCCCAGGCCGAGAAACTCGTCGAACGCCTTTAACATGGCGACCACGATGGTGGACGAGGCGCCCAGGCCGGAGCCGGTCGGCAGATCGCAAAAAGTGCTGAGCTCGACGGCCATCGGCCGTCCGCCGCGGTAACGACGGATGACTTCGTTATACACGGCCCAGTGCAGCGCCAGCCCGCCGGGTGGCGTGAAGGTTTCACCCGGCACGCAGCGGACGCGCAGCCCCTGATCGATCGAGCGCAACACGCAAGCGCCATCGGCGCCGTGCGCCAGTTCCGCGTAGGCATAGCGGCCGATGGTCGCGTTTAGCACCATGCCCCCGTACAGATCGCAGTAGGGCGAGACGTCGGTCCCTCCCCCCGCCAAGCCCAGACGCAGCGGCGCGCGCGCGCGTATCATCGATGCCGCCCCTGTGCCATTTTGAGTCATTTTTCTTCGCCGCCGTGTTTGACAAAGCGGTCCAGCCAGCGCTGCTCCTCCCACAGCACGTGCAGGATCGATTCGCGCGCGCGGTACAGATGGTCCTCGCGCGGCAAGCCGACCAGCCGCGTGGTGCGGCCCAGGCCTTTGAGCGCCGAAAACATCCGTTCGCTCTGCAGATACGGCGTGGCGGGATTGCTGTCATCGAGCCCGTGCACCAGCAGCAAAGGGGCGTTGATTTGATCGGCGTAATTGAATGGCGACATCGCCTGGTACACCTGCGGCGCCTGCCACAGCGCGCGCGCCTCGAGCTGGAAGCCAAACGGCGTCAGCGTGCGGTTATAGGCGCCCGACAGGCCCACCCCGGCGGCGAACAGTTTGGTGTGCGCCAGCAAATTGGCGACGGTAAAGGCCCCGTAGCTGTGCCCGCCAACGGCGATGCGGCGCGGGTCGGCGACCCCGATGCGGACGATCTCGGCGACGGCCGCCTCGGCCGACGCCGCGAGCTGGCCGACATAGCTATCGTTCGGCGCCGCGCCGGCGTCGCCGATGATCGGCATGGCTGGCCCGTCCAGCACGGCATAGCCCAGCCGCAGCATCGGCAACGGCCCGCGGGGATCGACCGCGGCGTAGCGGTAGGGCGATCCCTGGACCTGCGCCGCCGCCGATTTGGACCGGAACTCCTGCGGATAGACCCACACCAGCACCGGCAGGCGGCCGTCGGCCTCGGCGCGATACCCCGGCGGCAAGTAGAGCTTGGCCGACAGCGGCACGCCATCGGCGCGCACATAAGCGAGCTGGCGGGATTCGACCGCGGACATCCACGGCGCCGGGCTGGCGTGGTGCGTCAGCTGGCGCGCGGCGCCGTCGCCCTCGCGCACGTACAGATTGGGCGGCTCGTTGCTGCTTTCGCGCTGGGTGACGAAACGCCGGCCATCGCGGTCCAGCAACGCCAGCACCTTTTCATAATACGGCGCCCGCGAGCGCCAGAGGGTCGTGAAGCGCCCGTCCGCCAGGTTGTAGCGGCTGATCAGCGGCTGATCGCCCTCCGGCCCGGCGCCGTCGGCCGAAAAGACCAGCGCCTGGTCGTCGCCGGTGGTCGCCAGCACCTGCTCGCCGTTTGCCAGCGTGCGCTGCAGCGGCTTGCCGGGATCGCCGTAGCGATCGCCGTCCGCCACCTCAAACATCAGCGTCGGCGCGGCGTCCGCCTGGCCGGGCCGCAGGCGCCAGGTGCGGGTCGAGCGCTGCCGCCCCCAGCGCTCGGCCGCCACCGCCAGGTCATCGCTTCCCCACATGATCCGGGCAAGCCGGCCCTTCAGACGCGCCAGTAAAACGGGCGGCTGGCGGAACGGCGCCGCCCGCATGTACACCGCGTCGCGGTAGTCGGCGGCCCGGGCGGGGTCGCCGTCATCGAGCGCGCTGGCCCAATACAGCGTCGCCGGGGCGTCGGCGCGCCACCCGAACTGGCGCGGGCCCGCTTCCACGACGTCGCGGTCGGTGCCGCCACGCTCCCAGGCGCCGTTTTCGTGCAAGCCAATTACGCGTGCGCCCTCCCGGTCCAGCACCTCGGTAACGCGGGGGAAGCGATCCACGGCGACGGCATCCGAATACGGGCGCAGCAGCCGGCTGGCGAGCAAATAACGGCCGTCCGGCGACGCCGCCACGGCCAGGAACCGGTCGGGGGCGCCAAGCTTCGTGACCCGCCCGCCGACGTCGACCCGCGCCAACTGCCTGGCGAGGTACCAGTCCAGCACGTCCGCGTCCTGCAGGCTCTTGAGGTGATCGGCGCCGGTTCGCGGCTGCGGTGCCGCGTTGGCAAGAAACTCCGTCATGACGGGAACGTTCTTGCGGGGCGTCGGTTCGGCGCGGGACGGCCGCGCAGGCACCAGGCTCACCAGCAGGGTGTCGGAACCCGCCAGCCAGGCGAAACCGGTGCTCAGCACGCTGTTCAGCGGCAGCGACAGCAAGCGCCGGGCGCGCGCGGCCTTGACATCCACCAGCCATAATTTGACGCCATCGTCCTCCCACAAGCTCAGGGCGAGCCATTGCTCGTCGGGAGAAAAACGGGCATCGGCGATGCGGGGCGCGGGGGGCAAGCCGCGTACCGCGACGGGTTTGCCGTCGGCGATGGAGAGGAGCGACAAGGAATTGCTAAATTGCGTACGGGCACCGGCGTGAAATTTGGTACTGATGGTCACGCCGGCCAGGCTGATGGTCTGCTCATCCACCACCTTCAAGTCGGGCATCGCCGCGCGCCCGAATTGGGCCACCACGCGGCGCAGCGGGCCGCCGAGATAGGTCGGCGCGGCGGGGGCATCGACGATGGCCTGCAGTTCCGCGCCCGGTAGCTGGTATTCCGCCGCAACGGCGGGGAGCGGGGCCGCGCTGATCAGCCGGGGCAGCAACAACAAGATGGCAACACAGACACGTCGAATTATCTTCATACAACCAAGCGGCGGGTTTAGCTCCCCCGCTTCCTGCCTCAGGCAGCCGGTAGAGGCGTCGGGATGATTATGTGGAGCATGAGATAACTATATTTTATTGTCAAGATTTATTTTATTTAAAGAAACAGGCGGGCCGGCCCCGGGGCGGCTCGTCATCGTGTGTGGGGGGGGGGGCATAGCGGCGGTCCGCCATGGCGCGGGGACGCGCCAAATGAAAAAACCCGCCGAAGCGGGTTTTTATATTACTGGCGGAGAGGGTGGGATTCGAACCCACGGTACGATTTAACGTACGCTTGATTTCGAGTCAAGTACATTCGACCACTCTGCCACCTCTCCTAATGGTCCTGCACCGCCTATTCGGCGAAGGCAAGATTATAACAGGCAACCAACCAAGACGGAAGCCCCAAAACACATCACCGGCCACGCCCCACCGGGGCGGCTCCGTGCTGCCCCCCGGCGCCAGCGACTTAGCATCAGCAATCGTGAGCCGCGCGCTCAGTATTTACGATTTGCTTCCGCCGCCCGCAGCGGCTTATCGTGTATCCGCAATCCCAGCAGCCCGGCCCGTCAAAGCGGGCGGGGGTTGCCAGCCGGCGCCGGTGTTGAGGCCGCGCGCCTTCCTCCACTCCTCCTATGCCGACAGGCGCCACCATGACCTCCTTGACCTTCGCCAGCCTTCAGCCACCCGCACCTCCGCCGCGCCGGATCGAGGGCGCGGCCAGCCATCGCCCCGCCCTCGACGGCATCTGGGGACAAGTATGCGAGGCGGCGGCGCGGCTCGCCGTCCGCGAACCGCTGCTGCGCCCCACGCTCGACGAACTCGTCCTCTCGCGCCGCAGCCCCGCCGCGCTGATCGCCGCCGTGCTGGCGCGGCGCCTGGGCGCGCGCGACATCCACCCGGCCGTGCTGCGGCCGCTGTTCGAGGATATCCTGGCCACCCGGCCGGACATCGTCGCCAGCATCGCGGCCGACCTGCAGGCGATCGTGCAACGCGATCCGGCCTGCCCCGACGCCCTGCACGCCCTGCTCAACCTGAAAGGCTTTCACGCCTTGCAGACCTACCGCATCGCGCACAGCCTGTGGCGGGCCGAGCGCAAGGAGGCCGCGTTCGCCCTGTCCAGCCACGCGGCGATGGTGTTCGCCATCGACATCCATCCCGCCGCGCGCCTCGGTTCGGGCGTCATGCTCGACCACGGCACCGGCATCGTCATCGGTGAAACCGCCGTCGTCGACGACAACGTCTCGATCCTGCAAAACGTCACGCTGGGCGGCACCGGCAAGGAACACGGCGACCGCCACCCGAAAATCCGCTCGGGCGTGATGCTGGGCGCGGGCGCCAAAATCCTCGGCAACATCGAAATCGGCGCCATGAGCAAGGTCGCCGCCGGCAGCGTGGTGCTGCACGACGTGCCCGCCCATTGCACCGTCGCCGGCATCCCCGCGCGCATCGTCCGCTACCAGCAGGTCGACAGCCGCCCGGCGTTCGAGATGGACCAAATGCCCTAGCCCGCCCCCAGACATGGCGTCTGACGCAAGAGCAAAGTGCAAATGATGCGCCTTCCGCCATGTCACACCCCGCCGTACCATGTCATCACCCTTATCGGATAAACAAGCCACTCCATGAACCTGCCATTGAAACCCATCCCCCCCGGCCAGCACACCGCGCCGGCCCCCGCCGCCGGCGCCCCGCTGTCCATGTCCGTGCGCGGCGCCCTCGCCAGCCTGTCGCTGTCCATGCTGCTGCCGGCGCTGGGCACCAGCATCGCCAACGTCGGCCTGCCCGACATGGCCCGGGCCCTTCACGCGCCGTTCCAGAACGTGCAATGGATCGTGCTGGCCTACCTGCTGGCCATCACCGCCCTGATCGTCAGCGTCGGACGCCTCGGCGACATGGTCGGCCGGCGCCGCCTGCTGCTGGCCGGCATCGCGCTGTTCGCCGCCGCCTCGGTGCTGTGCGCGCTGGCGCCGTCGCTGTGGCTGCTGGTCGCCGCGCGCGCGCTGCAGGGCCTGGGCGCGGCCGTCATGATGGCGCTGACCATGGCCTTTGTCGGCGGCGTCGTGCCCAAGGCCCGCACCGGCAGCGCCATGGGCCTGCTCGGCACCATGTCGGCGGTCGGCACCACGCTCGGCCCCGCGCTCGGCGGCCTGCTGATCGCAAGCTTCGGCTGGCAGGCCATTTTCCTCGTCAACGTCGCGCCGGCGCTGCTGGCGCTGCTGCTGGTGTACCGCTTCCTGCCGGCCGACCCGCGCGCCGCCGACGCCAAGCGGCCCGTGTTCGACCACCGCGGCACCCTGCTGCTGGCCGTGACGCTGGCCGCCTACGCGCTGGCCATGACGCTCGGGCGCGGCCAGTTCGGCGCGCGCAACGTGGCGCTGCTGCTGGCCGCGTGCGCCGGCGCCGCGCTGTTCGTGCGCGTCGAGCTCAAGGCGCCGGCGCCGCTGATCCGCCTGGCCATGTTGCGCGCGCCCGTGCTCAGCGCCGGCCTGGCCACCAGCCTGCTGGTGGCGACGGTCATGATGGCCACCCTGGTGGTCGGTCCGTTTTACCTCAGCCGCGGCCTCGGCCTGGGCCCGGCCGTGACCGGCATGGTGCTGGCGGCCGGGCCGCTGGTGGCGGCCTTTTGCGGCGTGCCGTCCGGCTGGCTGGTCGACCGCTACGGCGCCCGCCGCATGGGCGGCGCCGGCCTGTGCGGCGCGGTGGCGGCCTGCCTGGCGCTAGCGCTGACGCCGGCCACCCTGGGCATCCCCGGCTATGCCGCGCCGATCATGCTGCTCACGGCCAGCTACGCGCTGTTCCAGGCGGCCAACAACACCGCCGTGATGGGCGACATCGCCGCCGACCAGCGCGGCCTCGTGTCCGGCATGCTCAATCTGTCGCGCAACCTCGGCCTGGTCACCGGCGCCTCGATGATGGGTGCCGTGTTCGCCTACTTCGCCGGCGCCAGCGACATCGCCGCCGCCCCACCCGTCGCCATGATCCGTGGCATGCATGCCACCTTCGCCGTGGCCAGCGCGCTGATCGCCGCCGCGCTGGCCATTTTCGCGCTCCGCCGCGCCCCGATCCAAACCCCTTCGCCTTCTGGAGACCAAGCATGAAGCTCCCCCGTCCCATCCCGCCGCTGCCGGCGGCGCTGTTATCGCTGCTGGCCCTGGCCGCCAGCGCCACCCTGTCCGGCTGCGCCCGCTCCGAGGCGGCCGCCGGCGGCCCGCCGCCCCCGGCCACCGTCTCCGTGGCGCTGCCCGAAACCTCCATGGTGCAGGCCAGCCTCGAATACACCGGCCGCATCGAACCGTCGCAACGGGTCGAGGTGCGTTCGCGCGTGTCGGGCTACCTGCAGCAAATCACCTTCCGCGACGGCCAGCAGGTCAAGGCCGGCGACCCGCTGTTCGTGATCGACCCGCGGCCGTTCGCGGCCGCGCGCGACCGCGCCCAGGCCGGCCTGGCCCAGGCCGGCGCCCGCCGCAAGCTGGCCCAGGCCCAGTTCGAGCGCAGCGACCGCCTGCAGCGCACCGGCGCCGGCAGCACCGAGGAACTCGAGCGCGCCCGCGGCGAACTGGAAGGCGCGCAGGCGGCCGTGCTGCTGAGCCAGGCGGAACTGCGCGCGGCCGAACTGGAGCTGTCCTTCACCACCATGCGCGCGCCGATCGCCGGTACCGTCTCGGACCGCCGCGTCGATGTCGGCAACTATGTCGCCGGCGGCGCCGCCCAGGGCGGCGTGCTCACCACCATCGTCGCCCACAGCCCCGCGCGCGCCGTGGTCGACTTGTCGGAGGCCGACTTCCAACGCCTGCGCCAGCAGGACAAGCTGCCGGCCCGGGTCGAACTGTCGCTCGACGGCGGTCCGGTGCGCGACGCCACGGTCGACTTCGTCGACAACGAGATCGGCGCCCGCTCGGGCACGGTGCGCCTGCGCGCCAGCCTGGCCAACGCCGACCACGCCGTCATGCCGGGCAGTTTCGCGCGCGTGCGCATCCCGGTCGGCAACGCGCAGACGCGCCTGCTGGTGCCCGACGCCGCCATCCTCAGCGACCAGAACAAAAAAATGGTGCTGGTGGTGGACGAGGCGGGCAAGGTGGCGCCGCGCCGGCTCGAACTGGGCGGGCTGCGCGGCGACCGCCAGATCGTGCTGTCCGGCCTCGGCGCCCGCGAGCGCGTGATCGTCTCCGGCGCGGCCAAGGTCAAGCCGGGCGACCAGGTGCTGGTGGCCGCCGCGCGCGCCAACGGCGCATAAGGGGGCGGCCATGCGTTTTTCCCAATTCTTCATCCGCCGCCCGGTGTTCGCCATCGTGCTCTCGATCCTGGTCACCCTGGTGGGCGCGGTGTCGGCCCTGCGCCTGCCGATCTCGGAATATCCCGAGATCGTGCCGCCCACGGTGACCGTCAAGGCGACCTACCCGGGCGCCTCGGCGCAGGAGATCGCCGACACCGTCGCCGCCCCGATCGAACAGGAGATCAACGGCGTCGACGGCATGCTCTACCTGTCGTCGCAATCGGTCGGCGACGGCAAGCTCACCATCAGCGTGGTGTTCAAGCCCGGCACCGACGTCGAGCAGGCCCAGTCGCTGGTGCAAAACCGCGTGGCGGTGGCCGAATCGCGCCTGCCCGAGGCGGTGCGCCGGCTCGGCCTGGCCGTCAAGAAGTCCTCGCCCGACCTGCTGATGGTGGTGCTGTTCGATTCGCCCGAGGGCACCCGCGACCAGCAATACATCTCCAACTTCATCGGCACCGCCGTCAAGGACAAGCTGGCCCGGGTCGAGGGCGTGGGCGACATCTACAGCCGCGGCGCGCGCGACTTCTCGATGCGCATCTGGCTCGATCCGGCGCGCGTGGCCGCGCGCGGGCTGAGCGGCGCGGACGTGATCGCGGCGGTGCGGCAAGCCAACTCCCAGGTCGCCGCCGGCGCCCTGAACCAGCCGCCCGGCGTCGATGACGGCGGCGCCTACCAGGTGCAGGTGCAGGCGCAAAGCCGGCTGCGCGACGTCGCCGAGTTCGAATCCATCGTGGTCGCCGCCCCCGCCGACGGCGGCGTGGTGCGCCTGCGCGACGTGGCGCGGGTCGAGATGGGCGCCCAGGATTACACCGAAAGCGGCTTCGTCGACAACCGCACGGCGATCGCGCTGGGCATCAACCTGCTGCCGGGCGCCAACGCGCTGGCCACCGGCGAGCGCGTGCTGGCCGAACTGGAGCGCATGCGCGCCGACTTCCCGCGCGACGTCGCCTTCCACGCGCACTACAACCCGACCAAGTACATCCGCGCCTCGATCGACAAGGTGCGCGACACCATCTTCGAGGCGGCGCTGCTGGTGTGCCTGGCCATGCTGCTGTTCCTGGGCTCGTGGCGCGCGGCCGTGATCCCGATCCTGGCCATTCCGGTGTCGCTGGTGGGCACCTTCGCCGTGCTCGGCGCGCTGGGCTACTCGCTCAACACGCTCTCGCTGTTCGGCCTGGTGCTGGCGATCGGCATCGTCGTCGACGACGCCATCGTGGTGGTGGAAAACGTCGAGCGGCACATGGAGGAAGGCCTGGGCGCGGTCGCCGCCGCCCAGCGCAGCATGGACGAGGTCGGCTTCGCGCTGATCGCCATCGCGCTGGTGCTGGTGGCCGTGTTCGTGCCGACCGCCTTCATCGACGGTATCTCCGGCATGTTCTACCGCCAGTTCGCCGTCACCATCGCCGCCTCCACCGTGATCTCGGCGCTGACCTCGCTGACGCTGTCGCCGGCGCTGGCGGCGCTGCTGCTCAAGCCGCGGCGCGACCCCAACGCCCTGGGCGCGCGCTGGATGCGCGTGTTCAACGGCGGGTTCGCCCGCCTGACCGGGCGCTACGTCGGGCTGACCGGCCGCATCCTGTCGCGCCGCTGGCTGATGCTGCCGGTGTACCTGGCGGTGGCGGGCCTGACCGTGTGGCGCCTGGACGTGACGCCGCGCGGCTTCGTGCCCCAGCTCGACCGCGGCTACGCGATCGTCTCGATCCAGCTGCCGGCCGGCTCGACGCTGGCGCGCACCAGCGAGGTGGTGCGCGACGCCACCGCCCGCCTGATGAGCCACCCGGGCGTGGCCCACACCGCCGCCTTCGTCGGCACCGACGGCGCCACGTTCACCTCGGCGCCCAACGCGGCCGTCATCTTCACCATGTACAAGGACTTCGGCGACCGCGCCAGCGACGGCCTGGACGGCCCGGCCATGCTGGGCGCGCTGCGCGGCAAGCTGGCGCCGATCAGCGCGGCGCGCGTGATGGTGATCCCGCCGCCGTCGGTGCCCGGCATCGGCACCGGCGGCGGCTTCAAGCTGATCCTGCGCGACACCGCCGGCCTGGGGCCGCAGGCGCTGCAGGCGGCCGCGCGCGGCATCGTCGCCGAGGCCTCCAAGCTGCCGTCGGTGATGGGCGCGTTCACGCCGTACAACGCCATGAGCCCGCAGATCAAGGTCGACATCGACCGCACCAAGGCCGAGTACCTGGGCGTGCCGCTGCAGCGGGTCAACGAGACCTTGCAAAGCTACATGGCGCCGGTGTTCGTCAACGACATGAACCTGATGGGCAGGGTCTGGCGCGTCACCGCCCAGGCCGACGCGCCGTACCGCCGCGGCGTGGCCGACCTGGCCGCGCTCAAGACGCGCGCCAACGACGGCGCCATGGTGCCGCTGGGCGGCCTGGCCACCTTCAGCGAGGGCACGGCGCCGTTCCGCGTGCCGCGCTACAACCTGTATCCCGGCGCCGAGATCCAGGGCAACACGCGCCAGGGCTACTCGACCGGGCAGACCATCGCCGCCATGGAGGCGCTGCTCAAGGCGCGCCTGCCGGCCGGCTTCGACTACGAGTGGACCGAACTGGCGCTGCAGGAGAAACACGCCGGCGGCAGCACCGGCCTGGTGCTGGGCCTGGCCGTGCTGCTGGTGTACCTGCTGCTGGCGGCGCTGTTCGAGAGCTGGCTGCTGCCGCTGTCGGTGGTGCTGATCGTGCCCAGCTGCGTGCTGGCGACGCTGCTGGGCGTGTCCTGGCGCGGCCTGGACAACAACGTGCTGACCCAGATCAGCATCGTGGTGCTGATCGGCCTGGCGGCCAAGAACGCCATCCTGATCGTCGAGTTCGCGCGCCAGGCGATGGCCGCCGGCGCCGACGCCCGCGCGGCGGCCATCGGCGCGGCCCGCACGCGGCTGCGGCCGATCCTGATGACGTCGCTGGCGTTCCTGCTGGGCGCGATCCCGCTGATGTTCTCGACCGGCCCGGGCGCCGAGATGCGCCAATCGATGGGCACGGCCGTGTTCGCCGGCATGCTGGGCGTGACGCTGTCGGGCCTGTTGTTCACACCATTGTTTTTCACCGTGCTGAGCAGGCGCCGCGCCGCGCCCGCCCTCCGCGCGGCACCGGTCGGGGAGGCCGCATGAAGCACTTGAAGCAGATGAAGCAATTGAAACAGATAACGCACACCACCGCCCCGGCGCCGGGCGCGCGCCGCGCCGCGCCGCTGCTGGCGCTGCTGATGGGCCTGGCCGGCTGCGCGGTCGGCACGCCCACCGCGCAGCGCGCGCCGGAGGCGGTGCCGGCGGCGCTGCCGTCGGCCGCCGGCGCGGCAGGCGCCGCGGGGCTGCGCGCCGGCCCGCCGCCGGCGCTATGGTGGCAGGAGTTGGGCGACGCCGGGCTCGGGCAACTGGTGCAACGGGCCTGGCGCGACAACTACGACGTGCGCATCGCCACCGCGCGCCTGGCCGCCGCCGGCGAGTTCGCGCGGGCGGCGCGCGGCGCCCGCCTGCCCTCGCTCGATCTCGACGCCTCGGCCGGGCGTTCCCGGCTGGCCGCGATCGAAACCAGCGACGGCCAGGCGCGCGTGGCCTCGCCGGTCCAATGGGCCGCGGTCTTCAACTGGGAGCTCGACCTGTTCGGCCGCGTGCGCCACAGCGTGGCGGCGGCCGACGCCTCGGCCGCCGAGAGCGCCGCCGTGCGCGACGACGTGCGGCGCCTGATCGTGGCGCAGGTGGTGGACGCCTATCTGGAACTGCGCGGCGCCCAGCAACTGCGCGCCAGCCTGCGCGAGCAGCTGGCCAACCAGGAAGGCACCTTGCGCCTGGTGCGCGAGCGCGTCGACGCCGGGCGCGCCGCGCCGGCCGAGCGCATGCGCGCCGAGGCGCAGATGCGCCTGGCCGGCGCCCGCCTGCCCAGCCTGGAAGCGGAAGAGCGCGTCGCGCGCAACCGCCTCGCCAGCCTGACCGGACAGCGGCTCGACGCGCCGGAACTGCTGGCGCTCGACCGGCCGCTGCCGCTGGCGCTGCCGACCACGCTGCTGACCGACGAGCCGGCCCACCTGCTGCTGCGCCGGCCCGACGTGCGCGCCGCCGAACAGGCGCTGGCGGCGGCCAGCGCGCGCGAGGGCGCGGCCATCGCCGACCGCTTCCCGCGCATCAGCCTGGGCGCGCTGTTCGGCGCCGCCGGCGTGGCCGGCGACTGGAACGGCGGCGACGCGGCGCGCTGGCACGCCGGCGCCGCCTTGTCGCTGCCGCTGTTCGACGGCGGCACGCGCCGCGCCCGGGCGCGCGCGGCCGGCGCCGAGGTGCTGGCCGCGCAGGCCGGCTTCGACAAGGCGCTGGCGCTGGCGCTGGAGGATGCCGACAACGCCATTTCGCGCTGGGTGCAGCTGCGCGCCCGGCACGCCGAACTGCGCACGGCGCACCAGCTGGCGCAGGACAGCGCGCGGCTGGCGCGGGTGCGCTACCAGGAGGGCGGCGAGAGCCTGCTCGGCGTGCTCGAGGCCGAACGCATCGCGCTGGCCGCCGAGGAGCAGCTGGTGACGGCGCACCGCGACGTCGCCATCGCCACCGCGCGCGGCTACACGGCCATGGCGGGCGGCTTCGACGCCGACGCGCCGGCGCTGCGGCAATAACCTGCCGCCGGCCCCGGCCTCAGTCCGCGGCCGGCCGGCCGGCGCAGGCCTCGACCACGCAGCCGCGCAGCCAGCGGTGGGCCGGATCGGCGTCCATGCGCGGATGCCACATCAGCGACACGGTCAACTCCGGCATGCGCAGCGGCAGCGCGAAGCTGAACATGCCGGCGCGCAGGTTGCCGGTGTGCCGTTCCGGCACGGTGGCGATCAGGTCGGAGCCGGCCGCCAGCGCCAGCGCGGCCGTGAAGCCGCCGACGATGCTGGCGATCGTGCGGTGCATGCCGTGCGCCGCCAGCGCCTCGTCCATGGGCCCGGTGTCCTGGTCGCGCCGCGCCACCAGCACGTGCTGGCCGGCGGCGTAGCGCGCGATATCGATCTCGCCGCGCGCCAGCGCGTGGCCCTGGCGCACCACGCCGACGAAGCGGTCGGCGAACAGGCGGCGCGCGCGCACCTCGGGGCTGGTGAAGCCGCCGATCACGCCGGTTTCCAGGTCGACGCTGCCCTCGCGCAGCAGCACGCTCTCGCGGTCGCTTTTCTGCACGAAGCGCAAGCGCACCCCGGGCGCCTGGGCACCGATGTGCGCCAGCAGCGCCGGGCCGAAATTTTCCACGAAACCGTCGCTGGCGCGCAGTGTGAAGGTCTGCTCGAGCTGGCGCGGGTCCAGTTGCCGCGCCGGCGCCAGCACGGCCAGCGCCTCCCCCAGCAGCGGGCCGACGCGCTCGCGCAGCTCGAGCGCGCGCGGCGTCGGCACCAGTTCGCGGCCGGCGCGCACCAGCAGCGGATCGCCGGTGGTCTCGCGCAGGCGCGCCAGCGCGCGGCTCATGGCCGACGGACTCAGGCGCAAGCGCTGGGCGGCGCGCGTGACGCTGCCCTCGGTCAGCAGGACATCGAGGGTGATGAGCAGGTTCAGATCCGGTATTGACATGGTTTCCCACCTTAACATGATTTGCCGGCGCCCCGGCGACAAGGCGCCGGACGCACAGATAGATTGCGCGCCGCACGCCTTGTGGCGCGCCCGGCGCGGCGCTACGATGAATGCATCGCCACTTCGATCGAGACCGACATGCCAGCTGTAGCCGTTGCCGCCGTTCCCGTTCTCCTTTCCCTTGGCCTCGCCGCCGCTGCCGCCTATCGCGCGGCGGCGACGGCGACCGGGGGCGCGCGGTGAGCCGCCTGCTGTCGTGGTTGACGCGGCGCGTCGCACCCGGCCGCGCGGAGCGGGCGGCGACCGCGCCCGCCGACGCCTATCCGCTCGACGCCACCGGCTGGGGCACGGGCGGCTGGCCACTGTAATCGGCCCCTGTAGGGCGGATTAGCGCAGCGTAATCGGCCATGCGTGCGTCATCGGCGGCTCATCGATGGCCGATTACGGCGTTCCGCCTAATCCGCCCTACGCTAAGTTAAGCAGACATCGGAACCACGTAGGGCGGATTAGCGCAGCGTAATCCGCCATGCATGCGTTATCGGCGGCTCATCAATGACCGCTTACGGCGTTCCGCATCTCAGCGTCGGCGCGCACCAGCACGCCATCATCCAGCCAGCGTAGCAGCAACGGCGCCGGCGCGAACGGCGCGCCGGCCGGACCGTGCGCCGCCTGCGCCGCCGCCAGCGCCTCGCCCAGCGTGGCGCCGGCGGCCAGCACCTCGAGCGCGGCGGCCTCGGCCGCGTCAAGCTCGCGCACCCGCGCCGTCCAGCCGCCACGGTACACCAGCGCCAGCGTGTCGCCCTCGGCGCTGGCCGGCATGGCGTGCGCCGCCGGCGCCTGGTGCGCCAGCCAGATCGCCGCCGCCCGCCAGCGCGAGCGGAACAGCGCCGCCGCCGGATGCAGCGCCAGGCGCCAGGCGTCGAACTGGCTGGCGCCGGCCGCCCGCACATCGTCGAGCGTCACGGCGGCGGCGTCGGGCGCGCCATGGGCCTGGTGCAGCAGCCATTCGAGCCACGCCACGTCGGCGAAGTAGCGGTGCGCGGCGGCGCCCGGCCAGGTGTCCAGGAACGCGGCCAGGTCGGCGCCGAAACGGGCCAGGTCGGCGCTGCGCGAGGGATGGGCGGCGCCATAGGCGCGCGCCAGCGCCGCGAACCAGGGCGCGCCGCCGAGCGCGCGCAGCACCGGATAGACCAGCTCCAGCGAACGCAGGTGGTGCTGGCGCAGCGCCTGGCCATAGCGCGCCAGGCCGTCGGCGCCGGCGTCGGCGCCGAGCCACGGCGCCAGCGCGCCCGCGTCCGGCGTGGGCGCGCTGATCTGCGCGCCGAACGCCGCCTGCAGGCGCGCCAGCTCCTCAAGCGTCATCGCCAGCCGCCATCACGGTTGCCGCCAGCGCCCGCGCGCGCGCCACCTCGTCGAGCAGCGTGGCGAACGGCGGCAGGTTGGTGTCCCATTCGACCAGCGTCGGCACCGCGCCGTAGCGGCGCACGGCGGCGTGGTACAAGTCCCACACGGCGCCGGCCACCGGCGCGCCATGGTGGTCGACCAGCACGCCGCCGTCGTCGCAGTGGCCGGCCAGATGCAGCTCGCCCACCAGGCCCGGCGCCAGCGCCGCCATCGCGGCCAGCGCGTCCTCGCCGTGGTTGCATTGATTGACATACAGGTTATTGATATCGAGCAGCACGCCGCAGCCGGTGCGGCGCGCCACCTGGGCCAGGAAATCGGTCTCGCCCCAGCTGTCGCCGGGAAAGCGCAGGTGGGTCGAGACGTTCTCCAGCAGGATGGGGCGGCGCAGCACGTCCTGGATCAGCGCCACGCGCTGGCACACCAGTTCCAGGCTGGCGCCGTTCAGCGGCAACGGCAGCAAGTCGTTGAGCGCGGCGTCGGCCGTGGCGTTCCAGCACAGGTGTTCCGACACCAGCATCGGGTCGATGCGCCGCGCCAGGGCGGCGACGCGCCCTAGGTGCTCGCGCGAGAAGCCGTGCACCGAGCCGATGCCCATGCCGACGCCGTGCAGCGCGACCGGATAGTCGGCGCGCAGCGTTTCGAGCACGTGCAAGTCCCAGCCGCCCTCGGCCAGGTAATTCTCGCTGTGGACCTCGAGCCAGTCCACCGGCTGGCGCCGCGCCAGAAAGTCCCGGTAATGCGCGCCGCGCAGGCCGACGCCGACCATCGGCGCCGGCGCCGCCGCCCGCATCAGGGCCGGCCGCGGGCGCCGGCCGGCGCCGCGCCGGAGCGCGCCGCGGCGGCGGGCGGGGTGTCCATCTCGCGCACCACGCGCAAGCCGATCCAGCCGCGCCGCCCCTCCCCGCCCAGGCCCAGGCGGGTGGCCGCGCGCACGAAGGCGGGCGTGTCGGTCCACGAGCCGCCACGCGCCACGCGCTTCTTGCAACCGGCCTCCACCCAGGCGCTGCCGTCCTTCGGCGCGCCCTCGTAGTCGCTGTGCCAGCAATCGGCGGTCCACTGCCACACATTGCCCAGCACGTCGTACAGCCCCGCCGGATTGGGCGCGAAGCTGCCCACCGGCGCGGTGGTGAGCCAGTTGCCGGCGCCGGAGGCCACGCCGCCGCAATGCTTCTGCTGCGGACAATCGTCCGGGCCGTACTTGGCGTCGCCGCGGGTGATGTCGTCGCCCCACCAGCGCGCCGTGACGGTGCCGGCGCGCGCCGCGTATTCCCACTCGGCCTCGGTGGGCAGGCGGTAGCGCGCGCCGCTCTTGGCCGACAGCCAGCGCAGGTAGCCCTGGGCGTCGTTCCAGCTGACGTTGACGGCCGGCCGGTCGCCGCGCCCCCAGCCCTCGTCGGCCGGACGGTAGCCGTCGCAGCCGCCGTCCTTGACGCAGGCGTCGAACTGCGCGAACGTCACGCTGAAGCGGCCGATGGCGAACGGCCGCGCGATCTCGACCGGATGCTGGGTTTCATTGCCGAAGCGTCCGCGCTCGCCGGCCGGCGAACCCATCACGAAGCGCCCGGCCGGCAGCGGCACCATCTCCGGGCACGCGGCGTCGCAATCGCGGAACGCCGCGCCGGCCACCACCGCGCTGGTGCGGCCGGGGTCGACGGCGCCGAGCTTTTGCCGGGACAGATAGACCGACAGGTTGGCGATGTCGGCCTCGGTCAGCGCGGCGACGGCGGTGTTCATCAGCGGGCTGGCGCGGGTGTGGTCGCGGAAGGCGCGCAGTTGGCCCTCCAGGTAGCCCGGGTTCTGCCCGGCCAGGTGCGGATAGTCGGCCGCGCCGGCGTTGCCCTTCGGTCCGTGGCAGGCGGCGCACGCCGGCAGCGCGCGCGCCGCGTCGCCGCGGTGGTACAGCGCGTCGCCGGCGGCGACGTCGGCCGGCGGGCCGGTGCGGGCCGGCGCCGCGCCCGGGCAGGCCAGCGGCGCCGCCTCCACCTTGCCGCCCAGCGCCGTGCAGGTGCCGGCCGGAACGGTCATCCATTCGCCCGGGTCGCGATCGACCGTGGCCATGCCGGAGCACAAATGGAAGCAGGTGGTATTGGCGCATTCATTCTGGCCGGCCTTGGCCACGCCATAACAGATTTCGGTCGCGCCGCCGGGCTTTTGGTCCGCCGCCCGCGCCGCCGCCGGCAGCGCCACGGTCAGCGCGCACGCGGCGGCCACGGCCGCCTGGGCCAGCGCCTGCGCGCTCATGCCCGCGCTCATGTGCGCGCTCCCGGTCGCTGCGGCGCCGGCGCCGGGCCGGCCTTGCTTGCGTTTGATACTTGCACCATTCAGTGGTTCCCTTTTAAAAAAATACGTGGCGGAGAAAATGCATGGCGGGCGCCGCGCCGTGGCGCCAGCCTCAATCGTAGCACGCGCTCTCCTCGATCAGTTCGATGCGGTAGCCGTCCGGGTCCTGCACGAAGGCGATGACGTTGTTGCCGTGTTTCATAGGCCCGGCCTCGCGCGTGACGGTGCCGCCATGGGCCCGCACCTTGGCGCACACGGCGGCGGCGTCGTCCACCGCCAGCGCCAGGTAGCCGAAGGCGTCGCCGTGGGTGTAGCCGTGGCGGTCCCAGTTGTGCGTCAGCTCGATGGCGGCCTGCGCCGGCGCCGCGCCGTGGGCGACGACCACGCGCGTGAAGCGGGCGTCGGGATAGTCGTGGCGCCGCTGCGGCGTCATGCCCAGGGCGTGCTCGTAAAAGTGCAGCGCGGCGTCGAGGTCGGTGACGCGCAGCATGGCGTGGAGGATGCGCATGGCGTAAGGGCTCCGGTGGATAGTGGGTCGGCTCAGGCCACGCGCTGCTGCGGGGCCAACGGCTCGTCGGGCACGGGCAGGTAGCGCGCGCCGGCCTGGTAGCGCTGGACGAACTGGCCGAACTCGCCGCTGTCGGCGCGCTCGACGCGCTGCTGCTCGGCCAGCGAGGCCGCCGCCTCGGCGGTGAAGCGCGCCAGCGCCGCCGGATCCAGCGGGCGGCCGCGGAAATGCGCCGCGTGCTCCTCGCTGCGGCGCAGCGCGAAGGCGTCGAAACTGCCCTGCTCGGCGCGGATCGCCTCCAGCACGCGCGCCGACGGCGTCAGCGCCACGTCGGCCAGCTTGGCGCGCTGCGCCGCCAGCGCGGTGGCGCACTCGGCGCCGCCGCGGGCGCGGTCGAGCAGCGCGGCCATCGGCGCGATCCGCTCGAGCAGTTCGCCGGCCCAGTCGCGCAGGCCGACCTGGCGGCCGTGGCGCTCGAGCAGCAGGCCCGGACGGCGGCCCTCCTTGACGGTGCGGGCGAAATTCTCGGTGTTTTCGCGGCTCTCGTCGCCGCCCGTGAGCGGACTGTCCTCCAGCGCGCAAAACAGCAGGAAGGCGTCGAGGAAATGACAGGTGCCGGCGGCGATGCCGAGCGGCTCGAACGGGTCGACGTCGAGGCAGCGCACCTCGACGTACTGCACCCCGCGCTGGGCCAGCGCGTGCAGCGGGCGCTCGCCGCTGTGGACCACGCGCTTGGGCCGGATCGCCGAGTAATACTCGTTCTCGATCTGCAGCCGGTTGGTGTTGATCTGCACCCACTCGCCGGCGCGCCGCGTGCCCAGTTCGACATACGGCAGATAGGGGTGGTTCATCGCCGCCGCCAGGCTGGTGATATAGCTGTCGAGCGTGTTGTAGTCGGGCGTCAGGCCGGCCTGGGCGTCGTTCTGGTAACCCATGTCGCTCATGCGCAGGCTGGTCGCGTACGGCAGGTACACCGTGTCGGCCGACAGTTGCTCGAGCGGGAAGGCGCCGCCGCCCTGGAAGTGGTTCGACAGCGCCGGCGCGGCGCCGAACAGGTACATCAGCAGCCAGCCGTAGCGGCGGAAGTTGCGGATCAGGGCGATGTAGCTTTCGGATTGGAAGCCCATCGCCGTCTCGCCGTCGCCCTCGACCGCGCGCAGCCGTTCCCACAGCTCCGGCGGCAGCGAATAGTTGTAGTGGATGCCGGCGATGCACTGCATGCTTTTACCGTAGCGCAGCGCCAGGCCGCGCCGGTACACATGCTTGAGCATGCCGATGTGCGAGGTGCCGTACCAGGCGATCGCGATGTCCTCCTCGGCCGGCAGGCGGCACGGCATCGAATGGCTCCACAACATTTCGTCGCCCAGCCCGCCGAACACGAAGCGGTGCAGCGCGTCGTAGCCGTCGAGCATGGCGGCGGTGTCGCGCTCGGGCGGCGTGATCAGTTCGATCAGGGCCTCGGCGTAATCGGTGGTGATGGTCGGATGGGTCAGGGCCGAACCGAGCGCGGGCGGGTGGGCGCTGGCCGCCAAGTGGCCGCGGCGGTCGACCCGCAGCGCCTCGCGTTCGATACCGCGCAGGCCCTGCGCCAGCAGCGCCAGGCCGTCGGCGCCGTCCAACAGCGCCATGCGGCGCGTCAAAGATGAACTCATAACTGTGCTGCCTTCACAAAAAAGGGAGGGTTCGGCTTGCCGTCTCGACAACAACGATAAGCCCGGGGCCGGCTGCGCACAACTCGCAAATGCTGAGTGCCGGGATCAGCGGCGCTGAGGCCGGCCGGCATCAGCGTTGTGGAGCGCTGCACTCAGCATTTGCGAATTGCGCGGTGCGGCGCGGCCCCGTATCTTGACAATCGAATATCGATAGACGAAAAAGTTTGGTGGACGCGCTCCAGGCCGCAATCACGGCGGGCGCGCCGCCTTCCCCCCGTATCCGGCGCGCCGGAACGGTCCGCGTACACGAGGCACACCGACGCACACATGGCAATGGGAGAATACAGGTGGAAGTGATGGATAAGATGGTCGTGGGCGACCCGGGCGTTGTACGCCTGAGCAACTATGCGCTGGAAGACAACCTGCTGGCCCGCGACGGCCGCGTGTTCCTGACCGGCACCCAGGCGCTGGTGCGCCTGCCGCTGATGCAGCGCTGGCTCGACCGCGAGCGCGGCCTCGACACGGCCGGCTTCATCAGCGGCTACCGCGGCTCGCCGCTGGGCGGCTACGACCAGGCGCTGTGGCGCGCGCGCGGCGTGCTCGAGGCGCAGCAGATCCGCTTCCTGCCGGCCATCAACGAGGAGCTGGCCGCCACCGCCGTGCTGGGCAGCCAGCAGGTCGAGACCGACCCCGAGCGCACCGTCGCCGGCGTCTTCGCGCTGTGGTACGGCAAGGGGCCCGGCGTCGACCGCGCCGGCGACGCGCTCAAGCACGGCAACGTGTATGGCGCCTCGCCGCACGGCGGCGTGCTGGTGGTCGCCGGCGACGACCACGGCTGCGTGTCGTCGTCGATGCCGCACCAGAGCGATTTCGCGATGCAGGGCTGGAACATGCCGATCGTCAATCCGGCCAGCATCGCCGACTACCTCGAATTCGGCCTGTACGGCTGGGCGCTGTCGCGCTTTTCCGGCATGTGGGTGGGGTTCAAGGCCATCTCCGAGACCGTCGAGAGCGGCGCCACGGTCGACCTCGACGCGGTGCGCACCCGCTTCGAGCAGCCGCCCGAGTACACGGTGCCGGCCGGCGGCCTGCACTACCGCTGGCCCGACCTGCCGGGCCTGCCCATCGAGACGCGCCACGCGCACAAGCTGGCCGCCGTGCACGCGTTCGCGCGCGCCAACGCGATCGACCGGCTGCTGTGCCCCAGCCCCGCCGCCGAGATCGGCATCGTCACCTGCGGCAAGGCCCACCTCGACGTGCTCGAGGCGCTGCGCCGCCTGGGCCTGGGGCTCGACGCGCTCGAGCGCGCCGGCGTGCGCCTCTACAAGGTCGGGCTCAGCTATCCGCTCGAGCCGACCCGGCTGGGGCGCTTCAAGGACGGCTTGAAGGAAATCCTGGTGATCGAGGAAAAGGGGCCGGTGGTCGAGCAGCAGATCCGCAACCTGTTCTACAACCTGCCCGACGGCGCCCGCCCGCTGGTGCTGGGCAAGCTCGACGCCGGCGGCGCGCCGCTGCTGCCGGCCCAGGGCGAACTGCGCCCCTCGCGCGTGGCCGGCGTGCTGGCGGCCTGGCTGGCGCGCCACCATCCGGGGCTCGACCGCCGCGCCCTGCTGCCCGGCTTCGCGCCGGCCGCGCCGCTGTCGAACGCCGCCGACGGCGTGCGGCGCCTGCCGTACTTCTGTTCCGGCTGCCCGCACAACAGCTCGACCAAGGTGCCGGCCGGCTCGCGCGCCCAGGCCGGCATCGGCTGCCACTTCATGGCCTCGTGGATGGAGCGCGACACCACCGGACTGATCCAGATGGGCGGCGAGGGCGTCGACTGGGTGGCCCATTCGATGTTCAGCGCCACCCCGCACGTGTTCCAGAACCTCGGCGACGGCACCTATTTCCACTCGGGCTTCCTGGCGATCCGCCAGGCCATCGCCGGGCGCGCCAACATCACCTACAAGATCCTCTACAACGACGCCGTGGCCATGACCGGCGGCCAGCCGATCGACGGCAACCTGGCGGTCGACGCCATCGCCTGGCAAGTGCACGCCGAGGGCGCCCGGGCGATCGCCGTGGTCAGCGACGCGCCGGAGAAATACGCCGGCCTGCGCGGCCGCTTCCCGCCGCCGGCCACCTTCCACGGGCGCGACGAGCTCGACGCGGTGCAGCGGCGCCTGCGCGAGATCGCGGGGGTCACCGTGCTGATCTACGACCAGACCTGCTCGGCCGAGCTGCGCCGGCGCCGCAAGAAAAAGCAATTGCCCGAGCCGGCGCGCCGGCTGGTCATCAACAGCGCCGTATGCGAAGGCTGCGGCGATTGCGGCGCCGCCTCGAACTGCATGTCGCTCACGCCGCTCGAGACCGACTACGGCCGCAAGCGCGCGATCGACCAATCGTCGTGCAACAAGGACTACTCGTGCGCCGACGGCTTTTGCCCCAGTTTCGTCTCGGTGCGCGGCGGCGCCCTGCGCAAGGCGGCCGCGGCCGAGGTCGACCCGCAGGCGCTGCGGCGCGCCGCCGCCGCCCTGCCGGCGCCGGCCGCGCACGCCTGGCAGGGCCCCTACAACCTGCTGGTGACGGGCGTCGGCGGCACCGGCGTGGTGACGGTCGGCGCGCTGGTGTCGATGGCCGCCCACCTTGAGGGAAAGCAGGCCTCGGTGCTCGACTTCATGGGCTTCGCGCAAAAAGGCGGCGCCGTGCTGTCGTTCGTGCGCCTGGCCCTGGCCGGCGCCGACCTGCACCAGGCCCGCATCGACGTCGGCCAGAGCGACGCCATGCTCGCTTGCGACATGGTGGTGGGCGCCGGCGCCGACGCGCTGCAGACCCTGCGCCACGGCCACACCCGGGTGGTCGCCAACACCCACCGCTTCCCCACCGCCGCCATGGTGCGCGATCCGGACGCGCCGCACCACGCCGGCGCGCTGATGGACAAGCTGCACCACGCCGTCGGCGCCGAACGCGTGGCCGAATGCGACGGCCAGGCGCTGGCGCGCCAGCTGATGGGCGATACCGTCACGGCCAACATCCTGCTGATGGGCTTTGCCTGGCAGCGCGGCCTGATCCCGGTCGGCCTGGCGGCGCTCGAACGGGCCATCGCGCTCAACGGCGTGGCGGTCGACGCCAACCTGACCGCCTTCGCCGCCGGGCGCCTGGCCGCCAGCGGCGCGCCGCTGCCGCGCGGCCTGGCCGAGGCGCCGGCGGCGCCGCCGGACGACAGCCTCGAGGCCTTGGTGGCGCGCCGCGGCGCGATGCTGGCGCGCTACCAGAACGCCGCGCTGGCGGCGCATTTCGAAGCCTTCGTGGCCCGCGTGCGCGAGCGCGAGCGCGCCGTGCTGGGCGCCGCGGCGGCGCCGGCGCTGTCGCTGGCGGTGGCGCGTAACTACAGCAAGCTGCTGGCCTACAAGGACGAATACGAGGTGGCGCGGCTGTTTTCGGACGGCCAGTTCCAGCGCGAGCTGCGCCAGCAGTTCGAGGGCGATCTGACGCTGACCTTCCACATGGCGCCGCCGCTGCTGGGCACGCGCAAGCGCGCCTTCGGCCCGTGGCTGGGCCGGCTGCTGCCGGTGCTGGCCAAGGGCAAGTGCCTGCGCGGCACCCGGCTCGACGTGTTCGGCTACAGCGCCGAGCGGCGCCGCGAGCGCCAGCTGATCGGCGACTACGCGGCGCGCCTCGAGGCGCTGCTGCCGCGCCTGACGGCGCAGAACCTGGCCGCCGTCGTCGCGCTGGCCGAGCTGCCGCAGACCATCCGCGGCTACGGCCACGTCAAGCTGGCCAGCATCGACGCGGCCGAACAGCGCGCGGCCGCGCTGCTGGCCGCGCTCGATCAGCCGGTGCCGCCGGCCGCGGCCGTGACTGCGGCGCCGCCGGCGCGCCCGCCGATGCGCACCATCGCCATCCGGCGCTACCAATGAGTCCCGCGCCAGCGGCCCGCCCGGGCCGTCCGGCCGCGGCCGCTTCCCCCACCCACCGGCGCGGCGGCCATGCGGCCGCCGCCCGCTCCGGAGTTGTCCATTGAAGACCCTGTCCCTCGCCCTCCCCGTCCCCGGCGCGCGCACCCGCGCGCTGGTCGCCATCGCCGCCCTGACCGGCGCCAGCGGCCTGGCCGCCTCGCTCTACCTGCCGGCGCCGATGGCGAGCGTGGTCGCGCTGCTGGTGTTTTGCATCAGCATGTGGGCCACCGCGCTGGTGCCGGAGTATTGGCCGGCGCTGGCCTTCTTCCTGGTGGCGATGCTGGGCGGCATGGCGCCGGCGCAGACGGTGTTCTCCGGCCTGCAGTCGACCACCTTCTGGCTGCTGTTCAGCGGCGCCGTCATGGGCGCGGCCATCGGCCACACCGGCCTGGGCAAGCGCGCCGCCGCCATCCTGTCGCGCATGCTGGGCAAGCGCTACGGCGGCGTCGTCGCCGGCATCGTGCTGTTCAGCGTGGCGCTGGCGTTCGTCATGCCCTCGGGCATGGGCCGGGTGGTGCTGCTGATCCCGATCACCATCGCCGTCGCCGACCACATCGGCTACGGACCGGGCCACAACGGCCGCACCGGCATGCTGATGGCGGCCAGCTTTTCGAGCTTCCTGCCGACCTTCGCGATCCTGCCGTCGAACGCGCCCAACATGATCTTGTCGGGCATGGCGGAAAACCTGTACGGCGTGCACATCTCGTACGTCGGCTACCTGGCGCTGCACTTCCCGGTGCTGGGCGCGCTCAAGTCGGTGCTGCTGGTCGGGCTGATCCTGTGGATGTTCCCCGCCGCCGACCCGGCGCGCGCGGCCGCGCCGGCGCCGCAAGGGCCGATGTCGGCGCGCGAGAGCGCGCTGGCGGTGGTGCTGGGCCTGTGCCTGGCGCTGTGGATGACCGACGGCCTGCACCACCTGTCGCCGGCCTGGATCGGCCTGGCCGCCGCGCTGGTCTGCCTGTGGCCGGGCGCCGACCTGACGTCGGCCAAATGCCTGAACCAGGAAATCAACTACGGCTCGCTGCTGTTCGTGGCCGCCGTGATGGGGCTGGGCGCGGTGATCTCGCAAAGCGGCCTGGGCGAGGCGGTGGTGCGCGGCCTGGGCCGGCACGCGCGCTTCGCCGCCGACACCCCGGTGTGGAACGTCACCGTGCTGGCGTGGATCTCGACGGCGGTCTCGCTGGTGACCAACCTGGCCGGGGTGCCGGCGACGATGACGCCGCTGGCCAAGGACCTGGCGGCGGCCACCGGCCTGCCGCTGCTGACGGTGTTGATGACCCAGGTGCTGGCATTTTCCAACGTGTGCCTGCCGTACCAGGCGCCGCCGCTGATTTTCGCGATGCAAGCTGCCAACTTGCAAGTTGGAGCCGTCACCCGTTTATGCCTGGGCCTGTTCGTGCTCAGCCTGCTTGTGCTGACCCCGCTGGACCTGCTGTGGTGGCGCGTGCTGGGCCTGTTGTAGCGGCGCGTCGCGGCGCCGCCGGCACGTTAAATAATCACCACGTCGAAAGTATTGTCATCGGCACACTCTTAACATATTCGCATATAATCTTTAGGTGGAAAACGCATATGGATATTTGGTAGTTAAACCGTCTTTCAACTTCATGGAACCCCCATCATGGAAATCCATCACCTGAAAACCTTCGCCGCGGTGGCGCGCGAAGGCAGCATCACCCGCGCCTCCGAACGCCTGTTCCTGAGCCAGCCCGCGGTCAGTGCCCATGTCAAGGCGATGGAAGATTATCTTGGCCTGACCCTGTTTGAACGCACGGCGCGCGGCATGAGCCTGACCAGCAACGGCCAGCGCATCCTGGCCAAGGCCGAACGCACGCTCAACATCCATCGCGAGCTGCTCGACGAGGCCAACCACATCAAGGGCCGCCTGGCCGGCCGGCTGCGCATCGGCGTCGGCGGCCAGTCCAACAACGAGGCCATCGGGCGCCTGGTGCGGCGCTTTTCGGAACACCATCCGGAGGTCGAGGTCTCGCTCGAGCACGGCAGTTCCAACGGCACCCTGGCGGGCATCCGCAACGGCCTGCTCGACGCCGGCTTCTACAACGAGTCGCGCAACCCCGACGAGGACCTGGTCACCATCGAGGTGGCGCGCTTTCCCGTGTACGTGGCGGCGCCGGCCGGCATGTTCGACACCAGCGTGCCGCTCGACTGGGCCACGCTGGCCGACGTGCCGTGGATCTTCGCCCCCTCCAGCCTGTGCTGCGGCGGCGCCGCCGAACACCTGTTCAAGACGCGCAATTTCCGCCCGCGCCGCATCATCAGCATCGACCGCGAAAGCGTCACCCGCTCGATGCTGATCGAGCGGCTCGGGGTCGGCCTGCTGCACGGCGAGACCGCGCTCGAGGCGCAGCGCCTGGGCGAGATCGACATCCTGTGCATCGCCCAGTCGTCGGTGCGCAACCTGTTCGCGCACCTGGCCTCGCGCGCCGCCGAACCGCTGTTCGTGGCGATCAACGAGGCCCTGGGCGAAGCGGGCATGCTGGCGGCCTGAACCGCCAGCAGGCGGCGCGGCTAGCCGGCCAGGCGCTGCATCTGGTTGAAGATGTTTTTGCGGTGCATCTCCTCGGTGCCGCCGACGCTGGCGAAGCCGAGCGCGTCGCGCAGCAGGCCGGCGACGCGGCCGTTGTGGTAGCCGAGGCTGCCGTACAGCTTGACCAGGCTGGTCGCGCTGGCGATCAGGTCGTCGGAGCCGACCAGCTTGGCGATCGAACAGCTCATCAGCGCTTCCGGCCGGCCGTCGAGCAGCTGCGACAGCGCGCCCAACGCCAGCCAGCGCGAACGCTCCATGCCGACCCGGATGTCGACCAGGCGCCGCTGCACGTGCTGGTGCTGGTCGATGCTGCTGTCGAAGCTGGTGCGGCCGGCGGCGTAGCGCATCGCCTCGTCCAGGTGCGGGGCGATCAAATTGGCCGCCGCCAGGCCGTAGTACAGGCGCCCCAGCGAGATGGTGTCGATCAGCGTGGCCAGGCCGCGTCCGGGCGCGCCGAGCAGCTGCGAGGCGGCCACCGGCACCGCGTCGAAGTGCAGCGCGCCGGTGGGCAGGTTGCGGTTGCCCAGCTTGTCGTCCACCAGGCCGGCGCGCAGGCCGGGGCTGTCGCGGTCGATCAGCGCCAGCGCGATGCCGTTGCGCTCGCCGTCCGCCAGCCGGCACACGATCAGCGCGAAATCCATGATCGGCGCGTGCGCGATATTGTATTTGCCGCCGTCGAGCACATAGCCGCCGGCCACCGCGCTGAGCGTGCTCTGGACGCTGCGCACGTCGGTGCCCGTGCCCGGCTCGGCGATGCCGGTGGCGCTGATCTCGCCGCGCAGGATGGCGCCGAAGTAGCGGTCGCGCTGCGCCTCGCTGCCGTGGCGCGCCAGGCCGCGCACCATGCCCGCCTGGGCGATCACCGACAGCGCCAGTTCCGGCGCGCCGATGGTCGAGGTCAGGCCGTCGAGGGCGGCCGTGAAGGCCCACCAGTCGCCCTGCGCGTGGTCGGCGCCGGGCACGATCAGGCGCCACAGGCCGGCCTCGCGCAGGCGGTGCCAGCCGTCAAAGTCGAATCCCTCGGCGCGGGCATCGGCGCCGGCGGCGATCTCGGCGCCGATGGCGGCGTAGCGTTGGCGTAGCTCGCCGTGTTGCGGTGTGAATAGCATGGTGAAACCTCGTGGGTCGGTGTGGGGGGAAGCGCCGGCGGCGGCTGCGGCCGGCGGGAAGGCTAGTGGTCGGACAGCGTGACGGAGCGGCCGACGCCGCCATGCAGGTCGAGGCAGCGCTCGAACCAGGCGCTGACCGGATCGTCGGCCGGCAGCAGCGCGTGCGGCAAGGTGATGCGCGCCCACTGCAGCACGCCGAACAGGATGTAGTCGGCGAACAGCGGCTGCTGCCCGCCCAGCCACGGCTGTTTGGCCAGCACCCCGCGCAGCGGCGCGAACTTGGCCGGCAGCGCCGCCAGTTCGACCTCGCGCGTGGCCGCGGCCTGCTCGAGCGTCATGCCGAAGCGCTTTTCGCGCGCCGCGCGGAAATAGGCCTGGTCGGCCGGCGACATCAGCGCGTGCATGTCCATGGCGGCGACGGCCGACACCGGCGGATGGATCACCGCCTGGCTGAAGCTTTCGACGAAGCGCGCCATGGCCTGGCCGCCGGGCCCGCCGAACAGGGTGGGGCCGTCCGGATAGGCGCGCTCGAGGTGGACGGCGATCTCGAAGCTGTCGCCCTCCAGGTGGCCGTTGTCGTTGAGCACCGGCACGCTCTTGAAGGAGCCATCCTCGATGGCGGCGATGTCGGCGAACGACACCGGCCGCACCTCGGCGCGCACGCCCTTGTGGCGCAGCGCCATGATGATCTTCCAGACGTGGGGCGAATAATGGCGCCGGCCGTCGGCGGCGCACAGGCTGTACAGGATAACGGACATGGTGTCCTTTCAGGTGGGGTTAAGGGTCAGGCGGCGGCGCCGGTCAGCGCCAGGCGCTGCACGCCGCTGGCCGGGAAGCGTTCGCGCAGCAGCGCCAGCACCTGCTCGGGGGCGGGCAGCGAATGGTGGCCGTGCATGCGCGCGAGCAGCGGATCGAAGTGGTCGCGCCACACCGGCTCGACCACGATGTAGCCGTCCTCGCGCAGCTGCGCCAGGTTGCGCTGCACCGCCGCCTTGGCCATCATCGGCCCGCCCATGACGGGGAACAGCAGCACCGGAAAGGTCGCCGCCAGGATCACGGTGGTCAGGCGGTTGCCGGAAAAGCCGTTGGCGATCGCCGCCAGCGTGTTGGCGGTGGCCGGCAGCACCAGCATGATGTCGTGGCCGGCGGCGATGCTGCCCGGCTTGTCGGTGGGCCAATCCTGCGGCCGCTCGCCGCTGATGACGCGGTCGACGTACAGCGCGATCGCCTCCGGCCGCAGGAAATTGGTCGCGTTCGGCGTCATCAGCACGCTCAGCTCGCAATCGAGGTTGTCCTTGATGATGCGCAGGTAGTTCGGCAGCAGCGTCGAATCGAGCGATCCGGTGACGCCGATGAGGATGCGCGGCTTGTGTTTTTTCGATGGCGTTTCCATGGTGTTTACCCAGGTGGCGGCACGGGTGTGCCTGGTTGATCAGGCATGCACGGGGCGGCGCTGGTGGGCGCGCACCGCCGCGATCATGCGTTCGAGGATGTCGTCGAGGATGGGCCGCGAGGTGGCGAAGTTGAGGCGCGCGCAGTGCGGCGCGCCCGCGTCGAACACTTCGCCCGGACTCAGCGCCACCCGCGCGTGCTGCAGGAAAAACTCGGCGGCCGGGCGCCCCAGCTCCAGCGCCGCGCAATCCATCCACAGCAGATAGGTCCCCTGCGGCACGTGGAAGCGGATCGCCGGCAGCTCGCGGCGCAAGGTCTCGGCCAGGTGGTCGCGCATGGCCAGCAGGTGCGCCAGCGCGGCGTCGAGCCAGGGCTGGCCGTCGTTCCAGGCCGCCACGGTGGCGTCGATGCCCAGGTTGTTGACCGCGCCCGTCAGGCGCGCCGGCACGCGCGCGTGGAAGCGCGCCTGCAGCGCCGCCGTGCCGAAATGGGCGACGGCGCAGCGCAGGCCGGCGATATTGAAGCTCTTGGTGGCCGAGTTGAGCGTGACGGTGCGCGCGGCGGCCGCCGCCGACAACGACGCGAACGGCAGGTGGCGCGCGCCCGGGTAGACCAGGTCGGCGTGGATCTCGTCGGACACCACCACCAGCGCGTGGCGCTCGGCGAAGGCCAGCACGGCTTCGAGCTCGGCGCGGATGGCCACGCGCCCGGTCGGGTTGTGCGGATTGCACAGGATCAGCACGCGGGTGCGGGCGTCGACCGCCCGCTCCAGCGCCTCGAAGTCGAAATAGTGGCCGTCCGCGCCGGCGCGCATCGCCAGCGGGACCAGGCGCCGGCCCGTGCCCTCGACCGCCTCGCGGAACGGCGCGTAGTGCGGCACCTGCACGACGACGCCGTCGCCCGGGTCCGAAAACGCCATGACGGCGGCGAAGGTGGCCTGCACCAGGTCGGGCAGCACCAGCGCCTGGTCGGCCTCGGCCGCCCAGCCGTACAGCCGGTGCATGCGGGCGGCGAAGGCGCGCGCCACGGCGCGGTCGGCCTTGCGGCCGTCGCGCAACGGATAGGTCAGGTCGACCCGCTGCAACAGCTGCGCCAGCGCCGTGCGCACCGCCGGGGCGGTGCCCAGGTCCATGTCGGCGACGCAGGCGGCCAGCACGCCGGGGGAATATTGGCGCCACTTGAAGCTTTGGCGCGCCAGCACCTGGTCCAGGCTCAGCACCAGGCCGTCCTGCATGATGGGAGACCGGCCGTTCATGCTTCGGTGAACACGCGGTTGAGGAAGCCGTTGAACCACGCCTTGAGCTCGCGGTCGTGCAGCACGCGCCCGCGCAGGTGCTGATCGCCCTGCTGCGCGTTGGGCAGGTGGAAGCGGTGCGCGCCCTTCTCCGCCCAGCGCCGCTGCATGGCCAGGGTCAGCTCCGGGTGGTACTGGATGCCCCAGGCGTTTTCGCCGTAGCGGAACGCCTGGTTGCGGTAGGCGTCGCCCTCGGCCAGCAGCACGGCGTCCTTGGGCAGCTCGAAGCCCTCCATGTGGAAGTGGTACACCATGCCCGGCCACTTGGGCATGATGCGCTGGCCCTCGGCGGTCGGCTTCAGCGGGTACCAGCCGATCTCGGTGATGTTGCCCTCGGCCGCCTTGACGGTGCAGCCGAGGTTTTTGGCCAGCATCTGCGCGCCCAGGCAGATGCCCAGGTAGGGCCGGTTCTCGGCCAGCGGCACCGACAGCCACTCGATCTCGCGGCGGATGTGGGCGTCGCCGTCGTTGGCGCTCATCGGGCCGCCGAACGCGATCACGCCGGCGTGGCCGTCGAGCGTGTCGGGCAGCGGATCGCCGCGCACCGGGCGGCGGATGTCGAGCGCGAAGCCCTTGTCGCGCAGCAGCTGGCCGGCGCGGCCCGGCGTCGACGCCTCCTGGCGCAGGATGGCCAGGATCGGCCGCTTGCTGCCGCGCCGGCCTTGGATCGGCTTACTCATGTGGTTCTCCCTCAGTCTTGTTGCGCTGTAAATACGACTCCACCAGGCTGGCGTACGGCGGCACGAAACTCACCACCGTCTGCGGCCCCACCTTGACGGCGTCCTTGACGTCGAAGTGCAGGTGGATCGGCAGTTTGTCGACCCAGTTGTTGGAAATCCTGCCGATGCGCGCGCCGCGCGCCACCGGCTGCAATTCGCGCACGGCCAGGTCGGCGGTGTTGAGGTGGACATAGCGGTACAAGGTGCCGGCGGCGGTCTGCAGCGTCACGCTGAACCGCCCGATCTGCACGATGACGCCGTCCTCGGCCGCCACCGCCCAGTGGAAGTTGGCGCGGCAGGTGGCCGGGCGCAGATCCTGGCCCTGGTGGCCGCCGGACTGGCAAAACGGCAGGTTGTCCTTGCGCAGCTCGCAGAAATTGTCGCGCCATGGATAGCTGTAGTTGGCGTCGTCGCAGGAATCGCCGTCCTTGCCGCGCAGGCCGCCGACGCCATAGAATTGCGAGCCGGCGTAGGCCACGCCCCGCTCGATCGGGAAGCGCATGCCGGGATACAGCACGGCGTTGCTGGTCACGCCGCTGCCGCTGTTGGGCAACAAGTCGCCCGGCGCCAGGAAGCGCTCGTCGGCGCCGGCCAGTGCCGACGCGCCCAGCGCGCCGGCCAGCAACAGGGCCCGGCCCGCCATCAGGACCGGCCGCGATAATAGTGTCTTCTTCATTGTGCCTTGTCTCATTGCGCCGCTCCCGCCACCAGCAGCAGCGCGCGCGCCGCCTCGGTCAGATACTGCGGATCGGTGCAGCGCTTGTCCTTGAGCGGCTCGTCGCAGGTGATGCGCAGCGTGTAGGCGGCGCCGAAGCGGGTGAAGCTGTAATCGGCGCCGTCGCCGATCGATTCGAAGGCGCCGCCCGCGTGCTCGAGCTTGAGGTCGGCCGGCGCCACCAGCTGGGTGCCGCTGCCGAACAGTCCCAGCTTGGCGCGCGCCGGCGCGTACAGCGCCGCGTAGGTGGTGTCGCGGCCGTGGAAGCGCGGCGCGCCCCAGTCGCCCTCGGCCGGCAGCAACAGCACCGGCAGCCTGACGCGCGACAGTCCGGTGGCGCTGGCGCGCAGCGGCGCCAGCACCGCCTCGGCTTGCGCCGCGTCGGCGCGCGCGCGGCCGGCCGCCTGCCAGTCGATCGGCGCGACCACGCGCGCCACCGGCTCGGGGGCGGCGGCAGCGGCCACGGCGCCCGCGAACAAGCCGAGCGCGGCCAGCGCCGCCCCCGGGAATGCCGTGCGCGCCATCTTAAAGGCTGCCCTGATAGGCCAGCACGGTCTGCTTGAACGCCTCGGGCACGGCCTGGGTGGCCTGCTTGTCATAGTCGTACATGACGTGCACCGAGAAAGCCTTGGCCATCACGACGCCGTTCTCGTCGTCGATGTGCATGACGTGCTCCATCTCGAAGCTCTTGCCGCCGAACTTGGAGACGTGGCTCAGCACCTGCACCTTGTCGCCGTATTTCGCCTGGGCGATGTACTCGCACCCGGTCTTGACCATGATGTGCGGCAGCTTGTCGGTCTTGGGGATTTCCAGGATGGTGTGCATGTATTCGAGGTAGGCCGTTTGCATGTACTCGTAGTACACCGGGCTGCTGACGTGGCCCATGGAATCGGTGTCGCGGTAACGTATATCGAGATTGGTCTTGAAAGAGCGGCGCATCGTGGTGTCCTCAGGTGATGGTTATATCCGGCCGGGCCGGCTTGGGTGCTGACATTTCGATAACGATGCTAAGACCGATCGGCACCGCCCCGCAAGACGCAATATCTGAGGGGGGCCGTCCGAATATGTGAGGAGCGCAACGGCGCGCGCTGCGCTACCATCGGTGCCGAAGAGCGCGGTGGCGGCCCGGCGCGCGACGCCGCCGCGGCCCCTCCCCTTCCCCCTCCATCCCCTTGTACGAAAGGCGCACCGATGAAAATCGCGATCCTGGCTGACCGCCTCGAACTGTTCAACATCAAAAAAGATTCGACCTACGCGATGATGCGGGAGGCGGCCGCGCGCGGCCACGAACTGCACGTTTTCGAACAGCGCCACCTGCTGTGCGAGGGCGGCGTGGTCAGCGCCCACGCCGCGCGCGTGCGGCTGGTCGACGAGGACGGCGCGTGGTTCCACCGCGAGGCGGCCGCGACGCAGCCGCTGTCCGCCTTCGACGCCGTGCTGATGCGCAAGGACCCGCCGTTCGACATGGAGTACCTGTACAGCACCTACCTGCTGGAGGTGGCGCAGCGGCAGGGCGCGCGCGTGTTCAACCGGCCATCGGGCGTGCGCGAGCACAACGAAAAACTGGCGATCATCGAGTTCTCGCGGTTTTGCGCGCCGACCCTGGTCAGCCGCGAGCCGTCGCGCCTGCGCGCCTTCCACGCCGAGCACCGCGACGTGATCTTCAAGCCGCTCGACGGCATGGGCGGCGCCGGCATCTTCCGCGTGCGCGAGGATGGCATGAACCTGGGCGCCACGATCGAGATGCTGACGCGCGACGGCGCCGTCACCATCATGGCGCAGCGCTACATCCCCGCCATCAGCGACGGCGACAAGCGCATCCTGGTGATCGGCGGCAAGCCGGTGCCGCACGCGCTGGCGCGCATTCCGCAGGGCGGCGAGGTGCGCGGCAACCTGGCCGCCGGCGGGCGCGGCGAGGCGCGCCCGTTGACCGAACGCGACCGCGAGATCGCCGACGCGCTGGGGCCGACGCTGGCGGCGCGCGGCCTGCTGCTGGTCGGACTCGACGTCATCGGCGCGCATTTGACCGAGATCAACGTCACCAGCCCGACCTGCTTCCGCGAAATCATGCAGCAAACCGGTTTCGACGTCGCCGGCATGTTCATCGACGCGCTCGAGGCGGCGGCGTCGGCATCGGCGCACGGGGGGCTGGCATGAACCCGGTCGGCACCCTGCAAAGCTGGATCGGCGGGCGCTGGATCGGCGCCGAGGCGGGCCTGTCGCTGCGCAGCGCCGTCGACAACGCCCTGATCTACCACACCCACGCCGAGCCGGTCGACGCCGAGCAGGCGCTCGACTACGCGCGCCGCACCGGCGTGCCGGCGCTGATGGCGCTCGACTTCCAGCAGCGCGCGGCCCGCCTGCGGGCGCTGGCGACGCACATCGCGCGCCACCGCGACGAGCTCTACACGATCGCCTACCTGAGCGGGGCCACGCGCGCCGACAGCAAGCACGACATCTGCGCCGGCATCGGCGTGCTCAACGCTTACGCCGGCATCGCCGCCAGCGGCCTGCCTTCGGGCAACGTGCTGCACGAGGCGCCGGCCGTCTCGCTGTGCCGGCGCGGCGCCGCGGCCGGCACCCACATCATGGTGCCGCGCGGCGGCGTCGCGCTGCATATCAACCCGTTCAACCTGCCGGTCTGGTCGCTGCTGGAGAAATTCGCCGCCAGCTTCCTGGCCGCCATGCCCTGCGTGGTCAAGCCGGCCACCAGCACCAGCTACCTGGCCGAGGCGCTGGTGCGCCTGATCGACGCCTCCGGCCTGCTGCCGCAGGGCGCGTTGCAGCTGGCCATCGGCCCGGCCGAGGCGCTGGTGGCGCGGCTGGGCGACGACGACGCCGTCAGCTTCACCGGCTCGGACGCCACCGCGCGCGCGCTGCGCAATCACCCCAACCTGCTGGCGCGCCCGGTGCAGGTCAGCGTCGCCGCGGCGTCGCTCAACTGCGCCATCCTGGGGCCCGACGTCGGCGCCGACGCGCCGGAGTTCGAGCTGCTGGTCGACGCCATCGTGCGCTCGATGACGGTCAAGGCGGGCCAGGACGGCGCCGCCATCCGCCGCGTGATGGCGCCGCGCGCCCACATCGAGGCGCTCACCGCGCGCCTGCGCGAGCGCCTGGCGGCGGTGGTGATCGGCAATCCGGCCGCCGCCGACGTGCACATGGGACCGCTGGCGTCGCAGGCCCAGCGCAGCGAGCTCGGCGCGCGGGTGCGGGCGCTGGCCGAGGACGGCGAGATCGTCTGCGGCCAGGCGGACGGCTACGCCCCCACCGACGACGCGGTGCGCCATGGCGCCTTCGCCGCCCCGACCCTGCTGCTGTGCCGCGGCGGCAACGCCGTGCACGAGATCGAGGCGTTCGGCCCGGTGTGCGCGCTGCTGCCCTACGCCGACGTCGAGGAGGCGCTGGCGCTGGCCGCGCGCGGCCGCGGCAGCCTGGCGAGCACGCTGGCGACGCGCGATCCGGCGCTGGCCGCCTACGCCGTGCCGCGCCTGGCCGCCTCGCACGGGCGCGTGCTGATCCTCGAGCGCGAGGTGGCCGCGGCGGGCACCGAGGCGCTGGCGTCGGCGCACCTGACCTATGGCGGCCCGGGCCGCGCCGGCTGCGGCGAGCGGCTCGGCGGCCTGCGCGCCGTGTCGCACTACCTGCGCCGCTCCGCGCTGCAGGGCTCGCCCACGATGCTAACGGCGGTGACCGGCGAATACGTGCGCGGCGCGGCCGTGCGCGAGAGCGACCGCCATCCGTTCCGCCAACATTTCGACGAGCTGCAGGTGGGCGAATCGCTGCTGACCCACCGGCGCACCGTCAGCGAGGCCGACATCGTGGCCTTCGGCGGCATCTCGGGCGACTACTTCTACATGCACTTCGACGAGATCGCCGCGCGCGATTCGCAATTCGGCAAGCGCATCGCGCACGGCTATTTCGTGCTGTCGGCCGCCGCCGGCCTGTTCGTCTCGCCGGCGCCGGGCCCGGTGCTGGCCAACTACGGCCTCGACGACCTGCGCTTCGTCGCGCCGGTCGGCATCGGCGACACCATCCGCGCGCGCCTGACGTGCAAGCGCAAGGTCGACCGCCAGCGGCGCGACGACAAGGGCGTCGGCCAGGGCGTGGTGTCGTGGGATGTGCAGGTGACCAACCAGCGCGACGAACTGGTGGCCAGCTACGACATCCTGACCCTGGTCGCCAAGCGCCCCGGGCATTGAAGGCGGGCCCGGGGGGGCCTCGGCTTTGCTGATGGCGGGGCTCAGCAAAAACAAATAGCCAACCTCGCCCGCGTCTTTCAAAATGGCGCCTGACATTAGATGAAGCCAACCGGGTATTCCGGGGCCGGGAGGGGCGCGCGCGCCACCTGCCATCCGGGGACAGCGCTGCTGTAGCAGATTCGACTGACGCCGCGCGCAGCCGTGTCCGCGCATCCCCCCTCGGGCTTCCCTTCTGATAAAGACTTCATTTCTATGCGACAAGCAGTTCCCCTCCTCCTGTTCGGCGCCAGCGCGCTGTCCATCGTTTCCCCCGCGTGCGCGCGGCCCGCCGCCGATCCCGCCCCGGATGCGCCGGCCACCCTGCCCGAAGTGCTGCTGATCGAGCGCGCCGCGCCGGACGACGCCGTCACGCGCGTTACCCGCGAAACGCTGCAGCGCCAGCAAGCGACGGACGTGGCCGACATCTTCGCCAACCAGGCGGCCGTCAGCGTCGGCGGCGGCGCCGGCAACGCCCGGCGGCTCTCCCTGCGCGGCGTCGACGGCGCCAACCTGCACATCAGCATCGACGGCGCGCGCCAGGGGCGCAGCCTGCACCAGCACCGGGGCGAGCTGGGCGGCATCGATCCGGACCTGCTCAAACAGGTCGATATCGAGGCCGGCGCCGGCGCCGGCGGCGGCCCGGGCGCGCTTGGCGGCAGCATCCGTTTTGAGACCGTCGACGCCCAGGACTTGCTCGCGCCCGGCCGGCGCGCCGGCGCCACCGTGCGCGCCGGCGCCGCCAGCGCCGACCAGGCGGCGCGCGGCGCGGCCACCGTGTACGGCCTGCTGGGCGGGCGGCTGGGCCTGCTGGGCCATGTCGGCGCCGTCAACCGCGACAACTACCGCGTCGGCGGCGGCGGCGACGTGCCCTATTCGGCCGGCCACCAGCGCGACTACCTGCTCAAACTGAGCCTGCTGGACCAAGACGGCCACAGCCTGCGGCTGGGCGCCGGGCGCCAGCGCGACACCGGGCGCTATCTTTTCAGCCGGGTCGGCAGCGACAGCGGCTACGCGCCGGCCGACGCGGCGGCCACCTACCAGCGCGGCGAACGCCACACCACGACCCTGGAGCACCGCTACCGGCCGGCCGGCAACGCGCTGCTCGACTGGCAGCTCAACCTGTACCGGAACAAGAACGCGCTGGACGACCCCAGCCGCTCGCGCGGCGCGGCCACGACCGAACGCGGCGGCGCCGTCAGCAACACCGCCGCCCTGGCCTTCGCCGGCGGCCGCCAGCGCCTGACGGCCGGCGCCGACTTCCTGCACGAGGACGGCGAGACCTACGGCGTGCTGGGCGCCGCCATCGCGGGGCCGGGGCGCAAGGCCACGCGCACGCGCAACCTGGGCCTGTTCCTGCGCGAGCGCGTCGACTGGCGGGCCGTGCAGCTGTCGCTGGGCCTGCGCCACGACCGCTACGACAGCGCGCTCGGGCCGCGCAGCCTGCGCGGCGGCCGGACCTCGCCGCACGCCGGCGCCGAGGTGGAGCTGGGCCGCGGCGCCGGCGCCTTCGCCAGCTATGGCGAGGCGGTGCGCGCCGGCGGCATCGTTCCCATCGGTTTTCTCACCGGCGTAGACAGCAACAGCAATTTCAACGACGGCAAGCCATTCAAGCCGGAGCGCTCGGCAACGCGCGAGGCGGGGCTGCGCTACGAGGCCGACGGCGCGCTGCGCGACGGCGACCGCCTGCATGCGCGCGTGAGCTATTTCGACACCCGGATCGCCGACCTGATCGAGTGGGCCGGAACGGGGACGGCGTATCCGGCGTATATCCGCAACCTGCCCGGGACGCTGCGCTCGCGCGGATGGGAATGGCGGGCCGGCTGGACGCTGGACGGCCTGGACACGTCGCTGGCCCTGGTGCTGGCCGACACCACGCTCGGCGGCCGGCCGCTGGCCCCCGAGCGGCGCGTGGGCGGCGCGCTGGGCGACCGGCTCAGCTGGGACAGCCACTGGGCGGTGCTGCCCGGCGTCAGCGCCGGCTACACGCTGAACGCCGTGCGGCGCCTGGACCGCGCGCCGGCGGCGGCATCGCAGCGGGCCGGCTACGTGCTGCACGATATCGGGCTGCGCTGGCGGCCGGCGGCGTTGCCCGCGCTGAGCCTGGCGCTGGCCATCCGCAACCTCGGCGACAAGCGCTACGCCAGCCACAGTTCGCTCGACGGCGGGGTCGGCAACATCCTGCCGGAGCCGGGGCGCGACGTGCGCCTGGGCGCGGACTACCGGTTCTGAGCGCCGACCACCCATCCAACCACCCATCCGTAAAGGGAAGAAAACCATGACCGACACCATCCAAGCGGGCCCGCGTTGCGGCCTGTACCTCGTCAGCGCCGGCATCGGCGACCCCGACAGCATCACCGTCAAGGCGCAAAAAATACTGCGCGGCGTCGACATCGTGTTCGGCATCCCGCGCCTGCTGGAGGCGTTTGCCGAACTGCTCAGCGGCAAGGAGTCGCACCCGGCCGGCCACGGCCTGTTCAGCCCGCTGGCGCGGCGCGACACGCCGGAGGAGGAAGTCGAGGCGATGGAACGGCGCACGCGCGCCACCATCCGCGCGGCGGCGGCGGCGGGCAAGACCGTCGCCGTGCTCGACTATGGCGATGCGATGATCTTCGGGCCGCAGGCGGGCTACCTCGCCGAGTTCGCCGACCTGAACCCGATCGTCGTGCCCGGCGTGTCGTGCTTCAACGCCGCCAACGCGGCGCTGGGCCGCGACGTCACGGGCGGCCGGCGCAGCCGTTCGGTGATCCTGGCCGCCTCGGCCGACACGCGCGACGACTACGGCGGCACCGACACGCTCGACAAGCTCGCCGCCACCGGCTCGACCCTGGTGTTTTTCACCATGCGCGGCGACCTGCCCTCGCTGGTCGAACGGCTGGCGCGCCACCTGCCCGGCAGCACCCCGATCGCCATCGTCGCCCACGCCGGCGCCGACGAGCGACAGACGGTGCTGCGCGCCACGCTCGACACCGTGCTCGAAAGCACGCAAGACGCCAAGCCGCCGTTCGAACACCTGGTCTACGTCGGCGACTTCCTGGGCTAGCCGGGCGCCGCCGCGGCGCAGCGCCCGTGCTCGAGCCGCACCACGCGGTCGGCCACGTGGCGGGCGATGCGCATATTGTGCGTGATCAGCAGCAGCGCCAGGCCGCGCGCCTCCTGCACGTCCAGCAGCAGCCGCAACACCTTGGCCTGGACCGAGGCGTCGAGCGCGGCGGTCGGTTCGTCGGCCACCAGCACGGCCGGATCGCCGATCAGCGCCCGCGCGATGGCCAGGCGCTGCAGCTCGCCGCCACTGAGGCCGCGCGCCGGGCGCGCCAGGAAAGCTTCCGTGGCCGGCAGGCGCACGTCGGCCAGCGCCCGCAGCGCCGCCGCGCGCGGCGCGGGCGCGCCGGCGATGACCAGCGGCTCGGCCACCGCGTCGAACACCGTGAAGTGGCCGGCCACCGAGGCGGCGGCGTGCTGCGGCACGTAGGCCACGCCGGCCGCCGCCGCGCCGTCCTCGCGCGCCGCCGTATGCACGCTGCCGGCGTCGGCCGCCAGCAAGCCGACCAGGATGCGCGCCAGCGTCGACTTGCCGGCGCCCGAGGCGCCCACCACCACCACCGTCTCGCCGGCCTGCACGTCCAGGTCCAGGCCGGCCAGCACCGTTTGCCGGCCCAGGCGCTTGTGCAGCGCGCGCGCGGCCAGCACGGTGACGATGCCGCCGCGCAGGCAGGCGACGCCGGTGGCGTCGAGCGCCGGCACCTCCTCGCCGCAGCGGCCGATGCGCTGGCCGCAGCGGTTGGCGAACGCGCAGCCGCGCGCGCCCTCCTGGTGGACGCCGGCGATGCCCTGCAAATCCTTGCCATGCTCGCGCGGCCAGGCGCGCAGCAGGCCGCGCGTGTACGGATGGCGCGGCGCCTCCAGCACCGCCGCGGCCGGCCCGGTCTCGACCGCGCAGCCGCCGTACAAGACCAGCACATCGCCGTCGAGCGCGCGCGCCAGGTCGAGGTCGTGCGTGACCACCACCAACTGGCGCCGCGCGGCCTCGGCGCGCAGGCGCGCGAGCACCAGCGCGGCGGCGGCGGGGTCGAGCGCGGAGGTCGGCTCGTCGAGCACCAGCAGCGCCGGCGAAGGCGCCAGCGCCGCCGCCAGCAGCGCGCGCTGCAGCTGGCCGCCGCTGCATTGGGCCGGATAGCGCCCGTGCAGCCCCGGCTCCAGGCCAAGCGAGGCCAGCAAGTCGGCCGCCGCCAGCGCGGCCGCCCCGCGGCGCAGGCCCAGATGCCGCCGCAGCGGCGCGGCCACCTGCTCCAGCAAGGTGTGCTGGGGATTGAGGGCGTCGTGCACCGCCTGCGGGACCAGCGCCGCGCAGCGGCCGCGCCAGCGCCGCAGCGCCGCCTGGTCCGCGCCCACCAGCTCGATGCCGCCGGCGTACAGGCGGCCGCTGCCCCGCCCGGGCGCCATCCCGAGCAAGGCGCGCGCCAAGGTGCTCTTGCCGGCGCCCGACTCGCCGATGATCACCAGCGGCACCCCGGGCCGGGCCTGGAAGCGCAGATCGCGCAGCAGCTGGCGGCCGTCCGCTTCGACGCAAAAATCGCGCGCCGCTAGCATCGCGCGCGCCGGTCGAGTCCCTGGCCCAGCAGCGCCAGCGCCACCAGCAGGGTGGCCAGGCACGACCACGCCGACAGGATCCAGGCGCGCGCGGCGCCGTCGGCCAGATAGGGCATGGCTTCGTTGAGCATGCCGCCCCAGGTGGGCAGGCGCGGATCGGCCAGCCCCAGGAAGGCCAGGCCGGCGTAGTGGAACACGGCCCGGCGCACCAGGGCGACGGCCTGCACCGCCAGCAGGCCGGCCAGGGCCGGCCACGCGTGGCGGCGCAGCAGGTAGGCGCCGGACGCGCCCGCCAGACGCGCGGCGTCCAGGCTCTCTTGGCGCCACACCTGGCGCAGGCGCAGGCGCAGCGCGCGGAACTCGGCATCCCAGCCGAACGCCGCCAGCATCGCGATCAAGGCCGGTACGCCCGGCCGCATGGCCGAGGCGACGACGATGAAGATCAGGGTCGACGGCAAGGCGTTGAACAGGTCGGCCAGCCGCAGCGCGCCGGCGTCGGCCGCCGGCCAGGCCAGCCCGGCCAGCGCCAGCGACAGCGCCAGCGCGACGCCGGCGCCGCTCACGGCCAGGCCGATGCCGATGGTGGGCGCGGCGGCGGCGGCCAGGCGCCGCAGCACGTCACGGCCCAAGTCGTCGGTGCCGAGCCAATGGACGCCGTCCGGCGGCGCCAGCACGGCGTCCATGGCGGCGCCGGCGGCCGGCTGCAGCCAGGCGGCGCCGGCCAGCGCCAGCGCCAATGCCAGCAGCGGCAGCGCGCCCGCGCGGACCAAGCCATTCATGGCGCGCGCCGCGCCAGGCGCGCGGCGAGGCCATCGGCCAGCAGGTTGATGGCGAACAGCAGCAGCCCGGTCGCCAGCAGCACGCCGCGCACCAGCGGGTAGTCGTGCTTGACGATGGCGTCGGTCAGCACCAGGTTGATGCCGGGATAGGCGAACACCGTCTCCGCGTACACCGCGCCCGACAGCAGGCGCGCGGCCAGGCCGCCGAGGCGCGACAGGACCACCGCGAGCACGTTCGGCGCCAGCTGGCGGTAGCGCAAGGCGAACCGTCCCACGCCCTGCGAGCGGGCGAAGTCCATGAAGGGCCGCCCGTGCAGGGCGACGGCGGTGGCGCGTGCGCTCAGGAACACGCCGGCGGCGGCCGGCAGCGCAATGGCGCAGGTCGGCAGCACCAGGTGGCGCGCACGCTCCAGCCACGCCGCCGGCCCCGTCAGCACGGAAAACGGCGCCGTGGCGCCGTTGCCGGGCAACCATTGCAGACCGTAGGCGAACACCATGGCCAAGCCCATCGCCAGGGCGAACGGCGGGATGCCGTCGAGCGCCAGGGTGGCGCCGGTCAGCAAGCGGTCCGGCAGCCCGCCGCGGGCGAACGCGGCCTCGATGCCCAGCACCACGCCCAGCGCCAGGGCCAGCGCCATCGCGCAGGCCACCAGCAGCAGGGTCGACGGCAGATGCTGCGCCAGCAAGTCCGCCACCGGCATGCCATGGCGCAGCGAATAGCCGAAATCGAACCGCAGCAACTGCGCCAGGTGTCCGAGGTACAGCCGCCACAGCGGCCGGCCGTCGCCCAGGCCGTAGCGCGCCAGCAGGGCGCGGCGTTCCTCATCGCTCAGCTCGATCAGCGCGTCCTGGCCCAGGAAGGCCGTGACCGGGTCGCCGGGCATCAGCAGCGGCAGCGCGAAGTCCAGGCCGACCAGCGCCAGCAGCGCCAGCGCGTAGCCGGCGGCGCGGCGGCCGGCGAGGGGGAAGGTCAAGGGTCTCAGCGCCGGCTCCCGTCTAGCGCACGAACATCAATTTGTTCAGCGGCAGGGAGATGCCGACGGCGATGCCGCCCGGCGTGAACCAGGGGCGCAGGCGCGCGTTGGCCGCCGTGCTCCAGCGTGGGGAATAGAGGAAAAAGGCCGGCAGTTCGTCGGCGTAAATGGCTTGGGCGCGGTCGAGCAGCAAGCGTCGCTGGGCGGGGTCCATGGTGCCCACCTGTTGCTGCAGCAACGCCAGCAGGTCGGCACGCCGGAAGCCATCGCTAAACGGCCCGTTGCCGGCGGTTTGCCGCAGCATGCTTTCCGGATCGCCATTGCTGCCCTGGCTCAGGAGGGCGAGGTCGAAATCGGCCGCGCCGACGCGCGCGGCCAGAATGCCGCCATCGATGACGCGCACATCGACCCGCAGCCCCAGCTTTTCCAGCTGGCCGGCGAGCACGCTGGCGGGGCGTGCCAGGTTGCGCGTGGTCGCCAGTTCGAGCGCCCAGGGCTTTCCCGCGCTGTCGCGCAGCTGGCCGTCGGGCGCGGCGCGGTAGCCGAGGCCGGCGAGCGCGCGGCGCGCGGCCGCCGGATCGTAGGCATAGGCGGCCAGCGGCGCCCCGGTCTGCCAGGCGCTGCCGCGCGCGAAACGCCCATCGCTGACCTCGCCTTGCCCGTTCTCGACGACGCGCAACAATTCCTGCCGGTCGATGCCGCGGGCGATCGCCTGGCGCAGGCGCTTGTCGTCGAACGGCGGGCGCGCATGGTTGAAGCGCAGCCGCAGCGGATGGCCGGAAGGGGCGTTGACCACGGTGGCGAAGCGGGCCACCCCGGCGGCCAGCGGCGACGGCAGCGCGCGGATCATGTCCACTTCGCCGCGTTCGAGCGCCCCGGCGGCGAGCGCGGGCTGCATGCGCAGCAAGGCCAGGCTGCGCACGCGGGGACGGCCCAGGTAGTAGTCGTCGTTGGCGATGAACAGATAGCGTCCGGCCGCCTTGTCGTACGCGCCCAGGCGATAGGGGCCGCTGCCGACGATGTCCGCCTGCTTCAGGCGCTGCGGATCGGCCAGGCCCGCATAGACATGCCGCGGCAGGATCGGCACCGCGCCGGCCAGCTGCGCCATGAAGGGCGCGTAGACGCGCTTCAGGCGCACGCGCACGCGCCCCTCGCCCGGCTGGTCCACGCTGTCGACCGCGCCCAGGTCGAACAGCGGATGGGGATGCCGGCGCAAATAGTCGAAGGTGAAGACCACGTCGGCCGCCGTGACGGGCTTGCCGTCGTGCCAGCGCGCGTCCGGCCGCAAGGTGAACTCCACGGTGCGATGATCCGCGCTTTCCTTCCACCCGCTCGCCAGGGCCGGCGCAAGCTCGCCACTGGCGTCGCGCCACGCCAGCGTGTCGAACACCAGGCTGGTCAGCGTATAGCCCATGCCGCCGCTGGCATGGGTGTACGGCGTGGGCAGGCCAAAGTCGCCCTGCTCGTCGGCGATGGTATAGCGCTCGATGGGCGTCGTCGGCGCCGGCTGCGCCGCCTGGGCGCCAGCCAACGCAAGCCAGGCGGCGGTGAAAAAGAAGGAAAGCGATCGAAGACGGGGCACCAGTGATCCTGACGGGCAGAATGAACGTATTTCTCATGACAAAACGCCGGCAGGCATATTTGAAAATGAGAATCATTTACAGCCCTGAATCTTATGATTGCCGCGCCGCGCCAGGCAAATCGTCTTTTCGGAGGGGTGGCATTTGAAAATCTGAGGGGCAGCGCCAGCGGGCCGGTGGCGGACGCACAAAAAAACCGCCGCAGCGGTTTTTCTAAATACTGGCGGAGAGGGTGGGATTCGCCTACATTCCGCAGGCCGCCCTCGCGCGAGTACGCGCGAGTCTTCGAATCCCACGCGCGAGCTGCGCTCGCTCCTCTCCGCAAAACAAAAAACCCGCCGAAGCGGGTTTTTCTAAATACTGGCGGAGAGGGTGGGATTCGAACCCACGGTACGATTTAACGTACGCTTGATTTCGAGTCAAGTACATTCGACCACTCTGCCACCTCTCCTTTTCCCACGTCACTGCTGCGAGAAGGCAAGATTATAGCAGCCCCCAACAAAAAGGGAAGGACTATTTTTACGCTTTCAAATGCGTCAGCCCGCCCATGTATGGACGCAGCACTTCCGGGATCTCGACGCTGCCGTCGGCCTGCTGGTAATTTTCCAGCACGGCGACCAGGGTGCGCCCCACCGCCAGGCCGGAACCGTTGAGCGTATGCACCAGCTCCGGCTTGCCCTGGGCGTTGCGGAAACGCGCCTGCATGCGGCGCGCCTGGAACGCCTCGCAGTTCGACAGCGACGAAATCTCGCGGTAGGTGTTCTGCGCCGGCAGCCATACTTCCAGATCGAAGGTCTTGGTGGCGCCGAAGCCCATGTCGCCGGTGCACAGCGACATCACGCGGTACGGCAGGCCCAGACGCTGCAAGATCGTTTCGGCGTGGCCGACCATCTCGTCCAGCACGGCGTACGAGGTGTCCGGATGCACCACCTGCACCATTTCGACCTTGTCGAACTGGTGCTGGCGGATCATGCCGCGCGTGTCGCGACCGTAGCTGCCCGCTTCCGAACGGAAGCACGGCGTGTGCGCCGTCATCTTCAGCGGCAAGGTGTCGGCGGCGATGATCTCATCGCGCACGATGTTGGTCAGCGATACTTCCGACGTCGGAATCAGATAGAAAGTCTCGCCCTCGCCTTCAACGCCGCCCTTCTTGACGGAGAACAGGTCGGCTTCGAACTTCGGCAGCTGGCCGGTGCCGCGCAGCGAGTCGGCGTTGACCATGTACGGCGTGTAGCATTCGGTGTAGCCGTGCTCGTCGGTGTGGGTGTTGAGCATGAACTGCGCCAGCGCGCGGTGCAGACGGGCGATGCCGCCTTTCATGACCGAGAAGCGCGAGCCGGTCAGCTTGGTGGCGACGTCGAAGTCCAGTCCCAGCGGCGCGCCGACGTCGACGTGGTCCTTCACTTCGAAGTCGAAGCTGCGCGGCGTGCCGACTTTGCGCACTTCGACGTTGCCCGTTTCGTCGGTGCCCTGCGGGACCGATTCGTGCGGCAGATTCGGGATCGCCTGCATGAAGTCGCCCAGCTTGGCCTGCACCGCCGACAGCGCGGTTTCGTTGGCCTTCAGTTCGTCGCCCAGGCCGGCCACTTCGGCCATGATCGCCGTCGTGTCCTCGCCCTTGCCCTTCATCATACCGATCAGCTTGGACTGCGAGTTACGCTTGCCCTGCAGCTCTTCGGTGCGCGTCTGGATCGCTTTCCGTTCAGCTTCGAGGACGTTGAACGCTTCCACGTCGAGCTGGTACTTGCGGGTCGCCAGGCGCGCGGCGACGTTGGCTATATCTTTGCGGAGAAGTTGGATATCAATCATGGGGACAAGTGCCGTTTGTATCGAAAACGTCAATTGTACCAAGAGGATGCCACTTCCTTGCGAGTTTTGAACAGCCCGCCGGCTGGTGTAAAAGCCCCGCCGGATTACAGCGCGGCTTTTTCGGCGGCGGTCAGGCGCTTGGCGCTGACGGTGACGACCGGCATGTCGACGCTGGCCGTGGCGACCTGGGTGACGCGCGTGTCGGCGGCGACCATGATCGCGGGCGCGTCGGCGGCGGTGGCGAAGGTGGTGGCGCCGGCGACGATGGCGGCGGCGACGAAGATGAATTCCATGTTTTTGGCGATGTTCATGATAGCTCCCTGGGGTGGTGGTTTCAGCCGACTTATGTCTGCCGCTTTGGTATGGTTGTACTGTACCTAAAGGGCGTATGCGAAACCACCGGGATGCGACGAAGCGCCAAAAACAGCGCATGAAGTGCAAAAAACGATACCCGATTGAAGCAGCATGGACACGGAAACACGTAGGGCGGATTAGCGGGCGAGGCCCGCCAATCCGCCCCGGGGGCCCATCGAACGAGCGTCCTCCTGCCGGAGGACTTGAGAGCGCAGCGTAATCCGCCAATGCATGCGCCGTCGGCGCCCCATAAAGATGGCCGTATCAGGCGGCGCTGCGCAGCGCCGGCGCCTCGTCGGCCAGACGGTGCACCAACCCGCCCAGCTTGCCGACGGCGGCCTCCACCCGCGGACTCCACGTATTGCCGCAATTAAGCCGGACGAAGTTGCCGTATTTGCCAGAAGCCGAGAACAACTGCCCCGGCATGCAAGCCACCCCCGCCTCGTGCGCGCGCTGGTGCAGCACCAGCGCGTCGACCTGCTCCGGCATGCTGACCCACACCACGAAGCCGCCCTGCGGCTCGGACACCGTGCACTGCTGCGGAAACGACGCGCAGACCGCGTCCGACATGCGGGCGATGCGCTGCGACAGCGCCCGGCGCATCTTGCGCAGCTGGTTCTCGTAGGCGCTACCGGTCAGGAAGTCGGCCAGCACCGCCTGGAAGAAGTGGCTGGTGGCGCCGCTCGACACCATCTTGAGCACCGCCACGTCCTGCGCGTACCGCCCCGCCAACACGTAGCCGACCCGCGCGCCCGGGCTGACCGCCTTGGAAAAAGACGAACACAACATCACGTGGCCGCTGGTGTCGTAGGCCTTGACCGGCCACGGACGCTCGGGCGTGAAGCACAGGTCGCCGTAGATGTCGTCCCCGATCATCGGCACCCCATGTTTGGACAACAAGCCTGCCAGGCGCTTCTTGTTCGCCTCCGGCATGATGCAGCCGAGCGGATTGTTGGCGTTCGGGATAAACAGCACGGCCTGCACCAGGCCGGCGTTCATGGCCAGCTCCAGCGCGTCGATCGACGGCCCGGTCTTCGGATGGGTGGGAATCTCCAGCGCTTTCATGCCCAACGATTCGATCAGCTGCAACAGCACGAAGTAACTGGCCGATTCGATCGCGATGGTGTCGCCGGCCTTGGCGACGGCGCGCAGGCACAGGCTGATCGCCTCGGTGCACGAGGTGGTGACGACGATCTCGCCCGGGTCCAGGCGGCCCCAGTCCAGCGCCCGCCGCAGGATCTGGCGCGCGAATTCGGGGTGGTTGGTCTCGTAGCAGCTGACCGTGCTCAGCATTGTGGAGTCGCGCCGCGCCACGGCCGCCACGATCTTTTGCATGCGCTTCATCGGCAACATTTCGTCGAGCGGCCAGGCCGAGCCCAGTTGCACCACCTCCGGCTCCTCGTTGGCCTTGAGCACCCGCATCAGCAGGTTGTTGATGCCGACAAAGGCCGGCTCCTGCAGATGGGCGGCGTCGGTCATCACCGCCATCGTGCGGCTGCGGTGGCGCACATAATAGCCGGCCTGCGGTCTGGCTTCGATCAGGCCGCGATCCTCCATCAGCCGCAGCGCCTGCATGACGGTGCTGACCGACAGGCGTTTTTGCTGCGCCAGATGGCGGATCGACGGCAGCCGGTCGCCCGGCGCGAACACGCGGCTGGCGATCAGTCCGCCCAGCTCGTTGGCCAACTGCTCGTATAAATTGATGTGCATTTCGATATTGTCGCCCAGCCCCACCCCGCGCCGACAGGTACAGCGGGCAATCATTTTGACCATCACAGTTTAACGAAACCGCGTCTGTGATGGTAACAATTTCGATTTGCTGCATCTGTTATGGTCTGCCGCCGCTCAGTATTCTGGCTGCATGATTCACCCGTGCAGGAGCCACCATGAAACCGCAACTAATCACCGTAGAACAAGGCCTGGCCGAATACCGTCTGACGCAGGACCACCCGCTGCGCATCGCCCACGCGGCCGGGCAACGGATCGAGTGCCTGGAGGGCACCGCCTGGCTGACGGCCTATGGCGAGCACACCGATTTCATGCTGCGCCGGGGCCAGACGTTCGAGTTGCCGAACGACGGCCTGATGCTGATCGAGGCGGCCGGCACCGGCGTGGTCAGGGTGCGCCTGCCGGCCGAAACCGCCCCGCCGCCCGGCTGGCGCGGCCTCCAGCGCAAGGTCGCGACGGTGCTGTCGAGCCTGCATCTGTAGGATTTCACCTACGCAACTAATCGTGCGCCACGTCTTCTTGGAATATGTACAATGCGTCAACAATACAGCCCGAGGAGAATAATTTGAAAAATCAGTTTCTGAAGATGGGCGCCGTGGGCGCGTTGATGGTCCTGGCGGCAGGTTGTTCGACGATGGGTGGCGGTCCGCCAGCCAACGAAGCGCCGCCGCCGGCCAACCCGAACTTCGCCGCCGAGATGGACAAGTTCAACAAGCAGTTCCCGAACGACAAGGCGACCAAGTACGAGGAAGTTTCGCTGAACTATAACAACGCGAAAAAGCTGGACGAGAAAGGCAATTGCCATGACTTGTCCAAGTATCCGGTCGTGATCGTGCTGACACTGGATGCGGCCGGCAAAGTGGTGAAGAGCACCACCGATGTCGAGAACCGCAAGGCCGAGTGCTTCCGTCAGGCGTATGCCGACGCGCAGCTGCCGGCGCCGCCGTTCGCGCCGTACTACAAGCCGATCAAGCTGCGCTGATACGCGGAGGCACGTAGGGCGGATTAGGCGGAACGCCGTAATCGGCCATGCATGAGCCGTCTAGACGCATGCATGGCGGATTACGCTGCGCTAATCCGCCCTACGTGTTTCCGTGGTCTTGTCCAGAATTAGGCCGCCGCGTCCTCGCCGGCGGCTTCTTCTTTTGCGGCCGGCTTTTCCAGCCATTCCGACACCACTTCGTTGAACCGTTGCGGGTCGCGCACCATCGGCCAGTGGTCCGTGCTCATCGCCACCACCTTGCACCCCTCCTTCGCCGCCAGCTTGTCGCGCCACTGCGTCGAGTGGAACATGAACGGCTTGCGCGTGCCGTAGATGAACAGCATCGGCACCTTCGGGAAGAACGGCACCAGCGACCGGTACGACCCCGCCGCGCCCGCCGTTAATATGTAATACGGAAAATTCATCGCCGAGCTGATGTATTCCTTCGGCGCCGGCACCTTCATCGCGTTGACCATGCCACGGGTGATCATGTTGCCGATCGGCCCGCCGATCGCCCACGCCAGCGACAGGATGTTCTGGTAGCCGCTGACCATCATCTTTTGCCCGAACGTGCGCGAGCGGTCGGTGGCCTGCGAATTGGCGTCGCCGATGTCGACGCCGATAATCGCCGACACCAGCGCCTTGTTGCGCATGTAGAACTCGTAGCCGAACACGCAGCCCCAGTCGTGCAGCATCAGGATCACCTTCTGCTTCTGGTTGACGGCGGCGACGATGTGCAACAGGATGCGCATCGTCGCGTCCAGCGAGTACGCGCGGCGCGGCTTGGTGATGTCGAAGCCGGGCAAGGTGAAGCGCACGCAGCGATAACGGTCCTTCAGTTCCTCGACCTGCGCGTCCCACAGCCGGTGCGTGTCCGGCCAGCCGTGGATCATGACGATCGTCTCGGAACCCTCCACCCCGCCTTCGATATACACGTCGATGTCGTCGACCACGATCATTTGCTGCATGCCGCTCCTCAAATATAAAAATTAACCCATCCGCTTTTGCGATACGCATGCGTCGCCGCTTAGGGGTCGTACCCCGTACGGGGTACGACCCCGCATGGCCGTGCGGGTCGACGATCAGCTTTTACCGGCGTCTTCATCGAGCTTGCGCAGGAAGGCCATCTTGTCGGCGATCTTGCTCTCCATGCCGCGCGGCACCGGCTGGTACCAGCCCGGCTCGCGCATATCGTCCGGGAAGTAGGTTTCGCCGGCCGCGTAGGCGTGCGGCTCGTCGTGGGCATAGCGGTACTCGTGACCGTAGCCCAGTTCCTTCATCAGCTTGGTCGGGGCGTTGCGCAGGTGCACCGGCACCTCGCGCGACTTGTCCTTCTTGACGAACGCCATCGCCTGGTTGAAGGCGTTGTAGCCGGCGTTGCTCTTGGCGGCGATCGCCAGGTAGATCACCGCCTGCCCCAGCGCCAGCTCGCCCTCCGGCGAACCGAGCCGCTCGAAGGTGGCGGCGGCGTCGTTGGCCAGCTGCATGGCGCGCGGGTCGGCCAGGCCGATGTCCTCCCACGCCATGCGGACGATGCGGCGCGACAGGTATTTGGCGTCGGCGCCGCCGTCGAGCATGCGGCACAGCCAGTACAGCGCGGCGTCCGGATTGGAGCCGCGCACCGACTTGTGCAGCGCCGAGATCTGGTCGTAGAAATTGTCGCCGCCCTTGTCGAAGCGGCGCGCGTTCAGGGTCAGCGCGTTCTGGATGAATTCGCTGGTGACCTTGTTGGTCTTGGCCGCGTTGGCGGCGGTACTGGTTTGCTCGAGCAGATTGAGCAGGCGGCGGCCGTCGCCGTCGGCGTAACCGATCAGGGTGTCGATGGCGGCGTCGTCGAACTCCAGATGCGCCAGCACCTTGGCGCGCGCCTTGGCGACCAGCTGCTTGAGCTCGTCCTCGCTGAACGATTGCAGCACGTACACCTGGGCCCGCGACAACAGCGCCGAGTTGACCTCGAACGACGGGTTCTCGGTGGTCGCGCCGATCAGGGTGACCAGGCCGGATTCGGCGTACGGCAACAGCGCGTCCTGCTGCGACTTGTTGAAGCGGTGGATCTCGTCGACGAACAGGATGGTGTGCTTGCCCATCGTCAGGTTCTGCTGGGCCTGCTCCATCGCGGCGCGGATGTCCTTGACGCCCGAGAACACCGCCGACAAGGCGATGAACTCGCACTCGAAGGCGTTGGCCGTCAGCCGCGCCAGGGTGGTCTTGCCGACGCCGGGCGGGCCCCACAAAATCATCGAATGCGGCTGGCCCGACTCGAACGCCAGGCGCAGCGGCTTGCCCGGCCCCAGCAGGTGATGCTGGCCGATGACGTCGTCGAGCGTCTTGGGCCGCAGTGCTTCGGCGAGCGGCTGGCGCGGTTCTGTTGCAAATAGGTCAGCCATAGTGCCTTGAAATGGAAAAACGCCGCGGCGTCAATGCCGCGGCGTCGATCGCTTGCTTGAGTCTTTAATTATTGAACACGTCCGCGCCCTTCGGCATGACGAATTTAAAACTCGTCGCCGTCAGCGCGGGATTTTTCTCGAATTTGCTGAACGTCAGCACCGAGGTCTGGCCGAAGGAATCCTTGAGCTCCATCGCCTGCGGCAAGCCGTCGCGCAGGCCGATGGCGATTTGCTCGAAGCTGGTGTCCTTGGCCTTGGGCACGGCCTTGAGCCACTCCATGCCGTCCCTGGTGCCCGCTTCCGACAGGGTGAAGTTCTTTTCCAGATCGTTGCTGCCGAACAGGATGGCCGCCGGCGACGAGCCCAGCGCGTCACCCAGGCGCTTGGTGGTGACCTGGTTCAAGTCCTTGTCGAAGATGTAGAGCTTGTCGCCGTCGGCCTGCAGCACCTGCTCGTAAGGTTTCACGTAGGTCCAGATGAACTTGCCGGGACGGGCGAACAGGAAGGTGCCGCTCGACTGCTGCGACGGCTTGGCCGCCTCGCCGTTGGTGTTCTTGATTTGCCGCTGCGTGAACTCGCCCTTGGCCGCCTTGGTCGAGGCGACGAAGGTCTTGAACTGGTCCAGCGCCGTGGCGCCGGCGGCGCCCGCCAGCAGCAGGCCGGCCGTCAGCATCACGAGGTTTTTTGCATACTTCATACGATATCTATTCCTTTGTTATTCCGCACTGGCGGCCGGGACCAGGATGTCGCGATTGCCGTTCGATTGCATCGCCGAGACGACGCCGCTATTTTCCATCTGTTCCAGCAAACGCGCCGCGCGGTTATAGCCGATGCGCAAATGGCGCTGCACCAGCGAGATCGACGCGCGGCGGTTCTTCAACACCACCTGCACCGCCTGGTCGTACATCGGATCGGCCTCGCCGCCGCCCTCGCCGGCGCCCTCGCCGGCCGCGCCGCCCTCGCCTTCCAGGGTGCCGCCTTCGAGGATGCCGTCGATGTAGTTCGGCTCGCCCGTGGTCTTGAGGTGCTTGACCACGCGGTGCACCTCGTCATCGGAGACGAAGGCGCCGTGCACCCGCACCGGCAGGCCGGTGCCCGGCGGCATGTACAGCATGTCGCCCATGCCCAGCAGGGTTTCCGCGCCCATCTGGTCGAGAATGGTGCGCGAGTCGATCTTGGACGACACCTGGAACGCGATCCGGGTCGGGATGTTGGCCTTGATCAGGCCGGTGATCACATCCACAGATGGGCGCTGCGTCGCCAGAATCAAGTGCAAGCCGGCCGCGCGCGCCTTTTGCGCGATACGGGCGATCAATTCCTCGACCTTTTTGCCGACGACCATCATCAGGTCGGCCAGCTCGTCGATGATGATGACGATGGTCGGCAGTTTTTCCAGCGGCTCCGGCGAGTCCGGCGTCAGGCTGAACGGATTCGGGATGTGCTCCTCGCGCTTCTTGGCCTCGGCGATCTTGGCGTTGTAGCCGGCCAGGTTGCGCACGCCCAGCTTGGACATCAGCTTGTAGCGGCGCTCCATCTCGTTGACCGCCCAGTTGAGCGCGTGGCCGGCCTGGCGCATGTCGGTCACCACCGGCGCCAGCAGGTGCGGAATGCCCTCGTAGACCGACATCTCCAGCATCTTCGGATCGATCAGGATCATGCGCACGTCGGCCGGATCGGACTTGTACAGCAGCGACAGGATGGTGGCGTTGATGCCGACCGACTTACCGGAACCGGTGGTACCGGCCACCAGCAAGTGCGGCATCTTGGCCAGGTCGGCGACGACGGCCTTGCCGGCGATGTCCTTGCCCAGCGCCACCGTCAGCGGCGACGGGTTGTCGTTGTAGACCTTGGAGCCGACGATCTCGGAGAGGCGCACGATCTGGCGCTTGGCGTTGGGCAGCTCGAGCGCCATGTAATTCTTGCCGGGGATGGTTTCGACCACGCGGATCGACGTCAGCGACAGCGAGCGCGCCAGGTCGCGCGCCAGGCCGACGATCTGGCTGCCCTTGACGCCGGTGGCCGGCTCGATCTCGTAACGGGTGACCACCGGACCCGGATAGGCCGCCACGACCTTAGCCTCGACGCCGAAGTCCGACAGCTTCTTCTCGATCAGGCGGCTGGTGAACTCCAGCGTCTCGACCGGCACGGTCTCCAGCACCTCGGCCGCCTCGTCCAGCAGCGACAGGGCCGGCAGCTGGGTGTCGCCGCTGAGGTCCTGGAACAGCACGGCCTGGCGCTCCTTCTCGACGCGCTCGGACTTGACCACGGCGACGATTTGCGGCTCGATCTTGACCGGCGCCGCCACCACGTGCTTCTCGACGTGCTTGGCGCGCTCGATGACGACCACCTCCTCGCGCTTGACGGCCGCCACTTCGCCCTGGCGGCGGTCCTCGCGGTACTGGTAGCGCTGGATGAACCATTCGATGCCGGTTTCGATGGCGTAGCCGATGCGCTCGGCCACCGCCAGCCACGACACGTGGAAGAACAGGCTGAAACCGAGGCCGAACAGCAGCAGCAACAGCAAGGTCGCGCCGGTGAAGCCGAACGCCACGTGCGACGAGTGGCCGATCAGCTCGCCCAGCACGCCGCCCGGCGCGCGCGGCAGTTCGGCGTGGATCGAGTACATGCGCAGGTATTCCAGGCCGACGCTGCCGGCGAACAGCAGCAGGAAGCCGATGGCGCGTATCAAGCCCTCCTGCGCGTGCTCGGGATCGGCCTCCTTCGACATCACGTATTTCTGGGTCAGCTTGCGGTAACCGTTCCAGACCAGGCGCAGCAGGCAAAACGCCCACCACCAGGCGGAGATGCCGAAGATGTACAGCAGCAGGTCGGACAGCCAGGCGCCGGCGCGGCCGCCCAGGTTGGTCACCTTGGGCACCAGCGTTTCATGCGACCAGCCCGGGTCCATCTTGTTGTAGCTGGCCAGTATCAGCACGAAATACAGGCCCAGCACGGCCAGCGCCAGCCAGCGCGCCTCCGACAGCAGCCGCACCAGCCGGTTCGGCAGGGGCTGGCGCTCGGTCGGGGTGCGGGTATAGCCCGGCGAGGAGGACGCTCCAACTTTTGATGGCCTCTCCTGAACTTTTTTACTGCTCATAGGTATTAAGGTGTTGCAACGTTAGCGGGGAGGAAATATTCATATACCGGTATTTTACGTCATGAACGGGTCAACCGACCCGACGATTCATGCTCTTCGCCTGCTTGCACTATAATCTAGTATTGCCTGCGTGAATGCGATGGCGACCGCTGGCGTACCTGCCGACAGCCGCCCTTGCCTCCACTCTAAACGCCCCCAAATTCGGATTAATCCAACATACTTAAGAAGCCCTCCATGACCACTCCTAAACACGCCCGCGTATTGATCCTTGGCTCCGGTCCCGCCGGCTACAGTGCCGCCGTCTATGCCGCCCGCGCCAACCTGAACCCGATGCTGGTCACCGGCATGGAGCAAGGCGGCCAGTTGATGACCACCACGGACGTGGAAAACTGGCCCGGCGACCCGATGGGCGTGCAAGGCCCGGACCTGATGCAGCGCCTGCTGCAGCACGCGGAAAAGTTCAACACCGACATCGTGTTCGACCACATCCACACCGTCGACCTGGCCGCGCGCCCGATCCGCCTCAAGGGCGACAGCAACGAATACACCTGCGACACCTTGATCATCGCCACCGGCGCCTCGGCCCAGTACCTGGGCCTGCCGTCGGAACAAGCTTTCATGGGTAAAGGCGTGTCCGCCTGCGCCACCTGCGACGGCTTCTTCTATCGCGGCCAGGAAGTGGCCGTCATCGGCGGCGGCAACACCGCCGTCGAGGAAGCGCTGTACCTGTCGAACATCGCCACCAAGGTCACCCTGATCCACCGCCGCAACAAGTTCCGCGCCGAGCCGATCCTGATCGACCGCCTGAACGCCAAGGTCGCCGAAGGCAAGATCGAGATCAAGTACAACCACACCCTGCACGAAGTGGTCGGCAACGACAGCGGCGTCACCGGCCTGAAGATCCAGTCGACCGACACCGGCGAAGTCACCGACGTCACCGTGCACGGCCTGTTCGTGGCGATCGGCCACAAGCCGAACACCGGCATCTTCGAAGGCCAGCTCGAGATGCACAACGGCTACATCAAGACCAAGGCCGGCACCGAGGGCATGTTCACCGCCACCAGCGCGCCGGGCGTGTTCGCCGCCGGCGACGTGCAGGACCACATCTACCGCCAGGCCATCACCAGCGCCGGCACCGGCTGCATGGCCGCGCTGGACGCCCAGCGTTACCTGGAAGCGCAGGAGTAACAGTGGGCCTGAAAGACTTCGCCGACCTGAAATCCCTGGCCAAGCAGCTCAAGGAACAGGCCGACGCGCGCGCCGCCGCCGAGGCCGAGCGCGTCAAACGGGAGAAAACGCAGGCGGTGGAGGCCAACATCTTCCAGTCCAGCGTGGGCGGCGTCAAGCGCATGCCGGTGTCGGACCGCTACGTGCCGTCGTTGCCGAAGTCGGCCGGGCCGGTGGCCGCGCCGGCGCGCAAGCTGACACAGGCGGAGGACGACGCGGCGGTGCTGCGCGAGTCGCTGTCGGACCTGTTTGAAGTCGATCATTATCTGGAAGAGGACCCGGCGCTCAACTACGCGGCGCCGGGCGTCGGCCCGGACATCGTCAAGAAGATGCGCAAGGGCCACTGGCCGGTGCAGGACGAGCTCGATCTGCACGGCCTGCGGCGCGACGCCGCGCGCGACGCCATCGGCGACTTCCTGCGCAAGTCGGCGATGCGCAACCACCGCTGCGTGTGCGTGATCCACGGGCGCGGCTTCGGTTCGAAAAGCCAGGAGCCGGTGCTCAAGTCGATGGTGCACAGCTGGCTGGTGCAGAAGGAGGAAGTGGTGGCCTTCTGCCAGGCGCGGCCGTCCGAAGGCGGCGAAGGCGCGTTGATCGTGCTGCTGCGCGCGGCATTAATACCGCAAAGATAACCGAGCCACGGAGACACGTAGGGCGGATTAGCGCAGCGTAATCCGCCATGCATGTTCCGTCGGCGGCTCATCAATGGCGGATTACGCGCTGCGCGCTAATCCGCCCTACGTGCCTCCACGACGCATCAAGATCCCCGGGACATAAGTGGCTCACACGTAAGTGTTGCGGCATGTTAACCTACGGGCATCGCCACTACGTCCGTTTTCCTACATGAAGCCCGTCCCCGTCCACGTTTCCCTGATCACCGTCATCGAAATCGTGGCCATCCTGGTGGGCGCGTTCTCCGGCTTCGTCGAGGCCCGCCGCAAGCGCATGGATCTGGTCGGCGTGTTCACCGTCGCCTTCATCACCGCGTTCGGCGGCGGCACCTTGCGCGACATCCTGCTCGACCGCCGTCCGCTGTTCTGGGTCATGCACCAGGAATACGCGATCCTCATCTTCGTGCTGGCGCTGATCGCCGTGCCGCTGATGCGCACCTTGCGCCAGATCCTGTCCGAACGCCTGATCGTCATCGCCGACGCCATCGGCCTGGGCCTGTTCGCCGTGGCCGGCGTGTCGCAAGCGCAGGCGGCCGGCATGCCGCTGTTCATCGCCTCGATGATGGGCGTGATCACCGGCATCTTCGGCGGCGTGCTGCGCGATATCGTCTGCAACGAGGTGCCGATGGTCTTCCGCGACGGCAAGCCGTACGCCATCTGCGCCTTCTTCGGCTGCTGGATGTACATCGGCCTGCAGTACACCAAAGTCTCCGACGACTACGCGCTGTGGGTCAGCGCCACCTTCATCACCACCCTGCGGCTGGTGACGTGGAAGTTCGACCTGCGCATCGGGCGCCACTGACCGCAGCTGAAATCTTCTTCGTACGAACCGGCCGATTAGCGCTGATCTTCATCTTCGCCGAACTGTCCGGCCGGCCAATGGTCCAAACTGCTGCGGCACCACGCGGCCGATACTAAAGGGAGAGGATCATGGCACAGGCCAAGACGGAAGGGTCGAAATGATGAGCCCGAAGCCACAAACTTCGACGCAGGCGCTGCTGGTCCACATCGAGCACCGAATTCTGCTCGTTCGCGCCCAGAAGATCATGCTCGATACCGATCTGGCCCTTCTTTATGGCGTAACAACGAGCGCCTTGGTACAAGCGGTCAAGCGCAACCTGAACCGTTTCCCAGATGACTTCATGTTCCAGCTCAACGCCGGCGAATGGGAGACTTTGAGATCACAATCTGTGATCTCAAACGTCGGACGCGGCGGTCGGCGCTATGCGCCATATGCGTTCACCGAGCAAGGCGTTGCAATGCTCTCTTCCGTGTTGAACAGCGCGCAGGCCATCGCCGTCAACATCGAGATCGTGCGCGCCTTCGTGCGCCTGCGCCAAGTGATCGCATCGAACAAGGAACTGGCCCAACGCTTGGACCAGTTGGAAAACAAGGCCGAACTAATGTCTTTGAAGAACGACACCTTCGAACACAACACCCGGGTTCAGCTCAAGCAGGTTTTTGACGCCATCCGCGATTTGATGACGCCGCCCGAGCCGGCGACGAAACGATCCATCGGCTTTGTGACGCCCGACGTAGCGCCGACTAAGCCGAAAGCAGCTAAAGCAAAGAGCTAGCCTTTTCTTAGTTGCCCCAAGCTAGCCCGCCCCAGGGCCCGGGTAAACTGCACGGCTTGCTCGAAAATTGTTGCGAAATTCACATTCCCTAGCATGGATGCCCATCCCGAAACCGATTCCGTCGAAACGCAATCCTGCTCAACTGTGTGATTTATTCATCATTGTTGCTCACGTACTGTTGACCTCGCCTGCGCAAAAAAAGACTATGGAACTCGCGTGCCGGCGCGTCCAAACAACATCTACAACATTCGGGAGACACAATTGGACCACACCACACTGCGCGCCCTCGCCGGCGCGGCGGCGCTGACCCTGCTCGCCGGTTGCGGCGGCGGCTCGGCCGACACCGCCACCACCACCGCCAACCGCCTCAGCGCCGAAACCGTCGTCTCGGCGACCGACGCCGCCGCCACGTTCGGCCTGACCGAGGACGCCAATTTCTACACCGTCGACACCGGCGCCGGACTGGTCTTCAAGATCCGCCGCACCGACAACGGCGTCAGCACACAATCGGCCGGCGACATCGCCTCGATGGTCTACAACGGCGTGCAATACCAGGACCAGTCGCGCGGCTCGCAGCTCAACTCCGGCTTCGACTACCTGTACACGGGCGTGTCGGCGGTCGACGTCAGCGCCACCACCGTCGGCGCCGACACCATCAAGATCACCGTCCGGGCCGGCGACCTGACGCATTACTACCTGGCGCGCCGCGGCCAGGCCAACATCTACATGGGCACCTACTTCACCAGCGAGCCGAGCACCTTGGGGCTGGCGCGCTTCATCGTGCGCGTGCCGATCGCCGTGCTGCCGAACGGGCCGACGCCGTCCGACATCCGCAACAACACCGGCGCCATCGAGTCCGGCGACGTGTTCGGCATGGCCAACGGCGAGACGCGCTCCAAGCATTACTCCAACATCCGCCTGAAGGATTGGCGCTACTTCGGCGCGACCGGCCCCGGCGTCGGCCTGTGGATGGTGCGCGACAACAACGAGGGCAACTCGGGCGGCCCGTTCTACCGCAGCCTGATCAACCAGGCCACGTCCACCAACCAGGAGCTGACCTACATCATCAACTACGGCGAGGGACAAACCGAGGCCTTCCGCCCCGGCATCCTCAACACCTATACGATGAGCTTTACCGGCGGCGGCGCGCCGGCCGCGCTCGACACCTCGTGGTTCGCCGGCATGGGCATGACCGGCTACGTGCCGGCCAGCGCGCGCGGCGGCGTGGCCGGGGTCGGCATCGGCAACCGCGACAGCCGCTACACCTACACGGTCGGCTTCGCCAACGCGACCGCGCAGTACTGGGTCGACGCCGACGCCGCCAGCGGCCACTTCGACAGCCGCGGCATGATCCCCGGCACCTACACGATGACGATCTACAAGAACGAGCTGGCGGTCGACAGCCGCAGCGTCACCGTCACGGCCGGCGGCATGGCCACGCTCAACACGATCAACATCGCCAACGACCCGAGCAGCACGGCCGCGCTGTGGCGCATCGGCGACTGGGACGGCACGCCGCTCGAGTTCATCAACGGCGCCAGGGTCAGCACGATGCACCCGTCGGATGTGCGGATGGCCGCGTGGACGGTGCCGGACTATGTGATCGGCGCGTCGAACGCGGCCACCGGCTTCCCGGCCTACCAGTGGAAGGACATCAACAACAACACGGTGATCCGCTTTAATTTGACGGCCGGCCAGATCAGGAACTACACCTTGCGCGCCGGGATCACCGTCGCCACGGCCGGCGGGCGGCCCAAGATCGCCGTCAACAATTGGTCGTCGGCCAACCCGGCCGCGTCGACCCAGCCGAAGACGCGCACGCTGACGGTCGGCATCTACCGGGGCAACAACACCACGTTCAATTTCGACATCCCGGCCAGCGCGCTCGTGGTCGGGCAGAACACGGTGACGTTGACGGCGATCAGCGGCACCACCAGCACGGGTTGGCTGAGCCCGGGCTATTCGTGGGACGCGGTCGACATGGTGCCGGCTCCGTAAAACCCTCCCCCGCACGCGTTTGGCGAGACGCAAGCGCCGCCGCTTAGGGGTCGTACCCGCCGGGTACGACCCCGCATGGCCGTGCGGGGCAAAAAAAATCCCGCGCGGGCCAAGCCCGGGCGGGAGGAAAGATCGTCGGCGTGGAGAGCGTCCCCGCCGGCGGATCGAGGATTACGCCGCGATCAGAACGCGTACGTCGCTTGCACGGTGTAGCGCGGGCCGCTCATGAAGACCTGGCGGGTAAAGTCGCCCGCGTGCTGCTCCATGATCTGACGCGTGTAGGTGTTCGTCAGGTTGGTCCCCAGCAGACCGACACGGAACTTGTCCGTGAAATCGTAGAAGATCGACGCGTCCACCTGGCCGTACGCCGCCTGGTACAACGGCAGGCCAAAGGCCTGGTCGTTGACGGTCGTCGGGATCAAGTACTTGTCCGCCGGGGCGGCCGGATTCGTGTTCAAACCGTTGGTGCCGCGGCTGCCCCACTGGGTCACGCCCAGCAGATAGCGCGAGCGCCAGTTGTAGGCCACGCGCATCGACAAGCCGTGCGCTTCGTACATGAGCGCCAGGTTGACCGTGTGGCGCGACAGGCCCTGCAACGGGGTCTTGCCGAACGCGCGTCCATCGGTATCGCAGCCGTTGATGAACAGGTTGAAGTTGGTCGACGCGTCGTTGCCCGAGCACCAGGCATTGAACACCGGCTCTTTCAGCTTGCGCTCGCTCGACACATAAGTCCAGCTTGCCTGACTGCCGATGCCACGCAGCCAGTCGGGCACGAAATCGTAGTACTGCTGGTGGGCCAGCTCGAACCCGCGGGCGAAGCCGTTGGCGCCGTTGACCGGACCGGTGACCACGAACGTGCGCGGCGTGCCGTTCACGTCGACCGCGTTGTAGCTGTAGTTTTTCGTGGTGATGATGTCCTTGAGGTCCTTGTTGAAGGCCGAGAACGTCAGCGAACCGGCCTTGGCGAAGTACCACTCGGCGGTCAGGTCGACGTTGGTCGACGTGGTCGGCTTGAGCAGCGGGTTGCCGTCGCTGGTGCCGCTCAGGTTGGTGCCGTCGAAGTGGATGGCGGTGGTGTTGCCCGCCGCGTCACGGGTGACCGTCTGGCTATGCTGGGCGTTGAGCGTCGTCTGTACCTGGAGCTGGTTGAAGTCCGGACGCGACAGCGACTTGGCCACCGCAAAGCGGAACTGCAGCTGGTCGTTGGCCTTCATGCGCAGGTTCAGGCTAGGCAGCCAGTTGTCGTACGAATTGTTGACCGACTGCTGTTGCGCGAACGAGGCGATGTCGATCAGGTTGCCCTGGCCGGTCGGGACCACGCCGCTGTTGCCGGCGGTGGGCAGGGACGGCCGCGTGAACGAGACGTAACCGCTGCCGGTGCCCGTCGTCTTGACGTAGCGGATGCCGATGTTGCCGTCGATCGGATACTTGAGGTTATCCCAGCCGAAGCGCAGTTGCGTGTAAGCGGCCCGGGTCTTCTCGGTCTGCGTGTTGTTGGCGGCCGGGTCGTTGAAGCTCGCCGCTTTCCACGGATCGCAGGTCGAGCCTTTTTCGGCGCACAGCACGTCGTGGTAGGCGTGGATCTTGCTCCACTGGTCGGGGAAGCCGCGCACGGTCGCTTCGTCCGCGAACAGCATCGCCGGGACGTTGTATTTGCCGCCGAAGAAGTTGTCCATCGTTTGCAGCGAAGAGCCGCCGGCGAAACGCGGATCGCTCAGGCGGGCGACGCCGTTGATCTGCCAGCCTTCCATCCACGGGAAGGTGATCGCCGACCAGTTGTAGAACTTCTGGGCCTTGTGGTTCTCGCCTTCGCGGTTGGCCAGGCGCACGCCGAAGCGGATGTCGCGCAGCACCGGATCGTCGAACGAGAACTTGACGTCCGATTTCCACGCCTTCTGGTTGGCCGAGGCGCGGTCCAGCGCTTCCTGGGTATAGGCCCAGTAGTAGTTTTTCGGGTCGGCCATGTAGGCGGCCGAACCGAGGCCGAGCTGCGGCACCTTGCCGGTCATATCCATGGTCTGGTTCGGCAGGATGAAGCCGGTCGAGACGTCGGCGTCGAAGCCCTCGGTGGTCGAATGCACGTGCTGGAAGTCGTTGGTCCAGGTCAGGTCCGGCGTGATGCGCCATTGGACGTTGAGCGACGTGTCGCGGGTGGCCGATTCACGCGTGTTGATGCGCTGCGAGCTGTTGAACGGCGAACCGCCATAGGTCGGGTTCGAGATCGTGCCGCTCTGGAAGGCGCCATTTTTGTCGAACACCGAGTTGCTGCTGGCGACCTGCTGGTACCACTTGTCCTCGGACGAAGCCACCACGTGCTCGTCGAGGTCTTCCTTGTAGTGGGTCTTGAAGTAGGTCAGCGCGGCCGTCAAGTCCTTGTTCGGCTTCCACTGCAGGGCCGCATAGTCGCCGCGGCGGGTCCGTTCGAAGTCCTGCGAGCGATAGCCGACGCCCTGCGGTATCCATTGCGTCTTGGAGCGGTCGTACAGGGCCGGATCGGTGGAGTTCACGTGCGGGAAGTACGGGTCGACGCCGACGCCGTCCGAACGGCTCGGACTCTCCGCCTTGGCGAAATTGACCAGGGCGCCGACTTCGCCGAATGGCGTGTTCCAGCGGTTCGACAGCAGGATGGTGCTGGTCGGCGAAGGTTTGCCCTTGCGCAGCGTGGAATACGACTCCGAGAAGCCCGCCGTCCCCTTGAAGCCCTTGTAGTCGAACGGCATGGCGGTGCGCAGATTGACCAGGCCGGCGATGGCGCCTTCGACCTGCTCGGCGGACGGATTCTTGTAGACATCGACGCCGGCCATCAGCTCCGGGGACACGTCGGAGAAGCCGAGCGAGCGGCCGCCACCGGCCGAAAACGCGTCGCGGCCGTTGATTTCCGAACGCACGTAGGTCAGGCCGCGCACCGACACGCCGGAGCCCTCGACCGACTGGCGGTTCGGGTCGCCCGCCATGTTGCGGTCGATGGTGACGCCGGCGATGCGCTGCAGCACCTCGGTGACCGAACGGTCGGGCAGCTTGCCGATGTCTTCGGCGACGATCGAATCGACCACCTCGTCGGCATTCTGTTTGAGTTTTTGCGCCGATTGCAGCGCGGCGCGCTGGCCGCTCACCACCACCACGGCCGGCGCGGCGCTGGCGGTATCCGCCGTTTGGGCCCATGCCGGGTTGGCATGCAGCACGACAACCTGTGCGACCGCCGCGGCGATTGCAGTTTTTTGTAACTTATTCAATTTGTCTCCCCCTGTAAAGGTGGTTTTTATAGTCAGTCATAACGCTCCGGTGCTGCGCGCTGAGGCAGACACCGGTCTTTTTATAAATGCTCGTTGGAAAGTTCACGCCTCCATCAGTTTTATGATTAGATAATCCATGTCAGGCGGCCGCCCGCGATGGGGCTCCCGCCAGGCCCGCGACATAGGCGCCGTGATCCGGCATCGCCGCCGCCGCCTGCGCGATCAGGTGGCGCAGTTCGGCGAAATGACCGTGCACCTTGCGCAGGTCGACGCGGTCGGCCAGCGGGTCGTAGCGCTTCGGCACCACGCCCAGGCCCATCATCATCGCCACGAACGAGGGCTCGGCGAAGCCGCCGCGATCGACGATCGCCACGCGCCCGGTCTCGCGGAACAGCGCGATCTGGTGGCGCAGCGAATCGGGGACCGCCATGTTGGCGCAGTAGCGCCAGAATTCCGAGTCGTCGCGCCGGGTCAGCTTGTAGTGCAGGACGATGAAGTCGCGCACCGATTCGTAACGGATGCCCATGAAGCGGTTGAACTCGTCGGCCAGCGCCTGCGGGCAATCGCGGTCCGGGAACAGTTCGAGCAGCTTGCGCACGGCAATTTCGATCAGGTTGATGCTGGTCGACTCCAGCGGCTCGACGAAGCCCGCCGACAGGCCGATCGCCACCACGTTCTTGACCCAGGACTTGCGCCGCCGCCCGGTGACGAAGCGCAGCTGGCGCGGCTCGTCGAGCGCGGCGCCATCCAGGCCGTCGAGCAATACGCGGCGCGCCTGATCGTCGCTGGTGAAGCCGTTGCTGTACACGTGGCCGTTGCCGGTGCGGTGCTGCAGCGGGATACGCCAGAGCCAGCCGGCTTCCCTGGCGGTCGAGCGGGTGTAGGGCGTCAGTTGCGCGACCGAGGCGCAGGGCACGGCCTGCGCGCTGTTGCATGGCAGGTAGGCACTCCAGTCCTCGTAGCCCGCCTTGAGCGCGCCTTCGATCAGCAGGCCGCGGAAGCCCGAGCAGTCGATGAACAGGTCGCCTTCGACGCGGCGGCCGTCGCCCAGCTTGACGGCGGTGACGAAGCCGCTCTGCGGATGCTGCTCGACCTCGACGATCATGCCTTCGACGCGGCGGGCGCCGCGCGCCATGGCGTAGTCGCGCAGGTAGGCGGCGTACAGGCTGGCATCAAAATGGAAGCCGTAGGAATAGGCGTCGGTCACGCCGGGCGTTTCCTCGTTCGGCGGGATGAACTTGCCGTGGCGCGCCATGACCGAGGGCATCGACCAGTTCTCCATGTCCGGCATGTTGTTGAACGCCTGCGCCAGGCGCAGCCAGTGCTGGTGGGCGTCGACGCCGGCCAGCGGCGGGCCGAAATCGCCGAAGGCGTGGAAGAAGCGGTTGCCGACGTGGCCCCAGTCCTTGAACTCGATGCCGAGCTTGAAGCTGGCCTGGGTCTTGCTGACAAAGTCGGCGAAGTCCAGGCCCAGCGCCTCGTTGTAGACGCGGATCGTGGGCAGCGTGGCCTCGCCGACGCCGATGGTGCCGATCTCGGGCGACTCCACCAGGGTCACCTCGCACGGCTGGGTGGGGTGGCGCGCCAGGCGCTGGGCCAGCGGCGCCGCCGCCATCCAGCCGGCGGTGCCGCCACCGACGATGACGATCCTGCGGACCGCGCCACCATGCGTGTCATTGCTGCTCATCTCGCCCTCCTGTCATAGTTTTTTTAGCTTCCATCCCGCCTAAGCCTGGACCAACGCTTAGTATTTATTCAGGACGGACTAACTATGACAACGTTTTCATATTGCTTCGAATTAAGGGCGATTTGTGCGCTTGCCTCGCAGGCCAGGGCGAGTGTGGCCACCACGATGGCCGTGTTCTGTAGCGTGCTCAATGCCGTCTCCCGTGTTTTTATGTATGTCCCGCAACTGGTGCTGGTAGATTGCAAATTAACATTAATGCGAGCAACGAACAAATAAATCTTCCGTAAATGTCGCTGTTTAACCGCAAAAGCTAAACATAGGTTAACAAAAAAAAATCCCCGCCGAGGCGGGGATGACTGAACTTTAGTCGGCGATTCGCCCTGCCGGCGCAACGCCATACCGGTCCGCCTGCACATTACCGCTGACGCCGTGGGTGCGCACCTCGGCGGTGATTGGCAACATTTCCTTGTCCCAACTCTCCCACCGGGCCTTCAGTTGCGCGAACACGTCCGGATGGCGCTTGGCCAGGTTGGCGCGTTCGCGCTGGTCCTTGACGACGTCGAACAGGAACTCGTTGCCGCCGATCTTCAAATACTTCCAGTTACCGGAGCGGATGGCGCGCTGGGCGTTGGCCTTGTAGCGCCACAACAGCGTGCGCTCGGCCGGCTTGGCCTGGCCCAGCAAGGTCGGCAACAGATTGCGGCCGTCGGTGGGATAGTCCGGATCGGGCGCGCCGCCGGCCGCCGCCAGCAGGGTCGGCAGCCAGTCCATGCTGATGGCGACCTGGTCCGTGACCTGCCCCGCCGCGATCTTGCCGGGCCAGCGCACGATGGCCGGCACGCGGATGCCGCCTTCCAGCAGCTCGGTCTTCTGGCCGGTCAGCGGCCACGTTTTCGAGAAGCGCTCGCCGCCGTTGTCGCTGGTGAAAATGACGATGGTGTCGTCGGCCAAGCCCTTGTCCCGCAGCGCCTTGAGCACGCGGCCGATCGACGCGTCCAGCGCCTCGACCATGCGGCCGTAGGTGGCCAGGTCGCCGCCGTCGTAGTGGAAGATGTCGTCGATGTCGCGCGAGACCGCCTCGTCGCCCGGGCCCTCCCACGGCCAGTGCGGCGCCGTGTAATGCAGCGACAGCAGGAACGGCTTGCCGGCCTGCTGCCTGTTGACGAAGTCGACCGCCCGCGCGCCCAGCAGATCGGTGTAGTAGCCGATCTGGTGCACCGGCACCTCGTCCTCGTAAAGATCCTCCTTCACCGTCGGGCCGACGCCGGGCTTGTGGGTGAAGTAATCGATGGCGCCGCCGTAGTTGCCGAAGAAGCTGTCATAGCCGCTCTTGATCGGACCGAAGTTCGGCAGCGAGCCCAGGTGCCACTTGCCGATCAGCGCGGTGCGGTAGCCGTTTTTCCTCAGCAGCGACGGCAGGGTCGGATGGGTGGGCGGCAGCCCGACGGTGTCGGAGGCGCCGTGGATCGGCTCTTCGAGGCCGCCGCGCAGCCGGTACTGGTAGCGGCCGGTGATCAGCGCGAAGCGGGTGGCCGAGCACACCGCCGAATTGGCGTACGCCTGCGTGAAGCGCAGCCCTTGCGCGGCCAGCTTGTCCAGGTGCGGCGTCTTGAAATCGGTCTGGCCGTAGACGCCCAGGTCGGCGTGACCGAGGTCGTCGGCCAGGATGAACAGGACGTTCGGCTGCCGCTTGCCGGCCGCCAAGGCGCCCGGCACGGAGCCGGCCAGCGCCAGCGCCGGCAGCGATTTCAGGATGCGGCGACGTTTGTTGGTTTCGTTAATCATTGCTGCTCTCCCCTCCAAGGTCAACTCCAGGGTCAGGTCCACCATTTCTACACGAACGGGGCTGTGGTGGGCTTAGGGCCGAGCCCGTGTAGCAATGTTAGACTTGACCCCGGAGTTTAAAGAAAAAAAATGCCGGCTGGGCCGGCATTGGAATGTGGTGCGGGAGAAGCGCTTACACGGCGTCGGCGCCAGTCTCGCCGGTGCGGATGCGGATCACCTGCTCGACGTTCTGCACGAAGATCTTGCCGTCGCCGATCTTGCCGGTGCGCGCGGCCTTGATGATGGCGTCGACCACTTGCTCGGCCACGCCGTCGTCGACGACCACTTCCACCTTGACCTTCGGCAGGAAGTCGACGACGTATTCCGCGCCGCGATACAGTTCGGTATGGCCCTTCTGGCGGCCAAAACCCTTGACTTCGGTGACCGTCAGGCCGGTGACGTTGACCTCGGCCAGCGCTTCACGCACCTCGTCCAGTTTGAACGGCTTAATCACAGCGGTAATCTGTTTCATGACTTCTCCTTATGGGCAATCTAAATTCAACAATCTGTAGCCGGCGTTCCGCAAGCGATTAAGTATATTGTAATCGACAACTCCAGACTGTCCACTCCCGACTGAAAAAGCGCCCGAAAACACGCCCTTTTACCCATTTTTACCTGATTTTTATCTAGTCTTGCACCGGAATGGAGCGTAATTCGGCCATCCAGACCGCGCTTTGCGCGTCGCTCGGCGCGCGCCAGTCGCCCCGCGGCGACAACGATCCGCCACTGCCGACCTTGGGCGCGTTCGGCACGCAGCTGCGCTTGAACTGGCTGGTGCGGAAGAAGCGGTCGAGGAAGATGCCGAGGTTTTTCTTGATCGCCGCCAGGTCGTATTCGTTGCGCGTGACGTGGTCGCCGTCCGGCCAGCGGCCCCGCTCGCGGTCCTGCCAGGCGTTGAGCGACAGGTACGCCACCTTCGACGGCCGGAAGCCGAACCGCAGCACATAGTACAGGTTGAAATCCTGCAGCTCGTACGGGCCGATCGTGCTTTCGGTGCGCTGCTCCGGCTGGCCCTCGGCCGTGCCCGGCACCAGTTCGGGACTGATCTCGGTGGCCAGGATGTTGAGCAGCACCTGGGCGTCGTTGCGGCCGATGACGCCCGATTCGGCCACCCAGCGCACCAGGTGCGAGATCAAGGTCTTCGGCACGCTGGCGTTGACGTTGTAGTGCGACATGTGGTCGCCCACCCCGTAGGTGCACCAGCCCAGCGCCAGCTCGCTCAGGTCGCCCGTGCCGACGACGATGGCGTTGTGGTGGTTGGCCAGCCGGAACAGGTGGTTGGTGCGCTCGCCCGCCTGGACGTTCTCGAACGTGATGTCGTACTGCGCCTGCCCTGCCGAATACGGATGGTTCAAGTCCTTGAGCATCTGGATGCAGCTGGGCCGGATGTCGATTTCCTGCGCCGAGCAGCCCACCAGTTTCATCAGCGCGTGCGCCTGCGTCAACGTGCGCTCGCTGGTGGCGAAGCCGGGCATCGTGTACGCCAGGATGTTGGTGCGCGGCAGCTTGAGCTTGTCCATCACGCGCGCGCACACCAGCAGCGCGTGCGTCGAGTCGAGGCCGCCGGAGACGCCGATCACCACCTTCTGGATGCCGCTCGACGTCAGGCGCTGCGCCAGCGCCTGCACCTGGATGTTGTAGACCTCGTTGCAGCGCTCGTCGCGCCGGCGCGCGTCGGCCGGCACGTACGGGAAGCGCTCGACGCAGCGCTTGAGCGCCAGCGGTTGGTCGCGCCCGATCTCGAGCTCGAAGAACACCGTGCGGAATTTGTTGACCTCGGCCGCGTGGCGCTGCACCGATTGCGCGAACGTGTTCATGCGCATGCGCTCGCGCGACAGCCGCTCGAGGTCGATGTCGGCGAAGGTCAGGCTGGCCTCGTCGGTGAAGCGCTTGGACTCGGCCAGCATGTCGCCGTTCTCGCAGATGACGCCCTGCCCGTCCCAGGCCAGGTCGGTGGTCGATTCGCCGCCGCCGGCCGAGGTGTACAGATAGGCGGCGATGCAGCGCGCCGATTGCTGCGACACCAACTGGTTGCGGTAGCCGGCCTTGCCCACCAGCGCGTTCGACGCCGACAGGTTGACCAGCACCGTGGCGCCGGCCAGCGCGGCGAACGACGACGGCGGAATCGGCACCCACACGTCCTCGCAGATCTCGACGTGGAATTTGAGCAGCGGCATGTCGGCCACCTCGAACAGCAGGCCCGAGCCGAATTGCACGCGCTCGCCCAGCAGGTCGATCTCGGTGGCGACCGCGTAGTCGCCGCTGCTGAACTGGCGCGCGTCGTAGAATTCGCCGTAGTTGGGCAGGTAGCTCTTCGGCACCACGCCCTGGATCTGGCCGTTGGCGATGACCACCGCGCAGTTGTACAGCTGGTGCTCGACCCGCAGCGGCGCGCCCACCACCAGCGCCATTTTCCATTGCGTGGAGGCGGCGACGATGGCGTCGAGCGCCTCGAGGCAGCCGTCGAGCAAGGCGCGCTGGTGGAACAGGTCGTCGCAGGTGTAGGCCGACAGGCCCAGCTCGGGAAACGCCACCAGCGCCGCGCCCTGGGCGGCCGCCTGTTCGGCCAGGGCGATGGTCTGCCCGGCGTTGTAGGCCGGATCGGCGATGCGGCACACCGGCGCCGCGATCGCCACGCGGGCGAAATCGTGCGTGTACAAATTGAGGAAATGGGAGCTCATGTAAGGTCTTTCGCGTGCACAACGGACGAACAAAAGCCAATTATCGCACGGCCATGCAGGCGCCGCCGCCAACGGATCAGCGCCAGATAGGCTAGACTGGCGCCAACATCAGAGCTGGAGCAAAGCGTGTCAGAAGCAGAGTTTTCGATCATCGATTCCCTGGAAAGCGTGGACCCGGCGCAATGGCAAGCCCTCGCCGGCGACAACCCGACGCTGGCCTATGCCTTCCTGCATGCGCTGCACGAGACCCGCTGCGCCTCGGCGCACACGGGCTGGACGCCGCGCTATCTGGTGATGCACCGCGACGGCGTGCTGACCGCGGCCATGCCGCTGTATCTGAAGGAGCACAGCCGTGGCGAGTACGTGTTCGACCACGCCTGGGCCGACGCCTTCCACCGCAACGGCCTGCCCTACTATCCGAAGCTGCTGTCGGCGGTGCCGTTCACGCCGGTGACGGGCGGCCGCCTGCTGGCGCGCACCCCGGCGGACCGCGCGCTGCTGGCGCGCGCGGCGCTGCAGGTGGCGCGGCAGCTGGAGACGTCGTCGCTGCACATCCTGTTCCCCGACGAGCGGGACCGGCAGGCGCTGGCGGCGGCCGGCTTCATGCTGCGCGAAGGCGTGCAGTTCCATTGGGACAATCCGGGCTACGCCGACTTCGACGCCTTCCTGGCCGGTTTTAAAATGGAAAAGCGCAAGAAGATCCGCCAGGACCGCCGTCGCGTGCAGGAGGCCGGCATCACCTTCGAGCATCTGGCCGGCCGCGCGATCACGCCCGAGGTGCTGCGCTTCTTTTACAGCTGCTACGTGTCGACCTACCAGGCGCACTTTTCCAAGCCCTACCTGAGCTTGAAGTTTTTCGAGCGCCTGCTGGACCAGGTGCCCGACAGCCTGATGATCGTGCTGGCCAGGCGCGGCGAGCAGCCGGTGGCGGTGGCGTTGAATCTGGTCGGCGGCAATATCATGTACGGCCGCTATTGGGGCACGCAGGAGTTCGTGTCAGGCCTGCATTTCGAAACCTGCTACGTGCAATCGATTGAATACTGCATCCGGCACGGCATCGCCCGCTTCGAGGGCGGCGCGCAGGGCGAGCACAAGATGTCGCGCGGCCTGGTGCCGACGCCGACGTGGTCGGCGCACTGGATCGCCGACGAGCGCTTCGCCGACGCCATCGCCGATTTCCTGGCGCAGGAGACGGCGGCGATGAACCAGTACATCGACGAGCTGGGTGAACACGTTCCCTTCAAGCCCGCCGGCGCGTGATTTCCGTTAAAACACGGAGAGCGGATTAGCGGGCGAGGCCCGCCAATCCGCACAACGCGGAACACGGCTTTGCCGGTTTTACTCTTCCAGCAGGCTGCGCAGCATCCATGCGGTTTTTTCGTGCGTGTCCAGGCGCTGGGCCAGCAGGTCGGCGGTCGGCTGGTCGTCGGCGCCCTCGACCAGCGGCAGCAGCTTGCGCGCGGTGCGCGCGGTCGCTTCCTGGGCGGTCACCAGGTGCTGCACCATCTCCATCGCCTTCGGCACGCCTTCGACTTCCTTGATCGTCGCCAGTTTGACGAACTCGGAATACGTGCCCGGCGCCGGGTAGCCCAGCGCGCGGATGCGCTCGGCGATCAGGTCGAGCGCGGTCCATTGCTCGGTGTACTGCGCCATGAACATCTGGTGCAGGCTGTTGAACATCGGCCCCTTGACGTTCCAGTGGAAATTGTGGGTCATCAGGTACAGCGTGTAGCTGTCGGCCAGCAGGCCGGACAGGCCGGCGGCAATGGCGGCGCGGCTTTCGTCGGAAAGACCGATATCGATCTTGGAGGCTTTTGCATCCATGTGTAACTCCTTCTGTGAACTTGGACCTTTATTGTAATCGTATCCAGTGCGCCGCGTGGGAACGCGGACTCAGTGCTGGCCGGCCGGCGTCATGCGGCGCTCGCCGACCCGGCGCTCGGTGAGCACCGCCTTCGCGCCGGCCGCCTCCTTCGTCACGATGCCGTCCGGCGCCGTCGCGCCCTGTTGCGCGGCCGGCGCGGCCGCTTGCGGCTGGTCCACCGTCGCCGCTCTCGGCGCCCGCTCGTAGCTGCGCAGCGCCAAGGCCAGGTACAGGACGCCGGCGACGATCGCGTACACGCCGATCAGCCACACCAGCGCCAGCGCGCCGACGCCGGGCAGCACGATCAGCACGGTGCCGAAGATGACCGAGGCGACGCCGCTGGCCAGCAGCAGCCAGTCGCCGCCGCGCGCGTGGCTGCGCAGGCGCACCGCCAGCACGATGTCGAGCACGCCGGTGATCAGCGCGTTGACGCCGATGACCAGCACCAGCACCAGCGCCGCCAGCGCCGGCCGCATCGTCGCCAGGATGCCGGCCAGCACGCTGACCACGCCCAGCGCCAGCAGCAGCCACCAGTCGAGCGCGTGGGCGCCGGTGGCGTGGCGCCGGTTGCGCACCGTGCCGACCAGGTAGACCACGCCGGCCAGCAGCGCGTAGACGGCGAACAGCAGCACCAGACTGAGCACGGTGGGACCGGGCATCAGCAACGCCAGCACGCCGAACAACAGCGCCAGCACGCCGCGCAGCGCCAGCATCCACCACGAACGCAACAACATCGGTTTGGCAATCATGACTCCTCCGATAGCAAATAAGCTTCACACAGAGTCAGAGTGGGTGGAGGCGTAAACGGTTCCGCGAAAAGCCCTCATCCCATCGGCCGATACCCACATTCCATCGGCAGGTTAAAATAGTCTGAAACAATTATGTCCGGCGGGATGAAACCAGTTTGCTTCCCAGCATTTTCAATCGCGCCTATACTCTATGCCCCGTTGGAAGGTTTTATGAGGAATGTGGCACACACAGCATGAATGCAGATTTTATAAAGCAACGGAACCGCTTCAAGGCCGCCACGATAAAGCGGATAAACGTCAGCGAAGAGTCCTACACCAACGTGACCAACCTGCTGGCGACGATCGCCCAGCCGTTCCACGCGCGCAAAGGCGAGTTCCTGCAGCATGCCGGGGTGCCGGCCACGCAGGTGCATTGGCTCGCCAGCGGGGTCGCGCGCAGCGGCTTCTTCAACCGTGACGGCGTCGAGATGACGCTGCGGTTTTTCCGCGAGGGCGAGTCGGCCACCACGTTGACCGATCTGATCAACGGCGAGACCGGCCAGCCGGCCGTGCAGTTCCTGGTGGCCGAGACCACCATCCACGGCTTCACGTTGGACTGGGCGCAGAGCTGCGCGCTGCGCGCCCAGCACGAGGTGTTGCAGCACTATCATCTGCAGGCGGCGATGCACGGCTTGCAGAGCCTGGCGCAGCGGGCCTACAGCAGCGGCGAGACCTCGGCGCAGGAGCGGCTGGCCGCGTTCCGCGAAGAGTATCCCGGCCTGGAGGCGCGCATCTCGCAGCGCGCGATCGCCTCCTACCTGGGCATCACGCCGCAATACATGTCGCGTCTGCGGCGCGAGGCCGAGGCGGCCGAGGCCTCCGAGGGCTCCGAGACCGCCGCGCGCGGCTAGCCGAACCAGCGCGCCGCTGCGCGCCCGGCCTGCGCCGGGTCCGCCAGCGGGCCGCCGGCCCAGGCGACCATCCCGTCGGGCCGTATCAGCGCCGCGCCGAGGCCCAGTCCCTGCTTCGGCCGGCCCGATACATACCGCAGCCGGCCAGCGTAGGCGCCGGCCAGCGCTGCCAGCGACGCGTCCGCGTCGAAATCCAGCAGCAGTCCCCGGCCATCCCGCATCAGCTCGCCTATCCGCGTGCCGTCCTCCAGCTCGAAGTTGGGGACGCTGTGGCCGGTCAACGGGTGGCCGCCGCCCAGGTCATAGCCGGTGTCGACACCCCACACCCTGGCGGCGATGTGGGTGGCGCCGTCGCGCGTGGCGATCAGCTCGCGCATGACCGCGCTCAGCGCGCGCGCGTGCGGGTCCGGCCGCATCAGCGCGACCTGGGCGCGCGACCAGTCCAGCACCTGCGCGCCGACCGGGTGCCGCTCCTCGTGATAACTGTCCAGCAGGCCCGGCGCGGCCCGTCCACGGATGGTCGCGGCCAGCTTCCAGCCCAGGTTCATGGCGTCGCCGATGCCCAGGTTGAGGCCCTGCCCTCCCAGCGGCGCGTGGATGTGCGCGGCGTCGCCGGCCAGCAGCACCCGGCCGGCGCGGTAACTGGTGGCCTGGCGCGCGCGGTCGGTCCAGGTGCTGGCGGCATGCACGGCGCGGATGGTCGCGCCGGTGTTCGAGATCCGGCGCAGCACCGCCTGCAAATGCTCGCGCGTGACCGGCCCGGCGCCGTGGTGCGACCCGCCATCGAATTCCTGCATGACCAGGAAACCCGGCTGCGATTGGAAGTACAGGCCGGCCGGCGTCAGGTTGCGGCCGGGCTTGAGCTGGTCCGCATCGGCCAGTTCCACCTCGGCCGAATAACCGGTGAATTCGGGCTCGGTGCCGGCGAACTCGAAACCGCCCGCCTTGCGCACCGCGCTGCGCCCGCCGTCGCAGCCGACCAGCCATCGCCCCCGGAAAGACAGCCCGCCCGCCACCACCGTCACCCCGTCCGCCGTTTGCCGCAAGCCGGTGACGCCGACCCCGCGCCGGATTTCCACGCCCAGGGACGCGGCGCGGCCGGCCAGCACCGTTTCCAGCGCCTCCAGCTCGGACAGCACGCTGGTGGCGGTGGAACTTGGCAAGCGCCGCGTCCAGCGCGAGGTATCGATGTCGTCCAGATAAAACGGAATCCCGGCGAAGTGCCCGGCCTGCCGGCGCGACTGCGCGTCGGGCTGTCCGAACGGCGCGCGCAGGGCCGGCGCCGCCAGTTGGTCCAGCAAGCCGCGGCGGTACAGCGCCTCGACGGTGGGCGCGGACAGTCCGCGTATCCCGAACGGCACCCGCTTCAGCGCCGACTGCGGCTGCCCGGCCTTTTCCAGTATCAGGACCGAACATCCGGCCAGCGCCAGCTCGCAGGCGAGGAACAAACCGACCGGCCCGGCGCCGGCAACGATGACATCATAGCTATCCATACTCAATCCCAATATGTACTCAGTACATATACGATATGCTATGATGGCTGCCATGTCAACGCCCTCCGACCTCCGCTTCCGCAAGCGCCTGGCCACGCGCCAGGCCATCTCCAACGCCGCCACGCGCCTGTTCCTGGAGCGCGGCTTCGACCATGTGACCGTGGACGAGATCGCGGCGGCGGCCGACGTCGGACGGATGACCGTGTTCAACCACTTTCCGCGCAAGGAGGACATGTTCTTCGACCGCGACGAGGAAGGTCGCGAGGCCTTGCGCGCGGCGCTGCGCGAGCGGGTCGCGGGCGTCCCGCCGGTCGAGACCTTGCGTCTGCTGGCTCACCGCATGGTCGCGGAACAGCGTCCCTACCTGCGGTTTTCCGCCGACAGCCAGGGCTTTGTGGAGACGATCGAGGGCAGCGAAACGCTCAAGGCGCGGGCCCGGGCGATCCGCAACGAGATCTGGCAGATGGTGGCGGTGGAGCTGGCGGCCGGCGCGGGACGGCAGCCGGAAGACCCGGACGCCCAGCTGGCGGCCGGCCTGCTGTCGGCGACCTGGACGGTGGCGCTGATCCAGGGCCACCGGGTGTACCGGCAAACGCGCGACGCGGAGGCGGCGCGGGCGGCGTTTCTGGCGCTGGTCGACCAGGGAACGGTGGGGCTGAACGCCGCGCTGGCCGGCACGCCCTACGCCTGAACCAATAAAAAAAGCCCCATGCGCGCAACCGCATGGGGCTTTTTGTTGCCGGCCGCCTTGACGGGTCGGCCGGGGGGCGGCCTTACGCTGCCGATTCCTTGTTGTACGAAGCGACGCCGTTCAGGATTTCCTGTTTGGCTTCTTCCGGACCGTACCAGCCGTCGATCTTGACCCATTTGCCTTTTTCCAGGTCTTTGTAGTGCTCGAAGAAGTGCTGGATCTGGCGCAGGCGCAGTTCGTTCAGGTCTTCCGGCTTTTGCCAGTGGCTGTAGATCGACAGTACTTTGTCGACCGGCACGGCCAGCACTTTGGCGTCTTCACCGGATTCGTCGGTCATTTTCAGCACGCCGATCGGACGGCAGCGCACCACCACGCCCGGGATCAGCGGGAACGGGGTGATCACCAGCACGTCGACCGGATCGCCGTCGTCGGACAGGGTGTTCGGCACATAGCCGTAGTTGCATGGGTAGTGCATGGCGGTGCCCATGAAGCGATCGACGAAGATCGCGCCCGATTCCTTGTCCACTTCATACTTGATCGGATCGGCGTTCATCGGGATTTCGATGATCACGTTGAAGTCGTTTGGCAAATCGCGGCCGGAAGGCACTTTATTCAAGCTCATGGGTTTCCTCGTGTGTGTGCTGACAAATGTTTAACTGCGTAATTATAACGAAGTCCAGACTGCTTGTGCGTCGCAGCACTACCGTGCGGAAATTTTTAAACCACCGGGGGTAACGCCGTGGTCCGCCCCGGCCGGCCCGATCAATGCGTCAAATCGGCCTTAACGAAATACTTGCGCGCGTAGGTCAGCAGTTGGCCGTCGTTCGGATGATCGACGGTTTCCACGCTGACCACTTTATCGGCCGTTTCGGCGTGGCTCTTGGTCATGTGGCGCATCAGCGCCAGCTTTTCCTGGCCGGGGCCGACCACCAGGATTTCCTTGGCTTCGGTGATGGCGGCGATGACCTCATCCATATAACCGGTGTCTCCCTCGGCGCGGTTGTTGCCCACGACGCCGGCCTTCCGGTGCTGCGAGGTGGTCTTGATCACTTCGGTTTCAGCGTCGTCGCGGGTGAAATGGATGACGTGGGCTTCGGTCTGGTCGAGCCAGACGACTGCGTGTTGAAACGACATGGGGTTTTTCCTTGAGGTGGGGGATGCTGCGGAGGACCGGTTGGTCGAGAGATCGACCATCGGCCAGTGCACCCATCGTGCGCGCTTATGCCGCCCCCATCTGTACGCGACCGTACCCAGCGCAAAATGGAAAAAGGCCGGCTCCTGATCGGAACCGGCCCGGGCCGCGCCATCCGCCCGCCACGGCGGCCGATATTAAAGTATGGTCGCCAGCGCGCACTGGCGGTAATGGTTGGCCGCCTCTTCCTGCTGCTGCAGCGCCTCGTGCATCTGCGCCAGCTTCAGGTGCGATTCGCGCACCATGCGCGGATCGGATGCATCCGACAGCGCCTGCTCCAGATAGCGCTGCGCCTTGCCCCACAATTTTTGCTTCAGGCACAGCGACCCAAGCGTGAGCGCCAGTTCGGCGTCGGTCGGGCGCGCGTGCAGCCATCGCTCGCACGCCTCGATCTGCGCCAGCAGCGCGGCCGAACCGGCCGGCGCCGCCGCCTCGCGGTAGGCGCGGATCACGCGGTCGTCCCAGTCGGCGGCCAGCGATTCCTCGGCCACCAGGCGCGCCTCGTCGTGCAGCCCGCGCGCGTTCAGCGCGGTGGCGGCCAGGCAGGCCACATACGGCTTGATCCGGTCGCTGGTCGGCACCGTGGCCCAGACCCGTTGCAGCGATTCGGCGTCGTTGCCCTGGTCCGACAATAAATCGGCGTAGGCCAGCTCGCGCAGCCGCGCCGACAGCGCCGGATGCAGCGCGCGGTGCTTGTCGAGCGAGCGCACCAGGCGCAGCACTTCCGGCCAGTTCTTGGCCTGCTGCTGCGCCTTGAGCGACCATTGCAGCGCGTGGATGTGGCGCGTGCCGCTGGCGTTGAGCTCGCGCACGGCGTCGAGCGCCGCCTCCGGCTGGTGGTCGTCGACCAGCAATTCGGTCATCGTCATCAGGCGCGCGGTCTTCATGGCGTTGTCGTCGTTGAGCTTGGCGAGCCACTGGTCGCGGCGCGCGCCCTGGCGCATGCGGTGCGCGGCGCGCGCGCCGATCAGCGCGGCCATGCCGGCGTTCTCGGGCAGTTCGGAGGCGCGCGCGGCGGCTTTTTCGGCATGGCCGAAGCGGCCTTCGAACAGCGCCTTGAGCGCCTCGCGCAGACCCTTGTTGCCGTCGCGTTCGCGCTTTTGCTGGCGGTAGGCGGCCACCTTGGCCGGCATTTTCATGGTGGCGCGCAAGGCCCGCAGCACCGCGTACAGGAACACGAACAGCGCCGCCGCCAGCACGCAGAAGAAGTTGAGCGACATGTCGATCCGGTGCGGCGGGTAGAACAGCACCACGTTGCCCGGGTTGAAACGCGCCGTCACGGCGATGCCGATGGCGGCGGCCATCAAGGCGACTATCCAGAGAAATAATCGCATGACTATGGCTTCGCTTTGTAGTTGCGCACGGCGTTCAGGCTGTCCGACAAGGTCGGCATCTCGATCGCCAGATTACTGGTCTGCACCTGGCGCAGCAGCGCCTGCACCGTCTGGGTGTTCTTGGCGCGCGTGTCGAAGTACTTGACCAGCGCCTCCTGGGCGGCGATCAGGTCGGCGCGGAACGCCGCCTCATTGCGCGACAACAGCGCCATGCGGGCGTTCAGCAGGCGCAGCTTGAGGTTCTCGCGCAGGAAATACGCCTGCGTCGGCGACAGCATCAGCGCGTCCGGCGTCTCGACGCTGCGCACGCGGATCAGCTGGCGCACGTCGGTCCACATTTCGGTGCTCCAGCCGGTCCAGGTGTTTTGCAGCGCCAGCAGCCATGGATGGGGCTCGCTCGGCTCGGCGGCCGGCACCGGCTTGCCGTGCTTGTCGAGCACCGGTTTGGCCTTGACCTTTTTCTCCGGCGGCGCCGGCAAGGTCGGTTTTTCGTCCGACAGCATCGGCAAGGTGTCGATCTGCGCGATGACGTTGTCCAGCCGCAGCGCCACGCCGACCGAGTCGACGCTCGGCAAGGCTTTCAGCTTGTCGGTGTCCTTGGCGATGGCGCGGCGGATCGTGATGAACTGCGGCTTGTCCGAGCGCGACAGGCTGCGGTCGGCGTTTTGCAGCGCGATCAGCGCGCCGGGCACGTTGCCGGCCAGTTGCAGCTGCTGGCTGGCGGTCGACAGCACTTGCTCGATCTCGGTCAGCGCCCACTCGTCGCGGTTCTTGGACAAGTCCTGGTACAGCTGCTCGAGCGCCAGTTGCTGGCTCTGCGCCTCCAGTTGTTTGCTTTCCAACAAGCCGACCTTGATCTGCAGTTCGCGGCTGCTTTCCTGCACGGCGCGCGCCAGGTTGCCGGTTTCGGCGTTGCTGGAGTCGCCCTTTTGCAGGCGCAGCGCCATTTCCTGGCGCAGCTTGCCCATCCGGTTGTGGGTCGACCAGGTCTGGGCCGCCAGCAGCACGGCCAGCACCACCACCCCGCCCAGCAGGATGCGCGGCTGCTGCAGCGTTTCGAACAGCCCGGGCTCGGACGGCGGCTTCGGCGCCGATGGCGCGGACTCGGCGGCGGACGCCGAGGCGTTCGGGGCGACAGGATCGGGTAATGTAGGCAAATCGTTCATAGGCGTGATTGTAACGCGGCCAGCAGGCGTTCGTCGCCTGATCCGCTGAGCGTCAGACGGGAAAAGCCCAAATCGCTTGCAGTTTCGGCAATTCGGGCGTGCGGCACGATCAAATGTTGTTGTTGCATTGATACAACAGATGGCGGCGCGTGGCCGGGACTTTTTGTATCGAGCTCTTGCAGCAGCGCGCACAGCCCGCGCAGCGCCTCCGAGCTGGTGATGATCCAGTCGTTGTGTCCGGCCAGCAGGCGGCGCAGCGTCGCCTCCAGCGCCGGCGTCAGGCGCGGCACGGAACGCCGGTAGGCGGCCACCACCTCGACCCTGGCGCCGGCCGCGCGCAGGCCGTCGGCCATCAGCTCGCGCCCGCTCTCGCCGCGCACGATCAGCACCGGCCGGTCCTTGAGCGCGGCCAGGTCCAGGGTTTGCAGCAGGTGTTCGGAGTCGCTGTGGCCGTTGTCGGCCGGGCTGACGATGGTGAATTTATCCGGCGTGACGCCGTGCGCGGCCAGCGCCAGCCGGCTGCCCTCGCCCACCACGGCCGCCGTCACGCCGGCCGGCCACTGATTAATATGGGCGAAGGCGGCGTCGATGGCGTTGGGCGACACGAACGCCACCATCGCATAGGCCGGCACCGGCGCGCACAGCCGTTCCAGCGCGGCGCGCAGGGCGGACTGGTCGGGCAGCGGCGCGATCTCCAGCAGCGGCAATAGCTCGACCTGGCGGCCCAGCGCGGCCACGCGCGCGGCCAGCGGACGCGCCTGCGCCAGCGGACGGGTGATGACGACGGCGCCGCTCATCCCCGGTCAGACCGGCTGCGGGCCGGTCGAGCCGTCGGCCTGCAGTTCGCGCGAGCGCGCCGCCTCCTCGGCCTGGGCGGCGTCGCTCAGGCAGGCGGCCAGGATGCCGACCGCGTCCTGCGCGCGCAGCAGCTCGGCCACTTGCAGGCCCAGCGCCTCGGGATCGGCGGCAGGGCCGCGCACCTCGGCGCTGGCCACGCGCGCGCCGTCCGGCGTGCCGACCATGGCGCGCAAGTGCATCTGGCCGTCATCGACGGTGGCGTAGGCCGCCAGCGGAATCTGGCAGCTGCCGCCGAACACCTTCGACACCTTGCGCTCGGCCCGGACGGCCTGCTCGGTGGCGACGTCGTTGAGCGGCGCCAGCAGCGCCTTCAGGTCCATTCCGTCGTCGCGTTCGGCGATCTCGATCGCCATCGCGCCCTGTCCGGCGGCCGGCAGGCTGTCCTCCGGCGCCAGCACGGCGCGGATGCGCTGCGGCAGGCCCAGGCGTTTGAGGCCGGCGGCGGCCAGGATGATGGCGCTGTAGTCGCCGCGATCGAGCTTGGCCAACCGGGTGTCGAGGTTGCCGCGCAGCGGCTTGATGACCAGTTGCGGATAGCGCGCCGCGATCAGCGCCTGGCGCCGCAGGCTGCTGGTGCCGACGATGGCGCCCGGCGGCAGCTCGGCCAGCGAGGCGTAATCGTTGGACACGAAGGCGTCGCGCGGGTCCTCGCGCTGCAGCACGGCGGCCAGCGCGAAGCCCTCGGGCAGCTCCATCGGCACGTCCTTGAGCGAATGGACGGCCAGATCGGCGCGGCCCTCGGCCATCGCTACTTCCAGTTCCTTGACGAACAGGCCCTTGCCGCCGACCTTGGACAAGGTGCGATCCAGAATTTGATCACCTCTTGTCGTCATTCCGACAATTTTGACATCGCACTGAGGATATAATAATGTCAAGCGCTCCCGCACGTGCTCCGCCTGCCACATGGCGAGGCGGCTCTCACGCGACGCGATCACCAGTCTGGATGGGGGAGTTTGGACCACTTCGGATGTTTTCAAAACCAGTTCTTTCGCTGTAACTGACGCTCACCGGCGCCAGGCCAGTAAATCGCGCATGTTTAAGATCACAAATTTTATCATGCTCACCTTCTTGCAGAACCGGGCTACCAGCCTTTGCACCGACATTTCACATCTTTGCGGCTTATCACATGGCAAAACAATCTAGTGCAATCGACGACAACATCGCTGAACAACCAGGGACGGCTACGGAAGTAGACAAAGACGCGCCCCTTAAAGAAGATATCCGCCTGCTCGGCCGCCTGCTGGGCGACGTGCTGCGCGACCAGGAGGGCGAGGAAGTGTTCGCCGTGGTGGAAACCATCCGCCAGACGGCCGTGCGCTTCCGCCGCGAGGCCGACGCCGGCGCCGCCAAGGAACTGGACGGCATGCTCAAGATCCTCACCCGCGAACAGACCATCTCGGTGGTGCGGGCGTTCTCGTACTTCTCGCACCTGGCCAACATCGCCGAGGACCAGCACCACATCCGCCGCCGCCGCGCCCACCTGCTGGCCGGCTCGAACCCGCAGCAAGGCAGCGTCAACTTCGCGCTGTGCAAACTGAAGGAGGCCGGCGTCAGCGAGCGGACCGTCGGCGAATTCTTCGACCAGGCGCTGATCGCGCCGGTGCTGACGGCCCACCCGACCGAGGTGCAGCGCAAATCCATCCTCGACGCCGAGCACGACATCGCCCGCCTGCTGGCCGAGCGCGACCTGCCGCTGACGCCGAAGGAAAAAGCCGCCAACATGCACCTGCTGCGCGCGCGCATCGCCACCTTGTGGCAGACCCGCATGCTGCGCTACACCAAGCTGACCGTGGCCGACGAGATCGAAAACGCGTTGTCGTACTACCGCACCACCTTCCTGCGCGAACTGCCGGGGTTGTACGACGACATCGAGAGCGACATCGCCCACCATTACGGCAAGGCGCCGGCCGACGACCACGAGCCGCAAGTCAAGCCGATCAACGCCCCGTACGTGCAGATGGGCAGCTGGATCGGCGGCGACCGCGACGGCAACCCCAACGTCAACGGCGGCACCATGCAGCACGCGCTGACGCGCCAGGCCACCACCATCCTCGACTTCTACCTGGAGGAGGCGCACACCTTGGGCGCCGAGCTGTCGATCTCGACCCTGATGATCGGCTGCACCCCGGCGCTGCAGGCGCTGGCCGACCAGTCGCCCGACACCTCCGACCACCGCGCCGACGAGCCGTACCGCCGCGCCCTGATCGGCATCTACGCGCGCCTGGCCAGCACCGCCCGCGCGCTGGGCGCGACCAACATCCTGCGCAAGGAAGTCGGCCACGCCGAGCCGTACGCCAGCGCCGCCGAGTTCTCGGCCGACCTGCACACCCTGGTCGAGTCGCTCACCGCCCACCACGGCGAGGTGCTGGTGCGCCCGCGCCTGTCGACGCTCAAGCGCGCGGCCGACATCTTCGGCTTCCACCTGGCCTCGCTGGACATGCGGCAGTCGTCCGACATCCACGAGCGCGTGCTGGCCGAGCTGTTCGCCAAGGCCGGCGGCGAGCCGGCCTACGCCGGGCTCGACGAGGACGCCAAGGTGGCGCTGCTGCTGAGCGAGCTGTCGCAACCGCGCCTGCTGTATTCGCCGTACATCGACTACTCCGACGAAACCGATTCGGAGCTGGGCGTGCTGCGCGCGGCGCGCGAGATCCGCGCCCGCTACGGCGCGCGCGCGATCCGCAACTACATCATCTCGCACACCGAGACCGTCTCCGACCTGCTGGAAGTGATGTTGCTGCAGAAGGAAATGGGGCTGCTGCGCATCGCCGCCGGCGAAGGTGAAGGCCGCACCGAGGCGGAACTGGACCTGATGGTGATCCCGCTGTTCGAAACCATCCCCGACCTGCAGCGCGCCGCCGGCATCATGGAGGCGGTCATGGCGCTGCCGCTGGTCAAGGGCCTGATCGCCAAGCAGGGCCAGATCCAGGAAGTCATGCTCGGCTACTCGGACTCGAACAAGGACGGCGGCTTCCTGACCTCGACCTGGGAACTGTACAAGGCCGAAACCCACCTGGTGACGGTGTTCGAAAAGGCCGGCGTCAAGCTGCGCCTGTTCCACGGCCGCGGCGGCACGGTCGGCCGCGGCGGCGGTCCGAGCTACGAGGCCATCCTGGCCCAGCCGCACGGCACCGTCAACGGCCAGATCCGCCTGACCGAACAGGGCGAGATCATCGCCTCGAAGTTCTCCAACAAGGACATCGGCCGCCGCAACCTCGAGCTGCTGGTCGCCGCCACGCTGGAGGCGAGCCTGATGCCGCAGTCGGACGACAGCGCGCACCTGGCCCAGCTGCGCGAGTTCGAGACCGTCATGGCCGAGATCTCCGACCGCGCCTACAAGGCCTACCGCAACCTGGTCTATGAAACCCCGGGCTTCACCGACTACTTCTTCAGCGCCACGCCGATCGCCGAGATCGCCGAACTGAACCTCGGCTCGCGTCCGGCCTCGCGCAAGTCGACCAAGCGCATCGAGGATTTGCGGGCGATCCCGTGGGGCTTCTCGTGGGGCCAGTGCCGCCTGCTGCTGCCGGGCTGGTACGGCTTCGGCAGCGCCATCGGCGCCTGGGTGGAGGACGGCGACAAGCCGCAACGCCTGGCCCAGCTGCAGGCCATGTTCAAGCAGTGGCCGTTCTTCGCCACCTTGCTGTCGAACATGGACATGGTGCTGGCCAAGACCGACCTGGCGATCGCCTCGCGCTACGCCGAACTGGTGCAGGACAAGGAACTGCGCGAGCGCATCTTCAAGCGCATCACCGAGGAGCACGCCAACACCTTGACCATCCTGGAAAGCATCACCGGCGCGTCGGAACGCCTGACCGGCAATCCGCTGCTGGCGCGTTCGATCCAGAACCGCATCGCCTACCTCGATCCGCTGAACCACTTGCAGGTGGAGCTGATCAAGCGCCACCGCTCGCTGACCAGCGAACCGGGCAAGGCGACGGACGAACGGGTCCACCGCGGCATCCACCTGTCGATCAACGGCGTCGCCGCCGGCTTGCGCAACACCGGCTAAGCCGCGCCGTCCAACCTGCAGCGCCAACGCCCCGGCTCATCCCCGGGGCGTTTTTTTGCTCGCATAACCCGCACGGCCAAGCGGGGACGGACCCTGCGGGTCCGTCCCCTAGGCGGTAGCGCGAGCGTATCGCTCAAAGCGCGGCGGGTTGGGAGGTGGCGCCGCCACCTTCATTTCCAATCTGGAATCCGCTATGCTGTCGTTATGAAAGTCATCACAAGTTGGACATTTTCGCGCGCCCGCTTGCTGATGGTGGGAGCCCTGTGTGCGCTGCTCGTGCTGGCCGCGCCGACCGCGCCGGCCAGCGCCGCGCGCCACGCGCGCCTGCTGGGCGACTACGCGCACACCGCGTGGAGCGCCGCGCAGGGCGCGCCGGCGCAAATCCAGGCCATCACGCAAACGCCGGACGGCTGGTTGTGGCTGTCCACCCCGACCGGCTTGTACCGCTTCGACGGCGTCAACTTCGAGCGCCGCGACCGGATCGGCGGCCACGCGCTGCTGTCGACCATCGTGCTGCCGCTGCACACCGCGCCCGACGGCGGCCTGTGGGTCGGCTACCGCTTCGGCGGCGCCAGCGTCTTCAAGGACGGCAAGGCCGCGCACTACGGCGCCGACAACGGCTTCCCGCCCGGCGCCGCGCACAGCTTCACCACCGCCCCGGACGGCGTGCTGTGGGCCACCACCGCGCGCGGCCTGGCGTGGCTCGACCGCGCGCGCGACCGCTGGGTGCGAATCGGCCCGGACACGGGCTTCGATCCGCGCGTGCCGGTCTGGCAGGTGCTGTTCGACCGCGCCGGCACGCAATGGGTGTCGACCTCCAACGCCGTCTACTACCGCCGCGCCGGCGACGCGCGCTACCGCGTCGCCAGTCCCGCCGGCATCGAACTAGCCTCGCTGGCGGCCGCGCCGGACGGCACGGTCTGGGTATCGAACGGGGCCGACGCCAATTACCGCCTGTCGACGGCGCCGCCGGTGGCCGGCGCTACGGCGCCCAGGCCGGAGCTGCCGGGCAGCGGCATGTGGTTCGACCGCGCCGGCACGATGTGGCTGGCCAGCGAAACCCACGTCGAGCGGGTGCTGGCGGATGTGTTTCCCGATCCGCGCCAGCGCCTCACGCGCGACCAGGGCTTGAGCGGGCTCAGTCCGCAAACGTTTTTCGAGGACCGCGACGGCAATATCTGGTTCGGCACCGCGACCGGCCTCGATCGCTTCCGCCGCTACCGCGCCGTACCGCTGCCGGTCGACCTGCCGATCGTCACGCCGGCATTGGCGGCCGGCGCGGACGGCAAGGTCTGGCTGAGCAACTCCAGCAGCAGCGCCTGGCTGATGGACGCCGAGGGCCGCCAGCACGCCGCCCTCGACAGCGGCTTCTGGAGCTCGGCGGCGGGCGCCGGCGGGCCCGCGCTCGGCACTTACCAGGGCATCTGGCAGGCCGGCCAAACGATACCCTCGCCGGCCGCGCCGCTGGCCGACAGCCCGACCATCTACGCGCTGGCGCGCGACCGCCGCGGCGACTGGTGGGCCAGCTACCTGAATTACGAGTTGTTCCGCTTCCGCGACGGCAAATGGGAGCAGCCCTACCCGTCGCTGCCGAAGCTGCGGGTGATGGCGCTGCTGTCGGATGGCCGCGACCGGCTATGGATAGGCTACCAGGGCAACCGCATCGCCGTCGTCGACGGCGGCAAGGCGACCCTGATGGGCGCCGAGCACGGCCTGCGCATCGGCAACGTGTTGTGCATCTACGAGCACCACGGCAACCTGTGGGTCGCGGGCGAATCGGGCGCGGCGCGTTACGACGGCCGGCGCTTCGTGCCGCTGCTGCTGGCCGACGGCCGCGAACTGCGCGGCATCAGCGGCATCGTCGCCACCGACGACGGCGAGCTCTGGCTGCACGGCCACGACGGCGCCTTCCGTATCGGCGCCGGCCAGCTCGGCGCCTTCGTGCGCGGCGGCGCCCGGGTCGACTATGAGCTGCTGGGCAAGGAAGAAGGCCTGACCGGCACGGTCCAGCCCAGCGGCCCGTTCCCGTCGATGGTGCGGGCCGGCGACGGCAAATTATGGCTGTCGACCACCGGCGGCGCCATGCTGATCACGCCCGGCGCCATCCGCCGCGACCCGCTGCCGCCGCCGGTCGAGCTCCTCGCCGTCTCGAGCAACGGCAAAGACTACCCGGCCGACCGGCCGCTGCGCCTGCCGCAGGGCGCGAACAACCTGCACCTGGCCTTCACCGCGCCCGGCTTGTCGGTGCCGGAGCGCGGCGCCTTCCGCTACCGGCTCGACGGCGTCGACCAGGACTGGCAGAACGCCGGGGGCCGGCGCGAAGCGTTCTACACCAACCTGCAACCGGGCAGCTACCGCTTCCGCGTGATCGCCGCCAACCGCGACGGCGTCTGGAACAACAAAGGCGCCACGCTCGACATCGAGCTGCCGCCGACGTTCGTGCAAAGCGTCTGGTTCAAGCTGCTGTGCGGACTGGCGCTGGTGGCGCTGGTGGCGCTGGCTTGGCGCTGGCGGCTGGCGCAGCTGGCCGCGCTGATCGAGGCGCGCCAGCTGGAACGCCTGGAAGAGCGCGAGCGCATCGCCCGCGCGCTGCACGACACCTTCCTGCAACAGGCGCAAGGCACGCTGCTGATGATGCAAACGGCGATGGAGCAGATCCCGCCCGCCCTGCCCGCGCGCGCCGCGATGGAGCGCGGCATCGGCCACATCGAACGGGCGCTGATCGAGGGCCGCGACGAGGTGATGGGCTTGCGCTCGGCGGCGCGCGCCGACGAAACGCTGGCCGAGGCGCTGGCCTGTTTCGGCGACGGCCTGGCCGAGGGCTTGCCGGCCCGCTTCCGCCTGCAGGTGCGCGGCGCGCCGTACGCGCTGACTGCGACGACCAAGGACGATTTGTTCGCCATCGGCCGCGAAGCGATCGGCAACGCCTTCCGCCACGCCGACGCCGGCCACATCGTGGTGGAACTGAACTTCGGCGCCGACGCGCTGACCTTGCTGGTGCGCGACGATGGCAAGGGCATCCCGGAGGAGATTTTGCAGGCGGGCGAACGGCGCGGCCATTACGGCTTGGTCGGCATGCGCGAGCGCGCCGCGCGCCTGGGGGCGGCGCTGGAGGTCGGCGGCGTCGACGGCGGCGGCGCCTTGGTGCGGGTCACGCTGCCACGCGGGACGGATCGGCGCGCGTCTTAACCCTCCCTTCAGCCAGGTCGGGCACTGTACGTTTGGAGCATCGACACGTGGTGCCGCAAAGGAGTGTAATGTCTGGTCCACACCCACAACCCCAAGGAGTCCGCACATGAAACTGAAAGACAAAGTCTGCGTCGTCACCGGCGCCGCCAGTGGCATCGGCAAGGAAATCGCCCTGATCTACGCGCGCGAAGGCGGCAAGATCGTCATCGCCGACCTCAATCTGGAAGCCGCCCAGGCCACCGCCAACGAGATCAAGGCCGGCGGCGGCCAAGCCATGGGCGTGGCCATGAACGTCACCGACGAAGCGCAGGTGAACGCCGGCATCGCCGCTGTGGTCGACGCCTGGGGGCAAATCGACGTGCTCGTGAGCAACGCCGGGATCCAGATCATCCACCCGGTCGAGGAGTTCCCTTACGACGAATGGAAAAAATTGCTCTCGATCCACCTCGACGGCGCCTTCCTCACCACCAAGGCCTGCCTGCCGCACATGTACAAGGCCGGCAGCGGCAGCGTCATCTACATGGGATCGGTGCACTCGAAGGAAGCGTCGAAGCTCAAATCGGCCTACGTCACCGCCAAGCACGGGCTGATCGGCCTGGCCAAGGCGGTCTCGAAGGAAGGGGCCGAGCACGGCGTGCGGGCCAACGTCATCTGTCCCGGCTTCGTGCGCACGCCGCTGGTGGACAAGCAGATTCCCGAGCAAGCCAAGACGCTGGGCATCTCCGAGGACGACGTCATCAAAAAAGTCATGCTGGCCGACACGGTCGACGGCAAGTTCACGACGGTGGAAGACGTCGCCGAAGTGGCGCTGCTGTTCGCCAGCTTCCCGTCGAACGCGCTGACGGGGCAATCGCTGGTGGTCAGCCACGGCTGGTTCATGCAATAAACTCCGGGGTCAGGTCCACCAATTCTACACGGGCTCTTCCGTAAAGCCTTTTACGGACCGGTCCGTGTAGAAATGGTGGACCTGACCCCGTCTTTGAAAACCGGTAGAATCGCGCCCATCGCCATATCAAACGGAGCGCCACATGCGGTTGTGCATACTTACTGTTTTCCTTCTGACGGCCGCCACGGCGCACGCGCAGGAGGCGGCGGCGGCCAAACCGGCGCCATGGGGCAGCCCGACCGTCGACAACGGCGCCTGCTGCCAGACGCTCGACGAAGTGCGCGCCAACATCGACCGCATCGACCACGACATCGTGCGCCTGATGGCCGAGCGCGGCCGCTATGTGCACGAGGCGGCGCGCTTCAAGGCCGATCCCACCCATGTGGAAGTGCCGGCGCGCGCCGAGGCCGTGGTGCAAAAGGCGATGACGCTGGCCGCGCAAAACGGCTTGTCGCCACAGATCGCCGAATCGACCTATCGCCCGATGCTGCGCGCCTACCTCGACTACGAACAGCAAGTGTTCGCCAAGGCCAGCGCGGCCGGCCAAACCCCGTGGAAACAGAAATAAGCTCCAGGGTCAGGTCCACCATTTCTACACGGGCCCGGCCATGGACGGACGATACGGTTGAACTCGTGTCGAAATGTTAGACTTGACCCCGGGGTTCCAAGCCATGCCGCAGCCGCCACCGAATTTAAATCTGCTGCGCTCGCTCGACGCGCTGCTGGAAACCCGCAACCTGACGCTGGCGGCAACCATGCTCGGGCTGACGCAGTCGGCGCTGAGCCGCCAGCTGGCGCAACTGCGCTCCCAGTTCGACGATCCGCTGCTGATCCGCGAGGGCCAGCGCTTTCTGCTCACCCAGCGCGCCGAGGCGATGCGCGGACCGCTCAAGGCCACGCTGCTGGCGCTCGAGGCGATCATCGACGGCCCCGGCTTCGACGCCGCCACCTGCGCGCGCACGTTTTCGATCGCCGGCTCGGACTACCTGGCCGACCATATGCTGCCGCTGCTGGTCGCGGCGGTCGCGGCCAACGCGCCGCGCGCCGGCCTCGCCTTCCATCTGTGGGAGCCGGGCTACTATCGGCTGCTCAGCGACGAAGGCGTCGATCTGGTGGCCACCATCGCCGACACCGTGCCGGACAATCTGCACGGGCGCGCGATGGGCGAGGACCGGCCGGTCTGCGCCATGCGCGCCACCCATCCGCTGGCGCGGCAACCGGCGCTCACGTTGGCCGACTACGCCCGCTGGCCCCACGCGCGCATTACCGGCGGCAGCGACAAGGACGGCTTCGTCGAGCAGGCGCTGGCGCGGCAAGGCTTGCGCCGCGACGTGCGGCTGACGGTGCCGTTTTTCTCGTCGGCGCTGCGCATCGTCGGCGACAACGACCTGCTGCTGACGATTCCGGAACATATCGCCATCAAAATGGCGGCGCGGGCGCCCGTCGTTTGGCGCCCGCTGCCGTTCGAGGCGCCCGTCTACCGCTACTGGCTGCTGTGGCATGCGCGCAATCACCACGATCCCGCGCATCAATGGTTCCGCCATCAGGTCTTCGACGTGCTGCACCGTTTCGACCACGGCGTCACGCACTTCAATGCCGAGTGAGCGCCATGCCGCGCCCGCATACTTACTATGCGTCCCCGCCAGTTGATCTGATGACACCGCTTCCTTAGACTGGGCACTTGCATTTCCAACAGTCACGGGATCGATCGATGAAACTTGTATATCTACGCTGCGCGGCGGCCCTGCTGCTCGCGCTCACCGGGAGCCCGGAGCCGGCGATGTCGGCGACGCCGCCGAACTGGGTCACCACCTGGACGGCCGCCCCCGACAGCGCCGGGCCGGCGCTGCAAGCCCAGACCATCCGCCAGATCGTCCGCGCCAGCGTCGGCGGCGACAGCGTGCGCATCCGCCTGTCCAATCTGCACGGCGCCGGTCCGGTCGGCATCGGACCCGTGCATGTGGCGCTCCGAGCCGCCGGGGCGTCGATCGAGCCGGGCAGCGATCGCGCGCTGACCTTCAACGGCAGCCCAACAGTCACCATCGCCAACGGCGAAAGCGTCCTGAGCGACGCTGTCGACCTGAACGTGGCGCCGCTGCGGGAACTGGCGGTCAGCCTGTACCTGCCCGACGGCGCGGGCGTCGCCTCCATCCACGGCGCCGGCATGCAGACGGCCTATATCGTGCGCGGCGCCGACGTGACCGCCGCCCTCGCCTTCGCGGTCACGGAAACCGACGACAGCCGCTACTTCCTGACCGACGTCGAAGTCGCTTCCAGCGCCAAGGCGCGGGCGGTCGTGGTGGTCGGCGACTCGATCGCCGATGGCGTCGGCTCGAAGGAGGAGGCCAACGCGCGCTGGCCCGACCTGCTCGCCGCGCGCTTGACGACGTCGTCGATCGCCGTCGTCAACGCCGGCATCGCGGGCAACCGGCTGCTCAAGGGCGCCAGCAAGCCGTTTGTCGGACCGAGCGCGCTGGCGCGGTTTGAGCGCGACGCGCTGGACAAGCCGGGCGTGCGCTGGATCGTGCTGCACGAGGGGCTCAACGACATCAGCGCCGGCGACATGCTGGCGTCGCCGGCCGAGCAGGTATCGGCGCGGCAGATTATCGATGGCCTGCAAACCTTGATACGGCAGGCGCACGCGCGGGGCGTGAGGATCTGCGGCGGCACTTTGACGCCGTATGGCGGCGTAGGCAAGCCGTTCGTGCATTCGGCGCTCGGCGAGGCCAAGCGGCAGGAGGTCAATGCGTGGATACGCGAGGCGGGCGGGTTCGACGCGGTCGTTGATTTCGACCGGGTGCTGCGCGATCCGCAGCGGCCGACGCATCTGCTGCCCGCCTTCGATAGCGGGGATCATCTGCATCCGAACGACCGCGGCTATCAGGCGATGGCGGAGGCGGCCGCGGTCGCGTTGACACGTGGGGCGGATTAGGCGGAACGCCGTAATCCGCCATTGCATGCGCCGTCGAGACGCATGCAATGGCGGATTACGCTGCGCTAATCCGCCCTACGTGTTTCCAAGGTATATCCAGCGTATATCCAGCGTGTATCCACATTGAACGACGAAAAAAAAGGAGGCGCATGGCCTCCCTTCCGTTTTCCCGCTTGACGCTTAGTTTTGCGTCAGGAACGTCTTCAGCTTGTCCGAACGCGACGGCTGGCGCAGCTTGCTCATCGCCTTCGCTTCGATCTGGCGTATCCGCTCGCGCGTGACGTCGAATTGTTTGCCCACCTCTTCCAAGGTGTGGTCGTTCGACATCTCGACGCCGTAACGCATGCGCAGCACTTTCGCTTCGCGCGGGGTCAGCGAGTCCAGCACTTCCTTGATGACGTTGCGCATCGACGCGTGCAGCGCGGCGTCCAGCGGTGCCAGGGTGGTGTTGTCCTCGATGAAGTCGCCCAGCTGCGAATCGCCGTCCTCGCCCATCGGCGTTTCCATCGAGATCGGCTCTTTGGCGATCTTCATGATTTCGCGCACTTTGTTTTCCGGCATTTCCATCTTGACCGCCAGGGTCGCCAGGTCCGGCTCGCTGCCCGTTTCCTGCATGATCTGGCGCGAGATGCGGTTCATCTTGTTGATCGTTTCGATCATGTGCACCGGCACGCGGATGGTGCGGGCCATGTCGGCGATCGAACGGGTGATGGCCTGACGAATCCACCACGTCGCGTACGTCGAGAACTTGTAGCCGCGACGGTATTCGAACTTGTCGACCGCCTTGAGCAGACCGATGTTGCCTTCCTGGATCAGATCGAGGAACTGCAAGCCGCGGTTGATGTACTTCTTGGCGATCGAAATCACCAGACGCAAGTTGGCGACCGTCATTTCACGCTTGGCCTGGCGCGCGCGTTTTTCGCCGGCGGCCATCTGCTTGTTGATCTTGCGCAGGTCGGCCAGCGGCAGCGCCACGCGGGCCTGCAGGTCGATCATCTTCTTTTGCAGCTCTTTGACGGCTGGTACGTTGCGGCCCAGGATGGCGCTGTACGGGTAGGCGGAATCGACCTCGCCGTCGACCCAGTCCAGGTCCGTCTCGTTGCCCGGGAACACCTTGATGAAGTGGGCGCGCGGCATGCCGCATTTGTTCACGCACAGTTCCAGCACGGCGCGCTCGATGTGGCGCACTTCTTCCATCTGGCCGCGCAAGGTGTCGCACAGCTTTTCGACGACCTTGGCGGTGAAGCGGATGCCCAGCAGCTCGGCCGAGATGGCTTCCTGCGCGGCGACGTACGCCTTCGAACCGTAACCGCCGGCGGCCTTGCGCATCTTGTCGTACTGGGTCGAGATGACGTCGAACTTTTCCAGCGCGGCTTTTTTCAGCTGCGCCAGTTGCTCGGTCGAGAAGCCGGCCGCGCCGCCGTTGGCGTCGCCGTCTTCTTCCTCGACTTCTTCTTCCTCTTCCTCGTCGTCGTCCGACGGCGCGGCCGGCGCGGCCGCGACGGCCGGCGCGTTGTTGGCCTCGTTCAGGTCGACGAAGCCGTCCACCACTTCATCGACCTTGAGCTCGTCCGCTTCGATCTTGCGCGCCAGCGCGACGATCTCGGCGATCGTGGTCGGGCAGGCGGAGATGGCCTGGATCATGTCCTTCAGGCCGCCCTCGATACGCTTGGCGATCTCGATCTCGCCTTCGCGCGTCAGCAGCGCCACGGCGCCCATCTCGCGCATGTACATGCGCACCGGGTCGGTGGTGCGGCCGAAGTCGGAGTCGACCGTCGACAGCGCGGTCGCGGCGGCCGCTTCCACTTCGTCGTCGGAGGTGACGGTGGCCACGCTGTCGGTCAGCAGCAGCGATTCGGCGTCCGGGGCGCGCTCGTAGATGGCGATGCCCATGTCGTTGAAGGTGGCGATGATGCCTTCGATCGCCTCCGGGTCGACGATGTTTTCCGGCAGCTGGTCGTTGATCTCGGCGTAGGTCAGGAAGCCGCGCTCCTTGCCCATGTTGATCAGGTTCTTGATCTGGGTGCGGCGGCGCTCGAGCTCCTCGGCGGTGCTCTTCGAATCGATGCCCAGCATGTCGGCGGCGCCGCCCTTGGCCTTGCGCTCGCGCGCCTTCGACACGGCCTTCAGTTCGGCGCGCTCGACGGCGTTCAACGCCGCCACTTCATCGTTTTCCGGCGTGAACTCGGACGGCTTGCGGCCGCGGCGGCCCGGCACCTTGACGCTCGGCAGCAGATAGCCGGAGGTGTCGATCGACGCCAGGGTGGCGGCGTCGGTGACCTGGCTGACGGCCGGGCCGGCGGTGACGATGGTGACCGGCGCCGGATCAGCGGCGACCTTGACGGCCTTGACCAGCTTGGACTTCGGCGCGACCTTGACCACCACCGTGTCGGCGACGGGCTCGTCGGCCGCGACGGCGCCGGAGATGGCGCCCTTGCGCGCCACCTTGACGGTCTTGAGCGGCGACTCGAGCGCCACCTGCGCCTCGGCCTGGGCCGCCTCGGCGGCGGCGCTCAGGCGCGTTTTTTTCTTGACTACCGTTACTTTGCTCGCTGCCTCTTGCGCATTATCGATCACATAGGATAGAGTCGTCTTTGGCACCACCAGCGGCGCGGAGCTGGTGCGGGCGGCCTTGACGGACAACGTTAAAGTTTTCGGCGTTTTTGTCATTAAAAGTCTCTCAATGCGTATTCGCCAGAAAATACAAAATGCCATAGCCCGCGCCGACCGTTACCGGTGCGCATGGATGGAAATGTTGTAATTTAGCTGACGATTATCTGCGGAATAAAAAAAGCCCGCTTCCAACGACGGGCTTGTTTCTCTTTTCAGTGAAGAATGAGGAGAGGGCAAAGTATGCCGTATAGCGGGACATCAGGATAATGAATAAATCCCATATCCGATATCCAGAAACCATATAACAAAGGCACACGCCCCTGTCAGACCAATCGCATCCTGTACCAACTGAAACGCACCGCCCTGCAATGGTGCGTCAAGCATTATACACGTTTTAGGCCGCCGCCGCACCTGTCGTCCATCTCTCATTGGCCGCAGTGTGAGCAAACCGGCACGGTAGCCTAAAAGGCACTGCAATCCCGGGGGGCGCATGATATGCTGGCGCCTCTTGCTTAACCTACGAAGTCGATGAACACTAGCCTTACCCCTCAGCCTCTGGCGACCGAGCCGGCCGCATCCGCTCCGGCCACCGCGGCCCTGACCCCGCGCACCCTGTTGAAACAGCTGCAAACCCAATTCCCGGCGTTCCGCGATTTTCTGCCGCTGTCGATCGGTATCGACAAGCAGATCCTGGCGATCATGCCCGAACTGGACCGCAAGACCATGCGCTCGGCGCTCGGCATCCACACCGGCTCGCTGCGTTACCTGAAGGTCATGGAAAAAGCCAAGGTGCGCCACGACCTCGACGGCACGCCCGGCGCCGAGGTGACCGACACCCACCGCGCCCACGCGACCCAGGTGCTGCAGGAGCGCTTCAAGAAAGAAGCCGAACGCAAGAAGGCCGAGCGCGAGGCCGCGGCCGCCGAGGAAGCGGCCCGCGTGCGCGCCGACAAACTGAACCAGCTGACCGCGAAATTCTCGCGCAAGGGTTAAGTTGGATCGCGAACGGCAGTCACCGGCGGCGGAGGCCGAGCTTCCGCCCTACGTCGGCATCCGCATCGCCGATGTGCAACTGGTGACGACGGCCGAGCAGGCGTTGGCCGCGCGCGACGCCCTGCTGGCCAGCGACGCCATCGGCTTCGACACCGAATCGAAGCCGACCTTCATCAAGGGCGAGGCTTCGACCGGCCCCCATCTGATTCAATTCTCCACCGACGACAAGGCCTATCTGTTCCAGATCGGCGGCACCACCGCGGCGCATACGCTCGAGGTGTTGCAGGCCGTGCTCGAGGCGCCGGCGCCGCTGAAGGTCGGCTTCGGCCTGTCCGACGACGTCAAGCGGCTGCACGCCAAGCTGGCGATCCGCGCCGCCGGCGTGGTCGACCTGTCGGTGGCGCTGCGCACGCCGGGCCAGCGCAACGACCTCGGCGCCAAGACGGCGGTGGCCAAGTTCTTCAGCCAAAAGCTGCAAAAGTCGAAGAAGATCTCCACGACCAACTGGGCGCTGCCGCGCCTGAACGACAAGCAGATCCTGTACGCGGCCGACGACGCCCAGGTGGCGCTGCGCGTGTATCGGCATTGGATCGCCAACGGCGGCAAGCTGCCGCCGATGCGGCCGGTCAAGCTGCCGCGCGCGCCGAAACCGCCGCAAGCGGACGCTTAGACGTTCTGTCCACTGTTCTTTTTGGCAACACAAGGGTATGCTTTGGATTCCCGGGCGGCTCGGCGGCGGATTACGCTGCGCTAATCCGCCCTACGTGGAACGCAGGCATCGGTAGGTACACGTGGAACGCGGACTTGGTCAACGACCCACATATTGAATGTGCCCGTTAAACACGTAGGTCGGATTAGCGCAGCGTAATCCGACAAGTGCCATCCGCGGCCAAACCAAGGACTAGGACGAGGGACTGGATGCTGACTTCTGCCATCACACGATTGGGCGCGCTGCTGGCGTTGAGCCTGCCCGCTGCGGCCGCCACACCGCCGGACACTTTGGCGCAGCGCGTCGCCGCCTGCATTTCCTGCCATGCCGCCAAGGAGCGCGGCGACGCCTTCTTCCCGCGCATCTCCGGCAAACCGGCCGGCTATCTGTACAACCAGCTGATCAACTTCCGCGAGGGCCGCCGCAACTATCCGATGATGACCTATATGGTCGACCATCTGCCCGACGCCTACCTGCGCGAGATCGCCGACTATTTCGCCGCCCAGCATCCGCCCTACCCGCCCGCCCAGGCCGGCAGCGGCGCCAACGCCGGCGCCGCCGCCCTCGCGCGCGGCGAGGCGCTGGTGCGGCAAGGCGATCCGGCCCGCAAAATCCCCGCCTGCGTCAGCTGCCACGGCGGCGCGCTGTACGGCGTCGAACCAGCCATCCCCGGACTGGTCGGCCTGCCCAGCGACTACATCAACGCCCAGTTCGGCGCGTGGAAAAACGGCGTGCGCCACGCCGCCGCGCCCGACTGCATGGCCGAGATCGCCGCCAAGCTGAACGAGGCCGACGTGGCCGCCGTCTCCGCCTGGCTCAGCAGACAGCCGCCGGACGCCGCCGCGCGGCCCGCCGCCAGTATCGCCATGCCGTTGCCGCTGCGTTGCGGCAGCGTGCCGGCCGACGCCAAATGAGCCGGGGGACGACATCATGAAAAAAATCACCCTCGCACTGGCCGGCGCGCTGGCCCTGGTGGTGGCCGGCGTGCTCGCCATGCTGGCGCGCACCGGCGACGATCCCGGTCCGCCGCCGACCATCACCGCCAAACTGGCGCCGGCCGAAAAAATCGCCCGTGGCGCTTACCTGGCCAGAGCCGGCGACTGCATGGCTTGCCACACCACGCGTGGCGGCCAGCAATACGCCGGCGGGCGGGCGCTCAAAACGCCGTTCGGCAGCGTGATCTCGCCCAACATCACGTCCGACAAGGCGACCGGCATCGGCGGCTGGAGCGCCGACGATTTCTGGCTGGCCCTGCATAACGGCAAATCGAAGGATGGCCGCCTGCTGTACCCCGCCTTCCCGTACACCAATTACACGCGCATCACGCGCGACGATTCGGACGCGCTGCACGCTTATTTTCAAACGGTGCCGGCCGTCAGCCGGGCCAACCAGCCGCATGAGTTGCGCTTCCCCTACGACCAGCAGTTCATGCTGGCGGCGTGGCGCGCGCTGTACTTCAAGCCGGCGGTGTTCCGGCCGGAGACGGGGCAGTCGGTGGACTGGAACCGGGGCGCGTACCTGGTGCAGGGACTTGGGCATTGCAGCGCCTGCCATAGCCAGCGCAACACCCTGGGCGCGGTCAGCGGCAAGAGCGGCGACAGCCTGTCGGGTGGCTTGATCCCGGTGCTGGGCTGGTACGCGCCGTCGCTCAACGCCGACGCCGAGGCCGGCCTGGGCGACTGGCGGCCCGAGCACATCACGGCGCTGCTCAAGACCGGCGTCTCGCCGCGCGCGACCGTGTTCGGGCCGATGGCGGAGGTGGTCAGGGAAAGCCTGCAATATCTGGACGACAGCGATATCAACGCGATGGGGGTGTATCTGCGCGCGTTGCCGGCGCAAGGCGTCAAACCGGAGTTCGAGCGCGACGGCGGCGCGCAGGCCACCGCGTTCCTGACGGCGGGCGCCAAGCTGTATGAGAAGCACTGCGTCGATTGTCATGGCGCAGGTGGGGCCGGCATGCCGCCGGGCTATCCGCCGCTGGCCGGCAACCGCGCGCTGACGATGGAGCAGGCGGTCAATCCGATCCGCATCGTGCTCAATGGCGGTTTCGCGCCCGGCACGGCGGGCAATCCGCGTCCGTACAGCATGCCGCCGTTCAGTCACGTGCTCAACGATACGGAGGTGGCGCAGGTGGTGTCCTACCTGCGCAGCGCCTGGGGCAACAACGCGCCGCCGGTCGACAGCAATGATGTCAACCGCTACCGCGCGATTCCGCTGGATTGATGACCGCATCGACCGACCATCCCAAATAACCACGGAGACACGTAGGGCGGATTAGCGCAGCGTAATCCGCCATGCATGCGTTTCGACGGCTCACGCAATGGCGGATTACGTTTAATGATGCTCGGCGAAGCCGATGCGGTCGGTGGTGGCGTTGCGCGCGTCATCGACGCCGATCTTGCCCTCCGCCAGCAGCACGCGCAGCGAGGCGTTCATCGTGTGGCAGCCCTCGCTGCTTTTGCTGGCCATCCAGCCGCGCAGCGCCGACAACTGCCCGCCGGCGATCATGTCGACCACCTCCGGATTGGACGTCAGGCACTCGGTGGCGAGGTAGTAGCGCTCCCCCTCCACCGACGGCAGCAGCGCCTGGCACAACACGCCGCGCAAGGCATGCGCCAGCGCCTGCGACTGCGGCTCGGTGTTGCCCAGCAACCGCACCATCTTCTGCAAGCCCAGCTCGGTCGAGCGCGCGTGCAGCGACGCCAGCACCAGCGGTCCGGATTCGGCCAGCGCCAGCGCCTCCTGCGCCGTCTGCGCGTCGCGGATCTCGCCGATGACGATGACGTCGGGCCGTTCGCGCAGCGCGTCCAGTGCGCCGAGATAAAAACTCTCGACATCGCCGTCAAACCCCACCTCGCGCTGCGTGATGACGCACTGGCGCTGCGGAATCAAGGTCTCGACCGGATCTTCGATCGTGATGATGTGGCCGGAGCGGTGCTTGTTGATCTCGTCGAGCATCGAGGCGATGGTGGTCGACTTGCCCTGGCAAGTGTCGCCAATAATCAACACCAGGCCGCTGGTCAGCTTGGCGAAATTCTGCTCGTGCTGGCGCAGGCCGAGCTGGCTGAGCGGCATCGGTTCCTTGGGGAAGCGGCGGATCACGCAGCCGAGCCGCTTCTTGCCCTGGAAGGTGAAGCAATTGGCGCGGATGCGCGCCGTGTGCAGATCGACGGCGCGGTCGAAGGCGCGGTCCTGGATCCGCTCGGCCCAGTTCGGCTCGACGACCTCGAAGAACTCTTCCAGCTCCTCGCGCGTGATCGGCGAATCGGTCACCGCCACCAGGCCCTTGGGCTGGCGCAGCAGCAGCGGGCTGTTTTGATGGATCAGGATGTCGCTGAAGATGAGCTTGGAGTTCAGCAGGTGCAGGATCTGTTGTACCAGGGTGCCGAAGACCGGATGGTCTTCGTTCTCGATATAGGTCAGCGTGCGTATTTGCGACGACAAGTAATTTTCCATCTGTACTCTGCTCTCCGGGCGTATGGCATGGTTTAGCTCTTCAGCTTCGGATATTTGAAGCCGGTGCATAAGTCCATACTGTAACGCTGATTGCCCTCAAGCACCAGTACGTGTTCGGGCGGCTCCTCGCCGGCCAGCGCGCCGGAGAACAGCGGCAGGCCCTCGCCTTTACGGATCAGGTCGTCACAACGCTCGTAGACGTTCGGGCAGCCGGTCTCGGCCAACAGGGCTTGCACGATCGGCACCTTCCAGGCGTCGACGCCGCCGGACTGGAACTGGCAGATCAGATAGCCGTCGACGCCGCCCCAGCCGTGCACCAGCAGGCCGGACAGGCCGTCGTCCTCGCCCAGGATCACCGGCACCAGCGCGTTCGGGCCGGCGGCGCGGATGGCGGCGGCGCGCTTGGCGACGGCGGCCTTGACGCGGCGCTTCATCATCGCGTGGTCGACCGGCTCGTCCTCCTTGTAGCTCCACATGCGGGCGCGGATCTGCGACTTGGAGTTGTAGGCGGCGCGGCCGATGAACTGGCGCGCCGAGCTTTGTACGATGGCCGTCGAGCCGGGCTTCATTTTTTCCTGCGGCTTGCCGTCGACCTTGTCGATCGCGGTGGGGTAGATCCAGGGGTCGCCGGCCAGCAAGCTCTTTTCCTTGCCCTGTTTGATGGTGATGATCAGCATGTGAGTCCAGATAGTGTTGCAATCGTGTTGCGGGGGTTTTGCGGAATAGGCCGAATGATACCTCATGCGGCACGCCGGCCCGCCGGTTGCCGCCGCTGGCCCCGGCTGATTCCCGGCGCAGCGCATTCCAGCACGCCCAGCGTGCATTCTGTCGCAGCCCGGTGTCGCCGGCGCCGTCGGCCGCGTAGTATTCAAGCTCAAGATTATTTACCGGGAGACCAGCATGACCACCACCACCGTCCGCGATACCCTGCGCGTCCTGATCCTTGCCGCCGGCATGCTGGCGGTCGCCGCGCCGGCCAACCTGGCGCTGGCCGGGCCGCTGAGCTGGATCGGCGGCGACCGTGTCCAGGGCAACGGCAAGATCGTCAAGCAGAGCCGCGAGGTGGGCCACTTCACGGCGTTCACGACCAGCGTCAGCGGCCATGTCGAGATCCGCCAGGGCAACACCGAGGGCGTCACCGTCGAGACCGACGACAACCTGCAGGCGCTGGTCGAGACGGTGGTGGAAAACGGTACGCTGCGGATCCGTCCGGCCAAGAAAAACCTGTCGCTGGAGACGCGCAACATGAAAATCGTGGTGATGGCGCGCACCCTGGAGCGGGTGTCGGTGGCCGGTTCGGGCGCGGTCACGGCCGACAAGCTCGACGTCGAACGCATGCAGTTCGACATCGGCGGCTCGGGTGAGCTCAACGTGCGCGAGCTGCGCGCCGAGTCGCTGGCGGTGTCGCTGGGCGGCAGCGGCAACCTCAACGTCGGCGGCAACGCCGAGCGCCTGCAGATATCGATAGGCGGCTCGGGCGAGGTGCACGCCGGCCGGCTGGCCACGCGCGACACCGTGGTCAGCATCGGCGGCTCGGGCGAGGCGACCGTGTGGGCGAGCAAAACGCTGAACCTGAGCGTGGCCGGCTCCGGCGACATCGGCTACTACGGCGATCCGAAACTGAGCCAGAACATCCGTGGCTCGGGCAGCATCAAGCGGCTGGGCGCGGCGCCGAATTGAGCGTTATCTAGGCGAAAAGCGAGCGGGGCCTCGAGCCCCGCGCCAGCGACTTGAGCCATCGTTTTAACTGCGGCACGTCGGCGGCGGCCAAGCGCTCGGCCACCTCGGGAGGGGGTTGAGCGCCGCCAGCCGGCATGGACGCTTGCAGCATTTCCTCAATCGCCATTCGCAAGCCCTTCGCGCAGCCCCGTTGAAGCGCTTCATACTCGAAAAGTTCTTCGAATGTCTTGAATCTTCGATTAAACAACATCGCCGGTCCCTCCGTCTGCGCAAACATACTAGAGCCGCGAAATTCATCCTGCAAAGTAGACCGCACCCAGCGCTCGATACTCCCACGCACCAACTGCATTTCCGGTGCTTTCATCCGTTCGGAAAGCGAACTCAACAACGTGCGCATCTCCGGAGCACTTCTTGAACGCAGCAAACCAAACAACATGGATACGATATTAGAGCGGTGATCCGCGATTTTGTTCCGGTGCTGGTCGATCAGCATGTATTTCTGTTGCGGCTGGAATTGCTCCATTCCCTCCGGCGGCGCCAGCATCAGATTGGCCAGATCGGTGCTGGCGCGCCACGCCGCGCGGCCGTGGTACAGCACGATGGGCAGCACCGGCGGCAGCTTGCCGCCGCGCGTCAAACAGTGCCGCGCGACCAGATCCTGGCACAGCAATCCGACATAGACCTGCATGCGCAAGGCCATCCACTCGTCCGGCCGCGCCTGAAACTCCAGCAGGATGTAGACGTAGATCCAGTCGCTCCCAATCCGCGCCCGCCAGACCACATCGTCGTGCCGCGCCTTGCCGCGATCGTTGACGTAACTGGCGTTCACCCGCTCGAACGCGCCCACGTCCAGCGAGCGCGCCCATTCCGCCGATAAAAATGCCGCCAGCAAGTCGCGCACCATTTCCGGATGCCCGAACAACTGTTTGTACAACATGTCGCCGCGACTTTTCATCGACAAAGTGTAGCGTTTGACATCGTTGACGAGTACGCTAGTCGGCGAGCCCGGTTTGGCGCTCGTCAAACAAACCTCAACCACAGGGAGAAATACTTGAACGTCATCGTCTCATCTGTCCGCCGCGCCCTGGCGCTGCCCGCCATGCTGTTGAGCACCGCCGCTGTTTCCTCCACACCGCCCGCCGCCCCTCCCGCGGCCCCGCCCGCCATCACCGCCGTCAAGGCCGCGCACATGGTCGACGTGCGCAACGGCGCGCTGATCGACAACGCCGTGGTCCTCGTCAGCGGCGAGCGCATCACGGCCGCCGGCAGCGGGCTGGCGATCCCGCCCGGCGCCAACGTCATCGACCTGGGCGACAAGACGCTGCTGCCCGGCCTGATCGACGCCCACACCCACCTGACCGGCGATCCGCAGGACGCCGGCTACGCCATCGTCGCCAAATCGATCCCGCGCTCGACCCTGACCGGCGCCAAGAACGCCCGCGTCACGCTCAACGCCGGCTTCACCGCCGTGCGCGACGTCGGCGCCGACGGCTACACCGACATCGGCCTGCGCGACGCCATCAACGACGGCGACGTGCCCGGCCCGCGCATCGCCGCCGCCGGCCCGGCGATGGGCATCACCGGCGGCCACTGCGACGACACCATGCACGCGCCGCAATACGGCATCACCGGCCTGGGCGTGGCCGACGGCGTCGAGGAGGCGCTCAAGGTCACGCGCCGCAACATCAAGTACGGCTCGGACGTCATCAAGATCTGCGCCACCGGCGGCGTGCTGTCGTTCGGCGACGATCCGCGCACGTCGCAATACACGCTGGAGGAATTGAAGGCCATCATCGGCGACGCCCACCGCCTGGGACGCAAGGCCGCCGCCCACGCGCACGGCGGCGACGGCATCAAACTGGCGGTGCTGGCCGGCGTCGATTCGATCGAGCACGGCTCCTACATCGACGACGAGGGCATCAAGCTGATGAAGGAACACAAGACCTGGCTGGTGCCCACGCTGTATCTGGGCGACTGGCTGATCGAGAACGCCGAGGCGATCAAGCTGCCCAAGCCGCTATTGGAAAAGGCCAAGGTGGTGTTGCCGCAGGCGCGCATCAACATCGGCCGCGCCATCAAGGCCGGCGTGCCGATCGCCTTCGGCACCGATGCCGCCGTCTATCCGCACGGGTTGAACGCGCGCGAGTTCGCGGTGTTGGTCAAGCTGGGCATGACGCCGGCGCAGGCGATCCGCACGGCCACCGTCAACGCCAGCGAGTTGCTGGGCTGGAGCGACCGCATCGGCACCATCGAGGCGGGCAAGTTCGCCGACATGATCGCCGTCGACGGCGATCCGCTCAAGGACGTGACGGTGCTCGAGCGCGTGCGGTGGGTGATGAAGGGCGGCGCCGTGGTCAGGTAGGCAGGATCAGCGCTCGCCCTTGAAGGTCTCGCGGCCCACTTCGACGGTGGTGGTGCCGTCGGTCAGCCAGATCTGGCCGTCCTGGATCGTGCATTGCAGCTGCATCGAGCGCTGCGCCATCCGCGCCAGTTGCTCGGTGGCGTCGGCGTTCAAATTGATCACGGTCAGGTTCTTGCAGCGCTCGACCTTGTTGGCCAGCGCCTTCCACCAGATATGGCTGGTGGCCGCGTAGCTGTACACGTACACGTGCTCCGAACGGCCGCTGGCCTTCAGGATCACCTTCTCGTCCGGCTGGCCGACCTCGATCCACAGCTGGATCGCGCCGGTCAAGTCCTTCTGCCAGATATCCGGCTCTTCGACGTCGAACAAGCCCTTGGTGAAGGTCAGCGCCTCGTTGGCGTGGATCGCGAAGGCCACCAGCCGCACCATCATGCGCTCGTCGGTCTCGGACGGATGCCGCGCCAGGGTCAGCGACTGGGTCTCGTAGAAATTGCGGTCCATGTCCGCGATCTGCAGGTCGGCTTTATAAATTGTTGCTTTGAGGGCCATCGGTCAATCTCGGATAAATTATTTGAAGACGACAGTCTTGTCGCCGTTCTGCAAAATGCGGTGCTCGACGAACCACTTCACGGCGCGCGCCAGCACCACGCACTCGACGTCGCGGCCGATCGCCGACAGCGTCTCGGCGTCCATCGAGTGGTCGACCCGCTCGACGTCCTGCTCGATGATCGGACCCTCGTCCAGATCGCCGGTGACGAAGTGCGCGGTCGCGCCGATCAGCTTGACGCCGCGGTGGTGCGCCTGCGCATACGGCTTGGCGCCCTTGAAGCTGGGCAGGAAGGAATGGTGGATATTGATCGCCTTGCCCTTCAACGCCGTGCACAGGCCAGGCGACAGGATCTGCATGTAGCGCGCCAGCACCACCAGGTCGATCTGGTGGGTCGCCATCAGCTCGATGATCTTGGCTTCCTGCGCCAGCTTCGCCTCCTGCGGCGCGCCGGTGGCCAGCGGCAGGTGGTGGAACGGAATATTGTAGCTCGCCGCCAGCTGGTAGAAATCCATGTGGTTCGACACGATCGCCGGAATCTCCACCGGCAGCAGGCCGCTCTTGTAGCGGAACAGCAGATCGTTCAGGCAATGGCCGATCTTCGACACCATCAGCATCACGCGCGGCTTGTAGTGGGCGTCGCGCATTTCCCAGGTCAATTGCATGTCGGCCGCCAGCAGGCCGAAGTCGGCGCGCAGCAACTCGTCGTCGATGGCGCGGTCCTCCAGCGCGAAGTGCACGCGCATGAAGAACAGGCGCGATTCGCTGTCGCCGAACTGCGCCGAATCGATGATGTTGCAGCCGTGGTCGGCCAGAAAACCCGAGACGCGATGCACGATGCCGCGCTGATCGAGGCAAGAAATAGTCAGGATGTATTCGGGATTTACGGGTTTGGTCATGGCCATCACGGTAGATTTCGATATCAACGGAACAATAACAAGGCCGGTATTGTCGCACGGCTGGGCTCATCGAGTAAAACTAGTGTGATTTTGGAACCTTTCCGCCTGAATGGTGTCTATCCGTGTGCCGACCACCCCCGCCGGGCCGAGAACCCGGCGTTTTTTTTAAACAAAGCACACGACGAGGCTCACCATGCTGTCCCCTTTCCCTTCGCAATTTCCCCAGCAATTTTTCACGCCCGCAGTCAAATCGCACCTGGAAACCATGCTCACGCTGTACACCGACATGGCGCAGCGCACGCTCGAAACGCTGCAAAGCCTCGGCGAGTTGAACCTGCAGCTGGGACGTGACCTGATCGCCGAATTCGGCGCCAACTGCCAGCGCGTGATGGCCGCCAGGGACGCCAGCCAACTGGGCGGCGCCGTCGGCGCACAGCTGATGCCGGGCGCCGCCGCGCTGCAAACGTACCAGCGCGGCCTGGCCGATCTGCTCGGCCGCAGCGGTTCGAGCATGGCGCAAACGGCGACCACCCACCTGCCGGCGGTACGCCGCACGGCCGGCGCCGTGGCCGAGGAATTCGTCAACCAAGCCTCGGAACAGACGGCGCGCGCCACCGAAAACCTGTCGCGCTACCACGCCGCGAGCCCATTGCGCCACTAATCAGCCCGGCCCGCGAGCCGGCGCATGTGGAACTTCCGTCAACCTTGCACCTCTAACCACACAGAGCGGCGGTTAGCGTCGCAGCTCCCCAACCCGACGGAACCACCAGTACCCACCAGGAGGAAGTTATGGCAAGTAACAGCAATAACCCAGGAAACGACCAGCCGAAACCGAAAGGCACCGCCAAGCGTGGCTTTGCGGCGATGGATGAAGCCACCCAGCGCGCCATCGCCAGCAAGGGCGGACAAGCCGCCCACCAAAAAGGAACGGCACACGAATTCGACTCGGAAGAGGCGCGCAAGGCCGGCCAAAAAGGCGGCGAGGCGGTCAGCCGCGACCGCGAGCACATGGCGCAGATCGGCCGTAAAGGTGGCGAAAGCCGCCAGTCCGCCGCCCGCGCCAATGCCGAAAAAAACGCCGCGGCGGGCGGCGCCCGCAGCGGCAGCTCGGAACAATCGGCCAAGGGCGGCAGCCGCCAGGGCAAGGGCCCGGGCAGCTAAGATCGATGGATGGGCGGGTTTGGCCCGCCCATCCATCCTACGCCGGCGTGCCGATGATGACGCTCGACGCCTTGAAGACGGCGATGACCTCGCTGCCGACCGCCAGCGCCAGCGCCTCGCCGCTCTCGCGGGTGACGATGGCGGCGATGACACCGCCGCCGCGCAATTCGATGCTCACTTCCGTATTGACGGCGCCCGGCACCAGGCGCGCGACCTTGCCGGCCAGCTGATTGCGGGCCGACAAGCGCGCCGTCCCCATCTCCGCCACCACGATCACCGACGAGGCCTTGATCAACGCAAACGCTTCGGCACCGACGGTCAGACTGAGGCTGTCGCTGCTGTCCCGCGTGATGGTGGCCACGATGTGCTGGCCACCGGCGATCTCCAGCGTGATCTCGTCGTTGACGGCGCCCTCCTTCAAGTCCACCACCTTGCCGCTGAACTGGTTGCGCGCGCTGGTTTTCATCTTCATCCTTTGTATCAGTAGAAAATCGTCGGCCAGCGCGGACGACTGCCCGCTCAGATGCGCGACAAACTTGCGGTGCTCTTCGTCAATCTTACGGAAGTTTTCCACCAACTGCGCGCCGCGCGGCGTCAACCGTGTGCCCCCGCCACCCTTGCCGCCGGCGGCCCGCTCCAGCAGCGGCTCGCCGGCCAGATTGTTCATCGCCTCGATCGCGTCCCACGCGCCTTTGTAGCTCATGCCCACCGCCTTGGCCGCGCTGGTGATCGAGCCGGTCGCGGCGATCGCCGCCAGCAAGGCCACCCGTTCCTGGCCGCCCAGCTTCTGGCCGTCGACGGTCATCCAGACGTTGCCTTGCAATGCCATGGTCGGTTTCATGATCATTGCTCCTCCGCGTAGACGATGCGGCCCTGCTCCATGCGCAGCACGTGGTCGCCGAACGCGCTGACGTCCTCCGGATCGTGGGTGATTAAAATCATCGGTATCGCCAGCTTGCGCTGCAGCGCGTCGAGTTCGGCGCGCATGCGCTCGCGCAGGCCGTGGTCCAGCGCCGCGAACGGCTCGTCCAGCAACAGCGCGTCCGGCCGGGGCGCCAGCGCGCGCGCCAACGCCACGCGCTGGCGCTGGCCACCGGACAACTCATGCGGCAGCTGGTGCGCCACGTGCTCCAGTTCAAACGCCCGCAGCCAATAAGCGATGGCCTCGCCGTCGACGCGCGACCACGGATTGCGCCAGCCGCGCTGCAAGCCGAAACCGATATTCTGCCGCACATTCAAATGCGGGAACAAGGCGTAATCCTGGAACAGGTAGGCCACCCGCCGCCGCTGCGGCGCCACGTCGATACCGGCGCCGCTGTCGAACAGACGGCGCCCCGCCAGCTCGATCCGGCCGTGATCCGGCGTCGCCAGGCCGGCCAGCGCCTTCAGCAGCTGGCTCTTGCCGGCGCCGGACGGCCCGTGGATCACCACGCGCTGGCTGGCCGATTCGAAGCGCGCGCTCAGCTCGAAGATGCGGGCGCCGGAGCGCAGGGTCTTGCCGATGTCGACTTTGATTTGCATGGTCACCCCAAGGGATTGCGGTTCGGCGTCAGCTTGTTGGCAACGATCAGCACGGTGATGCACACCACCGACGTGATGACCACCAGCAGATTGGCGCTGTCGTCCTGTCCGGCCTGGACCGCCTCGTAGACGGCGATCGACAGCGTCTGCGTCTTGCCGGGAATGCTGCCGGCGACCATCAAGGTCGCGCCGAACTCGCCCATCGAGCGCGCGAACGCCAGCAAGGTGCCGCCCAGCACGCCGCGCCACGCCAGCGGCAGCGTCACGCGCAGAAACACGCCGAACGGCGGCACGCCCAGCACTTGCGCGGCCTGTTCCAATTGCCGGTCGACCGACTCGAAGGCCGCGCGCGCGCCCTTGAGCACCAGCGGAAACGCCACCACGGCCGCGGCGATCACCGCCGCCTGCCAGGTGAAGATCAGGTTGATGCCGAAGCTGTCGCGCAACCAGGCGCCGATCACGCCTTCGCGGCCGATCACCACCAGCAGGTAGTAACCGAGCACCGTCGGCGGCATCACCATCGGCAAGGTCAGCAGCGCGTCGAGCAGCTCGCGGCCGGGGAAACGCTTGCGCGCCAGCAGATAGCCCAGCGCCACGCCCAACACCAGATCGATCAGCGTGGCCCACAGCGCCACCTTCAATGACAGGCGCAGCGCGATCCAGGCCGGCTCCGAGAAAATACTATCCAACCGCGCGCTCCTGCGTCACGAACGGCCGAAGCCATGCCGCGCCAGTATCGCCTGCGCGGCCGGCGACAGAACGTAGTCGACAAACTTGCGGCCGGCCGCCGGCTGCGGGCCGGCGGCGATCGCGGCGATCGGATAGCTGACCGGGGTCGCGGTCGGTACCGTGGCGATCACCCGCACCTTGTCCTTCTGGACGATGGCGTCGGTGGCGTAGACGAAGCCGGCGTCGACCTCGCCACGGGCGACGTAATCGAGGCTCTGGCGCACCGAGGTGCCGAAGATGGCTTTCGGCTCGACCGCCGCCCACAGCTTGGCCTGCTCCAGCGCTTGCCTGGCGTAGCGCCCGACCGGCACGCTGGCCGGGTTGCCCATCGTGACGCGGGTGACGGCCGCTTGCCGCAGGTCGGCCACGCTTTTGAGCGCCAGCGTGCTGTTGGCCGGGGCGATCAGCACCAGGGTGTTGGTGGCGAAGTCGCGGCGGCTGCCGGCGGCCAGCAGTTTGAGCGACTCGGCCTTGTCCATCGCGTCCTGGTCGGCGGAGGCGAACACGTCGACAGGAGCGCCTTTGGCGATCTGCTGCACCAGCGGGTCGGAGGCGGCGAAGTTGAACAATACCTTGTCACCGGCGTGTTCCTTCTCGTAGGCGGCGCCGATTTCCTTGAAGGCGTTGGTCAGGCTGGCGGCGGCCGACACCGTGATGTCGGTGGCCGACGCCGTTGCGGCAACGGTTGCCAGGACCGTCGTCATGATCATCTTCAAAGCCCGCATACTTCTCCTTTATGGTGATGACGTAGGGCGGATTAGGCGGAACGCCGTAATCCGCCATTGCCTGCGCCGCCGATGACGCATGCAATGGCGGATTACGCTGCACTAATCCGCCTTACGTGATTCCCCGTTTGGCACCGACCTTACGGGTCGATCGCAATATACCTGATTATATAACGAGGCCGGCGCCAGCGGCTTGCAGGAAACTCTTTTATAATTTCAGGAATTACTGAAAATTCAAAACAAAGGAAAGATCCATGTCCCCCACGCCTGTCGACGTCGCCCCGCTCACCCCGCTGGCCCAGCGTTTCATCATGCACTTCGGCGAAATGGGTAGCCGCTGGGGCATCAACCGCACCGTCGGCCAGATCTACGCCCTGCTGTACGTCAGCGCCCGGCCGCTGAACGCCGACGAGATCGCCGAATCGCTGTCGTTCTCCCGCTCCAACGTGTCGATGGGACTGAAGGAGCTGCAATCGTGGCGCCTGGTCAAGCTGCTGCACAAACCGAACGACCGCCGCGAATACTTCGAGCCGCCCAAGGATATCTGGGACATCTTCAAAGCCCTGCTGGAGGAACGCCGCCGCCGCGAAATCGAACCGACCTTGTCGATGCTGCGCGACGCGCTGCTGGAAACCCCGTCGAACGAGGCCGACCGCGCAGCCCAGCAGCGCATGCGCGAGATGTACGACCTGATCGAGCTGTCCAGCTCATGGTTCGACGACGTGCAGCGGCTGTCGCCGGAAACGCTGGCCTCGCTGATGAAGATGGGTTCCAAGGTCAAGAAACTGATCGACGTCGGCGAATCGGTGCGCGACACCTTCCGCTTCGGCCACCGCGAGGACGACAAGTCCGGCGCCACGCAGCAGGAAGACGACGCCACCGGCAAGGACCGGCCATGAGCCTGCGCCAACGTTACGGCACGCCGCTGGCGCTGGCCATCACGCTGGCGCTCATCGTCAAGGCCCTGATCCTTTACGGCCTGTGGTACGCGTTCTTTTCCGCGCCGCAGGCCAAACACATGCGCATGCCGACCGCCAGGGTCGAACACCACCTGCTGGCGCCGGCATCCCCTCCTCCAACATCCCACGAAAGTAGAAAATGAGTCCGCTCGACGATGTCGTCAGTTTATCGCGCCTGCAATTCGCCGCGACCGCGATGTATCACTTCCTGTTCGTACCGCTCACCTTGGGCCTGGCCTGGATACTCTTCATCATGGAATCGGTCTACGTCATGACCGGCAAAGAGATCTACCAGGACATGACCAAGTTCTGGGGCAAGCTATTCGGCATCAACTTCGCCATGGGCGTCACCACCGGCATCACCCTCGAATTCCAGTTCGGCACCAATTGGGCCTACTACTCCCACTACGTCGGCGACATCTTCGGCACGCCGCTGGCGATCGAAGGCATGATGGCCTTCTTCCTCGAATCGACCTTCGTCGGCCTGTTCTTCTTCGGCTGGAACAAGCTCTCGCGCGTGCAGCACCTGGGCGTGACCTTCCTCGTCGCGCTCGGCTCCAGCCTGTCGGCGCTGTGGATACTGATCGCCAACGGCTGGATGAACCACCCGGTCGGCGCCGAGTTCAACTTCGAGACCATGCGCATGGAGCTGGTCAGCATCACCGAAGTGATCTTCAATCCGGTGGCCCAGGTCAAGTTCGTCCACACCGTCGCCGCCGGCTACGTGACGGCCTCGATGTTCGTGCTCGGCATCTCGGCCTTCTACCTGCTCAAGGCGCGCGACGTCAACTTCGCGCTGCGCTCGTTCGCCATCGCGGCCGGCTTCGGCCTGCTGTCGACCTTGTCGGTGATCGTGCTGGGCGACGAATCGGGCTACACCGTCGGCGAGGTCAACCAGGCCAAGCTGGCGGCCATCGAGGCCGAATGGGAGACCCAGCCGGCGCCGGCCGGCATCACCGTGTTCGGCCTGCCCAATGAGCAAACCCAGCGCACCGACTATGCCGTCAAGATACCGTACGCGCTGGGCCTGATCGCCACGCGCTCGGTGGACAAGCAAGTGCTCGGCATCAAGGAGCTCAAGCAAAACAACGAAGCGCGCATCCGCAACGGCATGCGCGCCTATGCCGCGCTCGAGCGCCTGAAGTCGGGCGACAAGTCGCCCGCGGCGCGCGCCGCCTTCGCCGCATTGCGGGACGACCTCGGCCACGGCCTGCTGCTGAAGAAGTACACGCCCAACGTCGTCGACGCCTCCGACGCGCAAATCAGGATGGCGGCCAACGACACCGTGCCGAAAGTGGCGCCGATGTTCTGGTCGTTCCGCATCATGGTCGCGCTGGGGCTGATGTTCCTGTTCATCTTCAGCGCCTCGTTCTACTTCCTGGTGCGCAAGCGCCTGGCCGCGCAGCGCTGGCTGCTCAAGCTGGCGGTGGCGGCCATTCCGCTGCCGTGGGTCGCGGCCGAGCTGGGCTGGGTGGTGGCCGAATACGGCCGCCAGCCATGGACCATCGCCGGCATCCTGCCGACGCACTTGTCGGCATCCAGCCTGCAGGCGGGCAGCCTGTACTTCAGCCTGGCCGGCTTCATCGGCTTCTACACCTTGCTGCTGGTGGTTGAAATGACGTTGATGGTCAAGTTCGCGCGGCAAGGGCCGAGCAGCCTGCACACCGGCAAATACCACTGGGAGCACAAGGCGGCAATGGCTTGAACCCGCACGGCGGCGCATAGGGGGTCGTAGCCGCCGGGTACGACCCCGCCTCACCGGGTTGGGCCCCGGCTCCATCCACCCGCGGCAATTTCAAAGAGAAAAACCATGCTATTCGACTACGAAACTTATAAAATCATCTGGTGGTGCTTCGTCGGCGTGCTGCTGATCGGCTTCGCGCTGACCGACGGCTTCGACTTCGGCGTCGGCATGTCGCTGCCCTTCCTCGGCAGGAACGACACCGAACGGCGCGTCATCATCAACACCATCGGCGCCACGTGGGAAGGCAACCAGACCTGGTTCATCGCCGCCGGCGGCTGCCTGTTCGCGGCCTGGCCACTGGTGTACGCGGCGGCCTTCTCGGGCTTCTACATCGCGCTGATGCTGTGCCTGTTCGCGCTGTTCTTCCGTCCGGTCGGCTTCGACTACCGCAGCAAGATCGCCGATCCGCGCTGGCGCGGCACTTGGGACTGGTGCCTGTTCGTCGGCGGCCTGGTGCCACCGCTGATCTTCGGCGTCGCCTTCGGCAACCTGCTGCAGGGCGTGCCGTTCCGCTACGACGACACCATGCGCCTGACCTACAGCGGCAACTTCCTCGCGCTGCTCAATCCCTTCGGCGTGCTGGCCGGCGCGCTGAGCGTGACGATGCTGCTGATGCACGGCGCCACCTATCTGGGCCAGAAGACCGAGGGCGTCATCGCCGCCCGCTCCCGCCGGGTGGCGGTCGGCGCGGCCGCGCTGACGACGCTGTTGTTCGCCGGCGCCGGCGTCTGGATCGCGCTCGGCATCGAAGGCTTCCGCATCACCGCCATGCCGGAGGCGAACAGCGCCTTCATGCCCAACGCCAAAACGGTGGTGGCCGCCACCGGCGCCTGGCTGGACAACTACGCGCGCTGGCCGCTGATGCAAGCGTTGCCGGTGGCCGCCTTCGTCGGCGCCGGGCTGGTGATCGTGTTCACGGCGCGGCGCATGGCGCTGGCGGCGTTCCTGGCCAGCGGGCTGACGGTGGCGTCCATCATCTTGACGGCCGGCGCGGCGATGTTCCCGTTCATCATGCCCTCGTCGCTGGCGCCGGGCAGCAGCCTGACCGCCTGGGACGCCGTGGCCAGCCACAAGAGCCTGGCCGTGATGTTCTGGGTGGTGGTGGTCATGCTGCCGATCGTCGTCGCCTACACCGGCTGGGTGTACCGGGTGGTGCGCGGCAAGGTCACCGAGGCGCACATTCTTGAGAATCAACACACGGCATATTGAAAGGAATCAGCATGTGGTATTTCGCCTGGATTTTAGGCGTCGGCCTGGCATTGGCCGCCGCCATCATCAACGTTATGTGGCTCGAATCGAACTACGCCTTCGGGCAGCGCGACGAGGACACCACCAGGGCCCGCTTCGAGAACGCCCGAGCGCGCGACACGTAGGGGCGGACTGGCGCGGCCACAATCTTGCAAAGAATTATCTTTTATGCAATCATCGGGCATCTCGTTCACAGGGCCTGAAACATGAGCGTCGCCGTCTCCATCGCCTGTATCTCGCTGGCCACTTTTTCCGGCGTCCTCTGGCAGCGCCAGCGTCGTGCAAAACGCGAAGCCTACATCCGCGATTTCCTGCTGCCCAAGGGATTGTTCGAAGCGCTGCGGGTGCATCACCCGCAGCTCACGCTCAAGGACTGCCAGTTGGTATCGCAAGGGCTGCGCCAATTCTTCCTGGCGCATTTGAAGAGCGGCGGCAAGTTCGTCTCGATGCCATCCCAGGTCGCCGACGATCTGTGGCACGAGTTCATCCTCTACACCCGGGCCTACGAACAGTTCTGCCGGCGCGCTTTCGGCCGCACGCTGCACCACACGCCGGCGGTCGTGCTTAGCAAGCGCAATCAGGGCAACGCCGGCATCCGCCGCACCTGGTATTTTGCCTGTCACGAGGAAAACATCAATCCGCACAAGCCGAGCCGGCTGCCTTTGCTGTTCGCCCTGGACAGCAAACTGGACATCCCCAACGGTTTTAACTACGTGCCCGATTGCAGCGGTTTCAAGCGCAAGGACGACACGGGTTACGCCGCCGGCGGCGTCTACTGCGGCGCCGACTTGGGCGGTGGCGACGGTGGTGGCGACGGCGGCTCCGCCGATGGCGGCGGCGATGGTGGCGCCGACGGCGGCGGCGATGGTGGCTGCGGCGGCGGTTGCGGTGGTGGTGGCTGCGGCGGTGGCGGCGACTGACAACCACAGCGTTCATTACCAAATCGTAATGATTTCCATATTGGCACTCGCATCAAAAAAACCTACCATGACCTCCAGCTTGCATTAAATGCAATGATCACTGGAGGAAATAGCGATGTCCCACACACTGCGCGACGGCGCCGCCACGCGTCCACTACACGGCGGGTTGATGGCGTGCCTGCTGGCGTTGGCCGCCCACGCCCACGCCGACACCAACCCCGCCGCTCCGTCGCCATCGGCCACGCGCACGCTCGATGGCGGCTGCGCGCGCGACAACGACCGCTATGGCTGCAGCTGGCGCGGTCCATCGTCCGACTATATCGTGCAGAACCTGCCGCAATCGGATCAGGAAGTTTGGTCGGCCTGCTTCGAGCGCGAGGGCATCCATGGTCCCGAGAAACACTGCACCGGCGGCGTGCGGCGAGTGGGCGACGAACGCGCCGCCGACCTGGCCGCGGCGACCAGCGGGTTGAACGAGCGGGCCTTGCCGCAGGGCTGGACAGCACTGTCGCTACCTGTGCTGCCGGGCAGCTTCCAACAGCAGGGCAATCGCGATATCGCCCTGCTCATGTACCAAAGCCACGAAGGCCAGGACGACCAATACGGCCTGGTGGTGGTCCCGGACGCCTCAAGCAGCCAGCCGGCCAAGGTGGTCAAAACGTTCACCGATAAGGGGCCCAACGCGCCGCGCCTGTCGCTGGTCAAGCCGGGCAGCTACGCGCCGGTCTGCCACGACGGCGGTCACTGCGCGCCGGTAATGATCAGCAACGAAGCAATCGGCCTGTGCTTTGGCGAAGCCAGTTGCGAGATCATCTACTTCGACGCCGGCGCGTACCGCGAACTCTTCGTGACCGACTAAAAGAGGGGGTCAAGTCTAACATTGCTACACGAACTGAGCTTTAAAGCGCATTAGCGCTGAGCTCGTGTAGCAATGTTAGACCTGACCCCGGAGTGTGGTTGCCGCACGAAACTTTTAATTTCATATGTGACATATTCAAATATGTAGTAAGTTCCATCCTTGTAGTAGCGAGCCCAGCCATCCATCGATAGCCCATCATGCCCACACCTAAAATCAACCTCTCGCGCCGGACGCTGCTGATGGCGACCGCCGCCGCCGTTCCGCTCGTGTCCGCCCCGCTGTACCGCGCCCGCGCCGCCGGCCTCGAGGGCGTCGAGCTGCAGCGCTACCAGCCGCTGTTCTTTTCCGCCGCCGAGTGGCGCTTCGTCATGGCCGCCTGCGACCGCCTGATCCCCGCCGAGGGCAAGGGCCCCGGCGCGCTCGAGACCAACGTCCCCGTCTTTATCGACCAGCAATTGCACGCCGGCCTCGGCGCCGACGTCTACATGCAGGGGCCGCACAAGAACGATGCCGCCTCCACGCTGGGCTTCCAGCACGACCACACGCCGCAACAGATGTATCGCCTCGGCATCAAGTTGGCCGAGCAATACAGCCAGCAAGTCCACAAGAAGTCGTTCGAGCAACTGGCGCCGGCCGAGCGCGACGCCCTCCTCGCCGCGCTGGAAAAGAACACCGCCGATTTCGCCGCCCTGGGCGAGCCGTCGCTGAAGGCGTCGCAATTCTTCGGCCAGCTGCTCGACGACACCAAGAACGGCTACCTGGCCGACCCCATGTACGGCGGCAACAAGGATATGAAGGCCTGGGTCGCCATCGGCTTTCCCGGCGCGCGCGCGGCCTTCACCGAGTGGGTCGACGTGCACGATGTCAAATATCCGCTGGGGCCGGTGAGCCTGAGCGGCAAACGCGCCTGACCGGCCCTCCTCCTTATTCTTCAGGTACTTTATGCAAACCATCACTAACGACGAGGTCGACGTCGTCATCGTCGGCCTCGGCTGGGCCGGCTCCATCATGGCCATCGAACTGGCCAGGGAGGGCTTGAAGGTGCGCGCGCTCGAGCGCGGCCCCGATCGTCCGCCGGAAGACTTCGCCTATCCGAAACCGGCCGACCAATACGCCTACGCGATCCGCAACAAGGTGTTCGTGACGCCGCGCGACGCCGCCCTGACGGTGCGCTACAACACGGCCGAGACGGCGCTGCCGACGCGCAAATGGGGCGCCTTCGTGCCCGGCAATGGCGTCGGCGGCTCCGGCCTGCACTGGACGGGCGTGCTGATCCGCCCGACCCAGACCGACATCAAACTCAAGACCTACGCCGACCAGGCCTACAAGCGCGGCGTGCTCGATCCCGACATGCGCATCAAAGACTTTCCATTCACGTGGCAGGAGATCGAGCCGCACATGGACAAGTTCGACAAGATCTGCGGCCTGTCCGGCACCACCGGCAACCTGGGCGGCCAGATCCAGCCGGGCGGCGATCCGTTCGAGGGCCCGCGCTCGAGCCCGTTCCCACTGCCGGCGCTGCACGACACGCTCAACAGCTCGCTGTTCGCGGCCGCCGCCAAAAAACTGGGCTACCACCCCTTCCCCAACCCGTCGGCCAACGTCACCCAGCCGTGGACCAATCCGTACGGCGCCCAGCTGGCCCCGTGCAACTACTGCGGCTTTTGCAGCAAGTATCCGTGCCTGAATTATTCGAAGGCGTCGCCGCAGACCACCATCCTCGACGTGGTCAAGCGCCTGCCCAACTTCGACTACAAGACCGGCGCCAACGTGATCCGCGTCGACCTGCACGCCGACAAGAAGACCGCCAAAGGCGTCACCTACATCGACGGCCAGCAGCGCGAGGTGTTCCAGCCGGCCAAGATCGTCATCCTCAGCAGCTTCCAGTTCGCCAACGTGCGCCTGATGCTGTTGTCGGGCATCGGCGAGCCGTACAACCCCGTCACCGAGCAAGGCATGATCGGGCGCAACTACGCCTTCCTCAGCGTCGGCGACGCCACCTTGTTTTTCAAGGACAAGCATTTCAATCCGTTCGCCACGGCCGGCGCCACCGGCGAGATGTTCAACGACATTTCGCCGGGCAACTTCGACGGCCCCGGCCTCGGCTTCATCGGCGGCGCCAAGATCCACAGCTCGCAGGCCAGCGGCGCGCCGATCGGCACCGCGCTGCCGCCCGGCACGCCGACCTGGGGCAAGGGCTGGAAGGACGGCATGGTCGACTGGTACGGGCGCGCGATGAAGGTCAGCATCTCGACCAGCTGCATGGCCTATCGCGGCCACTACCTGGACCTGGACCCGAACTACAAGGACCCGTGGGGCCAGCCGCTGCTGCGCATGACGTTCGACTGGCGCCAGAACGAGCTCAAGCTGCAACGCCACCTGCGCGGCATCGTGCTCGACATCGCCAAGGAACTCAAGCCGGACGCCATGTCGGAGAATTTCCTCGGACTCGACTCGCACTGGGACATCACCAAATACGTCTCCACCCACAACGTCGGCGGCGCCATCATAGGCACCTCGCCGCGCGATTCGGCGCTCAACCGCTACACCCAGTCGTGGGACGTGCACAACGTCTTCGTCCCGGGCGGCAACGCCTTCCCGCAGAACTTCCAGGCCAATCCTACCGCGCTGATCGGCGCCATCACGCTGTTCGCGGCCGAGGCGATCAAACAGCAATACCTGAAAAATCCCGGACCGCTGGTGCAGGCATGAGCAAGCACGCGATGAAAACACTGACCTGCCTTCTGACCGCCGCCGTCATCGGACTCGGCATCGCCGGCCACGCGGCCGCCGCCGCACCGGCCGCGCCGGGCCAGACGCTGGCGCAACGCGGCGCCTACCTGGCGCGCGTGGGCGATTGCGTCGCCTGCCACAGCGCGCCGGGCAAGCCCGCCTTCGCCGGCGGCCTGCCCATCGACAGCGGCCTCGGCGTCCTCTACTCGACCAACATCACGCCCGACAAGGAACACGGCATCGGCAAGTACACGGAGCAGCAGTTCGCCGACGCCGTGCGCAAGGGCGTGCGCGCCGACGGCACCCACCTGTACCCCGCCATGCCGTACACCAGCTACGCCAAGGTCAGCGACGAGGACATCAAGGCGCTGTACGCCTACTTCCAGACCGGCGTTCAAGCCTCGGCCTACGCCCCGCCGGAGTCGAAGATGGGCTTCCCGTTCAACCAGCGCTGGGGCATGGTGTTCTGGAACTTCTTCTTCGCCGACAACAAACCGTTCAAGCCGCAGCCGGGCTGGAGCCCGCAGGTGCGCAACGGCGCCTACCTGGTCGAGGGCCTGGGCCATTGCAGCACCTGCCACACGCCGCGCGGCTTCGCCATCAACGAAAAAGCCAGCAACAGCGGCGAGGCCAAGTTCCTCGCCGGCGGCGAGCTCAATGGCTGGCCGGTGCCGTCGCTGCGCGGCCTGCCGCGCTGGGACCTGGCGGCCATCGTCGACTACCTGCAAACGGGACGCAACAAGAACTCGGCGGTGGCCGGCGAGATGACCGCCGTGGTCCAGCACAGCACCTCGCAAATGACCACCGCCGACCTCAACGACATCGCCGCGTACCTGAAGGCGCTGCCGCCGGCGCCGGCGCGCGAGGCGGCCGTCAAGCCGCAGGGGCGCGAGGCCACGGTCAAGAAACTGTCGGCCGCCGTCGACCTGACGTTGGGCGAGCGCTTGTACCTGGATAATTGCTCGGCGTGCCACTTCGTCACCGGCAAGGGCGCGACGCGGGTGTTCCCCGAGCTCGACGGCGCCAGCGTGGTCAACGCGGAGAACCCGACCGCGCTGCTGCACGTGATGCTGGCGGGCGCGCGCACGCCGTCGACCGACAAGGCGCCGTCGGTGCTGGTGATGCCGGGCTTCGGCAAGCGGCTCAGCGACGGCGAGGCGGCCGCGCTGGCGAGCTTCCTGCGTCAGGGCTGGGGTAATACGGCGGCGGCGGTGTCGGAGAAGGATGTCGCCAAGGTGCGCGCCAGGATCGACGCAAAATAATGCCTGTGACACGTAGGGCGGATTAGGCGGAACGCCGTAATCGGCCAATGCATGCGCCGTCGAAACGCAGGCATGGCCGATTACGCTGCGCTAATCCGCCCTACGTGGAACCGTGGTGTCCCTTAGTGCAGCAGCCACATCCACGCGCTCAACGTGAAGAACGAGGCCACCATGCAAATCAACAGCGTCGTGGCGCTGCGGTCGGCCTCGCCATACGCCTGCGCGACGATCGGATAGATGCTTAACATCGGCATCGCCGCCATCAGCAACGCCGCCGCGCGCAGCGCCGGTTCCATCGGCGCCACGCCCGCCAGCGGCAGCACGGACAGGATCAGCAGCACGGCCAGCGGGTGCCCCACCAGCTTGCCCACCACCACCGGCAGCACCCGCTGCCAGCCGCTGCTCAGCGACAGCCCGACCAGCGTGCCGCCGATGGCGAACAGCGACACCCCGCCGCTGGCTTGCGAGAACAAGGTGACGCTGCGCAGCACCGGCTGCGGCAGCTGCAGCTCCGCCAGACTGACAACCAGGCCGGCCGTCACCGCCAGCACCAGCGGGTTGCGCGCCAGCCGCTTGAGCGATTGCCCGACCACGTGGCGCCACGAGCCGCCCGCGCCGCGCGCGCTTTCCGCCATCGCCAGCAGCAGCGGCAACATGACCAGGTTCTCGACCATGACGTTCAGCGCCAGCGCCACGCCGGCCACCGGCGCGACCAGCAACAGCAGGATCGGAAACCCCATGAAACTGCTGTTCGAACACGACACGCCCATCGCCAGGAAAGTGCTGCGCATGCGGTTCAAGCCGGCCAGCCGGCGGGCGGTCAGGTAGGCGATCGTCATCATCAGCAACGAGCCTCCCAGATAGGCCAGCAGGTAGGCCGGGTGCAGCACCTCGCGGATATGGCGCTGGGCCAGCGCGTTGAAGATCAGCGCCGGCAGCGCGAAGTTGAGCACGAACTTGCCGAACACCCGCATGTCGGTCCGCTCGAACACGCCGAAGCGGGTGGCGAGGTAGCCGGCGAGCACAATGATGTAGATCGGACTGGTGATGGCGAGGATATCAAGCATGGACGGGCGTTATTCTTCGGTATAAAAATGTGCCCACAGCGGCACCAGGGCCGCGCCCAGCGCCTGCGTGTGCTGTCCGCCCTCGGCCAGCACCAGCCGGGGCCTCGGCGGCGCGACGCCGTAGCGGTGCTCGCGGTCCCAGAAGCTGGCGTTGTCGATCAGCGCCCGCCCCAGCGCCGGCGGCAGCTCGCCGCCGAAGACGATGGCGTCCGGATCGAACAGGCCGGCCAGCACGTTGACGATCTGGTCGAGCGCCGGCTTGACCCCTTCCATCCATGCCGCCACGCCCGGCCAGGCCGGGTCGAACGACTGCCTCAGCTGCGCGATCGTGGCGACCGGCACCGATAAGGCCTGCAGCGCTTCGAGCAGATAGCGCAGCGCCGGCCGGCTGGCCGGATTGACACCCGGGACGCTGAAGGTGATCTCGCCGGCGTTGCCGTGGCGGCCCGTGTACGGCTTGCCGTCGAGGATGACGCCGGAGCCGAAGCCATAGCCGAAATCGAGGTAGCAAAAACTGCGCGCCCAGCGGCCGACGCCAAGCAGGTTCTCGCCGATGGCGGCGGCGGTGGCGTTGTTCTGGATCGTCACCGGCAAGCCCAGCGCCGCGCTGACGACCGGCTCGAGATCGACCAGCGACCAGTCCCGCAGCGGCTCGGGGGCGTTGACCTGGCGTCCGCCGGCGATGAAAAACGCCGGAATCGACAAGCCCACGCCGATCACGTCGCCGCGCGCGACGCCGTGCTCCTCTAACATGCCGTCGATCATCGCCGCCAGCGCGCGCAAGGTGGCGTCGCGGTCGAGCGCGACGCTGTCGATGCGCCGCTGCGCCGTGACCTGGCAGGCCAGGTCGGCCAGGCAGACGTCGACGCTGTCGGTGCCCAGCGCCACGCCGACCGCGTAGGCGGCCTGCGGGCGCAGCGCCAGCGTGATGCTCGGCTGGCCGCGCCCGCCCTTGGGCGGCGCGCCGGCCACCAGCAGCCCGCGCGCCAGCAACTGGTCGGTCATGCGGTGCACCCAGGGCTGCGTCAGTCCGGTTTCGCCGGCCAGCGCGGCGCGCTGCATGGCGCCGTTGACGCGCACCAGATTCAGGATCTTGCGCTCGTTTTGCAACAGCGTTTTGGGATGCGGATCGGTCATGCGGCCAGCGCGGGATGTGAGAAGGAAGGCAAGAGTTTATTCCTGAACGAATCCGCCATCGTACTCGAAGCACCGCCGTTTGTCATGGCGCGGCCCCACCGCCGGCGCGCCGCCGCGCCGAAATAATTTGCGTGTTTTTGTCATCAAGAAGTAATATGCGTCACGCATAATAATATTTTATACACCGGAGACACCGCATGAAACCTCGCCAGGCCCGCCGCCCCCGGGCAACCCCGCTCTATTACGCCGCCCTGCTGACGTGCGCCGCGCCGCTGGCCGCCGCCGCGCCGGCCGACCCCGCCGCCCCGGCGGACACGCCGGCGGCGGCCGCCGACCAGGCCGACGGCATGCAGTCGGTCGTCGTCACGGGCACCGCCAAGGGGCGTACCAAGCTCAGCGCGCCGTTCGCGATCAGCACCTTCAGCGAGGCGCAACTGCAGCGCGACGCCTCCGGCAGCACGGTCGACATGCTCAAGCGCGTGCCCGGCCTGTCGGTCGAGGCCTCCGGCGGCCAGGGCGGCGGCCAGAACATCTACGTGCGCGGACTGCCGGCCGGCGGCTGGTTCTACGTCCAGCTGCAGCACGACGGCCTGACCATGTTCGACGAGCCGCAGGAATCGTTCTTCAACATCGACACGCTGTACCGGCTCGACCTGATGACCGAGCGGGTCGAGGTGGTGCGCGGCGGCACCTCGCCGATCTACGCCAACAACGCCCCCGGCGCCACCGTCAACATCATCGGCCGCAAGGGCAGCGACACGCCCGAGGGCACCGTGCGCGCCACCGTCGGCAGCCACGGCCTGACCCGCTACGACGGTTATGTGGCCGGCCCCGTCAACGACCGCCTCAACTACGCCATCGGCGGCTTCTACCGGCGCGACAAGGGCTGGCGCGAGCCCGGCTACACGGCCGACAAGGGTGGCCAACTGAGCGCCGCCGCCACGCTCAAACTCGACGGCGGCCACCTCGACGTCGAGGCCAAGGTGCTCAACGACCGCACCGCCTTTTATACGGCGATCCCGCTGTTCGACCCGCGCACGCCGTCGCTGTCGCTCGACGGCCAGCTCGACGCCGGCACCGGCACGCTCAACTCGTCGGACTTCCGCCACTACCAGGTGCGCACGGTCGACAACGGCGTCGCCGGCAAGGTCGACCGCGACCTGGCCGACGGCATCCACACCGACCTCAAGCAATTTAGCGTCAACTTCGAGCGGCAGCTCGGCGACGGCTGGAGCGTGGCCAACCGCTTCGGCGCCGTGCACGCCGACGTCAGCTACGACGCCGTGTTCTCCGGCGCCAGCCCGCAGGACGCCAACGGCTATCTGGCCGGCAAGCTGGCCGCCGCCCGCGCCGGTTTCGGCGCCTCGGTCGACCGCCTCGGCTACGTGCTGGCCAACCAGCGCGGCGCCAACGGCCAGCGCGTGGTGTTCGATCCGGCCGGCCTCGGCGGCCTGGTGCTGGAGAGCCAGCTCAACGCCGTCGACACCGGCCTCAGGACGATCACCGACGACCTGCGCCTGGGCAAGAAGATCGATACGCCGCTGCTGGGCAAGCACGAGCTCACGGCCGGCCTGTACTACAGCCACTTCGACTTCACGCAGCGCCGCCTGCCCAACGTCATCCTGACCACGGTCAGCTCGCAGGCCAAGGCGCTCGACGTGCTGGCCTACGACCAGGGCGGCGCGGTGGTCGGCGCCGTCACCGAGGACGGCTTCGTCCGCTACGGCAACGGCGCGGCGGCCGGCCACGCCACCGGCACCTACCTCTCGCCCTACCTGGCCGACGCCTGGCAGGTGCTGCCGCAACTGACCTTGGACGCCGGCCTGCGCCGCACCCTCTTCACCGACCGCGGCGACAACGCCGGCACCGTGACGCAGAACCAGCAGGACCCCGCCACCCTGGCCGACAACAATGTCGGCGGCCTGAGCGGCGCGACCACCGCCAAGCGCGAAACGCTGGGCGGCAACTCGTGGACCCTGGGCGCGGCCTACAAGCCGGCCGACGCGCAACAGCTGTTCGCCCGCCTGACCAAGGCGGTGCGCTTCCCGCGCCTGCAAAACGTCTACCTGCTGCAAACCACGCCGGTGACCGACATCCGCCAGGCCGAGGCCGGCTGGCGCGTGGCCGGGCCGCTGTCGTTCTCGGCGATCGGCTTCTACAGCCACTTCAACCGGCTCTCGCTCAACGGGCTGGTGCTCAACCAGGCCACCGGCAACCTGGAAACCTTGCCGCTGATCGGCGAGACCGAAACCAGGGGCCTGGAGCTGGAGGCGAACTGGCGCGCCTCGCCGCGCTTCTCGGTCAACGGCAACCTGACGTTGCAGCAGCCGAAAACCAAGCGCCTGGCCAACCCGGCGACCGGCTCGTCGGGCGCGGCCTACGACGGCAAGCAGCTGACGCAGATACCCAAACTGCTGGCCAGCGTGCAGCCGGTCTGGAACCTCGACGTCGCCGGCCAGTTCGTCGAACTGAGCGCGACGGCCAGCCGCATCGGCGAGCGCTACGTCGACTACGCCAACAGCACCGCCCTGCCCGCCTACACCACGGTCGACCTGGGCGCGCGCATCCCGGTCGGCGCGTGGGAATGGCAGTTGTCGGTCAAGAACGCCGGCAACTCGGCCGGCCTGACCGAAGGCAATCCGCGCACCGACAGCCTGAGCGGCCAGGGAAGCGCCACCGCCATCTACGGCCGCCCGGTGTTCGCGCGCCAATACCAGGCGTCGCTGGCCTACCGCTGGTAGCGCGCCGTCACCACGCCCCACGGACCGGGTGCGCCCGGTCGCTTTTTTAAGAAAGTATGGTTTTATGAATGTGATCAAACCCCGCCGCGGCGCCATGCGCCTGATGTTGCAAACCGGCTTGCTGGCCATCGCCGAGCCGGCGCTGGCGCAACCGCCGGCGCACGCCGCCGCCCTGCCCGGCGCGGCCGACGAGGCGCCCAAATTCCACGCCGACGGCACGCCGGCGCACTGGCCGGGCAACACGATCATCTGCCACATCGACCGGCGCAGCGACACCTTCATGGCCATGCTCGACCTGCACACGGTGCTGATGCGCAGCGGCCTGACGCACCGCGTGGTGCCGCTGCCGCCGGCCAGCTACCACACGACGGTGTTCGAGGGCATCTCGTATCCGCAGCGCGCGCGCCGCTTTCCGCGCGACCTGCCGCGCGACGCCAGCGAGGCAGCCTGCGACGCCGCTTTTTTGAAGAAGCTGCAACAGTTCGACCTCGGCTGCCGGCTGCCGCTGCGCATGCGTCCGAGCAAACTGGAACTGCAGACCAATCCCTACAACATCCAGCTGGAGCCGGTCGACGCCGCCGAGAACCACAAGATCCGGGGGCTGCGCGACCGCCTGGCCGCGCTGCTGCAATTCCGCGACGACGAGCACGACAGCTACCGCTTCCACACCACGCTCAATTATTTCTCGTCGCCGCTGAACGACGCCGAGCAACAGCAATTCGCGCGGTTGCGCCAGCGCATGCTCACCAGCTTCATCGCCCGCTCGCCGCTGATCGAACTGCAGGCGCCGGAGTTCTGCTACTTCGACGACATGTTCGAATTCCGCCCGCAACTGCGGCTACACAACAAGTCCTGAGCCGGCAGGACTGGCGCGCCCCGGCGCGCGCACCACCCGGCACGCACGTCCCCACTTCACTTCAAGGAGAACCACCCGTGACACCTATCTTCTCGACCGCCAAACGCCTGAGCGCCGCGCTGCTCGGACTGGGCCTGGTCGGCGCCGCCGCGCCGGCGCTGGCCAACAGCTGGAATCCCGAGCACATCATGCTCGCGCTAAAGTTCCCCTACTCGCATAATGCCGGGGGCAACGTGGTCACCATCGCCCACCGCGGCCTGGTCGGCCCCGGCTGCCCGGAAAATTCGGCCTGCGCCATCACCAACGCCGTCAACAACAATATCGAAGCGATCGAACTGGACGTCAAGGAATCGTCCAGCGGCACGCCATGGCTGTTCCACGACCAGAACGCCGGCCGCCTGGTCAGCCACAGCGGCGGCCTCGACATCTACACCGGCGCCGGCTGGAACCCCGACATCCGCACCATGAACGACCAGCAGCTGAACGACTCGCGCCTCATGGACCACGACTTCAAGGTCAGCAATTACAACGCGCTGCTGGTTTCGACCGCGCTCAACAACGTCAAGTTCGGCGCCAACCATGTCGTCATCGTATTCGACATCAAGACGGCGGACGCCGTCTCGAAAATCGCCGACATGGTCAACACGCGCGGCATGCAAAACCAGGTGGTGCTCAAGTTCAGCTCCTCGCTGTTCGCCCACAATCCGGCCGACATCATCAAGTTCACCAAGGGCGTGGCGTTCGCGCCGACCGTCTACGCCGGCGATATGGACCAGATCATCGACAGCGGCTACGCCGGTAACATGACGAGCTGCGCTGACCAGGGCGCGGACAAGTACCAGTGCCGCATCGAGGCCTGGGCCGATCAGGCGACCAGGGTGCAGAACTACGCGTGGCTGGAAGTGGGCAACAAGCAAGCGTTCAACGGCGGCGACCCCACGCGTTTCCTGGTCAACCACGTGAGCGGGCTGAAACGCGCCATGGGCGGCTTCAGCCCGGTCCCCGAGTACCGCGCCAACGCGGGTGACGGCGCCTACTACATCCGCAGCAACGGCACCTGCTGCGCCCGACTGTCGGACTACCTGTCCAACTCGAAGTACTTCGGCCGCGAAACCCAGGACGACCGCTGGCAGGTGACGGAACTGTTGAAGGGTGGTTTCACCAGCATCATCAGTGACAATCCGTTTGCCGTCAGCAATGCCGCCATCAAGCAGGGCCGCCGTAACACCCAGCTGTATCAATAAGCGACCGGCCCCGGAGGAAGACCATGCCACTGAACCGATATCTGGCGCTCCCGACCATCGCCGTGCTGCTCGGCGCGGCGCTGTGGGCGGCCGGCGCGGGCGAAGGCGAGCGCGCCGCCACGCCGCAACAGGGCTCTGTGGCGGGCGCTTCCTCCGGCGGGCTGCTGTCCTACCTCGCCGCCGCCGGACCTGTCGCGCCGCCGCCCCTGGCCTCCGCCGATGCGTTGCGCCGGCAGGCGGCGCGACTGCCCGCCGATTTCCAGGCCGACGTCCTGTTGCGGCTGGCCGCCGGGCCGGAGGCGCGCGATGCCGCCGACCTGATCCTGCAAGCGTACCGGCTGGCGCCGCAGGCGGCGCGGCCGTTGCCGGGCCGGGTCGCGCGCGCCTGGGCCGGCGGCGACGACGTCGTCCTGCCGCCGCAAACCGCCGGGCTCGACCAGCTATCGTTGCAAATCCGCGCCGTGCGCGCCATGCTGGCGATCGCGCCGGAGCGCATCGGCATGCTGTCGTCGCCGTTCCCCGGACCGCGCGCGGCCGACTGCGACGCCGACTATGTCGACGACCCGGGCGCGGTGTACGAGCTGGCGTCGGCGACCTTGCCCGCCCAGGCCTACGCGCGCGCCGCGTTCGCGCTGAAGGTCGTCAGCCGTGCCAGGACGGAAATGGACCTGGCGCCGGCCGTCCAATTCATCACCGCGTTGCCGCCGCTGGCGCCGCGCGACGAGGCCGCGCTCGCGCAGGGCTTGAGCGCGCTGTTCGCGCGAGCGCAGGGCAACGACCCCGGTTTCGCCGCCACCGGGCCGGGCCTCGCTTCCGGCATGGAGGCGCTGCTGGCCCGCTACAACGGCATGCCGGACGCGCGCCGCGAAGTGCAAGCGGCGTTCCGCAACTATGTCGCCACCCATCTGGCGGCGGCGCGCTGCCCTGCCAGCCTTGGCGGCGAGTACAGGCAGCTTGAGCGCGGCTTCACCGCCGGCGACAACGCTGACGCGGCCGACGCGCCGGATACGCCCGACCTCGCGCCGCGCGCGGCCACTGCGCCGGCCCCGTACGCCGCCGCGGCCGACGCCATCCGTCACGCCGCCGCGACGACGATGGCACGGCTGCACGCAGGCCCGGACGCGTCCCCGTCCGAGCCGCCGGACGCCGACGATTTGCTGGCCACCCTGGACAGCGCGGGCGTCATGTCCGCCGCCGCCGGCGACGCCGGCGGCCGTCTACAACGCATCGCCGTGCATGCGCTGCTGCGCTACCTGGAATACGCGCCGCCGGGCGCGCGGCGCGACGGCGCGTTCGCCCGGCTGCAAGCCTGGCTTGCCGACGGCGCCGGCGCGCGCGACCATGACCGCAGGCTGGCCGACCTGCGCGCGCTGGCCGACGGCGCGCGGCGCTGGCCGGACGCCGACCGGCGTCTGCGGCAACTGGCGGCCAGCCGCGACTTGGTGATCAGTGTCTACGCCCAGCTCGTGCTGAGCAAGCAATTCCCGTAAAACCGATCTCGCCGCGTCCGGCCGCCCGGGGCATCGCCAGCCCATCGCCCGGATGTGGTACATTCACGCCTCGAATCTCCTCCGCCGTCACGCCATGTCCTCCCTGAAGTACCTCAGCGCCTATTCCGAGCAAACGCAGCAGCAAGTGACCGAGTTGCTGGCCAAGAACCAGCTAGGCGACGTGCTGCTCAAGCGTTACAAGAAACCGCACGACCTGCGCACCGACAAGGCGCTGTACCAGTACGTGCAAGGCTTGAAAGATGAGCATTTGCGCAACGCCGAGCCGATCAACAAGGTCGAGTACGACAGCAAGATCCACGTGATCAACCACGCGCTGGGCTTGCACACGTCGATCTCGCGCGTCCAGGGCGGCAAGCTCAAGGCCAAGCACGAGATCCGCGTCGCCACCATGTTCAAGGAGGTGCCGCTGGAATTCTTGCGCATGATCGCCGTGCACGAGCTGGCGCACGTGAAGGAAAAGCAGCACGACAAGGCGTTCTACAAGCTGTGCACCTACATGGAACCGAACTACCACCAGTTCGAGTTCGACCTGCGGCTGTACCTGACCCACCTCGACAGCGGCGCCGGCCGGCTGTGGGCATAACGGCTTTGTCGCCGCGCCGGGCCGCTGTGGTTCACGCCGCCGCCGGATGGCGCTCCTTGACGATGCCGCGATAGACCAGCCACGTCGCCGCCAGGCTGATGGCGCCGGCGCCGGCCATCCAGTAGCCCGGCGCGGCCTTGTCGCCGGTACTCTCGATAAGCAAGGTCGACACCAGCGGCGTCATGCCGCCGAACAGCGCCGTGGCCAGGCTGTAGGCCAGCGAAAAGCCGGTGGTCCTGACGCTGGCCGGGATGATTTCCGTCAGCGCGACGATGGTGGCGCCGTTGTAGCTGCCGTAGAGAAAGGACAGCCACAGCTCGACCACGACCATGTGCTCGAAACTGGGATGGCCAACCAGCCAGGACAAGGCCGGATACGCGGTCAGCACCGTCAGCGCCGAGCAGATCGCCATGATGGGCCAGCGCCCGATGCGGTCCGACAGCGCCCCCATGACCGGCAGCCAGATGAAGTTCGACAGGCCGACGCACAAGGTGACGAGCAGGCTTTCCTCGGTGCTCAGCTTGAGCACGCTCTTGCCGAAGGTCGGCGTGTAGACGGTGATCAGATAGAACGCGACCGTCGTCAACACGATCAGCATGGTGCCGGCGACCACCAGCGGCCAGTTCAGGCTGATGGTCTTGAGCATCTGCCGGAACGTCGGATGGGACTTGCGCGCCAGGTAGGCCTCGGTCTCCTGCAGCGAGCGGCGGATGTAGAACACCACCGGGATGATGGAGCAACCGATGAAGAACGGGATGCGCCAGCCCCAGTCGGCGATGAACGCCTTGCTGAGCGTCTCGTTGAGCCCGTAGCCGAGGGCGGCGGAGAAGATGATGGCGACCTGCTGGCTGGCCGATTGCCAGCTGACGTAATAGCCCTTGTTGCCGGGCGTTGCCATCTCGGACAGGTAGACCGACACGCCGCCCAGCTCCACGCCGGCGGAAAAGCCTTGCAGCAAGCGCCCGATCAGCACCAGCAGCGGCGCCAGCAGTCCGATGGTCTCGTAGCCGGGCACGAAGGCGATCAGCGCCGTGCCGGAGGCCATGATCGCCAAGGTCAGCACCAGGCCCTTGCGGCGGCCGATGCGGTCGATGTAGCTGCCGAGGATGATCGCGCCCAGCGGCCGCATGAAGAACCCGGCGCCGAAGGTGGCGAACGTCATCATCAACGCCGCGTATTCGCTGCTGGCGGGGAAGAACGCCTTGGAAATATAGGTGGCGTAAAAGCCGAACAGGAAAAAGTCGTACATTTCGATGAAATTGCCGCTCGTCACCCGGATGACGGTGGCGATGCGGGACGGGGCGCGCGCCGGTTCGCGCGGCGGCACGGCCTCGGCGAGGGCTTGGACGCTGGATGGAATAGCCATGGGTTACCTATCGATGAAAAATGAAAATTAGTGCTGGAGCGGGGTCGACGCCGGCTCCAGGCCGGTGGCCTCGATCGCGGCGGCGTTGGCGGGCGACGCCAGGAAGCGCAGCAAGGCGCGTCCGGCCTCCGGCTGCCCGGCGTCGCGCACCAGCGCGGCGGAAAATTCCGTCTTCAATTGCACTTCCGGCGGCAGCAGGCCGACGATGTCGATGCCCTTGACCGGCATCAGTTCGCTGCGCTGCTGGCAGCCGAAATCGGCCTCGCCGTGGGCGATGATTTCACCGACCGGCGTGGCCGGGATTTTCGCGGCCTTGCCCTGCATCTGCTGGGCGATGTCCAGCTTCTTCATCAATTTGCCCTCGATGTATTCGCCGCTGGCGCTGTCCGAATAGGCCACCTTGCGCGCCGTCAGGAAAGCGCTGCGCAAACCCTCGGTCGTGCTGATGTCGGGCTTGGCCGCGCCGTGGCGCACGGCGCAGGCGATGGGGGAGTTCGCCAGCACCACCTTGGTGCCGGGAACCAGGCGCCCCGCCGCCATCAGCTGGTCGAGCGCGTCGCCCACCATGATGACGACGTCGATCCGCTCGCCTCGCGCCAGGCGCGCCGGGATCGCGTTGGCCGTGGTGCCCATCGACGGTCCCCATTCGGATTGCAGATGGTCGCCGCTGACGCGTTCGTATTCGGGCGCCAGGTTTTTATAGGCCTGGGCGAAGCCGCCCGAGCTGACCACGCGGATGTCGGCGGCGTTGGCCGCGCCGGCGGCGAGGAAAACCAGCGCGGCCAGCAATGGGCCCGATTTCCGTGCCAGATGATGTGGAAGCATAGTCGTTTCTCCGATCGTTAAAATTTTTGCATGAAGCCGAGTGTCAGGGCCGCGCCGTGGCGGTCGTTGGCGCGCGTCCCGGCGGCGCCGGCGGCATCGCCTTGCCACAGCGTGTAGTCCGATTCGAGGTACAGCGTGGCGCGCGGCGACAGCGTTTTTTCCAGGTAGGCGAAGGCGCGCTGGAAGCCGTCGTCGATATGGCCGGTGGCCGAGCGGCGCACCTTGTACCAGGCGGTCGTCAGCAGAAGGTCGGGCGCGAATTGCCGGCTCACACCGGCGGAAACCACACCCTGCCGCACCGACCGGTCGACGCCGACGTCGGCGCGGTTGACGCCGGCATTGGCCTTGAACTGCCATGCGTCCACCTTGTAGGCGGCGCCGAGCGTGGCGGCATCGAGGACGAGGTTGTCACGGTTGCGAAAGCGCATCACGGCGCCGGAGACGGCCAGCCCGTCCCGCTGGTAAGCCAGGGCGCCACCCCAGGTCGACAACGGCGACGTCGCCCCCGCCACCTCGCCGAACGAATACGCCGCGCGCGCCACCACCGGTCCCAGGTTGGCGGTGTACTTGACCATGTTATCGAGCCGATAGAAATTGTCGGCATAGCCGCTGCTGCCATATTGCTGGCCGAACGCATGGCCGCCGAACGCGGTGTTGCTCAAGCCGGTGATGTTGATGTTCGGATTGAAGCTGGCGTAGCGGATGCCCAGCGGGTCCACCGGCGCGATGGCGTCGGCCAGCAGCGTCGCCTGGCGCCCCAGGTACACCGATCCCAGCGGCGACTTCAGGCCCACCCACGCCTGCCGGTCGAACAGCTTGTCGGATTTGGCCGCGCTGCCGGTATCCAGATTGAGCCCGCCCTCGAGGCGGTACACCGCCTGCCAGCCGCCGCCGAGGTCTTCCTGGCCGCGCAGGCCCCAGCGGCTGGTGTTGTTGACGCCGCTGCTGATGGACGGCTGCGCGCCGCCGGCCATCGGCGCGTTGGCGGCGGTCAAGCCCTTGCCATAACGGACGCCGGCATCGGCTATGCCATATAACACCGCGCCGCCCTGCCCCAGGCAGGCGCCGCTGGCGGCCAACAACAGCGCGAACGCGCAACGATTTCGCATCGTGTCTCCATTTTTCGAATGATGCCTTCTTGACGAGGCTGCTGATTGATAGCGCATCATCGTTGAAATGGCATAATTTGATAATTGCAATTTTTCCGGAGATTAATGCATGCAGCGCATCAATTACGAACTTCATGATTTACAGGCCTTCGTCGCCGTCGCCGAGCGCAACAGCTTTCGCCAGGCCGCCACCGACCTGTTCCTGTCGCAGCCCGCGCTCAGCCGGCGGATCGAGAAACTGGAGGACGCGCTGGGGGTCAAGCTGTTCGAGCGCACCACCCGGCGCGTGCAGCTGACCAATGTGGGCCAGATGTTCCTGGTGAACGTGCGCGACTCGCTCAACGGCCTCGAGGATGCCGTGCTGGGCGTCGCCGACCTCGCCGCGCACCGCACCGGGACGGTCACGTTCGCGTGCGTGCCGTCGGCCGTGCGGCACTTCCTGCCGGACGTGCTCAAGCGCTTTAGCGCGCGCTTTCCGAAAATCCGCGTGCGCGTGCACGACGAAAGCGCGCAGGACGTGCTCAACCTGGTGCTGAGCGGCGAGGCGGACTTCGGCGTCTGCTTCACCGGCGCGGAAAATCCGGAGATCCATTTCCAGCCGATCCATGTCGAAAGCTACGTGCTGGCGATGCGGCGCGACCATCCGCTGGCCAAGCGCAAGAAACTCAACTGGAAGGAGACGGTCGACGAACGCTATATCTCGGTGGCCAAGTCGAGCGGCAACCGCAGCGTGCTGGACGCGGCGCTGTCGGGCGTGGAAAAGCACCCGTGGATCTCGTGCGAGATCAACCACGTGTCGGGCGTTCTGGCGCTGGTGGAATCGGGGCTGGGGGTGGCGGCGGTGCCCGGGCTATCGATCCCGCGCGAGGCGCACAGCGCGGTGGTCGGCGTGCCGCTGGTCAATCCCGTTGTCAACCGCACGCTCGGCTTGATCAGCAGGCATCAGCATGCGATGCCGCCGGCGTCGCGCACGCTGTTCGACATGCTGAGCGCGGGCATCGGCAAACCGGGGCGGCGGGCCGCGTAGCGCGCCCCTGCCGCCTCCGGCCGGACGCTAGCGGGCGCCCTGGCCGGTCTGGAAGCGCACCGTCGCCGGCGCCAAGCCGGGCGCGCTGGCCGTCAAGGCGGCCTCGCCGGCCTGTCCGGTCGATTGCACGATCACCTGCGCCCAGCCGTTGAACACGCGCCGCTGCCACGGCGCGGCCGGCGCCGTGACGCGCAGCACGCCCCATTTGCTGGTGCCGACGGAACGCTCGAACATGCCCTGCACGCCATCCTTCGGCGTCGCCACGACATAGGCCAGGCTGTTGGTGTCCTGCAGCTGGGCGGCGTCGAGCGCGATCGCCAGGCCGCCGTCGAGCGGCGCCGCCTCCACCGCGCGCCCGTTCACGTACACCGCCTGATCGGCGGCCAGCCGGTCGATGAACAAGGCGGCGCGGCCATCGCGCGCCATGGCCGGCCGGGGGAACTCGCCCCGCAACACCAGATAGCGCGTCAGCGGCGGCTGCGCGGTCGGCGGCAGCCACGCGGCCGGGTCGCGCCAGGACGAGGTGTCGACCGTGGCGGCGCGCGCCGCCGGATCGTCGGCGCTGTCGACGGCGAGCGTGCGCCAGCCGGTCAGCGGCACGAAGCCGTGCCGCTCGGCCGGACGGTCGGGCTCGTGCGAAGCGGGATCGCCGTTGCCGACGCCGATGATGCGGATCGGGCCGGACGCGGCAAAACCGATCTCGTCATCGGCGGTCGGCACGATCTTGCCGGCGGCGTCGGCGACGTTGACCCACACCACGGCGATGTCGGTGCCGTCGGGCTTGAGGACGGTCTGGTCGGCGCTCAGCGCCACGCGCGCGCCGGCGCCGGTGGTCGCCACCTCGGCCGTCGCCACCGGCGCGCCGCCGCGATAGGCGGTCGCCGTCAGTTTGCCCGGCTGGTAAGGCACCGTCCATTCGAGGTGGCCGTCCTTGACCATGGTCTTGCGGCCCAGCGGGCGGCCGTCCTGGAACAGCTCGACCGCGTCGCCGTTGCTGTAGACGGCCACCTTGATCGGCTGCCCCTCCCGGCCGGCCCAGTTCCAGTGCGGCAGGATGTGCACCATCGGCGCGCGCGTCCACACCGACTTGAGGTAGTAGGCCGTGTCCTTCAGCACGCCGGTGGTGTCGAGCATGCCGAATTGCGAACCGACCGCCGGCCAGCCGAACGGCGTGGTCTCGCCCCGGTAATCGAAGCCGGTCCAGACGAACATGCCGCCCATCCAGTCGCGCTCCCGGACGCGGCGCCAGCCCTCCTCGATGCTCAGGCTGCTGCCGGGCCGGGCCTGGCGGTCGTAGGCGTTCAGGTGGGAGCGCGCCGGCTCGTCGACATAGACGCCACGCGTGGTGAAGGTCGAGCCCTCCTCCGACATCAGCGCCGGCTTGCCGGGATGGTCGCGGTGGAAGCGGTCGACATCGTGCTGGGCGCCGTAATTAAAGCCAATCACGTCGGCGCCGAGCGACACGCCCTGGCCCGAGCCGCTGGTGGCGACCATGGTGCGCCGCGTCGGGTCCATGCGCTTGACGTGGCGGTCCATCTCGCGCGCCAGGTGCGGGCCGGGGTCCTTCCACTCCAGCGCCCATTCCTCGTTGCCCACCGACCAGATGACGACGCTCGGATGGTTGCGGTCGCGCCGTATCATGCGCTCGAGCTGTCCGCGCACCTCGGGCGTGGTGCCCATCATGCGGTGCTCGTCGATGACCAGCATGCCCAGCCGGTCGGCCTCGTCCAGCAGTTCCGGCGTCGGCGGATGGTGCGAGGCGCGGTAGGCGTTCACGCCGAACGACTTCAGTTGCTTCAGGCGCCAGGTCTGCAGGCCGTCCGGCAGCGCCACGCCGACGCCGGCGTGGTCCTGGTGGTTGTTGGTGCCCTGCAGCTTGAGCGGCTTGCCGTTCAGCGTAAAACCCTTGTCCGGGTCGAACGCCACCGTGCGGATGCCGAAGCGGGTGTGGTAGCTGTCGACCGCGCGGCCGCCCCGCAGCAGCGTGGTCTTCAGCGTGTACAGGTTCGGTTCCTCGAGCGACCACAGACGCGCGCGCGGCACCGTCAGCGCCGCGCTGAACTCGCCGTTGCGCGCGGCGTCCACGGTGCGGCCGGCCTGTTCGGCCTGCGCCACCAGCTGGCCGTCCGGCGCGTACACCTGCTGGCGCAGCGAGAACGACTCCGCGCTGTTGCCGTCGTTGGCCACGGTGACGTCGACGTCGACGCGCGCGCGCCCGCCGTCGACCCGGGTCTTGACGAAGGTGCCCCACTGCGCCACGTGCAGCGGCGCGGTCTTGGTCAGCCAGACGTGGCGGTAGATGCCGGCGCCCTCGTAGAACCAGCCCTCCTCGACGGTGGCGTCGGCGCGCACGGCGATGACGTTGTCGCCGCCGACGTTCAGATAATCGGTGATGTCGTAGCGGAAGCCGGAGTAGCCGCTGGGTTCGGTACCGATGTAGTGGCCGTTGACCCAGACCGTGCTGTTGCGGTAGACGCCGTCGAACTCCAGCGAAATGCGGCGGCCCTGGTCGCTGGCCGGGATATGGAGCACCTTGCGATACCAGCCGACGCTGTTTTCCGGGAAGTTGCGGCCGATGGCCAGCGAGCCATGGTTGGTGTCGGCGCGCGCATCGAACGGCAGCTCGACCGCCCAGTCGTGCGGCAGGTCCAGCTTGCGCCAGGCGGCGTCGCTGAAGTCGGCGGCGGCCGGGCCGTCGCCGTAGCCGGCCTTGGCGAAGAAGAAGGGACGCAGGCCGTGCCGAAAATCCTTTTGCGCGTCGTACGCGTGGCCGTGGGCGAAGCGCCAATCCTTGTCGATGTTGATGCGTTCGCGGACGTCGCCGGCGTGGACGGCGGCCGGCGGAGCCGCTATGGTGGCGCAGGCGCAGCCCGCGAGGATGATGGCGATCAGTATCTTGCCCAGTCGATTGGTCACTTTGTCTCCTTATTGTTCCGGCTAACACTAATTTAAACGCACATCTAAATCACGTAAGGCGGATTAGCGTAGCGTAATCGGCCAATGCGTGCGTCAACGCGACGCATGCATGGCGGATTACGGCGTCCCGCCTAATCCGCCCTACGTAAAGCCGTGACCGCCAACTCCTCGACCAGATCGGCGATCTGCTCGGCGGGCGGGCGTTCGGCCGCCAGCTTCGCGGCCAGCGCGGCGCAGGCTTGCGCCACCTCCGGCCGCTTGAGCAGCCCCGACAGCGCGGCGGTCCAGGCTGCGGGCGGCGCGTCCAGCCCAACCACCGCGCCCACGCCCAGGCGCGCCAGGCGCATGCCGTTGTCGGGCTGGTCGTACGAGAACGGCACCACCAGTTGCGGCTTGCCCGCCGCCATCACCGTGGCGCTGGTGCCGATGCCGCCGTGATGGACGAACGCCGCCACGCGCGGCGCCAGCGCGTCGAACGGCGCGTACGCCACGTGGTGCACGAACGCCGGCAACGCGGCCGGCAACTGGTCGCGGAACGGCGTGATGACGACCACGCGTTGTTGTAACGCTTCGGCCGCCGCGATCGCGCGCGCGATGAAGGCGCGGCCGTGCGCCATCGCCGACCCCGGCGTGACGGCGATCGGCGCCGGGCCGGCGTCGAGGAAGCGCCGCAAGTCCGGGTCCAGCGGCTCGTCCGGCGCGGCCGGCAGGCGCGGGAAACCGGTGCACACGGTGTTCGGCGGCCAATCGGGCTGCGGCGCCGCGAACCAGTCGGGGAAGGCGCAGATGACGCGCTGCGGCGAATGCAGCCAATGGCTCATCACGCGCCGCACCGGCGCCAGGCCGAGCGCGGCGCGCAAACGGTTGATTTCGGGACGCACGGCGGGATCGATGACCAGCCGCTCGATCAGGCCCAGCACGGCGCGCACGACCCACGGCGGCATCCGCGCCAGCCACTCCAGCCCGGCGCGCGCGGCGGGATCGTAGGCGGAGAAGAAACACGACGGCGCCAGGTGGACGGTGGCCAGCGGCACGCCGCGCGCCTCCTGCAGCAGGCGGCCGGTCATCGCCAGCGTGCTGGCCACGATCACCGTCGGCCGTTGTTCGACCAGCGCCAGCTGCCGCGCGTACGACGGGGCGAAATGCCGGGACATGTACTTCCAGATCGTGAACAGCCCTTTTTGCGGATGCCACAGGTCCGGGTCGTACACCAGCTCGTCGAGCTCGGCCTGGCTCAGGCCCGAGGCGAAGCCCATGCCGGCGCGCTCGATCCGTTCCTTGAAATTGTCGGAGGCGACCAAGGTGACCTCATAGCCGCGCCGCAGCAGCGCCTGGCCGATGACGATGAACGGGTAGACGTCGCCGGCGCTGCCGGCGGCGAGGATCAGGATATGGCGCGCGCCGGCCAAGCCCTACGCTTTCAGCAGTTGCAGCAGCGCTTGCGGATCGGTCGCGGACATCATCAGCGCCGCGTGCTGCGGACGGATGAAGCCCTGCCCGCTGGCATGGGCGATGAAGTCGATCAAGCCGTCATAGAAGCCGTCGACGTTGAGCAGGCCGATCGGCTTGGCGTGGATGCCCAGCTGCGACCAGGTCAGCATCTCGAACAGTTCCTCGAGCGTGCCCATGCCGCCGGGCATGGCGATGAAACCGTCCGACAGGCTGGCCATCATGGCCTTGCGCTCGTGCATATCCTTGACGATGAACTGGCGCGTCAGGCCCATGTGGCCCACTTCGCGCTCGACCAGCGCGGTCGGGATCACGCCGGTGACCTCGCCGCCGGCCGCCAGCACGGCGTCGGCGATGACGCCCATCAAACCCACCTTGCCGCCGCCGTAGACCAGCGCCAGGTTCTGGTCGGCCAGCGCCCGGCCCAGCGCGCGCGCCGCCTCGGCGTAAGCGGGCGTGACGCCCGCGTTGGCGCCGCAATACACACAAATCGTCTTCGTCACTGCTGTTTTTCCTCCATCAATTCCTGTCGCGCGGCCTCGACATCGAGGCGCTCCATGGCGTCGCGCGGCGTCATGCCGGCGGCCTGTTCCAGCAAGGCCGTGGCCTCGGCCATTTTCTTTTTACCTTCGAGCAGCGCCAGCGCGTGGCCGTACTGGATGCGCGCGATCGCCGAATCGGGATCGAGCCGCAGCGCCGTCTGGAAGTGGCGGTAGCCCTCCTCCTTGCGGGCGCCGTAGGTCAGGCCGCCGATCATGCCGCCGACCTTGTCGACGATCTCGGTGTGGAACACGCCCAGGCCGACGTGGGCGTCGGCGCGCGCCGGCGCCAGCCGGACCGTCGTCTCCAGGCTGGCGCGCACGCGCGGGCCGAGCCCCTGCGCCAGTCCCTTGACCACCGAGATGCCCAGCGCGTAATAGCCCAGAGCGTAGGCGTGCCAGTAATAGCCGGCCGGGTTGTCCGGCTGCTCGCGCTGCTGGCGTTCGCAGCGCTCGGCCACGCACTCGAAGGTGGCGATGCGTTTTTTCTCGTTCGGCTCCAGATATTGGGCGTAGATGCAGATCGCCTTGTGCGCGACCGAGTAACCGTTGACGCCGACGTCGAGCCCCAGCCGCGCGGCCCGCTCGAACTCGCCGGCGTGGAAGGCGATCCACGCCTGCAGCAGCGCCGGATTGGCGGGGAACGGCTCCAGGTCGCCGCTATGCAGCGCCGGCCAGGCCGCCTTCAGCGCCTCCGGCGTGTAGCGGTAGGCGGGGTCGGGATAGGGGAAAGGGGTCCAGGCCATGGTGTCTCCGGCGGCTCACTTGAGCTTTTTTAGATATTCTTCGGACAGTTTCTGGAACAGCAAACTGGTCTCGTTGCGCAGGTACGGGCCGATCTGCGACAGCACTTGGTAGCAGCCGCGCGCGAGGGCGTCGGCCATCGATTGCTGCTCGCTGTACTTGCGCGGATTGCGCACGTATTCGTACGACAGCCAGTAAGTCGCCACCACCACCATGTTGGTGGCCATGGCGTCGATGGCGGCGTCGGACGCCTCCAGCGATTTTTCGCTGCGCAAGTCCTCGCACAGCTGCTTGGCGACCTTGATCTTGTGCGCCAGGATCTGCTTGAAATGCAGCTCCAGCTTGCGGTTACGCGACAGCAAGTCGTTGAGGTCGCGGTAGAAGAAGCGGTAGCGCCAGATCAGCTCGAACATCAGGTGCAGGTACATCCAGACGTCGTCGATGTTGGAGCGGCGGCCGTTGGGCACGGTGAGGATGCGTTCGATCTCGGCCTCGAACTGGACGAAGATCGAGTTGACGATGTCGTCCTTGTTACGGAAATGGTAGTACAAATTGCCTGGCGAGATGTTCATCTCCTCGGCGATCACCGTGGTGGTGATGTTGGGTTCGCCGAACTCGTTAAACAAGCGCAGGGACAGTTCCAGTATGCGTTCACGGGTGCGGCGGGGTGCTTTTTGTTGCATAGCGAGGATCTCTGTTTATTCTCATGCAAGCATAACACCGATGACGCCAAACTGAGAACACTGGGACCGCTTTCAACGTAAATGAGGGGGGATGGGCGCAAGATAGGCGGTTCTTCGGCGAAAGCCGGGCAAACGCCATGGTGGCCGGACGGCCCCGGCCGCAGCCCGGGCCGACAGACTGGTTAAACTAACAACTGACGGTCAGTCCCCATGGGGGTCAAGTCTAACATTCGTACATGAGCTCGGCAGCTTTGAAACTGCGGCCGAGCTCATGTACGAATGTTAGACTTGACCCCATCCGGTCGCATCCGGTCGCGGCCCTGGAAAGTCGGCGATCACCGCTGCGGGGATGGTTGCGTCGGCGGCGCCGCCACATCCGGCGGCAACTGCGCCGCCGGCAGCCATTTCTGGTGGATCTTCAGGAAGCTGCCGTCGCGCTTAATGTCGCGCAGCGCGTCGGCCCAGGCGGTCACGGTGGCCTCCGGCGTGCCCTTGGAAAACGCGAAATAGACGCCGTCGACGCTCAGGTTGAACGCCAGCTCGACCGCGTCGGCCGGTAGCCGGCCCGCTCCATCGACGCCGGCATCAGTTCCTCGGCGACGAACCACAGGTCGAAGCGCCGGCTCATCAGCATTCTGGCGGCGGTTTCGGCGGTCGTGACCTCGTCGGTGACGTTGTAGCCCATGCGCCGCGGCAGGCTGACGAAGACGGTGCTGCGCTGGCCACCGGCGCGCACCTTGTGCAGGCCAGGATCCCCGCGCCGCAGCTCGTCGAGCCGGCCCTTGACCACGTAGGCCGACACCCGCGTGGTGAACACCGGCCCGACGAAATCGAGGATCGCCTCGCGCTCGGGCGTGCGCACCAGCACCGCCAGCACCACGTTGGGCTCGGCCCTGGCCAGCGCGTTGGCGCGCGCCCACGGAATGATCTCCAGCCGCTCCGGCCGCCCCAGCCGCTCCTGGATGCGCGCCACCAGCTCGACCGCCAGTCCGTCCGGCTGGCCGTCGTGCAGGAAACTGGTCGGCTTGTTTTCCATGCCGTAGATTTTCAGCGGCGCCGGCTGCGGCGCCGGCGCCCGCGCCGCGGCCGGGCCGGCAAGCGGCAGCAGCAACAACAGCGCCAGCCCGCCGGCCAGGCGCGCGCGCTTGCCGCCTTGTCCGGCCGCGGCCATCGTCAGGCGGAGGCCTGGACCGCGTCGGCGATGCGCAGCGGGCCGTGCGCGCGCGCGTGCAGGCGGAAGCCTTCGCGGATGTTCTCGCGTAGCACCGCGCCCTTCCACGGCTTGGTGTAGAAGCGGTCGATGGCGCCGTGGTTGATGGCGGCCATGATCGGCGTCAGGTCGGCGTAGGCCGACAGCATGATGCGGAAGGTGTCCGGGCACAGGTTCTTGACCCGCTCCATGAACTCGGTGCCGCTCATCAACGGCATGCACTGGTCGCACAGGATCACCTGCACCCGGTGCTTGGCCAGGATGTCGAAGCCCTCGGCCGCCGTCTGCGCCGTCAGGATGCGGTAGCCGTCCTGCGACAGGAAGTCGGTCAGCACGTCGAGCATGAAGGCGTCGTCGTCGACGATGAGCAGGGTTTGCTGCTCGAGCACCGCCTCGTCCACCGGCGCCTGCAACTGGCGCCCCTCGCCCATCATCGCTTCGAACTCCTCCTCGGGCAGCGGCCGACTGAAGAAATAGCCCTGCATCTCGTCGCAGCCGTGCCGGCGCAGGTAGGACAGCTGGGCGTCCTTCTCCACGCCCTCGGCGATGACCTCGAGCTTGAGGCTGTGCGCCATGTTGATGATGGCCAGCACGATGGCGGCGTCGTCCGGGTTGCTGGTGACCTCGCGCACGAAGGCGATGTCGATCTTGAGCTTGTCGATCGGGAAGCGCTTCAGGTACGCCAGCGACGAGTAGCCGGTGCCGAAGTCGTCGATCGAGATCTTGATGCCCAGCGCCTTGAGGTTTTGCAGCACGGTGATGGTCTCTTCCGCGTTCGACATCAGCGAGCTCTCGGTCAGCTCCAGCTCCAGCAGCTCGGGGGCGATGCCGTGCTCCTTGATGGCGCGCAGCACCTCCTCCTCCAGTCCGCCGACGAAGAACTGGATGCCCGAGACGTTGACCGACAGGTGCACCGCCCAGCCGTGGTTGCGGCGCCAGTCGGCGATCTTGCGGCAGGCCTCGTGGATCACCCACGAGCCGACCCGCACGATCAGGCCGGTCTCCTCGAGGATGGGGATGAACAGCGCCGGCGAGACCATGCCGTGGCCGGGCCGCCGCCAGCGGATCAGCACCTCGGCGCCGCTGATGCGCCCGTTGCCGATGTGCACCTTGGGCTGGAAGTGCAGCACGAACTCGTGGTTGTCGATGGCGCGCCGCAGCGCGTTCTCCAGGTCCAGCCGCGCCAGCGATTGCGCGTTCATCTCGGCGGTGAAGAAGCGGAAGGCGTCGCGCCCGGCCTCCTTGGCGCGGTACATGGCCGTGTCGGCGTACTGGATCAAGGTGTCGGGGTCGTTGCCGTCGTCGGGGAACACGGCGATGCCGATGCTGGCCGTGACCGTCACCTCGTGCCCCTTGAGGTCGAACGGCCGGCGCATCGAGTCGCGGATCTTGTCGACCACGGCGATGGCGTTCTGCGCGCCCTCGGGCAGCATCAGGATCGCGGCGAACTCGTCGCCGCCGAAGCGGCCGATGGTGTCGCGCACCCGCAGGCAGTCGACCAGCCGGCTGGAGAACTGGCGCAGCAGCTCGTCGCCGATGGTGTGGCCCAAGGTGTCGTTGACGTTCTTGAAGCGGTCGACGTCGAGGAACAGCACCGCCAGCGACCATTTGTGCTCGCTGGCCTGGCGCAGCGAGTGCATCAGCGAGTCGTAGAACTGGCTGCGGTTGGGCAGGCCGGTCAGGGTGTCGAAGTGCGCCAGTTTCAACAGCCGCTGCTCGGCCTCCTTGCGCTCGGTGATGTCGCGCGCCACCGCCACCAGGATCCAGCTCGGCCCCGAGCGCAAGGTGCGCCGCTGCACCTCGACCGCCAGCGGCCGGCCGTCGCGGCATTGCAGCAGCAGCTCGGTCATGGCGCCGCTCTGGTCGCCCGCCAGCAGTTTCTCGTACAGCTCCTCGAGCTTGCGCAGGTCGCCCTCGGCCGCCACGCCCGGGCCGATCTTGAGGAAGTCCTCGCGCTCGTAGCCGAGCATGCGGCAGGCGGTGGCGTTGACGTCGACGAAGCACATGCCGGCGCGGTCGACCAGGAAGATGGCGTCGGCGGTGGCGTCCATCGCCAGGCGGAAGCGGCGCAGGTCCTCGTCGAGGCGGATGCGGGCATTCATGTCCGAGGTCAGCTGCGCGTGGTGGCGCTTGATCTCCTCGTACAGCAGCAGGTTTTCGTAGGCCACCGAGATCTGCGCGGCCACCGTGGCGGCGACGCGCTCGTCGACCTCGGAGAAGCCGTCGGCGCCGAGCTTGTCGACCAGGTACAGCCAGCCGTGGGTGCGCTCGCGCGAGGCGATCGGCACGCCCAGGAACGAGTGCACCGGCGGATGGCCGGCCGGCAGGCCGATCGTCGCCGGATCGCCGTCGAGGTCGTTGATGCGGCACGGCAGGCGCTGGTCGAGCAGGCCGCGCAGCACGCCGGCGCGCGGCGACTGGGCGATCTGGCGGATCGGCACGCCGGCGCCGCAGCTGGCGTAGTAACTGAGCTCGGTCGCGCCGGTCTCGAGCACGCCGATGCAGGCGTACTTGGACACGCAGATGTTCTGCGCCACGCGGCAGCCGATCTCCACCAGCGAGCGCGGGTCGCGCTCGGTGCCCAGCTCGATGCCCAGCTCGATCAACGCGGTCAGCCGCAGGCTCACCGCCTGGAGGCTCGACAGGGAACTCGACAGCCGCTGCGTCATCAGCGACAGGTGCTCGGGCGCGCCCTCGTCGGCCTCGGCCGCGCCGTGGGCGAAGCGCGAGATCAGCTGGCTGCTCGATTCGAGCTCGCCCAGGTACTCGGCCACCTTGTCGTCGATGTTGTGGAAGCGCCCCTCCTGCGGCGGCTCGGGCGCGAAGGCCGGCAGGTCGGCCTCGCCGTCGCCCTCGCCGGCCACGGCCAGCCCCAGCGCCTCGTGCACGGTGCGCAGGATCACGTCCGGATCGGACGGCTTGGGCAGCACCCAGCGCACGCCGCACGACTGCGCCACGGCCATCGCCTCGCGCTCGCGGTAGGTGGCGGTGTAGAAGATCACCGGCACGTCGGCCGTCTCCGGATTGCCGTGCATGCGGGTGACGAACTCGTAGCCGTCCATGTTGGGCATCAGGATGTCGGAGATCACCAGGTCGGGCCGCTCGGCCAGCACCATTTTGAGGCCCTCGGCGCCGTTGGAGGCCTCCAGCAGGCGGTGGCCGCCGTAGCCGAGCAGGGTCATCAGGAACTCGCGGTTGAGCACGTGGTCATCCACGATCAGGATCGTGGCGATGTCGTTTTTAGGCGGGGTCGACATCTCCCCGCCTAAAAAAGACTCGATTTGCGTCACGAAGGTGTCCGGCTCGATCGGTTTGCCGATGTAGCCGTCGAAGCCGGCCTCGAGCAGGCGCTCGCGGTCGCCCACCATCGCCAGCGCCGTCACCGCCAGGGTCGGGATGTGGCGCACCCGCTCGTCGCCCTTGAGCGCGGCCACCACGCCGTAGCCGTCGAGCTTGGGCAGGTGGACGTCGCAGATGATCAGGTCGGGCAGCTCGCGCAGCGCGGCGGCCACGCCGGCCTCGCCGTCGGCGGCCGACAGCGGCGCGTAGCCGAACGCGCGCAGCAGATAGACCATCAACTCCATGTTGGTGGCGTTGTCCTCAATTATCAGTATTCGTGCCGACACCTTTGACCCCCTTGTCATGACTCCAGCGGCAGCGCCAGTGTAAAAATACTGCCGACGCCATACTCGCTGTCAAACAAAATTTCCCCATGCAACAGGGCCGCCAATTTCTGGCTCAAATGCAGCCCCAGTCCCGTGCCCTCGAACTGGCGCATCGAACTGGCTTGCAAACGCGATACCGCCTGGTGCCGACCGCCCTGACCGGCGTCGGCGCCGTTGTCGCTGATGTTGATCGTGACGCAATCGCGGGCGCCCACCGTGGCCGCCTCCAGCCGCACCCGCACCGCGCCGCTGTCGGTGAACTTGATCGCGTTGTCGACCAGGTTCATTAAAATCTGCTGCAGCGCGCGGCGGTCGGACTTGACCGTCAATTCATGGTCGGAATCGACCAGCACCAGCTCCAGCCCCTTGTTGCGCGCCTGCGGCTGCGACAGCGCCAGCACCTCGTCGATGACGGGCCGGCACTGCAGCGGCACCAGCTCGAGCTCGACCTTGCCCGACTCGATCCGGGTCAGATCGAGCAGGTCGTTGATCAGCGACAGCAGGTGGCGCGCGCTGCTTTGCACCGTCCGCAACTGCTTGGCCTGCTCCGAATTGATGGGCCCAGGCAACTTCATCAACATGGTACCGGTAAAACCGATGATCGCGTTCAGCGGCGTCCTGAGCTCGTGCGACATGCCACCGAGGAAGCGGTCCTTGGCCGCCACCGCCTTGGCCAGCTCGACATTCTTTTCCTGCAGCGCCAGCTCGATGCGGCGGCGCTCGCTGACGTCGCGGATCGCGCTCATGAACAAGGTGCCCTCGTCCGTCGCGACCGGGCTCAGGCTGATCTCGACGGGGAACTCGGCGCCGTCGCTGCGCAGGCCGTACAAGTCGCGCCCGCTGCCCATCGGCCGCGGCGACGGCCGCGCGCCATAGTCGGCCCGGTGCGCCTGGTGGACCTGGCGGAAGCGCGCCGGCATCAGCGTCTCGAGCAGCGCGCCGCGCAACGCCCCGTGCGCGTAGCCGAACATCTCCTCGGCCCGGCGCGTGGCTAGCACCACGCGGCCGCTGGCGTTGGCGATGATGATCGCGTCCGGCATCAACTCGAGGATGCCGTCGAAGCGCGCCTCGACCAGCTTGGCGTCGCGCACCACCTTGAGCGCGGTGACGTCCTTCTTGCTCCACAAAATATACTCGGGCGCGCCGGCGGCGTCGCGCAGCAGCTTGCTGGTGCTGTCGATGTACACCAGCGCGCCGTCCTTGGCGCGGCGCACCGACTCGTAGCTGGCCGCGCCGGCGTCGAGCGTCTGGCGCGTCACCGCGCCGCCATCGTCCCGCCCTGGCAACTCGATCAGATCGGCCAAGGTGCGGCCGACCGCCTCCGCGCTGCTGTAGCCGAACACCGTGCGCGCGCCGTTGGTCCAGTACACCACTTCGCCATCGAGACGGGTGACGACCACCGCGTCGGGGGTCTCGTCGAGGATCAGGGTTCCGAAGTCTATCGCCATCGTTGCACCTTGTTTACTGTACTTCATACGAGTAACCATACAGCAACAAATCACGCAAAAAATCACACAAAATCACACAGGTGTTGCGGTTTTGATTTCCGCCAGCGCGCAGCGCATGATTTCCGGGTGCCGGCCCAGCGCGACATGGCCGACCGCGCCGAACACCAGGTTGCGCGCGCCGGGCAAATCGCTCGATTCCTGGGGCGCGACGATGTTGTCGTGGACAGAATAAATCGACGAGAATAATTGGCGTTGCAAATAAGCCTCAGTGGCCGCCAGCGACGCCAGCCATTCGCTGTCGCGCCGCATTTGCACGGCGTTACTTCCAGGACCGAAGCCGGCCAAGGCGGTGCCGTGATGCGGCGTGCCCAGCGTGATCACGCGGGCGATGCGCGCCGCGCCGTGGCGGCGCAGATACGCGCGCGCCACCAGCCCGCCCATGCTGTGCGCCAGCACGATCACTTGCGTGCTGCCAGTGGCCTCGCACAGGCGCTCGACGGCCGCGTGGACCTGCGGCACGAAGTCGTCGATCGGCGCGCCGGGCGGCTCGAGGTCGACGCCGTAGTGGCTGATGCCGGCGCGCGCCAGCAGCTTGCTCATCGGAAGCCAGTAGCCGCTGTTGCAGGCGTAGCCGTGGATCAGCAGCACCGGCAGGCCGCGCGCGCGCGGCTGCAGCCGCATGCCCAGCGGTCGCAGCATGTAGTAGGAGGACGTCAGCATCGAGGAGAAAAATTCATGCGCGAACAGCCTGGCCGCGCCGCGCCGATCGAGCGCGTGGGCGGCCGGCGTGGCGCCGCGCCCGCGCCGGCTCAGGCGGAAGTTATTGGCGTTGATGAGCAGCCGCACCAGCAGCACGGCCAGCGCCGCGACGGCCAGGCAGGCCAGCGCGGGCCAGGGCGCGCCGGACGCGGCGCGCCATGCAGGATGCCACCAACGGTACAAGGCGTACGCCAGCGCCAGCAGCGCGCCGATCTGTATCGCCAGCAGCAGGATGAGCAATCGTTTGATCATGTCTCATCATACTCCGCGGCGCGGGCGGCGGCAGGGGGTCAAGCGAACGGAACACTAGTCGGATCGGTGACGGCCCTGGCGATTGGGGGGGCCGGCGGTCACGCGGGCATGGCGGATTACGCTGCGCTAATCCGCCCTACGTGTTTGCGCGTCATTGTTTGCGTGTTTGCGCGTCATTGTTTGCGCGTGATTGTTCGTGCGTCATTTTTACGTTGCGCGCAGGCGCGACGCCAGGGCGCTGGCCAGGCGCGCCGCCACGCCGTATACCGATAGCTGCGGATTGGCGCCGATCGACGTCGGGAACAGCGAACCGTCGTGCACCGACACATTGCGCAGCCCGCGGTAGCGGCCTTCGTCGTCGGTCACGCCCAGCCGCTCGTCGCCCGCCATCGCGCAACCGCCCATCACGTGCGCCGACACCACGCGCGTGGCGAGCAGCTTGAAAGGCAGCGCGGCGATCGCCGCCCGCGCCTGCGCCCAGCTGGTGTATTCGTCCGCCGCCTCGTGCACCGGCATCACCGTTTTGGCGCCGGCCGCGAACTGGATCTCCGCCATGCTCAGCAAGGCGCGCCGCGCGCCGTCCCACAGGTAGTCGCCGATCGGATAGTCGAGCAGCGCCGCGCCGTCGTCGGCCAGCGCCACGCTGCCGCCCGGCGCGTCGGCGTGGAAGCCGTCGCGCAGCAGCGCCAGCAGCGCCTGCGCGTGCGGGAATTGCGCCATCATGCGCGCGTGCCGGGCGCCGAAGCCGGCCATCGTGGTCGCCATCAGCACCGGATGCAGCGGCGGCGCCTCGAGCTTGTAGCCGATGGCGCCGTCGATGGTGTCGACATGCAGGAAATGGTCCGAGTAGACCGACTGCGGCGCGCCGGCATAGGCGTCCACCCGTTGGCCGAAGATGGCCGCCGAGACCAGGGTCGGATGCAGGAAGGTGCGCTTGCCCAGCAAGCCGTGCGGATCGGGCGCGACGGAGCGCAGCAGCAGCGCCGGCGTGTTGATGGCGCCGCCGGACAGCACGAAATGCATCGCTTGCAGCGTGATACGGCGCCCGGTCGGCGCCAGGCCGGCGGCGTCCAGCGCCACGCATTCGAGCCGCGCCACCTTGTCGCCCTTGATCACCAGCCGTTCGGCGCGCGCGCGCGTGAGCAGGGTCGCGCCCATTTCCAGCGCCGCCGGTATCGTCGTCACCAGCATCGACTGCTTGGCGTTGGTCGGGCAGCCCATGCCGCAGTAGCCGAGGTTCCAGCAACCGTTGACGTTGCGGCGGATGATGCCGGTCGCGATGCCCAGGCTGGCCGCGCCGCGCCGCAGCACGTCGTTGTTCTGGTTCGGCGGCGGCGCCCATTCGGCGATGTTGAGGCGGCGCTCCATCATGCCGAACCACGGCGCCATCGTCTCCGGCGTGTACCCGGCCAGCGCGTAGTGCTGGTTCCAGTACGCCAGCGTGGCGGGCGGCGTGCGGAAGCTGCTGGTCCAGTTGACCGTGGTGCTGCCGCCGACGGTGCGCCCCTGCAGGATGTTGATGCCCTTGTCGCGCGTCTTGCGCGCTGCCGACTCCTGGTACAGCGCCGGATAGGCGTCGGCCTCGCGCATCTTGAAGTCGCTCGACGACTTCAGCGCGCCCTCCTCGACGATCAGCACGCGCAGGCCGGCGCGCGCCAGGATCTCGGCCGTCACGCCGCCGCCGGCGCCGCTGCCGACGATGACCACGTCCGCCTCCAGCGCCAGGTCGTGGTCCAGCCGCGCGCAGTCGGTCACCTGCCAGCCGGCGGCCAGCCCGGCCTGGATCGGGTCGGGGATCGGGCCCTTGCCGCTGGCGATGGGGATGTTGGTGGTGCTCATGCGAGCTCCTTGATCGGACCCGGGTAGCCGATCGCCGCCCAGTTGGCGGGCTGCGCGTACCAGGCGCCGATGATCAGGTCGTGCAGCGCGTGGTAGGCGGTTTGCGGCGTGCGCAGGCGGTGCCGGCGCCAGCGTTGCAGGAAGGCGTCGACGTCGGCCGGGGCGGCCCGCTCCCAGCCGCCCGCCACGCCCGCCAGCAGGCGCCGCACCGGCGCCAGCGACAGCATGCCGAACAGGTCGCGCACCTGTTTTTGCGAGGCCAGCGGCAAGCCGGCGATGGCGGTGCCGACCTGGCCGACGGCCTGCTCGATCGCGCTGGCGCGGGCGGCGGGGTCGGTGGGCAGCACTGGTCCCAGCATGGATGGGATCAGCGCCGCGAGCAGGGTTGCGGCGGCGGCGTCGGGCACAAAGCGTTGGGCCGGCGTCGGCGCGTAGGCCAGGCGGTAGACGGCGCCGCCGGCGGCGAGCACGATCGCGCCGGCCACGCCCAGCTTGAGGAAAGATCTGCGGCTTGAAGGCATGTGTCCCCCACCCTTTGATATTGTTGCCGTTTTGAGCGCCGTCGCGACGCACGCAATGGCCGATTACGCTGCGCTAATCCGCCCTACGTGTCCCCGTGGTTTTTTTGCTTGCCGGTCATGTGGCGCGCGATGCCGCGCAGGATGTTGACCTCTTCCTTCTCCAGCTGCGCGCGGGCGAACAGCCGCTTGAGCCTTGGCATCAGTTTGCGCGGGTTGCCGGCATCCAGAAACCCGATCTCCACCAGCGCCTGCTCCAGATGCTGGTACATGCCCTCGATCTGCGCCAGGCTGGCCGCCTCGCCGTGGAAGCCGATGTCGTTGGCGTCGCCGGCCGGCTGGCGCGGCGTGTGGGTGACGCCGGCGCCGTCGAGCACCGCCATCCGGCATTCGTAGGCCAGCACCTGCGCCGCCTGCGACAGGTTCAGCGACGAGTACTCGGGATTGGCCGGGATGTTGATGAGCACATTGCATTTTTCGACCAGCTCGTTCGGCAGGCCGAAGCGCTCGTTGCCGAAGATCAGCGCCGCGTGCAGTGCCGGCTGCGCCACCAGCTGCGTCGCCAGCTGGCGCGGCGTCAGCACCGGCGGCGAAAATTCGCGCAACCGCGCCGACACGGCGGCGGCGAAGTTGATGCCGTCGAGCGCCTCGGCCATGCTGCCGACCACCCGCGCGCCGGCCAGGATATCCTGCGCGCCGCTGGCGAAGGCGACCGCCTCCGGGTCTTGCGCGGCGTTGTCGAAACGGGGCGCGACCAGCACCAGGTCGCTGTAGCCCATGGTTTTCATGGCGCGCGCGGCGGCGCCGATATTGCCGGCCCGGCTGGTTTCGACCAGAATAAATCGCAGCCGCGTGAAAAGATTGGTGTTGATTTCGGGCAGGTTCATTTAAAATAGCGCTATTGCGCGGTATCGATACAATAACTTCAACCTTGCGGCCCGGCCAACAGCCTGCCCGCGAACCCGGATTTTACCCTGTCGGCGCCGCTCCGCTCTTTAATTCACTCTTGTTCCCTGACGCGCCGCCGCGGCCCCGACCGCCGGTGGGCGTTAGCGTTCTTTTAACGGAAAAGCTTAACATGCACCCAATGCTCAACACGGCGATCAAAGCCGCCCGCCGCGCCGCCGCCGTCATCAACCGCGCCTCGTTCGACCTCGACCGCGTCATCGTGACCGAGAAAAACCACAAGGATTTCGTCACCGACGTCGACCAGGCCGCCGAACAGGCGATCATCGAGGTGCTGTCCAAAGCCTATCCCGACCACGCCTTCCTGGCCGAGGAATCGGGCCCGTCCAAGAACGCCAACGACGAGACGGAATACACGTGGATCATCGATCCGCTCGACGGCACCACCAACTTCATGCACGGCTTCCCGCAATACTGCATCTCGATCGCGCTGTCGCAGCGCGGCGTGATCACCCAGGGCGTCATCTACGACCCGGTGCGCAACGACCTGTTCACCGCCACCAAGGGCGCCGGCGCCTACCTGAACGACAAGCGCATCCGCGTCACCAAGCTCGACCGCATCGCCAACGCCCTGCTCTCGACCGGCTACCAGGCCGGCAACGCCAAGGCGCTCGACGAATACCTCAAAATGTACGGCATCATGGCCGAACGCTCGCACGGCGTGCGCCGTCCGGGCAGCGCCGCGCTGGACCTGGCCTACGTGGCCGCCGGCCGCCTCGACGGCTTCTACGAAAAAGGCTTGAAGCCGTGGGACATCGCCGCCGGCTCGCTGATGGTGACCGAGTCGGGCGGCATCGTCGGCGAGTTCAACGGCGAGTCGGACTACCTGTACAAGGGCGACATCATCGCCGCCAGCCCGAAGATCTTCGGCCAGATGGTCGGCCTGCTGACGCCGTTCGCGTGATTTGCGCCCCATAACGGGGCGCGCGGGACAAACTGTTACAAAAAAAGGGGGCTTCGGCGCCCTTTTTCATTTCCCATTTGAAACTTCAAGCGGACATAGCTGTTATACTGCTAGCTGCGGCATCTGACCAGTCCTTTGCGCCGCAATCCAAAAATCCGATTGCCTGCGACTGGCGCCCAAGAGGCGACAGGCCGATCTTCATATAAAGTTACCATGTCATTTACCTCCCTCGGTTTGTCCGACGCTATTGTCCGTGCTGTCACCGAAACCGGTTACACCACGCCGACCCCGATCCAACTGCAGGCGATCCCCGCGGTACTGAACGGCGGCGATTTGCTGGCGGGCGCGCAAACCGGCACCGGCAAGACCGCCGGCTTCACCCTCCCGCTGCTGCAACGCCTGTCGACCGACGCCAACGGCGCGGCGCAGACCAGCAACACCAGCCAGCGCCCGATCCGCGCCCTGATCCTGACCCCGACGCGCGAACTGGCGGCGCAGGTCGAGGAAAGCGTGCGCACCTACGGCAAGTACACCAAGCTGAACTCGACCGTGATCTTCGGCGGCGTCGGCATCAACCCGCAGATCAAGCAGCTCAAGCACGGGGTCGACATCCTGGTGGCCACGCCGGGCCGCCTGCTCGACCACATGGAACAGCGCACCGTCAACCTGTCGCAGGTGGAAATCCTGATCCTGGACGAGGCCGACCGCATGCTCGACATGGGCTTCATCCGCGACATCAAGAAAGTGCTGGCGGCGCTGCCGCCGAAGCGCCAGAACCTGCTGTTCTCGGCCACCTTCTCGGACGAGATCAAGGCGCTGGCCGACGGCCTGCTGAACAAGCCGGCGACGATCGAAGTGGCGCGCCGCAACTCGACGGTGGAAGTGATCGCGCAAAAGATCCACCCGGTCGACCGCGACAAGAAGCACCCGATGCTGGCGCACCTGATCAAATCGAACAACTGGTCGCAGGTGCTGGTGTTTACGCGCACCAAGCACGGCGCCAACAAGCTGGTCGAGCAACTGGGCGGCGACGGCATCGGCGCCATGGCGATCCACGGCAACAAGAGCCAATCGGCGCGCACCAAGGCGCTGTCCGAGTTCAAGGACAACAAGCTGCAAGTGCTGGTGGCGACCGACATCGCCGCGCGCGGCATCGACATCGACCAGCTGCCGCACGTGGTTAACTACGACCTGCCGAACATTCCGGAAGACTATGTGCACCGCATCGGCCGCACCGGCCGCGCCGGCGCCACGGGCGAGGCGGTGTCGCTGGTGTGCGTGGACGAGCACGACATGCTGAAGGACATCGAAAAGCTCATCAAGCAAACCCTGCCGCGCGAAGTGATCCCCGGCTTCGAGCCGGACCCGAACGCGCGCGCGCAGCCGGTGCAACTGCGCAGCGGCGGCGCCGGCCATCGCAACGGCGGTGGCGGGGGCCGTAGCGGCGGCGGTGGCGGCCAGGGCCGCGCCAAGACCGGCGGCGGCGGTGGTGGCGGCGGCAAGCCACGCGCGCCGGGCAGCGGCGGCAACGGTGGCGGTCCGCGCACCGGCACCAGCGCCCCGCGCGGCGCGGCGCCGCACCGCTCGGGCGGTCGCGGCCGATAAGCCAGCGTCCAATGCAAAGCCGTTCAATGCAAGTTGAGCGGCTTTTTTTTGGGGGTCAAGTCTAACATTCGTACACGTGCTGGACCGTGCTGCTGATGAGGCCGTGTTGGAATGTTAGACTTGCCCCCCCTCGGTGGATGAGGCCGTGTTGGAATGTTAGACTTGACCCCCTCGGTGGGAAAGGTTTTTTGTGTGGGCGGGCAAATATCGATTACGATATCGGATTGCTAACGCTATCCGGACCGTCCATGCCCCGCTTCGCCGCCAACCTGTCGATGATGTTCACCGAGGTCCCCTTCCTCGACCGGTTTGCGCTGGCGCGCGAGGCCGGCTTCGATGCCGTCGAATTCCTGTTTCCGTACGCCTACCAGAGCGGCGAGATCGCCGAACGCTTGCGGCGTCATCAGCTGCAGTTGGTGCTGTTCAACCTGCCCCCCGGCGATTGGGACGCCGGCGACCGCGGCATGGCCTGCGATCCGGCCCGCGCCGACGAGTTCCGCGCCGGCGTGCCGGCCGCGCTCGATTACGCCGCGGCGCTCGGCGTCGGCCTGCTGCATTGCATGGCCGGCAAGCCGCCCGCCACCCTGCCCCGCGACGCCGCGCACGCCACCTATGTCGATAACCTGCGCTACGCCGCCGACCTGGCCCGCCCGCGCGGCATCGACCTGCTGATCGAGCCGATCAACCATTTCGACATGCCCGGCTATTTCCTCAGCCGCAGCGCCCAGGCGCTCGAGATCATCGCCGAGGCCGATCGTCCGAATCTGTTTTTGCAATACGACATCTATCACATGCAGCGCATGGAAGGCGAACTGAGCAACACTATCCGCGCCAACCTGCCGATGATCAAACATATGCAGATCGCCGACACCCCCGGCCGCCACGAGCCGGGCACCGGCGAGATCAATTACCGCCACCTGTTCGCGCTGATCGACGCGCTCGGCTACACCGGCTGGCTCGGCTGCGAGTACCTCCCCGCCGGCGACACCATCGCCGGCCTCGACTGGCGGCGCGCGCTGACACCGTAAGCTGTGCATTCGCAAGACAGCCGCCAATACCCGGCGCAACAATAGTCCAAACCCCTTGAGGAGCACCCATGAAACTGCCGCGTCTTTTCCTGTTACTCGGATTGCTGGCCCTGCTCGGCGGTTGCGCCAGCAGCACGCCGCGCATGGCCGAGGTGCGCGCCTTCGCCGCGCAAGCGCCCAAGCTCAACGCCTACCATGAACTGACCGAGCGCTACCGCACAACCTACCAGCGCGAACAGCCGTTCCTGAGCGCCGACGCCGACGCCCGCGAAGCCGAGCTCGACGCCCGGCGCAGGCAGGCGTGCGACGATTTCGTCAAGCTGCAATACGGCGTGCAAGCCTATATGCAGACGCTCGGCGTGCTGGCCGGCGACCAGGAGTACGATCTGCGCGATCAGATCAAGACCGTCAGCGGCGGCATCAAGGCCTGGCCCGACTCCGGCATCGAGGAACGCCACGTCAACGCCTTCGCCAACCTGACGCGCCTGCTGGCGCGCGCCATCGCGGCGCCGGCCCAGGAGCGCGCCGTCAACCAGGTACTGCGCGAGGCCGAGCAACCGATGCAACAATTGCTCGACGCCATGGGCACGCTGCTGCGCCTGTACGACAAGTCCAGCGACAACGAGGAGCGCATCGTCATCGGCATGCTCGAGTCGGAGATCCCCTTCCTCGATCCCAAGCGCGACCGGTTGCTGACGGCGCTGGCCAAGAGCCAGCAGCAAAACAAAACCGCCGAGTACCGCCTGATCGGCCTGCGCCAGACCCAGGCGCGGAACAACCTGGCGGCGATCGAACAGAGCCACCGCGCGCTGCTCGAGCAGATCCCGCAACACTAAGCCCAACCAGGAGCCGTGATGACAACCAATTCCACCCAGAAGGACATCGAAGCGCTGGCCGACAGCCTGTCCGCCAGCGCCGACGCGCTGCACACCCGCCTGATGAGCGCGCTCCGCCAGAAGCCGCCGGCCATCGCCCAGCCGGTGGCGCAGGCGCTGTTCGAAAACGAGGTGGCGCTGCGCCAACGCGCCAACGGCCTGTACCTGGAGGCGGCGGTGCTGGCCGCGAGCGGCCTGGGCGGCGCGCAGCAACAGCTGCTGGACGTGACCGCGCACGCGCAGGACAAGATCCGCAAGATCGAACACGTCAAGGATTTGATCCAGCTGACCGGCGAGCTGCTGTCGCTGGCGGCGGCGATCGCCGCCGGCAAACCGGACCGCCTGGCCGCGCCGTACGAAAACCTCAAGCACCACCTGGAGGCGATGGACGCCAAGTAGGCGCTGGCGCCCGCCATCGGATCGAACAAAACCACCCGCGCACCGGTCCAAGACGTAAGGAGCGCGCGGCATGAACGGACTGGAAGAACAACAATGGCAAGCCTTGCGGGCGCGGCTGGAGCGGGCCCGCAATGCCTTGCTCAGCCAACTCGCGGACGATCTGGACCGCGACACCGACGTGCGCCTGCCGCCGCCGCACGAGGCCGAGGCCTCGCCGGCCGACAACGCCAGCCAGCGCACCCTCAACGCCCTGGTGCACGAGACGGCGGCCCACACCAGCAAACAATTGTCGATGGTCAGGCAGGCGCTGGCCAAGTTCGACGACCTCAGCTACGGGCTGTGTGAAAACTGCGGGGAGGAAATCGGCTTCTCGCGGCTCGACGCCCGGCCGGAGGCGCGCCTGTGCATCCTTTGCCAAACGCGGATGGAGCAGCGCCGCCGCTGACGCCCATCGTTGATCGCGGCGCCTCACTCATCGAGCCACGGCTGGCCGCGGATCTGCGCCACCTGGCGCCGCACCATCAGGCGCCACAGCTGCAGTGCGGCCGCCTGCGGCAGCGCTTTCATCGTGCGCGGATCGGCCAGCGCGATCTCGCGGTCGCGGTCCGACCATTCGGCAAAGCGCACCGCGCCGCCGCCGGCGACCTCCAGCTCGTACATCAAGCCATCGTCATAGCCGAAGCGCAGCACCGCGCTGGCGGGACCGCCATCGGGCCCGGCCGCCTGGCCGCCATACACCTCGGCCAGCGCGGCCGCCAACTGCGCCTCGGACGGCGCCGCCACCGCGCGGCCGTCCGCGCGCGTGAGCTCTAGCCAAGCCTGTGTCATCGCCGCCTCCCCATGCGAACGCGGACACGGCGGTCCGGCGTTGCAGTCGATTGTAGCAACGATCACGCCGGAATTCGCGCCCGCGCCCGCACAATTCCGGCCGCGCAACAACACCGCCGGCCCGGCGACGCCTGCCGCTCAGGCCGGCACGGGCCGCGAATTCGGATTGAAATCGCGCCAGTCGCCGGCGCTGATGTGGCCCTCGGCGCGCTCGACATCCCGGGCGCCGAGGCCGCGCAACACGTCGAGCGCGCGCTGCTCCTGGCCGCTGTCGGCCACCTCGACGGCGATCATCATGCCCGACTTGCGCGGCGCCCGCAGGTTCTCGGCGCTGCCCTCCTCGGCCTCGCCGGCGTCCTTCATCTTGGAAAAACTAAACAGCGAACCGACGTGCGCGCCGACCAGCGCGCCCACCACCGGCCCCAGCGGGCCTGCCACGGGAATCGCCGCGCTGCCGGCCACCGCCCCGGCCACCGCGCCGGTGGCGCCGCCCTGCACCACGCCCTCGTCGGTCTCCTTGGCGCCGGGCGATTTGTCATGGTCGCCGCCGAGCTCGTACATATCGTGCTGCCCCGGCGGGTTGACGTAGAACGCGCTGATGCGATCGGCCGCGAAGCCGGCGCGCAGCAGCGCGATGCGCGCGTCCGCGATTTCGTCCTGCAACTGGAAATGCCCCGCAATAATATTGCTCATGCTGTTCTCCCTGGTTTCGACCGAAGCCCGATGTGCGCAATATGCCCCGGGACGGCGCGCGTTTCCGTGCGCTTACGCACTGTCGCCGCATGCCAGGCGGCGCGCCGGCCGAATGTGCCCTGCGTGCAACGCCTTCATACCGAGTGACAACTAAACGTGGCCAAGACGTATAATCGACCCCGTAACGGCAGAGTAATTTTGCAGCCATTCGCTTGCATTTCAATAGGAACGCCGATGATTACCGCCCCTTCTCCGCGGCCTCTTTCCGCGCCGGCCGCCGACGCCGACGCCAGCGTCGCCGCGCCCGCGCCGAAGCTGGCGTCGCCGCCCGGCGGCGACGACGCCGACCTCGGCGCCGGCCTGCGGCGGGCGCTGACGTCGGACGAGCTGGTGCTGCTGTACCAGCCGCTGGTCGATCTGCAAACCGGCGCCGTGGCCAGCCTGGAGGCGCTGGTGCGCTGGCGCCATCCGCTCCACGGCTTGCTGGCTGCGCGCGAATTCCTGGCGCTGGCCGACGCCGCCGGCCTGGCCGGCGCCATCGACGAATGGGTGCTGGCGCGCGCCTGCCGCGACCTGCGCGCGTGGCACGCGGCCGGCCTGGAACAGCTGAAGGTGGCGATCAACGTCGCCCCCAGCCAGTTCCGCGATCCGGCCTGCGGCGCCAGCGTGGCGGCCATGCTCAAGGAGTGCGGCATCGCGCCCGACATGCTGACCCTGGAGGTGACCGAGAGCGCGCTGACCCAGGCCGGCGCCGAGTGCGACGCGCGCCTGGCCGGCTTCAAGGCCTCGGGGCTGAGCCTGACCCTGGACGACTTCGGCACCGGCTACGCCTCGCTGAGCAACCTGAAACGCTATCCGTTCGACGCGCTCAAGATCGACGCCCACTTCATCCGCGACGTCGTCACCAGCGGCCACGACGCGGCCATGTGCAAGACCCTGATCGCGATGGCGCACCATCTGGGCATGAAGGTGGTGGCCGAGGGCGTCGAGACCGAGGCCCAGTGCGATTTCCTGCGCCGCAATATGTGCGACCTGATCCAGGGCTACTTCTTCTCGCCGCCGCTCGCCGCCGACGAGGTCGGCCATCTGCTGGCCGGCGGCCGCGCGCTGGCGCCGCACCTGCGGCGCATGCACAAGCCGCGGCGGCGCCTGCTGCTGGTCGACGACGAACCGAACATCGTCTCCGCGCTCAAGCGCCTGCTGCGCGCCGACCAGTACGAGATCCACACCGCCAACGACGGCCAGCAGGGCCTCGAGCTGCTGGCCCGGCAACCGGTCGACGTCATCATCTCCGACCAGCGCATGCCCGGCATGCTGGGGGCCGACTTCCTGCGCAAGGCCAAGCAGCAGTACCCGGAGACGATCCGCATCATGCTGTCGGGCTACACCGAACTGCAGTCGGTCACCGACGCCGTCAACGAGGGCGCGATCTACAAGTTCCTCACCAAGCCGTGGGACGACGAACTGCTGCGCGGCCACGTGGCCGAGGCCTTCCGCCTCAAGGAGATCGCCGACGACAACCAGCGCCTGAACCTGGAGGTGCGCAGCGCCAACCGCGAGCTGGCCGCCGCCAACCGCCAGCTGGAGGAATTGCTGCTGGAAAAGCAGCGGCAGATCCGCCGCGACGAGGTCAGCCTGAGCGTGGCGCGCGAGTTGCTGCAGCACCTGCCGCTGCCGGTGATCGGCATGGACGACGCCGGCATGATCGCCTTCATCAACGGCGCCGCCGAGGGCTTGTTCCGCCACAGCGGCGCGCTGCTGGGCAACGAGGCCAGCAGCGTGCTGCCGCAACTGTTCGCGCCGCCGGCCAGCGGCCCGGTGGCCGGCGAACCGCCGCGCCACGCCAGTCCCAGCCGCCACCTGGCCGACATCGACGGCCGGCGCTACGCGGTGGTGGTCTATCCGATGGGCGAGAGCTCGGCCTCGCGCGGCAGCCTGATCACGCTGAGCCTGACCGGGGAGGCGCCATGAACGCCGGCGCCAAGTCGGCCGAGATCGACCTCGAGCAGGCCGCCGCCGGCATGGTGCTGGCCAGCGCCCTGCTCGACGCCCACGGCGGCGTGCTGCTGCCGCAGGACGCCGCGCTGACCGACGCCATGCTGGCGTCGCTGCGCCGGCGCGGCGTGCAGCGCTGCGTGGTGTGGGCCGCCGACGAGGCCGCCGAGGTCGACCCGGCGCAACTGGCGCGCGAGCGCGAGCGCCGCGTGCAACGGCTGGAGCGGCTGTTCCGCCACAGCGCCGACGACGCCGGCGGCGCCGCGCTGCTGCGCGTGCTGCGCGCCTACCGCGAACGGGACCCGGCGTGATCGCGGCCGACGACATCATCAAATGCGTGCGCGACCTGCCGTCGCTGCCGGCGGTGGTGGCCGAACTGCTGGCGACGATGGAGCAGGAGGACATCGACACCCACGTGCTGGCGGCCAAGATCGCGCTCGACCAGGCGCTCACGGCCAAGACGCTGCGCCTGGCCAACTCGTCGTTCTACGGCCTGCAGTCGAAGGTCACCACGATCCAGCAGGCCATCTCGGTGCTCGGCTTCCACAGCATCCGCACGCTGGTGACGGCGTGCTCGGTGACGGCCAGCTTCGCCCCCGTCAAGGACGTCGAGTTCGACTTCCAGGCGTTCTGGCGCCACGCCATCGGCAGCGCCGTGTGCGCCCGCGTGCTGGCGCCGCGCTGCGGCGTCAACCCGGACACCGCCTTCACCGCCGGCCTGCTGCACGACCTCGGCACCCTGGTGCTGTGCACGCGCTTTCCGGCCGACTACCGGCGGGTGCTGGCCTACCGGCGCGAACACGACTGCGTGACCTCGGCCGCCCAACTGGCCGTGTTCGGCATCGACCACGCCGCCGTCGGCAGCGCGCTGACGGCGCACTGGAAATTCCCGCAACAAATCCAGGCGGCCGTGGCCGGCCACCACCTGGCCGAGGAGGCGGCCGCACGACCGGGCACCGGGGCGGGCGCCCGCAGCCCTGCCCGCCCGGCGCCGACCCTGACCACGGTGATCTACCTGGCCAACATCCTGGCCCACGCGCTCGACATGTCGGGCCAGGAGGACGACCAGGTGCCGCCGCTGTCGCTCGAGGTGTGGGGCGCGCTGGACCTGGACGACGGCGCCTGGGCGGGCGCGTTCGCCGAGGCCGAGCAGCTGTACCACGACATGTGCCAGACCCTGACCCCATGAGCCACGCGACCACGTCCCTGCTGGCCGACGACGGCGGCGACATCGCGCTGTCGGCGTTTTTCGACGGCCATCCGGTGGCCACCTTCGCCATCGACACCCACCACGTGATCACCCACTGGAACCACGCCTGCGAGCAGCTGCTGGGCTGGTCCCGGGCCGACATGATCGGCACCGCCAACCACTGGCAGGCGCTGTACGCCCGGCCGCGGCCGCTGCTGGCGGACTTGATCATGGGCGGCCCGTCGCCCGAACTCGAGCGCGAGCTGGAGCACTACTATCCGGGCAAGTGCAAGCGCTCGCCGCTGATCCCGGGCGCCTACGAGGTCGAGGAATTCTTCCCCAACATCGGCGCCAGCGGCCACTGGCTGCATTTCACCGCCGCCCCGCTGCGCGACGGCCAGGGCCGGGTGGTCGGCGCCATCGAGACCCTGCGCGACGTCACCGAGCGGCGCGTGGCCGAGAACGCGCTGCGGCGCGCCCACGACAACCTCGAGCACGTGGTCGAGAAGCGCACCGGCCAGCTGGCCGAGATGAACGCCAAGCTGCAGGAGGACATCGCCCAGCGCCTGCTGGCCGAGGCCGAGCTGCGCCGCAGCAACCTCGAGTTGACCGAACTGAACCAGCAACTGTCGCGCGCCCAGCAGCAGTTGCTGCAGGCCGACAAGCTGGCCTCGATCGGCCAGCTGGCGGCCGGCGTGGCGCACGAGATCAACAACCCGATCGGCTACATCTTTTCCAATTTCCGCACGCTGCAAAACTATCTGGACCAGCTGTTCGGCATGCTCGACGCCTACCAGCGCGCCGAGCCGTCGCTGTCGGCGCCGGACGCGGCCGCCTTGCGCGCGATGCGCGAGCGCATCGACCTCGACTTCCTGCGCCAGGACATCCCGACCCTGATGGCCGAATCGGGCGAAGGCATCGTGCGGGTGCGCCACATCGTCCAGGACCTGAAGGATTTCTCGCGCGTGGACGCCAACCAGGAATGGGTCTGGGCCGACCTGCACCGCGGCATCGACTCGACCCTCAACATCGTCAGCAACGAGGTCAAATACAAGGCCGACGTCATCAAGGAATACGGCGACATCCCGGACATCCAGTGCCTGCCGCTGCAAATCAACCAGGTGGTGATGAACCTGATCGTCAACGCCGCCCACGCGATCGGCGACGCGCGCGGGCGCATCACCGTGCGCACCGGCCGCGACGGCGAGCACGTCTGGCTGGAAGTCGGCGACAACGGCAGCGGCATCGCGCCGGACACCGTCTCGCGCATCTTCGACCCCTTCTTCACGACCAAGGCGATCGGCAAGGGCACCGGCCTGGGCCTGTCGCTGGCCTACGGCATCGTGCAAAAACACAACGGCAGCATCGACGTCGACACCGCGCTCGGCCAGGGCACCCGCTTCCGCGTGCGGCTGCCGATCAGCCAGACGGCCGCCACCGAGGACCCCACCCCATGAATCAAGCGCCGCTTTCCCCGTCGACGCCGTCGCTGTCGCCCAACGCCCCGCCGGCGCCGGCCACCGTGCTGTGCGTCGACGACGAGCCCAACATCCTGTCGTCGCTGCGGCGCCTGTTCCGCGCCAACGGCTACCGCGTGCTCACCGCCGAGGGCGGCGCGCTGGGCCTGCAGGTGCTGGAAAAGGAGGCGGTCGACCTGGTCATCTCCGACATGCGCATGCCGGAGATGGACGGCGCGCGCTTCCTGGCGCAGGTGCGCGAACGCTGGCCCGACACGTTGCGCATCCTGCTGACCGGCTACTCCGACATCCAGTCGATCCAGGACGCCATCAACTGCGGCGAGATCTACCGCTACATCACCAAGCCGTGGGAGGACAGCGACATGCTGTTGCTGGTGCGCCACGCGCTCGAGCGCCGCCAGCTCGAGCTCGACAAGCAGCGCCTCGAGGCGCTGGCGCTGCGCCAGAACGAGGAGCTCAAGCTGCTCAACCAGAGCCTCGAGGCCAAGGTCGAGGCGCGCACCAAACTGCTCAAGGTCGAGCACGAGGCGACGGTGGCGGCCAACAACAAGCTCAAGACCAATTTCGTCACCACCATCAAGATTTTCTCGACCATGATCGAGCTGCGCGCGCACAACCGGCCCGGCCACGCGCGCCAGGTGGCCGACCTGGCGCGCCAGCTGTGCGTGCGCCTCGAGCTCGACGCCAAGGAAAGCCAGGACGTGTTCATCGCCGCGCTGCTGCACGACATCGGCAAGATCGGCTTTAGCGACGACATGCTGTCGACGCCGCTGACGATGCTGACCGGCGACGCGCTGGGCCTGTTCCGCAAGCATCCGATCCGCGCCGCCGAGCTGCTGATGCCGCTCGAGGAGCTGCGCGGCAGCGCCGCCATCCTGCGCGCCCAGCTCGAACGCTTCGACGGCAACGGCTTCCCCGACGGCCTGGCCGGGCTGGCCATTCCGCTCGGCGCCCGCATCCTGTCGCTGGCGGTCGACTACTACAACCTGCAGCAGGGCGGCATGGTGCAGCGCCACCTGCGCCCGGACGAGGCCAAGTCGCTGATCCTCGACGCCAGCGGCAAGCGCTACGATCCGAACGTGGTGGCGGCGTTCCGCCAGGTCATCGACGGCGGCGCCGGCCCCGGCGCCGGCCTGGCCGGGGTCGAGGTGCTGTCGGGCGAATTGTTGCCCGGCATGGTGCTGGCGCGCGACCTGGTCAGCCGCGACGGCCTGATGCTGCTGACGGCCGACCACACGCTCGACGCCCGCATGATCCAGCAGGTGCAGGACTTCGAAAGCAAGAGCGGCGGGCGGCTGTCGATCTGGGTGCGCAACCCCAAGGGCGAGTGACAACACCGGTGTTTTCTGTTTTCGTAGGGCGGATTAGGCGGAACGCCGTAATCGGCCATGGATGAGCCGTCGGCGACGCATGCATGGCCGATTACGCTGCGCTAATCCGCCCTACGTTTTCGCTTCCGACGCCTGCGGCGGGCGCACCGGCAGGTGCACCGTGAAGCGCGTGCCCTGGCCGACCACCGAGGCGACGTCGATGCGCCCGCCGTGGCGGTTGACGATGCCGTAGGACAGCGACAAGCCGAGGCCCGTACCGCTGCCGACCGGCTTGGTGGTGAAGAACGGTTCGAAGATGCGATTGAGGTTGGCCGGCTCGATGCCGACGCCGTTGTCGCCGATCTCGACCCACACCCAGCCGTCCGGCCCGCTGCCCTCGGTGCCGGTGCGGATCGTGATGACGCCCTGCTCGCGCAGCGCGTGGGCGGCGTTGACGAGCAGGTTCATGAACACCTGGTTCAGTTGCGAGGCCAGGCAGGTGACCTGCGGCAGCACGCCGTACGCCTTGTCGACCCGGGCCTTGTACTTGATCTCGTTGCTGACGATGGTCAGCGTGCTGTCGAGGCCGTGATGCAGATCGGCCACCTGCCATTCGGTCTCGCCCACGTGGGAAAAATCCTTGAGCGCCTGGACGATGTCCTTGACCCGCTTGAGCCCGTCCATCGACTCGCGCACCAGGTCGGTCACGTCCTCCTTGAGGAATTCCAGGTCGGCCTGGCTGCGCAGCGCGGCCATCTGGGCCGTCAGGGTCGGATGGGCGGCGGCCGCCTGTTCATATTTGTCTATCACGCCGAGCAAGGTGCCGACATAGTTCTTCAGCGAGCTCATATTGGAGTTGACGAAGCCGACCGGATTGTTGATCTCGTGGGCGATGCCGGCGGCGAGCTGGCCGATCGACGCCATCTTCTCCGATTGCAGCAACTGCTCGTGGGCGCTGCGCAATTCGCCGATCAGCTGCTGCTGCTCGATGCCGCGCGCCTGCAGCGCCTCCTCCATCAGCTTGCGCTCGGTGATGTCGGTGAGCGAGCCGATCACCTCGAGCGGCGCGCCCTTGTCGTCGCGGATCAGGCGCAGCGAATCGTGCATCCACAGGTAGCTGCCGTCGTGGATGCGGAAGCGGTACTCGTAGGCGCGCTGGCCCTCGGTGAACACCAGCGCCAGACTGGAGAAGATGTTGGGGGCGTCGTCCGGATGGATGTGGTCGAACCAGAAATTGGGGTCGGCCACCATCTGCTCGGGCCGATAGCCGAGCACGTTGTAGGCGTTGTTGCTGACGAAGGTCATCTTGAAGTCGCCGCTGGGCACGGTGCAATAGATGATGGCCGGGGTATTGTCGACCAAGTACTGCAGCCGCACGATGGGCGACGCCGCCTCGGCCGGCGCGGCGCGCGGCGCGGCGGCATCGGAGGAGAATAATTCGAACTCGTCAAATTGCATGGTGATACCCTCGCTGGCGTCCCACATGGAAACTAATTATGCCTGAAGGATGATCACGTGGGGCGGATTAGCGTGCCCCGCACGCTAATCCGCCCTGGGGGCCCAACGTTGAAGAGGCCCACCGCACGGTAGGCCTCAGAGCGAAGCGTAATCCGCCATGCATGCGTCGCGACGGCTCATGCAGTGGCGGATTACGGCGTTCCGCCTAATCCGCCCTACGTGCCCCCACGAACCGCGACCGTTAGTAGCCCCGCGATGGTCAATGCGACCAGGTCGGGCTCCACGCGTATTGCGCATCGGCCTCAGGCGGCGCGGGCGGCGGTGGCGGCGGCGGCAACCACTCGCGCGGATCGACACGGTAGTATTTGAGGAACTCGGCGAACAACTCGCCGTGATGCTCGGCCATCTGGTACGGCTTTTCAAAGAAGGTTTCGGTGGCGACGGCGAAGAACTCGGCCGGATTGGTGGCGCCGTAATGGTCCATCACGCTGTGCTGGCGGTACATGGCGCTGTGCCGCAGGCTGTTGAAATTGCGCGACAATACCTCGGCCCACTCGCGGTAACTGTCCGGACTGCCCAGATACGGCGCGCCGTTGGCACGTCCCGACTCGCTGTCGAGCTGGTGCGCGAACTCGTGCAGCACGATGTTGTGGCCGTCGGTCCAGTCGTCGGCGCCGCGCCGCACGTCGTCCCACGACAGCACCACGCGGCCATCGTCCCACGATTCGCCCAGCATGCTTTGGTGGCCCGGCGTGACGACGCCGCCGGGACCGACCTCGGCGCGGCGCGCCACGAACTCGCTCGGGTAGACCAGGATCGTGTGCAGCGCCGGATAAACCTTGGTGGGACGGTTGAGCAACAGCAGGCAGGCCTGGCCGGCGATGATGACGGCCATCTCGTCGGTCACCTCCAGCCCCTCGCAGCCGACGAATTTTTTCTGATGCAAAAATTGCACGACCAGCCGCTGCAACTGCTGGCGCAGCTCGGGCGTCATGCGGCGGTAGACCGGGATATTACGCTGCAGGACGGCCTGCGCCTCGGCCGGCAATGGCCTGGCCAGCACCCGGCGCAGGCGCCAGCGGGGCACATAAAAAGGCAGCGCTATCGCCAGCGCCGTCAGGCCGATCCAGATCAAAGCTTCCATGTGCCGCGTCCGTGTTGTATCCAGTGCTGGCTAAGTGGGGCGGCTTGTCTGCTTTTCAATACGCAAACAGCCGGGCATGCCCGGCTATCGATGATACAGGTAGAGCTGGAGGGACGCTTAGTCGGCCGCTTTTTGTTCCGAAGGGGCCGAACCGAACAGCGCAGCCACCAGCGGATCGCGCATGACCGGACCGCGGTTGACGCGGATCGCGTAATGGGTGTCGTCGGCCAGGATGTGGAAGTGGCGGCCGCTGCCGGCCATCGCCTGTTCGCGGATGCCGGGACGTTCCTTGCGCGGGGGCGCGCCTTCGCGCTTGGGCTGGACGATCGCGGCCAGGAAGGCGGCGACGCGCTCCGGGTCGGGGGTCAGCTGGTAGACGGCCTTGCCCAGGTAGGTGGCGGTGCCTTCGACGTAGCGCGCCAGCTCGATGACGCCGGCTTCGCGCAGGTCGCGGATGTATTTGCGGGCGCCGGACGGCGAGAACTTGAGGAACCAGGCGATTTCGTCGGCCAGCATCTCGTGCATGGACAGCTCGCCGATCAATTTTTGCATATTTTCAATGCGACGCAAGGTCGCGGAGGTCGAACGCACACGCTCGATCGACGCCATCGACAGCGCCGGTTTGCGGTCCAGAGGAGCCGGGGCCGGACGCTCCACCAGCATCAGCTTGGCGGTGGTGGACTGCATTTCCGGCGAGGCTTTCATCTCGTTCTGAACCTGGTGTTGAGGTTGTCTAACTGCATGCATTTGAACACTCCTTATAACAATTTGCCGAGATTAGTGGCAGCAAGAGGGTGGCCAACGATTTGAAACGCCACAGTCTCTGCATCTGACTCAAGAATGCCGTTTCGCGGCGCACCAGTCTGTGCGGCAACGAACATTAGTGATATAACTTCCGCCGGACGGGCTGATTCCCGCTCCTTTTATGGTCGGACCGGCCGAGGCAGGGGAAAGTTTCATTTTTTGTGGTCGATTTGATACAGCGCAAGCTTTTGTGCGGTAGCGAACCGACCACATCATGAAAGTTACCTAATCTTCGGTCCAACAGCGGTCAACACTGCGCTGCTGCTGATGAGCAACACATCATATTTCTTACTCGGGAGCTTACTTGTGAATAAAACTAAGAACATCGTCCTGGCCGTCGCGGCTCTCTGCGCGTCCTTTTCCGCCGTCGCTCAAGACGCGGTCATCAATCCATCGTGGTATGTACAGCCGAGCGTCAACGGCTTCAAGCCGGACGACGACGCTTTTGGCGTCGACAAGAAGGGCTACGGCGGCGGCCTGAAATTCGGCAAGGCAGTGAGCCCGAGCTGGGACGTGCAGCTGGGCGGCACCTACGCCCGCTCCAAGGAAAACGGCGAGCGCTATCAGCAGCAGACGCTGGGCGTCGACGGTCTCTATATGTTCTCCCGTAAATCGTTCCGTCCATTCATCCTGGTCGGCGCCGGCGTCGAGCGCGACAAGTCGAACCTGAACACGCTGGGCCAGATCTCCAAGAATTCGCCGTTCGTCAGCGCCGGCCTGGGCTTCCAGGCCGACCTGAACGAGCGCACCAGCTTCCAGGCCGACATCCGCGACGTGCACGGCTTCCTGCGCGGCGATGCCTTCCCGCCTAGCAAATCGGACAACGTCTACGTGACCGTCGGCCTGAACTTCGCGTTCGCCGCGCCACCGCGCCCTGCCCCACCGGCACCGCCGCCAGCGCCGGAAGCCGTGCAGCCGCCGCCACCACCGGCACCGGTCGCTCCGCCGCCACCACCGCCAGCGCGCTTTGAAAAAGTGACGATGTCGTCGACCGAACTGTTCACCTTCGACAGCGCCAAGCTGAACCCGAACCAGCCTAAGCTGGACGAGATCGCCAACGTGCTGAACGCCAACCCGACCGTCGACAACGTCGTCATCACCGGCTACGCCGACCGTCTGGGCAGCGACAAGTACAACCAGAAGCTGTCCGAGAAGCGTGCCAACTCGGTCAAGGACTACCTGGTCGGCAAAGGCGTCGCCGCCAACCGCCTGGTCGCCGAAGGCAAGGGCGAAGCCAATCCTGTCGTCACCTGCGACAACAAGAAACGCGCCGACCTGATCAAGTGCCTGGAACCTAACCGTCGCGTCGAAGTCGAACAGATCACGATCGAACGCCGCGTTCAATAATTAGTACATTGAGCCCCGCGACTTGCGTCGCGGGGCTTTTTTTTTAGCCGGAGCTTCTTAATAGCGATGAATAAAAACATAGGCTCGGTGCTCAAATGTACCGTCTACGAATGGTTCGACCACCGCGGCAGCAGCATGGGCGCGGCCCTGGCGTTCTACACGCTGTTTTCGCTGGCGCCCATCCTGGTGCTGGTGCTGGCCATCGCCGGCTGGTTCTACGGCCCGCAGGCGGCCCAGGGCGAGCTGTTCGCGCAACTGCGCGGCCTGGTCGGCAGCCAGGGCGCCGAGGCGATCCAACTGGTGCTGGCCGGCGCCCGCAGCAAGGAGGAAGGCCGGCTGGCCACGATGATCGCCGGCGGCCTGCTGCTGTTCGGCGCCACCACCGTGTTCGCCGAGCTCAAGGCGAGCCTGGACGCGATCTGGCAAGTGCCGCCGCTCAAGACCGGCACGGTGTGGGACGTCGTGCGCACCCGCCTGCTGTCGTTCGGCATGGTGCTGGTGCTGGCGTTCCTGTTGATGGTGTCGCTGGTGGTCAGCGCCATTTTGACGGTACTGGAAAAATACTGGCACAGCGTGTGGATCAACGCCGGCGACCTGCTGACCGGCGTCAACTACGCGATCAGCTTCTTCGTGATCGCCGCGCTGTTCGGCGTGATCTTCAAGATGCTGCCCCGGGTAAAATTGTCGTGGCACGACGTGAGCATCGGCGCGCTGGGCACGGCGGCCTTGTTCGCGCTGGGGAAATACGCGATCGGCGCGTACATCGGCAACAGTGGCGTGGCCAGCAGCTACGGCGCGGCCGGCTCGGTGATCGCGCTGCTGCTGTGGGTTTACTACTCGGCGCAGATCTTCTTCCTCGGCGCCGAATTCGCGCGGCAATACGCGCTGCAGCTGGGGAGTTTAAAGCACCGCCCGCCGCCGCAGGCGTCGTCAGAACCATCTAAACCATCTAAACCACGTAGGGCGGATTAGGCGGCACGCCGTAATCCGCCATTGCGTGAGCCGTCGAAACGCATGCATGGCGGATTACGCTACGCTAATCCGCCCTACGTGTTTCCGCGCCATACGTGCCTGCACGGCGCACCGCCGGCCTTTCGATATTCCCCAGCGGCCCTACTCCCCCAGCAACTCCGCCACCACCTCCATGCCCTCGACCCGCTCGGCGACGACCTTGACGATAACGATCAACGGCACGCCCAGCAGCAAGCCCCAGACGCCCCACAGCCAGCCCCAGAACAGCAAACTGACAAACACGGCGGCCGCGTTCATGCGCGCGAAGCGCCCCGTCATCCAGGTCGTGATCACGGTCCCTACCAGCGTGGCGATGGCCAGCGAACTGCCCATCACGAGCAAACTCATCTGCAACGACTCGAACTGCAGGAAGGCGACGATGCCGGTCGCCAGCATGATCAGCAAGGGGCCGAAGTAAGGCATCAAATGCAGCAGCCCGGCCACGATGGCCCAGGCGCCGGCGTTCTCCAGGCCGATCCAGCGCAGCGCCACCCACATCAGCAGCGCCAGCATGCCGTTGGTGACGAGCAGCATCAGCATGTATTTTTGGATCGAGGTGTTGATGTCCTCGAGGATATGCACGGTGATCTTCTTCTTCGTCAGCGACGGCCCGGTCAGCTTGACCAGCTTGCGCTTGAAGGTATCGCCCGACAGCAGCAGGAAAAACACCAGGAAGATCACCATCGTGGCCTGGCTGAGGAAGCCCACCAGTCCCATCGATCCGGCCCACACCCAGTCCATCAGCGGGAAGTCGGAGGCCGGCGTCGGCGTCGAGCGGCGCGCGGCGCGGCGCTCCTGGGCGCCGGCGGTGGCCTGCTGCAATTCGGTGGCGACCGCCTGGATGCGCTGCAACGCGCTCGAGCCGCCGTGCAGCCGTTCGGACACCAGGCGCGACAATTTGTGGCCGGCGCTGGGCAGTTCGTCAACGATGGCTTCGAATTCGCCGTGCAGCTTGTCGATTACCATCACCGAGCCGCCCACCAGCGCGGCGGTGATCATGGTGGCGGCAACGAAGCGCGGAACGCGGCAGCGCTCGAGCCAGCACATTATCGGACTGAGCGTGTAACTGATGAGAATGCCGAGCAACAGGGGGACGAGAAAACCGCGCGACCACTGCAGCGCGTACACAAAGGCGACGGTGGCGATGATGCCCAGCGCGAGACCGCGGGCGTTGACATGTAGGGGAATGCGGGGGGCGTTGCTAAGATCGGGTTCGGCGTCGGGCGCCGGACCGGTGGCCACGCTGCTGGCCGGAATAGGAGGGTGGGAAATCTCTACGGGCGGCTGGCTCATGATGGCTCACAAAAAAAACTCCGGCGCGGCATGCTCCAGGAGCACGGCGCGCCGGCGGGTAGTGCTTACTTGACGCGGATGTCGTTCTTGACCGAGGTCACGCCTTTGACGCCGCGGGCGACTTCGCCTGCCTTGGCGATATCGGCCGGCTGGGCGACGAAGCCGCTCAGCTGCACGGTGCCTTTGAAGGTTTCGACGTTGATTTCGGTCGATTTCAGGGTAGGCTCGTTAAAGATGCTGGCTTTCACTTTGGTGGTGATGACCGAATCGTCGACAAATTCGCCGGTGCCTTCTTTGGTGGAGGTCGAAGCGCAGCCGGCGGTGGCCAGCAGCGAGACGGTGAACAGGGCGGTGGCGATTTTATGTGCGATTTTCATGGCGGTTCTCCTTGGAGTTATTAACAAATGAGTTTGTCAGCCAGCGGGACGTTTGGACATCTCTGCTACCGATGGAGACGTTTTACGTGGTTTCCATACGGACATCTGTACGGTACCGTACACACATTAAATTCCGCCCAAAAACGCACGCCGGCCAACTTGGCAACCTTCGTGCGGAACCGCACAGACCCTCCCGCGCCCTGTGACTATTCTGGAATCACATTTTCAGGAGGACAACATGAACCATACCAAGACCCTGGCCGCGCTGATGATCGCCGGCACTGCCGTGCTCAGCGGCTGCGCCAACACCAACAACCCGCCGCAACAAGTGTCGTATCAGAATCAAAACGAATCGGCCAGCTATGGCACCATCGAGTCGATCCAGATCAAGCAAGCGAAGGCCGGCACCAGCGGCGCCGGCGCCGTGGCCGGCGGCCTGGTCGGCGCGCTGCTGGGTAACCAGGTCGGTTCCGGCAGCGGCCGCACCGCCGCCACCGTGGCCGGCGCCGTCGGCGGGGCCGTGGTCGGCAACAACGTCGAAGGCAACCGTAGCCAGGCCAAAGAGGAATATCAGATCAGCGTGCGCATGGACAACGGCGACTACCGCCTCGTCAACCAGGACAGCGTCTACGACCTGCGCGTGGGCAACCGCGTGCGCCTGGTCGACGGCCGCCTGTACCGCTACTGATCCAATCAACGCCAACACCTAAAAACACATACTAATTAAAGGGGAACACCATGGGCACCATCATTCTGATTATTCTGGTCCTGGCACTGATCGGCGCGCTGCCGACCTGGCCGCACAGCCGCAACTGGGGCTATGCGCCCAGCGGCATCACCGGCCTGATCGTCGTGATCCTGCTGATCATGCTGCTGACCGGCAGGTTGTAAACAAGGAGGACATCATGACGCGCATCCATCACATCGCATGCGGCCTGGTGCTGGCCTGCGCGGCCCTGGCCGCGCAGGCCCAGGACACCCAGGGCGGCACCACGCCGCCCCAGAACGCCCGGTTGCAACAGCAGGAAATCGCCAAGGGCGATCCGGCGCGGTGGTACAAGGAAGACGCCACCGGCGCCGAGCAGGCGCGCACCTTGCGCAAGGAGATAGGGGCCGCGCTGGCGGAGGCGACCATCGCCTGTAAAAAAGGGCCGGCCAGCGAGCGCGAGGCCTGCCTGCGCGACGCGCGCGCGACCTACAAGCGCGATATGGACAAGGTGCCGCAGATTCTCGCGGAGAACAAGCACTAATGCCCGCGCCGGGCCGCCGCGACGCTCAGGCGGCGCGGCCGGTGCCCGGTGGTTTGGCGGCCGGCAGCGGCGGCAGCTCGTGCACCACCAGCGGCGTGTCTTCCGACACAAAGCTCAGCCAGCCGGCCGCCTTGACGGCGCGCAGCCCGTCCTGATAGCCCTGGTCCCAGCGCCACTCGGTCGAACCCTTGGAAAAATTGATGTCCTTGGCCGCCATGTTCCAGTCCCGTCCCGCATATTCCAGACGCACCACGTGCAAGGTCGTGCCGCAGCCCAGCTCGGCCAGGTCCTGCTCGCCCTGCTCCGAACGCGCGTGCTCCGGCAGCGCGGCGTACAGCGCGCGCAGCTTTTGCTGCAGCTTGTGGCGGGCCACGTAATCGTCGAGGTGGCGCTTGGACCGCGAGGCGAAGGTCACATCCTTCTGCCGCGTCTGCACCTCGTCGAGGGTGGTGGGTTCCCCGCCGTCGGCGCTCCACAGGTCGACCATGAAGCACAGCGTGTCGACCGGACGGACGTCGTCGAGCACGGTCTCGAGCGGGGTGTTGGAATACAGGCCGCCGTCCCAGTATAGCTCGCCGTCGACGCGCACCGCCGGAAAGCCCGGCGGCAAGGCGCCGCTGGCGAGGATGTGGCTGGCGTTGATGTCGAGCTCGCGGTTGTCGAAGCTGCGCAGCGTGCCGCACGTCACCTTGAGGGCGTTGACGGTCAGGCGCATGCCTTGCGGACCGTTGAGGTAATCGAAATCGACCAGGGCATTCAGCGTTTCGCCGAGCTCGGCCGTGTCGTAAAAGCTGGCCTCCTCGGGCGCGACGGCCATGCCCGCCGCGAACGCACTGAACAGGCGCGGTTTGAAAAAGCCGGGCACGCCGCGCAGCAGCGTATCCCAGGTTTGCAGCAGAACATTGGAGCGGCGCTGCGCGTCCGGCAGGCGCCGCATGTCGAACGGATCCCGGTGCGAGATGCCGTCCCAGAACTGGCGCAGCCGCGCCAGCCGTGTCTCGTGGGGATTGCCGGCCAGGATGGCGGCGTTGATGGCGCCGATCGAAGTGCCGACGATCCAGTCCGGGGCCAGGCCATGCTCGTGCAGCGCCTGGAACACACCGGCCTGGTAGGCGCCCAGCGCCCCGCCGCCCTGCAGCACCAGCACGATGCGCATGCCGGCGGGGTTGAGCTTGTGCGACGACGAACTCAAGACGCTAGTCCGTGGCGCGTTGGCGGCGCATCAGCCACGCCGCGCCCAATCCCAGCACCGCGGCCACGCCCAGCGCCGGCTTGACCAGCTTCTTGCGGGCGATGAACGAGCCCACCGTCAGCGCGTACGGCATCAGCGCCTTGAAATTAAAGCCGCTGAGGCCGCCCGGCTGCAGCAGGCCGCCCAGGCGCGCCTGCGCCAGTCCGACCGCGTGGTCGACGGCGCCATGGAACAGCGCGTCCGGATGCAGCGCGTTGGCCACCATGGCCTTCGCGTGCACCACCTTGATGCGATACAGCTCCCCTTCGCGGATCAGCCGCTGTTTGTCAGCGTCGAATGCCGCGCTTTCCGCGTCTTTTGTCATATGCGCTCCTGTTACAACAGCATGTCGCGGTCGGATTTCAGTTCAGCCATGGTGGCCGGCATGCCCAGCTTGCCGCTGCGGATCAAACCGCGCGCGTACACCATCAGGCCGATAGCGAGCAGCAGGAACACGCCGGTCAGGATGGGCAAGATCGTCCATCCCAGCGCGTCCCACGCCAGATAAGCAATCGTGACGGTGGCGTAGGCGAGCGCGAAGCAGCCCGCCACCACCGCCAGCGCGAACGCCAGCACCAGATGCATCAGGTGGTTGCGCACCTGCGACATCTCCAGTGCGGCCAGCTCCAGCCGCGTCAGCAGCAGGCCGACGCTGTTGCGGGCGACATTGCCCAGCGAAGCGATCAGGCCTGGCGGACGATTCAACTCGTCAGCTTGCGCCATAAATTACTTGCGGCCGATGATGACACCGATCAGCAGGCCCACACCGGCGGCCGCGGCGATCGAGCGCCATGGGTTTTCCTTGACGTACACGTCGGCCTGCTTGGCCACTTCCTTGCTGGCGGCGACGGCGCTGATTTGCGCCTCGTGCGCCTTGGCCAGCGCGGTGTCGAGCGCGCGCATGCCGCGGCCGCGCAGTTCCTCGGCTTTTTCACCGGTCAGCGCGGTGGCGGCGGTAAACAATGCCTGGGCATCTTTAACCAGAGTTTTCACGTCGTTGTTCACGGTACTGATGTTTTGTTCCAGCATGATGGAGCTCCTGTTTTGGTTGTGAGTGAAAACTGTACAGCAAAATTAAAACGTTAGTCGTTATTCAAGCAAATCGCGCATATCGTCCGCGTGCTCTTCTTCGACCGCCATGATCTTAATCAAAAGATGACGCGTGGTCGGGTCGCTGTCACCGATCCGCTCGATCATCTGGCGGTACGATTCGATCGCGACGCGCTCGGCGATCAGGTTGGCCCGGATCATCGATTGCACATCCTCGGAGCCATCATACTCGGCATGGCTGCGATCGAGCAATGTTGCAGGATTGAAATCAGGTTGGCCGTTCAGCTGGACGATGCGTTCGGCCAGCCAGTCGGCGTGCTCCTGCTCCTCGGTGGCGTGTTCCAGGAACTCGGCCTTGATCGGGCCGTTCTGCAGGCCGCTGACCGTGTAATAGTGACGCTTGTAGCGCAGCACGCAGACCAGCTCGGTCGCCAGCGCCTCGTTGAGCATCTTGATGACAGCGGTGCGGTCACCCTTGTAGCCGGCGGTTACCGGGCCATCTTCCAGGTTGCGGGCGGCCGCGCGGACGGCTTCCCGGTCGATGCCTGCCGGTTGGGTGGGGTTGGATTCAGCCATGATATTTTCCTTAAAAAAGTACAGAAAGTGATGACGCGGACCGGCGCGGCGGCCATCGCCGCCGCGCCCGCCCGCCGATGGTGATTAGCGGCGGTTGGCGATCGGCGCGCCGTTTTGCGACAGCACGATCTCGACGCGGCGGTTCAACTGGCGGCTGCCGGCGTCGCTGTTGCTGGCGACCGGGAACGCTTCGCCATAGCCGCGCGTGGCGACCTTGTCGGCCTTCACGCCCAAACCGATCAGCGCGTTACGCACCGATTCGGCGCGGCGCTGCGACAGCTCGAGGTTGTGCGAGGACGAACCGGTGGAGTCGGTAAACCCTTCGATCAACACGGCGCTCTGTGGTTCCTGCAACAGCACGTCGGCCATCTTCTGGGCGGTGCGCATGCCTTCGGCGCTGAGGTCGGCCTTGTCGGTCTTGAACAGCACGTCGCTCAGCGTGATGACCAGGCCGCGGTCGGTTTGCTTGGCTTGCAGGTCGGCCAGCTGCTGCTGCAGCGCGGCGCTCTTCGATTGCTCTTCGCGCGCGCTGGCGGTGGCCGCCTCGGCCTGGCGGCGGGCGGCGTCGGCGTCGGCCTTGGCCTGCTCGGCGCTCACCTTGGCCTTGTCGGCTTCCTGCGTGCGCTGCTGCAGACGGATCTCGTCGCGCTGGCGGCCGGCGTCGGCCACCTCGTTCTCGGCCTGCTTACGCTTGGCCACTTCCTGGGCTACCGCGATCTTCTGCTTGGCCAGGTAGGCCAGCTTGTCGACCGTGTCGATGCTTTCCTTCTTGTCGGCGGCGGCGTTGGCGCGGTCCAGCGCGTCGGCGGCGGCCTTGAATTCAACCGGCGCGTTGGCCGCCACCGACGGGTTGCTCTGCGCGGCCGCGAAGTCGCCGCGGGTCTGGTCGAGCATGCTGGTGGTCATCGGCGTGGTGCTGCAGGCGGCCAGCATCATCGACACGGCCAACACGGTTGGCATGATGGACAGTTTTTTCAGGTTCAGTTGTTTCATAATGGTTGCCTCGTCTCTTATTGGGTGGTGGTGCTATTGCGGTTGAGCTCTTCGCGCAGCACGCGGATGCTCTGCTGCAGCTCGTCGGCGGCGGCGGTCGCCTTGGTCGTGTTGGCCTTGCTCTGCGCCAGCTGGGCGTCGGCCTGGGCCTGCGCGGCCAGATCCTGGGCGGCCTTGTAATCCTTGTTGGCCAGCGCCTGGTTGGCGCGCGCCATTTTGTCGCGGGCCGACTGCATCTCGGCCGGGGCCAGCTCGGCGGCGCCGGCGGAGGTGGCGTTGGCCACGGCCGCGCGCGACACCGCGACATCGGCGGTGGCCGGGGTTTTATTGCTGGCGCATGCGGTCAGGCCCAGCAGCGCGGCGGTGCCGCAGATCATTGCCAGTTTCCGGTGTAAGGTCGTCGTCATTATTGTTCTCCTTGAAATTTGTGTGGACAGGTAACGTTATAGGCCGTTGCCTTTGTTGCTTCAGTACGGTGCCGCACATTGACGCGGGGTGGCGCCCGGGCCGCCTGCCTTGGGTGCGCCAGCGTACAACCGGGCCCGCCCGCGCCGCGTAGGGTGTGTAAAATGCCGTTACCAATAAGAAAGGCCACCGATGACCCCGCCCCGCCAGAACAGTCCCGCCCCGTCCCGCCGTCCACCCAACCGCACCCGCATCGCCCTCGCCGTCGCCGGCGTGCTGGTCGCCATACCCGTCGTCGCGCTGGTCGCGCTGTCGAACTACGACTGGAACAAGGCGCGCCCGTGGCTCAACGACAAGATCAGCGAATCGATCGACCGCCCGTTCGACATCCGTGGCGACCTGTCGCTGACGTGGGAACGGCAGGGTTTATCCGGCGCCGACCGCGCGTGGAGCGACTATCTGCCGCTGCCGCACCTGGTCGCCAGGGACGTCCACGTCGGCAATCCGGCCGGCATGCAGGCGCCGGCGGAGATGGCCAGCGTCGGCCAGTTCGCGTTCGGCGTCGACTTGTTGTCGCTGCTCGATCACAAGATCTCGGTGCCGGTGCTGCGCTTCGACAATCCCACCGTGCTGCTGCAGCGCGACGCCGACGGCAAGAACAACTGGACCTTCAAGCAGGCCGACAAGCCGTCGCCGTGGAAGCTCGACGTGCGGCGCGTGGTGTTCTCCAAAGGCTCGGTGCGCTACATCGACGCCATGACCCACGTCGACGCCACCGCCGCGATCGACACCATCAACGCCGATCCGACCTATGGCGTGTCGTGGAAGCTGCGCGGCAAGTGGAACAACCAAACCATCACCGGCAGCGGCAAGTCCGGCGCCGTGCTGTCGCTGCAACAGCAGACCGTGCCCTTCCCGCTGGCCGCCAGCCTGGACGTCGGCGGCACCCGCATCGCCGTCGAAGGCACGTTGACCAAGCCGACCGCGCTGACCGCGCTCGACATGCGGCTGAAGATCTCCGGCCCCAGCATGGCGCGCCTGTACGGCATCACCGGCGTGCTGCTGCCGGAGACGCCGGCCTTCTCCACCGAAGGCCATCTGACCGGCAACCTCGGCGCCAACGCCAGCCATTGGATCTACGACAAGTTCACGGGACGCGTGGGCAACAGCGACATCCACGGCAAGCTGGACTACCGCTCCGGCCGGCCGCGCCCGGTGCTGACGGGCGCCGTCGAATCGAACCTGCTGCAGTTCTCGGACCTGGGGCCGCTGGTCGGCGCCGACTCCAACGCCAGCAAGCAGGCGCGCGGCGTCGAGGCCGTCCAGCCGGGCAACAAGGTGCTGCCGGTCGAAACCTTCAAGACCGAGCGCTGGACCGCGCTCGACGCCGACGTCGGCTTCAAGGCCAAGCGCATCACGCGCGACGGCGGCCTGCCGATCAACAACCTCGACACGCTGATCCACATGAAGGACGGCGTGCTGTCGCTGACGCCGATGAACTTCGACATCGCCGGCGGCCGCTTCACGTCCAACATCATGCTCGACGGCAGCGGCAAGACCAACCCGAACGCCATCCGCGCCGAGCTCAAGGCCGGCGCGCGCAAGCTGCAATTGAAGCAGCTGTTCCCCACCATCGACGGCATGCAGGCCACGGTCGGCCAGATCAACGCCGACATGTCGCTGTCGGCCACCGGCAACTCGGTGGCCAGCCTGCTGGGCTCGTCGAACGGCGAACTCAAAGGCGTCATCAACGAAGGCAGCGTCAGCAAGCTGTTGCTGGAGGAAATGGGCCTGAACCTGGGCAACGTCGTGTTGACCAAGCTGGTCGGCGACAAGCAGGTCAAGCTCAACTGCATGGTGACCGACTTCAGCGTCACCAACGGCCTGATGCGCTCGCGCCTGTTCGTGGTCGACACCTCCGACGCCAAGATCGACGTCGCCGGCACCGTCAACCTGGCCAACGAAAAGCTCGACCTGACCCTGCGGCCGGACGCCAAGGGCGTGCGCGTGATCTCGCTGCGGGCGCCGATCTATGTGCGCGGCACCTTCAAGGACCCGGACGTGAGCGTCGACAAGGGCGTGCTGGCGATGCGCGCCGGCGGCGCGCTGGCGCTGACCCTGGTGGCGCCGGTGGCCGCCATCCTGCCGCTGATCAACGCCGGGCCGGGCGAGACGACCGGCTGCGAAACCCTGCTGGCGCAAGGCGGCGGCAAGCCGGTGGCGCCGCCGCCGGGACAGACGCTGCGCGCCAAGCCGGGCAAGAACGCGCAAAACATCGCGCCCCGGCCTAAAGGGTAACAAGGTGTTTCAATGTGCGCTGTCGTACGGAAATGGGCGGCGCGCAGACGTACTCTGTCGTCATTGGTGCGCGCGACGCCGTGCCTTAATAGCGTAAGGAGAACCATCATGAACAACATCAAACGTATCGCATCGACCGCCGCCATTCTGGCCGCAACCCTGGGCCTGAGCGCGTGCGCCGGCATGTCCTCGCAGGATAAAAGCACGGCCGTGGGCGCCGGTGTCGGCGCCGTCGCCGGCTCGGTCCTGACCGGCGGCAGCGCGGTCGGCACGGTCGGCGGCGCCGCCGTCGGTGGCGTGATCGGTAACCAGGTCAACAAGCCACCGCGCTAATAACCGGTACGGCCGCGTTGCACATGCCGCCCCTGTCACGTCGAACCCGGCGTGACAGGGGCGGTTTTGCTTCCGCCCCGGATTAGTAACCGACCGTGTTGGTGTAGGCGAACAGGCTGGTGCCATAGCTGCCGCCCCACTCGTAGCCATAACGGCGTTCGGGCTCGACATTCATGATGTCGTATTGCTTGCCGGTGCCCGGAGGGTTATCGGTCGGCAGGCGGCCGCTGAAGAAGCCGGTATCGGCGTTCAGATCGTAGAAGCGGTACCACGTGGTCGAACCCGCCTGGGTGATGAACGGCGAGGTGTTGGTCGCCTTGGAATTGGTCTTTTCGTAGGCGGTGTTTTCCAGTTTGACCTGGCTGCTCTTGTACCAGGCGATCGCCGCCTTGGCCGATGCCGCGATCGCTGCCGTCTGCGGCCGGGTCATCAGGAACGCCACGATCTGGGCCGACTCCTTGCCGCTCTTCGACGGCAGCTCGTACGAGCGCGCGCCGCGCGGGGCGAAGTTGACCGGATCGTGCTGCGCGCACCACACCGTCTTGACGCCGTTTTGCACAATCTGCGCATTGAGGATGTAGCCCACCGCCAGATTGATCGCGTTGGTCATGCGGGTGCGCTGCGCGGCGGTGAAGAAGTCGCCGGTGAACGGCGCTTTCTGCTGCGCGGCATGGTCGAGCAGGACCAGCGCGCGCACCATCGCGTTGTCGTTGAAGGTGACGTAATTGGAATACGAGGTGCCGGTACGCGCCGGATACACTTGCGGGAAGCCGCCCGATGAATATTGCATGTTCAGGATGAAATCCATCGCACGGCGCGCGCTGTCGCGGTAGGCCACGGTGCCGCTGCGCGCGTACACGTTCCCGAGGAACATGATTTCAGTGACCGTGCCGTCGTTGTCGATGGTACCTAGTTCGACCCCATTGGCGCCGAACCACTCGGAGCGGCTGGCGGTGCCGTTCCACGGCGCGCCGTACCAGGCCGGCAGCTTGTAGAAACCGCCATGCGGCATCTGCCACGAGACGATGTTGGTGGCCTTGGTCTTGTCGGCGGCCAGCGCGGCGGCCGTGTCGCTGTTGGTGCTCAGCCAGCTTTTATAGCGTTCGATTTCCTTGTATGCCGGATTGCCCGTCTGGTTCAGCACGGGATCGGCGGTGGCCGCGTTCACGCTGATGGTCGCGGCGGTGCTAAGCGAATTGGCGGGGACGTCGGCGGAACCGCCGCCGCCGCATCCGGCCAGGGCCGTTCCGGCCAATAGAAACGTCACTAAATACTTATTGGTTGTCATACGTATCTCCGTCATAGTTGTTTTTAAAAGAACAGGTGCAGCAAACCGATGCTAGCCCTTATATCTTTTGAAAACATTGCAGCAGAGATACGGTTGCCAACACACTCAGTAAAATGATCGATTGTGCGTTTAGTGCAACGGATGACCGCTTCTTACAAAAACACGTTGCCCATGCCAATTGCGCCGTCATCCTTGACCAGCTAGGCAGCGGCACGACACGCTTCCATCATTTTCGCGAAAAGGTTGGCACAGACGACATGTGCGTCGCGCCACAGGACGTCCTGTCGCCATCGTAAGCGACCGCCTTACTCCTGACGGTGTGGGGCGCACTTCCGCTGGCAACTATACAATTCTGATGACTGTTGACGGGACGAGCACTTATCACCCACGACAACGACCACCTTTCCAATCAGGACACAATGCTCAACGCTACTGTTGAGAACCTTCCCTCCATGCGATGGCAGCAGCGACATCGAAGCGGAAGACATAAGAACGTTGTGCTTTCATCGCGCTGAACAGCTCGCCTAGCAATCGGGTGCGCCAGACTCTGCAGCGACGCACAGAGTCCGAAGTCGCCGCATATTACGAGATTGGGCAAAGGCTATATGGATGAGATCAGTACGGCGCCGCAGGCGGTTTTGTCGCCGTGGTATGCCACGGTCTTCCCATGATGTTTGCGATCGCTGGAAGCCACTTGGATTGCAAAGGAGCCTTTGCATTGAGGGCAAACGGTCATGTCGCCATGCACGGCGATAGGTTTGCCGAGCGCTGTGAAATCGCTGCAAGCGGAGGTGACCTTTCCACCATGAGAGGTTGAGTCACCAAGTCGGATTACGCCGCGACCTTCGCTATTTCTCATAATTTATGCCTTGCCATTAAATTTCCATTAGTGGGACCTTGTATCAAAGTCTCCGCAGCGACGACATCGAACTCAGCGTGAACCTATCCATTCCAGGTTTTTCTGCCATTTTCAATCTATCCAGTCACGAAGTATTTGGACAAGATCTTGTTTTGTCGCACGCTTAGCCTTCAAAATATTCGTAAGCTCCTCCCTGCTGACGGGGTATTCAGTCATCAGCTTAGATAACTCAGCACTGTCTATTGTGCGTAACCAAATTGGATCGATGCCATTTCCATCAACAGGTACAGACTTGAAATCGCCTTTAAAGTGGAAATAGACATGGTAGGTACTATGCCCCTCGGCCCAGCTTTTATCGTAATACAATACCGTTCCAGTCGGCAGTAATGAGTAGTTATTCTGTTTCTCTCCCTCGATGAGAAGAGGTTCTTCTAATCGAAATGCTTTTTTATCACTCATCTTAATAACTCCTTTTTCTGAAAGTAAAAAGCCAAAAGTTGCAGCCATGATTGCAACTAGAACATGCGGCACAATCGAAGAAATTTTCATTTTAGCCCTTTCCCGTAGACTTCAACTTTCTTTGGGACATACTTCTTTTCTGTCTCCAACATCGCTTGCACGTCGGCAGGCATAAATATCTTAGAAGGCCAAGCTCCGAAATTCGTTCCACGGGCGGCAACTTTCTCCAAATTACCCATTCCATTTCCCACATTGTAAGCTGAGCTGTTAGCATCAATTCCAGGTAGCGCCACACGCGCCCCCGAAAGCGACATCGTCGCACAGTTATTGGATATCCCATGATAGTCTTGGGCGAGCTTGTATTCCTCCGAATTTGGATGTTTCGATCGCCGCTTAGTCGCCCCAGCAATTATAGAAGAGTAATGGGCGAAAACTTTTTCAGCTTGCTCTGTTGTTATGTTGTAAGAAAAACCTTTTGTAGTACGGCCATACGAATTCTCGCCAGAAATATAGGAGTTAAAGTCCGTCCACACACGAAGAATTCCCTCTCCCTCTGCGCTAAAATCTCCACCAGTTTTGCCATAGCGACCAAAATCATAAATTCGCTCCTCTTTCGATGTCATCACTCGTAAAGCCATATGCCCATAAGTATGCATCCCATCAAGAGCTTTATACGGACCACCAACAAGAAGTTCGACCGTAGGCGATATCAACTGAATAGTCGTAAGTTTTTCCGCTGGAATTTTGATGCCTTCTTTGAGTTTTTCTGGCGTCTGCTCTGTCTTGGTCATGTTGACTCCAACTCAAACCGATACTTCGCTACTTTGGCCCAAATCGGGGAATTCCAACTTGCAGTGTCCTGGCACTATGGATTCAACTCTCGCTAGCCCCTGAGAATCAAGGTTGCCCTCATGAATGCCGCCCTCTGCATCAGTTAGTCGATATCGCTCCCCGCTTACAGGGGTGGCACCATCGATCAAAGCGATCTCGATCCAGGTTTTCTCAGTAAGTAATTTCGACAGCTCCGGAAACTCACGGTGAAGGTTCGAAGAGGCTGCTCGTGGACCAAAAGTCCGGTGAGCACTTGCATGCATCTCATGCTCCCCATTCGTCTGGCCCCTTATGCCCTGTGCATCTATTACGATTTCACTGCCGCCGCCGCTGATGCGCACCCCCTGCTTCGATCGTATGTTTATCCAATCGCTTGCGCTGATGATGTCAAGCACTCGCTTCGCGAGAAGTTCCATTCCTTCGCTCTGTGCCTGTACTTGAACTCTGCCAGCCGCGGAGATGAGCTTTGCGCCACCTTCGTTAGCGAATAGACTTATTCCACTGGCAGCACGAATTGACGTCATGCCTGAAGATCCAATACGAGCATGAGCTCCGCTCAGAATGTCTACGCCCTTCAATCCATCTAAGAGCAGAGCTTGGCCACTACCGACGAAAGTTCCATCAGGGCCAAAGACGGCAACAACTTGTGCCGCCTGCTTTTCCAGATGTGCTAATTTGCTGATTAGTTCCGTTGCCTGAGACCCGTCTGAGGGATCTTGCGAATGAGTCGCGGCGAGCTTGGAAAGTTGATCAGCAATTTTTTGCAGGCTTTGGACCAAGCTGTTCATTTCACCCCGGTCGAGATGTGGACCGTCTTGCTGAGAAGACTCTGCAGTAACGAGTACCCCACCGACTCCTCGAACGGCAACCCCCATGTCACTACGTAACTCAGCGCCTTCGCCACGCGGTTCGCCCCGCCCATGCGTTTTCGGTTTGGTAAGCGACCCTAAATTCAATTGGCTGGAGCCATGATCACTCGATAGCTGCGCGCTGATCTCACCTTGCGTGTCATCAAATCGCAGTTGATTCCCGCGACTGCCTTTCACTTCCCGACTTTTGATGCCAGAAAGGTAGCGGTTGCCTGGCAAATCCCCAAGGTTGCTCAACGCCGGCGGCTGCGCCTGCTGGTTGTACAACTGTCCCACGATCACCGGCTTGTCCGGGTCACCGCCCAGGAAGTTGACCAGCACCTCCGTCCCCACGCGCGGCAGGCCGACCGTGCCGCACTGATCCACACTCCCCGGCCCATTGCCCGCCCAGTTCGACGCCACCCTCACCCAGGCTGAATCGCTGTCGTCACCGGCCGCGCCGGAACCGTCCGCATGTTGGTGATCGGGCGCCCGCGTGCCGGGGAAGCGGATCTTCACCCTGCCCATCTGGTCGCAATACACCTCCTCGCCCTTCGGCCCGACGACGATCGCGCTTTGCATCAGCGCCTGCGGCAGATCGGTGCGCGCGTCGTACGCCGGCACGATCTTCACGCCGCGCCGCACCGCAGTAAACTGGATGTGCATGCGCAGCGCGCCCGACGCCATCCGCTCCGCCACCTCCTTGCGCAGCTGCGGCTCGTGCACGTCCTGCGTCCAGCGGCTGCGCGAGAACATGCGTTCCACACGTTCGGCCAGCGCCTTGGGCAGGTTGTTCTGCGCGTCCACCTGCAAGGCCGTGACGACGAAATCGCGTTCTTGGGCCGGATGCTGGTCCACCTCCGGGTGCCCGGTCAGCGTGAAGTACTCGCCCGCGCACAGATCGCGCACGCTGCCTTCGCCATGAAAACACTTCGATTCGAAATCATGGCGCGTCATGTGCAGCCGGCCCAGGCGGCACAGGTCATCGACGTCGTCGCCCGCGTGCGGCATCATCACCTGGTAGTCGTCCAGGCTTGCGGCCAGGTCGTTGCCGCACACGCCCTGATCGACGCCGCTGGTGGCCTGCGCCATCATGTAGTCCGGCCCCTGCGAATAGCGGTAGTCCCAGCTGTGCCGCGTCACCACGCCCGGCTGCAGCGTGCGCACCGCGCCCCAGGAGGTGATCGTGTCGCGCTCCTCGGTGGCGGCGTCGCGGTGGTAGCGGATGGTGCCGGCGGCGTTCTGGCGCAGGCTCTCGGCGTCGTTGAACAGCACCAGCGTGTGCATCGGCCCTTCGCCATTGGCCTCGGCCCGCACGTACCAGCCGATGCCGCTGCGCTTGAGCAGGCGGCGGATGAAGGCGGCGTCCGATTCGTTGTGCTGCATCGTGAATTCGCGCTGCGGGTATTTGCGCAGATGAAAAACCTCGTCCACCTCGTCGCGGAAGCAGACGCCCAGCGTGGAGCTCTTTTGCCGCCATTCGCGCAGGATCTGGCGGACGATCTCCACTTCGTCCATCTGACGGAACACGCGCGTGTTGATGCGCTTTTCCAGGACGGCCAGCGCGTCGCGCAGCACCAGCTGGTAGCTGGCCAGGCCGCCGTCGCTGTCGCCGGAACTGGCTTCGGTGACGATGCCGCAGACGCTGCGCAGGCCGCCCTGGTCGGTGACGAATTGCAGCGCGGCCGGCACCGCGATCAGCTGCTTCAAGGCCAGGTTGGCGTTGGACGACACGCACAGGACGCGGTAGTCGATGCCGCCGCACAGCGTCTCGGTGCCGAACACGCGCTGCGGCAGCAGCATGTCGTCGTTGACGCCGCCCGGCAGGTCGAGCTTGAGCCGGATCGGCCGGTTGAAGGTGACCAGCTCCTTGGGCATGCTCATGAAGCTGAAAAAATCGTTATCGCTTTCCACGGTTACTCCTCTGAGACACAGCGGGTGCATCAAACGCGCAAGGCAAGAAGATCATCGACAGGTGGATAATGACGAGGCTCGGTCCCATCGTGGCATCAATCGCGTACCACGCGCCAGCGATGCCTGATAGCACCGATGAACCGCCCGGAATGTCGATCATGTCATACCGTAAGGATGGTATTTTTGAGCTATAGCAAGGCATTTACCGCTTGCTAGATTGGAGAGACTGGAGAGGAGGCTTGACAGCCAGCCATGTCACAAGGAGTGCGCCACGTTTATCGAAGCGGCGCGATTGCAAGTTGGGGAGAACGATGCCGTTCTCCCCGCCCGTGCGGTGTTTCTACAAAAACACGTTACCCATGCCAATCGCGCCGTCATCCTTGACCAGCTCGTAGCAGCGGCACGACACCGCTTCCAGTCCGGCCGCATCGAGGATCTCGATATTGCCCCGGCTGTAGGAAATCAGTTTTTGGTTCTGCAAGGCGCTGGCGGCCTTGGTGACGCCGACCCGGCGCACCCCCAGCGCATGCGCCAGGAACTCGTGCGTCAGGTGGAATTTCTCCGATTGCAGCCGGTCGCGGGTGATCAGCAGCGAGCGCGCCAGGCGCGCCTCCAGCACGTGGAAGCGGCTGCACACGGCGATCTGGATCGCCTGCGCCAGCAAGGTGTCGGTGTAGCGGTACAACAGCCGCTGCAGCGACTCCATGCGCGCGAACTCGGTGGCGAACTCAACCGCGTCCATGCGCATGGCGCGGCCGGCGCGCTGCACCACCGCGCGCACCTGGGCCATTTCGTGACCGAGCACCACCGAGGCACCGATCATGCCCTCGCGCCCGACGGCGCCCACCTCCAGCGTCATGCGGCCCTCGGCCACCGCCAGCAGCGAGATCAGACTGTCGATCGGGAAGTAAATGTAACGGATGGTCTGGCCGGGTTCGTACAGCACGTCCCCGACTTCAACCCTGACAGTCTCGCCAAGTTTGGCGAGCTGGGCTTGCTCATCCTCTGGCAAGCTGGACAGTAAGCGGTTGACCACCGTTCGTGGCTGGCTCCTGTCTTCTTCGGATAGGTGTAAGAGATGGGTATGCATGAATCCAGCGTAAGGGTAATCATTTACCATGTATGTACGCTGACGCACGGAAGCTAAACATGTCCTATAGGAAAATTCCGCGCGTAATACAAGCAAACAACACGGTAAAAAAGGACACCGCTATGACTATGCCAAACACCCCCAACAAACAGACTTTGCACCCGCTGATGATCATCGCCGCCGTCGCGGTGGTGTTGTTCTGCGGCGTGGGCACGGCCGCCATCATGGGCTGGCTGCCGACCTCGAACGCCAACGGCAGCCTGCCCGGCGCGGCGCCGCTGCCAGGCCAGCTGTCGTCGGTGCCGCCGCCGGCGCAACCGCCGGCCGGCGCCGCCTATAACGGCAACAACGGCGCCAACAACCTCGCCGCCAACGACGCCCGCGACAACGCCGGCCTCGACCGCAACCAGGACCGCGCGCCGGAACCGGAAGCCAAACAGGCGCCGGCCGTCTGCAAGAGTTGCGGCGTGATCGCGTCGGTGCGCGCCATCGAGCACCGCCCGCAAGGCAGCGGCGTCGGCGCGGCCGGCGGCGCCATCCTGGGAGGCTTGCTGGGCAACCAGGTCGGCAGCGGCCACGGCCGTCAACTGGCGACGGTGGCCGGCGCGGTCGGCGGCGCGGTGGCCGGCAACCAGGTCGAAACCCACATGAAAACCACGCAAACCTGGCGCATCGTGGTGCGCATGGACAACGGCACCACCCGCACCTTCAACCAGTCGGCGCAGCCGGCGTGGCGCTCCGGCGACGCGGTGCGCGTGGTCAACGGCCAGTTGCGCTCGGCCGAATGATGTCAAGTTGAAAAATTATTCGCTGAAATCGGTCTTGCGTACGGCACCGTACAGAAGCTTAAGCTGGTTTTAATGATAATGGTACCCAAGATACGAACAACAGTTCGACATCGCCTTCGATGCCCACCGTGGACGTCGCAATAACAACTTGAGGAGAGAATCATGCTCTATACCATCGCTGTAGTTCTGCTTATCCTGTGGCTGCTGGGCCTGGTCACTTCGTACACCATCGGTGGCTTCATTCACGTGCTGCTGGTCGTCGCGATCATCATGATTCTGCTGCGCCTGATTAGCGGACGCGGCGTGTAGCACACACCGCGAACTGATCACGGCGGCGCCCCACCCTCGCGGTGGGGCGCCGCTTTTTCGTTTATGCTGTGCGCAGGCTTTTCCAGGGAGTGAGTATGAAACGTATTTTGATCGAGCTGGCCCTGTTGTCCATGGCCGCCGCCGGCGCGCAGGCGCAAACCATCAAGCCGGGCCTGTGGGAACTGAATAACAAGGTCAAGACCGGCGATATCCAGACCGACGCCGCCCTTGAGATGGCGATGCGGCAGCTGGCCACCATGCCGGCCGCGCAGCGCGCGCAGATGGAGGCGATGCTGGGGCAGAACGGCGTGTCGATGCCCAAGGCCGGGGGCGACGGCGCCATCAGCGTGACCGCGTGCGTGACGCCGGAAATGGCGGCCAGAAAGGAACTGCCGTTGAACCAGAAGGGCAATTGCACGTCGAAGAGCGTGCCGGCGGCGGGCGGGCTGGACGTGTCGTTCAGCTGCACCAATCCGACCTCCAGCGGCCAGGGCCAGATCCGCTTCAGCGACGACAGCCATTACACGATGACGATGGACGTCAACACCGAGGCGACCGGCTCGGCGCAAAAGGTGCATGTCGATTCGACCGGGCGCTGGGTTTCGGCCAGTTGCCCGGCCAGGCCGCAGGGTTGAGCCGGGTGGCGGGCTATTGGCTGTCCGAGAACGCCATGTAGCGCTCGCGCGCCAGCGTGGCGATCGGCCCGATCGGCAACTCGCGCGTTTCATAGCGGATGCACGGCATGACCTTGCCGTAGTTGCCGGTGTTGAAGATCTCGGTGGCGCTCTCGAGCTCCTCCGGCAGCACCGCGCGCTGCTCGACGATGATGCCCTCCTCCGCCAGCAACGCGATCACGCGCGCGCGGGTGATGCCGGACAGGAAAGTGCCGTTGGCCGCCGGCGTCACCACCTTGGCCTCGGGCGTGACGAAGAACAGGTTGGCCGACGCGAACTCGGCCACCTTGCCGGCGCTGTCGCAGACGACGGCGTTGTCGAAGCCGCGCTTTTGCGCCTCGCGAATGGCCTTGGCGGTGTTGACGTACAGCGACGAGGCCTTGGCGTCGGTCGGCGCCATCAAGGGGTCCGGGCGCAGTTGCGCCGACAGGCAGGCGCTAAAACCGGTGAACGCCGGCATCGGCGCGTCGAACAAGGTCAGCGCGAAAGCGCTTTTCTCGGGCACCGGGATCAGGAAGCCGTCGGTGCCGAACACCAGCGGCCGCACGTACAGCTCGGCGTCGGCCGGGAAGCGCGCCACGCCTTCGCGCACCAGGCGCTCCATCTCGTCGACGCTCAACGGACAGGCCAGGCCCACCCGCTCGGCCGAGGTGATGACGCGCTGCAAATGCAGGCGCAGGTCCGGCAGGTGGCCGCGTATGGCGCGCGCGCCGTCGAATACGGACGAGCCGAGCCAAACGCTGTGGTCCATCGCGCCGAACAGTGGAGTGTTGCCCTCGGCCCAGTCGCCGTTGAAGTAGGTCAGATGCATGCTTGTTCCGAAATCAGAGAAACAAGCAATTTAGCACGTTTGCGCCGGCCGCCTCAGAATGCGTGCCGCATGCCGATGTTGAGCGCGCGGTCGCCCCGCCCCTGGTTGCTGGCGTTGCCGACCGAGTAGGCGCCGCCGTTGCGGTTCTTGATCTTGGCCAGCGCGGCATAGAAGTCGGTGCGCTTTGAGAGCGCGTAACTGGCGCCGATGGCGATCTGGTCGGCGTCGCGGTTGGCCAGCGTGCGGTCGTCCTTGCGGATGTACGAGGCCAGGAAGGTGGTCGCGCCCATCGGCACGGCGACGCCGAACAGCACGTCGCGGCTCTTATCGGTCGGCAAGGTCTGGGCCACCGCGCCATAGGGGTTGGACATGTCCCAGTGCTGGCTGCCCTCACCACGGCTCTGGCCGAACGCGGCGTAGCCGGTGAAGCGGCCGAAGTCGACATTGGCGGCCACCAGCGTGTTGCGGGCCGACTGGTCGACCGCCGGCGTGGTGCCGGTGGCGTCGAGCAGGTTGTCCTTGCGCTGATGGGTGATGCCGATCTTGAGCGCGCCATTTTCATATCCCAGGCTGCCGCCGTATGCGCGGTTGACCTTGCTGTTGAACGGCGACTCGCCAAAACTGTACTGCACCGCACCAATCAGGCCGCTGCGGGCGCGCTTGGTCTTGTATTTGATGGTGTTGTCGTAGCGCTTGGACGTGTAGCCGACCAGGTTGGCCGCGCTGCCGGCCATGCCGCCATGGAACGGGTCGGCCACATCGGTCAGCGTCTCGTAGACCAGGTTGTATTGCCGCCCCAGGGTCACCAGCCCCAGCGGGCCGTCGATGCCGACATAGGCTTGCCGGTTGAACAGTTTGCCGCTTTGCTCCGACGCGCCGGTGTCGTTCAGTACGCCGGCCTCGAGCGTGTAGACCGCCGAGGTGCCGCGCCCCAGGTCCTCGCGCCCGCGCACGCCCAGGCGCGAGCCGGAAGCGATTCCGCTGTCGACCTTGGTGCGCGCGCAGTCGCCTTTGCAGCCCCGTTCGGCCACGACGCCGGCGTCCAGCAAGCCGTAGACCTCGACCGAGGACGACTCTTGCGCTGTCGCGGCCAGCGGCAGGATCAGGGACAGCGCGGTAACGAGAAGGTTCGGTTTCATGATGAGCTTGGAACTTGAGTAAATTGTTAAGTTCATCATAGGCCGCCGGGGGGCATGGCTCTGTGCGGCTTAACACGTTTACGTCAAATTCTTCTCGACTTTGGTTTATAGTGGGTTTTCATTATGTGAGAGGCCCGCGCCATGCATGTTGAATACGCCAGCAAACGTTGCTCCCCCGACCAGGCCCTGGAGTTGCTCAAGGACGGCGACACCATCATCGTGCCGACCGGCGCCGGCGAGCCGCCCGCGCTGCTGCACGCGCTGTCGGCCCGCCGCACCGGCTTGCGCGACGTCAAGGTGGCGCAAATCCTCGCCATGCGCAAATACGGCTACTTCGACTGCGACACGGTCGACCATGTGCGCCACGTGGCGCTGTTCTTCGGCGGCGCCTCGCGCGCGGCCGGACAGGCCGGCTGGGCGGATTTCATCCCGGCCTATTTCTCCGAGCTGCCCGGCCTGATCCAGCGGGGGCTGGTGCCGGCCGACGTGGTGTTCTCGATGGCGTCGCCGATGGACGAGCACGGCAACTTCGCGCTCAGCCTGGCGGCCGACTACACGATGGCGGCGATCCGCAAGGCGCGCGTGGTGGTGCTGGAGGTCAATCCGAACGTGCCGGTGGCGCACGGCGACTGCATCGTCCACCTGTCGCAGGTGACGGCGCTGGTTGAAAGCGACGAGGCGGTGATCGAGGTCGGCCTGCCGGCCATCGGCGCCGTGCAGCAGGCGATCGGCAAGCTGGTGGCCGACATGATCGAGGACGGCTCGACCTTGCAGATCGGCTACGGCGGCATTCCGGACGCCGTGGTCCAGCAGCTGACGGCCAAGCGCGACCTCGGCGTGCACACCGAAATGATCGGCGACGGCATCCTCAAGCTGGTCGAATGCGGCGCCGTCAACAACAGCCGCAAGACCTTCATGCCCGGCAAGATGGTGGCCACGTTCGCGCTGGGCTCGCGCCGGCTGTACGACTTCATGCACCGCAATCCGATGCTGGAAATGCATCCGGTCAGCTTCACCAACGATCCCTACCTGGCCGGCCAGAACGACAAGCTGGTCGCCATCAACGCCAGCCTGCAGGTCGATTTGCTGGGGCAATGCGGCTCGGAAAGCCTGGCCCACCTGCCCTATTCCGGCACCGGCGGCCAGGTCGACTTCGTGCGCGCGGCCAACCGCTCCAACGGCGGCAAGGCCTTCATCGTGCTGCCGTCGACCGCCAAGGACGGCGCCATCTCGCGCATCGTGCCGATGCTCACGCCCGGCACGCACGTGACCACCGGCAAGAACGACGTCAACTACGTCGTCACCGAACACGGCGTGGCGCAATTGCGCGGCAAATCGGCGCGCCAGCGGGCCGAGGCGCTGATCGGCATCGCCCATCCGGACTTCCGCGCCGAGCTGCGCGAGGCGGCCAAACGAATCTTGCTATGCTGAACAGGGGAATTTCCTGACAGATAGAAATATGTACGGCAGCGTACATACCGCGTCATGTTGAGTGGATATACTGCATTTTTTAGTCAAAACTGCGGTAAGTCCGCCCATCCGCATGCTCGAAATTTTACAACGCATCAACGCAGACAGCACCGACATCGGCCCGATGGTCGAGCTGTTCGACACGCTGCGCCCCAAGCACCCACGCGACGGCGCCCGCGCCACCGCCAACGTGCGCACGCTGGCCCAGTTGCTCAAGGGCAGCCCCGCGCACGCGCTGGCGCTGCGCGGCTACGCCTGCAGCCTGCTGTCGAGCCGCCGCCATTCCAGCCTGTACACGGAAATCGGCGTGCTGTCGAACGACGGCTTTTTCACCGAACTCAAACGCCGCATCGCCTTCCGCATCCTGCCGCCGGCGCTGGGCGACGACTACCTGAGCGAGGCGCTCGACCAGGTGATCTACAAGCGCACCGACCGGCTGTGGATTGGCGCCGTCCCCGCCGCCGACTGGCTCGCTTTGGTCGACGTGGTCTGCAACCCGCCCGACCGGCGCGCGGCCGGCCGCGGCGACGCCACCACGCGCTGCGCCCCCAACCTGATGCTGCCGGGGCTGCTCGAAGCGATACGCACGCTGTCCTACCGCATCTGCGCGATCGGCCTGGAACCCAAGCTGACCAATTTCCACACCGAGATGGAGACCTACGAATCGCCGTTCATGGGGCAGAATGTCGAGGTCAACGCCTACCTGGACAATTACCGCCGCAAGCTCGCCGGCGAGGACGTCGAGGTGGAGGACGCGCGCCACCTGCTGGTGATGCTGGACCAGTGCGACGTGGTGGTCGGCAAGATCCGCAAAAAGGCGCTGCACCAGGGCACCAGCATCGCGCTGACCTACCTGCTGGTGGCGCTCACGCAAAGCATCGCCCGGCTGCGCAAGCTGCTGTTCCTGGTCGACGTCAGCGGCGAGCTGGAACCCGGGACGCCGGCGCCGGCGGCGCTGCTGTCGGCGCCCGAGCGCTTGCAGCCGCAACACCCGCAAGCGGCCGGCCAGGAGGGGCCGCCGAGTCCGCGCCGCGCGGCCGCCGTCGGCCTGGCGCTGGAACTGGTCGACGCCCACAACAACAAGTACGCCGTCAGCGACCTGCTGCGCGACAACGTCGACCTGCTGGCGCGCAACGTCACCGAGAACGCCAGCCACACCGGCGAGCATTACGTGGCCGACCACCGCAAGGAGCTGGCCGGCATGTTCATGTCGTCGGCCGGCGCCGGCGTCATCATCGGCTTCATGGCGCTGTTCAAGATCTTGATGTCCTACCTGCGCGCCGCGCCGCTGGTCGAGACCTTTTTGTTCAGCATGAACTACTCGCTCGGCTTCATGTTCATCCACGTGCTGCACTTCACGGTGGCCACCAAGCAACCGGCGATGACGGCCTCGCGCATCGCCGCCGGGCTGCACAGCAAGGACGGCCGCAACATCGACCTGGACAGCATGGCCGAGCTGTGCAACAAGGTCATCCGCACGCAAAACATGGCGGTGCTGGGCAACCTGGCCACCGCCATCCCGACCGCGTGGCTGATCGCCATCGCCTGGCCGCACCTGACCGGCCACCACCTGGTCACGCCGGACAAGGCCATGCACCTGCTGGCCGACATCGACCCGATCCACGGCCCGGCGCTGGTGTACGCGGCCATCGCCGGCGTCTGCCTGTTCGTCGCCGGCCTGATCTCGGGCTACTACGACAACAAGGCGCTGTACACGCGCTGGGCGCAACGCATCGCGCAACTGCGCGGCCTGCGCTGGCTGCTGGGGCCGGAGCGCCTGAACCGTTTCGGCGTGTACATGGAAAACAACCTCGGCGGCCTGATGGGCAACTTCTTCTTCGGCATCCTGCTCGGCGTCATGCCGCTGCTGGGCTTCCTGCTCGGCATGCCGCTCGACATCCGCCACGTGACGTTCTCGTCGGCCAACTTCGCCACCGCCATGGTCGGGCTCGACTACAACGTCAGCTGGCAGCTGGTGGCGACGTCGGTGGCCGGTTTCGTGCTGATCGGCTCGGTCAACCTGCTGGTCAGCTTCGGCCTGGCGCTGTGGGTGGCGCTGCGCTCGCGCCAGGTGCGCTTCAAGCACGGCTGGCAGTTGATGAAGGCGCTGGGACGCAGGTTTATGCAAGGGCCGGTGTCATTCTTTTTCGGCTCGGCGGCGGAAGAGGCGGCGCCGTTGGCGCTGTCCGATGAATCGAAACTACCCCTAAAGGCAAACAGATGAAATCCTCAAGCATGCGTATCTGGCTTCCCATGTTCCTGATGTGCTGGGGCTTGCTGGGCGCATGCGCCTCGCTGCCGGACGTGGCCACCATGGGCGACAAGCTCGAACCGGCGGCCACGCCCAGCGTCAAGGGCAAGAACGGCGAGGTCAGCCCGGCGCGCACCAAGGCGCTGCTGGCCAAGCGCTGGCCCAAGGGCTCGCTCGACATGCAAGCCCAGGCGGCGCTGGAGGAAGCGGCCACCGGCGTGCCCCTAATCGACGGCAACAAATGCACCCTGCTGTTCGACGGCCCGCAGACGATGGGCGAGATGCTCAAGGCCATCAACGGCGCGCGCAACAACATCAACCTGGAGACCTACATCTTCGACCAGGACGAGCTGGGGCTGCAGTTCGCCGACGCGCTGATCGCCAAGCGGCTGGCGGGCCTGACGGTCAACATCCTGTACGACAGCGTCGGCACGCTCGGCGTGCCGGCCGAATTTTTCGACCGCATGCGCAAGGCCGGCATCAACCTGCTCGAATACAACCCGGTCAACCCGGCCAAGGTCAAGGGCGACGACTGGAAGGTCAACAACCGCGACCACAGGAAGGTCTTGATCGTCGACGGCAAGACCGCCTTCACCGGCGGCATCAACATCAGCGCCGACTACTCCAAGGGATCGCTGTTCCGCTCCAGTTCGAAGCAAGCCAAGAGCAAGGACGACGTCGGCTGGCGCGACACCCACATCAAGGTGGAGGGACCGGCGGTGCAAGCGTTCCAATGGCTGTTCGTGCGGCAATGGGCGACGCAGGACCGCAGCGACCTGCCGGAGGCGGACTACTTCCCGCAACCGGTGATCGCCGGCGACAAGGTGGTGCGGGTGCTGGCGAGCGACCCGGGCGGGCATTTTGAAATCTTCAAGGCCTACAGCCTGGCGATCCAGGAAGCGAAAAAGAGCATCCACCTGACGTCGGCGTATTTCGTGCCTGACCGTCAAACCATCGACGCGCTGATCGCCGCGGCCAAGCGCGGGGTGGACGTGCGGATCATGCTGCCGGGCGTGTCCGACAGCGGGCTGGTGTTCCACGCCAGCCACGCGCTGTACGACGAGCTGCTATCGAACGGCATCAAGATCTACCACCTCAAGCTGGCGGTCCTGCACGCCAAGACCGCCGTCATCGACGGCACCTGGTCGACGGTCGGCTCGACCAACATCGACACGCGCAGCTTCCTGCACAACAGCGAGCTCAACGTGGTAGTACTGGGCGCCGCGTTCGGCACCGAGATGGAAAGGGCATTCCAGGAAGACGTGCGCGACTCCAAGCAGATCACGCTGGAGGACTGGCGCAACCGGCCGCTGACGGACCGCATGAAGGAATGGGCGGCCCGCATCATGAACTACTGGCTCTAAACTCCGGGGTCAAGTCTAACATTTCTACACGTGCTCATCTTTGGCGGGCATGAAATGGGCGCTGGAAGCCCAGCTCATGTAGGAATGTTAGACTTGACCCCAATTAGAAACCGGATCAGGCTTTGGCGGCGAGGTGCCAGGCTTCGCCGATGCGACGGAAGCTTTCCGTGAGCACGCGCTCGAAGCTGGCCGTGCCGTCCACCCAGCTGTAACGGTCGACCTCGATCTGCTCGGCGTCCACCCGTATCACGTTGAACGAGTTCGATTCCCCCCGCCCGCGCGTGGACGTGGCCGTGCCGGCCTGCACCACCAGCGCCGCGTAGCCGCTGAGCTTGTAGCGCTCGGCGCTGTTGCCGGCGTGGCTGGAGTGTAAGTGCCCCGCCAGCAGCAAGTCCACGCCGCATTCGGAAAACGCCCGCATCGCCATCGGCGCGCGGTCCACCAGGTCGTCCTTGTCGAACTTCTCCGGCAAGTCGAACGGGTGGTGCGTGACGATGATGCGCGTCAGGTTGGGATTGACCGCGCTCATGCGCTGGCGCATCTGCGCCACCTGCTCCTCGTTGATGCGGCCGTCCTTGAACGTTAGCGAACGCGCCGTGTTGATGCCGAGGATGGCGATCTCGTCGTCGATGTATTCCGGCGCCAGGTCCAACGTTACGTAGCGCGTGTATTTGCGCAGCGGCGTCAGAAACCGCGTGGCGACGTTGTACAAGGGGATATCGTGGTTGCCCGGCACCACGATCTGCGGCCCCGGCAAGGTGTCGAGGAAGGCGCGCGCGGCCTTGAACTCCTCGGTCTTGGCGCGCTGCGTCAGGTCGCCGGAGACGACCACCACATCCGGCGCCAGCCTGGTCGTGAGCTCCCGCAACGGCGCCAGCAAGGCCTGGTCGACCCGGCCGAAGTGCAGATCCGACAAATGGACGATGGTTCGCATGCTCCCCTCCTACGTGGCCGGCGCGGCGGGCACGATCACCCGCAACGCCGCGGCCCTGGAACGATAGCATAACGGCGGCGCCATCACTGTCACCTCGCCGTCCGTGGCGACCCGCATTTTCCGGTGGCGCGTTTCGATCACCAGCTCGGTGGCCGACAGCACGTCGAAGTCCTTGGCCTCGGACAGCCGGCCGAACAAGGCGTGGATGGCGTAGCGCAGCAGGCCCAACCGCGTCGGCTTTTGCGCCACATATAAATACATCTTGCCGCTGTCGAGCCGCTCGCGCTCGCCCATGGTCAAGCCTTGCATGTATTCGTTGTTGCCGATGAAGACGAACGGCGTGCGCCGCGAATGCTCCGCGCCGTTGATCTTGAGCCGCACGCTCATGAACGGAAAGCGCCGCGCCGCGACGAACACCGCGCGCGCGAACGCGTGCCACTTGCTGCGCCCCAGATGCTTTTGCTGATGCTCGCGGTCGCGCACGATGTCCGGATAGATGCCCAGGCTGGAGTTGTTGAGGAAGATGCGGCCGTTGACCTCGCCGACGTCGACCGGCGCGGCCTCGCCCCGCACGGCGTTGGCGACGGCCTGGTCCAGTTCCAGCGGGATGTTCAAGTCCTTGGCGAAGTGGTTCAGCGTGCCCAGCGGCAGCACGCCCAGGCTGGTGGTGCTGCCCACCAGCGCGGACGCGACGGCGTTGATGGTGCCGTCGCCGCCGCCGGCCACCACCACCGGCGCGCCCTCGGCCACGGCCCGCTTGGCGCGCGCGATCATTTCCTCGCCGCTCTTGGCCAGCGTTATGTCGGCTTCGACGCCTTGGGCGCGGAATTTTTCCGCCAGCGCTGCGGACCAGCCGCCGCAGTAACCCTGCCCGGCGCTAGCGTTGACGATGACTACGATACTGTTCAGCGCGTTCCCCTTGGTTCGTTAGATAAGCTCCTCGCCTCGCGCCGACGGCGCAGGGTGGAGATGGCGGTGATGCAGATCGTCAGCCACGCCGCGCTGCCCGCCATGCCGGCGAGCACATCGCTCAGATAGTGCGCGCCCAGATAGACGCGGCTGAAGGCCACCAACAGTACCATTACTGTACAGGCCGCCGCTGTGCCCAAGCGCACACTCCAGCCGCGCCGCGCGATCATCACATAGCTTGCCAACAGCCCGTAGAACAGGGTGGCGGCCGAGGCGTGCCCGCTGGGGAAGCTGTACGTCATCAAAGTAACCAGCGGTTGCTCGAACTCGGGCCGGCTGCGTTGGAACACGTACTTGAGCAGCACGTTCAGCAGCATGCCGCCGGGCACGCCCAGCAGCAACGCCCACAGCCAGTAGACCTGCCCCCGCCGCCACAGATACCAGCCCAGCGCCGCCACCATCAGGATCACGCCGACCATCATGTGCACGGTCGACACCGCCATCATGAAGCTGGTCATCGGCTCGAAGTGGTTGGCGTTGAACCAGTTGGCGATGCGCAGGTCGAGCACGGTGATCGCCTCCTGCCCCATCACGGCGGACGCCAGGTGGCCGAAAATCGAGACCGACAACACCATCAGCAGCACGCCGACGGTCAGGTGCAGGCCGAATTCGCCGCCCGGCGACAGTCTTGCTTCGATGAAACGCATGGATTTGCTGAAAATTTGGTGCTCCCGCATGGATGACCGTGGAAGTTGACGTAGAAACCACGAAAACGACGAATTTACTGTTTATTTACACAGTACCTGTTTATTCATACAGTAGTTATGCTATTCTGAACTCCTCGTTAAACGCTTCTCCCAAAAGGAAATGTCATGACAACAGTTAATAACAGCTTCAGCTCCCGCTTCGGCCTGGAATATATGCCTACTTCCTTCCTGGTCCGCATGGGCAAACGCGAATTGCTGGTGTGCCGTGATTTCCGCAAGCGCTACTACGCGGTCAACCCGGTCATCGAATGCGACACCGGCGTGCAAGCCGGCCACCTGGAGGTATTGCTGTGCCGCCGCTGGCTGCTGATCCTGTCGAAGGCGCACTAATGGTTGCCGGTGCCAGTTGCCCGATCCAGTCGCAAGACAGGCCGGCAGATGCCGCGACCTCGCTCGCGCTCCTCACCTGGATCTGGCAACTGGCGAGCCGACATCAACCAGATGCGTCTTGCCGTGGCGCCGATGCGGAACGCGATCAGCCCCCGTTCGATACGCAGTAATGAGCAACAACATTGACGCCATGAAGCTATGTTAAGGGGTTTTGCCCCTGTCGCAAGGGCGCGCGCTGTTGCTTTAACGACTTTCTAAGCTATTTTCCAAGCTTTTTACGCGCCCCGCGACGCCTGCTCGCATTGCGCGCGCAGAAAGTCCCGCAGTTGCAGCACCGTCGGCGTGATCTGCGAGCGGTGCATGCACAGCATGTTCAGCGGCGTCGGTTCGCCCAGCACGTCCGGCATCAGGATGCGCAGGCGCCCGGCGCGCAGATCCTCACTGAGGTCCAGCCGCGACTTGTAGGCCACGCCCAGTCCCGCCACCGCCCAGCGCCGCACCACGTCGGCGTCGTCGGCGCTGCGGTTGCCGTTGACGTGGATGGCCACCGGCTCGCCGTCGGCGCCCGGATAAAAACACCAGCGCTCATGCACCACGTCCTCCAGCACGAAGCGCAGGCAGTTGTGGCGCGTCAGCTCCTTCAGCTCGCTCAACCCGCCGTGCTGTGCGATGTAATCGGGCGAGGCGACCAGCACACGGCGGTTGTCCGGCGCCAGCGGCAATGCGATCAGGCTGGAATCCTCCTGGCGGCCGTAGCGGATGGCGATATCGACCGGCTGCCGGTACATGTCCGCCACCCGGTCGCTGATGCTGAGCTGGAAGCCGACCTTCGGATAGCGCGCCTGGAACTGGTCCAGCCAGCCGACCAGCATATTGCGCCCCAAATCCGACGGCATCGAGATCTTCAACGTCCCGCCCAGGCTCTCCTGGCCCTGGATCAGCGCGTCGTGACCATCCTTCAACAAGCGCAGCGCCTCGCGCGCGTGCCGCAGATAATGCTCGCCCTCCTCCGTCAGCCTCAGCGAGCGCGTGGTGCGGGCGAACAGCCGCAGCCCCAGCTCCCGTTCCAGCCGCTTGACGCCGGCGCTGGCCAGCGCGGGGGAAATCTCCAGCTCGCGCGCGGCGGCCGACAGGCTGCCACGGTCGGCGGTACGGACAAAAACGGTCAAGTCATCAAGTCGCAGCATTTTCTTCTTTTTTTTGAAAGTGTTTCGCTGGAGCGCCTCTTTTTCCGCTCCACGAAATAAATGATGATACTCCCCATCTCAATACAGGAGAAGTTCATGAAAGCCGTCGCCTACCGCAAGTCCCTCCCCATCGACCATGCCGATTCCCTGATGGACATCGAACTGCCCGCGCCGCAAGCCCAGGGGCACGACCTGCTGGTCGAGGTCAAAGCCATTTCGGTCAACCCGGTCGACGTCAAGATCCGCGCCAACGTCGCCCCGGCCGACGGCGACGCCAAAGTCATCGGCTGGGACGCGGCCGGCGTTGTCAAGGCGGTCGGTCCGGACGTGACCCTGTTCAAGCCGGGCGACGAAGTCTGGTACGCGGGCGCGCTCAACCGGCCGGGCACCAACAGCGAGCTGCATCTGGTGGACGAGCGCATCGTCGGCCACAAGCCGAAAAACCTCGACTTCGCCAAGGCGGCGGCGTTGCCGCTGACGGCGATCACCGCCTGGGAATTGCTGTTCGAACGTTTGGAAGTGAGCCGCGACAAGGCCGCGCAGGGCAAATCGCTGCTGGTGATCGGCGCGGCCGGCGGCGTCGGTTCGATCCTGGTGCAGCTGGCGCGCCAGCTGACCGGCCTGACGATCATCGGCACCGCCTCGCGCCCGGACACGGCGGCATGGGTGACGGAGCTGGGCGCCCACCACGTGATCGACCACAGCAAGCCCCTGAACGAGGAAATCGCCCGCCTCGGCCTGCCGCCGGTGACCTATGTCGCCAGCCTGAACCAAACCGACCACCACTGGAGCGCGATCGCCGAACTGGTCGCGCCGCAAGGCAAGGTGGCGCTAATCGACGATCCGGCCGCGATCGACGTGCGCCTGCTCAAGCGCAAGAGCGTGTCGCTGCACTGGGAATTCATGTTCACCCGCTCGATGTTCGAGACGGCCGACATCCAGAAGCAGCATCAACTGCTGAACGACGTGGCCAGCCTGGTCGACACCGGCGTGCTCAAGACAACACTGGCCGAACGGTTCGGCACGATCAACGCCGCCAACCTGAAGCGGGCGCACGCACTGCTCGAAAGTAATCGCGCCAAGGGCAAGATCGTGCTGGAAGGGTTTTAAGAGGCGACCCCGGCGGCGGCCCGCTCGCGCTCGTACGTCTGCTGGGCCCGCAGCACGGCCAGCACCGCGCTGTCATGCGCCACCAGCGCCTCCTGCATGGTGCTGGCCGATACGCAAGAGCTTTCCAGCACCTGCAGGAAGGTCGCCTGCCGCCGCTTGAGCCGTTGCGACTGGTAGCCGAGCTGCTCGAACATGCGGCCCACGTCGATGCAATAGCCGCGCAGTTCCCACATGGTTTTCTTGGTCACCTCGATATCGTCACGCATGCTGTGGTCGACGTCGATCAGTTCCAGGTGCGCCGGCCCGTCGTTGCCGAAGGTGCGTATCGCCGGCAGCCACTGCTCGAATTTGCTGGCGATACGGCGTATCCGCACGATTTTCTGGTCGAGCGTGCGGCAGTAGTGCCAGCACAGCAAGCACACCGGCAGGCGCGCGACGAAGCGTGGCAGGCCGACCGTGTTCAACGTGTTCTCGAGTTTTTTAACGGCGGCGATAAGGCGCCGCGTGCTGTCGCCGATGGGCAGTGGGGGCATAATGGAGCTCCTGTATTTGGTTCAGGAGCTACATTAGCCGCCGCGTCAAGCGATGCGTTTGATACGGCGTAAAGTGTGCGCAGATTTTATTGCACTATTTACGCAACATGGCTTTGATACCACGCAATCCTTGGCGTATGCGGGCTTCGTTTTCGATCAAGGCGAAGCGCACATACTCGTCGCCGTAGTCGCCGAAGCCGATGCCGGGCGACACGCAGACCTTGGCCTCGGCCAGCAGCAGCTTGGAGAACTCCAGCGAGCCGAGGTGGCGGTAGGCCTCGGGGATGCGGGCCCAGATGTACATCGACGCCTTCGGCTTGTCGACCGGCCAGCCGGCCTCGCACAGCCCTTTGTGCAGGACATCGCGGCGGCTCTGGTACATCGCGCAGATCTCGCTCACGCTGCCCTGGTCGCCCTCGAGCGCGGCGATCGCGGCCACCTGCACCGGCGTGAAGCTGCCGTAGTCGTGGTAGCTCTTGATGCGCGCCAGCGCCGCGACCAGCTCCTTGTTGCCGACCATGAAGCCGATGCGCCAGCCGGCCATGTTGTAGCTCTTCGACATGGTGAAAAATTCCACCGCGACGTCGCGCGCGCCCGGCACTTGCATGATCGACGGCGCCTTCCAGCCGTCGAAGGTGATGTCGGCGTAGGCCAGGTCGTGCACCACCAGGATGTCGTGCTGCCTGGCCAGCGCCACCACGCGCTCGAAGAACTCCAGCTCCACGCACTGCGCGGTCGGGTTCGACGGGAAGCCGAGGATCATCATCTTCGGCTTGGGATAGCTCTCGCGCACCGCCCGCTCCAGCTCGTCGAAGAAGTCGACGCCGGGCGTCATGCGCACCGAGCGGATGTTGGCGCCGGCGATCACCGCGCCCCAGATGTGGATCGGATAGCTGGGATTGGGCACCAGCACGGTGTCGCCGGCGTCCAGCGTGGCCAGCATCAGGTGCGCCAGGCCCTCCTTGGAGCCGATCGTGACGATGGCCTCCGAATCGGGATCGAAGTCGACCTCGTAGCGCGTCTTGTACCACTTGGTGATCGCGCGCCGCAGCCGGGGGATGCCCTTGGAGGCGGAATAGCCGTGCGTGTCGGGACGCTTGACGGTGTCGATCAGCTTGTCGACGATGTGCGGCGGCGTGGCGCCGTCCGGATTGCCCATCGACATATCGATGATGTCTTCGCCGCGCCGGCGCGCCGCCAGCTTGAGCTCGGCGGTGACATTGAAAACGTAGGGAGGCAGGCGATCGATGCGCGAAAATTTGCGCGGAGTTTGGGTGTCAGTCATGGATGTCTCACGTAAGCGCCCGGAACCGTCCGAGCGACGTCGATGCAATGTTGCATCGGCATCCATACTAGCCCATCAATTCAAATCTTGGCAAGCCCCGCGAGGTGGCCTTACGCCGGCGACTGGTTTTCCGCGTCGCTGAACCATTCGAACAGGATCAGGCCGATGATCGAGACGATCGGAAAGCCGCACAAGGTGATCACCACCCACAGCGCCGGCGAGCGGCCCAGCCGTTTGGCGGCCATGCCGACGAAGATCAGGTGCAGGATGGCGCTGACGGCGATGCCGAGCCCGGCCAGAATGACCAGCGGCACCGAGGCGGTGGTGTACTTGTTGAGCGGCGGCAGGAAGGCCGCGATGCACGACGCACAGACGACCAAGGTGACGGCGGCGGCGGCGATCGGTTGTTGGGCGCGGGCGACTTGCATGGTTTCTCCTGGGTCAAGCGGCCATGCTGCCACGAACTAGTTTGAAAAGCAATACTAGCGGTAGGGCGGCATCTGGATGACGATCGGCGCCGGCGGCGGCGCAGGTGGCGCTTTCGGCACCGCGTTATTCAGCACAAACGTCATTACCGTGACGGCCGCGACGCTCATGCCAACCGCCATGCCGACGATCCATTTGACCAGCGTCGCACTGAGCTCGGCAAGATCAGCCTTGGTCGCCATTTGCTCCAGCCGGGCCTCTATTTTGGCCAGGCGTTTGCGCGCCTCGACGGCAAACTCTTCAAGTTTGTCGAGTCTGCTTTCAATCTTCGCCAATCTGAGGTCGAGGTCCATACCGAACATGTTAGGCCGGCGACAGCGGCTCAGACAAGCTGAGCCAATTTGACCTACCTCAACGTCGTCAACGCCGACGCCAGCACGATGGCGGCGATCGCCAGCCACTGCGTCAACGTCAGATGCTCGCCCAGCATCAGCATGCCGGCCAGCGCGCTGATGGCCGGCGCGGCGCTGCTGAACATGCTGAACGTGCGCGACGACAGATTGCGCATCGACAGCATCTCCAATGTGTACGGCAACGCGCTCGACATGACCGCGATCGCCAGCCCGATCGCCATGTACGACGGCGTCAGCAGCACCGCGCCCGAGTACCACGCGCCCACCGGCAGGATGAACAGCGACGCCGCCGTCATGCCCCACGCCACCGACTGCCCGCCGTGCATGACCGACACCCGCTTGCCGAACACGATGTACAACGCCCAGCACACCGCCGCCCCGGCCGCGTAGGCGACGCCGGCCGGATCGAGCTGATCGACATGGCCGTGAATCGGCAGCAAAAAATACAGGCCGGCCACCGCCAGCGCGATCGCCACCAGGTCGCGCGGCCGGCGCGACGACAGCACCGCCACCGTCAGCGGCCCCGCCACTTCGATCGCCACCGCGATCCCCAGCGGAATCAGGTTGAAGGAGCGGTAGATCAGCAGATTCATCAGCCCGATCACGCTGCCGTAGACGGCGACGTTGCATGCCTGCGGCCACGTCAGCGGCGTGCGCCACGGCCGGAACACGGCCATCATCAGCAGCGCGGCGAAGCCGACGCGGTAGGCCGTCACGCCTTCGACGCCGATCAACGGAAACAGGTGTTTGGCGACGGCGGCGCCGACGTTGAGCGACAACTGGCTGCACAGCAGCGCGAAGCCGGCCAGCAGCGCGCCGCCACCACCGTGGGATTTTTCAACGGTCATCTATTTTGCCGCCAGTCCCAGCTTCAGCGCGACCGGCTTGCCGGCGGCGGCGTCGGTCTTCTCCGGCGCGCCGGGCTGTATCGCGGCGGTGTCGGCGCCCGCCTCTTTCAACGCCGCCACAATCGCGGCGGCGCGCCTGGCGCCCAGCGCCGGCAAGGCGTTCTGCGGCAACGGCTGGCTTTGCTCCAGGCGTTCCTGCAGCTTGCCGTAGAAGGCGCCGGCGTCGGCCACCTGCGGTTCGCCCTGCACCAGCTTGCCCAGTCGCTGCAGCATCGGCAGCTTCTTGCGCGCCTCGGCATCGCCGGGCTTGGCGCCCGCCTCGTCGTCGGCTCCCGCCGGGGCGGCAGCGACCGCGCTCTCGGCCGCCTTCTTCTGCTTGTCCAGTTCGGCCGCGCCGAAGCGCTCGGCGTACAGGTCGCGCAACGCGCCGCGCACCTTGCGCTGGCCGATGTCGAGCGGACCGGGCTGCTCTCCCGGCGCCAGTTTGATCTCCGCCCGCGTGACCACCAGCCGCCGCACCGCTTGCGTGCGCAGCGCCGCGCCGTCGGCCGCCTCGCTGTACTGGCCCGGCACCGACAGCTTCAATTGCGGCTTGCTCGCCAGGATCTTCGCCACCTGGCGCAGCTTCTCTCGCTCCGGCGGCAGCACGGTGTCGCTGCCGGCGTCGAAGTCGACCGCGTCGAGCTGGTCGCCGCTGACGCCGAACAGGTTGCCCAGCGCGCGGAACGGCGACAGCGCGACCTTGCTCAGGATGTTGCCGATGGCCTTCCACACCACCGAGCCGTAGCTGAACTGCGGATCGTTCATGTTGCCGGACACGGGCACGCCCAGGTCGACGCGGCCGTTGCTGTCCTTGAGGATGGCCAGCGCCAGCTCCAGCGGCAGCTTGATCGCGTCCGGACTGTCGATGCGCTCGCCGAGGGTCAGGTTGTCGAGCACGATCTGGTTGTTGCCTTCCAGCTGATGGTTGCGCACCTTGTATTGCAGATCGAGCGAAATTTTTCCCTGCGCGATCTTGTAGCCGGCGAACTTCATCGAGTACGGCGACGCCGACACCATGTCGACGTTCTTGAACACGACGTTCACGTCGGTGTTGTCGGCCGGGACGAAGGGATTGAGCTGGCCGCGTATGCGCGCCAAACCATAATCGTCGACGCGGCCGTCGAGCTCGATCTGGCTGCGCGCGTCGGCTTTCGACGACAGCCCCGTGATCAGACCGCTCAACTCGTAAATCTTGGCGCCGAATTGCGGGCGCAGGCTCAGATCGGTGAAGTCCAGCTTGGCGTTCTGGAAGCGCACGCGGCGTATGCGCATCGGGAACGCCTCGCCGCCGGCGGGCGCGGCGGCGGTGGCGGGCGCCGCGGCCTGCGCCGGCGCCGGTTCGGATTTCTTCACCAGCAGGCGCTGCGCGTTCAGGCTGCGATCGTTTTCGATGATCAGGATCGCGTTCGGCTCCACCACCCGCAGCTCGGCGATGTCGAGCAGGTTCGGCGACAGGCTCAGCGCCAGCTGGTCGGCGCGCACCGACTTCCAGCGCGCGAAGTGATCGTTGTCCTCTTCATCGAGCGCCAGCTGGGCCACTTCCAGCGAGCCGTCGTAGCGCATGGCCGGATTGGCCTTGCTGCCGCCGGCGCTGGTGCGCAGGCGGCCCTCGCCCGACACGCTGCCGTCGGCCAGCTTCAGCTTGACGTACTTGCTCAGCAAAGGTTGCACCGGCGCCAGCGCCAGCTTCGTCAGCTTGAGCTCGGTATCGACGGCGCCGGTGGCCGGCACCACCTTGCCCTTGGCCGTCAACTGGCCGCCTTCGCGCAGGCCGACGGCGCCTTGGAACGCCAGCGGTTTTTTCAGGTCGCTGCCGACGTCGGTCAGCGTCAAGTTGAAGTCTTGCAGATTGGCTTTGATGCCGGTGCCGGCGTCGTCATAGCGGGCGCCGAACTTGTTGAACTCCACCGTTTTGACGGACGCGGCCCACGCGGTTCCGGCGGGCTGGTCCTTCGCCGGCTTGGCGGCGGCGGCCTTCTCGCCCGAACCCGCCCCCGTGCCCGCGCCTGGCAAGCGGCCCATGAACAGAAACTGGCCGGCGCCATCGCGCGACAGGTCCAGCTGGCCGCCGTCCGCGTACAGACGGCCCAGGCTGGCGCGGCGCGCGGCCAGGTCGAGCGTGCCGTCCTCAAAGCCCAACCGCCCCAGTTTCAACGGCGCCATCGCGCCGCTGACCAGCGCCAGATTGTCCATCGAAAACGCGGCATCGTCGATGTTGAGCTTGAGCCCGCTCGCGGCGGTTTCCATTTGCAAGCGCAGCTTCAACGTCAGCTTGTCGGCGCCCACCTTGAGCGCGGGACTGACGGTGTCGTCGAGCGCGTTGAGGGCGATGTCATCCAGGCCGATCCGCTTGAAGTTCAGCTTCCAGCCGCCCTCCTCCTTCGGCGCCGGCTTGGCGGCCGCGACAGGAGCAGGCGCAGGCGCGGCGGCGGCCGCCGACGGCGGCACCATCAAATTGGCCAGGTCGATGCGCCCTTGCGCGTCGCGCCGCAACGCCAGCGCGCCGCCGTTCAGGCGCAGGCCGCCGACCTCGACCGAGCGTTTGCCGAGGTCGACATCGACGCCGCCCACGTCGAGCAGCTTGAGCTTGACGAACGGCGCCGCCGCATCGGCCTGACGAATCGCCAGATCATTCAACGCCAGGCTGGCGCCGGCCAAGCTAGCGTCGAGCTTGCCATCCTTGTAGGCGAAGCGGTAAGGCAATTTGGCCGACAGCCGGCCATCGCCGACGACCACCCGCATGAACGATTTCAGGTAGGTCGACATGCCCGGCAACGCCACGTTTTCCAGCGACAGCAAGCCGCTGCCGCCGATCGGATTGAGCGCGGCCGCGCCCTTCCAGCGCAGCTTGCCGCCGAGGCCGGCGTCGGCGCTCAGGGTGTAGTCGCCGTTGCCGTCCGGCAGCGTGCTCAAATGGTTGAGCTCGAAAGCGATGGGGGCGAAGGTCTCGTCATAGCCGGCGTGGCGGTCGTGCATGTCGACCTTGCCTTGCTCGAGCGCGAAGTGTTCGACGATCAGGCGCGGCATGCCGCTATCGCTGTCGTCCTTCTTGCGCTTGTCCAGGGTTTCCATCAGCTGGGCGATATTGAACTTGCCGTCGGGCGACACGGCCAGCCGCAGCGCCGGCGCCGTGACGCGGATCTCGGCCAGGCTCCAGGCGCGGCGGAACACCGAGCGCCACTGCATCTCGACGGCCAGCGCGCCGACGCCGAACAACGGCGCGCCGTCCGCCTCGGTCAAGCGCACGTCCTTGGCCTCCAGCCGCAACGTGAACGGATTGAAACTGACGTCGCCGATGCTGGCTTTGCGTTCCAACTCGGTCTCGACAAACTTGGGTAACTGACTCTTGATCAACCGCGGCAACACCCAGCCGCCCGCCAACGCATACACACCCACCGCGCCAGCCACGCCCACGCCCCACCGCTTCCATCGTATTGTCGTCGCCCGCAAAACTGGTCCTCATCATTGTGTTCACCGAATAACAGTATAGCAAGAGCAAAGCTTCTTTACTGGCATCAAAAACATGCCCAAAAACAACAAATTCAGGCCTTTTTGCGTGGCGGGACTTTTCGAACGGACATTTCCAGATGTACATTAGATTCCAAGAGGAAATACAGCCACGCCACGCTGTCCCGCTCGGCAATAGCTCCGCCCCCCTGTCCCCGGGGCACCGTTCCACAGAAACGCTCCCCAATCTTTTCGCCCTATTCAACCTCGCTGGAGACACAATGAAAAACACCATCCGCACCGCCGCCGTCGGCGGCTTCATCGCCCTGCAATCGATCGCCGGCTATTGCGCCGAACCGGACGCGCACGCGCATCCGCACTGGTCGTACAGCGGTCCGTCGGGACCGGACAAGTGGAGCGAAGTCGACAGTAAATTCACCTCGTGCTCGCAGGGCAAAGTGCAGTCGCCGATCGACATCCACACGGCCGACGCCCAGCACGCCGCGCTGTCCGAGCTCAAGTTCGACTACCAGGCCAGCCCGCTCAAACTGATCGACAACGGCCACACGATCCAGGTCAACTACGCGCCCGGCAGCTTCCTGACGGTCGACGGCAAGCGCTACGAGCTGCTGCAATTCCACTTCCACAAGCCGAGCGAGGAACGCATCGACGGCAAGCGCTACGCCCTGGTGGCGCACCTGGTGCACAAGAACGCCGAGGGCCAACTGGCCGTGGTCGGCGTGCTGATGGAACCGGGCGCCAAGCGCCCCATGATCAAGACCATCTTCGACAACCTGCCGCTGCAAAAGGAAAAGGAAACCGAAGTGCCGGGCGTGAGCATCAACATCGCCACGCTGCTGCCGGAAAACCGCGCCTACTACACCTTCAGCGGCTCGCTGACGACGCCGCCGTGCAGCGAGGGCGTGACCTGGTACGTGATGAAGAACGCGGTGCCGGTGTCGGCGCAGCAGATCGCCCAGTTCGGCCACGTCTACAAGATGAACGCCCGTCCGGTGCAGGCGGTCAACGGCCGCCTGGTGCAGGTCACCGACTAAAACTGGCGGCGCCGACGGCCTTCGTTTTGCCTTACACTATCGGACCTTCCCGACCATCGGAGCTCCATGCAAGCGCAACTCGAACCCTTCCACGCCGTCGGCATCAGCCGCCTGGCCCACGCGCTCAAGGCGCAGGGCCGCTCCATCATCCACATGGAATTCGGCCAGCCGTCGACCGGCGCGCCCAAGGCGGCCATCGCCCAAGCCCACCAGGTGCTCGACGCCGACAACATGGGTTATTGGGAAAGCACGCCGCTCAAGGAGCGCCTGGCGCGCTTCTATGACGAGCGCTACGGCGTCAAGGTCGACGCCAACCGTTTCGTCATGACGTGCGGCGCCTCGCCGGCGCTGGTGCTGGCGTTGAACTCGCTGTTCTCGCCGGGCGACCGCATCGCGCTGGCGCGCCCCGGCTACGTCGCCTACCGCAACACGCTCAAGGCGCTGCACATGGAGCCGGTGGAGATCGCCTGCGGCGCCGACGTGCGCTACCAGCTCACGGCCGCCGCGCTCGAGATGCTCGACCCGCCGCCGGCCGGCGTGATCATCGCCAGCCCGGCCAACCCGACCGGCACCATCATCGCCGCCGACGAACTGGAGGCGATCGCCAAAGTGTGCCGCGCGCGCGGCATCCGCATCATCTCGGACGAGATCTACCACGGCCTGAGCTACGTCGAACCGGCGCAGACCATCCTCGCCTACGCGCCCGACGCGCTGGTGGTGAGCAGCTTCTCCAAATACTTCAGCATGGCCGGCTGGCGGCTGGGCTGGCTGCTGGTGCCGGCCGAGCACATCGAACGCGCCTGGGCCTATTGCGGCAACCTGTTCCTGACGGCGCCGTCGCTCAGCCAGCACGCGGCGCTGGCCGCCTTCGACGCGCTCGACGAGCTCGAAGGCCACCTGACCGTGTACACCGAGAACCGCCGCCTGCTGCTCGACGCGTTGCCGGGGCTGGGCCTGAACGCCATCGCCCCGCCGGACGGCGCGTTCTATATCTACGCCAGCATCGCCCACCTGACCGACGACAGCCTGGACTTCTGCAAGCGCCTGCTCAACGACACGGGCGTGGCGACGGCGCCGGGCATCGATTTCGATCCGGTCGAAGGCAAGCGTTTCATCCGCTTCAGCTTTGCGGTGTCGACGCCGGAGATCGCCGAGGCGATCCGCCGCATGCAGCCCTGGTTCGCCGCCCAGGCGGGCGCGCTGGTGGCCGGCCAGTGAGCCGCTAGCGGCGGCTAGGCTTCGGGCATGCCGCGCAGGAATTCGATATCCGACACGGCGCGCGACCATGCCGCGTCGGGATCGAGCGCGGGCGTGTTGTGGATATCGAGTTGGATGTCTTTCAGCGTTCTGCCGTCCAGGGAGATTTTGTAGCGCAGCGCCGTGTATTCGACGTCGTAGGTGTTTCTCAACCCCTGTTGACGGGTGTAGGTGTCGTGGGAAGCGGGCATGATTGTCCTCCTTATGAGAGTAGAGAAAAGCATAGCACGAAGCGATTTTGCGTGTAATTGCCGCATGACAAGCCAACCCGGGCGCGCGCACTGGCCGCGCGGTAAGGTGCCGCGCCGCTTCACGCGCTTCGGGTATGCTGACGTTCCACGATCGCGACCAGGAGGCCATATGCTGACAGGGCAATGTTTTTGCGGCGCCATCCGCTACGAGACGGGCGAGCGCATCCGCAACCAGACGCTGTGCCATTGCACCATCTGCCGCCGCACCAGCGGCGCGCCGGCGGTGGCGTGGTTCACGGTGGCCACGGAAGACTTCCGCTACACCGCCGGCGAGCCGGCCAGCCTGCGCTCCTCCTCCCATGGCACGCGCACCTTTTGTCCGCGCTGCGGCACCCAACTCACCTTCACCGACGACGCCAGCCCCGGCGAGATCGATGTGACCACCGGCAGCCTGGACGCGCCGGACCGGGCGCTACCGCAAAGCCACATTTTTGTGGCCGACGCGCTACGCTGGCCGAACGATTTGCCGCGCTATCAACAGAGCAGAAGCGGGTCGTGACTGCCTTCAGGCAGAATTCAATTATCAAAATTGCTTGCCAAATCACCAATTCCTTGCTTAACTGTCACTCAGTTCTGGAGGGAATATGGCAAAGACTTCACTTGCGGCGGCACATGTCGGTAACAAGGCGGTCATCGCCGCGAAAGCGGTCGCCTGGGCGAACAACGACGTCATTCTCATCGCCTGGAGTTATCCCGGGCCCATCCCCGGATGCATCGGCTTTACGCTCGAACGAAAGCTCGCGCGTGAACCCGATTCCAAGTTCGCCGCCCTGCCTTCCTACGTCGGCTGGCAGGGAGGCAAGAACGACGACTGGAAGTCCAAGACCACCGACGAATGGCCACTGCAGCGATTCAATTGGAAGGACTTGGTGGCGGAGGCCGACAAGCAGTACATCTACCGCATCGTACCGCTCACCGGCAAGTCGCAAGCCCCCGTTCGCATGGATCCGCAGTACTGGCTGACCACCGGAAAAATCAGCCGCGGCGACACCGTCACCGGCACCGTGCGCGCCACGTTCAACCGGGGCATACTCGCCACTCAAACGCTTGCACGAAAACTGCATAAGCCGACCGGAAAAGGCCTGAGCCCTGCCGAAATCGAATCCTTTGTCCAGGAACAAATCGCCAAACTCGGCGCGGCGGAACGCAGCCGTTTGACCGGCCAGCTCCTCGACACCCTGCTGGACTTTACCGCCCGCGCGTCGAAGACGGGGCGCATCGTCGCCGCGCTCTACGAGCTGACCGACGAGCAACTGGTGAAGGCGCTGGTGGGCTTGCCGAAAGGCCGGCTTCATTTGGTACTGTCCAACGACAACGACTCCGAGCCCGACGGAGAGACGGCGACGGGAAAGCCAAAGCGGAAGGTTATCTACGACGGCCTGAATTTGGCGGGTCGCCAGAAGCTGGTCAAGAAGCACGGCGACAATATCGCCACGCGCTACATGCCCTCCAGCGGCATCGCCCATAACAAATTCCTGATTTACGTCGACGATCAAGGCGCCGCCCAAGCCGTGCTTACCGGCAGCACCAACTGGACCTGCACCGGTCTCTGCACTCAAAACAACAATGCCATCGTGATCGAGGACGCGAAGCTGGCGCAACGATATCTGGATTATTGGACTGCGCTACATGCCGATACCATCGCGCAAATCGTTCCGGACCCGCCGGCGCCGCAAAAAGGATTGCAAGCGGCGGCCTTGCGCAGCGCGGGCGCCAAGGCCGCCAAGCCATTGAAAATCGACGGTGGACAGGTGGCCGTATGGTTCTCTCCGAACACCAAGGCGCGCATTGATACGGGGACTCCAGCTGCGCCCAAAGTGCCGCCGATACCGCCGGACATGGCCGTCGTCGCCGACCTGATGGCGAACGCAAAGCAAGCCGTGCTGTTCCTGGCGTTCCAGCCGGGGCAAGCCGGCAATGCCAGAAGCATGACGTTCCTCAGCCAGCTCGCGGCCGTGGCAAGGGACAAGCCGGAACTGTTGATCCGGGGCGCCGTGAGCGATGCCCCGCTTGCCGCGCAATTCAACAAGGCCATCTACGACGAGCCGGGCTGGCAAAACGCCGCCGCGGTCTCGCCGGCAGGCTTCTCGACCGATTTCGGCTACTTCGAGACCGAACTGGTCAAGACAGGGCACGCCATCATCCACGACAAAATCATCGTCATCGACCCGTTCGCCACGGACGGCAGCTGCCACGTGATCACGGGCAGCCATAACCTTGGCTACAAGGCCTCGTACAACAACGACGAGAACATGCTGATCATCAGCGGCAACCGCAATTTGGCCATCGCCTACGCGGTGCACGCGCTGGACGTCTATGACCACTATCGGTGGCGTTACAAGCTGGCGCAACAGCGCGAGCGCGAGACCAAGAGGGCGAAAGCCGCGGGCGAGCCGGCGCCGAAATTTCAAAACCTGGCGCAGTACAAACCGAAGTGGACCGGACTGTTCCGCGACACCGACGAATGGCAAACCAAATACTTCCAGCAAAGCTGGGAGAACTTCACCGAAAGGCTGTTTTGGGTGTCGGACGGATCGCCGCTCCCACCGCTGCTGCCACCCACCACCAAGTCCGGCAAGAAGGTGACGCCGCCGGCCGTCAAGGCGTCCCGGCGGGCGGCGCGAGCCTGACGAGCCCTCGCAAAAACGGCCGGGCCGGCGGCGCCCTACCCGCCCGGCAGCACTTCAAACGCCAGCAGCTGCGTCACTTCATCGGGGCTGAAATTGTCGTCGGAGATCAGCACCAGGCTGCGGTGGCCGTTGGCCAGGACCGGCCCCCAGCTCATTCCCTCCAGGTTGTCGACCTTGTCCAGACCGGCGCGGTTCACATCCATCAACAGGCTTTTTTTAAGTGGCGTGTAGCGCGCGCCCTCCAGCGTCGGCAAGGCGGCGATGTCGGTGGCGCCATCCAGTTCCACCAGATACAAACGGATGAAGAATGCGAAGCGCCCGGTCGCATCCTGCACCCCGGAACGCTCCAGCGCCAGCAAATGGCGGCGATCGACCACCAGCATCTCGGACACGCCGTTGTCGCCAAAACGCCCCGGCGCCGGACGCCCTTGCACGCGGTCGATGGGATAGGCGTATTGCGCCAGTACTTTGCCGTTGCGATCGAATTGCGTAAAGCGGCTGACCGCGCCGTGCTCCGGGCTGGCCAGCGGGCCGTCCTGGTACAGCGGCGCCTCCATCCCCACCCACAGCGAGCGGCCGTCCGGCGCGAACGCCAGCGCCTCGAAACTGAGATTGCCGCGTGGTCCGGCCGTCTTGCCTGACGTAGCCTTGAACATGGCCGGCAATGGCAGCGTCGAACGATAGGCGCCGTCCGCGCCGGCGTGCTTCACGAACGGCCCGGTTCCCAAGGCGTCGCTGCCCTCGCTGGCATACCAGATTCCGTCGCCATCGGGATCGAAGCGGACCGCCTCGATGTCGGCCATTTCGCCTCCGCGCGACACGGCCTCGCGCGGGGCCGGATAGGCGCTGCCGTCGGCTTGCCGGAAGGTTTGCACGGCCTCCAGCGAGACCGCCCTGAACCCGTCCGCGTCGTAATCCAGCCGCGCCGTGTAAAACCGCGCCGGCCCGAGTTCCGAGCGGTCGTCGCTGGCGGTGATCCAGATGCCGCGGCGGGCGTCGTAGTCGATGCTCGACAAGCCGCCCACCAGCGTGCCCTGGAAAATCCGCCGGTGCGCGATGCGCTGCTCGCCGATGAGACGCAACCCGGCCACCGGCTCTTGCGCCTGGTGCGCGACCGGCAGCGCGCACCCGCCGAGCAATGCGCCCAGGATCACGGCCGCGCCACGCATCAGAAGCGCACCCGCATCGAGGCGTACAAGGTGCGCGGGCTGCCGAGGAAGTAGCGTCCCGTGGTGAGCGGATTGGAGCTGGTCAGCTCGGCCCCGACGCCACCCAGATAATGGCGATCGAACAGGTTGTCGACGTTGAGCGCGAACTCCGTGCGGCTGCCAAAGCCAAACAGGCTGCCGCGCGGCTTGTAGGTGAAGTTCAGGCCGACCAGCGTGTAGGCCGGCATGTACTGGCGCGGATACAACGCCGGTCCGCCGGCGATGACGGTATTGGTGACCGTGCCGTAAGTGCCGGCCGCCTCGCCGACATAATGCGCGTTGGCCGTCAGGCGCCATTCCGGCGCCGGCTTCCACGTGGCTTCGGCGAAGGCACTGCGGCGCGGCGCGCCCAGCACCGGGTCGCCCGACTTGATGCCCTCGGCCGGCGTGTCGCCGGAATAATGCGCGTCGTTGTACGAGGCGTTGGCATACAGCTCGTACGCCTTGCCGGTGGCGCGCAGCGTCAGCTCCACGCCCTTCGAACTGATGCCGCCCTGGTTGGCGAAGGTGGTGGTGGCGTCGCGCGAGAAGATGTCGCCGTTCGGATTGCCGTTCTGGATCGAGATGCGGTCGCGGTAGTCGATTTTGTAGGCGCTCAGCGCGACGCCGTAGCCGTCGTCGCTGGTCCAGCGCACGCCGACATCCTTGTTGACCGAGGTTTCCGGCTTGATGCCGTTTTTGGAATCGACCGCCGCCGTCCCCTCGAACACGCTGTCGGGAATCGCGCTGAAGTTTTTCGAGCCGCTGGCGAAGACTTCCCAGTCGTCATTCACGCGATACAGCGCCGCCAGTTTCGGCAGCAGTTTCGAGCTCACCTTCAGCGCGCGGGTGCCGCCGAATTCCACCGGCGACGAGTAGTCCTCCTTGAAGCGCTGATAGGTGGCGCCCAGGTCCAGCTGCAGCCGGTCGTCGAGCAGGCTGACCTTATCCTGCGCGTAGGCCATGGCGGTGTCGGACGAATAATGGCGATCCTGCGTGATCGAATACAGCGCGCTTTCCTCGAAGGCGCCGCTGACCTTGGGATCGGTGACGGCGAACCAGTTGCGGTCCTTGTCACGCTTGGTGCGCTCGATCCAGCCGCCGATGCGGATGCGCTGATGCTCGCCCAGCGTATCGGACACCTCCGCCAGGGTGCCCTTGCGGTCGATGGCGTTGTCGCTGCGCCGCGTGCTCGCCTCGCGCACGCCCCACTGGCTGACCGGATTCATCGCGTAGCGCGCCGCCGCCGGGCAGCCGGCAGACGAGAGCGCCGCGCTGCTGGAGCCGGCCGGTATCGACACCGCGCTCACAGGGATCAGGGCGCCGTTGGCATCGCGCCGGTATTGGTTCTGGTAGCACTCCTGCACCACGGCGGTCGGCTTGCCGCCCGGCGCCACCGCGCTGTACACCTTGCCGTTCGCAGGCAACTGCACGTAGGGCACGTAGAACCAGCCATTGCCCTCCTGCTTGTGCCAGTATGGCTTGACGGTCAATTTCCCGGTTTGGCCGAAGCGTTGGGTCCAGTCGACATGCATCAGGGTGTCTTCGCTGTTGATGCCGCGCGTGCCGCGATAATTCTGGTCGATGGCCGGATTGCCGGTCCAGTGGTCGGTCAGGCCGTCGGTGGTGGGATTGCCGTAGAAGGTGGCTTTGTATAGCTTGGACGATTCGGCCAGCAGCGCCACGGCATCGTAGTCGTTGTCGCTGAATTTATTGTAGCTGACGGTGGCGCGCAGACTGGAGCCGCCCCCCAGGTCCTGCAGCACGCGCAGGTCGGCGTGGCGGCGGCTGTTGCGGCCCGATTCGTCGCCCGGCCAGGTGCGTACGTATTCGTGCGAGTAGCCCAGGTAGGCGCTGGTGCCGGTCGCCGACTTGCCGGTGTCGACGCGCACGAAGCCGCGCCGGTAGCCGAAGCTGCCGGTCGCCAGTTCGATCTCGCCACCGCGCTCCCTGGCCGGATCACGCGTCTTGAAGTCGATGTATCCGCCCAGCGCCTGGTTCGACGGCGTGCCAAGATCGCCGGCCGTCTGCGAGGCGTCGACGCGTACCAGGTTGGCAGGGTCCAGCAAGCGGTTGGGCATCGTGCCGCCGTTCGACAAGGTGGAGCCGTTCGGGATGCCGTCGATGGAAATGCCGATCTGCTCCTTGTTAAAGCCGCGCATCGACAGGCGCATCGAAAAGCTGCCGGTCAGCGCGTCGCTGGAGCTGACCTGCATGCCCGGCACCCGCGCCAGCAATTTCAGCGGATCGATACCGGCCGGCTGCTCGGCGATCACGGCGAGGTCGATCACGCTGTTGGCCCGCGCCTCGCCCTTGCCCAGCGCCTGGCCGGTGACCTGCACCACGGTCGGCGCCACCTCCGCCGCCGATTCGGCGGGCGCCTGCTGCGCGTGCGCCGCCCCCATCTGCAACATCGCCGCCGATCCGGCAGCGAACATCCCTAGTCGTGCATACATCGAATTCCCCTATCAGTGGTTTCCGCGCCAAGTGGCACGGCGATTTTTTTGGTCGGACCGCCTGTCTCCGGCGGCCTCATTTAATTTAGGTGAATGTTATAGTGGTTCGTACCACTTTGCAATGTAAACCAAACTCAAAATGTTGGATACTCATTTAATGCCGACTCTTGGCAAAGTTAATAATTAGAGGTTCGTACCAATGTCACAAACATGTCATAATCCGGCGGGTTCCGTTCAAGCTTTCACCAGGGCGCGAACCATTTCGTTACAATACGGCTGCGGCCCGTCACAAGGCCGGCCTATTCCATCCATCATTCGCTCGACAGCAGGTACATTGAATGCGACCACGAACCACCGACACTCCCACCGCCGCCGCCAAGCCCGCCCCGCTATACCAGCAGTTGGCGGAGACCTTGAAACAGCTGATGGAGTCGGGGAAAATCGGCGCGCGCGAGCCGATGCCGGCGGAGCGCGATCTGGCGACCACCTACCAGGTCAGCCGCGACACGGTGCGCAAGGCGATCCGCCTGCTCGAGGAACAGGGCCTGCTCTATAGCGATCATGGACGCGGCACCTTCGCCGCACCGGAAGCGGTGCGCCAGATGTCGCGCTTCCTGGACAGCTTCACCGACGACACCATCAAGCGCGGCGGCGTGCCGGGCCAGACCATCCTGGCGATGGAAACGGTGGCGGCCAATATGGCCGTGGCCAGCCTGCTGCACATGCAGCCGGACGAGCCGCTGTTGCGCATCAAGCGCGTGCGCCTGATGGACGGCAAGCCGATCGGCCTGCAGGAATCGTTCTTGCGTTTGCCGGCCGGTGCGCGGCTGGAGCAAAAGGAGTTGGAACAAGTCGGCTCGCTGTACCGCATCCTGATCGACAAGTTCGGCATCAAGCCGTCCGAAAGCCTGGAAAGCGTGGGCGCGGTGGCCGCCCGCGCCGAAGACGCGGCGCTGCTTGGCGTGCAGGCCGGCACGCCGCTGCTGCTGTGCGAGCGCGTGATGCTGTCGGACCGGCGCGAGCCGGTCGAGTACTGCGAAATGAAATACGCGCCACCCTACCGCTATAAAACCCGCATCAGCAAGGGCGGCGCCGTCTGACGCGCGGCTTGATGCGCGCGGTCAGCCGATGGCGCCGCGCAGCACCAGATACAGCACGAACACCGCGTCCAGCCCGAGCACCATCGCGCCCGGCCAGCGCCGCCGCGCCAGCAGCATCAGCGTGTAGACAAAGCAGCCCAGCGCCAGCGCCACCATAAGATCGGCGCAGCACGCGGTGACGAGCAACATCAACAGCGGCGGCAGATAATTCTCCGGCGCGCTCGTATCCAGGTCGCGCAGGCCGTCGAGCATGCACAGTCCCACCATCACCAGCACCGGGGCGGTGGCGCAGGCGGGTATCGCCGTCAGCAACGGGCCGAAAAACAAGGCCAGCCCGAACAGCGCCGCCACCACCACGCCGCTTAAACCGGTGCGGGCGCCCGCCTCCACCCCGGCCACCGATTCGACGAAAGCGGTCACGGTGGAAGTGCCGGCGGCGGCGCCGATGACACTGCCCATCGCGTCCGACGCGAAGGCCGCCCGCGCGCTGGGCAAGTCGCCGTTCGGCTTCAACAAGCCCGCGCTGCGGATCACGCCGAACATGGTGGCGGTACCGGAAAAGAATTCGATCAGCAGAAAATATAGCGTCACCGGCAGCAGCAGCATGAAGTGCGAGAAAAAGCCGCGGAAGTCGAGCGCGAACAGCAGGTCTCCCGTCAACGCCGGCACGCCGAACCAGTGTTGCGGCAATCGGGTCAGCGCCCGCCCGTCGGCACCGGCGACGAACAGTCCCGCCGCGCTCACCACCAGCATCGTCAGCAGGAACGCGCCCGGCACACGCCGCACCAGCAGCATGGCGGTGAGCAGGATGCCGGCCAGCGTGAGCCACGCCGCGCCGTCGTGCAGGCGCGAGAACGCCACCAGCGAGCCGGCATCCCCCACCAGCAGGCCGCCGCTGCGCAAGCCAAGCCAGGCGATGAACACGCCGATCGAGCATTGCATGCCGAGTTTGACCGGCTCGGGAAAGGCGGCGACGATGCGCGCGCGCCATTTGGTCAGCGACAGCAGCAGGAACACCAGCGCGTTAAGCAGCACCATCGCCAGGCCGGTCTGCCACGGCACGCCCATCTGCCCGACCAGCACCTGGGCGAACACGATGTTGGTACCCATGCCGGGCGCCAGCGCGATCGGCAGGTTGGCCCACAAGGCCATCACCAGAGTGGCCGCCATGGCCGAGACGATGGTGGCCAGGAACAGGCCGTTGCGGTCCATGCCGGCGGCGGCCAGGATCAGCGGGTTGACGACCACGATGTAGCTCATCGCGGCGAAGGTGGTGCAGCCGGCGATGGCCTCGCGCGCCGGCGTGGTGCCGCGCGCGCTAAGCTGAAAGAAGCGGTCGGCGCGCGCGGCCAGGCCGATGCCGCGTCCCTGGGTGGAGCTCGGGCTATGCATGATCGAGCAGCGCCTTGAGCTGCGCGCGCGTCGGCAGCGCCGAGCGGGCGCCGGTGGCGGTGACGGCGATGCTGCCGGCGGCGCAGGCGAAACGCAACGCGTCCGCCGGCGCCTGCCCTTCCAGCAGCGCGGCCAGGAAGGCGCCGTTAAAACTGTCGCCGGCGCCGGTGGCGTCGACCACGGTGGCGGGAAAGGCCCGCTGCGCGATGGCCAGATGGGGCTCTCGCGCCGCCAGCACGGCGCCGTGCGCGCCGCAAGTGACCACCAGCATGCGCGGCCCGTGCCCAAGCAGGTCGGCCATGCCGGCGGCCTCCGGCCCGGAACCGGTGACCGCGCGGTAGGTACTGTCGTTCATGAACACCAGATCGGCCATGGCGAGCAGCCGCTGCAAACGATCGCGATCGGCCACCATCGCCGCCTCGATGTCGATGGCGATCGGCACGCCCGCCGCACGCGCCAGTACGTGCAGCCGCTCGAACTCCGGCAGATCGTAGGGCATCGCGTACAGCAGGCGCGATTGCGCCAGCGCCACCGCGAACGTCTCCTCGTCCAGCGTCGGTCCCGGCATCGGCGAGTACACCAGCGCCTTCTCGCCACTCGCTTCGATGATGATCAGCGCGGTCGGCGACGTCGCTCCCGGCACCACCCGCAGGTGATCGAGCGCGACCCCGAATCGTTCATACTCGCGGCTCAGGAACGCCCCCTCGGCATCGCCCGCGATGCGGCCGTATGCCAAAGTCGGCCGGCCCAGCAAGCTGGCCGCGCAGGCCACGTTGGCGACCGTGCCGCCGGCGTAGGGCGGCAAGCGCCGGCCCAGCACCTTCTGGTCCGCCGCCGGCGCGCGGTCGACGGTGAACAGCAAATCGATATTGGGGTCGCCAAAAGCCAGCAGGTCGAAGCGGCGCCGGTCCGGAAAACTGAAAAAATCGCTCATGCACATATTCCTGAAAGACCGATCCGCTCAGAAGCGCCGGCTGAACTGCGCGCCGAAGATACGCGGGTTGGAATCGTTGACAAAACCGGTCAGATTATTGAAGTCGATACCCCCCACCAGCTGCACGCGGTTGGTGATATTGCGGCCGAACAGCGCCACCTCGTTGCGGTCATTGTCCCATTTGTACCCGAGCCGCAATCCCCCTGTCAACAACGGCTTGCCGGTGAACTCCGCCGACCGGTACAAGGTGAAGTTGACGGCGCTGCGGTAGACCCAGTCGGTGTAGGCGTAAAACTCGCCGTTGGCGACCGGGTACGTATATTTCAGCGACGTGTTGGCGCTCCAGCGCGGGGCCTGCGGCAGCGGATTGCCGTCGATCAGAACCAGCGTCGAACCGCCTTTGACGACGGTCGGATTGAGCACCGTGCAGGCCGCGCACGCGCCCACCGTCAAGCCGGCGTCCTTGATTTTGGTGTGGTTGTAGCTGCCGCCAAAACTCCACAGCAGATTCTCACCGAGATAGGCATCCAGATCGAGTTCCGCGCCACGGCCGGCGCTGCGGTCGGCGTTGAGCAGGATCGCCGAGTTGGAGGTGCCGCCGACCGCCGTCAGTTGCAGATCCTTGACGGTGTAGCTATAGATATCGAAGCTCAGGCGCGCCCGGCGCTGCATCAGGTCCGTCTTGAAGCCAACTTCATAGGAGACGATGGTTTCCGGCCGCGCCACCGACATCGGATTGAACGTGGCCGCCGGTTGAATGGTCGCGCCCCGGAAGCCGGTGGCGACGCGGGCATACAGGTTGGCCGCGTCGGTGAGTTTGTACACGCCGCTCATATCCCAGTTGACCTTGGACACGCCGGTGCCGGCCGCCAGCCCGGTCGAGGCGTCGATATCGGACCCGCCGCGCGGCAGGTTGTCCGGCTCCGTGACCAGATCCTTGTTATCGCGCGTGTAGCGCACGCCGGCGCGCAGGTTCACGCGCGGGGTGACGTCGTAGTTGGCCGATCCGAATACGGCATAGGCGTCGTTCTTCTGGTGCGAACGGATGTCCGACGTCAGCGCGCCGCCGCCCAGTGTGTCGTAGCTGTAGCTGTCGATCTGGTAGCGCTCATCGAAGTAGAACAGGCCGGCCTGCCACCTCAGCGCCTGCGCCGCGTCGAACTCCAGCCGTAGCTCCTGCGTGAACTGGCGGTGGCCCTTGGTGCCGTCGGCCGATTCGACCACGAACGGAATCAAGCCCGGACCGGACGGCGGCGCATACACCGCGCCATAACCGCCGTCGATGTCGCCGCGGCTGAACACCCGCACGGTTTCGTAGCCGGTCACCGAATGCAGCGTGACGCCGTCCAGGCGCCACTTCAACCGCAGGCTGCCGCCGTAGTTCTTCAGGTTCTGGCCATTCCCGCCATCGGTGGCGACACTGCCGATGTCAAAGCCGGGCACCAGCGCATCGGTCCCCTTCTGGATGATATTGGCGCGAAACAGCGACGCGCTGCCGTTCATGATGCGCTGGTGCAGATTGGCCAGCGCCTCGAAACCGCCGCTTGGCTTGTACAGCAATTGGGCGCGCACGGCGCTGTCGTTGTAGCCGCCATACTGGTCCGAGGTGCCCTGGCGCGAATTGCCGATCCAGTCATCGCGGTGCTGGCCAAGCACCGACACCCGCGCCGCCCAGTCGCCGCCCAGGGGAAGATTGAGCGCGCCTTCGACGCTGGAGGTGTTGTGCGTGGCGCCGGACAAGGTCAGGTAGCCGCCCGGCGTCTGCGACGGCCGCACCGAGTCGAACTTCACCACGCCGGCCGGCGTGTTGCGGCCGAACAGGGAGCCCTGCGGCCCGCGCAAGACCTCGATGCGTTCCAGGTCGAACGCCGGGAAGCCCTTGAGCACGGGACTTTCCTGCACCACGTCGTCGTAGATCAGGGACACCGGCTGCGACGCGTTCTGATGAAAATCGACGTTGCCGTAACCACGCAGGTAAAAGCGCGGGAAACCGCGGCCAAATGATGATTCGACCTGCAGGCTGGGCGCGCGTCCCGCCAGCATCTGCATGTCCTGGCCGCCGGAGTTGAGCGCGTTCAGCGTCTCCTCGCCGATGATGGTCGCCGAGACGGGCACGTTGCGCACGTTTTCCGCGCGCCGCTCCGCGCTCACGGTCACGGTCTGCAACTGGCCGGGGGGCGCCGGCTGGCGCGCCTGCTCCCGGGTTGGTTCCCCGTCCCGCTCCTGCGCGCCCACGATGACCGGCAGCGCCGTCACCGCCAAGGCCATACCCACCATGGCCGCCCCTTCAAAGTTCAGCATCCGCATACAAGTTCCTCCCGCGTTGGTTTGATTAGCTTTTATATCCGTAGTAAATTCTATAGTGGTACGGACCTCAATTCGATATATTTTTTTATTTTTGATCATTTGTTGGGTTTACGGCGAATTGCGGTTGAGTTTTTTCTCAATGGATGCAATCATGGTACGTACCACTAAACATCCAGACAAAAATGACTACTGCCTACAGCCCACCCGCCTACATCACCTTCACCGGCATCGACCGCGCCGATCTGCTGCCCGGCATGCTCGCGCTCTCAGCGCGCTACCCGATCGAATGGGGCGTGCTGTTCGACCTCGCCCAGGAGGGGGCGCCGCTGTTCCCCTCCGAGGGCGTGCGGCGCGTCCTGCAAAGCGCGCCGCTGCGCCTGTCGGCCCACATCTGCGGCGCAGCCGCGCGCAGCATCGTCGAAACCGGCGACGCCGCGCTCGACCTGGCCGGGTTTTGCAGGGTGCAGATTAACCACGGACGCGCCGGCAGCAGCGACAGCGAGATCCACAACAGCGCCCTCTTTGGCGCCCGCCATGGCGTGCGGGCCGCGCTGCAATGCCAGGGCGACTTTCCCACCGACGCTCGGGTCGACTGGCTGTACGACGTCTCGTTCGGCACGGGGGTGAGGCCGGCAACCTGGCCGGCGGCCAAGGCGGGACTGCCCTTCTGCGGCTACTCGGGCGGACTCGGTCCGGACACGGTGTTCGACACGCTGCGAAAATTCGAGATCGGCGCGGGCGCGGCCTACTGGATCGACATGGAATCGGGCGTACGCACCGGGAACCGCTTCGATCTGGCAAAATGCGAAGCCGTGTGCAGCATCGTCTTCGATGGGCCCCAACCGTAAACTGGAGATCACATTGCGGCGAACTTTTATGATCATGGCCTGCGCGCTGGCCTTATCGGGCGCGCTGCCCGGCCTGGCGGCGACCAGCACCCCCAAGATCATCATCGACAGCGACTTCGGCACCCTCAACGACGACGGCCAGCTACTCGCGATCGCCGCGCAGTTGCAGGCGCGCGGCCGCCTCGAGGTACTAGGCCTGACCGTGGTCTCCGGGAATAAATGGTTGCGGCAGGAGGTGGGCGACGCGCTCAAGGCGGTCGAACGACTCGGCATCGAGCGGCAGGTCGGGGTCTACGCCGGCGCCAACCTGGCGCTGTCGCACGACCTGGCCACCATCCGCGAAGAACAGCGACGGCATCCGGGCGGCGACGGCTATCTGGGCGCGTGGAATTGGCCCGAGCCCAAGTCGGACACCGACGTCAACGCCCCGCCGGACGGCCGCGCCCAACACACCAAAGTGCGCGACCAGCACGCCGCCGACTTCATCGCCGACAGCGTCCGGCGCCATCCCGGGCAGGTCACGATACTGGCCATCGGGCCGCTGACCAACATCGCGCTGGCGGTGCGGCGCCATCCCGACATCGTGCCGCTGATCGGCCAGATCATCTACATGGGCGGCGCGTTCGACGTACCCGGCAACACCACCAGGACGGCGGAATTCAACTGGTGGTTCGATCCGGAGGCGGCGCGCGAGGTACTGCGGCTGCCGCTGCGGCACGTGATCTTCCCGCTCGACGTCACCAACACGGTGCAGATCGACAAACAGGTCTACGACCGCGTGGTCTACGGCGTGGCCAGGGACGGCATCATCGCCAGCTTGTTCAAGCAGCTCAACGGCTATGGCTACGACGGCAAGAACGGCTTCGAGACCAATCCAGGCTATCGCACCGACGTCTGGGACACGCTCACCCTCGCCTATCTGATCGATCCGACCTACGCGACCCGCACCGCGCGGCTCTGGATCGATGTCGACACCACGGTGGGCGCCGACAATGGCCGCTCGATCGGCCACGCGACGGCGCAGCCGGGCCTTCAGCCGGCGACGGTGGTGCAGCGCTTCGACAACCGGCGCTTCTTTGATTTCTATGTCGATGGCCTGACCGCGCCGGTGCCGGTGGCGCCGCTTCGGCCATGAGCAAACAAGGACCTGCGGGGTGCGGCAACGCGGAGCTATTCGGCCATCCCCGCGCACCTCACCGACCGCCCGCGTCGGCTCGAAGCACGTGCCAGTACGGCGCAAATCCTTCCCGCACACACTCCCCCACTAACTCGAGGAACGGCCCCGTGTCGCCCTCCACATGCGCGATGTCCAACGCCTCGCAATAGGCCAACCGCCGCTCCACCGGCACCACGATCGCGGGGAACCCCGCCTTCAATAACTCCAGGTTCAACAGCAGCACCAGCGCTCATTTTGATTTTTCGACTGCTCGCGCATTGAGCGCGTGCCATCCTAAAGCCGTCAAATTCGTACACCGGCAGTTCCAATATCACCGGGCTAGCCTGGAGAAACGCGGCGCCACCCTTTCAGGGAGCATCGACAAGATCGGGCTGTTCCCGGCGCTGGCGGCGTTGGGAGTACTTTGGGCCGCACTGTCGAATGCGCCATACGGGCCCTGGTTGGTGATGCTGGTTCCGATCATTTTTGTGTTTCATCTTTTGAATCTCTACTCGTTTGGAATTCAGTTGAAACTGGACCGGATGCTGGCAGTGCTGGAGTATGTGGCGGCGGGGAGCGCAGCGGCTAAAGCGCCGTCCACGACGCCGTCGTGACGGCACCCGTCGCCACGCCGTGGACGTTCGACCGCGTCAGAAAAGATGGGAGAACAGCCAGAACAGCGAACCGGAGAGCAGTATCGCCGCCGGCAAGGTGAGCACCCACGCCAGCGCCAGGTTACGGACCGTCGACCATTGCAGGCCCGAGCGGTTGGCCGCCATCGTGCCGGCGACGCCGGACGACAGCACATGGGTGGTCGACACAGGCAGGCCGTAGATATCGGCCGCGCCGATGGTCAGCATCGCCACCAGTTCGGCCGAGGCGCCCTGGGCATAGGTCAGGTGCGACTTGCCGATCTTTTCGCCCACCGTGACGACGATGCGTTTCCAGCCGACCATCGTACCGAGGCCCAGCGCGATCGCCACCGCCACCTTGACCCACAACGGGATGAACTTGGTCGCATCGTCCAGCTCCTTGCGGAATGCCTTCAAGTTGGCGCTGGTGTCGGCATCGAACGGCACAGCCTTGCTCTTGTCGAGCAGGCGCAGCGCCTCGGCGGCCAGGTACATGTCGTTCCGCACGTTGCCCACGGTTTCGGCCGGCACCTTGGCGAGCGAGCCATGCTGTTTCACCGCCTGGCCGATCTCGCCCGTCAGCGCCGCCAGCGCCGGCACCACAGCCGGTTGCATGTCTTTGCTGCGGATATACGCGGACAGCACGGCGCGCGGATCGGCAACCGGCAGCGAGGCGGGTGCGGAATATTTACCCAGCGATTGCTGGGTGACCTGGCTGACCGCGACGAATTGCGTCACCTGTTCCACCGGCAGCGCGCGGTTGAGCGCATAGGCCATCGGTACCGTGCCGACCAAAATCAGCATGATCAAGCCCATGCCTTTTTGCCCGTCGTTGGAGCCGTGCGCGAAGGAGACGCCGGTGCAGGTCAAAATCAGCAGCGCCCGGATGTACCAGGGCGGCGGCGTGGCGCCCTGCGGCGCCTCGTACAGTTCGCGACGCTTGACCACCGCGCGCAGCACCAGCAACAGCAGCGCGGCGAAGCCGAAGCCCACGAGCGGCGACAACAGCAGCGAGTAGCCGACCTTGGTGGCCTGGGCCCAGTCGACACCGCTGGTGCCGTCACGCCCGTGCATCATGGCGTTGGCGATGCCAACTCCAAGGATGGAACCGATCATGGTGTGCGACGACGACGCCGGCAGGCCCAGCGCCCAGGTGCCCAAGTTCCACACGATGGCGGCGATCAGCAGCGCGAACACCATCGCAAAGCCCGAACTGGAACCGACCTGCAGGATCAGTTCCACCGGCAACAGGGAGATGATGCCGAAGGCGACGGCGCCGCTGGAGGTGAGCACCCCGAGGAAGTTGAAGCAGCCGGACCATACCACGGCGGTGTTGGCGGGCATGGAATTGGTGTAGATCACGGTGGCGACCGCGTTGGCGGTGTCATGGAAGCCGTTGACGAATTCAAAGCCGAGCGCAATGATCAGCGCCACGCCGAGCAGAATGTAGGGCATCCAATTGGTCGAGACCGGACCGGCCTCGGTGACGTCGGCGCGCAGGCTGTAGGCGCTAAACGCCAGGCCAAAGGCCAGCAGAACGAAAAAGATGGCCGCGGTGAGCGGGGTGTTTTTGCTGTCCGCAGGACTCAGGCGGCCCGCTTGCGCGACGGTGTTCATGCAGTTCAGCTCCGTGTAGAAAAAGGTAACTGAATTTACTGCGCGATGGTGACCTGTGTGTGACTATGGTGCGGAACGGCTATTCGGCACCGGTATGCATCCGGCTAAAGGGAGGGAACACATGAAGCACATATGCTTGCTGCTAGTGACTGGCGCGCTTGCTTTAGACGGACACGCCAGGATGCCATCCAAAGTGGCCACCGTCAGTTGCCTCGCCGCTCAAGCGATGTCGTCGTCCGTGAAGTGGCAGCCGATTTCGACCGCCGAGATTTATTCGGAAGATGATTACAAGGATGGTTTCAATGCGACTTATTTCATTATCTTGAACGGGAAGCAGGTTGGGTACGCCGAGCGAGGAGAGGACAAGGCGATTCTTTATGGAGATGAGATTTTTCTGGTTGCGCGGGCTCGCATGCTTCCCGGCTTTGATGTGCGCCCGACTGAACTCAACCCGTTCTTGGCGGATTGGGCAACCGTAACAGACGGAAGCGGCAGCTATCTCTGCGTCAGTTTTCCGTTTGGCGACCTCGGACAAAGCGGAAGTTTCCAGAAGAACCGCAGTGCTTATCTGATGGCTATCGGCCACGGCAAGGGGCGGCGGGTTCTTTATGCTGCTGGCGGAAATATCGACCTCTTATTGAAGTGACGAGCGCAAAACGATATTAATGTCAAAAGTACTTTTACCATTCCGCACGCAGCTCCTGCTCGTAAAAAAGGCCATCCTTGGGCTTGCCTGGCTCACCCGTCCATACTGGAGCATCACCTTGAAGTATGGCGAGCGGCTTCGCCCGCCTCACCTCGAGCGTGTCTCCAGTCACGTCGGCCGGACGCACATTTTGAAGCGAGTCCTTAAGTTTCATCGCGATGACCATTTCCGTTGAGAGACGTTTTTCACGCGCCTCGGTCTCAAGGGCAACTAGGTCGCGATCATCCAGGCTCACGGTAATTTTTCGCATGACTACCCCATGTCGTTGGTCCGTAAGACGCAGTGTAGCGTAACTAGCTTCGAGGGCCATTGTGATTGCATGCCATAACGGCCGCATAGCTTTAGGGTGGGTTGGCTCAAGCCATAATCGATCGTATCGTCGTCTGGCTGTAGAGGGATTCAGCTAAACGTGGACGAAGAAGGGTTTTCGAATTCTTGCAGAAGATAATAGAAAATCGCCAGAACTGACACGCGATCTTGAGCGTGTTCAGGGTGGCGGTTTTTTTGTTTTTTTGGCGGAAGCGGTGTAATCCGAACAATCCCAGTATATGCGGCTTCCATCACTCCGCATCTCTAGGGTACCTACAAGCGTACCTACATGTGGAAGTTTCCCGAATTCGAACTCCGACTCGCCGACGTTACAATACTTGAAATCAAAAAAGACAACCCCACATGATATCCGTGGGGGAAATTTGATTGCCTTGCCCACAGACCAATAACTAGGGGGACACATGAGCAGCATACCGTTTAACCAAATATGCGTTAAAAACAGCGGCAACAAGGATTCGGAGTACGTCTTTTTCCAGGTAACGGAAAACTGCGATCTGGGCCATTTCATCATCGCTGACAACACCTTCGATCTCCAAGGCCTGCTATCTAATAAGCTCCGCCATGTGTACGCTTTCCCGCGACATGTTGTGAAGAAAGGCGAATACGTCATGCTTCACACCCATGAGGGAAGAAACGACATCATCCCTGCCTCAGCACTGTCCGGCACTGTTCACAACTTCTACTGGAATCTCAAGGAACACGTCTGGAACAAAACTGGCGATTCAGCTCATTTCTTGGATATTCGCGCCTCCCTAAGCCACAAAGTAGGGCCGCATACTGAATAATTGCCCGCCGAACTGACATTACAACTCAATCGTGCCGGACTAGTCATCGGACCGGCCTATCAAAATTTCAGGGGATGAGCATGAACCACCCGATTTCCTCGCGTCCAACTACGCTTCCCGACCTCTGCATTTTGTGCGGCGAGGCGGATGCTGTAAGCAAGGAGCATGTTTACGCTGCCTGGATTGGCCGGATCCACAAATTCGGAGCTATCAAAGCTCACTATCAAAAGACCTCTGCGACCGGTACTACCAAGACCACCGAGGATAATTTTCTGGATAAAACCTTGCCGGTGCTCTGCGACGCCTGTAACACAAGATGGGGCAGCGATCTACAGGACGCAGCATCAGCGATTCTTAAGCCGCTCATTAAAGGCGGCGAGTGGCCAGCATTGTCTCGCAAGAAGCTCCATGCGATAGCTATGTGGGCGACGTCCTTTGCGATGGTTCGGGAATATATGTATCCGGAATTGGTCACCTTTGAGCAAGAAAAGCGAACGCGGTTTCGTAAAGAGGAAACTATTCCCGAAGGAATTAATGTGTGGATGGGGGCGTACGACGGTACGCGGGATCTCCTAACTTGGCACCGCGCCATGTTCGACGGATTCGACACCGGTGTATCCCAACCCAACACCGCTCTTTTTGTCTTTACAATATACAAAGTAATATTTGTAGTTTTTTCCACATCGTCGGTGGAGCTCGCCAGTCCCTATTCGACGCGGAACTACATGTTGGGCAGATGCGCGCATGCTCATAATTTAAGGCGAGTATGGCCCAACGAAGGCATTTTTCCTGCTGGACGTCCGCTGCCCGTCGAGTCGGTCGAAAACCTCATGCCCGAGCTCTACGATCAACTAGCGGGCGATGCTAAATGGCTCCTAGACCGAGGTTGACGCGCGGGACTCAAAATCCCGCGCCGCAAGGCGTGCCGGTTCGATTCCGGCTCCCGGCACCACTAGTATTCATGCTGGCTCCAACCAGTTTACGCTGCTTGAAGCCCGTTTCATTTAGTTCCGCAAAAACTATCGAGTTCCGCAAAAAACCTAGCGCGCCATCAATATGGGCCGGGACGAGGGGCGCAAGGTATCAGGGGGCGGGGTCAAGTCTAACATTCTTACACGAACTCCTCCTGCTTCCGCTAACGAAGTTCCTTCCGCGACAACGTTAGTAGCCGCATCGGTAATCTTCCAATAAAAATATTGCAAGCAAAATCGGGAAAACCCGGTCAGATGAAAAGCCTCGCGTCCTGTCGCGCGAAGCCGCCCTGCTTGACGGCAGCTTGCCGATTCGGACTGCTAGCGCGAGTACGCGCGAGAGCCTTGAATCTCACAATAGGAGCGCGCAGGAACTCCCCTGGTTTCCGCGAGGAAATAGAAAACCCGCCAGCACTGAAACGCGATCTTAGCGTGTTCAGGCTGGCGGGTTTTTTTTTATTTCCTGGCGGAAGCGGTGAGATTCGAACTCACGAACGGCTCACACCGTCGGCAGTTTTCAAGTCTTTAAATTTAGTTAGAGAATTCAAGGACTTGCCCTCCAATCACTTCCGCAAATACCCTCCAAATCCCGCGCCTAACCCATTGATTCTATTCATCTGCGGAATCGCTTGCGGAAACGATTTTGGTAAGCAATTAGACGGCGAATCCCAGGCTTCGCCCATGTGTTACTGCGAGAAACGAGGCGACACGACTTGCCCGCAGGCACCAAGGATTTCCTGAGACTTAGACTAGACCTCGCTCAATGTGACCCGTCGATTTCGATATCAATATGAGGCCATGGTCGTCCCCATTGTGGTGCGCACCCTCTTCTTCAACTATCCGGGAGATAAAATGGCAATCGACGTATACCTGCAAATCGAAGGAATCAAGGGCGAATCGGCGGACTCAGCACATGTTGGCTGGATAGAAATTGACTCGGTGCACATGGGGGTAACGCAGCCCAATAGCAGCACTACCTCAACCGCCGGAGGGCACACAACAGGACACTCTGAGCATCGCGCCCTGTCGATCTCAAAGCTCGCTGACATCGCCTCGCCGGTCCTGATGCAACACTGTTCAATGGGCAAGACAATACCGAAGGCCAAGCTGGAATTCATGCGAGCCGACGCGGACGGTAAGCCCGTCAAGTACTACCAGGTTGAACTGGAAAATGTGTTGTTGTCGAGCATGGACCAGACTATGCGCGGCGGCGGCTTGCTTCAAGACCAAATAGGACTATGCTTTTCCAAAGTGAAGTGGGCGTACACGCAGCAGAAGATTGGTGGAGGCTGCGGAGGCAGCACCACCGGGGGGTGGGATCTAGCTGCCAAGAAGTGCGTCTGAGGAGCGGGAGTATGGCTACCTCCGGAGTTCCAATTCAGCCCAAAGACAGCCGTGGCTACTTCATGTTGCCGCAGGCGCCCGAGGATGCCGGCTATTACGTATATGGGAACGTTGGTAACGTGCCCAACACCGGTCACCTAGCGCAATACGCACACCCGGACTTGCTGTCAGTGATTTTTTATATCGAACGCGAGTGGCAAGCAATCTGCGACCGGAAGTTTGGTATAGGAAATATCAGCATCGACGGTGGAATTCCGTACGATGGGCATAATACTCATCTGCGTGGAATCGAAGTGGACTGCCGCCCGGTCCGGAAAGACAAGTTGACAGGCCCGGATGCGAGGGTTTCATACTTCGACGCGGTATATGATCGAGGAGCCACAATCAAGCTGCTGCGTCTCTTCGCGCAACATCCGGAAGTTAAAACCATATACTTCAACGACGCGGAAGTACAAAAGGCGATCGGCCGAGTGACAAGCTGCGCGGGCCATAATGACCATTTTCACGTTGAGCTATGGAGGCGCAAATGAACGCACGTCATGTATTCGCCATTTGTATGCTCCCACTATCTTCGCTGTCGCAAGCCACTGATACAACTAAGCCAGAAACGGGCCAGGCTCGCCCTTTGATCGGTAACTACCAAATCTATGGTGGTAGTGTGGCTGATATGCGTCCGCCGACGCCAGCGGACAGGAACCTAGCATTCAGGTTCGAGGGCCGGACCGCTAAGGATTTGTTCGACAATATCGGACCAGACGTGAAGAAAGAGAAGGCTTGCACGGATGACCCGGACTATCGGGAGCGGCGCAGAGGCCACCTCACTTGTGTCTACTGGAAGAGCAGCGGGTATAGGTGCCTTTTGGGACTTGATTTGCGGACGGGAGAGACAGCCAACGCGTCTACCTGCTGACCGTGCCGCCAAGCCGTCCGTCTGCAAGGCCAGCGTGCATTTAAAGGCCGCTTTCACGGCAAGCCAGCAGAGCTATGGCAGCCGGCGCCTGGTCACCGCCATGGCCAACGCAGGCTTTACCATCGGGAGTTACAAGGTGCGCAGCTTGTTGCGCCAGGCCGCGCTCGAGCCGGTGTGGAAGCGCAAGTTCGCTCACACCACCGACAGCAAGCACGACTTGCCGATCGCCGCCAACGTGCTCAATCGACGATTCAATCCGGTAGCGCCGAACCTCGCGTACGCCACAGACATCACCCGCACAGGCAGCGGATGGCTCTATCTCGCCATCGTGCTGGATCTTACGCCCGCAAAGTGGTCGGCTGGGCGATGGCGCCGAGCATGCCCGCCAAGCTCGTTTGCGACGCCTTGCAGATGGCGATCACGCATCGGCGACCGCCACCGGGGCTCATTGTTCATTCAGACCGCGGCAGCCAATACGCCAGCGAGCTGTATCAGAACATGCTCAAGCAACATGGCTTCGGTTGCAGCATGAGCCGCAAGGGGAACTGCTGGGACAACGCCGTCGCCGAGCGCTTCTTCCTGAACCTCAAGATGGAACGTGTCTGGCAACGCCAGTATGCCAACCACGCCGAAGCCAAGGGCGACATCACTGACTACATCGTTGGCTTCTACAACTACACGCGCATTAATTCAGCACTGGGCAAGCTGCCGCCCGCCGTCTATGAACGGAAAATGGCAGTGAGCGAACCTATTGTTGTGTCCGAATTTACTTGACCACCGCACTACGCCCGCTTCCGCCAGGAAATAAAAAACCCGCCAGCCTGAACGCTCTCAAGATGGCGTTTCAGTGCTTGCAGGTTTTTTATTTCTTGGCGGAAGCGGTGAGAACTTAATCGCAAGCAATTTTCGCCCTCTTTTTCCGCCGTCGTTTTTCTAAAGCATTGATTTTCTTGATGATTTCCCACTACTTGGCGGAGGATGTGTCTCACCAAAGTGTCTCACTTGAAGACCATTAGTCCATGCTCACTAGACCATCCAGGCGGCTGGCATGATAGCATTCATGCAATCACTTTCAGCGGGGTAAAAATGGAGCATTCGTGCGATATAGAAATTAAAGTCAAGGAAATTGAGGACGGCAAAATCTATTTGAAGTGCTCTACATGCGAGAGAGACAACCAGCGAGGCGAACTCTTGACCAGCGTTTCTAAAACAGGTGAAGAAGACTGCCGGCATGGCAATTCTATAAGCTGGGGCTTGCGCTATGAGACTGTGAAATGCTGTGGTTGCGAAAGTGTCTTCTTTAGGGAAATTTCGTGGAACTCGGAAGATCTAGAGCATGACTACGACGAGAACGGCAGAACGATTACATGGGCAAACGAGACGGTCACGCTATACCCTGAACCCAAGAAAGAACGAAACACGATACGTGACTTCCATCTGCTCCCTCAAAGCGTTGGGAATGCACAAGAGGTTTGGATAGGATAGCTCTCCAACGTTCAAATAGGAAAAACGCTAGATGACTGCCGTCGCACCAGAATTCAGCATTGACGATTTTAAGCTTGCCGTCCCATCTTCAAGGCATAGTCAAAAGCTTGACTTTGCTTTGCAAGCATTTGCAAAGCGAAATTTCTACGCACACATATACTATGATGACTTTATGTCAGCTTCACGATTTATCGGAGTTGAACATATTGACTCATCAGGGAACTTGCGCAACAAATTTGAAGCCTATGCAACCGCCTACATTGCAAACGCACATGCAATGATTGACTCATTCCCGTATGTGATTTTTCTTGCTCTTCCTCCATTGACGTATGTTGATAAAAATGGCGCGAAAAAAAATATTTCGCCGTCCAATAGCAATTGGAATGACAATTTTTACGCTGCACTATCTATCCCGAAGTATCGGAAATTGTCCATTATGTTTCGCTCAATCTTGGAGAATGACGAAGATTTCGTGTTGCTTAGGTCACTCTCCAACAACCACAAACACAAGTTCTTGACTCGCATTTCTAACAATGCAAGGCGGTTGCGTTATGAAGTAATTGACCCCAATACGGGAAGAGTCAGGCATATAGAGATTGCAAAATTTTTTGCTAGGGTTCACAACAAGCTATTGCCAAGAATTTTCAAGTTGTATGAAGAGTTGCAGGCTTGCGCAAACAAATAATACTTGGGGGGGGGGGGGAATTCATGTCGGAAGAGAACAAGGACGGTGTAGAAGCTAGTATCAAGAAGTGGCTTAAAGAGACAGGCTTCCCGTTAGAAATGCAGGCGGCACATGTCTTCAACGAACTAGGCTACGATGTTCGGCAATCATACGTAGTCAAGGATATTCAAGAAGATAAGCCGCGAGAAATTGATATCTTGGCAAAGTATCCGTTTGAGCTGGACTTAGGCATTACAAAGATTTTTTGTATTCTAGAATGCAAATCATCAAAGCATCCGTGGCTTGTTTTTGACGGCGAAAACACACTGTCTAGCTACAACATGTTGCACTCGTTTGCCATCATGTCGCCTGACGCCTTTTCTGCAATCAGCGGCATTCTTTTTTCCGATAAGAGTCGCAAATCTTGGGAATTGTTCCAGCGTTCGCCCAAATGCGGCTATGCACTTCGTCAGCCGTTCTCGGACAAAGATACAGGCTATACGGCGGCGATGAACGTTCTTAAAGCTTGCCGCAACATGGTTGAGCCTCCGCAGAAAACTTCTCTTCCAAACATTAATGTCGCTTTTCCTATTCTTGTTGTAGATAAGCCGATTTTTGAATGCGCTTACGTAGAGGGTGAGCTTGTCGTCAAGGAAGTCCCCCATAGCAAATTTTTGTTCTCGTCCTATATTCCTGATTTAGCTGTGTCGCGTATTAATATTGTGCATATAGATCACTTGGACAGCTTCGCAAAGCACTACATCAATGTAGCAACGAAGTTACGTGAAATGCTTGCCGAAACCGAACAAAATGCTATGGAAAAAGCAAAGGGGAGATCGTGAAAAGAACTATTGCAATGCTCGTCTTGTTTGCTTCGTCTGCTTACGCGGCTGACACATGGGAGCATGTCGTTACGTCAGCAACAGGCAACAAATTTTACATCCGAAACATTGAGAAAAAAGACGATATCTATCAGTTTTGGCTGAAGATAGACAATCCGCCAATTTCGGAATGTAAAAATATTCAAGACAAGTCACCAGCATGTGACAAAGCCATAGAAAAAAACCCTATCGGCTCAATGACTTATAAAGCACAAATCAACTGCAAGACTAGCAAATCAAAGAGTCTTGACAATATTGTGTATGATCGGCGCGGCGATACTATCGGCATGACTTCGGAGACAGGCAAAGAGAAGTGGGAAACCGTGTTCCCTGATACGACAACTGAAGTAATACTCAAGAGACTGTGCAAATAAATAAGCCCCTTACGGGGCTTATTTATTTGCCAGCTAACTGATAAATTTTTTCGTTTAATGACCTGAACCTGCTAAATTTGACTTTGGTTCATCACGAAACGCGTCTCCCGCCGTGCAGGTGAATTGGTCAAACCGACCAGGTAACTCATGTGTCAGGCTCATACGTGACCTGGCACACGACGTCCGCCTGGCGACCGGCAGCATCCGCCCCGTTGCGGACGGTCGGCAACGATGCGGTATAACAATAAATCAGGTTATCGTAAAGCATTTCCAAGAACCGTCATCACTGCTTTCAATAGCTTGTTGGAGCGCTGCTTCGTCGAAGCCATGCAAATGATCAGCTGCGCCTTTCCGCAATCGGTGTCTGTAAAGATACTCGTCATCCATTATGCAAATGAAAGCATGCTGCTTCGTAGAGATTATCCATTCAAGTTGGCGATTTTCCTTAAATACGTGAATTTCAATCACATCTGACCACTGAACTTCCTGATGCTCACCGTTATTAGTAAAACTAAAACCACCCGTTAAAAATTTAAGCTGCTGATAGGGTAAAACGAAGGCTACGATAATAAAATAGATTGCGCCAACCAATCCAAGTATTTGGAATAATGTAGCTGCATGAGTGAAACCCGAATCTTCTGCAATTGCGATACTTATCCCCGCTGCGGCACTTAAGAACACAGTTATACCAAAGCGGAGATTTTTGAAAGAACTTATCTGCATAGTTGTATTTATAAACGCATGGTTTCGTCTCTGTGATGGTCGGCTATTGGCCGTTCTCAGCCGGCCGGCCAGCATAGCATGTTGCCAGCGCGAAAACATCACGTCCGGCCCCAACAAGCCGTTGGCGCCCCAAATCAGACATCGTCATTCAGAACTGAGCATCAGCGAAGCTGACACAAAATTCCCGCAGAAAATTATATTTAAGAGACGATATAATGCTGAAGCTTCTCTTTAGAGCCCGCATGCGTATCATTTTTTCCGAGAGACAACGAAGTATATGCGCCTGAGCTTATATTTGATATTAGAATCCAAAGGTCACTTCGGTCAACTTCAACGGGGAGTCTTGGGGGCCTACGTTGCTGATTAGCCGCCATTCTTTTTCATAACTCCATTCCGGTGCCTTCTGCAGCAATACTTTAGCGTCAAGCTTTGCGGTCGCAACGGCATGCTTTTGAATAATTGCAGCATCGATTAAGCTCGTCGAAATTTTTCGGTCGCCACTATAGTTTACAGGTTTTAAATCAGGTATTGGAATTCTGTCTATTGAATACCCAATACAAACTCCCCGGTGCTGGTCGCCGTAATGACTCCAAAGAAGTGGATTATCGTGTTCTTCGGAAAAGCAACAAATTCCCTTTCCGTAGCGATCCTGGAGTTCGGTCTCGATGTTATTCCGTAGCATGTTGATCTCTGCCTGCAATGGATCGTCATAGTCGGGGTTCGTCGCGTGGTACTGGATATAATCCAGTACGCGTGCCGCATCGAGCTGTGCGATTCGTAGAGCATGCGTGTTCGCCGAGTTTTCGTCGAATTTTGCGCTCTTCAGTGCTGCAATGGTTTCACCGTGCACGCGAGTAGAGATCAACTGTTGCAGGATCGTTTGCAAGCGTAGGGCATCAGAATCCACGTCGACAAAAGGACTGCAATCGAATGGGTCATTGAAATTGACTGGATTAGCAAAGAATAATACGTCATTGCACAACATTTCTACAGTCGAGGCGGAAAAGGACCTGTATCTATAGACAGTGCTTGGAATATTTTTCAAAATGATCCTTTAGACTACATTCTTTTATGGACAACACTGTGAATCGTCTGGTAAGTCTTACAGTACCAATTTCGCTGAGATGAAATTGTTTTGAACAAGTTAACTTTTACCGTTGTACTACGTAGGCAGGTGACCGTCCGGTTTTGGCCGTAAGCGCCTCTCGAACTTTAACTTAGCTGACAGTCAGTGTCAGGTCAAGCATTAGTCAGTACAACCCATGGAGTTGCGGAACGCCGTTCCGCAACTATGCAAATCCCGCGCAATTGCAACGCCTTGTCGTCAGATTACAATGTCTTCACGGAAAATGAAAAAGCCCTTGAATATCAAGGGCTTATCTAAGAATTTTGGCGGAAGCGGTGAGATTCGAACTCACGAACGGCTCACACCGTCGGCAGTTTTCAAGACTGCTGCCTTCAACCACTCGGCCACGCTTCCTATGGCGCAGCATTATACAGAACTCAACCCTTTTTGGGGAAAGCGGCCGAATCCTGCAATCCGCGCCGATCGATTCGGGCGGGCCGACGTGGTCGGCGACGAGCCCCGGACGGCGCTTGGCGGATTACGCTGCGCTAATCCGCCCTACGTGATTCCACGTTCGATTCCACGTTCGATTCCAGGTCCGGCGACTTGGCGGGCGCGGTCGTTGTTGTTCTTCTAAAAAACCTCAAGCCGCCCTGCTCGCCTGCCCCGGCGTCCAGTTCTGCCGCAGCGCCAGCTCGAAGGCCTCGGCTTCCAGCGGCTGCGAGAACAGATACCCCTGCACTTCGTCACAGCCGGAATTTTTCAAAAACGCCAGTTGCTCGACCGTCTCCACCCCCTCCGCGATGACCTTGTGCTTGAGCTGCTGCGCGATGCTGATGATCGTATTCGCGATCGCGCAATCGTTGGCATCGTTGGGTATGCCGATCGTGAACGAGCGGTCGATCTTCAAGGTATCGATCGGGAACCGCTTCAGATACGACAAGCTCGAATACCCGGTGCCGAAGTCGTCCAGCGACAACGTCACGCCCAGCGCCGTGATCCGGTCCATGATGCCGATCACGCGGTCGATGTTGTGCATCAACGTGCTCTCGGTGATCTCCAGCTCCAGCCACGACGGCTCGAGCCCGTAGCGGTTCAAGGTGTCCAGCACCCGCCCCGGCAGCGAGGCCGTGAACTCGCGCGCCGACACATTAACCGCCAGCCGGATCGGCGGCAGTCCGGCGTCCTTCCATTGCTTGGCCTGCGCGCACGCGGCCTCCAGCACCCATTCGCCCACCTGCACCACCAGCCCGGTCGCCTCGGCCAGCGGGATGAACTCGGCCGGGGGCACCAGCCCGCGCAGCGGATGGCGCCAGCGCACCAGCGCTTCGGCGCCGATGATCTTGCCGTTGTCGATGGAGAACTTGGGCTGGTAGTGCAGCAGCAGCTCGCCGTTGCCGAGCGCGTAGCGCAGCCCGGTCTCGATGCGCATGCGCTCCTGCATGCCCTGGTTCATGTCCTGGCTGTAGAAGGCCACGTGGTCGCCGTTGACGCCGCCCTCCTGCTTGGCGCGGTACATGGCGATGTCGGCCAGCCGCAGCAAGGTTTCGGCGTCGTCGCCGTCCTGCGGGTAGACGCTGATGCCGATGCTGCCGCCCACCCGCAAGTCGTGGCCGTCGATCATGAACGGGCTGTTGAGCGTGCCCAGCAGCTTTTGCGCGACCATGCTGGCCTCGAAGTGCTGGCCGAGGTCGAACAGGCCGATGGCGAATTCGTCGCCGCCCAGCCGCGCCACCAGGTCCTGGTCGCGCAGCACCGTGCGGAAACGCCGCGCCACCTCGCACAGCAGCGCGTCGCCGACCTTGCGCCCCAGCGTGTCGTTGATCAGCTTGAAGCGGTTGAGGTCGATGAACAGCACGCAGCCCTGCAGCTTGCCGCGCTGCGCCACCATCAACGCCTGGTCGACCAGCTTGGTCAACAGCGTGCGGTTGGGCAGGTTGGTCAGCGCGTCGTAGTACGCCAAATGGTGGATGCGCTCCTCGGCCAGCTTGCGCTCGGTGATGTCGGTCAGGTAGGCGATCAGCCCCATCGATCGCTTGTTGAGGTCGCACAGCGGCGACAGCGACAGGCTGGCCCAGAACACCTCGCCCGACTTCTTTTTGCGCCGCACTTCCATCAGCCGCCCGCCCTGCTCGAGGAAGGGGTCGTGCGCGTCGATGTCTTCCTCGTCGTACAGGAACAGGATGTTGCGCCCCACCGCTTCGACCGCCGTGTAGCCGAACAGCCGCTCGGCCCCCTTGTTCCAGCTGAGGATGAAGCCGTTCATGTCCATCGTGACCACCGATTCGTGGATGTGGTCGAGGATTTGCGCCTGGTGCTGCAGTTGCGATTCGACTTGCACGTAGGCGTGCGTGCTGCGCTGCGCCAGCGAGTGCACCTGCAGCACGCTGCCGGCCAAGGTGGCCAGGCCGGCCAGGTGGCGGCGGTCGCTGTCGCTGTAGCCGAGCCGTCCGGAGACGACGAAGCGGCCGAAATAGCGGTCCTCGAACCAGATGTCCTGCGTCAGGCTGGGGACGGCGGCGTCGTTGGCGGCCAGCACTTCCTCCACCGGCGGCGGGACCAGCAGCGAGACGGCGTCGGCCGGCAGGTATTCGCCCAGCGGGCTGTTGGTGACGCTGCGCACGATGCGCCCCAGTTCCTCGGCCATGGCGCCGCCGCGCAGGCGCAGCACGGCTTCGCACACGGCGGCGCTGTGGCTGAGGAAGTCCGGGACGAGATGGTCGGCCATGGCTCAGATGTTCCTGCTGACCTGGATGGCCCAGTGGTAGGCCTGCAGCTGCGCCTGCCAATAAACGTCGGCGTCGATGCCGGCCCGCGCGAGCGCGCCGCGGTCGTGGCGCTCGACCAGGCTGAGCAACTCGCCCAGCGGGCCGCCGCGGTCGAGCAGCGCCATGACGACGTCGAGGTCGAGGCTGAGCGCGGCGACGATTTCCGTCATCGACATGCCCAGCAACACGTCGAGCAGCGAGAACACGCCGGCGACGAAGGCCATGTCCTGCTGGTCGCGGTCCCAGCCGAGCACCTTGCCCAGCGCCTCCATGTGCGCCGCGCGCACCGCCGCCAGCGGCAGCAGCGGATGGGCCAGGCCGTCCTCCTGCTGGCGCGCGTACAGCAGCAGTTGCAGCCAGCGCTGCAGCTGGCGCCGCCCCAGCACGTTGATCGCCTGGCCGAAGCTGTGGATCGGCGAACTGAGCGCGAAGGCGGCCGAGTTGACCAGTTTTAACAGGTGGTAGGACAGCGCCGGATCCTGCTTGAGCAGCACCTCGAGCTCGCGCGAGTCGGCGTCGCGCGCCAGCATGCCCAGCAGCGCCAGCAGGCGCTTGCGCGAGGTGCCGTCGCCGGCGCTCTCGCGCGACGGATGCAGCGCGTAGTCGCCGCTGAACCAGTGGAAGCCGGCCTGCGCGCAGTCGGCGATGCGAGCCTCGCTGTGCATGCCGGTGGCCAGGTGCGGTCCCGGCTGGGCGATCAGCGCCAGCACCGGCGGCAGGCTGGCCGAGGCGTCCACCATCAGTGACTTGGCGCCGCACATCGTCGCGGCCGAGCCGGCGGCGACGCCTTCGATCATGATGCGGTAGCCGGCGTCGGCGACGGTGGCGAGTTTCTTTTGCACCGGCACCTCGGCGCAGCGCGCGGCCGGCACCCGCAGGACGACGCGGCCGGGGGGCAGGCCCGACAGCTGCGACAGCTCCAGCTGCGCCGGGTCCGGCACCGGGATGATGCAGTCGAGCGGCGCCAGCGCGGCGAACACGTCGGGCGTCCTGAACAAGGTCAGCGTGGCCTGGAAGGCGTCGCCCGCGTCGGCGGACAATTCGAAAGCCAGCGCCACCCACTCGTTGCGAGCGTTGGACACCGCTTGAAATTCCACCAGGGGAAACGGGCTAGTATCGGGCGCGGACATCAATTTCTCATCGAGGGTGGTGTGCGCAGCGGTTGTACCATCGGGCAGCAGAGTAATTTGCAATGGACCAGTATGGAAAACAACCGCCTACACACAGAAACATTTTTCTTTTTACACAATTGCAATTTTCTAAGCAGTTAGAATATATCAGATATTGCCGCGCAAACACGGAATATTAGAAATTGCTCAACAGTATTAGAGTTGCGGCACCAATCTGTTGCATCTAAACAAAGAAACAGAACAAACCAGCATGTCATTGGGCGTTCTGGACGGCGAAACGTATCAATTCGGCCTGTCCTTCGATGCCCAGCTTGCGCTTGATGTTGAGCCGGTGGGTTTCCACCGTGCGCACGCTCAGGTCCAGCGCGCGGGCGATCTGCTTGTTCGATTCGCCGTTGGCGATGTGGCGCAGCACCTCGTGCTCGCGCGAGGTCAGCTGGTTGTCCTGGTTCTGCGGCTGGGCCAGCTGGCGCGCCAGCGCGGCGCTGTAGTAGATGCCGCCGGACATGACGGTCTCGATGGCAACAACGATGTCCTTGCCCGGAGCGTCCTTGAGCACGTAGCCGCGCGCGCCGGCCTGGATCGCCTGCGACACGTATTCGAGCTTGTCGTGCATCGACAGGATCAGCACGGCGATGCGGGGGAACGCCTGCTTGAACTGGGCGGTGGCCTCGATGCCGTTGGTGCCGCGCATGTTGATGTCCATCAGCACCAGGTCGACGGCGCAGCGGCCGGCCTGCTCGAGCGCCTCGGCCGCGCCGCCGGCCTCGGCCACGACCTCGAACTGCGGCATCGCCTCGAGCCGCGCGCGCAGGCCGTCGCGCACCAGGGGGTGGTCGTCGACCAGCAGGATTTTGATGGTAGTCATGGCGCGCTTGTTCCCAATACTAAATAGATGCTGCGGTGGTTCATGGTAGCCGGTTTCAGCCGTTGTTGGCGGCGTACGCGCTCAGCACGGTGCCGTCGGCCGAGGAGACGATCTCGAAGCGCCCGCCGATGGCGTCCATGCGCTCCATCATATTGCGCAGGCCGATGCCGTGCTTGGGATGCAGCGCGATGCCCTCGGCGTCGAAGCCGCCGCCGTCGTCGCTGATGCGCAGGCCGACGCCGCGGCCGTCGCCGGTCAGCGCGATCTCGATGGCGCTGGCGCCGGCGTGGCGCTCGATGTTGGTCAGCGCCTCCTGGGCGATGCGGAACAGCACCGTGTTGGCGACGTCGGCCAGGCCGTCGGTGACGCCGCTGGCCTCGAAGCGCACCGGCGTGCCGCTGCTGAGCGTGTATTCCTGCCCCAGGTGGTGCAGCGCGGCGGCCAGGCCCAGGTCGTCGAGGATGGCCGGGCGCAGGTTGTGCGAGATGCGCCGCACCTCGCCCATCACGTTGCTCAGCTGCCCGGCCGCGTGCTCGAACACGGCGGGCGCGGCCTCGCGCTGCCCGGGCTGCTCCGACGCCAGCCGGATCAGCCCCGCCTCGATCTGCAGCTTGATCGACACCAGCCACTGGCTGATGCCGTCATGCAAGTCGCGCGAAAGCCGCGCCCGCTCCTCCTCCTGCGACTCGACCACCCGCTGCGCCAGCACCTTGAGCTTGGCGTCGGCGACGCGGAACTCGCTGATGTTGAGCGCCAGCCCGGAGCTGGCCACCGTCACCGAGGCGGCGATGGCGATGGCGGCGATCCACAGCATGGTGTTGTGGATGTTGCCCGATTGCTGGATGTCGATCTTGGCCAGCGCGCGGTCGACGTCGTCCAGATAGATGCCGGTGCCCATCATCCAGCCCCATTGCGGCATGGCGATCACGTAGCCGAGCTTGGCGACCGGCTTGCGGGTCGACGGCTTGATCCACATGTAGCGCTCCAGCCCGCCCCCGGCGCGGGCGCGCTGCAGCAGGTTCTGGATGGTCGGCCGCCCCAGCGCGTCGCGCAGCTCGAACAGGTTCTGGCCCACCAGCTCCGGCTGGCGCGGATGCATCAGGGTGTTGCCCTGCATATCGTACAAGAAGAAATAGCCGTCGTCGCCGTAGCTCAGCGAGCCCAGGATGCGCTTGGCCTCGGCCAAGGTGGCCGGGTCGCTGCGGCCGGAATTGTACAGGTGCGAGATCGAGTGCGAGGCCAGCGCGACGTAATGCTTGAGCTCGGCCTCCTTGCTGCTCAGATACGCCTGCTGGATGGTCTCGCGTTGCTGCTGTGCAAGCAACACCGACTGGTGGCGCACCGCCAGCGCGATCGCGCATAGCGCCAGGATCAGCGGCGTGATGGCCAGGAATATGACTTTTTGCCGCAACTTCATGAAATACCGCCCATCCGATAATACGATCCCCGCGATTTTACGCTGCCGCGCGCGCCCCGGCGTACGTAGTACTACCCATGCGCGCTGCGTAGTGCTGCGCTTGCGGCGATTATCAGCTTCGTGAATACTCGCCATAAGCTGCCAAGATGCCGGATTAACAAGGCCAAACAGGCAGCACGACATGAAGTGCACGACTTACCTTGGAGGAAGCATGAAAGCACTACCTACTACCCCCCAGACCCTGGCGAGCAAGCTCGGCTGGGCGGCGCTGGCCTTGGGCGGCGCCGCCGCGCTCGGCGTGGTGGCCTTGAAGCGCGGCGAGTCCGTCAGCGCGATCTGGATCGTCATCGCCGCCGTCTGCGTCTACCTGATCGCCTACCGCTTCTACAGCCTGTACATCGCCGACAAGGTGCTGGGGCTGGACGACAAGCGCATGACGCCGGCCGCCAAGCTCAACGACGGTCTCGACTACGTGCCGACCAATAAATACGTGCTGTTCGGCCACCACTTCGCCGCCATCGCCGGCGCCGGCCCGCTGGTCGGACCGGTGCTGGCCGCGCAGATGGGCTACCTGCCCGGCATGCTGTGGATCCTGGCCGGCGTGGTGTTCGCCGGCGCCGTGCAGGACTTCATCGTGCTGTTCATCTCGATGCGCCGCGACGGCCGCTCGCTGGGCGACCTGATCAAGTCGGAGCTGGGGCAGATCCCCGGCATGATCGCGCTCTTGGGCACCTTCATGATCATGGTCATCATCCTGGCGGTGCTGGCGCTGATCGTCGTGAAAGCCTTGACCGGCTCGCCGTGGGGCAGCTTCACCGTGATGGCGACGATCCCGATCGCGCTGTTCATGGGCGTCTATTCGCGCTACATCCGGGTCGGGCGCATCGGCGAGGTGTCGGTCATCGGCTTCGTGCTGCTGATGGCGGCCATCTTCGGCGGCCAGTACGTGCAGGAAAATCCGGCGCTGGCGCCGATGTTCAACTTCACCGGCACCGAGCTGACCTGGATGCTGATCGGCTACGGCTTCGTCGCCTCGGTGCTGCCGGTGTGGCTGCTGCTGGCGCCGCGCGACTACCTGTCGACCTTCCTCAAGATCGGCACCATCGTCGGCCTGGCGCTGGGCATCCTGTTCGTCGCGCCCTACCTGAAAATGCCGGCCATCACCAAATTCATTGACGGCACCGGCCCGGTCTGGTCGGGCTCGATGTTCCCGTTCCTGTTCATCACCATCGCCTGCGGCGCCGTGTCCGGCTTCCACGCGCTGATCTCGTCGGGCACCACGCCCAAGATGATCGAAAACGAAAGCCACGCCCGCTTCATCGGCTACGGCGCCATGCTGATGGAATCGTTCGTCGCCATCATGGCGCTCGTGGCCGCCTCGACCATCGAGCCGGGCATTTACTTCGCCATGAACTCCCCGGCCGCGCTGATCGGCACCACGGCCGAGTCGGCCGCGCAGGCGATCTCGCAGTGGGGCTTCTACGTCACGCCAGAGATGCTGGTCCAGACCGCCAAGGATGTCGGCGAGCACAGCATCATCTCGCGCGCCGGCGGCGCCCCCACGCTGGCCGTCGGCATGGCCCACATCCTGTCGAACGTGATCGGCGGCCAGGCCATGATGGCGTTCTGGTACCACTTCGCCATCCTGTTCGAGGCGCTGTTCATCCTCACCGCCGTCGACGCCGGCACCCGCGCCGGCCGCTTCATGCTGCAGGACTTGCTGGGCGCGTTCGCGCCGGCCATGAAGCAGACCGAAAACGTGTTCGCCAACCTGACCGCCACCGCGCTGTGCGTGGCGGCCTGGGGCTACTTCCTGTACCAGGGCGTGGTCGATCCGCTGGGCGGCATCAACACCTTGTGGCCGCTGTTCGGCATCGCCAACCAGATGCTGGCGGCGATCGCGCTGATGCTGGGCACCTGCGTGCTGTTCAAGATGAAGCGCGGCCAATACGCCTGGGTCACCGTGGTGCCGACCATCTGGCTGCTGCTGTGCACGCTGACGGCCGGCTGGCAGAAGATTTTCGACGCCAACCCGAAGGTCGGCTTCCTGGCGCACGCGGCCAAGTACCAGGGCGCGCTCGACGAGGGCAAGCTGCTGGCGCCGGCCAAGTCGGTGGCGCAGATGCACCAGATCGTGTTCAACGATTACCTGGACGCGTCGCTGGCCGGCTTCTTCGTCATCGTCGTGCTCAGCGTGCTGGTGTTCGGCATCCGCACCGTGATGCAGGCGCGCGCCAGCGCCAGGCCGACCGCGATGGAAAGCCCGATGGTGCTCGCGCCCAAGGTGCAATGATGCTGGGCGACATCGCCAAGGCCGGCCGTTATCTGGGGCAGAGCATGCGCCTGATGATGGGCCTGCCGGACTACGACACCTACGTCAGCCACCGGGAGGCCACCCATCCCGACGAGCCGATGATGACGTACGAGGAATTCTTCCGCGAACGCCAAGAGGCGCGCTACGGCGGCGCCGGCAAGCGCGGCGGCTGTTGCTAGCGCGTTGCTAGGGCGTTGTTAGGGCGTTGTTAGCGTCCCCTCCCGCCCCGTTCAAGGCCAAGGCCAAGGCCGGTTCCATGCGAACCGGCTTTTTTTTGCCTGTTTATATTTGCTCCGGAACTTTTTATCGCCCAACTTGTCCAACTTCCCTCAGCCGCGCCGGCGGCAGTTTCCGGGAGGCACATGGCACCGACATATTCCCACCGTCACGGACGCGCGCGCGGCCCCGGCCGCGCCGGAGTTCCATCATGAGCAAGATGGAACAGCATCTGGACGCCACGCTGGAACAGATCCTCGAACTGGCGCGCTGGGCGCCCAGCGGCGACAATACCCAGCCATGGCGCTTCGAGATCCTCGACGCGCGCCGCCTGATCGTGCACGGCCACGACACGCGCGACCACTGCGTCTACGACCTCGACGGCCACCCCAGCCAGCTCTCGCTCGGCGCGCTGCTCGAGACGATGGCCATCGCCGCCAGCAGTTTCGGGCTGGAAATGCAGGTGGCGCGCCGGCCCGAGGCGCCCGAGGCGCGCCCCACGTTCGTGGTCGACTTCGCGCCGGCGGCGCTGCCCGGCGCCGATCCGCTGGCCGACTTCATCCTGCCGCGCAGCGTGCAGCGCCGTCCGCTGAGCCGGCGTCCGCTGACGCCGGTCGAGAAGGCGGCGCTGACGGCCAGCCTGCCGCCGGGCTTCGGCGTGACCTGGATCGAGGGCGGCGCGCGGCTGGCGGCGGCGCGGCTGATGTACCGCAACGCCAAGCTGCGGCTGACGATGCCGGAGGCGCACCAGGTGCATCGCGCCGTCATCGAATGGGACGCGCGCTACAGCGAGGACCGCATCCCCGACCAGGCGCTGGGCGTGGACGCGGTGACCACCAGGCTGATGCGGTGGATCATGCGCGACTGGCGCCGCGTGGAATTTTTCAACACTTGGCTGGCCGGAACGGTGGCGCCGCGCCTGCAGATGGACCTGATCCCTGGCCTGGCCTGCGCCGCCCACTTCGTGCTGACGGCCGCGCAAGCCCCGCGCCGCACCGACGACTACGTGGCCGCCGGCCGCGCCATGCAGCGCTTCTGGCTGACGGCCACGGCGCAGGGCCTGCAACTGCAGCCGGAACTGACGCCGCTGATTTTTTCGCGCTACGTGCGCGAGGGCCGGGTGTTTTCCGGCAAGCCCGGCATGCAGGCGCGCGCGGCCGGGCTGGCGCGCCAGGGCGAGCTGCTGGTGGGCAAGCAGGCGTGGGAGTCGGCCGTTTTCATGGGCCGCATCGGCGCCGGCGAGCCGGCCGCCGCGCGCTCGACGCGCAAGCCGCTGAGCGCGCTGCTGGTGGGCGCGGCCGACGCCCGGAGCCGCTGATGCGCGCCATCAAGCCGGCGCAGATCGCCGTCTTCCTGGGCCTGCTGGCGCTGATCCTGGCGCTGGGCGTGGGCGCCACCGCGCTGCTGCTGGGCGGCTTGCCGCTGGGCGACTTCCGCGGCGTGGCGCTGCTGCTGGCGGCCGCGCTGCTGAGCTGTCTGTCGGCCTTGCTGGTGTACCGCTGCTTCCTGTGGGCCATGCCGCTGCGCGAGGGCGAGGTGGCGGAAAATTCGCGCCACGAGCTGGTGGCCAACGTCAACTTCCTGTTCTACCTGCTGCTGTTCAACTCGCTGATCCGCACGCACTTCATTCCGGTGCCGATCATGCGGCTGGTCTACCTGGCGCTGGGCGCGCGGCTGGGCGCCAACACCTACAGCGCCGGCGCCCTGCTCGATCCGCCGCTGACGCGCATCGGCGCCAACACCATTATCGGCCACGACGCGGCGATCTTCGCGCACGTGATCGAAGGCGCCAAGCTCGAGTTCAAAGCGGTCGTCATCGGCGACGGCGTCACCATCGGCGCGACGGCGGTGGTGATGGCCGGCGCGCGCATCGGCGACCACGCCATCGTCTCGGCCGGCGCCGTGGTCACCAAGGACACGCTGATCGGCGCCGGCGAAACCTGGGGCGGGGTTCCCGCGCGCAAGATCAAATCGGCGCCGGCGGCCCGCGTCGGATCGGCTTGAGCGGGACCGGACGCCGGCGCGGTTGACGGGATTTTTTACGCCCGTTTTTTTAGGCAACACGCGGCGCGGCGCAAGCCCTTGAATCCACAGGCTTCGTCGATGCTGGCAGGGGTTTTGCTGAAGAGGTGGAGCGACCTTGACTTCCAGGGTCTTCTATTTCTTGGGGAACAGCTATGAACTATTACAAACCCGCCACCATCCTCGCCGCCGCGCTGGCGGCACCATTGGCCGCGGTCGCCGGCCCCGTGGTCGGCCTCGATCCCACCGGCACCGGCAGCTACACCACCTACGCCGACCTGTGGACCAACGTCACCGACACCGCCGTGGTCACCGGCTTCGTCAACGGCGCCACCGCGCCCTACGTGACCGAGCTGCACACGCAGACCAAAATCGGCACCATGAGCAACAGCAACACCGGCGCCCTGGTCACGCCAGCCGGCCTCAACAGCAGCTTCGAGCTGACCAAGATCGTGCGCTTCCAGGAGCTGGTCACGTCGCAGACCAGCACCACCGCCACCTTCGGGCTGCCGGCGTCGCAGTCGGCGGCGATGGACGTCGATCCGACCCGCGCCGGCGTGCAAAACTTCGCCGTGTACTTCGACCGCCTCACGCCCAGCGGAGCCAGCGCCGCCGTGCCAGGCAACGGCTCGGGTACCGTGCGCTGCTATGGCGCCGGCATCACCGGCGGGCTGGCCAACGGCTGCGGCGGCGGCGCCGACCTGGACGGCGACGGCGTCATGATCCTGTCGGGCCACCTGGTGTTCAACGTCGCCAGCTTCAACAGCACCGGTTCGGTCGGCACCGGCTCGTTCGACACCCGCTTCATGATCGATTATGTCGACCCCGCCTATCTCGACCTGGTCACCGGCTCGGTGATCCAGGACAAGTTCACCGGCACCACCAACGTGCCTTCGTTCTTCACGCCGACGTCGATGTGGGACGGCGCCACGCCCACCACGGTGCCGTTCCTCAAGGTGGATTCCTCGCAATCGTTCGCCGCGGCCGTGCCGGAACCGGGCACCGTGGCGATCATCGGGCTGGGCCTGGCCGGGCTGGCGCTGAGCAAGCGCCGCAAGGCCAATCCGCCGGCCTGATCCCTTGGCCCCGGCGGTGTCACCTCCGGCGTTTTGCGACGGACCCGGCGCTTGCCGCGGTCCGTTTTTTTTGTTGACGGATTTTTTTACAATGATTGCAAGAATTAAGTGTCGCCCCCGCGCAAGTGTTTGATTTCTTTCGGTTCACGTTGCTTGGCAAGGGTCTTGCTCTATTGCCCATAAGATCCCGATTTCCGGGTTCCATCACACTCCAGGAGCCATCATGAAATTCTTCAAGCCTACGCTGACCGCCATGACCATCGCCGCCGCCTTGACCGCGCCGCTGAGCGCCAGCGCCGGCCCCACCGTCGGCCTCGACATCACCGGCACCGCCAACTACACCACCTACGCCGACCTGTGGACCAACGTCACCGACACCGGCCTGGCGACCGGCTTCATCCCCGGCATCACCGTCGGCCCCGGCGGCGACGCGCCCTACCTGACCGAGTTGCGGTCGCAGATGGTCATCGGCACCATGTCCAACAGCAACACGCCGGCCATCGTCACGCCGGGCGGCCTCAACACCACGTTCGAGATCAGCAAGGTGGTGCGCTTCCAGGAACTGGTCGACGCCCAGACGCCGACCACCGCCCACTTCACGCTGCCGGCGTCGCAAGCGGCCGCGATGGACGTCGATCCGCTGCACGCGGGCGTGCAGAACATCGCCATCTACTTCGACCGCATCACCGACGGCGTCGGCAGCAGCCGCGCGGTGCCGGGCAACGGCGGCGACACCGTGCGCTGCTACGGCACCGGTTCGACCTCGACCGGTTGCGGCACCTCGCCCGGCGACACCGACGGCGACGGCATCATCATCATGTCGGGCCACCTGGTGTTCAACGACGCCAGCTTCACGGCCAGCGGCACGGTCGGCACCGGCTCGTTCGATTCGCGCTTCATGATCGATTACGTCGACCCGGCCTACCTGGACATCGTCACCGGCTCGATCTTCCAGGACAAGGTGACCGGCACCACCAACGTCCCCTCGTTCTTCCAGCCGACGATGATGTGGGACGGCGCCACGCCCACCACGGTGCCGTTCCTGAAGGTCGATTCGTCACAGAGCTTTGCGGCGGTCGCGGTGCCGGAGCCGGGCACGCTGGCCATCATGGGCCTGGGCATCGCCGGCTTGGCGATGGGCAGCCGCCGCAAGGTTCTGGTCGTCGACAAATCCTGATCCGCCGCCCCGCGACGGGCCCCGGCGCCAGCGCCGTGGCCCGTTTTTTTTCGTCCGCGTTTTTTCGCCGGGCTCCAGCCGCCAGGTCACAGCGGCAACAGTTTCAGCAGCAGGCTGGCCAGCCGGGCGCCGGCGTCGTAACGGACGAACTGCTCGGCCACCTTGCGCGCCGACGCCCGCGCGCCCGGTTGCTCGAGCAGGTCGATGGCGGCGCGGCGCAGTTCCTCCTCGCTCAAGCGGTCCGAGCGCAGCAACGCGCCGGCGCCGCTGGCCACCACGCCGGCCATGTTCAGGTATTGGTCGAGATTGCCCGCGATGCCCAGCACCGGCACGCACGCGCCCAGCGCCTGCTGGCTGGTCGGGCTGCCGCCGTTGCACACGACCAGGCTGGAGCGGCGCGCCGCCTCGATGCCGGGCAGATACGGCGCCACGCGCGCGTTGGGCGGCGCCGGCCCCGTCGCGCCATGGCCGGCGGTCGCCGCGATCACGCTCACCGGCAACGGCGCCAGCGCCTGCAACACGCGCGGCAACAGCGCGCCCTGCCCCGAACTGCCCAGGGTCACGTACACGATCGGCCGTCCGGCCGGCAACCCGTCCCACCAGTCCGGCAACGGCGTCGGCGGCGACCAGGTCACCGGCCCCAGATAACAATGGTTGGCAGGCAGGTTGGTCGCCGGGAACATCTCGGGAATATCGGCATACAGCACATGGTCGGCGTCGGTGTAAACGCGGCGCAAATCGTAACCGAGCGGCGGCAGCCCGTAGGCGCGCCGCACCTGGTTGAGCGGCACGCTGTGCAGCGCGAACGCCAGCGGCCGCGCCAGCCTGAACAGGGGGTCGGCCAGCGCGATCGGCAACACGCGCGACAGGCCGATCGCCGGCACACGGTACCGTTGCCGCACGTAGGGACTCCAGTAGGCGTTGATCAGGCCCACGTACGGCACCCCGGCCAGGCGCGCGCTGACCGACAACGACAGCCGGAAGTCGCCGATCACGACGTGGGGCCGCGCCTCGCGCAACAGGCGCAGGTCGTCCTCGACATAGCGGCGCAAGGTGGCGGCGTCGTACACCGGCTTGCCGGCGGCCAGCGCCGCCAGGAAACGCGCGCTGGAAATGCTGTCGATTTGCCAGCGGCGCACGTCGCTTCCCTCGAAGAACATTTCATAGCCGGGCGCGCAGGCGAGGTCGACCTCGTAGCGGCCGCGGTCGAGCGTGGCGGCCAGCGCCAGCGGGCGTCCCACGTGCGCCAACGTCACGGCCTCGGCCACAAACAAGATCTTTTTACGGTCCATAGCGCCAGCTTGAAGTGTGGTATGGGACGGCGTTTGAGCACGCGCAAACGTGCAGCTTAGACCTAGATCAACATCGCCCTTGCCACATGCATATATTTTTCCTATTGGCACGCTAGAAACGCGCGCCACGCACCGCCCGCGTCGACGCATCGGCGCCCAACGTTGGGAACCGCCCCTCGATGTTCAATTTCGAACGTTCCGGCCTGAGCCAGAAACTGACCATCATTTCCGTCCTGTCCACCGGCAGCGCCTTGCTGCTGGTCTTCATCGCATTTGCCGTCACGTCCGTGCTCAGCCACACGGACGACGAGCGTAAGCAACTCTCGGCGCTGGCCGGCGTGATCGGCAACAACAGCATGATCGCGCTATCGCGCGGCGACCGCAAGCAAGCTGAGCAGACGCTGGCGACGCTCGGGGCCGAGGACGACATCCTGCAGGCGGCCCTGTACGACGGCGACGGCAAGCTGCTGGCGCGCTACCGGTCCGACCAGTTGCCGGCCGAACAGGAGGCGCCGGACCAGTTGGCGCCGCCCGACCCGGACGCGGCGCGCCAGGACGTGCGCAGCGAACGCACCGGTCCGCCGTGGGCGCCGGCGATGCGGCTGCACCGCGCCGTGCCCGGGCGCGACAAGCCGGCCGGCACCGTGCTGATCGAGCGCGCCCAGGCGCGCATCTGGATCGACATCCTGAAGAACCTGGGCGCGGCGGCGGTCGCGGCGGTGCTGTCGTTCATGACGGCCTTGCTGATGGCGGCGCGTTTCAAGGGCAGCGTGGCCGAGCCGGTGGCCAAGCTGATCGCGGCGGCCCAGCAGGTCAGCCGCGGCCAGCCGACCGAGCGCATCAGCCACCAGCGCAGCGACGAGCTCGGCGCGCTGATCGACAGCTTCAACGACATGCTGGCCCAGGTCGAGGCGCGCGACGGCGCGCTGGCGCAGTACCGCGACCAGCTCGAACGCCAGGTCGGCGTGCGCACCGAGCAGCTGGAAAAGGCCAAGAACGCGGCCGAGGCGGCCAGCCAGGCCAAGAGCGCCTTCCTGGCCACGATGAGCCACGAGATCCGCACGCCGATGAACGGCGTGCTGGGCATGACCGAGCTATTGTTGGCCACGCGCCTGAGCGAGCAGCAGCGCCACTACACCAGCATGGTCAAGCGTTCCGGCGAGCACCTGCTGGTGATCATCAACGACATCCTCGACTTCTCCAAGATCGAGGCCGGCAAGCTGACGGTCGAATACATCCAGTTCAATTTCCGCGATTTGCTCGACGATATAGAAAACGTTTTCGCGCCGCAGGCGCAGGCCAAGGGCATCCGGCTGGAGCTGGCGGTCGCCAACGACATCCCGGTGGCCATCCACGGCGACCCCAACCGCTTGCGCCAGGTCATCTTCAATCTGTTGGGCAACGCCATCAAATTCACCGAGAGCGGCAAGATCACCGTCAAGGTCGCCGTGGTGCGGGAGGACACGCAAACCGTCGGCCTGCGCTTCGAGGTGCACGACACCGGCATCGGCGTCTCGAGCGAGGCGCGCTCGCGCATATTCGATTCCTTCTCGCAAGCGGACGGCTCGACCACGCGCAAACACGGCGGCACCGGCCTCGGCTTGGCGATCTCAAAACAACTGGTGGAGCTCATGGGCGGCACGATAGGCGTCGATCATGCGTTAACTCAAGGGTCGATCTTTTGGTTTGCCGTAAATTTCGATAAACCACGCGTCGATGTCGACGATTTTTCCACCACCAACCTGGGAATACGCGCTTTGCTTGTTGACGAAAACCCCACCAGCCGCGCCGAGCTGGAACGGCGGCTGACGGCCTGGCGCGTGCACAGCACCTGCGCCTCCGCCACGCAGGCACTGCAGCATTTGCGCCAGGCGGCGGCCGCCGGCCAGCCGTACGACGTCGCGCTGCTCGACATGGAATTGCCGCGCACCAGCGGACTGGCGCTGGCGGCGGCGATCCACGCCGACGCCAGCCTGTCGGCCACGCGGCTGTTGTTATTGAGCACGGAGCGCAACGCCGCCGACCGCGTCCAGCAACGCGAGGCCGGGGTCGCCTTTCAACTGATCAAGCCGCCGCGCGAGTGCGACCTGTACGACTGCGTCGTCGCCCAAACCAACAGCGCCGAACCGGCGCGCGAGGCGCCGCCGCCCCCGGCGGCCCGGGCCGCGCCGGCCTTGCCGTCGGCCGGCGAGCGGCCGATCCAGCTGCCGCACACGGGCGCGGCCTCGCCGGCGGCGCCGCCGCTGTCGACGCTCAGCTCGAGCACCGCGCTGCCGGCCCAGCGCGCGCGCAAGGGACGCAAGGTGCTGTTGGCCGAGGACAATCCGGTCAACGTCGAAGTGGCCAGCGCGATGCTCGAAGGCCTGGGCCTGGACGTCAGCCGCGCCTGCAACGGCCAGGAGGCGCTGCGCTCGGTGCAGGCCGGCGATTTCGACCTGATCCTGATGGACTGCCAGATGCCGGTGATGGACGGCTTCGCCGCCACCACCGAGATCCGCCGCCACGAACAACAACGCGGCCGCTCGCGCAGCCTGCCGATCATCGCCATCACCGCCAACGCGCTGCAGGGCGACCGCGAATCGTGCCTGGCCGCCGGCATGGACGATTACCTGAGCAAGCCGTTCACGCAGCAGGCGCTGGGGCAGACCATCGGCCGCTGGATCACGCTGCCGCGCGTGGCGCCGGCGCCGCCGGACGCCGCGCCGGCAACCGACGATCCGGCGGACCGGCCCGCAGCGCCGGCCGCCGCCCTGGCCGTCGCCACGCCGGCGGTCGCTGCGGTGGCGCCGCCCGCCGCCGCGCCGCCGCAGGAATCGCTGATCAACCGGCAAGCGCTGAAAAACATCCGCGCCCTCAGCACCGGCAACGGCGAGGCGCTGCTCGAACGGGTGCTGCACGCCTATCTGGAGGACACGCCGATGCATTTGCGCACCATCCGGTCGGCGATCGACAGCGGCAGCACCGTGCAAATGCGCAAGGCCGCGCACAGCCTCAAATCCAGCAGCGCCAACGTCGGCGCCGACGCGCTGGCGCAACGCTGCAAGGAAATGGAACAACTCGGCCGCAACGACACCACAGCGGGCGCCGCCGCCCTGCTCGATGATATGGAACGATCTTTCCAGGCCGTGCGGCAGGCATTGGGAGCTATCCTGGAAAAGGAAATTTGATATGGCAACGCCCTTCTCTCCCAAGCGCGGTCTGGTGCTGGTCGCCGACGACGATCCCGTGATGCGCCTGCTGATGCTGGAAATGCTGGCCCAGGTCGGCCTCGACGCCATCGAGGCCGAGGACGGCGTGCAGGCGCTGGCGTGCTACCAGAACCTGGCGCCGGACCTGGTGTTGCTCGACGTGGAAATGCCCGGCATGGACGGCTTTGCCGTGTGCCGCGAGATCCGCCGGCTGGAAACCCACGCGGTCGTGCCCATCATCATGGTCACCGGCGGCGACGAGCTCGAATCGGTGACCAAGGCCTACGAGGCCGGCGCCACGGATTTCGTCTCCAAGCCGATCAACTGGCCGATCCTGGGCCACCGCGTGCTGTACGTGCTGCGCGCCAGCGACGCCATCACCCGCCTGCGCATCGCCGACGCCCACCACCGCGCGGTGCTGGCGGCCATCCCCGACACCTTCTTCCGCATGAACAAGGACGGTTTCTACCTGGACTACGAGCAGGGCCACGAGGCCAGCAGCGTGTTCTCGAGCGACAATTGCGTCGGCCGCCACCTGAACCAGGTGCTGCCGGAGGACATCGCCACCCACATGCTGGAGGAGGTGCGCACGGTGCTCGAGACCCAGCACATCCGCTCGCTCGACTACGAATTGCCGATCGCCGGCCCGGCCCAGCGCGTGCGCCACGGCGAGCACGCGGTGCCGCCGCCGGTGCGCCATTTCGAGGCGCGGCTGGTGGCCACCGGTCCCGACGAGGTGCTGGGCCTGGTGCGCGACATCAGCGAGCGCAAGCGCACGGAGGAGCAGATCCGCCGCCTGGCCTACTGCGACAGCCTGACCGGCATCCCCAACCGCCAAGCCTTCCTCGAAACGCTGGAGGCCGAACTGGCGCGCTCGCGCAAGGGCAACAAGAAATTCGCCGTGCTGTTCATGGACCTGGACGCCTTCAAGCGCATCAACGACACCTTGGGCCACGACGTCGGCGACCATTTGCTGATGGCCGTGTCGGAGCGGCTGCGCGAGACCACGCGCCCGAGCGACCTGGTCTCGCGCACCGAGGTCGGCGGCAACAACCTGGCGCGCCTGGGCGGCGACGAATTCACCATCCTGATCCCCGACCTGGAGCGGGTCGAGAACGCGCTCAACGTCGCGCACCGGGTCAAGGAAGCGATGCGCCGGCCGTTCCTGATCGACGCCCACGAAATCTTCGTCACGGCCAGCATCGGCATCTCGCTGTATCCGGAGGACGGCGAGGATTGCAACTCGCTGCTCAAGTACGCCGACACGGCGATGTACCACGCCAAGAACTGCGGCAAGAACAACGCCAAGCTGTACAGCTCGTCGCTGACGATGCAGATCATGAGCCACGTCAAGCTCGAGGTAGGCCTGCGCAAGGCCTTGCAGAACGACGAGCTGTATCTGCTGTACCAGCCGCAGATCGACGTCGCCAGCGCGCAGATCGTCGGCGTCGAGGCGCTGGTGCGCTGGCGCCACCCGGAGCGCGGCGTCATCTCGCCGACCGAGTTCATTCCGCTGGCCGAGGAGACCGGCCTGATCGTGCCGATCGGCGAATGGGTGCTGCGCACGGCGTGCCGGCAGGCGATGGCGTGGCAAGCGGCCGGCAAGCAGCCGCTGCGGGTGGCCGTCAATTTGTCGGCCAAGCAATTCAAGGACGAGAACCTGACGCAGATCGTCATGTCGGCGCTGGATGACACGGGGCTGCCGGCCGACTTGCTGGAGCTGGAGTTGACCGAGGGCACGCTGATGGATGATGCGCGCGCCACCATGGTCACCCTGGAGCAGTTGCGCGGCATCGGTGTGTATCTGTCGATCGACGACTTCGGCACGGGGTATTCGTCGATGAACTATCTCAAGCGTTTCGACGTGCGGGCGCTCAAGATCGACAAGAGCTTTATTTGTGGGTTGCCGCAGGATTCGGAGAACGCTGCCATCACGCGCGCCATCATCGCCATGGCGCACGGGTTGAAGATGTCGGTGGTGGCCGAGGGTGTGGAGACCGATGCGCAGTTGGTGTTGCTGGAGGAGTATGGCTGCGATATGGTGCAGGGGTATTACCTGGGGCACCCGTCGCCGCCGGAGTCGATTAGCTTGATGCTGAGTAATCAGTGGGCGTTGGCGGCGCCGGCGGTTTAGTACTCGCCACGCGCCGCCGGCCTGCACACATGGCGGATTACGGCGTGCCGCCTAATCCGCCCTACGTGTTTCCGTGGCTCGGCACGTTTTCATCCACCGCTCAGAGGACGCCGTCGCGCTTCATCGCGGCGATGTCGTCGTCGTTGTAGCCCAGCGAGCGCAGCACTTCATCGTTGTGCTCGCCCAGCGCCGGCCCTATCCATTGCGTGCGGCCCGGCGTGGCCGACAGCTTGGGCGAGATCGCCGGCAGCTTGACCGGCGTGCCATCGGCGAACTGGTGTTGCTCGAACATGCCGCGCGCAAGGAACTGCGGATCGGTCATCATGTCGCGCACCGAATAAATCTTCCCGGCCGGTACGTCGGCCGCCTTCAACACCGTCAGCGCGCTGTCGATGTCCTGCGTGTCGCACCAGGCCTGGATCGCGTCGTCGATCTCCTGGGTGCGCAGCACGCGGCCGTCGTTGCGCTCCAGCTGCGGGTCGCCGGCCAGGTCGATGCGGCCCATGGCCAGCATCAGCCGCTTGAAGATGGCGTCGCCATTGCCGGCGATGACGATGTTCTCGCCGTCGCGAGTGGTGTAGGTGTTGGATGGCACGATGCCCGGCAACGCGCCGCCGGTGCGCTCGCGCACCACGCCGGCATGGTCGTACTCCGGCACCAGCGATTCCATCAGGTTGAACACCGATTCGTACAGCGCCACGTCGACCATCTGGCCCTCGCCCTCGAGCCTGCCGCCGGTGGCGTCGCGGTGGCGCAGCGCCATCATCGCGCCGATCACGCCGTGCAGCGCCGCGACCGAGTCGCCGATCGATACGCCCACCCGCACCGGCGGCCGGTCGGCGTGGCCGGAGACGTAACGCAAGCCGCCCATCGACTCGCCGATGGCGCCAAAGCCCGGCAGATCCTTCATCGGCCCCGTCTGGCCGAAGCCGGACAGGCGCACCATGATGGTGGCCGGATTGATGGCCTTTAATTGCTCGTAGCCGATGCCCCATTTTTCCAGCACGCCGGGGCGGTAGTTCTCGACGATGATGTCGGCCTCGAGCGCGAGCTGGCGGGCGATGGCGCGGCCGCGCTCGCTCTTCATATTGAGCGTCAGCGATTTTTTATTGCGCGCCTGCACCGACCACCACAGCGACGTGCCATCCTTCAACACGCGCCATTTGCGGATCGGGTCGCCGCCGTCGGGCGACTCGATCTTGATCACCTCGGCGCCGAACTCGGCCAGCATGCGCGCGCAGAACGGCCCGGCGATGAGCGTGCCCAGCTCCAGCACCTTGATGCCGGCCAGGGGGCCGGAAGATTTTTGCTCTGTCATGTCGCTCTGCGATCCAGCATCGCGCGGGCGATGGTGCCGGCGTCGACGTATTCGAGCTCGCCGCCGACCGGCACGCCGCGCGCCAGACGGCTGACGGTCAGGCCGCGCGCCTTCAGCAACTCGCTGATGTAGTGTGCGGTGGCCTCGCCCTCGTTGGTGAAATTGGTCGCCAGCACCACCTCGGTGACCAGCCCGTCGGCGGCACGCGCCACCAGTTTTTCCAGGTGAATATCCTTCGGCCCGATGCCGTCGAGCGGCGACAGCCGTCCCATCAGCACGAAGTACAAGCCCTTGTAGGTCAGCGTCTGCTCGATCATCAACTGGTCGGCCGGCGTCTCGACCACGCACAGCAGGCGGCGGTCGCGCTGCTCGTCGGCGCACATGTCGCAGACGTCTTCCTCGGTGAAGGTGTTGCACAGCGCGCAGTGGTGCACGGCGCTGACGGCCTGGTGCAACGCGCGCGACAACATGTCCGCGCCTTCGCGGTCATGCTGCAGCAAATGAAACGCCATCCGTTGCGCCGACTTGGGGCCGACGCCGGGCAGACGGCGCAACGCCTCCGTCAGAAATTCCAGCGACTTGGACATGGGGCCGGGGGCCGCTCCTTAGAACGGCATCTTGAAGCCGGCCGGCAAGTTCATACCGGAGGTCAGGCCGCCCATCTTCTCGGCGGAGGTGGCCTCGGCCTTGCGCACGGCGTCGTTGAAGGCGGCCGCCACCAGGTCTTCCAGCATGTCCTTGTCGTCGGCCAGCAGCGACGGATCGATCGACACGCGCTTGACGTCGTTCTTGCAGCTCATCACCACCTTGACCAGGCCGGCGCCGGACTGGCCTTCGACCTCGATCAGGGCCAGCGCTTCCTGCGCCTTCTTCATGTTGTCCTGCATTGCTTGCGCTTGCTTCATCAAGCCTGCCAGTTGGTTCTTCATCATGATGGAGTTCTCCGTGTTTGAAAGGTAAGAAATGTGATCAGGGGGCCGCCGAAGCGGCCGGCGGCGGCACGATCGAGCCCGGGACCACCCAGGCGTCGAATTCGCGGATCATGCTGTTCACAAAGGGATCGTTGGCAATCGTTTCCTCGGCGGCGCGCTGGCAGGCGGCGCGGTGCGCCTGCGCCTCGGCGCTGGCCGTGTACCAGACGGCGCCCAGTTCGGTGTCGACGCGCACGGCGCGGCCGAAGCGTTCGGCCAGCGCCACGGTCAGCTTTTCCACGTTGCCCGGCGTGCGCCAGGTTTCGATCGGCACACGCACCTTGAAGACGGCGGCGTTGCCGTCGAAAGTACATTCGATCAACTCGGCCTGCATCGCCAACTGCTGCGCCACGCCGCGCAGCGGCAGCGCGGCGGCGACCGCCGGCCAGTTGCCGTCCCAGTCGAGCTCGGGCACCGGCGTGATGACGTAGGCGTACGGCGCCTTGGCGGGCGCCGGCGCGGCGCGGGCCGGCGCCACGAACGCCGGCACCTCGCCGGCGGCGGGCGCCGGCGACGCGGCCGGCTGGCCATATGACGACGCTGACGGCGCCTGCGGCTGGCCCTGCGCGGCCGCCGGGGCCGATTGCGCTATCGCGCTGTCGTCGGAAAATTCGGTGACCCACGGCGGCAGGTCGTCCTCGTCGTCGGCTTGCTGTGGGGCGGGCCGCGCGGCGGGCGCGGCGTATTGCGGCGCCGCTTGTTGCACCGGCGCCGGCGCCTGTTGCACCGGCTGCGCGACCTGGCGCACCGGCGCTTCCAGCACGGCGGCCTGGGCGTCGCCGCCCATGGTCGCGCCAGGCGGCATGTCTTCCCACGGTGCCGGACGCGACGGCGCGGCGGCCTGCGCGGGCGCGCCAGCGGACGGCGCCGGCGGCGTGTAAGACGCGCTCGGCGCTTGCGGCTGCGGCGGCGCGGCCGGAGTCATCATCTGGGGCGTCGCGGCAGGCTCGGAGGCGGCACCGGCAGCCGGGGCTGGCGGCGCGTTGCCGCCATAGCCACGGGCGCCGGGCTTGGAGGCCGCGCGGGCCGCTTCCAGCGCGGCGTTGATCGCGGCGCGGGCGGGGCTGATCGGTCCGGACGGCGCGGCGGCCGGCGCCGGAGCCGCCGGGGCGGGTGCCGGAGCGGGCATGGCCGCCGGTGGCGCCATGGTCGCGGCAGGCGCCGGCGCAGGGGCCGGAGCGGGCGCGGCGACCGGGGCCGGCGGCGGCTGCAGCTCGCCACGGGCCATCGCGGCGGCGGCGCCTGCGACCACCGCCGGCGGCGTCATGCTGGCGTGGTTGGCCTGCACATGCGACGCGGCGCGCGCGGGCGGCGCGGCGGCGGCGCGGGCGGCAGCCACCGCCGCCGGACGCGACACCGCCGGCGCACCCGCCGGTTGTCCCTCGGCCCCGCCTACGCCGGGCCGAAAGGCCAGCATGCGCAGCAAGGTCATCGAGAAGCCGGCGTATTCATCCGGCGCCAAACCCAATTCATTGCGTCCGTGCACGGCGATCTGATAATACAGTTGCACTTCCTCCGCGTCGAACGCGGCGGCCAGACGCACGATATCGGCGTGCTCCGGCAAATCCTCCGGCAAGGCGGCCGGCACCGTCTGCGCCAGCGCGATGCGGTGCAGCAAGGTACCCAGATCCTGCAGGGCGCCGTTGTACGACAGGCTGCGCGTGGCCATTTCGTCGGCCACCGCCAGCAGGTCGGCGCCGTCCTGCGCGGCCAGCGCGTCGAGCAGGCGGATCAGATAGGACTGGTCCAGCGCGCCGAGCATGCCCTGCACCGCGTCGAGCGTCACCTCGCCGGCCGCGTAAGCGATCGCCTGGTCGGTCAGCGACAGCGCGTCGCGCATCGAGCCGTGGGCGCCAGCGGCCAGCAGGCGCAAGGCCGGCTGCTCGAAGGTGATGCCCTCCTGCCCCAGGATATTTTCCAGGTGGCCGATGATGTGGCCCGGCGGCATCTGCTTCAGGTTAAATTGCAGGCAGCGCGACAGCACCGTGACCGGAATCTTTTGCGGATCGGTGGTCGCCAGGATGAATTTGACGTGCTCGGGCGGCTCCTCCAGCGTCTTCAGCATCGAGTTGAAGGCGTGGTTGGTCAGCATGTGCACCTCGTCGATCATATAGACCTTGAAGCGCGCATTGCTCGGCGCATACACCGCCTGCTCCAGCAGCTGCGCCATCTCGTCCACGCCCCGGTTCGACGCCGCGTCCATCTCGATGTAATCGACAAACCGGCCGGCATCGATCGCCGTGCACGCCTCGCACACGCCGCAAGGAGTGGGCGTGATGCCGCCGTTGCCGTCCGGACCGACGCAATTGAGCGACTTGGCCAGGATGCGCGACAAGGTCGTCTTGCCGACGCCGCGCGTACCGGTGAACAGGTAGGCGTGGTGCAGGCGGCCGCTGTGCAGCGCGTGCGTGAGCGCGCGCACGACGTGCTCCTGGCCGACGAGCGTTTCGAAGTTCTTGGGGCGGTATTTACGGGCGAGGACTTGATAGGACATGCTGGATTTTACCGTAGATAGCGGGAGCGAAGGGGCTGCGTCGGGCGCGCCAAAGCGGCAATTGTAACAACTCGGCGCGATAATAGGTACGGCAACAATTCTGCCCTACAATTTGTTTTTGTTTTAATAAGTGGAAAATGAAAAAAATCGCCCTGCTCTCCCTGCTGATGTTGTCCCTGAACCTGCACGCCGCCGAGCGCGAATGGACGCCGTACAAAAAACTGATCGAGGGCCTGCGCCTGGACCGTTTCTACGCGCTGCCGGCCGCCGAGCGCGACCGCGTCAACCTGTTCCTCAAGGTGCAGCCGGTCAACAAGAACTACAAGCCGTCCGACGTCGTGCTGACGGTGGTCGACGGCAACGAACGCACGCCGCTGCCGGCGCTGACCAAGGATTTCCGGTTGGCGATCGGCGCGCCCAATCCCAAATGGATGAACGACGACGTCAAGATCATGACCAGCCTGCCGAAGGAAGACAAGTCGGCCGTCAACTACGAGGCCGTCACGCCGCTGCCGGAGGGCCTGCAATGGCCGTACGCGACGGTGATGGGCAGCGTGGGACAGATGAACAAGGCGATCAAGAAGATGGCCGGCGCGATGAGCATGTTCGCCCCGAGCGTGGATGTGGTGCTGTTCAAGTTCGACAAGCCGGCGCAGCTGAAGGTCGGCGCCAAGGCCTACAACACCAACGCCAAAAACGAGATCGCGCTCAAACCGGAATCGGACTTGCTGAAGACCAACCCGATGATCGTCGTGTCGGAGCGGCCGTACGAGGCCGAACTGCGGGGCGAGTAAGCCGGGCGGACATAAAAAAAAGCTGCCTGATGGCAGCTTTTAAATAATCCCGAAGGAGGCGAGCCTGATCTGCGGCACTTATGGTTAATAGCCGTGGCTGCTTCGTTCCCGACCTGACCAGGTTAGCCATGCCACAATGCGCAGGGGCCCGCCAAGGTCAATTATACCCTACAGGCCCAACTCCTGCCAAATTTGATCCACCCGTGTTTTCACCTCGGGCGCCATGACGATGGTCGTGCCCCACTCGCGGGTGGTTTCGCCGGGCCACTTGTTGGTGGCGTCGATGCCCATCTTGCTGCCCAGGCCACTGACCGGCGAGGCGAAGTCCAGGTAATCGATCGGCGTGTTGTCGACCAAGGTGGTGTCGCGGGTCGGATCGACGCGGGTGGTGATCGCCCAGATCACTTCCTTCCAGTCGCGCACGTTCACGTCCTCGTCCACCACCACGATGAACTTGGTGTACATGAACTGGCGCAAAAAGCTCCACACGCCGAACATCACGCGCTTGGCGTGGCCCGCGTACTGCTTCTTGATCTGCACCACCGCCATGCGGTAGCTGCAACCCTCCGGTGGCAAATAGAAATCGGTGATCTCGGTGAACTGCTTTTGCAGCAGCGGGATGAACACCTCGTTCAGCGCCAGGCCCAGCACGGCCGGCTCGTCCGGCGGCTTGCCTGTATAAGTGGAGTGGTAGATCGGATCGCGGCGCATCGTGATGCGGTCGATCGTAAACACCGGGAAGGAATCCTGCTCGTTATAGTAGCCGGTGTGGTCGCCGTACGGCCCCTCGAGCGCGTGCTCGTAGCCGGACGGGTGGTTCTCGTCCGGATAGATATGCCCCTCGAGCACGATCTCGGCCGACGCCGGCACCCGCAGCTCGCTGCCGATGGCCTTGACCAGCTCGGTTCGGCTGCCGCGCAGCAGGCCGGCGAACTGGTATTCCGACAGGCTGTCGGGCACCGGCGTGACCGCGCCTAATATAGTAGCGGGATCGGCGCCGAGCGCGACGCAGATCGGATACGGCTTGCCCTTGTTCTGTATGGCGTGCTCGCGGAAATCGAGGGCGCCGCCGCGGTGCGCCAGCCAGCGCATGATGACCTTGTTCGGCCCCAGCACCTGCTGACGGTAAATGCCCAGATTCTGGCGCTTCTTATTAGGTCCCTTGGTGATGACCAGGCCCCAGGTGATCAACGGCGCGATATCGCCCGGCCAGCAATGCTGGATCGGCAATTTGGCCAGATCCACATCGGCGCCCTCCCACACGATGTCGTGGCACGGCGCGCCGCGCAATTCCTTCGGCGCCATGTCCCACACCGCCTTCACCAGCGAGCCCATACCCAGCAGGTCCTTGAAATCCTTGGGCGGCTCCGGCTCCTTCAGGCGCGCCAGCACGTGGCCGATTTTGCGCAGCTCGCCGACATCCTCGGCGCCCATGCCGAGCGCGACGCGGCGCGGCGTGCCGAACAGATTGGTCAGCACCGGCATGTTGTGGCCGGTCGGATTTTGGAACAGCAACGCCGGTCCGCCGGCCCGCAATGTGCGGTCGGATACCTCGGTCATCTCTAAATGCGGCGAAACAGGCAATAAAATGGGTTTAAGTTCGCCCATCCGTTGCAGTTGAGAAATAAAATCTCGCAGATCAGAATATTTCATCGTTTTTTAATTTTTCTTGCAGTGAAGCGTACTGTTTAAAAATACAGGTCAAGTAGTTGATTTTATTGGTTTTCCAGCGAACACAAGCAAAAAAGTAAGACTTAAAAGTTATAGCTTTCATTTGCGTTAGTATTGACTTGATATAAAACGGCTTCTACAATTTGCCCTACTTGAAGAGGACACGGTCTCAGGACCACATGGAAGTACATGTTGATGTTGCTCATTCATTCACGGAGTCGGGGCTCCACATGACATTTTAAGGAGTGTTTTCAAAAGGCGTCTGCCTTACCCCCGAAAGAAGTTGTATTGCGACTGATGGAATACCACAGGGAAAAATCAGCTCAAGCAAGCAATGACGGCGTCCAACGCGCGCACCCATAGCGGCGACGGACGATGATATTTCTGATGCATGGCATTAGCACCCGGTTAGCTGCGTTCGACGCTGGCAGGGACCCGCTTTTACGGCATTTCAGGGGAACTCTATGATTAATCGCTTCACTAGTGCGTCGGCTGCGGCCCGCACTTTCCTGGCTAGCCAGCCAGCGTCGTCGTTGTTCACGACCCGCGTATCGGCAAAGGGCGTGTTGACCACCGCCCAGCACACTTTGACCATTCTTGGTGTGACCGCTTTAGTTGTCATGGCAGTATTTTTTGTTCGTCCGGATCTGGCCAAAGCCTTGAGCGACAGCCTGAACCCGGCTCCGGAAGTCCCAGCCGTCGCCGTCGTGGCGCCGCCGCTGTCGGCCCTGATGGACACCCCCGCACCGGCCCCTGCCGGCTCCGTTGTCAACGCCGCCGCGCCTTTGAGCGCCGACGACAAGGCCCTGGTGGGCACCCAGAAGCAGCAGCAATGGGTCACCTCGTGGCTGTCCAAGCGCTACCGCGTGGCTGGCGACGCCGCCAACATGCTGGTGTCCACCGCCTACCTGACGGCCCGCGAGATCAAGCTTGATCCGCTGCTGATCCTGGCCGTGATGGCGATCGAATCGGGCCTCAATCCGTTCGCGGAAAGCCCGGTCGGCGCGCAAGGCCTGATGCAGGTCATGTCCAAGGTCCACCACGACAAGTTCCAGGAAATGGGCGGCCTGCAAGCGGCGCTCAATCCGGTCGCCAACATCCGCGTCGGCTCGCTGATCCTCAAGGATTACGTCAACCGTGGCGGCTCGGTCGAAGCCGGCCTGAAAATCTACGTCGGCGCGGCAGCGTTCGAGCACGACGACGGTTATGGTTCCAAGGTCCTGGCGGAATACCAGCGTCTGAAGCAGGTTTCGGCCGGCAAGAAGGTGCCGACGATCACGCCGATGATGGCAGCCGCGCCAGCCAAGCAGGCGCCGCAGACCGCGCCGATGGCGTCCGCCGCCACCGCGAGCAACGACACGCAAATCGCCGGCCTCTAATATATATAGAGCGCCGCGTGAAAAAGGCCGTTCAGTGCAGACTGAACGGCCTTTTTCGTTGGCGTTGCCGATTTCCCAATGTGCTGTTTTGGGATTTTCGTAGGGCGGATTAGCGCAGCGTAATCCGCCATGAGCCGCCGACGGAGCTTGGCGGATTACGCTGCGCTAATCCGCCCTACGTGGTTACGTGGTAATGCCCCAGCAGCTCAGGGGCAGCTAGTCACCTTGGTCTTGACGCCGTCGCGGAACGGATCGCGTCCACCGGTGACACCATTGGTTTCCTTGTACGCGCAATACGTGCCGCCGCCTGGCGTGTGCACCTTCGTCACCAACCGGCCATCGGGCGTGCTGACCTCCTCCATCGTCGTGCCGCCGTCGTTGCCCACATAGGCGCCGCCTATCTTGGCCGCCAACAGCGTCGTCTCGTTGGCGATCTTCTTGTCGCGCGGATTCCAGGCCTCCTTACGCAGCTGCTTGTCAACAAGAGCGGCGCTTTTCAGCGCGCGCTGCCGCAGGTCTTCGCCCGCTGTCGCGGGTGGCTGCGCGAACGGGTCTGGCGGCGGCGTGGTCTGGGTGATCGCTTGGGGCTGCGTCGGAGCGGCTGGCGTCGGCTCCACCGGCGACGGAACCGCCAGCAGCTGGGCAGCGGGCCTGGATAGCGGCCGCGCGGCCACCTTGGGTACCGCCGCTGGAACAGGCTGAGCCCGCTTAACCGGCGCCAGGATATAAGTGATGGCCTGATGCGGCGTCACGGAAGCCGCGAGAGGCCGCTCAGGCGTCTGCCAGACGAAAAACGCCAGCACGTGCGCGCCGCCGATCAGCGCCAGCCAGCCGCGTCGGCGCCACGCTGCACGGCCATGGACAGGATAGAGTTCGATAACGCCGCCCCAGGATTAATCAAAAATCAATCAATTCTGAGATGCAACATGATCTGCGTCAAGGTGAATGTAAAAAAAGCCACCGCAAGATACCTTGGGTGGCTTGTCGCGATACCGGCGCGGTTTAGCGCTTCTTGTCGGCCGCCACTTCGTCCGGACGCAGGCGCGCGGCCAGCTTGTCCAGCACGCCGTTGACGTATTTGTGGCCGTCGATACCGCCGAACGATTTGGTCAGCTCCACCGCCTCGTTGATGACGACGCGGTACGGAATCTCCAGGTTGTTCTTCAGCTCGAACGCGCCGATCAGCAGCACCGCGTGCTCGATCGGCGACAGCTCGGAGACGCCGCGGTCGACCAGCGGCGCGAACGTCTCGCGCAGGGCCACGGAATCCTTGATCGCGCCGTACAGCAGCACGGTGAAGTGGTCGCCGTCGGCCTTGTCGAAGCCGTGCGCGCCACGGATGTTGTTCACCACGGTGGCGGCGTCTTCATTGTTCAGCAGCCACTGATATAAACCCTGCAACGCGAACTCGCGTGCGCGGTGACGCGGCGTGCGACTCTTGCTGGGGTTGGCGTGCAAAATTTTATCTGTCATGGTTGTACCTGTTCTTAATTACTTGGTGCTATTGCAAAAATGCGGGTTGGCGGATTACGCTGCGCTAATCCGCCCTACGTGGTTCCGTAGTTAATTCCGTTTCGTGGTGCCGATTTATTCGTCGTCGCCCTGGTCTTGGCTCAGCTCTTCGAGCGCGATCGTCAGGTTGGCCATTTCGACCGCCACGCGCGCGGCGTCGGCGCCCTTGACGCCCATGCGGGCTTCGGCCTGCTCGTCGTTCTCGGTGGTCAGGATCGCGTTGGCGATCGGAATGCCGTAGTCGAGGCCGATGCGGGTGATGCCGGCCCCCGATTCGTTCGACACCAGCTCGAAGTGGTAGGTCTCGCCGCGGATGACCGCGCCCAGCGCGATCAGCGCGTCGAACTGCTGCGACTCGGCCATCTTCTGCAGCACCAGCGGCACTTCCAGCGCGCCCGGCACGGCCACGTGCAGCACGTCCTCGTCGGCCACGCCCAGGCGCTTGAGTTCAGCCAGGCAAGCGGACAGCAGGCCGTGGCAGACGTCCTCGTTGAACCGCGCCTGGACGATGCCAATGCGCAAACCGTCGCCGGACAAATTGGTTTCGTAGCTTCCTACCGTCATGATGAGCCTCTTTAATATGGGTGTGTTAGTTCGGTTTGGCCATGTAGCCGGTCACTTCAAGATCGAAGCCTGTCATCGACGGCATCTTGCGCGGGCTGGCCAGCAGCTGCATCTTGCAGACGCCGACTTCCTTCAAAATTTGCGCGCCGATGCCGTAGCTGCGCAGGTCCATGCTGGCCGCGCGGCCCTTCGGTTTGGTCTCCGGCTTGTCGAGCGCCTGGAATTGCGCGAAGAACTGTTCGGCCGTCTCCTCGCAGTTGAGCAGCACGATCACGCCGCGCTCGGCGGCCTTGACCGCCGCCAGCGACGACGACAGGTTCCACGAGTGCGTGGTCGCCTCCGATTCGAGGATGTCGAGGATCGATACCGGCTGGTGCACGCGCACCAGGGTTTCCTTGCTCTTTTCGATCTGGCCGTGCACCAGCGCCAGGTGCGCCGAGCCGCTCGGCTTGTCGCGGTAGGCGATCATGCGGAACTCGCCCTGCGCCGTCTTGAGCTGGCGCTCGCCGATCTGCTCGACGAGCGACTCGTTGCGGCTGCGATAGTGGATCAGGTCGGCGATGGTGCCGATCTTCAGATTGTGTTCCCGGGCGAATTCCAGCAGATCGGGCAGGCGCGCCATGGTGCCGTCGTCCTTCATGATCTCGCAGATCACCGAGGCCGGCGTCAGGCCGGCCATCGCGGTCAGGTCGCAGCCGGCTTCGGTATGGCCGGCGCGCATCAGCACGCCGCCCTTTTGCGCCTTCAGCGGGAAGATGTGGCCCGGCTGGACGATGTCCGACGGCTGCGTGTCCTTGGCCACGGCCACCTGGATGGTCTTGGCGCGGTCGGCGGCCGAGATGCCGGTGGTCACGCCCTCGGCCGCCTCGATCGAGACGGTGAAGTTGGTGCCGAAGGCGGTGCCGTTGCGGGTCGACATCATCGACAGGTTCAACTGGTCGCAGCGCTCTTCGGTCAGGGTCAGGCAGACCAGGCCGCGCGCGTGCTTGACCATGAAATTGATGGCTTCCGGCGTGACGAAGTCCGCCGCGAGCACCAGATCGCCTTCGTTTTCCCGGTCTTCTTCATCGACCAGGATCACCATGCGGCCAGCGCGCAATTCGGCGACGATTTCTTCGGTGCTGGAAATTGACATTTTTAATCCTTGGGAACTATGCGAGAACAGGCCGCTATTTTAAAGGATTTACGCCTTCCCTACCGTAAACAGCCGCTTTTATCCGCCAAACCACGGACTTTCCGTCCCACGACCTTTGCTTATTGCAAACATTACCTACCCGTAAGGCGGGCGCCGGCTCCGGGCGCCATGCCAAAGGTTAGAATCGGACACCAATCAACCAGGAGATCATGCCGATGCGTCAAGCGACAACCCAAAACCCGGCGCCGGCGCCGGCGGCGAAACTGCTTGCCGCGTTGGCGTTCGGCGCCATGGCCGTTCCGCTGCACGCGCAGGAGGGGCCGCCGATCACCCCTTACCGTCCATCGGTGTCGAGCCCGGCGCAGTTGCCGGCGCCCGGCCAGCTGGAATTCGAAATCGGCGGCCTGAGCAGCAAATCGGACGACGACCGGCGCGCCAGCCTGCCCTACACCTTCAAACTGGCGTTCAACGAGCAATGGGGCGTGGTGATCGGCGGCGAAGCCTACGTCTCATCACACGCCGACGGCAATCCGCGCCAGCGCGGTATCGGCGACACGACGCTGGAACTCAAACGCGCCTTCGCGGTCGACGACGCCAGCGCCTTCGGCCTGGAGTTGGGCGTGAAACTGCCGACCGCGAAAGACAGCATCGGCAGCGGCAGCAGCGACTACGTCCTCAACGGCATCTACAGCCGGGACATGGGCGTGGTCCACATGGACGCCAATCTGAACGCGACGCGGCTCGGCGCCTACGAGCCCGGCAGCGGGCGGGTTCAAAAAGGCTGGTCGGCGTCGTTCTCCGCGCCCGTGTCGGAGAAATGGGGCGTGACCACGGAACTGTCGGGCACGCATCGCAGCGGCCAGGACAACACCGCGCAATTGCTGGTGGCCGCCACCTACAGCCCGACCAAGCGCCTGACCATCGACTGGGGCGTGGCCAGGGGGCTCAATTCGGCATCGCCGGATTGGTCGCTGTTCAGCGGACTGGTGCTGCCGCTGGCCAAGCTCTGGTAGCCATTTATTCCTGACAGGAATAAATCAAGCAACCTCCACGCTATAGGTGGGGGGCTGGGGTTACAAGCATACTGTTTCCAACGGAGAGGGAAAACAAACCTTGATCTCCCGCATCGACGAAACAGGAGCTGAAAATGAACGTGATTGGTTATGAAATTGGTGAAATCCACGCCGAAGCGGCTATGACATCGGATATCGTGCTGCCGCTTGGTCTGCCGTTCCAGAAACTCAACGATTACGTGGAGATCGAACGCCGCTCGATGGACACTTATCGCGGCATGAACCGCAAGTACACGCCGATTCAATACGACACCGTCACCGGCGGGCCGATTTGCGGCGGCCGCTACGTGTTCGACACGTGGGAAAACGTCCAGGATTACTTCCGCTGGACGCAGGACGAACTGGAATTCGAGCCGGGCGTGAAATTCTGGGACCGCGCCATGTTCCAGCAGGTCGACAAGCACATCTGGAAAGTCATCGGCGCGCACGACTTCACCCACGTCGAAACCCACGGCGTGAACCGCTTCGAACGCTGGCACTACACCGCCGGCGCCGCCGACGCCAAGCGCATCCTGACCGAGGCGTGGCCGCACATCCGCGAAAAGGCGATGCAAGCCGGCCTCGGTAGCGTCTGGTTGCTGGACCAGCCGGACGAGAAGCAGATCGCCATCATGACCTCCAACGCCAGCGCGCGCGAGGACAACGATGTCGAGGCCGCGCAGCGCGCCGTCGCCAAGCTGGCCGCCATGGCATCGCTCGGCGAACTGCTACCGGCAAGCCTGGGCTTGACCACCGCCTTCAACCGCACCAGCATGGTGTTCTCGACCTGGCTGCCGCTGTCGCGTCAGAAAAAAGGCGCGCCGGCCATCAACCCGATGTCGCCGCCGCTGCCCTTCCCCGACGTGCCCGCGCAGGAAGTCTAGCCGTTGGCCCTCAGGCTCCCAACTTGTCCATCAAAAAATCGATGAACACGCGGAGCCTGGCCGGCTGCACCGGGGTTCTCGGGAAAATCAGATAAAACGGCCGGGTCGCGCCGCCGTATTCCTGCAGCAACTCCACCAGGCGTCCGGCCTTCAGGTCGTCCTCGACGGCGAATCGATACATCTGGTAAACGCCGGCGCCGCCGCGCGCCAACGCCAGACCGCCGAGGTATTCCTCCTCGCAAACGATATCGCCGGCCACCTCGTATTCCCTGACGACGCCGTCCTCCACATAGCTCCACAGTGAGTTCTTGCCCGTCCGCGGCAGCAGGAACTGGATGCACTGGTGATGGGCCAGATCGGCCGGCGTGCGCAGCGGTGGTGCGGCGCGCAAATATTCCGGCGACGCGACAATGACCAACTCCGCATCCTCGATTTTTCGCGCCACCATGCCGGAGTCGGCGGGCGTGTTGCCACGGATGGCGATGTCGAACTGCTCGCTCGTCAGGCTGACCGACTGATTGCTGATGTGAATGTTGATCTTGACCTGCGGATACAGCCGCCGAAACGCGGCGATCAGCGGCAGCACCCGCCAGTGTGCGTAAGGCGTCGGCAGGCTGAATCGCAGCCGGCCGGTCGGCACCACCTGGGCGCCGGTCGCGCTTTGCTCCGCCTCCCGCAACAACGTCAGCGCGTTACGGCAACCGTCCACATAGCGCTCGCCGGCGTCGGTCAGCCGCATCTTCCTGGTCGAGCGCACGAATATCTGCAGGCCCAAGCGCTTTTCGAGGCGCATGACGGCTTTGCTGACCGCCGCCGGCGAGATACCGGCGGAATTGGCGGCCAAGGTAAAACTGCCCAGCTCCGCGACGCTTAACAGCAGCTCGATGCTGCCCAGCATGACGTCTTCAAACGCGCGTTGCATGGCAGCGGCAGCTTAAGGCATCGACGCCGCGCCCACCGAAACCATGCGCTCGACATAGCGGGCGATCAGGTCGATTTCCAGATTGACTTGCTTGCCCACGCTCAGGTGCTTCAAGGTCGTCACGGCGATGGTGTGCGGAATCAGGTTGATCGAGAACTGGCACACCAGGTCGGCGCCGGTGCCGATGTCGGTCACGCGGTTGACCGTCAGCGACACGCCGTTGACGACGATCGAGCCTTTGAAGGCCAGGAACTTGGCCAGGTGGTGCGGCGCCTCGACGACCAGCTCCCACGACTCGCCCACCGCCTCGAACTTGCGCACCACGCCCAGGCCGTCGACGTGGCCGGTCACCAGGTGGCCGCCAAGACGTTCGCTCAAGGTCACGGCTTTTTCCAGATTTACTTCGGTCAGGGTGTCGAGGCCGACGGTGCAGTTGAGGCTTTCGCGCGAGACGTCCACGCTGAAGTTGGTGTCGGTCTTTTCGATCACGGTCATGCAGGCGCCGTTGAGGGCGATCGAATCGCCCAGCGCGACGTCCGCCAGCGGCAAGCCGCCGGCGTTGACGTTGAGGCGCACGCCCGCGAACGAGCCGCCTTCCAAAGGTTTGACCGATTCAATTTTGCCGACAGCGGCGACGATTCCAGTAAACATGTGAGTGCAATCTTAAAGATGGGTGAATCTTGCAAGGATACGCAAATCGGCGCCGATCTGCTTAACCTCGTGAAATTTCAGGCGGCGCTGCAGCGACAAATCGGTCAGCGCCGGCAACGCGAACATGCCCTGGGCGTCGCCGATCAAGCTTGGCGCCAGGTACAGCAGCAGCTCGTCGACGCAGCCCTCGCGGATCAGCGAGCCGTTGAGCTTGCCGCCCGCCTCGACGTGCAGCTCGTTGATCTGGCGCCGGCCCAGCTCGCGCATCAGCTCCGGCAGGTCCACCTTGCCGGCGGCGTTGGGCAGCAGGATGACTTCGGCGCCGGCCTCGCGCAGTGCCGCCTCCTTGTCCGGATCGGCGACCGCCGCCACGATCCACGTGCCGCCGCCTTCCAATATCTTGGCGTCCAGGCTGATCTCAAGCTTGCTGTCGACCACGATGCGGCGCGGCTGGCGCGGCGTCTCGACCGCCCGCACCGTCAGCTGCGGATCGTCGGCCTTGACGGTGCCGATCCCGGTCAGGATGGCACAGGCGCGCGCGCGCCAGGCGTGACCGTCGGCGCGCGCCTCCGGCCCGGTGATCCACTGGCTAGTGCCGTTGTGCAGCGCCGTCATGCCGTCCAGGCTGGCGGCGGTCTTCATACGAACCCACGGCAGGCCGCGCGTCATGCGCGAGAAGAAACCGATGTTCAATTCATAAGCTTGCTCGGCGAGCAGGCCGGTGCTGGTCTCGATGCCGGCCGCGCGCAGCTTGGCCAGGCCCTGCCCGGCGACCAGTGGATTGGGGTCCTCCATGGCCGCCACCACGCGGCCGAGGCCGGCGTGCACGAGCGCGTCCGAGCATGGCGGCGTTCGGCCGAAGTGGTTGCACGGCTCCAAGGTGACGTAGGCGGTGGCGCCGCGCACGTCGTGGCCGCGCGCCTGCGCAGCCTTGAGCGCCTGGATTTCGGCGTGGTCGCCGCCGGCCTGTTGCGTAACGCCGGCCCCGATGACCTGGCCGTCGCGCACGATCACGCAGCCGATGTGCGGATTGGGCGACGTCGTATAGAGCCCCTTCGCGGCCCACTCCAGCGCCAGCGTCATGCCTTCGAGATCGTTGCTGATGTTCACGTTGTCCTTAATCGTTGAGTACGCCGGCCGCAAGCGCAGCCAGCGTCATTATAAGCAAATTGATATTCGGTCGTTCCAACATGCCCAAACCGTCCAAGACCGAATATTGACATCGCACTCAATTCAAATATTGTTGCCTTGATGTTTATTCTGAAACGCTCGGGGTTTTCGCCCAAATTTCTCCCGAGAGCTTCTTCCGGCACTCTCCGTCGACGCTCAGGTTCGTGACAATTGAATAGATTCCAGTTATCAAATTTTCATACAATCATAATTTGCGCACGAAGAAATAGCCGGCACACCATTCGCTGCACGCCTATCGACTCCCACTAAAACTGCACCACCCATGTTTTTTGAAGCTAAGGACCAACAGTGGACAACGACCATTCACCTCTGCCTTATCGTGAAATTTTTCAAGATCTGGTGGTCGATTATCTAATAGCAAAAGGTGTACGGCCAGAATGCCCAAGTTGTGGTCATGGCCTTAACGAAATTCACGTACGTGCCAATCGGAGTGTGACGGTAGTATCTATGCCTGGCATTGATACCTCAGACCGAGGCACAGCATTGATGAATCCGCACAGTGGTAGTTTGGTGATAATTTGCGAGTGTGAGAATTGCGGGCATTTTCGACACTTCTCCTATCCTAGGATTTTGGCATGGGTGGCTGAAAGGAAGGCAACCCGTGAGTAACGTCTCCAAAGGCCCGTGGGCTACAAAAAAGGATGACCGCACTCCGATTGACGGTGGCGGGCAACCGCCCTATGATGGGGATATGGAAAAACGCGTCGAAAAACTGGAAGCCGACCTTACCGCCATCAAAATCGATATAGCGGTGATTAAGGCCAATGGTGCTACCAAGGCCGACGTCGCGGAACTGAAAGGTGCCACCAAAGCCGACATCGCGGAGGCAAAAGCTGCAATTATCATGTGGGTGGTCGGCGCGATCTTCATTGCGCAGTTGCTGCCCTCACTCCTCAAGATGTTCGTCAAGTAAACGATGAGCCCGCTTAGCGCGGGCTTTTTTACGTCCGCACAATGCGTCTAAGTGCTCGTCGGCGATCTATTCGAGGGGTTCCCGTTCAGCCGCGCCCCCGCGCCGCCAGAGCTTGCATCTGGCCGAGGTCGGGATATTTCGCCGGACAATCCACCGCAAGTGGAGCTGCGTCGGCGGGCACCATCAGAGCCAGCAGCAACACGCCACCGCGCAATCCAGAAACTATCGAAGATGTTCGACCCCATGGGCCCCGGCTACACGTCCATCCCACGTCGGTGAACCCATGCCGCTGCCATCAATCATTAACGCCGCCGCAATTGGCGGAATCGACGGCCGGGTCGCACACGCGCAGCCGGCCCAGCATGTTGATTTTAATGTTGCGTGCGTCGTTGCCGCGCGCCAGCGACAACGTGCCCCAGCGCGCGGCCAGGCTGTTGCTTGCACTGCAGCTGCGTCCCGCGCCGTTATAGGCCAGGTAAAGCGGCGTCGCACCGGATGAAAAGGCGGAGACCAGCGTCATCCCCTCCGGCAGCGGCCCGTGCTGGAATAGGCGCTGTTCGCCGGCGTCTGGCCGGCGGTTGCCGTTGTCATCGACGAATACCACCCAGCCTTTCGCCCAGTCCGTACCGCTCGCCTCCAGTGGCCCCAGCATGACAGGACCGCCGCGCGCGATCGCATGCGAGCGGGTCAGGTCGATGGCGGCTACCAGATCGTTGGTCGCGACCCGCAGTTGCTGCCGCCGCATCACGTCTTGATAAGCGGGCGCGGCGGCGCCAAGCAGTATGCCGGCCAGCACCAGCACCACCATCAGTTCCACCAGCGAGACTCCGGCGTCTTTCCTTTCCATGGCTCCCCCGCTCAGCGCCAGCAATTGGCGCGCGTGCCGGTCGAGAGCCGTTCGCCGGTGCTGAGCAGCTTCATCTCCCGGCATTCGTCGTCGCGGAAGTTGACGTCCACCTTGGCGGTGCCGGCCGTGGCCACCAGTTGCACGCACTGCTCGATCGGCTCGTTGTCGCACGCTTTGCCTTCGATCTCATAGCCACTGGTCTGCGGGCGGCTACCGCTCCACCATTGGAACTGGCGCTCCTCAAAACCGGTCGAGCCGGAGGAAAACGCCAGATACGTGCCGTTCTGCGTGAAATAGCGTTCCTCCTGCAACATCAATCTGAGCAGCATCGCCTGGGCCTCGTTGCGGCGGGCGCTGATCACATGCTGCTGCCAGGATGACATGGCGCTCCCCGCCAGCACGCCCAGTATGACCATCGCGATCAACATTTCGATCAGGCTGGTACCTTTATGTCGGTTTCGGCTCATTTCGCCGCCCCATGGAGTTCGCGCCAGTTGCCCACCTCGCGCCAACTCAGGCGGCCGGCGCGCAACTGGACCTGGACGTGACCGGCGGCCACCATTCCTTGCGGCGTGAGGTCGGCGACGGCCAATTCCCTGTACAAGCGCGCGCGGCCAGTCGGATCGCGCGGCGTCCTGGTGGCAGTGACGGGCAGTAGCGACGGGGTCGCCCGATAACCATCGGATATCCGGCCGATGATCGCCTGCTCGATGGAGGCGGGCACCGGCAGTCGCGTGACCACGCTATCCCGCTCGGCCAGACCGGTCAGCACGTTGAGCGCATAAGTTCGCTTTCGCGCCTTGTCGCACGTGTCGGCACCAGGCAGCAGCGTGTTGAAGAACACCTCGCCGCCGGCCAGCACGCCGCTGTCGATGCTGCGCTCGCCGGTCGTAGCCGCCTGCAACAAGTCGACGTACCAGCCCATGCTGTCGTATGCCATATTGGCGCCGCCGATGCTGAACGCCGGCATGCCGGCGTCGCCACCGAGAATGCGTTGCGTCAGCTGATTGCGGCTGGTGACGATATCGGCCGGAGTGTGCAGACTATCGCGGATCGCATAATAAGATTGCGGCGCGAAGCTGGCAGAGGTGCGGTCCGCCTTTTCGATCAGTTTGCCGGTGCCGAACAGCACCAGATAGCCGCCGCCATCGGCGTATGCCAGCAAGGGCTGCTGGGCGATCGGCTGGCGTTTGCCATCGACGTCGCGCGCGACAAACAGCGGGGCGCCGCCCGCGCCGGGACCGACCGCGCCCACCCACGGCGCGCCGCCGGTGAAGTCGAAGCGCCATAAGTTTCCCTGCAGGTCGCCAGCGTAGCCGTAACGTAGCGCGCCGGCACGGTCCGTCACCAGCACCGGGGCGTTGAGCGCGTTGGCCAGCGTGGCATCGGCGATCGGCGTGATCAACCGGTAATAGTTGACGTTGAGTTGCCAGGGCGCGTCGCGCGGTTTGTCGACGGCCAGCAGGAACAAGGCGCCCTTGCCCGTCGGGCTGGCGTGGCCGTCCGCCGCGTAGTTATTCAATCCGCTGGCGACGACCGCGAAATGACGGTAGACCGGCACGCCCGCGGCAGTCCGCGTGCGCAGCTTGGCGATCTGCGGCCGCGTGGTGACGTTGCCCATCATCGCGTCGTCGCGGTCGGTGAATTCCCACAGCACGCCACCTCCGTCGGAGAAGCGCGTGGGGTCGGTGACGTCCAGCGCGAAAACGCCTTGCGCGCCGCCGCCCATGCCGGAGATTAAGACCGTTTTGCCGGCACCGGAAATCATCGCCTCGCCAGCGCTGGCGGGGCCGTCGACGTAGGCTCGGTGGCTGTAGTCGGGATCGGCCAGGCGGTTCAGCGAGGAGAACAGCGCGTTCGGTACGTAGGCGAACAGTTCCGCGCCATCGGCGGCGTTGAAGGCGTGCAGCATGCCGTCGTTGGCGCCGATATAAATGACGCCGGGCCGCGCTACCGACGGCTCCACGTAGACGGGCGTGCTGTGGATGGAGTCGCCCAGCACGCCGCCGCGCGCGCGGAACAGTTTGCCTTCCTGGGTGCGGTCGCCGCGCAGGAAGGCCAGCCGTTGCTCGCCCAGCGCATCGGGGATCGTCGACGAAGGGGCTTGGTCCAGTTGCAGGCGTTGCTCGGCCGATAAGGCGTTCCATTCGAATGGGATCATGTCGAGCGTGCCGTCCGGCTGGACGATGGCGGTGAAGATTTTGCGGGCGGCTGGCGCCGGGCTCGGCGCGTTTGTGGCGTCGCCGGTCAGGCGGACGCCGGCGTCCCAGGCGGCCGTTGGTGTGGACGGCAAGCCCGCGGCGCCGGGCAGTAAGGTGTAGCGGGAAAAGTGTCCGCTCCAGTCGGTCGGGTTGGTGCTGGCCTGGAACAGGTCGCCGGCGCTGGCACTCGCGGGCGGCGGTGCCGGATGCAATAGAGAGGCGCCTTCGAATTCGGCGGCGACGGTTCGCGGGTTGGCGGCGCGGCAGGCGGCTGTTAGCGGTTCGCTGGCGATGTCGAGGCTTGGGGGCGCGGCTTGTGCGGCTGCGGCTATTATCATCGCCGCTGGAATCAACAGGTGTTTGATTTGCATGCGTTCTCCTTGCCCGCTAGGGCCGTCGGCGGCGCCTGGCGGATTACGCTGCGCTAATCCGCCCTACGTGGTTTAGATTGATTTTGGTTTTCGTGCCGTTTTCGTGCGTTTCCTTTGTTACTCGGGCTTGCTGTATATGCTTTGCAGGACCACTTGCGTCGCGCGCTTGGCGCCGAAGCCGATGACCGTCACCCGGTAGCAATAGCTGGGCGCGGCGCCGGCCGAGGCGTCCTCCCCCGGCTGGTGGCATTCGGTGCGTTCGATCAGGTAGCGCGGCTTCTTGAACGGCAGGAAGCCTTGCCCGGTCTGCATCGCCGCGCCGGTTGCGGCGCCGTACTCGGTCGTGCAGGCGCCACCGTCCGCGGCGCCGGATAGGTCGACACGCTGCCACACGGGCGCCTCGCCGCACGCCTCGTCGACGACCTTTGCCGTCCCTTGCTGAATGTCGCGCTCCGCATCCGCCAACGCATCCTCCGCCGCTTGAAACGCCACGTCCCGATCGCGCTCGCCACGCGCCGCCTTTTCGCCCTGCAAACTCAGTTGCGCCGCCGAGACGCCAAGCAACATCACCAGTATCAGCATCAGCAGGCATACCAACAGCGCCACGCCGCGTTCGCGCCCCACCCCGCACCGCGCCGCCACGCTCAGTCGCTCCGGTTGCGCAGCGCCACCGTCATCCCGAACACCCGCCGCGCCCGCCATCGTTGCGACTCGGGGAAGATGCCTTCCGCCACGCGCACGCCCAGGTCGTCGCCGTGGCCGTCGGAATAAGCGGGGCCGAACAAGTCGAACCGCCGCGCCACCCGGTCGGCGCGGGTGTTGTTCTCGCCGTGCAGCAGCAACGCGAGCTTGATGCCGCAGACGCGCTTCCAGTGGGTCTTGCGGTGCAGATCGCGCCGTAGTTCGTCGGGCGTGGCGCCCACCAGCGCCAGCCCGGCGTCCATGGCGTTGATGGCGGTGGCGTTGACGAAGGTGTTGGGAATGCCGTCGGCCGGCTCGTCGCTGTCGAGGCCGTACAACACCTGGAACGAATCGACGCCGCGCACGATGGCGTCCGCGCCCCAGCCGGCGGCGCTACGATATTTGCAGCGCAGTTCCGGCTCGCCGCCGGCGTCGGCGGCGACATAGAAAATGCTCCAGCCGCGTTCGACCGTGGCCGACGGCGCGCCCACGCCGAAGCCGGCGCAATTGAGGCTGGAGCCGTCGCCGTTGGCGCCCTCGCCGTGGCCGGAGAAGCGCAGCGCCAGCACGTCGCTGCCGTTGGCCACGTCCGGCGCCAGTCCGGCGATGCCGTCGCTGTTCTTGGTGATGCTGCTGGCGTCGAACCCGGCCACGGCCGCCGGCTCGTTCGCGGCCAGCTCGGACGGCGCCTCCGTGCCGTTCCAGTTGACGTGGGCGCCCTGCCGTATCGCCTGCGACATGATCTCCAGCGCGTAGCGGCCGCCGTCGTCGATCCAGGTGTTCTCGCTGTGGTTGCGATAGTTGCCGCTGGCAGCCAGCAGCAAGCCGCTGGCCAGCAAGGTCAGCACCAGCCCCAGGCCGCATGCGATGATCAGTTCGATGATGGTCCAGCCGCCCTGCCGCGCGCGCTTCATGGCGCCCCCGCGACGGCGGCCAGGGCGAGCGCGACCCCGGGCACGTATTCGCCCGCCTCGTCCTTGCGCGCCGTGCCATCCGGGTTCTTGCCGCGCCAGCCGACCTTGACCACCAGCGGCGCGCCGGCGCCGCCGCTGCACGCCCAGCGCAGCTTGCCGCCCGACCACACGCCGGCGTCGCGGCAGATCACCGCGCGGCCGGCTGGCAGGTTCTCGCGCATCAGCGATTTCATTTCGTACAGGTCGAACGCGGCCAGCTGGGCGCCGTCGCAGGCGCCGCCATGGCACAGCGCGGCCGGCACCGGCGGATTCGGTTCGGCCAGCGCGTCGTAGTCCAGGGTCAGGTAGGGGTTGGCGCCGTCGGCCAGGCGCATCTGTTCGGGATTGGCGCGCATGCGCTCGGCCATGCCGGCGGCCAACCAGCCGGCCTGCGCCAGCAAGGTGGCCTGATGACGCGCGCGCAGCGCCGTCAATTGCATCGACACGCCGCCGACGACGCCCACCGCCAGCACCAGCACGGCGATCAGGATTTCGACCAGGGTAAAGCCGGCAACGGCACGGGCCGTATGTCGTGCACGCATCGCAAACCTCCGCAAGTCGACAGGGACTACCTCAGAAGGTAGCAGCGGACAATGGCAGAGGTATGAGGTGGATCAACTGTGCGCTAGCGGGATGCTAGCTTTTACGGGGCTTGCGGTCCTGGCCGACTTCGGCGATGGCGTCCTGGAACTCGGCCAGGTCTTCGAAGTTTTTGTAGACCGAGGCGAAGCGGATGTACGCGATCTTGTCGAGGCGCTGCAACTCCTGCATCACCAGCTCGCCGATGTAGCCGGTGTCGACTTCGCGCTTGCCGCTGGTGAGCAATTTTTCTTCGATCGATAAAACGGCCGCGTCAACGGCGGGCGCCGCCACGGGACGCTTGCGCAGGGCCAAGGTCAAGCTGCCGCGCAACTTGGCGGCCGAATATTCGGTGCGGCTGCCGTTCTTCTTGACCACATACGGCATGACGAGCTCGATGCGCTCATACGTGGTAAACCGTTTATCGCATTTGCCGCAGCGCCGGCGCCGGCGGATGGAATCCCCTTCCTCGGATACACGCGTATCGAGAACCTGGGTATCGTCATGCTGGCAGAACGGACATTTCATATGAGCCATGGGCAAACTTACATTGAACCACTTAACGGGACGCCGGCCAGGCCGGCGTCCCGCGTTACTACTTACTACTTATTACTTGGCGTAGACCGGATACTTATCGGCCAGCACCTTCACCGCCGCCTTGACGCGCTCGATGGTGGCGGCGTCGTGCGGGTTGTCCAGCACGTCGGCGATCAGGTTGCCGACTTGCTCGGCTTCCGCTTCCTTGAAGCCGCGCGTGGTCATCGCCGGGCTGCCCAGACGGATGCCGGAAGTGACGAATGGCTTCTGCGGATCGTTCGGGATGCCGTTCTTGTTGGTGGTGATGTGCGCCGTGCCCAGGATCGCTTCGGCTTCCTTGCCGGTCAGGTTCTTCGGACGCAGGTCCACCAGCATCACGTGCGACTCGGTGCCGCCGGACACGATGCGCAGGCCGCGCTTGATCAGCGTCTTGGCCAGCACGTCGGCGTTCTTGACCACTTGTTGCTGGTAGGCCTTGAATTCCGGCGTCAGCGCTTCCTTGAAGGCGACCGCCTTACCGGCGATCACGTGCATCAGCGGGCCGCCCTGGATGCCGGGGAAGATGGCCGAGTTGATGATCTTCTCGTGCTCGGCCTTCATCAGGATGATGCCGCCGCGCGGGCCGCGCAGCGACTTGTGCGTGGTCGACGTGACGAAGTCGGCGTGCGGCACCGGGTTCGGGTACAGGCCGGCGGCGATCAGGCCGGCGTAGTGCGCCATGTCGACCATGAAGTAGGCGCCAACGGCCTTGGCCACGGCGGCGAAGCGCTCGAAGTCGATTTTCTTGGAGAAGGCCGACGCGCCGGCGATGATCAGCTTGGGCTTGTGTTCCTTGGCCAGCGCTTCCATGGCGGCGTAGTCGATGTCCTCTTCCGGGGTCAGGCCGTACGAGACGACGTTGAACCATTTGCCGGACATGTTGAGCGGCATGCCGTGGGTCAAGTGGCCGCCTTCGGCCAGCGACATGCCCATGATGGTGTCGCCCGGCTTGAGCACGGCGAAGAACACGCCCTGGTTGGCCTGCGAGCCGGAGTTCGGCTGCACGTTGGCCGCTTCCGCGCCGAACAGCTGCTTGACGCGGTCGATCGCCAGTTGCTCGACGACGTCGACGTATTCGCAGCCACCGTAGTAGCGCTTGCCCGGATAGCCTTCGGCGTATTTATTGGTCAGCTGCGAGCCTTGCGCTTCCATCACGGCCGGCGAGGTGTAGTTCTCCGACGCGATCAGCTCGATGTGGTCGTGCTGGCGGGTGTTTTCTTTTTGGATGGCGCCGAACAATTCCGGGTCAACGCTGGCGAGGGTGTGATCTTTTGCGAACATGAAAAACTCCAATCGAATGAGTAACTGTAGTACTTGGCAGGCTGGATCGAATGAGGGACGCCGATAGCGGACAGGCAGCCTCTTCGTGCTTTCCATCGATGGGCTGCCCAGGCGAACGGCTATTGAAATCTCACGTTTCCCGGTGGATGCCCACCTTTCGCCGACGGATCGACGCACCTTTTTGGGGCCGACCGCAGCTTTTCGCCAGTTACGTGAGACGTAATGGAACCCGGATTGTAATTTATGCGCCAGATTTGAGCAAGGAAGTGATTGCTCAAAGATTAAGCATTGGCCGCCGGCGTACCGCGCCGCTGATTGTGAAATATTTCTCTGCAACAACTTTCCCATGATAAACTAAAATGATCGTGTTATTTGCACCGCGTCCGTCGTCCAGCCGATGTTTCACCCGCCACATCCACCAAGGAGTTTTCGCATGGTTACCAGCAAGTCCCCCCTGCATCGAACCAGTCTCGCCACCGCCCTCATCGCTGCATTGACGCCATGCGCGGCATTGGCCGCTCCGGATGTTGTGCTCGAAAGCTATCAGTTAAGCCAACCAAGCTTGGCGTACACTCAACCGAGCGTCAGCGCCGACGGCCGCTACGTGGCCTACACCCTGCATACCGCACAGGGAAAATCGGTTTATCTCCGCGATCGCGTGGCCGGCACCGAAGAGCCCGTCGCCCTGACCCAGGGTGGCGCGCCGGCGGCGCAAGGTGGGCAGTCCGCCGTCATTAGCCGTGATGGGCGCTATGTTCTGTACTCCTCCCGCTCGCCGGACATGGGCGTGCCGGTTGGCGGCGGCGGCTATTTTTTGTTTGACCGCATCAACCGCAGCACGGAAGCCGTCGTGATCGTGGCTGGCAACAAGATCCAGGGCACGATGTACGCCGGCATCAGCAGCGACGGCCGCTACGTGACCTATCGGCTGGTCGACTCGACCAGCCAGCCCGTCTATGTGCGCGACATGCTCAGCAAGACGACGCAAGTCACGTCAGCCACGAGCACCTTCGTGGTTTCCCAGGACGATCCCATGTTTATCAGCGATGATGGCCGCTATATTAGCTACCAAGGCAAGCCGGGGACCACCGGAACGATATGTGTTTGCGTGCATGACCGCGCCACCGGCGGCACCGAGGTCGTCAATGTCAACAATGCTGGGCAAAGTCCATCCTCCAATGGCCTCAACAAACATGGCATGAGCGCGGACGGTAGCGTGCTTGTGTTCGCCAACAACTCGAATAATCTATCGGCGGGGGATGCCAACGGCACGTACGACGTCTTCATTCGCGATCGCAAAGCCGCCACCACAGAGCGCATCACTTACGGCGCAAGCACCTGGGCATCCGGGGAGCAAGGCGTAAGCATCAGCGGCGACGCCCGCTTTGTCGCCTTTTACGGCTATGGCGTGTCGCCGGCCACCATCGCCTCCATCGGCCTGTACCAATATGACCGCACCACCAAGGTCGCGCGCCGGGCGCTGATGCCCCTCACTGTGGGGGCCTACCGTCCCTCCCTCAGCGCCAACGGACGATATGTGGTTTATGATTTCCGCAGTCTGAGCGCATCAAATATCACGCATCTCAACACTGCAGACTTCGGTGTCCCGTCCGGCCTGACACTGTCGCAAAAAACACTCACGCTGACCGAGGGCGGAGCCGCCGGCACCTACACGGCGGTGCTGGATCAGGTTCCCAGCGCGAACGTGATCGTCAACGTCACGCCCAACGCCCAGCTGGGTGTCGCCCGCTCTCAGTTGACGTTCACGCCAGCCAACTGGAATGTCGCGCAAACGGTCAGCGTACAAGCACTGCAAGACGGCGTCGCCGAAGCTCCGCACGACGGCATCGTCACCAACACTGCCAGCAGCACCGACCAATCCTACGTCGGATTGCCCGCCATCCAAGTAACGGCTCACATCAGCGACGCCCTCACGCCAACCATCTCCGTCCCGGCCCCGATCGATTCGCCGAATCTGCTGCTGGCCGGCACCGCCTCGCCCGGCGCCACCGTGTTAGTTACCTCGGTGAACTTGAATGGCGGCGGCATCGTGTCGGTCAGCACCATTGCTGATCCACAGGGTAACTGGAACGTCACCCTGTCGGGCATCGGCTACGGCAGCTTCGAATTACAGGCCGAAGCGGATGGCATCAAGAGCGCTATTTATACATACGTCAATGCCGCGCCGGTAAGCCAACCATGATCGGATCCTGATCGTTGCGGCAGCCCCCGTGCTGCCGCCGAGCGCGTTAACCCTTCATGCTTGTTTCGGCTACAATTTTGTATTGCCCCCACTAAAGCACAAGGATAGAACATGATCGTCTTCATCACTGGCGCCACCGCCGGCTTCGGCGCCGCCATGGCCCGCACCTTCGTTCAAAACGGCCACAAAGTGCTGATCAGCGGACGCCGCGAGGACCGCCTGCAAAGCTTGTCGGCCGAATTGGGCGGCGCTGTGCTGCCGGTGGTGCTGGACGTCACCGACAAAGCCTCGATCAAAGCCGCGCTGGACGGCCTGCCCGCCGAATGGAAGCAGATCGACGTGCTGATTAATAACGCCGGCCTGGCGCTGGGCGTGACCCCGGCGCACGAATCGTCGCTCGACGACTGGGACACGATGATCGCCACCAACTGCGCCGGCCTGGTCGCCATGACGCGCGCGATCCTGCCGGACATGGTCAAGCGCGGCAGCGGCACCGTCATCAACCTGGGCTCGGTGGCCGGCGCCACGCCCTACCCGGGCGGCAACGTCTACGGCGCCACCAAGGCGTTTGTCGAGCAGTTCACCTTGAATCTGCGGGCCGACCTGGTCGGCACCGGCGTGCGCGCGACCAATCTGGCGCCCGGCCTGTGCGGCGGCACCGAGTTCTCCAACGTGCGCCTGAAGGGCAACGACGAAGCCGCCGCCAAGGTGTACGAAGGCACCGTGCCGCTGACGGCCGAGGACATCGCCAACACCGCGTACTGGATCGCCACCTTGCCGCCGCACATCAACATCAACCGCATCGAGATGATGCCGACCTGCCAGGGCTACGGCCCGCTGGCGATCAAGCGCAACGTCTGACCCCCCCACGGGCGGAGGGGTCGTACCCCGTACGGGGTACGACCCCGGCGGTTCATCGTCGTCCGGGTTGACGCGTATGTACCCCCACGCTGCAATTCGTAAGCGGTTGTTACAATCCTTGGCAAGTTGCCTGTAAACCGCTTAACTGTCGCCAGTGCAATCTTTGCGCCCCGAGTTGAAATCCCGCATAAGCGCCGGGACGGACGCGGCTTTGCCCGTCGAACCTTCAACCAAAAGAACAAAATCGCGTAGAATGTTGCTCAACACAACTTGCAATCATAACAACATGCCAGCAGAGTTCATCTGGAACGTCCGGGTCTACTACGAAGACACCGACGCCGGCGGTATCGTCTATTACGCGAACTACCTGAAGTTCTTCGAACGCGCGCGCACCGAATGGCTGCGCCAGATCAATGTGAACCAGCACGCTTTATTGCAAGAACACGACGCTATGTTCGTCGTCAAAAGCGTCAGCGCGGAGTATCATGCGCCTGCTAAGCTTGACGACGTAATAAAATTAACACTTAGTATCGAAAAATTAGGACGCGCCTCGCTCTCCTTTATTCAGGAGGCCTGGTGCGGCGAGCAATTGCTGAACACGGCGCGGGTCAAGGTCGGCTGCGTCGATTCGTCGCTGCGGCCGCGCGCGGTGCCGCCGGCGGTCGCGGACCAAATGCGCAGCACCACCAACATCACCAAAACAGACTGATCAGACTGATAAACAATGAACGTCACCCAAGACCTCTCTTTCCTGTCCCTCATCACCAATGCGCACCTGATCGTGCAGCTGATCATGGCGTTGTTGTTCATCATCTCGCTGACCAGCTGGACCTACATCTTCAGCAAACTGTTCGCGGTGCGCTCGGCGCGCCGCATGACGATCGACTTTGAAAAAACCTTCTGGGCCGGCGGCAACCTGCACGCGCTGCACCAGAACGCCGGCAAGGACCGCGCCAACAGCGGCCCGCTGGCGCGCATCTTCGAAGCCGGCATGGGCGAATTCATCAAGAGCAAGGCCGCCTACGCCGCCAGCCGCGACACCGTCGACCACGGCGCCATCCTCGACGGCGCGCGCCGCGCCATGCGCGCCGCCTTCCAGCGCGAGATGGACGTGCTCGAATCGCACCTGGCCTTCCTGGCGTCGGTCGGCTCGGTGTCGCCGTACATCGGCCTGCTGGGCACCGTCTGGGGCATCATGAACGCCTTCCGCGGCCTGGCCAACGTGCAGCAAGCGACCCTGGCCGCCGTCGCGCCGGGCATCGCCGAAGCGCTGATCGCCACCGCCATCGGCCTGTTCGCGGCGATTCCGGCGGTCGTCGCCTACAACCGCTTCTCGCACGACATCGATCGTCTGGCGATCCGCTTCGAAAGTTTCGTCGAAGAGTTCTCCAACATCCTGCAACGCCAATCGCGTTAATCAGACGGAGAGACCAATGGCTTCCTCATTCTCCAGCAGCATGCGCGGCGGCCGCGGCCGCAAGTTCAAGTCCGAGATCAACGTCGTGCCGTACATCGACGTCATGCTGGTTCTGCTGATCATCTTCATGGTCATGCCGTCGGCCAACGACCCGAGCGTCGTCGACCTGCCGAACGCCGAGAAATCGACCAAGCCGCCCAGCGACTACGTGCAGATCGTCATCAAGCCGAACGGCGCGCTGTCGATCGGCGTCAAGGGCAAGGGCGAGGACGCGCCGGAGACGGCGCCCAACCGCGACGCGCTGGTCAAGAAACTGCGCGCGCTGCACAGCGACCATCCCGACTATCCGGTGCTGATCGCCGGCGACAAGGAAAGCAAGTACGACGACGTGATCCAGCTGATCTCGGAAGCGAAGAAGATGGGCATCAACCGGGTCGGCTTGTCCACCAAATAAACAGTGCAGACGATGAAACCCGCAACCGCAGGCGGTCCGTACAAGGTTCCGCGACATAACGAAGGCTGGCGCTCGATCGCGCTGGCCGTGGCGATGCACGCGGTGCTGCTGCTGTTCCTGTGGGTCGGCGTGAGCTGGCAGAACAACGAACCGACCGAAGTGCAGGCCGAGATCTGGGACATGAAGGTGCAGGACGCCGCCCCGGCCGAGCCCACGCCCGAACCCAAGCCGGCGCCCGAACCGGAGCCCGAACCGGCGCCCGTGGTCAAAGCCCCGCCGCCACCGCCGGTGGAGGCGCCGCCGACGCCGAAGGAACCCGACATCGCCCTCGAGCGCCTGAAGGCCAAGAAAAAACTCGAAGAGAAGAAGCTGGCCGAGGCCAAGGAAGCCAAGCTGAAACAGGAAGCCGAGGAGAAGCAGGCCAAACTGGAAGCGAAGAAGCTGGCCGAGAAGAAACTCGCCGAGCAAAAGCTGAAGGAAGAGAAGGAACAGGCCGAGAAAGAGAAGAAGGAACTGGCAGAGAAGGACAAGAAAAAAGCCGCCGCCGAGAAACTGGCCAAGGAAAAAGCCGAGAAAGCCGACAAGGCCGCCAAGGATAAGGCGTTCGCCGCCGAAATGAGCCGCATCACCGGCTCGGCCGCCAAGGGCTCGACCGGCACGGCCGCGCAATCGACCGGCGGCCGGGTCGACGGCGGCTACCAGGCGGCCATCCGCGCCAAGATCAAGAGCAATCTGGTCTACGGCACGGTCGACGACACCTTGAGCGCCACCTACCAGATCACGCAGTTGCCGTCCGGTGAAATCATCGGCGTGCGCAAGACCAAGGGCAGCGGTTCGGCCGCCTACGACAACGCCATCGAAAACGCGATTGCCAAATCGTCACCACTACCCAAGAAGAAAGATGGTACGGTAGAGCGCGAATTTACCGCCGACTTCAACATGAAGGATATGCATTGATATGAAAAAACTGACCCTCCTCTACGCCGGCCTGGCCATCGCCGCCACCATGGGCAGCGCGCAAGCGCAGATGCGCATCGAAATTTCCGGCGTCGGCAGCAACCAGATCCCGGTCGCCGTGGCCGGCTTCGCCAACGAAGGCGTCGCCCCGCAACAGATCTCCGCCATCATCAAGGCCGACCTCGAGCGCAGCGGCGCCTTCAAGGTCATCGACGCCGGCGTCATCAGCGACGTCAACAACATCGACTACAGCGCCTGGAAAGCCAAGGGCGCCGACGCGCTGGTGGTCGGCACCGTCGACGCGCTGGCCGACGGCCGCTACGACGTGCGCTACAAGCTGCTCGACACCGTCAAGCAAGCCAAGATCTCCAACCTGGACAAGGCCGTCACGGCGCAATTTACGCGGCTGTCGGCGCACCTGATCGCCGACGACGTCTACTTCAAGCTGACCGGCATCCGCGGCGCCTTCGCCACCCGCATCTCCTACGTCAAGCAGGAAGGCCGCAACTACCAGCTGCTGGTGGCCGACGCCGACGGCGAAGGCGAGCAACTGGCGCTGCGCTCGAACGAGCCGATCATCTCGCCGTCGTGGTCGCCGGACGGCACCAAGGTCGCCTACGTCTCGTTCGAACAGAAAAAGCCGGTGGTCTACGTGCAAAACCTGATCACCCGCGCGCGCACCGTGGTGGCCAACGAAAAAGGCAGCAACTCGGCGCCGTCGTGGGCGCCGGCCGGCAACAAGCTGGCCGTGGCGCTGTCGAAGGACGGCCACACCCAGGTCTACACGGTCAACGTCGACGGCAGCGGCCTGCGCCGCGTCTCCAACAGCAACGGCATCGACACCGAGCCGCAATGGTCGGCCGACGGCCAGAGCATCTACTTCACCAGCGACCGCAGCGGCGGCCCGCAGATCTACCGCATGGGCGCCGACGGCGGCGAGGCCAAGCGCGTGACCTTCAGCGGCACCTACAACACCAGCCCGCGCATCTCGTCGGACGGCAAGACGCTGGCCTACATCTCTCGCCGCGACGGCAACTTCCAGCTGTACGTGCTGGACCTGGCCAGCGGCCAGGAGCAGCGCCTGTCCGACACCACCAGCGACGAATCGCCGAGCTTCGCCCCCAACGGCAAATACATCATGTACGCGACGCAAGCCGGCGGCCGCAAGTCGCTGGCCGTGGTCTCGGTCGACGGCCGTGTAAAGCAACGCCTGACCACTCAGGCGGGCAACATCAAGGAGCCCACCTGGGGTCCGTTCATGCAGTAAATCCATCTGATCATTACTAGGAGAATCATATGCGCAAAATCAGCAGCTTAGCTTTCGCCGTCACCACCGCCGCCATCCTGTCCGCCTGCTCGACCCCGGTCAAGGTCGCCGAGCCGGCACCGGTCGTTGAGCGTCCGGTCGAAAAAGCCGCGCCGTCGCAGTCGGACACCCGCACCGTCGCCCCGGTTGAAACCAAATCGCTCGATCCGCTGGACGATCCAAAAGGCGTGCTGGCCAACCGCAGCGTCTACTTCGACTTCGACAGCTACGTCGTGCGCGCCGACGGCAAGCCGGTGGTGGAAAACCACTCGGCCTACCTGACCAAGAACAAAGCCCGCTCGATCCTAATCCAAGGCAACACCGACGAACGCGGCGGCTCCGAGTACAACCTGGCGCTGGGCCAGAAGCGCGCCGAAGCCGTGCGCAAGGCCATGACCACCTTGGGCGTGCCGGAATCGCAAATCGAAGCGGTCTCGCTGGGCAAGGAAAAGCCAAAAGCGACCGGTTCGAACGAAGAGGCATGGGCGCAGAACCGTCGTGCTGACATCGTCTACAAGTAATCGAAAGCACTACCCTTTTGCCGGGTCACAGGCATAATACGGGGCGGCGCGCGGTGTTATCCGCGCCCCGCCCCGTTTCCATTTTGATTTGCAGAAAGCGCCCGACATGAAGAAACTCTCCAAATCCGGCCTTGCCGCCGCCCTGCTGGCCGCGCTGACCTGGCTGCCGATGCAAGCGCACGCCGGCCTGTTCGACGACGACGAAGCCCGTAAAGCCCTGCTCGACCTGCGCGCCAAGGTCGAAGCGATGCGCATCGAAATGAACGCGCGCCTGGACACCAAGTCCGACAAGTCGGCCGCGCTGGACATGGTCACGCAAAACGAAAACACGATGCAGGAGCTCAACAAGCTGCGCGGCCAGATCGAAGTGCTGCAAAACGAACTGTCGAACGCGCAAAAGCGCCAGAAGGATTTCTACGTCGACCTCGACACGCGCCTGCGCAAGCTCGAGCCGCGCGAAGTGACCGTGGACGGCAAGGCGGCCCAGGTCGATCCGAGCGAGCAGAAGAACTATGACGCCGCCATGCAGCTGTTCAAGGCGGGCGACTACAAGGCCGCCGGCACCGCGCTGGCCGACTTCGTGCGCCAGTTCCCGTCGTCGGTGTACACGCCCAACGCTCAGTACTGGCTGGGCAACGCCTTCTACGCGCAGCGCGACTGCAAGAGCGCCATTGCGGCCCAGCTGCAGGTGCTGAAGAACTATCCGGACAGCCCTAAGGCGCCGGACGCCATGCTCAACATCGCCAGCTGCCAGACCGAGCTCAAGGACAAGGCCGCCAAGAAGACGCTGCAGGACCTGATCAAGCAGTATCCGGAATCGTCGGCGGCCGTCACGGCCAAGGAACGCCTGGGCGGCAAATAATGTCCTGAGGGCATTTGACAGGTTGACGCCGGACCCCTTATAATCTCGCTTCTTCGGGGGTCGTTAGCTCAGCTGGTAGAGCAGCGGACTTTTAATCCGTTGGTCGCAGGTTCGAATCCCGCACGGCCTACCACCGAAGCCCCTTGGGTCGTTAGCTCAGCTGGTAGAGCAGCGGACTTTTAATCCGTTGGTCGCAGGTTCGAATCCCGCACGGCCTACCAAGATTCATCAAGAAAGCCCACAAATTTCGGTTTGTGGGCTTTTTTGTTTTTGGTCCATTTCAGGTCCAGCACTTCCAGTGCCACCTACGCATACCCATACACGCCTTGCTTGTAGCAAGATTTCCGCGAAATTGCATATAGCGAGAGGCTAAGCTACTATGGATGCCCGGTGGGCAATACTGACTGCCCCCTGTCCAAAAACCTCAATAAGAAGGAAACTGAATTGAGCTCGGAGCTGTCACGAATTAAGGAACGCGCCGCGACGCGCGAAATGGTTAACAAGATTTTCGATAATGCTATCCGCAGCTATTTGGTACATTACTCTTGTCAATCCTTCTATGAAAATGCCACAGGGGGCTCTCTTCGGGTTACGTCAATCGCAGTACGCAATCTAAAGTCAGGGCAAACTAAGTCATGGTCTCTGCACAAATCTGCTGAATTGGCCGGGCAGCTACACAACATTCAAGAAAATATCGACCAGAATGAGTATGCTATGCTCGCAGGGTACTTCGAATTTCTCGAAGCCCACCGCGATGCGACATACATACACTGGAACATGCGCGATGAGAATTTCGGTTTCGCGGCATTAGAACACCGCTTTACCGTTCTGGGTGGCAAACCCTACATACTTAGCGATGACAGAAAATTTGACCTAGCCCGCGAACTGGTTACACTTTATGGCAGAAAATATGCTCCGCATACGTCCCCAAACGGCCGAAAAGGACGGCTCATGAGTATCGTGGAGATAAATGGAATCGCGGATGTGGATGCTCTACAGGGCGCCGAAGAAGCAGAGGCCTACAACCAATCAGAATATCTGCGTCTCCATCGATCTACCCTTCGCAAAGTGGATATTTTTGCGAACATTTTCGACCGTGTGCACGGGAAAGACTTGAAGACGAACGCGACTTTTATGGATATATACGGTGTGCATCCCGTAGCAATTATCGAGGTAGCGAAATCTCACCCAGTAGTCACCAGTATAATTTTCTGCGCCACCTTTGGCGTAGCGCTCCTCAATTACGGGAAAATATTCACTGCGATCAGAGCTCTTTTCGCATGACGCGGACTGGTCGGATCTACGTCGAACTGACCAGCCTGCAGCCTGCCAATTGTCACTACACCCCTTTTTCGTCGAATAACGCGGGCTGGGTTAAGGATTTCCCTGCAACCAAATCGTGTATCCAGTTCACCCAAACCATTACACCGCGACCGTACCTACGTTTAGATGCGTCGGAGATATTGCGGTCGCTTAGCGCAGCAAGAGCCTCCCCTACTTCCACCGCAGAAACGTTGGGGTTCTTGCGCAACAAGTCTCGGGCCACTCGAATTGAAGGCTGCACTAATACCTTTCCCGCCAACCAAGGCTCGATATTGCCGCGTGGAATTTTTTTATCAATAAAGGCTGGACTATTGATGGAATCAATCGTAGCGTATGCGGTATACCGCCACCTCATCAAAAACATGCACTTCGCGAGGCTATTCTCTCCTTGCCAAGCGCAGAGGCAAAGGAGCTCTGCGCATTGCTATATCTGGGGCGCGACGGACTAGCTGGGATACCTCTTAATGAGGTGATTGAGATCCAGCGCAGCGAGGTAGAAAGCAAATCCTGTCAAGAAATTACGCAAGAACTGATGGCCGACGTTTCTCTTGCAGATGAACTGTACGCAGGCCTACGCCTGCTCGAACTCAGTTGCAACTGATCCGAGAGAGATGTCAAGGTGTGCAAGGTGTGCATGCTGCACATTCATATAGAATCGCTTAAATCTTAGGAACGCAATCAATTGAATCTCCATGTCCACGCAGACTATGCCCCACCTCGCTCGTGGGACCAATTCGAAGAACTTTGCGCAGATGTTTTTCAATCGGCATGGCGAGATCCCGCCCTTGTAAGACATGGCCGGGCCGGTCAACGTCAAGACGGGGTGGACATCGTCGGTCGAAATGGGGCACTTTACCCCATTGGGCTTCAATGCAAAAAGCGCTCCAAATGGCCGGTCAGCAAGCTAACCAGTAAGGAAATCGACGCGGAGATCAATGAGGCGCAGAATTTCGAGCCCGCGCTCAAAGCCTTCTATATTCTCACTACGGCACCAGACGATAAGCCTTTGCTCGAGCATGTGAGGAAGATTAATGAACGGCACAAAGCCAAAGGACTCTTCGAAGTCGTGTTGCTGGGCTGGGGCGAGATAGTTCGTCGTGCGACACTTGATCCCAAAGTGGCCGACAAGCATTTTGGGCCGGCTGGGGGCGGGGCTCCCCGCTCCCCGCTTCTGGCCACATGGATAATGTCCCATGGGAAATTGCTCAAGAGTGGGCTAGAACTGGAACTGAGCGTGAAAGAATTGGTTCAAGATCTTCACGATTGGCCGAACGGCCATATTGTGATTCGTCAGCGTGAAAGCGATGACCTACTGGAAAAGCTTCGCTCATTCGAGGGGAAGGTGCTTTCCAACGACAGGCGCCAAGCACGGATCAAACTCCGTGATGAACTGCAAAAGTTCTCTGATGCAGAAAAGTTCGCCGAACAGGGAATTCTATTTATGCTCACCGATCCTGTGGTGTCGGTGATGCTTCTGAAGGTATGGGAAAACGACGCTCCGCTAGCCATCGAAGGATTTCTTAACAATCATATTCGGCCGTGGACACAAAGACGACATGCCAACCATGATCTATATCTTCGAATGTCTCCGCCTGGAGCTCCGGAGGAACGATGCTCAGCGCCTCTTTCAAAAGAAGACCTTGCAGCTATTAACTCCATTAAAAAAATGCGTAGGGAGCGCTTCGGCCACGAGTTGACAACCACGGTTGCCGATTTACCTGATGGAGTGAGAGCTCGAGTGGCTATACCAAGGATTGTCCGAGGAATATTCGAATTTATCAGCGAAGACCACTTAACTTGGGATAGGATTCGCCAGATGCGAGCCACCGAAATTGGCAGCTGGTCCTTCTCTATCGGCTAGGCCTTACAGCCTGTACATACACGGCGACAGTTGGCGAGACAGACACCAAGGGTCTGGTATTTAGGTCGGTACTTTACCCCCATAACAAGAAAGAACAGATGCGATGAGCAGAAACAGTAACTTTTTAAAGAACCAGATGGGCGTAAAGCTCCGCCGTTCGAAGTATTAGATGGTCAAGTCCCCACTCCATTTGTTCCTCCTCCAGCCATTGAATCATCTCAGCCAAATCATCGACAGCGTACTTAGGCGCTTGCGCAGTTTGAAGTATCGATGCTTTTAGATCTTTGGAATAAAAGATTTGAAACTGAAACTCGTGGTTCGCCCACTCCACGTCACGACACGACTGGGTTACGTCACTCACTGCTAAGTGGACGTTTGCATGCCTAAGTAGCCGAACGATATGAATTCTAGGGTCGTCCAATTCAAGCATCTTAGCAACTGTTTTTCTAGTTGCTTTCATATCGATGGCCGTTGCTTCATCTAGTGATGCAAACTCCGCAAGTGCGGCCCTAAGGAAGCGTCTACGCACTGCTAGATCATCTGGAGTGCTTTGTTCCTCACTTTGACGTCCCATACTGCTGCAGAAGTAAAGCACACTTCTCATACGCTCGAGAGTTTCCGGCAACAACTGCAACCGCGACTCAAGTGAAGGATCAATGTGCCGAAGAATTTTCGGCCCAACAAAAGGCTCCAACTTGGTGAGATCAACTATTCGATGTGGCAATTAGATAACCCATATTTAATATTTCGATCTTGACGGGTGGCTCATTAACAAACCCGAGCCCGCCTCCGTCCTCGGGTTCAGAATTTTTAGGTGCTAAGAATTCGAATTTTCGCTGAAGTGCGCAGCGGCGTTGCGGACGCGCAAGCCGCCCCGCCGTAGCTCATCATACGCTCATTCCATATCCATCCTTCGAGGAACAGTCCCATGGAACCGGGCACATCTAATGACGATGAAGTACTCTTCGAGCGCACGATAAAGTCGCTGGAGGCTGAGATCAGCAATGTTGGAGTGCATATGGCATTAGACGCCAGAGCGCGGTCTCTCTACGCCCAAGAGATCAAACGCATGTCGACCAAACTGCGGGCCGACGCAACGTCCCGCAGGATCACGTGGGCTGCCGCAGCCCGTCAGGCGCAAGAGACGCGAAATCTCATCATGGAAATAATCCGGACACGAAGCACTCCAGTCGGTCGAGCATTCGCCGAAAGCATCAAGAAGAACGGGTATTCGCTTAACCAACTTATCGCCCTCAAGACAATCGAGTTGCACGGTGAGCACGCCGTCTTTTCTCGACTATCGAGCGCCAAACAAAACGCGATTTATGCGAGCATAGTCACATCGGCTGGCAAATCGAACGCTTACGTTACGCGTGCAATGACAAGCCTTAGGTATGCGGGGCGTGGCCTGATTTTCCTGGCTCTAGCTTTATCCGCTTACAATATAGCGACCTCCTCAAACAAGGTTACCGCGTTTCAAAAAGAGCTCGCAATCAACAGTGCTAGCATTGCTGGAGGAATTGGGGGCGGCGTACTGGCCGGTTTGGCATGCGGTCCAGCTGCTCCAATCTGCGTTACGATTGGGGCGTTCGCAGGTGGTGCACTTGCTGCATTTGGTACAGGTCATATCTGGTAGGTTGCTCGTGAAATTGCTCCCAGCTCCCGACTACGCCATTCGAGCGATTGCGCCCACGACGCCAGACGCGGCGCCGGCGAGCGAGATCATCGTTGCCGGAATGGCGACCGGCAAAGTCATCGGCGGCGCGGTATTGCGAGCGGCCCTTAAATGGAAAGAGTACGTGCTACTTTTCCTAACCGATGATGTCCCTTTTGAAGACACCCTGAGCATCTATCTAATAGACGCAGACCTCAATGTCTTGGATTGGGCTCGCATGTACTTCATTTACGCAACGGGCATATTTTCGGATCTGGATCTGACACATGACGACACCGTTCGCTTCCGTTTCTTCGCCGGGATGGTCTGGACACTCAAACTGTTGCCCAAGAAGGCGTTTGCACTGCCCATCATCTCAGATCCCAGGGGCGTGAGCCGGCCGTTCGCGTTCTCCCGCATGTTCCAAATTTACCGTGATAACTTGTCCGAAACATTATCAGCAGAAAATGTAGACGCCGGCCGTCGCTCTCACTAGGGTCTATGACTACCCTGGAACGCAACGAGTGTTTCAAACCAATGCCCGCACTGCCGCATCTGGTAGCGAGCACCGCTTGGCTAAACGCCAGCAATAATGCAGACGCCCGCCTCGGCCGGCACACCGCACAAGTCCGCATTACGGAGACGCAGATTTATCTGCCGGCGTCGTCGCACAGGGAAGACGGTTGACGTCCTCAGGAGTGGCCACAATGATCCTGGCGATCCAATACGGACTAAAATTGCATCTTCTTCATGTTCAGGGTTGCGAGCCGATGAAAAAAATTCTGATGGGTGGTGTCCTGCTGGCGTTGCTGTGCGCCGGCGTTCAGGCGCAGGAGTGCAAGAGCCAGGCGGAGTATGCCAAGGCGCGAGAAGTGATCAAGGACCTGGGGCGCATCGTCGCGCCGTCCGGCGTGCAGGAAGCCTACAAGGCCAAAATCGGCGGCATCGACCAATGGATCAACGTGCGCGGGCAAGATAAGAACAATCCTGTGATTCTGTTCGTCCATGGCGGTCCAGCCTCGCCACTGATCCCGACTATCTGGCAGTTCCAGCGTCCTCTGGAAGAATACTTCACCATCGTCAATTACGACCAGCGCGGCGCCGGCAAAACCTTCAATGAAACCGCGCCCGATTCGCTCAGCGACAGCATCCACATTCCACGCTACATCGACGATGCGATCGAAGTCGCCGAGTACATCAAGGCCCGCTACCACAAGGACAAGGTGATCCTGATGGGCCACAGCTGGGGCACGGTGATCGGCATGGGCGCGGCGCTGAAGCGGCCGGACCTGTTCCATGCTTACGTCGGCATCGGCCAGGTGATCAGCACCCAGGAGAATGAACGCATCAGCTTTGACTACGCGGTCGAGCAATCGAAGGCGCACAACAACGAGAAGGCCGTCGCGGAGCTGGCGTCCATCGCGCCGTATCCTGGCGACCAGCCGCTCACCCGAGAGCGTATCATCACGGCACGTATCTGGGCGCAGTATTACGGTGGCTTGAGTGCCTATCGCGACAGTTCGGACTACTTCCATGCCGCGGGCAAGCTGTCGCCGGAGTATAACGACTGCGACGTCCAGGCCATTGACGCCGGCAATATGTTCTCGCTGGGCCGCTTGCTGCCGGAGTTCCTCCGCGTTGATTATCGCAACGTGCGCAGCTTCCCGATCCCGGTCGTGATGTTCATGGGTCGCAACGATTACACCACGCCATCGGCGCCGACCGACCAGTGGCTCAAGCGCGTCAAGGCGCCGTACAAGCGCGGTGTGTGGTTCGAGCATTCGGCCCACATGATCCCATGGGAGCAACCGGGCAAGACGCTGGTCAGCCTGCTGCAGACGGTGCGGCCGCTGGCGACGGCACCGTCCAAACGCAAGTAGCTGTCGCCGGCACACCGGGCGCTCCAGAGACGCATGGTGTTATCTGTTAAACGCGGGTAGTAACAGAAACTTCTGCGCGATGAAATCCATGAACACCCGAACGCGCGCCGGCATGAGGCGATTTGCCGCGTACAGGATATTAATGGGCACCGGCGGCGGCACATGATCGCGAAGGATCAGCCGCAAGCTACCGTCCTTCAATCCCGCCTCGAACAGCCACTGCGGGCCGTAGCCGATGCCAAGACCGGCCAAGACCATCTCACGCGCCGCTTCCGGTGAACTGACACGAATTCTGCCCGACACGGGAACGTCGCCAGTCCGGAAGCGCCAGCTGCCGCCCAATAATAGAAGCGTATAAAGAACGCAGTCGTGGTCGCGCAAATCTTCGGGTTTTTCAGGACAGCCACGTGAGGCGATGTACTGCTCGCTCGCGACGCATACGCGCTCAAATTGTCCGATGCGCCGGGCACGCAAGGTGGTGTCGTCGAGGTGACCTATGCGAACGGCCAGCTCGAAACCTTCCTCCACCAAATTGACGTAGCGATCGTTTATCTGCAAATCAAGCGCTACCTCGCGGTACAGCCCCAAAAACTCCGGCACATGCGGCAGCACGAATGAATGGGCTAAGGTGGTCGGGCAAGCGACGCGTAACAGGCCGGATGGCTCCACGTTGGCGCGAGCCGCCGACTCCGATTCTTTCACCGCGTCCAGGATAACGCGGACCTCCGCATAGTAACGCTCCCCCTCTTGCGTGAGGCTCAGCTTGCGGGTGGATCGATGCAGTAGCCGAATCTGCAGATGTTCCTCCAATGCGGCCACATAGCGGCTGACGTTGGGCTGGCTGAGCCCCAGATCCCGACCGGCCGCGGACAGGCTACCCAGCTCCACCGCCCGCGCGAAACACGTCATCAATAAAAACCGATCCATTTTCTTCATTCATACGTTGAGAGTATGAATTATATGCAAAAACCACGACTTATCATTTTATCCGGATGAGTGCATGCTGACGGCCTTGATGCAGCGAGTCGCGCCGCATCGACAGTCATTCAACGATAAAGGAAATCACATGTCTCGATTACAAGGAAAGCGTACGCTGATCACGGGCGGCACGAGCGGTATCGGTCTTGAAACGGCCAAACAATTTCTGGCGGAAGGCGCGCGGGTTATCGTTACAGGCGTCAATCCCGACTCCATCGACAAGGCGAAAGCTGAACTAGGTTCCGACGTGCTGGTGTTGCGTGCCGACTCGGCCGACATCGCCGCACAAAAGGAGCTGGCGCAAGCGGTGCAGGATCATTACGGCCAGCTCGACGTTGCATTCCTCAACGCCGGGGTTTCGGTCTGGGCACCAATCGACACCTGGACGGAGGAGATGTTCGATCGTTCTTTCGATATCAACGTCAAGGGGCCGTATTTCCTGGTCCAGGCGCTGCTGCCGGTGTTTGCCAACCCCGCTTCCGTGGTGTTGAACACGTCGGTCAGCGCGCACGTGGGCGCCGCCAACTCGTCGGTCTATGCCGCGACCAAGGCTGCGTTCCTGAGCCTGTCCAAAACACTGTCGAGCGAATTGCTCGCGCGCGGCGTGCGATTCAACGCGGTCAGTCCCGGCCCCGTCGACACGCCGCTGTACGACAAGCTCGGCATCCCGGCCGCCTACCGCGATGAGCTTAGCAAGCAAATCGTCGCGGGCATTCCGTCGGGCCGGATGGGTACACCGGAAGAGGTTGCCAAGGCTGTGCTCTACTTCGCCTCCGACGAGTCCAAATGGACCGTGGGCGCTGAAATGATCGTCGATGGCGGTCGCACCCTCAACGGCGAATAGAACATCGCGTCTCGCCGCGTGACTGGATGTGCACATTCACAGCGCATGCTGGAAACACATTTCGGCTGCGGCGAGCGCCGGTTAATCGCGCGTTTGCCTAAGCGTAAAAACTCGCCTATCGAGCGCCAAGCAAAACGCGATATATGCGAGCATAGTGAGACCGTGTCCCCACCGCTGGCTTTATTAGGTAGCGCAAGCTCGTGAGACTACTTCCCACCTCAGAATTCTCGGCGCGGCTGGCGTCGCCCTACACGGATGCGGAGCTAGCTTCGTCCGAACTGCTATTGGACGGCGAGCCTACCGGGCTGACCGTGACCGGCGCCGTGTTGGAAGCGGCTGTGGCGTGGGAAGGCTATCGCATCGCCTTCTTCACCGATGACATCCCCTACGAAGACATGCTGCGGATTTATATGTTCGACGCCGAGATGACGTTGGTCGACGCGGCCGTGCTCGGCGCGATGTATTCGACCGGCACGTTTGACGATCTGACGCTGCAACCGCCGGACGCGCTCACGTTTCGCTTCTTCGGCGACACCGTCTGGCGCGTGGTCCTGCTCCCCGAACAGGAATTTGCCCTGCCCTTGCTTTCCGATCCCGCCGGCGTGAAGCGAAAGCTCAAATTCTTCCGACGCTTCAGGATTGATGGCAAGCCCCAGTCTGAAGGAATCCATCGATCGGACATACCGATGTCACCCCGCCCTGCTGTGCTGCCGTCTGTCGAAAGCGATGCTAAGATGGAAAACATCACCATCACTCTCGGAGGGCATCATGGCTTTGGAACATGCGAAACCCGGTGAAGTCATTGCATTGACACATGCAGGCGAAGACGCCTCGGCCTTTTCCTCGATAGCGCTCGCCAAAACCGAGCAGATCGAATTGATCCGGCTGGTGCTGCCCGCTGGCAAAGAGATGCCGGAGCATCAGGTTAAAGGCGATATCACGTTCCAATGCCTGTCGGGTGAAATTGCTTTTATCGCGGGCGGCCAGCCGACCACGCTGAAGGCTGGCGAAATGTTGTATTTGGAAGGCGGCGCTCCGCACGCGGTGCGGGCCTTGGCCAATTCGGTGGCGTTGCTCACCATCGTGTTGCAGCCCGCGCGCTAACAGATCAGCCCGTGTAGAAATGGTGGACCTGACCCCGGGAAGCTACGCGATTTTCGTAGGGCGGATTAGGCGGAACGCCGTAATCCGCCATCAGCCGTCGGCGGCGCTTGGCGGATTACGCTGCGCTAATCCGCCCTACGTGATTCCGATGACCGCTGGCGTTCAGGTCCGCCGGCGTTTAAGCAGGTAATAGCCGATTCCCACCACCGCCGCGCCGATCGCGGCCTTCTTCGCCACGCCGGCCTTGTTGTACCGCCACTCCGCCGCCATGCCCATTTCGCCGAGCACGTTCGGCACCCTGCCCTGGCGCAGGTCGTCGCCGATGCCTTCGACAACGTCGACCCGGTCGGCCAGCAGCAGCATCAGCCAGTGCCGGATATCGTTCTCGGTCATCTTGAACGCGGCCCGGCGCAACATGCCGCTCAGGCCGCGCGGCGGCGCGCTGGTGCCGTATAGCGGCGTGATGCCGGGGCGTTCGGGCGACACCAGTACCTCCACCGCGCTGTGCTGCTGCTCCGGCGGGCGCAACGGGCCGTCGAGCCGGGGCGGCGTTCGCTCCATCGGCACGCCGGGCCGGTTCGCGCGGTCGAGATCGCTGCCCCAGCCGGCGATCTGCTCGCGCGGCGTCACTCCCCGCCGCGTCGCGACGCCATGCCGCGCGTGTTCGTGCCGGTGTCCGTTCTGACGGCCGGGTACGGCGCCGACATCGTGATTGTTGTCATCGTTATGCATGGCGCCTCCTCAGTGCAAGATGACGCCGGCGGACGGCGCGGCGATCCGGTTGGCGTTGGGCGGAATCAGCACCGTCTTGATGCAGTTATCCAGCTTCCTGGGGAAGATGTGGTACGCGTCGGAGACCTCCTCGAGCGGCACGCGGTGCGTGATGATCTGCTTCGGATCGATATGGCCGGCCCGGATGTGCTCGATCAGGCGCGGCAAATGCCGCTTGACGCTGGCCTGGTTCATGCGCAACGTCAGCCCCTTGTTGACCGCGTTGCCGATCGGGACCGCGTTGAAGGTGGGGCCGTAGACGCCGACGATCGACACGTTGCCGCCCTTGCGCACCGCGTTGATCGCCCAGTGCAGCGCGGTGGCCGAGCCGGCCTGCAGTTTCATGTAGCGCCCGCTCAGGCGTTGCGCGGCGCTGCCGGCCGCCTCGCAGCCGACTGCGTCGATGCAGACGTCGGCGCCCAGCCAGTCGGTCATCTTCTTGATGTGCAAGGCCATGTCCCCCACCTCGCGGAAGTTGACCACTTCGCACTGCGCGTAGCGGCGCACGAAGTCGAGCCGGTAGTCCACATGGTCGACCACGATCACGCGCCCCGCGCCCATCAGCCACGCCGACTTGGCGGCGAAGATGCCGACCGGCCCGGCGCCGAACACCACCACCGTGTCGCCTTCTCTGATATCGCCCATTTCGGCGGCCTGGTAGCCGGTCGGCAGCGCGTCGGTCAGCAACACCGCGTCGTCCTCGTGCAGGTCGGCGGGGATCACCGTGGGGCCGACGTCGGCCATCGGCACGCGCACCAGTTCGGCCTGGCCGCCGTCGTAGCCGCCGGCCGTGTGCGAGTAGCCGTAGATGCCACCGACGGCGCTCGCCTGCGGATTGGTGTTGTGGCAATTGCCGAAGAGCTCGCGGTCGCAAAAGAAGCACGATCCGCAAAACACGTTGAACGGCACTAGCACCCGGTCGCCCACCTTGAGCCGCTGCACGCCGGTGCCGACGTCGACCACCTCTCCGACGAATTCATGGCCGAACGTGCTGCCGACGCGAGTGTCGGGCACCATGCCGTGATACAAGTGCAGGTCCGATCCGCAGATGCACGAGCGCGTGACGCGAACGATCGCGTCGCCGGGGTGCTCGATCACGGGATCCGGTTTGTGCGCCGCGCGGACGCGGTAAGGGCCTCGATAGTCCATTGCCAGCATGCGATCCTCCTCGAACGATGTACGGGCGCGGCAGCCGCGTTCCGGCACCGCTGTGTATATCGTAGACGCCGCCCTGATGGTCGACGTAGGCCGCCGTATCAGAGTCTTGTAGGATTTTGACCAGTCCGATGCCAAGGCGCGGCGCCATGCCGCCGATGGCGAGTCAAGGTGCAAGCGGATACAATTGAGAAGAAATCAATTCCCCAACCTCTGAAGGCTCGTCCCGTGAACCCTGTCCTCGCCACCACCCCATCGCCGACGCCACGGTTAATCGTGCGCGAGGGCCTGCTGGCGGACCGTGGCCGCGTGCAGGAGATCGCCTCCAGCGCCATGCGCAGCTTCGACATCGAGCCGGACTTCGCGGATCTGGACCGCGACCTTGGCCGATTCGGCGATACCGGAGCCGACGCCACCGTCTACCTGGTCGCGCAATGGGGCGCGGAGGTAGTCGGCTCCCTGATACTGTCTCGCATGGCTGAGCAAACGTTGAAGCTATCGGCCTTTTATGTCGACGCGGCCTGCAGGGGACAAGGCGTGGGCCGCCGTTTGCTGATGGAAGCCGTGGCCACCGGCGTCGCGCGCGGCTATCGCCGCATCTATCTTGAAACGTGGGACAAGATGGCCGCGGCGGTGCGGCTCTACACCGCCTTTGGCTGGCGGCGCGGGGAACGACTGGCGCCGGCCAGCGGCGCCGAGTGGTCGTACGTGCTCGACTTGGACGAACCTAAGCCAAATCATGGTTAACAAAAGCTTGCCGAAGCGGCGAAAACACGCGGCGTAGATATCAAGATCGTGATCTTCCAAAAGGAGCTTGTGATCCGCTACCCCGGACACGCCCCGTCCCACCGGCGCTAAACCGCTGCGGTTCGTTCCACGTCAAAGGCCACGGGTCCGAACCCGAATAATATGCCAAAGCCCCCTGCGCATATTGCCCGCGTTCACTGCGGACGGCCCTGAAATGAACCCGATTAAAAGCTCCCTGTTGATGTCGTTCGCCGAGAAATACACCGTGCTGGTAATCGGCATGGCCGGCAGCATGGTCGTCGCGCGGCTGCTGACGCCGGCCCAGATCGGCATCTTTTCGATCGGCGCCGTGGTCGTCGGCATCACCCAGCTGGTGCGCGACTTCGGCATCGGCCAATACCTGATCCAGGAACCGGACCTGAACACCGAGCGCCTGCGCGCCGCCTACACGCTGACGATGCTGATCTCCTGGGGCATGGCCGCGCTGCTGGCCGCCGCCAGCGCCCCGGTCGCGGCCTTCTACGGCGAACCCGGCGTCGGCAAGGTCCTGCGCATCCTCGCGCTCAACATCCTGCTGATTCCGTTCGGCTCCATCACCCTGCCGGTGCTGCGCCGGCAGATGCGCTTCCGCGCGCTGTACTGCATCAACGTGGCCAACGCGCTGGCCAACCTGGCCGCCGCACTGACGCTGGTCAAGCTGGGCTTCGGCTACCTGAGCCTGGCGTGGGCCGCCGTGGCCGGCAGCGCGGCAACGGTGCTGGTGAGCCAGCTGTTCCGTCCCGCCGGCATGCCCTGGCTGCCCGGCTTGCGGGGCATGCGCCAGCTGCTGCGCTTCGGCGCCTACGCCACCGGTTCGAACGTGCTCGACGAATGCGGCGTGGCCGCGCCAGACATGATCATCGGCAAGCTCATCGACGTCGAGGCGGTCGGCCTGTTCGGCAAGGCGCAGGCGACGCTGAATATCTTCAACCTGCTGATCACCAGGGCGGTCACGCCCGTGATCCTGCCGCTGTTCGCCGCCACCGCGCGCGACGGCCACGACATGAAGCGGCTGTACCTGCGCACCATCCCCTATATGGCCGGGCTGGCGTGGCCGTTCTTTGCCGTGCTGGCCATGCTGGCCACGCCGCTGACGCGCCTGCTATATGGCCACCAGTGGGATGCCAGCGCGCCGCTGGTGCGCATCATGTGCGGGTCGACCGCCTTATTCTGTTTGTTCAACATGGCGCGCGACCTGTTCGTGGCGATGGGCCAGGTGCGGCTGCGCGCCCAGCTGGAGGCCATCGGCGTGCCGGTGCGCATCGCCGGCGTCGCCGTGGCCGCGCCGTTCGGCCTGGAGGCAGTGGCCTGGAGCATCGCCGCGACGACGCTATTCAGTTCGGCCCTGCTGTACCGCTCGCTGGCCGCGCTGACCGGCATGCGCTTGACGGAACTGGGCCGCTGCGTCGCGCGCTCGGCCGCCGTGACGCTGCTGACGGCGGCCGGCCCGGCGCTGCTGATGCTGTCGCCCGGCTTCGACGACGCCAGGCCGGCCGTCCTGCTCGGCGCCGCCGGGCTCGCCGCCTTCGCCTGCTGGACGGCCGCCATCGTCCTGCTCAACCACGAGATCAGGCCGGACCTGCTGGCGGCGGTGCGTCCGCTGCTGCGCCGCCGGCTCTCTAAACCGGAACGCCGCTAGGAGAACTTATGCCACTGCACTCAGTGATCATGCCCGTCTACAACGGCGAGGCATATCTGGCGGCGACGATCGACAGCATCCTGCAACAGACCTGCGCCGACCTCGAACTGATCATCGTCAACGATTGCGCGACCGACGGTTCCGCAGAGATCGCGGCCACCCACGCCGCGCGCGACGCCCGCGTCCGCGTCGTTTCCACCGCGGTCAATTCCGGCGCGCCGGCGCTGCCGAAGAATGTCGGGCTGTCGCTGGCGCGGGGCCGCTACATTTCCTTTTGCGACCAGGACGACTTGCTGCTGCCGGACAAGCTGGAACAGGCCACGCGCGTGCTGCAGCGATATCCCGACCTCGACATCGTCTTCGCCGACTTCGAGCCGTTCGGCGACACGCAGCACACGCAGGGCGGCTACCTGGCGCACAAGGGGTTCACGTCCAAGGCGCAGGCCTATCTGGTGCCGCTGGAGGACGGCTTGTATCGTTGCCAAAATTTCTGGGGTTGCATGGCGGGGCTGCACACCGGCATGAGCACCCAGACCATCGTGTGCCGGCGCGAGATCATCATCGGCCAGCGCTTCGACGTGCGTTACCGCATCCTGGACGACATCGCGATGTGGTACCGCTTCGCCGAGACGGCGCGGATCGGCTTCCTGGACCGCACGGTGGCCCGCTACCGCTACCACGACGCGGCGCTGACCACCAACGACGAGTTGCTGGCGCGCGAATCGCTGGCCTTCCACAAGGAAAATTACTTCCGCCAATCCCACCTGTTCAATGCCGCCGAAAACCAACGCTACCGCCGCATGCTGGCCGGCTTCCTGATCAGCGTCGCCTCGCGTCCGAACCTGACGCAACTGGAACAGCGGGCCCATCTGGCCCAGTCCCTGGTCTTCGAATTACGCCTGAGCACCTTGCGCTGGCTGTTGCAAACATTCGCCTGATGCCGCCGGAACAACCCGTTGACTATTGGTAAGCGGTGTTAAAATTTCCGCATGCAATCAAAGTTCAAGCTCCACTCCGCCATGCCGCGCAGGGCGGCTCTGTTGACGATCGGCGCGTTGGCCCTGGGTACGCGCGACGCGCGGGCGGCGTCCGGACCGATGGTCTACCGCTACTGGGACTGGGGCCGGACGCCACGGCGCGACCAGTACCAGGGCGAAGCGCTCGAGCTCGCGCTGCGCAAGACCACGGCCGTCTACGGCCCCTACTCCGTGGTGCGGGTGCGGGAAAACTTGAGCACCTCGCGCCTGCGCCGGGAAATCCATTCCGGCAAGCGCCTCAACGTGCATGCCGGTCCCTGGCGCGACCTGAACGCCGACGATCCCCTCGAGCGCAGCCTGATGGTCGGCACGCCGGTGCTGGGCGGCCTGCTGGGCTACCGCCAGTTGATCGTGCGCAGCCAAGACTTGCCGAAATTTCAAGCGATCACCAGCGCCGCCCAGCTGAAACAGCTGGTGGCGGGACAAGGACGCGGCTGGGTGGACGTGGAAGTGCTGCGCCATAACGGCTACCCGGTGGTCGACAGCGGCAACATCACCACCTTGCTCGACATGCTGGACAGCCGGCGCTTCGACTACCTGCCAATCAGCGTGGTCGAAGCGGATTTCCTGTTGAAGGAGCATGAGCAGCTGGCGGCCAACCTGGCGCTGGTGCCGGGGCTGATGCTGTATTACCCGTTGCCGACCGTGTACTACGTCAGCGCCAACGAGCCGAGGCTGGCCGAACGACTGCAGGCGGGCCTGGCGATGGCCAAGCGCGACGGTTCCCTCGACGCGTTGACCGCCCGCCATTTCAAGCAGGAGATCCAGCAGGTGAAGGCCAGCGCCGGCCGCTGCTTCATCCTGAGCCATCCGTTCCTGCCGAAAATCTACGCGGCCGAGCCGCCCCGGCTACTGTCGACCGCCGGCCAAAGCAAAAAGGGCTGAGCCCGCGCGACGCGGAGCCCAGCCCTCACTTCCCGAACAACCGGCCGAGGCTTAGAAGGCCATCCGCACGCCGACGCTGGCGCGGCGGCCGACGTCTTCGAGGGTCAGGAACTGGCTTTCGCTGTTGGCGTACTCGCGCATTCTGGCGTTGTTCAAATTAATGAAGTCGGCGTAGAGGGCGATGCCCGGGGTGATGTTATAGCGCAGGCTGGCGTCGGTCTGGCCGTAGGCCGCGCGGTTGCGCGGCAAGGTGCTGCCGCCGCCGCAATCGACCGAGAAGTGGTTGCGCCAGTTGTAGCTCACGCGCGCCGAGAACTTGGTGTTCTCGAAGAACACCGAGCCGTTGTACGACTGCGGCGACAAGCCCGGATAGCCGCACGCCGGGGCGCCGCCCGCGCGCTCGGCGCTGGCGTCCACGTAGGTGTAGTTGGCCGATACGCCGAAGCCCTGCAGCCAAGGGATCGAATCGTCGAAGGCGTACTGGCCGGCGACCTCGATCCCCTTGATCTTGCCTTTCTGGCCGTTGCGCACGCGCGAGTCATGCACCACTTCGTCGAACTGCGGGATGCGCATGTCCTGCAAGGTGGTCTCCAGGAAGTCGGACACCTTCTTCATGAACACGGCCGTGCTGACGTAGTTGGTCTTCGACAGATACCATTCATACGACACGTCGAAGTTCTTCGACTGCATCGGCTTCAGGTAGGGGTTGCCCCCGCCGGTCTGGACGTCGCCGAAGCGGCCGCCGTACCAGTTGTCCACGCTCATTTGGCTCAAGGTCGGCCGGGTCTCGGTCTTGGAGGCGGCAAAGCGCAGCAGCATGTCCTTGGTCAGGTCGACCTTCAGATTGGCCGACGGCAGGTAGCTGTTATAGCTGTTGTCAACGGTGATGACCTGGTACGGGCCCCACTGCGAAATGAAGGTCGTGTCGTTCGGGCTCTTGACCGCCGACAGCAACACGCGGCTGGTGCCGGTGGAGCTCGAGTTCACGCGCACCATGCGCATGCCGGCGTTGACCGACCAGCCGCTGCCCTCCCAGCGCGTGTCGAGGAACAAGCTCTTGACCTTCTCCTCCACGCCCCACGACGACGGCTTGGTGTAGTCGATCGCCATCGGGCCGTTCGGATACTTGGTCTTGTCGGAATACAGGGCCGGATCGTTGGACTGCGGCAGCAGCGACGGCTGGTTCAAATAATTGATGTAGGCGTGCGGGTCGAAGCGCAGATACGCCGACGGCACCTGGGCGCCGCCGCCGAGGAAGTTCTCCAGCGGCGTCACCGTGAACAGGCTGGCCGGCAGGCCCACGTGGTAGCCGCTGAAGGCGTTCCACGAATCGCTGCTGTAGGTGAGGCGGCCGACCTCGCGCTGCGAGTAGCCGACACCGGTGTCGGCGCCCTTGAAGTAGCCCATCTCGTGGTCCCACGACAGGTTCATGCGCCCCTCCTTCAACTTGTCGTGGAGGTTGACCTGGCCGTTGGAGACGGCGTGCGCGCGCACCGCCGTCGGGTCGGCCAGGCCGTCGCCGAAGGTGATGCTGGGCGTGCCGTTAAAGCTGAGCACGTCGCCGTTTTTCGGCACCATGCCGGCCACCACCCACATGTCCGGCGAGGCCGACGTCGAGCGCGAGGTCGACACGTCGCCCTCCAGGCGCCAGTCGTCGGCGATCTTCCATTTCGAGTTCAGGCCGAAGGCGCGGGTGATCGACAGCCGGTCGCCGCCCTTGACGATCATGTCGTTGGAGGCCACTTCGCCGAGCAGCTTGCCGGGGCCGGCGATGGCCGGGTTGTTGGCAAAGAAGGTGGAACCGGGACGCAGGAAGCTCGTCACCTGGTCGTTCTGGTCGTACTTCACGCCCAACTGGACCGGATTGTTCCAGTCGCTCACGGCGATCACGTCGTTCTTCTGGTCCAGGCGCGAGAACAGCGCGTCGGCGCTGAGCTTCCAGGTCGGCGACGGGTTGTATTGCACGGCCAGGTTGCCGACCAGGCGCTTGCGGCTCTCCTCCTCCTGCTGGAAGCCGTAGCTCTGCGGCATATACAGCTTGCGCGTGGTGACGTCGGCCATCGTCAACCCTTTGGAGTTGAGGTCGCCGTTGATCATCGACACGTCGCGGTAGTTCCAGGCGTCGTTGATGGCCTTGTTCTGCTTGGACGCGCGGTCGGTGTACGACACCGAGCCGGCCACGCCGAACGTCCGCGCCTCGTTGGCGAAGGAATACATGCCGCTGGCGTTGGGGGTGTACTTCTTCGAATTGTCGTCGTAGGAGCTGGACGCGTTGAACACCGTCGAGTGCCCCACCTTGCCCGACAGCGGACGCGCGGTCTGGATGTCCACCGTCGAGCCGATGCCGCCCTCGGGCAGGAAGGCCTGCGAAGTCTTGTAGACCAGCACCTTGGAAATCAGGTCGGACGACAGCATGTCGAACGAGAACTCGCGCCCGCCGGTGTCGCTGGTCATGGTGCGGCCGTTGACCAGCACGTTGTTGAATTCAGGCCCCAGGCCGCGCACGGAGATGTAGCGTCCCTCGCCGCCGTTGCGCTGGATCTGCACGCCGGTCACGCGTTGCAGCGACTCGGCGATATTGGTGTCGGGGAATTTACCGGCGTCTTCGGCCGAGACGGCGTCGACCACGCCGTCCTGCATGCGTTTGGTGTTAAGCGATGAACTGAGGGAAGCGCGGATGCCGCTGACGACGACGGTCGCGGAAGGATCGATCACGGGCTGGTCGGCCGCTTGTGCCGAGGCGCCGAGCGACATCAGGGCTTCTGCGACGAGGACGGCCAATACGGTTTTACGCATACGGGTCTGAGGCGTTGACATGTTATCTCCTATGTTGTTATTGCAGTCCTTTTTGTACTTGCCATGGCTGCATGACTTTCATATTAAACCCGCCTCAAGAATGCCAATCTATCATTTATTTGCAAATTCATATTCCAAAATCATATAACTGGCAACCTTCCCTTTTTTTCATGAAACATAAAATAAAAAAAGCCAACCCTTGCGGATTGGCTTTTTGGCTGGCGTGGGCGGTCGATATTGTCTAGGCCGGCGCCGGACGCAGCACGGTGCGTCCGCCGGTGCGCTGCACCAGCCGCGCCAGCGGCGCCTCCACGCAGCTATGGAACACGGCCCCGGCGGCCAGGCTGGCGGCCCAGGCAACCAGCATGCCGAAGGCCTGCAATTCCGGCTCGGCCGGCACAAAGCGGGTGAACGCCGCGTTCACCACTAAACAGACCGGGAAATGGATCAAAAACACCGAATACGAGATGCGCGCCAGGCCGTTGACGACCGACCAGCCCTGCCCCTCGGATGTTGTTTTCGCGCGACCAAACAGCACCAGGACGCAGGCGGTCGCCATCGCCAGCGCGATACGGCTGCGGAAATCCAGCGCCAGCGCGGCCAGCACGGGCAGAAATGCGATTCCCACCAGCAACGAAGCGGCGCCGGGTTTGCGGCGCGGGTCGCTGGCCCACCAGGCCATCAGTCCCAGGCCATAGCTGCCGAAGAAATACGGCGCCCAGTTGTCCCAGTCCGCGTCCAGATTGAAGTAAACCAGGGAAGCGGTGACGGCCAGCGCGACCACGCCCGGCATCAGCCACGGCAACCGGTGGTTGGCCACCATGCGGCCGGCGCACCACAGCATCAGCGCCATCAGCGCGTACAGCTGGAAATCGATGGCGACGTACCAGGCGCCGGCCGACAGCGATGGATAGCCGAGCACGCCATGCAGCAGCAGCGCGTGGGCGCCCAGCTGGCCCAGGGTGGCCGGTCCGGAAATGGAGTCGTGCGCCATCAACTTGCCGGCCAGCGCGGACGCGGCGGCGGCCAGCAAGGTGGCCACCATGAACGGCGGCGCCAGCTTGGCGTAGCGCCGCCAGATCGCCCCGAACGGATCGGCCAGCCCGGCGTGCCCCAGCGGCGACAGCGACTTGGCGGCCAAAAAGCCGCCGATGACGAGGAAGACCTGCACGGCGAGGCGCGCGCTGTCGCCCAGCCAATCGATCAGGCCGGGCCACATCGGCCGCACGTGATCGGCCATCGGACCATAAAACGCCAGATGATGCAGGACGATCAGTTGCGCCGCGCCGGCCTTCAGCAGATTGATCAAGCCAAATTGTGATTGCGGCCGCCGATCCGTCGCGGCCGCGCCAGTTAATGCCGTCATTCCCTCTTCCTCGCCTTGCGATGACATTCCACAACATGTATTTGAGCAATTAAATTGCTGTCAATATTGTGGACCGGTCGCTATCATAGCCGAGGCGAGGGGATCGGTGGCGCGCGTATGGCTGAGCTACCGTGGGAATGCGGGTTTTTAGGCGGCTTTTAGCGTTTTTTCATGATCGATCCCAGCACGCCGCGAATGATTTCCCGGCCCACCTGGGAACCGATGCTGCGCACGGCCGACTTGACCATCGCCTGCACCGCGGTGTCGCGCTTGCCGGTCTGGCCGAACAGTCCGCCCAGCACGTCGCCGAACATCGAGCCGCCGGACGCCGCTTCCTGCGGCGTTGGCTGGGATGGCCGCTGCGGCGTGCCGCGTCCGGCGGGCGCGTCGGCGCCGTCCTGCGCCTGGCGCGCGCCGGCGGCCACGCGCCCGCTCAGCTTTTCATAGGCCGACTCGCGGTCGACCGTCTTTTCATAGACGCCGGCCACGATCGAGCCGGCGATGACGGCCTTGCGCTCGGCGGCGTCGAGCGGGCCGAGCTGGCTGGCCGGCGGCAGGATGAAGACCCGCTCGACCATGCGCGGCGCGCCCTGCTCGTCGAGGAAGGATACCAGCGCCTCGCCCACGCCCAGTTCGGTGATCACCTGCGACACCTCCAGTGACGGATTCGGGCGGAACGTCTCGGCGGCGGCCTTGACGGCCTTCTGGTCGCGCGGCGTGTAGGCGCGCAGCGCGTGCTGGACGCGGTTGCCCAGCTGGCCCAGCACCGTGTCCGGGATGTCGATTGGATTTTGCGTCACGAAGAACACGCCGACGCCCTTGGAACGGATCAGCCGCACCACCTGCTCTATCTTTTGCAGCAAGGCCTTGGGCGCGTCGGTGAACAGCAGGTGCGCCTCGTCGAAGAAAAACACCAGCTTCGGTTTATCGAGATCGCCCACTTCGGGCAGGTTCTCGAACAGCTCGGACAGCATCCACAGCAGGAACACCGCGTACAGCCGCGGCGCGTTCATCAGCTTGTCGGCGCTGAGGATGTTGATCACGCCCTTGCCGTTGGCGTCGGTCTGCAGCAGGTCGTCGATATTGAGCATCGGCTCGCCGAAGAATTGGTCGCCGCCCTGCTCCTCGATGGCGATCAGGCCGCGCTGGATGGCGCCGATGCTGGCCGCGCTGATGTTGCCGTAGCTGGTCTTGAAGTCGGCCGCGTTGTCGCCGACGTGCTGCAGCATGGCGCGCAAGTCCTTGCTGTCGAGCAGCAGCAGGCCGTTGTCGTCGGCGATGCGAAACACCAGTTGCAGTACGCCCTCCTGCGTATCGTTCAGGTTGAGCATGCGCGCCAGCAGCAGCGGGCCGAGGTCGGACACGGTGGCGCGCACCGGGTGGCCCTGCTCGCCGAACACGTCCCAGAACGTCACCGGGCAGCCGGCCCACTGCGGCGCCTCCAGCTTGAGCGCGCCCAGGCGGGCGGCCATCTTCTCGCTCGGCGCGCCGGGCTTGGCGATGCCGGACAGGTCGCCCTTGACGTCGGCCATGAACACCGGCACGCCGATCTCGGACAGCGACTGCGCGATCTTCTGCAAGGTGACGGTCTTGCCGGTGCCGGTCGCGCCGGTGATGCAGCCGTGGCGGTTGACCAGGTTGGACAGCATGTCCAGGGAAATGGCGTCGTTTTTCGCGATCGTGATGGGGGTCGGCATGGTCGTCCTGGCGGCAATTTGTTGGAGAAACGATCATACCGCAACTGGGCGAGCGGCCCAGGCACAAAGGCATGAAGGGCGGCGCCTCCATACATTGAGCCGGCACAACCCGATTGGCATCGCCCCCCTTATGCTGAACATCCCGATGGATCAAGGAGGCGCTACATGACGACCGGCTCGACTACCCTTGCTCGCGAAAGCGACATGGAGGAAAGAGAAGCATTCGAACAAGCGATCAAGTTACTTGAAAGTCAGACCGCAAATATCGGCAGCCATCTCACCATCGATTCCGCTACACGGATCGCCTATTCCAAAGAAATAAAGACAATGTCGAATACGCTGCGGGATCGAGCGGCGTCAGGAAAAATCACATGGGGTGACGCTGCGAGACAAGCTAACGAAACCCGCAATTGATCTTGGAAGTATTCAGGGCAAGAAGCACGGCAGTTGGCCGGGCCATGGCGCAGAAGCTAAAGTTGCGCGGGACATCGCTGAACCATTTAGTCGCCAGCCACACCGCCATGGTACATGGCACACAGGTGGACTTCTCGCGACTTACCCAGTCAAAGAAAAATGCGGTCTATGCGTCGATCGTCGCATCAGCCGGGAGATCCAATCCCAAGGTAAGTACGGCAATGGCACGACTTTCCTTCGCGGGTCGGGGCTTGCTCGTCATGTCAGTCGCCATCTCCGCATATAACGTAGCGATGTCAAACAACAAACTTGCAACCGCTAGCCAAGAACTGGTATCGACAAGCGCAAGCATTGGCGGCGGCTTTGCGGGTGGAGCTTTGGCGGGATTGGCATGCGGCCCCGCCGCGCCAGTTTGCGTAACAATCGGCGCATTCGTCGGCGGCGCCGTAGCCGCCTTCGGCGTCCGACTTTTTTGGTAGCCGTCGTGACGCCATTACCGCCCTCGGCATTCTCACTGAAGCTTATAGGCTCTTACCTGAGCGATGCGCCGCTGCGGAGTGAAATATTGCTGAATGGCGCGCGAACCGGCAAAACGCTGGACGGTGCGATTCTGGAAGCCGCGTTGCGCTGGAAGGAGTTGATACTCGTCTTCGTCACTGACGCGGTCTTGTACGAAGACACGCTACACATTTATCTGTTGGATACAAACTTAAACGTGCTTGACCAGGCAAGGATGGACGGTCTTTACGTCACTGGTACTTTTTCATTGGTGGATATCATCCCTCCAGACACCGTACGATTCTTGTTCTTCGACGGCATCGTATGGAGCTTGAAACTATTGGATCGCAAAACGCTAAGGTTTCCACTGTTGTCCGACCCGCACGGAGTGAGCCGGCCATTTGGTTTCTATCGTCGATTCAGTTTAGAAGCCGCGCCAGTGCCCGAGTAGGCCTGAGACACGATAAGACTAGCAAAAAGTTCCGCCAATGTCCGAGTGTCGGCGCTGATCCTCATCGCCGGGGTATGATGCATTCCTCCGCAGAGTCCCGGGCCGATAGACGGAAAGAACCCACGGCACGCATCAGTTGAAGGAAAAAAAATCAAGCCACATATCATCAGCATTCCCATTGCACTGATTACCTTCGCCGCAAGCGTGGTGGCGTTGCAAGGTGGCTTTTCCGGCGGACAATCGCAGTGCGGCGACTTTGGTTTCGGCTGCATGGGAATCGCCGTCGTGCTTCTGGTGGTTGGCACGCTGATAGGACTGGTCGCTGCACTCGTGGGTTTGATCCGGATGCGCGGTCGTTCATGGTGCGGGTGGATCGGCTTGTTACTCAACGGCTTGCCGGCGATTGTCCTGGCGGGCTGGCTGGCGCAGGTCGCGATGGCGCATTAAACGCGCGACAATGCCAGAACCGCACGTCGACATCATTTCACACCGACCGCACCGGTAATGTCCGCACGGTACGGCGACGGACCGCGCTCGATCAGAAAGCACATCCGAATGTCGGCACTGACCCTCGTCGCTGGCGGGCTTACTCGAAAACGGGCCGGAAAAAGCTGCGTTCGTAGCTGACGATGCAGCGCGTTTCATCGGCGTACTTGAACGCGGCCTGGCAGTCGGCGTCCTGCAGCGACTTCGCCCGGTACGCTTCATACGCCGCGAGCGATGGGAAACTGAACATCGCCAGCGCTACATTGCTCGCTCCCTCCGACGGAAGAAAGTAACCGTGATGCCGGCCGCCGTGTTTTTCGACCAGCGGTATCCACATCTTGCCGTAGCGCTCGAACTCGGCGAGCTTGTAGGGATCGATCACGTAGCGCAAATAGCAAGTAACCATGGACATCCTCGAATTGAAAACATGACAACTATAATATAAAAAGCAATCGGCATGTGCCGGCATGCAAAGTCCGCCGCAATTTTTCGGCCGTCAATGATGTCACTGCCCCACATGAACTTATTGACATGCAGCAATGCGCCGGCCTTAAACCAGCCGCGCAGCAACACTCGACGCCGCCTCTTGCGCGGCCACAATTCGCCCGGCCGAGATATCTCTAACCTGTGAATGCCTCTTTTATTTTCCACATAACTAAACAGGGATGAGCGACATGGCGACAGCGACAAAAGATGAGAACCAGGAACTCTTCGAGGAGACCATCCGGTCGCTCGAAGCGCAGCTCGCCAACGCCGGCGCACACTTGACCATCGATGCCGCCGCCCGCGCCACCTACGCGCGCGAGATCAAACGCATGGCGGACCGCCTGCGCAACGAGGCATTCACCGGCAAGATCACCTGGGCCCAGGCCGCGCAGCAGGCGCAGCAGACCCGCAACGCCGTCATGACGATCATCCGCTCGCGCAGCACGTCGGTGGGCCGCGCGGTGGCCCAGCGCATCAAGGCGCAAGGCTATACGCTCAACGAGCTGGTGGCACGCCAGACCGCCCGCATGTACGGGCCGGGCGCGAACTTCGCGCGGCTGTCGGCGTCGCAGAAAAATATCGTCTACGCGTCGATCGTCAGCTCGGCCGGCAAGTCCAATCCGGCGGTCACGCAAGCCATGTCGCGCCTGTCGTTCGCCGGACGCGGCGTGATCTTCGTATCACTCGGATTATCGATCTACAACGTGACGACGGCCACCAACAAGGTGGCGGCCGTGGGCAAGGAAGTCGCCATCAACGGCGCCGGCATCGCCGGCGGCATGGCCGGCGGCGCGCTGGCCGGCCTGGCCTGCGGCCCCGGCGCGCCGGTTTGCGTTACAGTGGGGGCTTTCATCGGCGGCGCGCTGGCGGCCTTCGGCGTCAGCTCGCTGTGGTAGGCACATCATGAAACTGTTTTCAATCGACGACCTTTCGATACGCCCGCAACCGCAGCCGGTCGACCAGCTGCCGCGCAGCGAACTCATACTCTACGGCGAAACCACGGGAAAAATCGTCGAAGGCGCGGTGCTGGAGGCGGCCATTTGCTGGCGCGGCCATTTCCTGATCTTTCTGACCGACGACATCATCAACGAAGACACCCTGCGCATCTACCTGCTCGACCCCAAGCTCGACATGGTCGACGCCGCGCGCCTCGGTGGCATGTACTCGACCGGCGCCTTCTCCGCCTTGCAACTCGTCGAACCCAACCTCATCCGTTTCGAATTCTTCGGCGACACCACCTGGACCCTCGAGCTGCTCGACGACCAGTCGTTCTCCGTGCCGATGGTGTCCGATCCCAAAGGCGTGACGCGCCCGTTCAGGCTGTCGCACCGCTTCAAGCTGCACGGCGACCCGATCCCGTCGCCGGACTAGTCCACTAGCGCCGGAACTTCTTCGGCTGACGCTTGCGGGCGGCCGCGTTCTGGTCCTGCAAAATCGAATCGACCCGCTCCGACGCCTCGCGCGACAGCCGTTGCGCCAGTTCCGTGTCGGGAAAATATTCCGGCTGGCGGTAGGCCAGCCAGGCGTAGGCCGAATACAGCCGGCAAGCGTCCTCCACCTCCTGCAGGTTCATGAAGTGCAACGGGTTCTGCTCCGGCTTGAGGCGCGTGATCTTCTTGTGCGCCAAGGCGGTGGCCCAGCCTTCCCACGCGTGCTGCAGCGTGTGCACCTTGGACGAGATCGGCACCAGCGAGAGCGCGAATTTTTCCGCCACCGTCAGTTGCAGGGTGTCGAGCCAGGCGGCGCGCTCGAACTGCTCCTCGGTGATGCGCGGATAGAAAAAGCCATCCGGCACGTCGATGTTGTGCACGAAACGCTTGAGCAGCTTGGCCAGCGCATGCTCATTGGTCACCGATGAAATCCGGTGCAAATGTTCCAACGTTGGCGCCACGGCAAAGCCGGTGGTTTTCAGCGGCACCGGCTTTTCCTGCAGCAGCGAGCGCATCACATTGTGCGTCTCGTTGTCGTAGCCGGCCACCAGGCCCTCCTCGTGCACGCCGAAGCGCCCGGCCCGCCCGGCGATCTGGCGCGCCAGCGCGGCCGGGATCTCTTCCTCCTCGTAGCCGTTGTATTTAACGGAGGTTGTCATCACGATGCGCGCAATTGGCATGTTCAGGCCCATGGCGATCGCATCCGTGCCGACCACCACATCGGCCGCGCCCTCGCGGAAGCGCTGGGCTTGCGCGCGCCGCACTTCCGGCGACAAATTGCCGTACACGGTGGCCACCGACAGGCCGACCTCGGTCACCATGTCGCGCCACATCAGCACTTCGCGGCGCGAAAAGCAGATCACGGCGTCGCCCCGGCGCAGATTGGTCAGCTTGCGCACGGCCGACGGCTCCATCGACAGCGGCCCCTTGCGCTTCAACACATGGACTTCCAGCTCGCATTCGAGGCGCGCGGCCAACACCTCGATGGCGCGCCGCGCTTCCGGCGCCCCGACCAGGTAGACGGTGTGCGCGGGCGCGCCGCAGACGGCGGCGGTCCAGGCCGAGCCACGGTCGCGGTCGGCCAGCATCTGGATCTCGTCGATGACCGCGACGTCGACCGGCGTGCGGGTGTCGAGCATCTCGACCGTGCTGGCGACGTGGGTGGCGCCGGCCACCAGGCGCCGCTCCTCGCCGGTGACCAGGCTGACGGCCAGCGGCTTGCCGTGCTGCTCCATGGCCTGCAGGCGCTCGTAGTTTTCCAGCGCCAGCAGACGCAACGGCGCCAGATACACGCCGCTGGGCGCCTTGGCCAGCGCCTCGATGGCCTGGTGGGTCTTGCCGGAGTTGGTCGGCCCCAGCAGCGCGATGAACTTGCGCTTGATGCGGCGGGCGACGTCGAACGAGGCCGGATATTCGGCCAGATTGATGCTTTGGCGGGTGCGCTCGGCGTGCTGCTCCTCCATTTCGCGCTCGACGGCGTGCTCCAGCCGCTGGCGGATGCGGTCGAACACAATGCCGGCCGGCTCGGAAATCTGCATGTCCGCCAAGCCCTGCAGGAAAGGCAGGGGGTCCAGCTCGCAATCGTCGCAGGCGTCGGCCATTTCCTCGACGAAGTCGGCGACATAACCGTGCAATTCCGCCACGACGGCGTCGCTGGCGCGCTCGCGCAACAGCGCCGCGCGGGCGTCGCCATCCATTTTGCGCCACTTGGACGGCTTGGCCAGCACGCCCTGCGCCGGCACCAGATCGTAGGGGTAATGTGTGCCGCCATACTCGACACCGCCGGTCAGACGCAAAAACACCCGCCCTTCCATCCGGGACAACAAAAACCCCTTGTCCGTCAAACCGAGCTGGCGCATCAGTTCGTCGTCGTTTTGTTGATCTGCGATGTCTGTCATAGTGGTCCGGGTGTTTTTGATCGATACCGCGAGATTATATCGTGCCGGTCCGCCACCCGTTTTTTGTATTTCCCCATGATATCTGGCACCATAGCCGGTTCCCACCGCCACCGCAGCCCGACGTCATCGCAATGCCTCAAACCATTATCGCCCCCGTCCAGCATGAATTGCTGATTAAAAAAAGCCGCTTTATCGCCTGCGTGCAGCCGATGACCGACCGGGCCGCCGCGCAAAAAGTGGTGGCGGAATTGTGGGCGCAGCATCCGCAGGCGGCCCACGTTTGCTGGGCATTATTAGCGGGCGGACAATCGGCGGCGGTCGACGATGGCGAGCCGAGCGGAACGGCCGGACGGCCGATGCTCGACGTCTTACGCCACCAGGATCTGGAGGGGGTATTGGCCACCGTCGTGCGTTATTTTGGCGGCGTCAAATTAGGCGCCGGCGGTTTGGTCCGGGCTTATACCGACAGCGTGGCACAGGCCTTATTAAACGCAGAGAAAGTCGCCATTATCAAATTGCGTCATTTAATCTGCACCGTGCCGTATGCGATGGAAGGCATGATACGGCGCGAAATCGAATTGGCCGGCGCCAGCCTAGATAATGTATCCCATGCCGATGACGTTCGGTTTGAATTCAGCATGGCGGACCACGCCGCCGCGCCATTCATCACCCGCCTCAACGAAGCGGGCCATGGCCGCATTCTATGGATAAATCCCGACGAGCAGGCGGCGGACGAATAAGCAAAACCGCAGCATTGCGCCCGGCGGCCCTCCCAAGCTCGATTTTGGTATATTCGCGCCAATACTTGGCATGCCTACGCTGGGGAGCCGGCCCAGGTAGCCCGGTGCCACAGGGTTTCGAGCGGTCCCTGCTTGTGACGCTTCAGCCACCACACGCTGAACTGGCGTTGCACCAGCGCCAGCATGATGCCTATCGCCAGGGCGAAACTGGCGCCGGTCGATTGATACATGCCCAGCCCGAAACCATAATAAATCGAAGTGCCGACGATCGATTGCACCACATAACTGGTCAAGCTCATTTTCCCCAAGGGCGAGAAAAACTCCAGCCAGCGCCACGAATAAAACAGCAGCGCGAAGCCGGACACCAGCACCACCATGAACGCCAGATTCGACCATGACGTGATAATCACCAGCAATGGGCGCTGCACCGCCTGGCCGACATGCCAGGCTTCCGGATAGGATTTAAGCAGATAGAATGGAATAAATGCCAGCACCGCGACCAGCAGCGTGCGCGACCAATATCGTTTATTCTCCGGCGTCGTTTTAAATACGCCTTTTCTGCCGGCGAGCATCCCCAGCATGAATAACGCGGGAATCTGGAATATCCGTCCATTTTCCCAGCTCCAGCGAATCACGCCGACTTTACCATTGGTCAGATTTCCCCACCACACATCCGTTGCCGAACCGTGCGCCATATAGTCGTTTGCGCGGCCGAAATACGCCCACGACGCCGGATCGGCCAGTTTCTCGTCGGGATTCGGTAGCGCCTGGAAAAACTCCAGCCAGGCATAAGGTTGCAGCAGCAATATCACCGCGATGGCCAGTACCGTTCCGCTACGCAGGCGCGCGACCGGTATCAACGCCAGCCCCAGCACCGCGTAAATGCTCAGGATGTCGCCGTGGTAAAACATCGAATTGACCAGGCCGAACGCCAATAGCAACGTCAGCCGCCAAGCGAAACGGGGGCGGAAATCCTCGCCGCGCGCCTCGCGGTTGTGCCACTGGATATAAAAGGTCATGCCGAACAGTAAGGCGAAGATCGCGTAGGACTTTCCGCCAAACAGGAAAAACATGCTGTCCCAGAGCATTTTGTCGACCAGCTTCAGCCATTCGGGCAGGCCGCCGGGCGAGAAGTAAAGGTCGAAATGTTCGATATTGTGCAGCAGCATGATCGAGACGATGGCAAAGCCGCGCAGCGCATCGATCACATCCAGACGGGAAGAGTTGGCGTTCATCGGTTCCATTTACCCTTGGCAAAATGAGCAGAATGCCAAGTTTATATGGAAACGCTACCAATGGATATCTCCAGCACCATATTCCGGCAGCCAGATGAATAGTACATAGCGAAACTAGTTGCTCGACGGCAAATAAGCCGGTATAGTTACCGCTGTCCCATGCACCAGCGATCGCCCAACCCGCCCGCGATCACCCTCCTTTCTCCGGCCCCATTCCCGCCAACGCCGCTGCCGATGTCCGCATCCCACGCAGCGCGAGTTCGTCCCCTCGATCATCGGAATAAGTGAAATGAAAAACAAGCACATCAAAGTCAGCACGCGGCTGCGCATCGGCTTCGGCGTCATCCTGGCCATGCTGGCCGTCGTCATCGGCCTGGCCGTCCACCACTTGGGGACCCTCAACGCCGGCACCAACGCCATCGTCGCGCAAAGCTACCCGAAGGTGCTGGAAGCGCAGAACCTGATGAACATCAACAACAAGATTGCCCGCTCGCTGCGCAACGCCCTGCTGATCCGCGACGAGGCCAAGGCCCAGGCGGAGTTGGCCGTGGTCGCCGACAAGCTCAAGGAAATGGTGGCCTCGGCGCAAAAACTCGACGTGATGGTCAACTCCGGCGTCGGCCAAAGCCTGTTCGACGCGCTGCAGGCCGCCTATCCGCCGTACGCGGCCTCGATCGCGGAAGTGATCCGCCTGCGCGGCGACGACGGCGTCGACAAGGCCGTCGAGTTCATGCTGACCAACACGCGCGATCTGCAGATGACCTACATGAAGCGGCTCGACGCCGTCATCGCCCACCAGAGCGACGCGATGGAAAAAGCCCGCGCCAACGCCGAGGAAACCTATCACAATTCGCGCAACATGATGCTGGTGCTGGGTCTGGCCGCGCTGGGGCTGGGCGTCGGCGGCGCCTGGCTGATCTCGCGCCAGCTGCTGCGCCAGCTCGGCGGCGAGCCAGCCTACGTCGCCGGCATCGCCGCCCGCATCGCCGACGGCGACCTGGCGGTGGCGATAGCGTTGCCGCGCGGCGATGCCCACAGCCTGCTGTTCGCGATCCAGTCGATGCGCGACAGCCTGGCCGACATCGTGCGCCAGGTGCGTGGCGGCGCCGATTCGATCGTCACGGCGGCCACCGAGATCGCCAGCGGCAACCAGGACCTGTCGTCGCGCACGGAGCAGCAGGCCGGCTCGCTGGAGGAGACCGCCTCGTCAATGGAGGAGTTGACGGCCACCGTCAAGCAAAACACCGAGAACGCGCGCCAGGCCAACACGATGGCGCGCTCGGCGTCCGACATCGCGGTCGAAGGCGGCGCCGTGGTGGCGAACGTGGTCAACACCATGGCCGAGATCAACGATTCGGCCAGGAAGGTCGTCGACATCATCAGCGTGATCGACGGCATCGCCTTCCAGACCAACATTCTGGCGCTGAACGCGGCGGTCGAAGCGGCCCGCGCCGGGGAACAGGGGCGCGGTTTCGCCGTGGTCGCCTCCGAGGTGCGCACCCTGGCGCACCGTTCGGCCTCGGCCGCCAAGGAAATCAAACTGCTGATCGACGATTCGGTGGGCAAGGTCGGCACCGGCACGCAGCTGGTCGGCGAGGCCGGCGCGACGATGGAACGCATCGTCGGCGCCGTCAAGTCGGTGACCGACATCATGGGCCAGATCAGCCTGGCGAGCCAGGAGCAGGAAGCGGGCATCGCGCAGATCAACCACGCGATCGCCGAGATGGACACCGTCACGCAGCAGAACGCGGCGCTGGTGGAGGAAGCGGCGGCGGCGGCCGAGGCGCAGCAGGATCAAGCCCAGCAATTGTCGCAATTGGTGGGCGTGTTCAAGCTGGCGCCGGCGCAGCATAAGGCGCCAGCCGCCCGGCCGGACGCCAAGCGCCCGCCCGCGCTGCCGCATCCGGCCTACGCGCCGCACGCCGCGTGAGGCAGGACGCCTGACGCCCCCTCTAGCGCGACAGCCGGAACACCTGGACCGCTTCGGCCAGTTGATCGGCCTGCGTCTGCAAGGCCCCGGCCGCCGCGGCGGCCTGCTCCACCAGCGCGGCGTTTTGCTGCGTGGTGCTGTCGATGCTGCCGATCGCTTGATTGATCTGCTCGATCCCCAGCTCCTGCTCGCGGCTGGCGGTGGCGATCTCGCCGACGATGGTGTTGACGCGGCGGATGCCGGTGACGATCTCTTCCATCGTGCCGCCGGCCTGGCCCACCAGCACGCTGCCCTCCCCCACCTGCGCGACCGAGGCGTCGATCAGCTGCTTGATCTCCTTGGCGGCCGAATCGGACCGCTGCGCCAGGCTCCGCACCTCGGACGCGACCACGGCGAAGCCCCGACCCTGCTCGCCGGCGCGCGCCGCTTCGACCGCCGCGTTCAGCGCCAGGATATTGGTTTGGAACGCAATGCCCTCGATCACGCCGATAATGTCGACGATCTTCTGCGACGACGCGTTGATCGTGCCCATGGTCTCGACCACCCGGGTCATCACGGCGCCGCCCTTGCTGGCCACGCCGGCCGCCGACGCCGCCAGGTCGTTGGCCTCGCCCGCGTTGCTGGAATTTTGCTTCACCGCCGACGTCAACTCTTCCATCGACGAGGCCGTCTCCTCGAGCGAACTGGCCTGCGACTCGGTGCGCGCCGACAAGTCCATATTGCCCGCCGCGATCTCACCCGAGGCCAGCGCGATCGCGTCGGTGCCGCTGCGCACCTGGCTGACGATGGTGTGCAGGCTGGCGTTCATATCGGTCAGCGCGCGCTTGAGCAGGCCGGTTTCCGAGATGTCGGCCGCGTCGAGCGCCAGGCTGCCGGACAAATCGCCCTGCGACACGCGCTCCGCGAAACCGACCGCCTCATTGAGCGGCTGCATGATCGAGCGCGAAATCACCTGGCCGATCACCAGCGCCACCACCGCCGCCAGCACCGAAAAGCCGATGATCTGATAGCGCGACCGCGCCACCGCGCCATCGCCGACCTGCTTGGCCGCCTCCGAGTTCTTCTCGATCACGTCGCTCAGCGCCGACATGCTTTTTTCCAGCGCGCGGAAGCTGTCCATGAAACCCGCGAACTTGGCCTGCGCCGCGTCCTTGTTGGTCAGCGACAGCTCGACCATTTCCTCGGTGCTTTTCAGGTAGCGCTCGAGGTCGGGCCGAATCTGCGCCAGCGCGGCGCGCACCTCGGCATCGATGTCGGCCGCCTCCATCTCCTTGATTCCTTTGCGGAACAGCGCCGTGTGCTCGGCCAGGTCGTCGCGCACGCCCTTGACCTCGGCGGGATCGTTCTTGTCGGCGGCCAGGCGCGCGGCCAGCACGTCGGCGCGCAGCGCGTCGTGCATCATATCGGCCTGCAACTGGTCCCGCATCGCCGCGCTGTTGGTGGTGATGGACGCGATCGCGCCGTCGAGCACATGCACCGCCGCGTAGCCGACGATGCCGACCAGGCTGACGAACGCCAGCGTGACCACATTGGATAACAGCAAGCGCTGCCGGATCGTCAACCGCATGGTAACCCCTGCTTAAAATTTCATGGAAAGGCCGACGGTCCAGCTCCAGTCCGGCGTCCTGTGGTTCAGCCCGCGCGACAGCGCCGTATCGATTTGCACCGTGTTCGTCAGCAGATAGGCGGCGCCGACATCGAGGGTGCTGATGGTGCCGCCGTCGCGCGCGCGGGCCAGCCTTTCGTCGGAATACTCGACGAAGGTGCGCAACTGCTCGGTCCAACCCTTGCCGACGACGATGCCGAAAATGCCGGTGGTGTGGCGCTCGCCGTTGTCGTTGGGCAGCCACGCCAGGCCGGGCATCACGCCCAGCGACCAGTCGTCGGCGAACTCCCACTCGGCTGCCAGGCGCAGCGAGCCGCCCTTGCCCTGCGCGCGGAACGGCGCGGAGCCGGTGTCGAGGTCGACGTGGGCCAGCACGCCCATCGACGGCCGCGCGCCCTGCTCGTCGGCGATATGCCATTTGACGCCGAGCGAGACGTCGGCATAGCCGCTCTCGGTGAGGCGGACGCCGCTGGCGGTGTCGGTGGTGGTCGAGCGGATGCGGCCATCGGTTTCGAGGCGCAGCTCCCAGGCGTCGCCGATGCCGTAACGCAGCAGCGTCGGCGTCGAATAGGTTTTCTCCTTGATGCCGTCGGCCTTGTTGCGATCGGCGGCGAAGCTGGTTTCGATCTGAAAGCGGCCCTTGCCGACGACGTTGCTCGATTCGACGAAATCGGGCCGGTCGGTGGCGATCTCATCTTCCGCCGCGTTCGCCAGCGCGGGTAAAATAATCAGCGCCGCGACAACCTTTTTGATAGCCATGAAAATTCCTCCAGCACCATGTTCTGGCTATCACCGTACCACATTGATTTAGATCAACGGTTGGTAATTTTCCACAGGAACAAGCTTTCCAAATGACTTCAATCGAGCAACTGACGCCGGAGGATTTCGATTTTTTCCTCGCCTATCTCAACGACCATCTGTCGGACAACGGCCGCGACGGCACCGGCTATTTCCAGCCGCTGTCGCGCCACGACGCGCGCTTCCCCGCCGACAAGGCCGCCGCGTTCAAGGCGGGCATGGGCGTCGAAGTCGGCGCGCCGGGATGGCGGCGGGTGTGGGTGGCGCGCGACGCCGACGGCCGCATTGCCGGCCACATCGATTTGCGCGCGCACGCCGAGCGTTACGCGGCGCATCGCTGCCTGCTGGGCATGGGTGTCGATCGCGGCCAGCGCAAGGCCGGCCTCGGCGGGCGGTTGATCGACCATGCGCAGCAATGGGCGCGTCACAGGGCGCGGCTCGAATGGATAGATTTGCAGGTGCTGTCATCGAACACGCCGGCCATCAATCTGTATCTGCGCAACGGCTTCCATAAAACCGGCGAGATCGCCGACATGTTCAACATCGACGGCCAAATGTTTTCGTACACCGGCATGAGCAAGCAGCTCGACCCGGCCCGCGACGCAATGAACGCCTTGATTACGTAGGGCGGATTAGCGCAGCGTAATCGGCCAATGCATGCGTCCCGACGGCTCACGCATTGGCGGATTACGGCGTTCCGCCTAATCCGCCCTACGTGTTTTAGAGGTTTTTAAAAGTTGTAGAGGAAAGCTTGGCGTGAGGTGTCCGTTTCCGGACGATGGTGGGCGGAGCCGGGCAATCGCGGCCGCCGCAACAGCCGGATCACCGCGTCTAACACCTTGATCCATATAGCTAATTTAAAAATTTCCTGCGTGGCACGGCGATTGCAATAGTGAAGGAAACATCACTTCGCTCACGCAACGCCATGGACCAGGCCCTCAGCCCCAACATCATCGCCCGCCGCCACCGCAACACCGTGCTCGCCATCGCCGCGCTGCTGGCCACGCTGTGCGTGGGCGCCTGGGGCATCAACCGCGCCGTCAGTCCCAGCGTCGCGGCCGACAGCGCGAGCATCGCCGAGGTCCGCGTCGGCAATATCGCCAACACCATCAACGCCTCCGGCATCGTCATCCCCATCCACGAGGCGCTGGTCGCCAGCCCGATCCAGACGCGCGTGGCCAAGGTCCAGGCCAAGCTCGGCCAGCAAGTCCAAGCCGGCGAGCTGCTGCTGGAACTGGACAACCGCACCGTGCTGCTGGCCATCGACGGCCTCAGGGAACAATTGGCGCAACAGGAAAACCGCATCCTGGCGCTGACCCTGGAGATGGACCAGAAACGTAAAGAGCTGGTCAGCGCCATCGAGCTGCTGGAACTGGACCTGCAGGCCACGCGCGTCAAGCTGGGCCGCTACCAGACGCTGCGCAAGGCCGGCGGCGTCTCGGCCGAGGACTTGCTGACGGCCGAACTCAACGTCAAACGCAACGAGATCCAGCTGCGGCAGCGCCACGAGCAGATCGAGGACGGCAAGCGCGTCACCTCCAGCAACATCGAAGGCGCGCGGCTGCAAAAAAGCATCCTGCAAAAGCAGTTGCAGGAACAGCAGCAACTGCTGGCGCAAACCCAGGTGCGCGCGCCGTTCGCCGGCATGCTGACCTTCCTGCTGGCCGACGAGGGCGCCAGCCTGGCCACCGGCCAGCTGGTCGCCAAGGTGTCCGAGCTGAACAACTACAAGGTCGAGGCCTCGCTGTCGGACTTCCACGCGCGCGCGCTCAGCGCCGGCCAGCCGGTGCTGGTCGAGCAGGGCAACGTCAAGCTCAACGGCGAGGTCCACACCATCCTGCCGGAAATCCAGAACGGCACCGTCAAGCTGCTGGTGACCTTGGCCGAGCCGCACCACGCCATCCTGCGCAACAAGCTGCGCGTCGAGGTCAACATCGTCACCGAGCAAAAGAACAACACCTTGCTGGTCGACAGCGGCCCCGCCTTCAACGGCCGCGGCCCGCAGGAGATCTTTGTCGTGCGCGACGGCATGGCACGCAAGACCACCCTCAACATCGGCGCCAGCGATGGCAAGAGCGTCGAAATCCTGGGCGGCGCCCGCGCCGGCGACCGCCTGATCATTTCGGATACCAGCAACTACAAGGACCGCGACAGCATCCGTGTCAACTAAGCGCGTCCACTAATGAAGAGAGAAAGGCCCACCATGATTCGCCTGCAAAACGTCAGCAAAACCTACCAGACCGACAAGGTCGAAACCTTGGCCCTGAAAGATATCGACCTGCATGTCGAGAAAGCCGAATTCGTCTGCATCATGGGCCCCAGCGGCTGCGGCAAGAGCACGCTGCTCAACCTGATCGGCCTGCTGGACCATCCCGGCAGCGGCGCCATCCACGTGGCCGGCACGCCGGTGGCGTCGTACAAGGACAAGTATGTGGCCAAGCTGCGCAACCAGACCTTCGGCTTCATCTTCCAGAGCTTCCACCTGATCAACGACCTGCGCGTCATCGACAATGTCGAGCTGCCGCTGCTGTACCGGAATATCTCGACCAAAAAGCGCCAGCGGCTGGCGCGCGAGGCGCTGGAGAAAGTCGGCCTCGGCGCGCGCATGGACCACTACCCCAACCAGCTGTCCGGCGGCCAGCAGCAGCGCGTGGCGATCGCCCGCGCCATCGTCGGCCAGCCGCAGGTGTTGCTGGCCGACGAGCCGACCGGCAACCTCGACAGCAAGATGGGCCAGGAGGTGATGGACATTCTGCTGCAGCTGCACAGCGAGGGCACCACCGTCATCATGGTCACCCACAACGAGCAGGAGGCGAAGATGGCCGGCCGCATCGTGCGCGTGTTCGACGGCCAGCTGGTCGCGTAAGGGGTCCCCATGTTCAGAAATTATCTGCTGACGGCGTGCAAGGTCTTCATGCGCCGCAAGCTGTTCACGGCGATCAACCTGCTGTGCATCGTGCTGACCCTGGTGGTGCTGATGGTGGTCACCGCGCTGCTGCAAAACGCCTTCTACCCCACCGGCGTCGAGGGCAAGAGCGAGCGCATGGTGCAAATGGTCATGATGCAGTCGAGTAACACCGAGCGGCCGGGCCGGCGCATCGGTTTGTTCGGTTACAAGATCGTCGAGAAATACCTCAAGCCGATGACTGGCGTCGAGGCGGTGTCGGCGTCGATGTTGCCGCAATCGGTGGCGGTGTACCAGCCCGGCAGGGTCAGCGAAGTGCAGCTGCGGCGAACCGACGCCGAGTATTGGCGCATCCTCGATTTCCACGTCGTCTCGGGACGCGTCATCAGCGCCGACGATGTCGAACAGGGCCGCTTCGTGGCCGTGCTCAACCTGTCCACGGCGCGCAGGCTGTTCCCCGGCCAGCCTTATCTGAACCAGAAGATCCTGGTCGACGGCCAAACGTTCACCGTCATCGGCGTGGTCGAGGATGCGCTGCAGGTGAACGCCTACGCCGACGCATGGGTGCCGACCACCACGCTGGCGTCCACCGACTACAAGGGCCAGGAATACGGCAACTTCACCGTGATGATCCTGGCGCGCACGGCGGCCGATTTACCGGCTGTCAAGCGCGATATCGTGCGCATCGCCAAGTCGGTGCGCTACGACGATCCGAATTTGTTCAATGTGGCCCGGTTCTGGGGCGACTCCAAACTGGAACTGTTCGCCCGCACCTTGACCAACAGCACCGCTGAAGACGCCGGCGCCCCAACATTCGTGGCCAGCATCGCGGCGCTGATGCTGCTGTTCATGGCGCTGCCGGCGCTCAACCTGATCAACCTCAATGTCGGGCGCATCATGGAGCGCGGCAGCGAGATCGGTGTACGCAAGGCCTTCGGCGCCACCAGCCGCCAACTGGTGGCGCAGCTGGTGCTGGAAAACGTGCTGCTGTGCCTGATCGGCGGCGCCATCGGCCTGGTCTGCGCCGCCGGCGCGCTGTGGTGGCTCGAGGGCTCCGGCCTGATCCCCTATCTCAAGGTCGAGCTCAACCTGGCCGTGTTCGGCTACGGGCTGTTGCTCACGGTGGTGTTCGGCGTGCTGTCGGGCGTCATCCCCGCCTGGAAAATGTCGCGCCTGGATCCGGTCCGCGCGCTGAAAGGAAATACCTGATGCTGCACCATCTCCTCAAACTGATCTGGAAGCGCAAATCGCGCAACATGATGCTGAGCCTGGAAATCCTGCTGGCCTTCATGGTGGTGTTCGCCATCGCCGCGTTCGCCGTGCGCAACTACCAGCTGTACCAGATGCCGATCGGCTTCGCCTGGCGCGACCAGTGGTCGGTCGCCATCCGCAACGCCCAGCCCATTCCCAACGACGCCGCCATGTACGACGCGCTCAAGCGCGCCCTGCTCGAGTTGCCGGAGGTGGAAAAGGTCGCCTTCACCTCGATGGCGCCGTACGAGATGTCGCGCATGAACGCGTATTATGCGCTACCGGACGGCAGCCGCCGCGTCGAGTCCGACAGCCTGGACGCGAGCGACGACTTTTTCGACACCATGCAAATGACGCCTGCGCAGGGCCGCTGGTTCTCCAAAGCCGACGACGGCGCCGACGCCATACCGACCGTGATCAACCGCTTGGTGGCAGACAAGCTGTTCCCCGGCATCCCGGCGATCGGCCAGGTGTTCACCGCCGCCGAGTTCAGGGGCACGCCGCGGCGCTACCGCGTCAGCGCGGTGGTCGAGCACTACCGCTCGCACGGCGAATACATGGAGCCAGTCAATTTGGTGCTACCGCGCTTCATTCCCGGCGTCAGCGGGGAGCCGGCCATGACCATCATGCTACGGGTCAAGCCGGGCACGCCGCGCGCGTTCGAGGCGCGCCTCAGCGCCCGCCTCAAGCGCGAGCACGGCGACTGGTCGTTCGTCATCAGCCCGCTGAGCGAGGCGCGCAAGTCGATGAGCAAGCTGCAGATGGTGCCAATGATGGTCATGTCGGTGATCGCCGCCTTCCTGCTGGTGATGGTCGCCTTCGGCCTGTTCGGCGTGCTGTGGCAAAACACCACGCAGCGCATTCCCGAGATCGGCCTGCGCCGCGCGCTCGGCGCCGACGCCGGCCACATCTACCGCCAGATCATCGCCGAGCAAATGCTGCTCAGCACCGCCGCGATGGCGGTCGCGCTGGTGCTGCTGGTGCAGCTGCCGCTGACCGGCGCATTCCCGGACAGCCTGAACTGGCCGGTGTTTTTCACGGCGGCGGCGCTATCGGCCGGTGTGATCTATCTGCTATCCTTGCTGTGTTCGCTCTACCCGGGCTGGCGCGCCGCGCGCCTCAGCCCCACCCAGGCGCTGCATTATGAATAAGGTCGTTAGAAGTTGATGGAATCATCCCGTAAGCAACGCATATTAATTGTCGACGATGACAGCGCGGTCCAGGTGTCGCTGGCGCTGCTGCTCAAGCAGTCCGGCTTCGACGCCGTGTGCAGCGACGACCCCAAGCAGGCGCTGGCCGCCCTGGCGCAACAACCGGTCGATCTGGTGCTGCAGGACATGAACTTCTCGCTGCAAACCAGCGGCGAGGAAGGCTTGCAGCTGCTGGCCGACATCAAGCAGGCCCGCCCCGCCCTGCCGGTGCTGCTGATGACGGCCTGGGGCTCGATCGCGCTGGCGGTGCGCGGCGTGCAAGCGGGCGCCGCCAACTTCTTCACCAAGCCATGGGACAACACGCAGCTGATCGCGTTGATCCGCGCGACGCTGGAGACGGCGCAGCCGGCGCCGTCCGTGCCGCAGGCGGCCGCGTCGCGCCAGGCGCTCGACCAGCAATTCGACTTCAGCGGCATCGTCGGCGAGCACCCGCGCCTGCTCAAGGTGCTGGCCACCATCGGCCAGGTGGCGGCGACCCGGGCGCCGGTGTTGATCCTCGGCGAGAGCGGCAGCGGCAAGGAACTGATCGCCGACGCCATCCACCGCAACAGCCCGCGCGCGGCGCGTCCCATCGTCAAGATCAACATGGGGGCGATCACGCCGTCGCTGTTCGAGAGCGAGATGTTCGGCCACGTGCGCGGCGCCTTCACCGACGCCAAGACCGACCGCAAAGGCCACGTGGCCAGCGCGCACGAGGGCACCCTGTTCCTCGACGAGATCGGCGAACTGAATCGCTCAGACCAGGTCAAACTGTTGCGCGTGCTGCAGGACCAGACCTACCAGCCGGTCGGCGCCAGCCGCACCGAGCGCGCCGACATCCGCGTGGTGTCGGCCACCAACCGCGAGCTGGCGGAGCTGGTCGCCAGCGGCGAGTTCCGCGAGGATTTGTTTTACCGGCTGAATTTGATCACGATCAGGCTGCCGCCGCTGCGCGAGCGCCGCAGCGATATCGCCCTGCTGGCGCGGCATATCATCGGCGAGGTGTCGGCCAGCTACGGCCTGGGGCCGGCGACGATCGCCCCGCAGGCGCTCGATTGGCTAGCCGCGCAACCCTGGCCGGGCAATATCCGCCAGCTCAAGCAAACGCTGGAGCGCACCTTGCTGCTGGTCGGGCGCAGCGAATTGCGGCAGGCCGATTTCATCGCCGCCGAGCAGAACGAGAACGGCGGCGCGCCGGGTGCGTCGCGCGCCACCTTGCGGGTCGACGGCATGACCCTGGAGCAGGTCGAGCGCCACATGATCGCGCACGCGCTCGACCAGCATCAGGGCAATATCTCGCGCGTGGCCAAGGCGCTGGGCCTGAGCCGCACCGCGCTGTACCGCCGGCTCGAGCGGCATGGCCTGGGCGCCGCGCCGGACGGCGAGTTTCCCTCATGAGCCTGCGATACCGGCTGTACGCCTACCTGGTCGCCGCGCACCTGCTGTTCCTCGGCTTGACGATGCTGTTGTTGCGCACCTCGCCGTGGCTGATGATCGGCCTCGAGGCCGCCGTGCTGCTGAGCTTTATGCTGGGCGTGCGCCTGATACGGCGCGCGCTCGAACCGCTCGGCTACACGCGCCACTTCCACGATCTGCTGCAAGACCAGCAATACGCCGCGCGCCTGCAACACAGCGCCGACCGCGAGCTCAACGAGCTGGTCGAACTGTTCAACACCATGCTGGGCCGGCTCTACCAGGAACGCCTGCAAATCGGCGAGCAGCAAGGCTTTCTCGACCGCCTGCTGGAGGCCACGCCCAGCGCGGTGATCGTGTTCGACTTCGACGGGCGCATCAGTCTGCTCAACGCCAGCGCGCAGGCGCTGCTGGGCCTGGACAACGCCAAGGGCAAGCCGCTGCGGGCGTGGCTGGCCAACGGCGACGCCACGGCGGCGACGCCGGCGCCAGCGGCCGGCCACCCGCCCGCGTTGCTGGCCCAGCTCGACCTGCTGCCGCTGGGCGAGAGCCGCTTGCTGACCGATGGCGACGGCCGCCGCTACCGTGCCCAGCGCGGCCACTTCTACGATCGCGGCTTCGCCCGCCACTTCCTGCTGATCGAGGAATTGACCGAGGAACTGGAAAGCTCGGAGAAAGACACTTACGACAAGCTGATCCGCGTTCTCGCGCACGAGGTCAACAACACGGTCGCCGCCACCGGCTCGGTGCTCGACTCGCTGCTGTACTACCGCGGCCAGTTGAACGCGCGCGACGGCGACGACTTCGACACCGCCATCGTCGCCGTCAAGCGCCGCAACGTCAGCCTGGGCGAATTCATCGAGCGCTTCACGCGCGTGGTCAAGATGCCCGCGCCGGAACCGCGTCCCAACGCCGTGCGCGACCTCATGGACGACATCCTGTATCTGTACCGCGAGCCCTGCCGCGCCCGCGGCATCCGCCTCGCCTGGGCGCGCTGCGACGAGGTGCCGGCCGTCGCGCTGGACCGCCACCTGATGGAGCAGGCGCTGCTGAACGTGGTCAAGAACGCCATGGAGGCGGTGGAGGAAGCGGCGTCCGGCGAGAAGTTCATCGAATTCGTGCTGGCCGGCGAGGCCGGCGGCGTGCGGCTGTCGGTGATCGATTCGGGCAACCTGCTGGGCAAGGTGCCGGCGCGGCAGTTGTTCACGCCGTTTTTCACCACCAAGAAAGGTGGACAAGGGATCGGTCTGCTGTTCGTGCGCGAGGTGATGAACCGGCACGGCTTCGCCTATCGGCTGGCGGCCACCGGCGACGGCGCCACGCGCTTCGACATCTGGTTCACGCCCCCTCGTTGACGCCACCCACGGCTTGGCATGGATCGTGCTGCTGTCGCCATGCGGAGCGGGACCGGCTTGCTTATACGAAAAACACATAGCCATATAGCCAAATATTCGTTCTTTGCGCGATTCCCGCCTCGTTTATATCGATAAACGCATATAAAATGACCGACCGGTGCCGTTTTCCTTGTCCAGGCAAGAGATTGCGTGGCGCCGGCTGATCTATTCAACTCGTGGCAAAGGGTGGGCAATGTCTATAAACGTACTATTTAATTTGCTGGCGGCGCTGGTGTTGTTGGGTGTGCTGTACGCGCAGCAGCGCCGGCACGCGTCCTTTTCGGTGCGCGTGTTCACCGGCATGGGGCTGGGCGTCTTGCTGGGCGCGGCGCTGCAGGCGATCTACGGCGCCGGCTCGGCCGAGTTGCAGACCACCGGCGAATACCTCGACATCGTTGGCTCCGGCTACGTCAAGCTGCTGCAGATGATCATCATGCCGTTGATCATGGTCTCGATCATCTCCGCCATCCTCAAGCTAAAGGGCATGGATTCGCTGAGCAAGATCAGCGCGCTGACGATCGGCACCTTGATGGTCACCACCCTGATCGCCGCCGGCATCGGCATCCTGATGGCCAAGCTGTTCCACCTGACGGCCGTCGGCCTGACCGCCTCGGCGGCCGACATCGCGCGCGGCGTCTACCTGCAAGGCAAGGTCGAAGCGGCGCAGGCGATCTCGCTGCCGAGCATGCTGCTCAGCTTCATCCCCGCCAATCCCTTCCTCGACCTGACCGGCGCGCGCAAGACCTCGACCATCGCGGTGGTGATCTTCGCCGTGTTCATCGGCATCGCCGCCACCGGCATCCACGACAAGAAGCCGGAGATCTTCGCCTCGTTCGACAACTTCATCAAGGTCGCGCACGCCATCGTCATGCGCATCGTCACCTTGGTGCTGCGGCTGACGCCGTACGGGGTTTTCGCGCTGATGGCGCAGGTGGTGTCGACCTCGAGCTACACCGACATCCTGCACCTGATCGACTTCGTGCTGGCCTCGTACAGCGCGCTGTTGCTGATGTTCGGGGTGCACCTGTTGATCGTCAGCGGCGCCGGGCTCAATCCGGTGCGCTTCGTCAAAAAGGTGCTGCCGGTGCTGACCTTCGCGTTCACCTCGCGCAGCAGCGCCGGCGCCATCCCGATGAGCGTGCAGACGCAGACGCTACGCCTGGGCACGTCGGAGGGCATCGCCAACTTCGCGGCCTCGTTCGGCGCCACGATCGGCCAGAACGGCTGCGCCGGCATCTACCCGGCCATGCTGGCGGTGATGATCGCCCCGACCGTCGGCATCGACCCGTTCACCGCGCACTTCATCCTGCCGCTGCTGGCCATCATCACGGTCGGCTCGGTGGGCGTGGCCGGCGTCGGCGGCGGCGCCACGTTCGCCGCGCTGATCGTGCTGTCGTCGATGAACCTGCCGGTGGCGCTGGCCGGGCTGCTGATCTCGATCGAACCGCTGATCGACATGGGCCGCACCGCGCTCAACGTCAGCGGCTCGATCACCGCCGGCACCGTCACCAGCCGGGTGCTGGGCGAGACCGACCTCGCCGTCTTCAACGGCGACGCCGACTTGCCGGTCGACGGCGACGGCGAACGCAAGTCGGCCTGACCGAAAATAGCGGGAACCGCGCGCGCGGGGGTGTTGTCTAATTTTTTCCCTGACCTTTTCTTGAAAGGAAAGAACGATGACTTCCCTGCACACAACAACGAAAGTAATCCTGGGCGCGGCGTTCGCGGTCGCGTTGCTAGCCGGCTGCAACAAGCGTCCGGCCGACCAGCCGCAAACCCCGTCGGCGACACCGGAATCGACGTCGCCGTCGACGCCATCGACCACGCCATCAACGCCTTCGACCACGCCCTCGACGCCCTCGACCACGCCCAGCCCGACGCCCGACAGCAGCACGCCGGGCACCACCGGCAGCGGAACGGGCACGAGCGGCACCGACACTGGTAGCGGCACGGGCACCAAGCCCCCCGGCCAATAACGGATAAAAAAAGGGCCTTCAAACGAAGGCCCTGGCGCAAGCGACGGGTGAAATAACGCATAAAAAAAAGGCCTTCAAACGAAGGCCATGGCGCAAGCGACGAGTGAAATAACGTATAAAAAAAGGGCCTTCAAACGAAGGCCCCTGGTGCGAGCGACAAGTTAAACCACGTAGGGCGGATTAGCGAAGCGTAATCCGCCAAACCTCACCGCCGTCGAGAATTAAAACTTGTAGTTATACGAAATCCCCACCAACGACAGGTGCGTCTGATACGTACCGCGGGTGGTCTCGCCGTTACCGGTGCAGGTGCGCGACAAGGTGTTGCACAGGTTCGTATAGTTAACCTGCGCATCCTTGAAATCGACATAGCTATACGCCAGATCGATCGACGAGCGCGCGTCGAGCTTCCAGTTCATGCCCAGCGAATACTGCATACGGTCGCTATCTGGCAGCGCTGGATGGCGCAGTTCGGCGTTTTGCACCGGCGATTCGTCGTACGCCACGCCTGCGCGCAAGGTCATGTTTTCGTTGTACTTATAATTGCCGCCCAGCGCCACGCGCACCGTGTTCTTCCACTGCTGGCGTATCACTTCCGCGCCTTCGGTGGTGCCCGGGAATTCGATATCCAGGTTGCCCAGACGGTTATGACGCGACCATGTCACGTCGGCCATGCCGGCCCACTTGGCGTCGAACTGATGGAACACATTGGCCGACAGCGTCTCCGGCGTACGCAGCGACACCAACGCGGCCGAATTGGCGCGGTTCGACGCCGAGGCCAGCACGCCGTTGACGACCGGATCGGAGGTCACTTTCGAGAAGTCCCAGATGGTGCTGCCCTTCATCTTGTGGCTGATCGACGAACGATAGCTCAGGCCGAAGCGGGTGTTCTCGTCCAGCGTGAACATATAGCCCAGGTTGAAGCCGTAGCCCCAGTCCTTGACCTCGTTCTCGCCGCGGCCGTCGCCGGCGGTGGCCAACGCCGCCGGATTGCCGCCCAGGGCGGTGATCTGACGGATCAGCAAGGCGCCTTGCGCGGCGCCGGCCGGCGTGCGCAGCGCGGCGACGGTGCCCGGCACGTCGACGGCCTGGCCCAGCTCGGCTTTCATGTGCTCGGCGTCGATACCGAAGCCGAACGAATGCTGTTGGTTCAACTTGAACGACACGGACGGATTGAGCGTGATCGCCTCCACCAGCACGTCGGTCAGCGCGTAGCGGCCGTTCCAGGTGCTGCCATAGTTCAGTTTGGCGCCATACGGCACGAACAGGCCGAAGCCGACGGCCCATTGGTCGTTCAACTTCTTGGACGCGTACAGCGACGGCGCGGTCACCGAATTCGGGGCGTAGTCACTGGTCTGGGTGCCGCCGGTGCGCGAGCCGGTGAAGCGGGTCGAGCCGGTGTCGTTGTAGGTCGAATGGGGCACCACGACGGTGGCGCCGGCGCTGATTTGCGTGCCTTCCAGGCGCGACAGGCCGGCCGGATTGTAGAAAATGGTCGAGGCATCGTTGGCCTCGGCGCCGCTGGCGTCGGCGGTGCCCTGGGCGGAGACGCTCTGCGAGCCGAAACGGTAGCCGGAGGCGTTGGCGCCGGTGGCCATCAGGCTCAGGGCGGCGGCAATAATCAGGGGAAGGTGTTTGCGTTGCATGGTGGAGTCTCTCATTGTAGTCGGCGACGTTGCGCCAGGTTTTTCTGATCCTGCAGCAAACCAGGCCAAGAGGCCGAAATTGGTGCTGGAAGGCCAGCAGCATACTACATTTGTAAATTTCGCCACGCCGAGTTACTAGAGGGCAACCACTAATTTTTTCCTTGAAACCGAGCGCTTGCTCTGCATTCCAGTTCGGGGTCAGTGTGCGACATTCGGACGCGGGCTGGTCCGGAACGGCACTGCCAGGGCGGGGCCGGCGTGCCAATGTCGGCCCGAATGCCGCTAAATAGGCCGATTCGTAGGGCGGATTAGGCGGAACGCCGTAATCCGCCATGAGCCGTCGACGGCGCTTGGCGGATTACGCTACGCTAATCCGCCCTACGTGGTTCCACTGGACGCTTAACGTAGCGGCACATTACGCACTGCCCCTTGCGGGCTGGTGACGGTGTGTTAATCCCGCTCAATGCCCACGCCTGCCGGGCTTCTAAAGTACGGATTAGCCGCCAGCCCGGCGGTCAACCAACTTTGATCGGGGGCACTATGGCATCAAGCAAAGACCTTGGGGAGGTAAAAGAGATGATTCAATCGCTTTACCGCTATGCGAACATTCCGGTCTGGGATGGTGAGGTAAATGAAGAAGTCGCCCACGTGTTTGGCATTATGTTATTGGAAACCCAAAAGTGCTCGTCGGCATTCGCGTGGATACCTCCACCGCCCGGGGGGCGTGCATCCATCGTATGGCTTGTGCAAAAGCTGGGGCGCGGTATATTCAACTCTTATAAAGGCAGGCTATCATTCACCTGTGCCCGAGGCGTGATCTACAAATGGAAAACGGCATTGGATATGGCATCAATTGGCATTAGCACATCGGGGTTACCGAAATGGGCTTAAAGTTACGCCGACGGATCGGTGCGACCGTCTTTGCGGGCCTCCTGCATTTGCACGCGGCGGCGACCAATCAAGTGGAACTGGAGGTGGTCGCCTGGCCGGAAGCCACCGCCTGCCTTTCCTGCATTCCTCTTCAATTCGACGTGCTGGAAATGCGCATTCCCCCATCGCTCGTGGACAAAGTCTTTGTCTCGGGAACCGACGCAACGGCTATTCACGTCATACCAGCGGGCCGTGACGGCAGAAGCAGCGTCTATCTGAGATCCCTGCCGGCGAGCGAACCGGCCGGCAAATACCAACAGCTAACCGCGCTTCCGCAAGAGATGAAAGACGCGAGTCAGTTTTTCGACCGGCTAGGCCAATCCGCAGCGGCGCCCGATCCGTGGGCCAAGATCAGAAAGATCGAGGGGTTCGACAGCGCCGTTGGCTACACCAAGGCCAGCAAGGGCATCGCACACGCATATTGGATACACGCCATTCCGCCGAATTCTCAGTACGTCTATTTGGTCATCGATGGTAAGCCGCTGGTGTATTCGTTTTCGGGGGAAATCAGTCCCGCGCTATACGATGCGATCCTGTCCAACCTGAAAATATCGCCGGCACCGTAGCCCACCCGGGGTCAGTGCCGACCAATATCGGCACTGACCCCGCCATGTTATTGCGGATCGAATGCGCTCTTGGTGAGCGGCACCGTCGGCGCGGCGCTCGGTGTGCCGCCGCCACGCTTGCCGGTGACCTTGCGCACCACCCACATCACCATCCGGAACACGAACCGCACCAGCGTCAGGAACAACAGCACTTCGATCGCCGTCAGCACGAACGCCACCGCCGGCCCGCCGACGCCGAAACGCCCGCTCCAGTGCTGCACGCGGCGGTTGAACTTGATCGACAGGTTGTCCTTGTTGATCTCGATGCTGTCGTAGAAGGTCGGCACCATCAACAGCGTCAGCACCGTCGAGGTGATCGTGCCGCCAATGATGGCGATCGCCATCGGCCGGTAGAACTCGCCACCCTCGCCCAACGCCAACGCCACCGGGAACATGCCGGCGATCAGCGCGAAGGTCGTCATCAGGATCGGCCGCAAGCGCATGCGCCCGGCGTACATCAGCGCGTCCTCGCGGCCGTAGCCCTCCTCCTCGCGCTTGCGGGCGGCGTCGAGCAGCAGGATGGCGTTCTTGGCGACCAGCCCCATCAACATGATCACGCCGATCAAACTCATCAGGTTAATCGTGCTGTGGGTCATCAGCAGGCCCACCACCACGCCGATCAGCGACAGCGGCAGCGACAGCATGACGGCGATCGGCGCCGTGAACGAACCGAACTGCATCACCAGGATCAGGTACATCAGCCCGATGCCGGCCAGCAGCGAGATCATCATCTGGCTGAACACCTCGTTCATGTCCTTGCCGGCGCCGCCCAGCGACAGGCCGTAGCCCGGCGGGAAGTCGATTTCCTTGGCCAGTTTCATGGCGTCGTTGGTCACCTCGCCCGGCGAGCGGCCCTGGGCGTTGGCGCTCACCGAGATGATGCGCTTGCCGTCCTTGTGCTTGATCGTCGACGGTCCCTTGCCCATCGTCACGCGGGCGATCTGGTCGAGCGGCACCATCTGGTTGGTGCCGGCCACGCCGATCGGCAGGCGCTCGATGTTCTCGGCGCTGGTGCGGTCCTCCGGCGCCAGGCGCACCGCGACGTCGCGCGATTCGCCCGTCGGGTCGACCCAGTCGCCCACCTCGATGCCGGCGAAGGCCACGCGCAACGCCTGGGCGGCGTCGCCGGCGGCGATGCCCATCGAGTTGGCCAGGCCGCGGTTGAGTTCGATCTGCAGCTCGTCCTTCGGGTCCTGCTCGGACAGGCTGACGTCGACCGCGCCCGGCACCTTGCGCAGCCGGTCCATGTAGGCGTTGGTGATTTCCATCAGCTTGCGCGAATCGGCGCCGGTGAACTGGATCTCGACCGGCTTGCTGGCGTTGTTGCTCAAATCCTCCAGCACCGTGAACTCGGCGCCGACCAGGCCGGCGAGCTTCTCGCGCAGCTCCTTGGCGATCTCGCCGGCCGACCGCTTGCGCCCCTTGGTCTTCTTACCGATATCGACGTAGACGCGACCGCCCGTCGGGTTGACGTAGGCGTTGGTCTGCTGGGTCTCCTTGATGGTGAAGGCGATCTTGGCGGCGCGGTCCAGTTTCAGGCGCGAGTACTCCAGGCTGGCCGACGACGGCGAGCGCACGTCGATGGCGATGGTGCCGAAGTCCGACGACGGCAGGAAGCTGAAACCGCCCAGCTTGGCCTGCAACGCCAGCGCGCCGGCGAACACCAGCACGGCCAGCACCGCCATCGCCTTGCGGTGGTGCAGCGCCCAGGCGATGACGTTGCCGTAGCGGTCGGCCTGGCGGTCGAACCAGACATTGAAATGCTCGAGCACCTTGCCCAGGCCCTTGCGCGGGGCCGTGTGGTGGTCCGGCGGGTCGCCCCAGAAGGCCGACAGCATCGGGTCCAGCGTAAACGAGATCAGCAGCGAAACCGCCACCGAGCACGTCACCGTCAGCGCGAACGGGCGGAACCATTCACCGGTGATGCCCGGCATGAAGGCCACCGGGATGAACACGGCCATGATCGAGAAGGTCGTGGCGGCCACGGCCATGCCGATCTCGGCCGTGCCGTTGAGCGCGGCCGTGCGGCGGTCGGCGCCCATCTGCATGTGGCGCACGATGTTTTCCCGCACCACGATGGCGTCGTCGATCAGCACGCCGATCGCCAGCGACAGGCCCAGCAAGGTCATGAAGTTGAGCGTGAAGCCGCACAGCCACACGCCGATGAAGGCGGCCAGCACCGAGGTCGGCAGGCTGAGCGCGGTGATCATCGTCGAGCGCCACGAGTTGAGGAAGGCGTAGACGACGAAAATGGTCAGGCCGGCGCCGAACACCAGCGCCTCGATCACATTGTTGAGGCTGTTCTCGGCGTCCTCGCCGCCATCCTGCGTCACCTCCAGCGTGGTGCCGGGCGGCAGCTCCTTGCGCATCTCCTCGACCATCGCCTTGACCTTGCGCGCCACCGTCACGGTCGAGGCGTCGCGCGAGCGGGTGATCGAGATGCCGACGTTGGGCTTGCCCGAGCGCACGCTGAGCGAGTTCATCTCGGCGAAACCGTCCTCGATCGTGGCCACCTGGGCCAGGCGCACCAGCTCGTCGCCGTTGCGCTTGACCACCACCTGCTGGAAGTCCTCGGGACGCTCGATGCGCCCGACCAGGCGGATGCTTTTCTCATCGAGCTCGCCGCGCACCTTGCCGACCGGCGCGTTGGTGTTCTGGTTGCGCAGCGCATTGACGACCTCGCCCACGGAAACGTTGTATTCGCGCAGCTTCTCGGCCTTGAGCAGCACGCTGAGCTCGCGCTTGAGCGAACCGTCGATGTTGACCGAGGCCACGCCGTCGATGCCGCGGAAGCGGTCGGCCAGCTTGTCCTCGGCCAGCCGCGAGATGATGGCGTGGCTCTGCACGTTGGACGACAGCGCCAGCTGCATGACCGGCTCGGCCGAGGTGTCGATGCGCTGCAGGATCGGCTCGCGCATCTCGATCGGCAGCTTGTAACGCACCGAGGCGATCGAATTGCGGATCTCGTCCGAGGCCTCGATCAGGTTCTTGCTGAAGGCGAACTTGATGAACATGCGCGCCTGGCCCTCGGACGCGGTCGAGTTAACCTCGGTCACGCCGGTGATCGACTGGAACGATTTTTCCAGCCGGTTGATGACCTCGCGCTCGACCGTCTCGGGCGAGGCGCCCGGATACGGGATGGCGACGATGATGAACGGAATTTCGACGTCCGGGCTCTGGTTGACCCGCAGCTTGCTCAGCGCCATCAGGCCCAGGCACATCATGGCGACGATCAGCACGATCGTCGCGACCGGCCGCTTGATACTGAAATCGGATAAGAACATGGGGGTTTCCTTATTTTTCCGCGACGGTGGAGGCCGAGGCCGAGGCGGTGACGGCGGCCGCCGCCTTGGGCGCGGCGAACACGACCTTCTGGCCGTCCTTGAAGCCGGAGCCGGGCACGCGCACGATGGTGTCGCCGGCGGCCAGGCCCGACAGCACCTGCCAGCGGCCGCTGCGCTCGTCGCGCGCGCCCAGGGTCAGCGGCACCTTGGCGACGGCGCCGCCCTTGACGCGCCAGACATAATTGCTGTCGCCGGCCTGCACCAGGGCCGACGGCGGCACCATCAGCGCCGACGACGTCTTCGATTCGACCCGGCCCTCGGCGTACAGGCCGGCCACGCGCGGCTGCGCCGCCTCGGCGAACTCGACGAGCACCTCGACCTGGCGCGTGACGGCGTTGGCGGCCGGATCGACGCGCTTGATCTTGCCGCTGAAGTTCTGGCCCGGATAGCCGTTGACGCGGAACAGCACCGGCTGGCCGACCTTGACCTCGCCGATCTTGTCGGCCGACACCAGGCCCTCGAAGCGCATGCTGGCCGGGTCGATCACCTTGATCAACTCCTTGCCGACCTGGGCGGTGTCGCCGTTGGAGACCTTGCGCTCGCTGACGATGCCGTCGAACGGCGCGCGCACGGTGGTGCGGCTCAGTTGCTGGCGCGCCGCCACCAAGCGCGAGCGGGCGGCCGACAGGTCGCTCAGCGCGTTGTTGCGGCGGATTTCGGCATCCTCCAGCGCCTGCGTCGAAACCATGCCGGAGGCGCGCAAGGTGGTGTTACGCTCGTGCATGCGCTCGGCCTGGGCCAGCGACTGCTGGGCCGCGCGCGAGGCTTCCTCGGCCGACGTCAGGCTGTCGCGGATCGAGGTTTCATCCAGGCGCACCAGCACGTCGCCCTTTTTGACGGCCTCGCCGTTCTCCTTGAGTACCTGAAGTACCACCGCGCCGACCTCGGCGCGCAGGTCGGCGCGGCGCTCGGGCTGGATCGAGCCGGTGATCACCGGGCCGGACGCGAGCGCGTTCGATTCGATCGCCAGCACGTCCTCGGGCGCCATCTGCAGCACCACCTCCGGTTCTTTCTTGTCCTTGTCGCCGCCCGCCTTGGCCGTGGCCGACGCGCTTGCCGCCCCCTTCTCGGGCTCCTTGGCGGACTTGCCGCATGCCACCAGGGCTGCGGCGACGGCGAGAGCGAGTAGGGTTTTACGCAACATAAAGTTCTCCGAGAAAGTGGACGTGATGCTATTAGTATTTTAGCCAGACTACAGGGCGGAGAGTATCCACGAGTGACCGACTGCGGTCAATCCACGTGCGACGGACGGTAGATTTTGTGGCTGAAATGCCAAATATCGGGATGAACGGTAGGGCGAGGGGGACGGACACGGGGACACGTAGGGCGGATTAGCGCAGCGTAATCCGCCAAGCTCCGTCGGCGGCTCATGGCGGATTACGCGCCTTGCGCTAATCCGCCCTACGTGTCTCCGTAGTATTTCATAAGGCGCAGGTGTTTATGAGGCGCAGGTGTAGACGAGTTACGCCCCGGCTCACCCGCGCCCGAACACCGCGTGGATGACGTGCGCGATGCCGATGCCGGTGCACAGCCCGCCGATGATCTCGACCACGGTGTGGCCCATGCGCTCGCGCAGCCAGGTGTGGCCGGACTGCGCCGCCGCCGGCCGGTTCTCCGACGCCGCCAACCTATTAATAGCGGCGGCCTGCTTGCCGACGTGCTGGCGCAGACTGTTGGCATCAATGACAACAATAAAGCACAGGGTGACGGCCACCCCGAACGCCGGGTGCCCTATCCCCTCGCGCAGCGCGATCAAGGTCGCCATGCTCGACACCACGGCGCTGTGGTTGCTCGGAAAGCCGCCGTTGCCGACCAGATTGAAGGCCCATTTGCGCGCCTTGGCGCTGTTGATCAGAAACTTGATCGGGCCGACCGTGATCCAGGTGATCAGCGGCGTGACGAGGTAAGCGATGTCCATCGGGAATTCCTTTGCATTTTTTTGTGGCGCAATTATCGCAGATGGGCTCACAGTGGCGGAAGCAACTAATATAAAATCGCAGTTATCCCATCATTTCAAAAAAGACAATCATGCGGCACTTCGGCATTTCCTTCATCGTCACCATCATCCTCCTGGGCCTGGCCGGCTGGTGGGGCTTCAACCACGGTGGCAGCTCCGGCCTGCTGCAGGCGCTGTGGATCTGCGTCGTGCTCGGCATCATGGAGGTGTCGCTGTCGTTCGACAACGCCGTCGTCAACGCCTCCGTGTTGCGCCACTGGAACGAATTCTGGCGCAAGCTGTTCCTGACGGTGGGTATATTAGTGGCCGTGTTCGGTATGCGGCTGCTGTTCCCGCTGCTGATCGTGTCGATGGCGACCGGCCTGGGCCTGATGGACGTGTGGACCATGGCCACCACCAATCCGGACGAGTACTCGCGCTACCTGACCGGCGCGCACGCGCAGGTGGCAGCCTTCGGCGGCGCTTTCCTGTTGCTGGTGTTCCTCAACTTCCTGTTCGACGAGGAGAAGGAATTGCACTGGCTGGGCTGGATCGAGGCCAAGCTGGGCGAGCACGGCACCGAGAGCCTGGCCGTGCTGCTGACCCTGGCGGCGGTGTTCGGCTGCGTCTACCTGGTGCCGGCGGGCGAGAAATTGAGCGTGCTGACGGCCGGCGTGGTCGGCGTGCTGGTGTACCTGGCGGTCGGCTGGATCAGCAGCCTGCTGGAGGAAGACCCGCCGGCCGAGGACGGCGACACCACCGAGGCCGGCGTCGGCGCCGTGGTGGCGGCCGTCTCACGCGGCAGCATCGGCGGCTTCCTGTACCTGGAGGTGCTGGACGCCTCGTTCAGCTTTGACGGCGTGATCGGCGCCTTCGCCATCACCAAGGACGTGGTCATCATCATGCTGGGCCTGGCGATCGGCGCGATGTTCGTGCGGTCGCTGACGGTGTTCCTGGTGCACAAGGGCACGTTGGACGAATACGTGTACCTGGAGCACGGCGCGCATTACGCGATCGGCATTCTGGCACTGATCATGCTCGCCAGTGTCAAATACCATATTCCCGAGTGGTTCACGGGTTTGTCCGGGGTCGCCTTCATCGCCGTGTCGCTGTGGTCATCGATCCGTTACAAGCGGCTCAACCCCGCGTGATAAGATTGAAAACATTGCAGACTCATTTGGACATACACTCGGCTTACTTATGACAAAATCATCCCGTATCGTGCTGTACTTCATCGGCTTGGTGGCCGCCGCCCTGCTGGTCTTCGTCGCCTACACGTGGGCGATGTTGCATATTTCATATTCGGAAGGCGAGCGGGCGGGCTATCTGCAAAAGTTCTCGACCCGTGGCTGGATCTGCAAAACCTGGGAGGGCGAGATCCTGCTGACCTCGATGCCGGGGGCGATACCGGAAAAGTTCGAGTTCAGCGTGCGCGACGAGGCGGTGGCCAAGCAATTGACCGACGCCACCGGCAAGCGCGTGATTTTGAGTTATGCGCAGCACAAGGGTGTGCCGACGCAATGTTTCGGCGAGACGGAGTATTACATCACCAAGGTGCAGGTACAGCCCTAGTAGGCCGCAGCAAACCCCGCCGCGTAGGGGTCGTACCCCGTACGGGGTACGACGGGGACGCCGAGTCCCCGGTTGGCCGTGCGGGTTAAATCAACGTTTTAACTTACCGCGCGCGCCACACCGGCTGCGCCTGACGCGCTTCCTTGCGGGCGCGGGCCGCGTCCAGCGTCTCGACCACCGCGCCCTCGGCCGCTTCCACCTTGGCCTGCACCCCGGCCAGCGCTTTTTGCACGGCGCCGTGGCGGCGGCTTTCCAGTTCCAGCAACTTTTGCTTGGCGGCGGTCATCGCCGCCGTCGTCTCGGCCACCTTGCGCTGCATGTCGGCGTGCGCCTTGGCCGTCTCCAGCAACGCCTGCTGACCTGCCGCCTTGTCGGCCGCGGCCTGCGCCGCAGCCTGCTCGGCCAGCGCGCGCTGCGCCATCGCGTCCGCCTCGGCCTGCTCGGCTTCGGCGCGCTGACGCGCCGCCTCGGCCATCTGCCGCTCCGCCTCCAGCCGGCCGGCGATCGCCTTCGACGCGCGCACCTCGGACGCCGTCGTCTGCCGCTGCTGCGCCAGCTTTTGCTCGATCAGCGCCAGCGACTCGCGCTCGGTCTCGATGAATTCACGCTCGGCCTGCAACAGCGCCTCGGCGGCGGCGGCCTTGTCCTGCTCAATCCTGGCGCGCTCGGCGTGCACCACGCCCAGTTCGACCGCCAGGCGCGCCTGCGCCGCCAACGCCTGCGCGGCGCTGGCTTGCTGCTCCGCTTCCAGCGCCGTCTGCGCGGCGATCACGCGGGCCGCCTCGGCTTGCTTGTCGGCCGCGGCGGCCAGGCGCTGTTCGGCTTCCTGCTGCTGGCGCAGCGCCTCGGCCTGCGCGCGCTCGGCGGCGATGCGCTGCTGCGCCGCCACGCTGGCGCCCTGCTCGGCCGCCAGCTTGTCCTTCAACGCGGCGATGGCTTGCTGCTCCTCGGCGGCGCGGGTGCGCTCGGCTTGCAACAGCGCTTCGGCCTGCCCGGCCTTTTGCGCGGCCAGCGCGTCGGCTTGGCGTTGCGCCTCGACCTGCAGCGCGATCGTCGCCACTTCCCGCTGTTCGGCGGCGTTCACGCTGGCGGCCAGCTCGGCGGCGGCGCGCGACAATGCGGCGCGCTCCTCGGCCAGCGCGGCGGCGCGGCGCTGTTCCTCGGTCTCGGCGCGGGCCGCCTCGGCGGCGGCCTCGTCGGCCGTCTGGCGCTGCTTGGCCTGCGCCAGTGCCAGCGATTCCGCCTCCACCTTCGCGTGGGTGCTCAGTTCGGCTTCCTGCTCGGCCTGCACGCGGGCCAGCGCGACGGCGCGCAGCTGGCTGTCGACTTCGATCCGCGCCTCGGTCGCGGCCATGATGCTGGCGTCGGCGTCGCGGCGCGCCTTGGCGCTGGCGGCGGCGACCATTTCCAGGCGTTCGCGGTGGATCGCGGCGTCGCGGATTTCCTTTTCGGTTTGCAGGCGCAGGTGCAGCGACTGGGCGGCGCTGCGTTCGGATTCGGCCTTGGCCAGCGCGATCTGCTCGCGTTCCTGTTCCAGATGGGCCAGCGCGCGCGCCTCCTCCAGCGCGCGCACCTCGGCGGCGGCGCGGTTGAAGGCCGATTCGAGGGCGATCTGGTCGGCGCGTTCGCGCTGCACGGTCAAGTCCAGCGCCTCGGCCTCGGCCTGGGCCAGCATCTGCGCGGTCTGGCGCGCGGCGTAGGCCTGGCGCTCGCGTTCGCGCGCCAACGTGGCGACGCGGGCATCGGCGCTGGCGATGCCGACCACCTCGTCCTTGGCGGCCTGCACGGCGGCGACGCGCTCGACCGCCTGCAGGCGGGCTTGTTCGGTTTGCACTTGCAGTTCCTCGGCGGCGCGCGCGGCTTGCTCGGCCAGTTCCGATTCGGCGGCGATCTGCTCGAAGGCGCGCTGGCGGCTTTCGTTTTCGGCCTTGGCGCGCGTTTCTGCGGCCAGGCGGATTTGCGTGTCGGCTTCGACGCGGGCGCGCAGCTCGGCCGTTTCCTGCTTGACGGCGTCGAGGCGGGCGACGCTGGCCTGGGCGGCGGCGCGCAGCGATTCGAGGCGCTCGCGGTTGGCGGCGATCGCTTCCTCGGAGGCCTGGGCGTTTTGCTGGGCGACGGCGGCGGCGGCGGCGTCGATGGCGGCGCGGTCCTCGGCCAAGGCGCGGGCGCGGGCTTCGGCGTGGGCGCGGCTTTCGGCGGCGCAGGCGGCCTTGGCTTCGGCTTCGACCCGGGCGATGGCTTCCTGGATGGCTTTCATTTCCATCGCCGCGCGCGGGGTGGACGTGCCGGCGGCCGGCTCGTCGGGGTCATGCAAGGTGACGTTGGGAACGGTATCGGCGGAAAAAGCCACGCCCAATTGGACGTCTTCGATTGCGCTTTCGCGTTGAGCCAGTTCTGCTTGCATGAGGTATCTCGCTTGACGATGTGCCCCGGCACATGACGGGACTGGTCTCATTATCAAACAGGGAACAGGCTCGCCGAGCGGCAAGCAGAGGGGGGAAAACCCGTCAATTCGGGTGAAGGCCAGGCGCAACCCGCACGGCCATGCGGGGTCGTACCCCCTCGGGGTACGACCCCAAACCCCGGGCGCGGGCGGCACGGCGGCGTGCCGGCGGGTGTAGGTTCCGTATTAAACAGGCAACGGCGGTTCCTGCATCAACGCGACCTGCTCGCGCAGTTCGAGGATGCGGTCCTGCCAGTAACGTTGTGTGTTAAACCACGGGAAGGCCGCCGGGAACGCCGGATCGTCCCAGCGCCGCGCCAGCCACGCCGAATAATGGATCAGCCGCAAAGTGCGCAGCGCTTCGACCAGATGCAACTGGCGCGGGTTGAATTCGCAGAAATCCTCGTAACCGGCCAGAATGTCGCTCATCTGCCGCACCTGCTCGCCCCGGTCGCCCGACAGCATCATCCACAAGTCCTGGATCGCCGGCCCCATACGGCTGTCGTCGAAGTCGACGAAGTGCGGCCCGGCGTCGGTCCACAGAACGTTGCCGCCATGGCAATCGCCGTGCAGCCGCAGTGGCGGCAACTCCCCCGCCCGGTCGTACGCGCGCCGCACGCCGTCGAGCGCCTGCTGCGACACGCTGGCGTACGCCTCGCGCAAGTCGGCCGGGATGAATTGATTGGTTTGCAAGAATTCGCACGGTTCGGTGCCAAAGGTGGCGATGTCGAGCGCCGGCCGCTCCAGATACGGCTTGACCGCGCCGACCGCGTGGATGCGGGCGATGAAGCGTCCGGTCCACTCCAGCACCGACGGGTCGCTCAACTCGGGCGCGCGGCCACCGTGGCGGGTGAAGACGGCAAAGCGGAAGCCGTTGAAATGATGCAGCGTGCGGCCCTCCAGCGCCAGCGCCGGCACCACCGGAATCTCGCGCGCGGCCAGTTCCTCGGTGAAGGCGTGCTCCTCGAGGATGGCGGCGTCGCTCCAGCGTCCGGGCCGGTAAAACTTGACCACCAGCGGCGGCGCGTCCTCGATGCCGACCTGGTAGACCCGGTTTTCGTAGCTATTCAAGCCCAGCAGGCGGCCGTCGCCGCGCAGGCCAATGCTGTCGAGCGCGTCGAGCACGCATTCGGGATTGAGGGCGGAATACGGGTGCGGCACGGCTGCCGGGGCGGCGCCGTCGTCGCTGACGTCCACCCCGGCGGCGCCCTGCGGCCCGGCCATGGCGGCGGCCAGCGCGGCGGCGCGGGCGTCTTCCTCTTCGTCGTCCAGCTGATCTTGGTTATCTTGGTTCATCCCCGCATTGTACGGGGCGCGGCGTGTATACTGTCGCCTTCAATCCAAGAAAAAGAGCAAGCCATGCAACTCGACCAGCCACTGAGCGACAAAGAATTCGACGAATTAGACAATTTCCTGTTATCGGAGCGCAGCCCCGAGGACGCGATGACGATGGACATGCTGCACGGTTACCTGACCGCCATCGCCATCGGCCCGGAAACCATCATGCCGGCCGAGTGGCTCAAGCGCGTGTGGGGCCAGGAAGATACCGACGTCCCCAAATTCAAGAACCCGAAGGAAGAGGAACGCATCCTCAACCTGATCATGCGCTTCATGAACGAGGTGCTGGTGACGTTCGAGGTGGCGCCGAAGGAGTTCGAGCCGCTGTTCGTCGAGCACGAGCACGAGGGCCAGACCCTGATCGACGCCGAAGCCTGGTGCTGGGGCTTCTGGGAAGGCATGGAACTGCGCCCGGGCTCGTGGCAGGAGATCTGGGACTCGGACGTGCAGGAGCTGATGAAGCCGATCTACCTGCTGGGCGCCGACGAGATCGAGGAAGAGGAACTGCCGCTGGTCGAAGATCCGGTCAAGGCCCACAAGCTGGCCCAGGACCTGGAGGCGAACCTGCCGCTGATCTACAAGTTCTGGGTGCCGCGCCGCAAGGCGCCGGTGGCCACCGTCAAGCGCGACGAGCCGAAAGTGGGCCGCAACGACGACTGCCCTTGCGGCAGCGGCAAGAAGTACAAGAAGTGCCACGGCGACGAAGCCGCCAACGACGCCGGCAAATAAGCCGCCGCCGACCACCGTCCCGCCCCGGGCAAGGCATACGGGATAGGGACGGTGTTGCGTCACTTCAAGTAAAATTTGGGCATCAATGATCAGGATGCCCATGTTCACCCTCCCCTTCAAGCTGCCCACCACCGCCACCGCGCCGTTCTGCCCGTCCGAGGTGGCCGGCACCATCGAGGTGCCCCAGGGCGATCCGTTCTGGAAAAAAGTGCTGCGCTTCGCCGGCCCCGGCCTGCTGGTGTCGGTCGGCTACATGGACCCGGGCAACTGGGCCACGGCGATCCAGGGCGGCTCGCAGTTCGGCTACCAGCTGCTGTTCGTGGTTGTGCTATCGAGCCTGGCGGCGATCGTGCTGCAATGCCTGAGCATGCGCCTGGGCATCGTTACCGGCAAGGACCTGGCCGTGCACTGCCGCGAGCAATACCGGCCGGCGGTGGCCAAGAGCTTGTGGGGCTTCGCCGAGATTTCCATCATCGCCTGCGACCTGGCCGAGGTGCTCGGCTGCGCGCTGGCGTTCAAGCTGCTGATGGGCGTATCGCTGCCGGCCGGCGTCGCGCTGACGGCGCTCGACACGCTGCTGGTGCTGGGCCTGAAGGGCAAGGGCTTCCGTCAGATCGAAGCCATCGTGCTGGCGCTGATCCTGACGGTGGCCACCTGCCTGTTCGCCGAACTCATTTTCGTCAAGCCCGACTGGAGCGCCGTGATGGCCGGACTGGTGCCGTCGCTGGCCACCTTGTCCGAGCGCGAACCGCTGTACCTGGCCATCGGCATCCTGGGCGCGACGGTGATGCCGCACAATTTGTATTTGCACTCGTCGGTGGTGCAAACGCGCGTGGTGTCGCGCCACGACGCCGCCAAGCGCGAAGCGATCGGGCTGTCGCGCATCGACACCATCGTCTCGCTGCTGCTGGCGTTGCTGATCAACGGCTCGATCCTGGTGCTGGCGGCGGCCGCCTTCCACGAGCCGGGCAACACGCGCGTGCTCGACATCGACGACGCCTACCTGCTGCTCGCGCCCGTGGCCGGCACGGCGCTGGCGGCGACCTTGTTCGCGCTGGCGCTGCTGGCGTCCGGGCAGAGTTCCACCTTCACCGGCACCATCGCCGGGCAAGTGATCATGGAAGGTTTTTTGAAGATGAAGATCCCGTGCTGGCAGCGGCGCGCCATCACGCGCGGACTGGCGCTGGTTCCGGCCATGATCGGCGTGCTGACCTTGGGCGAGCATTCGGTCGGCAAGCTGCTGGTGTTGAGCCAGGTCGTGCTGAGCATGCAACTGCCGTTCGCCATGTATCCGCTGATCAGTTTGACGTCGCGGCGCGGCATCATGGGCGAGTTCGTCAATGCGTGGTGGACCACGGGATTGGCGTGGGTTTTGTTCGTGGTGATCTCCAGCGCCAACGCGTGGCTGGTGTGGCAGGCGCTGGCCGGCTAGCGCGACGTAATAACCACGGAGACACGTAGGGCGGATTAGGCGGCACGCCGTAATCCGCCAATGCATGAGCCGACTGGACGCATGCTGTGGCGGATTACGCTACGCTAATCCGCCCTACGTGGTTCAGACGTGGTCCAGTCGCTGAGCATATAGCCGCCCGGCACGCCGCGGCACAGCTGCGCCGACGATGCCGACGCCAGCTTGAAACCCTCCGCCGTCCAAACCCAGCTCGCCTGCACGTTGCAATCGCCCAAGCCGCGCCCCTTCGCGTAACTACCCAACTCGCCCTTGTCGAACCCGGGATTGAGCAACTCATCCTGCACACGGCCTTCCGCATCGGCCAGCCGCACCCGCTTCGGCGCATACGGCGCCTTGTCGTCGGCGGTCCACACCGCAAAGCTGGACTGGTAAGCCCCGCGCCCGCATTCGATCACCAACAACACCTTCGACGCCGACAACCGATAAATCTCGCTCTGCGATTCACCACCACCAATCAAATCCGGCGCCTCGTCACAACCACCCTTCGGCAACTTCTTGGCGATCAACGGCAGCAGCGCCGCATCCTGCTTGCGCTCCGCCACCGGCGCCAGCCGATTCACCACCGGCGCTGCCACCGGCGGCAACACCGCGCCGGCCGGCTTGGCGCCCGGCTTGACCAGCGCCGTGACGGTCCCCACCCTGCCCTGCAGATCATCCATCTTCAGCAACGCCGCCTTCATGCCCGCCAGCGACAGCCGCCACTTGAATTTAGCATCGGTCACATCGGCAAACTGGGCGTCGAGCAGCGCCGGCAGCAGGCGCTCGACCTGCGCCGGCGTCAGTTCGGCATCGGACGTCAAACCGGCCAGCGTCAACCGGCCGACGCGCAAGGTCAGCGGGCCGACCTTGGCGTCGTTGTCGGCGATGACGCTCAGTTTCGCCGCCACGGTTGCGGCGCCGCCAGCCTTACGCCCCAACCACAACGCCACCGGCGCGCTGTCGCCCTCGTCGGCCTGGTAGCCGACCGCCTCGCAGGCGCGCGTGTTGTCGCAGGCGACTTCCCAATCCTTGATCGTGAAATGGGCGGCCACGGCGGAGGAGCCGGCCAGCGCCAGCGCGCCGGCGACGAAATATTGCAAAATCTTCATGAATTACCCTTCAGGCGAAAAAAAACAGGTCCAACCGAACCTGTTCCAGTGGACGCGCGCGCGCCCGTTACAGCTTGATGAAGTGCTCGCGGTAGTACTTGAGCTCTTCGATCGATTCGATGATGTCGGCCATGGCCGTGTGCATCTGGTGCTTCTTGAAGCCGGCCACCATCTCGGGCTTCCAGCGCTTGCCCAGCTCCTTCAACGTCGACACGTCGATATTGCGATAATGGAAATACGCCTCCAGCTTCGGCATGTAGCGCACCATGAAGCGGCGGTCCTGGCCGATGGTGTTGCCGCACATCGGCGCTTTGCCCTTCGGCACCCACTGCTTCATGAACTTGATCAATTCTTCCTCGGCCTGCGCCTCGGTCACGGTCGACGCCTTGACGCGGTCGATCAGGCCGGAGCGGCCGTGCGTGCCCTTGTTCCACGCGTCCATGCCGTCGAGCACGGCGTCGCTCTGGTGCACCACCATCACCGGGCCCTCGGCCAGGATGTTCAGGTGCATGTCGGTGACGACCACGGCGACCTCGATGATGCGGTCGGTGTCCGGCTCCAGACCGGTCATTTCCATGTCGACCCAGACCAGATTCATTTCATTCTGGCGCGGGGTGATCGCCGCCGGAGCGGAACCTTCTGGCAAATCGTTAGCTTGTGACATAATTCTCTCTTGGCTCGCGTGAGCCCACGTTAATCCGAATCCGCCATTTTCTCACAGGCATAGAATGTATTCACTCGCGTTTTCGATTTTGTTCGTATCTTTCATCATTTTGACCTTGATCGTGCGCTTCTGGCTGGCCTCGCGCCACATTCGTCATGTGCTGACCCACCGCGGCGCCGTGCCGGCCGAATTCGCCGAGAAAATCCCGCTGGCCGCCCACCAGAAGGCGGCCGACTATACCGTCGCGCGCACCAAGTTCGGCCTCTTGACGCTGCTGGTCAACACGCTGGTGCTGGTCGGCTTCACCCTGCTCGGCGGCCTGCAGTGGCTGTCGATCGAGGTGTTCAAGTTGACCGGCGGCGGCATGGGCTATCAACTGGCGCTGCTGGCCGCGTTCGCGCTGATTTCGGGCGCCATCGACCTGCCGTTCGACTATTACAAGCAATTCGGCCTGGAACAGCGTTTCGGCTTCAACAAGATGACGCGCGGCCTGTTCTTCGCCGACATGGTCAAGGGCGTGCTGCTGGGCGCGGCCATCGGCCTGCCGCTGGTGTGGGTGGTGCTGACCTTGATGGAGAAATCCGGCGACCTGTGGTGGTTCTACGCGTGGCTGGTGTGGAGCGGCTTCCAGCTGTTGATGATGGTGCTGTTCCCGACCGTGATCGCGCCGCTGTTCAACAAGTTCACGCCGCTGGAGGACCAGTCGCTCAAGTCGCGCATCGAGGGCCTGATGAAGCGCGTCGGCTTCGCCTCCAAGGGCCTGTTCGTCATGGACGGCTCCAAGCGCAGCGCCCACGGCAACGCCTATTTCTCCGGCTTCGGCGCCAACAAGCGCATCGTGTTCTTCGACACCCTGCTCTCGCGCCTGCAGCCGCAGGAGATCGAGGCGGTGCTGGCGCACGAGCTGGGCCACTTCAAGCTCAAGCACATCATCAAGCGCATCGCCATGATGTTCGCCATCTCGCTGGCCTTCCTGGCGCTGCTGGGCTATCTGAAGACCCAGCTGTGGTTCTACACCGGCCTGGGCGTCGACCCGCTGCTGCCGCCGGGCCAGCGCAACGACGCCATGGTGCTGCTGCTGTTCATGCTGGCGCTGCCGGTGTTCACCTTCCTGTTCAGCCCATTGACGTCGATCGGCTCGCGCAAGCACGAGTTCGAGGCCGACGCCTTCGCCGCCAAGCACACCGACGCCCGCGACCTGGTGTCGGCGCTGGTCAAGATGTACGAGGACAACGCCTCGACCTTGACGCCGGACCCGCTGCACTCGGCCTTCTACGACAGCCACCCGCCGGCGAGCGTGCGCATCCGCCACCTGAACGCGGCCCCCGCATGAGCGCCGACCTCGTCAAATTCGCCACCGGCGCCGACCTGCTCGCCGCCCGCTGCCACCCCGACAGGGACGCGCTGACGCCCGACGCGGCCGCGCGCCTGCTGCCGCTGGTGCCGGGCTGGTCGCTGGAAAACGGCAAACTATGCCGCACCTTGGGCTTTCTGAATTACTATCGCACCATGGCCTTCGTCAACGCGCTGGCCTACCTGAGCCACGCCGAAGACCACCACCCGGAAATGACCGTGACTTATAAAAACTGCACCGTGCGCTACGATACCCATTCGGTCAACGACGGCCGCGGCGGCCTGTCGGACAACGACTTCATCTGCGCGGCCAAGGCCGGCGCGCTGTTCGCCCAGCTCGACAAGGCGGGCGCATGAGCCAGCCGGCACAAGACAAGCTGGTGGCGACCATCATCGCCGCCCACGGCCGCCACTACCTGGCCGAGGCCGGCGGCGTCAAGCTGCAATGCGTCACCCGCGGCAAGAAGACCAACGTCGCCGTCGGCGACATCGTGCACGTCACCATGACCTCGCCCGACCAGGGCGTGATCGACAAGATCGACGAGCGCAAGACCTTGCTGTACCGCTCCGACCAGTACAAATCGAAGCTGCTGGCGGCCAACCTGACGCAATTGTTCATCGTCGTCGCCACCGAGCCGGGCTTCGCCGACGACCTGGTGTCGCGCTCGCTGGTGGCGGCCGAGGCGGCCGGCATCCAGGCGCGCCTGATCCTCAACAAGACCGACGTCACCGCCTCGCTGGCGCGCACCCGCGAGCGGCTGCAACCGTACGCCTCGCTCGGCTACCCGGTGCACGAGGTGTCGGCCAAGGCCAGGCCGGACGAGGCGCTGGCCGTGCTTAAGCCGCTGCTGGCGGGCCAGTCGTCGATCCTGATCGGCCAGTCCGGCATGGGCAAGTCGTCGCTGATCAACCTGCTGGTGCCGGACGCCGACATCGCCGTGCGCGAAATCTCCGCCGCGCTCGACACCGGCAAGCACACCACCACCTTCACCCGGCTGTACCAGCTGCCGGAGCTGGGCCCCGGATCGTCGATCATCGATTCGCCCGGCTTCCAGGAGTTCGGCCTGTACCACCTGAGCGAAGGCATGCTCGAGCGCGCGTTCGTCGATTTCGCGCCCTACCTCGGGCATTGCAAGTTTTATAATTGCCGCCATCTGATCGAGCCGCAGTGCGCGATCCTGACGGCGGTGGCCGAGGGCAAGATCGCCAAGATGCGGCACACGCTGTACGGCCAGTTGCTGCACGAATCGTCCCAGACGCTGTATTAATATTGTAGCCATGGGCGGCGCATGGCCGTGCCGCCTGATCCGCGCTGCGAGATCCATTAGTTTGCGGAAAGCGCCCACGATGCACGGTTGGCGTTTATAATTCCACATGGAAACTATGCGTGTGTTTCCGATAATGCTGTTCTGACGCGCGATTCGAGGACATCGATGGACATGTTTGCGCTCGACGACGAAGTATCGCAGTGGGAGACGGCGCTGCCGGCCCTGCGCGGGGCGGCGCGCCTGCCGGTGCAGGTGCCGCTGGCCTGGCATCTGCGCCAGCGCGACAGCGCGCGCGCCGTGGCGCTGGCGCGCGAAGGCCTGGCGCTGCTGCCGGCCACGGCGCCGGCGGCCGGCGCCGTGGCACTGGCGTCGGTCCGGCTGCGGCTGGTCGAGGCCGAGGCCGACTGGCTCAAAGGCCACCTGCCCGCGGCCGAAGCCGCCGCCGCCGCCATCACCGCGCAACTCGACAACCCCGATACCCCCGACGATCCGCGCGCGCGCGCCGACACCCACTGGCTGCGCGCCTGGATCGCCATCGACGGCGGCGACCACCCGCGCGGCGTCGACCACCTCGAACGCATGACCGCCGCCGCCCTGAAGGCCGGCGACGCCGACCGCGCGGCCATCGCCGAATCCACCATCGCGCGCTGGGCCGTCATCGAGGACATGCGCGCCGCCGAGCGCCGCTGGGGCAGCCACTTCCAGCACTATCAGCACCAGCTGGTGGCCGACGCCGGCGCCAGCGCCGAACCGGCCGCGCCGATGGCGCCCGGCCTGGCCGCGTGGATCGGCGACTACTTCGGCACGCGCGCCAGCCAGGGCGGCCACTACGGCGCCGCCGCCGGCCATTTCATCCGCGCCTACGAGGCCGCGCGCGCCACCGGCCAGCTGCGCGCGGCCATCACCGCCGCCGTCAACGTCGGCCTCGATTTCGCCATCCTGCACGACCACCACGCGGCGCTCGACTGGCTGACGCGCGCGCTCGACCTGGCGCGCCCCACCGGCTGGCCGCGCAGCGTCGGCGCCTGCCTGTCGCACACGGCCGACACCATGCGCCGCCTCGGCCGGCTCGACGCCAGCGCCGAACTGCTGTCCGAGGCGCTGGCGGTGCTGGCGCCGCTGCCGGACGGGCGCAGCTACGCGTCGGCGCTGCACTTCCTGGGCGACCTGTCGCTCGAGCGGGGCGAGCACGGCGCCGCCCTCGACGCCTTCACCCGGCTCGAACAGCGCGCCGCCGCGCTGCGCCAGGTCGACCTGCACAGCGTCGCGCGCCGCGGCCAGGCCCACGCGCTGTGCTTCCTCGAGCGCCCGCGGGAGGCACTGGCCGCCGCCGCCCACGCGATCGAGCTGGCCACCGCCCAGGAGCACCTGGACAACCACGTCGCGGCGCTGCGCGTGCTGTCGGAGATCCACAGCCGGCACCCGCTGCCGGCGCCGCCCGGCATGACCGAGCCCAACGCCACGCTGCACTATCTGCACCAGGCGCTGGCGGTGGCCTCGCGCATCGACGGCTACACGCTGCCGGGCGACCTGCTCGACGCGCTGGGGCGCCAGTACGCGCGCATCGGCGACCACGCCCAGGCCTACGCGTCGGCGCTGGCGGCGGCCGCCGCGCGCGCCCACACGCACGGGCGCGAGGCCACCAACCGCGCCATCGCCATGCAGGTGCACCACCAGACCGAGCGCGCCCGCGCCGAGGGCCGCCACCACCGCCAGCTGGCCGCGTCCGAGGCGCACCGCGCCGAGCTGCTGCTGCAGACCACCGCCACGCTCGAGCGCCTGTCGGTGATCGGGCGCGAGATCACCACCCACCTCGACGCCGCCGCCGTGTTCGAGGCGCTCAACCGCCACGTGCAGGCGCTGCTGCCGGCCAACACCTTCGCCATCTACCTGTGCGATCCCGGCGTCGACACCCTGAGCCGGGCCTTCGGCGTCGAGAACGGCGCGCCGCTGTCGGGCAACACCATCGCCGTCGACAACCCGCGCGCCAACGCCGCGCGCTGCCTGCGCGAGCGCGCCGAGATCTACGTCGACGACGCCGGCCCGGACGACATCTTCCTCGCCCCCGGCACCGAGCTGATGTCGTGCGCGCTGTACGTGCCGCTGCTGGTCGGCGAGCGCACCTTGGGCGTGATGACGGTGCAGGCGGCGCGCGCGCGCGCGTACGGCGAGCGCGAACGGCTGATCTTCCGCACCCTGTGCGCGTACGGCGCCATCGCGCTCGACAACGCCCAGGCCTACCGCCAGCTGCAGGACGCGCAGGCACAGCTGGTGTCACAGCAAAAGCTGGCCGCGCTGGGCGCGCTGATGGCCGGCGTCGCCCACGAATTGAACACGCCGATCGGCAACAGCCTGCTGATCGCCAGCACCCTGCACCAGAAGACCGGCGAGCTGGCCGAGCGCCTGGCCGGCCCCGGCCTGCGCCGCTCCGACCTCGACGCCTACCTTGGCGACGCCGTCGCCGCCCACGCGCTGGTGATGCGCGGGCTCACCAGCGCGGCCGACCTGGTCAACAGCTTCAAGCAGGTGGCGGTCGACCGCACCAGCGAACAGCGCCGCCGCTTCGACCTGCGCCAGGTGGCCGCCGAGGTGATCGCCACGATGATGAACCGGGTGCGCGCCGGCGGCCACCGGCTCGAGGCCGAGGTGCCGGAGGGCGTCGCCATGGACAGCTACCCCGGCCCGCTGGGCCAGGTCATCGCCAATTTCATCAACAACGCGCTGCTGCACGCGTTCGGCGGCGCCGCCGCCCCCGGCCAGGACGGCGGCGGCGGCGGCGGGCGCATGTGGCTACGGGCGTCGACGCCGGCCGAGGGCCGGGTGACCCTGGTGTTCGGCGACGACGGCGCCGGCATCGCGCCGGAACACATGTCGCGCATCTTCGACCCCTTCTTCACCACCAAGCTGGGCCAGGGCGGCAGCGGCCTCGGACTGTCGATCAGTTATAATATTGTCACGTCGGTGCTGGGCGGCCAGATCGCCGTCCACAGCGCGCCGGGCGGCACCACGTTCACGCTGGACCTGCCGCTGAGCGCGCCGGCGGCGGCGCCCGGGGCCGAGGCGGCGCGGATCTACCATTAAGATCCAACCCGGGCAAGCATTCGGCAATACGCATGCGCCACCACATGGGGTCGGACCCGACGGGTCCGACCCCGGCATGGCGGTGCGGGTTTGGCGCCGCCAAAACAGCACAATCTGCGGCAATTCGCCCGTTTGGCCGAATTGCCTTTATAATTGTCCGGCTCAGCCGGCCGCGCACCCAGTCCCGGGCCAGCTCACCTGTCAGTTGTCATTATGCCTATCCAAAAACCGATCAAGCATTACCTGCAGTTTTCCGATTTCACGTTGGCCGAATACGAGTACGTCATCGAGCGCGCGCGCCTGATCAAGCAAAAGTTCAAGAACTACGAGATCTACCACCCGCTGATCGACCGCACCCTGGTGATGGTGTTCGAGAAGAACTCGACCCGCACCCGCCTGTCGTTCGAGGCCGGCATGCACCAGCTGGGCGGCGCGGCGATCTACCTCAACACGCGCGACTCCCAGCTGGGCCGCGGCGAGCCGGTCGAGGACGCCGGCCAGGTGATGAGCCGCATGTGCGACATCATCATGGTGCGCACCTTCGGCCAGGACATCATCGAGCGCTTCGCCGCCCATTCGCGGGTGCCGGTGATTAACGGCCTGACCAACGAGCACCACCCGTGCCAAGTGTTCGCCGACATCTTCACCTTCTACGAGCACCGCGGCCCGATCACCGGCAAGACGGTGGCCTGGATCGGCGACGCCAACAACATGCTGTATTCGTGGCTGCAGGCAGCCGAGGTGTTCGGCTTCCACGTCAACGTCTCCACGCCCAAGGGCTACGACATGGACATGTCGCTGGTGTCGACCGACCGCTACACCTTCTTCGCCAACCCGGCCGACGCCTGCCAGGGCGCGCACCTGGTCAACACCGACGTCTGGACCAGCATGGGCTACGAGGAGGAGAACGCGGCCCGCATCAAGGCCTTCGACGGCTGGATCGTCGACAGCGCCAAGATGGCGCGCGCCGCGCCCGACGCGCTGTTCATGCACTGCCTGCCCGCCCACCGCGGCGAGGAAGTCGCCGCCGACGTCATCGACGGCCCGCAGTCGGTGGTCTGGGACGAGGCCGAGAACCGCCTGCACGTGCAGAAGGCGCTGATCGAATACCTGCTGCTCGGCCGCCTCGACGGCGCGCGCGCCTGACCACCACCCCATACACTTCACCTCCATTGGAACTAGCATGAGCGATATTAAAAAAGTAGTCCTCGCCTACTCGGGCGGCCTCGACACCTCCGTCATCCTCAAATGGCTGCAGGATAACTACCAGTGCGAAATCGTCACCTTCACGGCCGACCTGGGCCAGGGCGAAGAGCTGGAGCCGGCGCGCGCCAAGGCGATCAAGTTCGGCATCAAGCCGGAGAACATCTACATCGACGACGTGCGCGAAGAGTTCGTGCGCGACTTCGTGTTCCCGATGTTCCGCGCCAACACCGTCTACGAGGGCGAATACCTGCTGGGCACCTCGATCGCCCGCCCGCTGATCGCCAAGCGCCTGATCGAGATCGCCAACGAGACCGGCGCCGACGCCATCTCGCACGGCGCCACCGGCAAGGGCAACGACCAGGTGCGCTTCGAGCTGGGCGCCTACGCGCTCAAGCCGGGCGTCAAGATCATCGCCCCGTGGCGCGAATGGGACCTGCTGTCGCGTGAAAAGCTGCTCAAGTACGCCGAGGACGCCGGCATCGAGATCGACATGAAGCACAAGAACGGCGGCGCGCCGTACTCGATGGACGCCAACCTGCTGCACATCTCGTTCGAGGGCCGCCACCTGGAGAACCCGAGCGCCGAGGCCGAGGAAACCATGTGGCGCTGGAGCGTGAGCCCGGAGGCCGCGCCCGACCAGGCCGAGTACCTGGACCTCGAATACGAGCGCGGCGACATCGTCGCCATCAACGGCGTGCGCATGTCGCCGGCCACCGTGCTGACGGAATTGAACCGCCTGGGCGGCAAGCACGGCATCGGCCGCCTCGACCTGGTCGAGAACCGCTACGTCGGCATGAAGTCGCGCGGCTGCTACGAAACCCCGGGCGGCACCATCATGCTCAAGGGCCACCGCGCGATCGAGTCGATCACGCTGGACCGCGAAGTGGCGCACCTGAAGGACGACCTGATGCCGCGCTACGCGTCGATGATCTACAACGGCTACTGGTGGGCGCCCGAGCGCGTCGCGCTGCAAACCCTGATCGACCACACCCAGGCCACCGTCAACGGCTGGGTGCGCGTCAAGCTGTACAAGGGCAACGTCATCGTCGTCTCGCGCGATTCGAAGACCGACTCGCTGTTTGATATGAACATCGCCACCTTCGACGAGGACGGCGGCGCCTACAACCAGGCCGACGCCGGCGGCTTCATCAAACTGAACGCGCTGCGCATGCGCATCGCCGCCAACGCCCGCCTCAAGCGCGGTCAATAAGGCAGCGACTTCGGCGCCGCCGTCGCGCCGAAGTCACACAGGGGCCGCCGGCCGGGCGCGCCCCTTTTTTTTTGTCCTCCACGATGGGCGGCAAGATGATACATTGCATCCAGACTGATCGTGCGGAGCCTCCATGTTGAAAGACCTCAGTATCAAGACGAAACTCGGCGCCGGATTCGGCGCCATCGTCGCCATCATCCTGGTCCTGCTGGCGCTGGCCTACACCAACTTCAGCAAGCTGTCGGCCGCCAACGCGTGGGACCGCCACACGCTGCAGGTGCTGCTCGAGGCCAACCGCATCGAGACGGCGCTGGTGCAGATCCAGACCTCCACCCGCGGCTTCATGCTCACCGGCGAGGAGAGCCTGACCGCGCCGATCGCCGCCGAGGAGGCGCTGGCGCGGCGCCACCAGGCCACCCTCGCCGCCCTCACCGCCGACAATCCGGCGCAGCAGCAGCGCCTGACGCGGCTGGCGCCGATGATCGACGCCTGGATCGAGCGCGTGATCCATCCGCTGCTCGACAAGCGCCGCGCGCTCAACAAACAGGTCGGCGTGTCGCAGCAGGTGGCCACGCCGGCCGATGTGCTCAACGGCGCCAAGACCATCGCCGACGCGCGCGCGCTGCTGGGCGAGATCAGCGCCGAGGAAAACCGCCTGCTCGAGCAGCGCGCGGCGGCGTCGGCCGAGCTGCAGCACAGCATGTCGCTGCTGCTGATCCTCGGCGGCAGCGCCTGCGTGGTGCTGGCCGCCGTCATCGGCTACCTGCTGTCGCAGGCGCTGCTCGGCCCCCTGAACCACCTCACCGCCGCCGTCGGCCGCATCACCGGCGGCGACCAGTCGGCGCGCGCGCAGGTGCTGTCGGGCGATGAGCTGGGCCGGGTCGGCACCGCCTTCAACCACATGGCGCAGACCATCCAGGACAGCCAGGCCAACGAGCTGGCCGCCACCAACCTGCTCCGGTCCAAGGTCGACGCGCTGCTCGGCGTGGTGTCGAAGGCCGCCTCGGGCGACCTGACCGGCCGCATCGAGGTCGGCGGCGCCGACGCCATCGGCCAGCTGGCGCACGGACTGGCGCGCATGTTCGACAACCTGCGCGCGCTGCTCAACGACGTGCAAAAGGCCGGCATCCAGGTCACCACCGCCGCCACCCAGATCGCCGCCTCGGCCAAGCAGCAGGAGGCCACCGGCATCGAGCAGGCCCAGACCAGCGTCGAGGTCCTCAGCACCACCAGGGAGATCTCCGCCAATACGGCCGAACTGCTGCGGACCATGGAGGACGCCACCGCCGTCGCCGACTACACCACCAGCGCCACCGCCGAGGCCCAGAACAACCTGCAGCGCATGGACGGCACCATGCAGCACATGGTGGCGGCCACCGATTCGATCAACGCCAAGCTGGCCGCGCTGTCGGAGAAGGCGTCCAACATCAACAGCGTCCTGATCACCATCACCAAGGTGGCCGACCAGACCAACATCCTCTCGCTCAACGCCGCCATCGAGGCCGAGAAGGCCGGCGACGCCGGCCGCGGCTTCTCGGTGGTGGCCACCGAGATCCGCCGCCTGGCCGACCAGACGTCGGTGTCGACCTGGGACATCGAGCAAATGCTCAAGGAGATGCAGTCGGCCGTCTCGGCCAGCGTGATGGGCATGGACAAATTCTCCGAGGAGATCCGGCGCAGCGTCGGCGAGGTGCGCCAGGTGACCGACCAGCTGTCCGGCGTGATGGACCAGGTGCAGAAGCTCGCGCCGCGCTTCGACGCCGTGCTGCAGGGCATGCAGTCGCAGGCGGTCGGCGCGCAGCAGATCTCGGAGACGATGACGCTACTGAGCGACGCCACCCAGCAGACGGTCGATTCGCTCAAGGCCACCAGCGAGGCGGTGCACCAGCTGCAGTACGCGGCCGGCGACCTGCAATCGAGCGTGGCCAACTTCGCCGTCGCGGCCTGAGGGCGCGACCATCCCAACCATGCCGCCGCCAGCGCGGCGACCGGAGGAACAATGTTAAAGCACATGAGCATCAAGACCAAACTGTACCTGGGCTTCGGCGCCATCCTGGCCATCATCCTGGTGCTGCTGACGATCGCCTACAACCGCTTCAACAGCCTGTCGGAGGCCAACGCGTGGGACCGCCATTCGATGGACGTGGTGCAGTCCATCGACGACCTGCGCAACGACCTGCTGCAGGTGCAGGTGGAGGCGCGCGGCTACTACCTGACCGGCGCGCCGGCGCGCCTCGAGCGGGCGCGCAAGGAACTGCAGGACATCCCGGCCTCGGTGCACCGGCTGCAGGCGCTGGTGCGCGACAATCCGGTCCAGATGGAACGCTTCAAGAAGCTCGAATCGATGACCGAGGCCTGGGCCAAGGACGTGATCTCCTCGCAACTGGCGCTGCGCGAGCAAATGGGCGACAAGCCCGGCGCGGCCGACGCCATGGGCCGCACGCCGCAGTTGTCGGGCGGCGCGGTGTCGGCCATCGGCGAGATCTACAAATTCATGACGGCCGCCACCGCCGACGAAACCCGCCTGCTGGCCGAGCGTACCGCCGCCTCCGAGCGCCTGCAGCAGAGCATGCGGCTGGTGCTGTCGGCCGGCGGCCTGGCCTGCGTGGCGCTGGCGGGGCTGGTGGCGTGGCTGCTGGTGGGCGCGCTGACGGCGCCGCTCAACCACCTGACCGCCGCCGTCGGCCGCATCGCCGCCGGCGACCAGTCGGCCCGCGCGCAGGTGCTGTCGGCCGATGAACTGGGCAAGGTCAGCGTCGAATTCAACCGCATGGCGCAGGCGATCCAGGACAGCCAGGCCAACGAGCTGGCCGCCACCAACCTGCTCAAGGCCAAGGTCGACTCGCTGCTCGGCGTGGTGTCGAAGGCCGCCTCGGGCGACCTGACCGGCCGCATCGAGATCACCGGCGCCGACGCCATCGGCCAGCTCGGTCATGGGCTCGACCGCATGTTCGAGAACCTGCGCGCGCTGCTCAACAACGTGCAGAAGGCCGGCATCCAGGTCACCACCTCGGCCACCGAGATCGCCGCCTCGGCCAAGCAGCAGGAGGCCACCGGCATCGAGCAGGCCCAGACCAGCGTCGAGATCCTCAGCACCACTAAGGAGATCTCGGCCAACACCATCGAGCTGCTCAAGACGATGGAGGACGCCACCGCCGTCGCCGACTACACCACCAGCGCCACCGCCGAGGCCCAGAACAACCTGCAGCGCATGGACGGCACCATGCAGCACATGGTGGCGGCCACCGATTCGATCAACGCCAAGCTGGCCGCGCTGTCGGAGAAGGCGTCCAACATCAACAGCGTCCTGATCACCATCACCAAGGTGGCCGACCAGACCAACATCCTCTCGCTCAACGCCGCCATCGAGGCCGAGAAGGCCGGCGACGCCGGCCGCGGCTTCTCGGTGGTGGCCACCGAGATCCGCCGCCTGGCCGACCAGACGTCGGTGTCGACTTGGGACATCGAGCAGATGCTCAAGGAGATGCAGTCGGCCGTCTCGGCCAGCGTGATGGGCATGGACAAATTCTCCGAGGAGATCCGGCGCAGCGTCGGCGAGGTGCGCCAGGTGACCAACCAGCTCTCCGGCGTGATGGACCAGGTGCAGAAGCTGGCGCCGCAGTTCGACGCCGTGCTGCAGGGGATGCAGTCGCAGGCGGTCGGCGCGCAGCAGATCTCGGAGACGATGATGCAGCTGAACGACGCCACCCAGCAGACGGTCGAGTCGCTCAAGGCCACCAGCGAGGCGGTGCACCAGCTGCAGTACGCGGCCGGCGACCTGCAAACGAGCGTGGCCAACTTCGCCGTCGCGGTCTAGGCGGCGCGATGAAACTACTGGTCTTCCACATCGGCGCCGACCGCTACGGCCTGCGCCTGCGCGACGTGGTGCGCGTGGTGCCGCTGCTCGAGCTCAAGCACCTGCCGCTGGCGCCAGAAGCCGTGGCCGGCCTGATGGACTACCACGGCCGCGCGGTGCCGGTGATCGATTTGTGCCGCGCCAGCGGCCTGCCCAGCGGCGAGGATTTTTTCGACACGCGCATCATCGTGGTCGACTACCGCACGCCGGAGGGCGCCAGCCACGCGCTCGGCCTGCGCGCCGAGCGCGTGCTGGGAGTGCTGGAGGTGGACGCGGCGCAGCTGGCCGACAGCGGCGTGCGGGCCGCGCCCTTCCTCGGCCAGGTCGCCGGCGACGCCGACGGCATGCTGCAACTGGTCGAACTGGAGCGGCTGCTGCCGGCGGCGCTGCGCGCCACGCTGTTCCAGACGGCCGACCAGGGCGGGGAGCGCGCGCCGTGACGCCGGCCCAGGCCATGCTGCGCGCCGCGACGGGCTTGAGCCTGTCCCGGACGGTGGTCGAGCGCGCCATCCGGCACCGCATGGCGCGCACCGCGAGCCGCGATCCGGACGCCTACCTCGCGCGCATCACGCCGGAGGAACTGGAAGCGCTGGTGGAACTGGTGGTGGTGCCCGAGTCGTGGTTTTACCGCGATCCGCAAGCCTTCCAGGCGGCCGCCGAGTATATCGTCGCGCGCCTGGCCGCCGCCCCGGAGCGCGTCGCGCGCATCCTGTCGGTGCCGTGCGCCGGCGGCGAGGAGCCGTACACGATGGCGATGGTCCTGACAGAGGCCGGCATACCGCTCGACCGTTTTGTCATCGACGCCGTCGACATCAGCCAGGCGTGCATCGAGCGCGCCAAAATAGGCGTCTACGGCCGCAACGCCTTCCGCAACCAGGACCTGGGGTTCCGCGAGCGCCATTTCACCACCAGCGGCGACGACGAGTTCCGCATCAACGACGAGCTGCGCACGCGGGTGCGCTTCAAACAAGCCAACCTGCTGGAGTCGGAGCTGGACGCGCGCTCCGGCTCCTACGACGTGATCTTCTGCCGCAACCTGCTGATCTACTTCGACAAACCCACCACGGCGGCCGCCATCGCCAAGCTGGACCAGCTGCTGCGGCGCGACGGCCTGCTGTTCGTCGGCTACGCGGAAGTGCCGTCGCTATGCCAGAACGGCTTCGCGCCGCTGCCCTACCCGCTGGCGTTCGGCGTGACCAGGGAATCGGTGCCGGAACGCCGCCAGCAAGCCCGCCCGGCGGCGCCGGCCAGGCCGCCGGCGCCGCCGTTCGCGCCGCCCATCGCGCCGGCGCCGGCCGCGCCGCCACGGCGCGCCACGCCGCCGGCGCCGCCCCCGCCCGCGCGGACGTCGCCCTGGGCGCCCGCCACCGACCTGCTGGCCGAGGCGCGCCGCCTGGCCGACCTGGGTCAGCTCAGGGAAGCCGAGGGCAAGTGCCGCGACTATCTGGCGCTGGTGCCCGATTCGGCCGACGCCTATTTCATCCTCGGGCTGCTCAACGAGCTGACCAAAAAGCTGCAGCTGGCCGAGGATTACTGGAAGCGCTGCATCTATCTGCAGCCGGACCACTACGAAGCGTTATGCCATCTGGCCCTGCTGGCCGAGACCAACAGCGACGTGGCCACCGCCACGGCGCTCAAGGCACGCGCCGCGCGCATCTACAAACGCCAGCAGGCATCATAAGGGCGCCCCCACATGACGATCTCCATTCAACCCGTTCCCATCGCCGGCGTCGAAGACTGCTGGAACCGCATCGGCGTGGTCGGCGACCAGAGTTGCGAAAAGCTGGAGCGCCACGTCCACTGCCGCAATTGCGACGTCTACGCCGGCGCCGCGCAGCGCAACCTGCAGCGCCTGGTCGGCGACGACTACAAAAAGGACTGGGCCGAACACTTCCGCCAGGCCGCGACCGACACACAAACGCTGGACGCCTCGTGCCTGGTGTTCCGCATCGGCCGCGAATGGCTGTCGCTGCCGACCAGATTGTTCGTCGCGGTGGCGCCGCAGGCCAGGCCGCACCGGCTGCCGCACCGCGCCACGGCGGGACTGATCGGCATCGTCAACGTCGGCGGCACGCTGTACCCGTGCATGTCGCTGGCGGCGCTGCTGGGCGTCGACGACAGCGAGGGCGAGGCGGCCACCCACCGCCACACCTTCGCGCGCCTGTTGCTGATCCAGTGGGAGGGCCAGTCCTACGCGCTGCCGGTGGCCGACCTGCACGGCATCATGCGCTACGCCTCGGCCACGGTGCAGGCGCCGGCCGCCACCATCAACAAGGGCTTGAGCCGCTTCCTGTCGGGCGTGATATCGCATCAGGACATGCATATCGGGATGCTCGACGCGACCTTGATCGGCTACCAACTCGCGAGGACGCTGCGATGAGCCAGGATAACAACGAAGACCTGAGCCAGTTCTCCATGATGGACCTGTTCCGCATGGAGGCGGACAGCCAGACCCAGATCCTGACCGACGGCTTGCTGGCCATGGAGCGCCTGAAGGACGACGCCGGCGCGGTCGAATCGATGATGCGCGCGGCCCACTCGATCAAGGGCGCGGCGGCCATCGTCGGCCTGGAGGTGGTGGTGCAGCTGGCGCACCGCATGGAAGACGCCTTCGTCGCCGCCCAGCATGGCAAACTGGCGCTCACGCCCAACCGGGTGGACGTGCTGCTGGCGGGCGTGGACCTGATACTGCAGCTGTCGCGCCTGCAGGACAGCGACCTTGACGCCTGGCTGGGCGCCAACGCCGCCCATGTCCAGCGTACGCTCGACGCCATCACCACCATCGCCTTCCTGCCGGAACCCGTCGACCTGCGGGCCGAGGCCGGCCTGCCGCCGCCGGTGTCGGCGTCGTTCCCGCCGGCCGGGTTGCCGGTGGCGGCGCCCTCGCCCGCCATCTCCGCGCCGCCGGCGCCCGCGCGGGACGAGACGCCGGTGCCGCCGGCGCGCGCGCACGCGGCGCCCAAGGCCGCGCAAAACTTCGACCGGCTGCTGTCGCTGGCCAGCGAGTCGCGCATCAGCGCGCACCAGATGCACCCGTTCATCCAGAACATGCAGCGCTTCAAGCGCAACCAGAGCAGCCTGTTTTCCGTGATCGAGCAGCTGCACGAGGCGATCGCCAACAGCAGCGACGCCAAGCTGAAGGAACAATCGCTGCTGGCGCTGCAAAAGACCCATCCGCTCAAGCAGTTCGTGCTGGAGCACATCGCCGACATCGAAGCCTACGAGCGCCGCCTGCTGGCCGTCTCGCAAGGCATGGTCGACGAGGTGCTGGCCATGCGCATGCGGCCCTTCCGCGACGGCGTGCAATCGTTCCCGCGCATGGTGCGCGACCTGGCGCGCAGCATGGGCAAGGACGTGCGGCTGCAGATCGTCGGCGAGGACACGCTGGTCGACCGCGACATCCTGGCCAGGATCGAAAGTCCGCTTAACCACATGCTGCGCAACGCCATCGACCACGGCATGGACACGGCGGCGGCGCGCATCGCCGCCGGCAAGCCGGGCACCGGCACCATCGTACTGGAGGCCAAGCACCGCGCCGGCATGCTCAGTATCGAAATCAACGACGACGGCCGCGGCGTCGACCTGGAAAAAATCCGCCGCCAGGTGATCGAACGGAAAATGGCCAGCGCCCAGATGGCCGCCTCGCTGTCGCCGGCGGAGCTGCTCGAATTCCTGTTCCTGCCGGCCTTCAGCCTGAAGGAAAGCACCACCGAGATTTCCGGACGCGGCGTGGGACTGGACATCGTGCACGAGACCATACGCTCGCAAAACGGCACGGTGCGCATCGAATCGGAGCTGGGCGTCGGCTTCCGCACCTGCATCACGCTGCCGCTGACCCAGTCCATCGTGCGCGCGCTGGTGGTCGACGTCAAGGGCGAGGCCTACGCCATGCCGATCGCGCAGGTCGAACGGGTCGTCATGGTCGCGCGCGGCGCCATCCACACGCTGGAAAACAAGCAGTTCTTCGACTTCGGCGGCGAGCATCTGGGCCTGGTGTCGGCCTCGCAGGTGCTCGAACTGGGCGACACCAACGCCGCCGGCGGCGAGCTGGCGGTGGTGGTGATCGGCACCGGCGCGCGCCGCTACGCGCTGGTGGTCGACGCCATCCGCGGCGAACAAAGCCTGGCGGTGCAAAGCATCGATCCGATCTTCGGCAAGATGCGCGACATCTCGGCCGCCGCCCTGCTCGACGACGGCGAGCCGGTGCTGATCCTGGACGTGCCGGACCTGCTGCTGTCGATCGACAAACTGCTGCACGAGGGCGGCCTGCATCAGCTGACCAAGTCCGACCACGCGGAACGGCGCAAGACCAAGCGCATCCTGGTGGTCGACGACTCGCTGACGGTGCGCGAAATGGAGCGCAAGCTGCTGCTCGGCAGGGGCTTCCAGGTCGATATCGCGATCGACGGCATCGACGGCTGGAACGTGGTGCGCAGCGGCGACTACGACCTGGTGATCACCGACGTCGACATGCCGCGCATGGACGGTATCGAGCTTGTCACGCTGATTAAAAAGGATATTCACCTCCACAAGCTGCCAGTCATGATAGTCTCTTACAAAGACCGGCCCGAAGACCGGGCGCGCGGGCTTTCGGCCGGCGCCGACTACTACCTGACCAAGGGCAGCTTCCACGACGAGACGCTGCTGGACGCGGTCAGCGACCTGATTGGAGACGCCAGCAGATGAAGATCGCCATCGCCAACGATGTCGCCATGGCGGCCGAAGCGCTGCGGCGCGTGGTGGCCAGCACCGCCGAACACCAGGTGCTGTGGATCGCCCGCACCGGCGCCGAGGCGGTGCGCATGTGCGCCGACAACCGTCCCGACCTGATCCTGATGGACTTGAACATGCCCGAACTGGATGGCGTCGAGGCGACCCGCCAGATCATGGAGCACAGCCCGTGCGCGATCCTGGTGGTCACCGGCCGGCCGCAGGACAACGTCAACCAGGTGTTCCGGGCGCTGGGCGCCGGCGCGCTGGACGTCACGGCCACGCCCGTGCTGCAGGGCCAGCCGGGCGGCGACGCCGAGCTGCTGGCCAAGATCCGCACCATGGACAAGCTGATACGCCACAGCGGCGGCAACCAGGCGATGGCGCCCCGCACGCCTGCCAGCGCCAGCGGCCACGGCGCCGACGCGCCGGGCATGGCGGCGCCGGTGACGTCGCTGCTGGCGATCGGCGCCTCCACCGGCGGCCCGATGGCGGTGTCCAAGATGCTGGCCGGCTGGACGCCGCCGCGCGGCTGCGCCATCGTGGTGGTGCAGCACATCGACCAGCACTTCGCCGACAACTTCGCGCGCTGGCTCGGCGAACAGCTCGACATGCCGGTGCGCGCGGCCGAGGAAGGCGACGAGCTGGCCGCCGGCACCGTGCTGGTCGCCAAGAGCAACGATCACTTAACGCTGGATCAAAATTATCGCTTGCGGTACGATGCCAATCCCAAGGAATACGCCTACCGGCCGTCGGTCGACGTGTTTTTCCATTGCGTCGCCCAGCACTGGAAGGGCGAGGCGATCGGCGTGCTGCTGACCGGCATGGGCCGCGACGGCGCCGAGGGCCTGCTGGCGATGCGCCGCGCGGGCCACACCACGATCGCGCAGGACCAGGCCAGCAGCGCCGTCTACGGCATGCCGCGCGCGGCCGCCGAACTTGACGCGGCGCAGATGGTGCTGCCGTTGACCAAGATCGGCCCTGTATTACGCAGTATCCTGGGCAGCCGCTGAGCGGCGCGCGGCCACCATTTAAAGAGAACACCGATGTCCGAAGCACACGTATTCGCAGCAGATCAGGAAGCGGCGCTGACCACCTTCAAGGTCCGCGTGCTGCTGGTGGACGACCAGTTGATCATCGTCGAGGCGGTGCGCCGCATGCTCAGCGACCAGGCCGATATCGAATTCCATTACGTGACCGACGCTGCGCAGGCGCTGCAAACGGCGCTGCAGCTGCAGCCGACGGTGATCCTGCAGGACCTGGTGATGCCGGCCATCGACGGCTTCGGCTTGATCAAGATCTACCGCGACGAGGAATCGCTGCGCCATGTGCCGGTGATCGTGCTGTCGGCCAAGGAAGACCCGAAACTGAAGGCGCACAGCTTCGCCACCGGCGCCAACGACTACATGGTCAAGCTGCCCGACAAGCTCGAACTGCTGGCCCGCGTGCGCTATCACTCCGGCGCCCATATCAGCCGCCTGCAGCGCGACCAGGCGTTCCGCTTCCTGCGCGAGAGCCAGAAGAACCTGGCCGAAGCCAACATCGAACTGCAAAAACTGGCGGCCATCGACGGCCTGACCGGCATCGCCAACCGCCGCCGCTTCGACCAGACCATGCAGACCGAATGGCAGCGCGCGCAGCGCGACAAGAAGCCACTGACGCTGCTGTTGTGCGACGTCGATTTCTTCAAGCTGTATAACGACAGCTTCGGCCACCTGGCGGGCGATTTGTGCCTGAAGAAGGTGGCCGCCGTATTGACCGAACATTTGAAGCGCCCCGCCGATCTGGCGGCGCGTTACGGCGGCGAGGAATTCGCCATTATCCTGCCGGAGACACCACTGACCGGGGCACTGATCGTGGCCGAGTCATGCCGCCGACACCTGGAACAGCTAGCCATCGAGAATCCCCAGGCCACCACCGACCGCTCCTCCGTGACGATGTCGATCGGCGTGGCCAGCGTGATCCCTTCGCCGTTGTCGCGCGTCGAGGATCTGATCGAACTGGCCGACCAGGCGCTGTACGCCGCAAAAAACGCAGGCCGCAACCGCGTCATGTGCGCGGACGGCCCGCCTCCCGCAACACCCTAAGCCCAACAAGGAAAAACAGCAGCATGAGTGCTCAATTTGATCAAGTCAGCGTCGTCAAGAAATCGAACATCTACTTCGACGGCAAATGCGTCTCGCACAACATCATCCTCGCCGACGGCAGCAAGAAGAGCGTCGGCGTCATCTTCCCGTCCAGCCTGACCTTCAACACCGGCGCGCCGGAGACGATGGAAATCACCGGCGGCGTGTGCAAGGTGCGCCTGGCCGGCGCCAGCGAATGGCAGACGTATGGCGCGGGTCAGGAATTCAAAATCGGCGGCAATAGCCACTTCGATATCGAGACGCTGGAAACGGTCGATTACGTTTGCCATTTCGGTTAAAAATTAACCCCGCACGGCGACCCGTCGCGGGGTCGTACCCCCAGGGGTACGACCCCTCTATCCTGCGGGTTCAAACGAACACCGGCTCCGGCTCCAGCTCCACGCCGTAGCGCGCCAGCACATCGGCCTGGATCGCCCGCGCCAGCGCCACCACGTCGGCGCCGGTCGCGCCGCCGTTGTTGACCAGCACCAGCGCCTGTTTCGGATACACCCCGGCCGCGCCCAGACTTTTACCCTTCCATCCGCACTGGTCGATCAGCCAGCCGGCCGCCAGCTTCTCCGTGCCGTCCGGCTGCAAGTGGTGCACCAGCGCCGGAAAGCGCTCCAGCAGCGCGGCGCATTGCGCGCCCGTCACCACCGGATTTTTAAAGAAGCTGCCGGCGTTGCCGATCACTGCCGGATCGGGCAGTTTGCGGCGGCGGATCGCCACCACCGTGTCGGCCACCTGCCGCGCGCTGGGCGAGGCGATGCCCTGCCCGGCCACCGCCTGCGCCAGTTCGGCGTAGCGCAAATTCGGCCGCCACTGCTTCGGCAGCGCGAACGTGACGTCGAGGATGATCAAATGGCGCCCGGCCTCGCGCTTGAAGACGCTGTCGCGATAGCCGAAGCGGCAGGCGCCGGCGTCCATCGCGTACACCGTCGCGCTGCGCGGATCGAACACCGTCACGCTGTGGAACACGTCCTTGGTCTCCAGGCCATAGGCGCCGATGTTCTGGATCGGCGCCGCGCCGACGGTGCCCGGTATCAGCGCCAGGTTTTCCAGCCCGCCCATGCCCTGCTCCAAGGTCCACTGCACGAAGCCGTGCCAGTTCTCGCCGGCCGCCGCGCGCACGAAGTGGCTCTGCTCGTCGCCGCCGACCACCTGCCGGCCCTCAAGCGCGATGTGCAGCACCAGTCCGGGAAAATCCCCGGTCAGCAGCAGATTGCTGCCGCCGCCCAACACCAGCCGCGGCAAACCGGCCCACGCGGGATCGGCGAGCACACCGAGCAATTGCTCTGTTTTCGTCACGCGCAGATAAGCTTGCGCGGTGGCGGCGATGCCGAAGGTGTTGAGGGACTGCAGGGGAAACTGTTGCTGGATCAAGGACTGTGGATGCATGGAGGAAAAACCGATTAATTTAGTCGATTATAGAGCGAAACAAGCAAAAAACCAGCGCCCATATGGGGGTGGGCGTGCCGTTGTCCGTTAAAATGTCGACTTTGATGGGGAGCGGTACGCCCCATGCCACACGAAAAGGAAATAGCCATGCCGTCGTTTGATGTAGTGTCCGAAGCCGATATGATCGAAGTGAAGAATGCTGTCGAGCAATCTCAAAAGGAAATCGCCACCCGTTTCGATTTCAAGGGGACCGGCGCGTCCGTCGAGCACAAGGAAAACGAACTGACCGTTGTCGCCGATTCCGAGTTCCAGCTGCAACAGGTGCGCGACGTGCTCACCAATAAATTGTCCAAGCGCAAGGTCGACGTGCGCTTCCTCGAGGACGGCGACATCAAGAAGGTCGGCGGCGACAAGGTCAAGCAGGTCATCAAGATCAAGAACGGCATCGAGGCCGACGCCGCCAAGAAGATCGTGCGCGTGATCAAGGACAGCAAGATGAAGGTGCAGGCCAGCATCCAGGGCGAGGCGGTGCGCGTGACCGGCGCCAAGCGCGACGACCTGCAGGCGGCCATGGCCATGCTGCGCAAGGACGTGCCCGACATGCCGCTCGAGTTCAACAACTTCCGCGACTGATCCCGCCCGCGCGGCGTTGCCGCGCCGTCACAAGGCGGTAGCACACTTGGAGTAAAATTGGTTTGAACGATTTGCGCTCCATCGAATGTGCTACCGCGCGACCCGCATATCACCGCATAGCGCCGGGCGCCACGCCCGGCAAACAACCTCGGTAGTCTAAGGATAGCAATGAAACGTGTTGATGATTTCCGCCTGCGATTTGGCAAAAACGAGTACGTGCCCATCATGGTCGGCGGAATGGGTGTGGACATTTCGACCTCGGAACTGGCGCTGGAGGCGGCCCGCCTGGGCGGCATCGGCCACATCTCGGACGCGATGGTCGAGGACGTGTCGGACCGCAAGTTCGACACCAGCTTCGTCAAGGATAAAACCAAGCTCTACAAGTTCAACATCAACAATTCGGACAAGTCGGTGGTGCAGTTCGACCTCGAGCGCCTGGCCGACGCCCAGCGGCGCCACATCGGCGCCACCATGGCGGCCAAACAAGGCGACGGCCTGATCTTCGTCAACTGCATGGAAAAGCTGACCATGAACGGCCCGCGCGAGACCTTGCGCACGCGCCTGAACGCGGCGCTGGACGCCGGCATCGACGGCATCACCTTGTCGGCCGGCCTGCACTTCGGCTCGTTCGCGCTGATGGCCGACCACCCGCGCTTCCGCGAAGCCAAGCTGGGCATCATCGTCTCGTCGGTGCGCGCGCTGCAGATCTTCCTGCGCAAGAACGCCAAGCTGGACCGGCTGCCGGACTACATCATCGTCGAGGGTCCGCTGGCCGGCGGCCACCTGGGCTTCGGCATGGACTGGGCCGAATACGACCTGATGGCCATCACCTTGGAATTGCTGGCCTACCTGAAGGCCGAGAACCTCGACATCCCGCTGATCGCCGCAGGCGGCATCTTCACCGGCAGCGACGCCGTGCGCTTCCTCGAAGCGGGCGCGGCGGGCGTGCAGGTGGCGACCCGCTTCACCATCACCAACGAATGCGGCCTGCCGGCCAAGGTCAAGCAGGAATACGTCAAGGCCACCGAGGACGACATCATCGTCAACGGCATCTCGCCGACCGGCTATCCGATGCGCATGCTCAAGAGCACGCCGGCGATCGGCGCCGGCATCCGTCCGGGCTGCGAATCGTACGGCTACCTGCTGGACGCGACCGGCAACTGCGCCTACATCAACTCGTACAACCGCGAGGTGGCGGCCCATCCGACCGAGAAAAACATCGTCGTCATGGACAAGACCTGCCTGTGCACGCACATGCGCAACTTCAATTGCTGGACCTGCGGGCACTACACCTACCGCCTGAAGGACACCACGCACCGCAAGCCGGACGGCGACTACCAGCTGTTGTCGGCCGAGCACGTGTTCAAGGACTACCAGTTCAGCGTCGACAACCAGATCGCGCTGCCGGAAAAAGAGTTCTGACCGGCACGCTACCCCGCAAATGAAAAACGGCGCCTGGTGCGCCGTTTTTTGTCGTTCAGCCTTCGGAATTGATGCGGTGGATCAGCGCCCCGAGCACCTCCTCGGCGCGCTCGTTGTCGACCTGGCAGGTGCCGGCGTTCTCATGCCCGCCGCCGCCGTATTCCAGCATCAGCGCGCCGATGTTGGTCTTGGACGTGCGGTTCAGGATCGATTTGCCGGTGGCAAACACCGTGTTCTGGTTCTTCAGCCCCCACAGCACGTGGATCGAGATATTGGTCTGCGGGAACATCGCATAGATGATGAAGCGGTTGCCGGCGAAGATGATCTCCTCGTTGCGCAAATCCAGCACCACCAGGTTCTTATGCACCTTGGCGCAGCGGCGGATCTGGTCCTTGCACTTCTCCGCATGCTCGAAATACAACTCCTTGCGTTCCTTCACGTCCGGCAAGGCCATGATCTGCTCGATCGTGTGGTTCTTGCAGGCGTCGATCAAATCCATCATCAAGTTGTAGTTGGAGATGCGGAACTCGCGGAAGCGGCCCAGGCCGGTACGCGCGTCCATCAGGAAGTTCAGCAAATCCCAGCCTTCCGGATTCAACACCTCCTGCTCGTTGAAGCGCGCGGCGTCGCCCTTGTCGACCGCCGCCATCATGTCGCCCCACGACGCCGGAAACGCCTTTTCGGCGCCATAGTAATCGTAGACGACGCGCGCGGCCGACGGCGCCTCCGGGTGGATCACATGGTTGGCGCGCTCGCCGGTGTTGCGGATGGTTTCCGACAAATGGTGGTCGAAGGCGAGATGCACGCCCGGCACATACGGCAAATTGGTGGTGATATCTTTATCGCTGATGGCGATCTTACCGTCCTGCATGTCCTTCGGATGAACAAACAGGATTTCATCGATCATGTCCAGGTGCTTCAGCAGCACGGCGCAGACCAGGCCGTCGAAATCGCTGCGGGTGACCAGACGGTATTTATTTGACATGAATACACCTCGAAAGTTATACAGAGCGATCATCCATCATACATGCCCTACGGCACAAAAAGCGCGGCGGACCACGCTAATAGTTGCGTCGCGTCATTTATGCGTCACGAGTTCAACAGAATCGCGTTTGACACGTCCCATTCCCGGCAGTAGGATAATTTTCTTTAACTGGGTTTGAACGGGCGATAGCGGCCCGAGCTCCGTGGTGGAGCGCTCCACGCCCGCCGCGATACGGTTCAGTTCGAACCCCTCTGACCAGCGGCCAGCCGCCCGATGTTGACGGGACCGGCGCCGCGCAACAAGGAGGGGCATGATTCATTTGCTTTCACTCGCCGGCAAACGCGCGCTCGCGGAGCTGGTCGCGACCGAGCCGGTACTGGCTTTCACCTTCGATGGCACGCTGGCGCCGCCCGTCGTGCTGCCCAGCCAGGCGCGCATGCAGCCGGCGCTGGAGCGCTGCTTCCGCGACCTGTGCGCGTTGCTGCCGGTCGCCGTCATCACCGGCCGCAGCCTGGACGATGTCGAGGCGCGCCTGCCCGTGCGTCCCGCCTATCTGGTCGGCAATCATGGCTCGGGTTGTCTGCCGGGGCAGGAGGACGACGCCCCGCGCGCGCGCGCCATCTGCGCCACGTGGCTGCGGCAGATGGTCGACGAACATGGCCTGCACAAGGTCGATCCGGGGCTGATGATCGCCGACCATGGTTGCTCGCTGTGGCTGCATTACCGGCTGCTGCGCGACCGTCCGCGCGCGATGGGCGCGATCGAGCGGGTGCTGGGGGCGCTGCAGCCGGCGCCGGTGGTCGTCGGGGCGCGCAGCGGCATCAATCTGCTGCCGCCGGACGCGCCCAATAAACGCACGGCGCTGAGCACCGTGCTGGAGCACGCGTCGCGGCAAACGGCGCTGTATATCGGCGAGGACGAGGCCGACGAGCAGATCTTCCGGGATGCGCCGGAATCCTGGCTGACGGTGCGCATCGGCCGCAGCAAGGACAGTGCCGCGCGCTACTTCTTGCATCACCAGTTCGAGGTGCTGGAATGCCTGCAATTTTTGCTGGGTAAAATCAGCCTGCACGGCGCGCTGAGCCACGCGTGAACGACGGGCGCACCTGTGTCGCGCCCGCCACTACTGGCCGAGCGCGCCGCCACAAAGAACGTGACTTTCCTGTTGAGTAATTTACAATTGTCGAGGCTGCTTAGCCCAGCGCCCTCGCCATTGCATCCTCAACCAGGAGAGAAAAACCATGCCGCGTATTTCAACATTGCTCGGGGCGGCTTTCGCAAGCTGCCTGAGCTTGTCCAGTCCCCTGCTCCTCGCCCAGACCACGCAAGCCAAGGTAACGTCGCAGGCGCGGCTCGATGCCATCGCCGCCGCCAAGCGCGACTTCGCCCAATTCGTCCAATATCAGGTGCAGAACCATGCCGGCAGCGCGCCGCAGGGGTTTCCGCTGGAGGTGGCCGACGTGCAGGACCTGAAGGACGCCCGCATCGCCTACGGCTTCCCGGTCTACACCATCGATCCGGCCGATCTGATCTCCGGGCGCAGCGAAATGAAGAACATGGCCAAGCCCACCGGCATCTGGCGCTTCGTCGTCACCCTCAACCAGCAACCGATCGGCCTGGCGACGGTGGAACAAGTCGACGGCAAATGGGAGACGGCGGCCTACGGCGCCACCGTGCTGGCCAAGGATCTGGATGCGTCCATGACCGCCTATGCCAACAAGGACCGCTCGAATGTCCGCGTGCTGCGCATCTACCAGGCGCAATCCGATTTCCTTGAGGTGGGTTCCGCCCAGGACGGCGCGGTGCGTTACGCGCCCTTGCATTCGGCCCGGCAATCGCTGCTGATGCAACGCCGGGACGGCGCCACGGACGGCGGCAAGGCGCTGCTGGAGGCGAGCGATCTGCTCGAGCCGCTGCGCGCGGCCATCAAACAGAATATGAACAGCATGCGCTGAGCGGCGCGACCAAGACCTGGAGCCTCGAATGAAAAAATTGAATAGCCTGATCTTGAGCGCCGGCCTGCTGGCGGTGCTGCCGTCCGCGTTCGCGCAGTGGAAAACCCTGGACGTACCACTGGTCACGCAGGAACACAGCGAATGGTGCTGGGCCGGTACCACCAAGGCGGTGCTGAATTTCTACGGCCAGACGCCAAGCCAGTGCCAGATCGTCAATTGGGCCTACGGCCTCAATTACGCCTGCGGCAACAGCGTCTTCCAGTGGAGCAGCCCCGCCAACCAGCCCAACTACATGTACGGCACCAATGGCAGCGTGCAGAACATCCTCAAGAACTGGGGCGTCAACAATACCGCGTACAACACGGCGTCGTCGTGGAGCAGCGTGGTGGCCGATATCAACGCCAATCGTCCGTTCGTGATCCGCTATGGCTGGACCAACGGCGGCGGCCATATCATGGTGGGGCGCGGCTATGAAACCGCCAACGGCATCAATTACGTCTACATCATGAATCCGTGGCCGGGCGAAGGCCAGACCTACCGCACCTACAGCTCGGCGGTGGCGGCGTCGGACCACAAGTGGACGCATACCCAGCGCATGAACAACTGAGGGCGGCCACGGGGACGCCGCTCACCGTTCCAGCATCTGGTCGATCAATTCGATCCAGTGCCCGACCGGCATCGGCGTCCCCGATTGCAAATGGCTTTGACAGCCGATATTCGCCGACACGATGCGCGACGCGCCCGTGGCCCGCAAACTGGATAGTTTGCGGTCGCGCAGCTGGTGCGACAACTCCGGCTGCAACAGCGAATACGTGCCGGCCGAGCCGCAGCACAAATGGCTGTCGGCGCACAGGCGCACGTCGACACCGACACCGCGCAGCAGTTCTTCAACCTTGCCGCGTATGCCCTGCGCGTGCTGCAGCGTGCATGGCGGATGAAAAGCCACCGGCTCCGCTGGCGGGCGCCGCTTCAGCAGCGCCTGCAGCCCCCGCCGCTCGTCGCACAGGATCTCGCTGATGTCGCGCGTCAGTTCGGAGACCCGCCGCGCCTTGCCGGCATAGGCCGGATCGTCCCGCAGCAGATGGCCGTATTCCTTGACGGTGGCGCCGCAGCCGGAAGCGGTCATGACGATCGCCTCCGCGCCGGCTTCCAGCAGCGGCCACCACGCATCGATATTGCGCCGCATGTCATCCAGCCCGCCATCGTGGTCGGCCAGGTGGTAGCGTATCGCGCCGCAGCAGCCGGCGCGCGGCGCCACCACCAGCTCCACATCCAGCGCGGCCAGGATGCGCGCGGCGGCGCTGTTGATATTCGGCGCCATCGCCGGCTGCACGCAACCATCCAGCAGCAGCATCTTGCGCGACTGCCCGCCGCGCGGCCAGGCGCCGGACGCCGGCACGGGCAGCACTTTTTCCCGCAACGCCGACGGCAGCAGCGGACGCGCCATGCGCCCCATCGTCATCGCGGAGCGAAACAGCCACGCGCGCGGCAAGCCCTCCTTCAGCAGCAGGCGCTGATAACGCTGGCGCGCCGGCCGGCCCACCTGCTGCTCCACCACCTTGCGGCCGATGTCGAGCAAGCGGCCGTATCGCACCCCTGACGGACAGGTGCTCTCGCAGTTGCGGCAGCTCAGGCAGCGGTCCAGGTGCGACTGCGTGCGCTGCGTGGCCGCCTGCCCCTCCAACACCTGCTTGATCAGGTAGATGCGGCCGCGCGGTCCATCCAGCTCGTCGCCCAGCAACTGGTAGGTGGGACAGGTCGCGGTGCAAAAGCCGCAATGCACGCAGGCGCGCAGGATCGCTTCGGCCTCGTCGCCGTCGGCGGTGTTCTTGAATTGTTCTGCCAGATTGGTTTGCATGGTTACAGGTCCCGGTACATGCGGCCGGGATTGAAGACGCCGGCCGGGTCGAAGTGCTGTTTGAGGTTGCGGTGGATCGCGTGCACGGCCGGCGCCAGCGGCTGGAACACGCCTTGCCGCTTGTCGCCGCCGCGGAACAGGGTGGCGTGGCCGCCCAGCCGCGCGACCAGCGCGCGCAGCGCAAGCGGATCGGCGGCGCCGCGCAGCCAGCGTTGCGCGCCGCCCCACTCGATCAGCTGCATGCCGTCGTCCACCGCCGACAGCGACCGCGCCGGCGTGGTGGAAGGCAGCGATATGCGCCACAGCGGCGTCTCCGCATCCCCGAACCAGGCATGCCGGTGTTCGCGCAAATCGCTCCACCACAGCGCCGCCGCTTCCGGCTCCAGCATCTCGCCGCCGATATGCCGCGCGGCCGCCGCCACCGCCGCCCGCGCGCCGGACAGCCGCAGCGTCAGCGCGCCGTCGTGCCACGCGGACGCCGACAGCGGCAGCGGCTGGCCGGCCCAGCGGTTCAATCGCAGCAGGGCTTCTTCCTGTTCCAGCTCCAGCCGCAGCGTGGTTTCCGCCGTCGGCCGTGGCAGCACTTTCAGCGACACCTCCAGCACCAGCCCCAGCATGCCCAGCGATCCGGCCAGCAGGCGCGAGACGTCGTAGCCGGCGACGTTCTTCATCACCTGTCCGCCGAAGCGCAGCAGGTCGCCGCGGCCGTCCATCAGCACCGCGCCGAGCACAAAGTCGCGCGCCGCGCCGGCGCTCTGGCGGCGCGGACCGGACAGCCCCGCGGCCACCATGCCGCCCACGGTGGCGCCGGGGCCGAAATGTGGCGGCTCGAAGGCCAGCATCTGCTCCCGCAACGCCAGTTCCCGTTCCAGCTCGAGCAACGGCGTGCCGCAGCGCGCCGTCACCACCAGTTCCGTCGGTTCATAGGCGACGATGCCCTGGTAGGCGGACGTCTCCAGCACTTCGCCTTGCGGGGTTTGTCCATACCAGTCCTTGCTGCCGCCCCCGCGCAGGCGCAGCGGCGTGCGCGCCGCGCCGGCGGCCAGGATGCGCTCGCGGAACCGGTTCACCATCGATTCCCTCGTCATGCCGCCACCTGTTTGACAAACTTGAAGATGCCGCCGCGCGCCTGGCGCTTGCCGTAGGCGGCGCAGCGGTCCAGCGTGGGTATGGCTTTGTTCGGATTGAGCAGGAAGGCGCCGTCGAAGGCGCGCTTGACGCCGATGAAGGCGGCCACCTCGTGCACCGTGAACTGTCCGCACATGGCGTCGATCTTCTCGATGCCGACGCCATGTTCGCCGGTGATGGTGCCGCCCACTTCCACGCAGAGCGCCAGGATCGCCTCGCCGAAGCGTTCGGCGCGGTCGAATTCGCCCGGCCGGTTGGCATCGAACAGGATCAGCGGATGCAGGTTGCCGTCGCCCGCGTGGAACACGTTAGCGCAACGCAGGCCGTAGGTCTGCTCCATGGCGGCGATGCCCTGCAGGACTTCGGCCAGGCGCTTGCGCGGAATGGTGCCGTCCATGCAATAGTAGTCGGGCGAAATGCGCCCCGCCGCCGGAAACGCGTTCTTGCGCCCGGACCAGAAGCGCATGCGCTCCGCCTCGCTGCCCGAGACCGCGATGGCGCTGGCGCCGGCGCGCCGCAGCACCTCGCTCATACGTTCGATTTCCTCCTCCACTTCTTCCGGCATGCCGTCCGATTCGCACAGCAGGATGGCGGCGGCGTCGGTGTCGTAGCCGGCCTTGACGAACGGTTCGACCATGCGCGCGCTGGTGCGGTCCATCATCTCCAGGCCGGCGGGGATGATGCCGGCGGCGATCACCTGCGCCACCGCGTCGCCGCCGGTGACGACGTCGTCGAACGAGGCCATGATGACGCGCGCCAGCGGCGGCTTGGGGATCAGACGCACCGTGACCTCGGTGACCACGCCCAGCATGCCCTCGGAGCCGATGAACACCGCCAGCAGATCCAGACCCGGCGCGTCGAGCGCGGCGCCACCCAGTTCGATGATTTCCCCGTCCATCGACACCATCCTCACCCGCATCACGTTGTGCAGGGTCAGGCCATACTTGAGGCAATGGACGCCGCCCGAGTTCTCGGCCACGTTGCCGGCGATGGTGCAGGCGATCTGCGACGACGGGTCCGGCGCGTAGTACAACGCGTGCGCGGCGGCGGCCTCGGAGATGGCCAGGTTGCGCACGCCGGGCTGCACACGCGCGGTGCGCGCCAGCGGATCGAGCGCCAGGATGCGGCTCATCTTGGCGGTCGAGATGACGATGCCGTCGGCGATCGGCATCGCGCCGCCCGACAATCCGGTGCCGGCGCCGCGCGGCACGATGGGCACCCGCAGCGCGGCGCATGCCTTCAGCAGTTCGACCAGCTGCGCCTCCGTCTCGGGCAGCGCCACGGCCAGCGGCAGCTGCCTGTAGGCGGTCAGGCCGTCACATTCGTAGGGTCGGGTGTCTTCCTGCTCGGACAGCAGGCAATGCGGCGGAAGCAGGCCGCGCAGCGCCGCCAGGATGGCGTGCTTGCGGTCTTGCAGCAGCGGCGGTGCGGCGAGCGGCGCGTTCATGGGTGGCCTTGGATGCGATGGAAATGGCGTCCAGTGTAGCGGCCCGCGGCGCGCGCCTGCGGTGAAAAGAATTAACCGCTGGCGCGCAGATTTTTCATGAATCGCGTTCGTGATCGGGATAGGCGGCCATCAGCCAGTCGATGAACAGCGTCACCTCCGGGCGGATATGGGCGCTCTGCTCGTACACCACGTAATAGGCGTGCGGCGGGGATGCCAGGCGCACGTCGAACAGCCGCACCACTTCGCCGCTGGCGATCATGTCCTGGGCGAAGTGCTGTCGCGTCAACCCCACGCCGTGGCCGTGGCGCACCGCCTCCAGCAGCAGGCCAAGGTCGTCGACACGCAACGCGTCGGCCGGTTCCGGCCAATCCAGGCCGGCCTGCTCGAACCACGGCTTCCACTGCTCCAGCGCGGAGCGCAGCAAGGTGGCCTTCTTCAGATCGGCCGGCGTGGCGATGCCGCCGATCCGCTCCAGATAGGCCGGACTGGCGACCGCGAACGCCGGCTCCCCGAACAGCCGCGTGGTCACCATGTCGGGATATTTGCCGGCGCCGAAGCGCACCTCCAGATCCGTCTCGTTCAGGCACAGGTCGTACAGTGGCACCGACAGGAAGACTTCGACGACGATCTCGGGATGGGCCTGCGTGAACTCGGCCAGGCGCGGCATCAGCAGGTAGCGCGCGAACGTCGGCGGCACCGTGATTTTGACGCGCGGTTGAACCGGCGCGCTGCGGTGCGGAAGGGGGAAATCGGTCAGCGTGCGCAGCGCCTGGCACACCACGTCCAGGTAGCTGCGGCCGAACGGCGACAGCGTCAGCGAACGGCCTTCGCGCACGAACAAACGGTCGCCGACAAACTCCTCCAGCAGGCGGATGCGATGCGACAACGCCGACGGCGTAATGCACAGCTGCTGCGCGGCGAGCGCGAATGAACCGGCACGCGCCGCCGCTTCGAAAGCGGACAACGCGTGCACTGGGGGGAAACGTCTGGGCATGGTTATGCGCCTCTCACAAACCCTTGGCAGGGCTGGGGGAAGGCGTCAATGCGGCACCATCCCCGTGAATACATACGCCTGCAATACCGTCATGATACCAACGATGGTGGCAAACAGCAGGCTATGTTTGAGGGTAAAGCGGAACAACTCGGACTCGCGTCCCACCAGTCCCGTGGCGGCGCAGGCGACGGCGATCGACTGCGGCGAAATCATCTTGCCGGTCACGCCGCCGGTGGTGTTGGCCGCCACCAGCAAGGTGTCGGAGACATTAATCTGGTGCGCCGTGGTGTTTTGCAGGGAGCAGAACAGCGCGTTCGATGACGTGTCCGATCCGGTCAGGAACACGCCCAGCCAGCCGAGGAACGGCGAGAAGAACGGGAAGGCGGCGCCGGTGCCGGCCAGTACCAGCGCCAGCGTCGACGACATGCCGGAATAGTTGGCGACAAACGCGAACGCCAGCACCAGGCCGATCGACAGGATGGGACGGCGCAGTTCAACCACCGTATCGGCCAGCGCGCGCAAGCCTGCCATCGGTTTGAAGCGCAACAGCGCCATCGAGACCAACGTGGACAGCAGGATCGCGGTGCCGACGGCCGACAGCAGGTCCAGCTTGAAGACCGCCTCGTAGGCTTTGGGCGCGGCCACGATGGGCGTCATCTTGATGACCATCTGGTCCAGGTACGGCACGTGGAATTTCATCACGGTGCCGGCCAGCGCGCCGCCGCCGGCGAACAGCGCCTTGAACTGCGGCAGGCTCCAGACGGTGACGATGGCGGTCAGGATGCCGAACGGCGCCCACGCCCGCACCGTCTGCACGGTGCTGTACGGCGACTGCTTGCGGATACGCGGCGCGGCGCCGGTGGACGAACCGCCGCCGAAGGTGGCCATGGCCGCCGTGCCGCCACCCATCGAAATGGCGCTGCGGGCGCCGGCCTTGGCGCTGGCGGGCTGCCATACTTTCAGCAGCGCCGTCAGCGAACCAAGGCTGACCAGGGCGGACGTAATATCCGGCAGCTCGGGGCCGATGAAGTTGGAGGTGACGTACTGCGTCACGGCGAAGCTGCCGCCGGCCACCAGCGCCGCCGGCCAGGTTTCCTTGATGCCGCGCTTACCGTCCATCATGAACACCAGCCAGAATGGCACCGCCAGCGACAGCAGCGGCAACTGGCGGCCGGCCATCGCGCCGATCTGCATGGCGTCGATGCCGGTGACCTGCCCCGCGACGATGATGGGGATGCCCATCGCGCCAAACGCCACCGGCGCCGTATTGGCGATCAGGCACAGGCCCGCCGCATACAGCGGATTGAAACCCAGGCCGACCAGCAGCGCGGAGGTGATCGCCACCGGCGCGCCGAAGCCGGCCGCGCCTTCGAGGAAGGCGCCGAACGAAAAGCCGATCAACAGCATCTGCAGGCGCTGGTCATCGGTAATCGACAGCACCGAGGCGCGGATGATATCGAGCTGGCCGGTGCGGTCGACGACCTTGTACAGGAACACCGCGGTGACGATGATCCAGGCGATCGGCCACAGGCCGTAGGCGAAACCGTAGCCGGCGGCGGCCAGCGCCTGCGGCACCGGCATGCCATAGGCGAAGATGGCGACCATCAGCGCGAGCGCCAGCGTCACCGCGGCGGCGACATGGCCTTTGATGCGCAGCACGGCCAGCGCGAGAAAGAAGAAGATGATCGGTACTGCGGCAACCAGGGCCGATAGGCCCAAACCGCCTAGCGGCGCGTATATCTGATTCCAGGTTTGCATGGTGGTCTCCTCCAAGAGTACAAGTATTTTTTTGTGCCGGCGGCGGGCGCCAGCCGGCATGGTCAAAGCTACAAGATGCGACGAGTGTATCGGTGCTGCGGCGCGTTTCGGTGGTACCAAAAGATGAAATGAATTGGCCGCAGCCGTGAAAATTATTCACCCCATCCGGCGGCGCCTAAACATCGCTATTCCGCCTGCCCCCGTTCCCGCAGCAGGTCGGCCAGGCTGCGCGCGGCCGGCTTGAGCGGTTCGCGGTGGCGGGTCCATCCCAGCTGGCCGCGCGGCGTGAACGCGCGCAGCCGCGTGGCGGCCCAGCGGAACCAGCGATACACGCCGGGCCGCGCGAACGCGCCGCTCCAGAATCGCCACACCAGCCGCTCGCTGCGACTGAATTTGGCGCCCTGCCCGCGCAGCGCGTTGTCGACTTTCTGGGCCGGATCGCGATTGGCCTCGGTGCGCAGGCGCACGAGCAGGGCCGGTATCGGTATGCGCACCGGGCATACCTCACCGCACGCGCCGCACAGGCTGGAGGCGGTCGCCAGGTCGGCGGTCGCCTCGAGCCCCAGCAGGTGCGGCGAAATGATCTTGCCGATCGGGCCGGGATAAGTGGTGCCGTAGGCGTGGCCGCCCACGCGTGCATAGACCGGGCAATGGTTGATGCACGCGCCGCAGCGTATGCACTGCAGCGTGGCACGCAACTGCTCGTCGGCGTAGGCCTGGGTGCGGCCGTTATCGAGCAGTACCACATGCAGTTCGCGCGGCCCGTCCATTTCGCCGTCGCGGCGCGGACCGGTGATCAGGTTGAAGTAGGTGGTGATCGCCTGCCCGGTCGCCGAGCGTGTCAGCAGGCTTGCCAGCGGTACGATGTGCTCCAGCTTTGCCACGACCTTTTCGATGCCCATCAGCGCGATGTGCACGTCCGGCACGCTGGTCGACAGGCGACCGTTGCCCTCGTTCTCGACCAGCCACAGGGTGCCGGTATCGGCCGCCGCGAAGTTCACGCCGGACAGGCCGATGTCGGCGTCGGCAAACGCCTGGCGCAGCGCGCGCCGGCCGACCTGGATCAACGTGTCGACGTCTTCGCTGTAGGGCGTGCCGGGGATGTGGCGTTCGAACAGCGCGCCGATGTCGGCGCGCGTCTTGTGCACCGCCGGCATGACGATGTGCGACGGCTTTTCACCAGCCAGCTGCACGATGTATTCGCCCATGTCGGATTCGATGCAGTCGATGCCGTGATGCGCCATGTGGTGGTTCAGTTCCACCTCTTCGCTGGCCATCGACTTGCCCTTGATGACGCTGCGCGCGCCGCGCCGCTGGGCGATGTCGAGGATGATGGCGTTGGCTTCGTCGGCGGTCGCGGCCCAGTGCACGTGGGCGCCGGCCGCCTGCAGCTTCGCTTCGAAGCTCACCAGCAGTTCCGGCAGATGGGCCAGCGCGTGCTGGCGTACCGCTTCGCCCAGATCGCGCAGTTGTTCCAGTTCCTCGCCGTCGGGGAATTGCGCGCGGCGTTTATCCTGCAGGAAGTCCATCGCGCCACGCATGCTGCCGCGTAGTTTGGTGTCTAGCAACGCGTCGCCAACGCGGGTGCGGAAATCGGCCGGCGGCACGAAGTGCAATGGCGCGTTCATGCCGTCGCTCCCGCGTCGTCGATGATGAACACCCAGAGCGCACGCGGACCATGTGCGCCGTAGGCCAGCGTTTGCTGGATGTCCGAAGTCTTCGACGGGCCGGACACCAGCACCAGGTTGGTCGGCATGGCGGCGCTCCAGGCTTCGGCATGCATCGCCGCGTGCAGGTCCGCGTGCAGCGTGCTCGCATAGACCAGCGCCACGTGCAGCGGCGGCACCAGCGACACGGTGCGCGGCGATCCCGCGTCGGGCGCCAGCACCAGCGTGCCGGTGGCGGCGATGCCCGAGCGGGCCACGGTGAAGCCGGCATCCACGTCGGCGAATAGCTGATTCTTCCACTCTTCCAGTGGACGGTCGAAAGCCACGGTTCGCACTTCGGCCGGCAAGGCCGCGGCCAGCGCGGCACCTTCGGCGCGGGCGGTGTCGAGCAGCAGGCTGCCGACGCCGGCGGCGACAAGCTTTTGCGCCAGCAGCGCCGGCCAGCTATGGGCATCGACGCGCCAGACGTCCGTGCGGACGGAGGTCATCACACGTTGCAGCGTGTCGGCCAGTTCGGTGCTCGAGGCCTCGCGCAACGGGCCGGGTGCATGGTGGGCGTTGATGCGCTCTTCCAGCTCGCGCAGGGGCATGCCGGGGGCCGCCGCCGCGGCGCGCAGCTTGCCCAGTATGAGTTCGCGCGCGTTCATGCCGCGGCTCCCACGCGACGCCAAAGGAAGCTGGCCATGTGCTCCACCTCCAGCGGCACGCCCCGGCGCTTGGCGGCGTGGCCGATGTTGAGCAGGCAGCCGCAATCGGCGGAGACCAGCCGCTCGCACCCCGTGGCGCAGGCGGCGTCGATTTTGTCGCTGACCATGGCGCCGGAGATGTCGTCATGCTTGAGGCAGAAGGTGCCGCCGAATCCGCAGCACTCCGACTCGCGGGCGTGTTCCACGCGCGTGACGCCGGGCAGCGCGTCGAGCAGGGCGACGCCATGGGCCCGCGTGCCCATCTCGCGGCGCGCGCCGCAGGAGGTATGCAGCACCACCTGCTCGTCCGGTTGCGCCGACGTCTGGTCAAAATTCACGTGCAGTACGTGCAGCAGGAATTCGCTCAGCTCGTAGACGCGCTCCGCCAGCTCGCGCGCCTGGGCGGCGGCGCCCGGATCGCCGTCGAACAGTGTCGGCCAATGGTGGCGCATCATGCCGGCGCAGGAACCGGAAGGCACGATGACCGGCCAGGGCTCGGTGAACAGGTCTAGTTGCGCGCGCGCCACGGCACGGGCTTGCTCGGGATTGCCACTGCTGTAGGCGGGCTGGCCGCAGCAGCTCTGACCACGCGGGAAATGCACCGTCAGACCTTCGCGCTCCAGCAGGCGCACGGCATCGAGCCCGGCTTCCGGCATGAACAAGTCGATCACGCAGGTACCGAACAGGTAAACGTGTGGGTTGGCCTTGTCCGGGCCGGGCGGATAGTGTCTCGCTAGCATGAGGTCTCCTCTGTTTTTGCTTATTCGTCGGACAGGCACCATAATTCCCTTGCATCGAAGCCGTCGCAAATTGGTTGGACCAGCGGATACAACAGGAGCACATCAAAATGAAAACAAGCGGACTGGTCGAGGGAGTGTTGCGCAAGCTGGAGACGGCGCTGCTGGACGGCACTTATCAAGCGAACGCGCGCCTGCCTTCCGAGCGCGCGTTGGCGGAGCAATATTCGGTGTCGCGCAATACGATACGGGAGGCGCTGCAGCGGCTGGTGGCGCGGGGATTATTGCGCAGCCGGCGCGGAGCCGGCGTATTCGTCAGCGACCAGCTGCGCACCAGCACGGCGTCGCCCTGGGGGCAGTTGGTGACGGACCATCCGGCAGTGCTGGCCGATGTGCTGGAGTTCCGGCGTGTGTTGGAAGGCGCGACGGCCTACTATGCGGCGCTACGCGGCAATGAGGCCGAACACTTGAACATCCGCAGCTTGCTGGGTAGCCTGGAGCAGGCTCGCATCGACGACAACCAGGCGGTCGAAGCGTCGATCGACGCCCGCCTGCATGAGGCGATCGCGTTGGCTTCGCATAACAGCATGTTTTTGCATCTACACGCCAGCGTGCTCGGCATTCTGCGCGAGCATATTACGTTGAACGGTTCCAGCTTGCGGGCGCTCGACGCCGACGTTTCAGCCCAACTCTTGCAGCAGCATCGCGCCATCTGCCAGGCGATTTGCGCGCGCCGGGCGGAAGCGGCACGCACCGCCATGCAGTCGCATATTGATTACGTAGTCAGCAGGATAGAGGCGGTGTGATTGGTCCAACCAGTTCTCGCAATTCGCCAAACCCGAACACCCGGCATCGCACCGCAAGCCGCCGCGGTATGGGGTCGTACCCGAAAGGGGTACGACCCCGGGTGGCGGTACGGGTCTAAACGCAAAAAAGCCCACCAGGATCACCTGGTGGGCTTTTTTATATAACTAGCCTGACGATAACCTACTTTCACACTGGTTGCAGCACTATCATCGGCGCAGAGTTGTTTCACGGTCCTGTTCGGGATGGGAAG